>NZ_CP027293.1:4800000-8676505 GCF_043523415.1 Streptomyces sp. SGAir0957
TGTGGGGCTCGCGCCGTACGGTTCTCTTGAGTTCGTGGCCAAGCCCGCTCCCGTCACGGGGGCCGCCCGGCGTGCCGTCACCGTTCTCGTCAAGGCCGCGCGCACCGGGCCGTTCTGGCTGCTTGCGGGGGCCTTCGCCATCTGCGGCGCCTCCACCAACGGGCTCGTCAAGACGCACTTCGTGCCCGCCGCCCACGATCACGGCATGCCCGTGCCCGCGGCCGCCTCGCTGCTCGCCGTCATCGGTGTCTTCGACATCGTCGGCACCGTCGCGTCCGGCTGGTTCACCGACCGGTTCGACGCGCGGCGGCTGCTCGCCGGGTATTACGCGCTGCGCGGGATCTCCTTGCTGTTCCTGCCCGTTCTGCTGGCGCCCAGCGTCCATCCGCCCATGGTCTTCTTCGTCGTCTTCTACGGGCTCGACTGGGTCGCCACCGTGCCGCCCACCATCGCCCTGTGCCGTGAGCACTACGGGGAGGACAGCGCCATCGTCTTCGGGTGGGTGCTCGCCTCCCATCAGGTGGGGGCCGCGGTGGTCGCCTTTCTCGGGGGGCTTGCGCGGGACGCCTTCGGCTCGTACGACGTGGTGTGGTACGGCGCCGGTGCTTTGTGCGCTGTTGCCGCTCTCATGTCGCTCGTCGTCCGGCGGGGGCGCTCGTCGTCAGTCGCTTAGGTGCTTGAAGCGGCCCCGGTGGAACAGGAGCGGGGTGCGGTCCTCCGCGTGGGTGCCCAGGGCCGTCACCCTGCCCACCACGATCAGGTGGTCGCCGCCCGTGTGGACCGCGTGGATCGCGCAGTCGATCCACGCCGCCGCCCCGTCCAGGCGCGGTGAGCCCGACACCGGCGCCGCGCTGTGGCCGACCCCCGCGTACTTGTCCGCCCCGCTGACGGCGAAGGCGCGGCACAGTTCGTCCTGGTTCGCGCTGAGTACGTTGACGCAGAAGACGCCGGCGCGGGCGATCCGCGGCCATGTCGTGGAGGTGCGCGCCACCATGAACGCCACCAGGGGCGGGTCCAGGGAGAGCGACGCGAAGGACTGGCAGGCGAAACCGGCCGGGCCCTCCCCGGGGACGGCCGCCGTGATGATCGTGACGCCCGTCGCGAAGGTGCCGAGCACCCGGCGGAACTCGGCCGGGTCGACCGGGAGCCGTTCGTCGTCGCCCACCGCTCTCAGGTCGGGGCGGGGGAGGGCGTCCACCGGGCCCGCCGTCGTGGGGGAGCCGACCGACCTGAGGTAGCGGACGACCGTGGCCGCCATACCCGCATGTCCCATCATGTCCAGCAGTAGAGCTGACGGAGCGTCAGATGGGAAGGGGCGTCGCGACGAGAGATTCAGCGGCCCTCGAAGTGGGGGGCGCGGCGGTCCCTGAAGCTTGCCACGCCCTCGTTCGCGTCGTGGGTTCCCATGTTCAGCTCCTGCGCCGTCGCCTCCGCCGCGAACGCCGTGGCCCGGTCCGTGGCCAGGGACGCGTTGATCAGTTGCTTGGTCAGGGACAGGGCGCGGGTCGGGCCCTTCGCCAGGCGTTCGGCCCACTCACGTGCCGTCCGCGGGAGGTCTTCGTCCGGTACCACCCTGTTGACCAGGCCCAGTCGTTCCGCGTCCGCTGCCGGTAACGCGTCGCCGAAGAACATCAGTTCCTTGGCGCGGTGGGGGCCTATGAGGCGGGGGAGGAGGTAGGCGCCGCCGCCGTCCGGGACCAGGCCGCGGCGGACGAAGACCTCGATGAAACGGGCCGACTCCGCCGCCAGGACCAGGTCACAGGCGAGCGCCAGGTGCGCGCCCAGGCCGGCCGCCGTGCCGTTGACCGCCGCTGTCACCGGCTTCTCGCAGTCGAGCACCGCGGCGATCAGGCGCTGGGCCCCCTGGCGGATCGTGCGGGAGACGTCGCCGGTGACGCGTGGCCCGGTCGTCGGTGGGGTGTCGCGCAGGTCCGCGCCCGCGCAGAAGCCCTTGCCCGTCGCCGTCAGGACCACGGCACGGACGGCGGGGGTCGCGGAGGCCTCCTCCAGGAGTTCTATGACGCGTTCGCGCTGGGACCAGGTGAGCGCGTTCATGGCCTCCGGGCGGTTCAGCGTGATCCAGGAGACGTTGTTCTCCGTGGTGTGCAGGACGGTCGGCCGCATCGGTGCGCTCCCGGTCAGTGGCAGACGGCCAGGGCGTCCAGGGCCACCGCTCCCTGGCCGCGTTCCAGGACCATCAGCGGGTTGATGTCCAGCTCCGCCAGGTCGTCGCCCAGCTCCAGGGCCATGCGCTGGACGCGCAGGACCACCTCGACCAGTGCGTCCAGGTCGGCGGGCGGCGCTCCTCGCACCCCGTCGAGGAGGGCGCGGCCGCGCAACCGGTCGAGGGCGGCTCGTGCCTGGTGCTCCGTGAAGGGGGGTACGCACACCGCCGTGTCCCGCAGGACCTCTACGAGTACGCCGCCCAGGCCCACCGTCACCGTCGGGCCGAACAGGTCGTCTCTCGTCACCCCTACGACCATCTCCACGCCGCGCTCGACCATCTGGCAGACCAGCACGCCGTCCAGGTCGATGCCCTCGTAGCGGGCGATGTCGGTCAGGTCGCGGTAGGTGTCCCTGACCTGGCTCGCCGAGGTCAGGCCGATCTTGACCAGGCCCAACTCCGACTTGTGCGCCAGCTGGGGCGCCGAGGCCTTCATCACCACCGGGTAGCCGACCAGGGAGGCGGCGCGCACGGCCGCCGCCGCGCTGGTCACCAGCTGCTCGCGCGGTACGCGGATGCCGTACGCCCGCAGCAGTTGTTTCGCCGCGTGCTCGCTGAGCTGCCTGCCGGGGCGCATCAGGGCCTGCGCCTTGCGGAAGGAGGGGGACGGGGTGCGCGGCGCCTCGTCGAAGGGGGAGCGGTAGGTGGCCTTGAAGCGGTGATGGGCCAGGTGGGCGCGGACCGCTGTGATGCAGTTGGCGAACGTGCGGAAGGTCGCCAGCCGGGAGGAGGCCAGGAGTGTCTCCCGGTAGGCGGGTTCGGTGCCCACCGGGGAGCCCCAGACGACGCAGATCAGTTTGTCCGTGTGCTCCGCCGCTTCCACGAGGTCCTGCGCCAGTTTGTCGCTCATCGGGGGGAAGGGGCCCGTGATGGGGCAGATCAGGACGCCGATGGAGGGGTCCGCGAGGATCGCGTCGATGATCTTGCGGCCGCGCCGGTCGCCGACCGGGTGGCCGCCGTTGTCCACCGGGTTCGCCACGTTCAGGTAGTCGGGGATCCACGCGTGCAGCTCCGCCTGCTTCTGCTCCGAGAGGGGCGGGAGGTGCAGGCCCGCCGCCGTCGCCAGGTCCGCGAAGTGGGCCCCCGTACCGCCCGAGATCGAGTACACCGCCACGCCCTCCGCCCGCGGCGCCCGCGCGCGGGCCAGGAGCGCCGCCGTGTCCTGGAGTTCGTCCAGGCCGTCCACGCGCACCACGCCGAACTGGCGCATCGCCGCGTCCACCACCGCGTCCGCGCCCGTGAGCTTTCCGGTGTGCGAGGCGGCCGTGCGGGCGCCCGTCTCCGTGCGGCCCACCTTCACCGCCACCACGGGCACGCCCTCGCGCGCGGCCCGGTCGGCGGCCAGCAGGAACGCGCGGCCGTCCTTCAGGCCCTCTATGTACGCGGCTATCGCGCCCACCTCGGGCCTGCGTGCGAAGTACTGGATGAAGTCGGCCGTCTCCAGATCGGCCTCGTTGCCCGTCGGGGCCCAGTGGGAGAGGCGGATGCCCAGCTCCTGGAGGGCGAAGACGGGGCGGCCCTGGTGGCCGGACTGTGTGATCAGCGCGATCGCCGGGCCGTCGAGATCCTCGCGGAAGTGCTCGAAGGCGTTCAGGTTGGTGTTCGGGCCCAGGAGGCGCATCCCCGAGCGGGCGACCGCTTCCGCCAGCCGCTCCTGGGCCGCCGCGCCCTCCTCGCCCGTCTCCGCGAACCCCGACGCGAAGGCCACCGCGTACTTCACCTTCGCGTCCGCCAGTTGCCCGATCACCGGCAGCGGGTCCGCCATCAGGAGCACCGCCAGGTCCACCTGGACCGGCAGGTCCCGCACGGACGGGAAGCAGGGCAGGCCGAAGACCGTCTCGCGCGTCGGGTGCACCGGGTACAGGCGCGCGCCCACCCGCTCCGCCCAGCGCTTCAGCTGCCGCGTGATCCCCGTGTGCGGGCGGCCCTCGGCGTCCGACGCCCCGACGACGGCCACGGTCTCGGGGCGGAAGAAGCGGTCCAGGTCGGGTACGTCGGCGTGCAGCGGGCGGCCGCTCACGTCGCGGTCGTCGGTGCCCGTTCTGCCGTGCACGGCGGGGCCGGGGTGCTCACCGCAGGCGATGACGCGGGCCCGGCGGGAGTCGGTGGTCAGGGTGCCGTAAGTCGATCCAAGCATCGGTCCGCCCGCTCCTGTGTGACAGCGACAACACGAAGTAACTGACGCCCAGTCAGGTTACTGAACTGACGCTCCGTCAGGAACAGGTGTGCAGGCAAAGGCTGTCGCCCGGCCGGGGAGGCGGGAGCCGGTCGCTCTAGCGCGGTGTCTTCGCCAGTGCCCTGCCTATCCGCTCCGCGTCCAGGGCCAGCTCGCGGAGCATCCCGCTGATCGGGTTCGTGTAGCCGGTGAAGTAGAGGCCGGGCGCCGACGGGAGGGTGCGGCGGCCGTGCGGGCGGGGGCGGCCGGTCACCGGGTCCAGGACGTCCAGGTGGCCCACCAGGTGGTGCAGGCCGTGGTCGTAGCCCGTCGCCGCGATCACCGCGTCCGGGGTCGCGCGGGTGCCGTCGGCGAGGACCACCTCCGCGCCCTCGAACGACTCGACCGCCGCCACGGGTTCTACCTTGCCCGCGCGCACCGCCGCGATGAGGCCCACGTCCTGCACCGGGATGGCGCCCGCGCGGGCCCGTGAGTACAGGCCCGTCTCCGGGCGCGCCAGCCCCCGCGCCGACAGGTCCGGCACGCTCAGCTTCGCCAGCGGGCGGGCCATCCGGTCGACGAGTCGTACCGGCAGGCGGCGGCAGAGGATGCCGGTGCGCTGGGCCGGCCAGCCGAACGTGGAGCGGCGCACGATGTGCGGCGCGGTGCGCACGGCCAGGCGGACGCGCGCGGCGCCGCCCTCCGCCAGGTCGACGGCGATCTCGGCCCCGGTGTTGCCGACGCCGACGACGAGCACGTCCTGACCCGCGTACGGGCCGGGCGCGCGGTACTCGCTCGCGTGCAGGAGCCTGCCCGGGTACGTGTCGGCGCCCGGCCAGGCGGGCAGGCGCGGGGTGTGGTTGTAGCCGGTGGCGATCACCACGGCGGTCGCCGTCAGCTCGCGGCCGCCGGTCGCGTGCAGCAGCCATCCGGCGCCGTCGGGCGCCCGGTCGACGCCGGTGACCTCGACCCCGGTCACCACCTCCAGGTCGTGGTGCTCGGCGTACTTCTCCAGGTAGCGCACGACGTCGTCGCGCGACACCCAGCGGCCGAAACGGCGCGGCATCGGCAGGCCGGGGAGGGCGGAGAGGCGGCGCGTGGTGTGCAGGTGGAGGCGGTCGTAGTGGCGGCGCCAGGAGGCGCCGACCCGGTCGGACTTCTCCAGGACGACGGCCCGGACGCCGTGCGCCTTCAGCTCTGCCGCCGCCGCCAGGCCGCCTGGTCCGCCGCCGATCACGTACACGGGCGGACGTTCATGGCTGCGGGCGGCCTGTGGGGGTGTGGGGGCGGTCATGTGCGGGAGCGTAATCGCGCGGTCACTTGGTGGGTCTCGGGCGAGACCGGAATCGGTTGCGAATCGATCACGGGGAAGGGCGGGCGGCGTGTGGTGCGGGTGCGGGCTCTTGCGTGCGCGGCGCCCGTGCGCTGAACTGACGTACCGTCAGGAATGTGGTTCGCGGAAGGGCGGGAGGGGGCTGACGCGCATGGACGCGATAGGGCTCAGCGGCGCCGAATGGTTCGCCGTGCTCCGTATCGGCCTCGGTCTGTGGTGGCTGGAGAGCTGGCGGCACAAGGACAAGAAGGGGTGGCTCGAGCGCGGCACCGGGATCGCGTGGGCGGCCGACGTGGCGGGACAACACCGCTGGAACGCCGTGCGCAGCGGGTTCGACGTCGTCGTGCGGCCCCGGCCGAGGACGATGGCGTATGTCGTCGTCTATGCCGAACTGGCCCTGGGGCTCGGGCTCGTGCTCGGACTGCTGACGCCTGTCGCGCTCGTGGGCGGGCTGCTGCTCAACCTTCTGTACTTCACGCTCATGATCCATGACTGGGCCGAGCAGGGGCAGAACGCGATGATGGCGCTCATCTCGGTCGTCGCGCTGTTCGCCATGTCCTGGCAGAGCTGGTCGCTCGACGCCGCGCTGGGGCTGTTCTGATGGGCGCCGCGCCGCGCTTCGACGTTCCCGAGGCCGACGCCTTCACCCGGACCTACTGGGACGCCTGCGCCGAGGGCCGGTTGCTGCTGCGGCACTGCGACGCGTGCGGGCGCGCGCACCACTACCCCCGCGAGTTCTGCCCCTACTGCTGGAGCGACGACCCCGAGGTGGTCCGGTGGCGGGCCGCCGACGGGCGGGCCGTCCTCTACACCTGGTCCGTGGTCCACCGCAACGACCTGCCGCCCTTCGGCGAACGCACCCCGTACGTGGCCGCCGTCGTCGACCTCGCCGAAGGGCCCCGGATGATGACCGAGGTCGTGGAGTGCCCGGAAGGGGAGCTGCGGGTCGGGATGGAGCTGCGGGTCGCCTTCCGGAGGGATCGGGGCGGGTTCGCCGTGCCCGTCTTCCGGCCGGCCTGAGAGCGCCCGAGGACCGGGTCAGGGCCAGAGGAGCTCCTTCGTCCAGGCCCCGTCGGTGTGCGCGTACCTCAGGCGTACGTGGCGGCGGCGCGCGTCGCCCTGGAAGAACTCCGCCTCCCGCGGCTCCAGTTCGTACACCGTCCACGACGGCACCGGCGCGTCCGGTTCCCGCCGCGCCCGGTCCCACGCCTCCTCCGACGCGCGTACCAGGACGTCGACGGAGGGCAGGTGCTCGCTCTGGTGGCCGGTCAGGGCCGAGGCCAGGGCGCCGGTCGAGCGGGCGTGCAGGTCCGCGTGCGCGGTCTCGGCGGGGGCGGTGCGGACCGGGCCGCGCAGCCGGACCTGGCGGCCCTGCGCCGGCCAGTAGAAGTGCAGCGCGGCGTACGGGTGCGCGGCGAGCTGGCGGCCCTTGGCGCTGCTGTTGTGCGAGGCGAAGTGGACGGTGCGGGCGTCGGCGCCGTGCAGCATCACCGTACGGGCGTCGGGGTGGCCGTCGGCGTCCGTGGTGGCCAGGGTCGGTGTGTGCGGTTCGGTCTGGCCCGCGGCGACGGCCGCCGCGAACCACTCCGCGAACAGCGGGAGCGGTGCCCCGGGGGTGGCCGTCGGGTCGAAGGCGGGCAGCTCCGTGTCCCAGACGCGGAGGGACCTCAGGAGGGGCTCCAGGCGCGGGTGCGGGTCCGGTGTCGGTTCCATGCGTCGATTGTGGCTGGCGGGGCCGCGTCCAGGCGCGGGCAGGGACGCCGCCGTGCCGGGTGTCGTCCAGGTGCCGTCCGTACGGCGGGTGAGCCGGGCGGGGCGGGTGACGGTGGCGCCGACGGGTCCGCCGTCAGTCCCGGCCCAGAATCACCGTGCCCGCCGAGCAGAACCAGCCGCCGGTGCCGGAGGCCACCGCCAGTGCGGGGGCGCTGCCGTCCGGGCGCCGCACCTGGTGGCCGCCCGCCTCGCCGCGCAGTTGCCGTACCGCCTCCACCAGCAGGAAGAGGCCGCGCATTCCGGGGTGCTGGGCGGAGAGGCCGCCGCCGTCGGTGTTGGTCGGCAGTGCGCCGTCGTGGCGCAGGCGGCCCCCCTCCACGAAGGCGCCGCCCTCGCCCTTGGCGCAGAAGCCGAGGTCTTCGAGCGTCACGAGCGTCATGTACGTGAACGCGTCGTAGATCTCGGCTATGTCGATCTCGGCCGGGGTGACACCGGCCCGTTCGAAGGCGAGCCGGCCGCTGACGGCCGCCGGGGAGACGGTGAAGTCCTCCCACTGCGACATCGTGGTGTGCGAGACGTGTTCGCCGGTTCCCAGGATCCAGGCCGGTGGCTTGGCGCAGTCCGGTACGAGGTCCTCCGCCACCATCAGTACCGCCGCGCCGCCGTCGGAGCGAAGGCAGCAGTGCAGCTTGGTGAACGGGTCCGCGATCATCGGGCCCGACAGGACGTCGTCGACGGTGACGGGGTCGCGGAACATCGCGTCGGGGTTCCGGGACGCGTTCTGCCGCGCCTGGACCGCCACGTGCGCCAGCTGTTCGAGCGTCGTGCCGTACTCGTGCATGTGGCGCCGGGCCGCCATCGCGTACTTCGCGATGAGCGTGTGGCCGTACGGGACCTCGAACTGGAGCGGGCCGCGCGCCCCGAACGACAGGTTCGCCGTGCGCCGCCCCGCCTTGACGTCCGCCCGGGCCGTCGAACCGTAGACGAGCAGCACGGCGCGGGCGTGCCCGGCGGCGATCGCGTCCGCCGCGTGCGCCGCCATGACCTCCCAGGTGGCGCCGCCGACCGACGTCGAGTCGACCCAGCGGGGGCGGAGCCCCAGGTATTCGGCCACCTCGACCGGGGCGAGCGTGCCGAGCCCCGCGCTCGCGAACCCGTCGACGGCGTCCAGGGCGATCCCCGCGTCGGCGAGGGCGCGGCGCGCGGCCTGGGCGTGCAGGGTGTAGGGGGTGGCCTCGTCCACCCGGCCGCAGTCGGAGAGGGCGACGCCCGTGATGGCGGCCTTGCGAGGGGCACCGGTCATAGAACTGACGGTACATCAGATACGGGGGTGGCGGCGCCCAGCGATTCATGGTTCCGGCTCTGGGCATCCCGCGCTCGCGCCCTTAATATGACGGGCCGTCAGAGAGGGGCTCGCATGGACGCCGGCTTCACCGAGGAGCAGCAGGAGATCCGTCGCACCCTGCGCGAACTCACCACCGCACGCTGCACCCCGGACGACGTGAAAACCGCTGTCCGCACCCCCTGCGGGCACGACCTCGCCCTCTGGGGCACCCTCGGGGCCGGGCTCGGGCTCCCCGGGCTCGCGCTGCCGGAGCGGCAGGGCGGGGCCGGGGCCTCCCTCACCGAGCTGGCCCTGGTCGAGGAGGAGCTGGGCCGGGTCCTCGCACCGACCCCGCTGCTCGCCACCAGCGGCCTCGCCGCCCCGCTGATCACCGCCCTCGGCACCGAGGAGCAGCGGGTCGCGCTGCTCCCGCGCATCGCCGACGGCGGCCTGACCGCCGCGCTCGCCGTGCCCGGCACCGGGCTCGCCACCGCGCTCGGGCTCGTCGCCGACAACGCGGGGGACTGGGCGGGCGGCGGTCGCGCGGGCGGCATCCAGGCCACCCGGCGGGGCACCAGCTGGCGGCTGTACGGGCAGGCCGAGCAGGTGCTCGACGGGCACAGCGCCGGGCTGCTCCTCGTCGCCGCGCACACCGGCGGCTTCGCCCGGTCCCGCACGCTGCTGTTTCTCGTCCCCGGCGACGCCTCCGGCCTCCTACGGACGCGGCAGACCTCGCTCGACGAGACGCGGCCGCGGGCCAGGGTCGAACTGCGGCACGTCGACGCCGAGTTGCTGGGCGGTGAGGACGGCGGGGTCGCCGGGGCGCTCGCCGCCGTCGGGGACGGGGTCGCCACCCTGCTCGCCGCCGAGGCCGTCGGCGCCGCGGACCGGGCCCTGGAGCGGACCGTCGAGTACGTCAAGGAGCGCGAGCAGTTCGGGCGGCCCATCGGCTCGTTCCAGGCGGTCAAGCACCGGCTCGCCGACGTGTACGTACAGGTGCAGGCGGCGCGGTCCGCCGCGTACTACGCCGCCTGGGCCGTGGGCGCCGGGAGCGGGGAGCGGGTCGGCGGGCTCGCGCTGGCGCAGGGGCTCGAAGCGCTGCGGACCGCCGCCGCCGAGGCCGTCCAGCTGCACGGCGGCATCGGCTTCACCTGGGAGCACGACGCGCACCTGTATCTCAAGCGGGCCACCGGGGACGAGCTGCTCTTCGGGCCCGCGCACCTGCTGCGGGCGCGGGCCGCGCAGGCCGCCGAGCTGTTCGCGGGCCCGGTGGGGGTGGGCGTGTGAGGGCCGCGCCTGCCGGGGTCCGGTTCGTCCAGAAGGTGTCCTCGACCCGCGTCTTCGGCCGCGTCGCCCCGCATATCGTCCCCGCGCTCGACCGCGCCGTGCACCGCCTCACCCGGGGGAAAGTGCTGCTCAGCGCAGAGATGCTGCCGGGCACCGTGCTCAGTGTGCGGGGCGCGCGGAGCGGGATCGTACGGCGTACTCCGCTGGCCTGCATGCCCGAGGACGGCGGGACCTGGCTGCTGATCGGGTCGAACTTCGGGCGTCCCGGGCATCCGGCCTGGACCGCCAATCTGCTGGCGCATCCCGACGCCGAGATCAGCTGGCGGGGCGCGGACGTCGCGGTGACGGCCCGGCTGCTCGACTCCCGGGAGCGGGAGGAGGCGTGGGCCGCCGCGCTGGAGTTCTGGCCGCCGTACGCGGCCTACCAGGCACGGGTGGAGCGGGAGATCCGGCTGTTCCGGCTGGAGCGACGGGCCGGGTCCGAGGGCCTGACCAAGGGGGTCTGACCAAGGGGGCCTGACCAAGGGCAACGGCGGCGGTTCACGTACCGCACGTGAACCGCCGCCGCACGACAGGACCGGGAAAGGGAGGAAAAGGGGGTGGCGCGGGCGTTACCTCGTGGGCTTCTTGCCCGTCACGCCCAGGTACACCAACAGCGCCAGGTTCGGGCGCAGTTCGGCCTGCTTCACACCCCAGGACTGGAAGCCCTTCTGGTGCGAGGCGACGGCGGCGAGCATCGCGACAAGCGAACCGGCCACCGCTGCCGGGCTCACGTCCTTGTCGACCTTGCCCTTGCCCTGCAACTCCTTCACCGCGTCCGCAAGGGAGTTGTTGACCGAGTTGAGGATCTTCATACGGAGCTTGTAGAAGCGCTTGTCGCCCTCGGCCGCGCCGAGGTCGACGACGCGCAGGATCGCGTCGTTGCGGCGCCAGAACTCCAGGAAGCCGTCGACCAGCTCCTGGGCGGTCGCCCAGCCCGCCTTGCCGACCCACGAGCGGTCGGCGACCAGGTCGGTCAATCCGGCACCCTCGGTGGCCATTTGCTCGGCGATCTCCAGGACGGCGCCCTCGACGTCCGGGAAGTACTGGTAGAACGTCGCCGGGGACGTGCCTGCCTTCCGGGCCACATCGATGACTTTGACGTCCCGGTAGGGCGAGGAGCTGAGCATCTCGCCGAGGCAGTCGAGCAGCTTCTGACGTGTTGCCTGACCACGCCGTCCGGCCACACGGCCGTCGACGGTACGCACTTGTCCTGTCATGCCGTCAGCTTACCGAGGGGTGATCGGAGCGCGATCTGGCCGACTGCAAATGGGGTTGGGGCCCCTGAGGGGGCGGGAAATGGCCAGAGGTTCGAAACTCAAGTACGGGCCCACGGGCCCCCTCGCTAGCGTGCTGTCATGTACCCGGACCACCCCGAAGGCGCCCCGTGCTGGGCCGACGTCCGGCTGCCCGACGTCGAGGCGGGCAAGCGGTTCTACGGGGACCTCTTCGGGTGGACCTTCGACGAGGGCGCGGGCGCCGAGCGCGGCTACTACACGGCGGCGTACAGCCAGGACCTGGCCGTCGCCGCCCTCGCCCCGGGCGGGCGCGGCTGGACCGTGCACTTCGCGGTGCGGGACGCCTACGCCGCAGCCGAGCGGACCGTCGCGGCCGGCGGATACCTCCTGTCGGGCCCCGCGTCGGCCGGGACCGTCGCCACCGTCGCGCTCGCCGCGGGCCCCGACGGCGCCGTGTTCGGGCTGTGGCAGGCGGGCAGCCACCAGGGATTCGAGCGGGCCGGGGCGCCGGGCGCCGTCTGCCGGGCCGAGCTGTGGACCCCGGAGGCGGCCCTCAGCGACGCCTTCTACGCGGCCGCCCTCGGCTACGAGGCCACCCCCGTCGGCGGCGCCGACCTGCGCACATGGCGGGCCGCGACCCTGGCGGGGGCGGGGCGCGCGACGCCCGGGGCCGGGCGGCGGCGGGTCCCGGAGTGGCCCGCACGGTTCCTGGTGTACTTCGGCTCGGCCGACCTCGCGGGCAGCTGCGCCGAGGCGGTCCGGCTCGGCGGCCACGTCCGGGTGGCGCCGCATCCGACCCCGTACGGGCCCATCGCCGTCCTCGCCGACGACCAGGGGACGGACTTCGTGCTCCTCGGGCCGTTCTGAAGCGCTTCCGCGCGGCCGGGACACCCCGATTTGCCCCCAGGTTCGCCACCGGGGCCTTCGGCAGGAAGAATCAGGGTGCGTGCCGCCGTAGGGCTGCGGTGGTGAGACGCTGACGGGGGCCGTATGTGCGATGGACCTGGAAACCCGGGGGTTCCGGCATCGCTCGGGGAGGTGGCAGGCAAGTGATGGATCAGCTGACGCAGCACGATCCGAGAAGGATCGGTCCGTTCGAGGTGCTGGGACGGCTCGGTGCGGGCGGCATGGGTCTGGTCTATCTGGCACGCTCGGCGTCCGGCCGGCGCGTGGCCATCAAGACGGTGCGCACGGAACTGGCCGAGGACCAGCTGTTCCGGGTGCGCTTCACCCGCGAGGTCGAGGCGGCCCGCGCGGTGTCCGGTTTCTACACGGCCGCCGTCGTCGACGCCGACCCGCGCGCCGCCGTGCCGTGGCTCGCCACCGCCTACGTGCCCGCGCCCTCGCTCGAAGAGATAGTGAATGAGTGCGGGCCGCTGCCCGCCCAGGCCGTGCGCTGGCTCGCGGCGGGCGTCGCCGAGGCGCTCCAGTCCATCCACGGCGCGGGCCTCGTCCACCGCGACCTCAAGCCGTCCAACGTCCTCGTCGTCGAGGACGGGCCGCGCGTCATCGACTTCGGCATCGCGTCCGGCGTCTCCAACACCCGCCTGACCATGACGAACGTGGCCGTGGGCACACCCGCGTACATGTCGCCCGAGCAGGCCAAGGACTCCCGCAGCGTCACCGGCGCCAGCGACGTGTTCTCGCTCGGCTCCACCCTCGTCTTCGCCGCCACCGGGCACGCGCCCTTCCACGGCGCGAACCCCGTCGAGACGGTCTTCATGCTGCTGCGCGAAGGCCCCGACCTGGAGGGGCTGCCCGCCGAGCTGCGGCCGCTCATCGAGTCGTGCATGCAGATGGACGCCTCCCGGCGGCCCTCGCCCGCCGACCTCCAGGCCCAGCTCGCCCCGCACCTGTTCGGGCCCGGCAGCGACGACAGCGGTACCGCGTCGGCGTGGCTGCCCGAGCGCTCCGTCGCGCTGATCGAGGCGCGGCGCGGCGTCCGCACCATCGCCAAGCCCCAGCCGAGCCGCACCCCGGGCCACGGCGCCCGGGTGCCCGCCATGCCCGCGCAGCCGCCCGGCCCCGTCTCCAGCGACGGCCTGGCGCAGCCCGCCCCGGCCTTCGCGGGGACCGGCGTCGCCGACGGCCCGGTCCGCCTCGCCGGGGCCCAGGTGCCGATCGGTCCCGGCCCGCGCGTCGCCGACGCCCGCGCCGCCGCCGTGAAGGCGCCCCCGGCCGAGTCCGGGCTCGTCGCGTCCTGGACCCGCGCCAAACCCGCCGCGCCCGCCGTCAACGGGACGCAGGACCCGGCCGTGCCGCCGCCCGCCCAGGCGGAGGGCTCGGCCTGGCGCCCCTGGCGTTTCCGCATGTCGAACGATGTGTGGGGGACGCCGAAGGTCGCCGGTGACCTCGTCTACGTCACCTCCTTCGAGGTCCACGCGCTCGACGTGTCCACCGGCCGGCGCCGCTTCAAGACCCGCGACGTCGCCTGGTCCCTGGCCGTCGCCGACGGCCGCATCCACGCCTCCGACGGCCCCACCCTCTGGGCGCTCGACGCCCGCGAGGGCGGCGACCTGTGGCGCCTGCAGACCGACGCCTGGGTCTACGCGCTCCAGGCCGACCGGGGCACCGTCGTCACCGGCACCCGCGGCGGCGGCGTCCAGGCCCGCGAGGCCGTCACCGGCGACAAGCTGTGGGAGATCACCGGCTGCCAGACCGACTTCGAGACGCCCGAGGCCGGGCCCGTCGTCCACGACGGCACGGTCTACGTGTGGCAGAACGCCCGGCTGCGCGCCCTCGAAGCGCGCACGGGCGAGGAGCGCTGGTCGTACCCGATCGGCGACGCGGCGTCCTGCGGCGGCGTCCCCGTCCGCCTCACCCCGGCCCCCGACGGCTACGTCTACGTCTCCGCCGGCACCCGCGTCCTCGCCATCGAGGTCGGCTCCGGGCACGTCCGCTGGCACTTCGAGGCGCCCGCGGTGTTCCTGTCGCCGCCCGCCTTCGCCCCCGGGCCCGCAGTCACCGGCGGCGGCGTCTACCTCGCCGACCACCTCGGCACCGTCTACGCCCTCGACGCCACCGACGGCCGCGACCGCTGGCGCATCGCGACGGAATCGCGGCCCACGGCCATCGACCCCGTGCTCGTCGCCCACGGCCACGTCCACGTCGGCAGCGGGCAGGGCCTCTACACCCTGGACGCCGTCGCCGGGACGCCGAAGTGGCGGTTCCAGGCGGGCGGCGAGATCGTCGGCTCCCCGGTCGTCGCCGACGGCCGCGTCCACTTCGGCTCGACGGACCACCTGCTCTACACGCTGAAGGCCGACGACGGACGGCTCCGGTGGAAGCTCGCCACCGGTGGCGAGATCACCGGGACACCGGTCGTGCGGGACGGCGTCGTGTACGCGTGCAGCAAGGACCGCTGCGTGTACGCGCTCGACGCGGAGAAGGGGACCGGGACGAGCCGCTAGCCGCCCCTCAGCCGCCGCCCCGGGTGCTGCCGCCCTGCGGGGGCCGGACGCGGGGCTGGGGCTGCGTCGTGGTCAGGTCCTCGTCGCCGGTGCCGGTGCCGGTGCTCGTGCCGGGGCTGGGGCCGGTGGTGGGTGTGACAGGGGGCAGGTTCTGTGTGCGGTCGAGTTCGTCGCGGTCCTGGTCGGCGGGGCCCCACGTCCCGGAGGCGGTGCGCACGCCGTTTCCCCAGGTGACGGGCGGCTGGGCCGTCGTCGGCTGGTCATGCCAGGCCGGCGGAGCCTCGTAGCCGTCCCCGGCCTCGTACTCCTGGGCGGGGGCGTCGTGGCTGTGGCGGCCGTGGTGCGGGTGGCGGCCGCTCATCACCAGCGCGCCGAGCAGCAGCAGCACGCCACCGCCGAGCGCGGCGGCGACCCCGTCACCGAGCCCGTTCCCGTTCGCCGTGAGGACCAGCTGGTCCTCGGCCTGGGCCACGCGCACCATCCACAGCACCGTGAGCCCCAGCACGACGACCCCGGCGAACGCGACGACCAGCCGCGAGCGCAGCACCAGGCCGAGGAGCGCGACCAGCGCGAGGATCACGAACGGCAGGAAGAGCGAGCCGAACAGTTCGGCGCGGGCGCTCGTGACACCGCCGCCCGCGAACAGCTCCTGGAGCCGGTAGGCGCGGCCCTGCCGCCCGTCGTTCCAGGCACGGAAAGGGCTCCAGACGGCCAGCGCCGCTCCGACTAGGGCGAGAACCGATCCGACGACGTTGCGCATCATCAGCAGCCTCCTCGGTCTCCCACCGACGCTACGCCGGGCACGTGCGGGGTGCCACGCGGCAGGCTCCTGGGGGTAGATTCCCCGCGTGATGAAACGGGGAATGAAGCTGACAGCTGTCGCGACGCTGGTGGTGCTGGCCCTGACGGGCTTCTCCACCGGCCGGGGGCACGGGGGTTCGCACGGGCACAGTGGTGGCGGGGGCGGCGGGTGCAGCAGCTCGTCGCAGAATCACGACAGTTCGTCGAGTTCGTCCAGCTCCGGGGGTTCTTCGGGCTCGTCCGGCTCGACGTACGATGACGACGACTACTCCTACGGGGACGACTCATCGGGGTCGTCGTCGGCATCGGGCGGCAGCGGTTACACCCGGCGGCCGGGGTATCGGTCCACGCCGTCGTCGTCGGCGTCCGGCGGCGACGACTCCCTGGAGGAGGGCACGACACGGCTCGTCCGCTGCGCGACCGCGCGGCAGCCGTACGCCACGGTCGAGGTCACCAATCCGAACAGCCGCACTCACACGTTCGAGGTGTTCGTGATCTTCCGCGACGCGCAGGACACCCAGGTGGACGCCGGGAGGGCGAAGGTCAAGGTCCGCGGCGACGGCAAGGCGACCGTGAAGGTACCTTTCGACGACGGGCAAGGGGGGTCGATCAGCGCCGTCGACCACTGCGATGTCGATCCCAAGGCGTTCACGTAGCCCCGCACGCAGCCCTATCGGAGCCGGTGGTTCCCGGGCCCGCGGGCGCGGAACAGTAGCTCCTGCTCCACCGGCGGCAGGTTGCCGAGCGCGATCAGGTGCGGGGCCTGGGCGAAGGCGTGGGTGCGGGCGGTCTCCGTGGCCGCCCACACCGCCCGCACCGTCCCCTGCACCGCCGCCGCCGGATACCCGGCGATCGTCCGGGCGCACCGCAGCGCCGCCTCAAGGGCGGCGCCCGGCGCGGTGACCTCGGAGACCAGGCCCGTCTCGTACGCCCGCCGCGCGGACATCCGCTCGGCGCTCCCCATGAGCGCGAGCCGGGCCACCTCGCCGGGCGGCATCCGCTGGGCCAGGTGCATCGACTCGTACGCGCTGACCATGCCGTACGTGGTGTGCGGGTCGAAGAATGTGGCGCTCTCGTCGGCGATCACGAACTCCGCCTCGCCGAGCAGGTAGAACGCCCCGCCGCAGGCCATGCCCGTCACCGCCGCGATCACCGGTTTCCACAGGTCGTTCGCCTTGGGGCCGATGGAGAGGAGCGGGTCGTCCATGGAGTAGGGGGAGCCCGGCTGCGGGACGTTCGTGTCGCGGTCGATGCCCGTGCAGAACGCGCGGGTCCCGGCGCCGGTGAGGACGACGGCCCGTACGTCGTCGTCGAAGCGGAAGCCCTGCCAGGCGGCTCGTAGTGCGGTGGCCAGGGCCGTGTCGATCGCGTTCAGGCGGTCCGGTCTGTCCAGGGTGACCACCGCCACGCCTGTCTCCTGGTGCTTCTCCGTGCGCAGGGTCATGGGCGTTCCAGGACCCAGCGGGGGAGCGTGATCCCGTCGGTCTCCGTGAAGACGACCTGGACGCGGGCGCCGATGCGGATGCGGTCCGGGGCGACCGAGTCGAGGCGGGCGTCCGGCGAGGCCACCAGGTTGCCGACGAGGCGGATGCGGGGGGCTTCCGCCAGTTCGACGATGATCGCGTTGTACGGGGCCTGGGCGGCGTACGCCGGGAGCAGCGGGGGGTGCGGGATCACGTAGGACCAGATCTTTCCCCGGCCGCTCATTCGGTGCCACTCGGTGTCGAAGGAATGGCAGGTGGGGCAGCAGGGGCGTGGGGGGAAGCGCAGCTCTTTGCACGAGGGGTTGGCGCAGGCCTGGATTCTTAGTTCGTGCCGTGCTGTGTAGGCCCAGAAGGGGGCGCCGTCGTCGTCCATGGTGGGGGTCAGTAGGGCTGATCGCGTCGCGTCTGCCATGTGCCGTCCTCTGCCGGGTGCGGATTCGTCGTGGCTGGTCGCGCAGTTCCCCGCGCCCCTACGGGGCTCGTAGCAACACCGCCGACGTGGGGACCCCTTCGCCCGCTGTCACCAGGCAGGTCCGGGCGTTCGGGACCTGGGCCGTGCTGGTGCCGCGGAGTTGTCTGACGCCCTCGTTGATCAGGTTGAAGCCGTGGACGTAGGCCTCCGAGAGGCCGCCGCCGGCCGTGTTGAGGGGGAGGCGGCCGCCCGTCTCCAGGGCGCCGCCCGCGGTGAACGCGCCGCCCTCGCCGCGACCGCAGAAGCCGTAGCCCTCCAGGGAGAGCGGGATGAGCGGGGTGAACGCGTCGTAGATCTGGGCCACGTCGACGTCCTCGGGGGTGAGGTCCGCCTGTTTCCACAGGTGGCGGGCGGCGGTCCAGGCGGGTCCGGTGAGCGGGTCGTCGTTCCAGTAATTGACCATGCCGTGGTGCTGGGCGGGCAACCCTTGCGCGGCGGAGTGGATGTAGACCGGCTTCTGACGGCAGTCGCGGGCCCGTTCGGCGGAGACCACGACGCAGGCCAGCGCCCCGTCCGTCTCCAGGCAGTTGTCGTAGAGGCAGAGCGGCTCGCTGATCCAGCGGGCGTTCATGTACATGTCCCGGGTGAGGGGGCGCTCGTACATCATCGCGGCGGGGTTCTGGTTGGCGCGGTTGCGGCAGGCGAGGGCGACGTTGAAGAGGTGGTCGCGGGTGGCCCCGTACTCGTGCATGTAGCGGCGGGCCAGCATGCCTATCTCGTCGGCGGGGCGGAGCAGGCCGAAGGGGCGGGTCCACTGGGCGGGCGTGGGGAGTTGGACCGTGGTGTTCTTCCACGGGCGGGGGCCGCTGCCCCGCTTGCGCGAGCGCCACGCGACGCCGACGCTCGCCTGGCCGGTGACGATCGCCGAGGCGAGATGGGTCAGGGTCGCGCAGGAACCGCCGCCGCCGTAGCCGACCTTGCTGAAGTGCGTGACGTCGCCCGCGCCGATCGCCTTCGCGATCTCGACCTCGTCCGTCTCCTCCATCGTGTACGAGGCGAGACCGTCGACCTCGGACGGCTCGATGCCCGCGTCGTCGAGAGCGGCGAGGATCGCACGGCACGCCAGCGTCTTCTCCGACTCGGGGAGATGCTTCGCGAAAGCGGTCTGGCCGATGCCGACGACGGCCGTCGCGTCCTTGATGCCGGACGCGAGGGTGCTGGGAATGCCGGATGTCGTGTGCGCCATGGGTACCCGCCTCTGCCTGTGCCCGGTCCCGGTCTGCTGACAGCGCGTCAGGCTACAGCTAACCTGACGGATAGTCAGCTACGGCGTTCGTGGGTGGTGCGGGAAGGCGGCGGGCGATGGAGACCGACGGCGGGTGGAGGACGATCCCCGAGCTCGTACGGGACGCGGCGGCGCGGTACGGCGGGCGCGAGGCCGTCGTCGACGGGCGCGTCCGGATCACGTACGCGGACCTCGGCGAGCGCGTCGAGCGGTCCGCCGCCGCCTGCGTCGCCGCCGGGATCGAACCGGGCGACCGCGTCGCGATCTGGGCGCCGAACACCCTCGACTGGATCGTCTCCGCACTCGGCGCCGTCACCTCCGGCGCCGTCCTCGTGCCCCTCAACACCCGGTTCAAGGGCGCCGAGGCCGCCGACGTCCTGGCCGGGTCGAGGGCCCGGCTGCTCTTCGTCACGGGAACGTTCCTCGGCACGTCGTACGTCGCCTCGCTGCGCCGCGCCCACCAGGCCGGGGCCGCGCTCCCGGACCTCGAACAGGTGGTGGTGCTCGGCGACACCGCGCCCGACGTGCCCGGATACCGGAGCTGGAAGGAGTTCCTCGCCGCCGGGGACAAGGTGACGGCCGCCGAGGTGCGGGAACGCTCCGCCCGCGTCGCGCCCTCCTCCGCCTCCGACATCATCTTCACCTCGGGCACCACCGGGCGGCCCAAGGGCGCCGTCATCACGCACGCGCAGACGCTGCGCGGCTACGCGATCTGGTCCGACCTCGCCGGCCTGCGCGAAGGCGACCGCTATCTCATCGTGAACCCCTTCTTCCACACCTTCGGCTACAAGGCCGGGATCATCGCCTGCCTGATGCGCGGGGCGACGATGGTCCCGCAGCCCGTCTTCGACGTGGACACCGTCCTCGCCAACATCGCCGCCGAACGCATCTCCGTCCTCCCGGGGCCGCCCACCCTCCACCAGTCGCTGCTCGACCACCCGGGCCGCGACGCCCACGACCTGTCGGCCCTGCGGCTCGTCGTCACCGGGGCGGCGGTCGTGCCGTTGCGCCTGGTCGAGCGGTTGCGCGGGGAGCTGCACATCGACACCGTGCTCACCGCGTACGGGCTCTCCGAGGCCGGCGGCATCGTCAGCATGTGCCGGCGCGGCGACCCGGCCGAGCGGATCGCGGCCACCTCGGGGCGGGCCATCCCCGGCACCGAGGTCCGGATCGAGTCGGCGGGGCCGGGGCAGCCGGGCGAGGTGCTGGTCCGCGGCTTCAACGTCATGCGCGAGTACTTCGAGGACCCGGCGGCGACGGCCGAGGCGATCACGGCGGACGGCTGGCTGCGCACGGGCGACGTCGGCGTCCTCGACGCCGACGGGTACCTCCGCATCACCGACCGGATCAAGGACATGTTCATCGTCGGCGGCTTCAACGCCTATCCCGCCGAGATCGAGCAACTCCTCGGCCTGCACCCCGACGTGGCCGACGTGGCGGTCGTCGGCATACCGGACGGGCGGCTCGGCGAGGTCGGCAAGGCGTACGTCGTCCGCCGCCGCGACGCCGTCCTCACCGGCGACGACCTCATCGCCTGGGCCCGCCGCGAGATGGCCAACTACAAGGTGCCGAGGGAGGTCGCGTTCGTCACCGAACTGCCGCGCAACGCGAGCGGGAAGGTGGTGAAGGGGCGGCTGCGGAGAAGCTGACCAGGGGCACGGTCACCGGGTGACCACCGTCCCCTTGTCCAGGTCCACGACCACGTCCGCCCGCCCCTGGCCGGAGGCCACACGGCGGGCGTTCGTCTCGTCCGAGCGGAGGACCCAGGCGCGGGCGTCCGACGGGGACTTGCCGAACGCGACGTGGCGGGCGATCAGGCGCTCCACGCGCAGGGCCTCGTCCACCGCCACCCACCACACCTCGTCCAGCGACGGACGCACCGCCGTGGACCAGGGCGCCTCGTCCAGGAGGAGGTAGTTGCCCTCCGTCACGACCAACGGGGTCTCGGGCGCCACCGGCAGGGCGCCCGCCAAGGGCTGTTCCAGCTCGCGCTCGAAGGACGGGGCGTAGACCGTCTCCCCGGCGCGCGGAGTGCGCAGACGGGCGAGCAGCGCCGCGTAGCCGTACGCGTCGAACGTGTCCGGCGCGCCCTTGCGATCGGCGCGGCCGAGCCGGTCCAACTCCGCGTCGGCCAGGTGGAAGCCGTCCCTCGGGACCAGGACCGCGAGACCGCCCAGGGCCTCCACGACCGCCTCCGCCAGCGTGGACTTGCCCGCGCCGGGCGGCCCCGCGATGCCGAGCACACGGCGGGAGCCTGTCACCGCCAGGACACGGGCGCGGGCCGCCAGTTCGTCTACGTAGTGCATGAGGGGCAGTTTTTCAGCCCCTCGCGGCAGCGGCGTCACCACATCAGCGCGGCGTCCATCTCCGTCTGCCAGTACGTGACCTTCAGGGTGTCGTCCACCCAGACGCCCTTCGCGGGGAGCGCGGGCCGCGCGGACTTTCCGTCGTAGTCGGAGAGGCCCTTCGGGCCCGCGAAGTGGACCGCGAGGGACTTCGCCCAGTAGCCGTTGGCGCCGCTGTCGTCGGTCGCGGAGAGGGTGACGCCCGCGTAGCCGGACTGGCCCGGCTCCAGGGAGACCACGGCCTGCGGCTGCGAGTCCTCGATGACCGGCGGCACGGACTGCGCCTCGCCGAACCGGACCGCCGGGTAGTAGTAGAGGTCGCAGCCGGTGGAGCCGGTGTTGGTGACCGTGAGGAGCATGTGGTTCACGGGGCGGTTGACCGGGGCCGCGGTGGTGCGGGTGTTGGAGCCGTCGCAGACCGCGCGCTTGGTGGAGGCGGGCCGGGACGCGGCCGGCTTCGGGGCGGCGGCGTCGGGGGTCGGCTTCGCCGCCGGGCGCCGCGTGGGGTCCGAGGCGGCCGGCGCCGAGGTGGCCGGTGCCGACGCCGTGGGCTTCGAACCGGAAGCGGCCGGCTTCGCGTCCGTGAGGGGGGAGGCGGTGCCGCCCGGGGTCGAGGACGTGCTCGAACCGGCCGGCGCGCCCTCGTCCTCGACGCCCGCGCCGTCGTTGCACGCGGTCAGTGCGAACGCCGCGAACGCGACGGTCGCGGCGGCGGTGGCGAGACGGGCACGACGGACTCGACGGGTACGGGAGGTACGGATGCTGGACATGCTGGCGGTCCCCTTCGGTGCTGCGGTGGGTGTGGTGCTTGGATGACCAGAGCTTGTGCGGCGATCCGTCCCGGCCGCCACGATCCACCGGCGATACGGGACACTGGAACGCTGGAACAGGCTCTGACCTGGGGAAATGCGGACTGCCTGGAACGCCTGGGCGGGACGCGGGGGAACGGAGGAACGGGTGTCAGGGGATCTGCCGGCGGACAGCGCGGACGCCTTCGCGACACTGCTGCGGGGGCTGAAGGACCGCTCGGGGCTCAGCTACGGCACGCTGGCCAAACGCCTGCACATGAGCACGTCGACGCTGCACCGCTACTGCAACGGCACGGCCGTACCGACGGACTACGCCCCGGTGGAGCGCCTCGCCCGGCTGTGCAAGGCGTCCCCGCAGGAACTGGTCGAGCTGCATCGCGGGTGGATCCTGGCGGACGCGGGGCGGGGGCGGAAGGCGAGCCCGGTACCGGCCGAGGCGGTGACGGAGGCGCCCACAGCGCCGTCCGGTGAGGCGTCCGACCCCGTCGATCTTCCCGTCGGTCTTCCCGTCGATCTCCCCGCCGGTCTTCCCGGCGCCGCCGAGTCCCGCCCCCGGTCCCGCCGCGGACGCACCGCGCTCATCGCCGGGATCGCCGTCGCCGCTGTGCTCGGGGCCGTCGCGCTCACCGTGAACCTGCGGCCCGGAGGCGACGGGGGCGACGGGGACGGCGGGGCGACGCGGGCCGTCGGGGCCACGGCCGCCGGGGAGCGGGGCTCCGACGACCGGAGCCCGTCGAAGGGGCCGTCCACGTCCCCGTCGCGCTCCACGTCGGCCTCGGCGCCCGCCGATCCGTCCGCCTCCGTCTCCGCCTCCGCGCACACGGGCGCCCCGCCCGCCGCCCCTTCCCGCACCACCGGCGGAGCCGACGGCGGAGCCACCGGCACGCCGTTCACCGTCGCCACCCGCCCCTACGTCTACGAGAGCCCGTGCAGCCAGCACTTCCTCGTCGACAGCGAACCGGCGCAGGTCGGCCCGCCAGCCTCCGAGCAGGATGCGACCCGCTGGGCGGCGGCGTACGGCGCGGTCTCGTCGGGAGAACAGCGGGTGGCGCTGACCGTGCAGGGCACCGGCCGGGACACCGTCGTCCTGGAGGCGCTGCACGTCCGCGTCGTCAGCAGCAACGCCCCGCTGGCCTGGAACGACTACTCGATGGGCGTCGGCTGCGGCGGCGGCGTCGGGACCAAGTCGTTCGACGTGAACCTGGACGCGGGAAGCCCGGACGCGCGCGGCAAGAACGGGCAGCGCGACTTCCCGTACAAGGTCAGCGAGTCCGACCCCGAGGTCTTCTACATCACCGCGCACACCTCGACCCGCGACGTCCGCTGGGACCTCAGCCTGGAGTGGTCCAGCGGCAGCCGCCGCGGCACCGTCCACATCGACAACGCAGGCACCCCGTTCCGCACCAGCGCCGACACCGGCCGCCCCGGCTACGACTACCCGCTCGGCACCAACGAGTGGATCAAGAGGGAGGAGCAGAGCGCCGGTTGAGCCCGGACGCCCGTAGCGGGCGACCGGTCCGCGTCCGTATCCCGAAACGGCAGGTGCACAGGGCATCTACCTCTCTAGGGTTCCGGACAACCGCCGCCCGCCCGGAAGGACCCGCGCCCATGACCGTCACCACGCCCGTGCCCCCCGCCGAGTTGGCCGCCCGCGTCGCCACCGTCGGCGGCTCCCCGATCCGGGACATCCTGGCGGTCACCGCCCGCCCCGAGGTCATCAACTTCGCCGGCGGCCTCCCGGCGCCCGAACTCTTCGACGCGGACGGCATCGCGGCCGCGTTCGCGCACGTCCTCGCCGCCGACCCGCGGCGCGCGCTCCAGTACTCCACCACCGAGGGCGAACCCGCGCTGCGCGAGGCGCTCGCCGCCCGCACCACCGCGCGCTCGCTGCCCACCACCGCCGACGACCTGCTGATCACCACCGGCTCCCAGCAGGCGCTGTCCCTCCTCGCGACCGCCCTGATCGAACCCGGCGACACCGTCCTCGTCGAGAACCCCTGTTACCTGGCCGCCCTCCAGACCTTCGGCTTCGCGGGCGCCCACATCGTCCCCGTCCCCTGCGACGCCGACGGCATCGACCCCGACGCCCTCGACGCGCTCGCCGCCGAGCACCGGCCGAAGCTCCTCTACACGGTGCCCACGTTCCAGAACCCGACCGGGCGCACCCTGCCCGCCGGACGCCGCGCCGCCGTCGCGCGGGTCGCCGCGCGGCGCGGACTGTGGATCGTCGAGGACGACCCGTACGGCGAACTCCGCTTCGAGGGCGCGCGGGTGCCCTGGATCGCCACGTACGAGGACGCCCGCGACCGCACCGTCCTGCTCGGCTCGTTCTCCAAGGTCATGGCGCCGGGCCTGCGTCTGGGCTGGCTGCGCGCACCGGCCGTGCTGCGCCGCGCCTGCGCCGTCGCCAAACAGGCCGCCGACCTGCACACCCCGACCGTCAACCAGCTCGCCGCCGCCCGCTACCTCGCGGAGCGCGACCTGGACGCGCACGTCGCGAAGGTCGCCGCCGTGTACGCCGCACGCCGCGACGCGATGCTCGCGGGCATCGCGGACGCGCTGCCGGAGGGGTCGACGTGGACCCGGCCGGAGGGCGGCATGTTCCTGTGGGCCCGGCTGCCGGGCACCGGCGGATACGACTCGACCGCCCTGCTGAGCAAGGCGGTCGCGTACGAGGTGGCGTACGTGCCCGGCGACCCGTTCCACATCGCGGGCGCCGACTCCACGACCCTCCGGCTCTGCTTCGTGACGCAGGAACCGGAGGAGATCGCGGAGGGACTGCGGCGGCTCGGCCGCGCCCTGAAGGGCTAGACGCTCCGCAGCGCTAGCTGCTCAGAGGCGCTCGGGGGTCCGGATGCCGAGCAGGGCCATGCCCTGGTGCAGCGTCCGGGCCGTCAGGTCGCACAGGAACAGCCGGTTCTCCACGACCTCCTGCTCCGGGCGCGGCTTGATCACCGGGCACTGGTCGTAGAACGTCGTGAACAGCGACGCCAGCTGGTACAGGTACGCGGCCAGCTTGTGCGGCGCGTACTCGGCCGACGCCTCGTAGACGAGGTCGCCGAACGCGTCCAGGTGCAGGCCGAGGGCGCGCTCGGCCGGGGCGAGCGTCAGCTCCGGGTGGGCGGCCGGGGTGTCGCCCTCGGACTTGCGCAGGATCGACTTGATCCGGGCGTACGCGTACTGCAGGTACACGCTCGTGTCGCCGTTCAGCGACACCATCTGGTCCAGGTCGAACTTGTAGTCCCGGTTCGCCGACGTCGACAGGTCCGCGTACTTCACGGCGCCGATCCCGACGAAGCGTCCGTTCTCGACGATCTCCTCCTCGGACAGGCCGATCCTCTCGGCCTTCTCCCGCACCACGGCCGTGGCCCGCTCGGCGGCCTCGTCGAGGAGGTCCTCCAGGCGGACGGTCTCGCCCGCACGGGTCTTGAACGGCTTGCCGTCCGCGCCGAGAACGGTGCCGTAGCCCATGTTGTGCGCGGTGACGTCGTCGCCGAGCCAGCCCATCCGGCGGGCCGCCTCGAAGACCATCTTGAAGTGCAGCGACTGCCGGACGTCCACGACGTAGAGCAGCGTCGTCGCGGCCAGGTCCTTGACGCGGTTGCGGATCGCCGAGAGGTCGGAGGCCGCGTAGCCGAAGCCGCCGTCCGCCTTCTGCACGATCAGCGGCACCCGCTCGCCGTCCTTGCCGCGGATCTCGTCGAAGAACACG
The DNA here is from genome assembly GCF_043523415.1 of Streptomyces sp. SGAir0957. Classification (NCBI taxonomy): domain Bacteria; kingdom Bacillati; phylum Actinomycetota; class Actinomycetes; order Kitasatosporales; family Streptomycetaceae; genus Streptomyces; species Streptomyces sp. SGAir0957. The sequence continues at coordinate 4,825,572 of NZ_CP027293.1, forward strand.
ACGAGCGCGCCCTCGGAGCGCACCGCGACACCGGACTCCTCCAGGAGCCGCGCCGTCTCCGGCATCATGTCGTTGTACGCCGACTCGCCGACGATCTCGTCGTCGCGGATCTCCATGTCGAGCTTCTCGAAGACCGAGTAGAAGTAGACCTTCGACTCGTCGACGAACCGCTGCCACAGGTCGAGCGTCTCCTTGTCGCCGCTCTGGAGCGCGACGACCCGCTTGCGGGCCCGCTCCTTGAACTGCTCGTCGGAGTCGAAGACCGCGCGCGACGCCTTGTAGATCCGGTTCAGGTTCGACATGGCCTGCTGGCCGTCGACCTCGTCGGCCGGGGCCAGCTCGCCCGGGTGCTCGATCAGGTACTGGATGAGCATGCCGAACTGGGTGCCCCAGTCGCCGATGTGGTGGCGGCCGATCGTCTTCTCGCCCGTGAAGTCGAGCATCCCGCGCAGCGCGTCGCCGATGACCGCCGAGCGCAGGTGCCCGACGTGCATCTCCTTCGCCACGTTCGGCTGCGCGTAGTCGATGACCGTCGTGCCCGGGTTCTCCTTCAGGGGCACGCCGAGCCGGTCGCCGTCGGCGGCGCGGGCGGCGAGGGTCTCGGTGATCGCGCGGTCGGTGACCGTCACGTTCAGGAAGCCGGGCCCGGAGACCTCGACGTCGGCCAGGAGGTCACCGTTGACGATCTTCTCCACGACCTGGGTGGCCAGCTCCCGCGGGTTCGCCTTCGCCTTCTTGGCGAGGGCCAGGATCCCGTTGGCCTGGTAGTCGGCCCGGTCGCTACGTCGCAGCAGCGGGTCCGCGCCCGCACCGGCCCCGGGGAGGGCGGCGCTGAGGGCGTCGGCGAGACGCTGGTGGACGGAGGACGTGAGGGACGTGACCGAGGCCATGGAGTTGATGCCGTTCCGCTCGTAGGTGTCAGGAGACCGGGCTCAGGGGTCAGGTGTACTGAGTCCTGAACCGCGTCCAGTCTCCCACGGGGGCGAACGGGCGGTCGCATGGATTCCGCCCGCCCCCGCGGTCCACCACGTCAGGACGCGGGCGCCAGCGCCACCGCCGCGAGGGCCGGGGCCGACTCGGTGCCGTCCGCGAACACCGCGCTCACGCGGTAGTAGGCGGCGGTGCCGGACGGGGCGTCCTCGTCACGGAAGTGCCGGAACTCCTCCGCGTACGGGTTCTGCATCGGGCCCTCGGCGATCCGCTCGTAGGCGCCCGCCGCCCGGTCCCAGCGGTAGACCCGGTAGCCGGTGGCGCCGTCGAGCATGTCCCAGTTCAGGACCGTGTCACCGGCGTTCTCCGCGGCGAACAGGCGGGTCAGCGGGGAGCCCGGCGCGGTCGCCTCGGCGGGGCGGGTGTCCTGCTCGGCCGCGTAGACCGTGACCGGCTCGCTGTAGTTGTTCGAGCCGTCCACGGCGTACAGCTCCCAGCAGCGCTCCTCGCCGTCCGGCAGGCCCTCGGTGTCCTGGTAGGACGTGGCGTCGCTCTCGAGGTCCGCCCAGTCCCCGCCCGCGCAGGTCCGCACGCCATCGGCCGTCTCGGGGCGGCCGGCGCGCAGCCAGTAGGAGCCCAGGTCGGCGACGGCGGGGGCCTGCCAGCGCAGGGTCGTGCCCCACGCCTCGGGGGTCGCGGTGAACGCGGCGGGGGTCGGCGGCGCGACGGTGTCGTCGTAGCGCACCGCCTTCGCGTAGCTCGACATCGCACCGTTCCCGGCGACGGCGACGACCGTGACGTAGCTGTCAGACGAGCCGCCGAAGTCGGTGAGCGTGCAGGAGTACTCGACGTACAGCGAGGTCCGGAAGATCTCCTGCGGGGCGCAGGCGCGCGGGTTGGTGCGCACCGTGGACGCGCTGGAGCCCGACCAGACCTTGAAGCCGCCGCTGTGGTCGTTGTCCGCCGCGACCCTGATGTGCAGCTCGGGGCGGCCCTGCGCGTCGGGCCGCAGCGACACCGGCATCGCGGGGGCGACCTGGCGCGTCGCCGTGACGGTCGCCGGCCTCGACCGGTTCCCCGCCGCGTCGAACGCGTACACCGTGTACGTGCGCCGCACGCCCGGCTTCGCCGTGGTGTCCCGGTACTCGACGGCCGTCGCGGTGCCGAGCAGCGCCGGGGCCGCGTCTGTGTCCGTGCCGTAGACCTGCCAGCGCACGGCGCCGTCGGACGAGGTGTCCCACGTCAGCACGTTCGTGTCGGTGTCGGCCGTGGCCGTGAGAGCCGATACCGCGAACGGCGCCGTCGTGTCCGGAACGCTCACCTTGACGGGCGTGGTGCGCTTCGAGGTGTTGCCCGCGGCGTCGGTCGCAGAGGCCGCGTAGTAGTACGTCTTCGCCTCGCTGGGCGTCCTGTCGTACAGGTACTGCTCATGCGGCATCTTGCGCAGGTCCAAGGTGGCGACCTGGGTGAACGGGCCCGCCGCGGCCGTGGCGCGCCACAGCGTGAAGAGCGGACCGTCGACCGGCTGCACCTGGCCCAGCCACACGCTGACGCGCGGCTTGCCGAGCTCCTTCGAGACCGTGACGTCGGAGGCGCGCACGTCGGGGACCGGCGGGGCCGTCTTGTCCGGCGGCGTGACGTACGGGCCGCAGGCGCTCTTGCCGTAGTTCGTCCACTTGTCGACGGCCTGGACGCAGAACCGGTACTTCCGCCCGTCCTTCGGCAGCGTGTACGAGGCGGTGGTGCCGGTGGTGTTCCACCCCGACACCCCCGACCCGGGGGTCTCCACCGAGACCCGGTAGCGGGCGATGTCCAGCTCGCGGTTCTTCGTCCAGCGGGCGGACGCCTTGCCGGTCGACGTGGAGTACGAGGTGGTGATGCCGGTCGGGGCCAGCGGTGCCTTGCTGTCCGACGAGGGGGGCCAGGTGAACTTGACCCGGGAGAGCCCGGACCAGTTCGCGTGGTCGACACGGACGGTGTGCTTGCCCGAGCCGACGCAGAACGTGCCCGGGACGCTGTTGCCGCTGTCACCGGTGTTCGCCCACTTGTTCACCTTGCGGACGTTGTCCACGTAGAGCCGCAGACCGTCCGTACCGGCGAGCCGGTAGAGGAAGCAGCCGCCCGAACCGAAGTCACGGGTGAGCGAGAAACGCACCGAGAAGTTGTTCGCGGCCATCCCGGAGAGCGGCGCGCCGGTCCACTTCTGGTCGATGGTGGTGTCGCAGTCCGTCTTCCTCGGTGTCCCGGAGAAGGTGGTGTTGCTGTAGAACGTCCTCTTGAACGTGGTGTCGCCGCAGGTCACGGCGGCTTCGGCGGCAGGCGCCGCGAGGACGAGGCAAGCCGACGGCAGGGCTATGGAGAGCCCGGCGGCCCCCAGGCGCAGCCCCGCGCGGAATCTGTCTGTGATCACGCAGTGAGGACACCCGTGGGGCCCCCGGGGTTGTACGGCTGCCTTAACCGTTTTTTGGCAGGAACCGCCGGGGGTGACAATGGACGGCGGGCCTCCACGACGGAGGACGTACGGAACAAGGAGAGAAGGACGTGCCGACCGTGGCTGACAGCAGCGCTCCGAGCGCCCAGCAGGCCGACTGGGTGTCGCGCTACGCGGACGAAGTGATCGCCGAGTCCGAGCGTCGTGCCCCGGGCAAACCGGTCGTCGTCGCCTCCGGCCTCTCCCCGTCGGGCCCGATCCACCTGGGCAACCTGCGCGAGGTCATGACCCCGCACCTGGTCGCCGACGAGATCCGCCGCCGCGGCCACGAGGTGCGGCACCTGATCTCCTGGGACGACTACGACCGCTACCGCAAGGTCCCGAACGGCGTGCCCGGCACGGACACCTCCTGGGCCGAGCACATCGGCAAGCCGCTGACCTCGGTCCCGGCCCCGGCCGGCTCCGCGTACCCGAACTGGGCCGAGCACTTCAAGGCCGCCATGGTCGAGGCGCTCGGCGAGATGGGCGTCGAGTTCGACGGGATCAGCCAGACCGCGCAGTACACGTCCGGCGCCTACCGCGAGCAGATCCTGCACGCCATGAAGCACCGCGGCGACATCGACGCGATCCTCGCCCAGTACCGCACCAAGAAGGCCCCGGCCAAGCAGCAGCAGAAGCCGAAGGACGAGGCCGAGGTCGAGGCCGCCGAGGGCTCCGGCGCCGCGTCCGAGGACGACGGCAGCGGCGGCGCGGGCGGCTACTACCCGTACAAGCCGTTCTGCGGCCAGTGCGGCAAGGACCTCACCACGGTCACCTCGTACGACGACGAGAGCACCGAGCTGGCCTACACCTGCACCCTCGACGGCTACACCGAGATCGTCCGGCTGAGCGAGTTCAACCGCGGCAAGCTCGTGTGGAAGGTCGACTGGCCGATGCGCTGGGCGTACGAGGGCGTGATCTTCGAGCCGTCCGGCGTCGACCACTCCTCGCCGGGCTCGTCGTTCCAGGTCGGCGGCCAGATCGTGTCGATCTTCGGGGGCGAACAGCCGATCGGCCCGATGTACGCGTTCGTCGGCATCAGCGGCATGGCGAAGATGTCGTCCAGCAAGGGCGGCGTCCCGACCCCCGGTGACGCCCTGGAGATCATGGAGCCGCAGATCCTGCGCTGGCTCTACGCCCGCCGCCGCCCCAACCAGTCCTTCAAGATCGCCTTCGACCAGGAGATCCAGCGCCTCTACGACGAGTGGGACAAGCTCGCCGGAAAGGTGGCGGACGGCTCCGTGCTGCCCGCCGACGCGGCCGCGTACAGCCGCGCCGTCGGCACCGCAGCCGGTGAACTGCCGCGCACCGAACGCCCCCTGCCCTACCGCACGCTGGCCTCCGTCGCCGACGTGACGGCCGGGGACGAGCGGCAGACGCTGCGCATCCTCGCCGAACTCGACCCGGAGAACCCGGTCACGGACCTGTCCGTGGTCCGGCCCCGGCTCGACAAGGCCGAGACCTGGATCTCCAAGTACGTGCCCGCCGAGTCCCGCACCATCGTCCGCTCCGAGCCGGACACGGAGGCGCTCGCCGCGCTCGACGAGGAGAGCCGCAAGTCCCTCGCCCTGCTCCTGGACGGCCTGGACTCGCACTGGTCGCTCGACGGCCTGACCCACCTCGTCTACGGCGTCCCGAAGGTGCAGGCGGGCTTCCCCGCCGACGCCACCGCCAAGGAACTGCCCGCCGAGATCAAGGTCGCCCAGCGCACCTTCTTCGCGCTGCTCTACCACCTGCTCGTGGGCCGCGACACCGGCCCGCGCCTGCCCACGCTGCTGCTCGCGGTCGGCGCCGAGCGGGTGCGGACGCTGCTCGGGGCGTAACCCGGCGAACGGGAAGGGGCGGCACCGGATCTCTCCGGTGCCGCCCCTTCCTCGTACGCCCGTGCCGGGGCTCAGGCGATGTGGTCCTCCATCAGCTCCGCGCTGTAACGGGCCTCGAACTGCTCCGCGTACCGGTTCACGTCACGCGGCTGGAGCCGGATGCCGAACGAGTCCTCGACGTCCGCGGCGAACGTCCCCGGCGACGGAACCCCCTCACCCTGTATGCCCTGCCGGTAGACCCGGTACAGGTCCTCCTCGGTGGGCGCGGCGGCCACCGCGTCCTGCGCGCCGTCGCCGAGCGGACGCGTCCCGCCGGCCCCGTTCGGCACCGGGAACTCCGGCTCGGGCGCGGGCTGCGCGGGCTGCGGCTCCGCCGCACGGGGCCGCGGCACCGGGATCTGCTGCGGCTGCTCCTCGTACCAGTCCTGGTGCTCCTGCTCGGGCACGAACGTGGGCGGCTCGAAGTCCGGGTCGTAATCACCCTGGTACGCCACCTCGCGCGGCGCCGCGAACCACTGGCTCGGCGCTTCCGCGGAGGCCACCTCGGCACCCGCCACCTCGGCACCCGCCCCCTCGGCACCCGCCGCCGCGCCCGCCGACGCCGCCGACGGCTCCAGCTCGGGCACGGACTCCCGGCCGCCCCGCGCCGCGACCGGCGCCGGAGGCAGCAGCTGCGGCTCGATCCCGGCGGCGGCGAGCCCGGCCGGTGCGGTCTCGGCCAGCGGCACCCCGTACCGCGCGAGACGCAACGGCATCAGCGACTCCACCGGGGCCTTGCGCCGCCACGCCCGGCCGAAGCGGGAGCGCAGCCGCGCCTGGTAGACGAGGCGCTCCTGCTCCAGCTTGATCACGGCGTCGTAGGAGCGCAGCTCCCACAGCTTCATCCGGCGCCACAGCAGGAACGTGGGCAGCGGGGAGAGCAGCCAGCGCGTGATGCGCACGCCCTCCATGTGCTTGTCGGCGGTGATGTCCGCGATCCGCCCGATCGCGTGCCGCGCCGCCTCGACCGCGACGACGAACAGGATGGGGATGACGGCGTGCATGCCGGTGCCGAGCGGGTCCGGCCAGGCGGCGGCACCGTTGAACGCGATCGTCGCGGCGGTCAGCAGCCACGCCGTCTGCCGCAGGAGCGGGAACGGGATCCGGATCCAGGTCAGCAGGAGGTCGAGAGCGAGCAGCACACAGATGCCCGCGTCGATGCCGATCGGGAAGACGTAGGCGAAGTTCCCGAACCCCTTCTCCAGGGCCAGCTCGCGGACGGCCGCGTAGGAACCGGCGAAACCGATCCCCGCGATGACGACCGCACCGGCCACCACCAGACCGATGAGTATCCGGTGCGTCCGTGTCAGCTTCAGTGGCGCGGCCACTCCAGTTCCCCTCCCAGTTCGGCTTGTTGCGCCCAACAGACTGGCACACGTGTGCGGCCTGCCGTGGGCCGGTACGCCCGGAGCCCGGCGCCCAAAAGGGGCCGGGCTCCTCAAACCGCTTACAACGACGCCTAGTTGTCCTTGTCGTCGGCCTTCTTCGAGGCGGAGGCCGAGGCGGACGCCTTCGGCTTCGCCGACGAGGAGGACGAGGAAGAAGCCGACGGCGACGACGAGGACCCGGCCTTCGCCTTCGAGTCCACCACCGAGGCGACGACCTCCTTGGCCGCCTTCTCCGCGTCCTTCACCAGGCCGTCCGCGGCCGGCGTCTTCTCACCGGCGAGACCCGAACCGTTGTAGTGGACGGTCACCACGACGTTGTCCACGCGCGAGACGACCGTCTGCTGCCGGGACGTGACGTCCTTCTTCTTCTTTTCCTTGTACGTGCTGTCGAAGCGCACCAGCGTCGCCTCGTCGCCCGCGCCCGCCACCGGCGCGGTCTTCACGCCCTTCGCGCCCTCGGTCGCCTGCGCGTCCTTGACCTGCTTCGAGTAGTACTCCGTGGCCAGCTTGTCGCCGCTGCCCCGGTTCAGATCCGACTCAAAACGGACCATCGAGACATTAAGCCAGCGGAACTGGGAGCCCTTGACGCCGTTGTTGTCCAGGCTCGACCAGGAGCAGTTGGCCCGCGTCGACTCGTCGTCCGACGCGCCCGCCTTGCTGTCGCCCTTCGGGACCAGCTCACCGAGCGTCTTCTTCGACAGCGCCGAGCAGGCCTGCGGCAGCGCCTTGTACGTCACCGGGGCGACCTTCTTCGCCGCGTCCCCGGCCGTCGAGGCGGAGGACGTCGCCGAGGACGCGTCGGCCGCCTTGTCCGCCTTGCCTCCGGAGTCGGAACCGGAGTCGGAGGAGCAGCCTGCCGCGAGGAGAACCGCCGGCACGGCGGCTGCGCAGGTGAGTATGCGGGTGAGTCGCTTGGTCGGACGGTGCATGGTTCCTCTACATGGGGACGCCGGCTGGAGCACGGTCCCGGAAACACGGCGGCTTTCTTCACAGCGCCGCCACGAACCCGGGTCCGATGGGCCACCGTACGCCGTGGCCACCCCGCACGCCTCGACTTCACCGGAGCCCCGGCGCTCCCCGCGGCCGCCCTACTCGTCGAATTTCCCGACCAGCTTCTGGGCCAGTTCCTGCGCCCTGTCCTGCGATTCCTTGCTGTCGGGGGCCTCTCCGGGGGTCGCCGGCTGGGCCACGTACTGGACGGTCACCAAGGCGTTCGACGTGCGGAACACCACAGTCACCGTCCGGCTCCGGGACGCCAGCGGGCCCGACAGCTCGTCGTCGATGAAGGCCTCGTCGCCGAGCCCTTCGAGCATGCGCGGCTGGAGCTCGGCGGCGGAGGCGGGGGAGGAGGGCGAGGCGGTGTCGCCGCCGGAGCCGGAGCCGGTCTCCGCACCGGGCGAGGACTTCCCGTCACCGTCGCCGTCGTCGCCCCCGTCGCCATTGCTCGCGCTCGCGCCCGTGCTGTTCGACGGCGTGACGGAACCGGTCGGCGCCGCCGCGGGCACCCCCGCCTTCGCCACCTTCGCCGCGAACACGTCCTCGGCGCGCGCGTCGTCGCTGACCGCGGCGTCGTAGGAGACGACCCGCTCGAAGTCGAGCGTGAGCCGGTGCGTGCCGCCCGTCGCCGACTGGTCCTTCCAGCCGCACCCGGCCCGGCGGGCCGTGTCGTACGTGGCCGTCGCCGTGCCCTCGTACGCCTTCTCCCGCGTCTGCTCGTCCGGCAGCTCCTTGATGCCGGGCAGCATCGCGTCCAGCATCCCCTGGTCGGGCTGGGCGCACGGCTCGGGCAGCGTCCGGTACTTGCCGGGCTTGGCCGACGACGCGGTGGCGCTCAGGCCGCCCGGCTTGGAGTCGCCCGCGCTGTCGTCGGAGCCGGAGCCCCCTGAGCACCCGGCGAGCAGTGCCGTCAGGAGTACGGCGACGCCCGGCACGTACGCGTACGACTTCCGCTGCACCGTAAGGGCTCCTCTCGGCGGGTTGCGCCTGGTTAATCGGTTGCCGCGACGAGGCGGCCGATGATGACAATGTCTATCGCACGCACTGCCGTGGACGCCGGTCCGGCGACCGTTTCGTAGACCTTGGCTCCGGTATCTGCGTTTCCGAACTTCAAAGAACTTCAGCCAAATTCGGTGGAGTTCAGCAGGCTTCATCACCTTTCGGGGGATTTCATGTCGTACGTAGAGGTACCGGGGGTGAAGGTCCCCATCCGGATGTGGGCGGACCCGGCGTCCGTCGAGGACGCGGCGATGCAGCAGCTCCGCAATGTCGCGACCCTGCCCTGGATCAAGGGCCTGGCCGTCATGCCCGACGTCCACTACGGCAAGGGCGCCACGGTCGGCTCGGTGATCGCGATGCGGGGGGCCGTGTGCCCGGCGGCGGTCGGGGTCGACATCGGCTGCGGCATGAGCGCGGTGAAGACCTCCCTCACCGCGAACGACCTCCCCGGCGACCTCTCCCGCCTCCGCTCCAAGATCGAACAGGCCATCCCGGTCGGCCGCGGCATGCACGACGACCCGGTCGACCCGACCCGCCTGCACGGCTTCGGGACAGCGGGCTGGGACGACTTCTGGGGGCGGTTCGGGGGCGTCGCCGATGCGGTGAAGTTCCGGGAGGGGCGGGCGCGCAAGCAGATAGGGACGCTTGGCGGGGGCAACCACTTCCTCGAAGTTACGTTCGATTCTGAGGGGGTGGTCTGGCTCATGCTGCACTCCGGATCCCGCAACGTCGGCAAGGAGCTGGCCGACCACCACATCGGCGTCGCGCAGAAGCTGCCGCACAACCAGAACCTGGTCGACCGCGACCTGGCCGTCTTCATCTCGGAGACCCCGCAGATGGCGGCGTACCGCAACGACCTGTTCTGGGCGCAGGAGTACGCGAAGTACAACCGGTCGATCATGATGGCGCTCTTCAAGGACGTGGTCCGGCGGGAGTTCAAGAAGGCGAAGGTGACCTTCGAGCCGGAGATCAGCGCGCACCACAACTACGTGAGCGAGGAGCGCTACGACGGGATGGACCTGCTGGTCACCCGTAAGGGAGCGATCCGCGCGGGCTCGGGCGAGTACGGGATCATCCCGGGCTCGATGGGCACGGGTTCGTACATCGTGAAGGGCCTCGGCAACGCGGCGTCCTTCAACTCCGCCTCGCACGGCGCCGGCCGCAAGATGAGCCGGAACGCGGCGAAGCGGCGCTTCTCGACGCGGGACCTGGAGGAGCAGACGCGGGGTGTGGAGTGCCGCAAGGACTCCGGCGTCGTGGACGAGATCCCGGGCGCGTACAAGCCGATCGAGCAGGTCATCGACCAGCAGCGGGACCTGGTGGAGGTCGTGGCCAAGCTGAAGCAGGTCGTCTGCGTGAAGGGCTGAGTCCGTGAGGAGCCCGAGTCGTCGCCGACTCGGGCCCCGAGCGTCACTCCGGCATCGGGATCTTGCCGCTGCGCAGACTCCACAGGCGTAGATGGCAGCTCTTCTGTGTGCGGCCCAGCTCCTCGGCGGCGGAGACCGCGTCGTTGTGCCGCAGGAGTACCCGGTCTTCCCATTCCTTCCAGCGACGTGCCGTGTGCGCGGCCCTCATGTCGGCAGGACGGGTCCAGGCGGCCAGGGAATCGGCGGCCGTTTGTTTGCGATGCAGGGCCAGACAGCCGGGGTAGTAGAGGTGGGCGCCGAGCTTCTGGCCCGCCTCCATCGCGAACAGGATGTTGTAGATGCCGTCGCGGGTGTTGCGTTTCGGAAGGCGCTGGACCTCGGTGATCTTCTTCGCGTAGAAGCAGAGGTAGGCGGCGATGGCGGTGCTATGCGTGGTGAGCGAGACGAAGGGGAAGCCGCGACTCGTGTAGCCGACGGAGCCGTCCGCGTCGATGACCCCTCGCAGGTAGTCGCGCCGTGAGAACGGGACGCGTGGGGGCGTGACCTGCTTCGACTTGCGACCGTAGGGCAGCCCCAGCCCGTTGAGCGTCGTGCGTGCCTCCAAGGCGCAAAGCGTCCAGGTCGCCGAGTGGTGTGAAGCGGCGAAGTTGGTCGCGCGAACTCGCTCCGTGATGCTGCTGTGGTAGGGCGTCAACTGCTGGAACTGACGCAGGATTTCGATGTCCCTTACGTTGATCTCGGCCGTGAGTCGGCCCTTCTGACCGGTTCCCGCCGCCAGGTGTCCGTCCATCTGCAAGAACCCGAACATGTACGCATACTCGGGCACCTCCAGGTCCATGAACCCGGGCGCCGACGCGCCGGATGGTTCGAGGTCGAGCGCCTCGTCGAATGTGAACTGGTGAGCGCTAGGCTCGCGTGCAGCCATGGGGAAGCTCTCTTCTTCCTTGATGGTCAGGCCCCCGGCCGGGAGGGCAATCCCGTGCCGGGGGTCGCACTGTGTGCGGTCCTTCTGGCGCGAACCTAGCCAGCCCGTTCCCCTGCCGCGCACGCAATCGATCGGCGTCACCCGTTCGAGGGGGGAGCGCCGGAGCACGGTGCGCGCCCCCGGTCTCCGGCCCGCATGGCACCCTGGCCCGCATGATCGTCGCTCGTTCCGTGTTGTTGTTCGTGCTTGCCGCGCTCTTCGAGATCGGGGGTGCGTGGCTGGTGTGGCAGGGGGTGCGGGAGCAGCGGGGGTGGGCGTGGATCGGGGGCGGGGTGATCGCGCTCGGGCTCTACGGGTTCGTGGCCACGTTGCAGCCGGACGCCGAGTTCGGGCGGATCCTGGCCGCGTACGGCGGGGTCTTCGTGGCGGGCTCGATCGCGTGGGGCATGGTCGCGGACGGGTACCGGCCGACCCGGTGGGACGTGGTCGGCGCCCTGATCTGCCTGGCCGGAATGGCGGTGATCATGTACGCGCCGAGGAGCGACTGACCCGGCGATCTTCGCCACGTACGCTGGGCGGCAGTCCCGTCGCCCAGTCGTTCGAGGAGTAGCTCATGGCCCCCGCCGCGTCTTCCCGTATCGCCGTCGTCACCGGCGCGAGCAGCGGTATCGGCGCCGCCACCGCGCGGCAGCTGGCCGCGGCCGGGTACCGGGTGGTGCTGACGGCCCGCCGCAAGGACCGTATCGAGGCGCTGGCCGAGGAGATCAACGGCGCCGGGCAGCAGGCCACCGCGTACGCCATGGACATCACCGACCGGGCGGCGGTCGACGAGTTCGCCACCGCGTTCAAGACGGTCGGCGTCCTGGTGAACAACGCGGGCGGCGCGCTCGGCGCGGACCCCGTGGCCACCGGCGACCCGGAGCAGTGGCGGCAGATGTACGAGACGAACGTCATCGGCACCCTCAACATCACGCAGGCCCTGCTCCCCGCGCTCACCGCGTCCGGAGACGGCACGGTCGTCGTCCTCTCCTCGACCGCCGGGTTCAGCACCTACGAGGGCGGCGCCGGCTACGTGGCGGCCAAGCACGCCGAGCACGTCCTCGCGGAGACGCTGCGCCTGGAGATCGTCGGCACGCCGGTCCGGGTCATCGAGGTGGCGCCCGGCATGGTGAAGACGGAGGAGTTCGCGCTGACCCGGTTCGGCGGGGACCAGGAGAAGGCGGCGAAGGTGTACGCGGGCGTCGCCGAGCCGCTCACCGCCGACGACGTCGCGGACACGATCACCTGGGCGGTCACCCGCCCCAGTCACGTCAACATCGACCTCCTCGTGGTCCGGCCGCGCGCCCAGGCGTCCAACTCGAAGGTCCACCGCGAGCAGTAGGAACCGGCTCTACGAGGTCGGGTACGCCGTCGGCGGGACGCCCACCGTCGCAGTGAAGTCGCGGACCAGGTGTGCCTGGTCCGCGTAGCCGAGGTCGGCGGCGAGCGCGGCCCAGTCGACCCCGCCGCCTCCGCCGGAATCCGCGTGTGCGGCCCAGTCGGACCCGCCGCCTCCGCCGTAATCCGCGTGCGCAGCGGCGTCTCCAGCACCCCCTCGTGGAAGCGGTAGCGCAGGACGCACCACTTGGGGCCGACCCCGACGATCGCCGCCATGTCCGTCGCCGGGAACACCAGGCACGGGCCACGGGCCGGCCGTACGAGGTTCCGAGAGAAGCCCGCTGCGGCGGGGGCCGATACCTCCCCGTTCGACGGCTGCTCGCGTCGCTGCTCGCGGCGCTGCTCGCGGCGACCGGACGCCACCCGCACCAGCAGTGAACGAAGACCACCAGGGCCGGGAATAGGTCAGACGGCACATCCGTTCCGGGGTATAGTTGAACAGTCAACAAAAACCCGGGAAGGGTGAGCATCATGCAGTTCGGAATCTTCACCGTCGGCGACGTCACGGTCGACCCGACCACCGGACGCGCGCCGAGCGAGCACGAGCGCATCAAGGCGATGCTCGCCATCGCGCAGAAGGCCGAGGAGGTCGGTCTGGACGTCTTCGCGACCGGGGAGCACCACAACCCGCCGTTCGTGCCGTCCTCGCCGACGACCATGCTCGGCTACATCGCCGCGCGCACGGAGAACCTGATCCTCTCCACCTCCACCACGCTGATCACCACGAACGACCCGGTGAAGATCGCCGAGGACTTCGCGATGCTCCAGCACGTCGCGGAGGGCCGCGTCGACGTGATGATGGGCCGCGGCAACACGGGCCCGGTCTACCCCTGGTTCGGCAAGGACATCCGGGACGGCATCGACCTCGCCGTCGAGAACTACGCGCTCCTGCGCCGCCTGTGGGACGAGGACGTCGTCACCTGGAAGGGCAAGTTCCGTACGCCGCTCCAGTCCTTCACCTCGACCCCGCGCCCGCTGGACGGCGTCGCGCCGTTCGTCTGGCACGGCTCGATCCGCTCGCCCGAGATCGCCGAGCAGGCCGCGTACTACGGCGACGGCTTCTTCCACAACAACATCTTCTGGCCCGCCAGCCACACCAAGCAGATGGTGAACCTGTACCGCCAGCGCTACGCCCACTACGGGCACGGCACCCCGGAGCAGGCCATCGTCGGCCTCGGCGGCCAGGTGTTCATGCGGAAGAACTCGCAGGACGCGGTGCGCGAGTTCCGCCCGTACTTCGACAACGCGCCGGTCTACGGCCACGGCCCGTCCCTCGAGGAGTTCACCTCGCAGACGCCGCTGACCGTCGGCTCGCCGCAGGAGGTCATCGAGCGGACCCTGTCCTTCCGGGACGTCGTCGGCGACTACCAGCGCCAGCTGTTCCTGATGGACCACGCGGGCCTGCCGCTGAAGACCGTCCTCGAACAGCTCGACCTGCTCGGCGAGGAGGTCGTGCCGGTGCTGCGCAAGGAGTTCGCCAACCTGCGCCCGGCGAACGTCCCGGACGCACCCACCCACGCGGCCCGCGTCGCCGCCCGCACGGAGGCCACCGTCGCCGAAGGGAGCACGAAGTGAAGCTCGTCGTCGTCTCGGCGGGGCTCAGCTCGCCCTCCTCCACCCGGTTGCTCGCCGACCGGCTGGCGGCCGCGACCGTGCGGCAGGCCGGCGGCGCCGAGGCCGAGGTCGAGGTCGTCGAGTTGCGCGACCTCGCCACGGAGATCGCCCAGCATTTCGTGACGGGATTCCCGCCCGCCCGCCTGGCCGCCGCGCTCGACGCGGTGGCCGCGGCGGACGGCCTGATCGCGGTCACCCCGGTGTTCGCGGCGTCGTACAGCGGCCTGTTCAAGTCGTTCTTCGACGTGATCGACAAGGACGCGCTGACCGGCAAGCCGGTCCTGATCGCCGCGACCGGCGGCACGGCCCGGCACTCGCTGGTCACCGAGCACGCGCTGCGGCCGCTCTTCACCTACCTGCGCGCGCTCGTCCTGCCGACCGCCGTGTTCGCGGCGTCGGAGGACTGGGGCGAGGAGGGCCTGGAGCGGCGCATCCAGCGGGCGGGCGCGGAACTGGCCCGGTTCATGGGCCCGGCCGCCGCCGACGCGGCGCCGGACGTGGACACCGCCGCCGCGATCGCGCCCCGTTCGCTGACGGGGGCGATCACGTCGGTGGACCCGGCGGACGGGTTCGAGGTGACCCCGTTCGAGGAGCGGCTCGCGGCGCTGCGGGCCGAATAGGTCCCAGCTCCTCAGGGCCGGTCCCGCGCCGGTGCCTTCCACGCCGTCCAGCCGCGGGTGTGCGGCAGCTCGTACGGGGTCCAGTCCCTGGCGTACTTCGGGGGCCGGTGCCCGCGCGCGGTGAGGACGGCCGTCGGCACCTCGGCGGCGCGGCGCAGCAGCTCCGCGCGGGTCATGGACGCGTTGTTGCCGTGCGTCTGCGCCGACGCGCAGCCGGCCGCGTAGCCGACGGGCAGCGCGCGCGGGCCCGTCACCAGGCACGGCGGTGTGAGGCCGAGCGCGCGCAGGCCGTCGGCGGCGGCGACGTAGCGGGCGTTCGTGCGCGCCGCCGAGCCGGCCTCGTGGTGCAGCACGGCGAGCTGTGAGCCCAGCTGGAGCACGACCAGGGCGACGGCCGTGACCGCGAGGGCCCGGCGGCGCCGGATCCGGCGCAGCAGCACCGCCACCGGCAGCGAGAGCAGCGCGTACGTGGGCAGCAGGAAGCGCGGCGCCGAGTAGCCGATGAGCAGGAGGTAGGGGACCGAGAGCGCGGCGGCGCAGGCGACCGGGACGAGGATCGGCGCGGGACGGCGCCCGCGCAGCGCGACGACCACGGCCGCCACCACGAGCAGCGGCAGGGCGAGCCACCACAGGGCGAGTTCGGGGTGGGCCGGGCTGCCCGCGGTGCAGGGGCGGCACAGCAGCGGGCCGTTGACCGCGTGCCAGGCCGTGCCGACGTTCCAGTGCAGGCCCATGTCGCCCTCGGTGGCGCTGGACACGCGCAGCCGCTCGGGCACGCCGCCCCAGCGCACGTACGCCTCCACGACCCACTGGACGAGACCCGCGACGAGGCCCGCCGCCAGGTACGGCAGGGTGCGTCGCCGCCCGCGCATCAGCAGCGCGGCGACGCCGAGGGGCAGCACCAGCCAGGCCGCGTCCGGCGCCCGGAACAGGGCGACCACGGCGACGCAGCCCGCGAGCCACCAGTACCGGCCCTTGCTGGTGCCTTGGCCGGTACCTTGGCCGGTGCCAATGCTGGTACCCGTACTTGTACCCGTACCCGTACCCATGCCCGTGCCGCTGCCGTCGGCGCGCAGGAACCAGCCGACGGCGCCGACCGAGCCGAACGCCACCCATAGGTTCGGCATGGCCATCGCGCCGGAGAGGACGGCGGTCCACAGCCCGGCGAAGAGCAGCGCCGCGAACGCCGTCGTCCGCGCCCCGACCAGCGGCCGCCACACGCGGAACGCGGCGTACAGCGCGGCCGACGACAGCACCGCGAGGGCGATGCGGAGGGCGACGGGGGAGTCGGTCACCGCGATCAGCGGCGCCGTGAGCAGGCTGGTGCCGCGCGAGCGCGGGGCGCTGAAGAAGACCGTCGGGTTGCGGGGGTCGTACTGCGACACGTACACGGACTCGTCCCAGCCGAGCCCGTGCCCCAGCCGGAACACGACGAACGCGAGTTGCGCCAGGAGGTACAGGACGGCGACGACCGCCAGCCAGTCGCCGCCCCGCACGGACCGCAGCGCCGCCCCCCGGCGCCCGCCCGGTGCGGCGGCGGACGTCCCCGGTGGCGCGGCGGGCCGGACGCTCAGGGTGCCCCGCGTCCGCACCTCAGGAACGTCCGGGCTGCGCGGTGCCATGGGCGCGGCTGCGTCGGCCGTCATGCGAAGTCCCCCCTCGGCCGCCCGGCCACGTGGCACGCAGCGAGCGGACCTTCCTGCGCGCCCAGTTGGTGGCCCGGGCACGGAACCGTCGTCCTGCTCGACGGAATCGGGAGGCCCTGAGTTCCGCGAAAAGGGTGTGATATCGCGCCACAATGGGCTCAGGATCGAACCGGTGTGCCGAGGCGAGCGCCGCCGCGCCCATCCTCTCGCGGGTCGCCGCGTCCCCGATCAGCTCGGTCATCGCCTCGGCGAGCGCGTCGGCGCTGCCGACCGGGACGAGCCGTCCGTCGACGCCGTCGGTGATGATCTCGGCGGGGCCGAGCGGCGCGTCCGTGCTGATCACGGGCACCGCGCAGCGCATCGCCTCGACCAGCGTCATCCCGAACGACTCGGCGTCGGAGGCGCTCACCACGAGCGCCGCCTTCGCGAACTCCGGCTCGATCGGCGACACCGTGCCCATCAGCCGGGCCCGCCCGGCCAGGCCGAGCCGCTCGATGAGCGCCCGCAGACGCGGTTCCTGCGCGCCGCCGCCGTAGATCCGCAGCTCCCACTCCGGCACCCGCGCGGCCACCTCGGCGAACGCCTCCAGGAGCAGGTCGTAGCGTTTGCCGGGGGCGAGCCGCCCCGCCGCCGCGACGACCTTCGACGAGCCGTCCGATGCCGGGACCGACGCGGGCGGCACGATGTTCGGCACGGACAGCACCCGCACCCCGGGCAGCGGCACCCGCGCCCGGTACACGGCCGCGTCCGCCTCCGTCATCGTCACGAGCGCGTCGAGCCGCCGGTAGTGGCGGGCGAGTTCGGTGCGCAGCTTCTTGGAGTGCGCGTCGTGGCGCAGGTGCTCCTGCCCGATCCGCAGCGCCCGCCGCGGGCCCCACTTGGCGAGGTAGACGTTGATGCCGGGCCGGGTGCCGATGACGACGTCCGCGTCGCACCGCTCCTCCAGGTAGCCGCGGACCCGCTGGTCGTGCAGGAGCGAGTACTGCTTGTACCGCTTCTCGGCGGCGGGGAAGTCCCGCGAGGGCTCCGCGTACGCGGCCTGCCGGGTGTCCGCGCCGTCGGCCCGGGTGTCCACCAGCGGTACGAGGGTGATCCGCGGGTCGACGGCGAACCTCGGGCTCTCCCGGTGCCGCGACATCGACACGATCTCCACCTCGTGCCCGCCGTGCTCGGTGAGCGCGGCGGCGAGGTTGAGCGTGGTGCGTACGGTGCCGCCGACCGCGTAGGCGTTGTGCAGCAGGAACACGATCTTCATAGGTAGTGCCTTCCCGAGCGGGCACCCGGTACGGACCCGCACACCCCTTGATGTACCGGCCCAGTCTGCTCGGCCCGGGTAAGCCGCTCGTCGAGACCGGGGCAGGCCCGGGTAAAAAGCCCATTGGCGGTCGCCCGATCAGGGGACGGGCCGTCGGCGGGGCGGCGCCACGCCCGGGTGTACGGGGCGTTCCCACACGGTCGCCCGGACCGCGGTCGCCGCCGAACAGGCGGCTGGGACGGCCTGTTCCTCCGGGACCACGTCGTGCAGGACAAGCAGGCACGGTCGACTCGTACGAGGCGGTGCTGCGCCGGATCGAGGCGGGGCCGCCGGTGCGGTGATCGGTGCTGTCAGGGCCTGACCGGGCAGTACTGCTCGGTCAGGGCCACACCAGGCAGTACTGCCTGCTCAGGGCCACACCAGGCAGTACGCCTGATGGCCCGCGTCGTGCAGCCGGTGGCTGAAGTCCTGCCATTCGTGGAGCAGCTGGTACACGTTGAACGCGTCCCGCGGCCCGCCGCGGTCCGGGACCGTCGACCAGATGAACGCCGCCGCGCCGACGGCCTCCTCGCCCACTCCGCGCAACGGGTCGACGACCGTCATCGGCAGCTTCACCACCGCGTAGTCCGGGTGCAGCACGACCAGTTCGAGGGGCGGCACCTTGTGCAGGGGTATGCCCTCGATGCCGGTGAGGACCATCGCGGCCATCGTCTCCGGCTTGATCTTCGTGAACATGCCGCCCATGCCCAGCTCGTCACCGCCGAGCTCCTCGGGACGCATGGAGATCGGAACGCGGGCCGCCGTCGCGCCGTCGGGCGCGCCGAAGTACTTGTACGTCACCCCCACCCGGCCACCATTCCCGCTGTCCCCGCCGCCTGTCGCTCTCTGGACCCGTGCCACCGTCTCGTCGTGGCCCTCGCGCCGGTGCCTCCCGCGCCGGGCACGCCGGGGGCCCAGGTCGTCGGTCCCCTCGCCCAGTCCGCCGCCACCGCGATGCATATCTCCACCCGACTGCTGTTCTCAGGGCGCAAGGCCCTTTTCTAGGCCGCGCGACCGCCGACGCGCAACCCGATCATCGTGTCAGTGACCTCCCCCACGGTCACCCGCCGAAACGTCCGAGGGAAACAACTGCGCGAGCGGCCGGCCCCGTCCGCCGTACAGAAGCGGTACAGCGCCCCGACAGCCCGAGTCTAGGGCGCCCGGGAGCCGCGCGCGGGGGGCCGGGGAAGCGGGCCGTACGCTGAGAGGCATGGCAGAGGCGAACAACACCCCCTATCCCTATGAGGCACCCGTTTCGCAGGGGCTCTTCGACCGTGCGGCCGTGGTCACGCCCGGTGGCGTGAACTCGCCCGTGCGCGCGTTCCGAGCCGTGGGCGGTACGCCCCGTTTCATGGTGTCCGGTACCGGTCCGTATCTGACGGACGCCGACGGCCGCGAGTACGTGGACCTCGTGTGCTCGTGGGGGCCGATGATCCTCGGCCACGCCCACCCCGAGGTCATCGCGGCCGTCCAGGAGGCCGTCGCCCGCGGCACCTCCTTCGGCACGCCGGGTGCGGGCGAGGTCGAGCTGGCCGAGGCGATCGTCGAGCGGATCGCGCCGGTCGAGCAGGTGCGGCTCGTCTCCTCGGGCACCGAGGCGACCATGTCCGCGATCCGCCTCGCCCGCGGCTTCACCGGCCGCGCCAAGGTGATCAAGTTCGCCGGGTGCTACCACGGGCACGTGGACGCGCTGCTCGCCGCCGCCGGGTCCGGCGTCGCCACGTTCGCCCTGCCGGACACCCCGGGCGTGACCGGCGCCCAGGCCGTCGACACGATCGTGCTGCCGTACAACGACCTGGAGGCCGTGCGCGAGGCGTTCGCCGCGCACCCCGGCGAGATCGCCTGCGTGATCACCGAGGCGTCGCCGGGCAACATGGGCGTCGTCCCGCCGCTCGACGGCTTCAACGCCGGGCTCAAGGCGGTCTGCCAGGAGAACGGCGCGCTCTACATCTCCGACGAGGTCATGACCGGCTTCCGTACGTCGAAGGCCGGCTGGTTCGGCGTCGACGGCGTCGTGCCGGACCTGATGACGTTCGGCAAGGTGATGGGCGGCGGCTTCCCCGCCGCCGCGTTCGGCGGCCGCGCCGACGTCATGGCCCACCTCGCGCCGGCGGGCCCGGTCTACCAGGCGGGCACGCTGTCGGGGAACCCGGTCGCCACCGCCGCGGGCGTCGCCCAGCTGCGGCTCCTCGACGACGCCGCGTACGCGAAGGTCGACGGGGTCAGCGAGCAGCTGCGGGCGCTCGTCACCGAGGCGTTCACCAAGGAGGGCGTCGCGCACCGCGTGCAGAACGCCTCCAACATGTTCTCCGTCTTCTTCACCGAGAACGAGGTCCGGGACTACGAGGGCGCCAAGGCCCAGGAGTCCTTCCGCTTCACCGCCTTCTTCCACTCGATGCTGGAGCAGGGCGTCTACCTGCCGCCCTCGGCGTTCGAGTCCTGGTTCGTCTCGACCGCCCATGACGAGCGGGCGGTCGAGCGCATCGCCGCCGCGCTCCCGGCTGCCGCCCGCGCGGCCGCGGAGGCCACGGCATGAGCGACAGCACGAAGAACACGGCTCCGAAGAGCGACGACGACATCACCGTCGTCCACCTCATGCGCCACGGCGAGGTGGAGAACCCCGAGGGGATCCTGTACGGGCGGCTGCCCGACTACCACCTCTCCGAGCTGGGCCGCCAGATGGCCGACCGGGTCGCCGAGCACCTGTCCTCCCGTGACATCACGCACGTGATCGCCTCCCCGCTGGAGCGGGCGCAGGAGACGGCGACGCCGATCGCCAAGGCGCACGGCCTCGACCTGGGCAGCGACGAGCGCCTCATCGAGGCGGGCAACGTGTTCCAGGGCAAGACGTTCGGCGTCGGGGACGGCGCCCTGCGCAACCCGGACAACTGGAAGCACCTGGTCAACCCGTTCAAGCCGTCGTGGGGCGAGCCCTACGTCGAGCAGGTCGTGCGGATGATGGGCGCGCTCGACGCCGCCAAGGACGCGGCCCGCGGCCACGAGGCGGTCTGCGTCAGCCACCAGTTGCCGATCTGGACGGTGCGCAGCTTCGTCGAGAAGCGGCGCCTGTGGCACGACCCGCGCAAGCGGCAGTGCACGCTGGCCTCGCTGACCACGTTCACGTACCAGGGTGACAAGATCGTGTCGGTCGGTTACACCGAGCCCGCGCGCGACCTCGTCCCGGCCCATCTGCTGGCCGGCGGCAAGAAGGGCGCCAAGCCCCCTCAGGGCGGCGGCAAGGCGTTCGGCGCCTGAGAGCGGGCTGGGTGGTTCGGCTCTGACCTGTGCGGCACGGGAGCCCGGACCTGCGCGGCACGAGAGCCCTGACCTGCGCGGCACGGGCCGCCGTCGGATGGCGGCGGCCTTCGCCATATCCTCACAAAACCCCGCAAATACCTACGACTTGTCGGAACCCGCGTCTTCGTCGAGCCCTCTAACTGTGTGCCCGCCATGAATGGGTGCACAGTGCGACGAATGAGGACGTTATGCGCGATGTCAGCCGTAGGGGACTTCTCGGTCTGGGGGCCGGGGCAGCGACCGCGGTGGCGCTCGCCGGGTGCGGATCCGGCGGCTCGGGCAAGGCCCCGACCGTCTCGCCCGGCGGCCACTCCGGAACCACGCAGGGGCCGAAGCGCCCGGCCGCGAAGCCGATCGGGGACGGCTCGACCGCGTACACCGGGAAGCAGCCGCACCAGCCCGCCGCGCCCGAGCGGCTCGCACCGGGGCAGAAGCCGCCGCAGTTCGTGGTCTTCTCCTGGGACGGCGCGGGCGAGGTGGGCAACGGGCTCTTCCCGCGCTTCCTCAAGCTCGCCAAGGACCACGGCGCGCACATGACGTTCTTCCTGTCGGGCCTGTACCTGCTGCCCGAGTCGAAGAAGCGGCTCTACCACGGGCCGAACAATCCGGTCGGCGCCTCCGACATCGGTTACCTCACCGACGAGCACATCAAGGCGACGCTCACCCACGTCCGCCAGGCCTGGCTCGACGGGCACGAGATCGGCACCCACTTCAACGGCCACTTCTGCACCGGCTCCGGCACCGTGGCGAACTGGACGCCGCAGCAGTGGCGCAGCGAGATCGACCAGGCCACGTCCTTCGTCAAGCAGTGGCGGACCAACACGGGCTGGCGCGACGAGCCCCCGCTCCCGTTCGACTACGACAAGGAGCTGGTCGGCGGCCGCACGCCCTGCCTGCTCGGCCAGGACAACCTGCTGCCCACCGCCCGCGAGCTCGGCTGGCGCTACGACGCCTCCTCGCCCGGCGGCCGCCAGCGCTGGCCCGACAAGAAGAACGGCGTCTGGGACCTGCCGCTCCAGGCCGTCCCGTTCCCCGGGCACAGCTTCGAGGTCCTGTCGATGGACTACAACATGCTGGCCAACCAGTCCCTGAACTCCACCAAGGCGCCCGCCCACAACTACCCGGGCTGGCGCAAGCAGGCCGCCCAGGCCTACATATCCGGCTTCGAGCGGGCCTACGAGACGAACCGCGCGCCGTTCTTCATAGGCAACCACTTCGAGGAGTGGAACGGCGGCATCTACATGGACGCCGTCGAGGAAGCGCTCAAGCACATCGCCGCGACTGCCGACAAGCACAGCGACGTACGCCTCGTCTCCTTCCGGCAGTATGTCGACTGGATGGACGCGCAGGACCCGGCGGTACTCGCGAAACTCCGCACGCTCGACGTCGGGCAGCAGCCCGCCGAAGGCTGGCGGACGTTCCTCGCGGAGGCTGCCGGCAAGGGGACTGCGAATCCGTCGGAAAACACCGCCTGAAATGGGCTTTTCCGTCCATGAGGGGGGTGCGGAAGATCCCCTAAACAGACATGCGAAACTTTTCACATGAGTGCCGCCCGCCGCACCCCGCGCACCCCCGCGACCTCGCGCCGCGCCGCCAGACTGACCGTAGGCGCCGCCGTCGCGGCCCTCGCGCTGACCGCGTGCGGCTCCGGCGGCACCTCCGGTGGCGGCAACAACACCAACTTCGTGACCAGCTCCGGCGGCATCTCCACCGTCAAGAAGGGCGAGCGGCACGACGCCCCCGACCTGAAGGGCGAGGACCTGGAGGGCAAGGCCCTCAAGCTCGCCGACTACAAGGGCAAGGTCGTCGTCCTCAACGTCTGGGGCTCCTGGTGCCCGCCCTGCCGCGCCGAAGCGCCCAACTTCGTCAAGGTCGCCGAGGACACCGAGAAGCAGGGCGTGCAGTTCCTCGGCATCAACACGCGGGACACCAGCACCAGCCCGGCCAAGGAGTTCGAGAAGAGCTTCGACGTCACGTACCCCAGCTACTACGACCCGACGGGCAAGCTGCTCCTCACCTTCGAGAAGGGCACGCTCAACCCGCAGGCCATCCCGTCCACCATCGTCGTGGACCGGGACGGCAAGATCGCCGCGCGCTCCCTGAAGCCGCTGAGCGAGGAGAGCCTGCGCAAGATGCTCGACCCGGTCGTCGCGGAGAAGTGAGCGACGGTGTCCCCCACGCTCGTCACCCTCGCCGCGTATGACAGCCAGAACAGCACGATTCTGAGCGGCGCGCTGCTCCTCGCCATCCCCGTGGCTCTCCTCGGCGGCCTGGTCTCCTTCTTCTCCCCCTGCGTGCTCCCGCTCGTGCCCGGCTACCTCTCCTACGTCACCGGTGTGACCGGCACCGACCTGATGGAGCAGCGGCGGGGCCGGATGGCGGCCGGGGCCGGCCTGTTCGTCCTCGGCTTCACCGCCGTCTTCGTCTCGGGCGGAGCGCTGTTCGGCTACTTCGGGCAGACGCTGCAGGAGTATCAGGGCGTCCTGAACAAGGTGCTCGGCGGCTGCATGATCCTCATGGGCGTGTTCTTCATGGGGCTGATGCCGTGGATGACGCAGCGCGAGTTCCGCATCCACAAGAAGCCCGCCGCCGGTCTGCTGGGCGCCCCGCTGCTCGGCGCCCTGTTCGGCATCGGCTGGACCCCGTGCATCGGCCCGACCCTCGGCTCGGTGCTGTTCCTCTCCCAGGACCAGGGCAGCGCCGGACGCGGGGCCATACTGACCGTCGCCTACTGCCTCGGCCTCGGCGTCCCCTTCGTCCTCGCCGCGATCGCCTTCCGCAAGGCACTCGGCGCCTTCGGCTGGGTCAAGAAGCACTACACATGGGTGCTGCGCATCGGCGGCATCATGATGATCCTGACCGGAATCCTCCTGCTCACCGGCGCTTGGGACAGCCTCGTCGGGCAGATGCGGACCTGGTCCACCGGCTTCCAGGTGGGAATCTGAACTATGAGCAAGACGCGAACCCCTGAGAGCACGGCGAGTGCGGAGAGCACCGAGCAGGAGGCCGGCTCCCAGCTGTCCACCGCGCCGCTCGAGGACCGGGCCCCGAACCTTCCCAAGCTGGGTGTCGTCGGCTGGGTCCGCTGGTTCTGGCGCCAGCTCACCTCGATGCGGGTCGCGCTGATCCTGCTGTTCCTGCTGTCGCTCGGCGCCATCCCCGGCTCGCTGATCCCGCAGTCCGGCACCGACCCGCTGAAGGTCAGCGACTTCCAGAAGGCCCACACCACGCTCGGGCCGCTCTACGAGAAGCTCGGCCTCTTCCACGTCTACAGCTCGGTGTGGTTCTCCGCGATCTACATCCTGCTGTTCATCTCGCTCATCGGCTGCATCGTGCCCCGCACCTGGCAGTTCGTCGGCCAGCTGCGCGGCCGCCCGCCGGGTGCGCCGAGGCGCCTGGACCGGCTGCCCGCGTACGCGACCTGGCGCACCGGGAGCGACCCGGAGCAGGTGCGCGCCGCCGCGCTCGCGCTCCTGAAGAAGCGCCGCTTCCGCTCGCACGTCGCCGGAACCGCCGTCGCCGCCGAGAAGGGCTATCTGCGCGAGGTCGGCAACCTGGCGTTCCACATGGCGCTGATCGTCATGCTGGTCGCGTTCGCCTGGGGCCAGCTGTTCAAGTTCGAGGGCGGCAAGCTCGTCGTCGAGGGCGACGGCTTCTCCAACGTGCTGCCGCAGTACGACGACTTCAAGTCCGGCAACCTGTTCGACAGTGACCGCGACCTCTCGCCGTTCAACTTCACCCTCGACAAGTTCACCGCGACCTACGCGCGCACCGGCCCCGAGAAGGGCACCCCGCGCACCTTCCGGGCGAACGTCAGCTACAGCCAGGGCGCCGACGGCAAGGTGCGGAAGACCGCCATCGAGTCCAACCACCCGCTGGAGATCGACGGCACCAAGATCTTCCTCAACGGTCACGGCTACGCCGTGAACGTCACCGTCCGCGACGGCAAGGGCAAGGTCGTCTCGCAGCAGGCCGTGCCGATGCTGCCGATCGACTCCAACATCTCCTCGCAGGGCGCCATCAAGGTGATGGACGGCTACCGCGACGCCAAGGGGAAGAAGGAGCAGCTCGGCTTCAGCGCCTGGTTCGTGCCGACCTTCGCGGGCGCGGGCAAGGGCACGATGTTCTCCCAGTTCCCAGCCCTCGACTTCCCCGTCCTCGCGCTCAACGCGATGCACGGCGACCTCGGCGTGGACGCCGGACTGCCGCAGAACGTGTACCAGCTCGACACCTCCCACATGAAGGAGTTCAAGGACTCCAAGGGCGAGGCGCTGAAGACCCGTCTGCTGCCGGGGGAGACGATGAAGCTGCCGAACGGGGCGGGCTCCATCACCTTCGACAAGGACATCAAGGAGTGGGTGACCTTCCAGATCTCCCACCAGCCCGCGCAGGGCTGGGCGCTCGGTGGCGCCATCGTCGCCATCTTCGGTCTGGCCGGCTCCCTGTTCATCCAGCGCCGCCGGGTCTGGGTCCGCGCCGTCGAGGGCCCCGACGGGGTCACCGTCGTCGAGATGGCGGGCCTCGGCCGCAGCGAGTCCGCGAAACTCCCCGAGGAGCTGGGCGACCTGGTCGGCCGGCTGCACACCCAGGCGCCGAGCGCCCCCGACGCCCCGGCGACCACCGGGACCCAGGACACCCCCGCATCATCCGCCGCTGTTCCCGCCGAAGGGGCTGAGAAGTGACTCTCGCCGCCGCAACCAACGAATCCCTGGCGCACACGAGTAACGTCCTCATCTACTCGTCCATGGCCGTGTATCTGCTGGCGTTCTTCGCCAACATGGCCGAGTGGATCTTCGGCAGCCGCAGCAAGGTCGGCCGTACCGCCGCGGCGCTGACCGGCGAGGCGCAGGCCGCCGACACCACCGCCGCCGCCGCGGTGCAGGTCCAGGTCAAGCAGAAGAACGGCGCGACCGCGGTCCTGGAGCGGCCGCAGGTCGTCACCCGGGCCGCCGCGGGCTCGCGCGACGTGCCCGACGGGCCCGGCGCCTCCGGCGGCGACGAGCAGGGCGACCTCTACGGGCGCATCGCCATCTCGCTCACCGCGCTGGCGTTCCTCGTCGAGCTGGCCGGGGTCGTCACCCGGGCCCTGTCGGTGCAGCGCGCGCCGTGGGGCAACATGTACGAGTTCAACATCACCTTCTCCACCGTCGCCGTCGGCGTGTACCTGACGCTCCTCGCGCTGAGGAAGAACGTCCGCTGGCTGGGTCTGCCGCTGGTCACCACGGTCCTGCTCGACCTGGGCCTGGCCGTCACCGTCCTGTACACCGCCAGCGACCAGCTGGTTCCCGCGCTGCACTCGTACTGGCTGTACATCCACGTCTCCACGGCGATCTTCTGCGGCGCGGTGTTCTACGTCGGCGCGGTCGGCACGATCCTGTACCTGTTCAAGGACTCCTACGAGAACAAGCTCGCGAACGGCGGTCAGCCGGGCAAGTTCGCGACCTCGGTCATGGAGCGGCTGCCCGCCTCGCAGTCCCTGGACAAGTTCTCCTACCGGATCAACGCGGCGGTCTTCCCGCTGTGGACGTTCACGATCATCGCGGGCGCGATCTGGGCCGGTGACGCGTGGGGCCGCTACTGGGGCTGGGACCCCAAGGAGACCTGGTCCTTCATCACGTGGGTGGCGTACGCCGCGTACCTGCACGCCCGCGCGACCGCCGGCTGGAAGGGCCGCAAGGCCGCCTACCTGGCGCTGGTCGCCTTCGGCTGCTGGCTGTTCAACTACTACGGCGTGAACATCTTCGTCACCGGCAAGCACTCGTACGCGGGCGTCTGAGGGGCCATCCCGGCAAGCTGGACTCATGACCGAGTCCGCGGAGAGCCCCGAGAACGCCGTCCCTGCCGGTATCAGCCGCACCGACGGCACCGTCCACACCCTGTTCTTCACCCTGCGCCTGTCGCACCCCGTCGAACAGGTGTGGCGGGCGGTCGCCACCCCGGAAGGGCTCGAAGGGTGGCTGGCGGCGGCCGACGTACTGGAGCCCCGGCTCGGCGGCGCCGTCACGCTGCGCTGGCTCAACGGGGGCGGCGCGCATCAGGGCCGGATCACCGCCTGGGATGTCGAGCGCGTCGTCGAGTACACCCTCGGCGGCGTGCACGGCCGTATCCGCTGCCACCTGGAGCCGGGCACCACCCTGCGCTTCACCAACGAGTTCGACGGTGACGACGCCCTGCGCCTGGACTGCCTGGCCGACTGGCACGACCACTTCCTGTGCCTGCTCGACGCGCTCGACGGCCCCCCGATGACGCCCGAGGCGTGGCGGGCGTGGACCCCGGAGCGCTGGCAGTCCCTCCGGGACCGGTACGCGGTCCGCTCGTGACCCCCGTCCCGACCGGCCTCAGGGCGTGAGCGAGCGCCAGATCCGGTCCGGCAGGACCCGCGCCGCCTGAGCGAGATCGACGTCACCGACCCCCGCGAGATGACGGCGCGCGACCCCGACGACGGGGCCCAGGACCAGCGACTCGATCAGCGCGTCCGGCAGCGGCGCGATCTCGCCCGACTCGATGTGCCGCCGGATCCACACGGTCAGCGGCGAGAGCCGGGCCTCCTGCGCGTCCCGCACCTGCCTGGCCTGCGCCATGGACAGCTGGTCGGCGCGCGAGGAGTGCAGCAGCCGGGCCGCGTCCGGGTGCTCCCCGACGAACCGCAGATAGGCCCGGACGAGCGCGCGGATGCCGGTGCGGGCGGTGCGGGCGGTGCGCATGGCGGCACCCAGCTCGTCGAGGAGGCGGCCGAGCCAGCGCATCAGGAGCGCGTCCATGAGCCCGTCGACGCTGCCGAAGTGGTGGTAGAGGCTGCCGAGGCTGACCCCGCTCGCCTTCGTCAGAGCGCTGACGGTGATGGACTGCTCGCCCGCCTCGGCGTAGAGGCGCAGGGCGGAGTCGAGGAGGCGGTCGGCGGTCTCCGCGCCGCGCTGTTGCTTGGGGCTCATGGTGACGTCAGGGTAGAACACGGGGTTCCGATCGTGATTTCTATAGGGATTTTCTAGAAAGCCACTCCAGTTCCGCCGTGGTCTGCGCCACACTGGCCGGTGTGTCCGACGAAGCGAATCCGCCCGCGCCGCAGTCGGGTCCCCATGACCTGACGGGCAGCGGGGCCGAGCCGCTGCACGACCGGGACCCCCGCGTGATCGGGGGGTTTCCCCTGGTGGGGCGGCTCGGGGCCGGCGGTATGGGCCGGGTCTACCTGGGTGTCGTGCACGGCCGTTGGGCCGCGGTCAAGCAGATGCTGGCGTCGGTCGTCGCCGAGGACCAGGGGTTCGTCCGCCGCTTCGGGCACGAGCTCGACAACATCGCGCGGCTGCCCGCCGGGGCGACGGCCCCGCTCCTCGCGGGCGACCGGGACGGCGACCCGCCGTGGTTCGCCACGGAGTACGTGCCGGGGATCACCCTGGCCGAGGCCGTCGAGCGGCACGGGGGACCGCTCGACGGGCCCGGTCTGTGGTCGCTCCTGCGGGAGGCGGCCGCCGGGCTCGCCGCCGTCCACGCGCTGGACATGGTGCACCGGGACCTCAAACCGTCCAACGTCATGCTCACCGCCACCGGCGTCACCCTCATCGACTTCGGGATCGCCCGCGCCGCCGAACAGAGCCGGCTCACCCGGACCGGGCTCGTCGTCGGCACGCCCGCGTACATGTCTCCGGAACAGGCCTCCGGGAAACAGCGGCTGACCGGCGCGTCCGACGTGTTCGCGCTCGGCCTGCTCATCGCCTTCGCGGCCTGCGGGCAATGGCCGTACGGCGACGGCGAGGGCAGCCCGCTCTACCGCATCGTGCACGACCGGCCCGACCTCGAAGCGGTCCGCGTACGCGACCACGGCCTCGCCGAACTCGTCGCGACCTGCCTGGACAAGGACCCGGAGGGGCGGCCGACCGCCGCCGAACTCCTCGAACTCACCGCCGACCGGGCCACTTCCGGCTCGCCGGTGTGGCCCGCCCTGGTGCGGGGCGCGCTGGCCGAGCGGAGGGCGTTCGCGGCGCGCACGCCCTCCGGGGGCGGCGGGTCCGGCGCGGACTCCGGTGGCTCCGGTGGCTCCGGTGAGGGTGAGCGGGCGCCCCGGCGGCCCCTGCGGCGGCGGACCAGGGTGCTGCTGGCCGTCGTCCCCGTCGTCGTGGTGATCGCCGGGACGACGCTCGCGATCCGGAACCTGCCGTACGACGCCGGGGACGATCACGCGGCGGGCGGCTCACCGGCCCCGCGGGTCAGCGCCCCCGCCCCGTCGGCGGCGAGCCCGAGCGGCACCTCGGCCCGCGCTTCGAAGAAGCCCAGGAAAACGGAGAAGGCTGACAAGGCGAACGAGGCGGACAAGGCGGCGGACGCGGAGGAGGCCGCGCGGTCGGCAGCGCCCGACCAGGCGGCACACGCCCGGCAGTCGAAGGCGGCGGAGGCACCGGCCGCCGGGGGACAGGGCGGTGGCGCCTCGGCCGGGTCCGGAACCGCCGCTCCTGGCGGCACCAGCGGCACGGGCGGCACCGGCGGCTCGCAGGGCGGTGCCGGGTCCGGCTCCGACGGCGGCTCCGGTTCGGGCGGCTCCGCGCCGCCCACCTCGGGCTCCTACCAGCTGCGCAACGCCTCCACCGGCACCTGCATGGTCCGCACCTCGGGGCCCAGCGTCGGCATGGGCAGCTGCTCGGCCGCCGACGCGACCTGGAAGCTGCTCAGCAATGGCGGCAGCTTCATGCTCCACAATGCGGCGACCGACATGTGCCTGACCAACGCCTACGACGGGCAGAACGTGACCGTGGCGGGCTGCTCGGGCCTCGGCATCGTATGGAACTGGGGCTCCGGCGGATCGCTCCTCAGCACGAAGACCGGCGGCTGCCTCACCCCGGGCGGTTTCGCGGGCGGCGTGACGACGGCCTCCTGCGACGACGCGTCGTCCCAGCACTGGACCAGACTCTGACCGAGGGCGAGGGCGAGGAGGACGCGGGCCGGGGCGTCAGCCCTCGCCCTGTTCCTTTTCCTTCTCGCGGCGCTTCAGCTCCTCCTCGCGGCGGCGCAGGTCCGCCTCCCAGTCCTTGAGGAGCGCCTCGTCCTTCTTGTTCTCCTCCTTCAGGGAGTTCAGGAAGTCCGGGTTGTCGTCCGGCGCGACGAACCGGGTGCGGTGGTTGCGGTGCCACTGCGACGGCGTCGAACCCCCGGCCGGGGCATGGCGCCGCTTGCCCGCGACCAGCCAGGCGATCGGCCCGACCAGGACCTCGCCGAAGAGCAGGATGATGATGACCCACACCACCTTCGGCAGCCCGCGCACCTCCTCCTCCGGGGTGTTCAGACAGTCGATGAAGGCGTAGATCCACAGCGCCAGGACCAGAAGAAAGGGCAGATACCTGAGCATGAGACGCGGTCCCCCCGGGGATGTGGCGAAAGTGCTGGGTGCGTGAAAGCGGGCTCAGGGTAGCGTCTGGCGGACGTGGCGGGAGAACTCCCCGTGGGCGACCGTGGGGCGGGACAGGGGGATTCATGACGGGGGCGCAGCATCCGGCGGTGATCGAGGACCGGTTCCGGATCCGGGCCGAACGGCAGAAGGCATGGGGCATCGGCCTGCTCGTCGCGGCCGGCATCTGCTGGGGGTACGCCGCCTACCAGATGTTCGCGCCGTACGAGACCAAGGTCTGGAGCGTCGACTGTTCCGGGCCCGCGGTCGCGGACCGGGCCGGTGTGTACGACACCGGCGGCGCGAGCGACGAGGTGGTCCGGCGCAAGGCCGCCCTGTGCGCGGAGGAGCGGGACTGGCCCGCCCCCATGACCGCCCTGCTGATCGGCGCCCCGCTCGCGGCCGTCGGCGCCTCGCTGTGCACCGCCGGGGCCGTCGCCCTCGCCCTGCGCGCCCACGCCGCGGAGCTGGCCCGCGCCGAGCGCTGACCCGCCCCGGCCCGCGGGTGCCCGGCCCCCGGCAAGATCCGCCATCAGGGATGACAAACTGGATGGCATGGCTTATGACGATCTTCGCTCCCTGCTCCGGGCGCTGGAGCGCGAGGGTGACCTCAAGCGCATCAAGGCTGAGGTCGATCCGTACCTGGAGGTCGGTGAGATCGTCGACCGCGTGCAGAAGTCCGGCGGCCCGGCCCTGCTGTTTGAGAACGTGAAGGGCTCGGCGATGCCCCTCGCGATGAACGTGTACGGCACCGACCGGCGGCTCCTGAAGGCGCTGGGCCTGAAGGCGTACAGCGAGATCAGCGACAAGATCGGCGGCCTGCTCAAGCCCGAGCTGCCGCACGGCTTCGTCGGCGTCCGGGAGGCGTTCGGCAAGCTCGGCGCGATGACCCACGTACCGCCGCGCAAGGTCAAGGACGCACCCGTGCAGGAGGTCGTCCTGCGCGGGGACGACGTCGACCTGGAGAAGCTGCCCGCCCTCTTCACCTGGCCCGAGGACGGCGGCTCCTTCTTCAACCTGGGCCTGACCCACACCAAGGACCCCGAGTCCGGCGTGCGCAACCTGGGCCTGTACCGCCTCCAGCGCCACGACAAGCGCACCATCGGCATGCACTGGCAGATCCACAAGGACAGCCGCAACCACTACCAGGTGGCCGCCCGCAAGGGCGAGAAGCTGCCCGTCGCCATCGCCTTCGGCTGCCCGCCCGCCGTCACGTACGCCTCCACGGCGCCGCTGCCGGGCGACATGGACGAGTACATGCTGGCCGGGTTCCTCCAGGGCAAGCGCGTGGAGATGGTCGACTGCAAGACGGTCCCGCTCCAGGTGCCTGCCAACGCCGAGGTCGTCCTGGAGGGCTGGCTGGAGCCGGGCGAGATGCTGCCCGAGGGCCCGTTCGGCGACCACACGGGGTTCTACACCCCGCAGGAACCGTTCCCCGCGCTGACGATCGACTGCGTCACCATGCGCAGGCGCCCGCTGCTCCAGTCGATCGTCGTCGGCCGCCCGCCGACCGAGGACGGGCCGCTCGGCCGCGCCACGGAGCGGTTCTTCCTGCCGCTCCTCAAGGTCATCGTCCCCGACATCGTCGACTACCACCTGCCGGAGTCCGGCGGCTTCCACAACTGCGCGATCGTCTCGATCGACAAGAAGTACCCCAAGCACGCCCAGAAGGTCATGCATGCCATCTGGGGCGCGCACATGATGTCGCTGACCAAGCTGATCGTCGTCGTCGACTCCGACTGCGACGTCCACGACCTGCACGAGGTCTCGTGGCGCGCGCTCGGCAACACCGACTACGCGCGCGACCTCACCGTCGTCGAAGGTCCGGTCGACCACCTCGACCACGCCTCCTACCAGCAGTTCTGGGGCGGCAAGGCGGGTATCGACGCGACGAAGAAGTGGCCCGAGGAGGGGTACACACGCGACGGGGGCTGGCCCGAGATGGTCGTCTCGGACCCCCGAACGGCGGCCCTGGTGGACCGCCGCTGGAAGGAGTACGGACTCTAGTGAGCGCCGCTGAAGGAATCCTGCCGCAGCAGCCGGGGCGCACCAAGGCGTTCCTGCGCCTGGTGATGATCGAGCACTCGGTGTTCGCCCTGCCCTTCGCCTATATCGCGGCGCTGACCGCGATGTTCGAGTGGGACAAGAACATCCACTGGGGCCGGCTGCTCCTGGTCACCATCTGCATGGTGGGCCTGCGGACGTTCGCGATGGCGGCGAACCGGATCATCGACCGCGAGATCGACGCCCGCAACCCGCGCACCAAGCACCGTGAACTCGTCACGGGCGCGGTGTCGGTGAAGTCGGCGTGGACCGGCGCCCTGATCGCGCTGGTGATCTTCCTCGCCTCGGCCGCGCTCCTGAACCCGCTCTGCCTGGCGCTCGCGCCCCTCGCCGTCGTCCCGATGATCGTCTACCCGTACGGCAAGCGGTTCACGAACTTCCCGCAGGCCATCCTCGGGCTCGCGCAGGCGATCGGCCCGATCGGCGCGTGGATCGCGATCACCGGCTCCTGGTCGTGGGACGCGGTGATCCTCGGTCTCGCGGTCGGCATCTGGATCGGCGGCTTCGACCTGATCTACGCGTGCCAGGACGTGGAGACGGACCGTGAGGTCGGCGTCATGTCGGTCCCGGCCCGCTTCGGCATCCCGGCGGCCATCCGGGGCGCCCGCGTCTGCCACGCCGTGGTCACGGCCCTGTTCGTCTGGTACGCGCTCACCACGGGTGCCGGCATCTTCTTCTGGGTCGGGCTCGTGATCGTCGCGGGCGCGTTCCTCTACGAGCACACGATCGTGAAGCCGCACGACCTGTCCCGCCTGAACCGAGCGTTCTTCCAGGTCAACGGCTTCATCGGCATCGCGCTCTTCGTGTGCGCCCTCCTCGACCTGCTGGTGCGCGGCCTCACGGTGTGAGGCCCCGGCGGTTCGCGACCGACGCCTCAAGGGTGAAGCCGTAGCGAACGGATCACCTGCGGCCGCACGCTTCCGTAGGGTGCGGCCTACCATCGGGAGCAGGACTCAGGGAGGCCACCGTGACCATCGCGGACAGCGACCGCCTGCACTCGCAGCTCAGCCGGTTCGAGGACATGTTCCCCGGCTATCGCATGGAGATCGTCGAGGGCAACATCATGATGGGTCCGGTCAAGCCGCACCATGGGAAGACCATTCGCCTGGTCTGGAACGCCCTGGAAGCCCAGCTGGGGCCCGAGTGGGACTTCACCAGTGACATCGCGTTCGTCTTCGATGACGAGAACGAGTTCTGCCCGGACCTGGCGGTCATCCCCGCGCCGGACGTGGCGAAGAACGAGAGCGCCTACGCACCGGACCTCGTGGAGCTCGTGGTCGAGGTCGTCGCGAAGGGCAGCGTCAAACGGGACTACGAGATCAAGGCCCGCTGGTACGCCTCCCGGGGCATCGCCCACTACTTGATCTTCGACCCGCTCAAGGGCCACTGCGTGACCATGTGGAACCCCGGGCCGGACGGCTACCGGGGCCGCGACACCCTCCCGTACGGGGCCGAGGTCATGGTCGATTCGCCCCTCGGGAAGCTGAGGGTCGCCACCGAGCGGTTCCCCGTCGACCCCGGGGCGCCGCAGGCGGGAGAGGCGGGTCAGGCCCGGAGCTGACGCTGTGGTGGGCGGCGCACGACGAACGCCGCCGCCACGCCCGCCATCAGGCCGATCAGATGGCCCTGCCAGCTCACGCCCTCGTTGGTCGGGGAGAGGCCCGCCAGGATCGTCGTGCCCCAGTACGCGGCTATGAGGACGCCGACGACGATGCCGAGCGGCCTGCGCTCGACGAAGCCGCTGAGCACGACGAAGCCGAACAGCCCGAAGATCAGCCCCGACGCGCCCGCCGTGTTCGAGTGGGCGGGGGCGACCAGCCACACCCCGAGCCCGTCCGCGACGACGATCAGGGCGCTGGCGAGGAGGAAGCGGCGCATCCCGGAGAGCGCGGCGACGAAGCCGAGGACGAGCAGCGGTATCGAGTTCGCCGCGACGTGGTCGAAGCCGAAGTGGATGAAGGACGCCGGGACGACGTCGACCAGCTCGGCGGGGTCGCGCGGCTGGATGCCGAAGCGGTCGAGGGCGTGCCCCGACGCCGTGTCGACGATCTCGATGAGCCACAGCAGGGCGACCCACCCGACCATGAACTTGCCGGCGGCCAGCGCACGGCCCGTGCCCGTGCCGCGTACACCGCCACCCGTACGGCTGGTGCTGTCCGTCATCTCGGCCCCACCCCCCGGTGAAGGAACGCCCACGGCCCCTGCTCAAGTTCCCCTGAAGGGGCGCCGGATAGGCTCGTGGTGTGGAGCACGTTAACGCACCGAGCCGCAGGCCCTGGGTGGTCGGGGTGTCCGGCGCATCCGGAACCCCGTACGCCGCCGCTGTGCTGCGTGCGCTCATTGATGCGGGCGAGGCCGTGGATCTGGTCGTCTCGCGCGCCTCGCGGCTCACCCTGCTCGACGAGACGGGCATCGCGTTCCGGGACGCGCACTGGCGCGAGGACCTCGCGCAGTGGCTGGCGCGGGGCGCGGACGGCAAGCCGGACACGTTCGGCGGCCTCGACACCGGCGCCGTGCGGTACTGGCCGGCCGGTGATCTCGCTGCGGGCCCGTCCTCGGGCTCGTACCAGGTCAAGGGCATGATCATCGTGCCTGCCTCGACGGCGTGCGTCGCCGGTGTGGCGCTCGGCCTGTCGAAGGACCTGTTGCAGCGCGCGGCGAGCGTGACGCTCAAGGAGGGCCGCAGGCTGGTCGTCGCGGTCCGGGAGACGCCGCTGAACGGGCAGACTCTCAAGCACCTCGTGACGCTCGACGAGGCGGGCGCGATCGTGCTGCCGGCGTCCCCGGCGTTCTACGCGGGCGCGACGCACATCCAGGATCTGGTGGACTTCGTCGCGGGCCGGGCGCTCGACGCGGCAGGGGTGCCGCACACGCTGTACCGCCGCTGGGAGGGTGAGCTGGGGGGAGGCTCGCGTCAGTCGTAGCGGCGCACCCTCTCGGCTTCAGTTATTGCAGGCGTTATCCCCGTACGCCTTGGTTCCTGTACGTAAGCTCGCGTCAACGCTGAACAATGAAAGGCTTTGGATTTATGGACGCCGTGGACAGGCAGCTCATCCAGGCCCTGCGCGAGAACGGCCGCGCCTCGTATGCGGAGTTGGGCCGTCTCGTCGGCCTGTCGGGGCCGAGCGTCACGGACCGCATCAACCGCCTGGAGGCGGCGGGTGTGATCACCGGCTACCGGGCGACCGTCGACTCCGCCTCGCTCGGCCTCGGCGTGACCGCCCTCATCGGCATCTCGCTCTCGGACGCCGCCGACCACGAGGACGTGGCCCACCGCCTCAAGGACCTGCACGAGATCGAGGACTGCTGGTTCATCGCGGGCGACGACTCGTACATGCTCAAGGTGCGCGTCGGTGATGTGGACGGCCTGGAGAAGACGATCCGCCGCCTCAGCGGCACCAAGGGCGTCTCCCGCACCCGGACCACCATCGTGCTCTCCACGAAGTGGGAGAACCGGGTCGGGGAGCTGCCCGAAGAGGTGTGAGCGCGGCGCTGTCGGAGGCTGGGCGTACGGTGGAGCGGACTCGGGGCCAAAGGCGGTCACAAGGGTCGAAGGGTCGTTGGTGAGGAGAGGTACGGGCATGGACGCAGGGCTCAAGCGCGAGCTGGAGCAGAAGGTCAGGGACGGTGAGCGGCTGTCCCGCGAGGACGGCATCGCGCTGTACGAGTCGGACGACCTGGCCTGGCTCGGCGGTCTGGCCCACGAGGTGCGCACGCGCAAGAACGGCGACGTGGTGCACTTCAACGTCAACCGGCACCTCAACATGACCAATGTGTGCACCGCCTCGTGCGCCTACTGCTCGTTCCAGCGCAAGCCGGGCGAGAAGGACGCGTACACGATGCGCATCGAGGAGGCGGTGGGGCTCGCCAAGGCGATGGAGTCGGAGAACCTCACCGAGCTGCACATCGTCAACGGCCTGCACCCGAACCTGCCGTGGCGCTACTACCCGCGCTCCCTGAAGGCCCTCAAGGAGGCGCTGCCGAACGTCGGCCTGAAGGCGTTCACGGCCACCGAGATCCACCACTTCGAGAAGATCTCGGGGCTCACCGCCTCCGAGATCCTCGACGAGCTGATCGAGGCGGGCCTGGAGTCGCTGACCGGCGGCGGCGCGGAGATCTTCGACTGGGAGATCCGGCAGCACATCGTCGACCACGACACCCACTGGGAGGACTGGTCGCGCATCCACCGCCTGGCGCACGAGAAGGGCCTCAAGACGCCCTCGACGATGCTCTACGGGCACATCGAGGAGCCCCGCC
Source organism: Streptomyces sp. SGAir0957 (assembly GCF_043523415.1). NCBI lineage: Bacteria > Bacillati > Actinomycetota > Actinomycetes > Kitasatosporales > Streptomycetaceae > Streptomyces > Streptomyces sp. SGAir0957. Next base: position 4,862,111 of record NZ_CP027293.1, read on the forward strand.
ACCGCGTCGACCACGTGCTCCGGCTGCGCGAGCTGCAGGACGAGACCGGCGGCTTCCAGGTCTTCATCCCGCTGCGCTACCAGCACGATTTCGTCGACATGAAGGACGGCAAGGTCAGGAACCGTCTCCAGGAGCGCACCACGATGGCGACGGGCGCGGAGGCGCTGAAGACCTTCGCGGTCTCCCGCCTGCTGTTCGACAACGTGCCGCACGTGAAGTGCTTCTGGGTCATGCACGGCCTGCACACCACGCAGCTCGCGCTGCAGCACGGCGCGGACGACATGGACGGCTCGGTCGTCGAGTACAAGATCACGCACGACGCGGACAACTACGGCACGCCGTCCAAGCTGACCCGCGAGGACCTGCTCGACCTCATCCGTGACGCCGGGTTCAAGCCGGTCGAGCGCAACACGCGGTACGAGATCATCCGCGAGTACGACGGCCCGGACCCGGCCCGCCGCGACGAGCCGCAGCCGATGCGCGTCTGAGGCTGCCCGGGTTCAGTACAGCGGCAGCATCATGTGGACGTCGTCCCGGTCGTCCCCCGGGGCGACCCGGATGGCGCCCGGGATCCGGCCGACCTCCTTGTAGCCGCACGCCGCGTAGAAGCGGTCCGCGCCCGTGCCGCCCCGGCAGGTCAGGCGCAGCGCCTCGATCCCGTCGAAGGTGCGGGCCGTTTCCTCGGCCGCCGTCATGAGGGCGCGGCCCTGCCCCTGGCCTTGCAGGGCGGGGCGGACCATCACCACGTAGAGCCAGAGATGGTGCTTCATCAGGCGGTGCGGGTTGTACGCGAGGAACGCCGTGGCCGCCACGGTGCCGTGCTCGTCGCGGCCGACGAGGAGGCGGGTGCGGCCCCCGGCGATCTCGGTGAGGCGCCGCTCCAGCTCGGGCCGGACGGCGTCGCGGGTGACGGGCGGGACGAAGCCGACGGCTCCACCGGCGTTCGACACGTCGGTCCACAGGGTCAGCACCTCGTCGCGCAGCGCTTGGTCCACGGCGGGATCCAGCGTGAAAGTAAGCGTCATGACTGGACAGTAACCATTACAGGCGGGACCGCTCAACAGGATGCCCCGGGCGCGTGCTTCACTGGGGGGACCATTTCGCAACGGATCGCAACGGAAGAGTGGATTGAGATGCTCCGCTACACGCTGATGCGCCTCGGAATCTTCGCGGGCTGCTTCCTCGTCGTCTGGGGTCTCGTCGCCACCGGCATCGTTCCGCGCGGCCTGGGCGGCTCCAACTACCTGTGGGTCGCACTGCTCGCCCTGGTCATCTCCGCGCCCCTCAGCTTCGTGCTGCTGCGCGGCGAGCGCGACCGGGCCTCCGAGAAGATCGTCGCCCGCGTGGACCGCGCCAAGGCGAACATGGAGGCCAACCGCTCCATGGAGGACGAGGCGGACGACGCCGCCCGCGCCCACAACGCGTAATTCGGCTCACATCGCGTAGCACAGCAGACGCCCCCGCCACCGCACAGGTGGCGGGGGCGCCTGTGTTTTCAAGGCATTTGCGGCTTTTCAATCCACGGGTGCCCTCTATTCCCCAAAGAAGCCCTTTGATGTTCTCAAAGCACTGGTGTTAACGTGCTTGTCATGAAGACAGCAGCCGCGCACCGCACAGCCCTGAGCGTTCCGCTCGTGGCGCGCCTGCACGTCGATCTCTGCCGCTGCGTGTCCGCGGCGTGTCGCGCCTGACGCGACCGACCCCGACGCAGCGAGCGCCGCTGACCTGATCCCTCATCTCACGGTCGCCGCTCCCGTACGTACGTACGTCCCCGCCTTGTCCCCGCGCGTTATCACTGGAGTGCTTCCGTGTCCGCGAACACCACCCCCGCCGACGCCACGCCGGCCGAGCCGAAGTCCGGCTCCCGCATACCGAAGATCCCGTTCTGGGCGCAGATCCTGGGCGGCCTCGTCCTCGGTGTGCTGCTCGGCTGGCTCGCCCGCAGCCAGGACATATCGTGGCTGGTCACGACCCTCGACAAGGTCGGCCACATCTTCATCCAGCTGCTGAAGCTGGCGGTCGCCCCGCTCGTCTTCTTCGCGATCCTGGTGTCCATCACCAACCTCCGCAAGGTCAACAACGCGGCGCGGCTCGCGACCCGCACCCTGCTCTGGTTCATGATCACGTCGCTGATCGCGGTCGCCATCGGCCTCGTCATCGGCCTGGTCACCAACCCGGGCGCGGGCACCGGACTCACCCCGAAGGACGGCGCCAAGCCGGACCACGCGGGCTCCTGGATCGACTTCCTGACGGGCATCGTCCCGACCGACGTCATCACGCCGTTCACCGAGCTGAACGTTCTGCAGATCGTCTTCATGGCCGTCGTCGCCGGTATCGCGATCCTCCAGATCGGCGAGAAGGCCAAGCCGATCCTCACCCTCTCCGAGTCGGTCCTGGAGCTGCTCCAGAAGGCCCTGTGGTGGGTCATCAAGCTGGCGCCGATCGGCACCATCGGCCTCATCGGCTACGCGATCGCCACCTACGGCTGGGACCTGATCAGCAAGTACGCGACGTTCACCGCCGACATCTACGTGGGCTGCGCCCTGGTCCTCTTCGGCGTCTACCCGCTGCTGCTCGCGACCGTCGCCAAGCTGAACCCGGTCCAGTTCTTCAAGGGCGCCTGGCCCGCCATCCAGCTGGCCTTCGTCTCCCGCTCCTCGGTCGGCACCATGCCGCTGACCCAGAAGGTCACCGAGCGCCTCGGTGTCCCGAAGGAGTACGCCTCCTTCTCCGTGCCGTTCGGCGCCACGACCAAGATGGACGGCTGCGCCGCGATCTACCCGGCGATCGCCGCGATCTTCGTCGCGCAGATCTTCGACATCGACCTCTCCGTCGGTGACTACCTGCTCATCGCCTTCGTCTCGGTGGTCGGCTCGGCCGCCACGGCCGGTCTCACCGGCGCCACGGTCATGCTGACCCTGACGCTGTCCACGCTCGGCCTCCCGATGGAGGGCGTCGGCCTGCTCCTCGCGATCGACCCGATCCTGGACATGATGCGCACGGCCACGAACGTCGCGGGCCAGGCGCTCGTCCCGGTGATCGTCTCGGCCCGCGAGAAGATCCTCGACCACGACGCGTACGACAACGCCACCTCCTCCCCGGTGGACGAGCCGCAGCAGTCGGCGCCGGAGAAGGCGCCGGTCTCGGTCGCCGCCTGACCGTCCCCCGGTTCGTACACCGGCCCGTGCCCCGCTCCCGGACTCCGGGGGCGGGGCACGGTCGTAGGCTGACCTGTGGAGAAGCAGGATCGGCAGGGTGCGGTGGAAGGCGGCAGGGGTGGGCGGGGACGTGCGGGCCGGGGCGGGGCAGAAGCGGATGCCGCGGGCCGAGCGCGAGCGGCAGATGCTGGACGCGGCGGTCCGGGTGTTCGGCGAGCGGGGCTACCGGGCGGCGTCGATGGACGACATCGCCGAACTCGCCGGGGTCTCCAAGCCGCTGGTGTACCTGTACCTGAACTCCAAGGAGGACCTGTTCACCGCCTGCATCCGGCGCGAGGCGGCGGCGCTCGTCGCGGCGGTGCGGGCGGGCGTGCGCACGGACGTCCCCGCCGACCAGCAGCTCTGGGACGGCCTCACCGCGTTCTTCGCGCACACCGCCGAGCGCCCCGAGGGCTGGGCGGTGCTGCACAGCCAGGCGCGCTCCGGCGGCGACCCGTTCGTCGCGGAGGTCGGGGCGATGCGCGAGGAGATCGTCGTGTTCGTGACGTCCCTGATCGCGAAGGCCGCCCGCGAGGCGCACGAGGAGCCGGGCCCGGCCGAACGCGAGGTCGCCGGGCTCGCGCAGGCCCTGGTCGGCGCGGCGGAGGCGCTCGCGGGCTGGGCCAACACCACCCCGTCCGTCTCCGCGAAGGAGGCCGCCACGACGATGATGAACTTCGCCTGGTCGGGCCTCGGCAATTTGATGGACGGGCGCCGCTGGTCAGCCCAGCGCTGACACCTCCCCACCGACGTGCACCCGGCTGTCCTTCGCCGCCCGCAGCTCGAAGGCGGCCCCCTTGGCGGCGTACGTCACCGTGCCGGGCAGCAGCACGGGCGCCTTGAAGTGCGCCTGTACGTGGACGGCCCCGCCCGCCCCGAACTCGGCGAGGCACCGGGCGACGGTCCACATGCCGTGGGCGATGGCGCGCGGGAAGCCGAAGAGGCGGGCGGTGAGCGGGTGCAGGTGGATGGGGTTGCGGTCCCCGGAGGCGGCTCCGTACCGCCGCCCGAGATCACCGGAGAGCGCCCACTCGCGGTGCGCGGGAAGCGGTTCGAGCGCGGGCGGTTCGGGGTGCTCCGGGCCGGGTCCGGCGCTGTCCCGGCCGCCGCCCCCGCCCGTCCTGTGCCGTGCCAGATACGTACTGGTCGACTCCCAGACGAGCTCCCCGCCGGAGCGCAGCTCGGTCCGCATGACGGCCTCAGTGCCGCGCCGGTGCGGCCGCAGCCCCTCCCCGTACACGGTCAGCTCGTACGTCTCCCCGGCGGACAGGCCGCGCCGCTGCGTGATGTCGATCGACGTGTGCACGAGCCCGAGCAGCGGCAGCGGGAACGCCCGCTCCGACATCAGCCGCATCGCCGCCGGGAACGCGAGGACGTGCGGATACGTGACCGGCAGCTCGGCCCGCCCGGTGGGGAAGGCGCAGACGCGCTCGTACGCGGCGAGGTGCGCCTGCGCGATCGGGAGCCCGGGGAGGACGAGCCGGGTGCCGGGCACCTCGGCGTCGGTCCTGGGCCGCTTCAGGGGGGACAGGAGCGCGCCGCGGGCCATGAGGGGGACGAGGGACGGGAGGGAGCTGAGAGTGAGGGTGCGGGGTGCGGCGGTCATGTCGGCTCCTGGCGGGTCCTGTCGGGTCCTGTCGTGAAGGGGGTTCGGCGGCGACGGGCGGCCCTGGGCGCTCACGCCCCCAGCAGGCTCTGCCCGCACACCCGGACGACCTGCCCGTTCACCGCGCCGGACGCCGGGGACGCGAACCAGGCGGTCGTCTCGGCGACGTCGACGGGGAGCCCGCCCTGCCCGAGCGAGTTCATGCGGCGCCCGGCCTCGCGGATGAACAGCGGGACCGCGGCCGTCATCTTCGTCTCGATGAAGCCGGGGGCCACGGCGTTCACCGTGACGCCGTGCTCGGCGAGGGCGCGGGGCGCGAGGGAGCGGACGAGGCCGATGACGCCGGCCTTGCTGGCCGCGTAGTTGGTCTGCCCGGTGTTGCCCGCGATGCCCGCGATGGAGGCCGTGGCGACGATGCTGCCGCCGCGCCGCACCGCACCCGCCTTGAGCAGGGAGTCCGTGGTCCGCAGCACGCTGGCGAGGTTGACGTCGAGGACCGAACTCCACCGCTCGGCGGCCATGTTGGCGAGCCGCCGGTCCCGGGTGATGCCCGCGTTGTGGACGAGGATGTCGAGCCCGCCGTCACCGGTGAACTCGGCGATGCGCTCACCGGCGTCCTCGGCCGTGATGTCCAGCGCAAGGGCGCGCCCGGCAAGGCGCTCGGCGACCTTCACGAGGTCGGCCTCGGCGGACGGCACGTCCAGGAGGACGACCTGGGCCCCGTCCCGTACGAGGGTCTCGGCGACGGCCTCGCCGATGCCGCGCGCGGCGCCGGTGACGAGCGCGGTCCGCCCGGCGAGGGGGGCGGCCCAGTCCGCGGGGAGAACCGGCTCCCCGCCCGTCCCCCCGACCTCGATCACCTGGCCGCTCACATACGCGGACCGGGGCGAGAGCAGGAACCGCAGCGTGGACTCGGCCGCGCCGACCGGCCCGCCGACCCGCACCAGGTTCACGGTGCGGCCCTTGCCGATCTCCTTGCCGAGGGAGCGGACGAACCCTTCGAGCCCCTGCTGCACGGCCGCCTGGTGGTGGTCGTCGGCGGAGGGCGGCGCGCCGAGCACGATCACGCGCCCGCTCGTGGCGAGGGAGCGGACGACGGGATGGAGCGCGGCGTGCACCTCGGCGAGCGTGTCCAGGTCCGCGACGGCGGTGGCGTCGACGACGGCACCGACGGGACGGGCCGCCGCGAGATCCCGCCCGGAGAGCGAACCGCGCACGTCGAGCCCGGTACGGCCGAGCAGCGCCGACAACTCGCCCCGGTACGCGGAGGGACCGGCGGTGAAGTGCAGCAAAGGCCCGCTGAACTCCGGCTGTTGTGCGGACCAGCGGCGCAGGCGCGCGGGCTGCGGCAGGCCCGTGCGGCGGGTCAGGAAGCGGCCGGGGGCCGTGCCGGTGAAGTTCAGATAGCGATCGGCCATTGTCCAACTCCCTGCGCGGTCGTAAATTTACTTCGGAGTAAGGTTACTCAGTAGTCAGGAGTTGTCGAGATGGTACGCCCCGCCAAAACCCCGGCACCGCCCCGCCGAGTCGCCGTCATCGGCGGCAGCCGCATCCCCTTCGCGCGCTCCGACGGCCCGTACGCGACCGCCTCCAACCAGGAGATGCTGACGGTGGCCCTGGACGGCCTCGCGGGCCGCTTCCACCTCCACGAACCGGGCGCCGTCGGCGAGTTCGTGGCCGGGGCCGTGCTCAAGCACAGCCGCGACTTCAACCTCGCGCGCGAGACCGTGCTCGGCTCCATGCTCGACCCGCGCACCCCCGCCTACGACATCCAGCAGGCATGCGGCACGGGCCTCCAGGCGGTGATCGCCGCCGCCAACAAGATCGCGCTCGGCCAGACGGACAGCGCCGTCGCAGGCGGCTCCGACACGGCCAGCGACGCCCCGCTCGGCGTCAACGACAGCCTGCGCAAGATCCTCCTCGCCGCCCGCCGCGCCAAGTCGACGGGCGCCCGCCTCCAGGCGCTGTCCCGCATCCGCCCCGGCCACCTCGTGCCGGACATCCCGCGCAACGCGGAGCCCCGTACCGGCCTGTCCATGGGCGAGCACGCGGCGGTCACGGCCCGGGAATGGGGCATCGCCCGCGAGGACCAGGACGCGCTCGCCGCCGCCAGCCACCAGCGCCTCGCGGCGGCGTACGACCGCGGTTTCCTGACCGACCTGGTGGTCCCCTACCGCGGCCTGGAGCGCGACCAGAACCTGCGCCCCGGTTCGACGGTGGAGAAACTCGCCACCTTGAAGCCGGTCTTCGGCGTGAAGGACCCGAACCCGACGATGACGGCGGGCAATTCGACACCGCTGACGGACGGCGCGGCGGTGGTGCTGCTCGCGAGCGAGGAGTGGGCGCGCGCCCGCGACCTCGAACCCCTGGCCTACCTGACCGCCTACGAGACGGCGGCGGTCGACTTCGTCGGCGGCGACGTGACCGGGGGAGGCGGCGACGGACTGCTCATGGCGCCCGCGTACGCGGTGCCGCGGATGCTGGAACGGGCCGGGCTCGGCATCGAGGACTTCGACCTGGTCGAGGTGCACGAGGCGTTCGCGTCCCAGGTCCTCGCGACGCTCGCCGCCTGGGAGAAGCAGGGCCTCGCGCCCGTCGACCGGGAGCGCCTGAACGTGGCGGGGTCGTCGCTTGCGACCGGCCACCCCTTCGCGGCGACGGGCGCGAGGATCGTCGCCACGCTCGCCAAACTGCTGTCGGAGACCGACGGCCCGGCCCGCGGCCTGATCTCCCTCTGCGCGGCGGGCGGCCAGGGCGTGACGGCGATCCTGGAACGCGCGTAGCCGCTCTCAGGCGCGGGCGGCGGGATCGAGCCGCGACAGCGCCTCCTCGTCCGGGGAACCGGCCGGTGCCTGGTAGACGACCAGGCGCTGGCCGCCCGTCCGGGCGAGCTGCATGACCTCGTAGGTGAGCGTCATCCCGCTGACCTTCGGATGGTCGAAGGCCTTGACGCCGCCACTGCGCTCGCACACGTCGTACCGGTCCCACATGCGGGCGAACTGGGCTGACTTGAGCAGCAGTTCGCCCACATACCAGCAGAAGGCGCCCCGCAGGGTTGGCGGCCAGCATGTAGCTGTGGCGGCTGACCACGTACGCGGGCATGGGCCGCAGCGCCTCCAGCATCTGCAGCACCGACTCACGCACCGTGTCGTCGCCCGTCGGATGCGGCACGGTGAGCCGGCCCGACGCCAACTCGGCCAGCTCGTACAGCCGTTCACGCGCGTCGCCCCGCAGGCGCAGGGCGCGGCTGAGGGCGTCGATCACCGGCCCCGCCCCACGACACAGCGGGCCACGGCACGAGCCCCGCTTCGTCAGGCCGGGCCGGGCCCCCTTCCGCGTACCCCCCGCGCATACCGCCCCGGTGACGTGCCGACCACGCGTTTGAAGTGGCGGGTCAGGTGTGACTGGTCGTAGAAGCCGCAGCGGGCGGCCACCTCCCCCGCCGGCACCCCGTCCAGCAACAACCCCCGCGCCAGATCAACCCGCCGAGCCATCAAGTACTGATGCGGAGCGATCCCGTACGCCGCCCCGAACGACCGCACAAGATGCGCGGGATGCGCATGCACGAGCGCCGCCGCCTCCCCCAGCTCAACCCCCTCCACGAGCCGCGCGTCAAGCAACTCCCGCAACGCCACCGCCACCCGCCGATCCGCCCCGGGCCGGGCCGCCTCCGCGAGCCGAGGCCGCAATCGCCCCCGCAACCGCTCCCCGACGAGTTCGAGCCGCGACGCGGCCTCCAGCTCGTCCCCGCGCCGCGCCAGCGAGGCGTGCAGCCGGCTGATCCGGTGCCGCAGCAGCGGATCCGCGAGGTCGGGCGTGTCGACGGCGGGCCCGATGAACGAGGAGTCGAGCGGCCCGCACCCCGCGTCGAGGTAGATGACCCGTTTCCGGAAGCCGAGCGGGGTCGCCGCGGACCCGTTGTGCGGTACCTGCGGGGGCAGCAGGGACACGGTCCCGAGCGGCGTACCGTGCTGATGCCGCTCCAGGTCGTAGCGGACAGCGCCTTCGTCGACGATGAGCAGGGTCCAGGTGTCGTGGACGTGCATCGGATAGGCGTGCCGGGTGAAGTGGGCGTGGAAGACCTCGGTGACGCCCGCGACCTCGGGGCGCCACGCGGTGATCTCCTCGGGGCGGGACCCTGTCGCGGCGGCCATGCAAAAAACGTACAAGACGGGGCGACGCGGCGACCGGCAGTCTCAAGGCATGAGCACACAGACCGAGACCGTGACCGACACCTTCGCCGGGCAGCAGCCCCCCGTCCGCTTCGACACGAAGATCGCCGTCCTGCTCCGGGACGACTTGGAGACGTGGCAGCGGCTCAACGTGACGGCGTTCCTCGTGAGCGGTCTGGGCACGCAGGTCCCGGAGGTGGTGGGGGAGCCGTACGCCGACGCGGACGACACGGCGTATCTGCCGATGTTCCGGCAGCCGGTGCTGGTCTTCGAGGGCGGCAAGGAGGTGCTGACGGCGGCGCACGAGCGGGCGCTGCGACGGGCGCTGCCGCGTGCGGTGTTCACGGCGGACCTGTTCGCGACGGGCAACGACCGGGACAACAGGGCGGCGGTGCGAGCGGTGGCAGCGGCGGACCTGGATCTGGTGGGCATCGCGGTGTACGGCCCGCGCAACGCGGTGGACAAGGTGCTCAAGGGCGCACGCATGCACGGCTGAACAAAACCCAGGGCACGAAGCGCAAGACAGGACACGACAAGGCAGGAGCCCCGTCTCACCCCACCGGCGAGGCCGGGACGGGGGAGCGGGGCTCCTTGGGTACTGCGCTAGGTTCCGGATCGGGTCACGGCGCCTGCCGTGCGGCGATCACAGAGGAATTAGGCGGGGGTGACGTTCTCCGCCTGCGGGCCCTTCGGACCCTGCGTGACGTCAAAGGTCACGGCCTGGTTCTCCTCGAGGGAGCGGAAGCCGTTCGCGTTGATCGCCGAGTAGTGGACGAAGACGTCCGGGCCGCCGCCTTCCTGGGCGATGAAGCCGAAGCCCTTTTCAGCGTTGAACCACTTCACGGTTCCGGTAGCCATAAGCCCTCCTATGGGCCAAAGGGTCGCCCTGCTCCAGAACCTGCAAATGCGCTTGCGAACAACTGCAAAAGTCTGAATACGACGAGAGCCTGCGGTTACATGCTCCGCAGGCTCTGTACTGCAAGGGAAACCAAACTGCAACTTGCGGCGAGCCTAGCACGTAGGCAGCCGAAAGCAATAGAGGGCAAGATCACTTCACCCGGAGGTTTGACACGGCCGGAGCGGCGGCTTGACGGCGGCTCGGAGTGGCGTCCTGAGCGGGCCGGGCGGCCGGTGTCTGGTACGGCGTCCGTACGGCGTCCGTACGGCGTCCCGCACTCGACATCCCGTACGTCGTCCCGTACGCACCGAAGAGGCCCGGAGCCTGCACCGTACCTCATGGGGTCTAGCCTCGCCGATGTGGACAATTCTCCCGAGACTCCTCAGCCCGCGCGGCGCACGCGCCCACGCGTCGGCCACATCCAGTTCCTGAACTGCATGCCCTTGTACTGGGGCCTCGCGCGGACGGGATCGCTCCTCGACTTCGAGCTGACGAAAGACACCCCGGAGAAGCTCAGCGAGCGCCTGGTCCAGGGTGATCTGGACATCGGCCCGATCACCCTCGTCGAATTCCTGAAGGCGGCGGACCAGCTGGTCGCCTTCCCCGATCTGGCGGTCGGCTGCGACGGCCCGGTGATGTCGTGCGTGATCGTGTCGCAGGTGCCGCTCGAGGAGCTGGACGGGCGGCGTGTGGCGCTCGGATCGACGTCCCGTACGTCCGTCCGGCTCGCGCAGCTGCTGCTCGCGGAGCGGGTCGGCGTCCAGCCGGAGTACTACACGTGCCCGCCGGACCTCGGCCTGATGATGCAGGACGCGGAGGCGGCGGTGCTGATCGGCGACGCGGCGCTCCGCGCGAACCTGCACGACGCGCCGCGGCTCGGGCTGCGGGTGCACGACCTGGGCGCGATGTGGAAGGAGTGGACGGGGCTGCCGTTCGTCTTCGCGGTGTGGGCGGCGCGCAAGGAGTACGCGGCGCGGGAGCCGGTGATCACGCACCAGGTGCACGAGGCGTTCCTGCGGTCGCGGGACGTGTCCCTGGAGGAGGTCACGAAGGTCGCGGAGCAGGCGGCGCGCTGGGAGGTGTTCGACGAGCGGGTGCTGGAGGAGTACTTCACGACGCTCGACTTCCGGTTCGGCGCGGAGCAGCTGGAGGGGGTCACGGAGTTCGCGCGCCGGGTCGGCCCGACGACGGGATTTCCTTCCGACGTGACGGTTGAACTGCTCTCGCGGTGATGTGTGCGGTGATGTGTGCGGTGATGTGTACGGAATTCCGCCGCCTCCACGGGGCGGAATTCCGAGAAGGTCCGCGACGTCCGAGACGCGTGAACACCGGGCCGGAATTCAAGGATGCCGGTATGAAATCCACGTGAACACACGGCTTTCCCGCGACGCGGCTACGCTGCTGCAACAGAAGCGCCGCAAAGCGCCGCAAGAGTACGGATGAGTACGGATGAGTACGGATGAGTACGGGGGAGGGTCCGGATGCAACCGCTCGCGGCCGACGATCCGACGACGATCGGTCCCTACCGTCTTCTCGGCAGGCTCGGGCACGGCGGAATGGGCCGGGTGTACCTGGGCCGCAGCGCGGGCGGGCGGACCGTCGCGGTGAAGGCGGTGCACCCGCACTTCGCGCTGGACGAGGAGTTCCGGGCGCGGTTCCGGCGCGAGGTGGACGCGGCGCGGCGGGTCGGCGGGGCGTGGACGGCGCCGGTCCTGGACGCCGATCCGGACGCGCAGGTGCCGTGGGTGGCGACGGGATATGTCGCGGGTCCCTCGCTCGCGCGGGCGGCGGGTGACGGCAGGCCGCTGCCGGAGCATTCCGTACGGGTGCTGGGCGCGGGTCTCGCGGAGGCGCTGACGGCGGTGCACGCCCTGGGCCTCGTCCACAGGGACGTGAAGCCGTCGAACGTGCTGCTGACGGTGGACGGGCCACGGCTGATCGACTTCGGTATCGCGCGGGCGACCGAGGGCACGGCCTCGCTGACCGGCACCGGTGTCTCCATCGGCTCGCCCGGTTACATGGCGCCCGAGCAGATCCTCGGCAAGGGCGTGACGGGCGCGGCGGACGTCTTCTCGCTCGGCGCGGTGCTCGTGTACGCGGCGCAGGGCGAGGCCCCGTTCCCCGGTGACTCGTCTGCGGCGCTGCTCTACAAGGTCGTGCACGAGGAACCCGAACTCGGCGCGCTGACCGGCGAGGTGCGGGACGTGGCCGCGGCCTGCCTGGCGAAGAACCCGGCGGAGCGCCCCGCACCGGAGGAGATCGCGCGGCGCCTCGCGCCCGAGGGGGCGGCCCGCCTTGTCGCGGCGGGCTGGCTGCCCGGGGCCCTCGTCGAGCAGGTGTCGCGCAGTGCGGTGCAGCTCCTGGACCTGGAAGGGGTCCCGACACCGGCGCCGCCGTCGGGCCCGGTCGGCTTCACCAGCCCGTCGGTGACGGGGGGCCCGGCCCCGGCGGGCGTCTTCGGACCGCCGGACCCGGGATACGCGCCGGTGCCGCCGCCGCCCCCGCGCCCGAAGTCACCGCCGGGGATCCCCGAGACGCCGGACGCCCCGGATGCGCCGGCGAAGACGGAGGACGCGACCCCGGGCCGTTTCTCCGTCTCCGTCTCGGCGTCGTCGTCCCCCACGTCGGCCGACGGCCGCGGCCGCAGGCTGAGCTGTTCGGTGGCGCTGGCGGTGGCCGGGGCGCTCGCGGCGGTCACGGTCGGCGGCGTTCTCGTCAGCAACATGCTCCCGGACGGGGGGAACAAGGAGGCCGGTTCGGCGCCTTCGACGTCCGCGTCGGTCCCGCCGATGGACTCCGCCCCGCCCTCGGGATCGCCGCGTCCTTCCGGGAAGGGGCCCGTGCCGGAGTTCTACCTCGGCGCGTGGAACGGCCCGGCGGTGCAGGCGGGTATGCCCTTCGGCACGTTCCGGGTGGATCTGGCGGAGGCCGCCGTGGGCGAGGAGGTCGGCAAGGTGACCTCGACCGATCCGCTGGGCATCCAGTGCGTCGACGTACTGACCCTGACGTCGGTCGACGGGAAGGAACTGGTCGCCGCGGGCGAGGCCGCCCCGGACAACCCCGGCACCTGCGCCGAGGGCGCCCACACCGTGCGCCTGACGCGCGACGGCGACGCCCTGAAGTACACGTCGCGCTACCCGCAGGCGGGCAACCCCACCGCGGACCTCGCCCGCGTCCCGAAGGGCTGACCGGTATGGCGGACGCCGCGCTCATCACCCTCGCCGCCCTCTGGGGCGCCGGAGCCGGGGCGCTGCTGCCGCGCCCCGCCTACCGCCTCTCCGTGGAGCCCGAGGAGCCGTGGCGGGCCGAGGACCCCGGGGGCCGGCCGATCCGGGGCTGGATGGGCACCGCGCGGTACGGGCCGAGCACGGTGACGCTCGCCGCCTGCACGGCGCTGGTCTGCGCCCTGCTCGCCGCCGCCACCGGCACCCGGCCCGAACTCGCCGCCTGGCTGCTGCTCGCGCCGCTCGGCGTGCTGCTCGCCACGGTCGACTTCGCCGTGCACCGGCTGCCGGACGTGCTGACCCTGCCGCTCGCCGCCCTCGCCCTCGCCGCACTCGGGGCCGCCGCATTGCTGCCCGAACCGGGCGGCACCTGGCGCGGCGCGCTCCTCGGCGCGGCGGGGATGGGCGGCGGCTACCTGGTCCTGCTCCTCATCTATCCGCCGGGCATGGGGTTCGGGGACGTGAAGCTGGCGGTCGGGCTCGGGGCGGCGCTCGGCTGGTACGGGTGGGGCGTGCTGTTCATCGGCGCGTTCGCCGGGGTGTGCCTCAACGGCCTGTTCGCGGGCGTCCTCGTCGTCTTCCGGCGGGCGGGCCGGAAAACCCTGCTGCCGTTCGGCCCGTTCATGATCGCGGGAGCCTGCGCGGGGGTTCTGCTGGGCGCTCTGGCGGCCTGACGTACGCTGAGACGGTCCGCCCTGATTTTGTTCAAACCGTGTTCAACCCGCCGAAAGGGGCACGCCCGGTGACCGAGAAGGCCGCGCTTCAGTCCGTCCTCGACCGTGCCGCCGCCGGTGGTCGGATCACCCCCGAAGAGGCCGTCGACCTCTACCGCGACGCTCCGCTGCACGCGCTGGGCGCCGCCGCCGACGCGATCCGCCGCCGCAAGTACGCGGGCATCGAGCACATCGCCACGTACATCATCGAGCGGAACATCAACTACACGAACGTCTGCGTGACGGCGTGCAAGTTCTGTGCCTTCTACGCGGCCCCGAAGGACACCAAGAAGGGCTGGACCCGGGAGCTCGACGACATCCTGCGCCGCTGCGCGGAGACGATCGAACTCGGCGGCACCCAGATCATGTTCCAGGGCGGCCACCACCCGGACTACGGCGTCGAGTACTACGAGGAGCACTTCTCCGCGATCAAGAAGGAGTTCCCGCAGCTCGTCATCCACAGCCTCGGCGCGTCCGAGGTCGAGCACATGGCGCGGATCTCCAAGGTCTCCGTCGAGGAGGCGATCCAGCGCATCCACGCCGCCGGGCTCGACTCGTTCGCGGGCGCCGGCGCCGAGCTGCTCCCCGAGCGTCCCCGCAAGGCCATCGCGCCGCTGAAGGAGTCCGGCGAGCGCTGGCTGGAGATCATGGAGACGGCCCACAATCTGGGCGTCGAATCCACCTCGACGATGCTGATGGGCACCGGCGAGACGAACGCCGAGCGCATCGAGCACATCCGCATGATCCGCGACGTACAGGACCGGACGGGCGGCTTCCGCGCGTTCATCCCGTACACGTACCAGCCCGAGAACAACCACCTCAAGGGCCGTACGCAGGCCACGCTGTTCGAGTACCTGCGCATGATCGCGATCGCCCGGATCTTCCTCGACAACGTCCAGCACATCCAGGGCTCCTGGCTGACCACCGGCAAGGAGGTCGGCCAGCTCTCCCTGCACTACGGCGCCGACGACCTCGGCTCGATCATGCTGGAGGAGAACGTCGTCTCCTCGGCCGGTGCCAAGCACCGCTCCAACCGCATGGAGATCATCGAGCTGATCCGCAAGGCGGGCCGCGTCCCCGCGCAGCGGGCCACCACGTACGAGCACCTCGTCGTGCACGACGACCCGGCGAACGACCCCGTCGACGAGCGCGTCATGTCCCACATCTCCTCCACCGCGATCGACGGCGGCACGGCGCACCCCGAGCTGAAGCTCGTCGCGACCAACTAGGAGCCCGGTTCTCTCTGTGCTGACCCTGCACGTCACCGCCGCCGACGCCGCCGCCGTCCTCGTCGACGGGGAGCACGTCAAAGCGCTCGGCCCGTACGAGGAGCTGGCCGCCGCCCACCCGGACGTACGGGAGCGGCGCTGGCCCGGCATCCTCACGCCCGGACTCCTCAACCCGTACGGGCCCGAGATCCTGGAGCACACCTACCACCCCGATCCGCGCGAGGCCGACACGTACGGGACGGTGCCGATCGGCGGGGAGCGGGCGCGGGAGATCTTCCGGGCGGATCCTTCGCGGCTCGGGGCGAGTGCCCGGCGGGGCGTTCAGCGGTTGTTCGCGCACGGGACGGTTGCCCTGGCCGGGCAGTTGCGGGCCAGGCCGGTGCTCGAGGTCGCGCAGCGCTCGGGGCTCGTCTTCGGTGCGCGCCCCGAGGGGCTGCCCGGGCCCGTCTCCCTGTCCCCGCGCCCGATGGTGCTGCTGCCCGGGCTTGTGGTGGGCGGGGCGGCGCGGTTCGCGGTGTTCGACGTCGCGGACCGGGCCGATCTTGTCGCGCGGGGTGCGTCCACGTGTGTGGCCACGGTCGTGGGTGGGCGGTTGGTGTACCGCGGTCGCTGAAGTTCCGTCTGCGACTCGCGTCGTGGTTGGTCGCGCAGTTCCCCGCGCCCCTGGAAGGCGCACTTCGTGCGGCCTGCCTCCGGTCGGTCTTCGGGTGCGGGTCGCGTCGTGGCTGGTCGCGCAGTTCCCCGCGCCCCTGGAAGGCGCACTTCGTGCGGCCTACCGCCGGTCGGTTTTCGGGTGCGGGTCGTGTCGTGGTTTCTCGCGCCGTTCCCCGCGCCCCTGGGGCTTGCGGCTTCGCCGCAGCCCCATGAGGTGCTGAGATGGCGCACGCAGTGCGCATCTCAGGGGCGCGGGGAACTGCGCGAGAAGAGGCCACCGGGCGTGTGCCCGCGACGAAAGCATGGCTGGGCAGACGCGCGCGTCGGCCGGAGCGCTCCCCGGCACACGATCACCGCCGGGCCGCATCCCCGTAGCAGGGCGGCAGCCCGAGCCGGATCCCCGTCGCCCGGCGACAGACCCATTACTGCCACAATGGGCGAGTGACCCGCGCATCCCTGGACAAGCAGCCGCACGAAGTCGCCTCGATGTTCGACGACGTGGCGGAGAACTACGACCTCACCAACGACGTGCTGTCCCTGGGGCAGGACCGGGTGTGGCGCAAGGCGGTCGCCAAGGCGGTCGACGCGCGCCCGGCGCAGAAGATCCTCGACTTGGCGGCAGGGACGGCGACGTCCTCGCAGCCGTTCGTGAAGGCGGGCGCGTACGTCGTGCCCTGCGACTTCTCCCTCGGGATGCTGCGCGTCGGCAAGAAGCGCCACCCCTGGATGCCGTTCACGGCGGGCGACGGCACGAAGCTGCCGTTCAAGGACGACACGTTCGACGCGGTGACGATCTCCTTCGGGCTGCGCAACATCCAGGACACCGACCAGGCGCTGCGCGAGCTGTACCGGGTCACGAAGCCCGGCGGCCGCGTCGTCATCTGCGAGTTCAGCCACCCGACGTGGGCCCCGTTCCGCACGGTCTACACCGAGTACCTGATGCGCGCGCTCCCCCCGGTGGCCCGCGCCGTCTCCTCGAACCCGGACGCGTACGTGTACCTCGCCGAGTCGATCCGCGCCTGGCCCACCCAGCCGGAGCTGGCCGCCCGCCTCCAGGGCGCGGGCTGGAAGAAGGTCGCCTGGCGGGACCTCACCGGCGGCATCGTGGCCTTGCACCGCGGGATCAAGTAGGTCCCGCGCCGGGCGGCAGCGAGAGTAGTAAGTACTGTGCGCCATAACTCAGTTGACGGGAACCGGGCGGCCGGAAAGATGTGTCCGTTGCATACGTGGTGACGGCCGGGTGACGGTGCGTCATCCGCGCCGTCCCCGGATCACCGTCACGGAGCGCCCGATGCCGTCGTTCTGCCCGCACTGTGGAGCCGAGGCTCCTGAAGAGGCCCGTTTCTGCATGAGATGCGGACGGGAGCGGACCTCCGCCGAAACCCCGCCCTCGCCTCCGCCCCCGAGAACACCGCCCGCTCCCGCCGCACCGCCCCCACCCGCCTACGCCCCGGGCCCCGCTCAGCCCTCGGCCGTCGGGCAGTTCCTCGGGCGCGCCCTGCGCGGCGACTGGGCCGGGGCCGCGCAGGCCGCGCTGTGGCCGGTCGGGCTGCTGCTGATCGCCGCGTTCGCGCTGGCCGTCCCCTCGTACGGGCAGGACTCCGACGACGTCGTCATCGGCTTCGCCGACCGGATGCGGATCGCCCTCGCCGTGCTGCTCCAGGGGCTCGGCGGCAGCCTGGAGGTCACCGGCGGTTCCGGCAGCTCCAGCGGTTCCGGCGGCTCGTTGTACGGCGGCTACGACTCCGGCTCCTCCGGCAGCGCCTCCCTCTCCGTCATCCCGCTCCTGGTGACGGTGGTCTGGATCGTGGCCCTCGTCCTCGGCGTACGGATGCTGCGGACGCGCCTGTACGCGCGGACCGTGCCCGGCGCGCCGGGCGGCGCGAGCGCGGGTCTGGAGGCGGCCGTGCGGGTCGCGCTCCTCGTGACGGGGGCGACGCTCGTCCTGGCGCTCGTCGGGCAGGTGGACATCGAGGAGGCGTCGCTGCACACGGGGCCGTTCCTGACCACGTTGTGGACGCTGCTCCTCAGCCTCGCGGTCGCCGGGGGAGTCCTGTACGGCGACGACCTGACGTACCGGATCGCCGCGGCCCGGCCGGGCGTGCGCATGTCGGTGCGGGCGTTCGGGACGGCCGTCCGTGCCATGGGCCTGGTGCTGCTGATCGCCGCGGTGCTCGGCTGGATCGGGCTCGCGCTCTTCGGCGGCGACGGCGCCTCGAACCCGTCCGACCTCGCCGAGTCCTCCGACTTCGACGGCTCGGACGCGGCGGCGCTCGGCGTCTTCCTGGTGCTCCTCCCCAACCTCGCGCTCGCCGTGCTCGGCCTGAGCTGGGGCGCTCCGCTGGAGTTCGAGGGCCGCGGCTCGTCGTCGTGGGGTGGCGGCGGCTACGAGAAGGAGTCCTTCGGGCTGTCCCGGCTCGGCGACGAACTCGGCTCCGGCGCCCTGGTGTACGCCCTCGCCATCGGGCTGGTCTGCGCCCTGGTCGTGGGTGTCCTGACGGCCCGGCGCTCCCTCGACCGCCGCGAGCAGTTCCTTTCGGCGGGCCTCTTCTTCGGCCTGTTCCTGCTGCTCGCCGGGGTCGGCGGCGCGGGCGCGGAGTTCGCGGGCGACCTCGACTTCTTCGGCAGCGGCTCGGGCCGCGTCGACCTGGGTGTGAGTGTCGCGGACGCGCTGCTGTTCGGTCTGCTGTGGATCGGCGCGGCCACGTTCCTGGCGCCGTATCTGATGCAGATGGCGGGCGTCGCGACGGGCATCGTCGCGGCTCCGCTCCCGGCGATGCCGGGCCGGGCCCCGCTGCCCGCGATGCCGGACCAGGCCCCGACGACAGGCCGGACGGCGCCACCCGCCGACCCGGTGCCGTCCGCCGACCCGGCGCCGGACAGCGAGGCGCCGACCCCGTACACGCCGACCGTCGTCGCCTCCGGGCCCCACCACCCGGCGCCCTACCCATTCGCCCCGCCCGTCGCCCCCGCCCAGGACAAGAAGCGCGTCGGCGTCTGGGTGGGGACCATCGCAGGCGCCCTCGTCATCGGCGGCGGCGCCGCGGCCGGTGTGCTGCTGCTCATGGACCATGGCGGCGACGACCAGCAGGCCGGCAAGGGCGGCGAGCCGGTCGCGACCCAGAGCCAGAGTCAGAGTCAGGGGCAGGACCAGGGCCAGGACCAGAACCAGGACCAGGGGCAGCAGAGCCCCGCCAATTCACCGGCCC
This sequence comes from Streptomyces sp. SGAir0957, assembly GCF_043523415.1. Classification (NCBI taxonomy): domain Bacteria; kingdom Bacillati; phylum Actinomycetota; class Actinomycetes; order Kitasatosporales; family Streptomycetaceae; genus Streptomyces; species Streptomyces sp. SGAir0957. The sequence continues at coordinate 4,881,013 of NZ_CP027293.1, forward strand.
CGGGTGAGACCTCGGCGGCTCCGGACCCGGCCCCGTCCGTACGTGTCTCGGACGCCGCCCCCACCGATCTGCCCGTCGTCCCGGCCGGCTACCACCAGGTCTTCGACGAGAAGGGCTTCTCCTTCGCCGTCCCGGCGGCCTGGAACCGGGTGGGCGTCCAGAACGGCAGCCAGATCACGTACGCGGGCAGCACCGGCATGGAGAAGTACGTCGTCGGCGTCATCCCGTCCGCGGACTACACCTCGAGCGAGAACCTCCTCGCGATGGAGAAGCACCTCAAGGAGGACCCGAAGAAGACGAACTACCGGCGCGTCCTCCTGGAGACGAACACCTTCCAGGGCGAGGAGGGCGCCGTCTGGGAGTACACGTACGAGAACGAGGCCGGGCAGACCGTGCACGGCATCGACCAGTCGTACATCGCCCCGGACGGCACCGAGTACACGATCTTCCTGACCGGCAAGGAGGATCTCTGGACCGAGCTTGCCGGGACCTACCAGGTCGGGCTCGACTCCTGGCGGCTCACGGACATCGAGTGAACGGCCCGGCGCACTCGGCCGGTTCGGCAGGGTCGGCAGGCTCGACCGGCTCGTCCAGTTCACGGCGCATCCCACCGCCCCGCGGCCCCGGCTCGCGGGGCACGCGCACGCCCGCGCCGCCGCCCGGCCCGCCCTCGCCGAGGTCGAACCAGACGGTGACGGCCGCGTCGCGGGGGACCTCGACGCCGGGCAGCGGGTACTGGCGGACGACGTAGTCGACGGTCGTCAGCGCGAAGTCGGGCCGGTCGGGGGCGGTGAGCCGGACCCCGTGCGCCACGGCCAGGCCCCGCGCGTCGACCGCCATCAGGCCGACGAACTTCGGGACCCGGACTTCCGGCGGGTACTCCGGGAACTCGGGGAGTCCGGGGTTCTCGGGTGGTATGTGCACAGACGTCACCCCCAGGAGGTACCGGAAGGGTAGCCCCGCCGGGCGCCGCGCGATACGCCCCGGCGCGGGCGGCCGCCGCTACAACTCCAGGCGGAAGCAGTGCCCCTGGCGCCCGGACGGCGTCACGAACGTCTCCGTGCGCTCCATGCCGAGCCGCCGGGTCACCGCGATCGACCGCTCGTTCAGCGCGTCGACCATCGCGACGACGCTGGTGACACCCGACGCCCGTACGCGGTCGAGGGTCGCGCGCGCGGCGGCGGTCGCGTAGCCCTGGCCCCAGTAGGCGCGGCCGAGCCGCCAGCCGATCTCGATCTCGCCGGTCGGGCCCCACGGGCGGTCCCAGGGCTGGGCGCCGGTGAAGCCGATGACCTGCCGGGACTCGTCGGTCATCGTCCACAGGCAGTACCCGCGCTCGGCGTCGTGGCGGCGCTGGCGGGCGGTCAGCTCCTCGTACACGGACAGCTCGGCCGTCCGGCCGCCGTGGAACTCCATGACGTCGGGGTGGTCGAACACCCGGTGCCAGGCGAAGGCGTCCTCGTGGGTGGGGACGCGCAGGTCCACGGCGGGCAGGACTCGACTCATGGGCTGACCCTTCGCTGGGTGATCGATGCCGCTGAATAGACTGCCCATGTCCGTGCCGGACGGCACACTGTTTTCGAGCCCGGGGAGAACCCGCCGTGACCGAGCAGCCCAAGCGACTCGTCGACAACGCCGAGCACAGCGCAGATGTGATCGTCGTCGGGGCCGGTCCTGCCGGGTCGACGACCGCCTACTACCTCGCCAAGGCCGGCCTGGACGTCCTGCTCCTGGAGAAGACGGCGTTCCCGCGCGAGAAGGTGTGCGGCGACGGCCTGACGCCCCGCGCCACCAAGCAGCTCGTGTCCATGGGCATCGACATCTCCGAGGAAGCGGGCTGGCTGCGCAACAAGGGCCTGCGCATCATCGGCGGCGGCGTCCGCCTCCAGCTCGACTGGCCCGAGCTCGCCAGCTACCCGGACTACGGTCTCGTCCGCAAGCGCGACGACTTCGACGAGCAGCTCGCCCGGCAGGCGCAGAAGGCGGGCGCGCGGCTCTACGAGCGCTGCAACGTCGGGGCGCCGATCATCGACGACCGCACCGGCCGCATCACCGGCGTGCACGCCAAGCTCGGCGAGGAGAAGACCGAGACGACGTTCCACGCCCCGCTCGTCGTCGCCGCCGACGGCAACTCCACGCGCCTGTCCCTCGCCATGGGCCTGCACCGGCGCGAGGACCGGCCGATGGGCGTCGCGGTGCGCACGTACTTCACGTCGCCCCGCCACGACGACGACTACCTGGAGTCCTGGCTGGAGCTGTGGGACCGGCGCGGCCCCGGCGAGGACCGGCTCCTGCCCGGCTACGGCTGGGTCTTCGGCATGGGCGACGGCACGTCGAACGTGGGGCTCGGCATCCTCAACTCCTCCAAGGCGTTCAAGGAGCTGGACTGGCGCGAGGTCCTCAAGGCGTGGTGCGCCTCGATGCCGGAGGACTGGGGCTTCACCCCGGACAACATGACGACGACGATCCGCGGCGCCGCCCTGCCGATGGCCTTCAACCGCCAGCCGCACTACACCAAGGGCCTGCTCCTGGTCGGTGACGCGGGCGGTCTGGTCAACCCGTTCAACGGCGAGGGCATCGCCTACGCCATGGAGTCGGGGCAGATCGCCGCCGACGTCATCGTGCAGGCCCACGCGCGCGCGACCCCCGCCCAGCGCGAACTGGCGCTGCACAGCTACCCGAAGATCCTCAAGGAGACCTACGGCGGGTACTACACGCTGGGCCGCGCCTTCGTGAAGGTCATCGGCAACCCGAAGATCATGAAGATCGCGACGCAGCGCGGGCTCACCCACCCGATCCTGATGAAGTTCACGCTGAAGATGCTCGCGAACCTGACGGACCCGACCGGCGGTGACGCCATGGACCGCATCATCAACGGCCTGAGCAAGGTCGCGCCGAAGGCCTGAGGCCGCGCCCCGACTTGGCCGATTTGGGGTGGTCGGGGGAGGGTGGAGCCATGATTTTCATCGCTGTGAAGTTCACCGCCCGCCCCGAGCACGCCGACTCCTGGCTGGAGAAGACCCGCGCGTTCACCGAGGCGACCCGTGCCGAGGAGGGCAACCTCTTCTTCGACTGGTCGCGCAGTGTCGACGACCCGAACCAGTTCGTCCTCCTGGAGGGCTTCCGGGACGGTGACGCGGGCGCCGTGCACGTCGCCTCCGACCACTTCAAGGCCGGACTCGCCGCCATGGCCCGCTCATCGCCGCCACGCCCGAGATCATCAACGCCGACATCCCGAACGAGGGCTGGGGCGCGATGGGCGAGCTCTCCCCGCAGAGCTGAACGAGCGCGCCGTACACACGCGAAGGCCGCCGTACCCGGTTCGGGTGCGGCGGCCTTCGCGTGTGCGGGTGGCTCAGAGCGCGCGGACCGCGCCGCTCGCCGGGTAGCCGGACAGGTCCTGGATCACGACGCCCTTGGAGGGGTTCGCGGCGTCCAGGTACTGGCCGTTCCCGATGTAGACGCCCACGTGGTACGCCGAGCCCGCGCCGCCCCAGTAGAGGATGTCGCCGACCGCGAGGTTGGACAGCGAGACCGAGGTGCCGAAGGTCGACTGCTCCTGCGAGGTGCGCGGCAGGTCGACGCCGGCCTGCTTGAAGGCGGCCTGCACGAGGCCCGAGCAGTCCCACGAGTTGGGGCCCGTGCCGCCCATCACGTACGCGTCGCCGACCTGCGCCTGCAGGAAGCTGATGACGGCGCCGACGGAGCCGCTGGCCGGGGCGGCCGCGGTCGTGGAGGCCGTCGAGGCGCCGGAACCGGTGGAGGCGGTGGCGGCGAGCGTGGTGCGCTCGCTGGAGCGGGAGGCGGCCTGCTGGGCGGCCTCGCGCTCGGCCTTCTCCTTGGCGGCGGCCTCGGCCTCGGCCTTCTTCTTGGCCTCCGCCTTCTTCTCGGCGGCGGCCTGGTCCTTCTTGGCCTGCTTCGCGGCGTTCGCGAAGGCCTCGTCGCGCTCGGCCTGGAGCTGGTAGTTGGCCGCGGCCTGCTGGGTGGCGTCCGCGGACTGGGCGACCTGGGAGGACAGGTCGGTGGTGAGCGTGGGCAGCTCGAGGGTCTGGGTGACCGGCTCGGCAGCGTTCGCCGCACCGGACGCACCAGCCACGGCGAGGGTGCTGAGCACGCCACCGGTGACTCCGGCGCGCAGGGCCATCTTGGAGGCGCTGCGACGGGGCTTCCGGTGGCTGGGTATGTGAGCGGTGTGGGACATGAGTACAACCGCTATCAGGGCTTCACGGTTCCCATCAAGAAACGTGTGGTGCGCCACAGTTGTGAAGCTGCGGCATGAAACCGGCCCGCTGCGGGCCTTATTGACGCCGTAACGGGCAATACGGACAGCCTTGATCGAGGCTGTGATCACGGTCTTTCCGCTATTCGTCCGAATTGCCCGACGCCTACCACCTGTTGACACCGTTGGCCAAGCCCGGTTTCCGTCGCCCCGTCAGGCGCGTGACGCAGGTCACAATCGACCCCTAGGGGTCGGCCTCGTGTCCAGTTCCGTCCACACCTCTCACCCTGATGTGTGAACGACGGCCACTATCAGCCACCCGTGTCCAGCGCCAATTTGCCTGCGCGGTTCGCTTCTTGATAGTGCAACACGCCTCTCACCAGCCATGACAAGCCAAGATGTCACCACTGGTGATCACTCAGGCGCTTCGAGTGTGAAGATCACCGCTCATCCGACTTCATGATCGTTCGTCAGGTGGTGGAGATCACAAAGTAGTTGGCGTACCCCGTGTCGCAGATCACAGAGTGGCAGGCATAGGATGCGGGGCAAGTTGGGCTTGTGACCTGCTTCACATGTAAGCGATCTTCAACCGTTTGCGTGGTGGGAGCGGAACCGCGAGCTCAAGCGACGCCAGCAGTCAGTGCCGACTGAGAGGAGCGAGGAGCGGTGAACGCGTATGCGCCCATCCTCGTACTGGGAGCCCTCGGGGCAGGCTTTGCGATCTTCTCCGTGGTCATGGCCACGCTTATCGGTCCAAAGCGGTACAACCGGGCCAAGCTTGAAGCCTATGAGTGCGGGATCGAGCCGACCCCGACGCCGGCCGGTGGCGGGCGCTTCCCCATCAAGTACTACCTGACGGCGATGCTCTTCATCGTCTTCGACATCGAGATCGTCTTCCTCTACCCCTGGGCCGTCACCTTCGACGCCCTGGGGGTTTTCGGGCTCGTGGAGATGCTGCTCTTCGTGCTCACCGTCTTCGTCGCGTACGCGTACGTGTGGCGGCGCGGCGGCCTGGAATGGGACTGAGCCCCGCACAGGGGAGACCGGGAGCCACAGACCAATGGGACTCGAAGAAAAGCTGCCGAGCGGATTCCTGCTGACCACCGTCGAGCAGGCCGCGGGCTGGGTGCGCAAGTCGTCCGTCTTTCCCGCCACGTTCGGCCTCGCGTGCTGCGCCATCGAGATGATGACGACAGGCGCGGGCCGCTACGACCTGGCGCGGTTCGGCATGGAGGTCTTCCGCGGATCGCCACGCCAGGCGGACCTGATGATCGTCGCGGGCCGGGTGAGCCAGAAGATGGCGCCCGTCCTGCGCCAGGTCTACGACCAGATGCCGAACCCCAAGTGGGTCATCTCCATGGGCGTCTGCGCCTCGTCCGGCGGCATGTTCAACAACTACGCGATCGTGCAGGGCGTCGACCACGTCGTCCCGGTCGACATCTATCTGCCCGGCTGTCCGCCCCGGCCCGAGATGCTGATGGACGCGATTCTCAAGCTCCATCAGAAGATCCAGTCCTCCAAGCTCGGCGTGAACGCCGAGGAGGCGGCCCGCGAGGCGGAGGAAGCGGCGCTCAAGGCGCTCCCGACGATCGAGATGAAGGGGCTGCTGCGGTGAGTGACGCGCAGAACGACGGGGCCAACCCCGAGAAGGACCTCGGTGCCGCGAACCTCCCGGGGCAGCGCGGCGACCAGGGCGAGGAGATCCGCGTCCAGCGCGGCATGTTCGGCGCCAACAACGGCGGCGACACCTCCGGTTATGGCGGACTTGTCCGCTCTGTCCGGCTCCCTGGCGAGTCGGCCCGCCCGTACGGCGGTTGGTTCGACGAGGTCGCCGACGAGCTGGAGGGCGCCCTGGAGGAGCAGGGACTCGTCCCCGAGAACGCCATTGACAGGACGGTCGTCGACCGCGGCGAGCTGACCTTCCACATCGAGCGCGAGCACCTGCCGCGCGTCGCACAGACCCTGCGCGACGACCCGGCGCTCCGCTTCGAGCTGTGCACGGGGGTGAGCGGCGTCCACTACACCGGCGACAAGGGCCGCGAGCTGCACGCCGTCTACCACCTGCGCTCGCTGACCCACGGCCGGCTGATCCGCCTCGAGGTCTCGATGCCGGACACGGACCCGCACGTCCCGTCCCTGGTCGGCGTGTACCCGACCAACGACTGGCACGAGCGCGAGGCGTACGACTTCTTCGGCATCGTCTTCGACGGCCACCCCGCGCTGACCCGGATCATGATGCCGGACGACTGGCAGGGCTTCCCGCAGCGCAAGGACTACCCGCTCGGCGGCATCCCCGTCGAGTACAAGGGCGCCCAGATCCCGGCTCCGGACCAGCGGAGGTCGTACTCGTGACCACTCCCCACGCAACTTCGCGCGCGACAACCGAAGGGACCGTCTACACGGTCACCGGCGGCGACTGGGACGAGGTCGTCGAGTCGGCGGTCAAGTCCGACGACGAGCGCATCATCGTCAACATGGGTCCCCAGCACCCGTCCACGCACGGCGTGCTGCGCCTCATCCTGGAGATCGACGGCGAGACGGTGACCGAGGCCCGCTGCGGCATCGGCTACCTGCACACGGGCATCGAGAAGAACCTCGAATACCGCACGTGGACGCAGGGCACCACGTTCGTGACGCGCATGGACTACCTGACGCCGTTCTTCAACGAGACGGCGTACTGCCTCGGCGTCGAGAAGCTCCTCGGTATCGAGGACGAGATCCCCGACCGGGCGAACATCATCCGCGTGCTCCTCATGGAGCTGAACCGGATGTCGTCCCACCTGGTCTGCATCGCCACGGGCGGCATGGAGCTCGGCGCCACCACGATCATGATCTACGGCTTTCGTGATCGTGAACTCATTCTCGACCTCTACGAGCTGATCACCGGGCTGCGCATGAACCACGCGTACGTCCGGCCCGGCGGACTCGCCCAGGACCTGCCGCCCGGCGCGGTCGACCAGCTGCGCGAGTTCGTGAAGAAGATGAAGAAGAACCTCCCGGAGTACGACAAGCTCGCCACCGGGAACCCCATCTTCAAGGCCCGTATGCAGGACGTCGGCTACCTCGACCTCGCGGGCTGCATGGCGCTCGGCGCCACAGGACCGATCCTGCGCTCCGCGGGCCTCCCGCACGACCTGCGCAAGACGGACCCGTACTGCGGCTACGAGACGTACGACTTCGAGATCCCGACCGCCGACACCTGCGACTCCTACGGACGCTTCCTGGTCCGCCTGGAGGAGATGCGCCAGTCGCTGCGCATCGTCGAGCAGTGCCTCGACCGGCTCGCCCCGGGCCCGGTCATGGTCGGCGACAAGAAGATCGCCTGGCCCGCCCAGCTGGCCCTCGGCCCGGACGGACTCGGCAACTCGCTCGACCACATCAAGAACATCATGGGCACCTCCATGGAGGCCCTCATCCACCACTTCAAGCTGGTGACCGAGGGGTTCCGGGTCCCGCCGGGACAGGCGTACACCGCCGTGGAGTCGCCCAAGGGCGAGCTGGGCGTGCACGTCGTCTCCGACGGCGGCACCCGCCCCTACCGGGTCCACTTCCGCGACCCGTCCTTCACCAACCTTCAGGCGATGGCCGCGATGTGCGAGGGCGGCCAGGTCGCCGACGTCATCGTCGCCGTCGCCTCCATCGACCCCGTGATGGGAGGCGTCGACCGGTGACCACCAGTTCTTCGGAGCAGGGCGTGAGTCTGGGCATGCCACAGCTGCCCGCGCCCGCCTACCCGGACGACGTCCGAGCCCGCCTGGAGAGCGACGCGAAGGAGATCATCGCTCGCTACCCCGGCTCGCGCTCGGCGCTCCTCCCGCTGCTCCACCTCGTCCAGTCGGAGGAGGGCCATGTCACGCGCACCGGCATGCAGTTCTGTGCCGACGTGCTCGGCCTGACCACCGCCGAGGTCACGGCCGTCGCGACCTTCTACACGATGTACCGGCGCGCCCCCAGCGGCGACTACCAGGTCGGTGTCTGCACCAACACCCTGTGCGCCGTCATGGGCGGCGACGCGATCTTCGAGTCGCTCCAGGAGCACCTGTCCGTCGGTAACGGCGGCACCACGGACGACGGCAAGATCACCCTTGAGCACATCGAGTGCAACGCGGCCTGTGACTACGCGCCCGTGGTGATGGTGAACTGGGAGTTCTTCGACAACCAGACGCCCGACTCCGCCAAACGGCTCGTCGACGACCTGCGCGCGGGAGCGCCGGTCTCCCCGACCCGCGGCGCCCCGCTCTGCACCTTCAAGGAGACGGCGCGCATCCTGGCCGGCTTCCCCGACCAGCGCGAGGGCGCCGTCGAGGCGAGCGGCAGCGCGGGCCCCGCGTCCCTGATCGGCCTTCGTCTCGCCAAGGGCGAGGCGGAGCCCGCGCGCGTGGTCCACCCGCGCGCCGAGCCCACCGAGGGCGACACGCCCCACGACCCGTCGCCTTCCGAGCACCTCAGCTCGCACGACGCGCCGCAGGACACATCGGCCTCCGACCCGGCCCACCCGGCGGGCCCCGCCGCCGAGGAGGGGGAGTGATGACCTTGGCAGCCGAAGTCGAGAACAACGACACCAGCCCGGAGAAGGTGCTCGCACCGGTCCTCTCCGCGTTCTGGGACGAGGACAAGTCCTGGTCCCTGGACGTCTACCGGCGCCATGACGGCTACGAGGGACTGCGCAGGGCCCTCGCCATGGAGCCGGACGACCTGATCGCCTACGTGAAGGACGCGGGCCTGCGCGGCCGCGGCGGCGCGGGCTTCCCGACGGGCATGAAGTGGCAGTTCATCCCGCAGGGCGACGGCAAGCCGCACTACCTGGTGGTCAACGCCGACGAGTCGGAGCCCGGGACCTGCAAGGACATCCCGCTCCTCTTCGCCAACCCGCACAGCCTCATCGAGGGCATCGTGATCGCCTGCTACGCGATCCGCTCCGAGCACGCCTTCATCTACCTGCGCGGCGAAGTCGTCCCCGTACTGCGGCGCCTGCACGAGGCCGTCCGCGAGGCGTACGAGGCCGGGTACCTCGGGCAGAACGTCCTGGGGTCCGGCCTCAACCTCGAACTCACCGTGCACGCGGGCGCGGGCGCGTACATCTGCGGTGAGGAGACCGCACTCCTGGACTCGCTCGAAGGCCGGCGTGGTCAGCCGCGACTGCGTCCCCCCTTCCCTGCCGTCGCGGGCCTGTACGCGTGCCCCACTGTGGTGAACAACGTCGAGTCCATCGCCTCGGTTCCCGCGATCCTGAACCGCGGTAAGGACTGGTTCAAGTCGATGGGCAGCGAGAAGTCGCCCGGCTTCACGCTCTACTCGCTCAGCGGCCACGTCGCCTCGCCCGGCCAGTACGAGGCCCCGCTCGGCATCACGCTGCGCCAGCTCCTCGACATGAGCGGCGGCATCCGACCCGGCCATCGACTCAAGTTCTGGACGCCGGGCGGCAGTTCCACCCCGATGTTCACCGACGAGCACCTCGACGTCCCCCTCGACTACGAGGGCGTCGGCGCCGCCGGATCGATGCTCGGCACCAAGGCGCTCCAGTGCTTCGACGAGACGACCTGCGTCGTGCGCGCGGTCACGAGGTGGACCGAGTTCTACGCCCACGAGTCCTGCGGCAAGTGCACACCCTGCCGCGAAGGCACGTACTGGCTCGTGCAGTTGCTCCGCGACATCGAGGCCGGCAAGGGCTCCCTGAGCGACCTCGACAAGCTGAACGACATCGCCGACAACATCAACGGCAAGTCGTTCTGCGCCCTCGGCGACGGCGCCGCCTCGCCGATCTTCTCGTCGCTCAAGTACTTCCGCGACGAGTACGAGCAGCACATCACGGGCAAGGGCTGCCCCTTCGACCCGGCCCGCTCCACCGTCTGGGCCGACCAGCACCGCACGGAGGTGAACGCATGACCGTCACGACCAGCGCTCCCTCCGGGGGCGGCGAGGCGGCCGTTCCGCCCGAGGATCTCGTCTCGCTGACGATCGACGGCATCGAGATCAGCGTGCCCAAGGGCACCCTGGTGATCCGCGCCGCCGAACTCCTCGGCATCGAGATCCCGAGATTCTGCGACCACCCGCTCCTCGACCCGGCCGGCGCTTGCCGCCAGTGCATCGTGGAGGTGGAGGGCCAGCGCAAGCCGATGGCGTCCTGCACCATCACCTGCACCGACGGCATGGTGGTCAAGAGCCAGCTCTCCTCGCCCGTCGCCGAGAAGGCGCAGCACGGTGTGATGGAGCTGCTGCTCATCAACCACCCGCTGGACTGCCCGGTCTGCGACAAGGGCGGCGAGTGCCCGCTGCAGAACCAGGCGATGTCGCACGGCCAGTCGGACTCGCGCTTCGAGGGCAAGAAGCGGACCTACGAGAAGCCGGTGCCGATCTCCACGCAGGTGCTGCTCGACCGCGAGCGGTGCGTGCTCTGCGCGCGCTGCACCCGGTTCTCGAACCAGATCGCGGGCGACCCGATGATCGAGCTGATCGAGCGCGGTGCGCTCCAGCAGGTCGGCACGGGCGAGGGCGACCCGTTCGAGTCGTACTTCTCCGGGAACACCATCCAGATCTGCCCGGTCGGCGCGCTGACCTCGGCGGCGTACCGATTCCGCTCCCGGCCCTTCGACCTCGTCTCGTCGCCGTCGGTGTGCGAGCACTGCTCCAGTGGCTGTGCGACCCGCACCGACCACCGGCGCGGCAAGGTCATGCGCCGCCTTGCGGCCAACGATCCCGAGGTCAATGAGGAGTGGATCTGCGACAAGGGCCGCTTCGGCTTCCGGTACGCGCAGCGGCCCGACCGGCTGACGACGCCGCTCGTGCGGGACGCCGACTCCGGTGAGCTGCGGGCCGCGTCCTGGCCGGAGGCCCTGGAGGTCGCCGCGCGCGGGCTCGGCGAGGCGCACGGCCGCGCCGGTGTCCTGACCGGGGGCCGCCTCACGGTCGAGGACGCGTACGCGTACAGCAAGTTCGCCCGGGTCGCCCTCGGCACGAACGACATCGACTTCCGCGCGCGCGTGCACAGCAGCGAGGAAGCGGACTTCCTGGCGGCGCGTGTCGCCGGTCGCGGCCGTGATCTGGACGGCAGCGGGGTCACGTACACGAAGCTGGAGAAGGCGCCCGCGGTGCTGCTCGTCGGCTTCGAGTCGGAGGAGGAGGCGCCCGGCGTCTTCCTCAAGCTTCGCAAGGCGTGGCGCAAGCACGGCCAGAAGGTGTTCTCCCTCGCCACGCACGCGACGCGGGGTCTGGAGAAGGCCGGCGGCACGCTGCTGCCCGCCGCTCCCGGCACCGAGACCGACTGGCTGGACGCGCTCGCCTCCGGGGTCGGTCTGGAGGGCGCGGCCGGTGCAGCCGCCGCCGAGGCGCTGCGCGCAGAAGGCGCCGTCCTTGTCGTCGGTGAGCGGCTCGCGGCCGTTCCTGGTGGCCTGACGGCCGCCGTACGGGCCGCTTCCGCGACCGGCGCCGAGCTGGTGTGGATTCCGCGCCGGGCCGGTGAGCGCGGCGCCGTCGAGGCGGGCGCGCTGCCGTCCCTCCTTCCGGGCGGCCGTCCGGCGACCGACCCGCGCGCGCGGGACGAGGTCGCCGCCGTCTGGGGCGTGGCGGCGCTGCCGCACCGCTTCGGCCGGGACACCGGGCAGATCGTCGAGGCCGCCGCCACCGGCGAGGTCCGGGCCCTGGTCGTCGCCGGGGTCGAGATCGCGGACCTGCCGAACCCGGCACGCGCGCGTGAAGCGCTTCACGAGGTCGGGTTCCTGGTCTCCCTGGAGCAGCGGCCGAGCGAGGTCACCGAGCACGCGGACGTCGTCCTCCCGGTGGCCGCGGTCGCCGAGAAGGCGGGCACCTTCCTCAACTGGGAGGGCCGCGCCCGGATGTTCGAGGCCGCGCTCAAGCCCGACCAGATGACGCGCCGCGTCGCTCCGACGGACGGGCGCGTGCTCCAGATGCTGGCCGACGCCATGGACGTCCACCTGGGCCTGCCCGACCTGCGCGCCGCACGCCGCGAGCTGGACCGGCTCGGCAACTGGGACGGGCCGCACGCGAGCGAGCCGCTGGAGACCGGCGCCCCGGTGCCGCGCCCGGCAGCCGGGGAGGCCGTGCTCGCCGGGCACCGGCTCCTGCTCGACCAGGGCCGCCTCCAGGACGGCGACGAGGCCCTCGCGGGTACCCGGCACGCCGCCCACGCGCGCGTGTCCGCCGCCACCGCCGCCGAACTCGGGGTCAAGGACGGCGACGCGCTCGCCGTCACCGGGCCCGCGGGCGCGGTCGCGCTGCCGCTCCAGGTCACGCTGATGCCCGACCGCGTGGTGTGGCTTCCGCTCAACTCCGCGGGCGCGGGCGTCGCTTCGGACACCGGTGCCTTCCCCGGCGACCTGGTGAAGATCGGCCCGGCGCCCGCCGCGGCCCCGGAGGTGCAGTCATGAGCGTCATGGCACTGAGCCCCATGGCACTGAGCCCCGCGGCATCGAGCCCGCTGGCCGCCGAGGACCTGTCCATGTTCGGCACCGACCCCTGGTGGCTGGTCGTCGTCAAGGCGGTGTTCTGCTTCGCCTTCCTGATGGTGACCGTGCTGTTCTCCATCGTGTGGGAGCGCAAGGTCGTCGCCTGGATGCAGCTGCGCATCGGCCCGAACCGGCACGGCCCCTGGGGCATGCTCCAGTCGCTCGCCGACGGCATCAAGCTGATGCTCAAGGAAGACGTCATCGTCAAGCGCGCGGACAAGGTCGTCTACGTCCTCGCGCCGGTCGTCGCCGCGATCCCCGCGTTCATGGCGATCGCCGTGATCCCGTTCGGCCCGTCGGGCAACGAGGTCTCGATCTTCGGCCACCGTACGGCGATGCAGCTCACCGACCTGCCGATCGCGATGCTCTACATCCTCGCGGTCGCCTCGGTCGGCATCTACGGCATCGTCCTCGCGGGCTGGTCCTCCGGATCGACGTACCCGCTCCTCGGGGGCTTGCGCTCCTGCGCGCAGATGATCTCCTACGAGATCGCGATGGGCGCCGCGTTCGCCTCGGTGTTCCTGTACTCGGGCTCGATGTCGACCTCGGAGATCGTCGCCCAGCAGCACGACCGCTGGTACATCGTGCTCCTGCCGGTCTCGTTCCTGATCTACATCGTGACGATGGTCGGCGAGACGAACCGCGCCCCGTTCGACATGCCGGAGTCCGAGGGCGACCTCGTCGGCGGCTTCAACACCGAGTACTCGTCGATCAAGTTCGCGATGTTCATGCTCGCCGAGTACGTGAACATGGTGACGGTCTCCGCGGTGTCCGTGACGCTCTTCCTGGGCGGCTGGCGCGCACCCTGGCCGGTCTCCACGTTCTGGGAGGGCGCGAACCACGGCTGGTGGCCGCTCCTCTGGTTCGTCGTCAAGGTGCAGTTGCTGCTGTTCTTCTTCATCTGGCTGCGCGGCACGCTGCCCCGCGTCCGCTACGACCAGCTGATGAAGCTCGGCTGGAAGGTCCTCATCCCGGTCTCCGTGGTGTGGCTGATGCTCGTCGCCACCGTGCGGACCCTGCACAACGAGAACTACGACTTCGCCGACATCGCCCTCTACATCGGCGGCGCCATCCTCGTGATCCTGCTGCTCTCGTTCGTGGTCGACATCTTCCGCGACCGGGGCGCGAAGCGGAGCGCGGAGGCCGAGGAGCCGGTCGCGTTCGACCCGATGGCGGGCGGGTTCCCGGTGCCGCCGCTGCCCGGACAGACCCTCCCACCCGTACCGCGTCGACGCCCGCGCCGTGAGCGCGAGTTGATTGTCAGTGGTGGGCCCGATACTGCGAGTGACGAATCACTCGGCGGATCTCGTGACGGAAAGGAGGCGTCCGATGGCTGACGAGCATGCGAACGAGAACGAGAAGGACACCGCGCCCGGGTTCATGAACCCCGTCGCCGGCTTCGGCGTGACCTTCAAGGCCATGTTCAAGAAGCGGCTGACCGAGCAGTACCCGGAGCAGAAGAAGACCACCGCTCCCCGCTTCCACGGCAGGCACCAGCTCAACCGCCATCCGGACGGCCTGGAGAAGTGCGTCGGCTGCGAGCTGTGCGCCTGGGCCTGCCCGGCGGACGCCATCTATGTGGAGGGCGCGGACAACACCGAGGAGGAGCGCTACTCCCCGGGCGAGCGCTACGGCCGCGTCTACCAGATCAACTACGCCCGCTGCATCCTGTGCGGCCTGTGCATCGAGGCGTGCCCCACGCGCGCGCTGACGATGACGAACGAGTTCGAGCTGGCCGACAGCAGCCGCGCCAACCTCATCTACACCAAGGAGCAACTGCTCGCCGGTCTGGAGGAGGGCATGGTCGACTCGCCGCACTCGATCTTCCCCGGCACGGACGAGCAGGACTACTACCGGGGTCTGGTCACCGAGGCGGCGCCCGGCACCGAGCGCCAGGTCGCCGTCAGCAAGGGCGAGACGCCCCAGGAGGCGGCCAGTACGTTCGGTGAGGACGAGCCCGCGTCGGAGCAGGTGATCCGGTGATGACGCAGCTCGCCGCTTATTCGACCTCCACCGGCGAGGCCTTCCAGTTCTGGGTCCTCGGCACGGTCGCCGTCATCGGCGCGCTGTGCACGATCCTGATGAAGAAGGCCGTGCACAGCGCCCTGTGCCTCGCCGGAACCATGATCATCCTCGCGGTCTTCTACCTGGCCAACGGGGCGTACTTCCTGGGCATCGTGCAGATCGTCGTCTACACCGGCGCGATCATGATGCTGTTCCTCTTCGTCGTCATGCTCGTCGGTGTCACCGCCGCGGACTCCCTCAAGGAGACCGTCAAGGGGCAGCGCTGGCTGGCCGCCCTGTGCGGGCTCGGCTTCGGCGTCCTCTTGATCGCGGGCATCGCCAACGCCTCGCTCACGCACTTCAACGGCGTGGGCAAGGCGAACGCGGGCGGCAATGTGGAGGGCCTCGCCACGGTCATCTTCACCAAGTACGTCTTCGCCTTCGAGATCACCGGCGCCCTCCTGATCACCGCCGCGGTCGGCGCCATGGTGCTCACGCACCGCGAGCGCACCGAGCGGGCCAAGACCCAGCGGGAGCTGTCCGAGCAGCGCATCCGCGACGGCAAGCACCTGCCGCCGCTGCCCGCCCCCGGCGTCTACGCCCGGCACAACGCGGTGGACATCGCGGGCCTGCTGCCCGACGGCACCCCGTCCGAGCTGACCGTCATGGGGACGCTGCGCGACCGCGGCCAGATCCGTGACGTCTCGGGCGAGGCGCTCAGCGACCTCAAGGCCCTGGAGCAGCGCTCGGCCGACCGCCTCGAGCGTTCAGAGGAGGCGACGAAGTGAACCCGGTCAACTACCTCTATCTCGCCTGCCTGTTGTTCACGATCGGCGCCACCGGCGTGCTCATCAGGCGGAACGCGATCGTCGTGTTCATGTGCATCGAGCTGATGCTGAACGCGTGCAACCTCGCGTTCGTCGCGTTCTCCCGGATGCACGGCAACCTCGACGGCCAGATCATCGCGTTCTTCACGATGGTCGTCGCCGCCGCGGAGGTCGTGGTCGGCCTCGCGATCATCGTGTCGCTGTTCCGTTCCCGCCACTCGGCCTCGGTCGACGACGCCAGCCTGATGAAGCTGTAAGGGGCCGCGAACCACATGAACGCAGAGAACCTGATCGCGCTGCTCGTAGCGGCGCCCCTGCTCGGAGCGGCCGTCCTGCTGTGCGGCGGCCGGGCCCTGGACCGGGTGGGCCACCTGCTCGGCACCCTGCTCGCGGCCGTCTCCTTCGTGATCGCCGCCGTGCTCTTCACCGACATGCTCGGCAAGGGCGCGGAGGACCGCACCCTCCACCAGCACCTGTTCAGCTGGATCCCCGTCGAGGGGTTCCAGGCCGACGTCGCCTTCCAGCTCGACCAGCTGTCCATGACGTTCGTCCTGCTGATCTCCGGCGTCGGCACGCTGATCCACCTGTACTCGATCGGCTACATGGAGCACGACGAGCGGCGCCGCCGCTTCTTCGGCTACCTGAACCTGTTCGTCGCGGCGATGCTCCTCCTCGTCATCGCCGACAACTACCTGCTCCTGTACGTCGGCTGGGAGGGCGTGGGCCTCGCCTCGTACCTCCTCATCGGCTTCTGGCAGCACAAGCCGAGCGCGGCCACCGCCGCGAAGAAGGCGTTCCTGGTCAACCGCGTCGGCGACATGGGCCTTTCGATCGCCATCATGCTGATGTTCACCACCTTCGGGACGTTCGCCTTCGGCCCTGTGCTCGGCAGCGTCGGTGACACCTCCGAGGGCAAGCTGACCGCGATCGGCCTGATGCTGCTGCTCGCCGCGTGCGGCAAGTCGGCGCAGGTCCCGCTCCAGTCCTGGCTCGGGGACGCGATGGAGGGCCCGACCCCGGTCTCGGCCCTCATCCACGCCGCGACCATGGTGACCGCGGGCGTGTACCTGATCGTCCGCTCCGGGGCGCTGTTCAACGCGGCGCCGGACGCGCAGTTGGTCGTCACCATCGTCGGCGCGGTCACGCTCCTCTTCGGTGCGATCGTCGGTTGCGCCAAGGACGACATCAAGAAGGCCCTCGCGGGCTCGACGATGTCGCAGATCGGCTACATGATCCTCGCCGCGGGCCTCGGCCCGATCGGCTACGTCTTCGCGATCATGCACCTGGTGACGCACGGCTTCTTCAAGGCCGGGCTCTTCCTCGGCGCCGGTTCGGTCATGCACGGCATGAACGACGAGGTCGACATGCGCAAGTACGGCGGCCTCAGGAAGTACATGCCGGTCACCTTCGTGACGTTCGGCCTCGGCTACCTCGCCATCATCGGCTTCCCGGGCCTGTCCGGCTTCTTCTCCAAGGACAAGATCATCGAGGCGGCCTTCGCCAAGGGCGGCACGGAGGGCTGGATCCTCGGCTCCGTCGCCCTGCTGGGCGCGGCCATCACCGCGTTCTACATGACCCGCGTGATGATCATGACGTTCTTCGGTGAGGAGCGCTGGAAGAACCGCGCCACCGCCTCGCCGGAGCAGCCCGGCGCCGAGCCCGCCGCCGAGACGCGCGGCGCGCACGACGAGCCGCATCCGCACGAGTCGCCCTCGTCCATGACGATCCCGATGATCCTGCTGGCCGTCGGCTCGGTCTTCGCGGGCGGCTTCTTCTCCATCGGCGACCGCTTCCTGCACTGGCTGGAGCCGGTCACCGGGCACTCCCACGGGCACGCGCCGATCAGCGCGGGCGTCGTCACGGGCGCCACCATGGTGTGCCTCGTCATCGGCGTCGGCGTCGCCTGGCTCCAGTACGGGCGCAAGGAGGTGCCGGTGGTCGCCCCGCGCGGCTCGCTGCTCACCCGGGCGGCCCGCCGGGACCTGCTCCAGGACGACTTCAACCACGTCGTCCTCGTCCGCGGCGGCGAGCACCTCACGCGCTCGCTCGTCTACGTCGACCACACCCTGGTCGACGGGGTGGTCAACGGGACGGCGGCGTCGGTGGGCGGCCTCTCGGGCCGGCTGCGCAAGCTCCAGAACGGCTACGTGCGCTCGTACGCCGTCTCGATGTTCGGCGGTGCGGCGGTCATCACCGCCGTGACCCTGCTGATGAGGGCGGTCTGATACCGATGTCCTTTCCTCTGCTGACAGCGACGGCGGTGCTCCCGGCCGTGGGCGCGATCGCCACGGCCGCCGTGCCGGCGAAACAGCGCACCGCGGCCAAGTGGCTCGCCCTGCTCGTCTCCCTCGGGACGCTCGTCCTCGCGGCGTTCGTCGCGGTCCGGTTCGACCCGGACGGCGGCCGCTACCAACTGACCGAATCGCACGCGTGGATCGCCGACATCGGCGTCCGCTACGAACTGGGCGTGGACGGCATCGGGGTGGCGCTGGTCGCCCTGACCGCGCTGCTCATCCCGTTCGTGATCCTCGCCGGGTGGCACGACGCGGACCCGCAGGAGACGGGGGCCGAGTCCCGCAGCGTCGCCGCGGGCCGGTGGCGTCCGACGCAGGGCTTCTTCGCCCTGATCCTCCTGGTCGAGGCGATGGTGATCATCTCCTTCGAGGCCACGGACGTCTTTCTCTTCTACATCTTCTTCGAAGCCATGCTCATCCCGATGTACTTCCTCATCGGCGGCTTCGGCGACCGCGCGGGCCCGCACGGCGAGAAGGAGGCGGCGACCCAGCGCTCGTACGCGGCGGTCAAGTTCCTCCTCTACAACCTGGTCGGCGGCCTGATCATGCTGGCGGCCGTCATCGGCCTCTACGTGGTCGCGGGGAACTTCTCGCTCCAGGAGATCGCCGAGGCGCGGGCGAACGGTTCGCTCGACATGGCGACCACCACCGAACGCTGGCTCTTCCTCGGCTTCTTCTTCGCCTTCGCGGTGAAGGCCCCGCTGTGGCCGCTGCACACCTGGCTGCCGAACGCGATGGGCGAGGCCACGGCCCCGGTCGCCGTGCTGATCACGGCGGTGGTCGACAAGGTCGGCACGTTCGCGATGCTCCGCTTCTGCCTCCAGCTCTTCCCGGAGGCGAGCAAGTGGGCGACGCCGGTCATCCTGGTGCTCGCCCTGATCAGCATCGTCTACG
The DNA here is from genome assembly GCF_043523415.1 of Streptomyces sp. SGAir0957. NCBI lineage: Bacteria > Bacillati > Actinomycetota > Actinomycetes > Kitasatosporales > Streptomycetaceae > Streptomyces > Streptomyces sp. SGAir0957. The sequence goes on from NZ_CP027293.1 coordinate 4,899,713, forward strand.
GGGCCCTGCTCGCGGTCGGCCAGCGCGACATCAAGCGCCTGGTCGCGTACGCGTCGATCTCGCACTTCGGCTTCATCATCATGGGCATCTTCGCGATGACCAGCCAGGGCCAGTCCGGCGCGACGCTCTACATGGTCAACCACGGCATCTCGACGGCGGCGCTGATGCTCGTCGCCGGGTTCCTGATCTCGCGGCGCGGCTCGCGGCTCATCGCGGACTACGGCGGCGTGCAGAAGGTCGCCCCGGTCCTCGCGGGCACGTTCCTGATCGGCGGCCTCGCGACGCTCTCGCTGCCGGGGCTCGCCCCGTTCGTGAGCGAGTTCCTCGTCCTGGTCGGCACGTTCTCGCGCTACCCGGTCATCGGCATCATCGCCACCGTCGGCATCGTCCTGGCCGCGCTCTACACGCTGGTGCTCTACCAGCGCACGATGACCGGGCCGGTGAAGCCGTCGACCGAGGGCATCGCGGACCTGCGCGTGCGTGAGCTGGCGGTGGTCGTCCCGCTGATCGCCGTACTGATCTTCCTCGGTGTCTATCCGAAGCCGCTCACCGAGCTGGTGAACCCGGCGGTCAAGCACACCATGTCCGACGTCCAGAAGAAGGACCCGAAGCCGGAAGTGGAGGCGGCCCACAAGTGAGCGCATCTGCCGTCCACAGCCTGTGGACAACTGCCGCCGATCCAATCTCCAAGATCGACGCACCGAAGATCGAGTACGGGCAATTGTCCCCGACCTTGATCGTCATCGGTGCCGCCGTCCTGGGGGTCCTGGTCGAGGCGTTCGTGCCCCGCAAGTCCCGTTACTACGTGCAGGTGTTCCTGTCGGTCGTCGCGCTCGCCGCCGCCTTCGCGGCCGTCGTGGCGCTCGCGGCCGGCGGGTACGGCACCACCAAGGCGCACATCGCGGCCATGGGCGCGATCGCCGTCGACGGCCCGGCCCTCTTCCTGCAGGGCACCATCCTGCTCGCGGGCATCGTCGCGGTCTTCACCTTCGCCGAGCGGCGGCTCGACCCGGAGGCGCACGGCAACCGCGTCGACTCCTTCGCCGCGCAGGCCGCCTCCGTGCCGGGCAGCGACAGCGAGAAAGCCGCGGTCAAGGCGGGCTTCACGACCACCGAGGTCTTCCCGCTGGTGCTCTTCGCGATCGGCGGCATGCTGGTCTTCCCGGCGGCCAACGACCTCCTGACGCTCTTCATCGCCCTGGAGGTCTTCTCCCTCCCGCTGTACCTGCTGTGCGCCGTGGCCCGCCGCAAGCGGCTCATGTCGCAGGAGGCCGCCGTCAAGTACTTCCTGCTCGGCGCCTTCGCCTCGGCCTTCACCCTGTTCGGCATCGCGCTCCTGTACGGCTACGCGGGCTCCGTCTCGTACGCCACCATCGCGAGCGTCGCCGACGGCTCGGTGACCGACATCGACCCGGCGCTCGCCGACACCATGGGCAATGACGCGCTGCTGCTCATCGGCATGGCGCTCGTCGTCATGGGCCTGCTCTTCAAGGTCGGCGCCGTGCCCTTCCACATGTGGACGCCGGACGTCTACCAGGGCGCCCCGACCCCGGTCACCGGGTTCATGGCGGCGGCCACCAAGGTCGCCGCGTTCGGCGCGCTCCTGCGCCTGCTCTACGTGGTCCTGCCCGGACTGCGCTGGGACTGGCGGCCGGTCATGTGGGCCGTCGCCATCGTCACGATGCTGGCCGGCGCGATCGTCGCGATCACGCAGACCGACATCAAGCGGCTTCTGGCGTACTCGTCGATCGCGCACGCCGGGTTCATCCTCGCGGGTGTCATCGCGACCACCCCGGACGGCGTCTCGTCGGTCCTCTTCTACCTGGGCGCGTACTCCTTCGTCACGATCGGTGCCTTCGCCGTGGTGACGCTGGTGCGCGACGCGGGCGGCGAGGCGACGCACCTGTCCAAGTGGGCGGGGCTCGGCCGCCGCTCCCCGCTGGTCGCGGCCGTCTTCGCGGTCTTCCTGCTCGCCTTCGCAGGCATCCCGCTGACCTCCGGGTTCGCGGGGAAGTTCGCCGTGTTCAAGGCGGCGGCGGAGGGCGGCGCGGGCGCGCTCGTCGTGGTCGGTGTGGTGTCGTCGGCGATCGCCGCGTTCTTCTACATCCGGGTGATCGTCGTCATGTTCTTCAGCGAGCCGAAGGCGGACGGGCCGACCGTGGCCGTGCCGTCGCCGCTGACCATGACGACGATCGCGGTGGGCGTCGCGGTCACCGTCGTGCTCGGCCTCGCGCCGCAGTACTTCCTGGACCTGGCGAGCCAGGCGGGGGTCTTCGTGCGGTAGCGACAGCCGCTTCTCGAAGCGCCCGGCGTCCCTCACGAGGGGTGCCGGGCGCTTCGCCGTCCCGAGCCTGTGGATAACTTCGTGGGCTGTCGGCCCGGACCCCTATGGTTGCTGAGGTGGTCGACACGATGGACGGGACTGAGGGTATGAGCGAGATGACCGAGAGCGAGGCGCTGGCCACGCTGCACCGCGTCTTCGGGTACGACGCGTTCCGCGGCGAGCAGGAAGCGGTCATCGAGCACGTGGTCGGTGGCGGGGACGCCGTCGTCCTCATGCCGACCGGCGGCGGCAAATCCCTCTGCTACCAGATCCCGGCCCTGGTCAGACCAGGTACGGGCGTCGTCGTCTCGCCGCTGATCGCGCTCATGCAGGACCAGGTGGACGCGCTGCGGGCGCTCGGTGTGCGCGCCGGGTTCATGAACTCGACGCAGGACTTCGACGAGCGGCGCACCGTCGAGGCCGAGTTCCTCGCGGGTGAGCTGGACGTCATCTATCTGGCGCCCGAGCGGCTGCGGCTCGACTCCACCCTCGACCTGCTCTCGCGCGGCAAGATCTCCGTCTTCGCCATCGACGAGGCGCACTGCGTGGCCCAGTGGGGGCACGACTTCCGCCCCGACTACCTGGCGCTCTCCGTCCTCGGACAGCGCTGGCCCGACGTGCCGCGCATCGCGCTGACCGCGACGGCGACGCACGCGACGCACCAGGAGATCACCCAGCGCCTGGGGATGCCCGACGCCAAGCACTTCGTCGCCAGCTTCGACCGGCCCAACATCCAGTACCGGATCGTCGGCAAGGCCGAACCGAAGAAGCAGCTCCTGACCTTCCTCAAGCAGGAGCACGAGGGCGACGCGGGCATCGTCTACTGCCTGTCGCGCAAGTCGGTCGAGGCGACCGCCGAGTTCCTCAGCAAGAACGGCATCGAGGCCGTGCCGTACCACGCGGGCCTCGACGCGGGCACGCGCCAGGCGCACCAGTCCCGGTTCCTGCGCGAGGAGGGCCTGGTCGTCTGCGCGACCATCGCGTTCGGCATGGGCATCGACAAGCCGGACGTCCGCTTCGTCGCCCACCTCGACCTGCCGAAGTCCGTCGAGGGCTACTACCAGGAGACCGGCCGCGCCGGGCGCGACGGGCTGCCGTCCACGGCATGGATGGCGTACGGGCTCCAGGACGTCGTCCAGCAGCGGAAACTGATCAACATGGGGGAGGGGGACGAGGCGTTCCGCCGCCGGGCCTCCTCCCACCTCGACGCGATGCTGGCGCTCTGCGAGACGGCCCAGTGCCGCAGGTCACAGCTGCTCCAGTACTTCGGCCAGGACCCGCAGGCGGCGGACTGCGGGAACTGCGACACCTGCCTCAGCCCGCCCGAGACCTGGGACGGCACGGTCGCCGCGCAGAAGATCCTCTCCACGGTGGTCCGGCTCGACCGGGAGCGGAGGCAGAAGTTCGGCGCGGGTCAGATCATCGACATCCTGCTCGGCCGGCGCACCGCGAAGGTCATCCAGTTCGACCACGACCAGCTCTCCGTCTTCGGCATCGGCGCGGACCTGAGCGAGGCCGAGTGGCGGGGCGTGGTGCGCCAGCTCCTCGCACAGGGACTCATCGCGGTCGAGGGCGAGTACGGGACGCTGGTGCTCACCGAGGAGAGCGCGAGCGTCCTTGGACGGCAGCGGGAGGTGCGGCTGCGCAAGGAGGCGCCGAGGCCCGCGGCGGCCCGGACGTCCTCGCGCGAGCGCAAGGCCAAGTCGCCCGCGGCCGACCTGCCGCAGGAGCTGATGCCGGTCTTCGAGGCGCTGCGCGCGTGGCGCGGCACGCAGGCGAAGGAGAACGGGGTCCCGGCGTACGTCATCTTCCACGACGCGACGCTCAAGGAGATCGCGCAGCAACGGCCCACGTCCCTGGCCCAGTTGGGCACGATCGGCGGGGTCGGCGAGAAGAAGCTGGCGACGTGGGGCGAGGGGGTCCTCGCGGTCCTGGCAGGGCTCGACGGCGCCGGCGACGGCCCGGCACCCGGCCCGGCCGCGGGGGCTGCGGGGCCGGACCCCGACGCGGACTTCGGGCCCGAGCCGGACTTCGGGCCCGAGCCGGAGCCCGAGGAGGTCGACTGGTGACCGGGGGCCGCGAGGACATGGTCGTGGTGCGGGGCCGGAACCAGGTCCGGCCCCGGCCCCGGCCCCGGGCCCGGACCCGGGCCTGCGATGCCGCGTCCCACGTACAGCTCGGACGCGGTGCCGCGTCCCACGTACAGCTCGGACGCGGTGCCGCGTCCCACGTACAGCTCGGACGCGGTGCCGCGTCCCACGTACAGCTCAGACTCGGGGCCGCGTCCCACGTACAGCTCAGACTCGGGGCCGCGTCCCGCGTACGTCTCAGACGCTGCGGGTCGCGTACGCCCTGACGTCCGCGTCCGAGTCCTTCGCGGCCGTCGCCAGGGCCGTCCGGGCGGACGGTGCGGTGGGGGCGTGACGGCGCAGGGCGAGGACGGCGGCCTTGCGGACGTCGGCGTTGGCGTCCGCCAGGGCATCGGCCAGTGCCTCGATCGCGGGGGCGGAGCCGGTGGCGGCGCCGAGCGCCGTGGCCGAGCCCGCGCGCACCTGCCAGGCCGGGTCGGAAAGGCCCGCGACGGCCGCCGCCTCGTACGGGGGCCGGCAGCCGACGCGGCCCAGCGTGGTGAAGGCCGCCGCGCGGACCAGGGCGTCCGGGTCGGCGAGGAGGGGTGCCAGGGCGCCGGGGGAGGCCAGGCCGCGGGCGACGGCCATGCGTACCTCGCGCGCCGGGTCGTCCACGGCCGAGGCCAGCACATCCAGGGCGTCGACGGAGACGAGGGCGCGTACGGCGGCGATGCGGACCTCGATGTCCGGGTCGCGCAGGAGGGGGCGATGGTCGGCGGCGCTGCCCAGGCGCAGGGCGCGCAGCGTGTCGAGGGCGGTGGCCCGCACCAGGGGGTCGTCGTGGGTGAGGCAGCCGAGGAGGGCGGCACTCAACTCGGGGGACGGGGGCAGGACTTCGACGAGTTCGCGCAGGGAGGCGCAGGCGGCGGCCCGTACCCCGGGCGTCCCGTCGCCGAGGGCAGCGGCGAGGGCGGGGCCGGTCCCGGCCGGGGCGGTCTCGGTGAGCGTGGCGATCGCCGCCCTCCGTACGGCGGGGTCGGGATCTGCCAAGTAGGGGGTGAGGTCGGCGAGTTCGGGGTCGCGTTCGGCGAGGGCGTTGAGTTCGAGGATGCGGGGCGAGTGGGAGACGGGGGTGGTGGTGCCGGGCGTGCGGTCCGTGGGGCGCGTGAGGGCGGCGGAGCCGATCGGGGCCACCTCGCGGGCGCCCGCCGTGGCGACCGGGAGCGGATGGACCTCGCCCAGGTGGCGGGAGGTGCCACCGGGCGGTGTGAGGCCGTCGACGGGGACGACGTAGGGATCGACGGGGCGCGCCGTGAACTCCATGGCGCCGACGGGGGACTTGTGGAGGTCGAGGTGGTGGAACCACTGGGCGTCGTCGCGCGCCGGATGGTCGGTGCGCTCGTGGTAGAGGCCCCAGCGCGACTCGGTGCGGGCGAGGGAGGAGCGGGCGGCCATCTCGGCGCAGTCGCGGATGAAGGAGACCTCGGCGCACCGCATCAACTCGTGCGGGGTGCGGGCGCCCATGGCGGCGATGTCGGCCCGCATACGGTCGAAGTGCTCGACGGCGAGGGAGAGCCGCGCGCCGGTCTTGGGCGGCGCCACGTAGTCGTTCACGAAGCGGCGCAGCTTGTACTCGACCTGGGGCTGCGGCGGGCCGTCCGGATGGCGCAGCGGGCGGTAGATCAGCTCGTGCGCCGCGCGCAGCTGGTCCGGCGGCAGTTCGCCCTCGTAGCAGGGGTACTGGGCGGCGTCGAGGCCCGCGAGGTCGCCGAAGACGAAGGCGCCGATCATGTAGTTGTGCGGGACGCAGGCCAGGTCACCGGCGGCGTAGAGGCGGGGCACGGTGGTCCGGGCGTGGGCGTCGACGCGGACGCCGGAGGCGGAGTGGCCGCCGCACAGGCCGATCTCGGAGATGTGCATCTCGATGTCGTGGGTGCGGTAGTCGTGGCCGCGGCCGGCGTGGAAGGTGGCGCGGGTGGGGCGTTCGGTGGTGTGCAGGATGGATTCGAGGGCGGTGACGGACTCCTCGGGGAGGTGGCTCAGTTTGAGGTAGACGGGGCCGCGGTCGGAGTCCACCTCGGCGGCGAACTCCGTCATCATCTGGCCGGACCAGTAGTCGGAGTCGACGAAGCGTTCGCCGTGCCGGTTGACCTGGTAGCCGCCGAAGGGGTTGGCGACGTAGGCGCAGGCCGGGCCGTTGTAGTCCTTGATCAGCGGGTTGATCTGGAAGCACTCGATGCCGGTGAGGGCGGCGCCCGCGTGGTAGGCCATGGCGTAGCCGTCACCGGCGTTGGTGGGGTTCTCGTAGGTGCCGTAGAGGTAGCCGCTGGCGGGCAGGCCGAGGCGGCCGCACGCGCCCGTGGCGAGGATGACGGCGCCCGCGCGGACGGCGACGAACCGGCCGGTGCGGGTGTTGAATCCGGCCGCGCCCACCGCACGGCCGTCGGCGGCGGTGAGGACGCGGACCGGCATGACCCGGTTCTCGATGCGGATCCGTTCGCGCATCTCGCGCCGCCGCAGCTGCCGGTACAGGACCTTCTTGACGTCCTTGCCCTCCGGCATGGGCAGCACGTAGGAGCCGGAGCGGTGCACCTGGCGGACCGCGTACTCGCCGTGCTCGTCCTTGTCGAACTTCACGCCGTACGACTCCAGGCGGCGCACCATGTCGAAGCCGCGGGTCGCCGTCTGGCGGACGGTGGACTGGTCGACGATGCCGTCGTTGGCGCGGGTGATCTCCGCGACGTAGTCGTCGGGTTCGGCGCGGCCGGGGATGACCGCGTTGTTGACGCCGTCCATGCCCATCGCAAGCGCGCCCGAGTGCCGGACGTGCGCCTTCTCCAGGAGCAGCACCCGCGCGCCCTGCTCGGCGGCGGTCAGCGCGGCCATGGTGCCCGCGGTGCCGCCGCCGATGACGAGGACGTCGCAGGACAGCTCCTCGGCGTCGGCGAGTGCGGGGATCTCCATGGTGGTCTGCACGGCGGGGCCTTTCACGAAAGCGGGGCTTCTTGGAGGGGGTGCGCGCCGAGCGCGGCCAGCACGGCGGCCCGCAGCTCCGTCGTCGCCGGGCTGTCGGCGGCGGCACGCACGCGCGGATGCGGCACGTCGTGGACGGCGGTGAGGCGGCTCGCGTCGAGCAGGGCGACGCGGTCGCCGAGGAAGAGGGCCTCGTCGATGTCGTGGGTGACGAAGACGACGCTCGCGCCGGTGTCCCGCCACACGTCGACGAGGAGGTCCTGCATCCCGGCCCTGGTGCGGGCGTCGAGCGCACCGAACGGCTCGTCCATGAGGACGGCACGGGGCGCGCCCGCGAGGGCCCTGGCGAGCTGGACGCGCTGGCGCTGCCCGCCGGAGACCTGGTGCGGGAGGCGGCGTCCGAGGCCGTCGAGTCCGACGCGGGTCAGCCAGTGGGCGGCGCGGGCGCGGCGTTCGGCGCGGCCCGTTCCCGCGACGGCGAGGGGGAGTTCGACGTTGGCGCGCAGGGTGCGCCAGGGGAGGGTGGCGTCCTCCTGGAAGACGAGGGCGCGTTCGGCACCGGGCCCGCGCACCGGGGCGCCGTCCACGGTGATCTCCCCCGAGAGGGGCGGGAGGAGCCCGGCGAGGGTGCGCAGCAGGGTCGACTTGCCGCAGCCCGAGGGACCGACGACGGTCAGCACCTGTCCGGGCGGCACCTCCACCGAGACCCCGTCGAGCACGGCGGCGCCGGGCCGCCCGAGGGAGACGTCCCGCAGGACGATGTGGGTGCCGGTGGCCTCCGGCGGGGCGGGGGTACCCACGGGCGCGGCCCCCGGGTCAGACGGTCTGCGGCGCATGGCTCACCGGGTCCTTTCCGCGGGCGGAGGCGCTGGAGGTGCGGCCGGGCAGCCAGTGCGTCAGGCGGCGGCCGGCCAGTTCGACGGCGGTGGAGGTGGCCCAGCCGAGGGCGCCGATGGTGGCCATGCCGACGAAGACACCGGGGTAGTCGACGACCGTGTAGTCCTGCCAGGTCCGGTAGCCGACGCCGTACTCGCCGGAGATCATCTCCGCCGAGATGACACAGATCCAGGAGACGCCGACCCCGACGGACAGGCCCCCGAGGATGCCGGGCAGCGCGCCCGGCAGGACCACGGAGCGCAGGACCCGCAGGCGGCTCGCGCCCATGGTGCGCACGGCCTCCTCCCAGACGGGGTTCGACGCCCGTACGGCGTGCCGCGTGGCGACGAGGACGGGGAAGAAGGCGGCGACGCCGGTGATGAACACGATGCCCTGCTCATTGCTGGGGAACAGCAGGATCGCGACGGGCACGAGCGCGATCGCCGGGACCGGCCGGACCACTTCGAGCAGCGGCCCGAGCAGATCCTCGGCAAGGCGCGAGCGGGCCACGGCCGTGCCGGCGGCGACCCCGGCGAGGGCGGCGAGCACGAAGCCCGTCGCGATCCGCCGTAGGCTGTCCGTCACGTCCTGCCAGTAGGCGCCGGTGCCGAGCCGGTCCCCGAAGGCCCGCGCCACGTCGGTGACGGTCGGGAACTGCGAGAAGCGCAGCCACAGATCGACGTCCCGCGCGGTCAGCAGCTGCCATACGGCGAGCGCGGCGGCCAGGGAGGCGAGGCGCAGCGCGTACCGGGCCGGTCGTCCGTACCGCCTCATGACGCGGCCCGCCGCAGGGCGTCCGCGTACGAGTCGAGCAGGGCGGCACCGGGATGAGCGGCCAGGTACGTCCGCGCCCCCGCGCCCGTGACGAACGGCAGCAGGGCGGAGCCGTCGGCGACCCACACCGCCCGGTCGGCGAACCAGAGGGTGCCGGTGCGGGTGTCGGGCACGTAGGCGGCGCGTACGGACTTCGCGTGCGTGGACACGTGGCGCAGCAGCTCCGTCGGCGAGCCGAAGGTCCGCGTCTCGGTCGCGCCCTTCTCCCACACCTCGGGGCGCGGTCGGGGCGCCGTGGCGGAGAGCAGCTCGGTGTACGGGGCGGAGCCCAGGGCGCGGCGCGCGTAGCGGTCGTCGACGAACGAGTCCACGTCCACGTCGCCGACGAGTTTCGCCGCCTTCAGGATCGGCACGTCCTTCTTCAGGGCGGCGACGAGGCGCGGCTTGAGGGACGGGTCGAAGGTGGCGATGCCCTGGGCGCCGTTGTAGAGCAGGACGACCTCGGCCGGGAGCCCCGTCGCCCGCGCGACCTTCTCGGCCGCGGGCACCGGATGCTCGTTCAGGTAGTCCGTCGCGTTCTTCTGCGCCCGCAGGAACGCCTCCAGGACGGCGGGCCGCTCCTCGGCGAAGTCCTCGCGGGCGGTGACGCCGTGGAAGGTGGGCAGGTTCAGCTCGGCGCCGTCGTACAGCGCCTTCGCCTTGCCCTGGTGGGCGAGCAGACCGGGCCACGCCACGAACTGCGACAGCGCGTCGGCGCTGCCCGCCGACAGCGCCGAGGCACCCACGGCGGGCTGCTGGTTGAGCTTGCGGATGTCCTTGTCGGGATCGAGCCCCGCACGCCGCAAAGCCCGTACGAGGGTGCCGTCCGCGGCCGAACCGATGCTGGTGGAGACCTTCTTGCCGCGCAGGTCGGCCAGGTCCTCCAGAGGCGAGTCCGGCGCGGTGACGACGGTGTTGAGGCCGCCGCGCAGGTTGTACCCGGTGACCGAGACGAGCTTGGTCGGGCGGCCGAGCTGCTTGCCGCGGGCCGCGTTGAGCAGCAGCGGGAAGTCCCCCATCGAGCCGATGTCGATCTTTCCGGCGGTCATCTGGGCGGTGATCGGGGCGCCCGTCGCGTAGTCCTCCCACTTCACCTTGTAGGTGCGGCCGTCCTTGGCGCCGAGCGTCCTCAGCTCGCGTTCGAACGAGCCGAGGGAGCGGAGCAGCGTGCCCGCCGTGACCGTGTTGATGGTTTTCGACTGGTAGCCGACGGTCACGGTGACCGTCCTGCCGTCGCCCGCCGACGCGGAGCCGCCGCAGGCGGTCAGCGGGGAGAGCAGCGCGAGCGCGGCCGCGGCGACGACCGCGCGCCGTTCAACTACGGGACGTTTCGTGCGGGTTCGGGTCATGGGGGTTCGGGCCTCTCACCGGAGCAGATAGGGCATGTTGACCGTGACGGCTCCGGTGGGACAGCGGGCCGCGCACGGGCCGCAGTACCAGCACTCGTCGACGTGCATGTAGGCCTTGCCGCTGTCCTCGTGGATGGCGAGGGAGTCGAGGGGGCACATGTCGACGCAGAGCGTGCAGCCGTCGATGCACTTCGACTCGTCGATGGTCACGGGCACGTCGGCCCGCTGGGGCGCCAAGGGCATGGCTGTCTCCAGGAAGGTACGAGCGGGGGTACGAGCGGGAGAGGGCTACCGGGCGCGGCGCAGCTGGCCGCTCATCGTGATGCGGTCGCCGCGGAAGCGGATGAACTCCAGGTCGACGGGGCGCCCGTCGGCCAGATGGGTCAGGCGCTCCAGCATCAGCACGGCGGCGCCGCGCGGTGCCTGCAGGACGCCGGCGGAGTGCGCGTCGGCGGTGACGGCCTCAAGTGTGATGTCGGCGTGGCCGAGCGGCTGCCCGGTGATGGTCTCCAGGAGCCGGAAGACGTCCGTGTTCTCCAGGTCGGCGGCGAGCAGCTCGACGCCGATGTCGAGCGGCACGTAGGTGAGGTCGAGGGAGAGCGGCAGGCCGCCGAGGCGGCGCAGCCGCTCCACGTAGAGGACCTCGGAGCCGGGCGCCAGGCCGAGGCGTTCGGCGACCGGGGCGGGTGCGGTGACCGTACTGGCGCTGCGCACCTCGTTGGTGACCCGGCCGTGTTCGTGCAGGGTCTCCGCGAGGCCCATCAGCCGGTCGAGGCCGTGCGGGTACTTCTTCTGGGCGCAGACGGTCGTGCCGACGCCGGGCTGCCGTGCCACGAGCCCCTCCGCGCACAGCAGCGCGAACGCCTGCCGGACGGTGTTGCGCGAGGCGCGGTAGTCGGCGCCGATGCTCTCCTCGTGCGGCAGGACGCCGTCGGGGAAGCGGCCCGCGAGGATCTGCTGCCGGAGCAGGTCGGCGAGTTGCCGGGCCTGGTCGGCGCGCAGCCGCCGGCGGCGGGCGGCGACGGTGGTCGCCCCGGCCCCGGTGGAGTCTCGTACGCGGTCTGCGGCGGGCATGGCAGGGACGATAGCCGTGGTCGGGGCCGGGTGGTGTTGCTGTTGTGTTGCGCCACCAATTGCCCCCGGCGGAGGGGCTGTGAGCTGCGGGGTTCGGGCGCGGGTGGGGTTGTTGTGCCACCCGCGCCCGCGCCGCTGTGCGCCGTTGGGGGTGCGGTGCGTTTGCGGGTTGCTCGTTCGTGGTGGTCGCTCGCGCGGTTCCCCGCGTCCCTAGGGGGCCACGACCCTGCCTGTTACTTCGCCGAGGGCCACCTTCGTGCCGTTCGGGCCCGGGGCCCAGGCCGTCAGGGTCACCTCGTCGCCGTCCTCCAGGAAGCCCCGTTTGCCGTCGGGGAGTTCGAGGGGCCGCTGACCGTTCCAGGTCATCTCGATGAGGGAGCCGCGCTCCCGTTCGCCGGGGCCGCTGATGGTGCCGGAGCCGTAGAGGTCGCCGGTGCGCAGCGAAGCCCCGTTGACCGTCATGTGGGCGAGCATCTGGGCGCCCGTCCAGTACATGCCGGAGAACGGGGGCTCGGAGATGGTGTGGCCGTTCAGGGAGACCGTGATGCGCAGGTCGTAACCGGCGGGGGCGAGGGACGGGCCGGCGTCGTCCAGGTAGGGCAGGAGCGGGACCGTGCGCGGCGGCGCGGGCACCCGCGCCTCGTCCAGCGCGTCGAGCGGAGTGATCCACGCGGAGATCGACGTCGCGAAGGACTTGCCCAGGTGCGGGCCGAGCGGCACCGTCTCCCAGGACTGGATGTCACGCGCCGACCAGTCGTTGAGCAGGCAGATGCCGAAGACGTGGTCGCGGTAGGCGGACAGCGGCACGGCGGTGCCCCGCGCGGAGGGGACCCCGACCACGTAGCCGACCTCCGTCTCGATGTCGAGGCGGACCGACGGGCCGAAGACCGGGGCCGGATCGGCCGGGCCCTTGCGCTGGCCGGACGGGCGTACGACATCCGTCCCCGAGACGACGACCGTGCCGGCGCGGCCGTGATAACCCACCGGCAGATGCTTCCAGTTGGGCTTCAGCGGCTCCTCGTCGGGGCGGAAGAGGCGGCCGAGGTTCGAGGCGTGGTGCTCGGAGGCGTAGAAGTCGACGTAGTCCGCGACCTCGAACGGCAGGTGCAGATCGACCTCGGAGAGGGGGCGCAGGAAGGGCAGGACGGTGGCGCGGTGCGCGGGCTCCGTCACCCAGGAGATCAGCGCGGCGCGCACCTCGGACCAGACGGCGCGGCCCGCCGCCAGGAGCGGGTTGAGCGTCGGCGCCGCCAGGAGCGCGGCGTGCGGGAAGCCGAACGCCGCGGCCGCCGCGCCCGCGTCCAGGACGTGGTCGCCGACGCGGACGCCGACGCGGCGCCCACCGGCAGCCCCGTCCGGGCCGGCGGAGAAGACTCCGTAGGGGAGGTTGTGCGGGCCGAAGGGGTCGCCCTCGGGGAGGTCGAGCGGGGTGTGCTCGGACGTGCCAGCCATGCCGGTCATGCCTGCTTTCCTCACTTTCCATCGCGTGCGGCTCACGTTACGGGGGAGACGTGGGTTTCGGGCAGGGCCCGAAGAGTTCGCCATGTCCAGATCGCCCGTTGTCGGAGCGTTCGGTTCCGGCCTAGCGTCACGCCCATGACGGCGAAGCCCGCCCCACCGGCCCCGGACCTGGACCGGGATGTGCCGGGCCTGATCGTCAAGTTCGGCGCCTACCCGCTGCATCACGGAGGCGTGGGCGCCATCCGCAGCCTGGGCCGTCTCGGGGTGCCCATGTACGCGATCACCGAGGACCGGTGGACGCCCGCCGCCGCCTCCCGCCATCTGCGCCGCGCGTTCCCCTGGCGGACGAGCGGGACGGAGGAGCCCCGGTGTCTGGTGGACGGCCTGGTGCGTATCGCGCGCCGCATCGGGCGGCCGACCGTACTGATCCCCACGGACGAGGAGGCGGCCGTCCTCGTCGCCGAGCATCAGGAGCCGCTCGCCGACGCGGGGTACCTCCTCCCGCGCGTGGAACGGACGTTGCCGCGCCGACTCGCCAGCAAGCAAGGGCTGTACGAGCTGTGTGCGGAGCACGGGATGCCGACGCCCGGGGCGGTGTTCCCGCGCGGCCGCGCGGAGGTCGAGGAGTTCGCCGGGCACCCCGCGCGCTTCCCGGTCGTCGTGAAGAACCGGGAGGCGTTCACGCGCCGCAGCGACCCGGCGGTGAACGGTACGACCGTGGTCCCCACCCCCGCCGGACTGCGAAGACTCGCTCGCGGCTGGGGCGAAACACCCGCCGTGGTCCTCCAGGAGTACGTGCCGCGCGAGTACGCCGAGGACTGGATCGTCCACGCCTACGTCGGCGCGGACGCCACGCCCCGCGCCCTGTTCACCGGGGTCAAGGTCCGCTCGTGGCCGCCGTACGCGGGAATGACGGCGTACGCGTACGTGGCCGGGAACCCGGAGCTCGCGGACCTTGTCACGCGCTTCGTCAAGCAGCTCGGCTACACCGGCGTCATCGACCTCGACCTGCGCCTCGACCGGCGCGACGGGCGGTACAAGCTGCTCGACTTCAACCCGCGGGCGGGGGCCCAGTTCCGGCTGTTCGAGGACGACGCGGGGATCGATGTCGTCCGCGCCCTGCATCTGTCGATGACGGGCCGCGAGGTCCCCGCGGGTGAGCCGAGGTTCGGGCGGCGGTACGTCGTGGAGAACATCGACCTGGCGGCCCGGGTCGCGTACCGGCGGCGGGGCGGTGACAAGGCCCTTGTCCGCGCGAACGGTGTGGAGCCGGCCTGGTGGGCGGCCGACGATCCGCGCCCGTTCCTGACGATGCTGGCCCGTTCGGCGGGCCCGGGGGCGAGCCACCTCCGCGACCTTTGGCGAACTCACCGCTTCGTCCGTCCGGGAGGGGCCCGATGATCCCCCCTGTGGCCGTCATCGGCGCGGGCCCCTACGGCCTCTCCACCGCCGCCCACCTGCGGGCCCGCGGCCTGCCCGTCCGCGTCTTCGGCGAGCCGATGGAGAGCTGGCGCGCGCACATGCCCGAGGGCACGATCCTCAAGTCCGTCCCGGCGGCATCGGACATCGACGCGCCGCGACGCGGCCACACCCTCGGCGACTTCTGCGCCGCGGTGGGCATCGCGCGCCTGGTCACGGACGAGGACCTGATCCCGGCCGAGGTGTTCGCCGCGTACGGGGACTGGTTCCGGCGCACACTGGTGCCGGACCTGGAACGTGTACGGGTCCTGTCCGTGGACCGGCACACCGCCCGCACGGGGTTCGAGCTGACGCTCGACTCGGGGGAGCGGTTCACGGCCCGGGCCGTGGTCGTCGCCACCGGCCTGTCCGGCCTCGCGCACGTGCCGCGCGAGCTGACAGCCGCCGCTCCCGCCCGTACGGGGCAGCTCTCGCACAGCGCCGACCACCACGACCTCTCCCCCTTCGCGGGCAAGGAACTGCTCGTGATCGGGGCGGGCCAGTCCGCCCTGGAGACGGCGGCGCTCGCGGCCGAGGCCGGAGCGCACGTGCGGGTGGTGGCGCGCGGCCGGAACCCCGTGCGGTTCGGCTCGCCGCCGTGGGAGCAGCCGAGGTTCCGGCCGTGGACGCCGTTCGGGCGGGCCTGGTCCCTGTACGCGCTCACGTACTACCCGCATCGGTACCGTCAACTACCGGCGCCTCTCCGCCACTTCCTGACCCGCCGCGTCCTCGGCCCCCTCGGCGCCTGGTGGCTGCGCGAGCGCTTCGAGGGGAAGGTGGCGGTGCGGGACGTGACGGCCGTCGAGAAGGCATCGGTGTCCGGCGGCGCCCCCGTCCTGACCGTCCGCACCCACGACGGCCGCCGCCGGACCCTCACGGCAGACCACGTCATCGCGGCGACGGGCTACCGGGTGGATCTGACCGCGCTGCCGTTCCTCGGCGATGACCTGCGCGCCCGGATCGCCGTCAGCCGGGGGACGCCGCGCCTCGGCGCCGGGTACGTCTCGTCCGTCCCCGGGCTCTACTTCACGGGCATGCTGGCCGGGTCCTCGTACGGGCCGCTGATGCGGTTCGTGTGCGGCACGGCGTTCGCGTCGCCGCGGCTCGCCCGGCACCTGGCGGCCGGGCACGGGTGAGGCCAGGCGCACAGCACGTGTCCGGGCGATGACTGAACGTCTTCGGCCTCCATTACCACACCCACCCCCCAGGGCCGGTACTCGACGGCCCGCCGGGTCAACCGGTCCGTATTCTTCGGATCATGGCCGCTCCCGCATATGCCCTCATCGCCACTGACCTGGACGGAACGCTGCTGCGCGGCGACGACACGGTCTCCGACCGCACCCGGGCCGCGCTCGCGGCGGCCGGCCGGGCCGGGGCCCGGCACATCGTGGTGACGGGGCGGCCCGCGCCCCGCGTCCGGCCGCTCCTGGAGGACCTCGGCGGGGCCGGGCTCGCCGTCTGCGCGCAGGGCGCCCAGCTCTACGACGCGGCGAGCGGGCGGCTGTTGTGGTCGCTGACGCTCGACCGGGAGCTGGCCGAGCAGGCGCTCGGGAAGATCGAGGCGGAGGTCGGCCAGGTCTACGCGGCGGTCGACCAGGACGGCGTCGACGGGCTCACCCTCATCGAGCCGCAGTACCTGATGCCGCACCCCACGCTCCCGGCCGTCCGGATCGACCGCCGCACCGACCTGTGGACGGAGCCGATCAGCAAGGTCCTGCTGCGCCATCCCGACCTGGGGGACGACGAGTTGGCGGCCGTGGCCCGCGCCGCGGTCGGCCCGCTGGCCTCGGTCACTATGTCGGGCCCCGGCACGGTCGAGCTCCAGCCGCAAGGCGTGACCAAGGCGACGGGACTGAACCTCGCGGCCCGGAGCCTGGCCGCGGGCCCCGACGACACGCTCGCCTTCGGCGACATGCCGAACGACGTCCCGATGTTCGGCTGGGCGGCGCGCGGCGTGGCCATGGCCAACGCGCATCCCGAACTCAAGGCCGTGGCCGACGAGGTGACGGCGTCGAACGAGGAGGACGGCGTTGCCGTGGTCCTGGAGCGGCTGTACTCCTGAGGGGACTCCGCGAGGAACTCACCCCGCCGTGCGCGGAATCCTCTTCTCCCACGTCCGGTGGAACACCACCTCACCCCCGTCCCGGCACACGACCTCACTCGTCGTGACGAACTCGTCTTCCGTGCAAGCGATTTCGGAGCGGGTCTGGACGGTCGCGTCCCAGGCGAGTTCCGGACGGTGGAGGCGGATCGACCAGTCGGAGCGGGTGTGGGCGGAGAGCGGGTCGTCCTCCTGGATGGTGTACGTCTCCAGGGCGTCCTCGGTGAATTCGAGGCCGTCGGGGTAGACGCGGGTGCCGCCGTAGCGGGGGTCGACCTCCAGGCGCCATTCGCCCTTGGCGACGTCCCGGAGGGCGAGGCGTTCGGGGCGCGGCTCGTCCAGGGAGGCCGGGTGGACGACGCCGAGCGGTTCGGACTGTTCGGGGTCGCCGAAGGAGATGACGCCGCCCAGCGCGGGGCCGCGCACCGGGAGTTCGAGGGCGCTGCCCGCCGGGTCGAGGGTGAAGCCGTGGGCCGAGCCGGGCTGGGGCCAGATCCAGGGCCAGTAGACGGAGGAGACGGCGAGGCGGATGCGGTGTCCGGCGGGGAAGGTGTGGCCGATGCCGTTGAGGTCGAAGGTGACGTCCTCCGTCGTGCCCGGCAGCCAGGGGACCGACGCGGCGCGGCCGTGGCGTGAGCCCAGGTTGAGGACGCCCCGGGTGACCAGGGTGGAGGAGCCGTCGGGGGCGACGTCGCAGAGGCGGGCGATCACCTGGCCGCGGGGCACCTGGCTGGTGATCCGGGCGGTGACGCGCGGCCGGCCCAGGACCCGTACGTCCTCCTCCACCTCGAACTCGAAGCAGGCCGACTTCGCGTCCTCGTCGCGCTGGTCGGGCGGCAGGTCCGCGTCGTTGCCGAAGGGGAAGAAGCGGCCCGCGTCGAGGCCCGTCTGCTGCGGGGAGCGCACGATGACGGGGTTGCCCTGGAGGGCGTAGGTGACGGGGGAGACGTTCGGGGACGGCCAGGCGGGGTCGCCGACCCAGTGGCCGGGCAACTCCTCGTAGACCGTGGCGGGCGGATGGGAGTCGCTGATCCAGGAGCGGAGCTTGGGCTCGGACATGACGCCGGTCGTGTCCGAGCCCTTGAGCCAGTGGTCCCACCAGCGCAAAGTCTCCTGGAGGAAGCCGATGGCGGGGCCGGGCGGCAGACCCCGGTCCGGGTACTGGTGCGACCAGGGGCCGATGATCCCGCGCACTTGATCGTCGGGGAGGGCTTCGACGAGCCGGAGCACCGTGTCGCGGTACGGGTCGTGCCAGCCGCCGACCGCGAGGACGCCCGCCTTGATCGCGGAGTAGTCCTCGCAGACGCTGCCGTGGCGCCAGTAGCCGTCGCGGGTCTGGTGGGTCAGCCAGGTGTGGATGAACGGTTCGACGGCCTCCAGGCGGTCGGTCCACATCTGGCGCCAGTGGTCGCCGACGAACTGCGGGTCGGGCGGGCGGGAGACGAACGCGAGCATGGTCGCCGCCCAGGCGTGCATGTCCACGGCGAGGACGGAACCTCCCATGTAGTGCACGTCGTTGTCATAGCGGTCGTCCGTACTGCACACGGTGACGATCGCCTTGAGCGGCTCGGGCGCGAGGGCCGCGATCTGCAGGGAGTTGAACCCGCCCCAGGAGATGCCGAACATGCCGACCTTGCCCGACGACCATTCCTGCCCGGCCAGCCAGTTCACGACCTCGACGCCGTCGCTGAGCTCCTGCGCGTCGTACTCGTCGCCCGGCAGGCCCTCGGAGTTGCCGTGCCCGCGCACGTCGACGCGGACGGAGGCGTAGCCGTGCCCCGCGTACCAGGGGTGGCGCTGCCAGTCGCGGGGCGCCGTCCAGTCGGAGAGCCGGTAGGGCAGGTATTCGAGCAGGACCGGCACGGGTTCGTCGGTGACCGGCCGCCAGACGCGCGCGAAAAGCGTCGTCCCGTCCGACAGGGGTACGCGGATGTCCTCACGCACCGTCCCGAACGGGAATGTCGTCTGGATCTTCGGAGTACTCATGACGGAACCTCGCTGGCGTCGGGGGGCTCAGTGAACGGGGTGCATGGTGCGGCGCAGCCACGGCGCCAGGGCGATGACGGCGACCCCGACGGCCACGGCGACCGCGCCGTTGACGCCGAAGTAGGCGGGGTCGGACACCTCGCCGTAGAGCTTCACGGTCTGGGCCTGGATGCCGTTGGCGAGGGCGAGCGAGAGGAACCAGAGCGACATGGTCTGGCTGGCGAAGGCCTGCGGGGCGAGCTTCGTCGTGGCCGACATGCCGGAGGTCTCCACGAGGATGTCGCCGAGCCCGAGCAGCAGGTAGGAGCCGACGATCCACCAGACGGCCATCTTGTACGTGTCGCCGCCGTGCCCGGCGGTCGGCAGGACCATCAGCAGGAACGACAGGCCGCCGAGGATCACCCCGAACGCGATCTTGTTGGAGGCGTGCGGCTGGCGGCGCCCCATCCGCGCCCACACCCCGGCGACCACGGGCGCGAGGGCGACCTCGAAGGCGCCGAGCGCGGAGGCGTACCAGCCGGCCGGGAAGTGGAAGCCGAGGAGGGACGTCTCGGCGTTGGTCGAGGCCAGCAGGATCATGGTCGAGTAGGCCTGGAAGAGGATGAAATTGAAGGCCACGGACGCGATGAAGAGCACCAGGTAGGGCCGGAGCCGCCCGCGCTCCTCGGCCGTGACGCGCGGGCTGCGGAACATCACCGTGAAGTACACGACGGGCGCGATTACGGAGATGACCGTGAGGCAGTCCACGAACCGGTCCATGGTCAGCCAGCCGGCGGAGGCGAGCAGCACGGCGAGCGCGGCCACCACGACCGCGCCGACGACGATCATCCGCACCGCGCGCCGCATCCCCTCGGGCGCGAGCGCGTACTCGGCGGTGTGCTTGCGTCCGGCCAGGTGACGCCGTCCGGCCACGTACTGGATCAGGCCGAGGGTCATGCCGACGGCGGCGGCGGAGAAGCCCCAGTGCCAGCCCTTGTGGTCGCCGAGCCAGCCGGTGACCAGCGGTCCGGCGAAGGCGCCGATGTTGATCCCCATGTAGTACAGCGCGAAGCCGGCGTCGCGGCGCTGGTCGTCGGTGCGGTAGAGCTTGCCGACCATGGAGGCCACGTTCGGCTTGAGCAGCCCGGTACCGGCGCTGATCAGGCCGAGGCCGACCCAGGTCATGGCCGCGGTCGGCACCGCCATCGCGTAGTGGCCGCAGGCGATGAGGATGCCGCCCCACAGCACGGCGCGGTACGAGCCGAGGATCCGGTCGGCGAGCCAGCCGCCCCCGACGGAGACCAGGTAGACGAGGGTGCCGTACGCGGCGGAGACCGACGCGGCCGTTCCGGCGTCCATGCCCATGCCGCCGTGTGCGACGGTGTCGGCGAAGAACAGCACGAGGATGGCCTGCATGCCGAGGAACGAGAACCGCTCCCAGACCTCCAGGCCGGACAGCGTGAGCAGGCCGCGCGGCTGCCCGAAGAAGGCGGTGTCGTCGGCGGGCGGCGGCTGGGCCCCGGGTGCGGAGCCGGGGCCTGTGGTGTCGGTGGTGCGGGACAAAATACGTACTCCCGGTCGTATGGGCTGATCAAGAACATACCGGGGGTGTCCTGGAGCCGCCTGGTCCGGGCTGTCCGGGCGGGCGCCCCCTGTGATCGAAACGCGACCGGATACGCTGACTTGAGTGATGGCAGCGACACATCGACAAACCGTGTGATCGACCGAATGATCGAGCGAGTGATCGACCGAGTTCGCCATGTGAGCGTCGTGATCGTCAGCAGACAGGAGAACCTCTCGTGACCGTCGTCGGGACTTTCGGTCTTAGCGTGCGGGACCAGGCTCTCGAAGCCGATGTCCAGGCTGGATTGACGGCTGTCGAGGAGGGGCTGCTCGAGGCGACCAAGAGCGAGGTCCCCTTCATCACCGAGGCCGCCCAGCATCTGGTGCGGGCCGGCGGCAAACGATTCAGGCCGCTGCTCGTGACGCTCGCCGCCCAGTTCGGCGACCCGTACGCGCCGGGCATCGTGCCCTCCGCCGTCGTCGTCGAGCTGACCCACCTCGCGACGCTCTACCACGACGACGTGATGGACGAGGCGGACGTGCGCCGCGGCGTGGAGAGCGCCAACCAGCGCTGGGGCAACTCCGTCGCCGTCCTGACCGGTGACTTCCTCTTCGCCCGCGCCTCGCACATCCTCGCCGACCTCGGCCCGGACGCCGTCCGGATCCAGGCGGAGGCGTTCGAGCGCCTGGTCACCGGCCAGATCCTGGAGACCGCGGGCCCGGCCGACGGCCGCGACCCGGTCGACCACTACCTGGACGTGCTCAGCGGCAAGACGGGCTCGCTCATCGCCGTGGCCTGCCGCTTCGGCGCCATGATGTCCGGCGCCGACGAGACGGTCGTCGACGTCCTCACCCAGTACGGGGAGCGCCTCGGCGTCGCCTTCCAGCTCGCCGACGACGTGCTCGACATCGCCTCCGACTCCCACGAGTCCGGCAAGACCCCCGGCACCGACCTGCGCGAGGGCATCCCCACGCTGCCGGTCCTGCGCCTGCGCGAGCGTGCACGGCTGCTCGGCCTCCCCGAGGACCAGGCCCTCGTCGACCTCCTCGACTCGGACCTCACGGACGACGCGAAGCTCGCCGAGGCGATCTCCCGGCTCCGCGCCCACCCGGCCCTGGAGCAGGCCCGCCGCGACACCGTGCGATACGCGCAGGAGGCCCGCGCCACCCTGAACCCGCTCCCGGAGTGCGAGGCGAAGGCGGCGCTCGTCGAACTGTGCGACGCGGTGGTGCACCGGGCCGGCTGAACCCTGAGAGGGCGGGCCCGGTTGTCATCCCACAGGCGTACGCGGAGTTGATCCCGCGGTCTGACGCTTCGGCGTGGCCGGTTTGGTCAGATGGGGTACACCACTCCTTACCAATTCGGGTGAGAATGGCGGCTTGGGGTGGACGAGTCAGTACGCAGGGCGCCGCCGCCGAAGACGGAGGTAGGGCATCAGCATGGCACCGTACGAATCCGAAGACAGCCAGGGCGCCGCGCGCCGCAAGCTGGCCCGGTACGCGGTCCCTGTGGCCGTCGTGGGGGTGGCGGCGGCGACGATCGGCCTCGTCCCGGCGCTCGCCGACTCCGGCGACCCGGACCTGCCGAAGATCACGGCCCAGGAACTGATCGAGAAGATCGCCGCGTCGGACACCGAGCGGCTCTCCGGCACCGTGAAGATCCACACGGACCTCGGTCTGCCGTCGCTCGGCGGCGCGGCCTCGGGCCTGACCGGCGGGGCGGGCGGGGACGGCGGGGGCAAGGGCTCGGCATCGGCCGACCCCCGGGAGAAGCTCACCGAGCTGGCGACCGGCACGCACACCCTCCGCGTCGCGGCGGACGGCGAGGACCGCCAGAAGCTGTCGATCCTGGACGCCGCGTCCGAGTACAGCGTGATCCACAACGGCACGGACGTCTGGGCCTACGACAGCGCGTCGGACCAGGCGTTCCACACGAAGGCCGACCAGAAGCGGGGCGACGAGCGGGCGAAGCAGCAGCCCCGCGACGTCCCCGCGACACCGAAGCAGCTGACGGACGAGATCCTGGAGGCGTCCGCCGACACCACGTCGTTCACGGTCGACGGAACGGCGCAGGTCGCGGGCCGTGACGCGTACCGGCTCCAGATCAAGCCGAAGCAGTCCGGTTCGACGGTCGGCGCGATCACGGTCTCCGTCGACGCGAAGACGGGGACGCCGCTGAAGTTCACGCTGACCCCGGCGAGCGGCGGCGCGGCGGTCGTCGACGCGGGCTTCACCAAGGTCGACTTCGCCAAGCCCTCCGCGTCGACCTTCGATTTCAAGCCGTCGAAGGGCACGAAGGTCACCGAGGCGGACGACCTGCCGAAGCAGGACCGCCCCGGCCGCGCCCCGAAGGCCACCGGACCCGGCGGGCTCGGTGGGCTCGACGGGTTCGACGTGCTCGGCAAGGGCTGGACGTCGGTCGCCGAGCTGAAGCTGCCCGGCGGCGCCGGAGCGGCGGGCCTGGCCTCCGGCTCCGCGCCGAGCGGTGTGCCGGCCGACGCGCAGAAGTTCCTGGACTCCCTCGGCGACAAGGTCACCGGGAAGTTCGGCACGGGCACGGTCTACTCGACCCGCCTGGTGAACGTACTGATCACCGAGGACGGCAAGGTGTACGCGGGAGCGGTCACCAAGTCCGCGCTGGTGAAGGCGGCGGACGCGGGCTGACCCGGCAGAGGCCGAGAGGTGGCGGGGGACCGGCGCACCCGGTCCCCCGCCGCCGCACGTGACAGGGGAGGGGCATGGCGCCGGTCATCGAGACCCGGGAGCTGACCAAGCGGTACCGGGGCGGGCAGCTCGCCGTCGACCGGCTGAGCCTGACCGTCCCGGAAGGCGCCGTCTTCGGCTTCCTCGGACCCAACGGCTCGGGCAAGACCACCACCATCCGGATGCTGATGGGCCTGATCGAGCCGACCGCGGGCGCCGCCCGCGCCCTCGGCCGGCCGATGCCGCGCGCCACCCGGGCCGTCCTGCCGCACGTCGGCGCGCTCATCGAGGGCCCGGCCCTGTACGGCTTCCTGAACGGCCGCGACAACCTGCTCCGCTACGACGCGGCGGACCCCACCGCGAACCCCCGCACCCGGGCGGCGCGGGTCGCGCGGGCCCTGGACCGGGTGGGCCTGACGGCCGCGGCGACCAAGAAGGCGAAGGCGTACTCGCTCGGCATGAAACAGCGCCTGGGCCTGGCCGCGGCGCTGCTGCAGCCCCGCCGCCTCCTCGTCCTGGACGAGCCGACGAACGGCCTCGACCCGCAGGGCATGCGCGAGATCCGCACGCTCGTCCGGGAACTGGCCTCGGACGGCACCACGGTCTTCCTCTCCTCCCACCTCCTGGACGAGATCGAGCAGGTCTGCACCCACGCGGCGGTGATGGCACAGGGCCGCCTGCTGACCCAGGGCCCGGTCGCGGACCTGGCGGCGGGGACGCGCGGCACGCTGCACGTCACCACCCCGGACCCGGCGGACGCGGCGCGCGTACTGAAGGAACAAGGACTCACGGTCCTGGAGACGACGGACACGGACGTGACGGCGGACCCACCGCCCCCCGGCACGGAACTGTCCGACCTGACCGAGGCACTGGTCGCCGCGGGCGTCCGGGTCCGCGGCTTCGGCGTGCGGCGGGCGTCGCTCGAGGACGCGTTCGTGGCCCTGACAGGAGAGGGCTTCGATGTCGCAGGCTGAACCGGTGGCAACGGACGCGCGGCCGAACCCCCTGTGGACCCTGGGCCTGCTGCGCAGCGAGCTGACGACGACGCTGCGCCGCTGGCGGACGCTGGCGCTCCTCGCCGTCCTGGCGGGCGTCCCGGTCCTGATCGGCGTGGCGGTGAAGATCGAGACGAGCGACGGCTCCTCGCTCGGCGGGGGCGGTCCCGAGGGCGGCGGCCCGGCGTTCATCGCGCAGATCACGAACAACGGTCTGTTCCTGGTGTTCACGGCGCTGGCGGCGACGCTCCCGTTCTTCCTGCCCATGGCGGTAGGAGTGATCGCGGGCGACGCGGTGGCGGGCGAGGCGAACGCCGGAACGCTCCGCTACCTCCTCGTGGCCCCGGCGGGCCGCACCCGCCTCCTGCTGACGAAGTACGCGACGACACTGGCGTTCTGCGTGCTGGCGACGCTGGTGGTGGCGGTGTCGGCGCTGCTGACAGGGGCGCTGCTGTTTCCGCTGGGCGACGTGGTGACGATCTCGGGCACCCGCATCACCTTCACCGAGGGCCTGTGGCGAGCGCTGCTCATAGCGCTGACGGTGGCGGCGTCGCTCATCGGCATAGCGGCGCTCGGCCTGTTCGTCTCGACGCTCACCAACAGCGGGATCGCGGCCATGGCGACCACGGTGGGCCTGCTGATCACGATCCAGATCCTGGACCAGATCCCGCAGCTGCACGCGATCCAGCCGTACTTCTTCTCCCATCACTGGCTGTCGTTCGCGGACCTGATGCGGGAGCCGATCTACTGGGACGACCTGCTGAAGAACCTCGAACTGCAGGCGCTGTACGCGGCGGTCTTCGGCTCGGCGGCGTGGGCGCGCTTCACGTCGAAGGACATCACGGCGTAGAGGCGCGGCCCTCCTCGTAGGGGAAGCGGGCGAGGGGAGCCTCGTCGGCGGTGAAAAAGGTCTTGGCGCGGGCCAGCGCCCGCGTGTCCTTGCGTACGTCACCGGGCTTGCTGCCGTTGCCGAGGAGCACGCCGCCGAAGCGCATACCCATGTACGCGGCCGAGTTGCGCAGGGTCCCGATCAGCGGATCGGCGACGACCTCCTCCTCGTGGGCGAGCGCGGTCACGCCCCACAGGGTGCGCCCGGCGAGCGTGGCCTTGAAGTCGACACCGGGCGTGCGCAGCCAGCCCGACCAGTGGTCCAGGTAGCGCTTGGTGGAGGCGGAGACCGCGTACCAGTACAGCGGTGACGCGATGACGATATCGGTGGCGGCGAGCGTGGCGTCGAGCAGCAGCGCCACGTTGTCGCCGCGCGGGCGTACGTGGTCGGAGTCGTGCCGCAGGTCCTCGAAGTCGGGCAGCGGGTGCGCGGCCAGGTCGATCCAGCGCTGACCGACATCGGAGGGCAGTTGCTCGGCGGCGGCGCGGGCGAGGATCTCGGTGTTGCCGCCGGTGCGGCTGCTGCCGAGTACGAACAGGAAGGTGCGGCCGGACATGGTTCCCCCTGCGCGGTGGATGGACGCGACGAACGATGTACTTGCGCGTGCAGTATATGCACACGCAAGTACGTCGCGTAAGGGGTTCACGGGCGCCCTACTGTGCCCTACTGGGCCAGCTCCCAGATGGCGTGGGCGATGGCGTCGCTGTTGCGGTCCAGGGCGGTGGTGTCGATGTTCGTGGACCGGTCGCAGGACGAGTGGTAGCAGGGGTCGAAGGCCCGCCCCGCGGTGCCGCCCCACTTCTGCGCCTGCGCGGCGGTCTTGTAGTAGTCGGCGCCGCTGAAGAGCCCGCCGACCGGAATCCCGGCGCTCTTGAACGGGGCGTGGTCCGACCGCCCGTCGCCCTCGGTCTCGATCTCGGTCGGCACGCCGAGCCCGGCGTAGTAGTCCTTGAACACCTTCTCCAGGGCGGGATCGTCGTCGTAGACGAAGTAGCCGGGGTTGGGTGAGCCGATCATGTCGAAGTTCAGGTAGCTGTCGATGCGTTGGCGGTCGGTGACGGAGAGGGAGTTCACGTAGTTCCGCGACCCCACCATCCCCAGCTCCTCGGCGCCCCACCAGGCGAACCGCAGATGCTTCGTCGGCTTGAACTGCGCGCGGGACACGGCGAGCGCGGTCTCCAGGATCGCGGCGGAGCCCGAACCGTTGTCGTTGATGCCAGGACCTGCGGTGACGCTGTCCAGGTGCGCGCCGGCCATGACGACCTGGCTGGTGTCGCCGCCGGGCCAGTCCGCGACCAGGTTGTAGCCGACGCGGCCGCCGGACGTGAACTGCTTGACGGACGTGGTGAACCCGGCGGCGTCCAGCTTGCCCTTCACATAGTCCACGGAGGCCTTGTAGCCGGGGCGGCCGTGGGCACGGTTGCCGCCGTTGGCGGTGGCGATGGACTGCAGGGAGGTGAGGTGCGCCTTGACGGAGGCGACGGGGATGTCGGGGGCGGCGAGGACGGCTGGGGCGCTGGTTGGGGCCGGGGCCGCGCTGGCCGGGGTGGCGCCGACCGGGGTGGCGCCCGTGCCGATCAGGGCGGCGGCCGTGAGGAGGGCTGCGGCGGTGAGCCGCGCGCGTATGGGGTGGGAGGGGTGTGCGGGGCGCACGGGGTGCGCGGGGTGCCAGGGGTGCAGGGGCATGTGGGGGCTCCTGATTCCTTGAGTGGGTGGCCCGATGGTCCTGGGGGCCTGACATACCGTCAAGAGCGGATTCTGGTCACCGGTGTCCGCTTATCGGGCGGGGTGGGGCTGAGGTCGGGGTACGCGAAGTTCCGTCGCCGGGGAGGTGACCAGAACGGGTGCGGGGGCCGGGTGCTTCTTGCCCGGGCCTGCTTCTGCGGCTGAGCTCCGCTGGGGTTGCCGGGATTCCCGCACGTGCCTGTCCGCATCGGCGCCCAGCGCGACGCAAGGCGAGCTGCACCCGTGCGCGGCCCTGATTACCCGGTTCCCCGGCGCTGGGCTGCCGCCTTGCCCACCCTGCCGCCCCAGGCGGCAGATTGCCCAAGGCGGGGCGGGGTGGGCCTCGCCCGGGGTGGGGGCGGGGGCGGCGGTTGCCCGAGGCGGGGCGGGTCTTGCCCGGGGTGGGGGCGGGGGGCGGGGAGCGGTAGTTGCCCAGGGCGGGGCGGATCTCGCCCGGGCCCCGCCCGGCGAGGGGATGGGCATTCAGGCGTACCCGGAGTCCGTATGGGCCACCGGGGTGCACTCGCGTCTCGACGGGAGGGGACGTGTCGGGGTGCCCCCGCAGGACTCCGCGGGAATGCAGTCCAGGATCACTCGCCTATGGCGGACCGTGGGGGATGAGGCCTATCCGGCCGAGGAGGTACCCCGGCGCGGCCCCGCCCCACGACACGGGGGACGGCGCACCCAGCGCGCAAGCCCCGGACCCATGACACAACGGACGGCGCTCCCCAGCGCCCTGGCATGTTCCCCGTGCGGCACAACAGGCGGCGCCCACCAGCCTGCCAGTGGGCGGCGGTGACGCCGTCAGCGTGTTGCTCGGGCGCCTCGACGCGTCACTGGACGCAGAACTCGTTGCCCTCAGGGTCGGCCATCAGCACCCACCGCCCCCCACGCTCCTCCACATCCCGCACCACCCGCGCCCCCAACCCCACCAACCGCCGCGCCACCCCGTCCCGCCCCTCCGCCCCGACATGCACGTCGATGTGCAGCCGGTTCTTGCCGGACTTGGCCTCGGGCACGCGTTGGAAGAGGATGCGCCGCCCGAGCCCCGTCCCGGTCTGTTCGTCGACGGGGTCGTCGGGGTGCCGGGCGGCGACGAGGTCGCGGAAGGTGAGCCGTCCCCACCGCTCCAGGGTCTCGTCGGGCCGCACGGCGTGGACCCCGAGGAGCCGTTCGATCAGCGCGGAGTTGTCCTCGACCTCGTAGCCGAGGGCGGCGGCCCAGAACTCGGCCTGGGCGTGCGGGTCGGCGGCGTCGACGACGAGCTTCCAGTCATAGGTCATGGCCCACTTATAGAAGAGAAGTAGGCCACGGGCAGACCTACTCGGACTTCAGCCGGACCTCGACCTCACCGGCCGCCTCGACAGGCCCCGCCGCGACAATCTCCGCCGAAACCGCCTGCGCCGCAACCGCCTCCGCCCGGGCCAACGCGATCCGCCCGGCCCGAGCGGAGCGCAACGCGTCCCAGGTCAGCAGAGCCAGCGCCAGCCACACCAACCCGAACCCGGCCCACCGCTCCGCCGGCATCCGCTCATGGAAGTACACGATCCCGAGGACGAACTGGAAGACGGGCGCGAGGTACTGCAACAGCCCGAGCGTGGACAGCGGCACCCGAATCGCGGCCGCGCCGAAGCAGACGAGCGGCACGGCGGTGACGAGCCCCGTCGACGCGAGCAGCGCGCCGTGCCCGACCCCTTCCGAGCCGAACGTGGACCGCCCTTGCGCCCCGAGCCACAGCAGATAGGCGAGCGCGGGCAGGAACTGGACGGCGGTCTCGGCGGCGAGGGATTCGAGCCCGCCGAGGTTGACCTTCTTCTTGACGAGCCCGTACGTGCCGAAGGAGAAGGCGAGGACGAGCGAGATCCAGGGCGGCTGCCCGTACCCGATGGCGAGGACGAGGACGGCGAGCAGCCCGACCCCGACGGCGGCCCATTGCGCGGGCCGCAGCCGTTCCTTGAGGAGCAGGACGCCGAGCGCGATGGAGACGAGGGGGTTGATGAAGTAGCCGAGGGACGCCTCGACGACGTGTCCGGAGTTCACGGACCAGATGTAGACGCCCCAGTTGACGGTGATGACGGCGGCGCCGAGCGCGACGAGCCCGAGCCGCTTGGGCCGGCGCAGCAGCTCACGCGCCCAGCCCCACCGGCGTATGAAGAGCATGGCGACGCCGACGAAGGCCAGCGACCACACCATGCGGTGGGCGAGGATCTCCACGGACCCGGCGGGCTTGAGCAGCGGCCAGAAGAGGGGTACGAGCCCCCACATGCCGTAGGCGGCGAAGCCGTTGATCAGCCCGGCGCGCCCTTCGTTCCTGGTTGCTGCTGCGGCCGACCCGTCGGCCGCCCCGTCCCGCACGGACACGGACCCTCCTCATGACACTGGCTGGCAGCCCCGCGGCGGCCACAAGCAAGGTAGCGCCGCGAGCCCACCCGTGTCATGCCCGTATCGCTATACGGTCCTGACGGGACGCACCGCCTCACTCAGCGCTGACGCACCGCCTCACTCAGCGCGGGCGCACCCCCTCACTCGGCCCCGACGCACCGCCCCCCTCGACGCGGACGCACCCTCACTTCAAGGCAGCAGCAATCGCGTCCGAGACCGGCGTCGTAGGCCGCCCGATGAGCCGGGCCAGATCCCCGTTCCGCCGGGCGAGCAGCCCCTGCTCGATGGCGGTGTCGACGCCCACGAGGATCTCGGCGAACGGCCGGGGCAGCCCGGCGCCCGTCAGGACCTCGAGGTTCTGCTCGGGCGTGACGGCCTTGTAGACGACGTCCTTCCCGGACTGCCGGGCGACCTCGGCGGCGTACTCGGCGAGCGACCAGGCGTCGTCCCCGCTCAGCTCGTACGCACGCCCCTCGTGCCCCTCCCCGGTGAGGACGGCGACGGCGGCGGCCGCGTAGTCGGCGCGTGAGGCGGAGGCGACCCGGCCCTCACCGGCGGAGGCGAGGACGGCGCCGTGTTCGAGGACGACGGCGAGGTTGCCGGTGTAGTTCTCGTGGTACCAGCCGTTGCGCAGGAACGTGTAGGGCAGCCCGGAGTCGAGGATCGCCTGCTCGGTGACCTTGTGCTCGTCGGCGAGCGCGAAGTCGGCGTCGGGGCCGCCGAGCACGCCGGTGTAGGCGAGGAGGGCCACGCCCGCGGCCTTCGCGGCGTCGATGACGGCCTGGTGCTGGGCGACGCGCTGCCCGACCTCGCTGCCGGAGATCAGCAGCACCTTGTCGCCGGCGCGGAAGGCGTCGGTCAGCGTCTCGGGCGCGCTGTAGTCGGCGACGCGCAGTTCGACGCCGCGGGCCGCGATGTCGGCGGCCTTCTCCTTGGCGCGGACGACGGCGGCGATGTCCGCGGCCGGCACGCCCGTGTCGAGCAGCTGCTCGACGACGAGACGGCCGAGGTGCCCGGTGGCTCCGGTGATGACGAGGCTCATGACGGTTATCTCCCTATACAGCCCAGGTGCGTGGTTCTCTCCTCACCGTAAGACCGGCACTGTCATTTCGAAAGTACCCACTTTGAAGTAAGGTACTGGCATGAAAGTGAGCGCCATCGACGTCGACTGCCCTCAGCGTTTGGTCCTGGAGCACGTGACGAGCCGCTGGGGCGTACTCGTCCTGCTCGCGCTGGAGGAGCGGTCGTTCCGGTTCAGCGAGCTGCGCCGGGAGATCGGCACGGTCAGCGAGAAGATGCTGACGCAGACGTTGCAGACGTTGGAGCGGGACGGCATGGTGCACCGCGACGCCAAGCCGGTCATCCCGCCCCGCGTCGACTACTCGCTGACGGATCTCGGCAGGGAGGCGGCGGCGCAGGTGCGCGCGCTCTCCGACTGGACGGACCGCCGTATGGCGGACGTGGCGCGGGCGCGCGCGAGGTACGACGGGGCGCGGGCGAAAAGTACGGAAAGTACGGCCTGACGCGAAAGGACCCGGACGCGACATGAGCGCCCGGGTCCTTCTCTCGTATCCCGCCGTGATGCCCGTATCCGACGTTATCCGCGCGCATCCGCGCACAGCCGCACAGCCGCACATCCGCGCGCATCCGCGCCGAGGGGCAGCCGTACCCCCGCCGAGTCGTCAGCCCACGACGGTCCAGGTGTCGCCCCCGGCGAGCAGCGCGCCGAGGTCCCCCTTGCCGTGCTGTTCGATGGCGGCGTCGAGCTGATCGGCCATCTGCGTATCGTAGACGGGCCGCTCGACGTCGCGCAGGACGCCGATGGGCGTGTGGTGCAGCGTGTCGGGATCGGCGAGCCGGGACAGCGCGAAGGCGGTGGTCGGCGACGCGGCGTGCGCGTCGTGGACCAGCACGTCGCTCCGGTTCTCGGCGGTCACGGCGACCACCTTGAGATCTCCGCTCAGCGGATCCCGCACGACGCCCTTCGACTGGTCCGCGCCGAAGGTGATTGGCTGCCCGTGTTCGAGCCGGATCACCGCTTCCTCGGCCTGCTGCTTGTCCTTGAGGACCTCGAAGGCGCCGTCGTTGAAGATGTTGCAGTTCTGGTAGATCTCCACGAGCGCGGTGCCGGGGTGCTCGGCGGCCCGTCGCAGGACCTCGGTGAGGTGCTTGCGGTCGGAGTCGACGGTCCGGGCCACGAACGACGCCTCGGCGCCGATGGCCAGCGACACCGGGTTGAACGGGGCGTCGAGTGACCCCATCGGCGTCGACTTGGTGATCTTGCCGACCTCGGAGGTCGGCGAGTACTGGCCCTTGGTGAGCCCGTAGATCCGGTTGTTGAAGAGCAGGATCTTCAGGTTCACGTTGCGCCGCAGCGCGTGGATGAGGTGGTTGCCGCCGATGGAGAGGGCGTCGCCGTCCCCCGTCACGACCCACACGGACAGGTCGCGGCGGGAGGAGGCGAGGCCGGTGGCGATGGCGGGGGCGCGGCCGTGGATGGAGTGCATCCCGTAGGTGTTCATGTAGTACGGGAAGCGGGAGGAGCAGCCGATGCCGGAGACGAAGACGATGTTCTCCTTCGCCAGGCCGAGTTCGGGCATGAAGCCCTGCACGGCGGCGAGGATCGCGTAGTCGCCGCAGCCGGGGCACCAGCGCACTTCCTGATCGGACTTGAAGTCCTTCATGGACTGCTTGGCCTCGGCCTTGGGGACGAGTGACAGAAGCGTCTCCGTACCGCCGCCCCCGTCCGTCGTCTTCTCCGTCCCCTCCGTGGACTCCCTGGTCTGCGTGTCAGCCATCGATGGCCTCCTTGAGAGCCGTGGCGAGCTGCTCCGCCTTGAACGGCATTCCGTTGACCTGGTTGTAGCTGTGCGCGTCCACCAGGTACCTGGCCCTGATGAGGGTGGCGAGCTGACCGAGGTTCATCTCGGGGATCACCACCTTGTCGTAACGTCCCAGGACCTCGCCCAGATTCCGCGGGAACGGGTTGAGGTGGCGCAGGTGTGCCTGCGCGATCCGCTCGCCCGCGACGCGCAGCCGCCGCACCGCGGCGGTGATCGGCCCGTAGGTCGAACCCCAGCCGAGGACAAGGGTGGTGGCGGACTCGGAGGGGTCGTCGACCTCGATGTCGGGCACCCGGACACCGTCGACCTTGGCCTGCCGGGTGCGGACCATGAAGTCGTGGTTGGCGGGGTCGTAGGAGATGTTCCCGGTGCCGTCCTGCTTCTCGATGCCGCCGATGCGGTGTTCGAGGCCGGGCGTGCCCGGTACCGCCCACGGCCGCGCGAGGGTCTCGGGGTCCCGCTTGTACGGCCAGAACACCTCGGTGCCGTCGTCCTGCGTGTGGTTCGGCCCGGAGGCGAACTGGGTGCGCAGGTCGGGGAGTTCGTCCAGCTCCGGGATGCGCCACGGTTCGGAGCCGTTGGCGAGGTAGCCGTCGGAGAGGAGGAAGACCGGTGTGCGGTAGGTGACCGCGATGCGGGCCGCCTCCAGGGCCGCGTCGAAGCAGTCGGCCGGGGTGCGCGGCGCGACGACCGGGACCGGCGCCTCGCCGTTGCGTCCGTACATGGCCTGCAACAGGTCGGCCTGCTCGGTCTTGGTCGGGAGTCCGGTCGAGGGCCCGCCCCGCTGGATGTCCACCACGAGGAGCGGCAGCTCCAGGGAGACGGCGAGGCCGATGGTCTCCGACTTCAGGGCGACGCCCGGACCGGATGTCGTCGTGACCGCGAGGGAACCGCCGAACGCGGCGCCCAGCGCCGCCCCGATGCCCGCGATCTCGTCCTCCGCCTGGAAGGTGCGCACGCCGAAGTTCTTGTGCCGGGACAGCTCGTGCAGGATGTCCGAGGCCGGCGTGATCGGGTACGAGCCCAGATACAGCGGCAGGTCCGCCTGCTGGGAGGCGGCGATCAGCCCGTAGGCGAGGGCCAGGTTCCCCGAGATGTTGCGGTAGGTGCCGGTCGGGAACGCGGACGCGGCCGGGGCGACCTCGTAGGAGACCGCGAAGTCCTCGGTGGTCTCGCCGAAGTTCCAGCCCGCGTGGAACGCCGCCAGGTTCGCCTTCATGATCTCGGGCTTCTTGGCGAACTTGGCCTTCAGGAACCGCTCGGTGCCCTCGGTCGGCCGGTGGTACATCCACGAAAGGAGGCCCAGCGCGAACATGTTCTTGCTGCGCTCGGCCTCCTTGCGGGACAGCTCGAACTCCTTGAGCGCCTCCACCGTCAGCGTGGTCAGCGGCACGGGGTGCACCGCGTACCCGTCGAGGGATCCGTCGTCGAGGGGCGAGGCGGCGTAGCCCACCTTGGCCATGGCCCGCTTGGTGAACTCATCGGTGTTGACGATGATTTCGGCGCCGCGGGGCACGTCCGCGATGTTCGCCTTCAGCGCCGCCGGGTTCATCGCCACCAGCACGTCCGGCGCGTCGCCCGGCGTGAGGATGTCGTGGTCGGCGAAGTGCAGCTGGAACGACGACACGCCCGGCAGCGTCCCGGCGGGTGCCCGGATCTCGGCGGGGAAGTTCGGCAGCGTCGACAGGTCGTTGCCGAACGTCGCGGTCTCCGACGTGAACCGGTCGCCCGTCAGTTGCATGCCGTCACCGGAGTCACCCGCGAAACGGATGATCACCCGGTCCAGACGCCGGACGTCCTTGCCCGATCCACCTTCACCCGCGGTTGTGCGCTGTTCCCCGACCGCTGCGCTGTCCGTCCCGCCTGCCTTCTCGGCTGGACTACTGACCTGGCTGGTCACTGAACTGGACCTCCCTCGAGGCGGCTGTTCGGGCAGGGCCGTCCCACTGGCCTTCCCCAGGCCCACCCTACGTCCGCAGGGGGTGCCCACCTCGGAACGTTCGCACGATGGGCCTGGAAATGAGACGGCATGTCGTCCCGTTTTGCCATGCTCTGCCGACCCCCCTGAGCCGTCCTTGAGACGTTCTGGAGGACGCCGCGAACGCGCCACACGGTTCTGGGCGGGTCGTTGGCCGGTTCCCGCCCCGGCCCGGCGGTCGGCGGGGAGCCGGCCGGTCAGTTCCGGAGATAGGTCAGAACGGCCAGAACACGCCGGTGATCCCCGTCACTCGGCGAGAGCCCCAGCTTCAGGAAGATGTTGCTCACGTGCTTCTCGACCGCGCCGTCGCTGACGACGAGCTGGCGGGCGATCGCCGAGTTGGTCCGGCCCTCCGCCATCAGGCCGAGGACCTCGCGCTCGCGCGGCGTGAGATGGGCCAGCACGTCCTGCTTGCGACTGCGCCCGAGCAACTGCGCGACCACCTCCGGGTCGAGCGCCGTGCCCCCCTGCGCGACCCGGACCACCGCGTCCACGAACTCCCGCACCTCGGCCACCCGGTCCTTGAGCAGATAACCCACCCCGCGGCTCGACCCGGCGAGCAGTTCGGTGGCGTACTGCTCCTCCACGTACTGCGACAGGACCAGGACACCGAGATCGGGGTAGCGGCCGCGCAGCTGCACCGCCGCCCGCACCCCCTCGTCCGTGTGCGTCGGCGGCATCCGGACGTCCGCGACGACGACGTCGGGGAGCTGGTCCTGCGCCCCGAGGTCGGTGATGGTCTTGACCAGCGCTTCCCCGTCACCGACACCGGCGACGACCTCGTGCCCGCGGTCGGTCAGCAACCGGGTCAGGCCCTCCCTGAGCAGCACTGAATCCTCGGCGATGACCACCCGCACCCTGTCCTCCACGTTTCTCGGCCCCCCAGCGCCCCTGTGCACCTGTCACAGGGGCCAGTTCTGACAGGGCCAGCATTCCAGGATCGCGGGCGGGGCGCCCCCACGCGGTGGAAAAGAGGCGAACTCAGGGCCTGGCGGACCGCCACGGCAGCTCCGCCGTGACCCGGGTCGGACCGGCGGGCGGCGAGTCGACGAGGAGGATGCCGTCGACCGCGTCGAGCCGCTCCGTCAGACCCGCGAGCCCCGAACCGGCGGAGACGGCCGCGCCGCCCACCCCGTTGTCGCTGACCTGGAGCATGAGGCGGTCGCCCGAGCGCCACACGTCGACGCCGGCCCGCGTCGCCCGGCTGTGCTTGCTGATGTTCTGCAGCAGCTCCGAGACGGTGAAGTAGGCGATGCCCTCGATGGCCGGCGCCGGACGCTCGCGGAGGTCGACCTCGACCGTCACCGGGACCGTGCACCGCGAGGCCACCGCGGACAGGGCCGCGTCCAGACCGCGGTCGGTGAGGACCGCCGGGTGGATGCCGCGCGCCAGGTCCCGCAGCTCCTGGAGGGCGGTCTTCACCTCGCCGTGCGCCTCGTCGACCATCCGCGCCGCCGTCTGCGGGTCCTCGCTCAGCTTCTCCTTCGCCAGGCCCAGGTCCATGGCCAGGTTGACGAGGCGGGCCTGCGCGCCGTCGTGCAGATCGCGCTCGATGCGCCGCAGGTCGGCCGCGGCCGTGTCGACGACGACGCCCCGGTCGGACTCCAGCTCCACCACGCGCGAGACGAGCCGCGACGGGCCGAGCAGCCCGACGACGAGGAACCGGTCCACCGTCGTCAGCGCCCGCACGATCCACGGCGTGGCAAGGGTGACGAGCAGGCCGACGGCCGCGGTCAGCGTGATCTCGAACGGGTTGTCCAGGTACACCGAGTGCGCCTCGTCCCCGTACAGCTGGAGGCCGCCCTGGCCGCCGTACATCGGGTAGATCCACTGCCACAGCGGATACGTGAGCAGCGTCCAGCCGGTCGTCCAGAAGGTGACCGCCACCGAGAAGGCGAACACCGCCCACGGGAAGTGCAGCACCGTGTAGACGAGGTGGCGCCAGGAAGCACCGCTCTTGAGCGTCGCGCCGATCCAGGCGAGGGGGCCGCCCTTGCGCGGGCGCACCGGTTCCGGCGAGCCGATCTCCAGGCCGAGCAGGGCCCGCGCCCGCACCCGCTCCAGGGCGCCGATGCCGCGTGCGCCGGCCAGCGCCCCGGCGAGCACCGGCACGCCGATGAAGGTGACGAGGAGCCCCGCGCCGAGCGACACCATCGTCACCGACCAGACGAACGCCGCGATGGCGATCGGCAGGCTCAGGAGGAGGTATCCGAACTCGCGCCAGGCCCGGCCCTCGACCGGGGCGCGCAGCCCGGCCGGCAGCCGGCCGAGGCCGCGGCGCTCGGGGCGCGGCTCGTCGTCGTACGAGTACTCGCTCCGGTATCCGTACTGGTGCGTGGCCATGGGCGTCGTCCGTTCCTGGTCGCTTCGTGCGGGTCCGCTGCTTCCGCCTCGTTCTCAGAATCCCCGGCGGCGGGGGCGTCCGGCCATGCGGCGGGTCGGCGTCTTGGACCGGGGGTTTTCCCTACCCCCGGCCTCCGCTCCACCCGCTACGACCGGTCCCGCCAGGGCAGTTCGGCGGTGACCGTCGTTCCGCCGCCCTCGGGGGAGTCCACGACGAACAGCCCGTCGACCGCGCCCAGCCGCTCCGCGAGCCCCGCCATACCGGTGCCCTTGTCGACGCTGGCGCCGCCCTGCCCGTCGTCCCTCACCTGGATGAGCAGCCGCTCCTCAGCCCGCCACACCTCGACGGACGCCGTCCGCGCGCGGCTGTGCTTGCTGACGTTCTGCAGCAGCTCCGAGACGGTGAAGTAGGCGATGCCCTCGATCGCGGCGGCGGGCCGCGCCGGCAGATCGGCCGTCACCTTCACGGGGACCGTGCAGCGCGACGCCACCGAGGACAGGGCCGCGTCCAGACCCCGGTCGGTGAGGACCGCCGGATGGATGCCGCGCGCCAGATCCCGCAGCTCCTGCAGCGCGAGCTTCACCTCGCCGTGCGCCTCGTCGACCATGTCCGCCGCCGCGTCCGGGTCCTCCAGGAGCTTCTCCTTGGCGAGACCGAGCCCCATGGCCAGGTTGACGAGGCGGGCCTGCGCGCCGTCGTGCAGATCACGCTCGATCCGCCGCAGATCGGCCGCCGCCGTGTCCACCACGACGCCCCGGTCCGACTCCAGCTCGGCGATCCGCCGCTCCAGCTCGTCGGAGGGGGAGAGCAGGCCGCGCACCATCGCCCGGTCCGCGTTGGTCAGACCGCGCACGAGGAAGGGGAGCACCGGCCACAGCACGAACAGGCCGACGAGCGTCACCGTGAACGTCAAAATGCCCCAGGGCAGCCGCATCACCTCGTACAGCACCGCGCGCCAGCCCACCGAGTCCTTCAGCGCCGTCCACAGCCAGCCGAAGAACCCCTCGCCCTTCCGGCGCGGCAACGGGCTCGGCTCCTCGATCCGCACCCCGAGCAGCTTCCGCGCCCGCGCCCGCTCCGCCCTGCCCAGCATCCGCGCCCCGGAGAGCCCCGCCGCGATCAGCGGGAGCCCGATCACCGTCACGGTCAGCCCCGCGCCGACCGAGAGCAGCGTGACCGCGTACACGAAACCGAACACGGCCAGGGGAAAACTGGACAGGAGGAACGAGATCTCCTTCCAGGTGTGCTTGTCGTAGGCGAAGCGCGGCGGTGGCGGCACCGGCCGGTCGTCCGAGAAGTCGAGTGGGTCGGTCATAAGCCAAAGACTGCCTTGCGCGCGGGCCGCTCCGCCATGAGGTGGACCGCCGGGGACGGACGGGGGATAACCCCACCCCAGAGGCGGCCGGACAACGGGCCCGACGCCCCTTCCGGCCGCCGCGCTCCGTACGGGCTGCTTACCCGCCCTTTAACAGGCCCTAGACTCCCGTCCGTACATCGTCGAACACGAACACATCAACACGCGAGGGGCGAGAGAGGTGCCGACAGACGTGGCGACGGACGTGACGGACGGGACGGCCGTGACCGTCGGCGCGGCCGACGACCTCCACGCGTACGCGGCCGGCTATTTCCACACGTATGCGGTGGTCGGGCTGCTCGCCGTCGTCGGCGTGCTCTTCGTCGCGGTCGCCTTCGGCGCGGGACGGCTGCTGCGCCCGGTGGTGCCGACCCCCGAGAAACTCCTGACGTACGAGTGCGGCGTCGACCCCGTCGGCGAGGGCTGGGCCCACAC
Organism: Streptomyces sp. SGAir0957; assembly: GCF_043523415.1. NCBI lineage: Bacteria > Bacillati > Actinomycetota > Actinomycetes > Kitasatosporales > Streptomycetaceae > Streptomyces > Streptomyces sp. SGAir0957. The sequence continues at coordinate 4,937,386 of NZ_CP027293.1, forward strand.
CCAGGTCCGCTACTACGTCTACGCCTTCCTCTACGTGATCTTCGCCGTCGACTCGATCTTCCTCTTCCCCTGGGCGACGGTCTTCGCCGCGCCCGGCTACGGCGCGACGACGCTCGTGGAGATGTTCATCTTCCTCGGCTTCCTCGCCGTGGGCCTGCTGTACGCATACAAGAAGGGCGTCCTCGCATGGACGTGAGCCCCGTTAGCCCCGTGAGCCCGGTGAGCCCCGTGTCACCCGAACCCGCGCCCGTTCTTCTCCCGGAGCCGAAGCGCCTCGGCGTGCTCTCCCGCCTGGCGCCCGAACCGATGAAGGTGGTCCTCAACTGGGGCCGCCGCTACTCCCTCTGGGTCTTCAACTTCGGCCTCGCCTGCTGCGCCATCGAGTTCATCGCCGCGTCCATGGCGCGCCACGACTTCATCCGCCTCGGCGTCATCCCGTTCGCGCCCGGCCCGCGCCAGGCCGACCTGATGGTCGTCTCCGGCACGGTCACCGACAAGATGGCCCCCGCCGTGAAGCGCCTGTACGAGCAGATGCCCGAGCCGAAGTACGTCATCTCCTTCGGCGCCTGCTCCAACTGCGGCGGCCCGTACTGGGACTCGTACTCGGTGACCAAGGGCGTCGACCAGATCATCCCCGTCGACGTGTACGTGCCCGGCTGCCCGCCACGGCCCGAGGCGCTGCTCCAGGGCATCCTCAAGCTCCAGGAGAAGATCGCGCGCGAGTCGCTCGGCGAGCGCTACGGGTCCGCGTCCGCGGACGCGGCCGCCGGGCGCCCTTCGGCGGCGGCGCTGAGCAGCGGGCTGGTGCGGCCGCCCGCGGAGCCCCCGGCGGGTGAGCGATGAGCTGGCTGCCGGACCCCGTCGAGGAGCTGTTCGGCGACGGGGCGACGGTCGAGGAGGCGTACGACCTGCTCACGGTCGACGTCCCCGCCGCCTCCTGGACCACCGCCCTCGACACCGCCCGTACGCGCCTGGGCTGCACCTACTTCGACTGGCTGAGCGCCGTCGACGAACCCGGGACCGGCTTCCGCGTGTGCGCGCACGTCGCCGCCGTCGCCCCCGGTTCCGTACGCCGCCTCCTGCTGCGCACGACCGTCCCGCACTCCGCGCCGGTGCTCGCCTCCGCGATCGACGTGTACGCGGGCGCGGCCTGGCACGAGCGCGAGACCCACGAAATGTTCGGGGTCACCTTCGAGGGCCACCCGCACCTGGTCCCGCTGCTCCTCCCCGACGGCTTCGAAGGCCACCCCCTGCGCAAGGACTTCGTGCTCGCGGCACGGGTCGCGAAGGCGTGGCCGGGGGCGAAGGAGCCCGGCGAGTCCTCGGCTGGAGCGGGTGCCGGGCATACCGCGCCGAAGCGGCGCCAGATGCTGCCACCCGGCGTCCCCGACCCGAACGAGTGGGGGCCCCTGAAGGGTCAACTCCCTCCTGCGCCGACGCGACCCGCGCGAGGCGCTGCGCGGGCGGGCACGGCTTCTGCTCCGGAGGGGGCGGGTGCGGCTCGGCCGGTGCGGCGTGCGCGGAGCGCGTCGGAGGGCTCGGCCAGTCAGGCGACGGGTGCGGGTACGGGTGCGGGTACGGGTGGGGCTTCTGCTCCGGAGGGGGCGGGTGCGGCTCGGCCCGCGCGGCGTTCGCGCAGTGCGTCGGAGGGCTCGGCCAGTCAGGCGACGGGTACGGGTGCGGGTGCGGGTACGGGTACGGGTGCGGCTTCTCCGGCCGAGCCGGGCCCGGCTCGGCCCGCGCGGCGTGCGCGGAGCGTGTCGGAAGGCTCGGCGAGCCAGCGACCGGCCGCCCCGGAGAAGCAGCCGGAGCCCGAGGCCCCGGCCAAGCCACGCCCGTCCGACGCCCCCTGGCACCACGCCAAACCGGCGTTCGACGAGCCCCCGCAACCGCCGCGAGCGCCGAGCGCCGGGCCGGAGACCGGGCCGGATGCGGTGGAGCCGGATGCGGCTGCGCCGGACGCGCCTGGGCCGGATGCGGCCGAGCCGGACGCGACAACGCCTGTGCCGGATGCGGCCGAGCCGGACGCGACAACGCCTGTGCCGGATGCGGCTGAGCCGGACGCGCCTGCGCCGGACGCGCCTGCGCCGGACGCGACAACGTCTGCGCCGGACCCGACCACCCCGGAACGGGACACCCCGGCCCCGACCAAGCCCGACCCCACCCCCGGAGGGACGCCGTGAATGACGTGCTCGACGTCGCGCTGCGCCTCGTCGTCGTCTTCGTCGCCTTCCTGGTGCTCCCGTTGATCGTCGGCCAGACCGAGCACAAGGTGATGGCCCACATGCAGGGCCGACTCGGCCCCATGTACGCGGGCGGCTTCCACGGCTGGGCCCAACTGGTCGCCGACGGGGTCAAGTTCGCGCAGAAGGAGGACGTGGTCCCGGCCGACGCGGACCGCCGCGTCTTCCAGCTCGCCCCGGCCGTGGCCCTGCTGCCGTACCTCCTCGTCCTGCTCGCGATCCCGGTGGGCCCGGGCGAGGGCGCGGTCGGCCAGGTCATCGACGCGGGCATCTTCTTCGTGCTCGCGGTGATGGGCGTCGGCGTACTCGGCTCGCTGATGGCGGGCTGGGCGAGCGCCAACAAGTTCTCCCTGCTCGGCGGCTTGCGCACGGCCGCGCAACTGCTCGCCTACGAACTCCCCATGCTGCTCGCGGCCGCGTCGGTGGCGATGGCGGCGGGCACGGTCTCGCTGCCCGGCATCCTCGACGCCTTCGCGTGGTGGTGGCTGCCCTGGCAGATCGTGGGCGCCCTGGTCTTCTTCGTGGCGGGCCTCGCCGAGCTGCAACGCCCGCCGTTCGACATGCCCGTCGCCGACTCCGAGATCATCTTCGGCGCGTACACGGAGTACACGGGCCTGCGTTTCGCGCTCTTCCTCCTCGCCGAGTACGCGGGCATCGTCGTCCTGTGCGGTCTGACCACCGTCCTCTTCCTCGGCGGCTGGCACGGCCCGTTCGGCGCCGACGGCCTCGGCTGGGTCTGGACCCTGCTCAAGACCGCGGTCCTGGCCTTCGTCGTCATCTGGCTGCGCGTGTCCTACCCGCGCCTGCGCGAGGACCAGCTGCAGAAACTCGCCTGGACCACGCTCATCCCCCTCGCCCTCGCGCAGATCGCGCTCACCGGAATCGTGAAGGTGGCGATCAACTAGTGCCTCCGATCCCCGGGTCCGGCCTGGCCAAGGGCCTCGCCGTCACCCTCCGCACGATGACGCGGAAGACCGTCACCGAGCAGTACCCCGACGCCCAGCCCGAGCTGCCGCCCCGCACGCGCGGCGTGATCGGTCTGTTCGAGGAGAACTGCACGGTCTGCATGCTCTGCGCCCGCGAGTGCCCCGACTGGTGCATCTACATCGACTCCCACAAGGAGACGGTGCCGGCCGCCGTCGAGGGCGGCCGCGAGCGCAGCCGCAACGTCCTCGACCGCTTCGCCATCGACTTCTCCCTCTGCATGTACTGCGGTATCTGCATCGAGGTCTGCCCCTTCGACGCGCTCTTCTGGTCCCCGGAGTTCGAGTACGCCGAGACCGACATCCGCGACCTCACCCACGAGCGCGACAAGCTCCGCGAGTGGATGTGGACCGTCCCGTCCCCGCCCGCCCTGGACCCGTCGGCCGAGGAACCGAAGGAACTGGCGGCCGCCCGCAAAACGGCGGACAAGCTGGCGGCGGCGCAGGCGACCGAGTCGGCGCAGGCAGCGGAAGCAGCTCCGGCGGCGCCCCGAGACAACCCGAACCCCGGAGGGGAGACCGCATGAGCCCCGCCGCGACCCCGTTCCGGGCGGCCGTCACCCTGGCAGCCGAGCAGCACGGATTCCTCTCTCCGACCGGGGTCGAGATCGCCTTCCTCCTCGTCGGCCTGGTCACCTTCGGCGCCGCGCTCGTCACGGTCACCACGAAGCAGCTGGTGCACGCCGCCCTGTGGCTGGTCGTCGCGCTCGGCGGCCTCGCCGTCGAGTACCTCCTGCTCACCGCCGAGTTCATCGCCTGGGTGCAGGTGCTGATCTATGTCGGTTCCGTCGTCGTCCTCCTCCTCTTCGGTCTGATGCTGACCCGCGCCCCGATCGGCCGGTCACCGGACGCGGACAGCCCCAACCGGTGGGCCGCCCTGGCCGTCGCGGTCGCCGCAGCGGCCGCCCTGGTCTGGGTCGTCGTCGACGCCTTCCGCACCACCTGGATCGACCTGGACGGCGCCGCCCAGGGGAGTACGGCCGTGACCGGCTCCGTCCTGTTCCGGCACTGGGTCCTGCCCTTCGAAGCGCTCTCGGTCCTCCTCCTCGCCGCCCTGGTCGGCGCGATCGTCCTGTCCCGCAAGAAGAACGCGGCCGAATCCGGCACCGGCCCGCGCGCCACCGCCGCCACCCGCCGGGAGGGCAACCGCTGATGCACCTCGCCTATCCCGCCGTCCTCGCCGCCCTCCTCTTCTGCACGGGCCTGTACGGAGTCCTGGCCCGCCGCAACGCGATCCTCGTCCTGATGTCCGTCGAGCTGATGCTCAACGCCGTCAACCTCAATCTCGTCGCCTTCGACGTCTGGCTGCGCGACGCCCTGCACTCCGGTCAGGCCCTGACCCTGTTCACCATCGCCATCGCCGCCGCCGAGATCGGCATCGGCCTGGCGATCGTCCTGGCCGTCCACCGCAACCGCGGCACCGCCGACATCGACAAGCTCCGCGACTCCGCCGAGCCCCACGACCCGGACGACGACCCGGACGACGACCTGTCCGGCCCGGCCGGCCCGCACGACCCGGCCGGTGCCGCCGCGGCCGCACCTGGCGCCCCCGCCGGTCCGGACAAGAAGGCCGAGGCCACCGCGTGACCACCACGACCCTCGCCGTCCTCGTCCCCCTCCTGCCGTTCCTCGGCGCCGCCGCGGGCCTGGGCCTCGGCCGCACCGCGCCCGGCTTCGTCCGCCCGCTGGCCGTGCTCCCGACCGTCGCCGCGCTGGTCCTCGCCGTCGCCGTCGCGGTCCAGCAGGGCGGCGGCACCGGCAACGGCACGCGGGCCCTCGACGCGCACACCCAGCTCACCCCGACCGGCTCCGTGCCGATCGAACTGGCCCTGCACATCGACGGCTTCGCCGCCCTCGTCGCCGTCCTGGTCGCCCTCGTCGCGACCTGCGTCCAGCTCTACTCGACCGGCTACCTCCGCGACGACCCGCGCTACCCGTCGTACGCCGCTCTCGTCTCCCTCTTCACCTCCGCGATGCTCCTCGTCGTCTACTCGGGCGACCTGATGGTGCTGCTCGTCGGCTGGGAAGTCATGGGCATCTGCTCCTACTTCCTCGTCGGCCACTACTGGGAGACCCCCGAGGCGCGGGCCGCCTCCCTGAAGGCCTTCCTCGTCACGAAACTCGGCGACGTCCCCTTCCTCATCGGCCTGTTCGCCCTCGCCACCGACGCGGGCTCCTTCCGCATCACGACGATCCTGGGCAAGGCCACGAGCGCGGGCGGCCTCGACCACCCCACCCTCATCGCCCTGCTCCTCCTCGCGGGCGTGGCGGGCAAGTCGGCGCAGTTCCCGCTGCACACCTGGCTGCCCGACGCGATGGCGGGCCCCACGCCCGTCTCCGCGCTGATCCACGCCGCGACGATGGTCGCCGCCGGCGTCTACTTCGTCGCCCGCCTCCTCCCGGTCTTCGCCGCCTCCCGCGCGGCCCTGATCGTGCTCGCCGTCATGGCCGCCGTGACCATGGCCGGGTCGGCTCTCGCCGCGCTCGCCCAGGACGACATCAAGCGCGTCCTCGCGTACTCGACGATCGGCCAGCTCGGCTACATGACCGGCGCCCTGGCCGTCGGCGACCGCGACGCCGCCGTCTTCCACCTCCTCACCCACGGCGCCTTCAAGGCGCTCCTCTTCCTCGCGGCCGGCGTGATCATCCACGCCGCCGGCACCAACTCCCTGGCCGCGATGGCCCGGATGGACAGGCTCCGCGACCGCGTCCCCGACGCCTTCTGGACGATGACCGTGGCGCTGCTCGCGCTCGCCGCGATCCCGCCCTTCAGCGGCTTCTTCTCCAAGGAGGCCGTCCTCGGCGCCGCCGAGCACACCGCCACCGGCCACGAACACGCCGTCCCGGTCGCCTCGGGCTGGATCGTCCTCGTCGCGGGCCTGGTCACGGCCCTGCTCACCGCCGCCTACGCGACCCGCCTGTGGCTCCTCGCCTTCAACGGCCGGGGCACACCGGCCCCGGACCACGGCAAGCAGCCGGTCACGATGAACGCCGTCCTGTGGGTCCTCGCGATCCCCTCCCTCGCGCTCGGTCTGGCCACGGGCGTCCTGCCCGACTGGTTCGACGGCCGCTCCCTCACCCCGACCCTGACCACCTCCGTCATCGGCACCGGCTTCGCGCTCGTCGGCGCTCTGGTCACCTACGGGGCCTGGCGCCACACCACCGCGATGGACGCGCGCCGCACCCCGATCGGCGCCGTCGCCGTCGACACCGAGACCGGTGACGGCGGCCTGGTCGAGGCCGAGGCGATCGCCTCGCACACGGCCGCGTACGGATCCATCGCGGGCGCCGCCGACCCGGCCGACCCGGGCCGCCTGCTGCTCGGCCGCCTGCACCGGCACGCCGCCGCAGGATTCCACCTCGACGCCCTGTACTCGACGGTGTTCGTCCGCCCGGTGGGGTCCGCCGCGACCCTGGTCCGTTTCCTGGACCGCACGGTCGTCGACACCTACGTACGGGCCGCCGCCGAGACCCCGAAGGCGCTCGGCCGGGCCGTGCGCCGCGCCCAGACCGGCAACGTCCAGACCTACCTCAGCGCACTGCTCGCAGGCACCGTCGTCCTGGTGGTCGCCGTCGTCCTCGTCGCCACCGCCGGAGCGTGAGCAGCCGTGATCGATATCAGCGAATCCGTGATGCAGTTCCTTCTCGCATGGATCGTCGTCGGGCCGCTCATCGGCGCCGTCGCCGCTCTCCTGCCCGCACCGCCCGGACTGAAGGGGAGCTCCCCGGACCAGGCCGTGCTCCGCCACGGCGTGACCGTGACCGGCGTGATCCTCATCGCCGCGATCGTCCTCGCGCTCGGCTTCGACCACGACCAGCCGTCGAAGATGCAGGCCACGACCGACATCAGCTGGATCCCCGCGCTCGACGTGCGGATCCACCTCGGTATCGACGGCATCTCTCTCCCCCTCCTGGTGCTCACGGCGCTGCTGACCTTCCTCTGCGCGCTGTACTCCTACTTCAAGCCGCCGAGCGGTCCTTCCCCCCAAGCCTTCGTCGCCCTGATCCTGCTGCTCGAATCGGGCACGCTCGCCACCTTCGCCGTCCTGGACCTCCTCCTCTTCTTCCTCGCGTTCGAGATGGTCCTCATCCCGATGTACTTCCTCATCGCCCGCTGGGGCGGAGCCGAACGGACAGCGGCGGCCTGGAAGTTCATCCTCTTCACGCTGCTCGGCTCGGTCGTGATGCTGCTCGGCCTCCTCCTTATCGGTGTTAAGTCGGGCACGTTCGACATGATGGCACTCGCCACTGACAACGGCCGGAACCTGACCACATCCGTGCAGGTCATCGCCGTTCTGGCGATCGGGATCGGGCTCGCTGTGAAGACCCCGATGTGGCCGTTGCACAGCTGGCTGCCGGACGCGCACACCGCCGCCCCGACCGTCGGCTCGGTCCTCCTCGCCGGTGTCCTGCTGAAGATGGGTACGTACGGGTTCGTCCGGATCCTGCTCCCGATCGCGCCCGACGGGATGCGGACGTTCGCCCCGTACCTCGCCGCGTTCGCCGTCGTCGGGATCATCTACGGATCGCTGGCCTGCCTGAACCTCGTCAAGCAGGGCGCGAAGGGCGACCTCAAGCGCCTCATCGCGTACTCCTCCGTCGGTCACATGGGCTTCGTCCTGCTCGGCATCGCGACGATGAGCCCGACCGGCGTCAACGGCGCGCTGTTCGCCAACTTCGCCCACGGCCTCATCACCGGCCTCCTCTTCTTCCTCGTCGGCGCGCTCAAGGACCGGGCCGGCACCAGCGACCTCGACGCCCTCGCCGAGCGGAGCGGCATGGCCCTCTACGGGAAGGCCCCGCGCCTCGGCGGCCTCCTCGCGTTCGCCGCCGTCGCCTCGCTCGGACTGCCCGGACTCGCCGGATTCTGGGGCGAGATGCTCGCCCTGTTCGGCGCGTTCAAGCCCGCGGAAGGGCTCAGCCGCCCGGCGTTCCTCGTGTTCATGTCGATCGCCGCGCTCGGCACCCTGCTCACGGCCGCGTACATGCTTCTCGTGGTCCGCCGCGTCTGCATGGGCCCGCGCGACCACGAGGCACCCGCACACGCCGACGCGCGGGGCGACGACCTCCCCGGCGTACGGGTCAACGACTTCTCCGACGTGCAGGGCTACGAGTTCGCCGCCTGGACGCCGCTCGCCGCCCTCACCGTCCTCGCCGGTCTGTGGCCCGCCGCCCTGCTCGGCCTCACCGACCCGGCCGTGCAGAAGCTCCTCGCAGGAGGCCTCCAGTGATCGCCGCCGCGCCCTCCGTGGCCTCCCTCGTCCAGTCCGTCGACTGGGTCGCGATCGCCCCGCCGACGATCGCGGCGGTCGTCGCCCTCGTCGCCCTGGTCGCCGACCTGTTCCTGGACGAGCGCCGCAAGCCGGTCCTCGGCTGGATCTCCGTGGCCGGTCTGGCCGCCGCGGGACTCGCCCTGCTGCCACTGATCGGCGACGAGCGCTCCACGTTCTGCCTGACCGGCGCGCGCGAGGCGTGCAGCTACACGGCGGACCGCTTCACGCTCGTCGTCCAGTTCCTCGTCCTCGCGGGCGCGCTGGTCACGGCGCTGCTCTCGATGAACACCCTCAAGGACGCGAAGAGCGCGAACAAGCCGCTTCCCGAAGGGGAGTACTGGTTCCTCCTCCTGTCCTCCGCCGCGGGCGCCGCCCTCCTGCCCGCCTCCCGCGACCTCGCCACGCTCGTCGTCGCCCTGGAGGTCGCCTCACTGCCCGCCTTCGCCCTGGTGGGCCTCAAGCGCGACGACCGGCGCTCCTCCGACGCGGCCCTGAAGTTCTTCCTGTCGTCGGTCACCGCCACCGCCGTCACCCTCCTCGGCGTCAGCTTCGTCTACGCGGCCACGGGCACCCTGCACCTCACCGAGGTCGCCACGGAACTCACGCGCGTGGACGGCCAGTTCCACACCCTCGCCCAGGCCGGCGTCGCCCTCACCCTGGTGGGCTTCGCCTTCAAGACGGCCGCCGTGCCCTTCCACTTCTGGGTGCCGGACACCTACGTGGGCGCGCCCCTGCCGATCGCCGCCTACCTGTCGGTCATCGGCAAGGCGGTGGGCTTCACCGGCCTCATCCTCGTCACGGTCGTCGCCTTCCCCTCGTACGCCGATGTGTGGGGCCCGGCGCTCGCCGCCCTCGCGGCCCTGACGATGACCGTCGGCAATGTGGCCGCACTGCGTCAGCAGGCCACGCGCGCGTACAGCGCCGTCCGCCTCCTCGCCTGGTCCTCCGTCGGCCAGGCCGGCTACCTGCTGGTGCCGATCGCCGCGGCCGCGTACTCGGACGACCCGCAGAAGTCGATCGGCTCCACGCTCGCGTACGCCCTCATGTACGCCGCCGTGAACCTGGGCGCGTTCGCCGTGGCCGCCCTTGTCGCCCGTACAAGGCCGCTGAACCGCCTGAGCGACTACCGGGGGCTGTACGCCGCCCGCCCGCTCGCCGCGCTCACCCTGGGCTTCTTCCTGCTGTGCCTGGCCGGTCTGCCGCCGGGCGTCATCGGCCTCTTCGCGAAGGTCACGGTCTTCTCGGCCGCCGTCGACGCGGGACTCGGCTGGCTCGCCGTCGTCATGGCCGTGAACGTCGTCATCGCGCTCTATTACTACCTGCAGTGGACCGCGGCCCTGTTCCGCGCCCCCGAGGGCGAGCCCGCCGCGTACCGGGCCTCCATGCCGCTCACCGCCGCCATCGCCGCGACGGCGGTCGTCGGAGTGGCCCTCTCCGGCGCTCCACAACTGATCCTCCACTTTGTGGACAGTGGACTGTTTCTGTGACGCGGGAGACTCCTAAAGCCCCGCTTTGGTACGTTTCTGGGTCGCAGCGATTACAGACGGCCCCGAGAACGCGGAGAGCACCGCACACGCAGATGACAGCTCAACCACAGATGTCTAAGCAGCCACCGGGCACTCCCCCCACCATCATCTTTCCCAGGAGCAGCAGCGTGCTGAGCGGATTCAAGGACTTCATACTTCGTGGAAACATCGTCTCCATGGCGGTGGGTCTCGCCGTGGGATCGGCGTTCACGGCCCTTGTGACCGCTTTCACCGCCGCCTTCATCACGCCGCTCCTGGGCTGGGCGACCGGCTCCATCGGCAACTACTCGGACGCGTACTTCACTGTCGAGGGCGTGAGGTACCCGTACGGCAAGTTCATCAACGCGGGCATCGCCTTCTTCATCACCGCCGCGGTGCTGTACTTCCTGATCGTCGTGCCGATGATGAAGATCACGGCCCGCGCCGACCGCAACAAGCCCGTCGACATCAAGGCCGCCCTGCGCGACTGCCCCCGCTGCTTCAGCCAGATCCCCGGCATCGCCACCCGCTGCCCGAACTGCACCAGCGAGATCGAGCCCGACCACAAAGCGCTGGAGATCGCGGGCCTGCTGCCGCAGCAGCACTGACCCGTACGGCCTACCGGAACCTCCGCTCCGGGAGCGCGCACAAGGGAACTAGTCCCGCTCGTCTGGCGTTGACCAGTACGGGAGGGTCCACTAGGGACAGGCAACCGCAGCCACCCGCACCGAATCGCGGGGCCCAGTGGAAGCAGTGAGCAAGCAGTGGGTTCCCCTGCCGCACCATCAGGAGGGCGTACCGTGCACCGCCGGCACAACGGGTTGAAGACAGCCGTACTTCTCGGGGGCCTCTCCGCCCTCATCCTCGTCATCGGCAGCTTTTTCGGCCGCACAGGGCTCGTCATCGGCCTCGTCATCGCGATCGGGACCAATGCGTACGCGTACTGGAACAGCGACAAGCTGGCCCTGCGCGCGATGCGGGCGCGCCCGGTCAGCGAGTTCGAGGCGCCCGCGCTCTACCGCATGGTCCGCGAGCTCTCCACCCAGGCCCGCCAGCCCATGCCGCGGCTGTACATCTCGCCGACAGAGGCGCCGAACGCGTTCGCGACGGGCCGTAATCCGCGCAATGCGGCGGTGTGCTGCACCGACGGCATCCTGCGCCTCCTGGACGAGCGCGAACTGCGCGGCGTCATCGGGCACGAGCTCAGCCATGTCTACAACCGCGACATCCTGATCTCCTCGGTCGCCGGAGCGCTCGCCTCCGTGATCATGTTCCTGGTCAACTTCGCCTGGCTCATCCCGGTCGGCCGCTCGAACGACGACGACGGCCCCGGCATCTTCGGCATGCTCCTGATCATGCTCCTCGGCCCGCTCGCCGCCTCCCTCATCCAGCTCGCCATCAGCCGCTCGCGGGAGTACGAGGCGGACGCCTCGGGCGCCCAGCTGACCGGCGACCCGCTGGCCCTGGCGAGCGCCCTGCGCAAGCTCGACGCGGGCACCAAGCAGCTCCCGCTGCCGCCCGAGCCGCGCATCGAGACGGCCAGCCACATGATGATCGCCAACCCCTTCCGCCCCGGCCAGGGAATGTCGAAGATGTTCTCCACGCACCCGCCCATGGCGGAGCGCATCTCCCGCCTCGAGCAGATGGCAGGTCGCCAACAGTGAAGACAATCCTGAACGTCATCTGGCTGGTCCTGAGCGGCTTCTGGCTGTTCCTCGCCTACTTGCTCGCGGGCGTGCTGCTGTGCGTCACCATCATCGGCATCCCGTTCGGCGTGGCGTCCTTCCGGATCGGCATCTACGCCCTGTGGCCCTTCGGGTACACGACGGTCGAGCGCAGGGACGCGGGCGCGCCCTCCTGCGTGGGCAATGTGCTCTGGCTCGTCCTCGCCGGCTGGTGGCTCGCCCTCGCGCACATCTTCACCGGCATCGCCCTCTGTGTGACGATCATCGGCATCCCGTTCGGCATCGCCAACTTCAAGCTGATCCCCGTGTCCCTGATGCCGCTCGGCCGCGAGATCGTCTCCACGGACCGCCCCTTCGCGGCCCGCTGAGTACCGGGCGCGCGCAACCGTCGCGCGCCTGTTTCTCGTCCTTCTGGGCAACAGTGCGAAAGGACCACCTCGCACGACGCGGCACGACAGAGGGGCAGAACACGGCATGGGCATCATCAGCTGGATCATTCTCGGACTGCTCGCCGGTGCCATCGCCAAGATCCTGCTCCCGGGCCGCGACCCGGGCGGCATCGTCGGCACCACGCTCATCGGCGTGGCGGGCGCCTTCATCGGCGGCTGGATATCGTCCCGCTGGCTCGACCGCCCGATCACCAAGGACTTCTACGACACCGCCACCTGGGTCTCCGCGATCGGCGGCGCGCTCGTCCTGCTGATCGCCTACCGCATCTTCTTCGGCGACTCCCGCGACCGCCGCTGAGCGCGGCGCGCCGGACGACGACAACGCGAAGGGGCGGCACCCGGCCGGGTGCCGCCCCTTCGCGCCCCACGCGCGCGTGGGACGCGTTCTACCGGTAGTTCACGAACTGCAGCGCGAAGTCGAAGTCCTGGCCCTTGAGCAGCGCCTGGACGGCCTGGAGGTCGTCCCGGCTCTTGGAGCTGACCCGCAGCTCCTCGCCCTGCACCTGTGCCTTGACGCCCTTGGGACCCTCATCGCGGATGATCTTCGCCACCTTCTTGGCGTTCTCCTGCGAGATGCCCTCCTCGATGGACGCGAAGATCTTGTACTCCTTGCCGGACAGCTGCGGCTCGCCGGCGTCCAGCGCCTTCAGCGAGATGCCGCGCTTGACCAGCTTGGACTGGAAGACGTCGAGGATGGCCTTGACCCGGTCCTCGGAGTTGGCCTCCATGAGGATCTTCTCGCCGGACCAGGAGATGGAGGCGCCCACGTTCTTGAAGTCGTAGCGCTGCGAGATCTCCTTGCCGGTCTGGTTGAGGGCGTTGTCGACCTCCTGCCGCTCGACCTTCGAGACGATGTCGAAACTGGAGTCGGCCATGTCCTGTGGCTCCTTGTATCGGGGACTGATCGGATTCCGACCGGAATCCGATCGGGTTCTTGGTCGGGCGCGCACCAAGGCATTGCGCCGCGTGCAAAGCCTAGCCACCGCCCGGTGCGCCACTGTCGATCAATCGGGTGGCGAAGCACCCCTGTGCATCGGGTATTGTTTACGTCGTTGCCAGCGAGCACCGCCACCGAGCGGAGCACAAGGCAGCGAACCCAAGGCGGTGTGCCCGAGCGGCCAAAGGGAGCAGACTGTAAATCTGCCGGCTCAGCCTTCCCAGGTTCGAATCCTGGCGCCGCCACACTTGGGGGAAGCCCCCTCCGGATTCCGGAGGGGGCTTCCGCGTGTCCGGGGGCGGACTGTTCAGTGCAGCTCCACGTAGCCCTCTCGCAACGGCCCTCCGACGAGTTCCAGGACCTTCCCCGCCGCTGCCGCCAGCGGACCCGGGTCGGCCTGCTCCGCGACCGTGCGGTGGCCGGAGAGCAGGGCCGCGCCCAGGACCGGGTCCGCGGCGAGCAGGCGGCGGGGGAGCCAGCGGCCGATGCCCGTCCAGGCGCCGTGGTGGGCGGTCAGCAGATGAGCCGCCTCACGCAGGGTGGAGCCGGCGGTCGCCAACTGCTCGTACCGCTCGTTCGGCGCAGTGTCGAGCAGGTCGTCCATGAAGCAGGTCAGGACGTAGCGGCTGCGCTCCCGCTCGGCCGGCGTCAGCGGGACGGGGCCCGCCGCGAGGAGTTCCCGGGCGCGCACACGGGCCGCGGAAACGTGCCCATGCGGGTCGAACAGCGGTACGCCCTGGTCGTAGATGAACAGGATCGTGCCGCGGCGCAGACGGCGGTCCCGCTCGAAGGAGGCGGGGAGGGTGCTGACGGTGCGCAGGAACAGTTCGACCGGACGGCCCTCATGGCGCAGTACCTCGCGGCGGCTGGTCTCCTCGTCGGGCAGCAGGACCGCCAGATCCAGGTCGCTGGTCGGCCGTGCGCGGCCCCGCGCCGCCGAGCCGCCCAGCACGGCCCCCAGGGCGTGCGGGAAGCGCTCGGAGAGCAGCCGAAGGGACTGGGCGGCCAGAGCCGCGTCGGGAGCCGTCCCGGACGGTCTGACGCGCTCCGCGGGCGATGCGTGATCATCCATGCGGTACGGGTCTACCCGCGCGGCCTGGGCCCCGTCCATCCCTTGCCGTCGACGCATTGCCCTCGATCTGCCCTCCGGCCCGTGCTCCGCACAGGGATCTGACGGAGTCGCAGCAACCGCGCCTGCCCGCCCTCATGAGGCTTCGCTGTGTGCCCGCCGCGATCACGACGCAGACTTGTCCCATGTCATTCACGTCGACCGCGTCGTCAATGCCCTCAGCGTCCCGCCGTCGGGCCTGCCCCGAATGCCGGCGCGACATCGCCGTCGTCGGGGGCCGCTTCGCCCGCCACGACCCGCCGGGCGCCCGCGACGCGGGCGAGATGGTGTCCTGCCCCGGCTCGCGCCGCCGGGCTCAGCTCGGCGCGGTGCAGGACACCCTCGACGGGTACGCGGTGCCGCATGTTCCCGGACAACTCCCGCTGTTCTAGCAGTAGTCGGGGCAGCGGCTACGGGGTTCAGTTCCCGGCGACCGACTTCACGGCCACCGTCACCGGCGCCGATCCCGAGACGAGTTCGAGCGTCAGCCCCGCCGTGGCGGGCGTGTCCACGAGCTCGGCGATGACCGCGGCCACGTCGTCGCGCGGGACCGGACCGCGCCCGGTCGAGGCCTCCAGACGGACGAGCCCGGTGCCCGCGTCGTTCGTCAGGGCCCCGGGGCGCAGGATCGTCCAGTTGAGACCGGTGCGGCGGCGTACGTCGTCGTCGGCCGCGCCCTTGGCCCGCAGGTAGACGTCGAACACCTCGTCACCCTCGTGCGCGGAGTCCGCGCCCATGGACGAGACGACGATGTACCGGCGTACCCCGGCCCTCTCCGCCGCGTCCGCGAACAGGACGGCGGCGCCCCGGTCCACGGTGTCCTTGCGCGGGGCACCGCTGTCCGGGCCCGCACCCGCCGCGAAGACGGCCGCGTCCGCGCCCTGGAGATGCGCGGCGACCTCCTCCACGGACGCCGATTCCAGATCGCACAGCACCGGTTCCGCGCCGGCGGCCCGCAGGTCGTCGCCCTGCTCGGCCTTGCGGATGATGCCCGCGACCTCGTCCCCGCGCGCGGAGAGCACCCGCTCCAGCCGCAACGCGATCTGACCATGACCTCCAGCAATGACAATGCGCATGTCTCCGACCGTACGCCGGGCGACGACAGTTCACCGCGCAACCATGAGGGGAGGGCCCGGCGTGGCCCGTAATCCGGTCATGGGCGCCCGCCGCCGGGCCCGTACGACTGCGCGGCCACGCGCGCGTGCCGTGGCCCGGTGGTGACGTCTCAATCAGGCCCCGCAACACCTGGCTTGGCGCCATTCCGGCGGGGCCCCGTCCGCGCTTTCGAGCGCCTTGGCCCAACGCACCCGACTCCGGGCACGCGTGCGTGCATCCAGGTACAGCCCTGCAGGGCTGTACTCCGCCCAGACTTCGAGCACGCGCGCGTGTCCTTGAGCACAGCCCGGCGGGGCCCTACCCCGCCCCGCCCCCGTACTTCGCCGCCCGCCCCTGACGCGGCAGATCCAGCGCCACGTCCGCAGCCGAGTCGCAGTACTCGCGCACCGCACTGGTCCGCGCCACCACCCGGCCCCGGTGGATCACCATGCGGCTGTAGCCGAGGGAGAGCGCCCCCGCCAGCCGTTCGCCCCGTACCGCCAGCAGTTCGGCGGGGAAGCCCGCCTCCAGGCGTACTTCGGGCAGGCCGAGCGCCGCTCTGGCCGCGGAGCTGACCGCGTCGTACGCGTCCTCGGGGCGCAGGCCGCACCGCGAGGCCAGCAGGTACGCGGCCTCCAGCGGATCGCCCCGGCCGACGGGGTTCGACAGGTCCCGCAGGGCTCCGCTGCCCGCGGCGACGCGTACCCCGGCCGCCCGCAGCAGCCCGACGGGCGCCATGTCGCGGCCGTCGACCCCGGCGCAGCCGCCCTGCGGCAGGACCACGGCCGTCACTCCGGCGGCCGCGAGCCGGTCCACGGCGCGCCGTGCCGCCTCGGCGGGCATCCGCGCGAGCCCGCCGAGGGGGCCTACGGCGACCCCGGGGCGCAGCCCGCCCGCGGCGGCCGCGAGCCGGCCAAGGCGCGCCGAGTCCGCCCCGTCCGTGTGCAGGTCGACCGGGCAGCCGTGCTCGGCGGCGATGTCGAGGACCGCCTCCACGTAACCCGTGGGGTCGGGGTCGAGATCGGGGCAGCCGCCGACCACGGAGGCGCCCATCTTCACGGCGTCGCGCAGCATGGCGAGCCCGTCCGCCCCGGCGACCCCGGTGAGCAGCCTGGGCATCGCCACGGTCCGCAGGTCGGCGAGGCCCATCAGGGAGCGCCGCGCCTTGAGGGCGGCCTCCATGGAGCCGAGCCCTTCCATGTCGCCGATCCGCACATGGGAGCGCAGCGCGGTGGCTCCGTGGCCCAGTTGGAGCAGAGCGGCCTCGGTGGCGCGGCGCTGGACGTCCTCGGCCTCGTAGGAGACCGGGCCCTCCGCCTCGGCGGACAGGGCCGTGTCGCCGTGCGCGTGGGGCTCGGCGGGGGCGGGCAGCAGGAGGTAGCCGGAGAGGTCCACGCGCGCGGTGCGGGCGGTGGTGAGGCTGCCGGCCGTGCCGACCGCCTCGATCCGGCCGCCGCCGAGCCGTACGTCCACGGTCCTGCCGTCGGTGAGCCGGGCACCGCTCAGCAACAGACCGGAGCCGTCGGTCGCGTCGTCCCGGGCGCCGGGGGAGGGGGGCTGCTGAGGCGGGCTGTCGGGCATCGCGCTCCAGAGGGCTCGTCGGGGGCTCGGCCCGCGGCAAGATCACGCAGGCTGGTCCGAGCCTAGGACGAGGGCGGGGGAGCTTCGAGGAACCCGAAATAGTCGTACAGATGGGGTCCGTGGGACGGGCGGGCCGGACGCCCGAAACGGATTTGGGCGATCGGCGGGCAACCGTGTAATGTCTTCATCGCTCGCCCCAATAGCTCAGTCGGTAGAGCGTCTCCATGGTAAGGAGAAGGTCTGCGGTTCGATTCCGCATTGGGGCTCTGGTGTGAAGTTCCCTCACCCTCGGGTGAGGGGTCATCGCATCACAGCGGTGTAGCTCAGTCGGTAGAGCAAGCGGCTCATAATCGCTGTGTCACCGGTTCAAGTCCGGTCACCGCTACTGACAGTAGCCGATTGTGGGGTCGGTCCTTCGATCGGCTACTCTTCTATGCGTTAATCCTGTCCCATCCGTTCGTCAAGGAGCACTCACGTGGCTGCCACCGACGTCCGCCCGAAGATCACGCTGGCCTGCGTGGAGTGCAAGGAGCGGAACTACATCACCAAGAAGAACCGGCGTAACAACCCGGACCGACTGGAGATGAAGAAGCACTGCCCGCGTTGCAATGCGCACACCGCGCACCGCGAAACGCGATAAACAAGGCTCGTACACGAGGCCGTCCCCGGCAGGGGGCGGCCTCGTGTCGTTGACACACCCAGGAGGTGCCGAGTCCATGGCGCTCGACCAGTCCTTCGTGGGGCGGAGCTACCCGCCCACTGCCCCGTACGAGGTCGGCCGGGAGAAGATCCGTGAGTTCGCCGAGGCAGTGGGGGACCCCAACCCCGCCTACGTCGACCCCGCGGCCGCCCGTCAGCTCGGCCACCCCGACGTGATCGCCCCGCCGACCTTCGTGTTCGCGATCACCTTCAACGCCGCGGGGGACGTCGTGCACGACCCCGAGCTGGGGCTCGACTACAGCCGTGTCGTGCACGGTGACCAGAAGTTCGCCTATACGCGTCCGGTGCGCGCGGGCGACAGGTTGACGGTCACGTCGACGATCGAGGGCATCAAGTCCCTCGCGGGCAACGACATCATCGACGTCCGGGGCGAGGTCCACGACGAGGTGGGCGAGCACGTCGTCACCGCATGGACCAAGCTCGTCTCGCGCGCCGCAGAGGGGGCCTGACCATGGCGACGACCATCAAGTACACCGAGGTCGAGGTCGGCACCGAGCTGCCGGCGCAGACCTTCCCGGTCAGCCGCGCCACCCTGGTGCAGTACGCGGGTGCTTCCGGCGACTTCAACCCGATCCACTGGAACGAGAAGTTCGCGGTCGAGGTCGGCCTCCCGGACGTGATCGCGCACGGCATGTTCACCATGGCCGAGGCGATCCGCGTCGTCACGGACTGGACCGCGGATCCGGCCGCCGTCGTCGAGTACGGCGTGCGCTTCACCAAGCCGGTCGTGGTCCCCAATGACGACAAGGGCGCCGAGATCGCCGTCAGCGCCAAGGTCGCGGCCAAGCTCGACGACAACCGTGTACGGGTCGACCTGACGGCCATGAGTGCGGGGCAGAAGGTGCTCGGCATGGCGCGGGCGGTCGTCCAGCTCGTCTGACCGTCGTTCGGTAGCTGTGGGTAAGGGGCGTCCTCCATTGAGGGCGCCCCTTACGTCTAGGGGGCGTCCGTACGTGTGTCCTTGCGCACAGGTCGACGCGGGGTTGACGGAGATAGTGATTGGCCACTAACTTCTTCGCATGGTCCGGATGAGCGCAGAGGAGCGACGCGAGAGCGTCATCCGCGCGGCGATGATCGAGTTCGCCCGCGGCGGCTACAAGGGGACGTCCACCGAGGCGATCGCCAAGCGGGTGGGCGTCTCGCAGCCGTACCTCTTCCGGCTCTTCCCGGGCAAGGAGGCCATCTTCCTGGAGGCCGCCCGCCGCTGCTGCGAGCGGACCACCCAGGTGTTCAAGGAGGCTTCCGAGGGGCTGGAGGGCGAAGCGGCTCTGCAGGCGATGGGGGCCGCGTACCAAGCGCTCATCGCCGACGATCCCGACGTGCTGCTCATGCAGATGCAGATGTATGTCGCCGTCGCCTCGGCGGAGGCGAGCGGGGACCGGGAGTTCGGGGAGTCGCTGCGGGCCGGCTGGATGGAGATGTACGACACGGCCCGCCTCGCGCTGGGGGCCGACGTGGGGGAGACGACGCAGTTCCTCGCCTACGGAATGCTGATCAACGTCCTGGTGTCCATGGGGTTCCAGCCCGACCACCGGGTCTGGACGGGCTTCTACGAGTCGGTCCAGCCGCAGCAGTAATTACTGCGCGCCGAAAGGTGCGCTCTCTCACGCTCGTAAAAGTTAGTCATCAATAACTAACCATCGTCGACATGGATCCTTGGGGGGACCCGATGTCATCAGCAACACCGCAGCAGGACACAGCGACCCGCGCGGGAGCCGTCTGGGCCCTCGTCATCACCAGCGTCGCCGGATTCATGGCGGCCCTCGACAACCTCGTCGTCACCACCGCCCTGCCCTCCATCCGCGAAGACCTCGGCGGCGCCCTCGACGACCTGGAATGGACCGTCAGCGCCTACACGCTCACCTTCGCCGTGCTGCTGATGTTCGGCGCCGCGCTCGGCGACCGGTTCGGGCGCAGGCGCCTCTTCCTGGCCGGTCTGACCGTGTTCACCGGGGCCTCCGCCGCCGCGGCCATGGCGCCCGGCATCGAATCGCTGATCGCGGCCCGCGCGGTCCAGGGCGTCGGCGCGGCGATCATGATGCCGCTGACGCTGACCCTGCTCACCGCGGCGGTCCCGGCCGCCAAGCGCGGCATGGCGTACGGCATCTGGGGCGCCGTCAACGGGCTCGCCGTCGCCTCCGGGCCGCTCATCGGCGGCAGCCTCACGGAGCACATCTCCTGGCACTGGATCTTCTGGCTCAACGTCCCGCTCGGCCTGGCCCTCCTGCCGCTCGCCCGGCTGCGCCTGAAGGAGTCCCACGGTTCCGGCGCCCCGCTCGACATCCCGGGCACCCTCCTCGCCAGCGGCGGGCTCTTCGGCATCGTGTACGGCCTGGTGCGCGCGCCCCTGGACGGATGGACCAGCCCCGTCGTCCTGCTCGGTCTCTTCGCGGGCGCCGCGCTGCTCGCCGGCTTCGTCCACCACGGCATCCGCGCCAAGAACCCCATGCTCCCCATGCGCCTCTTCCGGTCCCGCGCCTTCGCCGGGGTCAACGCCGCGAGCCTGCTGATGTTCCTCGGCATGTTCGGGTCGATCTTCCTGCTGAGCCAGTTCATGCAGGGCGTCCTCGGCTACTCGCCGACCGAGGCGGGGCTGCGGATGCTGCCGTGGACCGGGATGCCGATGCTCGTCGCGCCCGTCGCCGGATATCTGTCCGACCGCATCGGCGGCCGCCCGGTCGTCGCCGTCGGCCTGTTCCTGCAGGCCGTCGGGCTCGCCTACTACGCCATGACGGTCGCGGTCGACGTCTCCTACAGCGCCCAGCTGCCCGCCCTGGTCATCAGCGGCATCGGGATGTCCCTGTACTTCGCCCCCGCCTCCCACCTCGTCATGTCCAGCGTCCGGGCGCACGAGCAGGGCATCGCCTCCGGGTCCAACAACGCCCTGCGCGAGGTCGGCGGCGCGCTCGGCATCGCCATCATGTCGTCGATCTTCTCGGCGAACGGCGGCTACGACTCCCCGCAGCACTTCGTGAACGGCATCGAGCCCGCGCTCTGGGTGGGTTCCGCGGCCGTGGCCCTGGCCGCTGTCGCCGCCTTGTTCATCCCGCGGCGGCGCCCCGCGACAGACGGGGTGCAGGACGCCCTGCCCGCCCCCGTCCTGGAACACGCCTGACACCCACCCGCACCGGCTGAAGGGAGCACAGCAATGCCGACCCTGCCCTGGACCGCCCCGAACACCCCGCCCACGCGCGCGGAGGCGATCGTCTTCGCCTCCCGCTTCGAGACCCGCACCCTGTGGGGCACCCTCAAGTTCCTCCTTCGTACGCCCAAGGTGTGGCGCCAGGTGAGCCGCGCGGCGGGCGGCTATGGAGCCACGCTGAAGGCGGCGCCGCTCAAGCGCACCTTCTGGACCCTGTCCGCCTGGGAGTCCGCCGAGGCGCTCAAGGCCTTCGCGGCCTCTGCACCGCACGGACCGGTCGCGGCCGGACTGCGCACCCATATGCGGTCCTTCACCCACCGCACCTGGCGGACGACCACTGACGAGCTGCCCGTCGACTGGGAGGACGCCATGCGGCGCTTCGCATGAACCGGTGGCTCTCCCCGCAGTAGAACGGCCCCGCCCTGGGCAGCGGGGCCGTTCTCGTACCCTGGAGCGCGTGCAGGAACTCCACGACGCGCCCCTCGCCCCCCTGACCACCTTCCGGCTCGGGGGCCCCGCCACCCGGCTGCTCACCGCGACGACCGACGCCGAGGTCGTCGACGCGGTGCGCGAGGCCGACGCCGCGGGCACCCCGCTGCTGATCATCGGCGGCGGCAGCAACCTCGT
Source organism: Streptomyces sp. SGAir0957 (assembly GCF_043523415.1). Lineage (NCBI taxonomy): Bacteria > Bacillati > Actinomycetota > Actinomycetes > Kitasatosporales > Streptomycetaceae > Streptomyces > Streptomyces sp. SGAir0957. The sequence goes on from NZ_CP027293.1 coordinate 4,958,734, forward strand.
CATCGGCGACAAGGGCTTCGCGGGCACCGCCCTGCGCATCGCCACCAAGGGCTTCGCGCTCGACGGCACCAAGCTGGAGCTGGCCGCGGGCGAGGTGTGGACCGACGCCGTCGAACGCACCGTCGAGGCGGGGCTCGCGGGCATCGAGTGCCTCGCCGGCATCCCCGGCTCGGCGGGCGCGACGCCGATCCAGAACGTGGGGGCGTACGGCCAGGAGGTCTCCGCCACCATCACCGAGGTGGTCGCCTACGACCGCACGGCGGGCGAGACCGTCACCCTCCAGAACGCCGAGTGCGCCTTCTCCTACCGCCACAGCCGCTTCAAGGCCGAACCCGACCGCTACGTGGTGCTCCGGGTCCGTTTCGAGCTGGAGGACGCGGGCGGGCTCAGCGCGCCGCTCAAGTACCCCGAGACCGCCCGCGCCCTCGGCGTCGAGGCGGGCGACCGGGTGCCCGCCGCCACCGCGCGCGAGACCGTCCTGAAGCTGCGCGCCGGGAAGGGCATGGTGCTGGACCCGGAGGACCACGACACCTGGTCGGCCGGATCGTTCTTCACCAACCCGATCCTCACGGAGGAGGAGTTCGCCGCCTTCCACGCGCGCGTGGCCGAGCGGCTGGGCCCTGACGTCAAGGCGCCCGCCTTCCCCGCGGGGGAGGGGCTCACCAAGACCTCGGCCGCCTGGCTCATCGACAAGGCGGGCTTCACCAAGGGCTACGGCTCCGGGCCGGCCCGCATCTCCACCAAACACACCCTCGCCCTCACCAACCGCGGCGAGGCGACCACCGAGGACCTCCTCGCCCTGGCCCGGGAGGTCGTGGCAGGCGTCCGCGAGGCGTTCGGGGTCACGCTGGTCAACGAGCCGGTGACCATCGGCGTACGGCTCTGAGCTGCGATTATTCGTTGACCTCAGCGGTCATCGCCCCTGATAGTGGCGGCGTCGAGCCGATCGGCACGCACATCAGGGGCGGGGACCACACATGCAGGAGAACGACGGGCAGTCCGTGCTGCCCGCATACGAGCACGCGCAGCGGCTGGTGCGCGCGGGGGAACTGGCGCAGGCGCGCGCCGAGGCACAGCGGGCCCTCGACGCGTACGGGCCGCACGCGGGGCTCTACGCGGTCCTGGGCCGGGCCCACGCGGCCGAGGACGAGGACGACCACGACGTCGAGGCGGAGCGCGCCTACCAGGCCGGTCTCGACGCCTTCCCGGACGACCTGGACCTGCTCGCCGGGTACGCCGAGTTCGGGCTCGCCGGGGACGTCATGGAACAACCGGGGCGCAGGGCGCGCGGTCAGCGGGCGGCGGACCGGCTGACGGAGCTGGCACCCGGATCGCCGCAGGCGCTGCGGGTCGCCGAGGCGTCCGAGCGCGGCGGGGGACCCCGGCCGCCGTCCCTCGCCTACGTCCAGCGCCACGACGCGAGGGCGGCACTGAACAGCGGCGTCGCCCTCGACGTCCTGGCGCGGCAGGCGCGGGAGGCCGCCGACGCCTGGCCGTACGACCGTCGCCTGGCCGTCCGCGCGGAGACGCTGGCCGCGCTGGCCTTCCCGTTCGGCAACCGGGGCATCGTCGCGTCCATGCTGAGCGCCCCGTACCGGACCGCGCTCGTCCTGTGCGGAGTGGTGTCCGCCTGGCTGCTCGCCGTGCCCGCGCTCGGCCTGTCGTGGCAGTACTGCCTGCTCGGCCTTGTCGTGGGCATCCCCGTCAGGATGGAACGCTCCTTGCTGCGGCGGGCCCGCCGCGAAGCCGAGCGCCGACTGCCCGCCGGGTACGCGGCGCCCGCGCCCGGCGCGCCCGACATCCCGTTCCCCACGCGCCGCGAACGGGCCTCCATGGCACTGGCGATCGTGGTCGTGGCGGCGGCGGTGCTGGGGTCCGTGGGGTGGCAGTACACGCGCTATGCCGCCTACCCGCGCTACGTGGCGGTGGTGCCGCAGTCGTTCCACGGGGTCCCGTTGAACGAGGACTTGGGCGGTGCCATGGACGCGGTCATCTCCGAGATGGCCTTGCCGCCGGGCGCGCGGACGTTCTCGGGCTCGTACCAGGACGAGGATTCCGGTGGAACGATCATCCTCGTAGGGGCTACGGGCGACCTGCACGCCGAGGATCCCGACGTCCTGTTCGCGAGCCTGCGGGAGGGCGACAGCTCCCTGGGAGGCGGACCGGAGGACACGTGGAGCGCCGCCGCGGGACCGCTCGGCGGCCGGATGGAGTGCGCGTCGTACGCCACGGGCGCCGCCGATCTCGGCATGTGCTTCTGGGTCGACAAGGGCAGCATCGGCATGGTGATGACCGGAATCACCGGTCCCCGCGACCACGCGGTGCTGGCCCGCACAGCCAGGGAACTGCGCCAGGCGACCCTGGCGCCGTCCAGCGGCAGGGGCGCCGCCTAGCGGCAGGGGCGACGCCTAGCGCCCGTCCAAGCGCCGTCGCCCACGACATGCCCCCGGACCGCACACCACCGCAGCCCCCGGACGAGTGCGCGGCGCATATCGCCACACCCTGCTCACAGGGATCGCCCGGCGAGGGCGCTCAGGCCGCCAGCCACTCCTCCACCCCGCTCAGCAGTGTCTTCTTGACGTCCTCCGGGGCCGCCGAACCGCGAACCGACTGGCGTGCCAGCTCGGCCAGTTCGACGTCGGAGAAGGCGTGGTGGCGGCGGGCGATGTCGTACTGCGCGGCCAGGCGGGAGCCGAAGAGCAGCGGGTCGTCGGCGCCGAGCGCCATCGGCACCCCGGCCTCGAAGAGGGTGCGCAGGGGCACGTCCTCGGGCTTCTCGTAGACGCCGAGGGCGACGTTCGAGGCCGGGCACACCTCGCAGGTCACCTGGCGGTCCGCGAGCCGCTTCAGCAGCCGCGGGTCCTCGGCGGCCCGCACCCCGTGCCCGATGCGGGTGGCGTCCAGGTCGTCGAGGCAGTCCCGGACGGAGGCGGGCCCGGTCAGCTCGCCGCCGTGCGGCGCGGACAAGAGGCCGCCTTCGCGCGCGATGTGGAAGGCCCGGTCGAAATCGCGCGCCATGCCGCGTCGTTCGTCGTTGGAGAGGCCGAACCCGACGATGCCCTGGTCCGCGTAGCGCACCGCGAGGCGTGCGAGGGTGCGCGCGTCCAGCGGGTGCTTCATGCGGTTCGCCGCGACCAGGACGCGCATGCCGAGCCCGGTCTCGCGCGAGGCGCTGTCCACCGCGTCGAGAATGACCTCCATCGCCGCGATGAGACCGCCGAGCCGGGGCGCGTACGACGTCGGGTCGACCTGGATCTCCAGCCACCCCGACCCGTCCGCGATGTCCTCCTCCGCGGCCTCCCGCACCAGGCGCTGGATGTCCTCGGGGGCTCGCAGACAGGAGCGCGCCGCGTCGTAGAGCCGCTGGAAGCGGAACCAGCCGCGCTCGTCCGTGGCCCGTAGCTTCGGGGGTTCCCCGCTGGTCAGCGCCTCGGGGAGCCGTACGCCGTACTTGTCGGCCAGCTCGAGCAGGGTCGTGGGCCGCATCGACCCGGTGAAATGCAGATGCAGATGGGCCTTCGGCAGCTGACGGACGTCACGTCCATCACGTCGCCCGTCACCTTGTACACGCTCCATCCCAAGATCCTGCCGTACACACGTGTCCTCCCGGTAGCGCCTTCCTCTTTCGGGTTCATCGCCGAACGAAGAAGCGGGCCGTCCCCCGAAGGGAACGGCCCGCCACGCGCGCGTGCAAAAAAGCCGGAAAAACTCAGTCCCGCGCCTCGGCCAGCAGCTTCTGGACGCGCGAGACGCCCTCGACGAGGTCCTCGTCGCCCAGCGCGTACGAGAGCCGCAGGTAGCCCGGCGTGCCGAACGCCTCGCCCGGCACCACCGCGACCTCGGCCTCCTCCAGGATGAGCGCCGCCAGCTCGACGGAGTCCTGGGGGCGCTTGCCGCGGATCTCCTTGCCGAGCAGCCCCTTCACGGACGGGTACGCGTAGAAGGCGCCCTCGGGCTCCGGGCAGACCACGCCGTCGATCTCGTTGAGCATCCGCACGATCGTCTTGCGGCGCCGGTCGAAGGCCTCGCGCATCCGCTCCACGGCGGTCAGGTCGCCGGAGACGGCGGCGAGCGCGGCGGCCTGCGCCACGTTGGAGACGTTCGACGTGGCGTGCGACTGGAGGTTCGTGGCCGCCTTCACGACGTCCTTGGGGCCGACGATCCAGCCCACGCGCCAGCCGGTCATCGCGTACGTCTTCGCGACCCCGTTGACCACGATGCACTTGTCGCGCAGCTCGGGCAGGATCGCCGGCAGCGAGGTGAACTTCGCGTCCCCGTAGACGAGGTGCTCGTAGATCTCGTCCGTCATGACCCACAGGCCGTGCTCGACGGCCCAGCGGCCGATGGCCTCCGCGTCGGCCTCGCTGTAGACGGCGCCGGTCGGGTTCGACGGCGAGACGAAGAGCACGACCTTCGTGCGCTCGGTGCGCGCGGCCTCCAGCTGCTCGACGGAGACCCGGTACCCGGTCGTCTCGTCGGCCACGACCTCCACCGGCACACCGCCCGCGAGCCGGATCGACTCCGGGTACGTGGTCCAGTACGGCGCGGGCACGATGACCTCGTCGCCCGGGTCGAGGATCGCGGCGAACGCCTCGTAGATGGCCTGCTTGCCGCCGTTGGTCACCAGGATCTGCGAGGCGTCGACCTCGTAGCCGGAGTCGCGCAGCGTCTTCGCGGCGATCGCGGCCTTCAGCTCGGGGAGGCCGCCGGCCGGCGTGTAGCGGTGGAACTTCGGGTTCTTGCACGCCTCGATGGCGGCCTCGACCACATAGTCCGGCGTCGGGAAGTCGGGCTCACCGGCGCCGAAGCCGATCACCGGGCGCCCGGCGGCCTTGAGGGCCTTGGCCTTGGCGTCGACGGCGAGGGTCGCGGACTCGGAGATGGAGCCGACCCGGGCGGAGACCCGGCGCTCCGTAGGGGAGGAACCGGCGGACGAGGAAGGAGTTGCAGCGCTCATGGGCCCATCGTTCCAGACCCGAAACCCGCCGGGCACACGGGTTTGCAAGACCGTCGGGACCACTTCCCCTCCCCTCTTGATCCACTCACCCTCCCCATCTGTTCGACGGAGCGCCGCGGAACACGTACACTCACTGCTCGTTGGCCTTCACGGGCCGCACCTTCCAAGCGCACTCCGTGCATCTGGGCGGATGCGGTACGTTGGGGGAAACAAAGGGTCGTAGCTCAATTGGTAGAGCACTGGTCTCCAAAACCAGCGGTTGGGGGTTCAAGTCCCTCCGGCCCTGCTCACACTCCTTCGCCAGGATGTGTGCGGATTGTACGTACTGCATTGCACCGCCGTGCGGCTCAACCGGGCGCGGCACGGCCACGACCCGGAATTCAGGTGAGGACGAGTGACGGACGCCGTGGGCTCCATCGACATGCCTGATGCCCAGGATGAGGCGCCGGAGTCCAAGAAGAAGGCCCGCAAGGGCGGCAAGCGCGGTAAGAAGGGCCCCTTCGGCCGCCTCGCTCTCTTCTACCGCCAGATCGTCGCGGAGCTCCGCAAGGTCGTCTGGCCGACTCGCAACCAGCTCACCACGTACACCACCGTGGTGATTGTGTTCGTCGTCATCATGATCGGCCTGGTGACCGTGATTGACTATGGGTTCAGCCACCTCGTCAAGTACGTCTTCGGCTGAGCCGACAGCGGAGGGCGCCGGGACCGGCGCCCCTTTCGCATGTTCCACCCCTATGTATCCAGGAAGAAGCAGCCACCGTGTCTGACCCGAACCTGAACGAGGCGACCGAGCCCGTCGAGTCCGCTGAGGACGAGCGCGACATCGTCGAGGCGGCGGACGCCGCGGAGCCGGACCAGGCCGAGGCTGCCGACATCGCCGCCGGCGAGCCCGCCGAGGAAGCGGCCGTCACGGCCGACGAGACCGACGCCGACACCGACACCGAGGACGACGCCGCCGAGGCCGAAGCCGACGTCGAGGACGACGCGGAGGAGGCGGCCGAGCCCGCCGAGCCGGTCGACCCCGTCGCCGCCCTCCGTGACGAGCTGCGCGGCCTGCCCGGCGAGTGGTACGTGATCCACACCTACGCGGGCTACGAGAAGCGCGTGAAGGCCAACCTCGAGCAGCGCGCCGTCTCGCTGAACGTCGAGGAGTTCATCTACCAGGCCGAGGTCCCCGAAGAGGAGATCGTCCAGATCAAGAACGGCGAGCGCAAGAACGTCCGGCAGAACAAGCTGCCCGGCTACGTTCTCGTCCGCATGGATCTGACGAACGAGTCCTGGGGCGTCGTCCGCAACACCCCCGGCGTCACCGGCTTCGTGGGCAACGCCTACGACCCGTACCCGCTGACCCTGGACGAGATCGTCAAGATGCTCGCCCCGGAGGCCGAGGAGAAGGCCGCCCGCGAGGCCGCCGAGGCCGAGGGCAAGCCGGCTCCGGCCCGCAAGGTCGAGGTCCAGGTGCTCGACTTCGAGGTCGGCGACTCGGTCACCGTCACCGACGGCCCGTTCGCCACGCTCCAGGCGACGATCAACGAGATCAACGCCGACTCGAAGAAGGTCAAGGGTCTCGTCGAGATCTTCGGCCGTGAGACCCCGGTCGAGCTCAGCTTCGACCAGATCCAGAAGAACTAGCACCACCTGGCACCTTCTGGACACACCGCTTCCGAACAGGTCAGACGGGCTCGTAAAAGCCGGTCTGACCTGCTCGGTTTTTAGCCGCACATCAATACCCGTTATCGTTGTGCGGTATGCCTCCATCCGGATGATCCGGACGATCATTCGCAAGGGTGGCGGCTGAACACTCTCACTAAGACCCGGAGAGAGAGCACATGCCTCCCAAGAAGAAGAAGGTCACGGGGCTCATCAAGCTCCAGATCCAGGCCGGCGCCGCCAACCCGGCTCCGCCGGTCGGCCCCGCGCTGGGCCAGCACGGCGTGAACATCATGGAGTTCTGCAAGGCCTACAACGCCGCGACCGAGTCGCAGCGCGGTTGGGTCATCCCGGTGGAGATCACGGTCTACGAGGACCGCTCCTTCACCTTCATCACCAAGACCCCGCCGGCCGCGAAGATGATCCTCAAGGCCGCTGGTGTCGAGAAGGGCTCGGGCGAGCCGCACAAGACCAAGGTCGCGAAGATCACCGACGCGCAGGTCCGCGAGATCGCCACCACCAAGATGCCCGACCTCAACGCCAACGACCTGGACGCTGCCGCGAAGATCATCGCCGGCACCGCCCGTTCCATGGGCATCACGGTCGAGGGCTGACCTCACCCCGTAGGTACCACCGTGGAAGGGCCTGCTCGGCCCGGACCACGACTCCTCTAGAACTCAGGAGCAGTAAGTGAGCAAGCGCAGCAAGACTCTCCGCGCTGCGGACGCCAAGATCGACCGGGACAAGCTCTACGCCCCGCTCGAGGCCGTCCGTCTCGCCAAGGAGACCTCCACGACCAAGTTCGACGGCACCGTCGAGGTCGCCTTCCGCCTGGGTGTCGACCCGCGCAAGGCCGACCAGATGGTCCGTGGCACCGTGAACCTGCCGCACGGCACCGGCAAGACCGCCCGGGTCCTGGTCTTCGCGACCGGTGACCGTGCTGCGGCCGCGGAGGCCGCCGGCGCCGACATCGTCGGCTCCGACGAGCTCATCGACGAGATCTCCAAGGGCAACCGCCTGAACGAGTTCGACGCCGTCGTCGCCACGCCGGACCTCATGGGCAAGGTCGGCCGCCTCGGCCGCGTGCTCGGTCCCCGTGGCCTCATGCCGAACCCGAAGACCGGCACCGTGACCCCGGACGTGGCCAAGGCCGTGAACGAGATCAAGGGTGGCAAGATCGAGTTCCGCGTCGACAAGCACTCGAACCTGCACTTCATCATCGGCAAGGCGTCCTTCGACGACACCAAGCTGGTGGAGAACTACGGCGCCGCGCTGGAGGAGATCCTCCGTCTGAAGCCGTCCGCCGCCAAGGGTCGCTACATCAAGAAGGCCGCGATCAGCACCACGATCGGCCCCGGCGTTCCGGTCGACCCGAACCGCACCCGCAACCTCCTCACCGAGGAGGACCCGGCGGCGGTCTGAGCTGCACAGCTCAACTGAAGTCGGCTACGGGCCCCGCACCTTCTCAGGTGCGGGGCCCGTTCCTCTTTTCCGCCCCACGCGCGCGTGGCACTGCGCTAGCGTCGCGGTGACCGTACGGGCCGGGGGAGCGGAGCCAGCGATGTCGTACCTAGGGCGCCTACGGGATCGACAGGCTCTACGGGGTCTGCTCGGCGTCACCGCGGCGTGCGGGCTGCTCGCGGGCTGCGGTGGCGGGCCCTCGCCCGACCAGGACGCCGTGGACGCCCTGCGCACGGCCCAGAAGAAGGTCGCCGCGGCGGGCTCGGCCCGCGTCGAGGCGACGATGGACACCGGCGACCGGCTCGCCTCGCACAGCGCGGGCACGCTCAGCTGGTCCGACGGCGTACGCGGCACGCTCACCGTCCGCGTCACCGGTGGCGACATGGCCGCCTCCACGCGCGCGTTGGGCGGCGACCCGTCCCAGACGCGCTTCCTGCCGGACGCCTACTACACGCGGATGTCGGACTCCTTTGCCCGTTCCCAGGGCGGCCGGCACTGGATACGCCACCCCTATGCCGCCGGGAGCGATCTCAGCCCCGCCGACGCGCTCAAGGCGCTCGTCGCCGCCGAGGACGTCCGCAGGGTCGGGGAGGAGACCGTACGGGGCGCCCGTGCCCGGCACTACCGGGGCACGTCCGACGGGCAGCACATCGACGTATGGATCGACGCCCGCCATCTCCTCGTCCGGCGCACCCAGCGCTCCGGCGACTTCATCAGCACCGTCCACTACCGCGACTACGGCGCCGCCGCGGCCGCCGAGCGCCCGCCCCTGCGGGACACCGTCGACTTCGAGGACGTGGCGGGCGACGGCTGAGCCCGGGAAATAGAACCGGCCCGATGTCCGTGGCGTCAGTTATCGTGCGATGAGTTTGTTGAGTACACGTGTACCGAGTTCGGTGTTCCTAGGGGTGGGATCGACATGATTGCTGTACGACGTACGGTCGGCGCCGCGGCCGTGACCGCGCTGCTCTGTACCGGGGCTGTGGCGTGTGGAAACGGTGACGCGGGCAAGGGCGACAAGGCTTCCGACGCCCCCCAGTCGCACGCGGAGGTGACGCAGGCGCTGACGGCGGCGTACAAGAAGACCGCCGACGCCAAGTCCGCCAAGGTCGAGATGGTCATGAAGACGCCGGCCGCGCTCGGCGCCGACGGCGGCACCATGAAGATGAGCGGCACCATGGGCTGGGACCCGACCGTCATGGATATGACGATGTCCGGCTCGGCGTTCACCGCGGCCGACGCCGACATGCCGGACAAGATCCGCATGATCTGGCAGAGCAACGTCATGTACATGGACATGGGGGCCAAGGCCGCCGCGGACATGGACGGCAAGCGCTGGATGAAGATGGACCTCGGCGCCGCGGCGGAGTCCGCCGGTGACGAGGCGCTGTCCCGCCAGATGACCGGCAGCCTGGAGAGCGCGAACCAGGACCCGGCCCAGCAGATCGCGGTCCTCCTCGACTCGCCGAACCTCAAGCACCTCGGCTCCGCGCAGATCGACGGCGTCCAGGCGCAGCACTACAAGGGCAAGCTCGGCGTCGACGAGATGGTGGCGAAGAGCGACTCGCTGAAGGTCCTCGACAAGGCCGACCGCGACGAGCTCCTCAAGAACATCAAGAAGGCCGGCATCAAGGACTACGACACCGAGCTGTGGGTCAACGAGGACGATCTGCCGGTCCGCCTCGACGTCACCATGAACAGCGCGCAGGGCGCCGTCGAGATCTCCGAGAAGTTCTCGGACTACGGCTCGGCCGTCAAGGTCCAGGCGCCGCCCGCGAACCAGACCTACGACCTCATGCAGATGCTGAAGGAGCTCGGCGCCGCCGCGAGCGAGAGCGCGGACACCGGCGTCTGAGTGCGCGCGGCAGCGGATTTGCCTGCCGCGCGCCCCTTGACGTAATCTTTCACAGAAGCCAAAGACCGCTGGTCGTTGCCGTCCGCTCGCAAGAGAGTTCGGTGGCCGAAGGATCCGTTGTAATTGCGGACGACCCGCGCAGGTGACTGTGGAAGTGCTCCTGGATTCTGTGGGATCCGGTCGAGTTCACGCCCCGTGCGCCTGCGCCGGGGCGTTTCGTTTTCCCAGCCTCCTTTTGAGCGGTCCTCATCACCCGGAAGGAGGCCGACGCTTATGCCGACGCCCGACAAGGCTGCCGCGGTAGCCGAGCTCACGGACAAGTTCCGCAGCTCGAACGCCGCCGTGCTGACCGAGTACCGGGGTCTCACCGTGGCCCAGCTCAAGCAGCTGCGCCGTTCGCTCGGTGAGAACTCCGAGTACGCCGTGGTGAAGAACACGCTGACCAAGATCGCGGCCAACGAGGCCGGGATCGACACGCTGGACGACCTCTTCACGGGGCCGACGGCGGTTGCCTTCGTCACCGGTGACCCGGTGGAGTCGGCCAAGGGTCTTCGTGACTTCGCCAAGGACAACCCGAACCTCGTCATCAAGGGCGGAGTCCTTGACGGCAAGGCGATGTCCGCCGACGAGATCAAGAAGCTCGCGGACCTCGAGTCCCGCGAGGTTCTGCTCAGCAAGCTGGCCGGTGCCTTCAAGGGCAAGCAGTCCCAGACTGCTCAGCTCTTCCAGGCGCTGCCCTCGAAGTTCGTCCGCACCGCGGAGGCGCTTCGTGTCAAGCAGGCCGAGCAGGGCGGTGCCGAGTAATTCGGCTCGCACTGTGACCCTCGCCGCGTAGGCGAGAGGTCGTAGCGGGCCGAACGTACGCCCGCCTCACATGTACATCCGGCACCAGCCGAATTAGTGGAAGGATCGCCCATCATGGCGAAGCTCAGCCAGGAAGACCTGCTCGCCCAGTTCGAGGAGATGACCCTCATCGAGCTCTCCGAGTTCGTGAAGGCCTTCGAGGAGAAGTTCGACGTCACCGCCGCCGCGGCCGTCGCCGTCGCCGGCCCCGCGGGCCCGGGCGCCCCGGCCGAGGCCGCCGAGGAGCAGGACGAGTTCGACGTCATCCTCACCGGCGCCGGCGAGAAGAAGATCCAGGTCATCAAGGTCGTGCGTGAGCTGACCTCCCTGGGTCTGAAGGAGGCCAAGGACCTCGTCGACGGCACCCCGAAGCCGGTCCTCGAGAAGGTCGCCAAGGACGCCGCCGAGAAGGCCGCCGAGGCCCTCAAGGGCGCCGGCGCCTCCGTCGAGGTCAAGTGACTTCGCGAGTCTGCTGACTCCTCCGCGGAACTGCCCCTGAGCGGGTTGTAACGCTGACGTACCGAAGGGCGATCACCCAACTGGGTGGTCGCCTTTCGGCGTCTCTGGCTCGCCCGTCGACGGTGCCTTGCACAGCCGTTCGCGCGGAGTATGGTGATCTTCGTCGTGTCCGGGGCCACGCTCCTCGGCCAGGAGGGGGCCTTGACGAACCGCACGCAGCGCGCAATTCTCAGGACGCGTCGTCACATCCGATCCGGTTCCGAGGCATGGATCGGCGACGAAGAGGGCAGTAAGGATGTGCGCTCAGCGCACAAGGCATGCCGCAGACGGTGAACGGTTGAGAACAACGAGGGTGTCAAAAAACCCGCACTGGACATCAGTGGGCCTTCTGGCTACACTGTCCCTTTGCGCTGCCTGTTAGCTGCTCCCTGCCCGTCACCAGGGGCATGCCCTCGCTTGAGCACAGTGGACTGAACCAGCCCTGACCTGGCCTTTTGGCTACGGAGCAGGAGGCTCGGCCCCACGGCCCGGCTTGGGACCGGTACGCGCGTAGTGAGTCCGAGCCCTCGGAAGGACCCCCTCTTGGCCGCCTCGCGCAACGCCTCGACCGCGAATACGAACAACGGCGCCAGCACCGCCCCGCTGCGCATCTCCTTTGCAAAGATCAAGGAGCCCCTCGAGGTTCCGAACCTTCTTGCGCTGCAGACCGAAAGCTTCGACTGGCTGCTCGGCAACGACGCGTGGAAGGCTCGTGTCGAGGCGGCTCTCGAAAGCGGACAGAACGTCCCCACGAAGTCCGGTCTGGAGGAGATCTTCGAGGAGATCTCCCCGATCGAGGACTTCTCCGGGTCGATGTCTCTGACCTTCCGCGACCACCGCTTCGAGCCTCCGAAGAACTCGATCGACGAGTGCAAGGAGCGCGACTTCACGTTCGCCGCCCCGCTCTTCGTCACCGCCGAGTTCACCAACAACGAGACCGGCGAGATCAAGTCCCAGACGGTCTTCATGGGCGACTTCCCGCTCATGACCAACAAGGGCACCTTCGTCATCAACGGCACCGAGCGTGTCGTCGTGTCGCAGCTGGTCCGTTCGCCGGGTGTCTACTTCGACTCCTCCATCGACAAGACGTCCGACAAGGACATCTTCTCCGCCAAGGTCATCCCCTCGCGTGGTGCCTGGCTCGAGATGGAGATCGACAAGCGCGACATGGTCGGTGTGCGCATCGACCGCAAGCGCAAGCAGTCCGTCACCGTCCTGCTCAAGGCGCTCGGTTGGACGACCGAGCAGATCCTCGAGGAGTTCGGCGAGTACGAGTCCATGCGCGCCACCCTGGAGAAGGACCACACCCAGGGCCAGGACGACGCGCTGCTCGACATCTACCGCAAGCTCCGCCCGGGCGAGCCGCCCACGCGCGAGGCCGCTCAGACGCTGCTCGAGAACCTCTACTTCAACCCGAAGCGCTACGACCTCGCGAAGGTCGGCCGCTACAAGGTGAACAAGAAGCTCGGCGCCGACGAGCCGCTGGACGCCGGTGTGCTCACCACCGACGACATCATCGCCACGATCAAGTACCTGGTGAAGCTGCACGCCGGTGAGGTGGAGACGGTCGGCGAGTCCGGTCGTTCGATCATCGTCGAGACCGACGACATCGACCACTTCGGCAACCGCCGTATCCGTAACGTCGGTGAGCTCATCCAGAACCAGGTCCGTACGGGTCTCGCCCGTATGGAGCGCGTCGTGCGCGAGCGCATGACCACGCAGGACGTCGAGGCGATCACGCCGCAGACCCTGATCAACATTCGCCCGGTCGTGGCGTCGATCAAGGAGTTCTTCGGTACGTCGCAGCTGTCCCAGTTCATGGACCAGAACAACCCGCTCTCGGGCCTGACGCACAAGCGTCGTCTCAACGCCCTGGGCCCGGGTGGTCTCTCCCGTGAGCGGGCCGGCTTCGAGGTCCGTGACGTGCACCCGTCGCACTACGGCCGCATGTGCCCGATCGAGACGCCCGAAGGCCCGAACATCGGCCTGATCGGCTCCCTCGCCTCGTACGGCCGGATCAACGCGTTCGGCTTCATCGAGACCCCGTACCGCAAGGTGACCGACGGTGTCGTCGGCGACGACGTCGACTACCTCACCGCGGACGAGGAGGACCGGTTCGTCATCGCGCAGGCCAACGCGCCGCTGACGGACGAGCTCCGCTTCGAGGAGTCCCGCGTCCTGGTCCGCCGTCGTGGCGGCGAGGTCGACTACGTCCCCGGTGACGACGTCGACTACATGGACGTCTCGCCGCGCCAGATGGTGTCGGTCGCGACCGCCATGATCCCGTTCCTCGAGCACGACGACGCCAACCGTGCCCTCATGGGCGCGAACATGATGCGTCAGGCCGTGCCGCTGATTAAGTCCGAGGCGCCGCTCGTCGGCACCGGCATGGAGTACCGCTGCGCCACCGACGCCGGCGACGTGCTCAAGGCCGAGAAGGACGGTGTGGTCCAGGAGGTCTCCGCGGACTACATCACCATCACCAACGACGACGGCACGTACACCACGTACCGCCTGCACAAGTTCTCCCGCTCGAACCAGGGCACCTCGGTCAACCAGAAGGTTGTCGTGGACGAGGGCGCCCGCGTGATCGAGGGCCAGGTCCTGGCCGACGGTCCCGCGACCGAGAACGGCGAGATGGCGCTCGGCAAGAACCTGCTCGTGGCGTTCATGCCGTGGGAGGGTCACAACTACGAGGACGCGATCATCCTGTCGCAGCGCCTCGTGCAGGACGACGTCCTCTCCTCGATCCACATCGAGGAGCACGAGGTCGACGCCCGTGACACCAAGCTCGGCCCGGAGGAGATCACCCGGGACATCCCGAACGTCTCCGAGGAGGTCCTCGCCGACCTCGACGAGCGCGGCATCATCCGGATCGGTGCCGAGGTCGTCGCCGGCGACATCCTCGTCGGCAAGGTCACGCCCAAGGGTGAGACCGAGCTGACCCCGGAGGAGCGCCTGCTCCGCGCGATCTTCGGTGAGAAGGCGCGCGAGGTGCGCGACACCTCCCTGAAGGTGCCGCACGGTGAGATCGGCAAGGTCATCGGCGTCCGCGTCTTCGACCGTGAAGAGGGCGACGAGCTGCCGCCGGGCGTGAACCAGCTGGTTCGGGTCTACGTGGCGCAGAAGCGCAAGATCACGGACGGTGACAAGCTCGCCGGCCGCCACGGCAACAAGGGTGTCATCTCCAAGATCCTGCCCATCGAGGACATGCCGTTCCTCGAGGACGGGACGCCGGTCGACATCATCCTGAACCCGCTGGGTGTGCCGTCCCGAATGAACCCGGGACAGGTCCTGGAGATCCACCTCGGCTGGCTCGCCAGCCGCGGCTGGGACGTCTCCGGGCTCGGCGAGGAGTGGGCGCAGCGCCTCCAGGTCATCGGTGCCGACCAGGTCGACCCCGGTACCAACGTCGCCACCCCCGTCTTCGACGGTGCGCGTGAGGACGAGCTGGCGGGTCTGCTCCAGCACACCATCCCGAACCGGGACGGTGAGCGCATGGTGCAGCCGACCGGTAAGGCGAGGCTGTTCGACGGCCGCTCCGGTGAGCCGTTCCCGGACCCGATCTCGATCGGGTACATGTACATCCTCAAGCTGCACCACCTGGTCGACGACAAGCTCCACGCCCGGTCGACCGGTCCGTACTCGATGATCACCCAGCAGCCGCTGGGTGGTAAGGCCCAGTTCGGTGGCCAGCGCTTCGGTGAGATGGAGGTGTGGGCGCTGGAGGCATACGGCGCCGCCTACGCCCTCCAGGAGCTGCTGACCATCAAGTCCGACGACGTCACCGGCCGCGTGAAGGTCTACGAGGCCATCGTCAAGGGCGAGAACATCCCCGAGCCCGGCATTCCTGAGTCCTTCAAGGTCCTCATCAAGGAAATGCAGTCCCTGTGCCTCAACGTGGAGGTGCTGTCCTCGGACGGCATGTCCATCGAGATGCGCGACACCGACGAGGACGTCTTCCGCGCAGCGGAGGAGCTCGGCATCGACCTGTCCCGGCGCGAGCCGAGCAGCGTCGAAGAGGTCTGACGGGAGTCCGGCCGGGGGCTCGCTCCGAGCCCCCGGCCGACCCCAGGACCCCCGTTTCAGACCACAGACTTACAACCCTGAGAGGGATTGACGCATAGTGCTCGACGTCAACTTCTTCGATGAGCTCCGGATCGGTCTGGCCACCGCTGACGACATCCGTCAGTGGAGCCACGGCGAGGTCAAGAAGCCCGAGACCATCAACTACCGCACGCTCAAGCCGGAAAAGGACGGGCTCTTCTGCGAGAAGATCTTCGGCCCCACCCGGGACTGGGAGTGCTACTGCGGCAAGTACAAGCGTGTCCGCTTCAAGGGCATCATCTGCGAGCGCTGTGGCGTCGAGGTCACCCGCGCCAAGGTGCGCCGTGAGCGGATGGGCCACATCGAGCTCGCCGCTCCCGTCACGCACATCTGGTACTTCAAGGGCGTTCCGTCGCGTCTGGGCTACCTGCTCGACCTCGCCCCGAAGGACCTCGAGAAGGTCATCTACTTCGCCGCGTACATGATCACGTACGTGGACGAGGAGCGCCGTACCCGCGACCTGCCCTCCCTCGAGGCGCACGTCCAGGTCGAGCGTCAGCAGGTGGAGAACCGCCGCGACTCCGACCTGGAGGCCCGCGCCAAGAAGCTCGAGACCGACCTGGCCGAGCTGGAGGCCGAGGGCGCCAAGGCCGACGTGCGCCGCAAGGTGCGCGAGGGTGCCGAGCGCGAGATGAAGCAGCTGCGCGACCGTGCGCAGCGCGAGATCGACCGTCTGGACGAGGTCTGGTCCCGCTTCAAGAACCTCAAGGTCCAGGACCTCGAGGGCGACGAGCTGCTCTACCGCGAGCTGCGTGACCGTTTCGGCACGTACTTCGACGGTTCGATGGGTGCCGCGGCGCTGCAGAAGCGCCTGGAGTCCTTCGACCTCGACGAGGAGGCCGAGCGCCTCCGCGAGATCATCCGTACCGGCAAGGGCCAGAAGAAGACCCGGGCGCTCAAGCGCCTCAAGGTCGTCTCCGCGTTCCTGCAGACCAGCAACAGCCCCAAGGGCATGGTGCTCGACTGCGTGCCGGTCATCCCGCCGGACCTGCGTCCGATGGTGCAGCTGGACGGTGGCCGCTTCGCGACCTCCGACCTGAACGACCTGTACCGCCGCGTCATCAACCGCAACAACCGCCTGAAGCGGCTTCTCGACCTCGGCGCGCCCGAGATCATCGTGAACAACGAGAAGCGCATGCTCCAGGAGGCCGTCGACGCGCTCTTCGACAACGGCCGTCGTGGTCGCCCGGTCACGGGCCCCGGCAACCGTCCGCTGAAGTCGCTGTCCGACATGCTCAAGGGCAAGCAGGGTCGTTTCCGTCAGAACCTGCTCGGCAAGCGTGTGGACTACTCCGCGCGTTCCGTCATCGTCGTCGGCCCGCAGCTGAAGCTGCACCAGTGCGGTCTGCCGAAGGCCATGGCGCTGGAGCTCTTCAAGCCGTTCGTGATGAAGCGCCTGGTCGACCTGAACCACGCGCAGAACATCAAGAGCGCGAAGCGCATGGTCGAGCGCGGCCGCACGGTCGTGTACGACGTCCTGGAAGAGGTCATCGCCGAGCACCCGGTTCTGCTGAACCGTGCGCCGACGCTGCACCGCCTCGGCATCCAGGCCTTCGAGCCGCAGCTGGTCGAGGGCAAGGCCATCCAGATCCACCCGCTCGTCTGCACCGCGTTCAATGCGGACTTCGACGGTGACCAGATGGCCGTCCACCTGCCGCTCTCCGCGGAGGCGCAGGCCGAGGCGCGCATCCTGATGCTCTCCTCGAACAACATCCTCAAGCCCGCCGACGGCCGTCCGGTGACGATGCCGACCCAGGACATGGTCCTCGGTCTGTTCTTCCTCACCACCGACGGCGAGCTGCGTGACACCAAGGGCGAGGGCCGTTCGTTCGGCTCCACGGCCGAGGCGATCATGGCGTTCGACGCCGGTGAGCTGGCGCTGCAGTCGCAGGTCGACATCCGCTTCCCGGTCGGCACCATGCCGCCGCGCGGCTGGACCCCGCCGGCCGTCGAGGAAGGCGAGCCGGAGTACCAGCCGGGCGACAGCTTCCGGCTGCGTACGTCCCTGGGCCGCGCGCTCTTCAACGAGCTGCTGCCCGAGGACTACCCGTTCGTCGACTACTCGGTGGGCAAGAAGCAGCTCTCCGAGATCGTCAACGACCTGGCCGAGCGCTACCCCAAGGTCATCGTGGCGGCGACGCTCGACAACCTGAAGGCGTCCGGCTTCTTCTGGGCGACCCGCTCCGGCGTCACCGTGGCCATCTCCGACGTCGTCGTTCCCGAGGCGAAGAAGGAGATCGTCGCCGGGTACGAGGCGCAGGACGAGAAGGTCCAGAAGCAGTACGAGCGTGGTCTCATCACGAAGGAAGAGCGCACTCAGGAGCTCATCGCGATCTGGACCAAGGCGACCAACGAGGTCGCCGAGGCGATGAACGCGAACTTCCCGAAGACCAACCCCATCTTCATGATGGTTGACTCGGGTGCCCGAGGAAACATGATGCAGATGCGTCAGATCGCCGGTATGCGTGGTCTGGTGTCGAACGCCAAGAACGAGACGATCCCGCGCCCGATCAAGGCCTCCTTCCGTGAGGGTCTGTCGGTGCTCGAGTACTTCATCTCGACGCACGGTGCTCGTAAGGGTCTGGCGGACACCGCCCTGCGTACGGCCGACTCGGGTTACCTCACCCGTCGTCTGGTCGACGTCTCGCAGGACGTCATCATTCGCGAGGAGGACTGCGGCACCGACCGTGGCCTCAAGCTCGCGATCGCCGAGCGCGGCGCCGACGGCGTCCTGCGCAAGACGGACGACGTCGAGACCAGCGTGTACGCCCGTATGCTCGCCGAGGACATCGTCGTCGACGGCAAGGTCATCGCGCCGGCCAACGTCGACCTGGGTGACGTGCTCATCGACCAGCTGGTCGCGCACGGTGTCGAGGTCGTCAAGACCCGCTCGGTGCTCACCTGCGAGTCCGCGGTCGGCACCTGTGCCTACTGCTACGGCCGCTCGCTGGCCACCGGCAAGCTGGTCGACATCGGTGAGGCGGTCGGCATCATCGCCGCCCAGTCCATCGGTGAGCCCGGTACCCAGCTGACGATGCGTACCTTCCACACCGGTGGTGTGGCCGGTGACGACATCACCCAGGGTCTGCCCCGTGTCGTCGAGCTCTTCGAGGCTCGTACGCCGAAGGGTGTCGCCCCGATCTCCGAGGCCGCGGGCCGGGTCCGCATCGAGGAGACCGAGAAGACCAAGAAGATCGTCGTCACCCCGGACGACGGCAGCGACGAGACGCCGTTCCCGATCTCGAAGCGTGCCCGTCTGCTCGTGGGCGAGGGCGACCACGTCGAGGTGGGCCAGAAGCTCACCGTGGGTGCCACCAACCCGCACGACGTGCTGCGCATTCTGGGCCAGCGTGCCGTCCAGGTCCACCTGGTCGGCGAGGTCCAGAAGGTCTACAACTCGCAGGGTGTGTCGATCCACGACAAGCACATCGAGATCATCATCCGGCAGATGCTGCGCCGCGTGACGATCATCGAGTCCGGCGACGCGGAGCTGCTGCCGGGCGAGCTCGTCGAGCGCTCGAAGTTCGAGACCGAGAACCGTCGTGTGGTCACCGAGGGCGGTCACCCCGCCTCCGGCCGTCCGCAGCTGATGGGTATCACCAAGGCCTCGCTCGCGACGGAGTCCTGGCTGTCGGCCGCCTCCTTCCAGGAGACGACCCGAGTGCTGACGGACGCGGCGATCAACGCCAAGTCCGACAGCCTCATCGGCCTCAAGGAGAACGTCATCATCGGTAAGCTCATCCCGGCCGGTACGGGTCTGTCCCGCTACCGCAACATCCGGGTGGAGCCCACCGAGGAGGCCAAGGCCGCGATGTACTCGGCCGTCGGCTACGACGACATCGACTACTCGCCGTTCGGCACCGGCTCCGGCCAGGCCGTTCCGCTGGAGGACTACGACTACGGTCCGTACAACCAGTAAGCGGGCAGTTGCCTGAAACCGCTGGGCGGTCATCCCCCGAATACTCGGGAGGTGGCCGCCTTGCGGCGTATTGGCGCATGATGGGGGGCACGCAGGTGTCCGGGTCCCGGGGGAGTGGTCTCGTGTCGAATTCTTCGTGGCAGCCCGCGCCCTGGCCGCCGCAGGGGCAGCAGCCGTCGATGCTTGCCGCGCACGCGGACCGGGAGCGGGCCGTGGATGTGCTGCGGGCGGGGTTCGCCGAGGGGCGGCTGCCGCAGGGGGAGTACGAGAAGCGGGTCGAGCGGGCGTATCAGGCGCGGACCGTGGGCGAACTGCATGTCCTGGTCGCGGATCTGCCGCAGGGGCCCGTACCGCAGCAGCAGGTGCAGATGCAGACGATGGCGCCCGTGCCGCGGACGTTCCTGCCGATGCCTCCGCCGCCCGTGCCGACCAACGGCAAGGCCATCGGGGCGCTCGTGTGCGGGATCTCGGTGATCTTCTCGGGGGGGCTGACCGCGGTGCCCGCGCTCGTGCTCGGCCATATGGCGCGCGGGGAGATCAAGCGGAGCGGGGAGCAGGGCGACGGGATGGCCGTCACCGGGATCGTCCTCGGGTGGCTTTCGGTCGTCGGCTGGGTGTTGTTCCTCACGCTCGTCGTCGCCGCGGCGAGCTCTTCCGGCGCCTGAGCTGCCCCGGCGTGTCCCGGCTGTGGGGTATTTGTTTTGACCACAGCCTATGAGGTAGGTACGCTCAGACCTTGTGCCTGGGGTGTGCCTGGGCTCGTGTGCGTGTCTTCAGCCGCACGGCGAGTCCGGATCGATACCGGTCTGCTTCAGATCAACGGTTTAGATCAGGGTCACCGCAATCTGCCGCTCTCTCGCCCAGTCGCGGGGTTCTGCAGTATTCGACACACCCGACCGCGTGGGTCGGAGGGCGTTCCAGGTTAGCTTTACTATTCGGCACACAGAAACCGGAGAAGTAGTGCCTACGATCCAGCAGCTGGTCCGTAAGGGCCGGCAGGACAAGGTCGAGAAGAACAAGACGCCCGCGCTCGAGGGTTCGCCCCAGCGCCGTGGCGTCTGCACGCGTGTGTTCACGACCACCCCGAAGAAGCCGAACTCGGCCCTCCGTAAGGTCGCGCGTGTGCGTCTGACCTCGGGCATCGAGGTCACGGCCTACATTCCGGGTGAGGGACACAACCTGCAGGAGCACTCCATCGTGCTCGTGCGTGGTGGCCGTGTGAAGGACCTGCCTGGTGTTCGTTACAAGATCATCCGCGGCTCCCTCGACACCCAGGGTGTCAAGAACCGCAAGCAGGCCCGCAGCCGCTACGGCGCCAAGAAGGAGAAGTAAGAATGCCTCGTAAGGGCCCCGCCCCGAAGCGCCCGGTCATCATCGACCCGGTCTACGGTTCTCCTCTGGTGACCTCCCTCATCAACAAGGTGCTGCTGAACGGCAAGCGCTCCACCGCCGAGCGCATCGTCTACGGCGCCATGGAGGGCCTGCGTGAGAAGTCGGGCAACGACCCGGTCATCACGCTGAAGCGCGCGCTGGAGAACATCAAGCCGACCCTCGAGGTCAAGTCCCGCCGTGTCGGTGGCGCCACCTACCAGGTGCCGATCGAGGTCAAGCCCGGTCGCGCCAACACGCTCGCGCTCCGCTGGCTCGTCGGCTACTCCCGCGCCCGTCGCGAGAAGACGATGACCGAGCGTCTGACGAACGAGCTGCTCGACGCCTCGAACGGCCTCGGTGCGGCCGTCAAGAAGCGCGAGGACACGCACAAGATGGCCGAGTCCAACAAGGCCTTCGCGCACTACCGCTGGTAGTCGCTACCCACATCGAGACCGAGAGAAGACTGAAGCCTTATGGCTACCACTTCACTTGACCTGGCCAAGGTCCGCAACATCGGGATCATGGCCCACATCGACGCGGGCAAGACGACGACGACCGAGCGGATCCTGTTCTACACCGGTGTCTCGTACAAGATCGGTGAGGTCCACGACGGCGCTGCCACGATGGACTGGATGGAGCAGGAGCAGGAGCGTGGCATCACGATCACCTCTGCTGCCACCACCTGTCACTGGCCGCTCGAGAACGACGACTACACGATCAACATCATCGACACCCCCGGGCACGTCGACTTCACCGTCGAGGTGGAGCGCTCCCTGCGTGTCCTCGATGGTGCCGTGACCGTGTTCGACGGCGTCGCCGGCGTTGAGCCGCAGTCCGAGACGGTGTGGCGTCAGGCCGACCGTTACGGCGTGCCGCGCATCTGCTTCGTCAACAAGCTGGACCGCACGGGTGCCGAGTTCCACCGCTGCGTCGACATGATCGTCGACCGCCTCGGTGCGACCCCGCTCGTCATGCAGCTGCCCATCGGTGCCGAGGCCGACTTCAAGGGTGTCGTCGACCTCGTCACGATGAAGGCGTTCGTCTGGTCGGCCGAGGCCGCCAAGGGCGAGGCCTACGACATCGTCGACATCCCCGAGACGCACACCGAGGCTGCCGAGGAGTACCGCGGCAAGCTGCTCGAGGCCGTCGCGGAGAACGACGAGGAGATGATGGAGCTGTTCCTGGAGGGCACCGAGCCCACCGTGGAGCAGCTGCACGCCGCCGTGCGTCGCATCACCATCGCCTCGGGCAAGGGCGGCGACACCACCGTCACCCCCGTCTTCTGTGGCACCGCGTTCAAGAACAAGGGCGTTCAGCCCCTGCTCGACGCCGTCGTGCGCTACCTGCCGACCCCGCTCGACGTCGAGGCCATCGAGGGCCACGACGTCAAGGACCCCGAGGTCGTCGTCAAGCGCAAGCCGTCGGACGACGAGCCGCTGGCCGCTCTGGCCTTCAAGATCATGAGCGACCCGCACCTCGGCAAGCTCACCTTCGTCCGGGTCTACTCGGGCCGCCTGGAGTCCGGCACCGCGGTGCTGAACCCCGTCAAGGGCAAGAAGGAGCGCATCGGCAAGATCTACCGTATGCACGCGAACAAGCGTGAGGAGATCGAGTCGGTGGGCGCCGGTGACATCGTCGCCGTCATGGGTCTGAAGCAGACCACCACGGGCGAGACGCTCTGTGACGACAAGCAGCAGGTCATCCTGGAGTCCATGGACTTCCCGGCGCCTGTCATCCAGGTCGCCATCGAGCCGAAGTCCAAGGGTGACCAGGAGAAGCTGGGTGTCGCCATCCAGCGTCTCTCGGAGGAGGACCCCTCCTTCCAGGTTCACTCGGACGAGGAGACCGGCCAGACCATCATCGGTGGTATGGGCGAGCTTCACCTCGAGGTGCTCGTCGACCGCATGAAGCGCGAGTTCCGCGTCGAGGCGAACGTCGGCAAGCCGCAGGTCGCGTACCGCGAGACGATCCGTCGGGCCGTCGAGCGCGTGGACTTCACCCACAAGAAGCAGACCGGTGGTACCGGTCAGTTCGCCAAGGTGCAGATCGCGATCGAGCCCATCGAGGGCGGCGAGGCGTCGTACGAGTTCGTCAACAAGGTCACCGGTGGCCGCATCCCCCGGGAGTACATCCCGTCGGTGGACGCGGGTGCGCAGGAAGCCATGCAGTTCGGCATCCTCGCCGGCTACGAGATGACGGGCGTCCGCGTCACGCTTCTCGACGGTGCCTACCACGAGGTCGACTCCTCCGAGCTGGCCTTCAAGATCGCCGGTTCGCAGGCCTTCAAGGAGGCCGCGCGTCAGGCGAAGCCCGTGCTGCTCGAGCCGATGATGGCCGTCGAGGTCACCACGCCCGAGGACTACATGGGTGACGTCATCGGCGACATCAACTCCCGCCGTGGCCAGATCCAGGCCATGGAGGAGCGCAGCGGCGCTCGCGTCGTGAAGGGCCTCGTGCCCCTCTCGGAGATGTTCGGCTACGTCGGAGACCTCCGCAGCAAGACGTCGGGTCGCGCAAGCTACTCAATGCAGTTCGACTCCTACGCCGAGGTTCCGCGGAACGTCGCCGAGGAGATCATCGCGAAGGCCAAGGGCGAGTAACTCACCCGAGTTCACGCTTTAGGCTTGACACCATCCGCCGGGGTTCGACCCCATAAGGCAAGATCCCCGGCGGCTGGCTTCCCAGCAAAGATCACCTGGCGCCGATGAAGCAAGGCGTACAGAACCACTCCACAGGAGGACCCAGTGGCGAAGGCGAAGTTCGAGCGGACTAAGCCGCACGTCAACATCGGCACCATCGGTCACATTGACCACGGTAAGACGACCCTCACGGCCGCCATTACCAAGGTGCTGCACGACGCGTACCCGGACCTGAACGAGGCCTCGGCCTTCGACCAGATCGACAAGGCTCCTGAGGAGCGCCAGCGCGGTATCACCATCTCGATCGCGCACGTCGAGTACCAGACGGAGACGCGTCACTACGCGCACGTCGACTGCCCCGGTCACGCGGACTACATCAAGAACATGATCACGGGTGCCGCGCAGATGGACGGCGCCATCCTCGTGGTCGCCGCCACCGACGGCCCGATGCCGCAGACCAAGGAGCACGTGCTCCTGGCCCGCCAGGTCGGCGTTCCGTACATCGTCGTCGCCCTGAACAAGGCCGACATGGTGGACGACGAGGAGATCCTGGAGCTCGTCGAGCTCGAGGTCCGTGAGCTCCTCTCCGAGTACGAGTTCCCGGGCGACGACGTTCCGGTCGTCAAGGTCTCCGCTCTGAAGGCCCTCGAGGGCGACAAGGAGTGGGGCAACTCGGTCCTCGAGCTCATGAAGGCCGTGGACGAGTCCATCCCGGAGCCCGAGCGCGACGTCGACAAGCCGTTCCTGATGCCGATCGAGGACGTCTTCACGATCACCGGTCGTGGCACCGTCGTCACCGGCCGCATCGAGCGTGGTGTCCTCAAGGTCAACGAGACCGTCGACATCATCGGCATCAAGACCGAGAAGACCACCACCACGGTCACCGGCATCGAGATGTTCCGCAAGCTCCTCGACGAGGGCCAGGCCGGTGAGAACGTCGGTCTGCTCCTCCGTGGCATCAAGCGCGAGGACGTCGAGCGCGGCCAGGTCATCATCAAGCCCGGTTCGGTCACGCCGCACACCGAGTTCGAGGCCCAGGCCTACATCCTGTCGAAGGACGAGGGTGGCCGTCACACCCCCTTCTTCAACAACTACCGCCCGCAGTTCTACTTCCGTACGACGGACGTGACCGGCGTCGTGACCCTCCCCGAGGGCACCGAGATGGTCATGCCGGGTGACAACACTGAGATGACCGTTGAGCTCATCCAGCCCGTCGCCATGGAAGAGGGCCTCAAGTTCGCCATCCGTGAGGGTGGCCGGACCGTCGGCGCCGGCCAGGTCACCAAGATCAACAAGTAAGTCCGCTTACTTGCTGGGTCTTGTCGAGTCCCTTCGGGGGGTTTCCCTCGGGAGCCCCTTGGGGGGTTCCCTCGGGAGTCCCTTGAGGGCTTGACGCCTGGTAGCTCCTGCGAGCACTGAAGGGCCCGTACGACTTCGGTCGTACGGGCCCTTTTGCGTGCGCTTTTACGGCGGTGGCCGGGTTACGCCTGGGTCTGCGAAGGCCGCCAAAGCCACGGGCGGGCGTCCGGGGAGAACCCCGCGACGGTCGGGCCACGGCGGCCGACGGTGAGCGCCGGGCCGTTCAGGGCCACCGGGGCGTTAGCCGGATGGCTGATCCGGCCGTCGTGGTGCATCTGGATGCGGCCCGCCAGGTCGGTGCCGACGAGGTAAGGACCGGCGGCGACTACAGGCCCGTAGCCGGGGAAGTCGACGGCCGGGCCGCCGGGGGAGAGCAACCGGTCGGAGGCGGGCGGGCGGTAGTACAGCTGGTTGCCCGCGGCGGCTATCGCGTCCGCCGGGGTGGGCAGGCCGGTGAGCGGGTCGGGCCCGTCCGGCGTCCAGTGGTGGACGGTGTAGTGGCCGGGCGCGTACACGTGCACCTGCCGGTCGGGGCCGACGACGGCGGTGAGGCCGTCCTGCACGGGGCCGCCGCCGAGGTCGCGCCAGGCGGTCCAGGTGCCGTTCGTCGCGCGCACGCGGGTGCTGATGCCCTGGTCGGCGTTGCGTACGAAGAGGTGGACGCGGCCGTCGGGGGCGGTGACCGTCACCGGGACGCCGATGCGGCGGCCGCGGTCGGGGTCGGTCTCCGGGTTGCCGAGGCTGGTCCAGGAGCCGTAGGTGCGCGGGCCGCGCTGTTCGAGGACGACGATCTCGCGGACGTTCGAGCCGTTCCTGCCCTCCACGTTGGCGAGGCGCAGGCCGAAGACGAGGTGGCGGCCGTCGGGGAGCGCGGCGCTGTCGAGCACCGGGGCGAGCGGGCCGCCGCCGAGGTCGACCGGGGCGCCGAACGCGCCGTCCTTCTCGTCGTAGCGGACCGCGCGCAGGCCGAGGACGCCGTACGCGGTGACGGCGCCGTCGGCGTTCTGCTGGAGGGAGAGGCGCGGCCCCGGGTAGCGGTAGTGGGTGGCGCGGACCCAGCCCTTGCGGTTGGTGAGGGGGCGGTCGCCGCCGACGTTGTAGTCGCCGCAGCCCGAGGGGTTGCCGCAGTCCCAGTCGGGCGCGGCACCGTACGGGACGAGGTGCGCGGCCTTCTGGGTCAGGACCCGCGGCGGGAGGTTCTTGGGCCAGTGGTTGTTGTAGTAGCCGCGGAAGGCGGTGGTCACGAACGCGGGCGGACCGCCCTTGCTCCCCTCGGTCCAGCGGATCAGCGCCGCCCAGGTGAAGGAGGCCACGGCCGTGTGGTCCGCGTGGTCGGAGAAGCCGATCTGCTCGCTGTCGCGGATCGCGGTGATCCGGTCGCTGAGCTGGATGTCCGGGTCCGGGTCGAGCGTGTGCACGAGGGTCGGCCGGTACCGCTCGAAGAGGGCTACGAGGGTGTCGACCAGGGAGTCGTAGTCGTACGTCTGGACCGTGCGCAGCGGGGAGCCCGCGGGAACGAGGGTGCGCAGGAGCAGGCCGCGCTCGCGCCACAGCGCGGGGACGCCCATGTGTCCGAGCGGGGTGTGCATCGACAGGTCGAGGTGGACCAGCTCGATGCGGCGGCCCTGGTGGTCGAGGGTGCTGACCTCGGCCTGGTAGCCGTTGGGCAGCCGCAGAACGCCGTTGTTCCAGGGGGTGAAGACGGGCAGGCCGAGCTGGGTCGCGTAGGACTGGCGCAGGCCCTGGTGGCGCGCGGAGGAGTAGGCGGCCTTGTCCGGGCGCGGGTTGCGGTCCTGCGGCGACTTGTTCTGGCCGTGGGCCTCGCCGGCGGTGACGTAGACGCAGACGAGCGGGGTGCCTGCGGCGAGCGAGTGCTGCGTGTCCGGGTTCATGAAGTACAGGTCGTCGTCCGGGTGGGCGAGGATCTGCATCTGCAGCGCGCGCTCCGCCTGGGCGGCGGGGCGGCCGGTCGCGGGGGACGGGGCGGTGGTGTGCGGCGGGGCGGAAGGGGTGACGCGGGAGCAGGCGCTCAGGGCTCCGGCTCCGGCGAGGGCGGCGCCTGCGGTGAGCATCCCGCGCCGGGAGATGCCGGGGCGGGCCGCGCTCCGGGATATAGCTCCGCTAACGGGCTTTTCGGACCCAAATATCGCAGGTCGCTTCCGCACGGTGACGCTCACTCCGTCCGCTACCGAGGCAGCGGTGGGTAGTGCGCTCGCCTCTGTTCAGGTGTTTCGTTTTCTGTGTTTCACCTGGGTAGAGGGGGGAACGGGGATTCGGGTTCCATGTGCGTACATGTTCTGTTCACCGTCGTGGAGTGAGTCACGGCTGTGCGACGTGTGTCCCCCGCTGTCCGGCGTTGTACGGACTGCGTGCCGCGTCCTCCTGGGTAAAGCGCTCGTTGTCTGATCGGCGGCTAGTGCGGGAGGCGCGAGTGGACAACGCGGCGGAGACACGGGCGGAGCTGGACGAGCCGGGCTGGGACGTCGATCCGGACGATGAGCAGGGCGCGGCGATCATCGCCATGGTGGGGCAGCAGATCAAGATGCGTCGCGTCCAACTCGGCATGCGTGCGCGGGAGTTGGGCGACGCGATCGGGTACAGCGAGAATCTGGTCCACAAGGTCGAGGCCGGTCAGCGGATTCCCCGGCCGGGGTTCTTGGACGGGGCGGATCGGGTGCTCCGGGCCAGCGGGTTGATCTCGGCGACGAAGGGGCGGGTCGCGGAGGTTCGGTACCCGAAGAGGGTGCGGGACTTGGCTCGGATGGAGGCGAAGGCCGTTGACCTCCAGTGGTACGGCGCGCACGACGTGCACGGCCTGTTGCAGACTGAGCCGTACATGCGGGCACTGTTCGGGATGCGGCAGCCGGCGTACGAGGAGGCGCAGATCGAGAAGGGTGTCGCGGCCCGGTTGGCCCGGCAGACGATCTACGACAGGTGTCCGGCTCCCGCGCTCAGCCTTGTGCTGGAGGAGTCGACGTTGCGACGCCCGCTCGGGGGCAGAATGGTGCTACGCGGCCAGCTCGAACATCTGCTGCTCATCAGGGAGTTGCGCGCGGTGACGCTGCAAGTCATGCCGAACGACCGGGAAGAGCACGCCGGCGTGGACGGGAGCATCGAGATGCTGAGGTTCCGGGACGGGTCGGCCGTGGGGCGCTCGCCGGGTGTCCTCTCAGGACTACCGGTGTCCGATCCCCAGCATCTGCGGATCCTCGAACTGCGCTATGGCATCATCCGGGCCCAGGCTCTCTCCCCGAGGGAGTCGCTGGCCTTCATCGGGCAACTGGTGGGAGAGACATGAACGCCGCACTCGTCTGGCGCAAGAGCAGCTACAGCAGCAATGGCAGTGAGACGGACTGCGTCGAGGTCGCCCGCGCCCTCGGCACCGTTCATGTCCGCGACTCGAAGAACCCGCACGGGCCCCGGTTCAACGTCGGCGGGCCGGCCTGGACGGTGTTCACGGCGTACGCCTCAGCCGGCCCGGTCCCACGCCGCGCCTAGCGTGTCGAGCCGCTCCGCGTACTCCGTGACCGAAGCGAGGCGCGGTCCCGTTGCTCACGTGCGGCTCCGACCGCTCCAGTCGTGCAGGACAGCGAGTGGGTAGGCGATACGGATGTCGATGTGCCGGAGCTCGACGCGGTAGACCTTGCTGAGGCCCCGGTAGTCAAGGACCGTACGGAGGCCACGCCCTCGCCATCTGACGCGGGTCGGAGGCATCCAGTTGGAGTCGGTCGTGTCGCCCTCGATCAGGGCGTACACGACGGAGAACACCGCGGCGATCAGCCACACCGGGTACGTCACCACGTACCCCAGCCATGCGTACCAGGTCCCGGCCCGGCCGGTGAATCCGGCGGCGGACCACCGGGTGCGCCGCGGCCAGGGCAGGAAGCGACCGCCCCGGTACGTGATCCGGGTCAGCGGGGCGCCGTCCGCGCCGTGCACATCGAAGGCGTCCTCGGCCACCGGCCGGACGGAACACAGCGGCTCACCGCCGCCGCCCCGCACCCAGAACGGCACCGGCGCCGACAGAGACAGGGGCGCGTTGGTCCGCGGCACGCAGATACGGGCCAGCGGCGGGGCCAGCGGGTCCGCGCCCGACAGCCGTAGCGTCGCAGCCATCTCCGTACCGTCGTCCACCGGGACAGGGTTGTTCGACGAGACCACGAACACATGCGGGGCTGGTGTCATCTCTCTCCTCGTGCGGCGCGGTACCGGAACACCAGCCACGTCGGAGCGTCCCGGACATCGGCCTCGTAGCCGTACTCGTGGGCGATGCGGACGGCGCGTTCCACGCCCAGCTGCCGGTAGTAGCTGTCGTCGATCTCGATGCGGCCGTCGCGGTGGCGCCACGTCGTGCCACTGCTCTGGCGTCCTCCGAGAACCGGCGACCGGTTGTCGAACAGCGCCCGCAGCTGGTCCTCCAGCCAGGGCAGGTCGGTGGAGCACTCCCGGCGCATCCGCTTGGGGTTCAGCCACATGCGGCGGCGTGCGCGGAACCGGCGGCCGGAGCCTGGGAAGCCCGGCAGGTCGAGATCCCACAGGAAGGTGAAGGGGAGTAATACGAAGTAGAGGAACACGAGGACCAGCCAGGGCACCAGCCACAGGGCCCAGAGTGGCGGGAACCACAGCCATTGCAGCGCGTACCGGGTGCGCGTTCTCATCCGGCGGGACACCGCAGATCCAGCCAGCCAGGAAGCTTCGTGTCCGCGTCGGCGGCCAGTTCCCAGCCGTACTCCTGCTGCGCGATCTCCCAGGCGCGGCGGGCGCCGAGCAGCCGGTAGCAGCTGTCGTCGATGCCGAGACGGTGGATGCCGCCCGGGCACGGGAGTGGTGCGGGGGTACCGGGGCGCGCGGGTACACAGTTGAGCCGGTGATCCTCCAGGAGGACACGCAGCTCCCGCTCCTGCTCGCTCGGATCGGTGATGCGGTCCAGCCACAGCCGGTCCCGGTCGATCCAGAGCCGCCGCCGCCAGCGGGGCTTGCGCATGCGGCCGTGACCCGACTGCTGTACTTCCACTTCGAGCAGGGCCAGCAGGAGCAGGGGGATGCGGGCGAGCAACCACAGCACCGGCCCCCACACCCACTGGAGGCAATAGCGGCTCCAGACCCGCAGCGCCGATTTGGGTGGCCGGGGAGCCCAGGCGCGGCTCGTGCCCGGCGTCGTCGCTGTCATCCAAGTGCTCCAAGCCCGTGGTGGATCGCGCCCCTGTACTTCTCGTACTTCCCGTGCACCTCGTCGGAGAGGGCGGTCTCGGTCGACTCGACCACCTTGTAACCGCGGTACGCGGTCTCGGTGCCGCGGGAGACCCAGGAGGTGGGGTCGATGAACGTCTTGCCGTTCTCGCCGAGCTTCACCGCGTCCGCAAGGCCGGGGATCTTGTTGAGCGGGGTGTTGTCGATGATCTTCGGGAAGACGTGTTCGTCCAGGTAACGAGCGGGGCTGGTCAGCGGCCGCTCGTACCGTACCGCGTCGTTGAAGACCCGCTCGGTGGCCATGGCGAGGCGGTCCTTGAAGTCGCCGGTGGCGCGGTAGACGGCCTTGCCGTCGCCGAACACGCCCAGGAACTTTTTGGACTCCAGGAAGACCTCGGCGTCCTTCGCCTTTCCCGCGATCTCGGCGATGCGCTCCGTGGCTTTGAAGGCGTCCGCCGAGATCTCCACCCCTTTGAAGGCCTGAACGGCGACCTTGCCGCCCTTCAGGAGGTCTCCGAAGGGAACGAATCCGGCGATGTCGAGACCGATGTCGAGCCAGGACCCCTTCTTGGCGCCGGCCGCCCAGCCGACCGCGTGGAAGCCAAGAGCACCGGTGTTCAGGATGCGGGCGAGCGCTTCGAAGACCACCGCGCCGACGACCGTCTCGGAGAAGACGATGGCCAGGGCGTCGCAGGCGGCAGCCGCGAGGCCCAGCCAGTCGCCGATCTTGTAGATCGTGTCGGCGTGCTCCTGGCACCACTTCCAGATGTCACCGGCGATCTCCTGGATCTTGTTGCCGATGTCCTTGAGCGTGTCCACGAACTTGTCGAGCAGGCTCTGGTCCGGGGCGATGCCGGCGGCCGCGCGGATGACGCGGGCCGCGGCGCGGGCCGCCTCGTCGTGGTGTTCGAGGAGTGACTGGGCCTTCTTGATGATGGCGTCGAGGTCACCCTGCGCCTCGTTCACCCGCCGCACCGCGCTGTCCAGGCGCCGCTGCGCGTCCTGCAGGGCCGCATCGGTGTCGAACGTCCTGCCCGCCAGCTTGAGGTCCGGGTTGCCCTGGGCGCTCGTGAGGGTGCGCCGGGCGACCTCGGCCTCGCGCTCGTAGCGGCCCGCGAGGGTCTGGAACTCGGTCAGCCGGGAGTGCCAGCCGTTCAGCGCGTGCGTGGCGTCCGTCACCGAAGTGTGGCCGTCCGCAAGGTACTTGGGCAGTGAGCCGAGCTTCTTGGTGAAGGCCTCGGCGGCAAGGCCCTCCCAGGCGGCGTTCGCCTTTCCCAGTTTGGACAGCGTCCCGTGCGCCTCGCCCAGCCGCTTGCCCGCCGTCTCCAGCGAGGTGACGAGCTTCTGTACGGAAGCGGGCACCCCCGGGGCCGGGTCGAAGCCGAGCGCGTCGTAGGTCTGCGTGGTCATGGAGTTCTCCTCGACGGACTCGGCGCGTCAGTAGGCGGCGATGGGGGAGACGGACGCCGTCGCGGGCTCGGCGGGCGCGGGCGGCTCCTCCCCGAAGGCGATCGTGTCGGCGATGTCCGCGAGGACCGCCTGGTAGTGGAAGAGGTCCTGCGTGTCCGGCGTACTCAGGCACAGAAGCAGCAGCCGGTCCTCGTCCGGGAACGGCAGCCAGACTTCGATGCGTACGAAGAAGCGCTCTTGCTGGGCGGGAACAGCGGCGGGCGTGCCCGGGTCTTCGAGCGGGGTCGGCAGTTTCCACATGGCGCGTGTGCCCGCGATGTGCACCACCGCGGGCCCGGCGGGCAGGATGATCGGCTGGACCTCGCCGCTCTCGGCGGACTTGTCCAGGGTCTCGGCGATCCCCGCCGCGCTGATGTGCGGATCCGGGTTCTCCAGCTCCCGCACGCTCACGGTGAGCGTCGCGCGGCTGTACCGCTCGGGCGGTTCGATCCCGTCCGCGGTGCCGCCGATCGGGAAGATGCCCAGGGCCTGGTAGACCGTGCCGCCCGCCGTGAGGTCCTGCGCCGTGACGCCGTACAGGGCGGCCATCAGCCTGCGCAGCGGGTCCAGCTCCTCGGCCTCACCCCAGTAGTCATGGGTGAACCTGCGCAGCTGTTCGTCGAAGGCCGCCGGATCCGCGTCGATGCCGAGCGGGATCTCGTGGAACTCGGGCTGTACCTGGAACCGGAAGGCCGGGCCGGGGTCGACCACGGCGGTCACCGGCTGCCACCGTTCTCAGAGACGTTTTTGACCTCGACGGCCCCGACCTTGGCCCGCACCAGGTCCTCCACGTGCTGGAACTCCTTGCCAGCCTTGGCCACTTTCTCGGTGACCCCGCCGGTCGCCTCCGCGATCAGCTTGATCCCGTAGCCCCACTTGTCCTGGAAGTGGTCACAGGCCTCTTCCAGCCCGTCGTGGCCGGAACCCTTGGGGCCGATGTCCTTCAGCTCGCGCATAGCGGAACGCATGCCGTCAGCACACGTACCCAGATCAGTGATGAGCCGGGACCGCCATCGCCCCCGGTTTGACCTCAGTCACACACCGGGTAATCTCTACGGCTCGATTGGCCCCCGGCGTGTCCCATGTGGCAGACTGTCGGGGTTGCTCGGTTGAGTGCCGATGCTGCGCGCCTCCCGCCGGGAGGACTGAAAGCGAGTCCCACAGTACTCGTCGCCTTATCTGTCAAGGGCCTGCAAGGGCCGCGGCAGCGCTGGGGCGGACGTACGGGAATCTTTCGGGAAGTGCAGTGCGGTGGCTGGACCAGGCACCCGGTGGGTTTCTTCCCCCGGACCCGCGGCCCCGGGCCGCAGACCCCTTAGCAGGGAAATCCGTATGGATATCGCTGTCAGCGGGACTGCGACACGCCCGACCGCGTGGGTCGGAGGAAGTGGAAAACAGGGCCCCCGGGTTCCAGAGCGCTTACGAGAGACAGGACTACTAAGTAGCCATGGCGGGACAGAAGATCCGCATCCGGCTCAAGGCCTACGACCACGAGGTCATCGACTCCTCGGCGAAGAAGATCGTCGAGACGGTGACGCGTACTGGTGCGTCGGTCGCGGGCCCGGTGCCGCTGCCTACCGAGAAGAACGTGTACTGCGTCATCAAGTCGCCGCACAAGTACAAGGACTCGCGCGAGCACTTCGAGATGCGCACGCACAAGCGCCTGATCGACATCCTCGACCCGACGCCCAAGACCGTTGACTCCCTGATGCGACTCGACCTCCCGGCCGGTGTCGACATCGAGATCAAGCTCTGAGGGCCGGTGATCTGAAGATGACCAAGCAGATCAAGGGCATCCTGGGCGAGAAGCTCGGCATGACGCAGGTGTGGGACGAGAACAACCGTGTTGTTCCGGTCACCGTCGTCAAGGCCGGCCCCAACGTCGTGACCCAGGTCCGCACGAACGACGTCGACGGCTACGAGTCCGTCCAGATCGCGTTCGGCGAGATCGACCCGCGCAAGGTGAACAAGCCCCTCAAGGGCCACTTCGCCAAGGCCGACGTCACCCCCCGCCGTCACCTCGTCGAGATCCGTACCGCTGACGCCAGCGAGTACACCCTCGGCCAGGAGATCACCGCTGAGACCTTCGAGTCCGGCGTCAAGGTGGACGTGACCGGCAAGAGCAAGGGCAAGGGCTTCGCCGGTGTCATGAAGCGTCACAACTTCAAGGGCCTCGGCGCCGGTCACGGCACCCAGCGCAAGCACCGCTCGCCGGGCTCGATCGGTGGCTGCGCCACCCCGGGTCGTGTGTTCAAGGGCCTCCGCATGGCGGGCCGTATGGGCAACGAGCGGGTCACCACCCAGAACCTGACCGTTCACGCCGTTGACGCGGAGAAGGGCCTGCTCCTCATCAAGGGCGCGGTTCCTGGTCCGAACGGCGGCCTCGTCCTGGTCCGCACCGCGGCCAAGGGGGCCTGAGGACTATGAGCACCATTGACATTCTGTCGCCCTCCGGCGACAAGACCGGGACCGTCGAGCTCCCGGCCGAGATCTTCGACGTGGAGAAGATCAGCGTTCCGCTGCTTCACCAGGTCGTCGTCGCGCAGCTGGCCGCGGCCCGTCAGGGCACGCACAAGGTCAAGCGTCGTGGCGAGGTCCGCGGTGGCGGTAAGAAGCCTTACCGCCAGAAGGGCACCGGCCGCGCGCGCCAGGGTTCGACCCGTGCGCCGCAGTTCGCCGGCGGTGGCGTCGTCCACGGCCCCACGCCGCGTGACTACTCGCAGCGGACCCCGAAGAAGATGAAGGCCGCGGCCCTGCGCCACGCCCTCACCGACCGGGCCCGCAACGCTCGCATCCACGTCGTCACCGGCGTGGTCGACGGCGGAGTCTCCACCAAGGCCGCCAAGTCGCTGCTCGGCAAGATCTCGGAGCGCAAGAACCTGCTCCTCGTGATCGACCGTGCCGACGAGGCCTCGCTGCTCTCCGCTCGCAACCTGCCCCAGGTCCACATCCTGGAGCCGGGCCAGCTGAACACGTACGACGTTCTCGTCTCGGACGACGTGGTCTTCACCCAGGCCGCTTTCGAGTCCTTCGTGTCTGGCCCCAAGGCCGCTGACACCGAAGGGAGCGAAGCCTGATGGCTACGCGTCACCCGAGCATCGCCTCGAAGGCCGCCAAGGCCGCCAAGGCCGCGCGCGTCGCCAAGGCGAAGCGCCACGCCACCGAGGGCAAGAACACCGTTGAGACGCCGCTGAGCAAGAGCTTCACGGACCCCCGTGACGTCCTCGTCAAGCCGGTCGTCTCCGAGAAGAGCTACGCGCTCCTCGACGAGGGCAAGTACACCTTCATCGTCGACCCGCGTGCCAACAAGACCCAGATCAAGCAGGCCGTCGAGGCGGTCTTCTCGGTCAAGGTCTCCGGGGTCAACACGATCAACCGGCAGGGCAAGCGCAAGCGGACCCGCACCGGCTTCGGCCAGCGTGCGAACACCAAGCGCGCGATCGTGACCCTCGTTGAGGGCGACCGTATCGACATCTTCGGCCAGGCCTCCTAACGGAGCGCCCTGGTCCGAATATCGGACGAGGACTGAGAAATGGGAATCCGCAAGTACAAGCCGACTACGCCGGGGCGTCGTGGCTCCAGCGTTGCCGACTTCGTCGAGGTCACGCGGTCCACGCCGGAGAAGTCGCTGGTCCGCCCGCTGCACAGCAAGGGCGGCCGTAACAACGCCGGTCGTGTGACCGTTCGCCACCAGGGTGGCGGACACAAGCGCGCCTACCGCGTGATCGACTTCCGTCGTCACGACAAGGACGGCGTGCCGGCGAAGGTCGCGCACATCGAGTACGACCCGAACCGCACCGCGCGCATCGCGCTCCTGCACTACGCAGACGGCGAGAAGCGCTACATCATCGCTCCGCGCGGCCTGTCGCAGGGTGACCGGGTGGAGAACGGCCCCGGGGCCGACATCAAGCCCGGCAACAACCTCGCGCTCCGCAACATCCCGGTCGGTACCACGATCCACGCGATCGAGCTCCGTCCGGGCGGCGGCGCCAAGTTCGCCCGCTCCGCCGGTGCCTCCGTGCAGCTGCTCGCGAAGGAGGGCTCGATGGCCCACCTTCGTATGCCGTCCGGTGAGATCCGTCTGGTCGACGTGCGCTGCCGCGCCACGATCGGCGAGGTCGGCAACGCCGAGCAGTCGAACATCAACTGGGGCAAGGCCGGCCGTAAGCGCTGGCTGGGCGTTCGCCCGACCGTTCGCGGTGTGGCGATGAACCCGGTCGACCACCCGCACGGTGGTGGTGAGGGCAAGACCTCCGGTGGTCGCCACCCGGTCTCCCCGTGGGGTCAGAAGGAGGGTCGTACTCGTTCGCCGAAGAAGGCTTCGAACAAGTACATCGTCCGCCGCCGCAAGACGAACAAGAAGCGCTAGGAGCGGGTTTAGATGCCGCGCAGTCTCAAGAAGGGACCCTTCGTCGACGGCCACCTCGTCAAGAAGGTGGACGCTCAGAACGAAGCTGGTTCCAAGAACGTCATCAAGACCTGGTCCCGCCGCTCGATGATCATCCCCAGCATGCTGGGCCACACGATCGCGGTGCACAACGGCAAGACCCACATCCCGGTGTTCGTCACCGAGTCGATGGTCGGCCACAAGCTCGGCGAGTTCTCGCCGACGCGCACCTTCCGGGGTCACGTCAAGGACGACCGGAAGTCGAAGCGCCGCTAAGGCGGGGTGGAATCGACTATGACAAACACCGAAGGGACAACCATGGAAGCCAGGGCCCAGGCGCGGTACATCCGCGTCACGCCCATGAAGGCCCGCCGCGTGGTGGACCTCATCCGTGGCATGGACGCCACGGAGGCTCAGGCGGTCCTGCGTTTCGCCCCGCAGGCCGCGAGCGTGCCGGTCGGCAAGGTGCTGGACAGCGCCATTGCCAACGCCGCGCACAACTACGACCACACCGACGCCTCTTCGCTGGTCATCAGCGAGGCGTACGTGGATGAGGGCCCGACCCTGAAGCGGTTCCGTCCGCGTGCTCAGGGCCGTGCCTACCGGATCCGTAAGCGGACCAGCCACATCACCGTGGTCGTCAGCAGCAAGGAAGGAACCCGGTAATGGGCCAGAAGGTAAACCCGCACGGGTTCCGGCTCGGTGTCACGACCGACTTCAAGTCGCGTTGGTACGCCGACAAGCTGTACAAGGACTACGTCAAGGAAGACGTCGCCATCCGTCGGATGATGACGTCCGGCATGGAGCGCGCCGGCATCTCGAAGGTGGAGATCGAGCGCACCCGTGACCGCGTGCGTGTGGACATCCACACCGCTCGTCCCGGCATCGTCATCGGCCGCCGTGGCGCCGAGGCCGACCGCATCCGCGGTGACCTCGAGAAGCTCACGGGCAAGCAGGTCCAGCTGAACATCCTCGAGGTCAAGAACCCCGAGGTCGACGCTCAGCTCGTGGCCCAGGCCGTCGCGGAGCAGCTGTCCTCCCGCGTCTCCTTCCGTCGCGCCATGCGTAAGAGCATGCAGTCGGCGATGAAGGCGGGCGCCAAGGGCATCAAGATCCAGTGTGGCGGTCGTCTCGGCGGCGCCGAGATGTCCCGTTCGGAGTTCTACCGCGAGGGCCGTGTGCCCCTGCACACGCTCCGCGCCAACGTGGACTACGGCTTCTTCGAGGCCAAGACGACCTTCGGCCGTATCGGCGTGAAGGTCTGGATCTACAAGGGCGACGTCAAGAACATCGCCGAGGTTCGCGCCGAGAACGCCGCGGCCCGCGCCGGCAACCGTCCGGCCCGTGGCGGCAACGACCGCCCGGCCCGCGGTGGCGGCCGTGGTGGCGAGCGTGGCGGTCGCGGTCGTAAGCCGCAGCAGTCGGCTCCGGCCGCCGAGGCCCCCAAGGCTGAGGCGCCCGCCGCTGCTCCGGCTGCTGAGAGCACCGGAACGGAGGCCTGACCGAAATGCTGATCCCCCGTAGGGTCAAGCACCGCAAGCAGCACCACCCGAAGCGCAGCGGTATGTCCAAGGGTGGCACGCAG
The DNA here is from genome assembly GCF_043523415.1 of Streptomyces sp. SGAir0957. Classification (NCBI taxonomy): domain Bacteria; kingdom Bacillati; phylum Actinomycetota; class Actinomycetes; order Kitasatosporales; family Streptomycetaceae; genus Streptomyces; species Streptomyces sp. SGAir0957. Next base: position 4,996,004 of record NZ_CP027293.1, read on the forward strand.
GTTGCGTTCGGTGAGTACGGCATTCAGGCCCTCACCCCGGCGTACGTGACGAACCGGCAGATCGAAGCCGCTCGTATCGCGATGACGCGTCACATCAAGCGTGGCGGCAAGGTCTGGATCAACATCTACCCGGACCGCCCCCTCACCAAGAAGCCTGCCGAGACCCGCATGGGTTCCGGTAAGGGTTCCCCGGAGTGGTGGGTCGCCAACGTCAAGCCCGGACGCGTGATGTTCGAGCTGTCGTACCCCAACGAGAAGATCGCGCGTGAGGCGCTGACTCGCGCGGCCCACAAGCTGCCGATGAAGTGCAAGATCGTCAAGCGCGAGGCAGGTGAAGCGTGATGTCGACCGGTACCAAGGCGTCCGAGCTGCGCGAGCTGGGCAACGAGGAGCTTGTCGGCAAGCTCCGCGAGGCCAAGGAAGAGCTGTTCAACCTCCGCTTCCAGGCGGCGACGGGCCAGCTCGAGAACCACGGCCGGCTCAAGGCCGTCCGCAAGGACATCGCCCGGATCTACACCCTCATGCGTGAGCGTGAGCTCGGCATCGAGACGGTGGAGAACGCCTGATGAGCGAGAAGAACGTGACTGAAGAGACTGCCGCCCGCGGCTTCCGCAAGACCCGTGAGGGTCTGGTCGTCAGCGACAAGATGGACAAGACCGTCGTCGTCGCCGTCGAGGACCGCGTCAAGCACGCCCTGTACGGCAAGGTCATCCGCCGTACGAACAAGCTCAAGGCGCACGACGAGCAGAACGCTGCCGGCGTCGGCGACCGCGTCCTCCTGATGGAGACGCGTCCGCTGTCCGCCACCAAGCGCTGGCGCATCGTCGAGATCCTCGAGAAGGCCAAGTAATTCTCCGAGGGGTATCCCTCGGGGTTCGTTCCGCCAGGCTCGGCAGGGGTTCGCATAGAACCCCTGCCGGGAACCGGCAGACAATCAGGAGATAGACGTGATCCAGCAGGAGTCGCGACTGCGCGTCGCCGACAACACGGGTGCGAAGGAAATTCTCACCATCCGTGTTCTCGGTGGCTCGGGTCGCCGCTACGCGGGCATCGGTGACGTCATCGTCGCCACCGTGAAGGACGCGATCCCCGGTGGCAACGTGAAGAAGGGTGACGTCGTCAAGGCGGTCATCGTTCGCACCGTCAAGGAGCGCCGCCGTCCGGACGGCTCGTACATCCGCTTCGACGAGAACGCCGCTGTCATTCTGAAGAACGACGGCGACCCTCGCGGCACCCGTATCTTCGGCCCCGTCGGCCGTGAGCTGCGCGAGAAGAAGTTCATGAAGATCATCTCGCTCGCGCCGGAGGTGCTGTAAGCATGAAGATCAAGAAGGGCGACCTGGTCCAGGTCATCACCGGTAAGGACAAGGGCAAGCAGGGCAAGGTCATTGCCGCTTACCCGCGCGACGAGCGCGTCCTGGTCGAGGGTGTCAACCGGGTCAAGAAGCACACCAAGGCCGGCCCCACGGCCACCGGCTCGCAGGCCGGCGGCATCGTGACCACCGAGGCCCCGATCCACGTCTCCAACGTCCAGCTGGTCGTGGAGAAGGACGGCAACAAGGTCGTCACGCGCGTCGGTTACCGCTTCGACGACGAGGGCAACAAGATCCGCGTTGCCAAGCGGACGGGTGAGGACATCTGATGACTACCACCACGAACCCGCGTCTGAAGCAGAAGTACCGCGACGAGATCAAGGGCAAGCTGCAGGACGAGTTCTCCTACGAGAACGTCATGCAGATCCCCGGTCTCGTCAAGATCGTGGTCAACATGGGTGTGGGTGACGCCGCGCGTGACTCGAAGCTCATGGACGGTGCCGTCCGCGACCTGACCACCATCACCGGTCAGAAGCCGGCCATCACCAAGGCCCGCAAGTCCATCGCGCAGTTCAAGCTGCGCGAGGGTCAGCCGATCGGTGCCCACGTCACGCTCCGTGGCGACCGCATGTGGGAGTTCCTGGACCGCACCCTGTCGCTCGCGCTCCCGCGCATCCGCGACTTCCGTGGCCTGTCCCCCAAGCAGTTCGACGGCCGTGGCAACTACACCTTCGGTCTCACGGAGCAGGTCATGTTCCACGAGATCGACCAGGACAAGATCGACCGCGTCCGGGGTATGGACATCACCGTGGTCACCACGGCGACCAACGACGACGAGGGCCGCGCCCTCCTTCGTCACCTCGGCTTCCCGTTCAAGGAGGCGTGAGCGAGATGGCGAAGAAGGCTCTTATTGCCAAGGCTGCTCGTAAGCCCAAGTTCGGTGTGCGTGCCTACACCCGCTGCCAGCGTTGTGGCCGCCCGCACTCCGTGTACCGCAAGTTCGGCCTGTGCCGCGTCTGCCTTCGTGAGATGGCTCACCGTGGCGAGCTGCCGGGCGTGACCAAGAGCTCCTGGTAGTCCCCGCTTTTCGGGACTGCTTGGATCTCTCGGTAAGTAAAGGGTCGGCAGAGGCACCAGCTCTCATGGCTTAGGCTAGGAGGGTTGGGCGCTCTGCCGCCCTGACCGACTTACTACGCCGTAGGTCCCCGCGCCGCACCCGTCCCGCCCCTGTGTGGGGAGAGGGATGGCGCATACAGGAAACCCCGGCGAGAGAGGCCGAAGGCCAATTCATGACCATGACTGATCCGATCGCAGACATGCTTACGCGTCTGCGGAACGCGAACTCGGCGTACCACGACACCGTGGCTATGCCGCACAGCAAGATCAAGTCGCACATCGCCGAGATCCTCCAGCAGGAGGGTTTCATCACCGGCTGGAAGGTCGAGGACGCCGAGGTCGGCAAGTCCCTCGTCCTGGAGCTGAAGTTCGGCCCGAACCGTGAGCGTTCGATCGCCGGCATCAAGCGGATCTCCAAGCCGGGTCTGCGCGTTTACGCGAAGTCCACCAACCTGCCGAAGGTCCTCGGTGGCCTGGGCGTGGCGATCATCTCCACGTCGCACGGTCTCCTGACCGGCCAGCAGGCAGGCAAGAAGGGCGTGGGTGGGGAAGTCCTCGCCTACGTCTGGTAGCGGAAGGGAACGGAGGAAACAGCTATGTCGCGTATTGGCAAGCTCCCCATCACGGTTCCCGCCGGCGTGGACGTCACCATCGATGGCCGCACGGTCACGGTGAAGGGTTCCAAGGGCACCCTGAGCCACACCATCGTCGCGCCGATCGACATCGCCAAGGGTGAGGACGGCGTCCTGAACGTCACCCGCCCCAACGACGAGCGTCAGAACAAGGCCCTGCACGGCCTGTCCCGCACGCTGGTGGCGAACATGATCACCGGCGTGACCACGGGTTACGTGAAGAAGCTCGAGATCAGCGGTGTCGGTTACCGCGTTCTGGCGAAGGGCTCCAACCTGGAGTTCTCGCTGGGCTACAGCCACCCGATCCTGGTCGAGGCGCCCGAGGGCATCTCGTTCAAGGTCGAGTCGCCGACCAAGTTCTCGGTCGAGGGCATCGACAAGCAGAAGGTCGGCGAGGTTGCGGCCAACATCCGCAAGCTGCGCAAGCCCGACCCGTACAAGGCCAAGGGCGTCAAGTACGAAGGCGAAGTCATCCGCCGCAAGGTCGGAAAGGCGGGTAAGTAAGCCATGGCATACGGTCAGAAGATCGCTAAGGGCGACGCTTACAAGCGTGCGGCTATCAAGCGCCGCCACATCCGTATCCGTAAGAACATCTCGGGTACGGCCGAGCGTCCGCGCCTGGTCGTGACGCGCTCCAACCGCAACATCGTCGCCCAGGTGATCGACGACGTGAAGGGTCACACCCTCGCGTCGGCGTCCACCCTGGACTCGTCGATCCGCGGCGGCGAGGGCGACAAGTCCGCGCAGGCCAAGTCGGTCGGCGCCCTGGTCGCCGAGCGCGCCAAGGCCGCCGGTGTCGAGGCTGTCGTGTTCGACCGTGGTGGTAACCAGTACGCCGGGCGCATCGCCGCCCTGGCGGACGCCGCCCGCGAAGCCGGACTGAAGTTCTGAGCCGGTTCCGTAGCTAGCGGAAACAGAGAGAGGTAATTCCAATGGCTGGACCCCAGCGCCGCGGTGGCGGTGCCGGTGGCGGCGAGCGGCGGGACCGGAAGGGTCGCGACGGTGGCAACGCCGCCGCCGAGAAGACCGCGTACGTTGAGCGCGTTGTCGCGATCAACCGCGTCGCCAAGGTTGTGAAGGGTGGTCGTCGCTTCAGCTTCACTGCGCTCGTCGTAGTGGGCGACGGTGACGGCACCGTGGGTGTCGGTTACGGCAAGGCCAAGGAGGTGCCGGCCGCCATCGCCAAGGGTGTGGAGGAGGCCAAGAAGCACTTCTTCAAGGTCCCCCGTATCCAGGGCACCATCCCGCACCCGATCCAGGGTGAGAAGGCTGCCGGCGTCGTGCTGCTCAAGCCCGCGTCCCCGGGTACCGGTGTTATCGCCGGTGGTCCGGTGCGCGCCGTGCTCGAGTGCGCCGGCGTTCACGACATCCTGTCGAAGTCGCTCGGCTCCGACAACGCGATCAACATCGTGCACGCGACCGTGGAGGCCCTGAAGGGTCTGCAGCGTCCCGAGGAGATCGCGGCCCGCCGTGGTCTGCCCCTCGAGGACGTCGCTCCCGCGGCTCTGCTTCGTGCGCGTGCCGGGGCTGGTGCGTAATGGCGCAGCTCAAGATCACGCAGACGAAGTCGTACATCGGCAGCAAGCAGAACCACCGTGACACCCTGCGCTCCCTTGGTCTCAAGGGGATCAACACGCAGGTCGTCAAGGAGGACCGCCCCGAGTTCCGCGGCATGGTGCACACCGTCCGCCACCTCGTGACGGTTGAGGAGGTCTGATCATGGCGGAGAACAACCCGCTGAAGATCCACAACCTCCGTCCGGCCCCCGGTGCCAAGACCGCGAAGACCCGTGTCGGTCGTGGTGAGGCGTCGAAGGGTAAGACGGCCGGTCGTGGTACCAAGGGCACCAAGGCCCGTTACCAGGTTCCGGAGCGCTTCGAGGGTGGGCAGATGCCCCTCCACATGCGCCTCCCGAAGCTCAAGGGCTTCAAGAACCCGTTCAAGACCGAGTTCCAGGTCGTCAACCTGGACAAGCTGTCCGCGCTCTACCCCGAGGGTGGCGAGGTCACGGTCGAGGGCCTGGTCGCCAAGGGTGCCGTGCGCAAGAACAGCCTCGTCAAGGTCCTGGGCCAGGGCGAGATCTCCGTGGCGCTGCAGGTGACGGTCGACGCCGTCTCCGGCTCCGCCAAGGAGAAGATCACCGCCGCCGGCGGTACGGTCACCGAGCTCGTCTGAGTCCAGACGCCGTCTCGATGACATGAGCGATCCCGACCGGGGATACCCCACAAAAGGGGTATCCCCGGTTGGTCGTTCCTAGGGGACCATGTCCGCCGGTAAGGTGGCGTCCGCTGTTAATTTGCGGGCTAGTTGAGTGTCCCCGGCACCAATCCCGGATCTTGACCGTTACCCATTCGTCGAATCCTCAAGACCGTCACCTCTGACGCACGCGCGCGGGGGTCGCAGGAGGCACCGTGCTCACCGCGTTCGCCCGGGCGTTCAAGACGCCCGACCTGCGCAAGAAGCTGCTCTTCACGCTGGGCATCGTCGTGATCTACCGGCTCGGGGCGCATATCCCGATCCCCGGTGTGGATTACACGAACGTCCAGACGTGTATGGACGTGGCCAACTCCAGCACCGGCCTGTTCGGTCTGGTCAACATGTTCAGCGGTGGCGCGCTGCTGCAGATCACGGTCTTCGCGCTCGGCATCATGCCGTACATCACCGCGAGCATCATTCTGCAGCTGCTCACCGTGGTGATCCCGCGCCTCGAAGCCCTCAAGAAGGAGGGTCAGGCCGGTACCGCGAAGATCACGCAGTACACCCGGTACCTGACCGTGGCGCTCGCCATCCTTCAGGGCACGGGCCTCGTCGCCACCGCCCGTACCGGCGCCCTCTTCCAGGGGTGCCCCGTCGCGAGCGAGATCGTCCCGGACCAGTCGATCTTCATCACCATCACGATGGTCATCACGATGACCGCCGGTACCTGCGTCATGATGTGGCTCGGTGAGCTGATCACCGACCGCGGCATCGGCAACGGCATGTCGATCCTGATGTTCATCTCGATCGCCGCCACCTTCCCGTCCGCCCTGTGGGCCATCAAGAAGCAGGGCTCCCTGGCCGACGGCTGGATCGAGTTCGGCACCGTCATCCTGGTCGGCCTCGTCATGGTCGCCCTGGTCGTCTTCGTCGAGCAGGCCCAGCGCCGTATCCCGGTGCAGTACGCGAAGCGCATGATCGGCCGTCGTTCCTACGGCGGTACGTCTACGTACATCCCGCTCAAGGTGAACCAGGCGGGTGTGATCCCCGTCATCTTCGCCTCGTCGCTGCTGTACATCCCCGCTCTGGTCGCCCAGTTCGCCGGTGGTGACTCGCAGTGGAAGGTGTGGATCGACGACCACCTGACCAAGGGAAATCACCCGATCTACATCGTTACGTACTTCCTCCTGATCGTGTTCTTCGCCTTCTTCTACGTGGCGATCTCGTTCAACCCCGAGGAAGTCGCGGACAACATGAAGAAGTATGGTGGCTTCATCCCGGGCATCCGGGCTGGCCGACCGACCGCTGAGTACCTGAGCTACGTACTCAACCGGATCACCTGGCCGGGTTCGCTGTACTTGGGGCTGATCGCACTCGTACCGACGATGGCGTTGGTTGGTTTCGGGGCAAACCAGAACTTCCCGTTCGGCGGCACCAGCATCCTGATCATCGTGGGTGTTGGTCTGGAGACGGTGAAGCAGATCGAGAGCCAGCTTCAGCAGCGCAATTACGAAGGGTTCCTCCGCTGATGCGAATCGTCCTCGTCGGGCCGCCTGGTGCCGGCAAGGGAACGCAGGCCGCGTTCCTTGCCCAGAACCTGTCGATCCCGCACATCTCCACGGGCGACCTCTTCCGTGCCAACATCAGCCAGGGCACGGAGCTGGGCAAGCAGGCCAAGTCGTACATGGACGCGGGTCAGCTGGTACCGGACGAGGTCACCATCGGGATGGCCAAGGACCGCATGGAGCAGCCGGACGCCGTCAACGGCTTCCTGCTCGACGGCTTCCCTCGCAACGTCTCGCAGGCCGAGGCGCTGGACGTCGCCCTCAAGGCGGACGACGTGAAGCTGGACGCGGTCCTGGACCTGGAGGTCCCCGAGGACGAGGTGGTCAAGCGCATCGCCGGCCGCCGCATCTGCCGTAACGACTCGGCGCACGTGTTCCACGTCGCGTACAAGCAGCCCAAGGCCGAGGGCGTCTGTGACGTCTGCGGCGGCGAGCTGTACCAGCGCGACGACGACAAGGAAGAGACCGTGCGCAAGCGGCTCGAGGTCTACCACACGCAGACCGAGCCGATCATCGGTTACTACCGGGAGCAGGGGCTCGTGAAGACGATCTCCGCGCTCGGCAAGGTCGAAGAGGTCACCGCGCGGGCCATGGAGGCCCTGGGCCGCTGAGGCCTCTCTTCCTGTCGTACGTGGCCGAGGCCGCGGTTCCCTGCTCCGGGGGCCGCGGCCTTAGTGTTGGTGGTGTACGTACACGTCGTACCGGATGACGGAGAGCGCAGGCCCCCATGGTGCAGATCAAGACCCCCGACCAGATTCGCAAGATGCGGGAGGCGGGGCTTGTCGTCGCGGCGATCCACGCCGCGACCCGTGAGGCGGCCGTGCCCGGCGCGACCACCAAGGACCTGGACGAGGTCGCCCGCAAGGTGATCGCCGAGCACGGGGCGAAGTCGAACTTCCTGGGCTACGGGGGCTTCCCCGCGACCATCTGCACCTCGAAGAACGAGGTCGTCGTCCACGGCATCCCGAGCGACGAGGTCGTCCTGGAGGACGGCGACATCATCTCCATCGACTGCGGCGCCATCGTCGACGGCTGGCACGGCGACGCGGCGTACACCGCGTTCGTCGGCTCCGGTCACTCCCCGGAGCTGCTCGAGCTCTCCCGGGTGACCGAGGAGTCGATGTGGGCCGGGATCGCCGCGATGAAGCAGGGCAACCGGCTCGTCGACGTCTCCCGCGCCATCGAGACCTACATCCGCCGCCAGCCGAAGCCCGGCGGCGGCAAGTACGGCATCGTCGAGGACTACGGCGGCCACGGCATCGGCACCGAGATGCACATGGACCCGCACCTGCTGAACTACGTCGAGCGGCGCCGCGGCAAGGGCCCCAGGCTCGTCCCCGGTTTCTGCCTCGCGATCGAGCCCATGGTCTCCCTCGGCACCCCCCGCACGGAGGTCCTCTCGGACGACTGGACGGTCATCACCACGGACGGCACCTGGTCCTCGCACTGGGAGCACTCGGTGGCGCTGACGGAGGAGGGCCCGCTCGTCCTGACGGCGCCCGACGGCGGCAAGGCGAAGCTGGCCGAGATGGGTGTGACGGCGGCGCCTGATCCGTTGGCGTAAGGGTTGGGGCGTCGGGGGCTTAGGGATCTTCGCGGTAGGGCAGAATTCTCGGATTCGTCTTTCCGGGGGCGCTGACGTAGACTGACTCGTCGGCTCTCGTGTATCTGCATGTCCGCATGCGTGGCGAGAGTCGATCAAGGTAGTCGATTCGAAGGGCGAAGCGTGGCCAAGAAGCAAGGTGCCATCGAGATCGAAGGCACTGTCGTCGAGTCTCTTCCGAACGCCATGTTCAAGGTGGAGCTCCAGAACGGCCACCAGGTCCTGGCACACATCAGCGGCAAGATGCGTATGCACTACATCCGCATCCTCCCTGACGACCGGGTCGTGGTGGAGCTGTCTCCGTACGACCTGACGCGTGGCCGGATCGTCTACCGGTACAAGTAGATCTTGCCCGGCCCCGCTTCCGGCGGGGGCGCCGGCAACTGACCCGGAGAACCTCACCCATGAAGGTCAAGCCGAGCGTCAAGAAGATCTGCGACAAGTGCAGGGTGATCCGCCGTCACGGTCGGGTCATGGTGATCTGCGACAACCCGCGCCACAAGCAGCGCCAGGGCTGACGCACGACTTACTGCAGTTCGTTCGCAGAGTTTCGCGCGACGCACGCAACACATTGAGTACATATGCAGGGCCCGTCGGCAGTGCACAGATTCTGCGCACCGCGGCGACACCTTCGGTCGGAGGCCGGGGACCCAGTCGTACCGAACCGCTCATCGCAGCGGGGACGGCGGCGGGGAGTGGCTCTGCTGCAGACCTCCGAAAATCAACAGGAGCCATGAATGGCACGCGTTGAAGGCGTTGACCTCCCGCGCGACAAGCGCATCGAGGTCGCCCTCACCTACGTGTTCGGCATCGGCCGTACGCGCGCCCAGCTGACGCTGGACACCGTGGGCGTCGACCGCAACATCCGCGTCCGCGACCTGAGCGAGGAAGACCTCGTCAAGATCCGCGAGTACGTGGACCAGAACTTCCAGACCGAGGGTGACCTCCGTCGCGAGATCCAGGCCGACATCCGCCGCAAGGTCGAGATCGGCTGCTACCAGGGTCTGCGCCACCGTCGTGGTCTGCCGGTCCGCGGTCAGCGCACCAGCACGAACGCGCGTACCCGCAAGGGCCCGCGTCGCGCCATCGCCGGTAAGAAGAAGCCGGGCAAGAAGTAGTCCTCAGCGGACGCTTTTCAGCGGTCTTCGCTGTAGGACCGACCACCTCCCGTAGGAGAACGACATGCCCCCCAAGGGACGTCAGGGCGCTGCCAAGAAGGTGCGCCGCAAGGAAAAGAAGAACGTCGCTCACGGCCACGCGCACATCAAGAGCACGTTCAACAACACGATCGTGTCCATCACGGACCCGACCGGCAACGTGATCTCGTGGGCCTCCGCCGGCCACGTCGGCTTCAAGGGCTCCCGCAAGTCCACGCCGTTCGCCGCGCAGATGGCCGCCGAGTCGGCTGCCCGCCGCGCCCAGGAGCACGGCATGCGCAAGGTCGACGTCTTCGTCAAGGGCCCGGGTTCCGGTCGTGAGACCGCCATCCGTTCGCTCCAGGCGACCGGTCTCGAGGTCGGCTCGATCCAGGACGTGACGCCCACGCCGCACAACGGCTGCCGTCCGCCCAAGCGTCGCCGCGTCTGACGCACTGACGTTTTAGGTTTCGGGCGGTACGGCTCCTCGGGGCGGTGCCGCCCGTACCCTTGTTTTATCTCAGGGCATCAAATAGTGGGTGCCCCTGAACTGAAGGACTCGCTTTCATGCTGATCGCTCAGCGTCCCTCGTTGACCGAAGAGGTCGTCGACGAATTCCGCTCCCGGTTCGTGATCGAGCCGCTGGAGCCGGGCTTCGGCTACACCCTCGGCAACTCGCTCCGCCGTACGCTCCTGTCCTCGATCCCGGGTGCGGCCGTCACGTCCATCCGTATCGACGGCGTCCTGCACGAGTTCACCACCGTGCCGGGCGTCAAGGAAGACGTCACCGACCTCATCCTCAACATCAAGCAGCTGGTCGTCTCCTCGGAGCACGACGAGCCCGTCGTGATGTACCTGCGCAAGCAGGGCCCGGGTCTGGTCACCGGCGCCGACATCGCGCCCCCGGCCGGTGTCGAGGTGCACAACCCCGACCTCGTCCTCGCCACGCTCAACGGCAAGGGCAAGCTGGAGATGGAGCTGACCGTCGAGCGCGGTCGCGGCTACGTCTCCGCCGTGCAGAACAAGCAGGTCGGTCAGGAGATCGGGCGCATCCCGGTCGACTCGATCTACTCGCCGGTTCTCAAGGTCACCTACAAGGTCGAGGCCACGCGTGTCGAGCAGCGCACCGACTTCGACAAGCTGATTGTCGACGTCGAGACCAAGCAGGCCATGCGTCCCCGTGACGCCATGGCGTCCGCCGGCAAGACGCTGGTGGAGCTGTTCGGTCTGGCCCGCGAGCTCAACGTCGACGCCGAGGGCATCGACATGGGCCCGTCCCCGACGGACGCCGCCCTGGCGGCCGACCTCGCGCTCCCCATCGAGGAGCTCGAGCTCACCGTCCGGTCGTACAACTGCCTGAAGCGCGAGGGCATCCACTCCGTGGGTGAGCTGGTCGCGCGCTCCGAGGCGGACCTGCTCGACATCCGCAACTTCGGTGCGAAGTCGATCGACGAGGTCAAGGCGAAGCTGCACGGTATGGGCCTCGCCCTGAAGGACTCGCCTCCCGGGTTCGACCCGACGGCGGCGGCGGACGCGTTCGGCGCCGATGACGACGCGGACGCCGGGTTCGTGGAGACTGAGCAGTACTAGTCTGGTTTGATTTTGGCTGCGGGCCGGTTGTGGCTGGTCGCGCAGTTCCCCGCGCCCCTTACGGGGCGCGGTGCCACTGACCTCGGTACCTGATACGGCCGGGGCAGACAACAAGGAGAAACACCATGCCGAAGCCCACCAAGGGTGCCCGTCTGGGCGGCAGCGCCGCGCACGAGAAGCTGCTTCTCGCGAACCTGGCCAAGCAGCTCTTCGAGCACGGCAAGATCACGACGACCGAGGCCAAGGCCCGTCGTCTGCGCCCGTACGCGGAGCGTCTGGTCACCAAGGCGAAGAAGGGCGACCTTCACAACCGCCGCCAGGTGCTGTCCGTCATCACCGACAAGAGCATCGTGCACACGCTCTTCACGGAGATCGGCCCGCGCTACGAGAACCGTCCGGGTGGTTACACCCGTATCACCAAGATCGGTAACCGCCGTGGCGACAACGCGCCCATGGCCGTCATCGAGCTGGTCGAGGCCCTGACGGTCGCGCAGCAGGCCACCGGTGAGGCCGAGGCCGCCACCAAGCGCTCCGCCAAGGACGCCGAGGCTGCCGCTCCGGCCGCCGAGACGGTCGAGGACGCCAAGCCGGCCGAGGCCGCCGAGGAGTCGAAGGACGCCTAGTCGTCCGCTGGGTGCTGTTTCCGGGCGGCTGCGGCTTCGTCGTGGCTGGTCGCGCAGTTCCCCGCGCCCCTTCGGGTGCTTTGAGCGGGCCCGCCCTTTTCACAAGGGCGGGCCCGCTTTTTCGTTGGTGAGAGGATCTACGGGTGAGTGACGAAGTGGCGGACGGGTTCGTGCGGGTGCGGCTCGATCTGTCGTACGACGGGACCGACTTCTCCGGGTGGGCCAAGCAGCCGGGCGGCCGCCGGACCGTCCAGGGGGAGATCGAGGACGCGCTGCGGACCGTGACCCGGTCCCTGGACACGTACGAGCTGACCGTGGCCGGGCGGACCGATGCCGGGGTGCACGCGCGGGGGCAGGTCGCGCACGTCGATCTGCCGGAGGCGGTGTGGGCCGAGCACGCCGAGAAGCTCGTCAAGCGGCTGGCCGGGCGGCTGCCCCGGGACGTGCGGGTGTGGCGGGTCGGCGCGGCGCCTGCCGGGTTCGACGCGCGGTTCGCCGCGCTGTGGCGGCGCTACATCTACCGGGTCACCGACCGGCCGGGCGGCGTCGACCCGCTGCTGCGCGGCCACGTGCTGTGGCACGACTGGGAGCTGGACGTCGCGGCGATGGACGTCGCCGCGAAGTCGCTGATCGGGGAGCACGACTTCGCCGCGTACGCGAAGAAGCGCGAGGGCGCGACGACGATCCGGGAGATCCTCGACTTCGGGGTGGAGCGCCGCGGCGACGGTGTCATCGAGATCGAGGTGCGCGCGGACGCGTTCTGCTACAACCAGGTGCGGTCCATGGTGGGCGCTCTGCTGTTCGTGGGGGACGGGCACCGGGGGCCGGAGTGGCCGCGGAAGGTGCTCGACGCGGGGGTGCGGGACAGCGCGGTGCACGTGGTGCGGCCGCACGGGCTGACGCTCGAGGAAGTGGCGTACCCGGCGGACGAGCTGCTGGCGGAGCGGAACAGGCAGGCGCGGAACAAGCGGACGCTCCCGGAGAGCGGCCGCTGAACCGCCGGGTTCGGGGGCGAGCGGTCAGCCTGCCGTTGCCGCCGCCGATGCCTGGGTCGCGCCCCTGCGCTTGATCTGCTGGAACGTGTACGCCTGGAGGTCGTCGCCCAGGGCGTACAGGGCGGTGTCCTGCTTCGTGGCGTTCTTGCCGTTCGTGTGGCCGCCGTTGGTGAAGTACGCGTAGCGGCCGACGGAGTTCGCGGTCCAGCGGCAGACCGTCGTACGGCAGAACGTCGGGACGCCGGAGCCGGGGAGCGACAGGATCGCGCCGTCGAAGTCGTACTGCTCCTTGGTGCGGGTCGCCGCGGCCTTGGTGTCGAAGACGGCGACACCGATGGTGACCGCCTCGCCACCGCTGGTGTAGGTGGCGCGGATCACCTGCGTGCAGCCGTTCTTCTTCAGGACGCCGGCCAGGCCCTTGGTGCCGACCGAGGCGCAGTCCGTCGTACGGGCCGTCGCGCCCTTCTTGTACGTGCGGCCGTTGAAGGGGAGCGTCGCGCCGGGGAACAGGGTGTCCGCGGTCAGCGGTGCCTTGTCCTTGGCCGCGGTGTCGATGAAGTCGTCCGGGTTCAGCGGCGGCGGCGGGGTCGTCTCCGCGAAGGTCGGGCCCGCCGTCCTGCCCTCGCTGGGGATGTCCGAGCCGCTGGAGAGCCCGCCGCCGGGCTTGTTCGCGGCCGTGCTGCCGCCGCCCGCGGAGACGATGGCCCAGGCGACCACCGAGCCCACCGCGAGCGTGGCGACGACGGCGCCGCCGATCAGCGTCCAGCGCTTCTTGCGTGCGCGTGCCTCCGAGGCCTCCGCCAACGCGGCCCAGTCCGGAGCGCCCCCGCTGTCACCGGAACCCCACGCGGGTCCCCCCTGCCCGAAACTCATGGGGCGCATCTTAGACGCCGCCCGTTACGCTGGGAGGTACTAGGTGGCCGGTCGGCGTGACCGTCGAGGTCCGGCGCCGTTTTGACCCGTCCGGGTCGGCACAGGTACGCTGCCTAGTCGTTATGTGTAATGGATTGCTCATCATCGGATGAGGGGTCCAGCACAGGTTCCCTGGAGCAGTTACCAGTGGGCGGCATACGGGCGCTGAACCCGGCACTGTCGTCCCCAGCTGCACGATCGCTTCAGTGATGCCAATTTCAGCACCCATCCACTGAAGAAGAAGGCTGCGAAGTGCGTACGTACAGCCCTAAGCCCGGCGATGTGACTCGCCAGTGGCACGTCATTGACGCGCAGGACATCGTCCTGGGACGTCTGGCCACCACTGCCGCGAACCTCCTCCGTGGCAAGCACAAGCCGACCTATGCCCCGCACATGGACATGGGCGACTTCGTCATCATCATCAACGCCGACAAGGTTCACCTGTCCGGCAACAAGAAGACCCAGAAGATGGCGTACCGCCACTCCGGCTACCCGGGCGGTCTGCGCTCCGTGCGCTACGACGACCTCCTGGCGAACAACCCGGAGAAGGCCGTCGAGAAGGCCATCAAGGGCATGATCCCCAAGAACACCCTGGGCCGTCAGATGCTCTCGAAGCTGAAGGTCTACTCGGGCGACCAGCACCCGCACGCTGCCCAGCAGCCGGTGCCGTTCGAGATCACCCAGGTCGCGCAGTAGTTCCGGCCACCCCCTAAGACAGAAAAGAATCTGAGGAGAATCGTGGCCGAGACCACTGCCGAGACGCCGGTCGAAGAGACCGAGATCGTCGACGTCGAGAGCTACACCACCGAGTCGGACGCGCCCGTCGAGGGCGAGTACACCTCGGAGTCCAACCCGGCCCGCTTCGGCGACCCGCAGCCGGCCGCCGGCCTGGGCCGTCGCAAGAACGCCATCGCCCGCGTCCGGATCGTCCCGGGCTCCGGCAAGTGGAAGGTCAACGGGCGCACGCTCGAGGACTACTTCCCGAACAAGGTCCACCAGCAGGAAGTCAACGAGCCCTTCAAGGTGCTCGAGCTGGACGGCCGCTACGACGTCATCGCCCGCATCTCGGGTGGCGGCGTCTCCGGTCAGGCCGGTGCCCTGCGCCTCGGCGTGGCCCGCGCGCTGAACGAGGCGGACGTGGACAACAACCGCCCGGCGCTCAAGAAGGCCGGCTACCTCAAGCGCGACGACCGTGCCGTCGAGCGCAAGAAGGCCGGTCTCAAGAAGGCCCGCAAGGCCCCGCAGTACAGCAAGCGCTAAATCGCTGCCTGCTTGTTTTTCCTGTTCGCCCCGGCGGCACTTCCCGTGCCGCCGGGGCGTTCGGCTTATGGATAAGTGGAAGTTTCGGAGGACAACAAGTGGGACGACTCTTCGGCACCGACGGCGTGCGCGGCGTGGCCAACGCGGATCTGACGGCCGAGCTGGCGCTCGGTCTCTCCGTCGCCGCGGCGCACGTGCTCGGTGAGGCGGGCTCCTTCGAGGGGCACCGCCCGGTGGCCGTCGTCGGCCGCGATCCGCGGGCCTCCGGCGAGTTCCTGGAGGCCGCGGTCGTCGCGGGTCTGGCCAGCGCGGGCGTCGACGTCCTGCGCGTCGGTGTGCTGCCCACCCCCGCGGTGGCGTATCTCACCGGCGCCCTGGAGGCCGACCTCGGTGTGATGCTCTCGGCGAGTCACAACGCGATGCCGGACAACGGCATCAAGTTCCTCGCGCGCGGCGGCCACAAGCTCGACGACGCCCTGGAGGACCGCATCGAGGAGCTGTACGAGCAGCACCGCACGGGCGCGCCCTGGGACCGCCCGACCGGCTCCGGCGTCGGCCGCGTCAAGGAGTACGAGGAAGGGTTCGACCGCTACGTCGAGCACCTGCTCGGCGTGCTGCCGAACCGGCTCGAAGGGCTGAAGATCGTCCTCGACGAGGCGCACGGCGCCGCGGCCCGCGTCTCGCCCGAGGCGTTCACGCGCGCGGGCGCCGAGGTCGTCACCATCGGCGCCGAGCCCGACGGCCTCAACATCAACGACGGCTGCGGCTCGACCCACCTCGACCTGCTCAAGGCCGCCGTCATCGAGCACAAGGCCGACTTCGGCATCGCGCACGACGGTGACGCCGACCGCTGCCTGGCCGTGGACCACACGGGCTCCGAGGTCGACGGCGACCAGATCATGGCCGTCCTCGCCCTGTCGATGCGCGAGCACGGCGCCCTGCGCGAGGACACCGTCGTCGCCACCGTCATGTCGAACCTCGGCTTCAAACTGGCCATGCAGCGCGAGGGCATCACCTTCGTCGAGACGGCCGTCGGCGACCGGTACGTCCTGGAGTCGATGAAGCAGCACTCCTACGCGCTGGGCGGCGAGCAGTCCGGGCACGTCATCGTGCTCGACCACGCCACCACCGGCGACGGCACGCTCACCGGCCTGCTCCTCGCGGCGCGCGTCGCCCAGACCGGGCGCAGCCTCCAGGACCTCGCCTCCGTCATGGAGCGCCTGCCGCAGGTGCTCATCAACGTGCCGGACGTCGACAAGTCCCGGGTCACCACCTCCGACGAGCTGACCAGGGCCGTCACCGACGCCGAGCGCGAGCTGGGGGAGACCGGCCGGGTCCTCCTGCGCCCCTCCGGCACCGAGCCGCTCGTCCGCGTCATGGTCGAGGCCGCCGACATCGAGCAGGCGCGGGCCGTGGCGCAGCGCCTCGCGGACGTCGTGAAGTCGGCGCTGGGCTGAACCGCCTGAACACACGTGTGCGGCCCCGCCCGGAGACCTTTCCGGGCGGGGCCGCACACGTGTGTGTTGCTTACAGCTTGCGCAGGCGCAGCCGCTGCACCTTGTGGTCCGGGCCCTTGCGGATGACGAGTCCGGCGCGGCCGCGCGTCGGGGCCACGTTCTCCAGGAGGTTGACCTGGTTGACCGTCCGCCAGGTCGTGCGCGCGTAGTCGAGCGCCTCCTCCTCGGAGACCTGCGTGTACTTGCGGAAGTACGACGACGGGTCCTGGAAGGCGGTCGCGCGCAGCTTGCGGAACCGGTTGAGGTACCAGCGCTCGATGTCCTCCGCGCGCGCGTCCACGTACACGCTGAAGTCGAAGTAGTCGGCGAGCGCGACGCGGGTGCGGCCGTCCTTGCCGGGCAGAGCGGGCTGGAGCACGTTGATGCCCTCGACGATGAGGATGTCGGGGCGGCGGACCACAAGCTTCTGATCGGGCACGATGTCGTAGATCAGGTGGGAGTAGACGGGGGCGGTGACCTCGTCCTTGCCCGCCTTGATGTCGGCGACGAACCGGGTCAGGGCGCGGCGGTCGTACGACTCGGGGAAGCCCTTGCGCGCCATCAGGCCGCGGGCCTGAAGCTCCCTGGTGGGCAGCAGGAAGCCGTCCGTGGTGACGCGCTCCACGCGCGGGTGCTCGGGCCAGCGCGAGAGCAGCGCCTGGAGGAGCCGGGCGACCGTCGACTTGCCGACGGCGACCGAGCCCGCGACCCCTATGACGAAGGGCGTGCCCGACTGGGACGCCTTCTCGCCCGTGTCGCCGAGGAAGGTGTTCACGGCGGAGCGCAGACCGTCGGTGGCGCCGACGTACAGGTTGAGGAGGCGGGAGAGCGGCAGGTAGATGTCGCGGACCTCGTCGAGGTCGATCACGTCGCCGAGACCGCGGACCCGCTCCACCTCGTCGGCGGTCAGCGGTAGTGGCGTCTTGTCACGCAGGGCGCTCCACTCGGTGCGGGTGAGGTCGACGTAGGGAGTCGCCTCCGGCCTGGGCCGGTGGGCGCTCCGGGAGGTCGCGTGCAGGGGCTCGGAGACCGGAGAGATCACAGTCCATTGTTACGGCTGTGTGGCGGCCGTGGGGGGTGGGGTGTGTCACCCGGGGCCGCCCAGGGTCCGTGCGGGGCCCGCCCGGACCCTTCACCGCGGCGATCGGATCGTCACACCTGTCCCACAGGTATGGACCCCGGGTGGAGATGGCCGATACCTTTCCGTGACCCGTGGGGCAGAGCCGCCTCCGTGGGCCCGGAGGTGAAGCAGATGTCCTTAATGCGCGTACCAGGCTTCGTGCGCCGCCTGGCCCGCTCCGAACGCCCGCCGCCCCCCGGCGACGAGGACTGGGCCGGTCACGTCCGCAGTGAGCTGGCGGGCGACCTGCCCGACGAGGACATCGGCGAGGACCTCGACGACTGCCTCGACCTCTACGAGATGGGCTCCAAGCCGCGCTGCGAGGAGGCCGAGTACCTGGGGCTCGTACGGGACGCGCGGGACCGGCTCCTGTGGGGGCGCGAGAGCTGACCCTAGGCTTTTGTCCATGTGCGGAATCGTGGGATACGTAGGTTCACAGTCGGCCCTCGACGTCGTCCTCGCGGGGCTGAAACGCCTGGAGTACCGGGGCTACGACTCGGCCGGCGCGGCGGTGCTCGCCGACGGGTCGCTCGCCGCCGCGAAGAAGGCCGGCAAGCTCGCCAACCTGGAGAAGGAACTGGTCGACCGGCCGCTGCCGAGCGGCGCCGCCGGGATCGGACACACCCGCTGGGCCACGCACGGCGGCCCCACCGACGCCAACGCGCACCCGCACCTCGACAACGCGGGCCGGGTCGCCGTCGTCCACAACGGGATCATCGAGAACTTCGCCGAGCTGCGCGCCGAGCTGGCCGAGCGCGGCCACGAACTGGCCTCCGAGACGGACACCGAGGTGGTGGCCCACCTGCTCGCCGAGGAGTTCTCCGGCTGCGGGGACCTCGCCGAGGCCATGCGGCTCGTCTGCCGCCGCCTGGACGGGGCGTTCACGCTGGTCGCCGCGCACGCGGACGTGCCGGACACGATCGTCGGGGCGCGCCGGAACTCGCCGCTCGTGGTCGGCGTCGGCGAGGGCGAGGCGTTCCTCGCGTCCGACGTCGCCGCGTTCATCGCGCACACGCGCTCCGCGATCGAACTCGGCCAGGACCAGGTCGTCCTCGTGCGCAGGGACGCGGTGACGATCACCGACTTCGAAGGGCGGCCCGCCGACGACGACGTACGCCACTACCACGTCGACTGGGACGCCTCCGCCGCCGAGAAGGGCGGCTACGACTACTTCATGCTCAAGGAGATCGCCGAACAGCCGAAGGCCGTCGCGGACACGCTGCTCGGGCGGATCGGGGCCAACGGGCAGCTCACCCTCGACGAGCTGCGCATCCCCCAGCAGGTCCTGAAGATGGTCGACAAGGTCGTCATCGTGGCGTGCGGTACGGCGTTCCACGCAGGGCTCATCGCCAAGTACGCCATCGAACACTGGACCCGCGTCCCCTGCGAGGTCGAGCTGGCCAGCGAGTTCCGCTACCGGGACCCGATCCTCGACGCCCGCTCGCTCGTCGTCGCGATCTCCCAGTCCGGCGAGACCATGGACACGCTGATGGCGCTGCGGCACGCGCGCGAACAAGGCGCGACCGTCCTCGCCATCTGCAACACCAACGGCTCGACGATCCCGCGCGAGTCCGACGCCGTGCTCTACACGCACGCGGGCCCGGAGGTCGCCGTCGCCTCCACGAAGGCGTTCCTGACCCAGCTCGTCGCCTGCTACCTGGTGGCGCTGTACCTCGGGCAGGTACGGGGCACCAAGTGGGCCGACGAGATCCTGCCGGTCGTACGGGACCTCTCGCGCATCGGTGAAGAGGTCGAACGGGTCCTGGAGACCATGGAGCCCGTACGCGAACTGGCGCGGTCCCTCGCCGGGCAGGACACGGTGCTCTTCCTCGGGCGGCACGTCGGGTACCCGGTGGCGCTGGAAGGGGCGCTGAAGCTGAAGGAACTGGCGTACATGCACGCCGAAGGCTTCGCCGCCGGGGAGCTGAAGCACGGGCCGATCGCGCTCATCGAGGACGGCGTGCCCGTCGTGGTCGTCGTGCCGTCGCCGCGCGGGCGGTCCGTCCTCCACGACAAGATGGTCTCCAACATCCAGGAGATCCGGGCACGCGGCGCCCTGACCATCGTGATCGCCGAGGAGGGCGACGAGACCGTCGTGCCCTACGCGGACCATCTCGTACGGGTCCCGGCCACGCCGACGCTCCTCCAGCCGATGGTCACCACCGTGCCGTTGCAGGTGTTCGCCTGCGAGCTCGCGACCGCGCGCGGCAACGAAGTGGACCAGCCGCGCAACCTCGCGAAATCCGTGACGGTGGAGTAGCCGCCGTAAGGTGCCCGCATGAGCATCATCGGGGTCGGGATCGACGTGGCCGAGATCGAACGGTTCGCGGCATCCCTCGCACGCACGCCAGCGCTCGCCGAGCGGTTGTTCCTGCGCGACGAGCTGTTCCTGCCGGGCGGCGCCGAGCGGCGCGGAGTCGCTTCGCTGGCCGCCCGGTTCGCCGCGAAGGAGGCCCTCGCGAAAGCGCTGGGGGCGCCGGTGGGGCTGCGGTGGACCGACGCGGAGGTGTACGTCGAGGACACGGGGCAGCCGCGGTTGCGGGTGACCGGGTCGGTGGCCGCGCGGGCCGCGGAGCTCGGGGTCGCGGGGTTTCATGTGTCGCTGAGCCACGATGCGGGGGTCGCTTCCGCTGTGGTGGTGGCGGAGGGGTAGCCCGGCTCCACGTCCGGCGGTCACCGGGTACGACGCCGTCGTGGGTTCGTGGCGTTGCCGGGTGCGCCCGCCGTCGTGGCTGGTCGCGCCGTTCCCCGCGCCCCTTCAGGGGCGGCTTTCCGCCGTGGGGGTTCGTGGCGTTGCCGGGTGCGCCTGGTGTCGTGGCTGGTCGCGCCGTTCCCCGCGCCCCTGGGGGCCTGCGGCTTCGGCGCTGTCCCAGGGGCGCGTGGGCCGGCCGCGATTTGCGCGCAGTCGGAGTTGGGCGGGGCTAGGCGGTGGCTGCGTCTCGCCAGGCTGTTTGTAGCGCTGACGCCACGTCCTGGGCCGAGATGGGGGCGTTCCGGGAGGAGGCGCGGGCCGCCAGGCCGTGGAGGTAGGCCCCGGCCGACGCCGCGTCCAACGGCCCGAGGCCGGCCGCCAGGAGGGAGCCGGTGAGGCCCGAGAGGACGTCGCCGCTCCCGGCGGTGGCGAGCCACGGGGTGCCGGTGGAGTTGACCCGGAGGGGGGCGCGGCCGTCAGGAGAGGGCGGCGACGCGATCAAGGTCGTCGACCCCTTCAGGAGCACCGTCGCCCCGTACCGGGACGCCAACTCCCGGACGGAGGACACCCGTTCGGCCTCGACCCGCTCCCGCGCACATCCGAGCAGCGCCGCCGCCTCCCCGGCGTGCGGGGTGAGGACGGTGGCCGCGCGGCGCCTCCGTACCGTCTCCGGGTCGGCCAGCCGGAGGCCGTCCGCGTCGATGAGGACCGGGACGTCCGACGCGAGGACGTCCGCCATGCCGGTCTTGTCGTCGCCGAGGCCGGGGCCGATCACCCACGCCTGGACGCGGCCCGCCTGCGAGGGCGGCCCGGCCGAGACGAGCGTCTCGGGGAAGCGGGCGATGACCGCGTCCGCGGCGGGACCGACGTAGCGGACCGCGCCCGCGCCGCCGTGCAGCGCTCCCGCGGTGGCGAGGACGGCCGCGCCCGGATAGCGCTCGGAACCGGCGACGACGCCGACGACACCGCGCTGGTACTTGTCGCTCTCGCCGGTGGGGCGGGGGAGCAGCCCCGCCACGTCGTCGTGCTGCAGCGCTTCCAGGGCCGGGGAGGACGTGCCCGGATCGAGGCCGATGTCCACCAGGCGGAGCGCTCCCGCGTACGCGTGTGCCGGGTCCACCAGGAGACCCGGTTTGTACGCGCCGAACGTGACCGTGGCGTCCGCCCGTACCGCCTCGCCCCGCACTTCACCCGTGTCCGCGTCCACCCCGCTGGGCAGGTCGACGGCGACGACGAGGCACCGCGACTCCCCGGCCAGCGAGGCGAGCCGGGCGGCTCGGGGGCGCAGGCCGCCCTTGCCCCCGATGCCGACGATGCCGTCGAGGACGAGGTCGGCGCGGGCCACGCGGTCCTCGGCGTCGGCCCCCTCCGCGTCGAGCACCGTGCCGCCCGCGGAGCGCAGCGCGGCGAGTCCGCCCGGGTGCGCCCGCTCGGGTGAGAGGAGCAGCGCGGTGAGGCCCGCGCCGCGCTTGGCGAGGCGGGCGCCCGCGTACAGGGCGTCGCCGCCGTTGTCCCCGGAGCCGATCAGCAGGGTGACCCGTTTCCCGTACACCTTGCCGAGCAGGTCGGCGCAGGCGGCGGCGAGGCCCGCCGCGGCCCGCTGCATCAGTGCTCCGTCGGGCAGGCGCGCCATCAGCGCGCGTTCGGCGGCCCGGACACTCTCCACGTCGTAAGCAGTGCGCATGTCATCGAGTCTCCCCCAGGAAGTGGCGACGAAGCAGGCCGGCGGTCTCGGCGGGGTGTGTGGACCAGGTGCTCAGCGACCTGGTCACCGGGTCACCGCCCCCGACGCCCAGTTGCTCGGCAACCCGGTCATCGGGTCGCCGCTCGTGAAGGCCAGTTGCTGAGTGCCGCGTGCAGCGCCTCGACCGTGCTCGCCCAGCTCGCGCCCGCCTCCCGCTGGTGCCGGAAGCTGCCCGCCAGTTCGAGGCTGACGAAGCCGTGGAAGGTGCTGCGCAGCAGGCGGCCCGCGTCGGTCAGGTCCGGTTCCGTCAGGTCGTAGCCCTGGAGCAGCGCGTAGGTGCAGGTGAGGTTACGGCGCAGGCCGGGGTGGGCCTCGATGACGTCCGGGTCGAGCTCTTGCTGCTGGGTGGCCGCGTACCGGCCGGGGTGGGCGAGGGCGAAGTCCCGGTAGGCGTCCGCGAAAGCGGTGAGGGCGTCGTGGCGCGCCCGGCCCGCGAGCGCGTCCGCGATCCGGTCGGCGAGGTCGAGGCCGGACCGGATCGCGACCTGGACGCGCAGGTCGGAGAGGTTCTTGACGTGTGCGTAGAGGCTGGCGTCCTTGACGCCGAAGCCACGGGCCAGCGCCGCGACGGTGATGTGCTCGAAACCGACGGAGTCCGCGAGATCGGCGGCGGCCGCCACCACCCGCTCCCTGGTCAGACCTGCCCTTGCCATCACAGCCGTGTCACTCCTCAATTCCTAGGGGGCCTAGGTTGCTGCTTACGGCTCCTAGGGTTATCCGGACCCGCCGGACCGGTCAACGGATTTCACCGCAATCCCCTCTGAGAGACTGGGCGCACGATGAACGAGAACGTGACTGCCCCGCTCCGCGCCCGCGCCGAGATCGATCTCGGCGCCCTGAAGGCCAACGTGCGGTCCCTGCGCGCCCATGCGCCGGGGGCCGCGTTCATGGCCGTCGTGAAGGCGGACGCGTACGGGCACGGCATGATCCCGGTGGCCCGCGCCGCCAAGGAGGCGGGCGCCGAGTGGATCGGAACCGCCACGCCCGAGGAAGCCCTCGAACTGCGTGCCGCGGGCCTGACCGGGCGCATCCTGTGCTGGTTGTGGGTGCCGGGCGGGCCGTGGCGCGAGGGCGTCGAGGCCGGCCTGGACATGTCGGTGAGCGGCCTGTGGGCGTTGCGCGAGGTCGTCGAGGCGGCCCGCGCCGTCGGCCGCCCGGCCCGGATCCAGCTCAAGGCCGACACGGGCCTCGGGCGCAATGGCTGCCTGCCCGCCGACTGGCCCGAGCTGGTGCGCGAGGCCCTGGCCGCGCAGGCGGCGGGGCACGTCACCGTCACCGGGCTGTGGTCGCACTTCGCCTGCGCCGACGAGCCGGGCCACCCCGCCACCCCGGCCCAGCTGGAGTCGTTCCGCGAGATGGTCGCGTACGCGGAGGAGCGGGGCGTCACCCCCGAGGTGCGGCACATCGCGAACTCGCCGGGCACGCTCACCCTCCCCGAGACCCACTTCGACCTCGTGCGCCCCGGCATCGCCATGTACGGGATCTCGCCCAGCCCGGAGCTCGGCACGCCCGCCGACTTCGGCCTGCGCCCCGTCATGACGCTCAAGGCGAACCTGGCGCTCGTGAAGCAGGCGCCGGGTGGACTCGGCATCAGTTACGGGCATCACTACGTCACACCC
The DNA here is from genome assembly GCF_043523415.1 of Streptomyces sp. SGAir0957. Classification (NCBI taxonomy): domain Bacteria; kingdom Bacillati; phylum Actinomycetota; class Actinomycetes; order Kitasatosporales; family Streptomycetaceae; genus Streptomyces; species Streptomyces sp. SGAir0957. Next base: position 5,019,616 of record NZ_CP027293.1, read on the forward strand.
GGCGCCACGACCCTCGGCCTGGTGCCGCTCGGCTACGCGGACGGCATCCCGCGCCATGCCTCCGGCTCCGGGCCCGTCCTCATCGGCGGCAAGCTGCGCACGGTCGCGGGACGGATCGCGATGGACCAGTTCGTCGTCGACCTCGGCGGCGACGAGCCCGCCGCGGGCGACGAGGCGGTCCTGTTCGGTCCCGGCGACGCGGGCGAGCCGACCGCGGAGGACTGGGCGGCCGCGGCGGGCACGATCGCGTACGAGATCGTGACCCGGATCGGTTCGCGGGTACCTCGCGTCTATGGGGACACGGGGAAGCAGAGCACGGTCTGAGATCCGGACGGGTAGCCCCCAGGAGGAACGGCACGTGAGCGAGAGCAGCGCACAGGCCACGGAGGCCGTCGCCGAGGTCGCCGCCGCGGCTCAGGGGAGCTGGCGGCGGGCCGGTCTCGCCGGGGCCGCGATAGGCGTGGTGGCCGCGGGCGCCGCCGCCGGGGTCGCCGTGGAGCGGCTGACCGTGGGGCGCGGAATGCGCCGCAAGGCCCGCCTCGCCCTCGACGCGGCCGGACCCTACGGGGCGCTGCGCGGCGTTCCCGGGCGGGCTCGCGCCGCCGACGGCACCGAGCTGTACTACGAGGTCGACGAGGCCGAACCGGCCGGCGGCGAAGGCCCGCGCAGGCGTCGCCTCTTCGGTCGCAGGGCGCCCGCCCCCGTGACGATCGTCTTCAGCCACGGCTACTGCCTCAACCAGGACTCCTGGCACTTCCAGCGCGCGGCCCTGCGCGGCGTCGTCCGCAGCGTCTACTGGGACCAGCGCAGTCACGGCCGCTCCGGGCGCGGCGCGGAACAGGCGGACCAGGGCGCCCCCGTCTCCATAGACCGGCTCGGCGACGACCTCAGGGCCGTCATCGACGCCGCCGTGCCCGAGGGCCCGATCGTCCTGGTCGGCCACTCCATGGGCGGCATGACGGTGATGGCCCTCGCCGACCGCCACCCCGCGCTGGTCCGCGAGCGGGTGGTGGGCGTGGCGCTCGTCGGCACGTCGTCGGGCAGGCTCGGCGAGGTCAACTACGGGCTCCCGGTCGCCGGGATGAACGCCGTGCGCAAGGTCCTGCCCGGTGTCCTGAAGGCGCTCGGGCAGCGGGCCGAGCTGGTCGAACGCGGGCGCCGGGCGACCGCGGACCTGTTCGCCGGGATCATCAAGCGGTACTCGTTCGCGACGCGGGACGTCGACCCGGCGATCGCCCGGTTCGCCGAGCGGATGATCGAAAGCACGCCCATCGACGTCGTCGCCGAGTTCTACCCGGCGTTCCAGGAGCACGACAAGACGGCGGCGCTCGCGCACTTCGCGGACCTGCCCGTCCTGGTCCTCGCCGGGCAGCACGACCTCGTGACGCCGAGCGAGCACAGCGAGGCCATCGCGGCGCTGCTCCCGGACGCCGAGCTGGCCCTCGTCCCGGACGCTGGGCACCTGGTCATGCTGGAGCACCCGGACGTCGTCACCGAGCGCCTCGCGCAGCTCCTCGCGCGCGCGGGTGTGCCGGTCGCAGCCGCTACCGTGGGGAGCCATGGAGACACCGGCAGCACCGCACAGCCCGGCGGCTGACCCCGCCACCCCCGTCACGACCGTCACCGTCACGGTCAACTCCCCCGACGCCATGCGGGAGTTGGGCCTCGCCCTCGCCAAGCAACTGCGCCCCGGCGACCTCGTGATGCTCACCGGCGAACTCGGCGCGGGCAAGACGACCCTGACCCGCGGGCTCGGCGCGGGCCTCGGCGTGCGCGGCGCCGTCACCTCGCCGACCTTCGTGATCGCCCGCGTCCACCCCTCCCTGACCGGCGGACCCGCCCTCGTGCACGTCGACGCGTACCGGCTCGGCGGCGGCCTCGACGAGATGGAGGACCTCGACCTCGACGTGGACCTGCCCGAGTCCGTCGTCGTCGTGGAATGGGGCGACGGCAAGGTCGAGGAGCTCTCCGACGACCGCCTGCACGTCCTCATCGACCGGGCCACCGGCGACACCACGGACGAGGTCCGCGTGGTGACGCTGCACGGCATCGGCGCGCGCTGGTCCGACGCCGATCTGGCGTCCCTCGCGGGCTGAGCGCACCGCGGGGCCCGTATCCCGACAACGCGTCGGCAAAATGTTGCGCGGCGCGTGTTCGGCGTGTTCACATGGAGGCCGGACTTAGTTAGGTCTACCTAACCACGCCTGCTCGGGAGGCGCCATGACGGCTTCGGAACGTGTCGTGCGGGGCGATGGGCCTTCGGCGGGGCGGGATGGTGTGCGCGGCGGGGTCGGTGGCGGGTTCGGCGGGGGGACGATGCCGGTGTCGATGAGCGCCCTGCTGGCCTCCTGCGCGGCCGCCCGCGCCATCTCGACCCCGCCGGGCCCGGCACCCGCGCCGTCGCCGCGCGATCAGGCGCCGTAGGGGTACGGGTGCGTCGTCGCGTGCGGGTGCGTGGTGGCTGGTCGCGCAGTTCCCCGCGCCCCTGAGATGCGCACTGCGTGCGCCATCTCAGGAGGGCGCGGGGACGCGCGTCCCCATGGGGCTGCGGCGGAGCCGCATGCTCCAGGGGCGCGGGGAACTGCGCGACCAGCCACGACGTCCGCCGCACCCGGCAACGAACCCCCACGTACCCGGGGCGTACCCGGGGCTCAGGGAACCACGACCACCTTGCGACCCCACGTGGCGAACTGCCACATCGCCGCCGCATCCGCCCGCGACCCCCGGATACCACCGGTCTCCTGCGCCGGATCGGGCGTCGGCGTGGAACCGTCGACCGCCGCGCTGAACCCGACACCCTTCCCGTTGACCGTCGTGAACAGCACGACATGCTCGATCGGCACCCCGTCGGTCCCGGTGACGGAACCGGTGCGCTGGATCACCTTGTACGTGCCGGCCGCCGGGTCCAGCGTGCCGGGCACCACCGCGTACGTGCGCTGCGCCTTGCCGTCCGCGCCGACCAGCCAGACCCGGTCGGTCTTCAGGGCGTAGACGACCCGCTGCCCCGTGCCGGACCGGTCGGGCAGGGCGGTGGCGGGGGCCTTCTTGTCCTTGGGGGAGTGGGACGCCGTGGCGGAGGGGGAGGCGCCGGGCTTGGCGGCGCCGAGCTCGGACGGCGCGTTCGCCGACGCCTGGAACGCGAGGAAGCCGACCGCGGCGAGCGCGCCGACGGTCAGCGCGGTCACGAATCCGGTGCTGCTCCGTGCCACCAGGTGCCTGCCTCTCCAGTACGTAAGTACGACGCCAGTGACGGCTGTACGTGACGGTAGCAGCCGGGACCGACAGGCCCGGGGAGTCGCGGACGCGGACATGTCCACCCCGCCGGAGTCGTAGGCTGTTCGCGTGCTGTTGCTCGCTGTGGATACCGCCACCCCCGCCGTCACCGTCGCCCTGCACGACGGGACCGACACCGTCGCCGCGTCGAGTCAGGTGGACGCCCGTAGACACGGGGAGCTGCTGCTGCCCGCCGTCGACCGGGTCCTCGCCGAGGCCGGCACGGCGCTCGACGCCGTCACCGGGATCGTCGTGGGCATCGGCCCGGGACCGTACACCGGACTGCGCGTCGGCCTCATGACCGCCGACACCTTCGGGCTCGCGCTCGACGTGCCCGTGCACGGCGTGTGCACGCTCGACGGTCTCGCCTACGCGGCCGAAGGCGTGGAGGGCCCCTTCGTGGTCGCCACCGACGCCCGCCGCAAGGAGGTCTACTGGGCGCGCTACGCCGACCCGCGCACCCGCCTCTCCGAGCCCGCCGTCGACCGGCCCGCCGACATCGCCGAGGCCGTCGCCGGACTGCCCGCGGTCGGCGCGGGCGCGCTGCTCTACCCGGACACGTTCACCGACCCGCGCGGCCCCGAGCACGTCTCCGCCGCCGCGCTCGCCGCCCTCGCCGCCGAGCGACTGGCCGCGGGCGAGGAGCTGCCCGCGCCCCGCCCCCTCTACCTGCGCCGCCCCGACGCGCAGGTCCCCAAGAACTACAAGGTGGTCACCCCCAAGTGACGACCGAGGCCGAACTGCGTGAGATGCGCTGGTGGGACATCGATCCCGTGCTGGCCCTGGAGAAGGACCTCTTCCCCGACGACGCATGGTCGCGCGGCATGTTCTGGTCGGAGCTGGCCCACGCGCGCGGGGTGGGCTCGACGCGGCGCTACGTCGTCGCGTACGAGGGCGACAGGCTCGTCGGCTACGGCGGTCTCGCCGCGGCCGGCGCCGCGGGGGAGGACGGTCCCGCCGACGGCGCCGACGTGCAGACGATCGCCGTCGCCCGCGACCACTGGGGCACCGGCCTCGGCGCCCGCCTCCTCACCGAGCTGCTGCGCCACGCCACCGCCTTCGAGGCCGCCGAGGTGATGCTGGAGGTCCGCGTCGACAACACGCGGGCGCAGAAGCTCTACGAGCGCTTCGGCTTCCAGCCGATCGGCTTCCGCCGCGGCTACTACCAGCCGGGCAATGTCGACGCTCTCGTGATGCGCCTGATCACCACCCAGGAGCCCGTACCCGGGGCTCCCCTCACGGCGACCGAAGCGACCGAAGCGACCGAAGCAACCGAAGCAACCGAAGCAACCGAAGAGAAGAACCATGGCTGACGAACCCCTCGTCCTCGGCATCGAGACCTCCTGCGACGAGACCGGCGTCGGCATCGTCCGCGGCACCACCCTGCTCGCCGACGCCGTCGCCTCCAGCGTCGACGAGCACGCCCGCTTCGGCGGCGTCGTGCCCGAGGTCGCCTCCCGTGCCCACCTGGAGGCGATGGTCCCGACGATCCAGCGCGCCCTCAAGGACGCCGGGATCACCGCCAAGGACCTCGACGGGATCTCCGTCACCGCGGGACCCGGCCTCGCGGGCGCCCTGCTCGTCGGCGTCAGCGCCGCGAAGGCGTACGCGTACGCGCTCGGCAAGCCCCTCTACGGCGTCAACCACCTGGCCTCGCACATCTGCGTCGACCAGCTGGAGCACGGCCCGCTGCCCGAGCCGACGATGGCGCTCCTCGTCTCCGGCGGCCACTCCTCGCTGCTGCTCTCCAGCGACATCACCTCCGACGTCCGGCCGCTCGGCGCGACCATCGACGACGCGGCGGGCGAGGCGTTCGACAAGATCGCCCGCGTCCTGAACCTGGGCTTCCCCGGCGGCCCCGTCATCGACCGGTACGCGAAGGAGGGCGACCCGGACGCGATCGCCTTCCCGCGCGGCCTGACCGGCCCGCGCGACCCGGCGTACGACTTCTCCTTCTCCGGCCTCAAGACGGCCGTGGCCCGCTGGATCGAGGCCAAGCGGGCGGCGGGCGAGGACGTGCCGGTGCGGGACGTGTCGGCGTCGTTCCAGGAGGCCGTCGTCGACGTGCTGACCCGCAAGGCCGTGCGCGCCTGCAAGGACGAGGGCGTCGACCATTTGATGATCGGCGGTGGCGTTGCCGCCAATTCGCGGCTGCGGGCGCTGGCCCAGGAGCGCTGCGAGCGGGCCGGCATCCGGCTGCGCGTGCCGCGTCCCAAGCTGTGCACGGACAACGGCGCGATGGTCGCGGCGCTCGGCGCGGAGATGGTGGCGAGGAACCGGCAGCCGTCGTCGTGGGACCTGTCGGCGGACTCGTCGCTGCCGGTGACGGAGACGCACGTACCGGGCCACGACCACCACCACGGGCACGACCATGTGCACGAGGTCAGCAAGGAGAACCTGTACTCGTGACGGTCGCGCTGATGTGGGAGGCGCGGGCCGTCCAGGGCCGCGGCGACGACCTCCTCGCCTGGGTGCGGGCGCAGGAACTGGCCGAGGAGCCGCTGCGCCGCGAGACGCTGCGCGCGCCGCAGGACCGGGTCCTCGTCATCACGTGGTGGGACGCGGAGTACGACGCCGAGGTGCCCGAACTGCCCGAGCCGGGCGAGGACTTGGTGACGCGGGCCGTGCACAGGTGGCGGTTCGAGGCGGTCTGAGCCGCACTGTTAAATCTGCCTGAGTTTTCCGAAACTGCGCGGCAAGTGGTTTACGCCTGTACTAATGCGGACTTATGTTCCGTGCGTGGATGAGAAGAAACGGTTCTGCGGGCGCGTGGTGAAGACGCGTGCGCTGAAGGCGGTGGCGATCGCCCTCGGCTGCGTCCTCGTGCTCGTCGGCGCCGGTGTCGGCTGGGCGTACTGGCACTTCGAGCACAACATACGCAGCGTCGACATCGACAGCGCGCTCGGCGACGACCGCCCGGCCCGGCCGACGCCCACCGCCGCCCCCTCGGCGTCGCGGGACACGGCCCCCGTCGACACGGGCGTCCTCAACTTCCTCGTCCTCGGCTCGGACTCCCGCACCGGCGCGGAGAACAAGGCGCTCGGCGGCGGCGAGGACGGCGGCGCCCGCTCCGACACCGCGATGGTCGTCCACCTGGACGCGGGCCGCACCGAGGCGACCGTCGTCAGCATCCCCCGCGACACCCTCGTCGAACGCCCCTCCTGCCCGACGGAGTCCGGCGGCACGACGGCGGTCGCGTACAACGTCATGTTCAACAGCGCCTACGCGGTCGGCGGCCCCGTCTGCGCGGTGAAGACGGTCGAGCACCTCACCGGCGTCCGCATGGACCACTATCTGGAGATCGACTTCGCGGGGTTCGCGAAGCTCGTCGACGCGCTCGGCGGCGTGGACGTCACGACGACCGAGGACATCGACGACGACCTCAGCCACCTCCACCTGGAGGCGGGCACGCACCACCTCGACGGCGAAGACGCCCTCGCCTTCGCCCGCACCCGGCACGGCGTCGGCGACGGCAGCGACCTCGGCCGCATCGCACTCCAGCAGCAGCTCGTGAAGTCGCTGGTCGGCGAGGTCTCCGCGGACGGCCTGCTCACCGACCCGGCCCGCCTCTACCGCGTCGCCGACGCCGCCACCGGCAGCCTCGTCGCCGACACCGGGCTCGACTCCCTCGCCGAACTCTCCGACCTGGCCCGCAGCCTGCGCGAGCTGTCCGGCGACGCCGTGAAGACCGTCGTCATGCCGGTGGTGCCGGCCCCGGCGGACGCCAACCGGGTCGTCGCGAAGGAGCCGGAGGCGGGGAAGCTGTGGGAGTCGCTGCGGTGACCCGTCACTTCGTATACGTCAACAGGTAGCGCCAGTAGAGGAGTTGGCGCACCTCGCTGCCCGGCAGCAGCCGGTCCGCCTCCGCGCGGATCCGCGGCAGCCGCATCTCCGGCTGCCGGACGGGGGCCTTGCGGGGCGGCGTACGGATGCCGCGGGCGCGCTCGGTGGCGAACACCGCCGCGCGGGCCACGGCGTTCGCCGGCGAAGCGACGACATCCAGAGCGGTGTGGCCCGCGTAGCAGCCGAGGACGAGGAGGCGGCCGCCCGGCGCGAGGGCGTCGCGGAAGCGCGTCAGCGTGGTGAACGGCATGTGGTGCAGGCTGGCCAGGCAGGTGATCACGTCGTAGTGGCCGGACGGGAGCGGCTCGGTCGCGGCGTCGGCGCGGCGGTAGCGCGGACCGCCGCCGGACGCCTCCGCCGCGGCCAGCGTCTCCGGGTCGGGGTCGAGCGCGTCGACCCGGCAGCCCAGGCCGACGAGGCGGCGCGCGAAGCGGCCCGTGCCGCAACCGACGTCGAGCGCGGTACGGGCGCCGGGCGGCACGTGGCGCAGCAGGAGCCGGTGGTAGTGGTCGTTGTGATCGAACGGCATGAGGAAATCCTCGGAGAATTCCGGTGCCCGTGTCGATGCCGGGGGCGCTCGATCGACGCGATAGTGCAAGCACGTCCACGAGCAAGTGCACGCACATCCACGAGCGAGTGCGAGCACGTCCACGAGAGCACTGGAGATGATCATGCCCCGCTATCTGACGATGGTCCGCGTCGACGAGAACAACGCCCCCGAGGGCGGCCCCAGCGACGAGCTGATGCAGCGCATGGGCGCCCTCCTCGAGGAGATGACCAAGGCCGGCGTCCTGCTCGACACGGCGGGACTGACCCCGACCGCGCAGGGCAGGCGCGTGCACTACGACAAGGGCGAGATCAGCGTCACCGACGGCCCCTTCACCGAGACCAAGGAGGTCGTCGGCGGCTACGCGATCATCCAGGCGAAGGACGAGGCCGAGGTCCTGGAGTGGACCAAGCGGTTCCTGCGCGTCCACGGCGAGGAGTGGACGGTCACCTCCGAGATCCGCGAGATCGTCGAAGGCTGACCGGCGGACCGGCTTGGCGTCCGTCCAGGGCCGGTGTCTGATGGTGGGCTGTGAACGAGCACCGCGCAACGGCCCGCCCGGACGCCGCCACCGCCCAGGCCATCGAGACCGTCTTCCGCATGGAGGCCCCCCGCATCATCGCCGCCGTCACGCGCGTCGTGCGCGACGTCGGCATCGCGGAGGAACTGGCGCAGGACGCGCTCGTCGCCGCCCTCGAACAGTGGCCGGAATCCGGTGTGCCCGAGCGGCCGGGCGGCTGGCTCACCGCCGTCGCCCGGCGCCGCGCCGTCGATCTCGTGCGGCGCCGCGAGAACTACGCCCGCAAGCTCGAAGAGGTCGGCAGGGCAACGGAGTTCGCGTACGAGGACCAGAGCCCGGCCGACCCGGACGACATCGACGACGACCTGCTGCGCCTGGTCTTCATGGCCTGCCACCCGGTGCTGTCCGCCGAGGCCCGCGTCGCCCTCACCCTGCGCCTCCTCGGCGGCCTCACCACCGCGGAGACCGCCCGCGCGGTCCTCGCCCCCGAACCGACGGTCGCCCAGCGCATCGTCCGCGCCAAACGCACCCTCGCCACCCGCAACGTCGCCTTCGAGGTGCCCACCGGCCCCGACCGCGAGGCCCGCCTCGGCTCGGTCCTGGAGGTCATCTACCTCATCTTCAACGAGGGCTACGCCGCCACGGCGGGCGACGACTACCTGCGCCCCGGCCTGTGCGAGGACGCCCTGCGCCTGGCCCGCGTCCTCCAGTCGCTGATGCCGAAGGATCCCGAAGTGCACGGCCTCGCGGCTCTGCTGGAGCTCCAGTCGTCCCGCACGGCCGCCCGCACGGCGCCCGACGGCTCGCCCGTCCTGCTCAGGGACCAGAACCGGACCCGCTGGAACCCGCTCCTGATCCGGCGCGGGTTCGCCGCGCTCGGCCGGGCGGACGCGGTGGCCCCGGGACCGCCGGGACCGTACGCCCTCCAGGCCGCCATCGCCGCCTGTCACGCCCGGGCCCACACCTACGAGGAGACCAACTGGTCCCAGATCGCCACCCTCTACGGGCTCCTCGCCGCCCGTACCCCGTCCCCGGTGGTCCGGCTCAACCAGGCGGTGGCCGTGTCGATGGCTGCGGGCCCGGCCGCGGCCCTGCCCCTCGTCGACGCCCTCACCGACGAACCGGCCCTGCGCGACTACCACTTGCTGCCGAGCGTGCGCGGCGATCTGCTGGAGCGGCTCGGCCGGGTGGCGGAGGCGCGGGAGGAGTACGCGCGGGCGGCGAAGCTGGCCCGGAACGGACGGGAACGCGCCTTCCTGCTCGGCAAGTCGGACGCTGGTTCAAGCCCCTCCGGCGAGTGAGGAGCGGGGGCCGGGGCAGAGCCCCGCGGCCTCAGCCAAGGGAGACCGGCCCCCCGAGAAGCATGGTCGGCGCCCCGGCCACCCGCGTCAGAAACACCGTCACCGCCCCCTTACCGTACGGCTTGGGCATGACCTTGCGCCGCAACTCCTCCGGCTCGACCGCGGACCCCCGCTTCTTCACGGTCAGCACCCCGACGCCCCGCTCCCGCAACAGCGCCTTCAGCTTCTTGACGTTGAAGGGGAGCTGGTCCGTGATCTCGTAGGCGCTCGCGTACGGGGTCGGGCGCGGCGCGTCGGCGGTGACGTACGCGATGGTCTCGTCGATGAGCCCGCCCCCGACCTGCTCGGCCACCTCGGCGACGAGATGCGCACGGATGACGGCCCCGTCGGGCTCGTACAAGTACCGCCCCACGGGCCGCACCCCGGGATCCGGGAGCCCGCGCCCGACCAGCTCGCGCGGGTCCGGCAGCAGGGTGGCGCGCATCCGGCCGGGCTCCGTGCCGAACCAGAGCACGGCCTCCTTCACATCACCCCCGTCCGAGATCCACTCCGCGTCGGCCTCCGCCGGGATCGCCTCGTGCGGGATGCCCGGCGCGATCTTCAGCGCGGCGCGCGGGGCGGCGAGCGCGGCGGAGACGGCCCAGGACAGCGGCGGCGAGTACGCCTCGGGGTCGAAGATGCGCCCGCGTCCGGCCGAGCGCCGGGCCGGGTCCACGAAGACGGCGTCGTACGCGGAGGTGTCCACGTCGGTCACGTCCGCCTCCCGCACCTCGATGAGGTCGTCGAGGCCGAGAGCGGCGGCGTTGGCGCGGGCGACGGCACAGGTGTGCGGATCCCGGTCGACGGCGAGCACCAAGATGCCCGCGCGGGCCAGGGCGATCGCGTCGCCGCCGATGCCGCAGCACAGGTCGGCGACTGACCGGACACCGAGCGCGCGGAACGAAGCGGCACGGTGGGCGGCGACCCCGGCGCGGGTGGCCTGCTCGACCCCGTTCGGCGTGAAGTACATGCGGGCCGCGTCCTCCGCCCCGAACTTCGCCACCGCCCGCTGCCGCAGCCGCGCCTGCGCGAGCGCCGCCGAGACGAGCGCGGCGGGGTGGTCGCGGCGCAGCCGGGTCGCGAGGGCCAGCTCCTGCGCCGGATCGTGCTCGCGCAACGCGTCGAGGAGGGCCTGGCCCTCCGGGGCGAGGAGGGCGCGGAAGTCGGCGGCGGCGTCGTCGGACGTGGCAGAGGAACTCACCCGATCCATTGTGGGCCAGTCGGTGGACGGTCCGTGCGCGGTGGCGGTGTCGGCCCCGCATCAGGGCTCTGAGCTGCGAGGATCCGGCGCCATGCGACGAGTGTCGGTACGACAAGATGAAGAGACGGCCGCGCGGCCGGCCCGCCCGGAATCCGCCCGCAGAACCGCGCCCCGCACGGGGTCGGGCCGCCGGGCCGCGCCCCGCACGGAATCCACCCGCAGAACCGCGCTCCGCACGGGATCCGCCCGCAGGGCCGCGCCCCGCACATGGGTCCTCGCGCTGGCCACGGCATCGCTCGCGACCGCCTGCGCGGGCGACTTTGACCCCCGTGAGGAACGGACGCGGGCGGCCACGGAGAGCGCCGCCGCGGACCGGGCGGTCGCCGAGCGGGCGGTGCGCCCGGCCCTCGGCCAGCAGGCCCGCCGCGCCGCGGCGGCCCGGCGCTGGGGCCTGGCCGAGGTCCCTCTCGCCGCACCCGAGCCGCCCGCGAAGAAGCCGGTGATCAGGCCGCGCGCGGGGTTCGAGGTAGCGGGCCAGGACCGGCTCGCCCTGCCGCCCGTCTTCACCACGGTGCCCACCAAGGACCGGGTCGTCTTCCTCACCATCGACGACGGCGCCGAGAAGGACCCGCGCTTCCTACGGATGATGAACGACCTGAAGATCCCGTACACGGCCTTCCTGACCGACACCGAGGTCAGGAAGAAGAAGCCGGGCTACGCGTACTTCGCGAAGGCCAGGGACCTGGACGGCGCCACCCTCAACAACCACACCCTGCACCACCGCTTCCTGCCGAACCTCTCCTACGCGGAGCAGAAGCACGAGATCTGCGGCATGCAGGACAAGCTCGAACGCCACTACGGCAAGCGCCCCACCCTCTTCCGCCCGCCGTACGGCGACTACGACCGGACCACTCTCAGGGCCGCCAAGGCGTGCGGCATCACCCACGCGCCGATCTGGAACGCCGAGGTCTTCGCCGACCGCGTCGACTACCGGGAATGGGACCGGTCCCTCCACCCCGGCGACATCGTCCTCACGCACTTCCGCGGCCGCGGGGACTGGGCGGGCACGATGCCCGACATGGTCCGTACGTTCCTGGACCGGGCCACCGCCGACGGGTTCGCGGTGGCCCGCCTCGAGGACTACCTGTGACACCCGGCCGCACCCTCGCCGCCACCCTGGCGGCCGCCCTGCTCCTCACCGGCTGCGCCCAGTCCGTCGACCCGATCGAACGCATGGGCCGCAAGGCGGCGCAGGGGGTCCGCCACCATCACGCGGCCCCGGCGGCGGCACCCCCGGCCGGCCCGGCGGGAACGGTCCCCCCGGTGATCGACCACATCGCCACCCGCGACAAGGTCGTCTTCCTGACCTACGACCTGGACGGCGACCATCCCGGCGCCCGCGGACTCGCGGCACTGGTCCGCGAGAAGCGCCTGCCGCTGTCCGTGTTCCTGGCACGGCCCGCCACCCGCTCCGGCCCCCTCGCACGGTTGCGCGCCCTGGGCGCCGACATCGAGAACCGCACCTTCACGCGCGCGTCCCTGCCCGGCCTCGGCTACGTCGCCCAGCACACGCAGATCTGCGCGCAACAGGACAGCGTCGCGGGCCGCTTCGGCCGTGCCCCGCGGCTGCTCCGTCCGCCCGAGGGCGGCTTCGACGCGGCGACGCTCCGGGCGGCCGCCGCCTGCGGCATCGAGGCGATCGTCCTGTGGACCCACGAGGCCCCCGACCCGCCCCATCTCCACCTCCACCTCCGCCTCCACCCGGGCGACATCATCAAGGTGGGGGGAGGCCGGCGCCCGGCGGACACGACGGCAACCCTGCTGCGAGAGATCCGGAGCCAGGGCTACGAGGTGGCCCACCTGAACGCCTACCTGTGACCGGGCCCGCCCAGGGGCGCGGGGAACTGCGCGACCGGCCAGATCCACGCCGCGTCGCCGGACGATTGGCACTCCGCTTGACCGAGTGCTAATCGCGGTCATAGTCTCGACCCTGGCACTCACCACTGGAGAGTGCCAATCAGCGACGGGCAGGTCCGGCACCCGCGACGACGGATCCACCTGGTCGCCACCTCAGACTCTTAACCCCGTGAGATCTCCGAAGGGGGAGACCGGATCGTGACGACCGCCAGCTCCAAGGTTGCCATCAAGCCGCTCGAGGACCGCATCGTGGTCCAGCCGCTCGACGCCGAGCAGACCACGGCCTCCGGCCTGGTCATTCCGGACACCGCGAAGGAGAAGCCCCAGGAGGGCGTCGTCCTCGCCGTCGGTCCGGGCCGCTTCGAGAACGGCGAGCGCCTGCCGCTCGACGTGAAGTCCGGCGACATCGTGCTGTACAGCAAGTACGGCGGCACCGAGGTCAAGTACAACGGCGAGGAGTACCTCGTCCTCTCGGCGCGCGACGTCCTCGCGATCGTCGAGAAGTAAGCGGCCGAAAAAGCAGCTTTTGATGTGAAGTGCGCCCCTGGCACCCGCGACCGTAAGAAGCCGGGGTCAGGGGCGTCCTTCGTTCACCCCTAGTTTTTCGAGAGGGCTGAAACGCTCCCATGGCGAAGATCCTGAAGTTTGACGAGGACGCCCGTCGCGCCCTCGAGCGCGGCGTCAACAAGCTTGCCGACACGGTCAAGGTGACGATCGGCCCCAAGGGCCGCAACGTCGTCATCGACAAGAAGTTCGGCGCCCCCACCATCACCAACGACGGTGTGACCATCGCCCGCGAGGTCGAGGTCGAGGACCCGTACGAGAACCTCGGCGCGCAGCTGGTGAAGGAGGTGGCGACCAAGACCAACGACATCGCGGGTGACGGTACGACCACCGCCACCGTGCTCGCCCAGGCCCTGGTCAAGGAGGGCCTGCGCAACGTTGCCGCGGGCGCGTCCCCGGCCGCCCTGAAGAAGGGCATCGACGCCGCGGTGAAGGCCGTGTCCGAGGACCTCCTCGCGACCGCCCGCCCGATCGACGAGAAGTCCGACATCGCCGCCGTCGCCGGTCTGTCCGCCCAGGACAGCCAGGTCGGCGAGCTCATCGCCGAGGCGATGGACAAGGTCGGCAAGGACGGTGTCATCACCGTCGAGGAGTCCAACACCTTCGGCCTGGAGCTCGACTTCACCGAGGGCATGGCCTTCGACAAGGGCTACCTGTCCCCGTACTTCGTCACCGACCAGGAGCGTATGGAGGCCGTCCTCGACGACCCGTACATCCTGATCCACCAGGGCAAGATCGGTTCGATCCAGGACCTGCTCCCGCTCCTGGAGAAGGTCATCCAGGCGGGCGGCTCGAAGCCCCTGCTGATCATCGCCGAGGACGTCGAGGGCGAGGCCCTGTCGACCCTGGTCGTGAACAAGATCCGCGGCACGTTCAACGCCGTCGCGGTCAAGGCCCCCGGCTTCGGCGACCGCCGCAAGGCGATGCTGCAGGACATGGCCACCCTCACCGGTGCCACCGTCATCGCCGAAGAGGTCGGCCTCAAGCTCGACCAGGCCGGTCTCGACGTCCTCGGCTCCGCCCGCCGCGTCACCATCACCAAGGACGACACCACGATCGTCGACGGTGGCGGCAACAAGGCCGACGTCGAGGGCCGCGTCAACCAGATCAAGGCCGAGATCGAGAACACGGACTCCGACTGGGACCGCGAGAAGCTCCAGGAGCGCCTCGCGAAGCTCGCCGGCGGCGTCTGCGTCATCAAGGTCGGTGCCGCGACCGAGGTCGAGCTCAAGGAGAAGAAGCACCGTCTGGAGGACGCCATCTCCGCGACCCGCGCCGCGGTCGAGGAGGGCATCGTCTCCGGTGGTGGCTCCGCGCTCGTCCACGCCGTGAAGGTCCTCAACGACAACCTCGGCAAGGAGGGCGACGAGGCCACCGGCGTCTCCGTCGTCCGCCGCGCCGCCGTCGAGCCGCTGCGCTGGATCGCCGAGAACGCGGGCCTCGAGGGCTACGTCATCGTCTCCAAGGTCGCCGAGCTCGAGAAGGGCTCCGGCTACAACGCCGCGACCGGCGAGTACGGCGACCTGGTCAAGGCCGGCGTCATCGACCCGGTCAAGGTCACCCGCTCCGCCCTGGAGAACGCCGCCTCCATCGCCTCCCTGCTCCTCACGACCGAGACCCTGGTCGTCGAGAAGCCGGCGGAGGAGGAGCCGGAGGCCGCGGGCCACGGTCACGGCCACTCCCACTGACGCGCTCCGCTGAAGTGACCTGAGGCTCGGCCCCCTGTGTTTTCGGGGGCCGGGCCTCCTGGTTTTCCGGGGCGCGTCTGCCGGGTTCTGGTCGTTGCCGGGCGCGGGTTGCGTGGTGGCTGGTCGCGCAGTTCCCCGCGCCCCTGGCGGGGGCGCGTCTGCTGGGTGCGGTTCGTCGCCGTCCGCGGAGCGTCGTGGTTGCTCGCGCCGTTCCCCGCGCCCCTGGCGGGGCCGCTTGCGGTGCTCGCGCCGTTCCCCGCGCCCCTGGCGGGGGCGCGTTTGCGGTGCTCGCGCCGTTCCTCGTGGCCCTAGCGGGGGCCGTACTTTCGGCCCGTCTTTGAGGTGACGCCGCCCAGCAGGCCGCGCGGGGTCACCTTCGCCAGCCCCATCAGCGCCTTGTAGCGCGGGTCCGGGATCGAGAGGGTCTTGTTGCGGGACAGGTCCGCCAGGGCGGCTGTCACCAGCTTGTCGGCGTCGAGCCACATCCACTTGGGGATGTTGTCCGTGCCCATCCCGGCCCGCTCGTGGAACTCCGTGCGCACGAAGCCGGGGCAGAGCGCCATCAGGCGGACGCCCGAGCCCGCCAGGTCCTTCGCGACGCCCTGCGTGAACTGGACGACCCACGCCTTCGAGGCGCCGTACGTGCCGCGCGGGACGAACGCCGCGACCGACGCCACGTTGATCACACCGCCGCGCCCGCGCTCGCGCATCGCCCCGGTCGCCGCGGAGGTGAGCCGTAGGACGGCCTCGCAGTGCACCTTCAGCATCGTCAGCTCGTCGGCCATGGACACTTCCAGGAAGCGGCCCTTGTTGCCGAACCCGGCGTTGTTGACCAGCAGGTCGACCGCGGCCTTCGGGTCGGCGAGGCGCTTCTCGACCGCCGCGATGCCGTCGTCGGTGGACAGGTCGGCCGTGAGCACCTCGGCCTCGATGCCGTGCCGGTCGTGCAGTTCCGTCGCCTGCTCCTGGAGCCGCTTCGTGTCGCGGGCGACGAGCACCAGGTTGTGTCCGTCGGCGGCGAGGCGCCGGGCGAAGGCGGCGCCGATGCCCGCGGTGGATCCCGTGATCAGTGCCGTAGTCATGGAGCAAGGTTAGTGAGCGTCACGCGGTGCTCGTGATCACCGGGCGGGGTCTGCCCGCACCCTTCACGCCGTCTGCGCGCCGTACTTCTCCACGTACGTCCGCGCGACCCGCTCCACCTCGCCGTGGAGCGGGGCCCCGGCCGCCAGCACCCTCGGCAGCAGCTCCCGCTCCGTCATCAGCGCGCGGAACTCGAAGGAGACCGTCACCTCGTGCGCGGGGCGGTGCACGATCTCCACGGTGTCGCCCGCGCGGATCTCGCCCGGCTCGATGACCCGCAGGTACGCGCCCGGCCGCTGCTCCTGCGTGAACCGCTTGACCCAGCCCTTCTCGCCCACGTGCCCCTGGAAGGTCTTGCACGGGATCCGGCTCGCGCTGACCTCCAGGAGCAGGTCGGGGCCGATCCGCCAGCGCTCGCCGATCTTCGCGCCGCACACGTCGATGCCCTCGGTGGTGAGGTTCTCGCCGAAGGAGCCGTTGGGGAGCGTGCGGCCGAGCGCGCGCTCCCACGCGTCCAGGTCCTCGCGCGCGAACGCGTACACCGCCTGGTCGTCGCCGCCGTGGTGGCGCGTGTCGCACACGGCGTCGCCCGCTATGCCGCTCGCCCCGGTCCCCTTCGTGCCCGGTGCGCTCACCCGGACCGGGCCCTGGACCGGCTGCTTGTCGATGCCGGTCACGCCGTCCGGCTGGTCGGTGTAGGGGACGGCCTTGGGGCGGCCCAGGTTCAGCGACAGAAGCTTCATGTCACCGCACGGTACGGGACCGCCCATGAAAGCCGCCACGCAATATTCGACGATCTCCCCAAGCGGCGCTTATGCTTGAACCATGATCGAGGCCCGGCACCTTCGCGTCCTGCGCGCCGTCGCCGCCACCGGCTCCTTCTCGGCGGCGGCCCGCGAACTGGGCTGCACGCAGCCCGCCGTCAGCCAGCAGATGAAGGCCCTGGAGTCCTCGGCCGGCACACCGCTGCTGATCCGCACCGGACGCGAGATGCGGCTGACCCAGGCCGGTGAGGCGCTCGTGCGGCACGCGGCGGGCATCCTCGCCGGGCTCACGGCCGCCGAGGAGGAGGTCGCCGCGATCGCGGGTCTGCGCGCGGGCCGGGTCCGCCTCGTCTCCTTCCCGAGCGGCAGTTCGACCCTGGTGCCGACCGCGCTTGCCGCCCTGCGCGCGGAACACCCCGGTACGCGCGTCTCGCTGGTCGAGGCGGAGCCGCCGCGCTCGGTGGAGATGCTGCGCGAGGGCGACTGCGACGTCGCCCTCGCCTTCCGTTACGAGGGGCGGCGCGAAGCGCCTCAGCAGGAGGGCGGCGGGGGGAGGCGGGAGGGCCAGGGCGCGCACGCCGCCGAGGAGTGGGACGACCTTGTCGTGCGGCCCCTGCTCGCCGACCGGCTCGTGGGCCTGGTCGCCGAGGGGCACCCGCTCGCCGGCGCGGGCTCGGTGACCATCGACGCGTTCGCCGACGACCCGTGGATCGCGGGCTGCCCGCGCTGCCGCCGCCAGCTCGTCGAGGTGTGCCGGGGCGCCGGTTTCGCCCCGCGCATCGACTTCGCCACGGACGACTACCCGGCGGTGGTCGGCCTGGTCGGCGCGGGGCTCGGAGTTGCCGTCCTTCCCGAACTGGCCATCGAATCCGTTCGCCCCAAGGGTGCACGCACAGTGACGGTGGAGCCGCCCGTGCGGCGCGAGATCGTGGCGCTGACCCTGCCCGATCTGGCCCAGGTCCCGGCGGTCGCCGCGACCCTCGACCACCTGGCGAAGGCCGCCGCTCGCTGATCCCGCCCCTGGGTGCCACCTGCACAGGTGTTTGCAGAAACGTTCCTTCAGTGACCCTTCAGTGGTGCGTCAGTGGTTCATGAAGGGCCCGTCATGACCCGGTGACGGGGTCGCGGGTCCGCCGCCGACCGCCGCCGACGCCGTGACGAGCCGGTTGCGGGCCCGCCCCATCAGCTCTTCGCGCTCGTCCTCGGTGAGGCCGCCCCACACGCCGTACGGCTCGCGCACCTGAAGGGCGTGAGCTGCGCACTCCGCGCGCACCGGGCACCTCATGCAGACCTCTTTCGCCGAGTTCTCGCGCGCGCTGCGCGCCGCTCCTCGCTCGCCCTCCGGGTGGAAGAAGAGCGAGCTGTCCACCCCGCGGCAGGCCGCGAGGAGCTGCCAGTCCCACAGATCAGCGTTCGGTCCGGGAAGGCGGGAGAAATCTGCCATTGCGTAGTCCCCTTGTAGCCGGTTGTGGCCGTTTTGATCCGGTTGTGGCGCGGATACGGTGCCTGACCGTACATCTACTATCTAAGGAGATGAAAATATGACTCATTGCGAATCTAGCTACAGACACCAGCAAAAGGGAAGAAAAGCCGCTAAATGGGGCATAGCTTGTGATGAAACCTTGAGGGTCCGTTGCGGGACCTCCACTGTGTCCGGCCCCTCACGTAGAGTGCCGAACGAGACCGTCCGACCCGTAACTCTTTCGAGTGACCGTCGTTGGTAGTGCGGAGGCGGTTGAAGGAACAAGCGCTCGGGCATCTGTCCGGTGGTTTGCGAGTGTCGACCGCACAGGTGACGATTCGTACAAAGCCTGGAGGCACAAGGTGACGCGCATCAGCTGCGGAGGACGGTCATGACATCCGTCCTCGTCTGCGACGACTCCCCGCTCGCCCGAGAGGCGCTTCGCCGCGCGGTCGCGACCGTGCCCGGCGTCGAGCGCGTGACGACCGCGGCCAACGGGGAGGAAGTCCTCCGCCGCTGGGGCGCCGACCGCTCGGACCTGATTCTGATGGACGTACGCATGCCCGGCCTGGGCGGCGTCGAGACGGTCCGGCGGCTGCTCTCCGCCGACCCCGGTGCGCGCATCATCATGCTCACCGTGGCCGAGGACCTGGACGGGGTGGCGCTCGCCGTCGCCGCCGGCGCCCGCGGGTATCTGCACAAGGACGCCTCGCGCGCCGAGCTGCGGGCCACCGTGACGCAGGCGCTCGCCGACCCCACGTGGCGGCTCGCCCCCCGCAGACTGCGCTCGGCCGAGATGGGCGCCGCGCCCACCCTCACCGCGCGTGAGATCCAGGTGCTCGAAGGCATGAGCCACGGCCGGTCCAACGCGGAGATCGGGCGCGAGCTCTTCCTCTCCGAGGACACCGTGAAGACGCACGCGCGGCGTCTGTTCAAGAAGCTCGGTGCTTCGGACCGGGCCCACGCCGTGGCGCTCGGATTTCGATGGGGGCTGGTGCGATAGCGCCGCCGGGGTGCGGTGGCCGGTCCGCCGCGAGTTCGTCGTGGCTCGGCGCGCCGTTCCCCGCGCCCCTTGCGGGGCTGCGGTGAACGCCGCCCCCACGTTTCGCGCGTGATGCCGCATCCTTGAGGTGTGGAGTTCCTCGGGGACGGCGATTCGGGCGAGCAGGGTCAGCGAGAGGGGAGGGCGCAGGAGATGAGTTCCGGCGCACCTGCTCATAACGCTTCGGTGCACAACCAGGGCCGCGATGTCACGGACCGCGCCTCGGCAAGGCACCATGGACCGATGCGCGACGACGAGGCAGTGACCCCGCAGGGGGTCATCGGTACGCTCGTCGGCCGCGCCGTGGACGGGGACGAGCAGGCCACGCACGATCTGCTCGCGCACGTCCATCCGCTGGCGATCCGCTACTGCCGCACCCGCCTCTCCCGGCTCCCGGGGGACGCGCGGCACTTCGTGGAGGACCTCGCCCAGGAAGTCTGCGTCGCGGTGCTGCTCGCACTGCCGCGTTACAAGGACACCGGGCGCCCCTTCGAGGCGTTCGTCTTCGCCATCGCCGCGCACAAGGTCGCCGACCTGCAGCGCGCGGCCATGCGCGGCCCCGGTTCGACGGCGGTGCCGTCCGACGAGATGCCGGAGCGGCCCGACGACTCGCTCGGCCCGGAGGAGCGGGCGCTGCTCAGCAGCGATGCCGCGTGGGCCAAGAAGCTCCTCGCGAACCTCCCCGACAACCAGCGGGAGCTGCTGCTCCTGCGGATCGCCGTCGGGCTCACCGCCGAGGAGACCGGGCAGATGTTGGGCATGTCACCCGGCGCCGTGCGCGTCGCGCAGCACCGGGCGCTCAGCCGCCTGCGGGCCCTGGCCGAGCAGTAACGCGGGGGCCGGGAGCGGTAGCACACGGCCCCCGGCCCCGTACGTGGGAACGTACAAAGAACCTTGATGATCTTGCTCGTGGAATGAGACACCCCTTGTTCCCGTTAGCATGGACATCCGCACCGATCAAGGCCATTTGGGGAAGGTGTCATGACTGCAAACGTCGACGGAGTGCCCGAGAAATTCGCGACACTCGGGCTGACCTACGACGACGTGCTGCTGCTGCCGGGCGCGTCGGAAGTGCTGCCGAACGCGGTCGACACCTCGTCCCGCATCTCCAGGAACGTCCGAGTGAACATCCCGCTGCTCTCCGCGGCGATGGACAAGGTCACCGAGGCGCGTATGGCGATCGCCATGGCCCGCCAGGGCGGCGTCGGCGTGCTGCACCGCAACCTGTCGATCGAGGACCAGGTCAACCAGGTCGACCTGGTGAAGCGGTCCGAGTCCGGCATGGTCACCGACCCGATCACGGTGCACCCCGACGCGACGCTCGGCGAGGCCGACGCGCTGTGCGCGAAGTTCCGGATCAGCGGCGTCCCGGTGACCGACGCGTCGGGCAAGCTGCTCGGCATCGTCACCAACCGCGACATGGCCTTCGAGTCCGACCGCGGCCGTCAGGTCCGCGAGGTCATGACGCCGATGCCGCTCGTGACCGGCAAGGTCGGCATAAGCGGTGTCGACGCCATGGAGCTGCTGCGCCGCCACAAGATCGAGAAGCTTCCCCTGGTCGACGACGCGGGTGTCCTCAAGGGGCTCATCACCGTCAAGGACTTCAAGAAGGCCGAGCAGTACCCGAACGCGGCGAAGGACGCCGAGGGCCGCCTCCTCGTCGGCGCCGCCGTGGGCGCGAGCCCCGAAGCCCTTGAGCGCGCCCAGGCGCTGGCCGGTGCCGGGGTCGACTTCCTCATCGTCGACACCTCGCACGGCCACAACAGCAACGCGCTGAGCTGGATGTCGAAGATCAAGTCGAGCGTCTCCGTCGACGTCATCGGCGGCAACGTCGCCACGCGTGACGGCGCCCAGGCGCTCATCGACGCCGGTGTCGACGGCGTCAAGGTCGGTGTCGGGCCGGGCTCGATCTGCACCACCCGCGTGGTCGCCGGTATCGGCGTCCCGCAGGTCACGGCGATCTACGAGGCGGCGGTCGCCGCCCGCGCGGCCGGTGTCCCGGTCATCGGCGACGGTGGCCTGCAGTACTCCGGCGACATCGGCAAGGCGCTCGCCGCCGGCGCCGACTCCGTGATGCTCGGCTCGCTGCTCGCGGGCTGCGAGGAGTCCCCGGGCGAGCTGCAGTTCATCAACGGCAAGCAGTTCAAGTCCTACCGCGGCATGGGTTCGCTCGGCGCCATGCAGTCCCGCGGCCAGGGCCGCTCCTACTCCAAGGACCGGTACTTCCAGGCCGAGGTCGCCTCCGACGACAAGCTCGTGCCCGAGGGCATCGAGGGCCAGGTGCCCTACCGCGGCCCGCTCGCCAACGTCCTGCACCAGCTCGTCGGCGGCCTGCGCCAGACGATGGGCTACGTCGGCGCGGCCAGCGTCGACGAGATGGAGAGCAAGGGCCGTTTCGTCCGCATCACGTCCGCGGGGCTCAAGGAGAGCCACCCGCACGACATCCAGATGACGGTCGAGGCGCCGAACTACAGCCGTAAGTAGAACCGACCTGGTGAGGGGCGGTCCCGCATTGCCGGGGCCGCCCCTCACTGGTGTGTCGGGGATACTGGAACACGCAGACCAAGAGGGAAAGGCCCACACAACGTGACTGAGATCGAGATCGGGCGCGGCAAGCGCGGCCGCCGCGCGTACGCCTTCGACGACATCGCCGTCGTACCGAGCCGGCGCACCCGCGACCCGAAGGAGGTCTCGATCGCCTGGCAGATCGACGCCTACCGCTTCGAGCTGCCGTTCCTGGCCGCCCCCATGGACTCCGTCGTCTCCCCGCAGACCGCGATCCGCATCGGCGAGCTGGGCGGCCTCGGCGTCCTCAACCTCGAAGGCCTGTGGACCCGCTACGAGGACCCGCAGCCGCTGCTCGACGAGATCCGTGAGCTGGACGCCGAGACCGCGACGCGCCGCCTCCAGGAGATCTACGCCGCCCCGATCCAGGCCGACCTGATCGGGCAGCGCATCAAGGAGGTCCGTGACTCCGGTGTCGTCACCGCCGCCGCGCTCTCCCCGCAGCGCACCGCCGAGTTCTCCAAGGCGGTCGTGGACGCGGGCGTCGACATCTTCGTCATCCGCGGCACCACCGTCTCCGCCGAGCACGTCTCCGGCGCCGCCGAGCCGCTCAACCTCAAGCAGTTCATCTACGAGCTGGACGTGCCGGTGATCGTCGGCGGCTGCGCCACGTACACGGCTGCCCTGCACCTCATGCGCACGGGTGCGGCCGGTGTCCTCGTCGGCTTCGGCGGCGGCGCCGCGCACACCACGCGCAACGTGCTCGGCATCCAGGTCCCCATGGCGACCGCCGTGGCCGACGTCGCCGCCGCGCGCCGTGACTACATGGACGAGTCCGGCGGCCGGTACGTGCACGTCATCGCCGACGGCGGCGTGGGCTGGTCCGGCGACCTGCCCAAGGCCATCGCCTGCGGCGCCGACGCCATCATGATGGGCTCCCCGCTGGCCCGCGCGACGGACGCGCCCGGCCAGGGCCACCACTGGGGCATGGAGGCCGTCCACGAGGACGTGCCGCGCGGCAAGAAGGTCGACCTCGGCACCGTCGGCACCACGGAGGAGGTCCTCACCGGGCCCTCGTCCACGCCCGACGGGTCGATGAACATCTTCGGCGCGCTGAAGCGGGCCATGGCGACGACCGGGTACAGCGAGCTCAAGGAGTTCCAGCGGGTCGAGGTCACGGTGGCCGATTCCCAGCACCGGCGCTGACGCTGTGTCGTAGCAGGATGTGAGTGGGGCCCCGCCGGTTTCGGCGGGGCCCCACTCATGTCGTCCGTGACCTGTCGGTCAGAGGGCCGCCTTCTTCGAGCTGCCGAACGCGGCGACGGCGCCGATGACGAGGAAGAGGTACGTCATGGGGTCGGCCTCGTCCTTCCAGCCCTTGCTGAGGTCGCCGAAGTGGTCGGTGAGGACCTCGAACCAGGAGAGGTGCGCCAGCTCGGCGACGGCCATCGCGTAGCCGGTGAGCTGGCCCAGGTAGACCGCGCCGAGCGCCAGTACCGCGCAGATGAACGGCAGGGCCTGGTTGCGGCCGCCGAGCTTGCCCGCGGCGAAGCCGATGAGCGCGCCGACACCCACGGCCGCGTAGCCGATCTCGTGCTCGGTGGCCTTCATGACGGCGCCGTAGATCCAGGCCGTGACGAGGGCGAGGACCACGGCGGCGACGATGCCGAGCGCGACGTTCCCGCTCCGGCCCTGCGGCGGCGCCGGGACGAAACCGCCCGGCTGGCCCTGCTGTTGCGGGAACGGGGTGTACGGCTGCTGTTGCGGCTGGCCGTAGGCGGGCTGCGGCGCGGGCGGCTGGTCCTGGGCGTACGGGTTGGCGTCCTGTGGCGGTGGCGGCTGGGTCATGCGGTCCCCCGAAGAGTGAAGATGGGCACGACTGTGCCCATGAAGGGCCGCACATTATCAGTCAGAGCCGGTGTGCCGCCCCTGCCGGAGTCGCTCCTCTGGTGTCGAGCAGGAGCTGCGCCTTCACCGCGAGACCTTGCAGGTCATAGGTGCGGTGGTGCTGGAGCAGGATCGTCAGGTCGGCGTCGGCGGCGGCCTCGTAGAGCGAATCGGCGCGCGGGACCGGCCGGTTCAGGACATTCCATGACGGTACGTACGGGTCGTGGTAGCTGACGGCGGCGCCGAGCTGCATGAGGCGGGTGGCGATCTCCTGGGCGGGGGAGCCCTGGCGGTCGGCGAGGTCGGGCTTGTAGGTGATGCCGAGGAGGAGGACGCGGGCGCCGCGGGCCGACTTGCCGTGCTCGTTGAGGAGCGTGGCCGCGCGCTGGACCACGTAGGACGGCATGTGGTCGTTGACCTGGCGGGCCAGTTCGACCATGCGCAGGGGGCGGGTGGGCAGGTGGCGGGAGGTGAGGTCCTGGGGGAGGGCGTGGCCGCCGACGCCGGGTCCTGGCCGGAACGCCTGGAAGCCGAAGGGCTTGGTCTCGGCGCAGCGGATGACGTCCCACAGGTCGACGTTGAGGTCGTGGCAGAG
This sequence comes from Streptomyces sp. SGAir0957, assembly GCF_043523415.1. Lineage (NCBI taxonomy): Bacteria > Bacillati > Actinomycetota > Actinomycetes > Kitasatosporales > Streptomycetaceae > Streptomyces > Streptomyces sp. SGAir0957. Next base: position 5,043,844 of record NZ_CP027293.1, read on the forward strand.
CACGGCCATCTCGTTGACCAGGGCGATGTTGACGTGCCGGTAGTTGGTCTCCAGGAGGTGCACCGTCTCGGCCTCGCGGGGGCCGCGGGCGCGGACGACCTTGTCGGTGAGGCGGCTGTAGAAGGTCGCCGCCGATTCGGTGCAGGCGGGGCTGTAGCCGCCGATGACCTTGGGGGTCGCGGCGTAGGGCTGGCTGCGGTTGCCGGGGTCGAGCCGGCAGGGGGCGTAGGCGAGGTGGAAGTCGCGGCCCGCGCGAAGGCGTGAGCCCTCTTCGAGGAGCGGGAGCAGGATCGACTCCGTGGTGCCCGGCGGGACCGGGGACTCGATGATCACGGTGGTGTGCGGGCGCAGCTGGGCGGCGAGAGTGCGGGTCGCCTTGATGACGGGGTCGAGCGAGGGGTTGCCGTCGGCGCCCGGCGGGGTGGGGGCGCAGATGACGGCGGTGCGGACGCGGCCGAGCGCGGCGGGGTCGGCGGTGGGGCGGAAGCCGCCGGCGAGCATGCGGCGGACGTCGGCGGCGGTCAGGGCCGCGTCGTCGCCGTCGCCCGGCACGCGCCCTGCGGCGAGGTCCTTCGCGCGGTCCGGGTCGTGGCCGACGGTGGCGATGCGTGCGGCGACGGCGGCCTGCGCGAGCGGCAGGCCGAGGTGGCCGAGGCCGATGACGGCGAGGTCTGCGGGCATGGCGGTTGCCGTCCTTCCCGAGGAGGCGGTTCCGGCGCGTAGCCGGGGCGGGACGAGTGCGCAAGCCCGGTGGTCGGAACGAGCGAGCGCACTGTCACACTAGGAGTAAATATGACCGATATGCGGTATTGCGTCGCCATGGGTTGCGGAGTGTTGCGTGCGAGGGGGCCAGGGGCGGGTACACCTGCCGGTGAGGCCGGCGCCGACGACAGCGGGAGGCAGCAGTGAAGGCAGCGACACTGGGACCCGAGCAGCGGGCGCAGGCCCTCGCGACCATGGCCGAGGGTGAGCTGGACATCCTTGTCGTGGGCGGCGGGGTGGTGGGCGCGGGCACGGCCCTGGACGCGGTGACGCGCGGACTGTCCACCGGGCTCGTCGAGGCGCGCGACTGGGCCTCGGGCACGTCCAGCCGGTCCAGCAAGCTGGTCCACGGCGGGCTCAGGTATCTGGAGATGCTGGACTTCGCCCTCGTACGGGAGGCGCTGAAGGAGCGCGGGCTGCTGCTCGAACGGCTCGCTCCGCATCTCGTGAAGCCGGTGCCGTTCCTGTACCCCCTTCAGCACAAGGCGTGGGAGCGGGTGTACGCGGGCTCGGGCGTCGCGCTCTACGACGCCATGTCCATGGCGCGCGGGCACGGGCGCGGCCTTCCCGGGCACCGGCATCTGTCGCGGCGTCACGCGCTGCGCGTCGCGCCCTGCCTGAAGAAGGACGCCCTGGTCGGTGCGCTCCAGTACTACGACGCCCAGATGGACGACGCCCGCTACGTCGCGACGCTCGTGCGCACCGCCGCCAAGTACGGCGCGAAGGTCGCCAACCGGGCGCGCGTCACCGGGTTCCTGCGGGAGGGCGAGCGGGTCGTCGGCGCGCGCGTGCGGGACGTGGAGGGCGGCGGCGAGTACGAGATCCGGGCCAAGCAGGTCGTCAACGCCACCGGTGTGTGGACTGACGACACCCAGGCCATGGTCGGCGAGCGCGGCCAGTTCCATGTGCGGGCCTCCAAGGGCATCCACCTCGTCGTGCCGAAGGACCGCATCAACTCGACGACCGGGCTGATCCTTCGCACGGAGAAGAGCGTCCTCTTCGTCATTCCGTGGGGGCGGCACTGGATCGTCGGCACCACCGACACCGAGTGGGACCTCGACAAGGCGCACCCGGCGGCCTCCAGTGCCGACATCGACTATCTGCTCGAACACGTGAACTCCGTGCTCGGCGTGCCGCTCACGCGCGACGACGTGCAAGGCGTGTACGCGGGCCTGCGCCCGCTGCTCGCCGGGGAGTCCGACGCCACCAGCAAGCTGTCCCGCGAGCACACCGTCGCGCACCCCGTGCCGGGGCTCGTCGTCGTCGCGGGCGGCAAGTACACGACGTACCGCGTCATGGCCAAGGACGCGGTCGACGAGGCCGTGCACGCGCTCGACCAGCGGGTCGCCGAGTGCGTCACCGAGGACGTACCGCTGGTCGGGGCCGAGGGGTACCGGGCGCTGTGGAACGCGCGGGCGCGGATCGCCGCCCGCACGGGCCTGCACGTCGTCCGGGTCGAGCATCTCCTCAACCGGTACGGGGCGTTGGCCCAGGAGGTCCTGGAGCTGATCGCCGCCGACTCCGGGCTCGGCGCGCCCCTGACCGGCGCCGACGACTACCTGCGGGCGGAGATCGTGTACGCGGCCTCCCACGAGGGGGCCCGCCACCTCGACGACGTGCTCACGCGGCGGACCCGGATCTCCATCGAGACGTTCGACCGCGGGACCCGCTCCGCGCGGGAGGCCGCCGAACTCATGGCGCCGGTGCTCGGTTGGGACAAGGACCAGATCGAGCGGGAGGTCACGCACTACGAGAAGCGGGTGGAGGCCGAGCGCGAGTCCCAGCTGCAGCCCGACGACTTGACGGCCGACGCCGCACGGCTCGGGGCGCCCGACATCGTCCCGCTGTGACACGCCGGTAGCCCTTGCCCTTGGTGGCGCGCACAGGAAGAGTGGCGTCACACAAGGTCAACGGGCAGGCGGGCTGCCCGGATCCGGACAGAGAAGACGTTCCCGACAACCGTTCGCGGGAGCGACCCTGGGCGTCGGGCGGTCCCCACGTGAGGGACAATGAAGGCTCTGTCAGGGCGGGTTGCAGAGGGGACGCATGTCGGAGGCGGAGCGGGCGGGCGAGACCCGTCAGGACAAGAGCGCTCGTCAGGACGCGTCCGTGAAGGACGCGCCGGACACGAGCGGCGATCGCGACGGGCACAAGCCCGCCGGTCAGGGATCCGCTTCCGGCCAGGAACCGGCCGGACGGCTGCTCGCCGGGCGCTACCGCCTCGGCGACGTACTGGGCCGCGGCGGCATGGGCACCGTGTGGCGGGCCAAGGACGAGACGCTCGGGCGCACCGTCGCGGTGAAGGAGCTGCGCTTCCCGTCGAGCATCGACGAGGAGGAGAAGCGGCGCCTCATCACGCGCACCCTGCGCGAGGCGAAGGCGATCGCCCGGATCCGCAACAGCGGCGCCGTCACCGTCTTCGACGTCGTCGACGAGGACGACCGGCCCTGGATCGTCATGGAGCTGGTCGAGGGCAAGTCCCTCGCCGAGGCCGTGCGCGAGGACGGGGTGCTCACCCCGAGGCGCGCCGCCGAGGTCGGCCTCGCCATCCTCGACGTGCTGCGCTCCGCGCACCGCGAGGGCATCCTGCACCGCGACGTGAAGCCGTCCAACGTGCTGATCGCCGAGGACGGCCGGGTCGTGCTCACCGACTTCGGCATCGCCCAGGTCGAGGGCGACCCCTCGATCACCTCCACCGGCATGCTCGTCGGCGCGCCCTCCTACATCTCGCCCGAGCGGGCGCGCGGCCACAAGCCGGGCCCCGCCGCCGACATGTGGTCGCTCGGCGGCCTGCTGTACGCGGCCGTCGAGGGCATCCCCCCGTACGACAAGGGGTCGGCGATCGCCACGCTGACCGCCGTCATGACCGAGCCGGTCGACCCGCCGGCCAACGCGGGCCCGCTGGAGCCGGTCATCTACGGGCTGCTCGCCAAGGACCCGGCGCAGCGCCTCGACGACGCGGGCGCCCGCGCGCTCCTGAAGAACGTCATCAGCGCACCCGCGCCCGAGGCGGCCCCCGAGCCGGAACCGGCGGACGCCACCAAGGTCGTACCGCTGCCGCCCGTCCCGCCGTCGGAGAAGACGCCGGGCAAGGCCGGGGCAGCCGTCGCGGCCAAGGGCGAGGAGGCCGCCGAGCGGCTGCGGGGCGCGCTGAAGTCGGTGCGCAAGGCCGCGGCCGCCGCCACGGCCGCCCGCGAGAAGCCCGAGGCCCGGAAGACGGCCGTCTCCGCCTCCGCGGGCGCGGCGTCCGGCCGGATCCCGGCGCAGCACGGCGGGCCGCCGCCGCGCACGCCCGCGCGCAAGGCGTCGATCACCGATGTCGTACCGCGCCGCACGCTCGTGATCATCGCGGCGGTCGTGGTGCTCGTCGTCCTCGGCATCATCCTCGCCGTCTCGCTCGGCGGCGGTGACGACAAGGCCAGTGGCGACAAGGGCGGCGACACGGCCGCCTCCGCCGGGACCACCGCGTCCGCGGGCGCGGGCGACGGCAAGGACACGGACAGCGGCAAGGGCGACGACAAGGGCTCGGACAAGGGTTCCGGCAAGGACGACGACTCCTCCGGCAAGGGGTCCGACCAGGACAAGGGCGGCGGCGCCTCCGCGTCCGCCTCCGCGTCCGGTTCCGGTGCGACCTCCGGCCAGGGCGCCTCGCCGGGCAGCGACGGCACCGACCCCGACGCCAAGACGTACAAGCACTCCCAGGGCTTCTCGATCGACCTGCCCAAGGGCTGGAAGTACGTCTCGACCAGCGCCGCCGGGGCCCGTTTCACCGGCCCCGACTCCCAGAAGCTCCTGGTCGGCTGGACCAGTTCGCCGAAGTCCGACCCGGTCAAGGACTGGCAGAACCAGGAGAACTACATGCGGCGGTCCCAGTACGACCGCATCCGCATAGCGTCGGTCGACTACCGCGGCTGGAACACGGCCGACTGGGAGTTCACCTACGTCGACGGGGGCACGAAGTACCGCTCGGTGGACCGGGGCTTCGTGGTCAGCGGGTCGCTGGGGTACGGGCTGATGTACACGGCGAAGGACGCCGACTGGAGCGGCGAGCAGCGCAAGACGGCGTGGAAGACGTTCACGGAGTCGTTCTCGCCCAAGTCGTGAGAGACCGGGTCATGGAACCCATGTCGTGCGAGCCCGGGTCATCAGGAGCCATGTCCTGAGAACCCGGGCCATGAGAAGCCCGGTCGTGGGTACCCCGGTCCGGGAAAGCTGACGATTCTCAACTCCGGACGCTTTCGGCACGTATCGTGAGTGCTTGCGGACCGTGCGCAGCCGTATACGGAAGCGTCGTGCCGCATCAGTACGTACAACTGGGCACATAGCGAACGGAATTGACCGCAGGGCGGATCTGGGGAGGCGTCGTGGACGAGTACGCGGGACGGGTGCTCGCCGACCGTTACCGTCTTCCCGTTCCGGCGCCGGACGCCCAGGAGTTCTCGGAGAGCCGCGCCTTCGACACCTACAGCGGGCAGGAAGTCCTCGTCAGACAGGTGCCGTTACCGGAGGTCGTCGAGGCGGAGGTGCTCGACGCTGACGGCCTCCCCGAGGGGTTCCGGCCCGGGGCGCCGGCCCGGGGCGCCGCCGAACCCGCCGTGGCGCGGGCCATCGAGGCCGCGCAGGCCGCCGCGCAGATACCCGACCACCCCCGGCTCGACCAGGTCTTCGACGTGTTCGCCGAGGGCGGGTCGCTGTGGGTCGTCAGCGAGGTCGTCGCCGCGCGGCCGCTCGCCGCGCTGCTCGAAGAGGCGCCGCTCAGCCCCTACCGGGCCGCGGAGGTCGCCTCCGACGTGCTGACCGCGCTGCGGGCGCTGCACGCGCACGGCTGGGTGCACCGGAACCTCACCGCGCGGACCGTGCTCGTCTGCGACGACGGGCGGGTCGTGCTCACCGGGATGGCGGCGGGCGCGGCGGAGGAGGCGTTGTGCGGGTACGATCCGCGGCCCTCCGCGCCGGGTGAGCCCTCGGGCGACGGGCCCGGGTACGGGTTCGGGGCTGCCGTCGAGGTGGCCGAGCCCGCGCCCGTCTCCCTGCCGTCGCAGTCCTCCGCGCCGTCCGCCCCGGCTCTGCCCGTCGCTGGGCCTGATGATCCCGAGGGGTTCCGGGCCGCTCGGGCGGGGGCGATCGCCGCGTATCGCGCGGGGGCGCGGGCCGCGGCGGGTGGGGAGGCTTGGCATGGGGCTGTGCCCCGGCCCGGGCGTGAGGTCGAGGCAGGTTCCTCCGGCCCCGGCGTGCGGCCTGCGCGGTGGGATGAGCTTGTGTCCGGCGCCGACGTTGGCGATCAGGACACGGGGCTCCGCCCCGGACCCCGCTCCTCAAACGCCGGAGGGGCTGGGTTGGCCGGAGGGGCTGGGTTGGCCGGTGGGGGCAGATTGGCCGGTGGGGCTGGATTGGCCGGTGGGGGCGGATTGGCCGGTGGGGCCGGGAATGAGTTGAGTGGGGTCGCCGCCGAGCGTGCCCGGCAGGTGCGGATGACCGTCGTCGGGCCCGTCACCGAGCGGTGGGCGCCCGAGCAGGCGTATCCCGTGCAGGACAGCTGGCAGCTGGCGGCGCCCGTCGGGCCCGCCACCGATCTGTGGGCGCTGGGGGCACTGCTCTTCCGGGCCGTGCAGGGGCACGCCCCGTACCCGGAGGAGTCCACGCCCGAGCTGGTCCAGATGGTGTGCGCGGAGCCGCCCGCGTTCGCCGAGGAGTGCGGGCCGCTGCGGCCCGTCGTGGAGTCGCTGCTGCGTCAGGACCCCACCGAGCGGCTCGACTTCGAGGAGCTGCGCGGCTGGCTGCGCTCCCTCGTGCGCTCGGCGCCCGAGCCGGACGCGGGGGTGAACGTCGTACCGGCGCCCCCCTTCGACGCCACCCGGCTGCCCGTCAAACGCCGTCGCGGCGAACTGGTGCGCCGGCACGGGCGGCACAAGCGGGGCCGGGCCGAGCGGGTCGCGCGCGCACCGAAGCCGGCCAAGCCCCCGAAGCCCCCGAAGGCGCCGAGGGCGCCGAAGGCCGAGCGGATACCGAAGGCGCCGCGCGCGCCGCGTGAGCGGGCCGGGCGGCAGCCCAGGTCGCTCGGGCGGTGGCTGCTCGTCCTCGTGCTCGCGGGGCTGGTCGGCGCGGTGGCGTACGCGATGGCGTTCATGCCGAAGGACGACAACGCGTCGGGGACGCGGGAGAACGCCAACTCCATCGGTGGCGGCGCCCCGCAGCGCTCCCAGGAGCCGTCGGCGCCCGCTTCCGCCGCGAAGCCGGACCGGAAGGACAGCTCCGAGCCGTCCAGCACCCAGCCGCAGTCCGACGTCGCCGCCGGGTTCGCCCTGCGCAAGGACCCCGAGGGGTTCGAGGTCGCCGTCGCCAAGGGGTGGCAGCGGCAGGCGAAGAACGGGCGGGGACAAGTGGTGTACACGCAGGGCGGGTTCGAGCTGCTCGTCGTCCCGGGCCGCGACACGACGGCCACGTACGGCGGTGATCCGATGAAGTACCAGCGTGAGGACGAGCGCGAGTTGCAGCCGTTCCGCGATTCGACGTGGGCCACGTCGAGCGGCATGAAGACCGTCGAGGTCGGTGGACGGACCATGGCCGAGGGGCAGTTCACCTGGCAGGGCTCCGACGGGCGGGAAGTCTTCGTACGGAATCTGGCCATGATCGTCGGCGGCAGGTACCACGTCGTCCAGGTCCGCGGACCGGAGGCGGAGCGCGACGAGGTGACGCGGTTGTACGACCAGGCGTCGGCTACTTACCAGTACCGCGGCTGAATCGGGAGGTAGCGGACGCGAGCCGCGTCACAGTGCTGTCTCCATGGCACCCCGCCTGTTCCTTGAGAGGCGCCCGCTCCCTAGTGTGGGCACGTCAAGACCATGGGTGGGAACGTGAATCAGATGCAGGGCCAGCTCCTCGCGGGCCGCTACCGCCTCGGCGAATCCATAGGGCGCGGCGGCATGGGCCGGGTGTGGAGCGCGCATGACGAAGTGCTGCACCGCAAGGTCGCGGTCAAGGAGCTGACGGCCGCTCAGTGGGTGTCCGAGGCGGACCGCGCGGTCCTGCTCGCGCGGACGCAGACGGAGGCGCGGGCCGCCGCGCGCATCAACCACCCCGCCGTCGTGACCGTGCACGACGTGCTGGAACACGACGACCGGCCCTGGATCGTCATGGAGCTGGTCGAGGGCCCCTCGCTCGCCGACGCGGTCAAGGAGCACGGCCGCATCGTGCCCGCCGAGGCCGCCCGGATCGGCCTGTGGACGCTGCGGGCGCTGCGCGCCGCCCACCGGGCCGGGGTCCTGCACCGCGACGTGAAACCGGGCAACGTGCTGCTCGCGAAGGACGGCCGGGTCAAGCTCACCGACTTCGGGATCGCGCAGGTCGAGGGCGACTCGACCATCACCAGGACCGGCGAGATCGTCGGCTCCGTCGACTACCTCGCCCCGGAGCGGGTGAGCGGTTCCGAGCCGGGCCCCGCCTCCGACCTGTGGGGCCTCGGCGCCACCCTCTACACGGCCGTCCAGGGCGTCTCGCCGTTCCGGCGCACGTCGCCGATCAGCACGATGCAGGCGGTCATCGAGGAGGAGCCCGAAGTCCCCGGGCACGCGGGGGCGATGGGGCCGGTCATCAGCGCGCTGCTGCGCAAGGACCCGGCCGCGCGGCCCACCGCGGACGAGGCCGAGCTGATGCTCGCCGAGGCGGCCGAGGGGCGGTCCGCCGGCGCGGCCCAGGCGTATGTGCCGACACGTGTGCACACCCAGACCCACATACCTGCCCCGGCGCCCGCCCCGCACCCGCACACCTCCACCTCCGTGACCAACCCCGTACCGCCGTCCACGCAGCGGCGGCGCTGGCCGCGCATGGTCGCCGTCTGGGTCGCGGCCCTGGTCATCGGGGGCGGCGGCGCGCTGGTCGGCGCCAAGTACTACGAGGGCCGCGACGACGGCGACGGGGCGGCGTCGAGCCAGGGCGCGACCGGCGGCAATCAGGGCGACAGCGGTAAGAACGGCGACAAGAACGACGGCAAGGACGGCGGCAAGGACGGGCAGGACGCCGGGACCGGGGCGATCCCCGAGGACTGGGTGAAGGTCAAGGACGTCGAGGGGTTCAGCCTCATGCTGCCGCCGGGCTGGACGCGGCAGGTGAACGGCACCCAGATCGACTACACACCGGACGACGGACAGCAGTTCCTGCGCATCGCCATCGACCGGAACTCGCAGTGGCGCGACTCCTACCAGCACCAGCTGGACCTGGAGAAGAACCTCAGCAAGAACCTGCCCGAGTACCGGCGGATCGCGCTCGACTCCAACTACTTCCGCGACCGGCAGGGTTCGCTGTGGGACTTCACGTGGACGGCCGGGAACAAGGACGCGACGTCCGGGCCGCGCCGCGCCATCGAGGAGACGTACCGGGAGGCGGACGGCACGGAGTACGCCATCTACCTCTCCGCGCCGGCGGATGAATGGCCCGGCGCGCGGGAGCGGTTCGACGCCATTCTGCGCGGCTGGGAACCACCTCAGTAGTGCCTCGGCGGCCCTGTCCGCACACCTGCGCCCACCTATTTCGGAAACGTTGCTGACCGGAACCGGACAGTCCTTGCACGCATGTGTGCGGCATGATGGGGCGCATGGGGACCGAGGGGGCCAACGTCCGCGTGATCGGCGGTCGTTACCGGCTGGAGGCCGAGATCGGCCGCGGCGGCATGGGGGTCATCTGGCGGTCCACCGACACGTTGCTCGCGCGACAGGTCGCCGTCAAGGAGCTGGGCCTCGACGAATCGCTGTCGGAGAGCGAGGCACGCCTCCAGCGGGAGCAGATGCTGCGCGAGGCGCGGGCCGTCGCCCAGCTGCGGCACGCCAACATCATCGTCGTGCACGACGTGGTCGTCGACGACGGACGCCCGTACATGGTCATGGAGCTGGTCGACGGTCCCTCGCTCGCCGAGCGGCTCGCGCAGGACGGGCCCGTCGACGCCCTGCACGCCGCGCGGATCGGGCTCGCGCTGCTCGGCGCCTTGCGCACCGCCCACGCCGGCGGGGTCCAGCACCGCGACCTCAAGCCCGCCAACGTCCTCCTGGAGAGCGGCACCGGCCGGATCGTGCTCACCGACTTCGGGATCGCCCGGGTCGCCGGGGCCACCACCCTGACCGAGTCCGGCGGCTTCGTCGGATCGCCGGAGTACACCGCGCCCGAGCGGATGCAGGGCGGCCGCACCGGCCCCGCCGCCGATCTGTGGTCGCTCGGCGCGCTGCTGTGCGCCGCGCTGTCCGGCGAGTCCCCGTTCCGCCGCGAGTCCCTGGGTGGCACCCTGCACGCGATCCTGTACGAGGAGGCGATGCCGCCCGTCGAGGCCAGGCCGCTGCTCCCGGTGGTCCGGGGCCTCCTGGAGCGGGAGCCCGAGCGGCGCCTCGACCTCGACGAGGCCGAGCGGCTGCTGCGCGCCTACGTCGCCACGGGCGCGACCCCGCAGGCGGCCCCGGCCCGGCTGCCGTTCCTGCCGCCACCCCTCGACACGGTCGTGGTGCGGCGGCGCAGGATCCCGACGCGGGTGGTGCTGGTCGCCGCCGCCGTCGTCGCCGCGGTCACCGGGGCGGGGGTCTCCGCCGCCGTGCTGCTCGCGGGGCAGGACGACAACACCCCGCAGCCGCCCAGCTCGACGGCGTCCACCCCGACGCGCACGGAGACCACGACGCAGGCGCCCACCCCGACCGTGACCGTCACCCAGCAGCCGCCGCTCACCGCGCCGCCCGGCTACCGGGGCGTGCGGGACGCGAAGGGGTTCGCGCTCGCCGTGCCGAAAGGGTTCTCCCGCTCGGTCGACGGGGTGTGGGTGTACTACATGTCGGCGGGCCGGACCTTCCGCATCGGCATTCAGGTCTCCGCGCCGCAGAACGGCGGGCCCGCCGCGACGCAGCAGCGGGCGGCCGCCGCCGGTCCGCGCACCAACCCCGGCTACCGGGACGGGAAGATCACCCACACCTCGCACGACGAGCACGACGCGGCGCTGTGGGAGTTCACCTGGGACGACCCGAGCGCCTCCGGTGAGGCGCGGCGCGTCATGGACCTGTGCTGGGAGGAGGGCGGGCGCCGGTACGACGTGCGGGTCTCGGCGCCGGTCGGCAGGATCGACGAGGCGCGGGGGTACTTCGACGCCGCCGTCGACACGTTCGCCCCATCTGCGGAGGAATGACGCGGCTTGGGTGGCCGGGCCGGTCCGGGGCCGGTCACAAGTCCGTGACCCTTGTGGGGACGTCTGTGGAAGCGGAGGCGCCCGCGCGGTAGGGATGGACCCATGAACGACAACGGGGGAACCGCCCAGGGTCCGAACGGCCCGAACGAACCGACCAGCTTCAGCCTGCAGCCGCCCCGGCCGGCCCCGGGCCCCGGGCGCGCGCCCGCCGCCGTACCGCACGCGCCCGCCGCACCGCACGTGCCGCACCCGGGCAACCCGTACGCCGCGCCGCAGCCGCAGCCGCAGCCGCAGCCGCAGCCCGATCCGGGCGCGGGCCGCCTCGTCGCGGGCCGCTACCGGCTCCTGGCCAAGCTGGGCCACGGCGGCATGGGCACCGTGTGGCGGGCCAAGGACGAGACGGTGGACCGCGAGGTCGCCGTGAAGGAGCCCCGCGTCCCCGACCACCTCCCGGAGCGGGAGCGGGCCACCGTCTTCGAGCGGATGCGGCGCGAGGCGCGGGCGGCGGCCCGCCTCGACCACCCGGCGGTGGTGAACGTGCACGACGTCGCCGTCGAGGACGGCAGACCCTGGATCGTCATGGAGTTCGTGCAGGGCCGCTCGCTCGGCGCCGCGCTCCAGGAGGGCACGCTCGACGCCCGTGAGGCGGCCCGCGTCGGGCTCGCCGTGCTCGGCGCCCTGGAGGCCGCGCACGCCGCGGGCGTCCTGCACCGCGACGTGAAGCCCGACAACGTCATGCTGGGCCGGCACGACCGTGTCGTCCTCACCGACTTCGGCATCGCCCAGATCGAGGGCGAGACGAGCCTGACCGACACCGGCGGCTTCGTCGGCTCGCCCGAGTTCATCGCCCCCGAGCGGGTCCTCGGCCGGCGCCCGGGACCGGCCTCGGACCTCTGGTCGCTCGGAGTCGTCCTGTACGCGGCGACCGAGGGCGTCTCCCCGTTCCGCCGCACCAACACCCCGGCCACGCTCCAGTCCGTCCTCAACGCGACCCCGGCGGCGCCCGCCTCCGCGCGGGGCCCGCTCGCCGACGCCATCAACGGGCTGCTGCAGAAGGACCCGGCGCGCCGCCCGTCCGCCCCGCAGGTCCGCGCCCTGCTGGAGCGCGCCGCCGCGCCGGAGCCCACGCGGGTCGTGCAGGTCGGCCCGGCCCGCGGCGGTGTCCGGCTCGGCCGCAGGACGCTGATCGGGGCCGCGGCCGGGGTCGTCGTCCTGGCGGCGGCCGCGTACCTGGTGGTCGCCGACCCGTTCGCGGGCCCTATGCCGGAGGGCTGGACGAAGCACGAGGAGAAGGCGCTCGGCGTGACGGTCGCCGTGCCGGAGGAGTACCAGGCCGGGCGGCCCACCGACACGGACACCGACAAGAACTGGGTGACGTACACCGACTGGAGCGGCGGCGTCTCCGTCGGCGTCCATGTGGCGCGCAAGAAGGACGACACGCTGAACCAGATCAAGGGCTCGGCGCGGGCCCAGATGTACGACGACGACACCGGGTTCAAGGACAGCGGCGACTCCGACTTCGACATGCCGAAGGGGGCGCGGACGGCACCGGACGACGACGCCAAGTTCCAGGGCGACGACGCCGCGCGGAACACCGTCACGTACAGGACGGACGACAGCACCGACCCCCGGCCGCGCGAGGTCCGGTTCTTCTACTACAGGAACAAGGCCGGTGACATGTACCGGGTGTCGGTCGACTATCCCGGCAAGGGCGACTTCACCGCGCGGGGCCGCGAGGTCGCCGACGACGTCCTTGCCAACCTGGCCATCGCCGAAAAATGACCGACGGTGTGAAGCGCTGCCGCAAAGCCGCTGATCAGCGGCTTTGATGCCAGCGAACACTGGCGCGGTGTGTGTGGCCGGTGAAAGCTCGTTACTGATGGGTACCGAAAGCGTCGCCCACGGCATACGCTCCCCTCCATGACGGAGTCGCAGGCCACCCCCGAGACCGTACAGAAGACCGGGACCAACCCGACGGCCGCCGCCCCCGCGGGCGCGCGCACGGCTGCCGACGTGGTCACGCCCGAGCTGGTCGCCCAGCTCACCCGGGGCGTGGTCGGCTCGGGCCGGACGGCGAACCACACGCCGTTCACCGGTGAGAAGCTGGCAGAGCTGCCGGAGTCGACGCCCGAGGACGTGGCGACCGCCTTCGACCGGGCCCGCGCCGCGCAGGAGGTGTGGGCGAAGACGCCGGTGCGGCAGCGCGCCGCCGTGCTCCTCCGCTTCCACGACCTCGTCCTGGAGCGCCAGGCCGAGGTGCTCGACCTCATCCAGCTGGAGACCGGCAAGGCCCGTCTGCACGCCCACGAGGAGGTGCAGGCCGTCGCCGTCGCGGCCCGCCACTACGGCAGGAAGGCCCCCACGTACCTCAGGCCCAAGCGTCACACGGGCGCCGTCCCGACCCTCACCAAGGTGACCGAGCTGCGCCAGCCGCGCGGCGTCGTCGGGCAGATAGCCCCCTGGAACTACCCGCTCGAACTCTCCGTCGGCGACGCGCTGCCCGCCTTCGTCGCGGGCAACGCCGTGGTCATGAAGCCCGACACGGAGACCTGCCTGACCGCCCTGTGGGCCCGGGACCTGCTCGTCGAGGCCGGTCTGCCCGCCGAGGTGTTCCAGGTCGTCCTCGGCGAAGGGCCGGTCGTGGGGCCCGAGTTGGTCAAGCACGCCGACTACGTCTCCTTCACCGGCTCCACCCGCACCGGGCGCGAGGTCGCCCAGGGCGCGGCGGCCCGGCTCGTCGGCGTCTCGCTCGAACTCGGCGGCAAGAACGCCATGCTGGTCCTCAAGGACGCCGACGTGGAGAAGGCGGCGGCGGGCGCCGTGCGCGCCTGCTTCTCCTCGGCGGGCCAGCTCTGCATCTCCATCGAGCGGCTGTACGTGCACGACTCGGTCGCCGACGCCTTCCTGGAGCGGTTCGCGACCCGCACCAAATCGATGCGGCTCGGCCGGTCCCTCGCGTACGGCGCCGACATGGGATCGCTCGTCGGCGAACGGCAGTTGACGACGGTCAAGGCCCACGTCGAGGAGGCCGTCGCCAAGGGCGCGAAGCTCCTCGCCGGCGGGGTCGCACGGCCCGACATCGGCCCGTACTTCTTCGAGCCGACCATCCTCGACGGGGTCGAGGCGCCCATGGCGGTCTGCTCCGAGGAGACCTTCGGCCCGGTCGTCTCCGTCTACCGCTTCACCGACGAGGACGAGGTCATCGCCCTCGCCAACGCGACCCCGTACGGGCTCAACTCGTCGGTCTGGACGAAGGACGCCAAGCGCGGCCACGAGGTCGCGGCCCGCCTGCGCACCGGCACCGTCAACATCAACGAGGGGTACGCGCCCGCGTACGGCAGTGTCCAGGCGCCCATGGGCGGCATGAAGGACTCCGGACTCGGCCGCCGCCACGGCTCCGAGGGCCTGCTCAAGTACACCGAGGCACAGACCGTCGCGCACCAGCGCGTCATGCCGATGGCGCCGTCGTTCGGCATGGACGACGAGAAGTACGCCCAGTTCATGACGCGCAGCCTGAGCCTGATGAAGAAGTTCCGCCTGCGCTGAGCGCCGCCAGGGGCGCGGGGAACCGCGCGACCAGCCACATACGACCCGCACTCGCACGCAAGGAGACCGGCAATGGCGCTGGAGGAAACCGACGACGCGGCGTTCGACTACGACGTGATCGTCATAGGTTCGGGCTTCGGCGGATCCGTCTCCGCCCTGCGCCTCACCGAGAAGGGGTACAGGGTCGGCGTCCTGGAGGCGGGCCGCCGCTTCGCCCCCGGCACGCTCCCGAAGAACTCCTGGGACGTGAAGAACTACCTGTGGGCGCCGAAGCTCGGCATGTACGGCATCCAGCGCATCCACCTGCTCGGCAACGTGATGGTGCTGGCGGGCGCGGGCGTCGGCGGCGGTTCGCTCAACTACGCCAACACCCTCTACGTGCCGCCGAAGCCGTTCTTCGAGGACCCCCAGTGGAAGGACATCACCGACTGGGAGGAGGAGCTGAAGCCGTACTACGACCAGGCGCGGCGGATGCTCGGCGTACGGCTCAACCCGACGATGACCCCGGCCGACGTGCATCTGAAGGCGGCGGCCCAGTCCATGGGCATCGGCGACACCTTCCACATGGCGCCGGTCGGCGTGTTCTTCGGCGACGGCGAGGACGCCGACGGAAGTGTCAAGGCGCGCCCCGGCCAGCAGGTCCCCGACCCGTACTTCGGCGGAGCCGGACCCGCGCGCAAGGCGTGCCAGGAGTGCGGCGAGTGCATGACGGGCTGCCGCCACGGCGCGAAGAACACCCTCAACGAGAACTACCTGTACCTCGCCGAGAAGGCGGGTGCCGTCGTCCACCCGATGACGACGGTCGTCTCCGTGACCGACGACTCGCAGGGCGGCTACGCGGTCGCGACGCTGCCGACGGACGACAAGAAGAAGTCGGCAGGGCGCGTCTTCAAGGCCCGCAAGGTGGTCGTCGCGGCGGGCACGTACGGTACGCAGACGCTCCTGCACCGGATGAAGGCGAGTGGTCAACTCCCGCACATCTCGGCCCGGTTGGGCGAGCTGACCCGGACCAACTCCGAGGCCCTCGTCGGCGCGCAGACCACCGACCGGCGCTACCGGCAGCGGCACGGCGCGGACCCCGACTTCACCAAGGGCGTCGCGATCACCTCGTCCATCCACCCGGACGCCAGCACGCACATCGAGCCGGTCCGCTACGGCAAGGGATCGAACGCGATGGGCGGCCTCTCCATCCTCCAGGTGCCCTACGCGGAGAAGTCGTCGCGGGTCGCGGGCTGGCTGGTCAACGCGGTCAAGCACCCGACCCTGATGGCGCGCTCCCTGTCCAACCGCCGCTGGTCGGAGCGGACCATCATCGGCCTCGTCATGCAGTCCCTCGACAACTCGCTGACGACGTATCTGAAGCCCGACGGCGTCGGCAAGGGCCTGCTCACCGCGGGCCAGGGCCACGGCGCGCCCAACCCCAAGCAGATCAAGGCGGCATCCGAGGGCGCGTCCGCGATCGCCGCCGAGATCAACGGCTTCGCCGGGTCCAACGTCGGCGAGCTGATGGGCACCCCGCTGACCGCGCACTTCCTCGGCGGCTGCCCCATCGGCGACAGTGCGGAGAGCGGCGTCATCGACCCGTACCACCGGCTGTACGGGCACCCCGGGATCTCCGTCGTGGACGGCGCCGCGGTCACCGCGAACCTCGGCGTGAACCCGTCCCTGACGATCACGGCGCAGGCCGAGCGCGCGATGTCGTACTGGCCCAACAAGGGCGAGGAGGACCCGCGTCCGCGCGCGGGCGCCGCCTACACCCGGCTCGCGGCCGTCGAGCCGAAGAGCCCGGCGGTCCCGGCGGACGCGTTCGGCGCGCTCCGGCTCCCGTTCCTGGGGATGCCGTCGGTGCCGCCGCAGAAGACCGAGTGACGAACGGAGACACGGGAGACACGGAAAGGACCCGCACCCCCTCCGAGTGCGGGTCCTTCGCGTGGCGTGCGGGGCGCCTACGCCTCGTTGCCCGCCTTGCGGCGACGCACGGAGTGGACGACACCGGCCCCGGCGAGGACGGCGATCCCGCCGACCGTGCCGAGCATCGGCAGCGCCGAACCGGAGCCCGTGGCGGCGAGCGTCCCGGCGTACGGGGTGCTGCTCGCCTGCGGGGCCGGGCTGTTGGACGGGGTCGGCGTGCTGGTCACGGCCGGCTTCGGTGAGGTGACGGCCGCCGGGACCGTGCCGGGCTTCTTCGGCGCGGCGACGATCTCGAACCGGTACTCCTGGTCCTCGGGGACGCTCTCGCCGCAGACGCCGTCCGGGTCCACGCTGGTGGCGAAGGCGACCGAGCCGCCGATGCCGGTCGGGGCCCCGGGGTCGACGCCGAGGCGCAGCGGGAGGTCGGCGTGGTCGCCCGGGGCGATACGGCCGAGGTTGGCGAAGGGCCGGTGGTCGTCGGAGTCGATGGCCGTGTCGACGTCGTGCCAGCCGTCCATGTCGGAGTACTGGACGTGGACGTACTTGGTGATCTCGGTGGTGTCCTTGTCGTAGGCGTACGCGAAGGCGTAGAGCCGGACGAAGGCCGCGTCGAACTCCTCGGACGTCTTGTTGGAGACGCGGAAGGCGAAGGTGTGCCAGCCGGAGCCCGCGACCACCTTCGAGGGCAGATCGCGCAGCTCGGCGAGGGTGCCGGGGCTCTTCTCGATCGCGGTGCACTCTTCTTCGGTGGGCTCGCCGTCGCCGGGCTTCTCGTCGCCCGGCCGCCCCGGCCCTTCGGGGTCCTTCGCCGGCGGGGTCTTCGTGTCCTCGCCGGCCGGGCCCGGCTCGGTCTCGGTCTCCGTGTCCGGGTCGCCGCCGACGGCCGGGTCCTTGTCCGTGTCCAGGTCGCCGTCGGTGGCCGGGTCCTTGTCCGCGCCCGGCTCCGAGGTGGTGTTCTCCGGGTCGGTCCCCTCGGCGGCGCCGGCCGGGTCCGGCGTGCCGGTCGCGGTCGTGGCCGCGGGCCGCGGCCCCTCCTCCGCGAAGGCGGCCGGGGCGGAGAGCAGCGCGAGGGGCGCCACGGCGGCCGTGGCGGCCGCCGTCACCAGTGCGCGGCGAAGCTTCATTCCTACCCCGATCGATATGCAGAGGGACGTTCGGTTCTGCATAGGTGACCTGTGCCGGCAAGGAATGGTTGTCCCGATTCTAACAGGATCTTCATGTGAGCTGGATCACTGACTCCGCCGCGCCCGGACCGCCGGATTCACCGCTGACGGGCGCAGACGGCGAAGTCGCTCGACGCCGTCACATAGACCTTCACACCGTGCCCGCCGCGCTCGGGGAACATGTCGGTCTTGTTGCGGTCGACGATGTCGCCGCCGAGCCGGCCGACCGGCACCGGCGCCGCTTCGGACGCGGCGCGGTGCAGCCGCAGGTCCCAGTAGTCGCGCTCGGCCTCGCGGTGGCCGGCCGCGTCCGCGTAGGGCAGCGTGAACGTGAAGCCGCCGCCGGGCCGTGGCGTCACCGGTACGGAGAAGTCCTGGCGGTCGTCGGCGCGCGAGACGGCGACGACGCGCGCCCCGTCCAGGGCGGCGCCGTCCCCGAGCAGCACGGCGGTGAACGTGGCGCTGTCCTCGCCGATCTCGACCCGCTCCACTTCGGCGTGCGCGGGGCGGTGCCAGGTGCGCAGCGCGAGGAACCCGTCGACGGTCGGGTACGGCTGCCAGGCGGCGACCCCGGCCGGGCCGGTGTACGGGGCCGCGCCCACGCGCCGGGCCCGCTCGGCGAGGCCGCAGACGAGCCGTTGGCGCTTGTCGGTGCCGCGCCGTGCCACGTAGCAGTCCCAGCGGCCCTCGGCGAGGACGTGGTCGGCGGGGGAGAGGGTGACGCCGTCCGCGGCGGCTTCCGGTACGGGCACGCGGATCTCCCGGCCCTTGGGGTCCTTGCGCAGCCGGATCACGAGGTCGAGCGGGCCCGCGGGCAGCGTCGCCGCGTCGAGCCGCACCGTGACGCCGCCCTCGGCGGTGGAGCGGACGAAGGCGAGCGGCGTGGACGCCGACGGCTTGGGCGCGGCCGGCTCGGCGGGCCGCTGGACGAGCGCGGCGGCCTTGGGGCGGCGGAACAGCCGGGGGCGGCGGCGCGTGTCGAGGCGCTCGGGGCGGGGGAACTCCTGGCGGCGTGCGGCGAGGGCGCGGAACAGTTCCTCGTAGCGGCGGGCGACGACGTCGGGCTCGAAGTCGGCGGCGCGGACCCGGGCCGCCTCGCCCATCTCGTCGCGCAGCGCGGCGTCCGACATGAGCCTGTCGAGCGCGTCGGCGTACGCCCGGATGCCGTCCTCGCCGTCCGCCTTGGGGACGAGCAGGCCGTTCCTGCCGTGCTCGATGATCTCGGCGGGGCCGTGCGGGCAGTCGGTGGCGACGACCGGGACGCCGCAGTGCATGGCCTCGACGATGGTCATGCCGAACGACTCCATGTCGGAGGAGACGGCGGCGATCGCGCCCTTGGCCCACTCGGTCTCGATGGGCGAGGCCGAGCCCATGAGCAGGATCCGCTCGTACAGGCCGAGGGCGTCGATCTGCGCGCGCAGTTCGTCCCTCTTGGGGCCGCGCCCGTAGAGCCGCAGCGTCCAGTCGGGGTGGCTGTCCGCGATCCTGGCGAAGGCGTCGACGAGCCGGTCGTAGCGCTTGACGGGGATGAGCCGCCCGGCCGCGACGATCACCTTGGAGTCCCGCGTCGAGGGCTGCACCCGCCCGGCGGGCACGCCGTTGGGCACGCAGGTGATCAGCGTGCGGACCTGGGGGAGCGCGGCGCGGTAGGCCGCGGCGTCCGCCTCGGAGACGGTGACGTAGGCGTCGAGCCGGCCGATCGCCACGTTCTGGTCGCGGCGCACCTGGTCGGCGTGGCCGGCGAGCGAGAGGTGCTCCTGGCCGATGCTCAGGTAGCGGGGGGTGCCGTAGCGGGCGAGGTAGCCGTTGAGGATCGGGCGCGTGGCGATGACGACGTCGGCGTCCGTCTCCGTCAGATAGCGGGAGAGGCGCTGGTCGTGCAGGGCGGTGTAGCGCTGCCTCCCGGCGACGGTGCTGCCCTCGTTGTACATCGTGTTGGGCTGCTCGGTCAGCGGGTCGTCACCGGCGTACTCGCGGCTGTCCTCACGAAGATCGATGAGGGTGGTCATGCGGACGCGCGGGTCGAAGGGCAGCCCGGTGCGGTCGGCGGTCCGGTGGACGCTCACCACTTCGACCTCGTGCCGCGCGGCGAGCGCGCCGGACATGTTCGCGGTGGCCCGGATGGTCCCGCCGATGCCGTACGCGTTGTTGATGAGAAAAGCGATCTTCATGTGTTCCTCTCCCCCCACGGGAACGAGTCACCAGTGACCCGCGCCTTGGTTGAGCCCCAATGGGCGGGAGGGCGTTGCGTTCTGTGATGCACGTCACACATATAGACATATGTGCCATGATCCGTCGCAAATGTGGCGAGTTTCATGCCGATGCCGTACAACCATCCGGCCGACCTCGCATCGCCGCACGTCAGGACCGCCGCGAAGGCGGGTGGCGGGCACGGCGAAGGGCCCCGCAGGACGGATCTGCGGGGCCCTTCGTCATCGGCTCCGACGTCAGGGCAGCGTCGTTGCCGCGGAGCGGCGCCGGGGGGTCGCGCCGCTGGCTCTTCGGGGGGACACGGGGACGGGTGGAGAAAGGCTGGGGGTGTGGGAGGAGGGTCAGGAGGCCGACCGGCCCCGGGCGTCCCCGGGACCGGCCGTTCTCTTGGGTGACCGGGCTGCTGTCCCCTGCCGTCCGGTCACTGCACCGGAGCGAGGTCCCACGACGTACGGCATGACCGTGACGTCTCATCGCTCCAGCAAAGCCACGCGTGGTTCGACTGGCCCGCCCCTGGCTGACACGGACACCGGGACCAACGAAGCCCGCCGCGTCGGGGTCACGCGCCGTACGGGTGAGTGCTGCACCGAACTGGGGTCCGGGTGTCAGACACGGCCCCGGCACAGTTCGAGCAGGGTCATCGCGAGCGCGGTGCCGGGCTTGCCGAGCGCGTCCCTGTAGTGGCCGAGGACCTCCATCTCGCGGGAGAGGTTCACACGAGGCCCGCCGCTGGCGAGCCGGGTCTCCTGGACGACGGCGGAGACGGCCATCCGTTCCTGGACGAGCCCGATGATGCGGTCGTCGAGGGCGTCGATGCGGGCGCGGGAGGCGGAGATCACGCCGGCGGCGTCGGGGGTGGTGGTGTCGGTGACGGTCATGGGAGAGGGCTCCGTTTCACGGGTGGGGCGGAGCCCGGTACCGGCAGGACCGGGGAAACGACAGGCGCCCCGGGCCTTGTCGGCCCGGGGCGCCTGGGAAGTCGCTTGTCAGTTGCTCAAGCAGCACGACCATGGCATCCGGCGGGCCGGCTGCCATAGGTAAAGACGAAGGTCGCGTACGAGAACATGGCCGCCACTATAGCGCGCCCGAATCAAGCCCCTCCGGAGCGCTCACCTTCAAGCCCCTCCGGCGATTGAGGAGCGGGGTCCGGGGCGGAGCCCCGTGACCTCGGGGACAGCTGACCCGAACCGTTAGAATCGACGGTACGACCCCCTGCTAAAGCCGCCGGAAGGCAACCCGTGTCATCAGCGACTTCCGCTGCCGCCGCCCCCGACACCGTCCTGGTCGTCGACTTCGGTGCGCAGTACGCCCAGCTCATCGCCCGCCGTGTCCGTGAGGCCCGGGTCTACAGCGAGATCGTGCCGAGCACCATGCCGGTCGCGGAGATGCTCGCCAAGAACCCGGCGGCGATCATCCTCTCCGGCGGCCCGTCGTCGGTCTACGCGGAGGGCGCCCCCAGCCTGGACCGCGAGATCTTCGAGGCCGGCGTCCCCGTCTTCGGCATGTGCTACGGCTTCCAGCTGATGGCGACGACCCTCGGCGGCACCGTCGACGACAACGGCGCCCGCGAGTACGGCCGCACCCCGCTGACCGTCTCCAAGTCCGACTCGACGCTGTTCGCGGGCACCCCCGACGAGCAGCCCGTGTGGATGTCGCACGGCGACGCGTGCTCGGCCGCGCCCGAGGGCTTCACCGTGACGGCCTCGACGGACGTCGTCCCGGTCGCCGCGTTCGAGAACGACGAGAAGAAGCTGTACGGGGTCCAGTACCACCCCGAGGTCATGCACTCCACGCACGGCCAGCAGGTCCTGGAGCACTTCCTGTACCGGGGCGCGGGCCTGAAGCCCACCTGGACGACGGGCAACGTGATCGAGGAGCAGGTCGCCGCGATCCGCGAGCAGGTCGGCGACAAGCGCGCCATCTGCGGCCTGTCCGGCGGCGTGGACTCCGCGGTCGCCGCGGCCCTCGTCCAGAAGGCCGTCGGCTCCCAGCTCACCTGCGTCTACGTCGACCACGGCCTGATGCGCAAGGGCGAGACCGAGCAGGTCGAGAAGGACTTCGTCGCCGCGACCGGCGCGAACCTCAAGGTCGTCGACGCCAGCGACCGCTTCCTGAAGGCGCTCGCCGGGGTCTCCGACCCCGAGGAGAAGCGCAAGATCATCGGGCGTGAGTTCATCCGCGTCTTCGAGCAGGCCCAGCTGGAGATCCTCCAGGAGGACGGCCCCGAGGTCGCCTTCCTCGTGCAGGGCACGCTCTACCCGGACGTCGTCGAGTCCGGCGGCGGCACCGGCACCGCCAACATCAAGTCCCACCACAATGTGGGCGGGCTCCCCGACGACATCGAGTTCGAGCTCGTCGAGCCGCTGCGCCAGCTCTTCAAGGACGAGGTCCGCGCGGTCGGCGCCGAGCTGGGCCTGCCCGACGAGATCGTCCAGCGCCAGCCCTTCCCCGGCCCCGGCCTGGGCATCCGCATCGTCGGCGACATCACCAAGGAGCGCCTGGACCTGCTCCGCGAGGCCGACGCCATCGCCCGCGAGGAGCTGACCGCGGCCGGCCTCGACCGCGAGATCTGGCAGTGCCCGGTCGTGCTGCTCGCCGACGTCCGCTCGGTCGGCGTCCAGGGCGACGGCCGCACCTACGGCCACCCGATCGTGCTGCGCCCGGTCTCCTCCGAGGACGCCATGACGGCGGACTGGACGCGGATGCCCTACGAGGTGCTCGCGAAGATCTCGACGCGGATCACGAACGAGGTCAAGGACGTCAACCGCGTCGTCCTCGACGTGACGAGCAAGCCGCCGGGGACCATCGAGTGGGAGTAGTCCCCACGCCGGTACGTCACCTAAGGCGCCGCTCACCCCCATGGGTGGGCGGCGCCTTCGGTCATGTCCGCCGCAGCGTGCGCACCGGCTCGCCCGGCGTCCACACCTGCGCCACCAGCCAGGTGTCGTCCTCGATGGACGTGCGGGTCACCTCGGTGATCTCGGTGCGGAAGAGATGGAAGTCGTCCGGGTCCGGGACCTCGACCTGTCCGGTGTAGCGGGCAATGGTCGCCGGGTCCTCGACCAGGACGGCCCGGCCGCTGACCCGTACGTCGCCGCCGCCCATCGTCGTGCCCTCGCCCGGGTTGGCCTGGAGGGCGAAGCGCGGGTCGCGCACGAGGTCCTTGTACTTGAGCGAGCCCGGCATCATGCCGAGCCACAACTCGCCGTCCAGGAAACGGACTTCGAGCCCCGAGGTGCGGGGCGAACCGTCCTTGCGCAGGGTCGCCAGGACGTGGTGCGTATGGAGGGCGAAGCGGTCCTCGACGGTCTTGGCGAGGCCCGGTTCGGCGGCGGTGAGGGCAGCCCAGTTCGACGTCATGCGCCGAGTGTGGCGCGGTTACCGGACACCTCCTGTCGTCTTTACGGGGCCGGTCCGGCGCATTCTCTTCACAGCCCGGCCCTGTCGCCTTCCCGGCCACCCGGGTACCTTCCGCTCCATGTCGACGCCCAGCCCCGCCCCGATACCCACCGACCAGCTGCACTTCGCCATGCCGCCCGTGCACACCGACCCCGCCGACGAGCGCCGGTACCGCAAGGAGCGGCTCGCGGGCGCGCTGCGCACCTTCGGACGGCTCGGCTACGAGGACGGGGTGTCGGGCCACATCACGGCGCGCGACCCGGAGTTCGAGGACTGCTACTGGGTGAACCCCTTCGGGATGCCGTTCCGCCACATCACCGTCGGCGACCTCGTCCTCGCCAACGGGGACGGGCAGGTCGTCGAGGGCCGCTACCACGTCAACCAGGCCGCGTTCACCGTCCACGCCGAGGTGCACCGGGCCCGCCCCGACCTCGTCGCCGTCGCGCACTGCCACTCCACGTACGGGCGCGCCCTCGCCGCGCTCGGCGAGCTGATCGAACCGATCACCCAGGAGGCGTGCGCGTTCTACGAGGACCACGCGCTGCTCGACGAGTACACGGGGGTCTCCGTCGACGCGGACGAGGGCAAGCGGATCGCGGTCGCGCTCGGCTCGTTCAAGGCGCTGGTCCTGCGCAACCACGGGCTGCTCACCGTCGGGGACTCGGTGGACGCGGCCGCCTGGTGGTTCATCGCCCTGGAACGCTGCTGCCAGGTACAGCTCGCGGCACGGGCGGTCGGCCGACCCGTGCTGATCGACCGGCGCCAGGCCGTGGCGACCCGCGACCGGACGGGCGGCGACCTCGTGGCGTGGATCAACTACCAGTCGATGTGGCAGGACATCACGCGCAGCGAACCGGAGCTGCTGTCGTAGCCCTCTCGGTAGCCCGCGCGGAGGGCGTGTTCAGCGGAAGTCGCGGAGCACGACCTGCTTCGTCCGCGTGAACTCGGCATCCGTCAGCACCCCCTGCCGGTGCAGCTCGCCCAGCTCCCGCAAGCGGCGCAGGAGTATGTCGTGGTCGGTGTGGTGCGTCGACGTCAGGGCGGGGGTGCCGGGCGGCGCCGACGGGTGCGGAAGGCGGGCCGTGACCGCCGCAGCGACGAGCGCGGTCAGCAGATCCTTGCGGGCGTTGCCCCACAGATCGAGGGCGTACGGGTCCTTCTCCGGTGGCAGCTTCGCGTACGGGGAGCCCTTCAGGACGAAGCGCAGCACCCCGTCCTCGTAGCCGGAGTTGGGGACCCAGTCGACGCCGTCGAGGTCGTCGAGGGCGATGACGCGCGGGCCCGTCACCCGCTTCACCCGGTCCGAGGTGTCGCTCCAGTCGATGCGTATACGGCTGCCGTCGAAGGAGACCATGCCGTCGCTGGAGCGGACGGAGACGGGCACGGCGGGCCCCGGCACGAGATAGGTGTCGGCGGGCCCGTCCGGGAGCTGTTCGAGGAGCAGCGCCTGGCGGATCTCCTCCGCGATGTACTCGGCGACACCCGAACGGTCCGCGTCGACCGCGAGCCGGTAGGGGTCCGCGGTGTTTGGGAGACGGCCACCGGTGGCCTGGAGCAGCGGGTCGGAGGCCTCGCGCAGGGTGAGGCGGAGCCGGCCGCGCTTGCGCTCGGGCTCGTAGGCGACCCCGGAGACGGCCGTGAGCGGCACGCTGATCTCGCCGTACGTCTGCCGCAACAGGGCCACGCTGCGGTGCAGACCTGGGGTGATGCGGATGGTGCTGCCGTCGAAGGCCCAGGTTCCGTCACGCTGGATGATCTCGGCCATACGGAAATTCTCGCAGCGGCGTCAACATGCCGGTCAATACGGACAACGGGCCGTTCGCCTCATGGCGCCGCCCCCGTGCGCCGGGGCCCGCGCCCCGTACGGCACAATTCGCTGTCAATGCACGGAAGTTGACGGCGGTACAAAGGCTGAGGGCGGGGACGTCGCGGTGGCGATGCGGGAAGCACGGCAGGGCGGGGCGGCGGGCGCGCACGAGGGCGGATGCACGTGCGGGGACTGCCCGCACGGCGCACGCGAAGGGCACCGCAGAGCGGTCGCCGCGTTCCTCGCGCGCCGGGAGGAGCTGGCGTCCGGCAGCGGGGTGCCGCCCGCCGTCGCCCACTCCGCGGGCGCCTCCCGCCAGTGGATCTCCGACGAACTCACCCAGTCCGCCCAGACCGTCGCCGAACGCGGCCGGGCGGAGGGCGCCGCGTGGCGGGCGAGGCTGCTGCCGCGCACCCTCTGCGTGGTCGGCGGCGGGGTCGTCGCCCTGCTGCTCGTGCAGGCGCTCACCGCGATCGGCGCGGGCTGGAGCACGGCGCGCACGGCGGGGCTCGTCGCGGCCGTTCTCGTCGGCGGCGTGCTGAGCGCCGCCG
The DNA here is from genome assembly GCF_043523415.1 of Streptomyces sp. SGAir0957. Classification (NCBI taxonomy): domain Bacteria; kingdom Bacillati; phylum Actinomycetota; class Actinomycetes; order Kitasatosporales; family Streptomycetaceae; genus Streptomyces; species Streptomyces sp. SGAir0957. The sequence continues at coordinate 5,069,347 of NZ_CP027293.1, forward strand.
CCGTCCTGCACCGGGCGCGCGGCGGCGTCCTCGCGCCCGTCATCGGGGAGGACAACCGGCTGTCGACGTCCCGGGCGGTGGCCGGTGGCGTGGTCGTCCTCGCGGTGTACGCGGTGCTCGTGCTGGCGGGGGAGCTGGCGCTGGCCTCGGGGGAGGGCAAGCGGGAGGCCCTGATCGACGGGCTCGAACTCGCGCGCGGGGTCGGCCTGTTGACGGTCCTCGCGGTGGTCTGCGCGGTGGCGGTCCTCGTACGCCGGGTCGTCGGGCTGCGCGTCCTCGGCCAGCGCCTGCAGAAAGTGCCCGCCACCCGGCCGCGCGCCGCCGACCTGCTCACCGACGACTCCGGGCGCGGCAGCTTCACCGACACGCAGTACGTCGCCGTGTCCACGGCCGCGCTCGTCTGGGCCGCCGCCCGCCTCGCCCGCCGCCCCGACCAACTGCCCGACCTGCCGTGGGGTCTCGCCGTCCTCGTCGTGGTCTCGGCCGCCACCTACCTCTGCGGCAAATACGCCGAGGGCGGGCGGCCCGTCGTCCTCTCCGTCGTCCGCGCCCGCGAGGCCGGCGACCTCGACGCGCCCATCCGCACCGGCGAGGACATCGAGATCCGCGGCGCCGGATTCGTGCCGCCCGGCGCGGGCGCGGCGGACCAGCTGGCGCGGGTCGCGGTCCGGATCGGCACGGTCCACGTCCATGTGCCGCTGGTGCCCGTGCCGGGCGGGTTCACGAACCCGGCGGACGGGTTGCTGGTGGTTCCCGTGCCGGTGGATGTGGAGCCCGGCCGGGTGGAGGTGCAGGTGATCACGGCCGCCGGAGTGGAGACGAACCGGTCCGTGATCGACGTCGCCGATTGACCCGCTCCTCGGTGAGCCGGGGCGGCGCCGCGTCCGTATCGTCGGATGAAGGCACGGCACGGCATGACATGGCACGGCACGGCACGGCATCGGGTGCGACGTGAGAGGTGGCGGACCGGGGATGGCGCACGGCACGCGAACGGATACGCACAGCGGATACGGGTGGGGTGGGGGCCGCGACACCGGCGGAGGCGGCTGGCGGGACACCGCGCAGCGGTACGCGCTGCTGCCGCTGAGGATCTTCCTCGGCGTCACCTTCGTCTACGCGGGCCTCGACAAACTCACCGACAGCGGGTTCTTCCAGGCCAACGGGGCCGGGTCCATCGGCGAACAGATGCGCAACGTCCGCGACATCGCCGCGATCCCCGAACTCGTCGACCTCGCGCTCAAGTCGCCGGCGGGGTTCGGCTACGCGATTGCCTTCGGCGAGCTTGCGGTGGGGGTCGGGACGTTGCTCGGGGTGCTCGGGCGGGTTGCCGCGCTCGGCGGGGCGCTGATCTCTCTGAGCCTGTGGCTCACGGTCAGCTGGGCTGTGCAGCCGTATTACCTGGGTAATGACCTGGCTTATTTGATGGCGTGGCTGCCACTGGTTCTGGCCGGGGCGGGGGGTTTCTCGGTGGATGCGTGGTGGCGGCGCCGGCGGGGGCGATAGGGGTGGCCTGGGTTGCGTTCGCCGGGGGCGGCGGTGGCGGGTGTGGCGGTCGCGTTGCCGGGCGCGGGTTTCGTCGTGGCTGGTCGCGCCGTTCCCCGCGCCCCTGAGGACGCGGCTGCGCCGCGGTCCCTTCGCCGGGTGCGTTTGCAGCGTGCGGGTTTCGTCGTGGTTGCTCGCGCCGTTCCCCGCGCCCCTGAGATGCGCACTTCGTGCGCCATCTCCTGGGGCAGCGGCGAAGCCGCACGTCCCAGGGGCGCGGGGAACTGCGCGCTCAGCCACGACGAGAGCCGCACGTTAAGACGGGGGATAGCGGCGTAGCCGCATCCCGAGGGGCGCGGGGAACTGCGCGACCAGCCACGACGAGAGCCGCACACGGCAGGCAGGCCCGCTCAACCCCTGGCCCGCGCCCGGAGGCGCATCGCGTGGGTCGCCGTCCCCACCGCCCCCGCCACCCCCAACCCCCCACAAAGGATCGGGATCCCCACGAACCAGGGCGCGTCCCACGCGCCCCCCGCGTCGCCGAAGTAGACGAGCGCCGTGGCCAGCAGCGTGAGGCCCGCGAGCAGGCGGCCGGGGTGGAAGTCATGCCGCACGGGACACCTCCGCTTGTCCGAGTCCGACCTCTACGTGGAGTTCGAGGACACCGCCCCCGCCCTCGTCACCGCCCCCGCCCTCGTCACCGCCCCCGCCCTCGTCACCGGCACCGGCCTTGTCACCGGTACCTCGAAGCGTCAGGGTTTTTTCCACGCCGGGGCGGACGTCCACGTCGTTCTTCTCGTCGCCGGGCAGCTGGACGTCCCCGAGCCCGACCTCGACCCGCAGCCGCACCGTCTCGCCCCGGGGCAGCACGATCTTGGCCTGGCCCGCCCCGACCTCCAGGTGCGTCGTGGCGGTGCGGCCGTCGGGGACGTCCACGGCGGAGAGGTCGAGGGTGCCGACGCCGGAGCCGAGTTGGTACTGCGGACGCAGCTCGGCCGCGTTCGCCGGGGTCCAGTTCGTCCGGGCCCATTCGGTGCTGATGTTGGCGGGCAGCGCGGCGGACGCGACGAGCAGCCCGGCCGTGACGACCGCCCAGAAGAAGGTGCCCACCGCGGTCCGCCCCCGGAACGCGCTGATCGCGATGCCGAGTCCGAAGACGGCGAGCGCGCAGGCGAGCCCGGTCTGCAGGCTGGCGCCGAACGTACGGGACTCCCAGGACGCCCCCGCGCCCGCGGCCCCGGCGACGAGCGCCCCGAGAAAGGTGAGCCCCCCGATGCCGCGCGGCCCGCGCGCCCGCGCCGCCGCCCCGCCGGGCCGTCCGGCGACCGGTCCGCCGCGTCCGGCGGCCCGTTGCGCCGTCGCCCCGGGATCCTCGCTGTCCGGCGGGCCCCAGAAGTATCCGGTGCCGCCGACGTACGTACCGTCCTTGACGATCGGGTCCCGCCACCACGACGGCGCGGGCGAGACGGGTGGTGCCTGTGCCTCGGGCGGCGCGTCGGCCACGGCCTGCGCGGCGACGGGGTCGGGGTCGGCGGTGCGGCGCTGCTGCGACCAGTAGCCGGCGCCCGCGAGCAGCAGGGCGAGGACGACGGCGAAGGTGAACGCCCCGACGTTGTTCAGCATGGAGAGGAAGACGCCGCAGCCGACCAGGGCCGTGACGATGGCGGCGAGTCCGGGGCCGTCGACGCGGCCGGTGAGGAGTTTGCGGAACTCGTTCTCGTCCTCGTCGTCGTAGGGCACGAACAGCCAGGCGAAGCCGTAGAAGACGAGGCCGACGCCGCCGGTCACGGAGAGCACGGCGAGCCCGATCCGGAAGATCACCGGGTCCATGTCGCAGTGCCGGCCGAGGCCCGCGCAGACGCCGCCGAGGGTCTTGTACCGCCGGTCGCGGCGGAATCGGCGGAGCGGGGCCGGGGCGGTGTCCTTCTCCGCGGTGGGCGCCGTGTCCTTCTCCGCGGTACGCACCGCGTCGTGAGGCTGCTCGGTCATACGTCCATGGTGACGGGCGGGCGCGGCGCGCGGCAGTCGGGACAACCCTGGCCGGACCCTGAGATCGCCCCTGAGACCCCTCCCCGTACGCCCTGGTACCTGCTGCGGGATCAGGGGCCTCTAAGGGGCCGACCCTGATGCCCCGCCCCCGTACGCCGTGTGACGATCGGGGTATGCAGGAAGCAGCGACCGCCCCCCGCGCCGAGCACCCCGGGGCGTCCCGGGACGCCCGGGACCCGGGGCCGCCCCGCAAGCTCTACCGCAGCAGCGACGGCCGCTGGCTGGGCGGTGTCGCGCGGGGTCTCGCCGGGCATCTCGGGCTTCCGGTGGTGTGGGTGCGGCTCGTCTTCGCGGGCCTGTTCATGGCGGACGGTCTCGGCGCCCTGCTCTACGCGGCGTTCTGGTTCTTCGTGCCGCTCGGCGTGGGCGGGGTGGGGACGGACCGTCCCACCGTGCTGGCCACCGAGACCGCTCCGGACGGGCGGCGCAGACTCGTCGCGCGCCGCCCCGACAAGGGGCAGATCCTCGCCCTGCTGCTGATGGTCATCGTCGCGATGATCTTCGTGCAGAACGTGAACCTCACCGGCAACACCAAGGCCTACCTGGTCCCCACGGTCCTGGTCGGCGCGGGCGTCGCCCTGGTCTGGCGCCAGGCGGACAACGCGCGGCGGGCCCGCTGGGCCGAGGTCGGCCGCCGCAAGCGCACCCTGAACCTGGCCCGCGCCGCCGCGGGCGTCGTCCTCGTCGGCGCGGGCGTGACCGGCATCTTCGTCACGCAGGGCGCCACGGAACACCTCGGCTCCATCCTCCAGGCGGCGCTCGCGGTCCTGGTCGGCATAGCGCTCCTGGCCGGTCCCTATCTGATCCGCATGACGCAGGACCTCTCCGAGGAGCGCCTCATGCGCATCCGCGCCCAGGAGCGCGCCGAGGTCGCCGCCCACGTGCACGACTCCGTCCTGCACACCCTCACCCTGATCCAGCGCAACGCCGAAAGCCCCGCCGAGGTGCGCCGTCTCGCCCGCGCCCAGGAACGCGACCTGCGGGCCTGGCTCTACAAGCCGGCCGCCGCCGAGAACCCGCAGGAGCCGGAGACGGTCGCCGAGGGGGTCAAGCGGCACGCGGCCGAGGTCGAGGACAAGCACGGGGTGCCGCTGGAGGTCGTGGTCGTCGGCGACTGCCCGCTCGACGAGGCGCTGCGCGCACAGATGCAGGCCGCGAGGGAAGCGATGGTGAACGCCGCCAAGTACGGTGGCGAGGGCGGGGCGGTCCAGGTGTACGCGGAGGTCGAGGGCGACGAGGTCTTCGTCTCCGTACGGGACCGGGGGCCCGGCTTCGACCTGGAATCGGTGCCCGCCGACCGTATGGGCGTAAGAGAATCGATCATCGGCCGGATGGAGCGCAACGGCGGGACGGCCCGGCTGCGGGCGGTCCCGGACGGCGGTACCGAGGTCGAACTGACCATGAAGAGGGCGGAGAGGACGTCATGACGGACGACGAGGCGGCGCGGACCACGGCGGAGGGACCCGGGCGGCACGTGCGCGTCGTCCTCGTCGACGACCACCGCATGTTCCGTACGGGGGTCCAGGCGGAGATCGGCCGCACGGAGACGACGGGCGTCGAGGTCGTCGGCGAGGCGGCCGACGTCGACCAGGCGGTCACGGTGATCACGGCGACGCGCCCCGAGGTGGTCCTGCTCGACGTCCACCTGCCGGGCGGCGGCGGCGTCGAAGTGCTGCGCCGCAGCGCCCCGTTGATGGCCGACGCGGAGAACCCCGTCCGCTTCCTGGCCCTCTCGGTCTCCGACGCGGCCGAGGACGTGATCGGCGTGATCCGCGGCGGCGCCCGCGGCTACGTGACGAAGACGATCACCGGCACGGACCTCGTCGACTCGATCTTCCGCGTGCAGGAGGGCGACGCGGTGTTCTCCCCGCGCCTCGCCGGTTTCGTCCTGGACGCCTTCGCCTCCACGGACGCGCCCCCGGTCGACGAGGACCTGGACCGCCTCACCCAGCGCGAGCGCGAGGTCCTCCGGCTGATCGCCCGCGGCTACGCCTACAAGGAGATCGCCAAGCAGCTCTTCATCTCGGTGAAGACGGTCGAGTCCCACGTCTCGGCGGTCCTCAGGAAGCTCCAGCTCTCCAACCGCCACGAACTGACGCGCTGGGCGACGGCCCGGCGCCTGGTCTGACCGCCCGGCAGGCTACGGGGCGTTCGCTCGCACGGATGAATACCTGCAACTCACCTGCGTGAACGCCCAGTTGCTCCCTACGATCGCGGCCCGCACCCACCAGAGTCACCGTCATGCCGACGGACCTGACGGAGGACGGTCCTCTGGGGCGGACGCTGTCGATGTCGCCGAGGTGTTCGGCGAGGACGTGGGCGAGAGTGGCTGAGATGTAGTTACTGGTCCGTATGGGTGATATGTCCGATACGCTCCATCTGTATGTCTGTGAGGAACGACACCGCCACCCTGCCCGCCCCCTGGCTGGCCCGGGCCCTGCCGCGGCTGCGGGGGCTCGAACCGATGAGCAGTTATGGGTTCGGCGGGGAGTTGTTGCACGACGACGGGCGCGCGGACCTGCAGGCGTACGGGGCGCGCGTCGCCGACCTGGCCGTTCGGGTCGGGGAGGCGCTGCTGTCGTACGGGGCCTCCGCCGAGGAGGCGGTCGCGGGGATTCTCGTCACCGCCGAGACGTACGGGCTGAGTTACTGCGAGCCCGGGGTCACGCTCGGTTCCGTGTCGCTGTCCGCCTACGCGCCCGGGGAGCTGACGCCGCTGCACGCCACCCGGCACGTCCGGCGGCACGCCACCGACTTCCGCGCCCTCGGGCATCTGCAGGCACTGGTCGGGCGGATCAGTTCGCACGCGCTGACGCTGGACGAGGCGCGGGCCGCCGCCGGGCGGATCCTCGACGCGCCCGCGGACGCCGGCGGGCGGCGCTGGGCGCGGTGGCGGGCGCCCGTGCAGACCGGGCTCGTCGCGGCCGGGGGCGGGCCCGTCTTCGGTGGCGGGCCGCTGACCTCTGTCTGTTCGTTCGTGGCCGGAGTCCTCGGCGGGCTGCTGAGCGGGTGGCTCGGGCGCAACGGGGTGCCCGCCTTCTATCGGTACGCCGTCGCCGCCATGCCCGCCGCCGTCATGGCCCTCGCCGTCAGCCGGTTCGCTCCGCCGTCCGCCGTCCAGGCCGTCGTCGTGGCCGGGGTGCTCGGGCTTCTGCCCACCGTCACCTTCGTCAGCGCCGTGCAGGACGCCCTCGCCGGGCATTACCTGACCGCGCTCGGGCGGCTCACCGACGCGCTGCTCGTCTTCGCCGCCGTCGTGACCGGGGTCGTCGCCGTCCTCGGGATCGGGCAACTGGTCGGGCTCGCCGTGCCGATCGTGCCGTCCGTACGGCGCTCCGAGCATCTCGGGGCGCCGGGGGTCGGCGCCGTCGTGTTCGCCGTCGCCGTCGCGGCGCGGGCACGGACGCCGGGGCGCGACTGGCTGCCTGTTGCCGCGCTCGGCCTCGCGGGGTTCGTCGTCTCCGTGGAGTTCGAGGTGCTGGGGTTCTCGTCGCTGGTGGGCACCGCCCTGGTCGCCACCGCCGTCGGTGGTGCCGGGCACTTCTTCGCCCGGCGGCGGCGTGAGTCCGCGCTGCCGCTCGTCGTGCCCGGGATCGCGCCGTTGCTGCCGGGCGGGGCGCTCTATGCGGCGCTCGGGGCGTTGGCCTCCGGCCGGACCACGGTGGGGATCGCCGGGATGGTCAACGTGGCGGCGGTGACGCTGGCGCTGGCCGTGGGGGTTGGGTTGTCCGGGGAAGTTGGGCAGCTTGTTCGGAGGGTTCGGGGGGCTGGTTAGAAGGTCGCGGGGCTCTGCCCCGGACCCCGCTCCTCAAGCGCCGGAGGGGCTTGATTTGGCGGGGCTTGAACCGGGTCGGCCAACAATTGGGGTGGAAGTCAGCAGGCGGGCCGCTCGTCTTCGGGCCACCGACAGCACCCCCCGCACCCCCGTCGCCGTCCGCAGGGCCAGCGCTCCCGAGTGCGTTGCGTAGGGCTGTGCCAGGAGGATCCCGTGGCGGCGGCTCGGGACCGCTGTGCGGCGGAGCAGGCCGGGGCCGCGTGAGGCGTGGGGGGTCGTGTCGCGGTGGGTGCCGTCGGCGAAGGTGAGGCGGACGCGGAGGTCGCAGGTGCCGGGGCGGCCGAGCGCCGACAGGTCGAGCGTCGTCGACGCCACCCAGGTCCGGTCGTCGGCGTCCTCGTCCGGCCCGCACTCCGCGAAGGGTGCCGTCCTGCGCTGCACCACCGCGCCCCGCTTGCGCTCGACCAGCTCCACCTCCGCCGCGCGCGGACCCGCGTCCGCCACCCGCCCGTACAGCTCGTGCAGTGTCAGCGTGAGGCGGGTGCCACGGATGCCGGGGCGCAGTGCGCCGCCTACCGCCACGGGGAGCAGGTGCATCGGGCGGTGCAGTACGTGCTCCAGGCTCACCTGCGGCAGGTCGGGGGACCAGACCGGTGTGGTGTCGGGGGCCCGCGCGTACGGCGGGAGCAGCCGCGCGGGGCGGGCCGCGATCTCCTTCAGGCGCGGCAGGTCGCGGGGGGCCGGGGAGGCGAGGATCAGGCGGCCGGCGAGGCGGCCCGGGGCCGGGGCCGCGTCGAAGTCGGCGGTGTCGAAGGTCTCCAGGTAGGCGCGGGTGCGGGTCCACCACTCGGCGCGGTACGCGGGGCCGCGCAGGTCGAGTTCGCGCGCGTACATCCGCAGGGAGTGGTCGAGGAAGGCGGCGCGGGCCGCGCGGGCGAGGCGTTTGCGGGAGGCGTCGAGGAGGATCGTGACGGACTGGCGGTGCGCGTCGAGGCGGGCCTGCCAGTTGGAGGCGGAGGCGCGGTCGAGGGAGAGGGAGAGTTTCCCGGCGGCGCGGCGCACGTGCCAGATGTAGACCCGGTCGGGGATCAGGGCGATGCGCGGGGCGGCGGCGAGGACGCGCGCCCCGAACACGAAGTCCTCGTAGACGAACCGGCCGTCGGGGAAGCGGATGGCGTGCGCGCGCAGGAAGTCGGCGCGGTAGAGCTTGTTGACGCAGAGGGTGTCCTGGACGAGGCGCGGGCGCTTCTCCGGGTCCGCGAGGACCTTCTCCTTCGCGTACAGGTCGGGCTGCCACGGGACCTCGCGGCCGGAGGGGAGTTCGCGGCGTACGCACAGTCCGGCGGTGACCTGCGCACGGTGCCGCCCGGCCGCGTCGAGGAGTGCGTCGACGGCGCCGGGCGGCAGCACGTCGTCGCTGTCGAGGAACATGACGTACGGGGAGGAGGCGCGGTCCATCCCGTCGTTGCGCGGGGTGCCGCAGCCGCCGCTGTTGGCCGCGCGGTGGAGCACGGTGAGGCGGGGTTCGCGGGCGGCGAGGCTGTCGAGCAGGGCGCCGCTGCCGTCCGTGGAGCAGTCGTCGACCGCGATCACCTCGCGGACGGCCGGTCCCTGCGCGAGCGCCGAGCGCACCGCGTCGGCGACGTGGGCGGCGTCGTCGTAGCCGATCACGATGACCGTGACGGCAGGGGCGGGGGGCGCGTCTGTGTCTGCGGGGTCCACGGGATTCACAGGGGAAATCCTATGGGTTTGGGCTGATTGTCCGATAAGTAAGGCGCCCGTCCGTGGCGCCCTCCGCGCCCGGCCACCTATTCGTGGGGTGCCCGCCGCGCCCGGCCACCTCATCATGGGGTGCCTGCCGCGCCCGGCTACCTCCTCGTCGCCGTCCACAGTGCGCGGAACGACACCCACGCCGCCGCCACGAGCAGCGCGTTGCGCACGGCCATCACCCCGACGCCCGCCCACGTCCCGGTCATCACGTCCTCGTACAGGACCGGGTACGCGAGCCCGGTCAGGCCCGCCGCCGCGAGCACGAGCGGCGCGACCGGCCGCTGCGTCGTCCGCCGCGACGTGAGGCAGACCGCCGCCAGGCCGAGCAGCCAGACCAGGTACTGCGGGCTGATCACGCGGCTGGTGACGGTGAACAGCAGCACCGCGCAGAGCGCCGCGTCGTACGGGGTCGCCGCCGTGTGGCGCCGGGCCCGCACCCGCCACCACAGCAGCACCGCGAACGCCACCGCCGTCAGCGCCAGCGACGCCGTCGCCACGACGTCCACCCACGGGCCGACGTACTCCATCGACCCGTACCGGTAGCGGACCCGGCCCGGCCAGCCCGCGAACCGGGCGAGGGCGAGCGCCGTCCCGCCGAGCGACTCGATCTGCACACCGCGTCCGCCCTGCCCGCCGAGGAACGACAGCGGTGCGCGGAAGGCGAGCGCCAGGACCAGGAGCATCGCGGCCGCGGCGGCGACGGCCGTGCCCCAGACCTGACGGGCCGTCCGCCCGGGTTCCACTCCGAGCAGGGTCAGCGCGGGCCACACCTTCACCAGGGCGCCGAGCGCCGCGAGCGCGCCGGCGGCGCGGGGGGCACGGCCGAGGGCGAGCAGGGCGACGACGGCGAGGGCGGTGACCTCGATGTCGTAGCGGGCGAGCGGTACGTGCAGCAGGAGGGGGAGGCCCGCCGCCCACAGCCAGGCGCCGCGCGGATCACGGTCGCCGCGCGACAGTACGTAGGTGACGAGCGCGTCCGTGGCGAGCGTGAGGGCGACGAACGCCTGGAAGTACGTGAGGCCCGGCAGCAGTCCGGGCGCGAGGAGCAGCGGGCCCGCGCCCGGCGGGTACTGCCACAGCGGGTCGCCGGTCGGGAAGGTGCCGTGGGCGAGGGTGGCGCTCCAGTGCGCGTACCGCGCGTGCACCTCGTGCGCGACGCCGCCCACGCCCAGCGGGTATCTGCCGTCGAGGGTGAGCAGCGCGAGCATGACGGCGCGGGTGAGCGTCCAGACGACGGGGAGCGCGGTGCGGGAGGGGCGGACCCAGCTGTGGTGGACCGGGTCCAGGGCCGTCAGCCGGTCTCGCATGTCGATAGTCACGCTATGGGAGCGTATGTCCCATTACGGCTTATGGTGCGGAACGGTCAGCCAAGCGTCGCCGTGTCCAGCGCCTCCGTCAGGCGGTTCAGCCGGCGGCGCAGATCCTCGATCTCCGCCAGCTCGAAACCGGTCGCCCGCGCGATGGAGCGCGGGACCTCCGCCGCGCGCTCCTTGAGGGCGGCGCCCGCGTCCGTCAGTGTCACGTTCACCGAACGCTCGTCGCGCGCGCTGCGCTCACGCCGTACGAGACCGTTCCCCTCCAGGCGCTTGAGCAGCGGTGACAGCGTGCCCGAGTCGAGCCGCAGCCGCTCGCCGAGCCGCTTGACCGGGACCGCCGCGGACTCCGGGCCCTTCGCCGCCTCCTCCCACAGGACCAGCATCACCAGGTACTGCGGATAGGTGAGGTCGAGGTCCTTGAGGAGCGTGCGGTAGACGCCGCCGAAGGCGCGGGACGCGGCGTTCAGCGAGAAGCAGATCTGCGAGTCGAGCCTCAGGAGGTCGTCGACCTCGACGGCGGGGCGGGAATCGGTCATGTGCTCAAGGTTAGCCGAACGCCATCATCTAGTTGTGCACAATTGAATTGCGTGCTCTACTTGTGGCTGTCAGGACACCACCGCCGCAGTCCCGCGAAGGAGCCCCTCATGGACGCCCTCTACACCGCCGTCGCCACCGCCACCCACGGCCGTGACGGCCGCGCCGTCTCCTCCGACGGTCTGATCGACCTCCAGCTCGGCATCCCCACCTCGATGGGCGGCAACGGCCAGGGCTCCAACCCCGAGCAGCTCTTCGCCGCCGGGTACGCCGCCTGCTTCGGCAGCGCGCTCGGGCTCGTCGGCCGCAACGCCAAGGTGGACGTCACCGACGCCGCCGTCACCGCCGAGGTCTCCATCGGCAAGCAGGGCGAGGGCTTCGGCCTCTCCGTCGTGCTCCGCGTCGAACTGCCCGACTCGGTCGACGAGGAGACGGGCCGCAAGCTGGTCGAGCAGGCCCACCAGGTGTGCCCGTACTCGAACGCCACCCGCGGCAACATCGACGTCGACCTCGTCATCGAGTAACCGTCAGCCCTTCTTCGCGGAGCCCCCGCCGACCCGTGCGAGTACCTCGCCGGTCCGGGGGCTCCATGCCACCATCACCGCCTCCGCGGGCAGCTTCTGGCTCTTGTCCAGGAGCAGCCAGCGCACCTTGTACCGGCGCACGATCGCCGTCCGTCCGGAGCGGGTGGAGTCCGGGGCGAGGTACGCGCGCACCGCGGACAGGCGGCGCTGCCGTTCCCGCTCGTCGAGCGCCGGGTCGGGCCAGGCCGGGGCGAGCAGGTTCGGGCCGTAGCCGGGCAGGGAGCGGGTCGGCCGGTACCCGTTGGTCAGGACCACGTCGCCGGGCGGGACATGACGCGCCGCCCACGTGTACGTCGGCCAGTCCGGCGGCTGGTCGAAGCCGCGCGGGATGACGGCGCCGGCCTGCACGGTGAGGAACCCGAGCGCGGCGCCCGCCGTCCCGGCGAGGGCCAGGGCGCGGCGCGGCCACGTCCAGGGGCGGGGTGCGGCGAGCGCGATGGCCAGCGAGAACTGGAGCGGGACCAGGGCCAGGCCCATGATGCGGCCGTACGTGTAGTGGCCGGTGGCCCAGCCGTAGACGATCACCAGCAGGTCCAGGGCGAACATCAGGGCCAGGGGGTCGCGGCGGTCACGCGCGAAGCGCATGCACAGTGGGGCGAGGCCGATGAGCGCCAGCCAGAAACGTGCGGGCAGCTCTGTGTAGAGCTGGCGGTGGATGTCATCGACACTGGTGTCTCCGACCAGGGACAGGACGTTGTAGTAGGGCCAGATCAACGTGACCGCCGCTGTGGTCAGTAGCGCCGTTGCCCAGCGGGTGAGTTGCTTGCGTTTCGCGCCGTCGTGGTTGCTCGCGCCGTTCCCCGCGCCCCTGGCCGCGCTGATTGCGCAGGCCGTTACTCCGATCACCGCTGCTACCGACGAGATCGGGTGGATCAGGAGGATCAGGCCCACCAAGGCGCCCAGGCCCGCGTAGCTCCACCATGGGCTCTGTCCGCGCAGCAGGTTCGCCCAGGCCCAGGCCCAGAACGTCAGGCCGATCGCGAACGTCGACGGGTAGCCGAGGTTTCCCGTCATGGAGAGCAGGCCGAGGTAGCCGCTCCACCACGCCGTCCGCGTGCCCCACAGCAGGGTCATGAACAGCAGCGCCAGGACCGGGGCCCACTGCCGGGGCGTCAGCGTGCGCACGAACCGGTTCAGGCCCGTGAGCAGCACCAGCAGGTTCAGCGGGCCCGCCAGCTTCACCACCTCCCAGCCCGCGAGGCCCGACGCCCGCGCGAAGACGCCCTGGGCGACCGCGTACGGGGAGTAGTACGGGCTGCCCGCGCCCGGCAGGTCCGCCATCGGGTGGCGGGGGTGGAACAGGGACGTCCTGAGGCGCTCGACGACCGCCGCGTGCTGGCCGAAGTCGCAGCACATCGGCACCCGCCAGTACGCCACCGTCATCACCAGCCAGAACAGGCCGCCGAAGACGAAGAACGGCGTGGGGCGCCAGAAGCGGCCCCCGCGCAGGGAGGTGGCGCCGCGCGCCCCGCCCCGGGCGGGCGCCGCCACCGTCGCCGAGTCCTGCGGGGTCATCGCATGAGCCGTTCCGCGACCCGTGCCGCCGCGCCCCCGTCGTCCAGGTCGCAGAAGGCGGTGCGGAACGCCTCGTACGCCGCCGCGTGCCGGGGCGCCTCCGTGTCCAGCCGGCGCAGCGCCGTGACGATCTCCCGCGTCGAGGACAGGAGGGGGCCGGGGGCGCGGTCCTCGAAGTCGAGGTAGAAGCCGCGCACCGTGTCCCGGTAGTGGTCGAGGTCGTAGGTGTGGAAGAGCATCGGGCGGCCGGTGTGCGCGAAGTCGAACATCAGGGACGAGTAGTCCGTGATGAGGACGTCCGCCAGGAGCAGGAGTTCGGCCGCGCTCGGGTGGTCCGTGACGTCCCGGACGAACGGGGCGCGGGCCCCCGTCAGGCGGCCCGTCGCCTGCGGGTGCTTGCGGACGAGGAGGACGTGGTCGCCGGCGAGTTCGCGTTCGGCGGCGGCGAAGTCGAACGCGGCCTCGTGCCGGAAGCGGCCGGGGGAGTGCGCCAGGTGGTCGCGGTAGGTCGGCGCGTACAGCACGATCCGCTTGTCCGGGTCGAGGGAGAGGTCGCGGCGCAGCCGTTCGGTCCGTTCGCGGCGGGCGTCGGGGGTGGTGAACAGGAGGTCGTTGCGGGGCGAGCCCGCCTGGAGGATCTCGCCGTCGTAGCCGAGGGCGCGGGACAGGTGCGGTGCCGACCAGCGGGACGGGGCGACCAGGACGTCCCACTGGCGGGAGAGTCCCGGCAGCAGCGCCAGCTGGTCGTGGTCGGCGTAGAGGGTGTCGGTGAGGTCGGCGCCGATCCGCTTGAGCGGGGAGCCGTCCCAGGTCTGCACGACGGTCTGGCCCTCGCGGCGCTCGAAGAAGTCGGGGAGCTGGTGGGCGGTGACGACGCGGCGGCAGCGGGCGAGCGCCGCGTACCACTCGGCGGAGTACTCCTCGACGCCGCGCGCGGTCGGCGGGACGTGGGTGCGGCCGTCACGGGTCACCCAGAGGTGCTCGACGGCGGTGCCGCGCCGCACCAGCTCCGTGTGGACGGCGCGCGGCGAGTCCCCGTCGACGTAGAGCACCGCGTCCTGGAGGGGGAGCTGCCGCTGGGCCGGGTAGTGGACGGTCCGCAGCCGGTGCCGGCGGTACGCCCCGCGGTCGGCGGGGGCGAGGGCGGGGCCGGCCTCGACGAGCAGCCGGTCGCCGAAGCGGCGGTCGAGGGTGAGGTCGCGTCCGCGGGTTTCCGGGCGGTTGACGGGGGCGGCGTCCTGTCCGCCCGTCTCCCCGCGCCGCCCCACCGGCGAACCCGGCGCGACTTCCGCCGCGCCCGAGCCGGAGCCCGCACCCGCACCCGTATCCGCGCCCGCACCCGCCCCCGGGCGATGGCGGGGCAACTCCGTGCCGAGGGACGTCAGGACCCGTACCGGCGTACCGTCCCCGTGCCGGTCCTCCGCCTCCCGGAGGAACGCGTACCAGCGGCCCTCCCACAGCCCCGACGCGGCGACCGCCGCGCGGAAGCGGCCCTGCGCGTGCTCGGTGGCGGCGGTGATCTCTTCGCCGGTCGCGCTGTGCCGCAGGACCAGCTCCGGGCGGGCCCAGGACTCCGCGGACGCCGTGCCCGCGACGACGAACGAGCCGTCGTCGGTCCAGTCCGCCCGGTCGGCGATCGGCTGCCGGGTCAGCTCGATCACGAGCTGGCCCTGGTCGTTGGCGGTCGCGCACAGTTCGCGGTCACCGGCGCGGTAGCGGCCAGGCGGCAGGTCGAGCGCCGCCGCGACCGAGCGGGACTTGCCGTCGGGCAGACGGAAGTTGACCTGCCAGCGGTCGCCGTGCGGCGGTTCGACCTCCTTGGGCGCGCGGTGCGGCGGCTCGGGCACGGCGGCGAGCCGGTCCAGCGGCACCCGCACCAGGAAGCGGCCGCCCGCGCACGTCACCGGGAAGTCGAACTCGGTGCCGGAGTGCTTGTGCGTCAGGCGCAGGGAGCGCGGCTCGATGCCGTTCAGGAGCCGGCCGCCGAGGACCATGGCACCGTTCTCGGCGCGGTGGTCGTCGGCGAGCGCCGCGTACGCCACCACCTTGAGGACGAGGCGGCCCTTGGTGTGGCCGAGGGCGAGCCGGGTGCCGTCGCCGAGGTCGCGGACGAGGTGCTGCTCGGCCGAGCCGTCGAGCGCGCGCAGGGCGGCGCGGCGCACCTGCTTGTGCCCGGCGACGACGACGCCGAGGTTCCAGGTGCCGGGCTGCCACCGCCCCTTCACCTTCAGCTTCTCCGGGTCGATCGTCATGGTGAAGCCGGAGTGGTCGTAGTCGTGCAGCTCCTGCCGGGAGTTGGCGGTGGCCAGCGGGTCGGCGACGGTCCGGGTCGGGACGAGGCGGACCTGGGTGCGGCTGCCGTCGGCCTTGAGCAGGCCCGCGCGCACCGACTGCCCGGGGCGGCCCGCGGGGAGGTTCTTCACGTACGCGTACCCGCTCACCCGCAGCTTTCCCCCGGCGTCCCACGCCGCCTCGCGCACCCGCGCCACCACGGGCATGTCCCGCTTGCCGATCCGCAGGAGCCGGTCGGGCAGCCGGGTGAGGCCGGGGTAGGCGGCGCTGCGCCGCAGGGCGCCGCGGACCTGGAAGGCGGTGCCGTTGCGGCGCTCGAAGGAGAGGAGCCGTACGAGGTCGTCGACGCGGCCCTCGCGGACCAGGTGCCACTTCACGCGCAGGTGGAGGGGGAGTCCTTCGGCCGCCGCCGGGTCGGCGCGGCGCAGGAAGTCCGCGGTGCCGTCGCAGAACGCCTGCCGGTACTCGGGCCCGCCCATCGGCAGCCCGTCGAGGAAGTAGACGAAGTCGTCGCGCAGGCAGGAGGTGTCGTACGTCTTCTTCAGCTCGGGCCGGTCGGCGAAGCTCTCGGCGAGGAAGCGGCTGACGTGGTCGCAGGCGGCGATCCGGTCCCGCACGCCCTTCACGTCGGTGCGGCGCCGGGTGATGGAGCCCTCGCGCACCCGCCAGTAGTAGACGTGGCTGTCGAGCACGTCGACGGATTCGGCGAGGAAGTGCGCCGGGATCATGACGGGCGTGTCCTCGTAGAGCCTGCCCTCGGGGAACGTGAAGCGGTGGCGGTCCCAGAACGCGCGCCGGAACACCTTGTTCCAGGCGACCCGGTCGGACAGGAGCTGGACGTCGCGGGTGATGTGGGTGCGCTCGCGGCGCCGGGTCAGCCACTTGTACTGCCAGGCCTGCTGCCGCCCGCTCTCGCTCAGCCGCCACACGTTGCCGGTGACGAAGTCGGAGCCGGTGCGGTCCAGGCTCGCGACCATCCGCTCGTAGGCGTCGTGCGGCACGATGTCGTCGCTGTCGACGAACGTGAGGAACTCGGCGCCGGGGCCGAGCTGCCGCACGCCGGTGTTGCGGGCGGCGCTCAGTCCGGCGTTGTCCTGGCGGACGTAGCGGAAGCGGGGGTCGCGGTCCGCGAAGGCTTGGGCGATGCGCGGGCTGTCGTCCGTCGACCCGTCGTCGACGAGGACGACCTCCAGCTCTGTGAAGGTCTGGGCGGCGATCGACTCCAGGCACTCGGCCAGGTAGTCCTCGACGTTGTGGACGGGAACGACGACGCTGAGACGGGGGCGGCGGCCAGGCTTTTGTGACATTCAGCGTATTTGCCCGATAAGCGGGTGTATGACAACATTTTCGGCGGCGCTCGCCCGTCTGGACCAACCTCGTCGGCGGCTGCCCGCCGGGCCCCGCTGAGGTAGCGTCAGGTGCCATGTCGCGTTCGTCCCGTTTCTCCGTTGTTGTCCCCGCCTACCGTGTCCAGGGCTACCTCCGCGAGTGCCTGGACTCCGTCCTCGGCCAGTCCCACACCGACTGGCAGCTGATCGTCGTCGACGACGCCTCGCCCGACGCCTCCGGCGCGATCGCCGCCGAGTACGCGCGGCGCGACCCGCGCGTACGCGCCCTCACCCGGCCCGCCCGCGAAGGCGTCGGCGCCGCCCGCACGGCGGGCCTTCGCGAGGCCACCGGCGACTACCTCCTCTTCCTCGACGCCGACGACACCCTCCTGCCCGGCGCCCTCGCCGCCCTCGACGCCGCGCTCACCGAGGCGGGCGATCCCGACGTCCTGCTCCACGGCCACGACCGCACCGACTGGTGGGACACCGTGCGGGCCAGCGGCGACGACCTCGGCCCTGACGCCGACCCGCTGGCCGTCACCCCCGCCGCCTGGAACCGCGCCGTACGCCGCGACTTCTGGACCGGACGCGGCCTCGCCTTCGCCCCCGAGGGCCCGTACGAGGACGTGGTCCCGGCGTACCGCGCCGTCCTGGAGGCGGCCACCCTCGCGACGCTGCCGCGCCCCTGCGTGCGCTGGCGCCGCCGCCGCGCGGGCGGCCTGACCGGCACCCCCGGACCACGCCACCTCGCACTCGTGGACCGCTACGAGGAACTCCTCGCGGGCGCCGCCGACACGGGCCGCGTCTTCCCCCACGCCGTCGCCCACATCCTCCGCGTCCTCGACGACGGCTCCCGCACCACACCCGCCGACCGGCCCGAACTGTTCCGCCGCGCCGCCGGGCTGCACCGCGCGCACCGCCCGGAAGGACACCTCCCCGCCGGCGCGCGCGAACAGGCCCTCGCCGCCGGGTCCTGGCCCGCCTACCTGAAGCAGGAGAAGGCCAGGGGGCGGAAGAAGTCGGCCGCCTCCGCGCTCAGGCGG
This sequence comes from Streptomyces sp. SGAir0957, assembly GCF_043523415.1. NCBI lineage: Bacteria > Bacillati > Actinomycetota > Actinomycetes > Kitasatosporales > Streptomycetaceae > Streptomyces > Streptomyces sp. SGAir0957. The sequence continues at coordinate 5,087,035 of NZ_CP027293.1, forward strand.
CAGAAGAAGAAGCTCCGCTCCCGCGTCATGAGGGCCGCCTACCGCAGCGACCTGCGCACCGCACGCCTCGACCCGGACCTCGCGGTCTACGGCGCCTACTGGAACCGCGGCGTCAGCTGCAACCCGGCCGCGATCCACGCCGCGGCGCGCCGGATCGCCCCGCACGTCAAGGGCGTCTTCGTCGTCTCGTCACGGCACGAGGAACGCGTCCCCGAGGGCGTCCCGTACGTCATCGAGGGATCGCGCCGCTACTGGCAGACCATGGCCACGGCGAAGTACCTCGTCAACAACTCCTCCTTCCCCGGCGGCTTCACCAAACGCCCCGGGCAGGTCTACCTCCAGACCCATCACGGCACCCCGCTGAAGAAGATGGGGCTCGACCAGCGCCGCTACCCGGCGGGCACCCACGGCATCAGCTTCGCCAAGGTCCTCGCCCACACCGACCAGTGGGACTACAGCCTCTCCGCCAACCCGCACTCCACCCAGGTCTGGGAGCGGGTCTACCCGTCGGCGGCGTACGCGCCCCTCGAACTCGGCTACCCGCGCAACGACGTCTTCTTCACCACCGGCGACGACGAAGTACGGTCGCTGCGCCGCGAGTTGGGCATCGCCGACGGCCGGCGGGCCCTCCTCTACGCCCCCACCCACCGCGACTACCAGAAGGGCTTCCTGCCCCGCCTCGACCTGCCCCGGTTCGCCGACGCACTCGGCGACGACCACGTGATCCTCGTCCGCGCCCACTACTTCTACGGCGCCGAGGCCGGGCTCGTCGACGCCCACCCCCGGCTCATCGACGTCACCGGGCACCCCCGCGTCGAGGACCTGTGCCTCGCCGCCGACGCCCTGGTCACCGACTACTCGTCCGTGATGTTCGACTACGCCTGCCTCGACCGGCCCCTCGTCGTCTACGCGCCCGACTGGCAGGCGTACCGGCTCGCCCGCGGCACCTACTTCGACCTCCTGTCCGGGCTGCCCGGCGACACCCCGGGCGCGGTCGCCACCACCGAGGAGGAGCTCGTCTCCCTCTTCCGGGACGGCGGCTTCGACACCGCCGCGACGACCCGGCTGCGCGCCGCGTTCCGCGAGCGGTTCTGCGCCTACGACGACGGGGGCGCCGCCGACCGCGTCGTACGCAGGCTGTTCCTGGGCGAGGACGCCGGGGTCTGAGACGACCCGCGTCACCCGGGCGGTCCAGCGCTCGTGACCCGCGCGGGCGGCCCGGTGTTGGTCCCTGGATGAAAATCCCGTACCGCCCCTCCGCGCCGCCCCGCCCGGCGGCTCCGCCGCACACCCGGACCCGCTCGGGGGCGGCGTCGGCCGCCCCCCTCGCCGTCACCGCCGTCGCGCACGGGGCCAGGCCCCGCGTCCGCGCCCTGCTCTGCTGCGCCGTGGCGGGCGCCCTCGCCCTCTCGCTCGCCGGGCAGGCCGGGCACGGCGCCGGGTTCCGGCGGGAGCCGGCGCCCTCCCCGCGCTGGGTCGCCGACCGCTCCGGCCGCACCTTCGACGCCCACGCCGACCGGCTCCCCCTGCGCTCCGACGCCACCGCCACCCTGCCGCACGCCGACGGGCACGACCCCGCGCGGAACCACCCCCTGACCGCCGCGGCCGGGCACCCCACCGCCCTCCCGGCACCGGCCCCGCCGACCCCCGGGCTCACCCACGCCCGTCCCATCCCGCTCGCCACCCCGCGCCCCGTCGCCCCCGTCGTGCCGGTCGGCGTCCACGGAGTCCGGTCGTGACCGCCGCCGCGACCACCCGTATGGCCCAGGCCGGGTGACCGGGAACGGCGGCGCCGGTTGTCAGACGAGCAGGCCCCCAGCCGCCGCCGGAAGGAACGTGCGCAGCGCATGACACCCCGCCTCACCGTCGTCGTCCCCGTCCACCCCGTCGAGGACCACCTCGGCGCCTGCCTGGAGTCGCTGTCGGCACAGACCATGCCGGACCTGGAGGTCGTCCTCGTCGACGACGGGTCCACCGGCGCCGGCGGCGGGATCGCGCGCGCCCACGCCGCACAGGACCCCCGCTTCCGCCTCGTCGAACAGGCCGGCGCGGGCCTCGGCGGCGCCCGCAACACCGGCGTCCGGCACGCCCACGGCACCCACCTCGCCTTCGTGGACAGCGACGACGTGATCCCGCCCGGCGCCTACGAGCTGATGCTCGCCGCCCTGGAGGCGTCCGGCTCCGACTTCGTCACCGGCAACGTGCACCGGCTGCGCGCCGACGGCACCACCGTGCAGTCGCCCATGTTCCGCGGGGCGACGGCCACCAGCCGCCGGGCCACCCACGTGACCCGCGACGGGGACCTGCTCGCCGACCGCATCGCCCGCAACAAGGTCTTCCGGCGCTCCTTCTGGGACGAGCACGGCCTCACCTTCCCCGAGGGCGTCCTCTTCGAGGACATCCCCGTCGTGCTGCCCGCCCACTTCCTGGCCCGCTCCGTCGACGTCCTCCGCGACACCGTCCACCTGTGGCGCGACCGCGAGGGCCCGATCTCCGACCGGCGCGCCCTGCTCCGCGCCGTCCGCGACCGCACCGCCTCCGTCACCCACGTCAGCCGGTTCCTCGCGGAGCGCCCGGAGTGGCGGGAGAGCAAGCGGCGCTACGACGCCTCCGTGCTCGCCGGTGACCTGTGGATGTTCATGGAGGCCCTCCCGGACGGCGACGCCGCCTACCACGAGGCGTTCCTCGACCACGCGGGCGCCTTCGCCGCCTCCGTCGACCCGGCCGTCCTCGCCGAACTCCCGCTCGTCCTGCGCGTGCGCTGGCAGCTGATCCGCGAGCGCCGCCTGCCCGAGCTGCTCACGTTCATGGCCTACGAGAAAGCCCACTCCGGCGCCTTCCCCACCCGGCGCGGCCTGCTCGGGCGCCGCGCCGACCTCCCCGCCCCGACCCCGCCCCTGCCCCGCAGGGTCGTCGCCCTCACCCGCGCCGACCTGCCCCTGGAGGCCCGCGTCACCCATGCCGCCTGGGGCGCCGACGGCACCCTCCGGCTCAAGGGCTACGCCTACGTGCGCAACCTGCCCGCCGGACGCCTCACCGCCCGGGTCCGCCTCGCCTGGCTGCGCGCGGGCAGGCGCCGGGCCGTGCCGCTGCGTCTGCGCACCGTCCGCTCCCGTCAGGCGACGGTCTCCTCCCGGCAGGGCCTGCACGACTACGACCGGGCCGGGTTCGAGACCGTCGTCGACCCGGCGAAGCTGGTCACCGGGCGCGCGAGCACCACCTGGAACCTGGAGCTGGCCGCGTACGCGGGCGGCCTCCTGCCCCGCACAGGGCCCGTCCGCATGAGCGGCGCCTGCCCGCTGCCCGTACGCCACCTCGACGACTTCCTGCGGATCGCGCCGGTCCTGCGCGGCGGACGGCTCCGGCTGCGTGTCGAGCGGCTGCCCGCGCGCCTCGTCGCCCACGAGAGCGACGGGCGGCGGGTGCGCGTCAAAGGCGAACTCGCGCCGGGCCGGCAGGACGTGCCGCTCGCCGTGCGGGTGGAGAACTGGCGCACCAAGGAGGCCCACGACCTGCCCGTCACCGTCGACGGGCGCACCTTCACCGCCGAGGTGCCGCTCGCCCTCTTCGGCGGCGCGGACGGCTCCGCGGACCCGTGGGGCGTCGGCCTGGTCCGCAGGGCCGAAGAGGGCGCGGAGGGCGCGGAGCGGATCTCCCTCCCCGTCCGCCCCGACATCGCCCCCGGCCGCTACGGGCTCGACGGCGGCCGTGAGCTGATGGTCCTCGCCAACCCGTCCGGCGACACCGAACTGCGCGACCAGACCGTGCGCCCCGTCGTGGACACCCTCCGCTGGGACGAGGACGGCCGGCTGCTGATCGCGGGCAGCTGCCCCGACGCCGTACGCCGCGAACTGGTGCTCGTGCACAGCGGCCACGACGAGGAGAACGCCGTCCCGCTCACCCTCGCCGACGGCCGCTTCGAGGCGGCCCTGCGCCCGCACGCCCTGCCGGGCCCGGCGGGCACGCTGCCGCTCGCCGAGGGCACCTGGCGCCTGTTCCTGCGCGCGAGCGGCGCCGCCGAACCGGACGGCCGCGCCCCCGTGCTGGTCGCCCCCGCCCGCCATCCGCACCTGCCGCTCAGCAAGGTCCTCGGCGGCCGCGAGTTCACCGTGCGGCGCCGCCACCACGACCAGCTCCTGCTGACCTCCGGCACGTCGCTGCCCGAGCGGGACCGGGGGCGGGGCGCCCAGGCGGCATTGCGCGCCGCCTCCGCGCGGCAGCGGACCCTGCCCCGCCGCGACGCCGTCCTCTACGTCAGCTTCGACGGCCGCCAGTACTCCGACTCCCCACGCGCCGTCTTCGATGAACTCCGCTCGCGCGGCGCCGAGTTGGAGCATCTGTGGGTCGTCCGTGACCAGCAGGTGGAGCTGCCGCCGGGCGCGACCCCCGTCGCCCTGTGGAGCGCCGACTGGCACGAGGCGCTCGCCCGCAGCCGCTACCTCGTCACCAACACCCATCTGCCCGACTGGTTCCGGCGAGCCGAGGGCCAGTACGTCGTCCAGACCTGGCACGGCGCCCCGCTCGAGCGGATCGGCCGCGACCCGCGCGGCGCCGCCTCCGCCGACCGGCGCTCCATCGGCACGCTGCCCGACCGCGCCGCCCAGTGGTCCCTGCTCGTCTCCCCGAACAGCTTCTCCACACCCCTCCTGCGCGGCGCCTTCGGCTACGACGGGCCCGTGCTCGCCTCCGGCTGTCCGCGCAACGACGTGCTGCACGCCCCCGACCGCGCCAAGCTCGCCACCGCCGTCCGCGAGCGCCTGCGCATCCCCGACGGCAGACGCGTCATCCTCTACGCCCCGACCCGGCGCGAGCACCGGCCCCGCAGATCCCCCGGCCGCCACGGGTTCGACCTCCGCCTCGACCTGGCGGCGGCCGAGGCGGCGCTCGGCGACGACCATGTCCTCCTGGTCCGCCGCCCCCACCTCGTCGGCGGCACCGTCCCCGCCTCCGACTTCGTCCGGGACGTCTCCCGCCACCCGGACGCCGCCGACCTGCTCCTCGTCGCCGACGTCCTCGTCACCGACTACTCGTCGATGATGTTCGACTTCGCGCAGACCGGCCGCCCGATGCTCTTCCACACCTACGACCCCGACCACTACCGGGACTCCGTGCGCGGCTTCTCCTTCGACTTCACCGCCCGGGCGCCGGGCCCGCTCCTGCGCACCAGCGACGAGGTCATCGCCGCGCTCCTCGACCCGGACGCGGCGGTCGCCGGGCACCGGGCCGCCCACGCCCGGTTCCGGGAGGCGTTCTGCGACCTCGACGACGGCACGGCGGCGGCCCAGGTCGCCGACGCGATGCTGGCGTTCGGCGCGCGCGCGGACGCGGACGGGGGCCGCGCGTGAGCGCCGCCGAGGACCCCGACATCAGCGTCCTCGTCGACTGCCCGGCGGACACCGACCCCGCGCTGCTGCACGCCACGGTCCGCTCGGTCCGGGACCAGACCCACCGCCGTACGGAGGTCGTCGTCGGTGGGGGAGCGCCCCGCGGCACGTACGTCCTGCCCCTGACCGCGGGCGAGATCCTCGAACAGAACGCCTGCCGCAACCTGTACGCGGCGGCCCGCCGCACCGGCGCCGACCTGGTCGCGGGGCGGTGGACCCGGCTCGGTGGGGGCGAGGAGACCGCCCCCGACTGGCAGCGCGAGCTGTACGCCCGCTCGCGGGTCCTGGCGGCGGCGGCCGAGGCGCCCGCGCTGCTGACCCGCCCCGCGCTGACCGCCGGCTACTGCGTCCGACGCGACCTGTACGAAGCCACCGAGCCGCGCTCCGGGCTCGGCCTCGCCCTCGCCGCCCGCCGTATCGCCCTCGTGCCGAACCTCGTCACCATCCGTCGCGCCGCCCCCGACCCGCTCGGCGACCTCCCCGCCGCCGTCGCCGGCCACCGGCACGCCCTCGCCCTGATCGACGACCCCGCACTGCGGACGCGCCGCACGCACCACTTCGTCACCGGGCAAGTACTGCCGTACGCCCGCGCGTTCCCCGGCCTCGACGCGGCCCGCCGGGACGAGGCGGCCGCCGCCGCGGCCCGCTCGCTCGACGGCCTCCTCGACACCGCCGCCCTCCGCGACCTCCCCGCCCTGGAGCGCGTCGCCGCCCGGCTGCTCGCCGACGGCGACACGGACGGCGTGCTCCGCGCCGCCTACGCCCTCGACCACCCCGGCACCGTCGTCTCCGCCCTGGTCCGCGCCGACGACGGCGCCGTGCGGTGGAGCGCGGCGCACACCGGCGCCGCGTACGACGTCACCGACCTCGGCCACCAGCACCAGGACCCGCACGGCCACACGCTGCTCAACCGCGTCACCCGCTGTGTGGCGAGGAACGGCCGGCTCGTCGTCGAGGGCCGGATCGTCGTGCCGTTCGCCCTGTACGGACCCGGGAGCGTCCTCACCGCCACCCTCGACCTGGTGGCCCGCGGGGCCGCGCGGACGGCGGTGACCGTGGCCGCCGACGCCGTACGCCTGCGCGACGACTCCACGCTCGTGTGGCGCGCCACCGTCCCGCTCACCCGGCTGCTGCGCCCGCGCGGCATCGGCGACCGCGTCTGGGACCCGCGCCTGCGCCTCGGCGTCGACGGCACGCTCCTGCCGCCGCTCGACCTGTTCGCGGAGCCCGACACCGTTCCGGGGCCGTCGGCCGCGCTCCCGGCCCGGCCACGCCTGACCCGGCTCACCGGCGACACCTGGCAGCCCTACGTCACCACCGGGCACCACCTCGCCGTGTGCCTGCTGCCCCGCCGCGCCCTCGCCCGCAAGGCCAACGCCCTCGCCCGCCACCTCACCGCCTTCCGCCCGGCCCGCACGGTCGGGCGGCTGCGGAAGAAGCTCGTGGAGCGGTACGCCGCCCTGCACACGCGGCGCGTCAAGGTCCGCGTCTACCACCGGTACCTGTGCCGCCTGCCCGTCAGCCGCGGCACCGTCGTCTTCGAGAGCCACCTCGGCACCCGCTACGGCGACAGCCCCCGCGCCCTCCACGAGGAGCTGCGGGGCCAGGGCTTTCGCGCCGTGTGGTCGTACGCGACGTCGCCGGACGGGTTCCCCGCCGACGCCAGGCTCGTCCGCCGCTGGTCGTGGCGGTACCTGTGGGCGCTGGCCCGCGCCGAGTTCTGGGTCGACGACCAGGGCTTCCCGCAGGCCCTCACCAAGCCGAGGGAGACCACCTACCTCCAGACCTGGCACGGCTCCGCGTACGAACGGACGGGCCGCGACGAGATCCGCCACAAGACGCGGAACGCGGAGCAGCGGGCCCGGCTCGACCGTGCCGTCGCCCGCTTCGACCACTTCCTGGTCCGCTCCGAGCACGACGTCCGCACCCTCGCCCGCGCCCACCGCATCCCCGAGGAGCGCCTCCTTCGCGTCGGCTCCCCGCGCAACGACCGGCTCGTGGCCGCGAGGGAGCGCGACGAACGCGAGGGGCGCCTCCCGCGCCCCGCCCCGGCCGCCGCCCTCGGCATCCCGGACCACCGCACCGTCGTCCTCTACGCGCCCGCCCTGCGCGGCGACCCGGAGCGCGGGACCGTCGACCTTCCGCTGGACGTACGGGCCTTCGCCGACGCCTTCGGGGACACGCACGTCCTGCTCGTCCGCGCCCACCGCGCGGAGACCGCGGCCCTGCCGCCGACCCCGCCCGGCACCGTCGTCGACGTCTCCGCCCACCACGACACCGCCGAACTCCTCTGCCTGGCCGACGTACTGATCACCGACCACGCGTCGGTCATGTTCGACTACGCCCTCCTCGACCGCCCGATCCTGCACTTCGCCCCCGACCCCGACGCGCACGCCGCCGACCACGGCAGCTACTTCGACCTGCGCGAACGCGCCGGAGGACCCGTCGTCGAGACCCAGGACGCACTGCACCGCGCCCTCGCGGAGACCAAGGAGACCGACGGCGCGTGGCAGGAGCGGCGACGCGCGTTCGCCGCCGAGTTCGGGGCCTACGACGACGGAGGCGCCGCACGCGCCGTCGTCGAGGCCCTCTTCACGCGAAAGGCAGACTCGTGAGCGCGGCCCGCGATCTCTTCCTCGTCACCGGCTCCGCCGACGAACTCGGCGGCGTCACCGCCTGGACCCACCAGACGGCCCGCCTCTTCACCGGCGCGGGCCACCGCGTGCACGTCATCGGCGTCTTCGAGTCCGACCTGAAGATGGCCGTGCCGCAGGCCCCCGGCTACCCGGTGACCAGCCTCTACGCCGAGCACCCGCAGGCCCCGCGACCTTCCGGCGGCGCCCGGCGGTTCAGCGTGCCCGCACGCCGGCGCGCGGCCCGCCGGATCGCGGCCCGCGACGACGCCCTCGCCACGCTCGGCTCGGTCCTCGACGCGGCCCGCCCCGGCTCCGTCGTGATCGTCACCCAGGTGTGGGCGATGGAGTGGCTGCGCGAGATCGACACCTCCGGCCTCGTCGTCGTCGGCATGAGCCACGAGTCCTACCGGTACACGCGCGCCTGCCACCGCTACCAGGAGATCGAGCGGCACTACCCGCACGTCGACCGCTGGCTCGCGCTCACCCAGGAGGACGCCGACCTCTGGGCGGGCGAGGGCTTCGACAACGTCGACTTCCTGCCCAACGCCCTCGCCCACCTGCCTGCCGAGCCCTCACCCCGTACGGAGAAGGCCGTCTGCTCGATCGGCCGGCTCACCGACCGGAAGGGCGTCGACATGCTCCTCGACACCTGGGCGAAGGTCGCACCGCTCCGCCCGGACTGGGAGCTGCACGTGTACGGGGCCGGACCGGACGAGCCCGAACTGCGGGCGCAATGCTCCGAGTTGGGCCTCGACGCGTCTGTGCGCTGGCGCGGGCTGACCGACGACGTGCCCGGCGCCCTCGCCGCCTCCTCCGTCTTCGTCCAGTCCTCGCGCGGCGAAGGGTTCCCGCTCGCCCTGATGGAGGCGATGGCGAGCGGTGTGCCGTGCGCCGTGTTCGACTGCGCGCCCGGCGTCCGCGAGATCGTCCGCGACGGCGAGGACGGCCTCCTCGCCCCCGTCGGCGACCTCGACGCGCTCGCCGACCGGCTGCTCCGCCTCACCGGCAACCCCCGGATGCGGGACGCCATGGGGGAGCGGGCCCGCGCCCATGTGCGGCGGTTCTCCGAGGAGCGGGTCCTGGAGCGCTGGGAGGAGCTGTTCGCGCTCCTTGAGCGGTGACAGCGGTGACAGCGGTGACAGCGGTGACAGCGGGGGCCGGGTCCTGCCCGGCCCCCTGCCAGTCACTTCACCGCGCCCGCCATCACGCCGGACACGAACTGCCGCTGGAACGCGAAGAACACGGCCAACGGGATGATCATCGAGATGAACGCGCCGGGACCCAGCACGTCCACGTTGTTGCCGAACTGCCGGACCTGGGTCTGCAGCGCGACCGTGATCGGCTGGCTGTCGGTGTCGGTGAAGATCAGCGCGACCAGCATGTCGTTCCACACCCACAGGAACTGGAAGATGCCGAGCGAGGCGATCGCCGGACCGCCAAGGGGCATCACCACGCGCACGAAGAGCCGCAGCTCACCGGCGCCGTCCAGGCGCGCCGCCTCCAGGAGTTCCCGGGGGATCTCCGCGAAGAAGTTCCGCAGCAGGAACACCGCGAACGGCAGCCCGAACCCGACATGGAAGAGGATCACGCCGAACAGCGAGCCGAAGATCCCGATGTCGCCGAAGAGCTTCGCGATCGGTACGAGCGCGAGCTGCACCGGCACCACCAGCAGCCCCACCACGATCAGGAACCACCAGTCCCGGCCAGGGAACTCCATCCACGCGAACGCGTACCCGGCGAGCGAACCGATGATGATCACGAGCAGCGTCGCGGGCACCGTGATCAGCGCCGTGTTGACCAGCGACTTCGTGACGTCCGCGTTCTCGAGCAGGCTGCTGTAGCTGTCGAACGTCAGCTGCGACGGCTTGCTGAACACCTTCCACCAGCCGCTCGCCGCCATGTCCTCCGGGCTGCGCAGCGAGGAGAGCAGCAGGCCCACGGTCGGCACCAGCCACAACGCGCCCACCAGGATCAGGACGAACTGGAGGACTCCGCTGCCGACCTTGTCGACGACGCGGCCCGCGAACGATCGCGGCTTGTGCACTGTCTCGTCGACGGTCGTCATCGTCGTGCCTCCCGTCGAAGCCGCCTCATGTTGAACCACATCACCGGGATCACGAGCAGCAGGAGCAGGACCGCGATCGCGCTCGCCAGACCCTCGTTGCCCTCACTGAACGCCGACCGGTACAGCTGGAGGGCGAGCACGTTGGCGTCGTCCTGCGAGGAGCCCGGCGCGATGATGAAGATCAGGTCGAAGATCTTCAACACGTTGATCATCAGCGTCACCAGGACGACCGCGAGCACCGGCGCGAGCAGCGGCACCGTGACCCGCCGGAACACCTGCCACTCCGTCGCCCCGTCGACCCGCGCCGCCTCCAGCAGCTCCCTCGGGATGCTGGCCAGGCCCGCGCCGATCAGCACCATCGCGAAACCGGCCCACATCCACACGTACGACACCATGATCGAGGTCGTCACGATGTTGAGGTAGAGGTCGAATCCGCCCAGGTGGACCGTGAAGAACTTCTTGTCGCCGAGCCAGTCGACGCCGTTGTACGCCTCCGCGAAGTTCGCCGACGGCAGCCGCAGCTTCGCCCCGTCCGCCTTCGCCGGCAGGGTGAACGTGCCGTCCGCGGCGGCCGTCGTCGACGCGACCACCTTGCCGCCCTTGACCGCCTCGACCTTCATGCCCGGATAGCCGAGCTCCGTCGCGTCGATGCCGTTCAGGCCGCCCGCGCCCTTGCCGAGCGTGAAGTCCTGCCAGACGGTGCCGCTGACCTCGCCGGGCGCGGCGGGCGCCGCCTTGGCCGGTTTCGCGTCCTTCGGCATCTGGTCGGCGGCGACCCCGACCAGCGCCAGCTTCACCGGCTCACCGGCCCGGACCGGCTCCTTCGTGAGATACGGGCCGCCGCTCCGGCCCGCCAGCTCCCCGTTCGGCCGCGGATGCGCCTTCGGGAACGCCGACGAATCGACGAACGTGTCATGGATGCCGACCCAGACGGCGTTCACGGCGCCCTTCTCCGGGTCCTGGTCGTACACGAGCCGGAAGATGATGCCCGCGGCCAGCATCGAGATCGCCATCGGCATGAAGACGACCAGCTTGAACGCGGTGCCCCAGCGGATCCGCTCCGTCAGCACGGCGAAGATCAGCCCCAGCGCCGTCGCGACCATCGGGGCGAGCACCACCCAGAAGATGTTGTTGTTGATCGCCGCTTTGGTGTCGGCGCGGGTGAACAGCGTCTCGTAGTTGTCGAAACCGATGAACGAGCCGCCCGACGCGTCGAAGAAGCTCCGCACGACCGAGTACCCGATCGGGTACACGACGAGCGCGCCGAGCAGGATCAACGCGGGCAGCAGGAAGAGGAACGCGACGGTCCGGCGGGTGCCGGTGACGCTCTTGAACCGTGAGGGGTTCTTACGGGGTGCGGTGGTGTCGGGGGCGGGCCCGGACGACGAGCCCGCCAAGTCACCGGCTCTGTCCTGCGGTGACTTGGCGGAGCGGTCCGGGCCGCCGCCGTCGGCGGCCGAGGTCATCGCGGCGTCAGCCCTTGTACGCCTTGGCCGCTTCGGCCTCGAGCGTCGCCTGCGTGCCCGCCACGTCCTTCGGGTTCACCAGGAAGTCCTGGAGCGCCTTCCACTCGCCCTTGCCCGGGGTGCCGCCGAACGCCTGCGGGGTCTGGTCCGACATGTCGAAGCGGAAGTCGTCGCCCGCGCCGATGACGGCCTTCGCGATGGTGCGCTGCACCTCGTTCGGGTACGCCGACAGCTCCACGCTCTTGTTCGGGGACAGATAGCCGCCCAGCTTCGCCTGGATCGTCGCCGCCTCCGGCGACGCCAGCCACGTCACCAGCGCCTGCGACGCCTTCGAGTCCTTCAGCAGCACCGCCGCGTCACCGCCGCTGACCACCGGGGCGTCCGCGCCCACCGCCGGGAACGGGAACACCTTCGCGTCCGTCCCTATCTTCGCCTTCGTCTGCTGGATGTTGACCTGCGCGAAGTCGCCCTCGTAGACCATGCCCGCCTTCGGCTGGTCACCGCCGGTGAACGTCTGCTCCACCGACTTCGTGAACTCCGTCTGCACGGCCCCCTTGTTGCCGCCCGCGATGAAGTCGCTCTTGCCCCACAGCTGCGCCAGCGTCGTCAGCGCCTGCTTCACCGACGGGTCCGTCCACTTGATCTCGTGCTTCGCCAGCTGGTCGTACTTCTCCGGGCCCGCCTGCGAGAGGTAGATGTTCTCGAACCAGTCCGTGAGCGGCCAGCCGTCGGCCCCGCCGATCGACACCGGGGTGACCCCCGAGTCGTAGATCGTCTGCGCCGTCGCCAGGAACTCCTTCCAGGTCTTCGGCTCCTTCGCCGCCGCGTTCTCGAAGACGGCGGTGTTGTACCAGACCAGCGACTTGTTGGCGGCCTTGTAATACGCGGCGTACTGCTTGCCGTCGACCTTGCCGAGATCCTGCCAGCCCTTGCTGTAGTTCTTCGCGAGCTGCGCCTGGGCCTCGGGACCCAGCGGCTTCGCCCACTTCTTGTCCACCGCCTGCTTGATCGCGCCCGGCTGCGGCAGCATCGCGACGTCCGGCGGGGCGCCGCCCGCCACCTTCGACCCCAGGAAGTTGATGATCGGGTCCTGCGCCGGCACGAACGTGACCTTCGCGCCCGTCCGCTTCTCGAACTCCGCGAGCACCTGCTTGAAGTTCTTCTGCTCGTCACCGGTCCACACCGCGGCGATCTCCAGCGACGCGCCGTCCAGCTTCGGCAGTTGGACACCGTTCGCGGGGGACTTGCTCTCACCCCCGCTGGACTTGTCGTCCTTGCCGTCGTCCCCGCACGAGGTGAGCCCGAGGGCCAGAGAGCCCACGGCCACGGCCACGAGGGCCCGGCGGAATATGGGTGTACGAAGAGTGCTGCGCATCGCTGCCCCGTTCTCGTCCTGAACGCTTCACCCGAGCGGTGTCCCGTGCGCACTGGTCTACGCCCGACCAGGGATGACCGGCAAGGGTGCCTGTGCGCTCAGGGGGGTGATCGTGACGGGGTCGTGATGCGTCAACGTCGTTGTGCGGGGCAGGAGTTGACCCCGGGAACCCGGCACCCCTCTGCGCTCTCGCCGCCCCGCCCCTGACCGGATCTTCGAGCCTCCGTCGGTGCGTCGTGCAGCGGGACTCCAGAAAGTCGTGCAGCGGGACTCCAGAAAGTCGTGCAGCGGGACTCCAGAGAGGAGCCCCGCCCGGCGCGAGGGCGCTACAGCAGGGAGGGGACCTCCTGCGCCGAGACCGAGCGCGCCGCCCGCTCGAGCGCGGAGGCGAGCAGGGCCAGATCCGTCGGCCCGTTGCCCAGCTCCCGTACGGGGCGACGGTCCGGCGGATCACCCATACGGGCCCAGTCCAGGGCGACGACGGTCGGCCGCTGCGTGGCCGTACGGGGGATACGCCCGGTGACCCGGCCCACCTGCACCCCGGTGTCCCGCCCGTCGGCCCCCAGCAGACGGCCGCGCCCGGGCGCCGGATCCTCCACCCCGGACCCCGCCGGATCAAGGACGACCCGGGGCCGGGCCGCCCCCCACCCGGGCCCGGAACCCACCCCGGACCCGGCCACGAGATGCACCCCGAGCCGCTCCCCGTCCCGCGCGACCGCCTCGATCGCCCGGACGACGGACCCCGCGGCGGGCCGCCCCGGCGACCCCAACGGCGGGGCCAGCAAGGCGTCCAGGTCGTCGACGACCACCACGAGCCGCGGCAGCGCGGGCGGCTCCGCCTTCTCGCGTGCCCCGCCCGCCCGCAACCGGATCGTCGAGCTGGTCGTCGCCTCCAGGTCCCCGGCCCCGCCGGAGCCGGGCGGCGCGGCCCGCTGGGCCACCATCCGTCCGGCGACGGCCCGCTGCGTGTGCCACTCCGTGAAGTGCGTACGCCCTATGAGTTCGGCCCGCCGCTTCAGCTCCGTCGTCAGCGACTGCGCGAACTCGCGCATGCGCACCGGGTCGTTGGCGGCCAGGTGCGTGGTGACGTGCGGCAGGTCCGTGCAGACCCGCAGCCCTTCGGTCCGCTCGCTCCCCGTACCCGTACCACCGCCCTGCCCGTCCACCAGGACGATGCCGAGCCGGTCGGGCCGCTCGGCCGCCGCCAGGGACGCCGCGACCGACCGCAGCAGCTCCGTACGGCCACTGCCCGGCGGCCCCTCGATCAGCAGGTGCGGTCCGTCCGCGGCCAGGTCCACGGCGACGGGACCGCGCGGCCCCGCCCCCAGCACCGCCCACACCCGGCCCCCGACCGACCCCGCGTCATCGGCGGCCGCCGCCCACCGCGCCATCAGCGACGCCGGGGTCGCCCGCGCGAGCCCCAACTCGTCCAGCAGCCGCGCCGACTGCGGCAACGGCGCGGACACCCGCGCCTGCCGCTCCCCGGCCCCGCCGGACGCGTCCGTGCGCAACGGCGCGAGCGCCCGCGCGAACCGCTCGGCCCACGGCAGCGACACCGCGTCGACCGCCGCGACCGTCCCGTGCCCCACGAGCTGCCCCCGCGCCGCCCGGTGCAGCCGCAGCGCCGTCGCCACGTCACCGCTGAGCAGCGCCACGGCACCGCACGCCCGGAACGCCGGACTCTGCGCGCACGCCGCCTCGTACGTGTCGTCGACGGGGGACGCGGGGGACGCGGCGGGCGCCTCCGACAGGCACAGCACATGGATCCCGGCCGGTGCCCCTTCGGCGGCCAGGCGCGCCGCGGCCTCCCGCAGCGTCGCCGAGCCCGGGTCGCCGTCGATGACCACGACGGTCGGGACGACGGCCGCGTCCTCCCCGGCCGCCGACTCCTCCCGCCCGGGGCGCAGCCCCGCCGCGTGGTCCTCGAGGCGCCGCAGCAGCTCGCCCGTGCGCGCGGCCGCCTGCTCCCGGTCGTAGGCGAGCAGCAGCCGGCAGTCCTGCCCGTGTACCGGGCGCACGTGCGGCAGCCAGCCGAGCCAGGACCACTCGGCGATCCGCTCCTGCGCGCTCCTGGCCCGGTCCGTGGCGATCAGCACGATCTCCAGGCGGTCCGGCGCGTGCAACGCGGCGAGCTGCGCGAGGACGCACCGGGCGAGCCCCGCGAGCCGCGCCCGCGGACCGGCCAGGCCGAGCGCACCGGCCTCGGCGAGGCCCACGGTCACCGGGACCGCGGGCAGCAGCCCGCCGCCCCCCGGGCCCGTGCGGTCGACGGTGCCGAGCCGCACCGCAAGCTCCTCCGGGTGCCCGGGGCGGCGCTCCCACAGCCGGGGGCCGGGGCCCAGCGCGGTGAGCAGCAGGGCCGCGGCGTCCGGCCAGGTCTCGGTGGTCGAGGGTCCCGCGGGCGGCGGCGCCGGATCCGGCCCGTCCTCGTACGGGGCGGGCATGTGCGGGGTGCGCAGCGTGTACGGCTCGTGGATCTCGTGCTGCTGGTCCTGTTCCTGCCCGTCCCGCCCGCGCCGCAGCAGCCGCCCGAGACCGCCCTTGCGGCGCTGCGCCCGGGGCAGCGCCGTGCCGCGCGCCGGGGTGCCGGACGCCACCTGTTCCAGGCCGGGGGCGCCGCCCTGGCCGGGGACGACGGGCCGGGCGCCCGGTTCCTGACTCTCGCCCGCGGCCCCCCAGGAGGCGTCCCCGTAGGCGTGCCGGGTCTCGTCGGACGCGGAGGACGTGGAGGACGCTGAGGACACGGGGGACGTGGATGTCGCGGAGGAAGCGGAGGCGGCGGAGGACGCGGAAGAGGCGGAGGACGCGGGGGGCGTCGCGGAGGTGCCGGGTGCCCGGCCGCCCGCCGGAGCCGGGCCGGTCCCGCCGCCGCACGCGACCCGTACGTGTCCCTCGCCGTCCGGCGCCGTGGCCACCGCCGCCGGGCGGGCCGTGTCGCCCGCCGTCACGACCCGCAGCGCCGACTCGCCGAGGCGCAGGAGCGCGCCGGGGGCGAGGCGGACGGGGCGCTCGTCCAGGGGGCGGCCGTCGAGGGTCGTGCCGTTCGTCGAGTCCAGGTCGACGACCGTGATGCGGCCGTCCGCGGAGAGCGTCACCGCGCAGTGCAGCCGGGAGACGTCCGGGTCGTCCAGCGGCACGTCCGCGTCGGCGGAGCGGCCGATGCGGACCTGGCCGCCGTGGAGCAGGTGGACGCCGCCCGCGTCGGGCCCGGCCACCACGTGCAGCTGCGCCGCGCCGTCGTCGGGGTCGGGGCCCGGGTCGGTGGGGGCGCCGAGGGAGAGCACCGCGCCGTCGGTCAGCGGCGGCTCGCCGAGCAGGCAGCGCTGGGCGTCGAGCCGCTCGGCGCCCGCGTACAGGACGGAGGACGGCGCGTCTCCGCCCGCGACGGCGGCGGCGAGCCCGGAGGCGACGGCGGCGAGCGCGGTCCCGCCCGGCGCGGTGACCAGCACGTCCACCGCGGTGCTCGCGGCTCCCTCGCGCGTGGCCGCGTCGGGGCGCGGGCCCAGGGGGTCTACGACGGTAAGGCGGATCTGCATCGCCGTCTGCGGTCCCTTCTGCGCGGGCGCCCGGGACGGGTCGGCCCGCGGTCCCCCCGACCGCGCGTCCCCCTCGCCACGGGCACATCAGCCAGTGCTGCAGGCATCCTCGCACCTGCCACTGACAACACGCCCGCCCCCCACCCATAAATGATCTTGATTGGTCGGCTCTGCCCGCAAAAGTGCCTGCTGCGGGCCGCCTCGGTGCCGGTTGAGATCACTCACGTCGCCCTCCGGCAACCAAGGGCCGGGTACATGCGTCTTCACGTCGAACACAGGTTTGTCGCGGGTCTGTTCTCACCAGGACCCCATGAGCCGCCACTAGAGTGGGTCGCGGCACCCGGGACCGGGGCAGATCACGCAAGTACCGATGCAGGGAGCGCATGACGTGCGGCCGGTAGGCAGCAAGTACCTGCTCGAGGAGCCGCTCGGACGCGGCGCCACGGGCACCGTCTGGCGAGCCCGCCAGCGGGAGACCGCGGGCGCCGAGGCGGCCGTCGCAGGGCAGCCCGGCGAGACCGTCGCCATCAAGGTCCTCAAGGAGGAGCTGGCCAACGACGCGGACGTGGTGATGCGCTTCCTGCGCGAGCGCTCCGTCCTGCTCCGGCTCACGCACCCGAACATCGTGCGCACCCGCGACCTGGTCGTCGAGGGAGAGCTGCTCGCCCTGGTGATGGACCTGGTCGACGGCCCGGACCTGCACCGCTACCTGCGCGAGAACGGCCCGTTCTCGCCGGTCGCGGCCGCGCTCCTGACCGCCCAGATCGCCGACGCGCTCGCCGCCAGCCATGCCGACGGCGTCGTGCACCGCGACCTGAAACCGGCCAACGTGCTGCTGAAGCAGGACGACGGCGGCATGCACCCCATGCTCACCGACTTCGGCATCGCGCGCCTCGCCGACTCCCCGGGCCTGACCCGCACCCACGAGTTCGTCGGCACGCCCGCGTACGTGGCCCCGGAGTCCGCCGAGGGCCGCCCGCAGACCAGCGCCGTCGACATCTACGGCGCGGGCATCCTGCTGTACGAGCTGGTCACCGGGCGCCCGCCGTTCTCCGGCGGCTCCGCGCTCGAAGTCCTGCACCAGCACCTCAGCGCCGAACCCCGGCGCCCCTCCACCGTCCCCGACCCGCTGTGGACGGTCATCGAGCGCTGCCTGAGCAAGAACCCGGACGACCGGCCGAGCGCCGAGAACCTCGCGCGGGCGCTGCGCACCGTCGCCGAGGGCATCGGCGTGCACGCGAGCAGCGCGCAGATCGCCGCCGCCGAGGGCGTCGGCGCCCTCCTCGCGCCCGACCCGGACCCGGCGCAGGTCCCGGGCGCCGCCGACCCGACCCAGGTGCTGCCGAGCAACGCGGCGACGTACGACCCGAACGCCGCCACCAGCGTCATGCAGCAGCAGGGCAATCAGGCCAGTCAGGGCAACCAGTATGCGGACGCCGATCCGACGTCCGTGCTGCCCCATCGGGGCGCCGCCGACCCGACCGCCGTCATGCCGCCCGTCCCGCCGCACCAGCCGGGGCAGCAGCCGCAGAGCGGCGACCCGGACGACCCGCACCCCTGGCAGAACCAGATGCGCGCCGCCCGCGACCGCAACGAGCAGACGCAGGTCCAGTACCTCGACCCGAACGAGGACCCCCTGCGCCGCCGCCCGCAGCGCCAGGTCGCGCGGCCCGAGCAGCAGCCCGGGCCGCAGCAGTACGCCCCGCAGCAGCCGCGCGGACGCCAGCAGCGACCGCAGCAGCAGCCCGAGCAGTACGCCCCGCAGCGCCGGCAGCCGCGCCCGCAGCCGCAGCAGTACGCGCCGCCCGCGCCGCCGCGCCAGGCGCCGCCCGCGCGCGAGCCGAGGGAACCGCGCGAGCCGCGCCGCCGCGGCGCCAACCCGATGAAGATCCCCGGTCTCGGCTGCCTCAAGGGCTGCCTGTTCATGATCGTGATCCTCTTCGTGGTGTCCTGGCTGGTCTGGGAGTTCACCCCGCTCCAGGACTGGATCGGCACCGGCAAGGGGTACTGGGCGCAGCTCTCCGACTGGTTCACGACGGTCACGGACTGGATCGGCAGCCTGAGCAACTAGCCGCCCGCGGCCGGTGCCGACAGGCGATGTTGGAGATTTGTCGACACCCAGCGGGTGATTTCGCCTCCTGATGCGTTGGTTGGCGTCCGAGCCGCGTAGCTTGGGCGCCAACACGCGTCTGTAGGAGCAGCCTTGGCACGGAAGATCGGCAGCCGGTACACCGCACACCAGATCCTGGGGCGCGGCAGTGCGGGCACGGTGTGGCTGGGTGAGGGACCGGAGGGTCCTGTCGCCATCAAAATGCTGCGCGAGGACCTCGCCTCCGACCAGGAGCTGGTCGGCCGCTTCGTCCAGGAGCGCACCGCATTGCTGAGTCTCGACCACCCGCGCGTGGTCGGCGTCCACGACCTCGTCGTCGACGGCAACGACCTGGCGCTCGTCATGGACCTGGTCCGCGGCACCGACCTGCGCACCCGCCTGGACCGCGAGAAGCGCCTGGCCCCCGAGGCCGCCGTCGCCATCGCCGCGGACATCGCCGACGCGCTGGCCGCCGCGCACGCCGCCGGCATCGTCCACCGCGACGTCAAGCCGGAGAACGTGCTCCTGGACATGGAGGGCCCGCTCGGCCCCGGCGGCGCCCACCCCGCCCTCCTCACCGACTTCGGCATCGCCAAGCTGATCGACACCCCGCGCCGCACCCGCGCCACGAAAATCATCGGCACCCCCGACTACCTCGCCCCCGAGATCATCGAGGGCCTCCCGCCGCGCGCCGCCGTCGACATCTACGCCCTCGCGACGGTCCTCTACGAGCTGCTCGCCGGGTTCACCCCGTTCGGCGGCGGCCACCCCGGCGCCATCCTGCGCCGCCATGTCACGGAGACGGTCGTCCCGCTCCCCGGCATCCCCGACGAGCTCTGGCAGCTCCTCATCCAGTGCCTCGCCAAGGCCCCCGCCTCCCGGCTGCGCGCCTCCGAGCTGGCCGCCCGCCTGCGCGAGCTGGCCCCGATGCTGGCGGGCATGGCCCCGCTCGACGTCCACGACCCCGACGACACCGAGGGCGACGACAGCGACGAGGACACCGCCCCGTCCGCCGACCGGCCCCGCTCCGCCGCCCCGGACGCCGCCGAGCCCGCCGCACCCCGGCGCGGCGCCGTCTCCCTGGTCCCCGGCGCCGCCTCCGCCGACTCCAACCGCGACACCCACACCTCGATGCGCGTCCCCGCCCCCGACGAGCTGGCCGGGGGCGCCCGCGGCACCGCCCGCGCGCCGCGCGCCACCGGCGCCCGCCGCCCCGGCTCGGCCCGCAACCGGCACCCCGCGCGGCGCCGCCGCATCACGCTGGGCGTCGTCGGCCTCGTGGCGGCGGCGGCCATCGGCGGCGGCGTCTGGGCCGTCACCTCCTCCGGCTCGGACGAGACCCCGCCCGGCGACAGCAACAACTCAGCCCCGGAGATCCCCTAGGCCCGGGCCCGCCGGACCGCCCGGAACAGATCACTTGCCTCAGCCGTTAGGCTGGTCTTGTGGCAGTCGTCGATGTTTCCGAAGAGC
Source organism: Streptomyces sp. SGAir0957 (assembly GCF_043523415.1). Classification (NCBI taxonomy): domain Bacteria; kingdom Bacillati; phylum Actinomycetota; class Actinomycetes; order Kitasatosporales; family Streptomycetaceae; genus Streptomyces; species Streptomyces sp. SGAir0957. The sequence continues at coordinate 5,107,056 of NZ_CP027293.1, forward strand.
TGAAGTCCCTCTCCTCGACCATGGAGTCGATCGAGGCCGTCCTGGACCTCGACAAGATGAGGGCAGATATCGCCGTGCTCGAGGAGCAGGCGGCCGCGCCGTCCCTGTGGGACGACCCCGAGGCGGCGCAGAAGATCACCAGCAAGCTGAGCCACCTCCAGGCGGAGGTCCGCAAGGCCGAGGCGCTGCGCGGCCGGATCGACGACCTCTCCGTCCTCTTCGAGATGGCCGAGGAGGAGGACGATTCCGACACCCGCGCCGAGGCCGAGTCCGAGCTGACCTCGGTCAAGAAGGCGCTGGACGAGATGGAGGTCCGTACGCTCCTCTCCGGCGAGTACGACTCCCGCGAGGCGCTGGTCAACATCCGCGCCGAGGCCGGCGGCGTCGACGCCGCCGACTTCGCCGAGCAGCTCCAGCGCATGTACCTGCGCTGGGCCGAGCGCCACGGTTACAAGACGGAGATCTACGAGACCTCGTACGCGGAAGAGGCCGGCATCAAGTCGACCACCTTCGCCGTCCAGGCGCCGTACGCGTACGGGACGCTCTCCGTCGAGCAGGGCACGCACCGCCTCGTGCGCATCTCCCCGTTCGACAACCAGGGCCGCCGCCAGACGTCGTTCGCCGGTGTCGAGGTGCTCCCCGTCGTCGAGCAGACCGACCACGTCGAGATCGACGAGTCGGACCTGCGCGTCGACGTCTACCGCTCCTCCGGGCCCGGCGGCCAGGGCGTCAACACGACGGACTCCGCGGTCCGCCTGACCCACCTCCCCACCGGCATCGTGGTCTCCTGCCAGAACGAGCGCTCGCAGATCCAGAACAAGGCCACGGCGATGAACGTGCTGCAGGCCAAGCTCCTGGAGCGCCAGCGCCAGGAGGAGCGGGCCAAGATGGACGCCCTCAAGGACGGCGGCAGCTCGTGGGGCAACCAGATGCGCTCCTACGTCCTGCACCCCTACCAGATGGTCAAGGACCTGCGCACCGAGTGCGAGGTCGGCAACCCGCAGGCCGTGCTCGACGGTGAGATCGACGGCTTCATCGAGGCCGGAATTCGCTGGCGCAAGCAGCAGGAGAAGTAACCCGCGCTCGCGCTTCCCGTGATTTATCGACAAGGCAACTGCCGTGTGCGTCACGGCAGTTGCCTTGTTCCGTGAGGGCCCACCCCCAACTGTGAAGGTCCTTCGGCGTTTTACGTCACAGTCACATGACCGTACGGCGGTCAAGTCGCCCTATAACGGGCCATCGCGTACGCAACGACCTTGACGCTGATCCGAAAACTGGGAAGGCTGGCGCGCGGCATGCGTATCAGTGGGACGCGTGTGAACGGGGGCCGGGTCGAATTCGATGCCTGCTGCACCCCGGTTGAACGTGGTCCCGGGCGCTGCTCCAATGACAATTGGCTACTGGGGGTAGCAGACATATGACCAAGAAGACGCGGATCCGCGTAGCGCGGATAGCGGCCGGAGCGGTGATCGCCGCCGGTGCGTCGCTGACCGCAGCGGGTGCCGCCTCCGCCCTTGAGATCAACGTCCCGGGCCTGGCGAGCGTCGAGGCCAACGAGGACGGCCTGAAGGTGGGCGTGCTCAACGGCGCCACCGACGGTGGTGTGGACGGCGGCGTCGATGGTGGCGTCGACGGCGGTGTCGACGGCGGTAACGACGCGGGCGGCAATGACGCCGGTGGCAACGACGCGGGCGGCAATGACGCGGGCGGTAACGACGCGGGCGGCAATGACGCGGGCGGCAATGACGCGGGCGGTAACGACGCCGGTGGCAACGACGCGGGCGGTAACGACGCCGGTGGCAATGACGCCGGTGGCAATGACGCGGGCGGTAACGACGCCGGTGGCAACGACGCGGGCGGCAATGACGCGGGCGGCAATGACGCCGGTGGCAACGACGCGGGCGGTAACGACGCGGGCGGTAACGACGCCGGTGGCAACGACGCGGGCGGCAATGACGCCGGTGGCAACGACGCGGGCGGTAACGACGCCGGCGGCAACCAGTCCGGTGGGAACCAGTCCGGCGGCTCGCAGTCGGGCGGCTCCCAGACGGGCGGCTCGCAGACCGGTGGCAACGGCGGCAGCGGCTCCGGTGGCGTCGACAACACCAACCCCGACGGCAACAACAACCCCGTCGAGCAGGGCCAGGGCAAGGACAGCCTGCAGGACACCGGCTCGACCCCTGCGGAGCAGACCGGCGCTCAGGGCAAGAACGACGGCGAGCTGGCCGAGACCGGTGCCGACGGCACCACCGTCCTGCTCATCGGCGCCGCGACCATGATCGCGGGCGGCGTGGGCTTCCGGTTCCTGCCGCGCCTCGCGAACAACCGTGGCGCAGCCGCGTAACACCTCTGTGTGACAACTGAACAACGCGGCGCACACGCCAGTGCGCACGGAAGGGCCCGGAGCCACAGCTCCGGGCCCTTCCGCGTGCTCTGAAAGATCAAATACCGCGGGCTAGACGGTCTGATGGGCGAGCAGCGCCATCGCCGCGATGAGAATCGCGACGAGCGCGACCAGCGCCATCGGGTTCAGCCCCGCGAACGGGCTCTGCTGGAGCCGCTCACGGTTCGCCCGGCACACCGGGCAGCGGCCCTCGCTCACCGGCGCCGCGCAGTTCGCGCACACCAAGCGGTCATAGGTCATGCGCCTGTCCTCCTCCCGCGCGGCGGAGCCGGCTGCGACGTCTGCCAGGTTCCCACTGGTTCTCTCCGCTCAACGCTCCCGGAAACGCAACCGTTCCCACTCCACTGTGCCAGCTTCCCGCGGATTCGGCGCGGCCCCCTCGGACGACCTGGCTGAAGACGTCCGCCCGGCCGCCCTGACCAGGCCCGGGACGGACAAAAACGGCACTGTCCGTGACCGCGCACCGGGACAAAACGCGCAACCAGGGACGGCGCCTGCGCTGCGTGTGCCGGTTCGCGTATGGTCACGCACACCGAGGGGGTGCCCCGCAGGCCCCGCACCGCACCCCCGCCCCCGACGCAACCCGACGCTCCGAGGCGCTCCGTGATCCGATTCGACAACGTCTCCAAGGTCTATCCGAAGCAGACCCGCCCCGCCCTCAGGGATGTCTCCCTCGAGGTCGAGCGCGGCGAGTTCGTCTTCCTGGTCGGCTCGTCCGGCTCCGGAAAGTCGACGTTCCTGCGGCTCATCCTGCGCGAGGAGCGGTGCAGCCACGGCCAGGTGCACGTCCTCGGCAAGGACCTGGCCCGCGTCTCCAACTGGAAGGTCCCGCAGATCCGCCGCCAGCTCGGCACGGTCTTCCAGGACTTCCGGCTGCTGCCCAACAAGACCGTCGGGGAGAACGTGGCGTTCGCCCAGGAGGTCATCGGCAAGGGGCGCGGCGAGATCCGCAAGGCCGTGCCGCAGGTGCTCGACCTCGTCGGGCTCGGCGGCAAGGAGGAGCGGATGCCGGGCGAGTTGTCCGGTGGTGAGCAGCAACGTGTCGCCATCGCGCGGGCCTTCGTCAACCGCCCCAAGCTGCTGATCGCGGACGAGCCCACCGGCAACCTGGACCCGCAGACGTCGGTCGGCATCATGAAGCTGCTCGACCGCATCAACCGGACGGGCACCACCGTCGTCATGGCGACCCACGACCAGAACATCGTGGACCAGATGCGCAAGCGCGTCATCGAGCTGGAGAAGGGCCGCCTCGTCCGCGACCAGGCGCGCGGCGTCTACGGCTACCAGCACTGAGAAGTACCGGACAGAGATTCAAGTAGAAGTACCGAGAGAGAAGCTGCGAAAGGCTCAGTAAGCGCTATGCGTGCCCAATTCGTTCTGTCGGAGATCGGTGTCGGTCTCCGCCGCAATCTCACGATGACCTTTGCCGTCATCATCTCGGTGGCCCTCTCGCTCGCCCTGTTCGGCGGCTCGCTGCTCATGAGCGACCAGGTCAACCAGATGAAGGGTTTCTGGTACGACAAGGTCAACGTCTCGATCTTCCTGTGCAACAAGGGAGACGCCGAGTCCGACCCGAACTGCGCCAAGGGCCCGGTCACCGCCGAGCAGAAGAAGCAGATCCAGGACGACCTCGGCAAGATGGACGTCGTCCAGAACGTGACGTACGAGTCCCAGGACGAGGCGTACAAGCACTACAAGGAGCAGTTCGGCGACTCGCCGCTGGCCAGCTCCCTCACCCCGGACCAGCTGCAGGAGTCGTACCGGATCAAGCTCAAGGACCCGGAGAAGTACGAGGTCATCGCGACCGCGTTCAACGGCCGTGCCGGTGTGCAGTCCGTGCAGGACCAGAAGGGCGTGCTCGACAACCTCTTCCGGCTGCTCGGCTACCTCAACTACGCGGCCGGGGCCGTGATGCTCGTGATGCTCGTCGTCGCGCTGCTGCTGATCGTGAACACCGTGCGGGTGTCCGCGTTCTCCCGGCGCCGCGAGACCGGCATCATGCGGCTCGTCGGCGCGTCCGGGTTCTACATCCAGGCGCCGTTCATCATGGAGGCGGCGGTCGCCGGACTCATCGGCGGCGGCATCGCCTGTATCTTCCTGGCGGCCGGCCAGTACTTCGTGATCGACAACGGTGTGGCGCTCTCCGACAAGCTCCAGCTCATCAACTTCATCGGCTGGGACGCGGTGCTCACGAAGCTGCCGCTCATCCTCGCGGTGAGCGTCCTGATGCCCGCGCTGGCCGCGTTCGTCGCGTTGCGCAAGTACCTGAAGGTGTGACGAGAGTCCCCCGGGCAACGGGGCGCCGGGCGGGTCAACCTCCCGTACGGCGCCCCAGGTTGTCCTAGACTCACCGGCATGTCAGGCCGCCAGGATCTGTTCCACGCGCTCGCCGCGCACCCTGGGCCCCGCCGCATCGGTCGCGGGGCGGCCCTGACATTCGTCTTCGCGAGCGTGCTCGTGGCGGGCGCCGCGACCGGCTCCTGGCCCGACGACGCGGAGGATTCCGCCACGCAACCGGGCCGTTCCGTCGCCGCCGCGCCCCAGCGCCACATCGCCGACCGCCCGACCGACCCGACCGAGGCGGCCGCCGAGGCCGTCCAGGACGGCAAGTCCCCGACGCTCGCCGCCGAGGAGGCCGTCAGCCGCAGCGGCGACCGCTGGGGCGCCGTCTACTCGCAGGGCGAGTTCGAGGAGTTCGAGCAGTCCCTCGACGGCGAGTACACCGGCGTCGGCCTGCGCGCCCGCCGCGCCGCCGACGGGGACGTCCAGATCACCAAGGTCCGCTCCGGTTCGCCCGCGCAGCTCGCCGGGATCCGCGAGGGCGACCGCATCTCCGCCGTCGACGGCGAGCCCGTCACCGGGCGCCCCGTCACCGAGGTCCTCGGGCTGCTGCGCGGTGAGCACGCGGGCACCCCCGTACGCGTCGGGCTGCGGCGGGGCACGCGCGCGTGGAGCGAGACACTGCACCGCGCCAACCTGACCACCGACAACGTCACGACGACCCGCCTCGCCTCCGGCGCCGAACTGATCAAGGTCAGCGCCTTCACCAAGGGCACCGGAGCCCAGGTGCGCCGGGCGGTGCGCGAGGCGCCCGCGCGCGCGGGCATCGTCCTGGACCTGCGGGGCAACCCCGGCGGCCTGGTCACCGAGGCGGTCAGCGCGGCCTCCGCGTTCCTGGACGGCGGGCTCGTGGCCACGTACGACGTACGGGGTGAACAGCGCGCCCTGCACGCCGCGCGCGGCGGGGACACCACCAGACCGGTGGTCGTGCTCGTCGACAGCGGGACGATGAGCGCGGCCGAACTGCTCACCGGCGCCCTCCAGGACCGCGGCCGCGCGGTCGTCGTGGGCACCAGGACCTTCGGCAAGGGCTCCGTGCAGATGCCGAGCCGGCTCCCCGGCGGCTCCGTCGCGGAGCTGACCGTCGGCCACTACCGCACCCCGGGCGGCCGGGGCGTCGACGGCCACGGCATCACCCCCGACCTGGAGGCCGAGGACGGCGCCAGGCAGCGGGCCGAGACGGTATTGAGTGGCCTCGGTACCCCCTCGTAGTGCGAAAATGGCCAGCACTATGGCCAAGGGAATGTATGTACCGAAGGAGTCCCAGCCCAAGCAGGGCAAGGGGGACGCGTCCGGCAAGAAGGACGGCAAGCGCAAGATCGTCGCGCAGAACAAGAAGGCGCGCCACGACTACGCGATCATCGACACCTACGAGGCGGGCCTCGTGCTGACCGGCACCGAGGTCAAGTCGCTGCGCCAGGGGCGGGCCTCGCTGGTCGACGGCTTCGTGCAGATCGACGGCGGCGAGGCGTGGCTGCACAACGCCCACATCCCCGAGTACAGCCAGGGCACCTGGACCAACCACTCCGTGCGCCGCAAGCGCAAGCTGCTCCTGCACCGCGAGGAGATCGACAAGCTGGAGTCGAAGTCGCAGGAGACCGGGCACACGATCGTGCCGCTGGTGCTGTACTTCAAGGACGGCCGGGCCAAGGCCGAGATCGCGCTCGCCCGGGGCAAGCGGGAGTACGACAAGCGCCAGACGCTGCGTGAGCAGCAGGACCGGCGGGAATCAGACCGTGCCATCGCGGCGGCGAAGCGGCGCCAGCGGGCGCAGCAGGGCTGAGGCGGCGCCGGGGAATAAGCTGGCACCCGCGCCCGTTGGTCACGTACGATGGGACTGCTCCTCACGGCAGGGGCACCGGGACCGCAAGGTCCCACATTGAAAAAACAACATGGGGATGATCGGTTTCGACAGCGGCTGTCGAAGCAGGGGAAGCGAGCCGAGGAAGCGGCAATGATCTCGTAAACCATATGTCGCAACCAATAATCGCCAATTCCAAGAGCGATTCCCAGTCCTTCGCCCTCGCTGCCTAATAAGCAGTGACTGAAGGACCCTAAATGGGTGTCAGCCCGGGGATGTTCCCGACCCGGACCCTGGCATAATCTAGGGGACTAAACCATCGAGCCCGGTCGCGGGGTTCGATGGGAAATCAAACAGCGACTGGGCCCGTCGGAGACTTGTTCGCGTGATCTCCGGGGCCGAGAAAATCGCAGCGAACTGCGCTCGGAGAAGCCCTGCTGCTGCACCGTTGGACGCGGGTTCGATTCCCGCCATCTCCACCACCCCATGCGCTGAGGCCCGGCTGTTCACACAGCCGGGCCTTTGTCGTTGTGTGGGCCCGCCCCATATCGGCCCCCCGGGCCCGGTTCTACCTTCGCTCCCCATGACACACACGCGTACACGCACCAGAGCCGCGACCGTCCTGCTCGCTCTTCTCGCCTTCTTTCTGCCCGCTGTGCCGCAGGCGGGTGCCGCCGCGCCGGGGGTGCAGGAAGTCGCCGGGTTCGGGTCCAATCCCGGGGGCCTGAAGATGTACCGGTACGTGCCTGAGGGGCTGGCCGGTGGGCGGCCCGTCGTCGTCGTGCTGCATGGCTGTACGCAGAACGCCGCCGGGTACGGGACCGGGAGCGGGTGGACCGAGCTGGCCGAGCGGTGGAAGTTCTCCGTCGTGCTGCCGCAGCAGGCGTCGGGCAACAACCTCCAGTCCTGCTTCAACTGGTTCCAGGCCGGGGACATCGCGCGCGGGCAGGGCGAGGCCGCCTCGGTCGCGCAGATGGTCGACAAGCAGGTCGCCGACGCGGGCGCGGACCCGTCCCGGGTGTATGTGACCGGGCTCAGCGCGGGCGGCGCCATGACGGCCGTGATGATGGCCGCCTACCCGGAGAAGTTCGCCGCGGGGGGCGTCGTCGCCGGGCTGCCCTACGGGTGCGCGCAGGCCGCCGGGTCCCCGTACGTCTGCATGTATGTCGGGGCCACGCAGAGCGCCGGGCAGTGGGGCGACCGGGTGCGGGCCGCGCGGCCCGGGTACGCGGGGCCGTGGCCGCGGCTCACCGTGTTCCAGGGCAGCGCCGACTACACCGTGAAGCCCGTCAACATGACCGACCTGACCAAGCAGTGGACCGATGTGCGCGGCGCCGACCAGGTCGCCGACGCCAGCGACAGCGTCGCCGGGTATCCGCACCAGGTCTTCCGCGACGCCTCCGGGGCCACCGCCGTCGAGACGTACAGCATCACCGGCATGGGGCACGGGCAGCCCGTCGATCCGGGGACCGGCGCCGCGCAGTGCGGGACCGCGGGGGCGTACCTCCTCGACGTGAACCTGTGCGCCGCCCAGGTGCTCGGGCACTCCTGGGGGCTTGGCTGATCCCTGGGGGCTTGGCCGACTCTCGGGGCTTGGCCGACTCTCGGGGCTTGGCCGGGCCCCGGGCGTCCGGGATGCTCCTGTGGCATGAGCAGAGCTGACAGCGAACCTCGTAAGGCGTACCGGAGATGGGTCTGGCCCGTCGTCCTCGGTGTGGCCGCCGCCACCCTCTCGTGGGGCGGGAGCGCCGGGGCCGACGGCGACCCCAGCGGACTGTCCGAGGCGATCGACACCATCCTGGGGGACCCGCGGATGGAGGGCGGCGCGGCCAGTGTCGTCGTGGCCGACGCCGCCACCGGCGAGACCCTGTACCAGCACAACCCGACCGGGCGGCTCATGCCCGCGTCCAACACCAAGCTGGCCACGTCGACGGCGGCCATGGGGGTGCTCGGCCCCGGCTACCGGTTCACGACGGACGTGCTCGCGGGTGGGCGCGTGCGCGGCGGGGTGCTGCGCGGCGACCTGTATCTGCGGGGGACCGGCGACCCGACCACGCTCGCCGCCGACTACGACCGGCTCGCCGCCGATGTCGCCGCCGCCGGGGTGAGAAGGGTGGACGGGCGGCTGGTCGCCGACGACACCCGGTTCGACGACCGGCGCCAGGGCGACACCTGGGGCGCCGACGACGAGTCCTCGTACTACGCCGCCCAGATCTCCGCGCTCAGCGTCGCACCCGACACCGACTACGACACCGGGACCGTCATCGTCGAGGTCGAGCCGGGGAAGAAGGCCGGGGACAGGCCCCGGGTGCGGACCACGCCGGAGACGGACTACGTGCGCTTCGACGTGCGGGCGCGCACCGTCGCCGCCGCCGGGGCGGACAGCATCGCCGTCGAGCGGCAGCACGGCACCAACACGATCACCGTCGGCGGGACCGTGCCGGTCGGCGGGGACACCACCAAGGAGTGGGTCACCGTGTGGGAGCCGACCGGGTACGCCGCCGCCGTCTTCCGCGACGCGCTCGCCACGCACGGGGTGCGGGTGAGCGGCGCCACCAGGCTGGGCCGGGCCGCCCCGGCCGGGGCGACGGCGCTCGCCACGCACGACTCGATGGCGCTGAAGGACCTGCTCATCCCGTTCATGAAGCTGTCCAACAACATGCACGCCGAGTCGCTCACCAAGGCCATGGCGTACGAGGCGACGGGCCGGCCGGGCAACTGGGGCGACGGGATCGCCGCCGTCGCCTCCTACCTGAAGACCGCCGGGGTCGACACGGGCAAGATCCGCCAGGTCGACGGTTCGGGCCTGTCGCGCAAGAACAACTTCGCCGCCCGGCAACTCGCCGACCTGCTGCTCTCCGTACGGGACGAGCCCTGGTACGCCGACTGGTACACGTCGCTGCCGGTGGCCTGCGCCCCGGACCGGTTCGTCGGAGGGACGCTGCGGACGCGGATGTGCGACACCCCGGCCGCGCTCAACGCCCGCGGCAAGACCGGCTCGCTGACCGGGGCCAGCGCCCTGTCGGGGTACGTCAAGGACGCGGACGGGCGCGAGCTGGTCTACAGCGTCGTCCAGAACAACTACCTCGCCGACTCGGTGAAGCCGCTGGAGGACGCGATCGTCGTCACGCTCGCCGAGTCGACCGCGGAGAAGGCGGCGGCGGATGTCGTCCCGAAGCCGAGGGCGAGGACGTCCGTGCCGGACACCGCCGACGGGCTCGAATGCTCGTGGCGCAAGCCCGTCACCTGCTGACGCCCCGCACACGCCGCACACCCCGCACACCCCGCACACGTACGTATCCGTAGACCGCGAGCAGCAACGCCGTCGCCGCCGCCACGACCGGGACGGTGTACGCCGCGGTGGGGCCCCAGTGCTCCACCGCGGCGCCGCCGGTCGCGGAGCCGCACGCGATGCCGCCGAGCAGACCGGTCACGGCGAGCGTCATGCCTTCGTTCAACTGGGCGGCGGGTGTGCGCTGTTGGACGAGGGTCATGCCCGTCACCATCGTCGGTGCCGTCGCCATGCCCGCGACCAGGAGCGCCCCGCCGAGGGCGAGGAGCGAACCGGTGAGGGCCGCCGCCAGCAGCGGCAGTGTCATGAGGGCGGCCATCGCGGCGACGCACACCGGGTGGCGCCGGTCGGCCGGGCCCGCCGGCCTGACCGCCCCGTAGACGAGGCCCGCCGCGCACGACCCCGCCGCCTGGAGCGCGAGGATGCCGCCTGCCCACGCCTTGTGGCCCTGCGCGTCCGCGAAGGCGACCGTGACGACTTCGAGGGAGCCGAAGATCGCGCCCGTCGCGAGGAAGGCGATGAGGAGCGGCGGCATGCCACGCGCGCGCAGCGGCGTTCTCGTCGTCTCCGTACGGGCGTGGGGCGGGGGTTCCGTGGCCCGCTGAGCGGCGAAGATCAGTACGCCGGTCACCATGAGGACGACGCTGACCAGCGTGCCCGCCTCCGGGAACAGGGTGCCGCACAGGAAGGCGGCCATGACCGGGCCGAGCATGTAGCACAGCTCGTCCGCCGCCTGTTCGAAGGAGTTCGCGGTGTGCAGGGCGTCCGCGTCGCCCTTGAGGAGGTGTGCCCAGCGGGCCCGGGACATGCCGCCCGTGTTGGGCGTGGCCGCCGACGCGAGGTACGCGGCGAACAGCGTCCAGTTCGGCGCCCCGAAGTGCACGCACAGGAGGAGGGCGAGCGAGCCGCACGCGGAGATCACCGTCGCGGGGACGGCGACGCGGGCCTGCCCGAACCGGTCGACGAGCCGTGCCGTCCAGGGGCCGACGACCGCGTTGGCGACGAGGCCCGTCGCGGTGACGGCGCCGGCGAGCGCGTACGAGCCCCGCGTGCCGGAGATCATGATGACGGCGCTGATGCTGAACATGCCCTGCGGGAAGCGGGCGAGGAGGTTGCCGAGGGTGAAGGCGCGGGCGCCGGGGACGGCGAAGAGCCGGGCGTAGGTCATTCTTGGGGCGGCGGGCGCGGTCGCGGGGGCGGACGGGGTGGCGGGCGGAGCGGCGGTCGGGGTGGCGGACGGTGTGGCGGTCGGGGTGGTTGTCTCAGGCATGCCAAGAGCGTCACCGCAGGTGGTACCCCCGGTCCAACACCTACTCCGTACCCATTCACTCACCTGTGTTGTAAGTCGTTGTAGGTTCTCCCGATGGCCACCACCCTCGACCCGCGCCTCCTGCGCGCCTTCCTCGCCGTCGCCGACGAGCTGCACTTCACGCGGGCCGCCGCCCGGCTCTACGTGGCCCAGCAGGCGCTCAGCCGGGACATCCGGCGGCTCGAACGGGAGCTGGGCGCCGAGCTGTTCGGGCGGACGACACGGCAGGTCACGCTCACCGCCGAGGGCGCGCGGCTGCTGCCGTACGCGCGCCGCGTGATCGAGGCGCAGGACGAGCTGCTCGCCGCGTTCACGCGGCCCGGGTCCGAGGAGCGCCCGCTGCTCGTGGACGTCAACAGCCCCGGGCTCGTGCACGAGCGGGTCCTCGCGCGGGCCCGCGCGCTCGCGCCCGGGCACGAGCTGATGGCGCGCTTCGAGAGCGGCCTGACGTACGCCGCCGCCGAGCTCCTCGCCGGGCGCATCGACGTCTCCTTCGGCCGGTTCGCGGGGCTCGACCCGGCCGTGCGCGAGCGCCTCGCCCAGCAACCCCTGCGCTACGAGCCGATGGCGGTCATGCTGCCCGACGACCACCCCCTCGCCGGTCTCGACGCCGTACCGCTCGACCGGCTCGCGGGGGAGACGCTCTATGCGGGCGCCGGCAATCCCCGTACGCCCGAGTGGACCGATCTCGCCCGGCGGCTGTTCGACGGGCGCGGCATCCGGGTCGCGCCGCCCGCGCCGCTCGCCGTCGGGGAGGAGGAGTTCCGGCGGATCATGGCCAAGTACCGCCACCCGGTGCTGGCCGGGATCGATTTCCCGCCCATGCCCGGATCGGTGCTCCGGCCGATCGTCGACCCCGTCCCGCTGTCACCGGTGTCGCTCGTGTGGCGCAAGGGGCAGAAGCATCCCGGGATCGACGCGCTGCGGGCCGCCGCGGCCGCGCTCGCCGAGGAGGAGGGCTGGCTCGACCGCCCCGCGGACACGTGGCTGCCGGAACCGGACGCCCTCGTCATGCTGAGCCGCGGGTGACGGGCGTTCCCCCCGAGGGGCCGTGACCCTGGAGCGACGGGAGGAGCCCGGCGCCCTCACCGAGCGCCCCGGCAGCGGGTGAGAGCAACGTTCCCCGCCGGTCATCGCGCGCCACAGTCCGGAAACCCCGCCTCCCTACCGTCGGACGGAAGGCAGGATCCGTGACCCTGGAGGCGTGAGATGGCAGGCCGGAGCGGGACCCGTGAGTGGGTCGAGCGGTGGGACCCCGAGGACGAGACGTTCTGGGAGGAGACGGGCGCCAAGGTGGCCCGGCGCAACCTCGTCTTCTCCATCCTCTCCGAACACATCGGCTTCTCGATCTGGTCCCTGTGGTCGGTCATGGTCCTGTTCATGGGGCCCGAGTACGGCATCGACCCGGCGGGCAAGTTCTTCCTCGTCTCCATGGCGACGCTGGTCGGCGCCTTCGCGCGCGTGCCCTACACGTTCGCCGTCGCCGTGTTCGGCGGGCGCACCTGGACGGTGATCTCGGCGACCATGCTGCTCGTGCCGACCGCCCTCGCCTTCGCCGTCATGGAGCCGGGCACCTCGTACGGCACGTTCATGCTGTGCGCGGCGCTCACCGGCGTCGGCGGCGGCAACTTCGCCTCCTCCATGACGAACATCAACTCCTTCTTCCCGCTGCGCAAGAAGGGCTGGGCCCTCGGCCTGAACGCGGGCGGCGGCAACATCGGCGTCCCCGTCATCCAGCTCGTCGCGCTCGCCGTCATCGGCGCGGGCGGCGGCCCGCGCGTCCTGCTCGGCGTCTACCTCCCGCTGATCGTCGTCTCGGCGGTCTGCGCGGCCCTGTTCATGGACAACCTGACGTCGGTGAAGAACGACACCGGCGCCGCGCGCGACGCCGCCAGGGACGGCCACACCTGGATCATGGCGTTCCTCTACGTCGGCACGTTCGGCTCGTTCATCGGCTACTCGTTCGCCTTCGGCCTCGTCCTGCAGACACAGTTCGGCCGCACCCCGCTCCAGGCGGCCGGGGTCACCTTCATCGGGCCGCTGCTCGGCTCGCTGATCAGGCCGGTCGGCGGGCGGCTCGCGGACCGGTTCGGCGGCGCCCGCATCACGCTGTGGAACTTCGTCGCGATGGGCGCCGCGACCGCCGTCGTCGTCCTGGCGTCGGTCGAGGAGTCCCTCACCCTGTTCACCGTCGCCTTCATCGTCGTGTTCGTGCTGAGCGGGCTCGGCAACGGGTCCACGTACAAGATGATCCCCGGCATCTTCCACGCCAAGGCGCTCGGCCTCGGCCTCACCGGCGAGGAGGCGGCCGCGTACGGGCGGCGGCTCTCCGGTGCCTCCATGGGGCTGATCGGCGCGGCCGGGGCGCTCGGCGGACTCGGCATCAACCTCGCGTTCCGGCAATCCTTCCAGACGGCGGGCACCGGCACCGGCGCCTTCGTCTCCTTCCTCGTCTTCTACGCGGTGTGCTTCGCGGTCACCTGGGCCGTATACCTTCGAGGTCCGGCGGCGCGTTCCGTGCCCGCCCCGAACGCGGAGGCGAAGCCGCAGCTCAGCTACGCCGAGGTGTGAGCGGCGGGCCCGTAACACGTACGCAATGGCGCCGATCCGGGCCCGTCACGCCGAGTTGACAGGCTCGGACGCCGGCGCCACAGCACCGACACGACCGTCGAGCGGGACGAGAACCAGCATGGACGACGCACAGCAGCCCCCCGGGGCGGAGCCGGCGCACGGCCCGCTCGCCGGGTTCACCGTGGGTGTGACCGCCGCACGCCGCGCCGACGAACTCGGCGCGCTCCTCAAGCGCCGCGGCGCCACCGTGCTGCACGCGCCCGCGCTGCGGATCGTGCCGCTCGCCGACGACAGCGAACTCCTCTCCGCGACCAAGGAACTCCTCGACCACGCCCCCGACATCGTCGTCGCCACCACCGCGATCGGCTTCCGCGGCTGGGTCGAGGCCGCCGACGGCTGGGGCCTCGGGGAGGCGCTGCTCGCCCGCCTGCGCGGGGTGGAGGTCCTCGCGCGCGGCCCGAAGGTCAAGGGCGCGATCCGCGCGGCGGGCCTCACCGAGGAGTGGTCGCCGTCGTCGGAGTCGATGGCGGAGGTCCTCGAACGGCTCCTCGCCGAGGGCGTCCAGGACCGGCGCGTCGCCGTCCAGCTGCACGGCGAACCCCTGCCCGGTTTCGTGGAGGCGCTGCGCGAGGCCGGGGCCGAGGTGGTGGGCGTGCCGGTGTACCGGTGGATGCCGCCGGAGGACATCGGGCCCGTCGACCGCCTTCTGGACGCGACCCTGGCCCGGGGCGTGGACGCGCTGACGTTCACCTCGGCGCCCGCGGCGGCCTCCCTCCTGAAGCGGGCCGAGGAGCGCGGCAGCCTCCCCGACCTCCTCGCGGCGCTGGAGCACGACGTGGTCCCGGCCTGCGTCGGCCCGGTCACGGCGCTGCCGCTGCAGGACCGGGGCGTGCCCACGGTGCAGCCGGAGCGCTTCCGGCTGGGCCCGCTGGTGCAGCTGCTCTGCCACGAACTGCCGTCCCGGGCGCGGACGTTGCCCGTCGCCGGTCACCGCCTGCAGATCCGCGGCCAGGCCGTCATGGTCGACGGCGCACTCCGCCCCGTACCGCCCGCGGGCATGGCGCTCCTGCGCTCCCTCGCGCGCCGCCCCGGCTGGGTGGTGTCCCGCGCGGACCTGCTGCGCGCGCTGCCCGGCGCGGGCAGCGACGAACACGCGGTGGAGACGGCGATGGCCCGCCTCCGGTCCTCGCTCGGCGCGCCGAAGCTGATCCAGACGGTGGTCAAGCGCGGCTACCGGCTCGCGCTCGACCCGGCGTCGGCGGACGCGAAGTACGCGGGGTGACCGACGCCGACCTGGCGGACGCCACGTACGCGGGGTGACCCACGCTGACCTGGGCCTGCCCCGCGTACCGTACGCCCATGCTGATCAACGACACCATCGAGCTGCGCCCCGCCGTCCCCGCGGACGCCCAGGCCCTCGCCGACGCGTACCTGCGCAACCAGGAGCACCTGAGCGCGACCGAGCCGCCCCGTGAACCGGGCTTCTACACGGCGGCGGCGCAGGCCGAGCGGCTGACCCAGCCGAACTGCCGGACATGGCTGCTGTTCGACGGGGAGCGGGTCGTCGGCCGCGTCATGCTGAACGGCATCACCCTCGGCCCCCTGTGCAGCGGCGTGCTCGGCTACTGGGCCGACGGCGCGTACGCCGGCCGGGGTCTCGTCACGGCCGCCGTCGAGGAGGTCTGCCGCGCCGCCCGCGACGAACTCGGCCTGCACCGCGTCGAGGCGGGCACCCTCACCGACAACAAGGCGTCCCAGCGGGTGCTCGCCAAGTGCGGGTTCACCGAGTACGGCAGGCCCCCCAAGTACCTGTTCGTCGCGGGGGAGTGGCGCGACCACGTCCTCTTCCAGCGCCTGCTGCACGACGGGCCGCCCGCGCACCTGTCCACGTAGCCCGCCGTTACCGGGGGTTCCGGCGGGGCGGCGGGGCGGGCACTGTAGAGGACATGGCAGCAGTACCCACAGAGCCCTCCCTCCCCCCTCTCCCTGAGTTGCGGTTCGACTCCGGACGCCTCTGCCTGGACCTGGTCGCCACCGCACACCCCGACGAACGCCTCACCTCCACCGACCGCCTGTGCGCCTGGCTCGTCGGTGCCCAGCTCGTCCCCGATCCGGCCGCACTCACCGCGTGCACCCCGGCCTGGCTCGCCGCCTTCCGCGAACTGCGCTTCCACATCGGCCAGTTGGTACGGGGCGAGCTGGCGGGCCGCCCCGCCTCCGCCGCCCTCGAACGCGTCAACCTGCTCGCCCGCGCCGCCCCGCCCGCGCCCCGCGCCGTCCGTACCGCCGACGGCGCGCTCGTCCGCGCGCTGCACGACGCGCCCGGCTGCCCGGCCCTGCTCGCGGCCGTCGCCCGGGACGCCGTCGACCTGCTCACCGACCCCGCCGTCCGCGGCTGCCTGCGCCAGTGCGAGGGCGACAACTGCCCGATCATCTACCTCGACACGTCCCGGGGCCGCAGACGCCGCTGGTGCTCCAGCGAGGTGTGCGGCAACCGGGAGCGCGTGGCCCGGCACCGCCGCAGGGCGGCCCTCGCCCGCGCCTGACGGTCGCCTTTTTCCAACTCCCCTTGAACACACGCGCGTTCGGTTACGTATCCCTCCCGTGAACCCAGCCGAAAAAAGACGGCCGGATCGTCGAACCGGGGACACCGGAGGTAGGCGTGCGCAAGGATTCCGCCGTGGCCGATGAACGCCCTCCCCGGGCCCGGCATCGTGCGCCCCGGCCGCCGGAGCCGGACGAGGAGCTGATGCGCGCGCTCTACGCCGAGCACGCGCGCCCCCTCCTCGCCTATGTGCTGCGGCTGGTCGCGGGGGACCGGCAGCGCGCCGAGGATGTCGTGCAGGAGACGCTCATCCGCGCCTGGAAGAACGCCGGTCAGCTCAACCGTGCGACCGGCTCGGTACGCCCCTGGCTGGTGACGGTCGCCCGACGCATCGTCATCGACGGCCACCGCAGCCGGCAGGCCCGGCCGCAGGAGGTCGACGCGTCACCGCTGGAGGTCATCCCCGCGGAGGACGAGATCGACAAGGCGCTGTGGCTGATGACACTCTCCGACGCCCTGGAGGACCTGACCCCCGCGCACCGCGAAGTGCTCGTGGAGACGTACTTCAAGGGGCGTACGGTCAATGAGGCGGCCGAGACGCTCGGCATCCCCAGCGGCACGGTGCGCTCCCGCGTCTTCTACGCGCTGCGCTCCATGAAGCTGGCGCTTGAGGAGCGGGGGGTGACGGCATGACGTCGGCGTACGGGGCGAACGGACCGTCCGGGCACGGCCCGGCGGGTGACGTGCACGAGGCCGTCGGCGCCTACGTCCTCGGCGTGCTCGACGACGCCGAGGCGAGCGCGTTCGAGGCCCATCTGGCGGGGTGCGAGGTGTGCGCGGCACGCCTGGAGGAGTTCGCGGGCATGGAGCCGATGCTCGCCGCCCTCGCCGATCTGCCGCCCCGGCGCGACGCACCGGCCGTCCGGCACATCGGGGAGTCGCTGGCCGCCGCGCCCAGCCGCCGCCTCTCGGAGTCGCTGATCGGCGAGGTCGCGCGCAGGCGCGGGCGCAAGCGGCGCCGCTCCCTGTACCTGGTGGCGGCCGCGGCGGCGCTGATCATCGGCGGCCCGCTCACGGTCATGGCGGTCTCCGACGGCGGCGGCACCGGGGTCCTCGCGGAGCCGCACCCCACGAGCCCCGCGGAGGACGCCTTCTTCCACCACATGGACGAGAAGGTGTCGGGCACCGACGCGACGACGAAGGTCAGCGCGACGGTCGGCATGGAGGACAAGACGTGGGGCACCCACACGGTCCTCCAGCTGAAGAACGTGAAGGGCCCGCTGAAGTGCAGCCTCGTCGCCGTCGGCAAGAACGGCGCGCGCGAGACGGTCACCACCTGGTCCGTCCCGAAGTGGGGCTACGGCATCAAGGACAGCCCGCACGAGGACGCCACCTACCCGCTCTACGTGCACGGCGGCGCCGCCTTCGACCGCGACCAGATCGACCGCTTCGAGGTCGAGACCCTCGACGGGAAGCGACTGGTGGAGGTACACGCGTGACCCCGCCGCCGGGTCGCCCCCGCCGGACGTAGCCGCAGGGCCCCCCTTTCGCGTACCTTTGACGGCTGCCCAGCACGTCAGAAGGGGGCCCGGTGGCCGCTCAGGCTCAGCAGGATCCAGCGGTGGATCCGGCGGTGGACTCGGATACGGACTCCGTTCGTGACCGCGAGATCGGTGTCGAACAACACCATCTCGACGCCGTCTACCGCCGACTGGAAGAGAAGATCCACGAGGCGGAGTTCCTGATGGACGACGCCGCCAAGCGCGGCCAGGTCGGCACGCCCGGCGCGCTCGCCGAGCGGGACGCCCAGGTCTTCCGCGCCGGCGTCCACCTCAGCCGGCTCAACAACGAGTTCGAGGACTTCCTCTTCGGCCGTATCGACCTGCTCCAGGGCAAGGACGGCAAGAAGGGCCCGGACGGCGCGTACACGGCGATCGAACCGGCCGAGGGCGCGGTCCGCCCCGACAACACCGCCGACATCGCCGAGACGCTGCACATCGGCCGCATCGGCGTCCTGGACGCGGACTACTCGCCGCTCGTCATCGACTGGCGGGCGCCGGCCGCGGCCCCGTTCTACCGCTCCACCCCGGTCGACCCGGGCCGCGTCGTGCGCCGCCGCGTCATCCGCTCCAAGGGCCGCAAGGTGCTCGGCGTCGAGGACGACCTGATGCGCCCCGAGCTGACCGCGTTCCTGGACGGCGAGCGGCTCCCGGCCATCGGCGACGGCGCCCTGATGGCCGCGCTCGGCCAGGCCCGCTCCCACTCGATGCGCGACATCGTCGCCTCCATCCAGGCCGAGCAGGACCAGGTCATCCGCGCGCCCGCCGCCTCCGTCACCTACGTGGAGGGCGGGCCCGGGACCGGCAAGACGGCGGTGGCGCTGCACCGCGCCGCCTACCTCCTCTACCAGGACCGCCGCCGGTACGCGGGCGGCATCCTCATCGTCTCGCCGACCCCGCTCCTCGTCGCCTACACCGAGGGCGTCCTGCCCTCCCTCGGGGAGGAGGGCCAGGTCGCGATCCGCGCGGTCGGCTCCCTGGTCGACGGGGCCGAGGCGAGCGAGTACGACAGCCCGGCCGTCGCCCGCGTCAAGGGCTCCTCGCGGATGCTGAAGGTGCTCCGCAAGGCGGCGCGCGGCGCCCTGGAGTCGGGCCGCCCGGCCCCCGCCCCCGCCGAACAGCTCACGTTCGGCGAGGACGAGACCCCCGAAGAAGCCCGGGAAGCCCCCACCGGCACCCCCACCCGCCTGCGCGTCGTCGCCTTCGGCCGCCGTCTGGAACTGGAGGCCGACCAACTCCGCCGCATCCGCCAGACCGCCCTCAGCGGCACGGCCCCCGTCAACCACCTGCGCCCGCGCGCCCGCAAGCTCCTCCTCGACGCCCTGTGGGAGCAGTCGGGCGCGGGCAGCCGCCACACCGACCCCGAACTCGCCGCCGAGCTGCGCTCCTCCTTCGACGACGACATCACCGGCGAGGACGACTTCGTACGGTTCCTGAACGCCTGGTGGCCGGAGCTGACGCCGCGCGCCGTCCTCACCGCCATGTCCGACGAGCGGCGCCTCGGCCGGTGGGCGCGGCGCGTCCTGAACCCGGGCGAGATCCGCAAGGTCGCCCGCTCGCTGCGGCGCGACGCGCTCTCCGTGCACGACGTGGCGCTCCTGGACGAGCTGAACGCCATCCTCGGCACCCCGTCGCGCCCGAAGAAGAAGCGCGAGTACGACCCGCTGGACCAGCTCACGGGCCTTGAGGAGCTGATGCCGCAGCGCGAGGAGTCCCAGCGCGAGCGCGCCGAACGCCTCGCCCAGGAGCGCACCGAGTACGCGCACGTCATCGTCGACGAGGCACAGGACCTCACCCCGATGCAGTGGCGCATGGTCGGCCGCCGGGGCCGGCACGCCACCTGGACCGTGGTCGGCGACCCGGCCCAGTCCTCCTGGTCCGACCCGGACGAGGCGGCCGCCGCCCGCGACGAGGCGCTCGGCACCCGCCCGCGCCGCCGCTTCACCCTCACCGTGAACTACCGCAACCCGTCCGAGATCGCGGAGCTGGCGGCGAAGGTCCTGGCCCTCGCGATGCCGGGCTCCCCGTCCCCGTCCGCGGTCCGCTCCACCGGCGTCCAGCCGCGCTTCGCCGTCGTACGGGACCGGCTCGGCACCGCCGTCCGCGAGGAGGCGGCGCGCCTTCTGGACCGGGTCGACGGCACGGTCGGCGTCGTCGTCGCGATGAACCGCCGCGCGGAGGCGGCCCGCTGGCTGGACGGGCTCGGCGAGCGGGTGGTCGCGCTCGGCTCCCTGGAGGCCAAGGGCCTGGAGTACGACGCGACGGTCGTGGTCTCCCCGGCGGAGATCGCCGACGAGTCCCCGGCGGGCCTGCGTGTCCTGTACGTGGCGCTGACCCGCGCCACCCAGCAGCTCACCGTGGTCTCCGGCGAGCGCGACGAACCCGACGCGGACGGGGTGCCGGACCTGCTGCGCGACTGACCTCGCGACGGACTCTTGTGTCGGGAGCAGCCGGTGTTACCGTTGAAGTGGCACCGGCTCGATCCAAGCCCCCGGGCCCAACCATCGTCCCTACGAGGGACCACTTGCCGCGAGGCGAGCATGGCGGGTCGGTGTCATGAACGGAGAGCGAGAGGCCCACGTCACTCAGTGACGTGGGCCTCTCGTCGTTCCGGGCGCCTCTTCCTCTTCCCCCGCACTTCTCGTATGGTGGAAACTCAATTCCGAAAACACGGTGAACGTAAGGTTCACAATCCGATGCGGCTACCACGTACTCGGCGGTAGGTGCGACCATCGGACGGCAACAGCTACACGGTGAAAGCAGAGGAAGTCGGCCATGGCAACGGCGCCCAGCGTCTCCTACTCGATGACGGTCCGGTTGGAGGTGCCCGCGAGCGGTACGGCTGTCTCGCAGCTCACCACCGCCGTGGAGTCCTCCGGCGGCTCGGTGACCGGCCTCGACGTCACCGCCTCCGGCCACGAGAAGCTCCGGATCGACGTCACGATCGCGGCCAGCTCCACGTCCCACGCGGACGAGATCGTCACGGAGCTGCGCAAGATCGAGGGCGTCACGCTCGGGAAGGTCTCCGACCGTACGTTCCTGATGCACCTCGGCGGCAAGATCGAGATGGCGTCGAAGCACCCCATCCGCAACCGTGACGACCTCTCCATGGTCTACACGCCCGGCGTGGCCCGCGTCTGTATGGCGATCGCCGAGAACCCCGAGGACGCCCGGCGCCTGACCATCAAGCGCAACACCGTTGCGGTGGTGACGGACGGCTCCGCCGTGCTCGGCCTCGGCAACATCGGCCCGATGGCCGCCATGCCCGTCATGGAGGGCAAGGCCGCCCTCTTCAAGCGCTTCGCCGACATCGACGCCTGGCCGATCTGCCTGGACACCCAGGACACCGACGCCATCGTCGAGATCGTCAAGGCGATCGCCCCCGGCTTCGCGGGCATCAACCTGGAGGACATCTCCGCGCCCCGCTGCTTCGAGATCGAGGCCCGCCTGCGCGAGGCCCTCGACATCCCCGTCTTCCACGACGACCAGCACGGCACCGCGATCGTCGTCCTCGCCGCCCTGACCAACGCCCTGCGCGTGGCCAACAAGGGCATGGGCGACATCCGCGTCGTCATGTCCGGCGCGGGCGCGGCCGGCACCGCCATCCTCAAGCTGCTGCTCGCGGCGGGCGTGAAGAACGCCGTCGTCGCGGACATCCACGGCGTCGTGCACGCCGACCGCGAGGACCTCAAGGACGCCGACAAGGACTCGCCGCTGCGCTGGATCGCGGACAACACCAACCCCGAAGGCCTCACCGGCACCCTCAAGGAGGCCGTCGTCGGCGCCGACGTCTTCATCGGCGTCTCCGCCCCGAACGTCCTGGACGGCGACGACGTCTCCGCCATGGCCGAGGGCGCCATCGTGTTCGCGCTCGCGAACCCGGACCCCGAGGTCGACCCGGCGATCGCCCGCCAGACGGCTGCCGTGGTGGCCACGGGCCGCTCCGACTTCCCCAACCAGATCAACAACGTGCTGGTCTTCCCCGGCGTCTTCCGCGGCCTGCTCGACGCCCAGTCGCGCACGGTGAACACGGAGATGATGCTGGCCGCCGCGACGGCCCTGGCCGACGTGGTCAGCGAGGACGAGCTCAACCCGAACTACATCATCCCGTCCGTCTTCAACGACAAGGTCGCCGGGGCCGTCGCCGGTGCCGTGCGCGACGCCGCGAAGGCCGCCGGAGTGGTTGTGACGGGCACCACGACCGCCTGAGATCCGGCGCGTCGCGGATCACCCGCTCCGCCGGGCCCTCTAGGGTGGCCGGGAAGCAGGCCCGACCCGCCCCCGGCCCCTGGGAGGTAAGGCTTTCCAGGTGACCCCCATGGTGCCGGATTGGCTTTACCGCCGCTGGTGGGGGCAGGATGCTTCCCCAAGGACGTGGTCCAGGGGGCGCCCCCAGCGGGCGCGAGGGTCCTGCGATACGGACCCCGGGTCCCGGGCCTGACCGAGACCCTGGCAGCATCGGCTTCGCTGTTGCCCCACATACGGCCCTGCCGTATGGCACGCCTCAACGGCAAGAAGAACACGGGAGTACAAACATGAACCGCAGTGAGCTGGTGGCCGCGCTGGCCGACCGCGCCGAGGTGACCCGCAAGGACGCCGACGCCGTGCTGGCCGCGTTCGCCGAGACCGTCGGCGAGATCGTTGCCAAGGGCGACGAGAAGGTCACCATCCCCGGCTTCCTGACCTTCGAGCGCACCCACCGTGCCGCTCGCACCGCTCGTAACCCGCAGACCGGCGACCCGATCAACATCCCGGCCGGCTACAGCGTGAAGGTCTCCGCGGGCTCGAAGCTCAAGGAAGCCGCCAAGGGTAAGTAACCTTCGGCGATTTTGCGGCGGGCGGTCACCCGGGGTTCCGGGTGACCGCCCGTCGGCCTGTTCGGGGCCGCGTCTGCCGGGTTCTGCGTCTCGTCGCCGTCCGACGGCCGGTGGGGCTTCTCGCGCAGTTCCCCGCGCCCCTGAAAGGCGAGCTCCGCTCGCCGCCAGGGGCGCGGGGAACTGCGCGACCAGCCACGGAGTACCCGCAGGCGGCCGTGAAAGCGTCTGGGGCAGCCTCTGAGCCGCCGGAACGGCGATGGGGCCCACCCGGATGATCCGGGTGGGCCCCATCGCCGTAGAGCCGGGGAGAACGGCGGCTAGCCGAGCGCCTTGCCCGGCAGCTCGACCTTCGCGCCGAGCTCGATGAGCTTGTCCATGAAGTTCTCGTAGCCGCGGTTGATCAGGTCGATGCCGTGCACCCGGGACGTGCCCTGCGCGGCGAGCGCCGCGATCAGGTACGAGAAGCCGCCGCGCAGGTCGGGGATGACCAGGTCGGCGCCCTCCAGCTTGGTCGGGCCCGAGACGACCGCCGAGTGCAGGAAGTTGCGCTGCCCGAACCGGCAGTCGGAGCCGCCGAGGCACTCGCGGTACAGCTGGATGTGCGCGCCCATCTGGTTCAGCGCGGACGTGAAGCCGAGCCGGGACTCGTACACCGTCTCGTGGACGATCGAGAGGCCCGTGGCCTGCGTGAGCGCCACGACGAGCGGCTGCTGCCAGTCCGTCTGGAAGCCCGGGTGGACGTCGGTCTCCAGGGCGATGGACTTGAGCTGGCCGCCGGGGTGCCAGAAGCGGATGCCCTCGTCGTCGATCTCGAAGGCGCCGCCGACCTTGCGGTAGGTGTTGAGGAAGGTCATCATCGAGCGCTGCTGGGCGCCGCGCACGTAGATGTTGCCCTCGGTGGCGAGCGCGGCCGAGGCCCAGGACGCCGCCTCCAGGCGGTCGGAGAGCGCGCGGTGCGTGTAGCCGCCGAGCTTGTCCACACCGGTGACGCGGATGGTGCGGTCGGTGTCCATCGCGATGATCGCGCCCATTTTCTGCAGGACGCAGATCAGATCCTCGATCTCCGGCTCGACGGCCGCGTTCGAGAGTTCCGTCACGCCCTCGGCGAGGACGGCCGTGAGCAGGACCTGCTCGGTGGCGCCGACGGAGGGGTAGGGCAGCCGGATCTTGGTGCCGCGCAGCCGCTGCGGGGCCTCCAGGTACTGGCCGTCGGCGCGCTTCTCGATCGTCGCGCCGAACTGGCGCAGCACCTCGAAGTGGAAGTCGATCGGCCGGCCGCCGATGTCGCAGCCGCCGAGGCCCGGGATGAAGGCGTGGCCGAGGCGGTGCAGCAGCGGGCCGCAGAGCAGGATCGGGATACGGGACGAGCCCGCGTGCGCGTCGATGTCCGCGACGTTCGCCGATTCCACGTGCGAGGGGTCCATGACCAGCTCGCCCGGCTCCTCACCGGGGCGGACCGTCACACCGTGCAGCTGCAGCAGACCGCGTACGACCCGGACGTCACGGATGTCGGGGACATTGCGCAGCCGGCTCGGAGCGCTGCCGAGCAGCGCGGCCACCATGGCCTTGGGCACCAGGTTCTTGGCGCCGCGGACCCGGATCTCGCCCTCCAGCGGGGTTCCGCCGTGGACAGTCAGTACGTCGTCAATGCCGGTGACGGTCATGTATCTCGCGTTCCGAAGAGGGTGGGCAGGGGGCCAAGGGACAAGGGTAAGCGTGCGGAGCACCGCTCTTATCAGCCCGAGGGCGCCCCGGAGCGTCATGAATTGGCTACAACACGAACCGTTACGAACCGGGCGCATGGGGTGACTGGTGCGCGGGTGTGCGTCCCGTGCGGCCGTGTCCGGGCTGAGCTGCCGTCTTGTCGTTATCCCGCTTGTCTCCCCCTGTCCGGGGAAAGTGCGGGATCATGTCTGCCATGACCGAGGTGTCCTCGCTCACAGGGCGGTTGCTCGTGGCCACTCCCGCTCTCGCGGACCCGAATTTCGACCGGGCGGTGGTGCTGCTCCTCGACCACGACAAGGAGGGCTCGGTCGGCGTGGTCCTGAACCGGCCCACCCCGGTGGACGTCGGAGACATCCTGGAGGGCTGGGGCGAGCTGGCCGGTGAGCCGGGCGTGGTCTTCCAGGGCGGCCCCGTCTCCCTCGACTCGGCGCTCGGCGTCGCCGTCATCCCCGGCGAGGACGGGCCGCTCGGCTGGCGCCGGGTGCACGGCGCGATCGGCCTCGTCGACCTGGAGGCGCCGCCGGAACTGCTCGCGGCGGCGCTCGGCTCGCTGCGCATCTTCGCGGGGTACGCGGGGTGGGGGCCTGGCCAGCTGCAGAGCGAACTGTCCGACGGGGCCTGGTACGTCGTCGAGTCGGAGCCGGGGGACGTGTCGGCGACGCGGCCCGAGGGGCTGTGGCGCGCGGTCCTGCGCCGTCAGCGCAGCGAGCTGGCGATGGTGGCGACGTATCCGGACGATCCGTCGCTCAACTGACCGGGTCCGCCGTCGTCACCGGCGGGCCTTCGTCCTGCGCGCGGCCTTCAGTACCCTTGGCGGTTATGAGCACTCTTGAGCCCGAGCGCGGGACAGGTACGGGGACCCTCGTAGAGCCGACGCCGCAGACGTCGCACGGCGACGGCGATCACGAGCGCTTCGCCCACTATGTCCAGAAGGACAAGATCATGGCGAGCGCTCTCGACGGCACGCCGGTCGTCGCGCTCTGCGGCAAGGTGTGGGTGCCGGGCCGCGACCCGAAGAAGTACCCCGTGTGTCCCATGTGCAAGGAGATCTACGAGTCCATGGGCGCGGGCGGCGACAAGGACGGCGGCAAGGACGGCGGTAAGTAGCCCCGGCCCCCTCTCGGACTCCCCGAAGGCCCCTGGTGTGCGGTGACGCACACCGGGGGCCTTCGTGTGTTCCGCGCGCGCCCGGCTGTGCGTTGCCTCACGTAAACCATTGCGCTCACTGGTCCAGTCCTTCTAGCCTCCTCCCTGTTGTGCACAGCGAAACAACCATTGCGTATGTTGCAACGACAGCTCGGAGGCGTTCCGTTGAAGCTCCCCGTGAAGTTCCCGTATCGAACTGCTGTGCCGCTCACGGCACTTGTCCTCGCCGCCACCGCCGCCTGCGCGCCCGGCACCTCCGACACCAGCGGCTCCGCCAAGGACGACAAGAGCGGCACCCTGCGCGTCTGGCTCTTCCAGGAGGTCAACAACGCGCCGAAGCAGAAGTCCGTCGACGCCGCCGTCGACGCCTTCGAGAAGGCCCATGACGGTGCGAAGGTCAAGGTCGAGTACATCCCCGTCGACACCCGCGCCGAGAAGATCAAGGCCGCCTTCAACGACCCGAAGAGCGCGCCCGACGTCATCGAGTACGGCAACACCGACACCGCCGGGTACGTGAAGGACGGTGGACTCGCCGACGTGAGCGCCGAGTTCGGCCAGTGGTCCGAGGCCAAGGACACCGACCCGACGGCGAAGGAGTCCGTGACGGTCGACGGGAAGGTCTACGGCGCCCCCTACTTCGTCGGCGTCCGCGCCCTCTACTACCGCACCGACGTCTTCAAGGACCTCGGCATATCCGTCCCCAAGACGCAGGACGAGCTCGCCGCCACCGCCAAGAAGATCCACAAGGAGCGGCCCGAGCTGTACGGGCTCGCCGTCGGCGGCGCCTACACCTATGGCGCGATGCCGTTCATCTGGGCCAACGGCGGCGACCTCGCCGAGAAGAAGGGCGACACCTACACCAGCACCCTCGACGCGCCCGCCGCCCAGAAGGGCATCAAGGCGTACACCTCGCTGTTCGGCTCCGCGAACTGTCCCGCCGCCAAGTGCGCGGGCATGGGCGGCAACGACACCGTCACCGCCTTCGCCACCGGCAAGGCCGCCATGGCCATCGGCGGCGACTTCAGCCACCAGGCCATGGAGGACGGCAAGGTCAAGGGCAAGTACGCCGTCGTGCCGCTGCCCGGCGTCAAGGCCGGGGAGATCGCCCCCGCGTTCGCCGGCGGCAACAACATCGGCGTCCTGAAGAGCACCTCGCACCGCACGCTCGCCGTCGACCTCATGAAGCGCCTCGCCGGGAAGGACGCCCAGCGCGCCCTCTTCGACGGCATGGGCTTCCTGCCGACCTACACCGACGTCCGCGAAGAGGTAGCCAAGAGGGAGCCGTTCGTCGCGCCCTTCGTCGAGACGCTCGGCGCGGGCACCAAGTTCGTCCCCGCCTCGCCCGCCTGGGCGAAGATCGACGCCTCGCTCGTCCTGCCGACCATGTTCCAGGAGGTCGTCAGCGGCCGTAAGGACGTCAAGGCCGCATCCGGCGACGCCGCGAAGAAGATGAACGAGGCGTTCGGGGCCGCCGGGTGAGCTCCGCGCGGATCCGGGGCGGGGTCAAGGGCGGGATCCGGGGCGGGGGATGGACCCCCTGGCTCTACCTCGCCCCCGCCCTCGTCCTCCTCGGCGGCCTCCTCGTCTACCCGATCTACCAGCTCGGCCTGATCTCCTTCCTGGAGTACACCCAGGCCCAGGTCAGCGGCGGCGAACCGGCCACCTTCCAGGGCCTCGGCAACTACCAGCACCTCTTCTCCGACAGCCAGTTCTGGCAGGTCCTGCTCGCCACCGTGCTCTTCGCCGCGGCCTGCGTCCTGTCCACCCTGCTCGTCGGCTGCGCCCTCGCCGTCCTGCTCACCCGGGTCCGGGCCCTGCCACGGCTCGCCCTGATGCTGGCCGCGCTCGGCGCCTGGGCCACCCCGGCGATCACCGGGTCCACCGTCTGGGTGTTCCTCTTCGACCCGGACTTCGGCCCGGTCAACAAGGTCCTCGGGCTCGGCGACCACTCCTGGACGTACGGCCGGTACAGCGCCTTCGCGCTCGTCCTGCTCGAAGTCGTGTGGTGCAGCTTCCCCTTCGTCATGGTCACCGTGTACGCGGGCATCCGCGCGATCCCCGCCGAAGTCCTCGAAGCGGCCTCGCTCGACGGCGCCTCGCAATGGCGGACCTGGCGCTCGGTCATGGCACCGATGCTCCGCCCGATCCTCGTCGTCGTCACCATCCAGTCGATCATCTGGGACTTCAAGGTCTTCACGCAGATCTACGTCATGACGAACGGCGGCGGCATCGCGGGCCAGAACCTCGTCCTGAACGTCTACGCCTACCAGAAGGCCTTCTCCGGCAGCGAGTACAGCCTCGGCTCCGCGATCGGCGTCGTGATGCTCGTCATCCTGCTCGCCGTCACGCTCGTCTATCTCCGGTTCATGCGCAGAGAGGGGCGGGAACTGTGAGCCTTTCCGGTGTCGGAACACGTGCGGGATCCGGTGTCAGGGCCCTGCGCGCCCTGCGGATCCGCAGACCCTGGCGGCTCGCCGCCGAAGCCTCCGCGCTGCTCATCGCGGTCGCCGTCGCTTTCCCGCTCTATTGGATGGTGCTCAGCGCCTTCAAGCCGGCGGGCGAGATCGAATCGACGGAGCCCCGCCCGTGGACGCTTTCCCCGTCGCTCGACTCCTTCCGGCGCGTCTTCCAACAGGAGGAATTCGGGCGGTATTTCGTCAACAGCCTCATCGTGGCGGGCACGGTCGTCCTCGTCTCGGCGCTCGTCGCCTTTCTCGCCGCGACCGCCGTGACCCGCTTCCGTTTCAAGTTCCGTACGACGCTGCTCATCATGTTCCTCGTCGCCCAGATGGTGCCGGTCGAGGCGCTGACCATTCCGTTGTTCTTCCTGATGCGGGACTTCGGGCAGCTCAACACGCTCGGCTCGCTGATCCTGCCGCACCTCGCCTTCTCCCTGCCGTTCGCCATCTGGATGCTGCGCGGCTTCGTGAAAGCGGTGCCCGAAGCGCTGGAGGAAGCGGCTTATCTGGACGGCGCGAGCCGCGCCCGTTTCCTGTGGCAGATCCTCTTCCCGCTCGTCTTCCCGGGGCTCGTGGCGACGAGCGTCTTCTCCTTCATCTCCACCTGGAACGACTTCCTGTTCGCGAAGTCCTTCATCATCAGCGACACGTCCCAGTCGACGCTGCCGATGGCCCTGCTCGTCTTCTTCAAACCCGACGAGAACGACTGGGGCGGAATCATGGCAGCCTCGACCGTGATGACCATTCCGGTACTGGTTTTCTTCGTACTCGTACAGCGGCGCCTGGTGTCCGGGCTCGGCGGCGCGGTCAAGGACTGAGAGGTCTCACCCCATGGATCTGATTCCGGCACCCCGTCACGTCTCCCCGGACGGCGACGGCTCCTTCGTCCTCGACAGCACCACGGGCATCAGCGCGGGCGAGGGCACCGAGTCCACCGCGCGCTGGCTGCGCGGCACCCTCGGCGCCGCCACCGGACTCGCGCTGCCCCCGCAGAGCGAGGGCGCGGCCATACGGCTCTCGATCGACCCGGCCCTGGACGCGGAGAGCTACCGGCTGCACACCACGGCGACCGGCGTCGACCTCGTCGGCGGCGCCCCCGCAGGCGTCTTCTGGGCCGCCCAGACGCTGCGTCAACTCCTCGGCCCCGACGCCTTCCGCCGCGCCCCGCTGCCGGGGCGCACCTGGGAGCTGCCGCTGGTGCACATCCAGGACGGCCCCCGCTTCGGCTGGCGCGGCGCCATGCTCGACGTGGCCCGGCACTTCATGCCGAAGGACGGCGTCCTGCGCTTCATCGACCTGCTCGCCGCCCACAAGCTCAACGTCTTCCACTTCCACCTCAGCGACGACCAGGGCTGGCGCGTCGAGATCAAGCGGTACCCGAAGCTGACCGAGGACGCCTCCTGGCGCACCCGCACCAAGTGGGGCCACCGCGCCTCAGAACTCTGGGACGACAAGCCCCACGGCGGCTTCTACACCCAGGACGACATCCGCGAGATCGTCGCCTACGCGCACGCCCGCCATATCGCGGTCGTCCCCGAGATCGACCTGCCCGGCCACTCGCAGGCAGCCATCCACGCGTATCCGGAACTCGGCAACACCGACGTCATCGACACGTCCACCCTCCCCGTCTGGGACACCTGGGGCATCAACCCGAACGTACTCGCCCCCACTGACACCACCCTCCGTTTCTACGAGGGCGTCTTCGAGGAGCTGCTCGACCTCTTCCCGTCGACCTTCATCCATGTGGGCGGCGACGAGTGCCCCAAGGACCAGTGGCAGAAGTCCCCGACGGCCCAGGCCCGCATCGCCGAGCTCGGTCTCAAGGACGAGGACGAGCTGCAGTCCTGGTTCATCCGCCACTTCGACACCTGGCTGAGCGCGCGCGGCCGCCGCCTCATCGGCTGGGACGAGATCCTGGAGGGCGGTCTCGCGCCCGGCGCCGCCGTCTCCTCCTGGCGCGGCTACCGCGGCGGCATCACCGCCGCCAAGGCGGGCCACGACGTCGTCATGTGCCCCGAACAGCAGGTCTACCTCGACCACCGGCAGGCACCCGGCGAGGACGAGCCGGTCCCCATCGGCTTCGTCCGCACCCTGGAGGACGTCTACCGCTTCGAGCCGGTTCCGCCGCAGTTGACGCAGGACGAGGCGCGCCACGTCCTCGGCACCCAGGCCAACCTGTGGACCGAGGTGATGGAGAACCAGCAGCGCGTCGACTACCAGGCGTTCCCGCGCCTCTCCGCCTTCTGCGAGGTGGCCTGGAGCGAACTGCCCGCGCCCGCCGAGCGCGACTACGCCGACTTCGAACGCCGGATGACCGCACACTTCCGGCGACTTGACGCGCTCGGCGTCGCCTACCGCCCGCCGGGCGGCCCGTTGCCGTGGCAGCGTCGACCCGGGGTGCTCGGACGCCCGATCGAGGGGGCGCCGCCGAACGTGTGAGGGCCCCGGCCCGGCGGCGGACCCACCCCCCGGGTTGGGCCCGTCGCCCCGGCCTCGTAAGGCCCGTCGCCCCGGTCCCGTAGGGCCCCTCGCCCCAGCCGCGTACGAGGTCTCAAAGGTCACCGAAGAGTCTCAATCCGCGCGCACCGGCGATCCCTTCGCATATCGGTCATCTCCCAGGTGGAGGGGGCGAAAGCCTCCTACCGGACCCCGATCCCGGGCGCCCGCGAAGATGTGCCAGAGTTGCCACGTCCGGCCTGTCAGCACGTACCGTACGGCGGAACAGGCGTAACGGCGGGAACGGCGGTCACGCGAGCGGCGTCAGCCCACGTGAGTACCACCGTGGCCGCCGGGCGCGCGGCCGGGCATCGGGAAGGGGCAGCCGGTTTTGACCACGCACGCACCGCAGGCGACACAGGCCGCGGTACTTCCGACCTCGC
Source organism: Streptomyces sp. SGAir0957 (assembly GCF_043523415.1). NCBI lineage: Bacteria > Bacillati > Actinomycetota > Actinomycetes > Kitasatosporales > Streptomycetaceae > Streptomyces > Streptomyces sp. SGAir0957. The sequence goes on from NZ_CP027293.1 coordinate 5,137,903, forward strand.
TCGACGAGGCGGTCGCGGCGCTCGCGGCCATGCCCGCCGCCGTGCCCGTCGCCGGCGGCACCGACCTCATGGCCCAGGTCAACGCGGGTCAACTCCGCCCCGCCGCCCTCGTCGGACTGAACCGGATCAGCGAGATCCGCGGCTGGCAGTACCAGGACGGCCACGCCCTCCTCGGCGCCGGCCTCACCCACGCCCGTATCGGCCGCCCCGACTTCGCCGCCCTCATCCCCGCCCTCGCCGCCTCCGCGCGCGCGGCCGGCCCGCCCCAGATCCGTAACGCGGGCACTCTCGGCGGCAACATCGCCTCCGCCGCCCCGACCAACGACGCGCTGCCCGTACTGGCCGCCCTCGAAGCCACGTTGATCATCGCCGGGCCGCAGGGCGCCCGCCGCGAAGTGCCCGTCTCCCACCTGCTCGCCGGGATGGAGATGCTGCGCCCCGGCGAACTCATCGGCTTCGTCCGCGTCCCCCTGCTGCACGCCCCCCAGGTCTTCCTCAAGGCGACCGGACGCACCGGGCCCGGCCGCGCCACCGCCTCCGTCGCCCTCGTCCTCGACCCCGCCCGGCGCGGGGTGCGCTGCGCCGTCGGGGCCATCGCGCCGATGCCGCTGCGCCCCCTGGAGGCCGAGCAGTGGGTGGCCTCGCTCATCGACTGGGACGGCGACCGCGGGGCGCTCGTGCCCGAGGCCGTGCAGGCGTTCGGCGAGTACGTGGCCGCGGCCTGCATCCCCGACCAGCCCCCGGCCCCGGACGGCACCCAGGAGGCGCTGCCGCCCGCCGTACTGCATCTGCGGCGCACCGTCGCCGCGCTGGCCCGACGTGCACTTGGGAGGGCGCTGTCGTGACGAACGAGTACCACGGACCCGATCCGGACACCGCACCGGACGCGGACGGCTGGCAGCCGCTGCCCCAGGGCGACTACGACTCCGACGCCACGGCCTTCGTCCAACTGCCCCCAGACGGCTTCCCGGACGCGCCGCTCGCCGCGCCCGGCCACGGCTACGTGCCCCCGCAGATAACGGTGAGCCCGGTCACGGGCGCGGCGGCGACCGACCCGGCCGCCACCGGGGTGTGGGTGCTGCCGCCGGAACTGACGGGGATGACGGCGGCGCCGTACGGGGCCGAGCCCGAGCCCGCGCCCCTTGCCGGCCCCGAGCAGCCGTACGGTTTCGCGCAGGGCGGGGACACGGGGCAGTGGTCGATCCCCGTCGCCGAGGGCGAACTGCCGGACGAATCGGGCGAGTACACCACCGCGTCACTGGCGTCCCACTGGGGCGACCGCACCCCGCCCGCGACGCTGCCGGGCGGCGCGCCCGCGCCGTGGGCGTCGGAACCGTGGGCGCAGGTGCCCGCGCCGGTCACGGAGGAGGCCGCGCCGGCGGAGGTCCCGGCGGAGGTCCCGGCGGAGGTCCCGGCGGAGCCGGAGGCTGAGCCCGAGGGCCTGGCTGTGCCGGAGCCCGAGCCCGAGCCCCAGCCGCTGTCGGTGCCTGAGCCTGAGCCTGACCCGGAGCTTCAGATCGCGGCGGCGGCCGAAGAGGACGAGATCGAGGTCGAGGCCGCAGTCGCGGACGAGGCCGCGGACGAGGCCGGGACGCAGGCCGGGGACGAGGTCGCGGAAGACGCCGGGACGTCGGTCGCGGAGGAGGCCACGGGGGAGAACCCCGCCGAGCCCGACGAGGGCGCCGACCAGGGTGCCGACCCGGGCACCGAAGTGGACCCCGAACCGGTCACCGAGTCGGCCCCCGCCACCACCCGCGCCACCCCCCTCCACGACGACCACCCCGTGACCAGCTACGTCCTCCGGGTCAACGGCACCGACCGCCCCGTCACGGACGCCTGGATCGGCGAATCGCTGCTCTATGTGCTGCGGGAACGTCTCGGCCTGGCGGGTGCCAAGGACGGCTGCTCGCAGGGCGAGTGCGGCGCCTGCAATGTGCAGGTGGACGGCCGCCTCGTAGCCTCCTGCCTGGTGCCCGCCGCGACGACCGCCGGCAGCGAGGTCCGCACCGTCGAGGGCCTCGCCGAGGACGGCCGGGCCTCGGACGTGCAGCGCGCGCTGACCGCCTGCGGAGCCGTGCAGTGCGGCTTCTGCGTGCCCGGCATGGCGATGACGGTCCACGACCTGCTCGAGGGAAACCCGAACCCCACCGACCTGGAGGCTCGCCAGGCGCTCTGCGGCAACCTGTGCCGCTGCTCCGGCTACCGGGGTGTGCTCGACGCCGTACGCCAGGTCGCGGACGCGCGGCGGGCGACGTCGCAGGCGGCGGCGGAGAGCGCGGCGGAAGCGGCGGAGACCGAGGAAAGGGCGGCGGCGGAGGACGATCCTCCGCTCATCCCGCACCAGGGCGGCCCCGCGGCACGTGAGGGCGTGCGACACAGCCAGGACAGCCAGCACATCCGGCATGGTCGGGATAGCCAGCACATCCAGGACGGTCGGGACAGCCGGGACGGAGGCCGAGCGTGACCAGCGAGACGACCGAGGCCCCCGCGGCCCGCGGGGCGGAGGAGATCCCCCACGGGCTCGGTTCGAGCCTGCCCTCGGTGGAGGCCGACGCCAAGGCGGCGGGTACCTTCCCCTACGCCGCCGACCTGTGGGCCGAAGGGCTCCTGTGGGCGTCGGTCCTGCGCTCCCCGCACGCGCACGCACGCGTGGTCTCCATCGACACCACCCACGCGCGCGAGATGCCCGGCGTCCGCGCCGTCGTCACGCACGAGGACGTCCCCGGCGGCCCGCTCACGGGCCACCGCACGGCGGACCGCCCGGTCTTCGCCTCCGACGTCGTCCGCCACCATGGCGAGGCCCTCGCCGCCGTCGCCGCCGATCACCCGGACACGGCCCGGATGGCGGCCGCCGCGATCATCGTCGAGTACGAGATCCTCGAACCGGTCACCGACCCGGAGAAGGCGTTCGCCGCCGAACCGCTGCACCCCGACGGCAATCTCGTCCGCCACATCCCGCTGCGCCACGGCGACCTCGACGCGACCGGCGAGGTGATCGTCGAGGGCCTCTACCGCATCGGCCGCCAGGACCCGGCCCCCATCGGCGCCGAGGCCGGTCTCGCCGTGCCCCGCCCCGACGGCGGCGTGGAGCTGTACGTCGCCTCGACCGACCCGCACGGCGACCGCGACGCGGCGGCGGCCCGCTACGGCCTCTCCCCGGACCAGGTGAAGGTCGTCGTCACAGGCGTGCCCGGTGCGACCGCGGACCGCGAGGACCAGAGCTTCCACCTCCCGCTCGGCCTCCTCGCCCTGCACACCGGCTGCCCCGTGAAGCTGACGGCGAGCCGCGAGGAGTCCTTCCTCGGCCACCCGCACCGCCACCCGACGCTCCTGCGCTACCGCCACCACGCGGACGCGGACGGCAGACTCGTCAAGGTCGAGGCCCAGATCCTCCTCGACTCCGGCGCCTACGCGGACACGTCGTCGGACGCCCTCGCGGCGGCCGTCGCCTTCGCCTGCGGCCCGTACGTCATCCCGAACGCCTCCATCGAGGGCTGGGCCGTCCGCACCAACAACCCGCCCTCCGGCCACGTACGCGGTGAAGGCGCGCTCCAGGTCTGCGCCGCCTACGAGGCCCAGATGGACAAGCTCGCGAAGAAGCTCGGCGTCGACCCGGCCGAACTGCGCCTGCGCAACGTCCTCGCGACCGGCGACGTACTCCCCACGGGCCAGACGGTGACCTGCCCGGCCCCCGTGGCCGAACTCCTCACCTCCGTACGGGACTTCCCCCTCCCCGCGCTCCCCAAGGACACCCCCGAGACGGGCTGGCTGCTGCCCGGCGGCCCCGAGGGAGCGGGCGAACCCGACGCGGTCCGGCGCGGCGTCGGCTACGGCATCGGCATGGTGCACGTCCTCGGCGCGGAGGGCGCGGACGAGGTCTCCACGGCCACCGTCAAGGTCCAGAACGGCGTCGCCACGGTGATCTGCGCGGCCGTCGAGACCGGCCAGGGCTTCACGACCCTGGCCCGCCAGATCGTTCAGGAGACCCTGGGCATCGACGAGGTCCACGTAGCACCGGTGGACACCGACCAGCCACCGGCGGGACCGGGCTGCCGAGGCCGCCACACCTGGGTCTCCGGCGGAGCGGTCGAACGCGCGGCCAAGATGGTCCGCACCCAGCTCCTCCAGCCCCTGGCCCACAAGTTCGGCATGTCCACGGAGCTGCTCCAGATCGCCGACGGCAAGATCACGTCGTACGACGGCGTCCTGTCGACGACGGTCGAGGAAGCCATGGACGGCAAGGAACTCTGGGCCACCGCCCAGTGCCGTCCGCACCCCACGGAGCCCCTGGACGCGGCCGGCCAGGGCGACGCCTTCGTCGGCATGGCGTTCTGCGCGATCCGGGCCGTCGTCGACGTCGACATCGAGATCGGCTCCGTACGCGTCGTGGAACTGGCCGTCGCCCAGGACGTCGGCCGCGTCCTCAACCCCCGTCAGCTCGCCGCCCGCATCGAGGCCGGCGTCACGCAGGGCGTCGGCGCGGCCCTCACGGAGAACCTCCGCACCCCCAAGGGCGTGATCCGCCGCCCCGACCTCACCGGCTACGCCCTGCCCACCGCCCTCGACGCCCCCGACATCCACATCGTCCGGCTCGTCGAGGAGCGCGACGTGGTGGCCCCCTTCGGCGCCAAGGCCGCCGGCACCGTCCCCGTCGTCACCGCCCCGGCCGCGATCGCCTCGGCGGTCCGCGCGGCAACGGGCCGCCCGGTCAACCGCCTGCCGATCCGGCCGCAGGCGGCCGTGGCCAACGCGTCCGACACTCCCTGACCTCACACCTGCCCCACACCGGTCAACCCGCCGCACACGAACCGCCGTTGTGCTGTGACTCCTGTGAACTGTCAGTGCGGCCGACTAAAGTTGTTACCCGACCAACTTGTTGTGAAGGCGCGCTCACTGTGCCGAGTGCACTCGACGCACTGGGCGCGTTCGGTGTACGGGGCGCGTTCAGCGCGCCCACGGGGGAACGGGGAGGGGCGGACGCGATGGCGGACGACAAAGGCGGAGGCTCGACCGGCCTGGGCGGCTGGCCGTTCGCCGTGGTCGAGGCGGCCAGGGACGCGGTCGGGGACATTGTCACGGAGCTGGAGTCGTTCACGAAGTTCCAGCAGCGAGTCGACCAACTGATCAAAGACCTGAGCGCATCCCAGGCGGGCCCGAAGAAGGTCGGCCAGGAGGCCCTGGAGCGCGCGAAGTTCGGCGGCGGCCACCAGGGCTGGCACGAGGCACACCAGGTCTTCACCCAGTACGACACGGTCATCGCCGACCTGGAGAACCTCTCCAAGCTGCTCTCGGACTCGATCGAGGCCATGGGCATCGCCGTCACGGCCTCCCACAAGGGGTACGAGAACGTCGACATGGATGTGCGGCGGCGGATGGCGGCGATCAGTGCGGAGACCAAGCACCACTACGGGGGCGAGTACGTGCCCGAGCCCGCCCGGACGAAGGCGTCCGACCCCCCTGGAGCGGCGGAGCCCAGGGCGGCGGAGACCGGCGGCGGACAGGAGACGGGGCTCTGATGGCCGGACAGAAGAAGACGTCGTTCGACGGCATGACGCACGAACAGATGCTGGCGTGGCTCGACGCCGCGGACGCGGGCACGGTGCAGGCGGCGGCCGACAAGCTGGCCTCCGCGGCCAAGGAGATCCACAGCATCGCCGACGAGCTCAAGGTCCGTCCCCAGTGGGTGAAGTGGAAGGGCGAGGGCGCCGACTCCTTCCGTGAGTGGGCCGGAAAGCTGGCCAACGCGACCGTGGCGCTGGGTGACTACAGCCAGGAGTCGTCGAAGTGGCTCGGCCACGCGGCCCAGGCGATCAGCAAGGCGAAGACCTCGGTCCCGCGCGACAAGGGCGTCGACGCCAACATCGACGCGGCGCGCTCCGCGCACAACGACCCGGACGCGCAATCGATCCTGTCCAAGAACATGGCGGTCCGGCAGCAGACCGCCGACGAGCTGGACAAGCTCGGGCAGGCATACTCCCTCTCCACGGCGCAGATGGCCGCGGCGCGCAAGCCGGATCTGCTGAAGTTCCCGCCGCCGCCGGTCGCCCTACAGGACCCGAACTTTCGTGACGTCTACGGCGCCGAGGACCTAGGTACCGGCCGGAGCGGTCGGACCGCCTCGACCCCGAGCAGCGTCACCCCTCGCCGGGCGACGTCCTCCGCCGACGGTGTCGCGGACACGGATACCGCTCACTCCACGCCCGACGCGGCCCGGCCGTCCGTGGCCGGGCACACGGGCGTCGCGACGCCGCTCACCCCCGCAGGGCCCGGCGCGCCCGACACACCGGCGCGGATCGCCCCTTCCGTGCCGGACGCGCCGGCCCGGATGGAGGTCGACTCCGTCGGCACACTCCCGCCGACGCACACGCCTTCCGCCACTTCGCCGAGCACCACGGGCCCGACCGGCCCGACAGGGCCCGCACCTTCGACCCCTGGCGCGCCACCACCGGCGTACGGCCTCACCGGCACGCCACGGCCCCCCGCGCGAGGCACCGCCCCTGTCACCGGACGCCCGAGCGGCCCCCTGCCGACCGGAACCCCGGCTCGGCCCACCGGCCCGTCCGCCTCGAACCCCGTCGGCCGTCCTCCCGGCGGCATGGTGCCCGGTCAGCCCGGCACTGGCACGGGCCGCGCGGGCGGCTCGGTGCCCGGCGCGGGTGGCTCCGGTGGCTCGACAACCGGCCGCGCGCCTGCCCAAGGCGGGGTCACGGGTGGGCGCCCCCAGCCGTCGACGGGGAAATCGGCGACCGGTGTACCACGGGGCACGGTCATGGGCGGCGAGGGTGCGGGCGGCACGGCCCGCGGTGCGTCGGCCGGGGCCCGCGGTCCGTCCGGCCCGGCCCAGGGCGGGATCAGCGGACGGCCGACCACGACGGGTTCCACGGCGGGCAGGACGGGACCCGGGCGGATCTCCGCAGGCGCCACGGGCGACAAGGGAGTGGTGGGCGGCAGGCCGAGCACACAGCGGCGACCCGACACCCGCTCCTTCAGCCAAGGCGGCTCGGGGCTGGTCCGCGGCGCGACCGCGCCCGGCGGAGCGGGTGAGGAACGTGGCCACGGCTCGGGAGCGGCCGGCCGCGCCGGAGCGGCACCCAACGCGGCACGGCCGGGCAACCGCAGGGAGGACCAGGGGAGCGAGCGCCCGGACCACGTCACCGAGGACGAGGCCACCTGGCGACCGGACACACACCGTAATGTGCCTCCCGTCGTGGCGGACGAGACCAAGAAGGACGAGAGGTAACCCATGCCCACCAGCCGCAATCGTGGCCGGGCCCTAGGCGCGGCAGCCTCGGCAGTTCTCGGCCTGCTGCTGGTGGGCACGACCGCCGCAGGGAACGCGTACGCCGATTCGTTCCGTGCTCAGCAGTGGCATCTGGACGCGATGAAGGCGGACCAGATGTGGAGAACGAGCACCGGCAAAGGTGTCACGGTCGCGGTGATCGACAGCGGTGTCAACGCCGACCACCCGGACCTGCGAGGTCAAGTGCTGCCCGGGAAGGACCTCTCGACCGGGCTCAGCGGCGACGAGCACACGGACTACGACGGCCACGGCACCGGCATCGCCGGCATGATCGCCGGAACCGGGTCGGGCAACGGGGGACAAGGAGCCTACGGACTCGCGCCGGGCGTAAAGGTGCTCCCGATCCGGCTGCCCAACGCGAAGAAGGCCAACAACCAGGCCAGCGCGGACGCCGAACTGTTCGGCGCCATCGCCGAGGGCATCACATACGCCGCCGACCACGGTGCGAAGGTCATCAACATCTCCCAGGCGGCGCCGGAAGGAACACCGGAGCTGGCGACCGCCGTGCGCCACGCACTGGAGAAGGGGTCGCTGATCTTCGCCGGTGTGGGCAACGACGGCAACACGACCAACCTCGTCCAGTACCCCGCGGCGACCCCCGGCGTCGTAGGCGTCGCGGCCGTCGACAAGAACGGACGCCGCACGAGCGAATCCGAGTACGGCCCGCAGGTCGACATCGCGGCCCCCGGCAAAGACATCGTCCATGCCTGCGGCGGCAGAACCGGATACTGCAAGAGCCACGGCACCAGCGACGCCACCGCCCTGGCCTCGGCAAGCGCCGCCCTGATCTGGTCCAAGCACCCGGGCTGGACGAACAACCAGGTCCTCCGCGTCATCCTCAACACCATCGGCGGCGTCAAGGACGACAACGACAAACGCAGCGACTACATCGGCTACGGTGCCGTCCGCCCCCGCATCGCCCTGACCGACCCGGGCGACCCCGGCCCGGCGGACAAGTTCCCGATGGCGGACTATCCGGCGCCGGCTACGTCGCCTGAGCCTGCGGCATCGAAGGGCGGAGCCTCCGAGCCGGGCGCCGACCCGAGCCCGGCCGTGCAGACGGCTGAGCGGGATGACGACAGCAGCAGCACGCTCCTCTGGGTCGGCATCGGCGCCGGCGCGGTCGTAGTGGTCGCCTCGGTGATCGCCGTCGCCGCGTCCAGGCGTAGACGACGTGCCAGTCTGCCTCCCCTGCAACCGACGGGCATCCAGCCGTACCCCGGGCCGCAACCGTATGCCGGGCCGCAGGCATACCCCGGCCGGCAGCAGCAGCCGTACGTCGACCCGCAGCCTGGACCGCATCCGAACGCACCACGCGGCGGAGGGTCGGCGTACCCGCATCAACCCGGGGAGCCGGGACGCTGACCCGCGCAGCACACCAGGCGCCGGGACAAGAGGCGTGGGCGTCCGCGGCCGCCCTCGACCTGGAAAAGAGCGATGCCGAAAAGAACAGCGAGAGGTAGCGCATGCCCGCCACCAGCACCCGTCGTGCACGTCGCGGCGCAGCCGTCTCGGCGTTCCTTGGCCTGTTGTTGGCGGGCAGCGCTGCGACACCGGCCCTGGCTGCGTCGACCCGCTCCGAACAGTGGTTCCTGGACGTCATGCGTGCCGAGAGCATGTGGAGGACGAGCACCGGTGAGGGGATCACCGTAGCCGTCATCGACACCGGCGTTGACGCGCAGAACCCGGATCTCAAGGGCCGCGTCCTGCCGGGGGAGGACCTCGCCGAAGGCCTGTCGGGCGACGAGCACACCGACTACGACAGCCACGGAACCGGCATGGCGGGCCTGATCGCCGGAACCGGTGCCTACGGCGGTGGAAAAGGGGCCTACGGGCTGGCCCCCGGAGCGAAGATCCTCCCGATCCGGCTCCCCGACGGGTCCAAGGCGAACAACGGTGCCACCGCGGACGCCGAGTTCATCAAAGCCGCGTCGACCGGCATTCGATACGCGGCGGACCACGGGGCCAAGGTCATCAACGTCTCACAAGGTGTCGAGGACGCGTCACCGCTGCTGACGGACGCGGTCGCGTACGCCCTCGGCAAGGGCTCACTCGTCTTCGCCGCCGTCGGCAACACCGGTGACAAGGACAACGTGGTCCAGTACCCCGCCGGAACCCCGGGCGCGGTGGGGGTCGGCGCCGTGGGCAAGGACCTGCGCAAGACCTCGGAATCCCAGCATGGCGCGCAGGTGGACATGGCAGCGCCGGGCGACAAGATGCTGCACGCCTGTGGTGGCGGTACCGGGCTCTGCGAGACGCACGGCAGCAGTGACGCCACCGCCTTGGCGTCGGCGAGCGCGGCACTGATCTGGTCCAAGCACCCGGACTGGACGAACAACCAGGTCCTCCGAGTCATGCTCAACACGATCGGCGGCCCCACGGACGGCGCTGAGCGCAATGACGGCATCGGCTACGGAATCGTCCGCCCCCGCATCGCCCTGACCGACCCGGGCGACCCCGGCCCGGCGGACAGGTTCCCGATGGCCGACTATCCGGTGGCGGGCGCGGAACCGACCGCCGAAGCGTCGAAGGGCGCAAGCGACCGAACCCCAACTGGTGGTCAGGACGTGAATAGAGTCGCGCAGCCCGAGAGCAGCGATGACGGGCTGTGGGTCGGCGTGGGAGCAGTCGTCGTGGTGATCGTGAGCGTCGCTGCGTTCGGCCTGACGCGTCGACGCCGACGCCGCGACGACCAGCAGGCGTCACCGCCGGGCACTCACTCCGGAGTCGGACCGGGCGTCCCGTACGGTGCGCCGCAGTCCTACGGCAATCAACAGGCTCCCGGGCAACAGACGTACGGCAGGCCACCGGACGACAACGCCGACGATCCTTCCTGCGGTTCCTGACACCGGAATGTAGGACTGAGTTCCGCTTCCCCGCTGGAAGGACAGTCGTGCCGTTCGATTCGGTTCAGAGCCGGCCCTTCGCGGAATTCAGGGGGAATTCGTACGAGCGTAGCGAGACCGTGGATTCGCTCGCAATCGCTGAACCATTCGATCCACTTGCGGTCGGCCGGACGCAAGAACTATGTTCCCGAGGAGTGTGACTGGTTTCGCATTCATACACGGGGGAGGACCACATGACGTGGGACGAGTGGGAGCAGCTCAAGAGCCAGGCGGCTGACCGTGCCCCAGCCGTGACGCGGTTGAACTCCGCACCCGATGCCGGAGGTGGCAACGGGGGCGATTTGGTCGTGTACGACGACGAACTGGGTGCCATCGGACATGAGGCTTTTGAGCTGCATGGAGACTTGCGCAAGCAGGCAGATGTGGCTGGTATGGGAATGGACGCGCACGGTTCCGGGTCCACCATGCAGGCTGCGACCGAGCTCACCAGCTCGAACTTCGCGATGGGCAGCGGGCTTTCCACAACTGTCGAGATGTGGACGAGTCAGGTGAAGACGCTGCTGGACGCATGCGCTCTGATCTCCAACCATCTGGACTACTCCAGAAAGACCCACGCGAACGATGATGCCGAGATCCAGGCGCAAATTCGAAACCGAGCCGGTGCGGGCAGGACGGTCTCGGAGATCGACAAGTACTTTAAATAGCGGGGGCTCCTGTGTCCGGCATCACTTTGACGAACTTGTCGGAAGTCAACCTCGGCAAGTTGAAAACATCTGTTGCAGACTGGAAGAAGATCGTCGATGACCTCAAGGCGCTCTCGGGTCGCGCCAAGGATGGTCTGCTAGCAAAGGCCGAGGGCGCCCAATGGGCCGGTGTAAATTCCGACATTTCTCGGCAGTTCATCCAGAAGACGGCCAAGGAGTTCGCCGACGCCCACGCAGAGGCATCGAGTATCTATCAGGTCTTGGACGATGCTTGTACAGAGCTGTTGGATCTGCAGAAGAAGCTGCACACGGCGATTCACTCCGAAGCGGCGGAGCTCGGTCTGCGCGTCAGTGATGTAGGGGACGGGAAAGTGCATGTCTTCTATCCGCATGACCGGACAACCGACGACAAGCACACTCAGGCTGAACTTGGGACCGCGCAGGAGCTCGCCGATCGCATCGCCGAGATCATTGGGCACGCCCGGGAGATCGACGACTCGGTGAGCCGGGCGCTCGGCAAGAGCCATGGAAATGACCAGTTCAATTTTGGCCACGAAAGTTACAAGTCGCTCGACGATGCCCAGGAACAGCGGGCCGAGGAACTGGCCAAGAAGAGCTTGCAAGCCTATAAGGAGGGCAAGGAACTCTCTACGGATGAACTCCGGGAACTGCAGACGCTCATGAAGTACAACGCCGACGACAAAGAGTTCGCGACCGATCTTTATCGCGGTTTGGGGCCGGAGGGATCGTTGCGCTTCCAGGCTCAACTGTCGCTCGACGGCACGGCCGAGGGCGGTGAGCAACTACGGCTGGCCAGGAGCATCCAGGACAGCATGGGCACGGCGCTCGCCACCGCGACCCCTGGTCTCGGGGACAAGTGGACCGAAGAACTCATGCGCGTCGGACGTAGCGACCTTGACCTGCAGATGCAGGGCAACCAGGTGGTCCCCAAGGGTTATCAGGTGCTGGGTACGTTGCTGCGCCACGGCGAGTACCAGAAGGAATTCCTGAACAAGGTCGGCAACGACATGCTTGCGTACGAACGGGAAGGCGGGTCCTGGGGACGCCCCGACGGTTCGTACGCCGGCATGAAGGAATTCGGACTGAACGCCGACAAGGGAGGCGGCCGAGGCTGGGACCCGATCACGGGTCTGCTGGAGGCCTACGGGCACAACCCGGATGCGGCCACGAGCTTCTTCCACGCCAACGTGCCAGGCCCTGGTAAGGAGATGTCCAATCTCGATTACCTGATGGGCATGGGGGCGGACGGCAAGGGCGAGGGCGCCCGGCAGTGGATCCCGGACATGACCTCTCCCATGGCCGCCAAGGACCCAACGATCTTCGGGAAGGATGCGCTCGGGCACGCGCTCGAGGCGGCGACGACCGGACTCCCGTACGACCACGGTGACGTGGGCAAACATCCCGCCCATACGGAGCAACAGCATGACCTCATGAACCAGGTCGTCAACGCTGTGGCCAAGGATCCCAAGCTGGCCGATGACACCATGGGTGACAGCCTCGGCCGGATGGCCGGCGAGTACATGCCCGAGGTCAACTCGACACTAAGTCAGTCCAATGACTATGACGACCTCTACGGAAACCCGACCAAGTTCACCGATCCGCTCGCCACTGCCGAGTTCCTCGACACGGTGGCCAGGAACCCGGACGGTTATGCGGAGGCCACTTTGGGCGCCGAGAACTACTCGGCCGGTCTGATGCAGGATGCCAACGCACATCCGGAGAAGTACGCGGGAACACCGGCCGAGAATTTGAAGCACATCGCCTACAACACGGGCACAGTGGAGGGTCTTCTCACCGGCGCACGCCACGACGAGATCGTCACCGGCGGACAGCAGAGTGACAAGGACTACAACGAAGCACTGCAGAAGCGTGCCGACATGTTCAACACCGCGTTCGGGTCGACCGTCGGACTGGCGACCGAGCGTGTCCCGATCGCCGGGGAAGTAATCAGCGGCGTAACCGAGGTCGTCGTGGGTGAAATGGTGGAGGGGGCGGAACGGAACACGTCGAACGAAACGGCTCACGAGGCGGGTGTGTCATCCTTCAACGCTCGCCAGAACGCCCTCGACCAGGCCGCGAACGGTCTGATGGTGGCAGGAACTCCGGCTGGAGTTGATCCGACGGACATGCGCCGGGACGTACATCAGCAGACCGGCGAAGGATTCGACCACGGCAAGGAGCTTCAGCGCGAAGCGAAGGACCGTTACCAGCGGAATCCGCCAAAGTGATCAAGTCCCCGTTGTGACACCCGAGGCGCTGTAGCGCACACAAGACACCGAACAGGGAAGACATGAGCGTCGGAAGAATGTCCGGCAGAGCGAAAGCGCTTTGCGTTGTGGTGGTGGCGGCGCTCGTCGGAGCGGGCCTCTATGTCTGGCTGTCCCGCTCCGACGGTGGTGTGGACGAGGCGCTGAAAGCCCCGGCCGAACCGTGCTGGGACGGTGCGCCGGACAGAGCCACGCTGCAGAAGCTCCTTGGTCCCGGGGACAAGCTCGTGCACGAGCAGGATGAGTTCCGGGTGGTGAAGGACCACTATCCGAGTCACTGCCAGTACGAGGCCAGGAGCGACGGCTCGGTGGACACGGTTCTGGACGTCGATGTGGTGTGGAACGACGACGCTCTTCCGACGAGCGAGTTGCCCACGTCCGACGCGCAAGGGGATGAGCCCCGGACGCGCTTGGACATCGGCGTGCTGGCGTACTACCTGCGGGCGTCCCAGGTGGTGTTCTTCGAGTGCGTTCCCGACGTCCCCGCGGATGCGCCCGCCTATATGAAACGGGATAAATACATCAAGGTGGATGTGCTGGCACGGCCGATGAAGGGCAGTGGGCTGTCAGCGCTGGAGGCGCGCAAGGTCGGATTGGACGCCATGCTGCAGATGGCCAGGGATGTCGCGGAGAAGGCGGGCTGCAAGAACGACACCAACCTCCCGGACTCGGTGCCCGCGGTGAGCGAAGCAAACTGGCCCGGATTCTGACTGCGGGGGGCCGCTCCGTCATCTGCAGGTGTCCGACTCCTCTATGCCTTCGTGCAGGCCGCGATGAGCTTCCTCATCGCATCACAGTCGTCGTGGCCGTCCGCGTACGCCTGGATCGCGGTGAACAGCACACGGCCCGCGTGGTCCGGGATGGCGCAGTGGGCGGTCCCGCCCACTGCGCCCGTGCCGAGTGGAGGTAATGAAGCCCTTCCGTGACGGACGCAGAGACTGTTGGTTCGTCCCTCAGGAACTCTGCTGTGTCGTGGATCCACTTCACACACGGTGATGCGGTTTGCGCACGCTACGAAGATGGGGCGCCCCGTTGTGACGGGGCGCCCCTTCTTGGTTCTGCAGCCCAGCGCCGTTGGGCTGCCGGAGGCCGTGACCGGAATCGAACCGGTGTGCTTCGCTTTGCAGGCGAATCCCTAAACCACTCGGGCACACGGCCAGGTGGGCACTGCTTGGTGTTGCCTGGCTGACATTGACGGTAGGGCGGCCGGCGGGAGCGCTCAAGGGGGCTGGGCGGCCTGCAACGGGACTGCCATGTGGCGTTCATGAAACGGGTGGGGCCGGGGGCATGGTCGTACGACCATGGGACCAGGGAGGTGCCGTCCCCGGACAGGGGTCAGGGCGGAGTACGGACCTTACTCTGAGGCTTATGGGCGCTCTTGAGGACGACGTCGCCGTCGTCGCACCGGATCTTGCTGACCTTGCTCGGGTGGAAGGGGTGCTCGGGCGTACCTATCGCGCGCTGAGCATCGGGATCGTCACCGTCGTGCTGCTCATCGCCTTCGAGGCGACCGCGGTCGGGACCGCCATGCCCGTGGCCGCGCGGGAGTTGGACGGGGTGTCCCTGTACGCCTTCGCGTTCTCCGGGTACTTCACCACCAGCCTCTTCGGGATGGTGCTCGCCGGGCAGTGGGCCGACCGGCGGGGGCCGCTCGGGCCGTTGGCGGTGGGGATCGGGGCGTTCGCGGCGGGGCTCGTCGTCGCGGGGACCGCGGGGAGCATGTGGATGTTCGTCGGCGGGCGGGCCGTGCAAGGGCTCGGGGGCGGGCTCGTCATCGTCGCCTTGTACGTGGTGGTCAGCAGGGCCTATCCGGAGCGGTTGCGGCCCGCGATCATGGCCGCGTTCGCCGCCGGGTGGGTCGTGCCGTCGATCGTCGGGCCGTTGGCCGCCGGGGCCGTCACCGAGCACCTCGGGTGGCGGTGGGTGTTCCTGGGGATCCCGGTCCTTGTGGTGCTGCCGCTCGCGCTCGCGCTGCCGCAGATCCGGCGGCGGGCCGGCGGGGCGGCTCCCGGCGCCGGGGGCGGGGCGTTCGACCGGCGGCGGATCCGGCTCGCGTTCGGGATCTCGCTCGGGGCCGGGCTGTTGCAGTACGCCGCTCAGGACCTGCGGCCCCTTGCGCTGGTGCCCGGCGTGGTCGGGGCCGCGCTGCTCGTGCCGTCCGTGCTCGGGCTGCTGCCGCGCGGAACGTATCGGGCCCGGCGCGGGCTGCCGTCCGTGGTGCTGTTGCGCGGGGTCGCGGCGGGGGCGTTCATCGCGGCGGAGTCGTTCGTGCCGCTGATGCTCGTGACGCAGCGGGGGCTCTCGCCGACGCTCGCCGGGTTCTCGCTCGCCGCGGGCGGGGCGACGTGGGCGCTGGGGTCGTGGGTCCAGGCGCGGTCCCGGTTCGAGCCGTACCGGGAACGGCTCGTCGCCGGGGGCATGGTGCTCGTCGCCGCGGCGATCGCCGCCGCGCCGAGCGTGCTGATCGCGGCCGTGCCGGTGTGGGTCGTCGCCGTTGCGTGGGGGTTCGGGTGCCTGGGGATGGGGCTTGTCATCTCCTCCACCAGCGTGCTGCTGCTCCAGCTCTCCGCACCCGAGGAGGCCGGGGCGAACTCCGCCGCGCTGCAGATCTCGGACGGCCTGGCCAACGTGGTGCTGCTGGCGGCGGGCGGGGCCGCGTTCGCGGCGCTGGGCGGGGGAGCGGTGGGCCAGGGGCACGAGGTGGCGCAGGGCGCGAGCGGCTCCCATCCGGGGGCCTTCGTCGCCGTCTTCCTGCCGATGGCGGCGGTCGCGCTGGTAGGGGCCTGGGTGGGGACGCGGTTGCGGGAGCAGGAGCGGGAGGTGGGGGTGGGGGTGGAGGGCTCGTAGTGGGGGGCCGGGGCGAAGGGGCCTGCGTCTGGGGTTTGTGGTGTGGGGGTTGTCAGGGGCCGGGTTCGGGTGGGCGGCGTGCACGGTGTGAGGCGTGTCCCACCCGGGGGCCGACCGGCCTTGTCCGGAGGTTGGGGTTGCTCGGGCACCGGTAGGGTGGCCCGGTTGTCATACGTAGCCGCCGTGTATCCACGCCAGCCGTGCCGTCCGTGCCGTCGAATGTCGAGTAATCGGAGACCGTGACTACCACCGCCGCCACCAACTCCGCGTCCCACCACCTGTCGCCCGCCTTTCCCGGCCGCGCCCCCTGGGGCACCGCCAACAAGCTGCGCGCCTGGCAGCAGGCGGCAATGGACCGGTACATCCAGGAGCAGCCGCGCGACTTCCTCGCCGTCGCCACCCCGGGGGCCGGCAAGACGACCTTCGCGCTGACGCTCGCGTCGTGGCTGCTGCACCACCACGTCGTGCAGCAGGTGACCGTCGTCGCGCCGACCGAGCACCTGAAGAAGCAGTGGGCGGAGGCGGCCGCCCGCATAGGGATCAAGCTGGACCCGGAGTACAGCGCGGGGCCGCTCAGCAAGGAGTATCAGGGCGTCGCCGTCACATACGCCGGTGTCGGCGTGCGGCCCATGCTGCACCGCAATCGCAGCGAACAGCGCAAGACGCTCGTCATTCTCGACGAGATCCACCACGCCGGTGACAGCAAATCGTGGGGCGAGGCCTGCCTGGAGGCGTTCGAGCCGGCCACGCGACGGCTCGCGCTCACCGGTACACCGTTCCGCTCCGACACCAATCCCATTCCCTTTGTGCAGTACGAGGAAGGGAATGACGGTATTCGGCGGTCCTCCGCCGACTACACGTATGGATATGGGAGCGCTCTGGGGGACGGTGTCGTCCGGCCCGTTATCTTCCTTTCCTACAGCGGCAATATGCGGTGGCGGACCAAAGCCGGTGACGAGATCGCCGCCCGGCTCGGTGAGCCCATGACCAAGGACGCCGTCAGCCAGGCGTGGCGCACCGCCCTCGACCCGCGCGGCGAGTGGATGCCCAGCGTGCTGCGCGCCGCCGATGCCCGGCTCACCGAGGTCAGGAAGGGGATTCCGGACGCCGGCGCCCTCGTCATCGCCTCCGACCAGGAGTCCGCGCGGGCGTACGCGAAGCTCATCCGGGACATCACCGGCAGCAAAGCCACCCTCGTCCTTTCCGACGACACCGGGGCCTCCAAGCGCATTGACGACTTCTCCGCCAGTGAGGACCGGTGGATGGTTGCCGTACGCATGGTGTCCGAAGGGGTCGACGTTCCCCGGCTCGCCGTCGGCGTTTATGCGACCACTATTTCCACGCCCCTGTTCTTCGCGCAGGCCGTCGGGCGTTTCGTGCGGTCCCGGCGACGTGGGGAGACCGCCTCCGTATTCCTTCCCACCGTTCCCGATCTGCTCGGCTTCGCCAACGAGATGGAGGTCGAGCGCGACCACGTACTCGACAAGCCGAAGAAGGACGGGGAAGAAGACCCCTACGCCGAATCCGAGAAAGAGATGGAGGAGGCCAACAAGGAGCAGGACGAGGACACGGGCGAGCAGGAGCAGTTCTCGTTCGAGGCTCTTGAGTCCGAGGCCGTCTTCGACCGGGTTCTCTACGACGGGGCCGAGTTCGGGATGCAGGCCCATCCCGGGAGCGAGGAAGAACAGGACTACCTCGGGATTCCCGGACTCCTCGAACCCGATCAGGTGCAGCTCCTTCTGCAAAAGCGGCAGGCCCGGCAGATCGCCCACAGCCGCAAAAAGCCCGACACCGAGGCCGACCTGCTCGAACTGCCCGCCGAGCGACGGCCCGTCGTCTCCCACAAAGAGATGATGGAACTACGCAAGCAGCTCAATACCCTTGTCGGTGCTTACGTGCATCAGAGCGGCAAACCGCACGGCGTCCTCCACACCGAACTGCGGCGCGTCTGCGGCGGACCGCCCAGCGCCGAAGCCACCGCGGGACAACTGCGGCAGCGCATCGCCAAGGTGCAGGAGTGGGCCACCCGCATGAAGTGACACACGCCGGAAATGACACGGGGCCCAAGTGCGGGCAATCGCCCATAACTCAGGCCCCGGACTGACCGGATTCTGGACGGAGTCTTCCGCTCAGCGGGACGACCTCGCTACATTCCCGGCAACGCACACGCCCCGTGGCAGCGCCGCCGCGGAGCGCAGCCGGTAGCTCGAAGACAGTCGTCTGCAGCCGTAGAGCCGTATGCAGCATGCAGCCCAGCGCCTGATCACCGACCGGCGGCTCTCACGCGCGTCGCCCAAGGGACAGGTGGCGCAACCGCCGCGTAGGAGACCGTCGGCCCTCACCAATAAGGAGTGGGCGTCGTGACCGCGGAGACCTCCCAGACGCTCGACAGAGGACTGCGCGTCCTCAAACTGCTCGCCGACACCGACCACGGGCTGACCGTCACCGAGCTGTCCAACAAGCTCGGCGTCAACCGCACCGTCGTCTACCGCCTGCTCGCCACGCTAGAGCAGCACGCCCTCGTACGCCGTGACCTGGGCGGCCGCGCCCGGGTCGGGCTCGGGGTGCTGCGGCTCGGACGGCAGGTCCATCCACTGGTACGCGAAGCAGCGCTGCCCGCGCTGCGGTCGCTCGCCGAGGACATCGGGGCGACGGCGCATCTGACGCTCGTCGACGGGTCGGAGGCGCTGGCCGTCGCCGTCGTCGAACCGACCTGGACGGACTACCACGTCGCCTACCGGACCGGGTTCCGGCACCCGCTCGACAAGGGGGCCGCCGGCCGGGCCATCCTCGCCTCACGGCGCGGGGTGCTGCCTGAGCCCGGGTACACGCTCACGCACGGGGAGCTTGAGGCCGGGGCGAGCGGGGCGGCTGCGCCGCTGCTCGGTGTGACCGGGCTCGAAGGGTCCGTCGGGGTTGTCATGCTTGCGGATGCGGTGCCCGAGCGGGTGGGGCCTCGGGTGATGGACGCGGCTCGCGAAGTGGCGGATGCGTTGCGCTGAGCGCGGGCGTTGGGTTGTTGTGGGCCGGGGGCGCGGCTTCGCCGTTGTGGGGTGGCGCCGTTGGCGGGTGTCGGGTGGGTTGTGGCTGGTCGCGCAGTTCCCCGCGCCCCTGGGAGGCTTGCGGCTGCGCCGCGCCTCCTTCCGCCGCCGTGGCGGGGTGTCGGGTGGGTTGTGGCTGGTCGCGCCGTTCCCCGCGCCCCTGGGAGGCTTGCGGCTGCGCCGCGCCTCCTTCCGCCGCCGTGGCGGGGTGTCGGGTGCGTCGTGGTTGCTCGCGCCGTTCCCCGCGCCCCTGGGGGCTTGCGGCTTTGCCGCGCCTCCTCCTGGCGCACGCCCGGGTGGGCGGCCCCGAAATGGCGCACGCAGTGCGCATTTCAGGGGCGCGGGGAACTGCGCGACCAGCCACGACGTACGCGCACCAGAAGAACCGCGTCGCCCCGCGCACAACCAAAGCCGCCCGCCCGAATTCCCCGCCCCCGGCGCCCAGCCGGACCCGTGTGCCCCGCCCCGACATACCCGCCCCCGGCGAGCCAGCGCCCCGGCGAACACCCCGACCCGCGCGGCCGGCGCCGCCCCGTGGGTGGGCGGGCCCGCGTACCGAACCCCCGCCGCGTTAGATTGGCCCCGTGCTCAACCGCCTCAGTCGTTCCGCTGCCCTCATCCTCTGCGCGCTGCCCGTGATCGCGTTGCTCGCGGTGGCGGTGTTCGCGCCGTTGCCGTTCTCGGTGGCGCAGCCGGGGCCGACGACGAACGTGCTCGGCAAGGACGACGGCAAGCCCGTCATCGAGATCACCGGCGCCCCGACCCGGAAGACCAGCGGAGCGCTCCGCGCGGTGACCATCGTGGCGACCGGCCCCGATGCCACGGTGCACCTCGGTGACGTGCTCGACGGCTGGTTCGCCGAGGACCGGGCGATCATGCCGCGCGACTCCGTCTACCCGGAGGGGAACTCGACCGAGGAGATCGAGCAGCACAACAAGAGGGAGATGAAGGGCTCGCAGGACGCCGCCACCGAGGCCGCCTTCACCTACCTGGAGGCCGAGGGCGGGACCACGTCCGGGATCGACGTCAGCCTGCAGCTCGGGGACGTCGGCGGGCCCAGCGCCGGGCTGCTCTTCTCGCTCGGCATCATCGACCTCCTCGACGGCGACGGCAGCGGCGCAGATCTGACCGGCGGCAAGTCGATCGCGGGCACCGGCACCATCGACGACGACGGCAAGGTCGGCGCGGTCGGCGGGGTCTCGCTCAAGGTGCAGGCCGCCGACCGGGACGGCGCCACCGTCTTCCTCGTACCGAAGGCGGAGTGCGGGGACGCGAAGGCGTCCGCGCCCGACTCGATGCGGCTGATCCCGGTGTCCACCCTCAAGGGCACGGTCACCGCGCTGACGAACCTCCGGAAGGGTTCCGGGGACGTCCCCAAGTGCTGAGCGCCCTCATCCCCGTAACGCCATAAGCCCGTAATCCCGTGACCGGGTAACCCCGTAACCCCGCACCCCCGTGACGTCAGTCCGCCGACGCCTGCTCCACCAGCGGGATGATCCGCAACGGCACCGGGTTCTCCATCACGATCGCCGTGGACGCCCGCACGATCCCGTCGAACCCGACGACCAGGTCGATCACCCGTTGCAGATCGGCGTTCGAACGCGCCACGAGCCGGCACAGCATGTCCCCGCTGCCCGTCGTCGTGTGCAGCTCCAGGACCTCGGGGACGCCTGCCAGGTGCTCCCGGATGTCGGCCCCCTGGCCCTGCCGGATCTGCAGCGTGGCGAACGCGGTGACCGGATAGCCGAGCGCCGCCGGGTCGACCTGGGGGCCGAATCCGCGCACGACCCCGTTCGAGGTGAGCCGGTCGAGGCGGGCCTGCACGGTGCCGCGCGCGACCCCGAGCCGGCGGGACATCTCCAGGACGCCGATCCGTGGTTCCCGCGCGAGCAGCACGATCAGCCGCCCGTCCAGTTCGTCGATCGCCATGCGCACCTCCGAAGTGTGGGCGAGGGGCCGTCACCGGTGGTCATCCTGTACAGAAGGACCGTAGAACCCCGCCTTCCACTGGACAGGATGCCCAGCCGATGCGCGAACTATTGCGCACTCTGCGGAACAGCGGGAGCCTCCCACACATGACGCAGACCACACACTCGTCCTCCGCAGACGCTCCTGACACCGCCCGGAAGGCCGATCCCTTCCCGGTGAAGGGCATGGACGCGGTCGTCTTCGCCGTGGGCAACGCCAAGCAGGCCGCGCACTACTACTCCACCGCCTTCGGCATGCGGCTCGTCGCCTACTCCGGACCGGAGAACGGCAGCCGCGAGACCGCTTCGTACGTGCTGAAGAACGGCTCCGCCCGTTTCGTGTTCACCTCCGTCATCAAGGCCTCCACCGAGCGGGGCCACTTCCTGGAGGAGCACGTCGCCGCCCATGGCGACGGCGTCGTCGACCTCGCCATCGAGGTGCCGGACGCGCGCGCCGCGTACGCCTACGCCGTCGAGCACGGCGCCCGTGGCATCCAGGAGCCGTACGAGCTGAAGGACGAGCACGGCACCGTCGTGCTCGCCGCCATCGCCACGTACGGCAAGACCCGCCACACGCTCGTCGAACGCTCCGGCTACAGCGGCCCCTACCTGCCCGGGTTCGTGACCGCCGAGCCGATCGTCGAGCCGCCCGCCCACCGCTACTTCCAGGCCATCGACCACTGCGTCGGCAACGTCGAGCTCGGCCGGATGAACGAGTGGGTGGAGTTCTACAACAAGGTCATGGGCTTCACGAACATGAAGGAGTTCGTGGGCGACGACATCGCGACCGAGTACAGCGCCCTGATGTCGAAGGTCGTCGCGGACGGCACGCTCAAGGTCAAGTTCCCGATCAACGAGCCCGCCGTCGCCAAGAAGAAGTCCCAGATCGACGAGTACCTGGAGTTCTACGGCGAGGCCGGCGTCCAGCACATCGCGCTCGCCACGAACGACATCGTCGCCTCCGTACGGGCCATGCGCGCGGCCGGCGTCCAGTTCCTCGACACCCCCGACTCCTACTACGACACGCTCGGCGAATGGGCGGGCGAGACGCGCGTCCCCGTCGAGATCCTGCGCGAGCTGAAGATCCTCGTCGACCGTGACGAGGACGGCTACCTGCTGCAGATCTTCACCAAGCCGGTCCAGGACAAGCCGACCGTCTTCTTCGAGATGATCGAACGCCACGGCTCCATGGGCTTCGGCAAGGGCAACTTCAAGGCCCTCTTCGAGGCGATCGAGCGCGAGCAGGAGAAGCGCGGCAACCTGTAAAAGGCGCCTGGAGCCGCCTGGAGCCGCCTGGAGCCGCCTGGAACCGCCTGGAGCCGCCTGGAGCTGCCTGGAGCCGCTGGGAGCCGCGGCCGATCATCACACCTCCGACCGCGCCAGCGGTCCGAGCAGTGGTGAGAACCACGGGTTGATCCGCAGCGCCTCCTCGATGTGGCGCTGTGCCGGGCCCGTCAGGCCCAGGGACCGCTCCACAGCACCGCGGTGGTAGGAGTAGGACGCGTCCCGCACAGTGCCGTCGTTCTGCCGGTCCGTGGCGCGCCGGAGCAGTCCGATCGCCTCCTTGTCGCGCCCGCCGCGGTGCAACGCCCAGCCGAGCGCGTCGGCCGTACGGAGGCCGGGCGCCCGGAGCCATTCCGCCCGCAGCCGCGCGATCGCGGCGGGCGCGTCGCCGTGGTCGGCCTCGAAGCGGCCGAGGACGAGCGCGTCGTCCACCCCGTCGGCATCCCGGGCCGCCGCCCACCGGCGCAGCGTGTCGTACTGGGCGCGGGCCGGGCCGGGCAGCCCTTGGGCCTCGTACAACTCGCCGAGTTCGAGCGCGTACTCGGGGCAGGGCCGCTCCGTCAGCGCCCGCCGGTACGCCCGTACCGCCTCGTCCACGCGGCCGAGGGACGCGAGCGCACGGCCCTGCCCGGCGAACGCGGCGGGGGAGTGCGGGTCCGCCGCGACGGCCGCGCGGAAGCGGCGCAGGGCGTCCTGCGGTTCGCCGCGCTCCCAGGCGAGTTCACCGCCGCTGGTGTGCAGTGCGGCCTGTTCGGTGGGGGTGGCGGCGCGGGCGGTCGCGTCGCTGAGGACCACGGCGGCGTCCTCGCGCCAGCCGCGGTCGCGGTAGACGGCGGCGGTGCGCAGGGTCACGGCGGTGCCCTTGGCGAGCCCGGACAGTTTGTCGAGGCTCTTCCCCGCGGCCTTGGGGTCGCCGAGGCCCCGGTACGCGTCGACCAGGACGGCGTGCGCGCGCCAGCGGTTCGGCGCCAGTTTCACCGAGGCCTCGCCCCACGCGCGGGCGTCGCGCCAGTCGCCGCGGGCGGCGGCGAGCGCGGCGAGGCCGTCGAGGGCGTCCGCGTTGCCGCGCGGCCGGACGGAGAGCGACGTGCGCAGCGCCCGTTCGGCCCTGGGGTAGAACGCCGAGTCGGCCGTGCGCGTCCCGCGCTCGACGTAGGCGGCCCCGAGCGCCGCCCACGTCCGGTCGTCCCGGGGGTTCTCGCGGAGCCGCGCCTCGTCCGCGCCGATCAGCGCGGTGAGGTCCGGCAGGGCCGCGGGCGCCCCCGCCGATGCGGCGATCACCGCACGTCCGGCCGGCCCCGGCAGCGCGGCCCGATGCGCCGCGCCCTCGTGGTGCGGCGACACGAGGAGCACCCCGCCGACCACCAGACACGCGGCGACACCGCACACGCGGAGCACACGCCGCCGATCGGGCCACGTACGGGCCCGGTCCCGCGGGTCCACGGAAGCCGCTGTCACGGCGGCCGCTTCCACCACAGCCGTGCGGTTCTCCATGACGCACACTGTGCGTCAATACGACGAGCACACCCGGCCGCCATCCCGGCACACGACCCGCCCCGCAGACGGGTTCACACCGATGGCCCCGAGTGCCAGGCTGTGATCATGAGCCGCACCCTCATCGAACTGCTCGGCGAAGGGCTGCCCGCCGAGGCACTGGTCACCGACCCCGACATCACCGCCACGTACGCCCACGACATGGCGAGCTTCTGCGCCGCGGGCACCCCTGCCGTCGTCGTCCTGCCCCGGACCGTCGAACAGGTCCAGCACGTCATGCGCACCGCCACCGAACTGCGCGTCCCCGTCGTCCCGCAGGGCGCCCGCACCGGATTGTCGGGCGCGGCCAACGCCTCCGACGGCTGCATCGTCCTCTCGCTCGTCAAGATGGACCGCATCCTGGAGATCAACGCGGTCGACCGGGTCGCTGTCGTCGAACCGGGCGTCATCAACGCGACCCTCTCCCGCGAGGTCGCCGCCCACGGCCTCTCCTACCCGCCGGACCCCTCCAGCTGGGAGATGTGCACCATCGGCGGCAACATCGGCACCGCCTCCGGCGGCCTGTGCTGTGTGAAGTACGGGGTCACCGCCGAGTACGTGCTCGGCCTCGACGTCGTCCTCGCCGACGGCCGCCTGCTCTCGACCGGGCGGCGCACCGCGAAGGGCGTCGCGGGCTACGACCTCACCCGCCTCTTCGTCGGCTCCGAGGGCAGTCTCGGTATCGTCGTCCGGGCGACCCTCGCGCTCAAGCCGCAGCCACCCCAACAGCTCGTCCTCGCGGCCGAGTTCGCGTCGGCCACCGCCGCCTGCGACGCCGTGTGCAAGATCATGGAGGGCGGCCACGTCCCGTCGCTCCTCGAACTCATGGACCGTACGACCATCCAGGCCGTCAACGCCATGGCGCGGATGGGGCTCCCCGAGACCACCGAGGCGCTCCTCCTCGCCGCCTTCGACACCCCGGACCCGGCACGCGACCTCGCGGCGGTCGGGGCGCTGTGCGAAGCCGCGGGCGCCACCCAGGTCGTGCCCGCCGAGGACGCCGCCGAGTCCGAACTGCTGCTCCAGGCGCGGCGGTTGTCGCTCACCGCCCTCGAAGCGGTCAAGGGCACGACGATGATCGACGACGTCTGCGTGCCGCGCTCCAAGCTCGGCGAACTCCTCGAAGGCGTCGAGCGCATCGCCGAGAAGTACGCCCTGACGATCGGGGTCTGCGCCCACGCCGGTGACGGCAACACCCACCCCACCGTCTGCTTCGACGCACAGGACGCCGACGAGGGGCGACGCGCCCGCGAGTCCTTCGACGAGATCATGGCGCTCGGCCTCGCCCTCGGCGGCACCATCACCGGCGAACACGGCGTCGGCGTCCTCAAGAAGGAGTGGCTGGCCCGCGAACTCGGCCCCGTCGGCGTCGACGTCCAGCGGGCCGTCAAAGCGACCTTCGACCCGCTCGGCCTCCTCAACCCCGGCAAACTCTTCTGAGAACCCGCCCCCTTTCCGGGGATCACCGCTCGTCGGACGGGGACGACTCGTCCGACGGCCACGGGTCACGCAGATACAGGTCGTCGGCCAAGGTCGTGGCCAGCAGCTCGGCGAGGCCGTCGTCGATCCCGAGCTGCTCGGCCTCAGAGCCCGGAGGGACCACCCGCAACGTCCGCTCCAGCCACGCCGACACCGGCACGGTCGGCGCCTCGAGCAGCGCGTCGCCCTCCGGGGAACTCAGCGCCATCAGGACGACGCTGCGCCCGTCCACCTTCGTCGGCCAGACCCGCACGTCCCCGTGGCCGCACGGCCTGAACACCCCCTCCACGAGCAACTCACGGGCGAACGTCCAGTTCACGGGGTGTTCCGAACCGAGATGGAACGTGATGTGGACGGCGTACGGGTCGTCTGTTCGGTAGGTGAGGCGGGCCGGTACGGGGATGCTCCGCTCGGGCGACAACACCAGTTTCAGCTCTAGTTCGCGTTCCACCACGGTGTGCATGTCGTGCGCTTCCTTTCCTCCTGTACGAGGCCCAGGGCGGGCCCGTGCAAGGAGAGAGCGCGATGTGCCCCTGCCATTACGCGAGTTCGGCGCGGTTTTTTTCGTACCTCCCTCGCCGCGCCTTCCGCACCGCACCTTCCTTACCGCTTCTTGCCCGGAAAGGGGGGCATACCGGCGGACCGGCGCGGGCGGGGGCGGCCGTCTGATAGATGTGGAGGCCACAACAAAACCCCCGAGCAGATACGGGACGACGGACATGAGCGCCCCAACCCCGGCCCCCGGCGACGACAGGCCCCGCGAAGGCTACTACCCCGACCCGTCCATTCCCGGATATGTCCGGTACTGGAACGGAGCCGCCTGGGTCCCCGGCACCAGCCGCCCCGCCCCGTCCGAAGGGGAGACCCTGCCGACCCCGGCGGGCGCCCCGCCCCCGCCCGCCTCCGTGGAGGAGACCGGCCCCGTCTTCCTCGACGAGGAGCCCTCCGTCCGCGTGGAGACGGGCCCCGACGACGCGTCCCCCGAGCCGGCGTCCGCGTGGGCCGCCGACAGGACGCACCAGTCCGGCTTCGGCGGCGACCAGGACCGCCGGGTCTCCTGGGGATCACCGGACGCGCCCGGCGGTACGGAGCGCGAGGCGGCCCAGGCTGCTCCGGCGGACCCGGGCGCGGGCGGCCAGGCGGGTTCGGGTGCCCCGGCCGCTCCGGCGGGCTTCGGGGCATCGCCCGGCACGTTCGACGCCGGTGCGCAGCATGGGGCGGGTGGCCAGGGTGGCCAGGGTGGCCAGGGTGGACCGGTCGGCTCGGGTGCTCCGGCTGGCTTCGGGGATCCGGTCGGTTATGGCGCTCCGGCGGGTTCCGGCGCGCCGGGCGCCTCGGGTGGTCCGGGTGCCTCGGGCGCCCCGGCTGGTCCCGGTGCCCCGGCTGGCGACTCGGCGGCATCTGGAAGCCAGGACGCGTCTGGCAGCCCGGCTGCGTTCGGCGGGTCAGCCGTATCTGGCAACCCGGGCCCGTCTGGCAACCCGGGCCCGTCTGGCGGCTCGGCCGCGTCTGGCACCCCGGCCGTCTCCGGCATCCCGGCCCGTCCGGGCGGGTCGGCTGCCCCCAGCACCCCCGCTGTCTCCGGCACCCCGGCCGCCTCGGGCGCCCCGGCTGCCCCCGGCCCCCCGACCACTCCCGCCGCCCCTGACGGCCCAGGCACCCCCGGCACCTCCGCCCCCTCGACCGGCCCGGCCACCCCCGGCACCCCCGGCACCCCCGGCACCCCCAACACCCCCACCCGCTCCGACGGCACCGTCACGATCCGTGCCGTGCGGCCGGGTGGCGCGGCGGCGCCGCGTACCGACGGGACCATGACGATCCGCCCGGTGCCCCAGCAGAGCGCGCCGCCGCATCAGCAGGGCCCGGTCCAGGCGCCGGCAGCCAGGGGAGGCCAGGCCGCCGAGGGTGCGGCCCCCGCCGACCCACGCGCGGCCGCCCCCTCGGCGGCCCCGGGCTACGGCTACCCCCCGCAGGCCCAGCCCGCCGCGCCCGCGCAGAACGGTCCGGGCTACGGCTACCCCCAGCCCGCACAGAGCGCCCGGCAGGGCTACGGCTACCCCCCACAGTCCCAGCCCGCACAGAGCGCCCGGCAGGGCTACGGCTACCCCCCGTCGGAGTCGCCCGTCACCCAGGGCCCCGGTGGCGGCTCCGCGTCGTGGGCGCAGCAGGTGCATCAGCTGGCGGAGCCGGACGGGCCGGTGACGCCGTTCAAGCCGGTGAACAACGACCCGTTCCTCGCGGCCGCGCAGGCCCAGGCGTCGGCGCGCCCGGCGGGCCTGGGCAAGCGGTTCGTGGCCCGGCTGATCGACACCCTGGTCCTGGGCGCGATCACCGCGGCGGCCGCCGTCCCGCTCGGGATGCGCGCCGCGGACCACATCAACGGCAAGATCGACGCGGCGAAGGCCTCGGGCCGCCAGGTGACCGTCTGGCTCCTGGACGGGACGACCTCGACCTACCTGGGCATCGTCCTCGCCGTGCTGCTGCTCGTCGGCGTCCTCTACGAGGCGCTGCCGACGGCGAAGTGGGGCCGCACCCTGGGCAAGAAGCTCATGGGCCTGGCCGTGCGGGAGATCGAGGGCGGCGACTCCCCGCCGTTCGGGAGGGCGCTGCTGCGCTGGTTCGTCTATGTGGTGCCGTGCCTGCTCGGCATCGGCGTCCTCGGCGTGCTGTGGGGCACGGTCGACCGCCCGTGGCGCCAGTGCCTGCACGACAAGGCGGCCCGTACGTTCGTCGCCCGGTAGCGGGCCGACCTTGGCCGGATAGCGCTGTCCGGGTCATCCGGACGGCGGCCCGCCGGGTGCGTGCACCCGGCGTTCGCGGTCCACTCGGGCCATGAGTAGCGAACCGCCGCCCAACGGATCCGGCCAGCCGCCGGACGACGACCCGTTCCGCAAGCCGCCCCCGGCCTCCCCGGGCGGCGGCTCCCCGTACGACTCCCCGCAGAATCCCTACGGTTCGGCGCCCCCGCCGGGTGACGGGGTCCAGCCTCCGTACGGCGGTACGCCCCCGCCGGGCGGCGGCACCCCGCCCCCGTACGGAGGCGGCGGCACCCCTCCTCCGTACGGCGGTGACCCGTACGGTTCAGGGGGCGGGTACGGCGCCCAGGACCCGCTCGCCGGGATGCCGCCGCTCGCCGACAGCGGCAAACGCGTCCTGGCCCGCATCATCGACCTGATCCTCGTCGGGATCGTCGTGGGTCTGCTGTCGTGGGCGTTCGGCACGTCCGAGTACGAGACGGACCCGGACAAGATCCAGTACGGCAGGCAGTTCGGGCAGTCGCTGCTCGCGGCCGTGCTGTACATCGGCTACGACACGTTCATGATGGCGAAGACCGGTCAGACCCTGGGCAAGAAGCTGATGAAGCTGCGCGTGGCCACCCTGGACAACGGGGCGACGCCGAGCGTGCAGACGAATCTGATCCGCGCCGTCGTGCTCTGGATTCCGGCCGTCTTCTGCTGCGCCTGCATCTGGACCGCGATCTGCGGCGGCTGGAGCTTCTTCGACAAGCCCTACAAGCAGGGCCTGCACGACAAGGCCGCGAAGACGGTGGTGGTCAGCACCGCCTGACGCGGCGGGACGGCCATCGGTCTCCGGCGGGCTCGTGGTTCACGGGCCCGCCGGTTCGCGCTCCCGTACCGACCGTGACGAGGAGTGCGCGCGGACCGGCCGGGCCACGCGCTGCGCGGGCACCCGCTCGGCTGCCCGGCCCTCGGCCTCCGCGGGCCCGGCGGAAGGTTTGCGCGCCGGCACGGAGAGCGCCACAAGCAGCCCGAGGGCGAGCGCCGACACGGCGATGACCGCGACGCCGGGGCCCGAAGTCGTCCGGGACAGCAGCAGCATGGCAAGGGTCGAACAGATGACGGCGGCCGAACCGTAGAGGAGCTGTGGGACAGTCGGGCGAGGCATGGCGGTATCCGTCCTCGTGACGTCGGGGGAGCGCGAGCGGGACCGTCCGGTGGGTCACACCGTAAGGTCCAAACTCTAATGCGACGTGTGCCCGAACGGAACCTGCAGTAAGCATGAGCTAACCCACGGTGTCGGGGCATGGGGGGCGCACGGAATCACCGGGTCCGCCAGGGGGCCGCGCAGGGCGGCACGGTGCATCGCAAGTATCTAGGGGCTTGTCCGGATAACGGATCCGCCCCCGCGCATAGTGCAACGCAAACGTCATCGTCAAGGTCTGTTATTTCTCCTCTACCTCCGGTCAAATGGCGTCACTTGTGACACGTGGCCAGCGGGCCACGGAGGAGGAGATCACTCAAGTGACCACCAAGAGACGGGCGTTGAGAGCCGCCGCGGTGCTCGTGACCCTGGCCGCCACCGCCGCCACGGGCGCGGTCGCGGCGACGACGGCCCAGGCCGACACGCCGGCCGCGACGAGCACCACCTCCGGCAAGACGTACGGGGGCAAGGGCCACGTCATGGACGGCCCGTTCAGCAAGCAGCAGGAGCAGCAGCGCCAGACCGCGCTGCAGAACGTGCTGCAGGGCAAGTCGAAGGTCCAGGAGCGGCACGGCTCCAGGGTCGTCGACCTCGGCAAGGGCAAGTACGTCGAGCTGGGCCGCGAGCGCACGGACAAGATCTTCACGATCCTGACCGAGTTCGGCGACAAGGTCGACAACACCACTCTGGTGGACCGCGCGGACGACGACACCGACGAGCTGAAGCCGAAGTACGGCGGCACTCCCGGCCCGCTGCACAACCAGATAGCCGAGCCGGACCGTTCCAAGGACAACAGCACGGCCTGGCAGAAGGACTACAACGCGAAGCACTTCCAGGACCTGTACTTCGGTTCCGGCAAGGGCGTCGACTCGCTCAAGACCTACTACGAGAAGACGTCGTCGGGCCGGTACTCGGTCGACGGCGAGGTCTCGGACTGGGTCAAGGTCCCGTGGAACGAGGCCCGTTACGGCTCCAACTACTGCGGCGCCGACAACTGCCCGAACGTCGAGGACCTGGTCCGCGACGGCGTCACCGCCTGGGTCGAGCAGCAGAAGGCGGCCGGCAAGTCCGACGCCGACATCAAGGCCGACCTCGCGCAGTACGACCAGTGGGACCGCACGGACCACGACAACGACGGCAACTTCAACGAGCCCGACGGCTACATCGACCACTTCCAGATCGTCCACGCGGGCGAGGACGGGTCGGCCGGCGGCGGCGCGCAGGGCGGCGACTCCCTGTGGGCGCACCGCGGCTACGCCTACAGCCGCGACGACGGCGACACCGGCCCCGAGGGCTTCAAGGCGGGCGGCACCCCGGTCGGCGACACCGGCATCTGGGTCGGCGACTACACGATGCAGCCGGAGAACGGCGGCCTCGGCGTCTTCGCCCACGAGTACGCCCACGACCTGGGCCTGCCCGACCTGTACGACACCTCGTACGCGGGCGAGAACTCGGTCGGCTTCTGGTCGCTGATGTCGGCCGGTTCCTGGCTCGGCACCGGCGAGGAGTCGATCGGCGACATGCCGGGCGACATGACCGCCTGGGACAAGCTCCAGCTGGGCTGGCTCAACTACGACACGGCGAAGGCGGCGACGAAGTCGACGCACAAGCTGGGCGTGGCCGAGTACAACACCAAGCTGAAGCAGGCGCTCGTCGTCGAACTGCCGAAGAAGAACGTCACCACGGACATCGTGAAGCCCGCCGAGGGCTCGAAGCAGTGGTGGTCGGATTACGGCGACGACCTCGACAACACCCTGTCGCGCACCGTCGACCTGAGCG
This sequence comes from Streptomyces sp. SGAir0957, assembly GCF_043523415.1. Taxonomy (NCBI): domain Bacteria; kingdom Bacillati; phylum Actinomycetota; class Actinomycetes; order Kitasatosporales; family Streptomycetaceae; genus Streptomyces; species Streptomyces sp. SGAir0957. The sequence continues at coordinate 5,168,913 of NZ_CP027293.1, forward strand.
GCAAGGCGAAGGCGTCGCTCGAGCTCGACGGCTGGTGGAACATCGAGAAGGACTACGACTACCTGTACACGCAGGTCTCCACCGACGACGGCGCGAGCTGGAAGACGATCGACGGCACCGCCGACGGCGTCACCATCCCGCGCGACGGCGGCGACAAGCCCGCGCTGACCGGTGACTCCACCACGTTCAAGCACCTGGTCTTCCCGCTCGACGAGTTCGCGGGCAAGAAGATCGACATCCGCTTCCGCTACAAGACCGACGGCGGCGCGGGCGGCATGGGCTTCACCTCCGACAACCTCAAGGTCGTCGCGGACGGTTCGGCCGTCTTCACCGACAACGCCGAGGGCGACGACAACGGCTGGACCGCGCGCGGCTTCTCCCGCGTCGGCGCCTCCATCAGCGGCGACTTCCCGCAGTTCTACATCGCCGAGAACCGCCAGTACGTGTCGTACGACAAGACCCTCAAGGTCGGCCCGTACAACTTCGGCTGGCGCGACGGCGGCGCGAAGAACAACTGGGTCGAGCACTACCAGTACCGTCCGGGCCTGATGATCTGGCAGTGGGACACCTCGCAGCGCAACAACAACGTCGGCCAGCACCCCGGCAAGGGTCTGATCCTTCCCGTCGACGCGCACGCGAAGCCGCTGAAGTGGGCGGACGGCAAGCTGATCACCAACAAGATCACGCCGTACGACGCCGCCTTCGGCTGGTACCCGGTGCCGGGCATGAAGCTCCACAAGCTGGGCGTCGAGACGAAGATCCCGGCGCAGCTGGGCAACCCGGTCTTCGACGACCACAAGGGCACCTACTGGTACAAGGAGAACCCGACCGGCAGCGTGCAGACAACTGACACCAACACCCGGATCGCGATCGTGAGCCAGCCGCTCACCGGCTCGTCGATCACGGTCCAGGTCGGCCCCTCGACCAAGTAGCGGACAAAGCCGCAGGTCACAAACGTATCGGCCGCGACCCCCTGGCGGGTCGCGGCCGATCGTGTTTGAGTGCGTCCTGTGAGTTCCTTATTGACACCATGTATCAGAGGGGTGTGACCGACGTGTCCGCAGGTGGGTTCTGCAAGCTGCCCGGAGGAAGCGTCGTGGTCGCGCTGACCCTGCCCGCGCCGGGCCCCGGCGAGCGCGCCGTCCGCGTCCTCGTGCACGCCGTGAACCGCCCCCGGGCCCTGACCCGCCTGCGCAACCTCGGCCTGCGCGCCGTCTACCTCCGCGGCAACGCGCACCCGCCGACCCCGGACGAGATCACCGCGGTCCTGCACCACCCGGACGGCCTGGTCTGGCGCGAGGCGCCGCTGGCCTCGACGGGCGAGCTGTGGCACCCCATACGGTCTTTGTTGAGACCTGGTGCGCTCAACTCCGTCAAAATGAGCCCCGCCAAAATCAGCCCCGCCTTTGTACGAGAGGCAGCGGGATCCGGGGCAGACAGAGCCCCGTGACCTAAGCGACGGCAGGCTTTCCCGTCATCTCGATCCCGTTCAAGCGCATCTCCTCGATAGCCGCCTCGGTCGAATCGGCGGCCACCCCCGCCGTCAGGTCGAGCAAGACCTGCGTACGGAACCCCGCCCCGACCGCGTCCAGCGCGGTCGCCCGCACACAGTGATCCGTGGCGATCCCGACGACGTCCACTTCGGTGATCCCCCGGGCGCGCAACCACACCGAGAGGGACACCCCGTTCTCGTCGGCCCCCTCGAACCCGCTGTAGGCGGCCGCGTACGCCCCCTTGTCGAAGACCGCGTCGACGGCCCCCGAGGCGACCGCGGGCGCGAAGTTCGGGTGGAACCCCGTCCCCTCGGTCCCGGCGACGCAGTGCACGGGCCACGAGTGCGCGTAGTCCGGGGCGTCGGAGAAGTGGTCGCCGGGGTCGATGTGGTGGTCCCGGGTGGCGACGACGTGCTGGTACCCGACGCCACCGCCCGTCTGACCGATGAGATCGGTGACCGCGGCAGCGACGTCTGCACCCCCCGCCACCGCGAGGCTGCCGCCCTCGCAGAAGTCGTTCTGCACATCGACGACGATCAGGGCGCGGCGCATGGTCGGTGTCCTTCGCTTTGGAGACTACGAGCGTAGAAGTTTCCGGTACGGAGCGGGAGGGGGCACCAGGGGCGCTCCGCCGCTCGCCCGGCTCACATGTACTCGGTGGGGAGGACGGCCTCGCCGCGCGACAGCTGCGTCGCCGACAGCGGAAGGCCGTCGCGGGCGGCGATGTGCCGCTCGCGCACGGCGTCCAGCGGCTCCCGGGACAGCACCTCGCCGCCCTTGACCAGCTGGACGAGGAGCTGCCGCTCGACGAGGTCGGCCGGCACCTCGCCGGTGCCGACGACCTCGGCCTCGGCGACGCCGTCCCGGTCGAGGCGGCGCGCGGCCCACTTGCGGCCGCCGATGGACGTCTTGCCGCCCGCGGACTTCTTCGCGACGGGCGTCAGCGGCGCCTTCGGATCGGCGGACTCGGCGCGCGCGACGAGCTTGTAGACCATGGAGCAGGTCGGGTGCCCCGAGCCGGTCACCAGCTGCGTCCCGACGCCGTACGCGTCCACGGGCGCGGCCCGCAGCGAGGCGATGGCGTACTCGTCGAGGTCGGAGGTGACCACGATCTTGGTGTCCTTGGCGCCCAGCTCGTCGAGCTCCTTGCGGACCCGGTGCGCGACGAGCAGCAGGTCGCCGGAGTCGATGCGGACGGCGCCGAGCTTCGGCCCCGCGATCTCGACGGCCGTGCGGACCGCCTCGGCCACGTCGTAGGTGTCGACTAGCAGGGTCGTCCCCTCGCCGAGCGAGTCGACCTGGGTGCGGAAGGCGTCCCGCTCGGTGTCGTGGAGGAGGGTGAAGGCGTGCGCGGAGGTGCCGACGGTCGGGATGCCGTACCGGAACCCGGCCGCGAGGTCGGAGGTGGTGGCGAAGCCGCCGACGTACGCGGCGCGGGAGGCGGCGACGGCGGCCAGCTCGTGCGTGCGCCGGGCGCCCATCTCGATGAGCGGGCGGTCCCCGGCGGCCGAGGACATGCGCGAGGCCGCGGCGGCGATGGCGGAGTCGTGGTTGAGGATGGAGAGGATCACCGTCTCCAGGAGCACGCACTCGGCGAACGAGCCCTCGACGCGCAGGACCGGCGAGCCGGGGAAGTAAACCTCGCCCTCGGGGTAGCCCCAGATGTCGCCGGAGAAACGGTACTGCGCGAGCCATTCGAGCGTCGGCTCGTCCACGACGCCCCGCTCGCGCAGGAAGCCGAGGACGCCCGCGTCGAAGCGGAAGTTCTCCACGGCGTCCAGGACGCGCCCGGTGCCCGCGACGACGCCGTAGCGGCGGCCCTCGGGAAGGCGGCGGGTGAAGACCTCGAAGACCGAGTGGCGGTCGGCCGCACCCCCGTGCAGGGCGGCCTGGAGCATCGTCAGCTCGTAGTGATCGGTGAAGAGGGCTGTCGACGGAACGTCCACCGGCAGGCCAAGGTCCGCTGTGTTCATAGGCTGGATGCTACCCCCTCTTAGCGTCAAGGTGACGATTTCTGGCGTCCGTTTGTGCGAACGGCCTACGACAGGCCCCAGCGGCTCGTTTGTGCGGTTGGGGCCCGGTGGTGGCAGCATGGGCCGTGTGACGGCTCCAGCACCCCTTGAGATCGAAAGCCCCGAGACGACGGAGGATCTCTCCGTGGTCCCCGAGCCGGACGTCCCCTGGATCACGCTCGTCCACAACGACCCGGTCAACCTCATGAGCTACGTGACGTACGTCTTCCAGAGCTACTTCGGCTACTCCAAGGAGAAGGCGACGAAGCTGATGATGGACGTGCACCACAAGGGGCGCGCGGTGGTCTCCACCGGCAGCCGCGAGGAGATGGAGCGGGACGTCCAGGCCATGCACGGATACGGCCTGTGGGCCACGCTGCAACAGGATCGGAAGTAAATGCCCGGCCACTTCGAGCCGATCCCGGGCGGCGGCGCCGCCGTCGCCCTCGACGACGTCGAGATCTCCATCATCCGCTCGCTCGCCGTCCAGCTCCTGGAGCTGATCGGCCCCGGGCCCGGCGGCGAGCTCTCCGACGACCCGCTCGCCGAACTCTTCGCCGACGGCCCCACGGAGCCGCCCACCGACGCGGTCCTGCGCCGCCTCCTCCCGGACGCGTACGGCGGCCCGGCCGCCGAGGGTGCCATGTCCACCGCCGACGCGGACGAGCTGCGCGCCTACTCCTCCGAGTTCCGCCGCTTCACCGAGAACGACCTGCGGGCCGGCAAGCGCGAGGACGCCCTCGCCGTGGTCCGCTCCCTCGACTCGCTCGCCTCCTCGGCGGACGGCGGCGGCGCGGTCCTCAAGCTGTCCCCCGACGAGTCGATCCCGTGGATGCGCGCCCTGAACGACCTGCGTCTCGCCATCGGCACCCGCCTCGACATCACCGACGAGGAGGACACGGACATCCTCTACCGGCTCCCCGACGAGGACGCGCGCAAGCCGATGGTGATGGCCTACCTGTGGCTCGGCGGGCTGCAGGAGACCCTGGTCGACACGCTCCTGCCGTGAAACTCCAGGTGTTCGCTCAGCGGTGACTCAAATCCGCATAACGATCGCGTCACCGAGGCGACCCCCATTGCGGTTGCGAACCCCCTTTGTCCCCTTTTTCCAGTGGTCCGCGTCACACGCGCCTCGTCCGCGCACCGTGAACGGCGTGATAAATCTTCACGACCGCCCGACGGACGCCACCCCTGTCCGCCGGGGGCGCCCTTACCGGCCGACCGCCGGTAGGCACAGCTCCATCCATCCAGGGCCTCTGGCCCCAAGGATCGTCACAGTCGATCCGAGCCGCGCACGGCACGGATCGGCATGGAGAAAGGCGCACCATCATGACCTCAGTGCAGGTCGACAAGCACAACGCCGGCAATGAGGCCGTGAGCGACACCGGTGAGGGCGGCGAGGGCTACCAGCGGGGTCTCGGCTCCCGGCAGATCCAGATGATCGCCATCGGCGGCGCCATCGGGACCGGCCTCTTCCTCGGCGCGGGCAAGGGCATCTCCAAGGCGGGCCCCAGCCTGATCCTCGCGTACGCCATCGCGGGCCTCGTCATCTTCTTCATCATGCGGGCGCTCGGCGAGCTCCTCATGTACCGGCCCGTCTCCGGCTCCTTCTCGGAGTACGCGCGCGAGTTCATCGGCCCCTTCGCGGGCTTCGTCACCGGCTGGACCTACTGGCTGTTCTGGGTCATCACCGGCATGACCGAGGTGACCGCGGCCGCCACCTACATGACGTACTGGTGGGACATCCCCCAATGGGTGTCCGCCCTCGTCTTCACCGTCATCCTCTACGGCGCCAACCTGATCTCCGTGAAGCTCTTCGGCGAGCTGGAGTTCTGGTTCTCCATGGTCAAGGTCACCGCCATCGTCGGCATGATCCTGATCTGCGCCGGCATCCTCACCCTCGGCTTCTCCGACGCCGGTGACACCGCCTCCGTCACCCACCTGTGGGACCAGGGCGGCTTCTTCCCGCACGGCATCGGCAACACCCTCATGACCCTCCAGATGGTCATGTTCGCCTTCCTCGCCGTCGAGCTGGTCGGCGTCACCGCCGGTGAGTCCAAGGACCCGAAGAAGGTCCTGCCCAAGGCCATCAACACCGTGCCGTGGCGCATCGCCGTCTTCTACGTCGGCGCCCTCATCATGATCCTCTCGGTCGTGCCGTGGACCAACTTCCAGCCCGGCGTCAGCCCCTTCGTCGCCGCCTTCGAGAAGATGGGCCTGGCCGCGGGCGCCGGCATCGTCAACTTCGTCGTGCTGACCGCCGCCCTTTCCTCCTGCAACTCGGGCATGTACTCCACCGGCCGCATGCTGCGCGACCTCGCGCTCAACGGCCAGGGCCCGGGCTTCTTCACCAAGCTGACCAAGAACGGCCTGCCGCTCATCGGCACGTCCGTCTCCGCCGCGATGATGCTGGTCGGCGTCTGGATCAACTACCAGTGGCCCGGCGAGGCGTTCAACTACGTCGTCTCCTTCGCCACCATCTCCGGCATGTGGGCCTGGATCGTCATCCTGATCTGCCAGGTCCGCTACCGCCTGAAGTCCGACCGCGGTGAGCTGCCGAAGTCCGAGTTCCGCGCCCCCGGCGGCATCTGGGCGAGCATCTTCTCGCTGGCCTTCATCGCGATGGTCATCGTCATGATGGGCATCGACAAGGACGCCCGGGTCTCCCTCTACGCGGCACCGGTCTGGGGCGTCATCCTCGGCGTCTCCTACTTCGTCCTGCGCAAGCGCAACCCGCAGGGCGCCGCGTTCGCCAAGCGCGCCTGAGCGCCCCGGTCTCACCAGGTGGGCCGTCGCGTACCGGACTCCGGTACGCGACGGCCCACCTGCTTATCCTGGCCGCATGCTGACGCTTTCGAAGGACCTGTACGACCGGATCGTGGAGCACGCCCGCGCCGACCACCCCGACGAGGCGTGCGGCGTCGTCGCGGGCCCGGTCGGCGAAGGCCGCCCCGAGCGCTTCATCCCCATGCTGAACGCGGCCCGCTCGCCCACGTTCTACGAGTTCGACTCCGGCGACCTCCTCAAGCTCTACCGCGAGATGGACGACCGCGACGAGGAACCGGTGATCATCTACCACTCGCACACGGCCACCGAGGCCTACCCGTCGCGCACCGACATCAGCTACGCCAACGAACCCGGCGCCCACTACGTCCTCGTCTCCACCGCCGACACCGACGACGCGGGCCCCTTCCAGTTCCGCTCCTTCCGCATCGTCGAGGGCGAAGTGACCGAGGAAGACGTCGAGGTCACGGCGTAAAGCACGGCCCGTCCCGGCCACCGGACGGAATCCGACCGCATGGTGAGATCACACTCGGGGAACCGGACCGGGAATCGTTACGATGAACGCATGGTTTCCCACGACGTGAGCGAAAAGACGCCGGGCATGTTGCTCGTGGCGCGGCTGCACGTCGACCTGTGCCGCCTCGCCAGCGCCATCTGTCCGCGCTGAAACCGCGACCCCCGCGATCCCCACGCACGGCCGGCCCGCCGGTACCGGGCGCCCCCGCGCGTCCACCCACACGACTCCCGACTCCTGACAGGAGCACCAGCATGGCCATCGAGGTCCGCATCCCGACCATCCTCCGCACCTACACCGACGGCGCCAAGGCCGTCGAGGGCAGCGGGGACAACCTCGCCGAGCTGTTCGCCGACCTGGACACCCGGCACTCCGGGATCGCCGCCCGCATCGTGGACGGGGGCCAGCTGCGCCGCTTCGTGAACGTCTACCTGAACGACGAGGACGTCCGCTTCCTCGACGGCATCGACACCAAGCTCACCGACGGCGACAACGTCACGATCCTGCCGGCCGTGGCCGGCGGCGCACGCTGAGCCGGACGTAGCGACGTATGCGTTACGACAGTCCGCTGGCCGCGGTCGGCAACACCCCCCTGGTGCGCCTGCCGCGGCTCTCGCCCTCCGAGGACGTACGGATCTGGGCGAAGCTGGAAGACCGCAACCCCACCGGCTCGGTCAAGGACCGCCCCGCGCTCCACATGATCGAGCAGGCCGAGAAGGACGGGCGCCTCACGCCCGGCTGCACCATCCTCGAACCCACCTCGGGCAACACCGGCATCTCCCTCGCCATGGCCGCCCGCCTCAAGGGCTACCGCATCGTCTGCGTCATGCCCGAGAACACCTCGCAGGAGCGGCGCGACCTGCTCGCCATGTGGGGCGCCGAGATCATCCCCTCGCCCGCCGCGGGCGGCTCCAACACCGCCGTCCGCATCGCCAAGGAACTGGCCGGGACGCACCCCGACTGGGTGATGCTCTACCAGTACGGCAACCCGGACAACGCGGGCGCGCACTACGCCACGACCGGCCCCGAGATCCTCGCGGACCTCCCCTCGGTCACCCACTTCGTGGCGGGCCTCGGCACCACCGGCACCCTCATGGGCGTCGGCCGGTACCTGCGCGAGCAGAAGCCCGACATCAAGATCGTCGCGGCCGAGCCGCGCTACGACGACCTGGTCTACGGCCTGCGCAACCTCGACGAGGGCTTCGTCCCCGAGCTGTACGACGCCTCCGTCCTCACCACCCGCTTCTCCGTCGGCTCGGCCGACGCGGTGACCCGCACCCGCGAACTCCTCCAGCAGGAGGGCATCTTCGCGGGCGTCTCCACGGGCGCGGCGCTCCACGCCGCGATCGGCGTCGGCAAGAAGGCGATCAAGGCGGGCGAGTCGGCCGACATCGTGTTCGTCGTCGCCGACGGCGGCTGGAAGTACCTGTCGACGGGCGTCTACACGGCGGCGTCGACGGAAGAGGCGATCGAGGTCCTGCACGGACAGTTGTGGGCCTGAGTCCTCGCCCGGGTCCGGCGAGATCCGGCCCCTCCGGCGATTGAGGAGCGGGGTCCGGGGCGGAGCCCCGTGACCTCGCCCCCAACCGGGCCGAGGGAGCTATCCCAGATGCCGCACCCGGCGCCACAGCGCCGAGTCCACCACCCCGGCCCGCCGCCGAAAATCCCCCACAGGAACACTGCGCAGCTCATCCGTCTCCAGATAGCTGCGTCGCTGCCGCGCGTCGGCGACCGCGCCGGGCGGCAGCGCGATCACCCCGGGCCGCTCCTCGTGATGCCGGCTGGTGATCTTCGCGACCCGTGCCGTGTCACCGCGCAGGGACAGGACGAGGCAGGGGCGGTCCTTGGAGCCGGGCCCGTCCTCGTAGGGCACGAGCGCCCACCAGATCTCGCCGGGCCGGGGCCCTCCGGGCACCCCCGCGGACGGGGCGCGCAGGCGTCGCCGTCGCGAACCCCGGCCCCATCCGTCGACGAGCGCCGCGATCAGCGCGAGCAGTACCACGGCCGCCAGCGCGAGCCACCAGGACGTGTCCATGCGGACGACGGTACCGGTGGGGCGCGCGGGCCCGCCCACCGGGCGAGCGCCGCCCGAACCGGTGACAGCGCAGGTGAGTTCGCCCACAACGGCCCGCGACGGAGGAGCGACCCACCGTTTTGCGCCTTACGCTCGACGGACCCTCAGTCCCGATCCCCACCCGCTTTCCGACCGCCAGCGCGGAGGTTCCGGCTCTTATGAAGCTCACCGTCGTCGGCTGCTCGGGGTCGTTCCCGTCCGCGGATTCGGCCTGCTCGAGCTACCTCGTCGAGGCCGACGGCTACCGGCTGCTTCTCGACATGGGCAACGGCGCCCTTGGCGAGCTGCAGCGCCACTGTGGTCTCTACGACCTCGACGCCATCTTCCTCAGTCATCTGCACGCGGACCACTGCATCGACATGTGCGCGTACTTCGTCGTCCGCTACTACCGCCACGAGGGCGGCCGTTGCGACCCGATCCCGGTCTACGGGCCGGAGGGCACCGAGCACCGGCTGACCACCGCGCACGCCGACACGCCCTCGGCCTCCGCGTTCAGCGAGGTCTTCGACTTCCACACCGTGAAGCCGGGCTCGTACGAGATCGGGCCCTTCTCCGTACGGATGGAGAAGGTCTGCCACCCGGTCGAGTCGTACGCGATCCGCATCGAGCACGGCGGGCGCTCCCTGACGTACTCCGGTGACACCGGGCCGTGCGCCGCGCTCGACGAACTGGCCGCCGACAGCGACCTGTTCCTGTGCGAGGCCGCGTTCACGCACGGCAAGGAGAACATCCCCGAGCTGCACCTCAACGGGCGCGAGGCGGGCGAGTCCGCGCAGCGCTCCGGCGCGCGCAAGCTGGTCCTCACCCACATCCCGCCGTGGACGGACCCCCAGGTGAACCTGGCGGACGCGCGCGGCGTGTACGACGGTCCCGTCGAGCTGGCGGTGGCGGGGGCGACGTACGAGCTCTGAGCCCGCCGGATCCGGGACTGCTCCGGAACTGGCGAAGGCCCCGACGACCGGTGCGGTCGTCGGGGCCTTCGTGATGCCCGGGGTGGCAGGACCTACTTGGCCTCGGCCTTCTGCAGCTCGGCCAGCTCCTCGTCGGACTCGCGGCCCGGCGTCGGCAGGTTGAACTTGATGATCGCGAACCGGAAGATCACGTAGTACAGGGCGGCGAAGCACAGGCCGACCAGGACCAGCATCCACGGCTTGGACGCGATGCCCAGGTTCAGCAGGAAGTCGACCAGGCCTGCCGAGAAGCCGAACCCGTCCTTCATGCCGAGCGCCCAGGTCAGGGCCATGGAGACACCGGTGAGCACCGCGTGGATCGCGTACAGGACCGGCGCGATGAACATGAACGTGAACTCGATCGGCTCGGTGACACCCGTGACGAACGAGGTCAGGGCGAGCGAGAACATCATGCCGCCGACGACCTTGCGGCGCTCGGGGCGGGCGCAGTGCACGATCGCGAGGCAGGCCGCGGGGAGCGCGAACATCATGATCGGGAAGAAGCCGGTCATGAACTGTCCGGCGGTCGGGTCACCGGCGAGGAACCGGTTGATGTCGCCGCTCTTGCCCTCGTACGAGCCCGCCTGGAACCACGGGAAGGAGTTCAGCAGGTGGTGCATGCCGATCGGGATCAGCGCACGGTTGGCGACACCGAAGATGCCCGCGCCCACGGCGCCCGAACCGACCAGCCACTCACCGAAGTTGTGCAGACCCGTGCCGAGGACCGGCCAGATGTAGCCGAAGACGATGGCGAGGAGCAGGCCCGCGAAGGCGGACAGGATCGGCACGAGGCGACGGCCGCCGAAGAAGCCCGCCCAGGCAGGCAGCTTGGTCCGGTAGAAGCGCTGGTACAGCAGGGCCACGACTATGCCCATCACGACACCGCCGAGGACCTTCGCGTCCACGGGGGCGTCGACCATGACGACCTTGCCGTCGACGGCGGTGGCCACCTTCGGCAGGTTCTTGTCGGTGAACGTGGCCAGGACCTTCTGGAAGACCAGGTAGCCGGTGACGGCCGCGAGGGCGGTGGAGCCGTCCGACTTCTTGGCGAAGCCGATCGCGATGCCCACGGCGAACAGCAGCGCCATGTTGTCGAGAATGGCGTTGCCGCCGGCCGCCATGAAGCCCGCGATCTTCGTCACGAACGCGGGGAACGAGTCGCGGCCGAGCATGTCATCGTTGCCGAGGCGGACGAGCAGGGCGCCTGCGGGCAGCACGGCGACCGGCAGCATGAGGCTGCGGCCGATGCGCTGCATGACAGCCATCGCGCCTGCGCCCTTCTTCTTCTTGTCGGCCGCGGGCGCGGCACTAGCCGTGGACACAACTTCCTCCAGTAGGCAGGCGCCGCCTGGGGGAAAGGGGGGACGGCGGCGTCTCGGGAACCCGGCGCTCAGGCGCGCGTGGTCTACACCACTCAGTGGTGTAGACCTGTTGTAACACGGTGAAGGCGAGATAAGGAACCCGCGCTTTCTGTGGAATGGAACATATGCGTCCGCTTCGGCTCAGACGTGATTCCGGCGTGATTCGCACGTGACGCGGACGTGAAGAAAGGGCCCCCGGACCAATCGGTCCGGGGGCCCTTCGAGCCGTACGGGGACGCCTACTTCGTGACGTCCTCGACCTCCTCCTCGGGCTCACGCCCCGGCGTCTTCAGATCGAACTTCGTGATCGCGAACCGGAAGACCACGTAGTAGACGACGGCGAAACACAGCCCGATCACGATGATCAGCCAGGGCTTCGTCGCGAGACTCCAGTTGATCAGGTAGTCGATGAGCCCGGCCGAGAAGCTGAACCCGTCCTTCACCCCGAGCCCCCACGTCACCGCCATCGAGACTCCGGTGAGCACCGCGTGGATCGCGTAGAGCACCGGCGCGATGAAGACGAAGGAGTACTCGATCGGCTCGGTGATGCCCGTGACGAACGAGGTCAGCGCCAGCGACAGCATCATGCCGCCGACCGCCTTGCGCCGCTCGGGCCGCGCGCAGTGATACATCGCCAGACACGCCGCGGGCAGCGCGAACATCATGATCGGGAAGAAGCCCGTCTGGTAGATGCCCGCGGACGGATCGCCCTGCAGGAACATGTTGATGTCACCGTGCACCTGCGTGCCGTCGGGCTTCGTGTACGAGCCGAACTGGAACCACAGCGGCACGTTCAGGAACTGGTGCAGACCGATCACGAGCAGCGAGCGGTTCGCGACGCCGAAGATGCCGGAGCCGATGGCGCCCAGATCCTGCAGCCAGTTGGAGAAGCTCTCCAGACCGTCACCGATCGGCGGCCAGATCCACAGGCAGAGCACCGCGAAGACGATGCCGACGAACGCCATGATGATCGGGACGAGCCGGCGCCCGTTGAAGAAGCCGAGCCAGGACACCAGCTTGGTGCGGTGGTAGCGGACCCAGAAGAACGAGGCCAGGAACCCCATGATGATGCCGCCGAACACCCCGGGGTTCTGATAGGTGAACGCGGCGACGACGCCGTCCGCGCCCTGACACCCCGTCGCCACCGACTTCGCCCCGCCCGGGCAGTCCTGCGGGAACTGGTGCAGCACGCCCCGGTAGACGAGGAACCCCGCCACCGCCGCCAGCGCCGTCGAGCCGTCCGCCTTCCTCGCCATGCCGATGGCGACACCGATGCAGAACAGCAGCGGCAGACCCAGATCCGCGTCGAGCAGCGCGCCGCCCGCACCCGCGAAGACCTTCGCCACGTTCGTCCAGCCGAGCCCGTCGTCGCCGAAGACGTCGGGCTGGCCGAGCCGGTTGACGATGCCGGCGGCCGGCAGCACGGCGATGGGCAGCTGCAGACTGCGCCCCATCTTCTGGAGCCCCTGGAAGAAGTTCTGCCAGAGGCTCGGTCCGGACGCGGTGGCAGCGTTCGCACTCATGGGCGTCCTCTCATGGGCGTCCTCCCGGAACAAGCCACGTTTGGCGGCCGTTGGAAACTGGTGTAGACCAGTCGCGGAACGGTTCGCTCCACAGGCTGGTCGTCGCTCGTCATCTTTCGGCACGAGCACGGCCATCGCCCGCGAAGATGGGCCAACCGTGGGTTACCGTGACATAGCGGCCCACACGGCGGGCCTGGGAACAGGTCTGGGAACAACAGGGAGAACGAAATGGCCAGCAAGGCTGAGAAGATCGTTGCGGGGCTCGGCGGCATCGACAACATCGAAGAGGTCGAGGGCTGCATCACCCGCCTGCGCACCGAGGTCAAGGACGCGGACCTGGTCGACGACGCCGCGCTGAAGGCCGCCGGCGCCCACGGCGTCGTGCGGATGGGCACCGCCATCCAGGTCGTCATCGGCACGGACGCGGACCCGATCGCCGCCGACATCGAAGACATGATGTGACCCGACGCGCCTCCTCCCTCTGAGGAAGCCGAGCACGGGTCACCTCGTCCGAAGGGCCCGCGCACAGGTCACCGCGAAGGCCGCCGCCCCGGCGCACCAGGGGCAGGCGGCCTTCCGCGCGTTCGGGCCCGGCGGGCCCGATAGGCTCGCCCCATGTCTCGCATCGACGGCCGCACGCCCGAACAGCTCCGCCCGATCACCATCGAACGCGGCTGGAGCAAGCACGCCGAGGGCTCCGTCCTCGTCTCCTTCGGCGACACCAGAGTCCTGTGCACCGCCTCCTTCACCGAGGGCGTCCCGCGCTGGCGCAAGGGCAGCGGCGAAGGCTGGGTCACCGCCGAGTACTCGATGCTGCCCCGCGCCACCAACACCCGCGGCGACCGCGAGTCCGTCCGCGGCAAGATCGGCGGCCGCACCCACGAGATCAGCCGCCTCATCGGCCGCTCCCTGCGCGCCGTCATCGACTACAAGGCGCTCGGCGAGAACACCGTCGTCCTCGACTGCGACGTCCTCCAGGCCGACGGCGGCACCCGCACCGCCGCCATCACCGGCGCCTACGTCGCCCTGGCCGACGCCGTCTCCTGGGCCCAGTCCAAGAAGCTGATCAAGGCCGGGCGCAAGCCGCTCACCGGCACCGTCAGCGCCGTCTCCGTCGGCATCGTCGGCGGCGTACCGCTCCTCGACCTCGCCTACGAGGAGGACGTGCGGGCCGACACCGACATGAACGTCGTCTGCACCGGCGACGGCCGCTTCGTCGAGATCCAGGGCACCGCCGAGGCCGAGCCGTTCGACCGCACCGAGCTCAACTCCCTCCTGGACCTGGCGGTCGCGGGCTGCGACGAACTGGCGGCGGCACAGGTCAAGGCGCTCGGCCTGTAAGCGGACCCCTTGGCGGGGCGGCCGACCGGGCCCAGGTAAAGAGACCTCCAAGCGTGGCGGCAACCACCGCACCGCCAACCGCGTCACTACGTACGGGTGGACGGCACGCGACAGCGGCCGGCGCCGCGACAGCGACCGCCGTCCACCCGTCCGTACTTCAGGGGAGGACCGTTCCATGGCCGCGCGCCGCCACCGCCGTATCGCCGTCACCGTCGCCGCGATGGCACTGATCGCCGTCCCGGCCGCCGTCGGCTGCTCCGCCGTCGACAAGGCCCTCGACTGCGTCCAGACCGCCGACGCCATCGCCGACAGCGTCACCGACCTCCAGCAGGCCGTCGAGAACGCGGCGAACGACCCCGGCCAGGCGGACGAGGCCCTCGCCTCCATCGACACCAACCTCGACAGAATCGGCGACAAGACCGACAACGCGGATGTGTCGAAGGCGGTCGGCGACCTCAACAAGGCCGTGGACAACGTCCGCACGGCCATCAGGAACGGCGACGAGACCCCGGACGTCACCCCCGTCACGGACGCGGCGGGCGAACTGACCAAGGTCTGCACGCCGTAGCCGCGGGGGTCACTCCGGTCACGGACGCGGCGGGCGAACTGACCAGGGTCCGCCCGCCGTAGCCGCGGAGGTCACTCCGGTCACGGACGCGGCCGGCGGACTGACCAAGGTTCGCCCGCCGTAGCCGGCACGTCACCGGCGAACCCCGCGGGTGGCCGGAACTGGATACTGGGTCCATGACCCGCCTCATCCTCGCCACCCGCAACAACGGCAAGATCGTCGAACTCCGCTCCATCCTCGCCGACGCAGGCCTGCCCCACGAACTCGTCGGCGCGGACGCCTACCCCGACATCCCCGACGTCCGCGAGACCGGCGTCACCTTCGCCGAGAACGCCCTGCTCAAGGCGCACGCCCTCGCCAAGGCCACCGGCCTGCCCGCCGTCGCCGACGACTCGGGCCTCTGCGTCGACGTCCTCAACGGCGCGCCCGGCATCTTCTCCGCCCGCTGGGCCGGCCGCCACGGCGACGACCAGGCCAACCTCGACCTGCTCCTCGCCCAGCTCGGCGACATCGACGACGACCACCACCGCACGGCCCACTTCGCCTGCGCCGCCGCCCTCGCCCTCCCCGACGGCACCGAACACGTCGTCGAGGGCCAACTCCGCGGCACCCTCCGCCACGCCCCCTCGGGCACGAACGGCTTCGGCTACGACCCGATCCTCCAGGTCGAGGGTGACACCCGCACTTGCGCGGAACTGACCCCGGCCGAAAAGAACGCGATCTCCCACCGGGGGAAGGCGTTCCGGGCGCTGGTGCCGGTGGTGCGGGAGCTGGTGGGCTGAGACACAAGAATGGCCTGCGCTTCGCATCTCGGAAACGCAGGCCATCGCTCGTGCGGCGGAAGGGATTCGAACCCTCAAGCCCGATCAAGGGCCACAGATCCTAAGTCTGCTGCGTCGCCATTGCGCCACCGCCGCTCGGCGCACATGCTACCGGGCTGGGCTCCCGCCACGACACCAGGTTGTGGTGTGGGCATGGCAGTTGGGGCACAGGTAACGCAGGTTCTCCCGACGGTCGTCGAGCGGCTCGCCATTGATGTGGTCGATCTCCAGAACCAGCCGTTTCCCCTCCCACACCTGCCCCTGACCGCACTCGGCGCAGGCACACGGCACCCCGATGTCCTCGAGTGCCCGACGCAGGAGGTGCGTACGCGTGCGGCGCGAGCCCTGCGGGCGATGGACCAGGATGTCGGCTGCGCTCCTGCGCTTCGGCGACGAGACTCCGGCCCGATGGCCCTGTCCGGCGAAGTGCTCCGTCGAAAGCCCGTACGCGTCGATGCTCCGCCTGGCTCTTGCTCGCGAGCTGCTGTCGTACGGGGGCCTGCCCAGCTCGCGCATCAGCCCGGCCAGGCTGCGCGAGGCGGCGACGGCCCGGGTGAACTCCTCCTCCGGGAAGAGGGCCGAGGCCACGCTCCCTCGACCGGGACCGAAGTGACTCGTGTCGATGCCGAACGTGGCCAGCTTCTGCTTGATGAGCCAGTACGGCCCGTCCTCCGGAGGGATGCCCATGTGGAGGAACATCTCGCGGATGCTCGTGGACCGGGCCGCGGCGTCGGCCAGCACCTCTGCGGAGTACGACCGCCGCGGGCGTTCCGGGAGCGGTTCCGCCACGAAGTGGGAGGTGTCGATCTCGTAGTGCGCGAGGCGTTTGCGGAGGTAGTCGGCGGGGCCGCTGCCGATGGGCGCACCGACCCGGCGCATCAGGTCGACCAGGCTGGTCGACTCCTTGGCGGCCGTGGTCAGGGTTGCGCGAGGGTACTTGCCGCTCATGCCGTCCTCCGCTTCCGGCCCCGGTAGGTGTCGGTGACCGCGTGGCAGTTGGGGCACAGCAGGCGCAGGTTCTCCACGCGGTTGTCCCACCACTCCCCGCTGAGGTGATCGACCTCGAGTGCGATGGGGCGCCCGCGCCACTGCGACCGGGAGCAGGACGCGCACTGCTCCGCGATGCCGAGGCGCACCAGCTCCCGCCGGATGCGGACGCCGTGGACGCGTCCCTCGTCGGGGGAGCGGAGGACCAGGATGTCCGCCCGTTCCTTGCGGGGTGCAGCCCGCGGTCGTTCGGGGGCCGCGAAGTGTGAGGTGTCGACGCCGAGCGCCGCGATCCGCCGCCCGATGTGCGCCTGGTTGCCGCCGACGTTGTTGATGCCCAGGTACCGCACGACGTCCCGGACGCTGTACGACTCCGCGACGGCCGCGCGCAGCGCCTCGTCCGTGTGCCGCACTGCTCCGTGCCGGAAGTGGGAGGTGTCGATCCCGGCGTCGGCCATCTTCTGGTGCAGGTACCGCTTGCTGTGCCGGGTCGGTTCACCCCCGCAGAACCGCACCGCCTCGTCCCACGAGGACGTCTCGCGCGCCGCCTCCTCCAACAGCTCCCGCGTGTACCGCAACCCCGCCACCGCGAACCCCCTGATCGACCGCCCGTTCCCCTTCTCGTACGGCCTAACGAACCGAAAATCGGACCGTCACGCACGAAATGCGGAACGGTCCGATCCGGAAGGAGAAAGGGACGGGGACGGGGGAGAGGGTCAGAACCTAGGTGCCGGGGCCTGGTTCTCCACCATTTCCGCTGCCTCCTCGTGCGTCTCCACCGACGGCGGGGAACCCGCGAGCGGCTTCTGGGCCGTTTCCTTCATGCAGGCGACCGCGATGACGCCGACGAGGGCCGCGGCCATCGCGTAGTACGCGGGCATCATGTCGGTCCCCGCCCACGAGATGAGCGCGGTGATCACCAGCGGGGTCGTGCCGCCGAAGATCGAGGCGGAGAGGTTGTAGCCGACCGAGAGGGAGCCGTAGCGGACCTGGGTCGGGAAGAGCGCGGGGAGCGCCGCCGACATGGTGCCGAGCATGCAGACCAGGGAGAGGCCGAGGAGCAGCATGCCGATCGAGACGGCCCACAGGGCGCCGTTCTTGACGAGGAGGAACGCCGGGATCGAGGTGATGAGGAAGCCGAGCATGCCGGTCATGAGGAGCGGCTTGCGGCCGAAGCGGTCGGAGAGCTTGCCGACCTGGCTGATGATGCACATCAGGACGATCATCGTCGCGATGAGGATGAGGAGGCCGTGCGCCTCGGAGTAGCCCATCTCGTCCGACAGGTAGGTCGGCATGTAGGAGAGGAGCATGTAGTCGGTGATGTTGTAGGCGCCGACCAGGCAGATGCAGAGGATGAGCGTCGGCCAGTAGTCGCGGAAGATCTTGGCGAGGTCGCCCTTGGCGGTGGTCTCGACGGTGGAGGCGGCTTCCGTGGCCTTGTGGGACGACTCGTCCTCCAGCTTCTGGAAGGCGGGGGTCTCGTCCAGCTTCAGTCGCAGGTAGAGGCCGACGAGGCCGATCGGGCCCGCGACGAGGAACGGGACGCGCCAGCCCCAGGACTCCATGCCGTCGCTGCCGAGGACCGAGGTCAGGATGGTGACGAGGCCGGCGGCGCCGACGTATCCGGCGAGGGTGCCGAACTCCAGGAAGCTGCCGAAGTAGCCGCGCCGCTTGTCGGGCGCGTACTCGGCGATGAAGGTGGACGCGCCGCCGTACTCGCCGCCGGTGGAGAAGCCCTGGACGAGGCGGAAGAGGATGAGGAGGACCGGGGCCCAGAAGCCGATCGTGGCGTAGGACGGGATGAGGCCGATGGCGAAGGTACCGATCGCCATCAGGATCATGGTCATCGCCAGGACCTTCTTGCGGCCGATCTTGTCACCCATCGGGCCGAACACCATGCCGCCGATCGGGCGGACGAGGAACGACACCGCGAAGGTCGCGAAGGACGAGATCAGCTGGACCGTGTCGTTCCCGGAAGGGAAGAAGACGTGGCCGATGGTGACCGCGAGGTAGGAGTAGATCCCGAAGTCGAACCACTCCATGGCGTTGCCGAGCGAGGCCGCCTTGACCGCCCGCTTCACCGCCGCGTCGTCGGTGACGGTGATGTCGGTGCGGCGCAGGGGCGGGTTCTTGCGCCTTTTCACAGCGCGGAACAGCGCCCGGTGACGCTTGACCGCCTCCGGGTCGGGCAGTGTCTGCCCTTCCTCGGTGTCGCTGGACATGGCGGTTGTTCCCTTCTCTGGACTTGAAACACTTCCGAAGGGATCACTTGCTCAATGGTGACGATCGCAAACGGAAGTCCCCGGTGGAGGGGACTTTCGTCACAGCGCGAGTGCGGCCCGGGTACCCCCGGTGGGCGGCCCGGAATCCGTCAGAGGCTCATCAGATGCCCAGGTCCTTGATGATCTTCGCCACGTGGCCGGTCGCCTTCACGTTGTAGAAGGCGTGCGCGACCTTGCCCTCCTCGTCGACGACGACGGTCGAGCGGATGACCCCGGTGACGACCTTCCCGTACAGCTTCTTCTCGCCGAAGGCCCCGTACGCCTCCAGGACCTTCTTCTCCGGGTCGCCGACGAGCGTGACCTTGAGGTTCTCCTGCTCGCGGAACTTGGCGAGCTTCTCCGGCTTGTCGGGGGAGACGCCGATGACGTCGTAGCCCGCCTCGGCGAGGAGGTCGAGGTTGTCGGTGAAGTCGCAGGCCTGCTTGGTGCAGCCGGGGGTGAGCGCGGCCGGGTAGAAGTAGACGATGGTCTTGCGGCCCTTGTGGTCGGCGAGGGAGACCTCGTTGCCGTCGGCGTCGGGCAGGGTGAAGGCGGGGGCGGTGTCGCCGGGCTGCAGTCGCTCGCTCATGTCGCTCGTGATCTCCTCACGGATGGGTACTCCGGTGGCCGGGGCAGGCCCCGGGTGGCCCCGAATGGCTCCAGGGTGACTTCGCACGAGGGTAATAGGGGTGCCGTGGGGTGGTGTCGGCGCTTAGCTGACAGACTGTCCCCCAGCCGTAACAGAGGACAGCAAGCGGATGCACAGCGACCACGGAGGCAGCGCGGTGTCGGACACGTCAAGGACGTCGGATACGCCGGACACGCGGACGTCGGCGCAGATCGAGGCGGACATCAAGCGCCGCCGCGAGACCCTGGCCGAGACGCTCGACGAGATCGGGGTGCGGGTGCACCCGAAGACGATCGTCGGCGACGCGAAGGCGAAGCTGGCGGCGAACGTCGATCACACCCTCGGACGGGCGTACGTCGGTGCCAACCGGCTCGTCTCCGATGTGAAGAGCCAGTTCGTGGCCGAGGACGGGGCGCCGCGCCTGGGCCGGATCGTGCCCGCCGCGCTCGTCGTCGTCGGCGTCGTCGGCCTCCTCACGGTGACCACGAAGCGCCGCAAGGGTTGAGCGGGGCCGGCCGGGGCCGACCCGGAGGCGTACACGGGGCCGCGGGGCAGGTAGGTTCGTCGCCGTGAGCCCCCAGAAGGATTTGCCCAGCACCCATCACGACGACAAGCTGCCCATCCGGATGCTGCACGACCGCGTGCTCGTCCGCCAGGACACCTCGGAGGGCGAGCGGCGCAGCGGCGGCGGCATCCTGATCCCCGCCACGGCGGCGGTCGGCAAGCGTCTGGCCTGGGCCGAGGTGGTCGCGGTCGGGCAGAACGTGCGGACCGTGGAGCCCGGCGACCGGGTTCTGTACGACCCGGAGGACCGGGCGGAGGTCGAGGTGCGGGGGACCGCGTACGTGCTGATGCGCGAGCGGGACCTGCACGCGGTGGCCGCCGACCGCTTCGAGGGCTCGGAGGACTCGACGGGGCTGTATCTCTGACAGCCCGTCCCCGCACCTGCAATAGCCCGGCCCTGGGCAAGCCTCCGCTTTCGGGTGGTTTGTCCGTTCCCGCGCGCGCTTTGCTATCGTGGATCACACCCGACGAGACGCGCCGTACCGGGCTACGCAAAGACGACGCACCCCTGTTGAGAAACACTGACGGAGGTGCCAGTCATGGCCTGGATTCTGATCGTGATCGCCGGACTCCTCGAGGTCGCCTGGTCGATCGGCATGAAGTACACGGACGGGTTCACCCGCCTGTGGCCGAGCGTGTTCACCGGCGCCGGGATCGTCGCCAGCATGATGCTGCTGTCCTACGCGGCGAAGACCCTGCCCATCGGTACCGCCTACGGCGTCTGGGTCGGCATCGGCGCCGCGGGCGCGGCGATCGTCGGCATGTTGATCCTCGGTGAACCGGCGACCGCCGCCCGCGTCTTCTTCATCGCCCTGCTCATTGTGGCCATCGTGGGTCTGAAGGCGACGTCAGGTCACTGAGCGGCCCGGCCCCGCCGTCGGGGGCGCCGCCTTCGCCGAAGCCGCCGCCCTCGGGGTCGGGACCGCCGTCGAAGGCGTCGCCGCCCCCGTCCGTCGCCCCGCCGTCGGGGCCGCCGCCGTCCGCCGTGCCGTCCGTGCGGCCCTGCGTCGGGCTGCCGGTCTCCCCTTGCGACGCGCCCTGGTCCTCGCCCTCGTCGGCGCTGTCCGTGCCGCTCGGGTCCGAGGTGCCGGTGTCGGTCTCGCCGGGGGAGGTGGCCGGCGCGGAGCCGGTGGCCGAGGGGGCGGTCGTGGACGGGGCGCTGGTGCGGCCCGCGTCCTCGTCGACGCCTTCCAGGTCGAAGTCGGCCGGTGCGCTGCCGGCCAGGGCCTTCTTGGTGAACTGGGCCCAGATCTGCGCGGGGAAGCCGCCGCCGTTGACGCGGGGCTGGCCGCCGACCCCGTAGAGCGAGGTGTGCGCGCCGGTCTTCGGGTCCTGGCCCATGACCGAGACGACGGCCGCCAGGTCCGGGGTGTACCCCGCGAACCAGGCCGCCTGGTCCTCCTCCGCGGTGCCGGTCTTTCCGGCGGCGGGCCGTCCGGCGGCGCGGGCGGCGGTGCCGGTGCCGCCCTCGACGACGGAGCGCAGGACGGCGGTGGTGGCGTCGGCGGCCTCCCGGTCGACGACCTGCCGGGTGGACTGCTCGGGCAGCTCGACGGCGGCGCCGTTCTTGCTGATGGAGTCGAGCAGCGTGTACGTGGTCCGCCGGCCGTGGTTGGCGAGCGTGGCGTACGCCTTGGTCATGTCGAGGACGCTGGCGGTGGCCGTGCCGAGCGCGATGGAGGGGTACGGGTTCAGGTCGGGCGTGTCCCGCGGCAGGCCGAGCGAGACCGCCGTCCGCTTGACCGACGCGGGGCCGACGTCGACGGCCATCTGCGCGTACACCGCGTTGACGGACTTGTCGGTGGCGGTGCCGACGGTGATCTGGCCGTAGCTGCGGCCGTCCTCGTTCTCGGGCGCGTACGGACCGCCCTTCCAGCCCTGCACGGGCCGTTTGTTCGTGCCGTCGTACTCGGTGTCCGGGGTGATGGCGCGGCCGTCCTGGGTGGTCGCGCCGTTCTGCGCGGCGGACGTGAAGACGAACGGCTTGAAGCTGGAACCGACCTGGTAGTCGCGGCGTGTCGCGTTGTTCACGTACTGCTTCGTGTAGTCGATGCCGCCGTACATCGCGAGGACCTTGCCGGTGGTCGGGTCGATGGCGGCGCCGCCCGCGCGCACGTTGCGGTCGGCCTTGCGGGACTTCTTGTTCACCTTGGACATCAGCTGCTTGTCGACGGCGTCCACGAACGCGTCCTGCTTCTTGCGTTGCAGGGTGGTCGTGATGCGGTAGCCGCCCAGCGCGAGCGTGTCCTCGTCGAGGATGTCCTGGCTGGTGATCGCGTCCTTCACGGCCTGGACGACGTAGCCGCGCTGCCCGGACAGGCCCGCGGCGCCCCTCGCCTCGTCCGGGACCGGGAACCTCAGCCCGGCGCGCTCGGTGGCGCTCAGCCACCGCTCCTTGACCATGCCGTCCAGGACGTAGTTCCAGCGGGCCTCCGCGCGCGCCCTGTTCTCCGGGTGCGTGACCACGTCGTACGAGCTGGGGGCGTTCAGCAGCGCCGCCAGATAGGCGCTCTGGGCGACGGTCAGCTTCTCCACGTCGACGCCGTAGTACGCCTGGGCCGCGGCCTGGATGCCGTACGCGTTGCGTCCGAAGTAGCTCGTGTTGAGGTAGCCCTCCAGGATGTCGTCCTTGGACTGCTCGCGGTCGAGCTTGATGGAGATGAAGAACTCCTTCACCTTCCGGGTGACCGTCTGCTCCTGCGCCAGGTAGTAGTTCTTCACGTACTGCTGTGTGATCGTCGAGCCGGACTGCTTGCCCTTGCCGGTGACCGTGTTCCAGGCCGCGCGCAGCATTGCCTGCGGGTCGACGGCGGACTCGCTGTAGAAGTCGCGGTCCTCGGCGGCGAGCGCCGCGCGCTGGGTCCGCTTCGGGACCTGGGCGAGCTGCACGTTCTCCCGGTTGATCTTGCCGTCGCGGGCGATCTGGGTGCCGTCGGCGTACAGGTACACGTTCGACTGGGCGGTCGCGGTCGTGTTGGCGGCCGGGATGTGCACGAGGCTGTAGCCGAGGGCGAACAGGCCGACGCACAGCAGGGCGGCCGCGATGATCGTGCCGAGCAGCATCCGCCAGGTCGGGACGAGGCGGCGCCAGCCCGTACGCTTGGGCCGCCTGCCCTTCGCCTTCTTGTTCCCCGGGTTCTCGGGGTTCTCGGGGTTCTCGGGGTTCTCGGGGTTCCCCGGGTTCTCCGGGTTCTCCGGGTTCTCCGGGTTCTCCGGGTTCTCGGGGGTCTCCTCTGTCGATGTGCCCTCCGGCGGGGACGCGTCGCTGCTCATGCCCTGGGGAACTCCTGATTCGCGTCGTACGTCACGTTCGCCTCGTATGACACATAAGACTCCTACATCCCATCGAAAATGCGTGGCAGGCGGAGCCCGCGCTGGACTAAGCTCCTGCGCTTCGGCCGAATCCAGAGGGGGCGAGGTGCACGCAGTACGGCTGTACGCCGCCGTCGCCGCCGGGGCCTTCCGGCGGTACGCCACCTATCGCGGGGCGACCTTCGCCGGGGTCTTCACCAACACCGTCTTCGGGCTGATCATCGCCTGCACCTACATCGCGCTGTGGGACGAGCGCCCCCACCTCGGCGGCTACGACCAGGCGCAGGCGCTCACCTTCGTCTGGGTCGGGCAGGCCATGTTCTCCGTGATGATGCTCGGCGTGCCCTCCGGGTTCGAGGCCGAGCTGGCGCAGCGCATCCGCACCGGAGACATCGCCGTCGACCTCTACCGCCCCGCCGACCTGCAGTGCTGGTGGTTGGCGCAGGACCTCGGGCGGGCGGTGTTCCAGCTGCTCGGGCGCGGCGTCGTCCCCATGGCGATCGGTGCGCTCGTCTTCGAACTGGCGCTGCCCGCCGACGTGTTGACCTGGCTCGCCTTCCTCGTCGCCGTCCTGCTCGGGATGCTCGTCAGCTTCGCCCTGCGCTACCTCGTCGCGATGTCGGCGTTCTGGCTGATGGACGTGAGCGGCGTCGCCCAGATGTACGGCATCACCGCGACGTTCTTCTGCGGCATGCTGCTCCCGCTCAACGTCTTCCCCGGCGCCATCGGCGACATCGCCCGCCTCCTGCCCTGGTCGGCGCTGCTCCAGGTGCCCGCCGACGTCCTGATGGGCACGCACGGCGGGCGCGGGGTCCTCGGCAGCTGGCTCTTCCAGGCGGCGTGGGCCGCCGCGCTGCTGGCCGTGGGGCGGCTCCTCCAGGCGACGGCGACGCGACGGGTGGTGGTGCAAGGTGGCTGACGTCAAGACGGCTGACCCCGGGGCGGTCGGCACGGCGGCCGCCGACACGCGGCTCGGCCAGGTGCGCAGCGGCATCCGCGCCTTCCGCATGATCAGCGCCATGTGGATCCGCTCCACGATGGCCTACCGCGCCTCCTTCCTCATGACGGCCTTCGGCAACTTCGCGCTGACCGGCCTGGAGTTCGTCGGCATCCTGCTGATGTTCTCGCAGGTGGACCGGCTCGGCGGCTACACCCTGCCCGAGATCGCCTTCCTGTACGGAACCGCGGGCGCCGCCTTCGGGCTCGCGGACCTGCTCGCCGGGTCCCTCGGCCGGATCGGCGACCGCGTCCGCGACGGCACCCTCGACGCGTTCCTGGTCCGGCCCGCGCCGGTCCTCGCGCAACTCGGCGCCGACCGGTTCGCGCTGCGCCGCCTCGGCCGGATCACCCAGAGCCTCGTCGTCATGGTGGGGGCGCTGGTCGCCCTGGACGTCGACTGGACCCCGTTGAAGGCGCTCCTCGTACCCGTCCTCGTGATCAGCGGCGCCGGGATCTTCACCGCCGTGTTCATGGCGGGCGCGGCCTTCCAGATCGTGGCGCAGGACGCGGCCGAGGTGCAGAACGCGGCGACGTTCGGCGGCAATGCCATGCTGGCCTACCCGCCGACCGTCTTCGGCGACAACCTGCTGCGCGGCGTCACCTTCATCCTGCCGCTGGCCTTCGTGAACTGGCTGCCCGCGCTCTACATCCTCGGCCGCCCCTACCCGCTCGACCTGCCGCAGGGGCTCGCCTTCGCGCCGCCGCTCGTCGCCGCCCTCTGCCTGGGCGCGGCGGGGCTCGCGTGGCGGGGGGCGCTGCGCGCGTACCGCAGTACCGGAAGCTGAACTCGAAGGGTGCCAGGGGTGACGGACGACGACGCGTTCATCGAGGTCGACGGCGTGGAGAAGGTCTTCGACGTACGGCGCAAGACGGGCTTCATGCGGCGCGAGCGGCGCACGGTCCGGGCCGTCGACTCGCTGAGCTTCACCGTGCCGCGCGGCGAGATGGTCGGCTACATCGGGCCGAACGGGGCCGGGAAATCGACCACGATCAAGATGCTGACCGGCATCCTGACGCCGAGCGCCGGACGGCTGCGGGTGGCCGGGATCGACCCCTCGCGCGAACGCTCCCGCCTCGCGCACCGCATCGGCGTCGTGTTCGGGCAGCGCACGACCCTGTGGTGGGACCTGCCACTGATCGACTCCTACCGGCTGATGCGCCGCATGTACCGCATCCCGGACCGGCGGTACGAGGAGAACCTGGCCCGGTGCGTCGAACTCCTGGAGCTGGGCGACCTGTTGGAGGTTCCCGTACGGCAGTTGTCGCTCGGGCAGCGGATGCGCGGCGACATCGCGGCGGCCCTGCTGCACGATCCCGAGGTGCTGTACCTGGACGAGCCGACGATCGGCCTCGACGTCGTCTCGAAGGTCAAAGTGCGCGGCTTCCTGCGGGACTTGAACGCGGAGAACGGCACCACGGTGCTCCTCACCACACACGACCTCACCGACATCGAGCAGTTGTGCCGCCGTGTCATGGTCATCGACCACGGCCGGCTCATGTACGACGGTGAACTGGAGGGGCTGCACCAGGCGGTCGGCGGCGGCGCGGTCGAGCGGACCCTCATCGTCGATCTGGAACGCGAACTGCCGCCCCTGGACGTCGAGTTCGCGCGGGTCGTCAAAGTGGAGGGGGCCCGGCAGTGGCTCGCGTTCCCCGCGGACCGGTCGGCGGCGCCGCTCGTCGCCGCGATCGCACAGCGGTGCCCGCTCGTCGACCTCTCGGTGCGGGAGCCCGACATCGAGGCCGTGATCGCACGGATGTATGCCAGGGACGCTTCCGTCACGGGCCCGCGCCCGTAGGCTGAGACGTATGACGGACGAATCGCTGCCCGAGCGTGCGAACACGCCCGCCGCGCCCGATCTGCGGGCCTCCGACGCCGACCGCGAGCAGGTCGCGGAGCGGTTGCGGGACGCGCTCGCCGAGGGCCGGCTCGACATGGAGGAGTTCGGGGAGCGGCTGGAGGCGACGTACAAGGCGCGTACGTACCGCGAGCTCGAACCGATCACCCGCGACCTGCCCGGCGCCGGGGTCGCCGCCCCCGTCAGCCTCGTCAAGCAGCCGCTGCCCGCGGGCGCCGTGGACTGGCCCGCGCGGATCGGCGGCCAGGCGACCTCCACCTGGGGCGTCGGCGTCATGTCCGGCTTCCAGCGCAAGGGGCGCTGGACGGCGCCGCGCCGCTTCACCTGCGTCGCGTTCTGGGGCGGCGGCGAGATCGACCTGCGCGAGGCGCACTTCGAGGCCGGCGAGATCGTCGTCAACTGCGTCGCGATCATGGGCGGGGTGAACGTGATCGTGCCGCCCGGCGTCGAGGTCGTCGTCCGCGGCATCGGCATCATGGGCGGCTTCGACCACGGCCAGGAAGGCGTGCCCGGCGACCCCGGCGCCCCGCGCGTCGTGCTGAGCGGGTTCGCGTTCTGGGGCGGCGTCGGCGTGGACCGCAAGCAGACCAAGGCGGAGCAGCAGCGCCGCAAGGAGGAGCGGCGCCGCGAGAAGCTGGAGCGCAAGGCGGAGCGCCGCGAGGAGCTGGAGGCCCGCCGCGACCACCATCTCGACCGCCGTCACGACCTGCACGCCGACCGGATGGACCGGCACCGCCGACGCATCGAGGACCGGATGGACCGGATGGACGAGCGGCGGGACCGGACGGACGAGCGCCGGGACCGGAACGACGAGCGGCGGGACCGGACCGACGAGCGCCGGGACCGCCGCCGGGACTGACGACTGACGACTGACGACTGGCGACTGACGGCTGGACGGCTGGACGGCGGGACGGCTGACGGCCGGGCGGCCCCGGGCTACAGTTCGGCGCCCGTCGACCCCTTCAGCGCCGACAGGTCCACCGTCTCCGCCATCCGGGCGTACCCCGCGTCGCTGGGGTGCAGGTGGTCGCCCGAGTCGTAGTGGGGCAGGAGCTTGCGCGGGTTGTAGGGGTCGCGCAGCGCCTTGTCGAAGTCGACGTAGCTGTCGAAGACCTCGCCGGCACGGATCGACGTGTTCACGCCCTGGCGGACCGCTTCGAGGTGCGGCTTGTAACCGCGGTGGCCCTGGAACGGCATGAGGGTCGCGCCGATGACGCGCAGCCCGCGCGCGTGCGCCTGCCGGGCGAGTTCACGGAGCCCGGTCACGATCTCGTCGGGGTCGGTGACCTGCGGGGCGCGCAGGATGTCGTTGATCCCGAGGTCGATGACGACGGCGCGCACCCCGGCGCGGCCGAGCGCGTCACGGCCGAAGCGGGAGAGCCCGCTCGGGTTGGCGGCGGGGCGGCCGAGCCCGTCGGCCAGGATGCGGTTGCCGCTGATGCCCTGGTTCACGACGCCGTAGCGCGGGGCACCCGACTCGGAGCGCAGCCGGTCGGCGAGGACGTCCGGCCACCGCAGGTTGGCGCCCATCGTGGAGGTGATGCCGTCGGTGAGCGAGTCGCCGAGGACGACGACGGTGCCCTCGGCGTCATTGCTGAGCACGTCGAGCGCGGTCACGTAACGCCAGAACGGGCTCTGCTCGGTGTATCGCGCGCCGTCCGGGTCCTCGGTGCGGTCGCCCTGCGCCATGTAGGAGATCTGCCGGGCCTGCGGGTGGTAGGTGACGGGTCCGGAGGCCGTCGGCGAGTACGTGGTGACGAGCATGTCGGCGTCGCGCGGCACGCGCAGGCGCGCGGTGTCGCTGACGACCTGCTGGCCCGCCGGGATGACCACCGAGGCGCTCCCGGCGAACGTCAGCCGGCGCACCGTCCCGGCCAGCGCCGTCGGGCTGTTGGGCGCGGAGGCGACGGCGAGGGAGGCGTGCGTGATGCTGAGGGGCTGCTGCCCGTACAGGTTGGAGAGGGTGATGCGGGCGCCGGTGCCGCCGACGCTGGTGTGCACGATGTTGCGCAGGGAACGCCCGAAGTATCCGGTGGTCTCCGTGCCGGGCTCGCCGCCCGCCGGGGACGCGGACCAGGTGCCGACCCACGCGCCGGTGGAGGCGGGTGCGGCGGAGCCGTGCGGGCGGGCGTCACCCGCCTGGACGGAACCGTCCTCGCCGCGCAACACGTCGGAGAAACCGACGTATATGGCGGACGAGATCACGATGACGACCGCTACGAGCGCGGCCAACAAGGCATAACCGTGACGCCTGGTCATGCGGTGCGTGTCTCCTCGAGCAGGGGGAGCCGCCGGGCTCCGGTGTGATGAACCCATGATGCGTCATGGGGCGGGCTGAGGCCGACACTGCCCCCCTCCGATCCCTCAGACGCCGGGAACTCCTGCTTTGTTCCGGGAGTAGGTCGGAAAGGGACAATGTGTGAGGGGAATGACAGAGGATGTGGAGTCGAGGATGAACGGGACGGGCGCGGGCGCGGACCCGGGCGAGCAGGCCGGTCGGGACGGAGCCGCTGTGGAGAAAACGGGTAAGTCGGGTGAAAAGGTCACCGGGATGTATGCCCGCCGGGCCTCCGGCCAATCCGCCCCGGACCCATCCGCCCCGGACCAACCCGGCCCCCGCCGCTTCACGGGTGAGTTCAGCCCCGCCGACGAGGAGAAGCAGCGCGGCGTGCGCCGTATGAAGCTGACGGCGACCGGCCTCCTCGTCCTGGTCGCGCTCGTCTACGTACTGGCGACATGGGCGGAGCACTCGGGCGCGGGCGCCTGGGCCGGATACGTCGCGGCGGCCGCCGAGGCCGGCATGGTCGGCGCCCTCGCGGACTGGTTCGCCGTGACTGCCCTCTTCCGCCACCCCCTCGGCCTGCCCATCCCGCACACCGCGATCATCCCCACCAAGAAGGACCAGCTCGGCGTCTCCCTGGGCGAGTTCGTCGGCGAGAACTTCCTCTCGGGCGACGTCGTACGCGACCGCCTGCGCGCCGTCGGCATCGGCTCCCGGCTCGGCACCTGGTTGGCCGAACCCGCCCACGCCGACCGGGTGACGGCCGAACTGGCGACGGCGCTGCGCGGCGCGCTCACCGTCCTGCGCGACTCCGACGTCCAGGCGGTCGTCGGGGAGGCCATCACGCGCCGCGCCGACAACGCCGAGATCGCGCCCCGCATCGGCAAGATGCTGGAGAAGGTCGTCGCCGACGGCGGCCACAAGCGCGTCGTCGACCTCGTGTGCGCCCGCGCCCACGACTGGCTGGTCCTGCACTCCGACTCCGTCATGGACGCCGTGCAGGGCGGCGCCCCCGGCTGGACGCCCCGCTTCGTCGACAAGCGCGTCGGCGAGCGCGTCTATAAGGAACTCCTCCGCTTCGTCACCGAGATGCGGGACATGCCCGAACACCCGGCGCGCGGCGCCGTCGACCGTTTCCTTGAGGACTTCGCGGGCGACCTCCAGTCCGACACCGACACCCGGGCCCGCGTCGAGCGCCTGAAGTCCGAGGTCATCGGCCGCTCCGAGGTGCAGGACCTGATCGCCTCCACCTGGTCCGCGGTCCGCTCGATGATCGTGGCCGCGGCGGAGGACGAGCGCAGCGAGCTGCGGATGCGGGTCCGGGCGTCGCTGCTCTCCCTCGGACAGCGCATGGCGACCGACCCGAAGGTGCAGGCGAAGGTCGACGGCTGGGTGGAGGGCGCCGCGGTGTACGTCGTGACGACGTACCGCGCCGAGATCACCTCCCTGATCACGGACACCGTCGCCGGCTGGGACGCCGAGCACACCTCCCGCAAGATCGAGGCCCACATCGGCCGCGACCTGCAGTTCATCCGGATCAACGGCACGGTCGTGGGGTCTTTGGCGGGGCTGCTGATCTACACGGTGTCGAGGGCGTTCGGGGCGTAAGTCCTCCGGGTCTCGGCGGGCCGGTGTGTCGCCGCGACCGGGGCCGGTCTCGGCGGGCCGGTGTGTCGCCGCGACCGGGGCCCGCGTCTGCCATGCGGGGGAACGTGGCCGGGTGCGGGTGCGTCGTGGCCGTTCGCGCAGTTCCCCGCGCCCCTGGCGGGGCACACGTACGAAGTCCGTGTCCCCCACGCCCTCAACGAGGAGGGTGCACATGTCCGTGGAGCACCAGAAGAACAGCCCGCTCGCGCCCGGCACGACCCGCACCGACGTCCCCGCCCGCCTCGACCGCCTGCCCTGGTCCCGCTGGCACTGGACGATCGTCATCGGCCTCGGCACCGTCTGGATCCTGGACGGCCTCGAAGTCACCGTCGTCGGCAACATCGCGGGCCGGCTCTCCGAGTCCGGCAGCGGTCTGCCCATCTCGTCCGCGCAGGTCACCGGCGTCGCCGCCGCCTTGTACGTGGCGGGCGCCTGCACCGGCGCCCTCTTCTTCGGCTGGCTCACCGACCGCTTCGGCCGCAAAAAGCTCTTCCTCCTCACCCTCGCGGTCTACCTCGCGGCGACGGCCCTCACCGCCATCTCCTTCTCCACCTGGTGGTTCTTCCTCTTCCGGTTCTTCACGGGCTTCGGTATCGGCGGCGAGTACGCGGCCATCAACTCCGCCATCGACGAGCTGATCCCCTCCCGTTTCCGGGGCCGCGTCGACCTGATCATCAACGGCAGCTTCTGGCTCGGCGCGATCGGCGGCTCGCTCCTGTCGATCGTCGCGCTCGACACGGACCTGTTCCCCGCGAACGTCGGCTGGCGCCTCACCTTCGGCCTCGGCGTCGTCCTCGGCCTGGTCATCCTCCTCGTACGGCGCAACGTCCCCGAGTCCCCCCGCTGGCTGTTCATCCACGGCAGGGGAGAGGAGGCCGAATCACTCGTCTCCGACGTCGAGGGGAAGGTGCGGGAACAGCACGGCGGGGACGCGCTCCCGCCGCCCGAGGGCGAGATCACCATCCGCCAGCGCAAGAGCATCGGCTTCGGCGAGATCGCCCGTACCGTCTTCACCAAGTACCCGCGCCGCGCCACGCTCGGCCTCGCCCTCTTCATCGGACAGGCGTTCCTCTACAACGCGGTGACCTTCGGCTTCGGCGCCATCCTCACCACGTTCTTCGACGTGCCGACCGGCTCGACCGGCTACTACTTCGCCGTCATCGCCGCCGGCAACTTCATGGGCCCGCTGCTCCTCGGCAAGCTCTTCGACACGGTCGGCCGCCGCATCATGATCTCGTCGACGTATCTGTTGTCAGGGGTGCTGCTGTTCGGCACGGCCTGGCTGTTCGACCGTGGCTCGCTCACCGCGACGACGCTGACCGCCTGCTGGTGCGTGGTCCTCTTCTTCGCCTCCGCGGGCGCCTCCAGCGCCTATCTGACGGTCTCGGAGATCTTCCCCATGGAGACCCGGGCCATGGCCATCGCCTTCTTCTACGCCATCGGCACCGCGGCCGGCGGCATCAGCGGCCCGCTGATCTTCGCCGACCTCACCGAGAGCGGGAAGGTCGGCGACACCGTCCTCGCCTTCCAGATCGGCGCGGCGCTCATGTGCCTGGCGGGCCTGGTGGCCGTCGCCTTCGCCGTGCGGGCGGAGAACCGCTCCCTGGAGGACGTGGCGCGCCCCCTGTCGGCGGTGTGAGGTGAGGTGGGGTCCGGGGCGCCGGTTCGGGCCCGGTACGGAGACGACCAGCGCGAGCGGCGCGGCCACCGCGCACAGCGCCCCCGCCCCCACCCACATCAGGTCGTACGAGCCGAAGGCGTCCCGTACGGCGCCGCCCCCGTACGCCACCGACCCCGCGCCCACCTGGTGCGCGGCGCTGACCCACCCGAAGACGACGGGCGCGCCGCCCCCGTAGTGCGCGCGGCACAGCGCGATGGTCGGCGGCACGGTCGCGACATCGAGCAGCCCGAAGACGACGGTGAACGCGACGAGCGGCGCGTCCACGCGCGCGGTCAGCAGCAACGGCAGCGCGAGCAGGCTCGCCCCGCGCACCGCGTAGTACGCGGCGAGCAGCCGCCGCGGATCGAGCCGGTCGGTCGCCCAGCCGGACCCGACGGTCCCGGCGACGTTGAAGATCCCGACGAGTGAGAGCAGCGAGGCGGCGACGGTCGTCGGCATCCCGTGATCGTGCGCGGCGGGCGCGAAGTGGGTCCACATCACCCCGTTGGTGGAGGCCCCGCAGACGGCGAAGGTGCAGGCCAGAAGCCAGAAGGGGCCGGAGCGGAGGAAGCGGCCGGGGGCGTGGCGCACGGGCGTGTGGGCGGGCGGCGGTATCTGCGGGTCGGGGTCGTGTACGGGCGTGTGGGCGGGCGGCGGTATCTGCGGGTCGGGGTCGTGTACGGGCGTGTGGGCGGACGGCGGCATCTGCGGGTCGAGGTCGCGTACGGGCGTGTGGGCGGACGGCGGTACCTGCGGGTCGGGGTCGCGCTCGGCCGCGTGGGCAGGCGGATGTACTCGCGGACCCGGGTCCCGTACAGCCGCGTACACGAGCGGCAGCGCCATCGCCGCCGCGCCCGCCAGGCCGTACGCGGCGGCCCGCCACCCCCACCCGTCGATCACCCATGACAGCAGCGGCAGGAACACGAACTGCCCCACCACGCCGGCCGCCGTCAGCAGCCCGGCGACGAGCCCGCGCCGCGCCACGAACCACCGCTCCGTCACGGTCGCCGCGAACGTCGTCGCCGTCGCCCCCGTGCCGAGCCCGACCAGCACTCCCCAGTACAGGACGAACTGCCAGGGCGCGGTCATGGTCGTCGCGAGCAGCGCCCCGCCGCCGACCAGCCCCAGCGCACCGGCGGCGACCTTCCGCATCCCGACCCGGTCCATGAGCGCCGCAGCGAACGGTGCCGTCACCCCGTACACCACCATGTTCACCAGGGACCCGGCCCCGACGGCCGCCCGCGACCAGCCCAGTTCGTCGTGAAGAGGGCCGACGAGGAGCCCCGCGAGAGTGCTGAACGCACCGGCTACGACGATGGCGAGGGCGGCGCCCGCGGCGACGATCCATTTCCGCTGACGGCCGTTCATGACGCTGGTGTCCGTGGCGTTGCTGTTTGCGGCGTTGCGGTCCGTGGCGTTGCCGTTCATGGCGTTGCTGTTCATGGATATGACGATCCGTGCGCGGGGACGCCGGGACGACTGGCCAGATGGCCAGGCTGTGAAAGAATCTGGCCATGAGAAGTGCCGCCCGTAAAGGAACGAAATCGGTGGCGGTCCTGGTCAGGGACGGCGTCCTGCCCATGGAGCTGGGCCTCGTCCACCAGCTCTTCGGCACGGCCCGCGCCCCCGCGACCGGCGCCCCCCTCTACGAGGTCCGCACCTGCGCCCCGCGCCCCGGCCGCATCCGCACGGACGCCGACTTCCCGATCTACGCCGAGCACGGCCTGGACGCGGTGGAACGGGCGGACACGGTCCTGATCCCGGCCTCGCACGAGACGGACGAGAGCCTTGAACCGGGCGCCCTCGACGCCGAGTTGGCGGAAGTCCTGAGGGCGGTACGGGGCCGCGTCGCCTCCATCTGCACGGGTGCGTTCGTGCTCGCGGCGGCGGGCCTGCTCGACGGGCGCAGGGCGACGACGCACTGGCTGTCGTCGGACCGGTTCGCCCGTACGTTCCCCAAGGTGACGGTCGACGCGGACGTCCTCTACGTCGACGAGGGCACCGTGCTGACCTCCGCGGGCGAGGCCGCCGGAATCGACCTGTGCCTGCACATGATCCGCTCGGACCACGGCGCGGGGGTCGCCGCGGAGGTGGCGCGCTGCACGGTGGTCCCGCCGCACCGGGAGGGCGGCCAGGCCCAGTACATCCGCCGCCCGGTGGAGGAGCCGGGCCTCTCCTCGACGTCGGGTTCGCGCGCCTGGGCCCTGGAGCGGCTGGGCGAACCGCTGACCCTCGCGGAGCTGGCGGCGCGGGACGCGATGTCGGTCCGTACGTACAACCGGCGCTTCCGCGAGGAGACCGGCCTGACCCCGATGACATGGCTGGCGCGCCAACGCGTCGACCGCGCCCGCGAATTGCTGGAGCGCACCGATCACACGGTGGACCGCGTGGCCGCCGAGACCGGCTTCGGCACGGGTACGTCGCTGCGCCAGCATTTCCAGACGGTGCTGGGTGTGTCGCCGGGGGCGTACCGGGCGACGTTCCGGGGACGATGAACCGCATGACTGACATGAACGAGACGCCGACGGACCCGACGCAGCCGGTGACCCCGACGGATCCGACGCAACCGGTGACCCCGACGGACCCGACGCAACCGGTGGGTGAGGCGCCCATGAACGAAGCGCGCAGGGCCGTTCCGAACGTGGCCGTGGACGGCGAGGAGTCCCTCGCGGCGAACCGCGCCTTCTACGGCGCGCTCGGCTTCGAGGAGGTCATGGACCTCGGCTGGGTCATGACGATGGCGTCCCCCGCCCAGCCGACGGCCCAGATCAACTTCGTCGAACAGGGCGGCCCGGCGCTCGTCGTCCCCGACATGAGCGTGGAGGTCAGCGACGTCGACGCGGCGTACGCGGCCATGGTCGCGGCGGGCGCGGACATCGTCCGCGAGCTGCAGAACGAGCGGTGGGGCGTCCGCCGCTTCTTCGTGCGCGACCCGCAGGGCAAGGTGGTGAACGTGGTCGCGCACGCGCCGGTGGGCGGCTGACGGCGCGCCGACCGGCGGCAAGGGGGACGCGGACAGGCTCCGGGCGGCCCGGCGGGAGCGCCGGGTGCCGCGGCTCAGGCGGCCCGGCGGTCCACGAGCACGTACGACGCGGCGGCGACGACCCCGGCCACCCCGAAGACGGCCGGCCAGGCGCCGACCTTCTTCGCCAGCGGGTGCGACCCGGCGAACGCGGCGACGTACGCCCCGGTCAGCGCCCCCGCGACCGGCCCGCCCGCGGTCCGCTTCCACTGCGTGGCGGCGGCTGCCCCGGCGGCCGCGAGCACGACGCCGCCCAGCGGCCGCTTCTTGGTGAACCGGGCGGTGGCGTACCCGCCGACGAGCCCGGCGGCGGCGATGGGGGCGGTGGGGAGGGTGCGGGCCATGAGGTTCTCCTGCGCTCTGCGCTCTGCGCTGTGTGGGGCCGGGCGGGGCGGGACCGAGCCGGGCGGCGGGCGTTCTCGTTCGTGAGGCTACGCCGCTGCTGTAGGAGATCTGTCGGCACCCGGAACCGAACTGTCGCCGATATGTCGGTGACGTGAGCGAGGGTGACGGCATCACCACGCCCCGGTCGGCCGACCGCGCGCCCCGCACCCAAGGAGCCCCGATGCCACGACGCCCTTCCACCCCCGCGACCGCACCCCATACCCATGACAGGGGCTGGGACGTCGACGACCTGCCCCCTACGCGGCCGGACCACTCCATCCTCGTCACGGGCGGCAACGCGGGCATCGGCTACTTCGTCGCGGAGCAACTGGCGGCGACGGGCGCGCTCGTCATCCTGGGCAGCCGGACCGCGAGCAAGGCAGAGACGGCGATGACCGCGATACGGGCCCGCGTACCGGAGGCGAGGCTGCGCCACGTCCCCCTGGACCTCGCCGACCTCTCCTCCCTCGCATCGGCACCGCAGCACCTGGCCGACCTCGGCCTCGACCATCTCGACGCGCTGATCGCGAACGCGGGCGTGGCCCTGGACGACCCGCCCCGCCGCGAGACGAACGACGGCTACGAGTTGATGCTGGCCACCAACCACCTGGGCCACTTCGCCCTCACCCACTGGCTGGCCCCGCTCCTGACGGCGGCCCCGGCCGCGCGCGTCGTGACGGTAGGAAGCTTCGCCGCCCGCTCGGAACGGCTCGACCTGACCGACCTCCAGTCGACGCGCGACTACCGGCCGAAGCGCACGTACGGCCGTTCCAAACTGGCCCAGATGCTGTTCGCCTTCGAGCTGGACCGCCGCCTGCGCGCGGCGTCCAGCACCGTAAGCAGCCTGGTCGCGCACCCGGGCGGCGCGCTGGACGCGCTGACCCCGCCCCGCCCGCCGCTCCACATCACGTCACCGGCCGCCCGCCTACGAGCGCTCCCCGCGGCGGCGATGGTCCAGGGCAAGGACCACGGCGCGTGGCCGATCGTCCGCGCGACCCTGGACCCGGCGGCGGAGGGCGGCCAGATGTGGGGCCCGCGCACGTTCGGATTGCGCGGGGCACCGGCCCTGGAGCAGCCGAAACCCCACATGACGGACCCGGAGACAGCGGCCGGCCTCTGGGACGCGAGCCTCACCCTGACCTCGGCCTACTTGATCGGGGCTCAGCCGAACATGCCCGGCTGGTAGTCACCGGCGGGCTGCTGAACGATGACGTTGAGCCGGTTGTAGGCGTTGATGACGGCGATCAGCCCGACGAGGGCGACGAGCTGGTCCTCGTCGTAGTACTTGGCGGCGTTCGCCCACACCTCGTCACTGACCCCACCGGCCGCGTCGGCCAGCCGCGTCCCCTCCTCGGCCAGCTCGAGCGCCGCCCGCTCGGCGTCGGTGAACACGGTGGCCTCGCGCCAGGCGGCGACGAGGTGCAGGCGCTGCGCGGTCTCCCCGGCGTGGGCGGCGTCCTTGGTGTGCATGTCGGTGCAGAACCCGCACCCGTTGATCTGGCTGGCCCGGATCTTCACGAGCTCCTGCGTCGCATGCGCCACCCCGGCATCGGCAACGACCTTCCCGGCGCTGTTGATGTGCCGCATGAACTTCCCGGCGAGCGCGTTCCCGAAGAGGTTGAGACGAGCTTCCATGGTGATCTCTCCCTGAGCTGTTCCGTCGTGCGTTCCGTTGGTTACACCCCTCTGACGGAGCGGCTCGGAGATGTGTGACGAGGTTCTGAATGTGATGTGGATCACGTCGCGCGTCGAGGGTGGGGTGTACGGCGACGACAGGCGAGCGTGACGGTGACGTGGACGGCGTTGCTGTGCGCGGAGTGGCGCAGGGCCAGGTGGACCGGCTGGGGGAGGGCGCGCGCGGCGTGCCAGTGGCCGGGCGTGGAGAAGGTGTCCGAGGCCCAGGACCAGCCTTCCGCGGTCAGCGGGCCGCGTACCCGCGCCACGAGCTGATCGGCCTCCGCCGTGCCGACCGGTGCGAGGGCCCAGCGGTGTTCGGGCTCACACGGCTCCGGACGGCCGGCGGCCCGGCAGGCCGGGCAGACGCCCATGCGCATGTGATCGAGGTCCGGACTCATCCCGATCCCCGACTCCTGGGCGCTGATGAGGTCCCACAGGCGCGAGGAGGCGGCCGCCAGGGTGCGGCGCGTCTCGTCGTCCAACTCCATCTCGGTCGCGCTCTGTTCGCGCGCGGCGCGCAGCTCGTCGTCGGTCGCCCACTCGACCGTGTCGAGAATCTGAGCGAACATCTGCGCGTACGCGTCCCAGTCCTCGACGCTGAGGGTGCTGAGCTCGAGCATCTGAACGCTCAGGTTGTCGGGGAGCGGAATGTGCGCCTGGGCGAACCGGCGAGGCACGGTATGCACCACGGAGTCCGGTGACACCTCGGGCGGCACCATCAAGGGGGCCACTCCGCTGCGCAGGACGACCGGCCCGCAGGCCGGCTCGGCGACCTCCACGTCGTCCTCCGGCGCATGACGCGCCAGCCTGCCCGCGAGGGCCTCGGCGACCCCGCGCACGTCACCCGGCTCGCGCTCCACGCGCTGGGCGGTGAGCGTCGCCATCGACGTCCGGCCGTCGAAGTCGACGAAACACATACCGGCGTACTGCGCACCGGCGTCGATCAGCTCCACGGTCTGCGCGAGGAACACCAGGGCGATGTCGAACTGCTCTTCCCGGCTGCGACCCGGGAAAAGCTCACTAACCAAGTCGGCGATCTCATCGGCGAGTTCATCGTGATCCGCAGCCCGTACGGGAAGGTGGTGGAAGAAGTCCGGCACCTGCCAGCCCACATACAACGAACTGTCGACGACCCGCCCCTCACCCTCACCGCCCTCGTCGACGCCCCTGCCGGCATCGGCCTCGGCATCCACGCCGATGTCCTCGATCACGATGGGGCTCCTTGCGATCCTGGTGGTCCTGCGAAGACATCGGGAAGCTCCGCGGTGTGCGGCAGGGTGTCCGGGAAGACTTCCAGGAACTCCGGAGACCGGTGATCGGTCCGGTCCACCTTCGCGATATGCCAGGAGCCGTCGCTGAAGCCGAACTGGATCCTGTCTTTCTGGTGATGCGGACGACGTGTCCATGCGACATCGGCCAGGGAAGTGTGGAAGGTGACGTGCGCGTGCTTTCGGTTGTCGGAGACGGCGACCACCAGCAACTCCTGGTCCGTGACAACGACGCGTGTTTCGAACAGGCACCGCGCGCGTGCCTGAAGCCCGGTCAGCATGCGTCCGGCCAGACTGTTCCAGTCCCCGAAGTGCCTGCGCTCCTCTTTTGGCTGGGCGAGGTAGCGGGCGCGCTGCTCCGCGCGGTGCGGCAGTTCGGCGCTCGTCTTCCAGCGGGGCGTACCCGAAGTCACCCAATCGAACACGACGAAGTTGCGCCAGATGTAGTAGAGGGGATTCACTCGGTCGTAGAAAACCCAGGGGCGTTCGTTGAACGCCAGCCCCAGCTCCTTGGGGAATGCTGCGGCCCCGCTTTCCGTGACGTAGTAGCCGCGCACGTCCTGCCCCGGGCACGCCGTTTGCAAGGTAGTGAGAAGGGTGTTGGGTTCATTTCTCATCGAACGCACCTAGTTGCCTGATTGACTTGCGATACGGTCCGGGCCGGGTGGGATCATTCTCCGCCTGCCAGTTTATGAACGAACGAGTTGGCCCTGAGCAAGGTCTGCGATCCGACCTGGAAAGAGTGCAGTTTCTTGCCGGTGAGTTCGACACCGAATCGCTTGGCGAGCGGAACAGCCGCCTTGTCGATCCCCTGCTGCGCAAGACCCGCGCGCAGCTTGGTGCCGGCTGCTACGGCCCCCTCTTTCAGGAAGCCCTTGGCTCCCCTCGCGACTTCGGCACCGTCAGCGAACCGTCCCACCGCGGCCAGCCTTCCACCGACCACTACGGCCTTACCGGCCTGCGCCCCGCCCTTCACGAGCCCCCAGCCCGGCACCACCCCCAACGCATCCCCCGCCAGATCCAGCCACCCCGACCCGTTCCCGCGCCGCATCCCCACCACGTGCCCGACCAACGCCCCGGCCGAGCAGAGAACCGCGCCCGTGCCAAGCACCGCACCGGCCGCCTGGCCGACCACGGGAATCGCCTGGACGGCCACCGCGGCGAGCGCGAGACCGCTGGAGATCGTGGACAACGTGTCCGCGTGCTCCACAAGCCAGTCGGTGAAGTCGTGCAGCGCACCTTTGAGGCCATCGGTGACGCGCTCCCACAGACCGATGGACTCGGGCGCGAGATCCGTGGCCTCACGGATGGCGTGCTCGGCGCGGGCGGCCGCCTCCCGCCACTTCTTGTGCAGCTCCTCGCCCTGCCGGACCAGGCCGTCAAGCTTCTCCTTCGCCGCGTGCGCCTCCTGCGATGCCGTCTTGGCCCGCTCGGAGTGCTGCTTGTCGGTCTGCGGGTCACCTGACGGAGTCGTGGCGTGCGCCATGGCCGTGTCCGCCGCACCCGCGAGGCGCTCCCAGTCGCGGCGGGCCGTCACCGCGTCCGACTCCAGCGGGTCGGCCTGACGCTGCAGGGAGTCCAGCGTGTCGTGCCAGTGCAGCAGCGCACGGCCCGCCGCGCTCATCGAGTCGTTGCCCTGTTGCAGATAGTGGGGCAGCTTCCCGAGCTTCTTGCGGAAGGCGTCGGCACCCTCGCCCCGCCAGAACCCGTGGTCCTTGCCGACGCCCGTGACGAGCCCGTGCAGTTCGTCAAGGCCCCGCCCCACGGCCTTCAGGTCAGTGGCGAGATGGTCGATGGCGGCGACCTCGCCACGCGCCGGATTGAAGCCCAGACCGGGCCAGGAGGAATCATCCGCGATGAAGATGCCGCGCCAGGACACAGCCGTACTCCCGTGATCTCTTCGTCTGCCTGTTGTTCCGACTACGCCCGCCGCGCCGGCTATGCCAGCTTGTCGGTCTTCACGCTGTTCACGTGGTGGCGTACGTCGACGTCCGTACTGACGTACTCGCTCATCGCCTTGTCGAAGTTCCCGCTGATGGCGCTCGCGGCCTTCTTCAACCGCTTGAGCCCGTCGTCCCACCGATCCTGGAAATCGTCACAGGCGTCGTCCAGCCCCTCGGTGCCCAGCGTGTTGCGGCCGTACTTCTCCAGACGCGAGCGCAAAGATCCGATGCGGTGCTCGAATTCGGCGAGGCTGCGCGCGATGCGCTGCGCGTCGTGCGGATCGATGTGCAGGCCGTCCCCGCTCGTCGACATGGCGCCTGTCTCCCTGCACTCACACTCACCTGGCCACTGACGGACGGACCAAGGCTAGGGCCCGAGGCGAAGGCCGCTCCGGGGGGCTGGACAATCCACCTCCCGCGCACACCCCGCCTCCACGAATCGCTCACAACCGCAAATTCTCCGCTGCGCCAGGGGGCAGGGGCGGCGACGCATTAAGGGGCAGGGGTGGCGACGCGGAACCGCACGCGAACCTCATCCAAGCCCGCAAGACCCGCACCGACACGCGCTCCCGCAGCCCCGTTGTACGTACGGTCCTAGCGATCGGAGTCGAGTTGGCGAACCTCGCACGACCCGCACTCGCCCACCACGGAAAGCGGCGCTGCGGCCCGAAGGGGCTTGACCACAATCACTGACTCGCGCCCCTCCCACCCACCTTCCCCAGCCCCTACCGGCGACTGCTGGAAACTGAAACGGCAGCAGGACACAGCACCCCCTACCGGCCCCAGCCACGTAATCCAAGAGAAAAGAAACCCACCGGTCCGCACCCGACTTGAACTCCTGCAACCGCCCCACCGGCGCAGGCGCCGGAGCCGAAGCCCCACCGACCCCGCGACCGGCATCGAGCCCGCACGGGGGCACCCGCGTAGCTGCACTACTTCCGATGGGAGCGGCGCACTTTGGAGGGTTCGTCGAGCCACAGGTGATCGCCGTGGTCATCGAAGGTCAGGCCGAACCGCGTGTAGTGTGGCTGCCCGGAGTGACGCCAGGAGCCGTACACGCCGACCAGTTCGGCTCACAGGTCCCTGGCGCCGTTGAGCGTCACCGCGCCAGGGCGCCACCACTGGCTGTAGTTGACAATGGCGACCGACGTCCCGGCCTCGTCCCTGAGCTGTACTTGCCGCTCCTCGTCACGCCCCCGGTGGGAGAACGCGACGTCGGGCAGGTGAAGCCCGAGGACGAACCGCTGGTCCCACCCGTCCGCGAAGACCTCGTACGGGGCGATGACCGAGGCGACCTTACGACCGTCGTCCGGCGGACTGAGCTGGTTGTGCGGCCGATGGCTACGCACCCACATGTAACAGGCACCACCGACGAACCGTCCCGTTACTGCACCCCCTCGCACGGTGAGCTGCAAGAGACCACCGGTGCGGAAAAGCGTGTTGTGCGGGGCCAGGATGATCGCCCGCTCGGCGGCTTGGTCCCGCCACGCCTCGGGGATCCCTCGCACAGCCGCCGTCGCGATGATCCGGTCGTACGGCGCGTTGTGCACCCAACCTCCCAGACCGTCTCCCCGGCTGGCGGTGGGCGTGTAACCGGCCGCCTCCGGATTGGCGGCACCGCGTGCCGCCATGGCGCGGTCGTACTCGATGGTCGTGACGTTGTTACTGCCGACGGCCTCGCACAGCAGAGCCGAGTCATACCCCGATGCGGTGCCGATGTGGGGCATGCGCTGTCCGGATTCGACGTCGAGCCGGTTCAGCTTCTCGAAGACGATGTCGAGGGCCGAGATGGAGGACGTGAAGACCCCCTTCGCGGGCCCGTGCTCCGGCAGCACGGAGTCATCGATCTGCATGATGAGCGACCGATGAGTACCCCAGACAGCACGCCGCCAGCCTTCCTCGTCGGCGTCCCGGTCGATGACGAGGTGCAGCCCCTCGGCATCGGTGTCGTACCCCCAGAACCGAGGGAGCGAACGCTTCTCTGTCGACGGCATCGAAGGCCGGCCGAAGCCAGGGGGCCCGAAAGGCCCCCCATGACTTCAAGCTCCTTGCGACTGATGTCCTGGTAGTCGTCGTTCATGTCCCCGCTACTTCGGTCGGCTTCCGTCGGGACTGGGCGGCTGCGGCGGCGGAGTCCAGGGTTTGTCGTCGGGCGCTCCGCCATGCT
The DNA here is from genome assembly GCF_043523415.1 of Streptomyces sp. SGAir0957. Classification (NCBI taxonomy): domain Bacteria; kingdom Bacillati; phylum Actinomycetota; class Actinomycetes; order Kitasatosporales; family Streptomycetaceae; genus Streptomyces; species Streptomyces sp. SGAir0957. The sequence goes on from NZ_CP027293.1 coordinate 5,211,013, forward strand.
TGCCGGACATGCTGACGATGACGTTCACGGGCTTCACTCATCGCTCCTTGTCGTTCCGCGGGGGAAGCGGGCTGCCGGGACGGTCGGGGCCTGGGGTGGGGGGCTCACGGCGTCTCCTTCCGGGAGAGTTCGGGCGCCGTGCCAGGAGGGGTTCGAGCCGGTCCGTTAGCGCCGTCTCGTAGAGCTTCGGCCCAGCGCACTGAGGCCCTCAACGAACTTCTACGCACTTGCACGCCTTCACCCGAGGGCGTCGATCGCGGCAGTGACCAACTTGCGGGCCGCATCCCGTGCACGGCCAACTTCGACAGCTCGACGAAGGCACGTTCGTACTCGGTGATCTCGCGTGGCTGCGTCACCGTCAGATTCGCCGAGACCAACTCGACCGACACCTGAATGTCGTCATACATCGAGAACGATTCCGTGGGCCATGCGACCCCACGGGCAGAACCCATCGGGATCACTCCGAGGCTGACCGACGGCAGGGCCGCGACCACGAGCAGGTGGCCGAGTTGGCCGGCCATGACGTGCGCATCACCGATGACGCTGCGCAGCACCCATTCCTCGATCAGCACGGCGAACCGCCGCTGCCCGTGCGTAGCACGTGTTGCCGTGCCACCCTCGAAGCGACAGCATCCTCGACGTCGTCCGGGGCGCCTCGCAGCGCCACCACGGTCCTCAACATCTCCCGCGTGTAGTCCGGGGTTTGCGGCAACCCGGGGACCACCCACGACTGATAGATGCGGAAACGACGGGTGCGTTCGAACAGCGGTCGCACCGGTTCCCGTACGCGGCCGAGTCCCGCGTGCTCGATCCGCCGCCACTCGACATACATGCCGTCTATTCCACGGGCGGTGGCGATCAGATCCCGCGTCTGGCCCTCCGCTCGGCAGAGGCGCGTGTACGTCCGAATGTCCTCGTCGGACGGCGGCGTCCTGCCGTTCTCGATCCGCGACGCCTTCGATTCGTGCCAACCGGCCGCCGCCGCCAGCGCACACGCAGTGATCCCGTGATCCTTACGGATCTCCCGCAGGCGGAGGCCAAGGGCCACCTTCGCCTGCTGCACACTGGACACGGGCGATGACGGCGGCACCGATGACTCCACCCGTTCCTGTCAGGACAGCTCGTAGTCGCCGTGCGGGACCGCGCGCTGCCAGACTGCCTTGAACGCGGAGGAGCACATGCCGACCAGAGCCGGATCGGTCGTACGCTCCTCGTCCCCCTGCGGAGACAGCTCGCTGTCGCCGCTGAAGTGCAGGAACACGACGAGCCGGTCGTCGAAGCCCCAGAAGTCGTTCCCGGGCAGCACGAGGTCGGACGCCCGCCGCCGTGGTAGCCACCGCACTTCCTCGCCGGCCAATCTCGTGTGCGGATCGATGATGCCCGGCGTTTCGCAGCACTACATCAGCGGCCGATGACAGCGCCTTCCTGCGCAGGCTGGTAAGGGAACCGTGGCTCCCACGCTTGTAGGAGGGTCTAAGAAGCACGGGGGCGCCGATCTTGGCCCTACGCGCGCGAAGGACGCTTGGGAGAGGCTCGGTGTGAACGCCATGGGGGTCGCCAACGACCCCGATAAGATGGTCGACGCTAAGCGGGACTTGGGGGACCCGAAGGGGTCTGGAAGGGCAAAGTGGCCGATGCTGACCGTGGAGCAGGCTGCGCTCATCCAGGGCTTCCCGGGTAAGGACAGCTGGGAGTTCACCGGCGGAAAAACTGCTAGATACCGGCAAGTCGGTAACGCTTTCCCGCCGCGCGTCGCCGAAGCGGTCGGCCGTAGTATCCGCGTGGCGCTTGAACGTACGGGGCCACTGCTTAAGGATCCAAGTCCGGACTTCGAGTCGGAGGACGACCCGTCAGCAGTTGCCCCGCAGCTTCTTTTCGGCGAGGATGCGCCGCTGTGTGGCGACGGCATCTGACACCGATCTCGCGCACTCCTCAGCCGGCTCGTGTTCCCAATACCGGAGCACGAGCCAGCCGGCGTCGCGCAGGCGCTGATCCGTATCGCGGTCTCGCGTTACGTTCCCCGTCACCTTGTCTGACCAGTATCCAGAATTCTTACGTGGCGCCTGGTAATGCTCCGGACAACCATGCCAGTAACACCCATCGATGAAGACTGCGACCTTTATCGGACGGAACACCAGGTCTGCGGTGCGACGCATATCGGGGAGCGGTCGGGCAGCTACCCTGTATCGGAGCCCCATGGCATGAAGAAGCCGTCGGACCTTGAGCTCTGGCTTCGTGTCCCGGCTTCGGATCGCCTGCATGTTCCTGCGACGGGCAGCGGAAGAGGCCCACGAGCCTTCCGGGGGCTCCCAGTTGTGATCCGGTGAAGGGCTCATGGTCTGTCTCCGCTGAGTGGCGCATTCTCGTTCTGGCCGTGGTGTCCACGGTCGCGACCCTGGCATGGGGGAGGATTTGACGCGGTAGCGCAGAATCCTCCTGGTTCTGTCGGGTATGGCTAAATGTCCCGTTACCCTCAGCAGGTCGCGTCAGCTTCCGATGCTTTCGAAGGACACAGTGACCTTGCATTGCAACGCCGTCGCGATCCTCACGAGGAGCGGCAGCGTCGGGGTATCTCGGCCGCTCTCGATGCGCGAGATGGCAGCCTGGCCCGTGCCAATCAACTCAGCTAGCTGAGCCTGGGACAGACCTCGCTCGCGGCGCCAAGTGCGGACAAGAGTGGCGGTGTTCGTCACTGCGTGCCGTCTTCGTCGTAGCGTGGCAAACCTGCGGTGTCGATCTTCCAGTCCTGCACCGTGATCGTCTCGCCGAACGTGTAGTGCTGCTGGTTGTCGTAGGCAGGGGTGCCAGTGCGCGTGGTGGGAGCCCAATAATGGACGGCCGTGCCGTCGCGGGGGTCCACGATCAGGTAGTGGGGGATACCCATCGCGGGGTAGTCACGGAGCTTGCCCTCGTAGTCGTTCGCCGGGTTGGAGCGCGAGACGATCTCGATAATCAGGCTGCAGTCCTGCGGGGGCATGGCGTCGGAGGCGGTCGGCTCGAAGTCAGCGTCGACCACGGCCAGGTCGGGTACTCGCAGCACGCCCAGCCCCGGATCCTCCAGGTCGGTTTCGACGTAGAGGGCGAGACCGGGGTCGAGCTGGGGCTCAAGCTGGGTGCGCAGGCGGTGCGCCACACGCTGATGACGTGCCTTCGGGCTCATCATCATCAGAATTTGGCCCTGGCTGATCTCGGGCCAGCGCACCGCCTCCGACTCGCTGCCAAAACCCTCGCGGAAGGTGTCGCGGAACTCGCGAAGGTGGCGGTAGATCGTCTCCTCGCTCATACAGTCACCGTACATGAGGAAATCCTCATGAGGCCGGAGTCAGGCCTCGCGGCCGTGGCACTGCTCGTACGCGGTGCCGCTGCCGCACCAACACCCCGCCCCCGCCCGAGGCGGCCAAGCCGCCGCCCGACCCCGCGCCGCCAGCGTCGTAGCGTACTGCGGGAGCAGCGACGCCTCGCTCGGTGATGACGCCTCCGACGCCGCGAAGGCCTCGTAGGACGGGACCGTGCCCGTGACGATGCCCAAGTTTCCCGTGCCGGAGGCCGACAGCTCGCGCAGCGACGCCTCTATTGAGGACAAGTGGGCCTCGTAGGAAGGGTATTCGGAGGACAAGGTCGGGTACGCCGACAGGAGTTCCGCGTATTCGTCCGACGGCCAGTGCAGGACCGCCACCGGGAACGGGCGGGACAGGGCCTCCCGGTACGAGCCGAGTTCGGCGTGGAGGCGGTCGATCTCGGCGCGGAGTTCGGCCGGGTTGTTGGAGCCCAGGGCCCAGAGGCGCTTCGGGTCGTGCAGCTCGTCCAGGGAGACGGACGTGCGGTTGACGCGGTCGGCGAGGGCGTCCCACGCGTCGTGGTCGGCACCGAGGAGGCGGCGGACGCGGTGGCGGCCGAGGACGAGGGGGTGCTTGGCGTAGGCGAGGTCGGCGGAGCCGGCCGCGTCGCGCTCCGAGGCAGGGACGAGGAGTTCCAGGGCCTCCGTGAACGTCTCGTGCGCCGGTTCCAGCTCGTCGTGCGCTTCGAGGGACTCGGCGATGATCACCCAGGGCGCCGGGTCGCGCGGGGCCGTCGCGCGCAGACCCGCGATGATCGCCTGGGCCTCGGCCTCGTGACCGTACTCCCAGAGGTTCGCGGCCTTGAGGGCGCGGATCAGGGCCGGGTCGTGCACGTCCTTCGCGGCCAGCAGGGCGTCGTAGTGGGCCGTGGCGCGCTCGCGGGCGTCGGCCAGTTCGTAGTGGGCGGCTGCCTGGAGGAGCAGCGCTTCCGCGTCCTCGGGGTACATGGCCGCCGTGCGTTCCAGGCGCTCGGCTTCCGCTACGTGGTCGGCGTTCTCGTTCTCGGCGGGCGTGGCAGGCGTGTCGGGGCGCATGAATGACACCGTACTGCCGGATGGCTCGCGTGGGACCGCCCCCATCAGGGGACGTCGGCCTCGGAGTGAGTCTCGGCGCCGGCCGTTCTCCTGTCATGGGCCTGGTCACTTTCGGCTCCGCGACCTATCTTGCGCGCGTGCTACACAAACGGCCCCATGTCGTGGCGCACGGGGTGCCCGCGCGCCCCTCACCCCTGCGTCGCGCCCTCTGGACCGGCGCCGAGGCCGCCGTCACCCTCGGTGTCGTGCTGCTCCTGCTCGTCGTGCATCAGCTGTGGTGGACCAATCGGCAGGCGCGGGCGGGGGCCCAGCGGACGGTTCACGCGCTGGAGAGGGAGTGGGAGCGGGAGTGGGAGAAGGGGGGCGGCGGGGCGAGCGGCCTTCCCGGGCCCGGTTCCGGTTCCGGTTCCGGGGTCGGGGCCGGGTCCGATGGTGAGGCGTCCGGCGCTGACGGGGGCCCGGCCGTCGACGGCGACGACGCGTACGGGCATCCGTCCGGGTCGTCCTCGCGCGGCTCCGGGAACACCGACCCGCACGGTCCCACCTCGGCCCGCCCGGACCGCGCCTACGCCGTCCTCGCCGTTCCGCGCCTCGGCCTCCGCGTCCCCGTCGCCGAGGGGATCAGCAAGGCCAACGTCCTCAACCACGGCTACGTAGGGCACTATCCCGGCACCGCCCAGCCGGGCCGCGCCGGGAACTTCGCCGTGGCGGGGCATCGCAACACGCACGGGGAGCCGTTCCGGTACGTCAACCGGCTGCGGCGCGGTGACGCCCTCACCGTGCGGACGCGCGAGGCCACGTACACGTACGTCGTCGACAAGACCCTCGCCCGGACGTCGGCGGCGGACGGCGGCGTCATCAACCCCGTGCCGCGCAGTCGCGTCGTGCCGTCCGCCGGGTACGACGAGCCCGGGTACTACATCACCCTCACCACCTGCACCCCCGAGTTCACCTCCAGGTACCGGCTCGTGGTGTGGGGGAAGCTCAGCCGCGTGACGCCCCGATAGGCCCGGGGCCCCGATAGGCTCGTCGTCCGTGATCAAGCGACCGCCCCCAGCCGCCCGACGGCTGCATCTTCTCTGGCTCCTCGTGCCCTTCGTCCTCTATATCGGCGCGCTGCCGTTCGTGAACCGGGTCGAACCCGTGCTGCTCGGGTTGCCGTTCCTCTTCGTGTGGCTGCTGGCCGCGACGCTGCTCACACCCGTCGCCGTATGGCTGACCTGGCGCGGAGATCACAGCAGAGATCACAGCAGAAATCACAACAGAGATCACAGCGGAGATCACGAGGGGGGACGGGGCCATGAGTGACGCGGCAGTGGCCAGCAGTCTCTTCGGCGCCTTCATGGTCGTGACGCTCGCTCTCGGGCTGCTCGCCGTCCGCGGAAAGGGGCGAGGCGGGGGCGGGCTCGCCGAGTGGTCGGTGGGCGGGCGGTCGCTCGGGGCGGTGTTCATCTGGGTGCTGATGGCGGGGGAGGGGTACACCAGCTTCAGTTATCTGGGCGCGGCCGGGTGGGGATACAACTTCGGCGCCCCGGTCCTCTACGTCGTCGCGTATATGTCGTGCGGTTACGCGGTCGGCTACGTGGTCGGGCCGATGCTCTGGGCGTACGCGCGGCGGCACGGGCTGGTCAGCATCACGGACATGGTGGCGCACCGGTTCGGGCGGCCGTGGCTGGGGGCGGGGGTCGCGGTGCTTGTGACCGTGTTCCTGCTGCCGTACATCCAGTTGCAGATCACGGGGATGGGCGTCGTCGTCTCGACGATCTCCTACGGGGCCATCAGCCTGAACTGGGCGTACTTCATCGGCTTCGCCGTCACCACCGTCTTCGTCGTGGTGAGCGGGTTGCGCGGCAGTGCGTGGGTGTCGGTCCTGAAGGACGCGCTCGTCATCGTCACGCTCGCGTTTCTCGCGATCTACGTGCCGTTGCACTACTTCGACGGCTACGGGGACTTCCTCGGGCGGCTCGTCGACGAGAAGAGCGCGTGGCTGACGCTGCCGGGCAGTGGCGGGAGCCCGTACGGGGGAGGGTGGTTCGCTACGACCACCTTCCTGAACGCCCTCACCGTCGTCATCTTCCCGACCACCGTCGCCGGGTATCTGGGCGCGCGGAGCGCGGACGCGCTGCGGCGCAACGCGATGTGGCTGCCCGCCTACAACGTCCTCCTGTTCGTACCGATGCTGCTCGGCATGGCCGCGCTGTTCGTCGTGCCGGGGCTGACCGGGGCCGAGTCGAACCTGGCGCTGCTGAAGCTCGTCGTCGACTCGTTGCCGGCGTGGGCGGTGGGGATCATCGGGGTCGCGGCCGCGCTGTCGTCGATCGTTCCCATGGCTGTCTTCATGCTGGTCATCGGCACCATGTGGGGGAGCAGTGTCTTCTCGCTCGTGCCGCGGTGGCGGGGATCATCGCAGGCGCAGAAGACGTGGTCGCAGGTGGTCGTCGTGGTCGCGGGCGGTGTCGCGCTCGTGCTCACCTACGCGGCGCCGAACACGCTCGTACGGCTCTCCCTCATCTCCTACGAGGGAATGGCGCAGCTGGTGCCGATGCTGCTCGTGGGGCTGTTGTGGCGGCGGTTGAGCCTAGTGGGCGCGCTCAGCGGGCTCGCGGTGGGGGTCGGCATCGTCTGCGGGCTCGTGTTCAGCGAGCACGATCCGGTGTTCGGGGTGAACGCCGGGATCGTCGCGCTCGCCGCCAACCTCGCCGTCACGCTCGTGGTCACGTACGTGTGTCCTGCGGACCGGGACGGGCGGGCGGACGAGGACGTGCTGGCGCGGGACCCCATCAGCGACGAGTGGGGTCACCGGGACGAGCGGGGTCACCGGGACGAGCGGGGTCACCGGGACGAGCGGGGCGCCGTTCCCGCAGAGTGAGCAGCAGGCCGGCCGCCGCGAGGGCCAGCACCGCCGAGACCGTCAGCGCCGTGTTCATGCCCTGGTCCAGGGCGTGGCGTGTGGTGCCCGCCGACGTGGACACCGCGATCATCAGGGCCACGCCGGCGGCGGAGCCGATGTAGCGGGCCGTGTTGTTCGCGCCCGCGCCCATCGCCGCCCGGCCGGCCGGGACCGACTCGACGGAGAGGAGGGGCAGCGCGGCGTTGAGGAGCCCGCTGCCGACGCCGGAGACGACGAGGCCGGGGAGCAGCCGCGTCCAGTGGCCCGAGCCGGCCGCGCCGAGCATCGTGGCGGCGGCGAGCGCGTGCAGGACGAAGCCGACGGCGAGTTGGTGGCGCGGGGAGACGCGTCCGGCCAGGCGGCGGGCATGGAGGGCGACCAGGAACGACAGGCCGGACCAGACCACGAACAGGCCCGCCGTACCCATCGGGGTCACGCCCATCGTGTGCTGGACGAGCGTGGGCACGTAGCTGAAGAGCGCGATGACCGACAGGCCGGTGAAGAACGCGCCCGTCGTCGACGCCAGGAACAGGGGGCGGCGCAGCAGCGACAGGTCGATCATCGGGGTCCTGCCGCGGCGCTCGACGGCCACGAAGACGGCGAGGAGCGCGACGGCGGCCAGGAGCAGAACGCCGACGGGGGCACGCAGCCAGCCGTCCCGGCCCAGGGTCAGCGCGGCAAGGAGGGCGACGAGCGCGAGCCCGAGGGCGAGAGCGCCGGGCAGGTCGGGGCGTCCGCCGCGCGGGGAACGGGACTCGGTCAGCGCCTTCGGGGCGAGGGCCGCCACGACCAGGGCGGCCGCGCCGAGGACCGCGTAGGCCCAGCGCCAGTCGGCGAACCCGGCGACACCGCCCGCGACGACCGGGCCGAGCGCGATGCCGCCACTGACGAACGCGCCCCATACCCCGGTCGCCCGGACGCGGCCCGCCGGGGTGGGGAACGCGTGGACCAGCAGGCCGAGGCTCGCCGCCAGGATGGCGGCCGACGAGGCGCCCTGGGCGACCCGCGCCAGCGTGAACAGCAGCGTGTTCGGCGCGAGGGCGGCCAGGACCGTGGTGAGGCCGAGGGCGAAGGTGCCGAGGAGGAAGGCGCGGCGGCGCCCGTAGTCGTCCGCGAGGCTGCCCGCGACCAGGAGGAGGGCGGCGAGGCCGAGCGGGGTGCCGTTGAGCAGCCAGGCCTGGGCGGAGAGGGACGTGTGCAGGGACGTGGCCGTGTCGCCGAGCGTGACCATCGGGGCGGTGTACGTCATGAGGGCGACGGTGGTCGCGGCGCTCGTGACGGCGAGGGTGGCGGCCGGGAGAGCCTGCGGCGGAAGCGTCGCTGGGCTCTGCGTCAGAACGGGCTGTGGTGGCGGCTGCGACATGAGGGGCCCCGGTTCCGTCGTCCCGACTCGATGGCAGTCGGTTCAGTGAATGAACTTGCGTATACCGGGAACGTAGCACAGTAGGTTCGGTCACTGAACCCATAGGTCGGAACGTGGTTACAGTGGGGCCATGGCTCTCGGCAAGGACTACGCGACCCAGGAGTGCGCCATCGCCCGCGCGCTGGAGATCGTCGGGGAGCGCTGGACGCTGCTCGTCGTGCGCGACGCCCTCTACGGCGTGCGGCGCTACAACGACTTCCTCGTCCACCTCGGCATCCCGCGCGCCGTCCTCGCCTCCCGGCTCCAGGCACTCACCGCCGCCGGAGTCCTCGACAAGCGGCGCTACCAGGACGCCCCGCCGCGCGACGAGTACGTCGTCACCGAGCGCGGGCGCGAACTGTGGCCGGTGCTGCGCTCCCTCGGCGCCTGGGGTCGGGGCATTCCGGGGGCGGCGCCGCTGCGGGAGTTCCGGCACGCAACCTGCGGGACCCCGCTCGGCGTCGTAGGGGAGTGTGCGGCCTGCGGGGGCGCCGTGCCCCTGGAGGAGGTCGAGATGCTGCCCGGCGCGGGGCTCGACCCGGACCCCGCCGATCCGGTCAGCCGGGCGCTGCTCGCACCCCGGCGCCTGCTCCAGCCGGTCGTGACCGAGACTGTCTGACCCGCCTGCCCCGCCTGCCCACCCTGTATAACTGGCAGGACACGTCAGGAGAGGAGGAGAGCGCCAGATGAACCGGACCAGCACCCGGATTAGCACCCGGATCAGCACCCGGACCAGCACCCGGGCCCGCAATAGCACCGGCACCCGGACCAGCACCCCGACCCGTGCCTGGACCACTGCCGTGCGGCCCGCCCTGCTCCTGCTCTTCCTCCTCGTCCAGACCCTCGTGCAGGCCGTCCTCGTCGACACCGGCACCCTCGCCGGGGCCGTCGCGCTCGCCGCGACCGCCGCCGCGGGCTCCGCGCTCGCCGCGTGCGCCCTGCTCGCCGCCCGCAGCGCGCCGGTCGTCCCGCCGCACCGGGTCCGTACGGCGATGCGCGACCGTGCGCACCGCACGGCCTTCCTGCCACAACGCGACCCCGACGCCTCGGGTCGCACCAGGCCCCGGGCACCGGGCCGTCTCGCCCTGACGGCCTGCTGACCCCCGCGCCCCGCCCTCTCCCTCGCTTACTTCGCTTCACTCGCTTCACTTCGCTTTTCTTCGCGCCGGGTCCGTAGTCCGTCACGCCGGAACTCCCTTTCCGTTCAGGCACGACGAGACCCCCGGAGGGCTCCTCACCCATGTCGTCGTTCATGTCCCTTTTCGCGAGCTTGGTCGAGCACTTCGCCACCCTGCTCCAGCCGCTGTTCAACGCCTCCGCGACGGCCGCGGCGATCATCCTGTTCACCGCGTTCGTACGCCTCCTCGTCCACCCCCTGTCGCGGGCCGGCGCCCGGGGCCAGCGCGAGCGGCTCAAGCTGCAGCCGCGCATCGCCGAGCTGCGCAAGAAGCACAAGAAGAACCCCGAGGCGCTGCAGAAGGCGATCCTCGAACTGCACAAGGCGGAGAAGGTCTCCCCGCTCTCCGGCTGCCTGCCGATGCTGTTCCAGATGCCGGCGTTCTTCCTCCTGTACCACCTGTTCTCCAGCGGCAAGATCGGCGGCGAGCCGAACAGCCTGCTCGGGCACACGCTCGGCGCGGCCCCGCTGAGCGGCAACTTCAAGGACGCACTCGCCCACGGCGGGATCTTCGGGGCGCAGGGGCTCGTGTACGTGGCGCTGTTCGCGCTCGTCGCGGCGGTGGCGACGTTCAACTTCCGGCGGACCAAGCGGCAGATGGCGGCCTCCGCGGCGGCCGCTCCCGCTTCCGACCAACCGCAGGTGCCGGGCATGGCGGCCATGACCAAGTACATGCCGCTGATGTCGTTCATGACGCTGTTCTCGGTGGCGTTCGTACCACTCGCCGCCGCGCTGTACGTCGTCACGTCCACGACGTGGAGCGCGGTCGAGCGGGCCGTCCTGTACCGGGACATGCCGTACGGGGCGGCCGGGGCGACGATGCCCGCCGTTTGACCGCCCGCCGTCCGAGCGCCCGCTGTCTGAGCGCCCGCTGTCTGAGCGCCCGTCGACGGGCCCGCGCGGTCCAGTCCGTGAACGGGGTATTGCGGACTGGACCCCGCTCTTGGAGGATCGACCAGTCCTCCGATGGCTGCTGGCCGCACCGCGCCATGGAGGCTCCTCCTAGATCGAGGGAGTTACCGCATGAAGCTGCTGCGAGTCGGACCGGCCGGAGCCGAGCGCCCCGCGCTCCTCGACGGCGACGGCACCCTGCGCGACCTGTCCGCACTGGTGCGGGACATCGACGGGGAGCTGCTCGCCGACGACGCCGCGCTCGACCGGGTCCGCTCCGCCGCCACCTCAGGCGACCTGCCCGTCCTCGACGCCGCGGGGCTGCGTATCGGCCCGCCCGTCGGCCGGATCGGCAAGGTCGTGTGCATCGGCCTGAACTATCACGACCACGCCGCCGAGACCGGCGCGGAGCCGCCCGCCGAGCCCGTCGTCTTCTTCAAGGCGGCGGACACCGTCGTCGGGCCGAACGACACGGTGCTCGTGCCGCGCGGCTCGACCAAGACGGACTGGGAGGTCGAACTGGCCGTGGTCATCGGACGTACGGCCCGCTACGTCGAATCCCCCGAGGCCGCGCTCGCCTGCGTCGCCGGATACGCGGTCGCCCACGACGTGTCGGAGCGGGAGTTCCAGATCGAGCGCGGCGGCACCTGGGACAAGGGCAAGAACTGCGAGACGTTCAACCCGCTCGGGCCCTGGCTCGTCACCGCCGACGAGGTACCCGACCCGCAGGCGCTTCCGCTCAAGCTGTGGGTCAACGGGGAGCTGAAGCAGGACGGGACCACCGCGGAGCAGATCTTCTCCGTGGCGGAAGTCGTGCGGTATGTCAGCCAGTTCATGACGCTGTACCCCGGGGACGTCGTCAATACGGGGACGCCCGCGGGGGTGGCCATGGGGCAGCCCGAGCCCAAGCCGTATCTCCGGGGCGGGGATGTGGTGGAGCTGGAGATCGAGGGGCTCGGGCGGCAGCGGCAGGTGTTGAAGCCGGCCTAGGGGGTTGGCGGCGCTGGGGTGCGGGCGTGCGCTCCAGCGCCGTAGGGGTGGTGTCGAGTAGCGGCTTGCGCGCCGTCGTAGCTGGTCGCGCAGTTCCCCGCGCCCCTGGAGGTGCGCACTTCGTGCGACACCTCCAGCAGCCCGTCAGCTCGCGCTGAAGCGCTCCAGCGCCTCCACCACCAGTGCGTGGTCCTCCACCTGAGGCAGGCCGGAGACCACGACCACGCCGATCACGCCCGCGTCCCGCACCCGGATGGGGAACGCTCCGCCGTGGGCCGCGTACGTGTCGGGGTCCAGGCGGGAGGAGTCCTCGAACGTCGTGCCCTTGGCGCGGAAGCGGCTGCCGACCAGGTAGGACGCGGCGTGATAGCGCTCGACCACGCGGCGCTTGCGGGCGATCCAGGCGTCGTTGTCCGGCGTGGAGCCGGGCAGCGCCGCGTGGAAGAGCTGCTGGCCGCCGCGGGTGATGTCGATGGCGACGGGTGCCTGGCGCTCGCGGGCCAGTTCGACCAGGAGGGTGCCGAGGGTCCAGGCGTCGTCATGGGTGAAGGAGCCGAGGACCAGGCGGCGCTCCTGCTCCTCCAGCGTCTCGATGTCCGGGGCGGAGGCCGGCTGTCCGGCGGCGGCGCTCACAGCGTCACCGTCACACCGTCGCGGGCGGAGCGGCGGGCCGCTTCCAGGACGTCGAGCGCGTCGGCGGCCTGGGTGGCGGGGACCGGGTTCGGGGCGCCGTCGTGGAGGGCGGCGGCCACGGCGGCGTAGAACGCGGGGTAGTCGCCGTCGAGGGTGGGCTGCGGGCGTCCGCCGCCGGTCAGCGGGGACTCACCGGCGCCGACGCGGCCCCACATCGACTCGTCCTCCACGCCCCAGGGCTGCCCGGCGACGGGGCGCTTGCCGTCGCGCAGGGCGGCTTCCTGCGGGTCGAGGCCGTACTTGACGTAGCCGGCCCGCGAGCCGAGGACGCGGAAGCGCGGGCCGAGCTGGGCGGTGGTCGCGGAGACGTAGAGGTGGGAGCGGACGCCGTTCGCGTGGGTGATCGCGATGAAGGTGTCGTCATCGGCCTCGGCGCCCGCGCGGCGCACGTCGGACTCCGCGTAGACGGAGACGGCCGGGCCGAAGAGGACGAGGGCCTGGTCGACGACGTGGCTGCCGAGGTCGTAGAGCAGTCCGCCGATCTCCTGCGGGTCGCCGGACTCGCGCCAGCCGCCCTTGGGCTGCGGGCGCCAGCGCTCGAAGCGGGACTCGAAACGGTGGACGTCGCCGAGTTCGCCGTCCTTCAGCAGCGCGTCGAGGGTGCGGAAGTCGTTGTCCCAGCGGCGGTTCTGGAAGACGGAGAGGAGCAGGCCGCGCTCCTCGGCGAGCGCCGCGAGGTCGCGGGCCTCGGCCGCCGTGCCCGCCACCGGCTTGTCGACGACGACGGGCAGGCCCGCCTTGAGGGCGGCCGTCGCGAGCGCCACGTGCGTCTTGTTGGGGGAGGCGATGACGATCAGGTCGAGGTCGTCGGCCCGCTCCCACAGCTCGTCGGGGGAGGCCGCGAAGCGCAGTCCTTCGCCGTGCTCGGCGCGGGCCTGGGCCTGCCGCTCCGGGTTCGAGGTGACGACCGTGTCGAGGGTCAGGCCCTCGGTCGCGGCGATCAGCGGGGCGTGGAAGACGGAGCCCGCGAGGCCGTAGCCGACGAGGCCCACCTTGAGCGGGGCGCGGCCGCCCGCGGAGCTGTTGCCTGAGCTGGTACCAGTCATGTGCTCCATGGTGCCACTTAAGCAACGCTGTTGCCAAAGGATCGCCGCGAGGGACAATGGGGAGGTGAACAGCGACGCAAGGCCCACCGCGGGCGCCAACCTGGCCGCACTGCGCGGGCACAACGCGGCCCTCGTCCTCGACCTCCTGCGCACGGCGGGCGAGCACGGGATCAGCCGCCTGGAGCTCGCCGAACGCACCGGGCTCACCCCGCAGGCCGTCAGCAAGATCACGGCTCGCCTTCGCGCGGACGGGCTCGCCGTCGAGGCGGGGCGGCGCGCCTCCACCGGCGGCAAACCGCGCACCGTCCTGCGCATGGTCGCCGGTGCCGGGCACGCGGTCGGCCTGCACCTGGACCGCGACGAACTGCGGGCCGTCCTCACCGACCTGGCCGGGACCGTCGTCGCCAGCCGCCGCTCGCCGCTCGACCTGGGCGCGGGCGCCGACGCCGTCCTCGCGGCTACCGCCTGCGAGGTGGACGCCCTGCTCGACGCGGGCCCCGCCCGGGGGAGCGGCGGGGCCGCGCTCGGTGTCGGCGTCGCCGTGCCGGGGCCGCTCGACCATGCGGGCGGGGTGCTGCACCGGGTCACCGGATTTCCGCAGTGGGACGGATTCCCGTTGCGGGACGCGCTCGCCGAGCGGCTCGGGCTTCCGGTCGTCGTCGACAAGGACACCAACGCCGCCGCCCTCGGCCTCGCCCTCGCCGCCGAGCCCACGTTCGGCTCCCTCACGTCGTCCTTCGCCTACCTCCACCTCGGGACGGGGCTCGGCGCCGGGCTCGTCCTCGACGGCGCGCTGTACCGCGGGGCGCGTACGGGCGCGGGCGAGTTCGGCCACCAGGTCATCCAGCTGGACGGTCCGCCGTGCGGCTGCGGCAACCGGGGCTGCATCGAGGCGCTGTGCCTCGCCGCGCTCGCCGACGGCACCCCGGCGGGGGTCCGGGAGGCGGCGCGCGTGCTCGGCGAAGGCGCCGGGAACCTGGTCAGCCTGCTCGACATCGACGCCGTGCTGCTCGGCGGCCGGGCCGTCGCCGCCGCCCGGGACGAGTTCGTGCACGGCGTCGCCGAGGTCCTCGGCGCCCGGGCCCGGCGCGAGGGGTGCGGGCCCGCGATACCGGTGCGGGCGGCGCCCGGCGGGGCCACCCTCGTCGTCGAGGGCGCCGCGCAGCTCATCCTCGCCCCGCTGTTCGGACGCGGGAACGAGGCGTCGCCCACCAAGCCCGAGCGCACTCGGCCTTCAGGCCGGTGAACATCATCTGCCGGTGAACATCATCTGATCGGAGGGACCTCGCGCCGCCATTGAGCCGTACGAGGTGTGGCGCGCGGGGGCGGCTCGCGCGTGCGTGGCAGATTCCCGGCCATGGTTGTCGCCGCCCGCGGGCTCGCCCCGCTGCCGCTGTTCCTGATGGTCGCCGCTCTCGCCGCCCCCGTCCCGGCCGCCGCAGCACCCCGCGAGGCGGCCTGCGACAGCGCCCCCGGCAGCCACGCCTTCCCTCTGCGCACCGCCGTTCACGACGGGCCCGACAGCTACTACGCCGGGGGCGCGCAGCAGACCTGGTCGCTGGAGCTGACCAACGCGACCGGCGCCACGTGCCGCGACGTCCACCCGGTGCTCGTCCTCGTCGACGGGGAACGGGCGCTGCGCCCCGAGCAGATCCGGCTCGCCGTCTCCCACGGCCGGGAACGCGCTCGTCCCGTGTCGTTCGAGCGGACCGCGCACCAGGAGAACGTGGGCGTCTTCGACAAGGGGCGCGCGGGTTTCACCGTCGGCCCCGGCAGGACGGTCACCGTACGGGTCCGGCTCGCGTTCACCGCCGACACGCGGCCCGACCACGTCGTGGCGAGCGCCGCGCTGGTGCGGCGCCGCACCGCCGACGACGGCGACTGGGTGGGGGAGTCCCGCGACTACCCGTTCGACATCCTGCCGGGCGACGGCTCCGCCTTCGGCGCCCACGACCCGGACCCCACCGGCCCCGGCCACCTGCCCGGCGGCGACGGCACCGCCCGCGACGACGGCCGGCCGCTCCCCGAGCAGCTCGCCGCGACCGGCCCCGGCGGCTCGCTCCTGCGGCTCCTCTGCGCCGCCGCGGCCTGCCTCGTCGGCGGGGCGGCGCTGATGCTCGGTGCCCGGCGGCGCGGGGCGGCCCGGCGCTGAGCACACCCCGTTCACCAGGGTCTGCGACCATCCCCGCGTGGACTATCCGAACGACCAGGCCCCCGGCGCCCCCGTGCGCGACGGCATCCCCGAACACGGCCGCATCCCCAAGTACTACGCGGTGAAGGCCCAACTCGTCGCCCTCATCGCCGAGTTGGGAAGCGGCGACCCGCTCCCGACCGAACGTGACCTCGCCGTCCGGTACGAGGTGTCCCGCGAGACCGTCCGGCAGGCGCTGCGCGAGCTGCTGCTCGAAGGACGGCTGCGGCGGCAGGGCCGGGGCACGGTCGTCGCCGGGCCCAAGCTGGAGCAGCCGCTGTCCCTGGCCTCGTACACGGAGGGCGTCCGCAGGCAGGGCCGCCGCCCCGGCCGGCACCTCATCGGCCTCGACCGCTTCCCGTGCCCGCCCGCGCTCGCCGCCGAGATCGGCCTGGAGCGCGGGGAGCCCGTGTGGCACATGGAGCGCGTCCTGCTCGCCGACGACGAGCGCGTCGGCTTGGAGTCCACGTACGTGGCCGTCGCCCGGGTGCCGCGGCTCGACACCGACTTCGACCCCGACTCGTCGTTCTACTCGTACGTCCATGAACGCCTCGGCATCGACTTCGGCTCGGCCGACGAACGGATCGAGACGGTGCTCGCGACCCCGCGCGAGGCGCTGCTCATCGGGACGCCGCCCGCGCTGCCGATGCTGCTGATCCACCGCGTCTCGTACGACACCGGGGGCCGTGCCACCGAGCGTGTGCGGACGCTGTACCGGGGGGACCGGTTCTCGTTCACGACGCGGTTGGGCGGCGCCGCCCGGTGAGGTACCGCCTGGTGAGGCACCGCCCGGTGAGACGACGCCCGGTGTGGCGCCTCGTCGGCCGAGACGGACGCATAACGGAAACGTAACGGGTCTAGGCCAAGCTTGGGTGGCAGTTCACCGTCCCGTAGGTGGCCGGACCCCTCCGGGACACCCGCCCCGAGGAGCGTGGCCGCCGTGAGACAGCAGAGCAGCGGCATACGTTTCGACGGGGTCTCCGTCAGGTACGGCGGGACCACCGCCCTCGACTCCCTCACCCTGACCGTCGAGCCGGGCGAGGTGATGGCCCTCCTCGGCCCTTCCGGGTCCGGCAAGACGACGGCGCTGCGCGCGGTCGCCGGATTCGTGCGGCCCACCGCGGGGCGGGTGTCCATCGGCGGGCGCGACGTCACCGACCTGCCCCCTTACCGGCGCGGCATCGGCATGGTCGTGCAGCAGTACGCCCTGTTCCCGCACATGCGGGTCGAGGACAACGTGGCGTTCGGGATGCGCGCCCGCAAGGTCCCGCGGCGCGAACTGCCCGACCGCGTCGCCGAGGCGCTCGACCTGACGGGCATGGCCGCCTACGCCAAGCGCTACCCGCGCGAACTCTCCGGCGGGCAGCAGCAGCGCGTCGCCATCGCCCGCGCGCTCGCCGTCCGCCCGGACGTGCTCCTCCTCGACGAGCCGCTGTCCGCGCTCGACGCGCAGCTCCGCTCCGGGATGCTCGCCGAACTGGCGCGGCTGCACCGCGAGCTGCCGGACGTCTCCATCCTCTACGTCACGCACGACCAGATCGAGGCGCTGACCCTGGCCGACCGGATCGCCGTCATGGACCGGGCCCGGCTGCGGGACGTGGGCACCCCGCAGGACCTGTACCGCAGGCCGCGCACCGAGTTCACCGCGTCGTTCGTCGGCAACGCCAACCTGCTGCCCGTCACCGTCGGCGCCGAGCCCGGCTCGCTCTCCTTCGGCCGGGCCGAGCTGAAGGTCGCCCCGCAGGACCTCGCCTCCGGGGTCACCGCCACCCTCTGCGTCCGCCCGCACCTCGTCGGGCTCGGCGACGGGCCCAACTCCCTCACCGGAGAGGTCACGGAGGTGCAGTGGCGCGGCGCGACGCACCGGCTCCACGTCGACGTCGACGGCCACCGCGTCAAGGCGGACCTGCGCGAACTGCGCGAGCCGCCCGCGCTCGGCGAACGGGTCACCGTGCACTTCGCCCCCGAGGACGCGGTCCTGCTGAGCGCCGGGGTCGCCGCCGCTCCGGGGGAGGGCTCGCATGGCTAGCGCCACCCTCGCCGCCGCGACGAAGGCCGCCGCCAAACCCCGTAGACGGACGCCGGGTTGGGTGTGGGCGCTCCCGCCCGTCGTCGCCCTCGCCCTCGTCTTCCTCTATCCGCTGTGCCTCGTCGTCAAGCAGTCCTTCCAGCCCGACACCGGCGGCACGTCCTTCGCGCCGTACGCCGACGTGTTCGCCTCCGCCGCGTTCCGCGAGGCGCTCGGCACCACCGTGTGGCTCGCCGTCGGATCGACCGTCGGCTGCCTGGTCATCGGGTTCGCGCTCGCCCTGGTCATCGCGTTCGTGCCGTTCCCGGGCGGCAAGGCCGTCGCCAAGTTCATCGACGTGTTCCTCTCCTTCCCGTCCTTCCTCATCACGCTGGCGCTGCTCTTCGTGTACGGGCGGACCGGCCTGGCCAACGGCCTGTGGACCGGGGCGACGGGCGCGGCCACCGGGCCCTTCCAGTTCCTCACCACGCCCTGGGGCGTCCTGCTCGCCGAGATCACGTACTTCACGCCGTTCGTGATGCGGCCGCTGCTCGCCGCGTTCTCCGGGGTCGACACCGCGCAGCTGGAAGTCGCGTCGTCGCTGGGCGCGCGCCCCGCCCGCGTCGTGCGGCAGGTCATCCTGCCGGAGGCGCTGCCCGCGCTCGCCGCCGGCGGCAGCCTCGTCCTCGTCATGTGCCTCAACGAGTTCGGGATCGTCCTCTTCACCGGCGCCAAGGGCGTCACGACTCTCCCGACACTCGTCTACAGCAAGGCGATCCTGGAGTCCGACTACCCGGGCGCCTGCGTCGTCGCCGTCGTCAACGTCCTGCTCTCCGTCGGCCTCTACGGCCTCTACCGGACGGTCAGCCGCCGCGCCGGGACGGGCCGGGGCAGCACCCAGGGGGTGGACAAGCATGCTGTTGCATAGCAAAAAGAGCAGGTGGGCGGCGTGGACGGGGTTCCTCGTCCTCTTCCTGCCGCTCTTCGCCCTGCCGCTCCTCGTCGTCGTCGCCGCGTCCCTCGCCACCCACTGGTCCGGCGCCCTGCCCTCGGGCCTCACCGGCCGCCACTACCAGGCGGCCACCAGCGGCGACTCGCTCACCGCGCTCACCACCAGCCTCGTCACCGCCGTCACCGCGAGCGTCCTCGCCCTGGTCGTCGGCGGCTGGGCCGCACTCGCGGCGGCCGGCCTGCGCACCCGGGGGCGGCGGGCCATGGACGCCCTGTTCATGCTGCCCGTCGCCGTACCGTCCGTGGTCGTCGGGCTCGCCGTGCTCGTCGCGTTCAGCACACCGCCCGTGCTGCTCAACGGCACCCGCTGGATCGTGATCATCGCGCACACGATCCTCGTCACCGCCTTCGCCTACCAGTCGGTCTCCGCCGCCGTCACCCGCCTAGACCCCGCCTACGAACAGGCCGCCGCGTCGCTCGGCGCCCGGCCCGCGTACGTCCTGTGGAAGGTGCGGCTGCCGCTGCTCCTGCCGTCGCTCAACGCGGCCGCCGGGCTCTGTTTCGCCCTGTCCATGGGCGAGTTGAGCGCCACGATGATGCTCTACCCGCCGGACTGGATGCCGCTCCCCGTGCAGATCTACGCGACCACCGACCGGGGCGCGCTCTTCACCGGCTCCGCGATCGCCGTGGTCCTCATGGCCGCGTCACTGCTCGTGCTGCTCGCCGTGGCGCGGCTGCGCACCAAGGCCGCGTACCGCTGAACCCGCACAGCGCCGAACCCACGCCCGCCCCGCCCGACGCCCGTCACCCGCCACCGCCAGGAGTTCCCCTCGCCATGCCCACGCACCCGCGCACCCGCACCCGCACCCGCACCACGCTCACCACGCTCACCGCCCTCACCGGCAGCCTCGCCCTCGCCGCCGTCCTCACCGGCTGCGGCGGCGACTCCGCCGCCTCGGACGCCAAGGTCGTCACCGTCTACAGCGCCGACGGCCTCAAGGGCGAGAACGGGGACGGCTGGTACGACCAGGTCTTCGAGGACTTCACCGCGCAGACCGGCATCAAGGTCAAGTACGTGGAGGGCGGCTCGGGCGAGATGGTGCAGCGCGCCGTCCGCGAGAAGTCCCACACCCAGGCCGACGTGCTCGTCACCCTTCCGCCGTTCATCCAGCAGGCAGACAGCAAGGGCCTGCTCCTGAAGTACGCGCCCGAGGGCGCGGAGCACGTGGACGGCGCGGACAAGGCCGCCGCCGGTACCTGGACCTCCGTGGTGAACAACTACTTCGGCTTCGTCTACAACAAGAAGGAGCTGAAGAAGGCGCCCACCACGTGGGAGGAGCTGCTCGACGGCTCGTACAGGAACAAGCTCCAGTACTCCACGCCCGGCGTCGCCGGTGACGGCACCGCCGTCGTCGTCAAGGCCCTGCACGACTTCGGCGGCAAGGAGCAGGCCATGGAGTATCTGAAGAAGCTCCAGGCCAACAACGTCGGCCCGGCCGCCTCCACCGGCAAGCTCGCCCCCAAGGTCGACAAGGGCGAGCTGCTCGTCGCGAACGGGGACGTGCAGATGAACTACGCCCAGTCCAAGGACATGCCGAACCTCGGCATCTGGTTCCCGAAGGCCGAGGGCTCCAAGCCGACCTCCTTCGCCCTGCCCTACGCGGCGGGCCTCGTGAAGAACGCCCCGCACACCGCCAACGGCAAGAAGCTCCTCGACTTCATGCTGGCCACGAAGCAGCAGCGGGAGGTCAGCTCCATCGGCGGCGGCTTCGCGGCCCGGCAGGACGTCAAGGCGACCGACGAGAACGCCCTCGCGCTGGCCGCCGTCATGGACGGGGTCGAGATCTTCGAGCCGGACTGGAACGACATCGACGCCAACCTCCGCGCGTACGTGGAGGACTGGAAGTCGGCGACCGGCAGCTGACCGGCCCTCCGGCTAGACCCGGTCGACGAGGTCCGCGATCGAGTCGACGACCTCGGTCGGCCGGAACGGGAACCGCTCCAGCTCCGCCTCGGTGGTGAGCCCGGTCAGGACGAGGAACGTCGTCATCCCCGCCTCGAGTCCGGCGAGGACGTCGGTGTCCATCCGGTCGCCGATCATCGCGCTGGACTCGGAGTGCGCCCCGATCGCGTTGAGCCCGGTGCGCATCATCAGCGGGTTCGGCTTGCCGACGAAGTAGGGCTCCTTGCCGGTCGCCTTGGTGATCAGCGCGGCCACGGAACCGGTGGCGGGCAGGACGCCCTCGGTGGACGGGCCGGTGTTGTCCGGGTTGGTGGCGATGAACCGGGCGCCGCCGTTGATCAGCCGGATCGCCTTGGTGAGCGCCTCGAAGGAGTACGTGCGCGTCTCGCCCAGGATCACGAAGTCGGGGTCGGAGTCGCTGAGGATGTAGCCCGCCTCGTGCAGGGCGGTGGTCAGACCCGCCTCGCCGATCACGTACGCGGTGCCGTTCGGGCGCTGGCTGTCGACGAAGCGGGCGGTGGCGAGCGCCGACGTCCAGATGTTCGCTATCGGCACTTCGAGGCCGATGCGGTTGAGGCGGGCGTGCAGGTCGCGCGCCGTGTAGATGGAGTTGTTGGTGAGGACGAGGAACGGCTTGCCGGAGTCGCGCAGCTTCTTGATGAACGCGTCCGCGCCCGGGATCGGCACACCCTCGTGCATGAGGACGCCGTCCATGTCGGTCAGCCACGACTCGATGGGCTTGGGCTCAGTCATCAGGGCGGGCTCCTGCCGGTGTCGAACGCGATCTACGGGACGGCCATCGTATGCATGGTTCCCCCGGGTACCCCAGGATTCGCCCGGCGGCTCTCAGGATGCGGAAAGCGGCCGGACGCGTGAACCTTCTCAGTGTCAGGAGGTTCACGATGCGTGCAGGACCGTTCGCTGTGAGTGCCGCTGTCGCGGCCGTCGTCCTGGGGTGCGCGCCGGCCGCCGCCGCGCGGGCCGCCGACCCCGGTGACCCCGATGCCCCCCGGGGCTCCGTCTCCGTCGCCCCCGCCGCCGCCCGGGCGGGCTCCGACGTCGAGCTGCGGGTCACCGGCTGTGACGGCAGCACCGGCCGGGCCCGTTCCGACGCCTTCGTCGCGCCGGGCGTGCTCGCCCCCGCTCCCGACGAGAGCGGGCTCACCTCCGCGGGGCCCACGCTCTTCGCCGAGGCCCGCGTGCGGTCGACCGTCGCCCCGGGCACCTACCGCATCCAGGTGACCTGCGGCAGCGCGGACGCCGAGCACGCCGAGGACGTCCAGGTCGAAGGCGTCCTCCGGGTCGTCGCCGAGGGCGGCGCGCCCGCCCCCGCGCCGACGCCGACCGCGCTGGTGCACGCCGGGGGAGGAGGCGCCGCCGCGCGGCTCGCCGCCCGGGGCGACAGCCCGCGCGCGGCCGTCTCGGAAGGGCCGGGCACCCGGCACGCCGTCATCGGGCTCGTCCTCACCGCGATCGCGGCGGTCGCCGTCGCCTTCCGCACGGTCCGTCGGCGCAGGGCGCCGCACCCCCCGCAGTCCCCGCGCTAGGAGCACCCCATGAGCGACCGTTCGCACGGCGTGGGGCGGCTTGTCACGGGCGTGGCCTGGGCGGTGGTCCTGCTCGGCCTGTGGCTGTGGGGCCGCGGCATCACCGACCTCAACCTGTCCTCGCCGACCACCGGGGACGCGGCCGCCGTCGGCCGGCCCTTCCAGGTCCAGTTGCCCGCCGCGCACGCTCCCGTCAAGGCGGCGAAGCCGCAGCGCGTCGACGTCGGGTCGCTGCACATCCAGGCGCCCGTCGTCACCCGCGGCCTGGACGGCGGCGGCGCCGTCGACCCGCCGCCCTACGATCAGGCGGGCGTCGTCGGCTGGTACGGCGGCGGGGCGCGGCCGGGCGAGCGCGGCGCGGCCGTCTTCGTCGGGCACGTCGACACCGAGAAGCGGCCCGCCGTCTTCTACCGGCTGAGCCAGGCCCGGCCGGGCGACACGGTGCGGGTGGTGCGCGACGACGGCTCCGTCGTCCGGTTCACCGTCGACGACGTGCAGGTCTTCTCCCGCAGGACGTTCGACGCGCACAAGGTGTACGGGCCGCACCGGGAGGGGCGCGCGGAGCTGCGGCTCATCACCTGCGGCGGCACGTTCGACAAAACGTCGCGGACGTACACCGCGAACGTGGTCGTCTCCGCGTATCTGACCGGGGTCGACGAGCCGACCGGAAAGCCGTCCTGACATATGCGGCACCGAGCCCGATCGGCGGCCCGCTCCCCCCGGAGCCGCCGACCGGGCTGGTCCTCGACCGCGCGCGCAGCGGATTGCGGGAGTAACCCGGCGTCGGCGCGGGAGGTACGGAAAGATCCGTCCGGTCCACGAAAGTCGTACAGGCCGAGGTCTGGGGCCACTGGAACCGACTTTAGAACGGATGCGCCGTTCAGCCTAGAGGGCGTTTGACGCCACGTGCGACTCCGGTCGCTCTCCGTGGTCGCCGCAGGTGGCAGGGGGTTGCCGGGCGCATGGGCCCGTCCTGCCCCACACGTCGCCCGCCGCCCTGCCCGCGCTCCGGCGCCTCCGGTCCGGACCTCGTCGGACGGGGCCCTAGTCCCCGCCCGCACCGCCTCGACCTCGCACGGACGCCGTCCGGAGTGCGTACGCGGGTCTCCGCTGAGCGCGCTTTCCCTCCGCGTGAGCCGCCTGCTCCCGGCACGCGCTTTTGGCATATGCCAACTCGCTTTGTTGTACAGCGAGTGAGCAGGGCGGCGCCGGACAGAGTGTCGAGAGGGAAGCAATGCGCCTGTGCGATCGCCAATCCGCCCCGTTCGACCGGATGGCGGACGAGGGGGGTATGCCACGCTTGGAACCCAGAACAGTGTGCGTGCACCCAAGGGGGAGTGGATGTGCCGGAAACTGAGGGTCGGGGCTGTTTGCGCGGGGGCGGTGCTGCTCCTGTCCGCGTGCTCCTCGGGCGGCGGGAACAGCGAGGACGGTGACAACTCCGCCCGGCAGCCGGTGACGCAGCGGCCCAAGAGCACCGACCCGTTCTGGGTCAACCCCGACAGCAAGGCCGCGCGGGCCCTCGCCGACCTGGAGAAGGACGGGAGGAGCGACGAGGCCGACGCCGTCCGCGCCATCGCCGAGCAGCCCAGCGGCGAGTGGCTCCTGCCGGAGAACGCGCGGAGCCAGGCGCGCGGCTTCACCGAGGCCGCGCGGAAGGCCGACCGGGACGCCCTGCTCGTCCTCTACAACATCCCGCACCGGGACTGCGGCCAGTACTCGGGCGGCGGCGCCGCCGACGGGAACGCGTACCGGGCCTGGATCGACGAGGTCGCCGCCGGTATCGGCGACCGGCCCGCGACCGTCGTCCTGGAGCCCGACGCCGTCCAGCACATGGTGGACAACTGCACGCCGCAGCAGTTCCACGAGGAGCGCTACGACCTGCTCAAAGGCGCGATCGGCACACTGAAGTCGCTGCCGGACACGACCGTGTACCTGGACGCGGGCAACGCGGGCTGGGGCCGGCCCGACGCGATCTACCAGGCGCTCCAGCGCTCCGGCGTCGACCGGGCCGACGGCTTCGCGGTGAACGTGTCGAACTTCTACTCCACCGACGACTCCGTGCGGTACGGCAAGGAGCTGTCGGCGAAGGTCGGCGGCAAACCGTTCGTCGTCGACACGAGCCGCAACGGGAACGGGCCGTACACGGGCGGCGCCGCCGACGAGCGCTGGTGCAACCCGCCCGGCCGCGCGCTCGGCGAGACCCCGACCACCGAGACCGGTGACCCGCTGGTCAAGGCGTATCTGTGGGTCAAGAGGCCCGGCGAGTCGGACGGCGAGTGCAAGGGCGGCCCGAAGGCGGGCGCATGGTGGGGCGCGTATGCGACGAAGCTCGCCGAGGCCGCCAAGTAACGGCGGGAGGCGCGGCAGTGCCTGCGGCGGGAGGCACGGCAGTGCCTGCGGCGGTACGCGCGGCAGTGCCTGCGGCAGTACACACGGCAGTAGACGCGGCAGTACACGCGGCAATGTATGAGGCAGTACGCGTGTCAGGGGCGCGGGAATCGACCCCCGCGCCCCTGAGTGCTGCGATGCCCCGCTCGGCTACGGCACGTGCACCCACCGCGCCTTGCTGGGCGTGCCCTCGTCGTCCGTGACGAAGAGCATGTACCAGCCTGACTCGACCAGGGACCGGTTCTTCGGCACGGTCACGGTGACCGAGCCGGCGCTCTTTTTCAGGCCCAGCGCGATCGACGTCTGGTCGACGTCCGTGACGTGCGTCGACGCGCTCGGCCTGATCAGCCGCGCCGTCCTGATCGACGAGGAGTGCCGCGTCCGGTACGTCGCCGAACCCCCTCGCGCGATCGTCCTCTCCCCGCCCGCCAGGGCCGGCCGCGCGTCCCGGTACAGATACGGCGGCGTGTAGATCTCCAGGCGCTGCTCGAAGACGCCCGGCTTGGTGTTCGCCTCGTCCGCGTAGAGCGAGTCCGAGCCGAAGAACAGCACGCGCCCGTCGGGCAGGAGCAGCGAACCGGAGTGGTAGTTGCGGCCCACCAGCGGGTCGGCGACGCGCTGGAACGTCTTGCGCCGCGTGTCGTACAGGCGTGCCTGGCGGATGTTCGAGTCGCCGCGCCCGCGGTAGTCCCCGGAGCCGCCGGAGACCAGGACCGAGTCGTCGGGCAGGACCGAGGCCTGCGGGTAGCGCGTGCCCTTCTCCAGGCGGGGGCCGTCGACGAAGCGCGGGCTCGCCCGCGTCAGGTCGACGATCCGGGTCCTCTTGCTGGCCAGCCGGGACTCGCCGACCCCGCCGCCGCCGATGACCATGTACGTCTGGCGCTGCGCGGGCGGCAGTTCGACGGTGTTGGCGGTCTCCATCATGCCGGGGTCGGAGAGGCCGGGGATCTTCCGGAACCTGTTCGTTCGCAGGTCCCAGACGCCGGGTGTGCGGCCCACGTCGTCAGGGCCGTAGCCCGCGTTGGCGCCCGAGTAGAAGATCTTGCCGTTCGCCAGCTGGAACAGCGCCGGGTAGGTCGGGAACTGGCGGACGTGCCTGAGGTAGGTCCACTTCCTCGTCCTCGGGTCGTACACCTCGTTCTTGCCGGGCACGAGCTGCCCGATCTCGTCGAGGCCCGAGACCGAGAGGACCTTGCCGTCGGTGAGCGTGGTCAGGGTGGGGTACCAGCGCGCCTCGTTCATCGGGTCGACCTTGATGTACTTCTCGGCGACCGGGTCGAACTCGTAGGCGTTCCTGATCCCCTGGAAGTCCTTCTTGTCGAGGGCGAGTTTCTGCGCGATCCCGTACACGTTGCGGGCGTCGGAGCCGGTCAGGCCCCGCACCCGGTAGTTGTCCTGGGTGCCGGTCTCGTACGCCGCGCCGGACTTCTGCGCCTCGACGTAGACGCGGGCGATCCCCGGGTCGTTGCGCAGGAACCGGCCGGTGTCCGGGTCGAAGACCTTCTTGGCGCGCTCGACGGTGATGTTGACGTCGGAGACGAACGTCTTGCCGTTCTCCTTGCCGGTGAACTTCGTGCCCGCCCTGATGGTCTTGGGCTCGTCCGGGTCCTCGTTGTGGACGATCATCAGGCCGCCGGCCTTGGTGACGTCGCCCTTGAGCTTCTCGTACTTCTTCGTGCCGCCGGCGATCAGCAGGTTCCCGTTCGCCAGCTGCGTGTGGCCGGTGCAGAACAGATCGGTCGGCGTGGGGACCTTCCTGATCGTCTTCTTCACCGGGTCGTAGAGCCGGGTGTCGAACTTCTTGGCGTCGAAGTTCTTCTGGTTGTTCCCCGACCCGGCCACCAGCAAGATCTTGCCGGTGTGCAGGACCGCCGCGTGGATCGTGTTGAGCCGCATGTTCGCGGGGAAGTCGACGATTTCCCACTTGCCGTTCGCGGCCTTGTACTCGGGTCTGTTGATCTTGTAGGAGTGGTACTCGGCCGAACCGAAGCGGTACAGCCAGGGCCCGTTCATCCCGGCGAGCGCCAGGACCACCACGGTGCCGAAGGCGATGCGCCGGGCACGGCGGCGGCTCGCACCGTCTTTCACTGGTCACGGCCCCCCAGGAAGATCTGCGGCGGGCCGGCCTGCTCGGGCGGCCGGTCCGCCGGTGGCCCCGGCCGCTTCCTCTCCTGGCGGACCATGTACCGCCAGACGGCCATGGGCAGCGCGGTGATCAGCAGGGCGAAGCTCGCCCAGGTGATCATCGCCGGGTGGGCGTGCCCGTAGACGAAGCCGGCGGCGATCGACCCGGCGAAGACCAGGATGAAGTACCAGTGGTAGCGGAAGGTGCCGAACCAGCGGTCGGGGCTGGCCGAGTCGCCCTTCGGCGTGACCACGAACTTGCTCCTGCGGCGCAGCGCGGCGTCGATCAGCGCCTTCGCGTAGAGCGGCGCGGAGAGCGCGGACATCACCATGCCGGCGACGCCGCCGGAGCCCTCCGGTTCGTGCGGGGAGACGTTGTGCCGGCGGTTCCAGATGTAGAGGCCGATCTGGAGCGCCGACGCGTTGCCGTACAGCATCAGCCAGACGGCCGGGTCGATGTTCACGCCCGAGGCGCCGAGCCCGAGGAACAGGGCACAACTGAGCGCTGCGAGCAGCCAGTTCAGGGCGGCCATCGGATAGAAGATGATCATCATCGTGTAGTTGAAGAGCTTGCTCGGGGGGAGTGTGAAGAAGCCCTTCCAGTACTGCTTGAGGATCGTCTCGTAGGTACCGCGCGACCAGCGCATCTGCTGCGTGAAGAAGTCCGTCCAGGCGCTCGGCCCCTCGCCGACGGCGAGCACGTCCGGCGTGTACACGGACCGCCACTTCCTTCCCGTGGCCGGGTTCTTGTGGCGGTGGATCTCGAACCCGGTCGCCATGTCCTCGGTGATCGAGTCGTACAGGCCGCCGATCTGTTTCAGTGCCTTGACGCGCACCGCGTTGGACGTGCCGACGAACATGGGCGCGCCGTAGCGGTTCCCGGCGCGCTGGATCAGCGCGTGGAAGAGGAACTGCTGGGACTCGGCGGCCTTGGTGACGAAGTTGTCGTAGTTGCCGTACACCTGCGGGCCGATGACGAAGCCGACGTCCGGATCGCGGAAGAAGCCGAGCATCCGCTCCAGGTAGTTGGGCATCGGCACATGGTCGGTGTCGACCGAGGCGAAGAAGTCGTACGCGTCACCGTGCGCGTCCAGCCAGGCGTTGTAGTTGCCGTGCTTGGTCTTCGCGCGGTGCGGGCCCTTCGGCCGGTTCCACTTCTCGACGCCCTTGCGGGTGAAGTGGCGCACGCGCAGGCGCGCGCAGACCTCCTTCACCTCCGCGTCGTCGCCCTCGTCGAGCAGCCAGACGTCCAGCGGGCCCCGGTGGCGCAGTTCGACCGCCGCCTCCAAAGTCCTCGTCACCATCTCGATCGGCTCCTTGCCGGGCACGAACGAGGTCAGGAAGGCGACCCGCGTCCCGGTCTCGGGCACCACCGGGATCGGGTCGCGGGCGACGAGCGTGGCGTGCGCGTTCGACAGCACGTTCATGCAGCGGAACAGCTCGATGAGGCCGATCGAGACCAGCATCACCAGGTCGAGCGCGGGCAGGAAGGCGTGGTCCACGTGGTCGCGCTCGGTCCAGTGCTCGGGCTTGAGCAGCCAGAACAGCAGGACGAGGGAGAGGAGCGGGGCGGCCCCGAGCATCAGGGCCGCGCGTAACCGGTGCGGTTCCTGCGAGAGCAGCGAGCGGTACCGGACCTTGTACGGCCTGTCCGGGTCCGGCTGGGTGAGGGGGCCGGCGAGCCTGCTGTAGTGCTCGTAGTCGTAGCGGGGGAGCGACTTCTTGAGGCGTCTGAGGCCGGTGGTGCGGTGCGGCGGTATCCGCAGCCGGGTCGTCTCGGACGGGTCGAATTCCGGCCGGGCGCCCGTCGGCGTCGACGTCATGAGTCATCCCCCAGCACACGCGTCATCGCGTGGTCGTCGGTCGCGTCCGGGTGGGTCTCCCGCGACCCGTCCCGGACGTATCAGTGGCAGGCCACCGTCCCCACTCCCACCGAGACTGGGAGGCCCGGCCCTCCGGTTGCATGACGCCCCCCTCGGCGTCGCCCACCGGACGGGGCCCTCACCCCCGACTGCGGCTCATGGGCCGACTGCAACTCCCCTGACCCGGAAGCCCGAGTGCGGCGTTGCCGGGTCATATTGGAACCTATTGCGCCTTATTGCCGCTCAATTACGTCATCGACTCTCATTCAGGGTGCTGCGCCCGCAACTTGATCGCAAGGGCGTCCCGCCTGAAGAAACGGTGCGTCAGCGGTCTTGGCGTGGAGTCGCGGCCAGCCGGAGACGGATGTTGGAGAAGTGGTCCCGTATGGCCCGCTCCGCCCTGATCACCTCGCCGGAGCGCACGGCGTCCAGGATCTCCCGGTGCTGACGGCAGGTCACCTCCGGATCCTGCGGCACGTCCACCAGATCCGTGCGCACCCGGTGGAACGCCTCCCAGAACGCCTCCATCACCTCGACGAGCAACGGGTTGCCCAGGCCCCGGTAGAGCGTGGCGTGGAAGGCCCGGTCGGTGGCGGCGCTGACCGCGCCCTCCGGGGACCCGGCCTCCTTCTCCATCCGGACCACCAACGTGTCGAGTTCGGCCAGGTCCGTCTCGGGGACCCGGCCCGCGAGCCGCGCCACGAGCCCGGTCTCCACGGCCTCCCGCAGCTCCAGGAGCTGGAGCAGGCTGTCCTCGCCCCGGTAGTGCCCCGCGACGGTACGGAAGGCGAGGCCCTCGATCATCGGCGCCATCGACATCGGCCCCACATAGGTCCCGAAGCCGTGCCGGATCTCCACGATGCCCATCGCCTGCAGCGCCTTCAACGCCTCCCGCACCGAATTCCGGCTCACCCCGAGCAGCTCCATCAGCTCGGGCTCGGTGGGCAACGAGGCCCCCGGCGGCAGCCGCCGCTCGACGATCAGCCTCTTGATCCGCTCCTGAAGGTCACGCGCCATGGGGCAACGGTAGCGGCAGCCCCGCCCCCGAGCCCCACCTCACGGCAACGCCACAGCGCACGACCAGAAACGCACGCCGGTCCCCGGCGCAGGCGAGTTTCGGGGGGCTCGGCCGACGGCGGGGCTGTAGCCACGGCCGCGCCGAGTACGCGAAAGGCCCCCCGTTCTCACGGAGGGCCTCTCACCGTCTGTGCGCCGCCAGGGACTCGAACCCCGGACCCGCTGATTAAGAGTCAGCTGCTCTAACCAACTGAGCTAGCGGCGCCTGCTGACCTGCATAACTTTACCCGACCTTCCGGGGTGCTCCTGACCACTCGACGCGCCGGGGTGCAGCCCGATTTATACCGATTTCCACCTTTCGGACCGTCAACATGCGTTATGCGTAGACAGTTGAGACGCTTTCCGCGTGCGAAAACGTGGCTCAGAAGTTCAGCAGCCGGCACCGGAATGTGAGGGGAATCGCATGGATCACATGGAGGCGCCGGTCTTCGTGGAGACCGACCCGCCGAGCGGATGCGACTGCGCGGGCTGTGCCCAGTGGCGCTCCACCCTCACCTCCCCGCCGCGCACCAAGGTCGGCCCCCGGCACGCCCTGGCCGTCGCGGCGGCGGCCGGCACCGTCATCGGCGCGCTCCCCACCGCGGCGGTCGCCGTCGAGCACCACGAGGCGAGACCGGGCGACCCGGACCCGGCGAGCGGCGCGACCACCCCGCAGGGCGGCACCAGCCCCCTCAACGGAACCCCCGCGGTCGTCGGGGCGGCCGGGGCCCCGGGCGCCCCGGGCACCTCCGCGCAGACCGTGCACCTCGCCCAGCAGAGCGCCCCGCGCGCCACCTCCCGGGCCGCGATCATCGACCGCGCGAAGGAGTGGGTCGCGGCGAAGGTCCCGTACGACATGAACAAGTACTGGAGGGACGGCTACCGCCAGGACTGCTCCGGCTATGTCTCCATGGCCTGGGACCTGCCCCGCAACGAGTGGACCGGCAGCCTCGCCTCCTTCGGTACCCGCATCACCAAGGCGGAGCTGCAGCCCGGCGACATCCTGCTGTTCCACAACCCGGCGAACCCGGAGAAGGGCTCGCACGTCACGATCTTCGGCGGTTGGACGGACTACTCGCGGACCCGCTACGTCGCCTACGAGCAGACCCGTCCCGGCACCCGCGCGCAGTCCACCCCGTACGCGTACTGGAGCAATTCCAGCCGGTACGTCCCCTACCGCTACAAGGGGCTGCAGGAGGACGGGCCCGTGGGCTCGGGCACGCAGGCGGCGACGGGCGCGAGGTTCCCGGGCGTCGCGTCCTTCGGGCCGGGCGCGAACAACGCGTACGTCACCCGGCTCGGGCAGCTCCTCGTGGAGCGCGGCGGTGAGCGGTTCTACAAGGAGGGGCCGGGGACGCGCTGGACGGACGCGGACCGCAGGGCGACGCAGGCGTTCCAGCGGGCGCAGGGCTGGACCGGCAAGGACGCGGACGGCCTGCCGGGCCCGGTGACGTGGGCGTACCTGATCAACGGCAAGGGCAAGGACATCCCCGCCTCGGGCTCGCCGGGGACGAAGGGCGTGCCGACGTTCCCGGGGGCGGCGAAGTTCCGGCCCGGGGCGAGCAACGCCTCGGTGACACAGCTCGGCAAGCAACTCGTGAAGAAAGGTTTCGGCGCCCACTACGAGGAGGGCCCCGGGCCGCGCTGGAGCGAGGCGGACCGCCGCAACGTCGAGGCGTTCCAGCGGGCCCAGGGCTGGACCGGCAAGGACGCCGACGGATATCCGGGCCCCGAGACGTGGCGGCGGCTCTTCTCGTGACGGCTCCGTGCGGACAGCGGACGGCAGGCGGCGGGGACGACAGCACACCCAACGTGGAGACGAGGACGAGCATGAGCACGACGGCGGACCGCCCGGAGCGGACCGTGGGGCCGCAGGCCCCCACCATGACGGACGAGCCGGTGCCCGAGAAGAGCGCCGGACCCGACCTGGGGGTCGGCGCGGTCCTGGGGCGCGGCGCCCGGGTCATCCGCAACGAATCGACGATGGAGATCCCCGTACACCTGCTGTTCCGGGACGACCCGCAGCCCGTCGCGGTCCCGGTGCGCGCGGCCGTCGTGGGCACGGGCACCCGCGCCCGTCCCGCCTCACCCCCGCCCCCGCTCCCGCAGACGGCCCCCGACCCGCACCCGGAGGCGCGCACGCCCGCGCGCTCCGTGCCCTCCGCCGACCCGGAGCTCGCGGAGCGGCCGGGCCGCGCGCTCCCCGGCGCCGTCGGAGTCCTCGGCGGGCTCACGGGGGCGGCGGGCGCGGTGGCGTCCCTGGGCTGGGCCGGGATGCTGCCGCGGATCATGACGAACGTCGCCGGGCTGCCCGGGTACGAGGGGGCGGGCCTCGGCCCGTACCAGTGGGCGGCGCTCGCGGGCTCCGGCGCGCTCGCGCTCCTCGGCCTCGGCGGGCTCGCCCGGGGCCGGACGGGCCGCGCCCTCGTGCTCACCCTCTTCGGCCGCTACCGGGGGAGTGTGCGCAGGTCAGGGCTGTTGTGGGTGAACCCGCTGCTGCTGCGGCGCCGGGCCGACCTGCGGCTGCGGCACTGGCGCAGCGAGGGTATGCCCGCGGTCGACGCGAACGGGGTCGCGCTGCGCGTCGTCGTCCTCGTCGTGTGGCGGGTCAGGGACTCCGCGCGGGCGGTGCTCGGCATCGAGGACCACGAGGAGTATCTACGCGAGTGCGTCGAGGCTGCCGTGGCGGGGGTCCTTTCGCAGTTCCCGGCGGACGCGCCCGCGAGCGACGCGCAGGGAACGACGCCGACCCTGCGCAACACCGAGGCCGTCGGCGAACTGCTCACCCGGCGTCTCGCCGCCGACGCCGGGGCGGCCGGCATCGAGGTCTTCTCGGCGCAGCCGACCCGGATCGAGTACGCGCCCGAGCTGGCCGCCGTGATGCGGCGCCGCCGGATCGCGGCGCTCGACGCCCAGCACCGGGACACCGTGCTCACCTCCGTCGTCGACTCGGTGGAGGACACGGTGGCGCGGCTGACCACGCGGGGCCTGGTGGACCTGGACGACTACGAGCGCAAGGCGCTCGTGAAGGATCTGACGGTGGCGTTCTACACCGGGCGCGGGGAGTAAAGGGCAAAGCAAAGGGAGAGCCAACTTTTGTATGGACACGGCCAACAGCCGCCCATACATTGGGGGTTGGTCTAGACCTGAAACTCCGACACTGAACACCGCTGTGCGCGCAGCTTCCGGCACTCCCTCCCCACACCCCCAGGAGCGGCAGTATGCGAAACAAGAAGCTCTACGCGGCGATGCTCGGCCTCACCACCGCGGGCGCGTTCGCGCTCTCGGCCGGCGGGGCCAGCGGCCACGGCTACACCGACCTGCCCATCAGCCGGCAGAAGCTCTGCGCCAACGGCACCGTCGCCAACTGCGGCAACATCCAGTGGGAGCCGCAGAGCGTCGAGGGGCCCAAGGGCTTCCCGGCCTCGGGGCCCGCCGACGGCCAGATATGCTCCGGCAACCACGGCGAGTTCGGGCAGCTCAACGCGGCCAAGCAGCCCAACGGGCAGGCCTGGCCGACCACCAAGGTGACCGGCGGACAGAACTACACGTTCCGCTGGCAGTTCACCGCGCGGCACTCCACCACGGACTTCCGCTACTACGTCACCAAGAACGGCTGGGACGAGAGCAAGCCGCTGACCCGCGCCGCGCTGAACACCACACCGTTCCTCACGGTGCCCTACAGCGGACAGCCGCCGGCCACGCTCTCGCACTCCGGCGCGCTGCCCACCGGCAAGTCCGGCCACCACGTGATCCTCGCGGTGTGGACGATCGCGGACACGGCCAACGCGTTCTACGCGTGCTCGGACGTCACGTTCTGAGCCTGAGCCTGAGCCTTGGCCTGGCCCGGCTTCTGTAGGGCCCCGCGCGCCGCCCGTCCCTCGCGGGCGGGCGGCGCGCGGGAGAGCGGTGACCGCACGTCGTCGCCCTCCCCTTCTGACGGGACGTCAATTATGGTGCCCCGCCATGGGATCCATGACGCACACCTTCGCGGAGTTCGTCCAGGAACGCTGGGGCGACCACAGGCCCGGGCTCGCCTACGAGGACCGGACCCTCACCCACCACCAGCTCGCCTCCGGAGCGGCGGCGCGGGCCGCGCTCCTCGCCGAGCTGCTGCCGCGCGGCGCCGCCCCGCACGTCGGGGTGCTGCTCGACAACACGCCCGAGTTCGTGCACTGGCTGAGCGCGGCCGCCCTCGCCGGGGCGACCGTCGCCGGGATCAACCCCACCCGGCGCGGCGCCGAACTGGCCCGCGACATCACCCACACCGAGTGCCGCGTCCTCGTCACCGAGCGGGCCCAGCTGCCGTTGCTCGACGGCCTGGCCCTGCCCGGCGTCCGCGTCCTGCTCACGGACGACGCCGCCTACGCCGAGCTGCTCGCCCCGTACGAAGGGGCGAAGCCGGAGATCGCGGCCGGGGTCGGGCCCGGCACCCGCATGCTGCTTTCCTTCACCTCCGGGTCGACGGGCGCGCCCAAGGCCGCGATCTGCACGCAGGGGCGGCTCGCCGCGGCCGGGCGGTCCCTGGCCGACACCTTCGGCGTACGCCCGGACGACGTCCACTACCTCTGCATGCCCCTCTTCCACGGCAACGCGGTCATCGCCGACTGGGCCCCCGCCATGGCCGCCGGGGCCGGGGTGGCGCTGCGCCGCCGCTTCTCCGCGTCCGCCTTCCTGGACGACGTACGCCGCTTCCGTGCGACCTACTTCACCTACGTCGGCCGGGCCGTGCAGTACATCCTGGCCACCGAGGAGCGGCCGGACGACCGCGACCATCCGTTACGGGCCGGCTTCGGCACGGAGGCGGGGGCGGTCGACGCGGCCCGCTTCGAGGAACGGTTCGGGGTCCGCCTAGTCGAGGGCTACGGGTCCTCCGAAGGCGGCGCCGCCGTCCAGCGCACCGCCGACACCCCGCCTGGCGCGATCGGACGCGGCGTCCCCGGCGACGACCTCGTGGTGCTCGACCCGGCGACCGGGGCCGAGTGCCCGCCGGCCGTCTTCGACGCGGGGGGCGGCCTCGTGAACGGGGCCGAGGCCATCGGCGAGCTGGTGAACCGGGGGCGCTCACCGTTCGAGGGGTACTGGCGCAACGACGCGGCGTACGCGGAGCGGGTGCGCTGTGACGGCTGGTACTGGACCGGTGACCTCTTCTACCGGGACGCGGCCGGATTCCTGTACTTCGCCGGGCGCGGGGAGGACAAGATCCGCGTGGACGGTGAGAACCTCGCCCCCGCGATGATCGAGAACATCCTCGCCCGGTGGCCGCGCGCGGCGGCCGTCGCCGTGTACGGGGTTCCGGACCCGGTCTCCGGCGACCAGGTGATGGCGACCCTCGCACTGCGTGAGCGGTTCGCCCCGCGCTCGTTCGAGGCGTTCCTGGCGGCGCAGCCCGACCTGGGCACGAAGATGGCCCCACGCTTCCTACGGCTGGTCGAACACATGCCCGTGACGGCGACCAACAAGATCCGCCGCGCCGAACTGCGCCGCGAGGGCTTCTGGAGCGGCGGCGACCTCTGGTGGCGCCCATCGGCCGGGCCGGCCTACCGCCGCCTCACCCCCGCCGCGTACGCCACCCTGGCCGAGACCTTCCGCACCCACGGCCGCGCGCCCCTCCTCACGCCGCCCTGACCCCCGCCCACCCGCACTGGTCACAGGCACCCCTCCGGACCAGGTACTATTTTCCTGTCAGCAGGCGCCGCTAGCTCAGTTGGTTAGAGCAGCTGACTCTTAATCAGCGGGTCCGGGGTTCGAGTCCCTGGCGGCGCACAGACGGTGAGAGGCCCCTCGTGAGAACGGGGGGCCTTTCGCGTACCCGGCGTGGCCATGGCTGTAGCCCGGCTGTCGGCCGGGGGTTCGGGGGTTGTCCCCCGGGGGATGCAGCATCAGCGGGTCCGGGGTTCGAGTCCCTGGCGGCGCACAGACGGTGAGAGGCCCTCCGTGAGAGCGGGGGGCCTTTCGCGTGCCCGGCGTCGCGTGGGTCCTGGGGAGGGCGGAGCCGGTCGGGTGGGTGCGTGGCAGGAGCCGTCAGATGGTCAAAGACAGAAGCACTGGTGCCGCGCTCTTGTTCAAGCGGCTTGCCGCGTCGTGCAGGCGGTGCGCTCGGTCCAGGGGGAGGGAGAGGGCCAGGCAGCCGACCGCTGAGCCGGCGGTGATGGGGACGGCGGCGCAGACCGTGCCGACCGCGTACTCCTGGATGTCGAGGACCGGGACCGTCGCCGGCTGGGTGGCCAGTTTGGAGAGCAGGATCTTCTCGCTGGTGATGGTGCGCGAGGTGAGGCGGGCCATTTTGTGGCGGGAGAGGTGGTCGCGCCGCCCGTTCAGGTCCAGCTGGCCGAGGAGGCTCTTGCCGACGGCGCTGGCGTGGGCGGAGACCCGGAAGTCGACCCACTCGTTGACCGCGGGCGCCTCGGGCCCGGCCGCGTACTGGGTGATGTGGACCTCACCGTCGATGTAGCGGCTGATGTAGACCGCCGCGCCGACGGAGTCCCGCAGCTCGTCGAGGGTGCGCTGGAGCTTGGCGGTGAGCGCCGCCGCGTTCCCGTCGGCGGAGCCGATGCGGCTCAGGGCCTCGCCGGTGACGTAGGCGCCGTCGGCGGTCTGCTCGACGTACCCCTCGCGGCGGAGCATGCGCAGCAGTCCGGTCAGCTGGTCGGTGGAGAGGCCGGTGGTGCGGGTCAGCTCGGCGTCGGTGATGCCGGTGGCGTGGTGGGCGACGGCCTCCAGGACGCGCAGCGCGTGCTGCACCGACCGGTGTGGCTGCCGTGGCCGGTGCCCCGACGCGTCTTGTTCGTGCTTCAGCGCCACGGCATCCCCCTGCAAGGACCGGTTCCGGACAGCTGGTTCCCTCCCACGATAGCCGCCAACGCACCCGTAAGGGGCGGAGGTTGCCGGAATTGGTGGCGCGTTCCGTGCCTCTCATCTGGAACGCGCCACCCTGGCATATGTCAGAGTCATGCACCGCACGGGTAAGCGGAACGAATACGCCCCGGTTACAGCACGGCGCTGAGGAACTCCCTGGTCCGCTGGTGCTCCGGCTCGTTGAAGATCTTGTCCGGGGTCCCCGACTCCAGGACGTGCCCCGAGTCGAACATCAGGACCTGATCCGAGATGTCCCGGGCGAAGTTCATCTCGTGCGTGACGCAGAGCATCGTGATGTCGGTGGTGTGCGCGATGTCGCGCAGGACGTCGAGCACGCCCGCGACCAGCTCCGGGTCGAGCGCCGAGGTCACCTCGTCGAGGAGCAGCACCTGCGGCCGCATGGCGAGCGCCCGCGCGATGGCGACCCGCTGCTGCTGGCCTCCGGAGAGCTGCGTCGGGTACGCGTCGGCGCGGTCGCCGAGGCCGACCATGTCGAGCAGCTCGCGGGCCCGCTGCTCGGCCTCGTCCTTGGAGAGGCCGAGGACGGTGACGGGCGCCTCCATGATGTTGCGGAGGACCTTCATGTTCGGGAAGAGGTTGAACTGCTGGAAGACCATCCCGATGTTCTTGCGGACCTCGCGGATGTGCTTCTCGCCGGCGGGTACGAGCTTGCCGTTCTTCTCCTCGTGGGTGAGGTACTCGCCACCCACCTTGATCGTGCCCTCGTCCGGCTTGAGCAGCGTCATGAGCAGCCGCAGGATCGTCGTCTTGCCGGAGCCCGACGGGCCGATCAGCGTGACGTGCTTGCCGGAGTCGACGGAGAAGTCCAGCTCGTCGAGGACGGTGTTGTCGCCGAACCGCTTCACGACCTTCTCGAAGCGGATCAGTTCGGCGCCGTCCACCTTGGGGTTGGGCTGCGCTTTGGAGAGCTTCGCGTCGGGGGAGTCAGTGGACAAGGCGGCGCTCCAGGGATCGGAGGAGGAGGGAAGCGAGGTAGGAGATGACGATGAAGGCGACACCGACGACCGTCAGGGCCTCCGTGTACTGGAACGTCTTGGCCGCCTCCAGGCGCGAGCGCTGGAGCAGCTCCAGGACGCCGATGCCCGCGAGCAGCGGCGTGTCCTTCAGCATCGCGACGACGTAGTTGCCGAGCGCGGGCACGACGCGGCGGATCGCCTGCGGCAGGATGACCGCCGTCCACGTCTTCCCGTACGGCAGGCTCAGCGCGCGGGCGGCCTCCCACTGGCCGACCGGCACGGCCTCGATGCCCGCGCGGTAGACCTGCGCGGTGTACGTCGAGTAGTGCAGGCCGATCGCGACGACACCGGTGGTGAACGCGGAGAACTGGATCCCCGCCTCCGGCAGCACGAAGTACAGGAAGAACAGCTGGACCAGGAGCGGTGTGTTGCGGATGAACTCCGTGATCGCGCCGACGGGCCAGCGGATGAAGCGGGTGGGCGCGCGGAAGGCGAGCGCCCAGATCAGGCCGACGCTGAAGGAGATCAGCGAGCCGTAGAGGAGGATCTGGAGGGTGACGAGGAGGCCGTCCCAGAAGTGCGGCATGAAGTCGCTGACGGCGGACCAGTCCCAGTTCGCTGCGGCAGTGGTCATCACACGCCACCTCCTGCGCCGCCCACGGGGAGCTGAGCGGTCTCGTTCTGCTGGCGAAGGCTGAGCTTGCGCATGAGACCCACGCCGCGCTCGGGCCGCTGTCCGATGCCCGCCTTGGTCTTGCGCTCCAGGGCCCGCATCCCGCGGGTGAGGAGGAAGGCGAGGACGAAGTAGATGACGAGCGTGAGCGAGTAGATCTCGGTGCTCTCGGTCGTCGCGAGCCGCACGAGATAGGCGGCGAAGGACACGTCACCGATGCCGAGCAGCGACACCAGGGCGGTGCCCTTGAGCAGCTCGATCAGCAGGTTGGAGAACGGCGGGATCATCTCGGGCACGGCCTGCGGCAGCATGATCAGCCGCATCCGCTGCCACGGCGTGAAGCTCAGCGCGACCCCCGCCTCGCGCTGTGCGGGCGCCACCGCGTTGAGGGCGCCGCGGACGATCTCGGCACCGTACGCGCCGTAGGACAGGCCGAGCGCGAGGACGGCGGCCCACATCGGGACGAGGGACCAGCCCGCGAGCTGCGGCAGGACGAAGAAGATCCAGAACATCAGGACCAGGGCGGAGGTGCCCCGGAATATCTCGGTGTAGAGACCGGCGACGAACCGGACGATCCACAGCCGGTGCGTACGGGCCATGCCGACGCCGAACGCGACGACGGTCGCGAGCGCGGCGCTGTAGAGGGTCAGCTGGATCGTGATCCAGATGCCCGGCAGTACCCAGTGTTCCCACAGTCCGG
Source organism: Streptomyces sp. SGAir0957 (assembly GCF_043523415.1). Classification (NCBI taxonomy): domain Bacteria; kingdom Bacillati; phylum Actinomycetota; class Actinomycetes; order Kitasatosporales; family Streptomycetaceae; genus Streptomyces; species Streptomyces sp. SGAir0957. Next base: position 5,249,775 of record NZ_CP027293.1, read on the forward strand.
CGGTCATCGGCACAGCTCCTCGGCGGTCAGTGTCGTCATCTCCGCCTTGGTGAAGCCGAACGGCTGGAGGATGCGGAACAGTTCGCCGCTCTTCTTCATCTTGTGGATCTCGACGTTGAAGGCGTCCCGCAGCTTGGTGTCGGTGGGGCGGAAGGTGAAGCCGCCGCCGTCGATGTGCTTCTTGCCGTCGACCGTGGGCGCGAACGGCTCGGTGTGCTCCGCCTTGCTGCTCTTCTTGGTGACCTCGCGGGTGGTGAGCGCGGTGCCCGCGAACACGTCGATCCGGCCCGCCTCCACGGCGTTGAGCCCCGCCACCTGGTCCTGGAGGATCACGATGTCGGACTCCTTGTACCCGGCGTCCACGGCGTACCCGATCTCCGCGTACCCGGTGCCGGTGCCGAACTTGGCCTTGGACTTCACCACGTCGGCGTAGTTGTGCAGGTTCTTCGGGTTGCCCTTGCGCACGATGAACGAGTCCAGCATCTGGTACTCGGGATCGGCGAAGATGACCTGCTGGCAGCGTTCCTTGTTGATGTACATCCCGGCGGACACGACATCGAACTGCTGCGTGTTCAGGCCGGGTATGAGCGAGGCGAAATCGGTGGCCACCGGCTGTACGTGGCCGACACCGAGCCGTTTGAAAATGACCTTGGCCAGTTCCACCGCCTCGCCGGTGAACTCCCCGTCGTCGTTGATGTACCCGTACGGCACCTCCCCCGCGATGCCCAGACGTACCGTCCCCTGCCCCTGCAGCCGCGCGAGTGTGTCGCCCTTCGGTACCTGGCTGCATCCCGCCGCTCCCAGAGCGCCCAGTGCGCCGAGCGCACCCGCCCCCGCGAGCAGTGACCGCCTGCGAAGAGTTCGTCTCTCGGCAGGCTCGTTCCTACGTATGTGAGTTGGTGGAGCCATGGGCGCGCGGCTACCCGACCCGACTCGGAATATGCCGATCAATTCACGCCGCATTCAACTGGTGTGTGGTGCGTGCATACAGGGGGTGCGGTCTTGACCCGGCGGGGTGAATGAGGCGGAGCATGGGGCGCATGGCTGACTCAAGCGGCGCGCCCGACCGGTTCATCGACGTCACTCTGGCCACGCGGGGCGTCACCTGCACGGCGCGACTCCTCACCGACCGTGCGCCCCTCACCTGCGCGGCGGTGTGGGACGCCCTGCCCCTCGTCTCCGACGTCTACCACGCCAAATACGCCCGGAACGAGATCTATGCCCTCTTCCCGGCGTTCGCGGCACAGGAGCCACCCCTGGAGAATCCGACGGTCACGCCCATCCCTGGCGACCTGTGCTATTTCTCCTTCAACGGGACGCAGTTGGGGTCCCAGTCGTACGGGTACGGGGAGGGCGCCTCGCTGTCCGCGGGCGCCCCCGTCGTCGACCTGGCGCTGTTCTACGAGCGCAACAACCTGCTGTTGAACGGGGACGTGGGGTGGGTCCCGGGGATCGTGTGGGGGCAGGTGGTGGACGGGTTGGAGGAGATGGCGGAGGCGTGCCAGGACCTCTGGCGGTCCGGCGCGGTGGGGGAGACCCTGGGGTTTGCCAGGTCGGCCCGATCAAGCCCCTCCGGCGTTTGAGGAGCGGGGTCCGGGGCGGAGCCCCGTGACCTGGACCGGATCGGGCCGCGCGACCCCGGCCTCGTACAGCGCGTGAGCGACCCGCAGCACCACATCGTCCCGGTGCCGAGCCGCCACCACCTGCAACCCCACCGGCAACCCCTGATCAAGCCCCACCGGGACGGTCGCGGCCGGCTGCTGCGTCAGGTTGAACGGATACGTGAACGGAGTCCAGCCGGTCCAGCGCCGCAGGCCACTGCCGCGCGGCACCTCCACCCCCGCCTCGAACGCGGTCAGCGGCAGCGTCGGCGTGAGCAGCACGTCGTACGTGGAGTGGAACTGGCCCATCCGCCGCCCGAGCGCCATCCGCGTGTCGACGGCGGCCAGGTAGTCGAGCGCGCTGTAGCGGGCGCCGAGCGCGCAGATCTCGCGGAGCCCCGGATCCAGCAACTCCCGCTGCGCGGGCGGCAGATGCTGGACATTGCGGGCCGCCCCGCTGAACCACAGCACGTGGAACGCGGCGACGGGATCGGTGAAGTCCGGGTCGACCTCCTCCACGTACGCCCCGAGCCCGGCGAGCCGCGAAACCGCCTCCCGTACGCGCGCGGCGACCCCGGGCCGCACCGCCACCTGTCCGCCGAGCGTCGGCGAGTACGCCACCCGCAGGCCGCGCACCCCGCCGCCCAGCGTGTCCCGGAAGCTCCCGGGGGCGGGCGCCGACGCCGACCAGTCCCGTACGTCGGGGCCCGAGATCACGTCCAGCATCAGCGCCGCGTCGGCCGCGCTCCGCGTCATCGGGCCGACGTGCGCGAGCGTGCCGAACGCCGAGGCCGGATAGACGGGGACCCGCCCGTACGTCGGCTTCAGCGCGAAGATCCCGCAGAACGCGGCCGGGATACGGACCGAGCCGCCGCCGTCCGTGCCGAGCGAGAGCGGGCCCGCGCCGGCCGCGACGGCCGCCGCGCCGCCGCCGCTCGAACCGCCCGCGGTGCGCGAGGTGTCGTACGGGTTGCGGGTGATGCCGGAGAGCGGGGAGTCGGTGACGCCCTTCCAGCCGAACTCGGGGGTCGTCGTGCGGCCGACGAAGACGGCGCCGTGTTCGCGCAGCCGCGCGACGGCGGGCGCGTCCTCGTCCCACCTGCCCTCGGCGCGCACGGTCCGCGAACCCCGCAGGTTGGGCACCCCGCGCTGCAACAGGATGTCCTTGACCGTCACCGGCACGCCGTCGACCAGGCCCTGCGGCTCGCCGCGCCGCCAGCGCCGCGTGCTGGCCTCGGCCTCGGCGAGGGCGCCCTCCGCGTCGACGCGCACGAACGCGTTGAGCGCGGGCTGCGTCTCCTCGACGCGGGCGAGCACCGCCCGGGTGGCGTCGACGGGGCTGAACTCCCCCTTGCGATAACCGTCGAGCAGTTCCTGCGCCGTCAGTCGGGTGAGCTCGGTCGTCATCCGCCCCTCCAGGTCATTCAGTTCCCGGGGACATACCCACGTTTCTTGTCGACTACATTCACGAGCGGCCGGCCGGACTCCCAGCGCCCGTACAACTCGACGAACTGCCGCCCCAGTTCGTCCCGCCAGCCCACCGTGTCCCCGCTCATGTGCGGCGAGACGATCAGTCCTGGCGCCGACCACAGGGGACTGTCCGCCTCCAGCGGCTCGTGCTCGAAGACGTCCAGGGCCGCGCCCGCGATCCACCGCTTGTGCAGCGCGTCGACCAGGTCGGACTCCACGACCAGCGGCCCACGGCCTACGTTGATGAACCGCGCGGCGGGCTGCATCACCCCGAACCGGCGGGCGTCGAACATCCCCCGCGTCTCCTCGGTCAGCGGCGCCGCGGACACCACCCAGTCGGCGCGGGCGAGCAGCCGGTCGAGGTCGGCCGGGCCGTGCACCCCGGCGCGCGCACGGCGCCCGACCAGCGCGGTGATGATGCCGAGCGCCTTGAGGTGCCCGGTGATCGCGTGCCCGATGGGGCCCGAGCCGACGACGCACGCGCGCGTACCGGCGATCCGCCGCGTCTCCCGGTGCCGCCACTCGCCCGCCGCCTGCAGGGCGAGCGTGCGGGGCAGATCCTTGCCCATCGCGAGGACGAGCGCGGCGACGTACTCGGCGATCGGCACGTCGAAGATGCCGCGCGCGTTGGTCAGCACGGTGTCGGACCGGGCGAGTCCGGGGAACATCAGCCGGTCCACGCCCGCGCTCGCGGTGTGCACCCAGCGCGGCCTCGGCCCCGGGCCCGGCCACGCCTCGCGCACCGCGTCGGACTGGAAGTCCCACACGAGGAGGACATCGGCCGCGGGGAGCAGGGCGCGGAGCCCGGCCGCGTCGGAGGCGTGCGCCACTCGGGCCCGGCCCGTCAACGAGCCGAGCCGGGGCGGGGGTTCACCGGGGGCGGCGTCCAGGACGAGGACGGTGGGCCGGCGGTCGTCCGGCCCAGCGGGACCCGAAACGGCGGTGACATCGTTCCGCAACGCAGCTCCGCTTTCCTTGGCAGACGGCTTGGGGATTCCTGGCATGTTTCCTTGACATGCGCGGATTGACCACGCTGGCACCTGAACCTACCTTCGTCAACGGAGGACCTGCGTCGGCGCGTTCCTCCTCTCCCCGCAGTTCCCCGCTGTCCCGACGTCCCGGCGACGGACCGCCGGCTCAGGCACACCGCATCGGCATCTGGCACCTCCGCATCTCAGCACCACGGCACATTCCGTCAGCTGAACTTGGGGCATGCTCTATGGACGTCTCTTTCCTGGGAGGACCGCAGCCGCAGCGCGGTCTCGGCGTCGTCGCACCGTTCGACTTCGCCCTCGATCGTGAGCTGTGGCGCTGGGTGCCCGACGAGATCTCCCTCCATCTCACCCGCACCCCGTTCGTCCCGGTGGAGGTGAGTCTCGACCTCGCCAGGATCGTCAGTGAGCACGAGACGCTCGACGAGGCGGTCAGGGCGCTCGGCGCGGTGGAGCCCGAAGTCCTCGCCTACGCCTGCACGTCGGGCAGTTTCGTCGGCGGCATCGCGGGCGAACGCGCGATGTGCGAGGCCATGCGCCGCTCCGGCGAACGGCCGTGCGTCACCACGTCGGGCGCGCTCCTCGAAGCACTGGCCGAACTCGGCGCCCGCCGCGTCGCCCTCGTCACCCCCTACACCCGGTCCGTCACCGAGTCCCTCGCGGAGTACCTGGCACAGGCGGGCGCGGCCGTCACCGGGACGGCGTTCCTCGGCCTGACCCGGCACATCTGGAAGGTGCCCTACCGGGACGTGGCGCGGATGGCGCGCGACGCGGCGGGCACCACGGCGGACGTGCTCTTCATCAGCTGCACGAACCTGCCCACGTACGACGTCATCCCGCAACTGGAGGCGGAGCTGCGGATCCCGGTGATCTCGGCCAACCAGGTCACGATGTGGGCAGCCCTGCGCCGGCTGGGTACGCGAGCGGTGGGGCCGTACCAGGCGCTGCTCGACCCGGCGGCGCGACGCCAGTGGCCCCTGCCGGACCTGCCGGAGGGCGGCCTCCGGCCCGGACACGGCGCTCCGGAACTCCCGGAGGGCCAGGAAGGGTGGGCATAGGACATGACAGCGCTCGGACTTCTCTACCCAGGACACTCGGCCGAGGACGACTACCCGCGCATCGAGATGCTGATCGACAGTGACATCCGGCTGCCCGTCGTCCACACCGACATCGGCGAGGACGCGCACCGGGTCGACGCGCTTCTGGAGATGGGCGCGCCGGACCGGCTCGCGGCGGGCATCGAGGAACTCAGGCTCGCGGGCGCGGAGGCGGTGGTCTGGGCGTGCACCTCCGGCAGCTTCGTCCTCGGCTGGGACGGCGCGCAGGAGCAGGTCAGAACGCTGGCCGTGACCGCGGGGCTGCCCGCGTCCAGCACCTCCTTCGCCTTCGCGCACGCCCTGGGCGAGCTGGGCGTGCGCCGGGTCGCCGTCGCGGCGACGTACCCGGCGGACGTGGCCGAGCACTTCGCCGCGTTCCTCAAGGCGGCCGGGGCCGACGTGGTCTCGGTGCGCGGCAGCGGCATCATCACGGCCGCGGAGGTCGGCACGTGGGGCTGGGAGGAGACCCTGGCGATGGCCCGCGCGGGCGACCACCCCGACGCGGAGGCGGTACTCCTGCCGGACACGGCCCTGCACACGGCGGCGTACGTCCGTGACCTGGAGCGCGAGCTGGGCAAGCCGGTCCTCACCGCCAACCAGGTCACCGTCTGGGAGGCGCTGCGCCTGGTGGACCGACGGGTGCACGCGCCGCAGCTGGGGACGCTGTTCACGAAGGAGCCGGTGGTGCAGGTGTAGCTGGCCCTGAGGGGGCCGGAAACGCAGGTCCGGAGGAGGCCGGGAATACAAGTGGAGCCCGCCTCCGTTAGGCGGGGGTCAGGCAGAAACACGTCTCCAGGAGGACCCCGTGCCGGCCAACCACGACGAGATCCGGGGCACAGCCCACGGCACCGCCCCGACCCCCCTCTCCGTCCTGGACCTGGTCACCGTGGGCGCGGGCCGCACCGCCACGCAGGCCCTGCGCACCGGTGTCGACATCGCGCGGCTCGCCGAGAGCCGCGGCTACCACCGGTACTGGGTCGCCGAGCACCACTCCATGCCCGGAGTGGCCTCGTCGTCCCCGGCCGTGATCCTGGCCCACCTCGCCGCCCACACCGACCGCATCCGGCTCGGCTCGGGCGGCGTCATGCTGCCCAACCACGCCCCGCTGGTCATCGCGGAGCAGTTCGGCACGCTGGAGGCGATGGCCCCCGGCCGCGTCGACCTCGGCCTCGGCCGCGCCCCCGGCACCGACGGGGCCACCGCCGCCGCCCTGCGCCGCACCGACCGGCTCAACGAGGGCGCCGACGACTTCCCGCAGCAGCTCGCCGAGCTGACCCGGTTCCTCGACGACGACTTCCCCGACGGCCACCCGTACTCCCGCATCCACGCGGTCCCGGGCCCCGTCCAGGCCACGTCGCCCGGCGGCGTCCAGGACCCGCACCGGCCGCCGCTGTGGCTGCTCGGCTCCTCCGGCTTCAGCGCCCGCCTCGCCGGTGTGCTCGGCCTGCCGTTCGCCTTCGCGCACCACTTCTCGGCGCAGAACACCGTCCCGGCGCTCGACCTGTACCGCGAGTCCTTCCAGCCCTCCGCCGTCCTGGACAAGCCGTACGCCCTCATCGGCGTCTCCGCGCTCGCCACCGACGACGACGGCACCGAGGCCCGCCGCCAGGTCCTCGCCGCCGCGCTCAACATGGTCCGCCTGCGCACCGGCCGCCCCGGGCTCGTCCCGACGCCGGAGGAGGCGGAGGCGTACCCGTTCAACGAGATGGAGCAGGACTTCATCCGCTCCTGGAACTCCAACGTCATCCACGGCACCGCCGACGAGGTCCGCACCGGCCTCGACGACCTCCAGAAGCGCACCGGCGCCGACGAGCTGATGCTCACGGCCAACGCCCACAGCGGCGAGGTCCGGCTGCGCTCCTACGAGCTGATCGCGGACGCGTACGGGCTGCCCAGGGCCTGACCTCGCGCGACGGCGCGGCGCCGCTCCGGCGGAGCCGCGCCGTCGCCGTTCCTGCCGCCTTCCTGCCGCCGTTCCTACCGGCGTTCCCGCTGCCGTTCCCGCTGCCGCTCCGCGAGCAGCTCCGAGATCCGCTCCGCCGCCACCGGCCGCGAGTACAGATACCCCTGCCCCGTGTCGCACCCGATGCGGCGCAGCCGGTCCGCCTGGTCGAGCGTCTCCACGCACTCGGCGGTGACGGTGAGACCGAGCCGGTGCGCGAGCTGCACCATCGCCTCGACGATCACGGCGTCGGCCGGTTCCGACGGCGTGCTCGCGCCGTCCTCGAAGCCGCGCACGAACGCGCCGTCCAGCTTCAGCACCGAGACGGGCAGCCGGGAGAGGTAGGCGAGGTTGGAGTAGCCGGTGCCGAAGTCGTCGATGGCGATGCGTACGCCCATGTCGCTGAGGTCCTGCAACGCCTTCAGGGGCCGCCCGGTGGAGCCCATGACCGCGGACTCGGTGAGTTCGAGCTGCAGGAGCTCGGCGGGCAGCCCGGTCTCGGCGAGGATCCGGGCGACGTCCGCCACCAGGTCCGAGTCCCACACCTGCCGCACCGCCACATTGACGCTGACGAAGACCGGCGGCACGTCCGGGTGCGCGAGCTGCCAGGCCCGCGCCTGACGGCAGGCGGTCTCCAGGACCCACCGCCCCAGCTGCACGATGGACCCGTCCTCCTCGGCCAGTGCGATGAACCGATTCGGCGTCAGCAGGCCGAACTCCGGGTGGAGCCAGCGCACCAGTGCCTCCACCCCGCGCAGGCCGCCGTCCTCCAGGCGGACGAGCGGCTGGTACGCGAGGACGAACTCGTCCCGCTCGACGGCCGGACGCAGCCCCGACGACAGCGCCTGCCGGGTCACCCGGCGGGCGTTGCGCTCCGGGTCGAACAGGGTCCAGCGCGCCTTGCCGTCGGCCTTCGCCCAGTACAGCGTGGTGTCCGCGGCCTGCATCAGGCCCATCGGGCTGGTGCCCGCGACGTCCCGCTCGACGACGCCGATCGACGCCGAGACCGAGAGCAGCTGCCCCGACAGGTCGAAGGGCTCGCGCAGCGCCTCCAGGACCGTCTCCGCGAGATCCGCCAGCTGGTCCGTCCCCGTGGAGTCCTCCATGAGCAGCGCGAACTCGTCGCCGCCGAGCCGGGCCACCAGCGGGGCGCCCGTGGCGTGCCGGGCCATGTCGGCGCAGTGGGTGAGCCGCTCGGCGACGGCGGCGAGCAGCCGGTCGCCGACGTGGTGGCCCAGGGTGTCGTTGACCGCCTTGAACCCGTCGAGGTCGAGATAGCACAGGCCGACCCGGCCAGTCGCGCCCGTGCCCTCGTACGCCCCCGCCTCCAGGGCGCCGGTGAGGCGCTCGAAGAACAGGGCGCGGTTGGGCAGCCGGGTCACCGGGTCGTGCGTCTGGAGGTGGCGCAGCCCCGCCTGGAGGTCGCGGTGGGCGCTGATGTCGTTGAGCGAGAGGAGTACGACGTCCGCGCCGGGCACGGGCGACACCGTGATCCGCACCCACACGGAGTGGCCCGCGGCGTGCTTGAGGCGCCGGGTGCGGCCGAGCGGCGCCTGCCGGCCGCGCAGCACCTCCAGGTAGGAGTCCCGGGTGCGCGGGTCGGAGCCGAGGTCGAGGAGGTCGGCGGCGACCCTGCCGACCAGCGGCTCGGTGCCCGCGCCGTGCAGGAGGGTACGGGCGGCGGCGTTGGCACCGACGATCACGCCGTCGCGGTCGACGAGCAGCATCGGCTGGGGCGCGGCCAGGAAAGCGGCGCCATGGACCGGCCCCGGCCGACACGCCTGGGGTTGCTCACTCTCGGTGATGAAATCGGGGCAGGGGTCGGGTGCGGACACCTCCGCCGCGGTCGTGGGCCCTTCGGGATGTGCGCTCACCGCTTCGCTCCCCGTGGTGCGTCGGCCGGTCGCGTGGTGCTGGTGCGGCCGGGGTCCCGGCAGGAAAGTGTGCCGATCATAGAGGCCGGTCGGACGGCCTATCCAGCCTTGTCCACGGTCCGAACCGGAGGCGGGGCTACCGACCCGCCCCGCCAGATCGTTTCTGCCCGGCCCTTTACGGGCTTCTGCCGCACCCCGACCGACTGTGACGGCCTGTGATCATCGGGGGTGTCGCGGCTCACTCGTCCGGGCCAGATAAACAAGGCGAAACCATACAAACACCAACACTCTGGGTGGGGTGTCTCACTTTCCCTTCCCGGAGGTCGCCTTGGAGCGCCCGCAGCCACCCGCGGGGGTGGACAGGGCCCGCCTGCGCGCCGCCGCGGCGGCCCTGACCGCACTCACCGCCCTCGCCGCGACGGGCCTGGTCGCGGGCCCGGCCGCCGCCGCCCCCTACGGCGGGCCCTGCGCCCTGGAACGGACCGCGGCCCATCACTCCGAGGGCCTCGACACCTGGAACGCGGACTATCCGCGCCCCAGGAAGAGCCTCGACGCGGTGATGATCTTCCTGTCCTTCCCGGACGCGGCCCCGCTCACCACGCCCGAGCAGCTCACGGCGGACTACTTCCCGGCCACCAGCGAGTTCTACGACCGGGCCTCGTACGGCAAGTTCACGCTCACGCCGCATCCGCAGCGCGCGTGGCTGAAGATGCCGCGGCCCTCGACCTCGTACCGCATACGGCGCGACTGGGCGCCGTCCGACCGCAGCGCCTACCTTCGGGACGCGCTGGCCGCGGCGGACGCCTCCACCGACTTCAGCAAGTACGACATCGTCTACTTCGTCGCCGACCCGGACGCGCCCGGCGTCGACTCCGACGCCACCAAGGTCGTCAACTTCGACCGTCCGATGCGGGCCGACGACACCGAGATCCGGCGCGTCGTCACCGTCTTCGAGCAGCACCCGCCGGACCGCAACGTCCTCGCGCACGAGACCGGGCACGTCTTCGACCTGCCCGACCTCTATCACCGGCCGTCCGACGGCAAGGGCGACTGGGACACGTACGTCGGGGACTGGGACGTCATGGGCAGCCAGTTCGGGCTCGCCCCCGACCTCTTCGGCTGGCACAAGTGGAAACTCGGCTGGCTGGAGCCCGAGCAGGTCTCCTGCGTCACCCGCACGGGCGTCACCCGGCTGACCCTCGAACCCCTCAGCACGGCGCCGCGTGCGGCCGGGGCCCCCTTCGGCGCGGGCGGCGGCACCAAGCTGGCGGTCGTGCGCACCGGGCCCTCCAGCGCCGTCGCCCTGGAGGCGCGCGGCGCCGCCGGCAACGACAGCACCACCTGCAACCAGGGCGTCCTCGTCTACCGCGTCCACGGCGACTCGGCCTCCGGCGCGGGTCCCGTCCAGGTCCTCGACACCCACCCGACGACAGCCTCCTGCCACGGCGACTCGGTCTACCCGCCACTGGCGGACGCGCCCCTGGCGGTGGGGGAGAGCTACACGGTCCCCGGCGAAAACCTCCAGATCGAGGCGGAGAACCGCACGGCGTCCGGAGCGTGGACGGTGAAGGTGACGACGGGCTAGCCCCACCGCCATCGGGCCCCCTGGGCATGTAAGAAGGCCCCCCGCTTTCGCGGGGGGCCTTCTTACCGTCTGTGCGCCGCCAGGGACTCGAACCCCGGACCCGCTGATTAAGAGTCAGCTGCTCTAACCAACTGAGCTAGCGGCGCCTGCTGACGTCGTAGACCTTAGCATCCTGATCGGCGGCAGGAAAAATCGATATGCGGACGGCCGCGTGCGCGCCGGTGCGGGCCGCTCGGACGCAGGCCCACAGGAGGACCTCGGGGCCGGGCAGCCAGGGGTGGCGGGTGTCGGGGGCGACGACCCAGCGGGACTCGGGGCGGGGCTCGGCGGATGTCGTGGGCGCGGGCACGGTGACCGCGTCGCCGGTGCCGTGGCAGAGCAGGGGCGGCACGGCGGGGCCCCACTCCTCCCAGCGCAGCAGCGACGGCAGGCGCTGTGCCGTGCCGGGGGCCGTGAACAGGAGCATGCGGCCGCGATGTGTGGCGACGGGGCCGGACCCGGGCCCCTCGGACCAGAGCCGGTCTAACATGCGCCGGCCGAAGATCGCGGGGACGTTGACCACGTCGAAGACCGAGCCGCAGGGCAGCACGACCGGCGCGCTGGGCCGGGAGTGCCAGTGGGAGAGCGTGGAGCGCGGATACGTTCCTGCGGAGGCGAGCCATGCGGCGCCTTCAGGGGTGACACCCGTGACGTCGTGGACGTGGGGGGTGTCGGAACCGTCGCGGGGGGTGCCGGGGACAGGGGCGAAGTGCGGGTGCGCGGTGTTCATGTACACCACCTCTACCGGGGGTGAGGAGACGGCTCCGCAGAGTTGTCCAAAATCGGGACACAGCCGGGGTATGCGCGGTATCTTGCCCCTCTGGCATATGCCAAAGCCTCCGGTGGCGCGTCTGCCCGACGAGGCTCAGGACGCCTCGCCCGGCACCGGACCGGCCCCCCGCCCCCGCTCAGGGCGACTGCTCCGAACCGCTGCGCAGCAGGTCACGCCCGAACTCGACCATCTTCTTGGCGTAGTCCTCCGTCCAGCCCCCGCGCTCCGCGATGTCGGCCGTCGACAGCCGGTCGAAGCGGCGCGGATCGGCGAGCTGCGCCGCCGCGACGGCCTGGAACTCCACGGACCGGTCGGTCGCCGCGCGGAACGCGAGCGTCAGCTCCGTCGCGCGGGCGAGCAGTTCCCGCGGGTCCTCGATGGACTCCAGGTCGAAGAAGTGCTCGGCATCGCCGGCGGCCTCCGCGGGCTCGAAGATCAGCGGCACGGGCCGCAGCCGCGGTTGCGGGGTACGGGGCCCCTCGGGCTCCGCCATGGTGGTTCCTCCTTGTGCCGGTTGCGGCCCGCCCTGTGCCCGGGCCGCCTTCCATTGTCCGACGGGGCGCAAGTACGCCTCCGTGCGCGGGGGACGCGCTACGGCGTCCACGCCACCCGGTGCTCCGAGAGCCGCGCGAGGACCGCGTGGTTCGCCTCCCAGCCGTCGGGGAACTTGACGTCCACCCCGAGCTGCACGGGCTCCGTCGAGGGATGCTCGTCGAGGAGTTCGGCGACCCCGGCCCGGCAGACGACGACGCACGCGTGCCGGTGCCGGGACGCCAGCACGCACAGCCGCCCCGTCTCCAGGTGGAACGCGGTCGCGTCCGGTCGCCCGGAGAGTGGATGCAGCACGACGGTCACGTCGTACTCCCGGCCCTGCAACCGGTTCGCCGTGTCCACCGTGACGTCCCGCACGCCCAGCTCGCCGAGGGCCGCGCGGACCGCCGCCGCCTGGTCGCGGTGGGCGGTGCCGACGCAGATCCGGTCGGCGGTCAGCGGCGCCGGGTCGGGCCCCCGCTCGGAGTACGTGACGCCGTCCCGGTCGAGCAGCCGCCGTACGACGAGCGCGACCGCCCGCACCGCTTCCGGGTCGGTGCGGGGCGTGTGCGCGGCGGGCAGTTCGAGCAGGCCCCAACCGGCTTCGGCCGCCTCGTCGATGACCCGGTCGGGGCCCGAACCGTCCGGCGCCGCACGGAACTCCAGGCGCCGGTCGCCCTCGTCCGTGCCGCTGCGGAACCGCGTGAACGGGTAGAACGCGCCCGACACCAGCGGCGCCGCCGACGCGGGCAGCCGCCACGACACCGGCAGCCGGTGCTGCGGCAGGTCCGGGTTGTGCGCGAGCAGTGTCGACACCGCGGAGGCCGAGGGGTCGTAGGAGAGCCCCGCCCACTGCTCGGAGCCGACGATCGCGAACGGGTCGAGCTGGCCCGGATCGCCCACGAACAGTGCCCGTTCGAACAGTCCGGCCACGGCGAGCAGCGCGTCGGAGCGCATCTGGTACGCCTCGTCGACGATGGCGTGACCCCAGGGCCCGCCCGCGTCGGCGACCTTCACGTGCGCCCACTTCGCGGCGGTCGACAGGACCACGGGGAGCGGCGCGAGATCGCCCGCCTTGGTCGAGGTGCGGACGTGCGGCAGGTCGTCGAGCGCCTTGTCGTACGCGTCCGGGTCGCTGCTGTGAAGCCGGCCCACCGGTAGCTCGGGGTTCTTCTCGTGCAGGCGCAGGACGAGGTCGTCGACCTGGGCGTTCGTCTGCGCGACGATCATCAGCCGGCGTCCCGCGTCGGCCAGTTCGAGCGCCGCCCGCACCACCAGGGTCGACTTGCCCGCGCCGGGCGGCGAGTCCACGACGACCCCGCGGGCGTCACCGTGGAGCGTGTCGCGCAGGATCGCCTCGGTCGCGCGCGCGGCGGCGGCGGACGGGCTGAGCGACGCCGGGTCGAGCGGGATCACGGGAGCGGTCACAGGAGCGGTCACAGGATGTCCTCCGAGGTCACGGCGTCCGGCATCGGTCCGTTCGGCTCGGCGCCGGGCGGGCCGCCGTGCGTCCAGGGCGTCTCCTCGGGGTCCGGCAGCTTGGGCCCGCCGCGCTGCTCGTGTTCGAACAGCGTCCAGCAGACCCGGTCGCCCTTCCGCGGCAGGGACCCTTCCTCGGGCTCCTTGCCGCGCCCCATCTTGTCGAGCACCCGCAGCACGACCGCGTCCCGCGCCTCGCTCTCGTACGCGACGAACTCGGCGGTCTGCGGCTTGCCGTCGAGCGAGCGGAACACCTTCACGCGCTCGCCGAGGTGCGGCCGGTCGTCGGTGCGGACCGTGACCAGCGGGCGCGGCCGCTTCTTGTCGTTGTACGCCGCGACGACCTCGGTCACCTCGCCCGCGAACGCCTCCCCGGACAGCCGCCGGCCCGCCATCACCAGCGGGTCGTCGAGCGCCTCCTGCGCGTCGAGACGGGCCTGTTCGCGCTCGCGCGTGGCCAGCTTGTTCGCCGCCGTCACCGCGTCGTCGCGGCGCGGCTGCGGCGGCTCGCCCGCCGCCACCCGGTCCCGGTGCCCGGTGAACGACCAGCGGTCCCGCGTCCAGCGCTCCGCCGCGCGCGGCCCCTCGGGCAGCGTGCACAGCAGGTCGAGGCCGCGCCAGACCGCGTCCCAGGTGGGCCGGGTACGGGACTCGACCAGGCGGTGGATCTCCCGCTCGGCGGCGGTGAGTTCGGCGAGCCGCCCGTCGGCCTCGACCGCGTCCTCGGTCGCCGCCAGGCGTGTACGGGCCCGGTCGTAGCGCTCGATCGCCGGCGCGAGCAGCTTGTTGTCGAACGCGGGGTCGGTGGCGGGCCCCGCCGGAGGGCACAAGAGCTGGCCGTCCTGGCCCCGGCCCAGCTCGGCCCGGAGCGCGGCCTCGGCGCCCGAGCTGCCCTCCGGGGCGGTGATCCAGGCGAGCAGCGCGCCCAGGTGCTGGTCCTCCAGGCTCGACTGGCCCGTCGCCCAGTGCCGGGACAGCAGGTCCGTCATGGCGAGCAGGAGGGAGGAGCCCGGGACGCGCGCCCGCTCCCCGAAGTGCGTCAGCCAGCGGCCGAGCAGCGGCACGTGCGGCGGCGCCGGGTACGGCGTCTCCGGGTCCTGCTCGGCGGTGCGGCGGAACCGCATGGAGCGGCCGAGCAGGCGGACGAGGTCGATGCCCGCGCGGCTCGGCACGATGATCTGCGGCGCGTCCGCGCACAGCTCGACCTCGACCTTGACCTTCTTGCCGGTCTCCGGGTCGGTCTCGCTGCGCTCGGCGGCCTCGACGTCCGCCGCGAACCCGTCGACGTACGGCAGGACCGTCTCGGCGAGCCGCGTCAGGAACGCGAAACGCAGGTCGCGGTCGCGCGGCTGGGGCACGACCAGGAGGCGCGGCGAGGTGCGCTCGGTGCCGACGAGGGCGCCGAGCGGGGCGCCGGTCTCGCCCGCGGTCGTCAGCGGCACGAGGACCAGCGGCCGCTGCGACAGGTGCCGGTGCCGGACGGTGGCGATGGGCTGGGCCCGCCCGGAACTGGTGGCTTCCAGCCGGGCCAGGTGGTTGATGAGGCTCACGGGGCCGCCCCCTCGAACGGCCGGGCCGCGCCCTGCGCCGACTCGGCCATGTCGAGCGCCTCGGCCCGCAGAGCCGCCGCACGGCGCAGCGCCGCCACCGTCGGGTCGGCCGGGTCGCCCGTCTCGCCGTGGGCCGCCGCGAGCACCGCGTCCACCGTGGTCAGGCCGCCCAGTTCGGCACGGAGCGCCCTGCCGAGCGACGTCACCGCCCCCTCGGCGCGGGAGCGCGCGCGGCAGTGGAACGCCAGCTCGCACGCGGCCAGGCACTCCGGCGCGTACGTGGCGGGCACCGACTCGACGGCGGCGGTCAGCTCGGCGGCGGGCCGGTCCGGGTCGAGGACGGTGCCGGGCGGCAGCTGCGCCGCGATGTCCTCGATCCGCGTGAGACGGCGCAGCTGGCGGCGCGTGACCGACAGCTGCTTGCGGACGTCGACGGCGGAGGCGGCCGGGAGGTTGGAGAAGTCCTTGGGGCAGACCAGGACGGCCCGCTCCCGCACGCGTACGCCGCTGTCGGGAAGGCGGGCCGCTACCTCCTCCAGGGCCAGCACGTACACCGCCGCCTGGCGGGCCGCCGCGCCGACCTTCGCCGCGTCCGCCGCGCCGTCGATCATCGGGAAGGACTTGATCTCGACGACGGTCCAGGAACCGTCCGGGTGCACGACCACCGCGTCGGGTTCCAGGAAGGCGGGGCTGCCCGCCACGTCGAGCGCGAGCATCGGATGGTCGAGGAACGTCCAGGTGCCCGGCGCCGCCACCGCCTCCCGCAGCGCGAGCGCGGTCCGCGCGGTACGGCCCTCGGGCCCGGCCGCCGTCAGATCGGGGGCGCGGACGAGATCGGGGGCCGGCTCGGGGGCATCGCCGTCCACGCGCGCGTGGACGAGGCGCAGCAGCTGGGCGCCGCCGTCCGCCTTCACCCGTGCCTCGAACACATTGCCGCGCGCCAGAGCGAACTGGGACTGTCCGAACCCCGAGGGGGCCCCGAGCGCGTCCGCGAGCGCGGCCTTGTCCACCCCGGCGCCGTCGAGCAGCGCACGTCTGTCACAGCCCGGGTTCGCCGCGAGCGCCGCCAGGGCGCGGGCGTCCAGCGGGCGCGGCTGATGGTCCGGGCCGCGCAGCTCAGCGAGCCGGTGCCGCAGCCCCGTCACCGGTGTCGTGCGCGGCGGCCTTGCGCTGTCGGGGTATTCGCTCACCCGCCGAAGTCTGGCACTCTCCACTGACAATCGAGGAACGAGTGGCGGAAGGGGCGGCGGAACCGGCCCGCACCCCGTTCACGAGGACCGCGTTCACCCGGTCCCTGACCCGCGCCGCGACCCGCATGACCGGCTTGGTGAGCAGCAGGCCCACGCCCATCACGGCGGCACCGGCGAGCGCGTCGAAGAAGTAGTGGTTGGCCGTGCCCATGACGACGATCGTGGTGATCAGCGGATAGGCGACACCGGCGGCCTTCACATACGGGTTCCGGCCGTTGCGCCACAGCATGATCCCGCACCACAGCGCCCACCCGACGTGCAGGCTCGGCATCGCCGCGTACTGGTTGGTCATCCCGCCGAGCCCCTTGGGCGCGCTGGC
This sequence comes from Streptomyces sp. SGAir0957, assembly GCF_043523415.1. Classification (NCBI taxonomy): domain Bacteria; kingdom Bacillati; phylum Actinomycetota; class Actinomycetes; order Kitasatosporales; family Streptomycetaceae; genus Streptomyces; species Streptomyces sp. SGAir0957. The sequence continues at coordinate 5,266,276 of NZ_CP027293.1, forward strand.
CGCGCCGCCCCACCAGCCGTACGAGCTGTACTGCGCCATCGTGTCGACGAAGCCGTGGCCCGCGCTCAGCAGCCGCGGCGGACACGTCGGCAGCAGCGTGAAGCCGATCAGGCCGATCAGCGTCGACGTCATCAGCCAGGTCCTGGCCGCGCGGTACAGATGCGCGCGGCGCCGGAAGAGCCAGATCAGGATGGCCGGGGTGACCACGTAGTGCAGCGAGGCGTACCAGAAGTCGGCGGGGACGCCGATCCAGGGCTCACGGGTGAAGAGACGGTTCAGCGGATGTTCGAGGTTCAGGCGGACCGCCTTCTCCGCCCGCAGGATCGCCAGACCGTGGTCGACGGCCGTGTTCACATCGCCCCGGGCGAGCAGCCGGCCCGCCGAGTACGCGCCGTACACGAGGAGGATCAGCGGCAGCTCGGTCCACCAACGGAGCCGCACAGCGGGTGTCGCCTCCGTGCGTGGTGCGTGGTCGATCTGCGACATTCGGGCCGCTCCCCCTCTTCCTCGTCCGGCGGCCTCCGGCCACATTGCCCACCCTAAGGTGTACGCGGGGTGCCGCGCGGCTGACCCCTGACCCTCGTAGACGTCGAGATCAGCCACCGGGTTGCCCGAGGAGCGGCGCCCAATCCGGTTACGCGATGATGGACGGGGCAGCGCCGCCTCTTCGTCCCTTGTTCACCCCGTACGTCCTCTCGCTCGTCCTGTCGCTACGGACGCATGCAGTCGTGAAAGGTCCCCGCATGGCACCGCGCATTCTGTTGGCCCGGCACGGACAGACCGAATGGTCCCAGTCCGGACGGCACACGGGCAGAACGGACATCCCGCTCCTCGACGAGGGGCGGCGCGGCGCCAAGCTCCTCGGCGAGCGGCTGCACGGCGCGCCCCACCACGGCCTCCCCGACGCCGAGGTCCGCACCTCCCCGCTGATCCGTGCCGCCGAGACCTGCGAACTCGCCGGGTTCGGGCAGCGGGCCACCGCCTGGGACGCGCTCATGGAGTTCGACTACGGCGCGTACGAGGGCCTCACCCCCGCCCAGATCCAGGAGCGGCGCCCCGGCTGGTTCATCTGGCGCGACGGCGTCCCCGACGGCGAGACCCTCGACCAGCTCACCGCCCGCGCCGACGAGGTCGTCGCGTACGCCCGCTCCGCCGACCGCGGCGACCGGGACCTCCTCCTCTTCGCGCACGGGCACATCCTGCGGGCCATCGCCGCGCGGTGGCTCGGGATGCCGGTCGCCTTCGCGGCGCGGATCCGGCTCAATCCGACGTCGCTGTCGGAGCTCGGGTGGGCTTATGGGGAGGCGGCGCTGGTGAGCTGGAACGAGACGGGGCACCTGGCGGTGGGCTGAGCCGGGATCGCTTCCTCGCCGTGGGGGGCCGGTTCGTCGGCGGGTGCGCGTCTCGTCGTGGCTGGTCGCGCCGTTCCCCGCGCCCCTGGAGCGTGCGGCTTCGCCGCAGCCCCATGAGCGGCGCACGAAGTGCGCCGTTTAGGGGCGCGGGGAACTGCGCGACCAGCCACGACGAGAGTCGAGGGCGCTTCACCGGACAGCTACCGTCGGGACGTCGCGTGGGCTTCCAGGAACCCTGAGACGCCGCCCGAGCGCCGGTGGGGCAGGAGGACGCGCGCCGTCGCGCCGAGCATCGCCTCGATCCGCGAGGACCGGACGTCACGGAGCAGCCCCAGGGCCCGCGACCCCGCGGCCGCGGCTTCGTCGGGGCGGCCCGCGCGGGCCAGGTCGTCGGCGAGTTCGGCGGTGTAGAGGGCGATGTTGCGGGTGAAGTGCGGGTCCTGGAGGGCGACGGCGCGGCGGGCGTGCCGGGCGGCGCGGTGCCAGGAGCCGAGCGCGGACCAGCACTGGGCTTCGAGGCCTTCGAGCTCGGCCTCGCCGTAGAACGTCATCCAGTCGGGGTCGGCGTCGCAGACCCCGCGGGCGAAGAGGGCCTGGGCCTGGGCCAGGGACCGTTCGCAGGTGGCGCGGTCGCCGAGCCCGGCCCAGCCGCCCGCCTCGCGCAGCGCGAGCAGCGAGAGCAGCCGGGGCGAGCCGAGCGGCGCGGCCACCCGCATCGCCGCCTGCGCGGCCCGTACGGCTTCGCGGGGGCGCCCGGCGTCGCGGGCGAGGAACGCGGTGTTGCAGAAGGCGTGCGCCTCAAGGGCCTCGTCCCCGGTCATGCGCGCCGTGGCGAGCGCCTCCGCGTAGTGGGAGCGTGCGTCGTCGAAGCGGCCGGAGTCGTGGGCGAGCCAGCCGACGGAGATGGCCAGTTCGCCCGCGCCCGCCTGGAGCCGGTCGGCGAGGTCACGCTGCGCGGTGCCCGCGTCGAGCAGTTCGAAGGCGGTCCGCAGGGGTTCCGCGGCCCGCCGGTAGAGGCCGTCGGCGCCGTGCCGGTCGTCGTGGAGCCGGATGCGCAGGATCGCGTCCTCCACGGCGCGGGCGCCGGTGCGCGCGGAGTGCCGTTCGAGTGGGTGGCCGAAGGGGGCGTCCCCGGGTACGGCGGGGGGTGGCGCGGCGAAGGCCGGGGTGGCGAAGGGGGACAGGGTGGTGACGGCGACCGTGGCCGTCGAGCCGGTCATGCCGGCCATGAATGCGCGACGCCGCACGTCGCTCTCCTCGTGGTGCGTGTGCTCAGGAACTTCGGGGTCTCCGGGGCCGCGGGGGCTCTCGGTCTCCGGGCGCGCGCTCCGGCCCCGTACCGAGGCGCGGGGCGCGAATCCCAGGTCGGTGAGGGAGCGGCCGGGGAACATGTGCAGGAACACCCGCTCGTACGCGTAGTTGGGGCAGCGGATGGCGCCGGACTCGACGCGGCCGATGTAGCGCGCGTCGCAGCTGACGCACTCGCCGATGTCGCGGGCCGCGCGGCGCACGGCGGCCGCGAACTCGCCCGGTGAGCGCCGGCCGCGCAGCCGCCGGAAGGCGAGATTCGGCCGCGGGGAGCGCGGTGCCGGAGCGTCCGGGACCGACGGAGACGACGTCATGGGCGGGTCCTCCCGTGCGAACCGTGCCGGACACCTAAGGGGCCTTGGATCTCGGGTTTCCGTGCCGCCCGCGGTCCGTCGCCCCTCATGTCCGGCGAGGCTCGAAGATACCGGCAGTGACGGTGTCGACACACAGCGTTTGGCTACAAACCGGATATCTCACCCTTGATCTGCCATGAACTGCCATCCTTTGCGGCGGCGCGCCGCCGTTGCCGTTGACGCCGCCGGGCGTTGAACCCATTGGCGATACCCCACGGGCACGAGTGCCACGTACGCGAGAAGCGAGGAGGGGCCGACGTGTTGGACGCCTCACAACCCACGACGCCACAGCTTGCCCCGGAGACCGAGGGTCACGGAGAGCAGCCGCCCGGCGCCTGCGACCTGGTGACCGTGGGCTCCCGGCAGGGCCTGGAGGCCGTCGACATCCTGCGCCGTGCCAGCGCGGACCCGGTCGGCCCGGTCCTGCACGACGGCGGCGGCGACACCCTCGGCTTCCTCGTCCCGCCCGGCACCGCCGACGGCTGGGACCTGCCCGGCAGCGCCTGTACGCAGACCGTGGGGCGGGGCCTCTCCCTCGCGCCGCCGGTCGAGGGCACCGGCTGGCTGCTGCCCCCGGCCCCGGCGGGCGCGGGCGAGGACGACCTGGTCACCGACCCCGCCGCGCTGCGTGCCGCGCTCGACGAGGCGGCCCGGCTCATCGAAGCGGCGGACAACTGCCGCTGAGCCGTACCGTCACCCGGTGCGGATAATGGCGGAATGGCCAGGTCACGCGGGAAGCAAGGGGACACCAAGGGCGGCAAGGGGGGTCCGAGGGGGAGCGGCAAGGGCGGCCGGGGCGCCCGTGAGCCCGTCGTGCGCGATGTCGACGGTGGTCTCGCCGAGCTGATACCCGACCGCGACCGGCCCTCGGGCTGGACGCTGTCCCTGGACGGCGCCCCGCAGTCGCACGTCGACCTCGCCGACCCCGCGCACCTCGCCTTCGAGTACCAGCGCCGTATCGGCCACGTCCTCGACCTCGCCGCGGAGCCCGGCCGCCCCGTGCAGGCCGTGCACCTCGGCGGCGGCGCCTTCACGCTGGCCCGCTACGTCGCCGCGACCCGGCCGCGCTCCACCCAGCAGATCGTCGAGCGGGACGGGCCGCTCGTCCAACTCGTCCGTGAAAATCTCCCGTTGGATCCTGGCGCCCGGATCCGGGTCCGTACGGCGGACGCGCGCGAAGCGCTCGCCAAGCTCCCCGACGCCTGGGCGGACGTGCTGGTCGCGGACGTGTTCAGTGGGGCCCGCACCCCGGCCCACCTCACCACCGGCGAGTTCCTCGGCGAGGTGCGGCGCGTGCTGCGGCCCGGCGGGACCTACGTCGCGAACGTCGCCGACGGGCCGCCGCTGGCGTATCTGCGCGCCCAGATCGCCACCGCTTCGGCGCTCTTCCCCGAACTCGCGCTGATCGCCGACCCGGCCGTGCTGCGCGGCAGACGGTTCGGCAACGCGATCCTGGTGGCGTCGGGGCGGCCCCTGCCGGTGGCGGACCTCACCCGGCGCGCGGCGGGCGATCCCCATGCCGGGCGGGTCGAACACGGGCGCGCGCTGCTGGACTTCGCGGGCGGCGCGGCGCCGGTCACGGACGCCTCCGCGAAGGCGTCACCGGCGCCGCCGCCGTCCGTCTTCCGCTGACCCGGACCCGGACCCGGGGTGCACGGGCCGTTCAGTACGTCGCGATCTCCACGGACGGCCGGTGGTCGTGCCATGTGCAGAACACCGACACCCGCTGCTCCCCGGCGCTGAACTCGACCCGGATCCACGTCGTCTGCCTCCACACCTGCACCGACCAGCCGCTGTTCGGCGTCGCGGAGACCAGCGTCGCCGACGTGTCGCCGAGGTCGAACACGGCACGGCCGCCCGCGGTCTCGTAACTCTTCACGGTCCCGGACGAGGCGGTGCCCGGCGGCTGCGAGGAGGCGGAGGGAGGCGGGGACGACGGGGTGCTCCCCGAGCCCGTGCCCGCCCCGGGCCCCGGCGCCGACCCCGACGGTTTCGAGGACGGGTGCGCCGAGGGCTTCGCGGACGGGCCGGACGAGGTCGCGGGCGGCGACGGCTCCGGGCGGTGCGTGGACGAGGAGACCGGCAGCGCCCCGTCGGACGCGTCGGCCCCGGCCACCGGCAGCGCCCGCGGCGGGTCGTACGCCGTGCCCGACATCACCGTGTGCACGCCCCACCACGACAGCGTCACCGCCGCCCCGGTCGCGCACAGCCACGCCACCGAGTGCACCAGGCCGCGCCGCATCGGGCGCGGCGTCCGGGGGACGTCCAGCGGTTCGGGCGGTTCGGGGGGCGTGGGGCGCGTCGGGGGCGTCGGTCGGGTCGGTCGCATCGCGGGCCATACTGCACCACGCCCCGCGCGTCTGTCCCACGGAGCCCGTGGTCACCCGGGCGGGGACCGAGATCAGCCGTATGGCGTACGGTGCGGCCCATGGCAAGTGTGCTCGTGGTCGAGGACGACCAGTTCGTGCGCTCCGCCCTCATCCGGCACCTGACCGACGCCGCGCACACCGTGCGCAGTGTCGGCACGGCCCTGGAGGCGCTGCGCGAGGTCGCCCATCTCCGGTTCGACGTGGTGATCCTCGATCTCGGTCTGCCCGACCTGGACGGGTCGGAGGCGCTGAAGATGCTGCGGGGCATCACCGACGTACCCGTGATCATCGCGACGGCGCGGGACGACGAGGCGGAGATCGTCCGGCTGCTCAACGACGGCGCCGACGACTACCTCACCAAGCCCTTCTCGCCCGAGCACCTCGCGGCGCGGATGGCCGCCGTGCTGCGCCGCGCCCGGAGCAGCACGAGCGCCGAACCGCCGTCGCGGATCCTCCGGGTCGGCGGCCTGTCCATCGACCCGCTGCGCCGCCAGGCCGAACTGGACGGCGCGCGGCTCGACCTGACCCGCCGCGAGTTCGACCTGCTCGCGTTCCTCGCGGAGCGCCCCGGCGTCGTCGTCCCGCGCAAGGAGCTGCTCGCCGAGGTGTGGCAGCAGAGTTACGGGGACGACCAGACCATCGACGTCCATCTGTCGTGGCTGCGGCGGAAACTGGGCGAAACGGCCGCACGGCCGCGCTATCTGCACACGCTGCGGGGTGTCGGCGTGAAGCTCGAACCGCCGTACGCCGGTCCGGAGCGGCCGGGGTCCGCGCCATGAGGTGGGCGCTGGTCAAGGTGTGCCTTGCGGTGACGACGATGGTGGTGGTGGCGTTCGCCGTGCCGCTCGGGCTCGTCATCAAGGAGATGGCGCGCGACCGGGCGTTCTCCAACGCCGAACGGACCGCCGCCGCCATCCAGCCCACCCTCTCGATCACCACCGACCGCGACGAACTCGCCCGCGCCCTCGCCACCGCGCAGACCGGCGGCGAGGACCGGATGTCGGTGTACGTGCCGGCGGCCGGCGGCAAGCCCGCGATCCGGCTCGGCGAGCAGCGGGTCTCGGCGGACAAGCTGGACATCAGGCGCGCCAGGATCGACGACGTGCCCGGCGGGTCCGTGTGGCTCCAGCCGATCGCGGTCAGCAGCGGGAAGATCGCGGTCGTCGAGGTGTACGTGCCCGAGGCCGAGGTCACCAACGGCGTGACGACCGCGTGGGTCGTGCTCGCGGGCGTCGGCATCGCGCTGATCATCGGCTCGGTCGCGGTGGCGGACCGGCTCGGGGTGCGGATGGTGCAGCCCGCGCAGCGCCTTGTGAGCGCTGCCCACGAGCTGGGGGAGGGGCGGCTCGGCGCGCGGGTCCCGGAGGACGGGCCGACGGAGCTGCGGCTCGCGGCGGTCGCGTTCAACTCGATGGCGGACCAGGTCGTGCAACTCATGGCCAACGAGCGGGAGTTGGCGGCGGACCTGTCGCACCGGCTGCGCACCCCGCTGACCGTGCTCCGGCTCAACGCGGCCTCGCTCGGCGAGGGCACCGCCGCCGAGCAGACCCGCGTCGCGGTCGCGCAGCTGGAGCGCGAGGTCGACACCATCATCCGGACGGCGCGGGACGCCAAGCCGCAGACGGCGGCGGCCGGACCCGGCGCGGGCTGCGACGCCGCCGAGGTGATCCGGGAACGCATGGACTTCTGGTCGGCACTCGCCGAGGACGAGGACCGCAAGGTGCGGGTCGCCGGCGTCGACCGGCCGGTCCGCATCCCGGTGGCGCGCGGCGACCTGGTGGCGGCCCTCGACGCGCTGCTCGGCAACGTCTTCCGGCACACGCCCGAGGGCACGGCGTTCGCGGTCGACGTGCACAGCGGGGAGGACGCCGTGATCGTGCTCGTCTCCGACGCGGGGCCCGGCATCCTCGACCCGGAGGCGGCGATGGCGCGCGGCAAGGGCTCGGGCAGCGACGGCTCGACCGGGCTCGGCCTGGACATCGTGCGCCGCCTCGCCGAGTCGACCGGCGGCGACGTCCGCATCGGCTCGTCCGTGCTCGGCGGCACCGAGGTGCGGATCTGGGTGCAGCTCCACGGGCGCGGGCCGCGCGAGGGCGGCCGCCGAGGCCGGGGGCACCGGGGCGGCAGGGAGCGCAGGGGCGGCCGCGCCCCGGTCGCCGCCCGTGACCATTAACCGCTCCCGATCCCTTCCTTAAGCCAACCCTAAGATCCACAACTGCCGTCCGGCTTGCCCGGATTGACGGGTTCGGGGCCGCTAGCGTGCTGCCGCAGCACCAACCCCCACCCGTACCTCGGTACATCCGTACAGCTAAGGCAGGCACGCGAATGAGCAGCACGCACCGGCGCAGGGTCAGCGGCAGGAACAAGGCGATAGGCGGCATCGTCGCGGCGGCTGTCGTGGGCGGCGGCGCGTTCGTCTTCGCGTCCAGCGCGTCGGCGGCCTCGGTCGGCGCCGCGTACACGAAGACCAGCAGCTGGTCCGGCGGCTACACCGGCCAGTACGTCGTCACCAACGACACGGACAAGGCGCAGTCCGGCTGGACCCTCGAGTTCGACCTGCCGTCGGGCGCCAAGCTCAGCTCGCTGTGGAACGCCGAGTCGAAGGTCAGCGGCTCGCACGTCACCGTGGTCCCCGCCGCCTGGGACAAGCAGGGCATCGCGCCCGGCAAGTCCGTCACCGTCGGCTTCGTCGTCTCCGGCGACGCGGACCCGACCGGCTGTCTGATCAACGACGCGAAGTGCTCGGTCGACGGCGGCGAGCCGGCGCCGGAGCCGAGCGGCCGCCCGACGGACGCGCCCACCTCCACGCCCACGTCGGAGCCGACCTCGGAGCCGACGGACGCACCGTCCACCGGTACGGGCACGGGCTCGGGCACGACCGCCGGGGCCGGGTTCGCCCCGTACGTGGACACGTCCCTCTACCCGAAGTTCGACCTGGTCGCCTCCTCCAAGGCCACCGGCGTCAAGGAGTACAACCTCGCCTTCATCACCTCCGGCGGGACCTGCGCCCCGAAGTGGGGCGGCGTCACCGACCTCGGCGGCGACGAGGTGGCCGCGCAGATCGGCGCCCTGCGCTCGGCGGGCGGCGACGTGCGCGTGTCGTTCGGCGGCGCGTCCGGCACGGAGCTGGGCCTGGCCTGCTCGTCCGCCGGTGACCTCGCGGCGGCGTACCAGAAGGTCATCGACCAGTTCAAGCTCACCAAGGTCGACTTCGACATCGAGGGCGCCGCACTGCCGGACACGGCCGCCAACACCAAGCGGGCCCAGGCGATCGCCACGCTCCAGAAGAACAACCCGAAGCTGAACGTCTCCTTCACGCTGCCCGTCATGCCGGAGGGCCTGACCTCGGACGGCGTGAACTTCCTGAAGAACGCCAAGTCGAACGGCGTCACGACCGACCTCGTCAACATCATGGCGATGGACTACGGCGCCTCCTACAGCGGCGACATGGGCACGTACGCCGAGCAGGCCGCGACCGCGACGCAGGCCCAGATCAAGAGCGCCCTGGGCCTCTCGGACGCCGCCGCCTGGAAGGCCGTCGCCATCACCCCGATGATCGGCGTCAACGACGTCGCCTCGGAGGTCTTCAAGGTCGACGACGCCACGCAGCTCGTCTCCTTCGCGAAGGCCAAGGGCCTGGGCGGCCTCTCCATGTGGTCCGCGACCCGCGACAAGGCGTGCCCCGGCGGCGCCACCAACTCGGCGCAGCCGACGTGCAGCTCGATCGAGCAGAGCGCGAACGCGTTCCAGAAGGCGTTCGCCGCGTTCAAGTAGGCCAGTAGGCCGGTAGGCCAGTAGGCCAGTAAGCCATCTCGGACAACGGGGGCCCAGCCCCGGCCGGAGACCTTCAGGTAGGTCCCCCCACCCGGCCGGGGCTGCGGTCATGTCCGGGTCACTGCCGGGGGCCGGTCGCCGCCCGCCACTCCTGCGCGTAAGCGTCGAAGATCGCCCGGAGATGGTGGCCGATCTTCAGGTAGTCCAGGTCGTCCAGGTTGGCGAGGGAGACGCGGACGGACCATTCCGGGCCCTCGAAGCCGCCGCCGTTCAGCAGGACGACGCCGGTCTGGCGGGCGAGGCGGAAGAGCGGGTCCACGGGCTCGTACTCGCGCTCCAGGAACTGGGCGAACTCCGCGCCGTGCTCCAGCTCGGCCTGGGCGAGCAGGTCCAGTTCGATGTAGTACGCCGCGCGGTGCGGATCGTCCGCGATCTTCATGTGGGCGCCTTCGAGGAGGAGTTCGAGGCGCCGCTGGACGATCTCGCGGATGCGCAGCTTGTACTCCTGCCCCTCCTCCAGGAGGTCGAAGAGCGAGAACAGGCTGAGCATGACCTGCTGGGGGAGGGAGAGGCCCGCCGTGTGGTTGAGGGCCACCTGGCGCGAGTCGGCGACCAGGCGGTCGATGAACCTGATCCTCTCCGGCTCCAGGGTGAGCGTTCCGTAGCGCTTGTTCAGGCGCTCCTTCTCGGCGGCCGGGAGGTTCGCGAGCAGCTCGTCGATCACGTTGTCGTCGTGCAGGCCGATCACCCCGAGCCGCCAGCCGGTGCAGCCGTAGTGCTTGGAGTAGGAGTAGACGAGGAGCGTGTTGCGGGGCAGGTCCGCGGCGATGGAGCGGAAGCCCTCGACGAAAGTGCCGTACACGTCGTCGGTGACGAGGAGCAGGTTCGGGTTCTTCGTCGCGACGATGTCCTTGATCTGGTCCGCGACGCGCTGCGACAGGGCGAGCGAGGGCGGGTTCGACGGGTTGACCAGGCAGACCAGTTTGATCTCCGGGTCGGCCAGCTTCTCGACCTCGTGCTCCGGGTAGCGCCACTCGCGCACACCCGCCTCGGCGAACATGCTGGCCTGGACGTAGGTGACGTCGAACTCGTAGGTGTCCAGCTCGGGGATCTCGATGTACGGCGTGAAGACGGGGACCATCAGGGCGATCTTGTCGCCCTTGTGCAGGATGCCGTTCTTCATCAGCGAGTCGAAGATGTAGCACATGGCGGCGGTGCCGCCCTCGGTCGCGAAGTACGAGAAGTCGCCGGGGGGCGGGTTCTTCGCGAACATCTCGTCGGCGATGTAGCCGCGGACGATGTCCTGGACGTGCGGGAGGATGCGGTCCGGCACCGGGTAGTTGTCGCCGACGGAGCTGTCCGTCAGCTCGTGCACGAACGAGTCCTTGCCGAAGCCGAAGCGCTGGATGCCGAGCTGGACGCACTGCGCGAGCAGGTCGATGCCGGGCAGGTCCGGGTGGCGCCGCACGAAGGTGTCGAAACGCTCGTAGGAGCCCCGCACCTCGGGCATACCGCCCAGGTTGTCGGCCGTCCACACGCGGCGTGACTCCTCCAGGGCGAAGTAGCCGAGCGCGTAGAACGCCTCGCGGGGGCCGGTCGCGACCCAGTTCGGGTTGCCGCGCCCCGCGTTGAGCATCTGGACGTTCGACTTGCCCTTCTGGCCCGGCTGGTCGGCCTGCGCCTCCTTGGCGAGGTCGATGAAGACGTTCTTCAGCTCGAAGGGGGAGAGCTGCGCGTACTGCCGGATCTGTTCGCGGGTCAGGCTCGACTTGGGCATGGGCCTCTGCTTCCTGTTCCTAAACGGCGGTGCTGGCGGTGCTGGCGGTGCTCAGTGGTGGAGGAGGACGATCACGGCGCCCCAGATGGTCAGCAGGACGTTGCCGACGGCGTACGGGATGGTGTAGCCGAGCGTGGGGACCTGGGATCTCGACGCCTCGTTGATGGCGCCGATCGCGGCCGTCGTGGTCTGGCCGCCCGCGAGGACGCCCATCAGGATCGGGAAGCGGATCTTCTGGATGTGGTGGCCGACGAGGAAGCCGACGATCAGCGGGATCACCGTCGCGACCGCGCCGAAGATCAGCAGGCCCCAGCCGGCCGACGACAGACCGGAGGTGAAGCTCGGGCCCGCGTTGATGCCGACGACCGCGACGAACAGGCACAGGCCGAGCGTGTCCATGAACCACTGGGCGCCCGGCGGCACATTGCCGAACGTCGGGTACTTGCCGCGGATCCAGCCGAAGACCAGGCCCATGATGAGCGCGCCGCCGGACGTGGAGAGCGAGATGGGCACGCCGCCCGCGGTGAGCGCCGGGATACCGATGCAGCCGCCGAGGAAGATGCCGAGCCCGACCCAGATCATGTCCGTGGCGAACGAGGTGGGCACCGGCTTGCCGAGCGCCTTGCCCGCCGGGTCGACCAGCCGCTTCGGGCCGGTCAGGACGAGCGTGTCGCCGCGTTCGACCTTCGTGGTGAGCCGGTAGGGGAACTCGGCCCCCGACCGGTACACCTTGTCGATGTAGACGCCGACCATGAACGGTTCTTTGCGCAGGTCACCGATGGTGCGGCCGAGCTGCGCCTGCTCGGCGGCCACGACGTGCAGCGTCTCCGTCCGGTAGCCGAGCAGTTCGACGTCGTCGGTCTCCGCCCCGATGTGCGTACGGGCGTCGTAGTCGACCAGGGACCCGCGCAGCGCGCTCACCGCGACGACGTCGCCCTCGCGCAGGACCGTGTGCTGGTCGTGGTCGAGGATCTGCCCGTCGCGGCGGACCCGGGTCAGGTAGATGCGGTGGCCGAGCCGCTGTTGCTGCCGCTCGAAGTCGTCGATGGTACGGCCGGCGATGTCGGGGCGCTGGATCGTGTAGGCGCGCAGGACGACCTCGTAGTAGCCCTCGTGCAGGTCGGGGTCGTCCTCGGGCGCGTCCAGCTCCTTGGCGAGGGCGGCGGACTCGGCGGCGAGGTCCTTGCGGTACAGCTTCGGCAGGACGTTGGCGAGCAGCATCGCGCACAGGATGGTGCCGAGGGGGTACGTCACCGCGTAGCCGATGGCGACGAGGTTCTGCTCGTTCTTGGCGGCGCCCGAGGACAGGCCCGGCAGGTTGCCGATGGCGTCCTGCGCGACACCGATCACCGCGGACTGGGTCAGGGCCCCGCCGAGCAGACCGGCGCTGAGCCCGGGACCGTAGCCGAGGAGAGCGGCGAAGCCCCAGCAGACGAGGAGGCCGGTGACGCAGACGACGAGGGCGTTGACCACCTGCGGCAGGCCGTCCTTCTTCAGGCCGCGGAAGAACTGCGGGCCGACCTTGTAGCCGAGGGCGAACAGGAACATGGTGAAGAAGAGGTTCTTCACCGTTCCGTCGACCGTGACCTTGAACTGCGCGCCGAGCAGCAGGCCCGCGACCAGGCAGCCGGTGACGGCGCCGAGCGCGATGGCTTTGTAGCGGATCTTCCCGAAGAGGAAGCCGATCGCCACGGTGATGAAGACGAGCAGTTCGGGGTGGGGCTGGAAGATGTTCCGGTTGAGGAAGTCGATCACGGGTGGGCCCCCTCAGGATCCGAGGATGCCGACGAGCACCGGGCCCGTCAGCGGCAGCAGGAAGTTGGAGAGGGCGTACGTGATCGTGTAGCCCAGCATCGGCACCGACGACTGCGCCACCTGGGTGACGGCGGTGATCGCCGGGGTCGAGCACTGCTGGCCCGCGATCGCGCCGATCAGGAGCGGCGGCTCGATCTTCAGCAGCTTGCGGCCGATGATCAGCGAGAGCGTGGCGGGGATCAGCACCATCGCGATCCCGGCGAACGGAAGCAGCGCCCCGTACTGCTTGATCAGCGGCCACGCCTGCGGGCCCGAGACCAGGCCGGTGCAGGCGATGAAGACCGCGAGGCCCATGTCCTTGATGGTGGACGCGGCCTGCGGCGGGAACGCGCCGAAGGTCTGCTTGCGCGAGCGGAACCAGCCGAACAGCAGCCCCGAGATGAGGCAGCCGCCGCCGGTGCCGAGCGACATCGGCACGCTGCCGAACTTGACCACGACCTGGCCGAGCAGCGAACCCGCCGCGATGCCGAGCCCGAGGTAGATGAAGTCCGTGGAGTCGTTCCTGACGACCGAGCCGAGCTTCGCCACCAGCTTGTTCAGGCCCGAGCGGGCGCCGACCAGGGTGAGGACGTCACCGCGGTGCACGACCGTGTCACCGGTGGCGGGCAGGTCGGTGTCGGCGCGGGTGACGTCGGTGACGTAGACGCCGTCCTTCAGGAACTCGTCGTTCTCGCGCTGGAGGCGGTCGATCGTCTTGCCGTCGTCCTCCTTGCGGGTCACCGACACCTGCGCCGTGGCGAGCGGTGAGTCGAGACCCGGGACGCCCGGAGTCTCGGGGCCGATGAGGCGGCCCGCCTCGATGGTCTGCGCCCGCCGGCCGACCACCAGGACCAGGTCGGAGAGGGTCAGTTCCAGGCCGGGGTCGGCGGCCATGACCTTGCTGCCGCGCTTCACGGACTCGATCGTGACCCGCTCGTCCAGACGGGACTCCAGGGCGCCGACGGTCTGCCCGTCGGCCGTCGTCACCAGGTACGTACGGCCGACCATGCCGGGCAGCGCGGGCCGCTCGTCCGACTCCAGGGAGCCGCTGCTGCGCGTGCGCTCCCACAGCTGACGGGCGGAGTCCCGCAGGTTGATCCGCATCAGCATCGGCATGATCTGGCTCGTGTACAGCACGATGGTGATCAGGCCGAAGAGGTAGCAGACGGTGTACGCGGTGGCGACGTTGCCCTGGTACTCGGTGATCTGCTGCGAGGTCAGGCCGGACAGTTTGCCGATCGACTCCGTGGCCGTACCGACCACCGCGGACTCGGTGGCCGCGCCCGCGAGGATGCCGGACGCGGTGCCGACGTCGAGGTCGAACCACTTGGCCAGGGTGAAGGCGATACCGAGGACGCAGACCAGCTCGATGGCGCACAGGACGAAGAAGCGCAGGCTCTTCTTGTTGAGGTTGCGGAAGAACTGCGGTCCGGCCATGTAGCCGAGGGCGAAGATGAACAGCGCGAAGAACACCGTCTTCACGTCGTCCGACACCTGCGCCTTCGTCCAGGCGCCGAGCAGCAGCGAGACGATCAGGGTGCCGCAGATACCGCCGAGTGTGAGCGGCCCCACGCGTGCCTTGCCCACGAGGTAGCCGAGCGCGAGGCTGAGGAACAGGACGAGTTCGGGGTGTTCCTTGAGGACGCCCATGGGCGGCTCAGGACCGTGCGGCAAACTGGGCGAAATGGGTCATATCGGGAACGTAATGGTGAGTACGCCGCTCCGCCACACGGCGTACTCCCCTCGGACGCGGCGTACTCCCCGGGAACGCGCGGGATGCGTGGGGCGCGCGGGACGCACGGGGCGCGCGGCTACGGCAGCGGCGGCAGCTCCCCGCTCCGGGCCGCCTGCGCGTACCAGCGCGCGCTCGACTTCGGCGTGCGCCGCTGCGTCTCGTAGTCGATGTAGACCAGGCCGAACCGCTTGCTGTACCCGTACGCCCACTCGAAGTTGTCCATCAGGGACCACTGGAAGTAGCCGCGGACGTCGGCCCCTTCGGTGATCGCGCGGCGGATCGCGCGCAGGTGGCCGTCGAGGTAGCGGATGCGGTCGGGGTCGTGGACCGAACCGTCCGGGCCGGGCTTGTCGTCGTAGGCGACACCGTTCTCCGTGACGTACAGCGCGACGCCCGGGGCCTCCGCGCTGTAGTGCATGAGCAGCTCGTGAAGGCCGGTCGGGTCGACGGACCAGCCCATCGCGGTGCGCTCACCCGGCGCCGGGTGGAAAACGATGTCTTCGGAGCCGGGCCAGGGGGAGTGGTCGGAGGCGCCGTGGCCGTCCGAGCGCGGGCCCGCCGGGGCGTCCGGGTCCGGGGCCGAGACCACCGTCGGCTGGTAGTAGTTGATGCCGAGGAAGTCCAGCGGCTGGTGGATCGCGGTGAGGTCGGTGTCCGCGACGAAGGACCAGTCGGTGAGCCGCACGGTGTCCGCGAGCAGGTCGGCCGGGTAGTGGCCGTGCAGGATCGGGTCGGCGAAGACCCGGTTGGCGAGGGCGTCGATCCGGCGCCGCGCGTCCAGGTCCGCCGGGTCCTCGGTCCTGGCGCGGACGGCCGAGGGGTTGAGGCTGATGCCGATGCGGGCCCGCGCGGGCAGCACCGAGCGCAGCGCCTGGGCGGCGAGTCCGTGCCCGAGGTTGAGGTGGTGGGCGGCGCGCAGGGCGGCGACCGGGTCGGTGCGGCCCGGGGCGTGCACGCCGGAGCCGTAGCCGAGGAAGGCGCTGCACCAGGGCTCGTTGAGGGTCGTCCACATCTCGACGCGGTCGCCGAGCGCCTCGCCGACCAGGGCCGCGTACTCGGCGAACCGCTCGGCCGTCTCGCGCACCGGCCAGCCGCCCGCGTCCTCCAGCTCCTGCGGGAGGTCCCAGTGGTAGAGCGTGAGGGCGGGGGTGATGCCGCGGGCGAGCAGGTCGTCGACGAGGCCGCGGTAGAAGTCGAGGCCGCGCTGGACGGCGGGGCCGCGCCCGGTGGGCTGCACCCGCGACCAGGAGACCGAGAACCGGTAGGCGGTCAGGCCGAGTTCGGCCATCAGCGCGACGTCGTCGGGGCGCCGGCGGTAGTGGTCCACGGCCACGTCACCGGTGTCGCCGCCGAGGGTCTTGCCCGGGGTGTGGCTGAAGGTGTCCCAGATGGACGGGGTGCGGCCGTCGGCGGTCGCCGAACCCTCGATCTGGTACGCGGCGGTGGCCGCGCCCCACGCGAAGTCGCTGGGGAAGGAGACGGCCGCGGAAGGGGCGGCGGAGGTGCCCGGGGTGGGGGCGGCGGAGGTGCCGGAGGTCATGGAAGCGCTCCCATGGGGTTTCGGGGTCAGAGGAGAAGGGGGCCGGGCCGCGCGCCCGCGACGGGCGCGCGGGATCAATTCTCGACGGTGCTGGGGTTGGGGCGCGCGGGTCGGTGTTTGACGGTGCTGGGGTCGGGGCGCGCCTGGTGGTGCTTGGCGGTGCTGGGGTCCGGGCGCGCGGGTGGTGCTTGACGGTGTCCGCGAACGGGGCGCGTCGGGTCAGTCCTTGGCCGCGGCCGCGAAGGGCGCGCGGGTCAGTTCTCGACGGTGCTGGGGTCGGGGCGCGCGGGTCAGTTCTTGACCGCGCCCGCCGTGATGCCGCCCACGATGTGCTTGCCGAGCAGGGCGAACACGGCGAGCAGCGGCACCGTGGAGATCAGCGCGCCGGTCAGCACGACGGCCGTGTCCACGGTGTGGTTCCCGGCGCCGAGGCCCGCGAGGGAGACCTGGAGCGTGGGCGTACCGGTGTCGGTGAGCACGATGAACGGCCAGAAGAAGTCGTTCCACGCCTGTACGAAGGTGAGCATCCCGAGCACGGCCATCGCGGGCCGGGCCACCGGGAAGACCACGTGCCAGATGATCCGCAGGCTGTTCGCGCCGTCCACCCGGGCCGCCTCGACCAGCTCCACCGGAAGCGCCTCGACGAGGAACTGCCGCATGAAGAACACGCCGAACGCCGCGACGAGCGACGGCATGATCACGGCCTGGAGGGTGTCCGTCCACTTCAGGTCCGTGATGATCTGGTACAGCGGGATCACGGTCAGCTGAGGCGGCACGGTCATCGTCGCCACGACCAGCGCGAGCAGCAGATTGCGGCCCTTGAACTGGAGCTTGGCGAAGGCGAAACCGGCGAGCGTCGCGAAGAGCACGGTGCTGAGACTGATGACGCTCGCCACGACGGTGGTGTTGATGAGCGCCACACCCATGTGGACCTGGTTCCACGCCGTGGACAGGTTGTCCAGCAGATGCGGTCCAGGCAGCAGCGGCGCGGGCGCCTGCTGCACGCGCGTGGCGTCGTGCGACGCCGCGACGACGTTCCAGTACAGCGGGAACAGCGAGACGAACGCCGCCACGGCCAGCAGTACGTACGTCAGCCAGCCCGCCTTGCGCTGGTCGCCCGCGGCGGGGCCGAACCGGCGGCGGCGCGCGGGCGCCGCCGCGAGCGGGGCGGACGTCGCGGGGACGGGCGCCGGGAGTTGGACGGTCATGGATCAGCCTCCCAGCTTCTTGGCGTTGTAACGGGCCGCGAGCCCCTGGATCGCGCCGATCAGCAGCAGGATCAGCAGCATCACCCAGGCGATGGCGGAGGCCCGGCCGAGCGAGTTGTTGGTCCAGCCCGTCTGGTACATGAGCAGCGACAGGGTCTGGTACTGGCCGCCACTGCCGCCGCCGATACCGACCGAACCGCCGTACAGCATCGGCTCACCGAACAGCTGGGTCGCGCCGATGGTCGAGACGATGATCGTGAACAGGATCGTCGGGCGGATCGACGGGATCGTCACGCTGGTGAACTGGCGCCAGCGCGACGCCCCGTCCAGCGAGGCGGCCTCGTAGAGGTCGTTCGGCACGGCCTGCATCGCGGCGAGGTAGATCAGCGCGTTGTAGCCGGTCCAGCGCCACGTCACGATGGTCGAAATGGCGATCTGCGCCCACCACTTGTCGGAGTCCCAGCGGATCGGGCCGAGACCGAACACGTCGAGCAGCGAGTTGATCATGCCGTAGTCGGTGTTGAACAACTGGGCGAAGACCAGCGTCGCCGCGGCGATCGACGTGGCGTACGGGGCGAGCACCGCGATCCGGAAGAACGCGCGGCCGCGCAGATGCGAGTTGAGCAGATGCGCGAGGCCCAGGGCCATCAGCAGCTGCGGAACGGTGGATATCACGCCGATGGTGAACGTGTTCGTCAGCGCGCGCCAGAAGAACTCGCTGTCGATCAGCCAGCTGTAGTTGCCGAAGCCGACCCACTTCGCGTCGCTCTCGGCACCGAGCTGCACCTGGTGCAGCGACAGCCAGCCGGTGTAGATCAGCGGGAACAGGCCGAAGGCCGCGAAACAGAGGAAGAACGGCGTGATGAACGCGTACGGCGAGCCCTTCATGTCCCAGCGGAACAGCCTGCTGCGCCAGGAAGAGGGTTCGGGCCGCCGGGACGACCCGGCGGAGGGCGGTGCGGACGACGGACTGCCGCCGGCATCCGCCTTGACGGAGGTGGCCACGGGGGCGTTCCTTCCGGTTCGGATGTGGTGCGCTTGCGCGGTGCGTTGTGCGTTGTGCGGGACGGTGGTGCGGGGTGCGGTGGTACGGCGGGGCCGAGCTGGAGCGCGGCCGGGATGCGTTTGGCGCGGGGCGCGGTGGTGGTCCCGGGGTGCCTTTGGTGCGGCTGGGTCGGTGTGCGGGGTGCGCCTGGTGCGGGGGTTGTCTCGGGGTGCGTCCGGTGCGGGGTGCGGTGGTGCAGCGGGCGGGGTTGAGCTGGACGCCGGTCGAGCTTGGTGCGGGTGGTGCGTGGTGCCCGCGCCGGGCGGTTCCGAGTGCTCCGCGTGAGGCACACGCGGAGCACTCGCACCCCCGGCGCCCCTCCGAAGCGGCGCCCGCCCGGCCGACACCCGCCGTGCTCGGCGCCTGTCCGGCTGGCGCTTTTTCGGCGCCCGTCCGGCACCCGTCGTGCCCGGTGCCTTTTCGCTCCGGCCCGCCTGACCCCGGGCGCAAGCGCCCCGGTGTCTGCCCGCCTCACCCCCTCCGTGAGGCGGACCGAGCGCCGGGGACGACCAGCCCCTGGGCACGGACCTGACCCCTCGCTGGGGGACGGACCCGCCAGGGACCCCGAGTCACGGGCTTGACCCCGTACCGAGAGACCAGACCCTCAGGGCCCCCGCCCCCCGGACGCGAACCTCACCCCGCTGGGGATCGGGCCTGCGCCGGGATCGACCGACCCCGGAGCGGGGACCTCACCCCCCGCAGGGGATCGGGCCCGCCGGGGACCGACCGCCCCCCGGGGCGAGAACCTCACCCCCGCTGGGGCCAGGCCCCCCGGGAACCAACGTTCGCCGGGCGCGGACCTCACCCCTGCTGGGCCCAGGCCCGCCCGGAACCAACCGCCCCCCGGACACGAACCTCACCCCCCCGCCGGGAGCCAGGGCCCGCCCGGGGTCGAAGTGGCCCCGGGTTCGCCCCGCCCGGTCCGCCGGGACGGCTACTGCTCGATCTTGTCGTCCACCAGCTTCTGCACGTTGTCCCACGCCTTCTTCGGGTCCGTGCCGCGCTGCTCGATGTCGAGGATGCCGTTGTCGGTCACGAACGTCTTGACCTGGCCGTCGTTGGCACCGATCGGGGCCGGCTTGATGCCCTGGGCGATGGTCGAGTAGATCTTGCCCGCCGGGGTGTCACCGAAGTACTCGATCTTGGCGGACTCGGTGGCGGTGAGCGCCTCCTTGTTTGACGGGGTGTTGCCGTTGACGCCGAAGACCTTCTCCTGCTGCGCGGCGGCGGTCAGGTAGGCGGCCAGCTCGGTCGCCTCCGCGACATGCTTGCCGGACTTCGGGACACCGAGGAAGGACCCGCCCCAGTTGCCGTTCTGCGGGGGCAGGGCGATGCCCCACTTGCCCTGGTCCGCGGGGGCGTTGTCCTTGATGATGCCGGTCATCCACGCCGGGCAGGCGACCGTGGCGAACTTGCCGTTCTTGATCGCCGCGTTCCAGGTGCCCTTCTCGTCGAACTGCCGCAGCTTGGCGGTGTAACCGCCCTCCGCCGCCTTGACCGAGAGGTCCCATGCCGTCTTCACACCGGGGCTGGTGTCGTAGACGAGCTTGCCCTTGTCGTCGGAGTACTGCTGGGGCTGGCTGGAGAGGACCGCGTTGAAGAGGCCGCTCGCGGAGTCGGTGAAGGAGGTGCCCTTGGGCGCCTTCTTCTTGTAGTCGGCGCCGACGTCGAGGAACTTCGACCAGTCGCCCTGCCACAGCTTGGCGACGGCGTCGGCGTCGTCCGGCAGACCCGCCTGCTTGAAGTAGTCCTTGCGGTAGCAGATGGCCATCGGGCCGATGTCGGTGCCGAGACCGATGACCTGGTCGGTGCCGGGCACGGTGGCCTGCTTGGACTTGTAGTCGACGAACGCGGCGGCGTCCGCGCCCTTCGCCTTGGACATGTCGACCCACTTGTTGGCCATGGTGGGTCCGGTCGCCTCGGCTATGTAGCCGACCTCGATGGCCTGGATGTCGGCGAGGCCGCTGTTGCGGGACATGCGCAGCTTGAGGGTGTCCCAGTACTTCTGGCCGTCCTGGACGTTGTCCTCGACGATCTTGATGTTCGGGTGCGACTTCTCGTACGCGGCGTAGAGGTCGGCGCCCTTGCTGTCGTAGCCGAAGGTGCCGAACGTGCCGACGTGCAGGGTGATCTTGCCGCCGCTGTCCCCGGCCGAGTCGCTGTCGTCGTCGCTCGCGCTGCAGGCGGTGCTCAGCAGTGCCACCGCGGCGAGCCCTGCGGCGTACGCCATGGTGGTGCGGCGGGCACGGCCGCCGGAGTTGCCCGAAGTGCGCATTGCGTCCTCCAATGTGCTTTCACTGATCTGATGCGCTGACCCCGGCCAACTGCACAGCTGGGCCCGTTCGTTACTACATGCGGCTCGGGCGGGGAGAGTGCGGGTTATGTAGGCATCCGATACGGTGGGAGCGCTCCCACACGTGATGTGTTGAAGAGACTCGCCGCTCGGCCGATTGGTGTCAAGACACCGGGCGGATCCAACTCGGTCTGGTTATCCGGCTGTTAGATTCCGCCTGAGACTTCTGGAGGTAGCAGTGAAGGCGCATCACGGCACGCACAGCAGGCGGCCCACCCTTGAGGAGGTCGCGGCCCGGGCGGGCGTGGGCCGTGGCACGGTCTCGCGGGTGATCAACGGATCGCCGCGGGTCAGCGACCGGACCCGGGCCGCGGTCGAGGAGGCCGTCGCCGAACTCGGCTACGTCCCGAACACGGCGGCCCGCGCCCTCGCGGCCAACCGCACGGACTCGATCGCCGTGGTCGTCCCCGAGGCCGAGTCCCGGTTCTTTTCCGAGCCGTACTTCTCCGGCATGGTCGGCGGCGTAGGCGTCGCCCTCGCCGAGACCAACCTCCAGCTCCTTTTGACCTTCGCCCGCGGCGAGCGCGAGCAGGACCGCCTGGCCGCCTACCTGGCCGCCCACCGGGTCGACGGCGTCCTGCTCGTCTCCGCGCACGCCGACGACCCGCTCGCGGACCGGCTGCTCCAGATGGACATCCCGACGGTGATCAGCGGCCCGCGCTCCGCCGACGAGCCGCTGCCCTCGGTCGACACCGACAACGTGGCGGGGGCCCGCTCCGCCGTCGCCCACCTGACCTCCCGCGGCCGCCGCTCGGTCGCGATCATCACGGGCCCGCTCGACGTGTACGGCGCCGAGCGCCGCCTCGCCGGGTACGAGAGCCAGCTCGCCGCGGACGGAATCCCGTACGACGAGAAGCTGGTCGCCTACGGAGACTTCACCGAGGACGGCGGGCGCCGCTGCATGGCCGAGCTGCTCGAACGCCGGCCCGACCTCGACGCGGTCTTCGCCTGCTCCGACCTGATGGCCTCGGGCGCCCGCCAGGAGCTGCGCCGGGCCGGCCGCCGCATCCCGGACGACGTGGCCCTCGTCGGCTTCGACGACTCGGTGATCGCCCGCCACATGGAGCCGGGCCTGACCAGCGTCCGCCAGCCCACCCGGGACATGGGCCGGGCCGCCACCGAGCTGCTGCTCGACGAGATCGCCCTGGCCGCTGAGGGCAAGCGCTCCTCGGTGCGGCGCGGCGCCGAGCGCCACGTGGTGCTCCCGACGGAGCTGGTGATCCGCGCCTCGTCGTAGAAGAGAGCGGCACACATCAAGGGCCCCGGTTCTCTCGAACCGGGGCCCTTGGTCGATCAGGGTGAGTGACGGGACTTGAACCCGCGGCCACCTGGACCACAACCAGGTGCTCTACCAACTGAGCTACACCCACCATGTCCGGTCTTCTGTCGCTCTTCCGACCGGCCGAGAAAAAGTGTACAGGGTCCGAAGGGGTGCTCGCGCACCCGTTTTCCGGACCCCGTACGAGCGGACCTGCGACGGGTTATTCCGCAGGCAGGACGTACTTCGCCGCGATCGACTTCGCGGTGTCGGAGTCGGGTCCGGGCTGCGGCACGAAGACCGCTTCGCGGTAGTAGCGCAGCTCGGCGATGGACTCGCGGATGTCGGCGAGCGCCCGGTGGTTGCCGTTCTTCTCCGGACTGTTGAAGTACGCCCTCGGGTACCAGCGCCGGGCCAGTTCCTTGACCGAGGACACATCGACGATCCGGTAGTGGAGGTACTCCTCCAGCGTCGGCATGTCACGCAGCAGGAAGCCGCGGTCGGTGCCGACCGAGTTCCCGCAGAGCGGGGCCTTGCCCGCATCCTTGACGTGCTCACGTACATAGGAGAGAACCTGCTCCTCGGCGTCCGCGAGCGTCGTGCCGCCCGCCAGCTCGTCGAGGAGACCGGAGGCGGTGTGCATGGTGCGCACCACCTCCGGCATGGTCTCCAGTGCCTCGTCCGGCGGGCGGATCACGATGTCCACACCGTCGCCGAGTACGTTCAGCTCCGAATCGGTGACCAGTGCGGCCACCTCGATGAGCGCGTCGTTCGCCAGCGAGAGTCCGGTCATCTCGCAGTCGATCCACACCATGCGATCGTTCATGCGACCAACCCTACGGGTCGGACCTTCCCGCTGGCAGACGACGGTCGTCGGCTCGTGCCCCGGTGGCGCTCGTGGCGGCTACGGGGCCGAGCGCTGTCCGGGCAGGCTGGCCCGGCCCTGCGCGAACGCGTCGGACGACGGTCTGCCGCCCTCCCCGTGGCTCGTCGGCCCGGACGGACCCGTCGGCATCGAGGCCGCGGGCGCCCCGAGCGCGTGCGCAGCCGCGGTCCGCCGGGACTGCGCGGGCACGGGCCCGTGGCCGGGCGGCTCGTGCCCCGGCACCGGGGCCAGCTCCACCGGCTTCTCCGGCTTCCCCGCGGGTCCCGCCTCGCCCGGCTGCGGCCGGCGCGCGCGGTACGCGGTCCGGTACGCGGCCGGGGACGAGCCGAGCTGGCGGCGGAAGTGCCCGCGCAGCGCGACCGGCGACCGGAAGCCGCAGCGCCCGGCGACCTCGTCGACGGAGTAGTCGGAGGTCTCCAGGAGCCGCTGGGCCTGCAGCACCCGCTGGGTGATCAGCCACTGCAGCGGCGCGCTCCCGGTCAGGGAACGGAACCGCCGGTCGAACGTCCGGCGGCTCATATAGGCGCGGGCCGCCAGCGTCTCCACGTCGAACTGCTCGTGTAAATGCTCCAGTGCCCAGGCGACGACCTCGGCCAGCGGGTCGGCGCCGATCTCCTCGGGCAGCGACCGGTCGAGATAGCGCTCCTGGCCGCCGCTGCGGCGCGGCGGGACCACCAGGCGGCGGGCGAGCGCACCGGCCGCCTCGTTGCCGTGGTCCGTGCGCACGATGTGCAGGCACAGGTCGATACCGGCCGCGGTGCCCGCGCTCGTCAGTACGTCCCCGTCGTCGACGAAGAGCTCGCGCGGGTCCACGTGGACCGACGGGTAGCGCTTGGCGAGCGTCGGTGCGTACATCCAGTGCGTGGTGGCCGGACGGCCGTCGAGCAGGCCTGCGGCGGCGAGCACGAACGCGCCGGTGCACAGGCCGACTATGCGCGCGCCCTCCTCGTGGGCGCGCCGGATCGCGTCAAGCGCCTCCTCCGGTGGCGGTGAGGTGATGGACCGCCAGGCCGGCACGACGACCGTGCCCGCCCGCGAGATCGCCTCGAGTCCGTGTGGTGCGGTGAGTTCAAGTCCCCCCGTGGTCCGCAGGGGTCCCTCTTCACCGGCGCACACGAGCAACCGATACCGGGGAACTCCCGCGTCCTGACGGTCGATTCCGAACACGGAGAGCGGAATGGAACTCTCGAAAATGGGTCCGCCGCTGAACAGAAGTACCGCGACGATCTCTCGTCGGCGGCGCCCTGCCAGCTTGCGAGCCGCCGCCTCCGGCGCGGTGGTGGAGTCGTGGCTCATCCTGCTAAGCCCCCCTCGGTGATCGCGGCTCCCTCAATACTTTGACGGGCTGTTCGCTCCTGCACGTTTCCCCTCGGTCCTGCACGAAGTCCCCCGCCGCCTACAGATCAGACAGTCATGATCGAATCTACTGTGTCCCGTGGTGCCGTCGTGACCAGTTAAGGACCTGGCACATTGTCGACATGGCAACGTGGCGTGAAGCAGTCGATCACGAAGCGTTGCACTCGTGGGCGTTGCTGGGAAGTACGCCTGTCCTCAGTGGCCGGTCCCCGTAGGGTGCAAGCGGCCTCCGCGGTCCTTTCAGCCCTGGTGGAACGGGGGTTGGGGGGTCCCCAGGACAAGGGGTGCCCTCCGACGTGAAGTTGGCTGAAAATATACGGGGTGGTGTGCGGCTACCGGTCACTCCACCGGCGCACTCCGATCCGCCCGATGCCCGCCCCCACGCGCCCCCTACGCGCTCTTTCCATGTCGTCCACGATGGCGGCAGCACTGTTCACTGTGCAACTGTTCTGCGCCACGTTCCGAGCGGCGGAGCAGTATCCGGCAGACCGCTGTGACGGCGACGAGGCCGAGGGCGGCCCCCGCGGTGCCGGCGGCCGAGATGCCGTACCCGACGAGCACGACCGGGACCACGACACAGCTGAACGCCGCCCAGCGGACCACGGCGTCCGCGCTGTCCGCTCTGTCCGCGCCGTCCGCTCCGTCTACACCGTTCGCCCCGTTTCGCGGGGCGGGTACCGGGTCGGTACGGGGGTGCGTCGTGGCGGCGCGGTGCGCGCGGGCCGGTCCGGGCACGGAGTGCTCCCTGTGTCTTCGGTTCGGGAGTTCAACGCGCGGCGGCCGCCGCGGTCACTTGGCGCGGCCCGGACAGGGGCCACAAGAGTGCGCAAACCGCCTGTACGGGGCAGCAACCATTGCCATACGGGCGTGCCTCGTGCATGCTCCCCTGAACGCTGCGGAGCGGGACCCCACAGCAGGTGGGAAGCGGGCCTGGCAGCAGGCCGGAGTCTGGGCAGAGGAGGAGTGCCGCCGTACCCTTGGGGGTATGGGGTTGGGAAGATGATTCCCGGACACAGCTCCGCCGAGTCCGTTGTCGTTCCCTCAATTCAGAGGCCCACGGAGTACACGCCGAGACACTCATGGCCGGTCACGAGATTCCCGAACCCGCGGACCGCAAGCGGCAGGTCGCCGAACCCACGGAGACCCCCCTCGCGGCGGAAGAGCCACGTCACGCCTGTGACCCCGCGTTCCAGCACGGTGTCGTCGTCGGCTTCGACGGCTCGACGTCGAGCGAGCGCGCCCTCGCCTACGCGATCGGCATGGCCCATCGCTCCGGCTCCGGGCTGATCATCGTCCACGTCGCCAACCGGCTGCCGACCACGGTGTGGGCCGGCTGCGAGCCCCCCGTCTTCGTCGACGTGCCGGACCACCGCACCGAGGTGCTCGGGCTCGAACTG
Source organism: Streptomyces sp. SGAir0957 (assembly GCF_043523415.1). Taxonomy (NCBI): domain Bacteria; kingdom Bacillati; phylum Actinomycetota; class Actinomycetes; order Kitasatosporales; family Streptomycetaceae; genus Streptomyces; species Streptomyces sp. SGAir0957. The sequence continues at coordinate 5,291,781 of NZ_CP027293.1, forward strand.
GCCTGTGCGGAGTATCTGGCCGAGGTGCCCTGGATCCTCGTCGAGCGCGGCGGCGACATCTGCCACGAGCTGGAGGAGGTCGGCCGCGAGTACTCGGCCGACGCCATCGTCGTGGGCTCGACCCACGGGCTCGTCGGCCGGATCTTCGGCTCGGTCGCGGGGCGGCTCGCGCGGCGCGCGCAGCGGCCCGTCATCGTCATCCCGTAGCGGCCCGGCCGGGCGCTTCGCGGCCCCACCGAACCTACTCGCCCGTACGAGGTGCCTTGTGCCCTTGTGAAGGGTACGTATCGCTCGCGGGGGAGCGGACCGACTGGCGGCTGCGGCCGGGGTAATGGGCGACCCCGGCCATGCGGGAACGGGTTCCATGCGCAGGGTGGCGCGCATGGGGCCCGTTCGTCTGTCCGCGCCGTGCGTGGTGGCTACTCCACCGTCACGGACTTCGCCAGGTTGCGCGGCTTGTCGATGTCCCGGCCGAGCGCCAACGCCGTGTGGTAGGCGAGGAGTTGGAGCGGGATGCCCATGAGGATCGGGTCCAGCTCGTCCTCGTTCTTCGGGACGACGATGGTGCGGTCGGCCTTCTCCTGCTCCTGGTGGGCGACGGCGAGGATACGGCCGGAGCGGGCCTTGATCTCCTCCAGGGCGGCGCGGTTCTTCTCCAGGAGGTCGTCGTCGGGGACGATCGCGACCGTGGGGAGCGCCGGCTCGATGAGGGCGAGCGGGCCGTGCTTCAGCTCGGAGGCGGGGTAGGCCTCGGCATGGATGTAGGAGACCTCCTTGAGCTTCAGGGACGCCTCGCGGGCCACCGGGTAGCCCCGGACGCGCCCGATGAACATCATCGAGCGGGCGTCCGCGTACTCCTCGGCGATCTTCTTGATCTCCGCCTCCTGCTCCAGGATCGCGGTGATCTGCGCGGGCAGCTTGCGCAGGCCCTCGATGATCCGCTTGCCGTCGGCGACGGACAGGTCGCGGATGCGGCCCAGGTGCAGGGCGAGCAGCGCGAAGGCGACCGTGGTGTTGGTGAAGCACTTGGTGGAGACGACGCAGACCTCGGGGCCCGCGTGCACGTAGACACCGGCGTCCGACTCGCGGGCGATCGCCGAGCCGACCACGTTCACGACGCCGAAGACCCGGGCGCCCTTGCGCTTGAGCTCCTGGACGGCGGCGAGCACGTCGTAGGTCTCGCCGGACTGGGAGACGGCGATGTAGAGGGTGTCGGGGTCGACGACCGCGTTGCGGTAGCGGAACTCGGAGGCGGGCTCGGCGTCCGCGGGGATACGGGCCAGCTCCTCGATCATCTGGGCGCCGATCAGCCCTGCGTGGTACGAGGTGCCGCAGCCGAGGATCTTCACGCGGCGCACGGAGCGGGCCTCGCGGGCGTCCAGGTTCAGGCCGCCGAGGTGCACGGTGGAGAAGCGGTCGTCGATGCGGCCGCGCAGGACGCGGTCGACGGCGTCGGCCTGCTCGAAGATCTCCTTGTGCATGTACGTGTCGTGGCCGCCCATGTCGTAGGAGGCGGCCTCGTACTCGACGGTGGTCGGGGACGCGGTGGTGCGGGTGCCCTCGGTCGTGTACGTACGGAAGTCGTCGGCCTTGAGGGTGGCCATCTCGCCGTCGTCGAGGGTGACGATCTGGCGGGTGTGGGAGACGAGCGCGGCGATGTCCGAGGCGACGAACATCTCCTTGTCGCCGATGCCGAGGACGACCGGCGAGCCGTTGCGGGCGACCACGATGCGGTCGGGGAAGTCGGCGTGCACGACCGCGATGCCGTACGTGCCCTCGACGAGGCGCAGCGCGTCGCGGACCTTGTCCTCCAGGTCCGTCGCCTGCGAGCGGGCGATGAGGTGGGTGAGGACCTCGGTGTCCGTCTCGGAGAGGAACTCGATGCCCTCGGCGGTCAGCTTGGCGCGCAGCTCGGCGGCGTTGTCGATGATGCCGTTGTGGACGACGGCGACCTTGTCGTCGCCGGACATGTGCGGGTGCGCGTTCTCGTCGGAGGGGGCGCCGTGGGTGGCCCAGCGGGTGTGGGCGATGCCGGTGGTGCCCTTGAAGCGGGCCGGGACCTTCGCCTCCAGGTCGCGGACGCGGCCCTTGGCCTTGACCATCTTCAGGCCCGTGGCCTTCGGGCTGGTGATGACGACGCCCGCGGAGTCGTAGCCGCGGTATTCCAGACGCTGCAGCCCCTCCAGGAGGAGCGGGGCCACGTCACGCTTGCCGATGTAACCGACAATTCCGCACATAAGTTAGAAAGATCCCCTCTAGGTCACACTGTGGGTCAGCCGTAGACGATCCGGCGGAGCTGTCTGAGGGACAGCTCCGGCGGTGCCACCGCCCGGTACCGCAGGTCCGCCCTGATCTGTTCGAAGATCTTCGCGTTCACCTGGCCCTGGGCCTGGAGTTCGCGGTGGCGGCGACGGACGTAGTCCTCCGTCGACTCGTCGAAGTAGGCGAGCACGTCCTGGATCACCCGCAGCGCCTCGCCCCGTCCCAGGGGCGTGCTGCGGGGGTCAGGTGATCGACGAGTTCCTCGTGCACTCGGACGATCCTGGGGCAGCGCCGGGGCTTTCGCAAGAAATCTGCCCGATATCGGGCAGGGATGGTCGGAGTGGCGCAATGGATCGGAGGATTCGAGTCGATATGATCACGGCTTGAAGCGGGTTATGCCGTATGTTCGGGCCTCGTTCATCCGGCGTACCCGCATGAGATGGGTGCCCCCAGCAACTTTCAGGCCATGGACATTCCCCGTATGGGCGTACCCGACGAGCTGGCCGGCCGGAGCCTCGCCGAGCAGCACGAGTACCTGCGCTCCACGTTCTCCCGCCGCACGATGATGCGCGGCGGCGCCGTCACCCTCGGCGCGGTCGCGGGCGGCGTCTTCGTCCCGGGCGCGGCGAACGCCGCCGCCCCGGCCGCCTCCGCCGCCTCCCGCGCCGGCACCTCGCACGACCACGTGGACGGCGCGCTCGTCGCCCCCTTCGGCCGCCACCTCGCCTACGGCAGCGACCCGCGCACCGAGATGACGGTGTCGTGGCAGGTGCCCGTGCCGGTGAAGAACCCGTTCATCCGCGTCGGCGCGCACGCCGGTGACCTGTCGCGGAAGATCCCGGCCGAGGTCCGCGCGCTGTACACCCCGGCGGGCGTCGGCACGAGCGCCGACCACACCCAGTACTACGTGCACGCCGAGCTGACCCACCTCAAGCCCGGCAGGACGTACTACTACGGCGTCGGCCACCAGGGCTTCGACCCGGCGTCGCCGAAGTTCGCGGGCACCATCGGCACGTTCACCACCGCGCCCGCCCGCTCGCAGCCCTTCACCTTCACCGCCTTCGGTGACCAGGGCGTCAGCTACCACGCCCTCGCCAACGACAGCCTGATCCTCGCCCAGGGCCCGGCCTTCCACCTGCACGCCGGTGACATCGCGTACGCGGACCCGTCGGGCTCGGGCCGCACCACGGACACGTTCGACGCGCGGACCTGGGACCAGTTCCTCGCGCAGACCGAGTCCGTCGCCAAGACCGTGCCCTGGATGGTCAGTTACGGCAACCACGACATGGAAGCCTGGTACTCGCCGAACGGCTACGGCAGCCAGGAGGCCCGCTTCGCGCCGCCGCGCAACGGCCCGGACCCGAAGAACCTGCCGGGCGTGTACTCGTTCGTGCACGGCAACACGGCGGTCATCTCGCTCGACGCCAACGACGTGTCCTTCGAGATCCCGGCCAACCTCGGCATCTCGGGCGGCACGCAGACCACATGGTTCGAGGCGCAGCTGAAGAAGTTCCGCCGCCACGGCTCCGGGATCGACTTCATCGTCGTCTTCTTCCACCACTGCGCGTACTGCACCGCCACGGCGCACGCCTCGGAGGGGGGCGTGCGCAAGGAGTGGGTGCCGCTGTTCGAGCAGTACACGGTCGACCTGGTCATCAACGGCCACAACCACGTCTACGAGCGCTCCGACGTGCTCAAGGGCGAGAAGGTCACCAAGGAGCTGCCGATCGGCGCCACCGCCTACCCGGAGACCGACGGCGTCGTCTACGTCACGGCGGGCGCGGCGGGCAAGAGCCTGTACGCCTTCCCGGTCGAGGACACCTACCAGGGCCACGAGAAGAAGATCGACCCGTTCCAGTCGTACGTGGTCCAGCCCGACGGCTCCAAGAAGGCCGTCACCGTCGACTGGTCCCGGGTGCGCTACACCAACTACTCGTTCCTGCGGGTGGACGTGGAACCGGCGCCGGTGGGCCGTACGGCCAAGCTGACGGTGCGCGGCATCGCCGAGACGGGGGAGGAGATCGACCGTTTCGTCATCGCTCGACGCGTACGCCGATAGGGGCGCGGGGAACTGCGCGACCAGCCCCCACCGGCGGTCGGACGGCGAACGACACGGGGCTCCGCCCCGGACCCCGCTCCTCAAACGCCGGAGGGGCTGGTTCGGGCTAGAGCCGCTTCAATACCGCCTGCTTCGCCGCGCTGAACTCGTCCTCCGTCAGGACCCCGGCCCGGTGCAGCTCACCCAGCTCGCGCAGGCGCCGCAGCAGCGCGTCGTGGTCGTCCTCGACGGGGGCGGCCCGCGGCGCCGGGGCCGGGTCCTTCGGGGCGGCAGGGGCGACGGCCGGGGCGGCGGGTGCGGCCGGGTGCGGAAGCCGGGCCTGGACGGCCGCCGCGACAAGGGCCATCAGCGGGTCCTTCTTGAAGCCCCACAGCTCGACGGAGTTCGGGTCGTACTTCGGCGGGGCCTTCGTCGGCGACGATCTGACGACGAAGCGCAGACAGCCGTTCTCCAGGCCCACGGCCGGCTGCCACTCCACCGCCGCGATGTCGCCGAGGGCGAGCATCCGCGCCCCGGCGGCGGCCTTGGCGTCGTCCGTCTTCCAGTTCCATTCCAGGCGTATGTGCTCCCCGTCGAAGCTGACCGTGCCGTCCCCGGCGGAGACGGAGAGCGGCACGGCCGGGCCCGGCAGGACGTACGCCGTGCAGGCGGCCGACGGGACCTGCTCGATCAGCAGCGCGTTGCGCACCTCGTCCACGAGGTACTCGGCGACCCCGTACCGGTCCGACTCGACCGTCAGCTGGTACGGGTCCGAGCCGTCCGTCAGCTTGCCGCCCGACGCCTGCAGGAGCGGGTCCGCGCCGTCGCGCAGACGCAGCCGAAGGCGGCCCGACTTCTTGCCGTGCTCGAAGGAGATGCCCGCCAACGCCTCCAGCGGGACGACGAGTTCGCCCAGCGTCTTGCGGAGCAGACTGACGTTCTTGTCCCGTCCGGGCGTGAGCCGCAGAGCCTCGCCGTCGAACGTCCACGTACCGTCGCGCTGGATGATTTCCGCCATGGGGCAATTCTGGCATCCGGCCCCCGGGGAGTGGTCTACACCTTGACCGGTCGCGGGACGGGGGGTACGCATGGTGACCGATCGGTTGCACCTGTGCACACACCTGAACACGCACCCGTACGCGCACCCGCGCACGCATGCTCGTACGACGAACTCCGCAACGACCACCGTCGAAGGGACTGTTCGTGAGGACGCACCACAGATCGCTTCCCGGGCCCGCCGCGGCCGTGCTCGGCTCATTCCTCCTCGTCGCCGCCGGAGCCGGGGCCCTCGGCGCCGTCCCGGCCGCCGCCTCTCCCACCGCGCCCGCCGCCGCGACCCCGCTCGGGCAGATCGTGCCCGCGCCCGCGAAGGCCACCCCGGGCGGGCCCGCGTACCGGATCACCGCCGCGACCCGCATCCGGGTCGAGGACGGCTCGCGCGAGGCACGGAAGGTCGGCGACTACCTCGCCGGCGTCCTGCGCCCGTCCACCGGCTACAAGCTGCCCGTCACCGACGACGCGGGACGGGACGGCATCCGGCTCGAACTGCACCGCAAGGACGGCAAGCTCGGCGCGGAGGGGTACCGGCTGACCAGCGACGGACGGTCCGTCACCGTCGTCGCGCGCGAGGCCGCCGGGCTCTTCCACGGCGTCCAGACGCTGCGCCAGCAACTGCCCGCCAAGGTGGAGGCGGACAGCAGGCAGTCCGGGCCGTGGCTGGTCGCGGGCGGCACCATCGAGGACACCCCGCGCTACGAGTGGCGCGGCGCCCACCTCGACGTCTCCCGCCACTTCTTCCAGGTCGACCAGGTCAAGCGGTACATCGACGAGCTGGCCCTCTACAAGGTCAACAAGCTGCACCTGCACCTGAGCGACGACCAGGGCTGGCGCATCGCCGTCGACTCCTGGCCGAAGCTCGCCACCTACGGCGGGTCCACGCAGGTCGGCGGCGGGGCGGGCGGCTACTACACGAAGGCCCAGTACAAGGAGATCGTCCGGTACGCCGCCTCCCGCTATCTGGAGGTCGTGCCCGAGATCGACATGCCGAGCCACACGAACGCGGCCCTCGCCTCGTACGCCGAACTGAACTGCGACGGCGTCGCGCCCCCGCTCTACACCGGCACCGAGGTCGGCTTCAGCTCGCTGTGCGTCAACAAGGACATCACGTACGAGTTCGTCGACGACGTCGTCCGGGAGCTGGCCGCCCTCACGCCCGGCCGCTACCTCCACATCGGCGGCGACGAGGCCCACTCCACCAGCCACGACGACTACGTGGCCTTCATGAACAAGGTGCAGCCGATCGTCGCCAAGTACGGCAAGACGGTCGTCGGCTGGCACCAGCTCACCGCCGCCACGCCGATCAAGGGCGCGCTCGCGCAGTACTGGGGCACGGAGGGGACGAGCGCCGCCGAGAAGGCGCAGGTCGCCGAGGCCGCGAAGAACGGGACCGGGCTCATCATCTCGCCCGCCGACCGGACCTACCTCGACATGAAGTACACCAAGGACACCCCGCTCGGCCTGTCCTGGGCGGGCTACGTGGAGGTGCAGCGCTCCTACGACTGGGACCCGGGCACCTACCTCACCGGCGCCCCGAGTTCATCGGTGAAGGGCGTCGAGGCGCCGCTGTGGTCGGAGACCCTGTCGACGTCGGCGCACCTGGACTACATGGCGTTCCCGAGGCTTCCCGGGGTCGCCGAGCTCGGCTGGTCGCCCGCCGCCACGCACGACTGGGACACGTACAAGGTGCGGCTCGCCGCGCAGGCGCCCCGCTGGGACGCGCTCGGCATCGGGTACTACAAGTCGCCGCAGGTGCCGTGGCCGACACAGTGAGCCCAACAAAGTGAGTTGTTGAGAAAGGGGCTCGGGAGGACCGTCTCCCGAGCCCCTTTCGGTCTTCGGAGCGCGGTTACGCGATCGGGTTCTCCAGATCGCCGACGAGCTGGAGCGCGCCCGACGGGTCCGCCAGGTCCACCATCTGCGCGTTGTTGCGCAGCTGGAGCCGGTTGAGGGCGGAGAGCGCGAACGTCGGGGCGAACATGTCGTACTGCTTGAACTTGTCCGCCAGGTGCGGCGCCGACTCCTGGTAGTCGCGGACGCAGTCGGCGACCGCCGCCCAGAACGTGTCCTCGTCCAGGACGCCGTCCTCGACCAGGTTCGCCGCCAGGAAGCGGAAGAAGCAGTCGAAGACGTCCGTGAAGATCGAGAGCAGCTTCATGTCGTCGGGGACGTCGACCCGGATGCGGTCCACCTTCGGCGGGAGCACCGCGTCCGTGTCCATCACCGCGATCTCCTCGGCGATGTCCTTGAACACCGCCCGCGTGACCACGCCCCGCTCGTCCAGGACCAGGATGACGTTCTCACCGTGCGGCATGAACACCAGGTCGTAGGCGTAGAAGCTGTGCAGGAGCGGGGTCAGGTAGGCCGTCAGGTAGGGCTTGAGCCATGCGCGCGGGGTCAGGCCCGAGCGCTCGATGAGCGCGCCCGCGAAGGAGCGGCCCGCGCGGTCCACGTGAAGGAGCGACGCCATGGTGGCGAGCCGCTCGCCCTCGGCGAGGGACGGGACCGGGGATTCGCGCCACAGGGCCGCCAGCATCTTGCGGTAGGGCGAGTAGCGGTCGGTCGCGGCCTCGTACTCCAGGTGCCGGTAGCCGACAGCCGCGCGCTCGCGGATGATCGTCAGGCCCGTGCCCCTGAGGACCTCGTCGCTCTCGATGATCCCGGCCAGCCAGTCGTTGATGGCGGGCGTGGCCTCCATGTACGCCGCCGACAGGCCGCGCATGAAGCCCATGTTGATGACGGACAGGGCCGTCTTCACGTAGTGCTTCTCGGGCGACGTGGAGTTGAAGAACGTACGGATCGACTGCTGCGCCAGATACTCGTCGTCGCCCTCGCCCAGGAGCACGAGGCGGCGCTGGGCGACCTCGGCGGCGAAGGTGACGGACAGCTTGTTCCACCACTGCCACGGGTGGACGGGGATGAGCAGGTAGTCGGCCGGGTCGAGGCCCTGGTCGCGCAGGGTGGCGTCGAAGCGGTCGAGGGTGTCCTGGCCCAGTTCGGCGCGGAGCAGCGACTCGTAGTCCAGGCCGATGCCCGAGGTGAACGCGGCCCGCTCGCGTGTCGCCGCCAGCCAGATCAGGCGTACGGGGCTCGCGGTCTCCGGGGCGTACGAGAGGTACTCGTGGATGCCGAAGCCGAGGCGGCCGTTGTTCGCGACGAAGCAGGGGTGGCCCTCGGTCATGCCCGTCTCGATGTCCTGGAAGGACCCGGAGGCGGCCAGTTCGGCGGCGGTGACGTCGGGCTTCGTCAGCTTGAAGCAGGTGCCGGAGAGGGTGGAGGAGATCTCCTCCAGGTAGACCGGCAGGATCGTGTCGGACAGGCCGAGCGCGCCCTTCAGCTCGGTGAAGAACTCCAAGGCCTGGAGGGGAAGTTCCCGGCCGTCGCGGTGGCGGGTGATCGAGCCGGCGGCGATCTGCCAGTGGTCCAGGCGCAGTCGGCGGGCGCTGAACTCGTAGCGGGTGTTGCCGTCGTCGCTGCGCACGACGTAGCGGCCGTCGTCCAGGGCTTCGGGGGTGAGGAGGCGTTCGTGGGTGAACTCGGCGAGCGCCTTGCGGATCAGCTGGCGGTTGGCCTCGGCCCAGCGTTCGGGGGAGAGGTGGGTGACGGCGTCGGCGAGGCTCATGCGCGGGCCCCCTCGGCGGTGGCGGCTTCGAACTGCGCGCGTGTGCAGAAGCTCAGCAGCGCCCTCTTCTCCGGCTTGTCGATCTCCCGGTCGGGGACGAAGCCGACGGCCTCGTTGAGCGCGTGCACGGCCTTGTTGCGGACGTCCGGCTCGACGACGACGCGCTCGACAGCCGGGTCCGCGAAGAGGTGGGCCATCACGGCGGTGATCACGGCGCGGGTGAAGCCGTGCTCCGGGGTGTCGGTCGGCGCGACGAGGAAGTGCATGCCGGTGTCGCCGGGCTCGGGCTCGTACAGGCCGACCAGCTCCACGTGGCGGGGGTCGTAGCGCTCCATCAGGAACACGGGGACGCCGTCCCGCTCGCCGATGAACGCGTCGTGGTGCTCGGCCGCCGCGATCGACATGTACTCGCGCTCGACGTCCGTCAGCGACGCGTCCCCCATCAGCCAGAAGGCGGCCTTGGGGTGGGTGACCCAGCCGTGGACGAGCTCGGCGTCCTTGGTGGGGTCGAGGGTGCGTATCGCGAAGGTCATACGGAGAACTCCTGGAAGGCGATGGTCTTCTCGACGGGGTAGTACTCGGTGCCGAGCAGCTCGCCGATGATGTAGCTGTTGCGGTAAGCACCCATGCCCAGGTCGGGGCTGGTGATGCTGTGCGTGTGCACACCCGCGTTCTGCAGGAAGATGCCGCGCCCGGTGGTGTCGATGGCGTAGTTGCGGGCGACGTCGAAGCGGCCGCGCCCGTCGAACCGGATGCGGTCCTTGACCGGCTCCAGGAAGGCGGGCGCCTGGTACTTGTAGCCGGTCGCGAGGATCAGGCCCTCGGTGCGCAGCTCGTACGCCTTGTCCTGCTCCTCCTGGTGCAGGCCGAGGGTGTACGTGCCGTTCTCGTAAGCGGCGCTCACCAGCGCGGAGTTGGTGAGGAGCCGGGTGGGCACGGGGCCGCCGAGCTTCTTCTGGTACAGCAGGTCGAAGATCGCGTCGACCAGCTCGCCGTCGATGCCCTTGAACAGGCCCTTCTGCCGCTCCTCCAGGGCGTACCGGGTGGTTTCCGGCAGCGCGTGGAAGTAGTCGATGTAGTCCGGGGACGTCATCTCGAGCGTCAGCTTGGTGTACTCGAGCGGGAAGAAGCGCGGGGAGCGCGTGACCCAGTTCAGCCGGTAGCCGTGGACGTCGATCTCGCTGAGCAGGTCGTAGTAGATCTCGGCGGCGGACTGACCGCTGCCGACCAGCGTGATCGACTCCTTCTTCTGCAGCTCCCGCTTGTGCTGGAGGTAGCGGGAGTTGTGCAGGTAGTCGCCGCCGAGACCCTGGACGGCCTCGGGGATGTGCGGCGGGGTGCCGGTGCCGAGGACCAGGTGCGGGGCGCGATAGGTGGTGCCGTCCTCGGTGGTGGCGGTGTAGAGGCCGTCGCCCTCGTCGTACGTGACGGAGGTGACCGTCGTGTTGAAGCGGATGGACGAGACCTTCGCGGCGGCCCAGCGGCAGTAGTCGTTGTACTCGACGCGCAGCGGATAGAAGTTCTCGCGGATGTAGAACGAGTAGAGGCGGCCCTGCTCCTTAAGGTAGTTGAGGAAGGAGTACGGGGAGGTCGGGTCGGCGAGCGTGACGAGGTCGGACATGAACGGGGTCTGGAGGTGCGCGCCCTCCAGGAACATGCCGGAGTGCCACTCGAAGTCCGGCTTGGACTCCAGGAAGACGCCGTTCAGCTCGGCTATGGGTTCGGTCAGGCAGGCGAGGCCGAGGTTGAACGGTCCGAGTCCGATCCCGATGAAGTCGTACGCGGAGGAGGAGTCACGGGACTCAGGAAGCGCGGTCAAGGGTGTCTCCCAGGTACTGCTCGGCGTGGCCGGCGATGAGGTCGAGGACGGCCGAGATGTCGGCGAGGGTCGTCTCGGGGTTGAGCAGGGTGAACTTCAGGTACTGGCGGTCGCCCACCTTGGTGCCCGCGACGACGGCGTCGCCGGAGGCGAACAGGGCCTTGCGGGCGTAGAGGTTGGCGCGGTCGATCTCCGAGGGGTCGGTGACGGCGGCGGGGATGTAGCGGTAGACGAGCGTGGACAGGCTCGGCTCCACGACGACGTCGAAGCGCGGGTCGGCGGCGAGCACCCGCCAGCCCTCGTGGGCGAGGTCGCACACCTCGTCGAAGAGGCTGCCGATGCCGTCGGCGCCCATCACCCGGAGCGTCATCCACAGCTTGAGCGCGTCGAAGCGGCGGGTCGTCTGGAGGGACTTGTCGACCTGGTTGGGGATGCGCTCGGCGATCGTACGACGCGGGTTGAGGTACTCGGCGTGGTAGGTCGCGTGGCGCAGCGTCGCCCCGTCGCGGACGAGGACGGCGCTCGAACTCACCGGCTGGAAGAACGACTTGTGGTAGTCGACGGTGACGGAGTCGGCGCGCTCGATGCCGGTGAGCCGGTCGCGGTTCCTCGGCGAGACGAGCAGGCCGCAGCCGTACGCGGCGTCGACGTGCATCCACGTGTCGTACTGGGCGCACAGCTCGGCGATCTCCGGCATCGGGTCGATGGACCCGAAGTCGGTCGTTCCCGCGGTGGCGACGACGGCCATGGGGACGAGGCCCTCGGCGCGGCAGCGCTCCAGCTCGGCGGCGAGCGCCACGGTCTGCATCCGCTTGTTCCGGTCGACGGGGATGGTGACGACCGCGTCGGCGGAGAGCCCGAGGAGCTGCGCCGACTTCTTGACGCTGAAGTGGCTGACCTCGGAGGCGAAGATCCGCAGTTTCGCGAGCGAGGCGGGGCCCTCCCAGCTCTCCGGGCCGGTCTTGGCCTCCTGGCGGGCGAGGAGCAGCGCCTGGAGGTTGGACTGCGAGCCGCCGGAGGTGAAGACGCCGTCGGCGGCGGGGCCGAGGCCGATGCGGGCGGCGGTCCAGTCGATGAGCTTGCGCTCGATGAGCGTGCCGCCCGCCGACTGGTCCCACGTGTCGAGCGAGGAGTTGACGGCGGAGAGGACGGCCTCGGCGACGACGGCCGGGATGACGACCGGGCAGTTGAGGTGCGCCAGGTAGCGGGGGTGGTGGAAGTAGACGGCGTCGCGGAGGTAGACGTCCTCCAGCTCGTCGAGCACGGCCATCGTGTCGTGGAGCGGCTTGTCCAGGTCGACGGCGTCGATGGTCGGCGCGAGGGCGTCCGGGGTGACACCCGTGAACGGCCGTGCGGTGGTGGCGAGTTTGGCCGCCACCCGCTCGATTCCCTCGGTCACGGAGCTGCGGTAGAGCTCCGCGGTCGTGTCATTGAGCAGGTGCGAGCGCATGAACGGTTCCTCCGGGTGGGGGCGGGGTGTTCCCGGGTGGGACGGGGAGGCGGGGCGTGTGGGGCGTGTGGGGCGGGGCATGGAAAAGGGCGAGGTCGCGAACTCGAAAGTAAGGTTAGCCTAACCTAACTTCGGTGCGCGACCCCGCCCCGGGTATGTGACCGGAATGCTCCGCTCTGGCCGGATAACGGCCGTATGTGCGGGGGTCGTTGAGGGGCGTCAGGCAGCGGCCGGCTGCTCGCGCAGCGCGTCCTCGCTCAGCCCGCGCCGCCAGTACCCGACGAACGTCACCGCGCGCTTGTCGTACCCGCGCTCGCGCACGAGGTGACGGCGCAGCTCCTTCATCGTCCCCGACTCGCCCGCCAGCCACGCGTACGGCGTCGCACAGGGCGGGAGTTCGGCCTTGCCGAGCGTGTCGAGCGCCGTGGCGCAGCCCTCCTCGCGCACCAGCCACTCCACGGTGACGTCGGCGGCGGTCACGATCGGCTGGACGTCGCCGCGGCGCGGGACCTCCAGGATCACGTGCGCGGAGACGTCCGGGGGCAGCCAGGCGAGGACGCCGAGCGCGGCGGGCAGCGCCGTCTCGTCGCCCCACATGAGGATGTGGTCGAAGTCCCGCGGCGGTCGGCAGCGCACCGCCGCGTTGTCGGCGATCGCCGGGCCGAGCACGGCCGCCCGGTCGCCGGGCCGCGCGCCCTCCGCCCAGCGGCAGGCGGGACCGGCGACGGCCGGACCGTCGTTGTGCAGCACGAAGTCGATGTCGATCTCTTCGAGGTGCCCGGGGCGTGCGCGGCGCTGGCCGCTCAGCGTGTACGAGCGCATGATCGCGCGCTCGTGGGCCGGGATCGCCCGGTAGGCCGCGTGCCAGGCGCGGCCGTCGTCGCCGGGCTCGACGGGCGGCATGACGGGCGCGTGCTGGCCCGGCCGCGGCAGGAAGAGGGAGAGGGACTGGTCGCGCCCGCCGCCGTGGAAGGCGGCGAGCTCGTCCCCGGTGAAGGTGACCCTCAGCAGTGACGGGCCGAGGCGCCGGGTGCGCACCACTCGCAGATCGAAGAATCGGAAAGGGGTTACAGCGGGGGCTTCGGCCGTCACGGTCATGGGATCAGGACACCTTCTTCGCCGTCTCGATGGCCTTGGCCAGGTTCTCCAGGAGCGGGGCGCACTTGTCGTAGGACAGGATCGGCTCGGGGGAGCGCGGGATGACCTGGCCGGCCTTCACGGCGGGCAGCTGCTTCCAGGTCGGCTCGTCGATGTCGGCCGGCTGGATCGTCTGGCTGCGGTCGTCCATCATGATGATGTCGGCCTTGTGCTTGTCGACGTTCTCCCAGCTCAGGTTCTCGAACCAGCCGCCGGACGCCTTCTTCGCGGCCTCCGTCGGCTCGACGAAGTTCACGCCGAGCGCCTTGAAGTACTCCAGGTCGATGGAGAGGTCCGTGCCGGACACGTAGAAGATGTCCTGGCTCGCGGAGCCCGCGAGGACCTTGATGTCGGGGTGGGCCTTCGCGGCCTTGCGCAGCCGGGCCGCCGCCTCCTCGAACCGCTTCTTCGCCGCGACGACCTTGTCGGCCTTCATGTCGGCGCCGAGCGACTCGGCCAGCGCGTACATGCGCTCAAGGGGCTGCGTCATCTGGCGGTCGAAGACGGAGATCGCGACGCTCGGGGCGAGCTTTGCGATCTTGTCCTTGGACTCCTCCGGGACGGACCACAGCGTGCCCGCGTCGTCGAACGTCGTGGTGATCAGCACGTCCGGGGCGAGGCCCGCGTACTTCTCGATGTTGAACTGGCCCCAGGCGTTGCCGAGGACCGTCACCTTGGAGACGTCCATGTCGCCGGCCTGCACGTCCGGCTTGCCGCCCTTGGTGGTGGTCGGGCCGAAGACGCCCTTGACCTGGACGCCGTAGTCCCACAGGGCGGCGCCGACACCGGTGAAGGCGACGATGTTCGCCGGGACCTTGTCCAGCTTCACCGTGGTGGCGCGGTCGTCCTTGAACGACCAGGGACCGGACTTCTCCTTCGTGCCCGAGCCCGAGCCGCTGTCTTTGCCGCCGTCGTCGTTGCCGCAGGCGGCGAGCGCGACACCGAGGCCGAGAGCGCCGCCTGCGGCGAGGATGCCGCGGCGGGTGGGGCGGGACAGTCGGGCGTTGGGCATCTCGCACTGCTTTCGGACGTGCCGGACCGGCGCCGGGCGGGGTCTCAAGAACTGAGGGAAGGTTAACCTAAGTTCTCGGCATGTCCAGGGGGCGGGGGGTGTGATCTGCCCCCGCCCTACGGATGCGCGGGCCCGGGTTTACGGGGTCAGGCCCAGTTCCCGCGCGATGAGCATGCGCTGCACCTCGCTCGTGCCCTCGCCGATCTCCAGGATCTTGGAGTCGCGCCACATGCGGGCCACCGGGTACTCGTTCATGAAGCCGTAGCCGCCGTGGATCTGCGTCGCCTCCCGCGCGTTGTCCACCGCCACCGTCGAGGAGTACAGCTTCGCGATCGCCGCCTCCTTCTTGAACGGCTCACCGGCGACCATCCGCGACGCCGCGTCGTACCAGCCGACCCGGGCCATGTGCGCCCGCATCTCCATGTCCGCCAGCTTGAACTGGATCGCCTGGTTCGTCCCGATCGGCTTGCCGAACGCGTGCCGCTCCGCCGCGTACTTCACCGACTCGTCGACACAGCCCTGCGCGAGCCCGGTGGCCAGCGCGGAGATCGCGACCCGGCCCTCGTCGAGGATCCGCAGGAACTGGGCGTAGCCCCGGCCCTCCTCGCCCAGCAGGTTCGCCGCGGGCACGCGGACGTCGGCGAAGGACAGCTCGCGCGTGTCCGACGCGTTCCACCCGACCTTCGAGTACGGGGCCGCGACTGTGAAGCCGGGCGTGCCCGACGGCACGATGATCGCGGAGATCAGGGGGCGGCCGTCCGGCTTGCGGCCGGTGACGGCGGTGACCGTGACCAGGCCCGTGATGTCCGTCCCCGAGTTGGTGATGAAGCACTTGGAGCCGTTGATCACCCACTCGTCGCCGTCGCGCACGGCCGTCGTACGGGTGCCGCCCGCGTCCGAACCGCCGTCCGGCTCGGTGAGGCCGAACGCGCCCAGGATCTCGCCCGCGCACAGGCGCGGCAGCCACTCCCGCTTCTGCTCCTCGGTGCCGAACAGGTGCAGCGGCATCGCGCCGAGGGAGACGCCCGCCTCCAGGGTGATCGCCACCGAGGAGTCGACGCGCGCCAGCTCCTCCAGGGCGATGCCGAGCGCGAAGTAGTCGCCGCCCATCCCCCCGTACTCCTCCGGGAACGGCAGGCCGAACAGGCCCATGCGGCCCATCTCGCGGACGATCTCGTACGGGAACTCGTGGCGCTCGTTGTAGTCGCCGATCTTCGGCGCGACGACGTCGTGCGCGAACGCCTCGACCGTACGGCGCAGCTCTTCGAGCTCGGGGCTCAGACGGTGGTCCATCGTGTACTCACTGCTCCTGGTGGGTCAGGGCGCGGACGGTGCGGGACGGGCTCGGTCGGCCCAGCTGTTCGGCCATCCACGCGCTGGTGGCGGTGAGGCGGCCTAGGTCGACCCCGGTCTCGATGCCGAGTCCGCGCAGCATCCAGACGAGGTCCTCGGTGGCGAGATTGCCGGTGGCGCTCTTCGCGTACGGGCAGCCGCCCAGGCCGCCCGCGGAGGCGTCCACGGTGCTCACGCCGTGCTGCAGCGCCGCCAGGGTGTTGGCGAGGGCCTGGCCGTACGTGTCGTGGAAATGGACACCGACGCGGTTCGTTCCGACGCCGGCCTCGTTCAGCGCGGTCAGCAGGGCGGTGACGTGGCCGGGCGTGGCGACCCCGATCGTGTCGCCGAGGCTCAGCTCGTCGCAGCCCATGTCGATGAGGGACCTGGCGGTCGCCACGACCTGGGGGACCGGGACCGCGCCCTCCCAGGGGTCGCCGAAGCACATCGACAGGTAGCCGCGGACATGCGCGCCGTGCTCCTTGGCGCGGGTCACCACCGGGGTGAACATGTCCAGGGACTCCGCGACCGTGCGGTTCAGGTTCGCCTTCGCGAAGGACTCCGTGGCGCTGGCGAACACGGCGATGCGGCGCGCGCCGAGATCCAGGGCCCGGGTCAGGCCCCGCTCGTTCGGGACGAGTACGGGCAGGTGGACGGTGTCGGGGTCGAGGTCCTGGAGCACCGGGAACAAGGTCTCCGCGTCCGCCAGTTGGGGGACCCACTTGGGGTGGACGAAGCTGGTCGCCTCGATCGTGGTGAGGCCCGCCTCGGCCAGGCGGTGGATGAACTCGGCCTTGATCTCCGTGGGGACCAGGGAACTCTCGTTCTGGAGGCCGTCACGGGGGCCCACCTCGTGGATCCGGACCCGGGGCGGCAGGTTCTCGGCCGGGGCCACCATGGGGAGGGAGGGGGTCATCGGCGTGCCTCCTCGCCGTCGGGGGTTCTCGTCTGTCCCGGGTGCGGCGTCGTCGTGGCTGGTCGCGCAGTTCCCCGCGCCCCTGAGGGGGCGCCCTCGTGCTCGGGGTCTGCCGGGTCCACCACTGCCAGCACCTGGTCCATGGCCACCGTCGATCCCGGGGTCACGTCCAGCTCCGTCACCACTCCCGCGTGCGGGGACGCGATGACGTGTTCCATCTTCATCGCCTCGACCACCAGGAGGCTCTGGCCCGCGCTCACCTCGTCGCCAACGGCCACCTTCACCACCGTCACGGTGCCCGGCATCGGGGCCGTCAGGGAGCCCGCGCCGCCCGCGCCCGCCCCCGTCAGGCTCGCCGCCACCGGGTCGTGGTCCTGGATGTGCCAGGCGTCGCCGTCGAGGGCGAGCCAGTCGCCCGCGACAGCCGTCGGGCGGGCCGGTTCGGTGGGGGTGCCGGACACCTGGATCTCCGTGCCGCGCACGCGGACCTCCACCGGGTCGTGGCCCGGCACGCGGACGTGGTGGACCGTCCAGGCCGGGTCGCCGCCGAGGCGCCAGCCGTCGGGGCGGGCGAACGGGTCCGACCAGCCCGGCCGCTCGGGCGGCGCGAGGCGCTGTTGGCGCAGGGCGCCCGCCGCCGCGTAGACGGCCGGGGGGACCTCGGAGCCGACGAGGGTGTCGGCCGCGCGCTCCACGAGGCCCGTGTCCATCTCGCCCGACACCACGTCCGGGTGGGCCAGAAGGCGCCGCAGGAACCCCGCGTTCGTCGGGACGCCGAGCGTCACCGTGCGGGCCAGCGCCGCGCGCAGCCTGCGCAGGGCCGTCGCCCGGTCGGGGCCATAGGCGATGACCTTCGCGAGCATCGGGTCGTAGAGGGAGGAGACCTCGGTGCCCTCGCTGAGGCCCGAGTCCGTGCGGACCCCGGTGCCGGTGGGTTCGCTCAGGGCGAGCACCGTGCCGCCGGAGGGGAGGAAGCCGCGCGCCGGGTCCTCGGCGCAGAGCCGCGCCTCCACCGCGTGGCCGGTGAGCGTGATGTCGTCCTGGGTGAAGGGGAGGGGTTCGCCCGCCGCGACCCGGACCTGCCACTCCACGAGGTCGAGGCCGGTGATCAGCTCGGTGACCGGGTGCTCGACCTGGAGGCGGGTGTTCATCTCCATGAAGCAGTACGCGGAAGGGTCCTCGCCGGGGACGATGAACTCGACCGTGCCCGCGCCCCGGTAGCCGCAACTGCGGGCCGCCTCGACGGCCGCCGCGCCCATCGCCGCGCGCGTGGCCTCGTCGAGCAGGACGCTGGGCGCCTCCTCGACGATCTTCTGGTGGCGGCGCTGCAGGGAGCATTCGCGCTCGCCCAGGTGCACGACATTGCCGTGCGCGTCGGCGAGGACCTGGATCTCGATGTGCCGGGGGCGGTCGATCCACCGCTCGACCAGGAGCGTGTCGTCGCCGAAGGAGGCGCGGGCCTCGCGCCGCGCCGCCGCGATCTCGTCGTCCAGGGTGGTCAGGTCGCGGACGAGGCGCATGCCCTTGCCGCCACCGCCCGCCGAGGGCTTCAGGAGAACCGGCGCACCCAACTGGCGGGCCGCCTGCGCCAGTTCCGGGTCGCGGCCGCCCGGGACCACCGGGACGCCGACCGCCGACACCGTCTCCTTGGCGCGGATCTTGTCGCCCATCAGCGCGATCGCGTCGGCGGAGGGACCGATGAAGACGAGGCCCGCCTCCTCGCAGGCGCGCGCGAATCCGGCGTTCTCAGCGAGGAACCCGTACCCCGGGTGCACCGCCTGCGCGCCGGTCCGCCTCGCGGCCTCGATGAGGTTCTCGACGGACAGATAGCTCTCGGTCGCCGGGGGCGGGCCGATGCGTACGGCGTCGTCCGCCTCGCGCACGTGCCGCGCGTGCGCGTCGGCGTCGCTGTAGACCGCGACCGAGCGGATGCCGAGGTCGCGCAGCGTGCGGATGACGCGGACGGCGATCTCGCCGCGATTGGCCACAAGTACCGTGTCGAACAATGTGGTTCCCCTGGTCGCGGAGATGGTGGTCAGGGAGGTCATGGCCCTCACATCCGGAAGACGCCGAAGCCGCCGGACTTCTCCGGCAGCGGCGCGTTGGCGCAGGCGGTCAGGGCCAGGCCCAGGACCTGGCGGGTCTCAAGCGGGTCGATGACGCCGTCGTCCCACAGGCGGGCCGTCGCGTAGTAGGCGCTGCCCTGGGTCTCGTACTGGGCGCGGACCGGGGCCTTGAACGACTCCTCGTCCTGTGCCGACCAGTCCTCGCCGCGCGCCTCCAGCTGGTCGCGCTTGACGGTCGCGAGGACGGACGCGGCCTGCTCGCCGCCCATGACGGAGATCTTGGCGCCGGGCCACATCCACAGGAAGCGGGGCGAGTAGGCGCGCCCGCACATCGAGTAGTTGCCCGCGCCGTACGAGCCGCCGATGACGACGGTCAGCTTCGGCACGCGCGTGCAGGCCACCGCGGTGACCATCTTGGCGCCGTGCTTGGCGATGCCGCCCGCCTCGTAGTCCCGCCCGACCATGAAGCCCGAGATGTTCTGCAGGAACAGCAGCGGGATGCCGCGCTGGTCGCACAGTTCGATGAAGTGGGCGCCCTTCTGGGCGGACTCGGAGAACAGGATGCCGTTGTTGGCGACGATGCCGACCGGGTGCCCGTGGATGTGCGCGAACCCGGTGACGAGCGTCTGCCCGTACTCGGCCTTGAACTCGGCGAACCGCGAACCGTCGACCACGCGCGCGATGACCTCGCGTACGTCGTAGGGCGTGCGCGAGTCGACCGGCACCGCCCCGTACAGGCCCGCCGGGTCGACCTTCGGCTCCACGGCCGTCTTCACCGACCACGGCAGCGGGCCGCGCTCGGGGAGCGTGGAGGCGATGGTCCGCACGATGCGCAGCGCGTGCGCGTCGTCCTCCGCCAGGTGGTCGGTGACGCCGGAGACGCGGGAGTGGACCTCGCCGCCGCCCAGCTCCTCGGCGGTCACCACCTCGCCCGTGGCCGCCTTCACCAGCGGCGGGCCGCCGAGGAAGATCGTGCCTTGGTTGCGGACGATCACCGCCTCGTCGCTCATCGCCGGGACGTACGCGCCGCCCGCCGTGCACGAGCCGAGGACCGCCGCGATCTGCGGGATGCCCGCGCCCGACATCCGCGCCTGGTTGTAGAAGATCCGCCCGAAGTGCTCGCGGTCGGGGAACACCTCGTCCTGCATCGGCAGGAACGCGCCGCCGGAGTCCACCAGGTACACGCACGGCAGCCGGTTCTCCAGGGCCACCTCCTGCGCGCGCAGGTGCTTCTTCACCGTCATCGGGTAGTACGTGCCGCCCTTGACCGTCGCGTCGTTCGCCACGATCACGCACTCGCGGCCCGCGACCCGGCCGATCCCGGCGATCACCCCGGCGGCCGGCGCCTGCCCCTCGTACATCCCGTCGGCCGCGAGCGGCGCCAGCTCCAGGAACGGCGAGCCCGGGTCGAGCAGCGTGTCCACGCGCTCGCGCGGCAGCAGCTTGCCGCGCGCGGTGTGCCGCGCCCTGGCCCGCTCGCCGCCGCCGAGCCGGGCGGCCGCGAGCTTGCTCCGCAGCTCCTCGCCGAGCGCCTGGTGGGCCGCCTCATTGGCCTTCCAGGCCTCCGACGCGGGATCCGCCGCGCTCGTCAGCTCCGGTGCCTCGTGCATCCTGCGGTCTCCTCATCAAGCAATGAGCGTGGCCGGCCCCCACGGCATGGATGACGCATGTATGTCCGGGCGGCCGCCGAAAACGTTAATGACCGTTAACCTGTTGCCGTCAGGTTAACGGTCGCTAACTCCCCTGTCTAGAATTGGTTCCATGGCCACCAGAACCGACGCCCCCACCCGCCGCGAGCAGATCCTCAAAGAGGCCGCGCGGCTCTTCGCCGAGCGTGGGTTCCACGGGGTGGGGGTCGACGAGATAGGAGCCGCGGTCGGCATCAGCGGCCCCGGCCTGTACCGCCACTTCGCGGGCAAGGACGCGATGCTCGCCGAGCTGCTCGTCGGGATCAGCGGGCAGCTGCTGACCGGCGGCAAGCGGCGGGTCGCGGAGGCGCGGTCGGGCCCCGAGGCGCTGCTCGACTCGCTCATCGAGGGCCACATCGACTTCGCGCTCGACGACCGGGACCTGATCACGCTGCACGACCGGGAGCTGGACCGGCTGCGCGACAGCGACCGCAAGCTGGTGCGGCAGTTGCAGCGCCAGTACGTGGAGCTGTGGGTGGACGCCCTGCGCAAGGTCTACCCGGACCTTCTGGAGCCCCACGCGCGCGTGGCCGTGCACGCGGTCTTCGGCCTGCTGAACTCCACGCCGCACCTCGGCCGCCCTGGTGCGCTGCCCGGCCGGACGGCGGCCGCCGCCATGTTGCACAAACTGGCGCGCGGGGCGTTCGCCGCCGCGGCGGAGTGACGTGTATCTCTGGACGACGTGTATCTCTGGACGCTCCCGTGACTGGCCGGTAACGTTTCTCTGAGCAAGCGCTTAGTCGCGTATGCCCCGATCGGGCACATGCCGTAGAGACCGTCGTAGAGGGAGAGTTCTCCGTGCGCCGTACCGTTTTCAATGAGGACCACGAGGCGTTCCGGGAGACCCTGCGCGCCTTCATCGAGGCCGAGGTCGTCCCGCACTACGACGCGTGGTTCCAGGACGGCGTCGTGCCGCGCGAGCTGTACGCCAAGATGGCGGAGCTCGGCCTGTTCGGCATCAACGTGCCCGAGGAGTACGACGGCGCCGGCCTGGACACCCACAAGTTCGAGGCCATCCAGTACGAGGAGACCGCGCGCGCGGGCGTCTCCTTCGGCGGCTCCGGCGTCCACGTCCTGCTCGCCCTGCCCTACATCAAGATGCTCGCCACCGACGAGCAGAAGAAGCGCTACCTGCCGAAGTTCGTCTCCGGCGAGGAGATGTGGGCCCTCGCGATGACCGAGCCGGGCACCGGCTCCGACGTCGCGGGCATGAAGACCACCGCCAAGCTCTCCGACGACGGCACGCACTACGTGCTCAACGGCGCCAAGACCTTCATCACCGGCGGCGTCCACGCCGACCGCGTCATCGTCTGCGCCCGCACCTCCGCGCCGCGCGAGGACGACCGCCGCTTCGGCATCTCCCTCTTCGCCGTCGACACCAAGTCCGAGGGCTACTCCATCGGCCGCAAGCTCGACAAGCTCGGCCTGCGCACCTCCGACACCGCCGAGCTGGCCTTCGTCGACGTGAAGGTGCCCGCCGAGGACCTGCTCGGCGAGGAGAACAAGGGCTTCGGCTACCTCGGCACCAACCTCGCCTCCGAGCGCTGGGGCATCGCCTACGGCGCGTACGCGCAGGCCAAGGCCGCCGTGCGGTTCGCCAAGGAGTACGTCCAGGAGCGCACCGTCTTCGGCAAGCCGGTCGCGTCCTTCCAGAACACCAAGTTCGAGCTGGCCGCCTGCCAGGCCGAGGTCGACGCCGCCGAGGCCGTCGCCGACCGCGCCCTGGAAGCGCTCGACGCCGGTGAGCTGACCGCCGCGGAGGCCGCCTCCGCGAAGCTGTTCTGCACCGAGGTCGCCCACCGCGTCATCGACCGCTGCCTCCAGCTGCACGGCGGCTACGGCTTCATGAACGAGTACCCGATCGCCCGCCTGTACGCGGACAACCGCGTCAACCGCATCTACGGCGGCACCAGCGAGGTCATGAAGATGATCATCGCGAAGAACATGGGTCTGTAACCCGGCCGACCAGTACCTCACGTACACCTATCTGTATGAACCAGGCACTTGAGTCCCTGCTCGATCTGCTCGACCTGGAGCGGATCGAGCAGGACGTCTTCCGCGGTCAGTCCCGGTCCGCCGTCGTCCCGCGCGTCTTCGGCGGGCAGGTGGCCGCGCAGGCCCTCGTCGCCGCCGGACGCACCGTCCCGGCGGACCGGTTCGCGCACTCCCTGCACGCGTACTTCCTCGTCGCGGGCGACCCGGGCGCGCCCATCGTCTACACCGTCGACCGGATCAGGGACGGCCGCTCCTTCACCACGCGCCGCGTCGTCGCCATCCAGCACGGCCAGCCGATCTTCCACCTCTCCGCGTCCTTCCAGACGTACGAGGAGGGGCTCGACCACCAGGCCGCCATGCCGCCCGCGCCCGACCCCGAGACGCTGCCCACCGCCGCCGAGATGCTGCCGCGCCACGCCGGTGCCTTCGTCGACCCCTCTGTCGTCGACCGGCTGCTCGAAGCGCGCGAAGCCGTCGACCTGCGCTACGTCGACGCGCCCCCGTTCGCCTTCGTCGGCGACCCGCAGCCGCCCCGCTCCCAGGTGTGGTTCCGGACCAACGGCAAGCTCGACAGCTCCTCCGGGGACGACGCCCACCTGCTGCACGTCTGCCTCGCCACGTACGTCTCCGACATGACGCTCCTGGACTCCGTCCTGCTCGCGCACGGGCGCGGCGGCTGGGCCGTCGGCGACGTGGTCGGCGCCTCGCTCGACCACGCCATGTGGTTCCACCGGCCCTTCCGCGCCGACGAATGGCTCCTCTACGACCAGGAGTCGCCGTCCGCGTCCGGCGGGCGCGGGCTCGGCCAGGCCCGCATCTACACCCAGGACGGGCGGCTCGCGATCACCGTCATCCAGGAAGGCGTCGTTCGCGTCCCGCGCTGATCGGACATAACGTCCCGTACATGGATGCACGGGATGAGCAGCGTGAGGAAGAGCAGGAGGCCGGCGGCGAGAGCGTCTTCACCGTCCTCGTCGCCGCCGGGGCCAACCTCGGGATCGCGCTCGCCAAAGCGGTCGCCGGGCTCATCAGCGGCTCCAGCGCCATGCTCTCCGAGGCCGCGCACTCCTTCGCCGACACCGTCACCGAGCTGCTGCTCCTCACCGCCCTCAAGCGGAGCGAGAAGCCGGCCGACGAGGAGCATCCGCTCGGGTACGGGGGCGAACGCTACGTGTGGGCGCTGCTCGCGGCGGTCGCCACGTTCGTGGGCGGTGCGGTGTTCTCGCTGTACGACGGCGTGCACACGCTGATCGCCGGGGAGGACCTGGGCGACCCGCTCGTCTCCTACATCGTGCTCGCCGTCGCCTTCGTCCTCGAGGGCTTCTCCCTGCGGACCGCCGTCAAACAGGCGCGCGGCGAGGCGCACCGGCTGCGGTCGCCCTTCCGTACGTACCTGCGGCACACGCCCGACACCGCCGTGAAAGCCGTCGTCATGGAGGACAGCGCGGCGCTCATCGGCCTGCTCCTCGCGGCGGGAGGGCTGCTGGGCGGGCAGCTCACCGGCTCCGGGGTCTGGGACGGCATCGCTTCGCTGTGCATCGGTGTCCTGCTGCTCTGGGTCGCCTGGGTGCTCGGCCGCGCCAACGCGCAGCTGCTCGTGGGGCGGCCCCTTCCCCGGTCCGTCCGGGCCGAGATCCGGAAGATCCTGCTCGCCGGGGAACACGTCGAGGCCGTGCTCGAACTGACCACCCTGGTGCAAGGGCCCCGGGAGGCGCTGGTCGCGGCGAAGGTCGATTTCCGCGACGCGTCCACTGCCGCGCAGATCGAGTGGGCCTGTGAGGACGCGGCGCGCAAGTTGCGGGAGCGGTTTCCCGCGGTGCGCAGGGTGTACCTGGATCCGACACCCGGGTTCGCCCAGCGCCGGGAGGAAGGGCTGCGGCCGTTCTAGGGTGCGCGAGCGCGGGTGCGACCTGGCTGGTCACGCCTCCGCCGATCGCCCCGCCCCTGAAATGGCGCACGTAGTGCGCATTTCAGGGGCGCGGGGAACTGCGCGACCAGCCACGACGGTGCGGCAGTCCCGCTCCCACCGGTGATCTACGGCGACCGGGCGTCAGCCCAGCAGGCCCGCAGATTCCAGCAGGTACGCCGTCATCGGGTCATAGTGGCGCGGGCTCGTCACATGGTCGTCCAGGGGCACCGTGACCTGCATCGTCCCCTCCGCCTCCGCCAGGAACAACGCGGGGTCGTTGCAGTCCGCGTACCCGACGGAGTCGAGCCCCCGCTGGGCCGCGCACCCGGCCCAGCCGTGATCGGCGACGACGAGATCGGGCAGCGGGCGCCCTTCGCGGAGCAGCCCGTCGAGGATCCGCGTCATCGGCTCGGGCGCGTGCGTGTGCCACAGCGTGGCCCCGCGCTCCAGCATGGCGACGTCGGCGAACTGGAAGACCATGCCCTCGTCGGTGGCGAGCCCCTCGGGGATGACGACGATCTCGCACCCGGCCGCGCGCAGCGCGACGGCGGTCGCCCGGTGGACGTCGAGCAGCCCTCCGGGGTGCCCGGTCGCGAGAAGCACCCGCTGCCGGTCCTGCGCGGCCTTGCGGAGACGGGCCGCCATGCGCTCCAGCGCGTCGACGGTCAGTTCGGGGTCGATGGTGTCCTGCCCGTACCGGTGCTCCGGGTCGTCGACGACCCCGCAGCGCTCGGCCATGACGGCGAGCACGTCCTGCTCGTCGCTCCAGCGGTCGCCCAGTTCCAGGCCCAGCCAGTAGTGCCGGTCGCCGTTCGCGAGCTTGCGGTAGTGGGAGAGGTTGTTCTCGCGAGGGGTGGCCACATCGCCCGCGATACGGGTACGGACGAGGTGCTCGATCAGGGCGGCACGGGTCGGACTGTCGCTGGGGATCCCGGGTATCGGCATGGGTCCATTGTGCCCAGGGCCGCGCAGCGGCGTTGATCGGTTCCGGAAGGTGGACGGGCCGCGCGGCTGTACACGATGTCTAGGTGGGGCGGCGTAATGTGCCCCGGCGGCGTTCGGCGGGCCGGTCCGGCGGAGGCATCCTGGAGACATCCGGATCAGTGACGTCAGTGAAGGCAGCGAACCGTGACGACGACGACCGCGGCGGCCACGACCGCGGGCCCCGCGCCTGTGGCCGCCACGACCGGGGCCCCCGCGCCTGTGGCCGCCACGACGGCGGCCCCCGCGCCCGGGGCCCGTACGACCGTGGCCTGTGCGCAGCTCGCCCTCGCGGTGGGTGACACCGCCGGGAACCTGGCCGCCGCCGAGGAGGCGATCGGCGCCGCCGCCGACGCCGGGGCCCGCGTGGTCGTCCTGCCCGAGCTGGCCAACAGCGGCTACGTCTTCGCCGACCCGGCGGAGGCCCGCGCCCTGGCCGAACCGGTCGACGGCCCGACCGTCACCGCCTGGCGGGAAGCCGCCCGCCGCCACGGCGTGACCCTCGTAGCGGGCTTCGCCGAACTCGACGATGACGGCCTGGTCCGCAACTCGGCCGTGCTCATCGACCCGGCCGGCACCGTCCGGGCCGTCTACCGCAAGGCCCACCTCTTCGGCACCGAGAAGGACTTCTTCGTGCCCGGGGACCAGGCCCCGCCCGTCGTCGACGTCGAGGGCGTCGGCCGGATCGGCGTCATGGTCTGCTACGACGTCGAGTTCCCCGAGTGGGTGCGGCGCACCGCCCTGGCCGGCGCCGAACTGCTCTGCGCCCCCGTCAACTGGCCGCTCTTCCCGCGACCGGCGGGCGAGCGCCCCGGCGAGGTCGTCCGCGTCCAGGCCGACGCCGCCGTCAACCGGATCTACGTCGCCGCCTGCGACCGGGCGGGGGAGGAGCGCGGTGTCCCCTGGACCGGCGGCTCCGTGATCGTCGACCCGGACGGCTTCCCGCTCGCCGGACACACCCCCACCGAGGGCCCCGCCCTGCTGCTCGCCGCCTGCGACCTCGCGGCCGCCCGCGACAAGCGGCTCGGCGAGCACAACGACGTGTTCGGGGACCGCCGCCCCGAGCTGTACGGGAACTGATCCCGTCCCTTCCCTCCAGCAGCGACACCGTGGAAAGGCACGCCATGACCAGCGAGCAGCAGAGCACCCCGACCGGGCCGGTCGGCCCCACCGACTCCTCCCGCGTCCCGCGCTACGCGGGCCCCGCCACCTTCGCCCGGCTGCCCCGCCTCGACGAGGTCGGCGCGGCGGACGTGGCCGTGGTCGGCGTGCCCTTCGACACCGGGGTCTCCTACCGGCCCGGCGCCCGTTTCGGCGGCAACGCGATCCGCGAGGCGTCCCGGCTCCTGCGCCCGTACAACCCGGCGCAGGACGCGTCGCCGTTCGCCCTCGCCCAGGTGGCGGACGCGGGGGACATCGCGGCCAACCCGTTCAACATCAACGAGGCCGTGGAGACGATCGAGGCGGCGGCCGACGACCTGCTCTCCACCGGTGCCCGCATGATGACGCTCGGCGGCGACCACACCATCGCGCTCCCCCTGCTCAGGAGCGTCGCGAAGAAGCACGGCCCGGTCGCCCTGCTCCACTTCGACGCGCACCTCGACACCTGGGACACCTACTTCGGCGCCGAGTACACGCACGGCACGCCGTTCCGCCGCGCCGTGGAGGAGGGCATCCTCGACACGTCCGCGCTCTCCCACGTCGGCACCCGCGGCCCCCTCTACGGCAAGCAGGACCTGACCGACGACGAGAAGATGGGCTTCGGCATCGTCACCTCGGCCGACATCTACCGGCGCGGCGCCGACGAGGTCGCCGACCAGCTCCGCCAGCGCATCGGCGACCGCCCGCTCTACATCTCCATCGACATCGACTGCCTCGACCCCGCCCACGCCCCCGGCACGGGCACGCCCGAGGCGGGCGGCATGACCTCGCGCGAGCTGCTGGAGATCCTGCGCGGCCTCGCCTCCTGCCACCTCGTTTCGGCCGACGTGGTCGAGGTGGCGCCCGCGTACGATCACGCGGAGATCACCGCCGTCGCCGCCTCGCACACCGCGTACGAGCTGACGACGATCATGTCCCGCCAGATCGCGGAGTCCCGTACGGCTCTCTGATCTCCGGGAACGCTCCACGAAAGGGCCGCCCGATGACCCACGACCACGACCTGGTCCTGCGCCCCACACCCCACCAGACCGAGGCGGCGCTCAACCCGCCACCCGGGCGGACGGGCGGCGACCTCGTCGTGGAAGCGCTCGCGGGGCTCGGCGCGTCCACCGTCTTCGGCCTGCCCGGTCAGCACGCCCTCGGCCTCTTCGACGCGCTGCGCCGCTGCGACCTGCTGCGGTACGTGGGTCTGCGGACGGAGCCGAACGCCGGGTTCGCGGCGGACGCGTACGGCCGCGTCACCGGGGAGGTCGCCCCGCTGTTCGTGTCGACGGGCCCCGGCGCCCTGCTGACGCTGCCCGCGCTGCAAGAGGCGGCGGCGGCCTCGGCGCCGGTACTCGTGGTGGCGAGCCAGGTGCCGGTGGCGGGCGTGGGCGGCGGTCGCCGGGGCTACCTGCACGAGCTCCGCGACCAGCCGGCGGCCTTCCGCGACGTGGTGAAGTCGGTCCACCCGGTCCGCACCCAGTCGCAGATCCCGTCCGCGATCGCGGCGGCCTGGGAGTCGGCGCTGAGCGTGCCGCACGGCCCGGTCTACGTGGAGATCCCCGCGGACGTCCTGGAGGCCCCGGCCACCCTGCCCGTCCTGTCGGCTGCGGACGCGTTCCCGCACGAACTGGCCCCGGCGCCCGAACTCACCGCGCTCGCCGCGGACCTGCTGTCCCATGCCGAACGCCCCGCCGTCATCGCGGGCGGCGGTGTGGTCCGCGCGGATGCGGCGGGCAAGCTGCGCGAGCTGGCGGAGCGGGTGTCCGCCCCCGTGGTGTGCACGTACGGCGGCAAGGGCGCGTTCCCGTGGGAGCACCCGCTGTCCCTCCAGTCATGGATGGAGGACCGGCACATGACGGAGTTCCTGGAGGACGCGGATGTGTTGCTGGTGGTCGGCTCGGGGCTCGGTGAACTGTCCTCGAACTACCACACGTTCGCGCCGCGCGGCCGAGTGATCCAGATCGAGGCGGACGCGGGGAAGCTGGAGTCCAACCACCCGGCCCTCGGCATCCACGCGGACGCGCGCTTGGCATTGCAGGCGCTGCTCGAAACGGTGGAGGAGGAGCGCGAGGACGCGGGGGCGGCGGCCCGGGTCGCCGAGGTCCTGCGGGCGGTACGCGCACGCATCGACGGCCAGGACCTGACCCTGGAGCAGGAGGTACTGTCCTCGGTCCGCGCGGCGCTCCCGCCCCGCTCCCCGTCCTTCTGGGACATGACGATCCTGACCTACTGGGCCTGGGCCGCCTGGCCCGGCGCGATGCACTCCGCCCAAGGCGCGGGCGGCCTCGGCTACGCCTACCCGGCCGCCCTCGGCGCGGCGGCGGCGGACCCGACGACCCCGGTCCTCGCGGTCTCCGGCGACGGCGGCGCCCTGTACTCCATCGCCGAACTCGCCACGGCGAAGCAAGAGTCGTCGAACGTGACCTGGCTGATCGTCGACGACGGCGGCTACGGCATCCTGCGCGAGTACGCGACGGATGCCTACGGGGAGCCGACGGGCACGGAACTGTCCCGCCCCGACTTCGTCGCCCTGTCCGAGTCCTTCGGCGTCCCGGCCGTACGTACGTCGCCGGAGGCGCTCCGGGAGGACCTGTCGGCGGCGCTCAAGGCGCCGGGGCCGCGAGTGGTCGTACTGCCGGCGCGGTTGCGGATGTTCGCGGCAACCTAACGTGCGTCCCTTTTGACCGCCGCGATGAAAGAGACCCAGCTCTGCGGCGAGATGAGCAGGGCGGGTCCCTGCGGGGCTTTGGAGTCGCGGACAGGTACGCCGGTGGGGTGGTGGTCCAGGACTTCCAGGCAGCTGCCGCCCTCGCTGCCGCTGTACGACGACTTCCGCCAGCCGCTCGGCGCGGCAGCGTTCGGGATGATCGGTTCAGTCATGATGTCCGTAGTCCTTTGCTGTCGCCCGCAGGAGGGTCAGTGACTCCTTGAGTGGCAGTGCGTCGCTCAGCGCAAGATCGTAACGACTTTGCAGCTGCTGAACCATGGCCGGGGAATCGTGCACCTTCCCCATGCGTACCCCCTCGCTGTATGCCACTGGCGGCTGATCGTCGAACCACATCAATGTCAGCATGCCTTCGAGCAGCGGGTGGAAGCCCAGCGAATGCGGCAGCACATGCACGCGGATACGTCCGGACTCCGCCAACCGAACGACGTGTGTGATCTGCTCGGCCATCATGGCAGGGCCGCCGATGGGGCGGCGCAGGACACTTTCGTCCAGAAGCGCCCACACGATCGGCGACACCGGATCCTCAAGGATCTTCGCCCTCTCAAGGCGTGTGACAACGAGCCTGTCACATTCCTTTTCGCCTAGGGGCGGGTACGACGGGCTCAGAACCGCACGGGCGTATCCCTCCGTCTGGAGGATTCCAGGGAAGAACGAGATGGCGAACTCCCTGATGTGCAACGCCAGTTGTTCGAGCTCGTGCGCCGACTCGAAGTGTTCCGCTATCGCCGTGTCGCGGTCCGGCAGAAAACTGCTCAACACATCCCCGGTGTTCAACGCCGTGTCCAGGCGCCGCGCGTCCC
Source organism: Streptomyces sp. SGAir0957 (assembly GCF_043523415.1). Taxonomy (NCBI): domain Bacteria; kingdom Bacillati; phylum Actinomycetota; class Actinomycetes; order Kitasatosporales; family Streptomycetaceae; genus Streptomyces; species Streptomyces sp. SGAir0957. Next base: position 5,321,738 of record NZ_CP027293.1, read on the forward strand.
CTCTCGACGGCAACCGGCGCCCCGCCTCGATATGCGCGATGTGCGAGCGCGTCATCACGGCCGCCACCGCTAGCTCCTGCTGCGTCAGACCGGCCGCCTCGCGCGCCGCCCGCAGCCACTCCCCATAGGTATTACTCAACGTCAGCTCCCGTGTGACAGATGCTTTGTCACATCCGACCCTCTGGCGAGCCTAGCTCTCGCGGTCTCACTCTGTGAGCGGATCGCTACGCAGCGATATCCTTGCACCGCACAGGAGTTGTAGACGTGTTCAACCTCATCGCCCGCCTGATTGGCGGCTGCCCCCGATGCGCCGGGAACCCGCCACCCGCACCCCCGTCGAACGCCCCGCCCGTCGAACCCGTCGAGCCGGTCGAGGTGTACGCGTGACGGGCGGCCGGCCGCGGCTGCTGCCCTGGGACAATCTCGACGGCCACCCCTGTTACCTCGTCACCGACTCCACCGGGAACAGTCACTTGTCACGGATCGCCGATGACATCGAGGCCGTCCAGCTCGACATGGCCGAGGACCTGCTGGGCCATGCCGTCGACCTCGTCGACGACGGCAGCGCAACCGCGCCGCAGTTGCGCTACCTGGCGGCGCGGTTGACGGAGTCGCTGCATGACGTGCACCGCGTCGCCCGCAGTCGGGGCGAGCGGCTCGTCGATGCCGCGCCGGTGGCTACCAGATCGACTCGACCCACTCCGGGTGGTCGATGAACGGGTTGCGGTTGTGCTGGTAGGTGTCGTAGATGACCTGGTTGCGCTTCTCCTCGAAGGCGCTCGGCGGGTCCTCGTCGCTCCACTGCTTGAGGACGGAGAGCTTGCCCATGTAGGCGGCGCTGCCGTTGTTGACCTTCTCGTTGGGCTCCAGGTCGGCGAAGCCGTCGCCGCCGTCGTAGCGCACGGCCATGTAGAGGATCATGCGGGCCACGTCGCCCTTGTCGGCGTCGCGCGGCTCGAAGGAGTCCGAGTCGGTGAGGCTGCCGCCGCCGCCCGAGACGGTGCTGCCGCCGTTGTCGAAGTCCTTGTTGCCGCGCACGCTGTTGACCTGGACGTCGGCCGGGCGCAGGTGGTGCAGGTCGGTGCCGGGGCCCGTCGCCTCGCCGAAGTCGCCGTGGGACTTGGCCCAGGTGTGCTCGCGGTTCCAGTCGCCGACGTCACCGCCGTTGAGGGACTTGGCCCGCGAGACGCCGCTGTAGAGCAGGATCACGTTGTTGCTGTTGTTCGGATCCTGGTCGGTGGCCATCAGCGCGTTCCAGACGGCGGAGTACGAGATCTTCGTCTGGCTGCTGATGATCGTGTGCAGCGAGGACTTGAGACTCGCCCCGGTCTTGCCGATCGCGTTCTTGTAGTAGGTCGAGTCGTACGCGGTCGTGGTCGCCGACGCCGGGCCCGCGGTGGCGAGGGGGAGGGTGACGGCTGTGAGCAGGCCCGCGGCGGTGAGGGCCATGGTGCGTATGTGGGTTCGGGTTCCGGGCATGGGGGGTGTCCGTCCGATCTACGCGGGTTGACTGGGTAGACCGGAGCGTGACATGAACACGTAGAGGTTGGGTGAACGTGCGGCGTCGGTTGTGTGTCGGTAACGGCCCCTGACGCGGTGTCAGGGGCCGTTGTGCGGTGAGTTGTTAGCTCACATCCGATGCGTCCAGTCGGTACAGCGACGCGGAGTCGGACCCGGACGTCGCACCACTCGACTTGCTGTACTCGCTCGCCTCCACCGCCGTACCGTGCTTCTTCACCCACGCGGTGACCTCGGACGACGCGTCGTTGCTGCCGCCCATGCCGCCACCACCGCCCATGCCGCCGCCGAGCTGGATGTAGTGCAACTCGCCCTTCTTGACCAGCTCCTTCAGCTTCGCGAGCGTCATCGCCTTGTCGCTGCCGGACCAGCCCCACATCGAGATGACCGGCTGCTTCGTGGCGACGATCATCTGTGCTGCGAACTGCGAACTCGACACCGCGAGCAGCCACTTGGCGCCGTCGCGGTGCTTCTCCAGGTATGAGGTGAGCTGACTGTCGGCGCCGTCGCCCATGGCACCGCCCATGGCACCGCCCATGGAGCCGCCCATGGAGCCGCCCATGGAGCCGCCGTCCGTGCGGCCGTTCCCGGAGCCGCTGGGCGGGGTGCCCGTCTCGGAGCCGCCCGGCATCTCCCCACTGCCCGGCATCTCGCCGCCACCCGGCATCTCGCCGCCGCCGGGGAAGCCCCCGGACTGGCCGCCAGGCATCTCCCCCATGTCCCCGCCACCGGGCATCTCCCCGCCGCCCGGGAATCCGCCCCGGCCGCCCCCACCGCCGGGCCCGCCCATGCCGCCCCCGGTGGTCGGGCCCGCCGTCGGGTTCGTGCCGCCCATACCGCCCGCGCCGCCCGAGGACGACGGGACCGACCAGGCGTACGCCGCCGGGCCCGCGACCGAGGCGACCACGGCCGCCGCGACGGACACCGCAAGGAGGCGCAGACGGTGGCCGGACGCCGTACGGAAGAGGAGCAGGCCTGCGATGGCCGCCGCCATGACCAGCGCGATCACCGGCCACAGCCACCCGTTCCAGCCGGAGGCGCGGCGCAGCAGCACGATCGCCCAGAGCCCGGTGACGCCGAGCGCGGCGGGCAGCACCCACGCCCAGCGCTTGTCGGCGCGGAAGGCGCGCAGGAGCATCAGGCCGCCGCCTCCGCACAGCGCCGCGATGCCGGGGGCGAGCGCGGTCGTGTAGTACGGGTGCATCGTGCCTTCGGCCATGGCGAAGGTCAGGTAGTGCAGGACGGTCCAGCCGCCCCAGAGGATCAGCGCGGCCCGGGTCGGATCCGTGCGTGGGGCGCGGCCGCGCAGGATCAGGCCGCCGACGAGCGCGATGCCCGCGAAGGGGAGGAGCCAGGAGATCTGGCCGCCGAGCACGTCGTTGAAGAGGCGGCCGAGCCCCGCGGTGCCGGAGAAGCCGCCGCCTCCGCCCATGCCTCCGCCGCCCATGTTGCCGTCGCCGCCGAGGACCCGGCCGAGGCCGTTGTAGCCCATGATCAGGTCCCAGGCGGTGCCGTCCGTTGAGCCGCCGATGTACGGGCGCTCGGACGCGGGGACGAACGACACGGCCGCCGCCCACCAGAAACTGGCCACGGCGAGCGCGACCCCCGCGATCAACAGGTTCCGCACCCGTCGCCACAGGCCGCCCCGGGCCGCGTACAGGTATACGGCGAAGACGGCGGGCAGCGGGATGTAGCCCTGGAGCATCTTGGTGTTGAAGGCCAGGCCGAAGCAGACGGCCGAGCCGATGAGCGGGAGCAGCCTGCCGTCGCGCGTCGCCCGCAGGGCCAGGGCGGCACCCGCGACCATGAGCAGGACCAGGAGCGCGTCCGGGTTGTTGTCGCGGTTGATGGCGACCGTGATCGGGGTGAGCGCGAGGACGAGCGCGGCGATCGCCGCCGCGCCGTGGCCCCAGACCCGCTTCACGGAGGAGTGCAGGATCCAGATCGTGCCGAGCGCCGCCGCGATCAGCGGCAGCATCATCTGCCAGGTGCCGAAGCCGAAGACCCGGCAGGACAGGCCCATCACCATCAGGACGAAGGGCGGCTTGTCCACGGTCAGGAAGTTGCCCGCGTCGAGCGAGCCGAAGAACCACGCCTTCCAGCTCTCCGTTCCGCTGAGCACGGCCGCGCTGTAGAAGCTGTTGAGGCTGGAGGAGGACAGGTTCCAGGAGTACAGGACCCCGGCCAGGACGAGGATCGCGAGCAGCGCGGGCAGCGACCAGCGCGGGGCCCTGGCCGGGGGCGCGGCGGGTGGCTCCGGCCGGGGTCCGTCGGATCGGCCCGGGGGCGTGGGCACGGGGGAGTGGGGATCGGTGGCTGAGGTCACCCGGCCACAGTGCCGGGGCGGTGTGGGTACGCACTGTGGTCAGCCTGAGGGTTGTCTGTGGATCCCCCACGCGCGATAGCCCCCGGCGCCATGCGCGAGAGCCCCCGGGCCACCCGCGAAAGCCCCCGGGCCACGCGCGAAAGCCCCGGGCCACGCGCGAGAGCCCCCGCGCCACGCGCGAAAGCCCCCCGACGCGCGAGAGAGCCCCAATTGTTGCGGTGGGATGAAATCCGCTTCTTCCCGTGTTGGCCCTTCGGCGGAATCGACGACAGCTTGACGGAAGTGGAAGGTGCACGGCGTGGCGGAGAAACGGGGCTGGGCGCGCAGGCTCGCGGGGTACGCGTGGCGGTACCCCAAGGACGTGCTGCTCGCGCTCGGGGCCTCGCTCGGCGGCATGGCCGTCATGGCGCTCGTCCCGCTGATCACCAAGGTCATCATCGATGACGTCATCGGCGACCACTCCCGCTCCATGGGGACCTGGGTCGGCGTGCTGATCGGCGCCGCCGTCGTCGTGTACGTGATGACGTACATCCGCCGCTACTACGGCGGGCGCCTCGCGCTCGACGTCCAGCACGACCTGCGCACCGAGATGTTCGGGACGATCACCCGGCTCGACGGGCGGCGCCAGGACGAGCTGTCCACCGGGCAGGTCGTCGGCCGCGCCACCAGCGACCTGCAGCTCATCCAGGGCCTGCTCTTCATGCTCCCGATGACGATCGGGAACCTCCTCCTCTTCGTCATCTCGCTCGTCATCATGGCGTGGCTCTCGCTGCCGCTCACCCTTGTCGCGCTCGCCGTCGCCCCCGCCCTGTGGTTCATCGCCAAGCGCAGCCGCTCCCGGCTGCACCCGGCGACCTGGTACGCGCAGGCGCAGGCCGCCGCCGTCGCCGGGGTCGTCGACGGCGCCGTCAGCGGTGTCCGCGTCGTCAAGGGCTTCGGGCAGGAGGAGCAGGAGACGGGGAAGCTGCGCGAGGTCGGGCGGCGGCTTTTCGCCGGGCGTCTGCGCACTGTGCGGCTGAACAGCAAGTTCACCCCCGCGCTCCAGGCCGTGCCCGCCCTCGGGCAGGTCGCCATGCTCGCCCTCGGCGGCTGGCTGGCCGTGCGCGGGCAGATCACGCTCGGTACGTTCGTCGCGTTCTCCTCCTACCTCGCCCAGCTCGTCGGCCCGGTCCGGATGCTCGCCATGGTGCTCACCGTCGGCCAGCAGGCCCGCGCGGGCGCCGAGCGCGTCCTCGAACTCATCGACACCGAGCCGTCCATCGAGGACGGGAAGAAGGAGCTGCCCGCCGACGCGCCCGCGACCGTCGAGTTCGACGACGTGGCCTTCGAGTACGCCGGCGGCGACCGCCCCGTCCTGAACGGGCTCTCCTTCGAGATCCGCGCGGGCGAGACCCTCGCCGTCGTCGGCTCCTCCGGCTCCGGCAAGTCCACCGTCTCGCTGCTCCTGCCGCGCTTCTACGACGTCACGCACGGCGCCGTCCTCATCGGCGGCCATGACGTGCGCGAACTGACCCTGGACTCGCTGCGCGCCGCGATCGGCCTCGTCCCCGAGGACTCGTTCCTCTTCTCCGACACCGTCCGCGCCAACCTCGCCTACGGCGCCCCGGACGCCACCGACGAGCAGATCGAGGCGGCGGTGCGCGCCGCGCAGGCCGACCGGTTCATCGCCGAGCTGCCCGACGGCTACGACACCAAGGTCGGCGAGCACGGGCTCACCCTCTCCGGCGGCCAGCGCCAGCGCCTCGCGCTCGCCCGCGCCATCCTCACCGACCCGCGCCTGCTGGTCCTCGACGACGCCACCTCGGCCGTCGACGCGCGCGTGGAGCACGAGATCCACGAGGCGCTGCGCGGCGTCATGGCGGGCCGCACCACCCTGCTCATCGCCCACCGCCGCTCCACCCTCGGCCTCGCCGACCGCATCGCCGTCCTCGACGACGGCCGCCTCGCCGCCCTCGGCACGCACGAGGAGCTGGAGGCGGACTCCCCGCTCTACCGGCGCCTGCTCACCGACCCCGACGAACTGGGCGGCGTCTCGCCGGGCCACGCCCTGCCCGCCGCCGGACAGCCGGAGGACACCTCCGTACGGGACGAGCTGGACGCCGAGTTCGACGCCGAGCGGGGCGTCACCCCCAGGCTGTGGACGGGCGACCGCGAGCCCAAGGACACCGCCCTGTCCGGGATGCCCGCCACACCCGAGCTGCTCGCCCAGGTCGACGCCCTGCCGCCCGCCACCGACACCCCGGAGATCGACGAGGCGCGGGCCGTCACCCCCGAGAAGTCGTACGGGCTCCGCAGGCTCCTGGCCGGCTTCGGCAGGCCGCTGCTGATCAGCCTCGCGCTGGTCGCCGTCGACGCGGGCGTGGGCCTGCTCCTGCCCGTCCTCATCCGGCACGGCATCGACGAGGGCGTCTCGCGGATGGCGCTCGGCGCCGTGTGGACGGCGGCCGGGCTCGCCCTGGTCGCCGTGCTCGTGCAGTGGGTCGCGCAGACCGGCGAGACCCGGATGACGGGACGCACCGGCGAACGGGTCCTCTACTCGCTCCGGCTCAAGATCTTCGCCCAGCTCCAGCGGCTCGGGCTCGACTACTACGAGCGCGAACTGACCGGCCGGATCATGACCCGGATGACGACCGACGTGGACGCCCTGTCGACGTTCCTGCAGACCGGGCTCGTCACCGCGTTCGTCTCCGTCGTCACGTTCTTCGGCATCATGGTCGCCCTGCTCGTCATCGACGTACAGCTCGCCCTCGTCGTCTTCGCGACGCTGCCGCCGCTGATCGTCGGCACGTTCTTCTTCCGCCGCTCCAGCGTCAAGGCGTACGAGCTGGCGCGCGAGCGGGTCTCCGTCGTCAACGCCGACCTCCAGGAGTCCGTCGCCGGGCTGCGGATCGTGCAGGCGTTCCGGCGCGAGAAGGACGGCGTGGAGCGGTTCGCCGCGGGCAGCCAGGCCTACCGCAAGGCCCGTATCCGGGGGCAGTGGCTGATCTCCGTCTACTTCCCGTTCGTGCAGCTCCTGTCGTCCGTCGCCGCCGCCGCCGTTTTGATGGTCGGCGCGCACCGGGTCGACGCGGGCACCCTGACCACCGGCGCGCTCGTCGCCTACCTCCTCTACATCGACCTGTTCTTCGCGCCCGTGCAGCAGCTGTCCCAGGTCTTCGACGGCTACCAGCAGGCCACCGTCTCCCTCGGCCGCATCCAGGAACTGCTGCGCGAGCCGACCTCGACGAAGAACCCGCGCGCACCCCGCGACGTCCCCGCCCTGCGCGGCGAGATCGCCTTCGAGGACGTCGACTTCGCGTACGGCGCCGACGGCGATCCCGAGGCGGCGCTCAGGGACGTGACCCTGCGCATCCCGGCGGGCCAGACCGTCGCCTTCGTCGGTGAGACGGGCGCGGGCAAGTCGACCCTGGTCAAGCTGGTCGCCCGGTTCTACGACCCGACCGGCGGCCGTGTCACCGTCGACGGCACCGACCTGCGCGACCTCGACCTCACCGCCTACCGCCACCGGCTCGGCGTCGTCCCGCAGGAGGCCTACCTCTTCCCCGGCACCGTCCGCGACGCCATCGCCTACGGGCGGCCCGACGCGAGCGACGCCCAGGTCGAGGCGGCGGCGCGGGCCGTCGGCGCGCACGACATGATCGCCACCCTCGACGGCGGCTACCTGCACGAGGTCACCGAGCGAGGCCGCAACCTCTCCGCCGGGCAGCGCCAGCTCATCGCCCTGGCCCGCGCCGAACTCGTCGATCCGGACATCCTCCTGCTCGACGAGGCCACCGCCGCGCTGGACCTCGCCACGGAGGCGCAGGTCAACCAGGCCACCGACCGCATCGCGGGCAAGCGCACGACCCTCGTCGTCGCCCACCGCCTGACGACGGCCGCCCGCGCCGACCGGGTCGTGGTGATGGACCACGGCCGCGTCGCCGAGGACGGCACGCACGACGAGCTGCTCGCGCGCGGCGGGAAGTACGCCCGGCTGTGGCGGACCTTCATCGGGGAGGACGTCGGTGCGACGGCGGTGTGACCGGTGTGCAACCGTGCGGCCCGTCTCCCGCGTCCGTACCTCAGTACGCTGATGCCGAGGTGACGGGGTACGCCGAAACAGGCCGGGAGGGGACAGTGGTGCGAAGAGGTGACGAAGCCGATATAGCGGGTGCCCGCGGGACAGCGGGTGCCCGAGGGCCACGCCGCCTGCTCGTGTTCACGCTGGCCGCGCTCGTCTCCGCCGCGCTGCTCGTCGTCGCAGGGCCCGGCACCGGCGGTGCGCACGCCGCCGCGCTCTGTGCCGGGCACAAGGTCCGCACCCTGTCCTTCGCCACCGGCAAGGCCGTCGTCTACCGCACCCGGGACTACGTCTGCGCCGTCACCCTCGCCAAGCGGACCGGCGTCCGCCAGACCATGTCGGTCAGCGTCCAGGCCCGCGGCAGCCGCGCCGTCGTCGACCAGGGCCGCTTCACCCACCACGCGGGCCCGGTCACCGTCCACGCCGGACACCGCTGCGTACGGATCAAGGCCAAGGTCGGTACGAAATCGGTCGGTACGGGCTGGATTCTGTGCTGAGCCGACCGGCGTCCGCACACAGTTGCCGCACAGATGTCGTGCTGAGCGGACACCAAGTACCCCTGGTGGTACGCGAGACCCTCCGATAGTTTCCGGAGCGACCCGTGTAACTCCAGGGGAGGGTGTATGCGCAAAGCGCTCAGATGGCTGTTGTCGCTCGTGGTGCTCATAGGCACGGTGAGCGCCGCAGGGATATCCACGGCGGCCGCCGCAGGACCGGCCGGTGCCGCCGCGGCCGACAGCACCGACATCAAGGACCGGCTCCTCGCCGTACCCGGCATGAGCCTCATCGAGGAGAAGCCCTACACCGGCTACCGGTACTTCGTCCTCAACTACACCCAGCCGGTCGATCACCGGCACCCGTCCAAGGGCACCTTCCAGCAGCGCATCACCGTGCTGCACAAGGACGTCAGCCGCCCGACGGTCATGTTCACCAGCGGCTACAACGTCTCGACGAACCCGTCGCGCAGTGAGCCGACCCGCATCGTCGACGGCAACCAGGTCTCCGTCGAGTACCGCTTCTTCACGCCGTCCCGGCCGCAGCCCGCCGACTGGTCGAAGCTCGACATCTGGCAGGCCGCCAGCGACCAGCACCGCATCTACCAGGCGCTCAAGCCGGTCTACGGCCAGAACTGGCTGACCACCGGCGGCTCGAAGGGCGGCATGACCGCCACCTACTACGAGCGCTTCTACCCGCGCGACATGGACGGCGTCGTCGCCTACGTCGCCCCGAACGACGTCAACAACGACGAGGACTCGGCCTACGACCGCTTCCTCGCGAACGTCGGCCCGAAGGACTGCCGCGTCGCGCTCCAGAAGGTGCAGCGCGAGACGCTCGTGCGCCGCACCGCCCTGGAGAAGAAGTACAAGGAGTACCTGGCCGCCAACAACTACACCGTGAACACGGTGGGTTCGCTCGACAAGGCGTACGAGGCGACCGTCCTCGACCTCGTGTGGGGCTTCTGGCAGTACCAGCCCGAGTCGGCCTGCGCGGACGTGCCGGACGCCAAGACCGTCACCGACCAGGCGCTCTTCGACTACGTCGACCAGGTCGGCGGCTGGTCCTCCTACGCCGACCAGGGCCTGGAGCAGTACACGCCGTACTACTACCAGGCGGGCACCCAGCTCGGCTCGCCCGACATCAAGCAGCCCTGGCTCGGCAAGCTCTCCCGCTACGGCTACCAGCCGCCGCGGAACTTCGTCCCGAAGACCATCCCGATGAAGTTCCAGAAGCACGTCATGCGCGACGTCGACACGTGGGTGCGCCACCACGCCACCCGCATGCTCTACGTCTACGGCGACAACGACCCGTGGGGTGCCGAGCCCTTCCGCCTCGGCGCCGGGGCCCGTGACAGCTACGTCATGACGGCGCCGCACGCCAACCACGGTGCGAACGTCGCCGGTCTGAACGCCGACGACAAGGCGCTCGCCACGGAGCGAATCCTCGCATGGGCGGGCCTGTCCGGTACGACGGCCAAGGCGCCGCACGACGCGAAGCTCGACCGGGTCGAGACCGCGCGGAAGTTCACGCTGCGCCCGTGACACCGGAGAAGTGAGAAGGGGGCCGCACGAGCGGCCCCTTTTTCATGTCCCCGCGTCGCGCTTCATGTCCTCGTCGCGCACCCCACCATGTCCGTCCCGCCGAGCGTCACGTAGAGGGTGGTCGTCGCGGGGCAGTCGATGCGGTCCGGCACCGCCGAGCCGACGCGGTACTGCGGTGCGTGGCCGCCCGAGCCGTCGCAGGCGGTCTCCCGGACCTGCCCCCTCCCGGTGGAGTACACGCAGTCGCCGACGATCGTGCGGGGCCCGCCGCCGGCGCCCGGGTCGCCGGGGTGCGGCGGCCGGAGGTTGCGCATGCAGGCGTAGCCGCGGGTGACCTCGCCGTCGCCGTTCTCGTCGGCGTCGTGCCCGTCCGGCGTCATGTGGGTCTCGCTGATGTGCAGGACGAAGTCGGTACGGGCGGGGCACGCGGGACCGTTCGCGGTGGAGCCCTCGTGCCGCGCGGTCACCCGGGCGACGGCGCGCCCGCCACCGCACCGCACCTCGACGAACCCTGAGGACCGGCGGGCGCCGCACTCACCGGCGGAGAGGAAGACCGCCGCCGTGCCGGAGGGCGTCGGCTTCGGGGGCGGATCGTCACCCGAACCCGACAGGGCCTGACACCCGACCAGCGCGAGCGCCAGGAATGGCGTCGCGCACACCGCCCCCACCGTCCGCGCGTCCATGGCAGCCCCCCGAGACACCCGTCAAGCGTGACCCGGGAGCCGGGCCCACGCCAGACGCGCGGGGGCGCTTTGCGACGTTCGGGGGCGGTGCGTCCCTGGTGCGCCGTACGCCCCCGTACGCCCGGCCGCGTACCGGTCCGGTACGGAAATCAGTACCGCAGGCCGTACCCGACCGGATACAGGACCTGCCCGGGATCATCCGCGCGCTGCACCGGCACCGGCAGCTTGCCGCGCGGTTCCGCGCGGCCCGCGAGCACCCGTACCGCCGCCCGCAGTTCGACGTCGATCCACGAGTACGCGGCCACGTGCGCGGCGGCCGCGCCCAGCTGGGCCACGTCGTACGGGTTGCGCAGGGACAGGGTGATCACCGGTACGCCCGTCGCCGCGACGGCGTTCACCAGCTTCTGCTGGGCGCTGCCCGCCGTCACGTTGTACGTGCCGACGAGCACGGCGTCCTTGCCCGCGGCGGCGGCCACCGCCTGGTCGATGACCGTTTGGTTCGGCGCGGTGCCGGTCGCCAGGACCGTCGCGGAGAAGCCGAGTTCGGTCAGGGCGGCGCCGAGCACGGTGGTGGGCGGGCCGTCGCTGAGCGAGGGGGACGCGGGGTTGGCGCCGAGCACGAGGACGTTCCTGTGGGTGCGCCGGTTCAGGGGGAGCAGGCGGTCCTTGTTGACCAGGAGCGTCGTCGTACGCTCGGCGATCTTGTCGGCCGCCGCCAGGTGAGCGCGGGTGCCCACCGTGTGGTCGACGCCGCGGCGGGTGACGTACGGGTCCTTGAAGAGGCCCAGCTTCGTCTTGAGCCGCAGAATGCGCAGGATCGATTCGTCGAGGCGCTGTTCGGTCAGCTCCCCGCTCCGCACGGCCTTCAGCACACCGTTCCACGCGACGTCCAGGGACGGCGGGTTCAGCAACTGGTCGACACCCGCCTTCAGGGCCAGCACCGGCACGCGGTCGTCGCCGTACTTCGTGCGGACGCCCTCCATGCCCAGCGAGTCGGTGATCACGACGCCGTCGTAGCCGAGCTTCTCGCGCAGGATGCCGGTGAGGATCGGGCGCGAGAGCGTCGCGGGGTCCTCCGCCGGGTCAAGGGCCGGGACGACGAGATGGGCCGTCATGATCGAATCGATCCCGGCGGCGATCACGGCCCTGAACGGCGGGGCGTCCAGCTTCTCCCACTGCTCACGCGTGTGCGTGATCACAGGCAGGCCCGTGTGGCTGTCGGTGGCGGTGTCGCCGTGACCGGGGAAGTGCTTGGCGGTGGCGGCGACACCGGCCGACTGATACCCCTCGACCTGCGCCGCGGCCATCCTGGCCACCGCCGCCGGATCCGAACCGAAGGAGCGTACGCCGATGACCGGGTTCGCCGGGTTGATGTTGACGTCCGCGTCCGGGGCGTAGTCCTGGTTTATGCCGAGCGCGCGCAGTTCCGCACCCGCGATCGCGGCCGCCCGGCGCGCGTCCGACCGCGAACCGCCCGCGCCAAGGGCCATCGCGCCGGGGAGCAGCGTCGCGGGCTTGCCGACCCGGGCCACTATGCCGTGCTCCTGGTCGGTCGAGACGATCAGCGGGATCTTCGAGGGCTGGCGGCGGCCCGCCTCCTGGATGCCGTTGCTGAGATCGGCGATCTGGTGCGGGTCGCGGACGTTGTGCGCCCACGCGAAGTAGATGATGCCGCCGAGCTTGTACTTGTCGATCATCTCGGCGGCGGTGCGGACGCCGATCTCTTTCAGGTTGGCGTCGATGTCGGCCTGGTCAGGGGCGGTGGCCGAATGACCGTAGACCCGCATGACGAAGAGCTGGCCGACCTTCTCCTCCAGGGACATCCCGGAGATGATCTTCCGCAGTGCCTTGTCGGGCCTGCCCTTGCCCGAGGCGGCGGCTTGGGCGGGTGCGGTGCTCAGGCCTGCGGCGGCGATGCCGGCCGTGGTCGCGGCGAGCAGCGTCCGTCTGGAGAAACCCCTGCTGCGGGGGGTGGTGTGGCGGTGGTGCACTTGCGCTCCTTCCGGGGGAGGGGCGGGGCACGAGCTCTGCCTTTGGTTGTGCGGGGTGCTGAAAATTACTTCCGCGCGACACGGTTACCTGGAAAGTTTCTGCCGGTCAAGGGAATCGGCACGGCCCCGGGGCGTTTCGCTCCGCTTGTTCGGTTGCCAAGCACGGGTTCCGCCGTCGCTGACCGGCCGCGCAGGTCCCCGCGCCCCTGAGATGCGCACTGCGTGCGGCATCCTTTCCTCGTCGTTCGGGTGCGGCTCTCGTGGTGGCGGGTCGCGCAGTTCCCCGCGCCCCTGGAACGCGCACTGCGTGCGGCGTTCTGCTCCCGTCTTTCGCGTGCGGGTTTCGTCGTGGCTGGTCGCGCAGTTCCCCGCGCCCCTGGAGCGTGCGGCTTCGCCGCGGCTCCAGGGACACGCGCCCGCTGAAATGGCGCACGCAGTGCGCACTTCAGCCGCACGCGCCCGCTGAAATGGCGCACGCAGTGCGCACTTCAGCCGCACGCGCCCGCTGAAATGGCGCACGCAGTGCGCACTTCAGCCGCACGCGCCCCCTGCAATGGCGCACGCAGTGCGCATTTCAGGGGCGCGGGGAACTGCGCGCTCAGCCACGAAGCGCCTGCGGATGGGGGTGGACCGCACCCCCCAGGGGCGTGCGGGACGGCGCGCTCAGGTGTGGCGAAAGCTGCGAATGGGGGTAGACCGCAACCCCCCAGGGGCGCGGGGAACTGCGCGCTCAGCCACGAAGCGCCCGCGGATGGGGGTGGACCGCAGCCCCCCCGGGGGCGCGCGGGACGGTGTGCTCAGGTGTGGCGAAAGCTGCGGATGGGGGTAGGCCGCAACCCCCAGGGGCGCGGGAACGGCGCGGTCGGTCGTGGCCGGGCCGCACTCGGGGTCAGGCCGGGGCCAGGTATGCGCGGCCCTGGGCGCGCAGCGCTTCGATCGTCGCGGTGATCGCGGGGCGGCTGGACAGCCCGGTCCGCCACAGCGCGTAGATCCGACGCCGCGGCAAGGGAACCAGCCGCACCACCCCCACCCCCGCCGGCAAGGCACCTCGTCCGAGCCGGGGAATGACCGCCACCCCCAACCCCGCCGCGACGAGCGCGACGAGCGTCGGATTCTCGTCGGCCTGATGCACGATCTCCGGCTCGAACCCAGCGGAGCGCATCGTGCGGAGGAGCCAGTCGTGGCACACCCGCCCCGGCGGCTGCGACACCCACCGTTCCCCGCCCAGTTCCTCCCGCCGCACGGCGGCTCGCCCCGCCAGCGGATGCCCGTCCGGGACGAGCAGATCGCACAGGTCGGCACCGAGCACGGCCTGCTCCACCCCGGCGGGGACCGGCAGGGGCGCGATGTCCCAGTCGTGTGCGACGGCCAGGTCGACCGCCCCCTTGGCGACGAGCGGCACCGACAGGTGCGGGTCGACCTCGGACAGGCGGGGTTCGAGCCCGGGATGCCGGGCGGAGAGATCCGCGAGGGTCGCGGGCAGCAGTCCGCGGGCCGCGGAGGCGAACGCGGCGATGGTCAGCCGCCCGGCGGGCACTCCGCGCCGCTCCTCGATCCCGGTCTCGGCACGTTCGAGTATCGCCAGCAACTCACTTGCCGTATCGACGAGTTGACGTGCTTCATCCGTCAGTTTGACTCCGCGCCCTTCGCGCTCGAGAAGCACCGTCCTGGTCTCCCGTTCCAGCTTGGCGATCTGTTGCGAGACGGCGGACGGGGTGTATCCGAGCGCGGCGGCGGCACCGCCGACGGTGCCGTGGACGGAGACGGCGTGCAACGCGCGCAGACGTTGGATGTCGAGCAAGACAGCCTCCAGGACCAGCACGAGTCATTAGCGTCTCTTCATCCAACCATGCAGCAATCATCGCTGGTGCTACATGGTCACCGGGCCCGATGCTCGACGCATGAGACCCGCGCACACCGGCCTCGCCGTCCTCGTAGCTGCCCTGTGGGGCGTCAACTTCGTCGTCATCGACATCGGCCTCGCCCACTTCCCGCCGCTGCTCTTCTGCGCCCTGCGCTTCCTGCTCGCGGCGCTGCCCGCGGTCTTCCTGGTCGGTCGCCCGCGCGTGCGGTGGCGGTGGGTGGCCGGGGTCGGCTTCGCTCTGGGCGTCGGCAAGTTCGGCCTGCTGTTCCTCGGGATGAACGCGGGGATGCCGGCGGGCCTGTCCTCCCTCGTGCTCCAGGTGCAGTCGGTCTTCACCGCGCTGATCGCCTTCGCGTTCCTGGGGGAGCGCCCCGGCCGCGTCCGGGCGGCTGGCATGGCGGTGGCGCTCGTCGGCATCGGGGTGGCGGGCGTGGACGAGGGGGGTTCGGGCCCGCTCGGCGCGTTCGCGCTGGTCCTGGTGGCGGCGGCGTTCTGGGGCGTGTCGAACGTGCTGACCCGCAAGGCGGCGCCCGACGCGCCGTTCACCTTCATGGTGTGGTCGAGCGCGGTACCGGTCCTGCCGCTCCTCGCGCTCTCCCTTCTCTTCGAGGGCCCGGCCCGGGACGCCCGCGCGCTCGCCTCCCTCGATCTCCCCGGCATCGGCGCGATCCTCTACGTAGCCCTGGTCACCACGCTCTTCGGCTTCAGCGCGTGGAGCCGCCTGCTGCGCCGCTACGACGCGTCGACGGTCGCCCCGTACTCCCTCCTGGTCCCGGTCTTCGGCATGTCGTCGGCGGCCCTGTTCCTCAACGAGGAGGTCACCCCATTGCGCTGGTGCGCGGCGGCCCTCCTGGTGGCAGGCGTGGCACTGGCCTCGCTGAAGGGCGCCCCGAAGGGGCGCGGGGAACGGCGCGAGCGACCACGACGAAGCAAGCCCTCCGGCGACGTACCGCACACGGCGGACGAGTCGGCGAGCTCAGAACTCACGCCGACTCGTTGAGCAGCCGAGCCATGTACTCCCGCCCGGCGCCGAGAATCCCGGGAAGCGGCGCGGCCGACTCGTACCAGCGGGCCTCGTACTCCCAGCAGAGCCACCCGTCCCAGCCCTCCCGGCTGAGCACCTCCACGCACTCGCCGAGCGGCAGCGCCCCGGCCCCGAGCGGCAGCGGAGTCGTGTCGTCGGGCCCGGCGATGTCCTTGACCTGCACGTATCCGAGGTAGGGGGAGAGGGCGGCGTAGGAGACGGTGGGCTGTTCGCCGCCGAGCCAGGTGTGCATGACGTCCCAGAGCACGCCGACGTTGCGGTGGCCGACGGGGCCGACGACGCGGGAGGCGGCGGCGCCCGTGCGGTGCGAGTCGTGGGTTTCGAGGAGGACGCGGACGCCGCGGTCGGCCGCGTACTCGGCGGCGACGCCGAGGCGGCGGGCGGCCGTGGCGTCGGCCTCCGCGAGCCCCTTCTCGTCGAGGTCGTCGCCGCCGCCGGGGAAGACCCGGACGTAGGGGGCGCCGAGGTCGCGGGCGAGGTCGATCAGGGCGCGTACGTCGTCGAGCACGGCGGTGTCGTCGCCGGGCGCGGCCACGCGCGCGTACCCGGCGACGCCGAGGATCTCGACGCCCGCGGCCTTGAACCGTTCGGCCACGTCGGCGCGGGCCGCCACGTCGAGGCCCGGGTGGACCGGCTCCTCGGGGTGGGCGCGCAGTTCCACGCCGTGGTAGCCGTGCGTGGTCGCGAGGCTGAGGACGTCGGCCAGCGGCTGGCCGGGGACACCGAGAGTGGAGAACGCCAGTTTCATGGGGCGGACCATACCCGCGCTGTCGTCGCTCACTCAGGTGTGCCGTGCAGCGGGAGCCGCCAGTCCTGGCCGGTCAGGTCGGCGCCGAAGGAACGGTGCGGGACCTCTCCGACCAGCACGAATCCGTGTCGCTGGTAGAGCGCGCGGGCGGATTCGAGGACGTCGTTCGTCCACAGCACCAGCTCGCGGTAGCCGACGCCGCGGGTGAAGTCGATCACCGCGCGCACGAGCCGGTCGCCGATGCCGAGGCCGCGCGCCTCCGGCTCGACGAGGAGCAGCCGGAGCCGTGCCGTGCCGGGCGCCTCGTCGCGTACGCACATGACGCAGCCGACGGGGCGGCCGTCGAGTTCGGCGATCCACACGCGCTCCAGGTGCGGGTCGTGGTCCTGGGCGAAGTCGGCGACGATGCGGGCGACGAGGCCCTCGTACTCGGCGTTCCAGCCGAACTCGGCGGCGTACACCGCGCCGTTGCGGGCGACGATCCAGCCGAGGTCGCCGGGGGCCGGATCGCGCAGGGCGACGTCCTCGGCGCGCGGGGCGGCGCGGCCGTCGCCGAGGAGCGATCGGACGGTGCGCAGCGCCTCCGCGAGCCGGCCGCGCTCGGCCGCGGGGACGGTGTCGAGGAGCGCCCCGACCGTTTCCCTGGACCGCTCGTCGAGCAACTCGGCGGCGGTGCGGCCGCGCGGGGTGAGGGTGATGCTGCGGCGGCGCGAGTCCCGTTCGGAGGTTCCGCGCTCGACGAGGCCGTCCCGTTCGAACTTGCCGAGGATGCGGCTCAAGTACCCGGCGTCGAGGTGCAGTCGCGCCCGCAGATCGGCCGCGTCGGGGCGCCGTCCGCGCTCCGGGTGCGCCAGTTCGTACAGCACACGCGACTCGGTGAGGGTGTACGGGGCGTACAGGTGGCGGCTGTAGTCCAGCGCGCCGATGACGTTCGTGTAGAAGCGGTTGAAGGACCGGATGTCCTGCACGGTCATGATTCGGCTCACCTCACGAAACTCACGTAACTCACGAAGCTCATGACGCTCACGAAGCTCATGACGCTCACGAAGCTCATGACGCTCATGACGTTCAGCGAATGGTTGACTCAGTCAGAGGTCCGAAGTGGGCGTCACGTTACGCCGGGCGCCGGGCCGCGTCCATGGCCCGGACGTCCGGCCGCCATCCGGTGCACCTCGGCCCCCCATCTGGCGGGAGCCTGGCGCGTCCTCCTGAGGTCAAGACCGTGCATATGGCAGGTATGGCGGTTCAAGAGCGGCCCATGGGTTGGCCAACCCCTTCCCGCCCGTTGGCCGCGATTTCACCGTTCGCCCCCTCCGCTCCATGGTGAACGGCCCGCACAGTGGTGCCAACGGCCCGTCCTTCACGGGCCGTTGGCATGTCCGAACCGTCCGTCCAGCCAGCTTTAGGGGGCTACTTCCATGGCCGAACTGACCCGACGCAGACTCCTCGGTTCCGCGGCGGGCGCGGTCGGGGGCGCCGCCGCGCTCTCGCTGCTGCCGCCCAGCGTGCAGAAGGCGGTGGCCGCGGGGCCGCCCCGCAAGGGTTCGCTGCGCGACATCGAGCACGTCGTCATGCTCATGCAGGAGAACCGCTCCTTCGACCACTACTTCGGCACCCTCAAGGGCGTACGCGGCTTCAACGACCCCCACGCGCTGAAGCTGCCCAACGGCCGCTCCGTGTTCTTCCAGCCCGACCCCGAGAACCCCAAGGGCTACCTGCTCCCCTTCCACCTGGACACGCACTCCACCAGCGCCCAGGCCATCCCCTCCACCAGCCACGCCTGGTCCGTCCAGCACGAGGCGTGGAACAACGGGGCGATGGACCGGTGGCTCCCCGCGCACCGCAAGGCCGACGGCGTCAACGGGCCCTACGTGATGGGGTACTACACGCGCAAGGACATACCGTTCCAGTTCGCGCTGGCCGAGACCTTCACCATCTGCGACCACTACTTCTGCTCGGTCTTCGGCCCGACCTGGCCGAACCGGCTCTACTGGATGACCGCCTCCATCGACCCGTCCGGCACCGAGGGCGGCCCGGTGCTCAACAACACGGCACCGACCCCGTACCGCTGGACGACGTACGCCGAACGGCTCCAGGCCGCCGGAGTCAGCTGGAAGGTGTACCAGCAGGACGACGACTACGGCTGCAACCTGCTCGAACAGTTCGCCAGCTTCAAGAACGCGCAGCCGGGCTCCGACCTCTACGAGCGCGGTGTGCGGCCGCAGCCCGAGGGCACCTTCGAGGACGACGCCCGTAACGACCGGCTCCCGGCGGTCAGCTGGATCATGCCGACCAGCTACCAGTCGGAGCACCCCGACTACCTGCCCGCCGCCGGCGCCGACTTCGTGGCCCGCAAGATCGAGGCGATCGCGTCCAACCCGAAGGTCTGGGCGAAGACCGCGTTCATCCTCAACTATGACGAGAACGACGGCCTCTTCGACCACGTGCCCCCGCCGACACCCCCAGCGGGCACCGCCGACGAGTTCGTGGGCGGCCTGCCGATCGGCGGCGGCTTCCGGGTCCCGGCGATCATCGTCTCGCCGTGGACGGTCGGCGGCTGGGTGGCCTCCGAGACGTTCGACCACACCTCGGCGCTCCAGTTCCTGGAGAAGTTCACGGGCGTGGAGGAGCCCAACATCACCGACTGGCGGCGCTCCACCTTCGGCGACCTCACCTCGGCGTTCCGCTTCACCCACACCGCGCCGCGCCCGCCCCGTCTGCCCCACGACACGGCGAAACAGCTGGAGCAGGCGAAGGAGGAGGTGGCCACCCTGCCGAAGCCCACGCTGCCCGGCGCGGACCAGCAGTTCCCGCACCAGGAGAGGGGGCGGCGGCCGCACGTGTGACACCCCGGATCCTGAACGGCGCGGGGCGCCGCCCCACGCCGTTCAGGCCCTCGCGTCCAGGAGCTTGCGGGCACCCTCGACGCCCGGTTCGTACCGGCTCACAGCAGCGTCCACAGCACCGCGAACGGCAGCAGCACGAACGGCACCGCCCGGGTCCACACCGAGCGGCCGATGTCCGCCTCCCGCGCGAAGCCACGGTTCGCCAGGAGGACCAGGAACAGGACCAGCAGGCCGGACATGACGCCCAGGCCCAGCACGATGGGGCCGTTGTCCAGCGTGTCGTAGTCGCAGCTGCCCGTGAACCCGGGCGCGTAGGACTCCTCGATGCTGCCGCAGTCCATCGGCAGCCACTCGCTCAGCACCCACCACGCACACCCGAGCGGCGCGAGCGCGGGCAGCCCGAGCGCCAGGTTGGCCAGGACCGGGGCCGCCCACCGCGAGGGCCATCGGGGCGTCCCCGTGTCACCGGCCACGCGGCGCCCCCGTCGACCCGCGCACCATCAGCTCACCGCGCACCACGTCCACCCCGCCGGGCGGTTCCGCCTCGCGGCCCATCGCGATGCGGCCCGCCCGTGCCGCCGCCTCGGCCAGCGGGAGGCGGACCGTCGTCAGCGCCGGGACCGCGTCGACGCTGAAGGGCAGGTCGTCGAAGCCCGCCACCGACACGTCCTCGGGGATACGCAGGCCCGCCTTGCGCAGCGCCGCGCACGCGCCGAGCGCCATCGTGTCGTTCGCCGCGACCACGGCCGTCAACTCCGGGTCCTTCCGCAGTAGTTGTACCGTCGCCTCGTAGCCCGCCCCGCGGTCGTAGGGCGCGTGCGCCACTAGGCCGTCCGACTCCGTGACCCCGGCCTCGGCCAGCGCCTCCCGGTGGCCCTCCAGGCGGTGGCGGGTCGTGGTGCGCTCCTCGGGGCCCGCCACGTAGCCGATCCTGCGGTGGCCCAGGGTGAGCAGGTGGTGGGTGAGCTGCCGGGCGCCGCCCCGGTTGTCGAAGGTGAGCGCCGACGCGTCCGTGCCGGGTACGGGCGGCCGCCCGCACAGCACGACGCGGGTGCCCGCCTCCGAGAGCCGCCGCAGCTTGCCGGAGACGGCGGCGACGTGCGTCTCGTTCTCGATCGCGCCGCCGGTGAGGACGACCGCCGCGGCCCGCTGGCGCTGGAGCAGCGTCAGATACGTCAGCTCCCGTTCGGGTGAACCGCCCGTGTTGCAGACGACCGCGAGCCGTTCGCCGCCGGCCCGGCCGCCCGGACCGACGATCTCCGACTGCACGGCGGACGCCATGATCCCGAAGAACGGGTCCGCGATGTCGTTGACCAGGACCCCGACGAGGTCGGAGGTGGCGGCCGCGAGGGAGCTGGCGGGGCCGTTGAGCACGTAGTCCAGTTCGTCCACGGCCTTGAGCACGCGCTCGCGCGTGGCGGCGGCGACCGGATAGTTGCCGTTCAGCACGCGTGACACGGTGGCGGGGGACACCTGCGCGCGGGCGGCCACGTCCGCCAGGGTCACGGTCATCGAACCATCCTCCGTTGTTTCCGCCCTTGTCCGAGCGGCTGTGCAGAGGCTAGCTTCTTTCTACGTAGAAAGCGCTTGCTGTCGGCTCGTTCCGGGGTGCGGGCGCCGCCTGCCACCCGTAGCGAAGGACGAAGGGACTCACGTGACACGCAAGACGGTGCGCATCGCCATGAACGGTGTGACGGGGCGCATGGGCTACCGCCAGCACCTCGTCCGCTCCCTCCTCGCCCTGCGCGAGCAGGGCGGACTCGACCTCGGCGACGGCACGGTCCTCTGGCCCGAGCCGGTCCTCGTCGGCCGTCGCGAGCACGCCCTGCGCGCGCTCGCCGAGCGGCACGGCCTCCCGGCGGAGAACGTCTCGACCGACCTCGACGCCGTCCTCGCCGACGACTCGATCGACATCTACTTCGACGCGCAGGTCACCTCCGCCCGCGAGGAGGCGCTGAAGAAGGCGATCGCCGCGGGAAAGCACCTCTACACCGAGAAGCCCACCGCCACCGACCTCGCGGGCGCCCTCGACCTGGCCCGGCTCGCCAAGGACGCGGGGATCAGGTCCGGCGTCGTCCAGGACAAGATCTTCCTGCCGGGGCTGCTCAAGCTGAAGCGCCTCATCGACGGCGGCTTCTTCGGCCGCATCCTGTCCGTGCGCGGCGAGTTCGGCTACTGGGTCTTCGAGGGCGACTGGCAGGAGGCGCAGCGCCCGTCCTGGAACTACCGGGCCGAGGACGGCGGCGGCATCGCCGTCGACATGTTCCCGCACTGGGAGTACGTGCTCCACGAGCTGTTCGGCCGCGTCACCTCCGTCCAGGCGCTGATCACCACCCACATCCCGCAGCGCTGGGACGAGAACGGCAAGCCCTACGACGCCACCGCCGACGACTCCGCGTACGGCGTCTTCGAGCTGGACGGCGGCGCCGTCGCCCAGATCAACTCCTCCTGGGCCGTCCGCGTCAACCGCGACGAACTCGTGGAGTTCCAGGTCGACGGCACGGAGGGCTCCGCCGTCGCGGG
The DNA here is from genome assembly GCF_043523415.1 of Streptomyces sp. SGAir0957. Classification (NCBI taxonomy): domain Bacteria; kingdom Bacillati; phylum Actinomycetota; class Actinomycetes; order Kitasatosporales; family Streptomycetaceae; genus Streptomyces; species Streptomyces sp. SGAir0957. The sequence continues at coordinate 5,343,381 of NZ_CP027293.1, forward strand.
TCTGCGCAACTGCCGCGTCCAGCACCGCAGCGCCACCCCGAAGCCCGTCTGGAACCCGGACATCCCGGCCACGTACTCCTTCCGCGACCAGTGGCAGGAGGTGCCCGACAACGCCGAGTTCGACAACGGCTTCAAGGCGCAGTGGGAGCTGTTCCTCAGGCACGTCTACGCCGACGCGCCCTACCACTGGGACCTGCTCGCAGGGGCGCGCGGTGTCCAACTCGCCGAGCTGGGCCTGAAGTCGTCCGCCGAGGGTCGCCGCGTCGAGGTTCCGGAGATCACGCTGTGACGATCCGGCTTCCCGACGCCACCGGGGGCCTGCGGCCGTACGAGCCCCGCGCCACGCCCCTCGTCGTCGACGCGGGCGCGCCCCTCGCCTCCCGTGTCGTCTTCTCGGCCGCGCACGTCGTCGCCGACCCGTTCGCCGACACGAGCCCGGACTCACCGGCCGCCGTCGACTGGGACGCCACCCTCGCCTTCCGCCGCCACCTGTGGTCGCACGGGCTCGGCGTCGCCGAGGCGATGGACACCGCCCAGCGCGGCATGGGCCTGGACTGGGCGGGCGCCGCCGAACTCATCCGGCGCTCCGCAGCCGAGGCGAAGGCGGTCGGCGGCCGCATCGCGTGCGGCGTCGGCACCGATCAACTGGTCTTTTCTGCCGCGGACTTGGCGACCGTACGCGCCGCCTACGAGGAGCAGCTCGCCCTCGTCGAGGGGACGGGCGCGCAGGCCATCCTCATGGCGTCCCGCGCGCTCGCCGCCGTCGCCAAGGGCCCCGAGGACTACCTCGACGTCTACGGCCACCTCCTGCGCCAGGCCGCCGAACCCGTCGTCCTGCACTGGCTCGGCCCCATGTTCGACCCGGCGCTCGACGGCTACTGGGGCTCCGCCGACCTCGACGCCGCGACGGAGACCTTCCTGGAGGTCATCGCCGCCCACCCGGACAAGGTCGACGGCATCAAGGTGTCCCTGCTCGACGCCCGCCGCGAGGTGGAACTGCGCCGCCGCCTCCCCAACGGCGTGCGGTGCTACACCGGCGACGACTTCAATTACCCCGAGCTGATCGCCGGCGACGACCGCGGCTTCAGCCACGCGCTGCTCGGCATCTTCGACCCGCTGGGACCGCTCGCCGCCCAGGCCGTCCGCACCCTCGACACCGGCGACGAGAAGGGCTTCCGCGCCCTCCTCGACCCGACCGTCGAACTCTCCCGCCACCTCTTCCAGGCCCCGACCCGCTTCTACAAGACCGGCGTCGTCTTCCTGGCCTGGCTCGCGGGCCACCAGGACCACTTCACGATGGTCGGCGGCCTCCAGTCGGCCCGCTCGCTCCCGCACTTCGCGCGCGCCTACGAACTCGCCGACGGCCTCGGCCTGTTCCCGGACCCGCACCTCGCCGAGGCCCGCATGAAGAACCTGCTCGCCCTGTACGGAGTGACCTCATGAGCGCCGCCGCCGACCCCCGCTTCTCGATCAACCAGATGACGGTCAAGCAGCTCGGCCTGCCCGAACTCGTCGCCGCCTGCGCGGAGTCGGGCGTCCAGTACGTCGGCACCTGGCGCGAACCCGTCCAGGCGTACGGCGTCGAGGCGGCGGCCAAGCTCCTGGGCGACGCGGGCCTCAGCGTCTCCACGCACTGCCGCGGCGGCTTCCTCACCGGCATCGACGAGGCCGGGCGCAAGGCCGCGATCGAGGACAACAAGCGGGCTGTCGGGGAGGCGGTGACCCTCGGCGCGGACGTCCTCGTCCTCGTCTCGGGCGGCCTCCCGGCCGGTTCATACGATCTCGCCGGCGCCCGGGAACGGATCGCCGACGCGCTCGCCGACCTCGCCCCCTACGCCGCCGACCACGGGGTGCGGCTCGCCATCGAACCGCTGCACCCCATGTTCGCGGCCGACCGCTGTGTCGTCTCGACGCTCGCCCAGGCCCTGGACATAGCCGAACGCTTCCCCGCGCACCAGGTCGGCGTCTGCGTGGACACGTACCACGTCTGGTGGGACGACCAGGCGCCCGCGCAGATCGCGCGGGCCGGGGCGCAAGGACGTATCGCCATGTTCCAGCTCGCCGACTGGGTGACGCCGCTGCCCGAGGGCGTGCTCAACGGGCGCGGCCAGCTCGGCGACGGCTCGGTCGACATGCGGTACTGGCGCGGCCTCGTCGAACAGCAGGGGTACGCCGGGCCCATCGAGGTCGAGCTGTTCAACGACGGCCTCTGGGCGCGGGACGGGCGCGAAGTCCTCGCGGAGACGGCGCGCCGATTCACGGAACACGCCTGCTGACCCGCGCTTCTGGGGTGCCGGGAAAATCCCGGGAAGAAAACGCTCCGCATCCGTACAACCATCCGCGCCCATCGCGGGTCTAGCGTGCGTCGGGATGTCCGGAGGGGGATCCGGGGGGATCGAGGACGTTCCGGCGCAGGAGGGGAAGGCCCGAGGGGCCCGGTCGGTGTACCGGGCCCCTCGGGCATTTCACCGCTCGCGTTCCGGACGGGTCAGAAGAAGACGCCGCAACGCAGCAGCACGTTCGCGTACGGCCGCGCCTCCCCGGTCCGCACGATCAGGCGGGCGCCGCCGGACAGCGACTTCAGCTCCTCGTGCGAGACGAAGCCGAGGGACGGCACCCGCTCGCCGAGCAGCTCGGCCGCCGCCGGGTTCGCGGTCCGCACCTCGTGCGCGGCCGTGCCCGCCTCGACCACCAGCTCGTCGAGGAGCCCGTCCAGGATTTCCGCGAACGACGGCACCCCGGCCCGGAAGGCGAGGTCGACGACGCGCGGCCCGGCCGGGATCGGCATCCCGGCGTCGCATATGAGCACGCCGTCACCGTGCCCCAACTCGGCCAGGGCGCCTGCCAGATGACGGTTGAGGATGCCGGACCTCTTCACAGCGCCGCGACCTCTTCGGCCGTCGGGTACGACACCTGCGCGCCCTGCTTGGTGACGGCGGCGGCGCCGACCCGGGCCGCGTAGGCGGCGGCCTCCGCCAGCGACTCCCCGGTGCCGAGGCGCCAGGCGAGCGCGGCGGTGAACGCGTCACCGGCGCCCGTCGTGTCCACGGCCTTCACCTTCACCGACGCGACCCGGGACGAGCCCGACGCGTCGGCGACGAGCGCGCCCTCCGCGCCGAGCGTGATCACCACCGAGCGCGGGCCGAGCGCGAGCAGCGCCCGCGCCCAGTCCTCGGGCTCGCCCTTCGTGTCGGTGCCGAGGACCACGCGGGCCTCGTGCTCGTTCACGATGAGCGGGTCGCACGCGGCGAGGACCTCGTCGGGCAGCGGCGCGGGCGGCGACGGGTTGAGCACGAGCCGCGCCCCCTCCGCCACGCTCCGCGCGACCTCCGCGACCGTCTCCAGCGGAATCTCCAACAGCGTCGAGACGACCTTGGCCCCGGCGAACAGCTCGCCCGCCGCCCGTACGTCGTCCGGCGTGAGCCGCCCGTTCGCGCCCGGGGACACCACGATGCTGTTGTCCCCGGACGGGTCGACGGTGATCAGCGCGACCCCGGTCGGCGCCCCGCCGACGAGCACCCCGGACGTGTCGACGCCCGCCGCCTCCATCGACTCGCGCAGCAGGGTGCCGTGCCCGTCGTCGCCGACCCGCCCGAGCAGCGCCGTACGTGCGCCGAGCTTGGCGGCGGCGACCGCCTGGTTGGCGCCCTTGCCGCCCGGGTGGGTGACCAGGTCGGAGCCGAGGACGGTCTCCCCGGCGGCCGGGCGGCGGTCGACGCCCACCACCAGGTCGGCGTTGGCCGACCCGACGACGAGCAGGTCGTACGTGTTCATGCTGTGCCTTTCTTCGTACGTCACCGCAAAGGCTACGAGAACGTCACTGTCGTCCTTCGGGGAGCGTCACTGGAAGTCGCCGACGTTCTTCGCGGTGACGACCTTCACCGGCACCTTCACCGCGTCCGCGATCTTCTTGTCCTGGGCGGCCCGGATCGCGTTCTGCACGGCCATCTTGCCGAGCTCGCGCGGCTGCTGGGCGACGGAGGCGTACAGGGTGCCCGCCTTCACCGCCTTGAAGCCGTCCGGGGTGCCGTCGAAGCCGACGACGGCGACGGACTTGCCTGCCTTGGAGCCGAGCGCCTTGACCGCGCCGAGCGCCATCTCGTCGTTCTCGGCGAAGACACCGTCGATGTCGGGGTGCGACTGGAGCAGGTTCGTCATGACGTCCAGGCCCTTGGTGCGGTCGAAGTCCGCGGGCTGCTTGGCGGCGACCTTGATGCCCGGGAACTCCTTGAGCCCGGCGGCGAAGCCCGCGCCGCGCTCACGGCTGGCGGACGTACCGGCCTGGCCCTGCAGGATGACGATGGTGCCCTTGCCGCCGAGCTTCTCGGCGAGGGTCTTCGCGGCCTGCTTGCCGCCCGCGACGTTGTCGGAGGCGACGAGCGTCGCCGTCTCCGCCTTGTTCACGCCGCGGTCGGCGGCGACGACGGGGATGTCGGCGTCGTTGGCGCCGCGCACGGCCGGGCCGATGGCGTCGGAGTCGACCGGGTTGACGATGACCGCGCCGAGCCCGGTGCTGGTGAAGTTCTGCACTTGGTTGGCCTGCTGCGAGGCGTCGTTCTGCGCGTCGGTGACGGTCAGCTTCACGCCCTGCTTCTTGGCCTCGGCCTGCGCGCCCGCCCGCATCTCGGTGAAGAACGGGTTGTTGAGCGTGGAGACCGCCATGCCCAGCTTGAGGTCCTTCTTGGCGTCGGACGACGAGCCGTTGTTCCACAGCGCGAGCCCGCCGACGATCGCCGCCGCGACGACGGCCGCGATCAGGTACTGCATCTTCTGCTTGGGCCCCCCGGACCCGGCACCGGCCGCGGTCGGCGTGGCCCCGGCCTTGCGGCGCACCGTGTCGAGCAGCACGGCGAGGGCGATGACGACGCCGATGACGACCTGCTGCCAGAACGCGGAGACGGAGAGCAGGTTGAGCCCGTTGCGCAGCACGGCGAGGATCAGGGCGCCGATGAAGGTGCCCGACGCCTTGCCCGTACCACCGGCGAGGGAGGCGCCGCCGATGACGACGGCGGCGATGGCGTCCAGCTCGTACCCCTGCGCGGCCTGCGGCTGCGCGGAGGCGAGACGGGAGGCGAGGACGATACCGGCGACGGCCGCGAACAGCCCGGACAGACCGTAGATGACGAGCTTCTGCCGCTTGACGCGAAGCCCGGAGAGACGGGCGGCTTCCTCGTTGCCGCCGATGGCGTACATGGAGCGCCCGATGAACGTACGCCCGAGGACGACAGCGGTGACGATTCCCACCACGACCATCACGATGACCGGCACCGGCAGCCAGCCGCCGAGCGTGTCACCGAGGTGCGAGACGGAGTCGGGGAACGGAATGGGGCTGCCCTGCGAGATCACCAGCGAGAGCCCGCGCCCGACCGACAGCATCGCGAGCGTCGCGATGAACGGCGGCAGCTTCCCGTACGAGATGAGCGCGCCGTTGACGAGCCCGCAGGCCACGCCGGTGACGACGGCGAGGAGTACGGCTATGACGACCGGCACCCCTTCGTTCGTGGCGGCCCAGGCGAGGACGGTCGCGGAGAGCGCGGCCACCGAGCCGACGGACAGGTCGATGCCCGCCGAGACTATGACGAAGGTGACGCCGAACGCGAGGATGGCGGTCACGGCCGCCTGCACGCCGACGTTCAGCAGGTTCGTGGTGGTCAGGAAGTCGCCGGACAGCAGCGACATCACGATGACGAGGACGACGAGCGCGGTCAGCGCGCCGTTGTCGAGGAGCAGCCGCAGCAGGCTCCCGTTGTTCTTGGCCTGTGTCTTCTTGAGCGTGTCAGTGGTCACGGGAGCCCTCCTCCTCGAAGGCGCTGTGCTGCTGGTTACTGAGCTGCTGGTTGCTGACGGCGAGCGCCATCACGGAGTCCTGGGTGGCGTCCTCGGCGGCGAGTTCACCGGCGATACGGCCCTGCGCCATCACGAGCACCCGGTCACTCATGCCGAGCACCTCCGGCAGATCGCTGGAGATCATGAGGACGGCGTGCCCGGCGGCGGTCAGCTCGTTGACGAGCTGGTAGATCTCGACCTTGGCGCCGACGTCGATGCCGCGCGTCGGCTCGTCGAGGATCAGCACCTTGATGTCGGCGAGCAGCCACTTGCCGATGACGACCTTCTGCTGGTTGCCGCCGGACAAGGTGCGCACATGCTGGCCGAGCCCGGCCATGCGCACGCCCAGCTGACCGGCGATCCGCTCGGCGGCGGTGTGCTGCCCCTTGAGGTCGACGAACCCGCCACGGGACGCGGTCCGCATGGTGACGAGCCCGAGGTTCTCCTCGACCGATTGGTCGAGGACGAGCCCCTGCCCCTTGCGGTCCTCGGGCACGAGCCCGACGCCGGCGGCCATGGCGGCGTTCACGTCGTGCCGGGGGAGCCGGGCCCCGCCGACCTCGACGCTGCCCGCGTCGTAGGGATCGGCTCCGAAGACGGCCCGGACGACTTCCGTCCGTCCCGCGCCGACGAGCCCGGCGATGCCGACGACCTCACCGGCCCGCACCTCGAAGCTCACGTCGTGGAAGACGCCGTCGCGGCTGAGCCCCTCGACCTTGAGGAGCGCGGCACCGGTCTCGGGCCGCTCCCGCGGATACTGCTGCTCGATGGAGCGCCCCACCATGAGCCGCACCAGCTCGTCCTCGGGGGTGGAGGCGGGCACCTGGCCCACACTCCGCCCGTCGCGGATGACGGTGACCCGGTCGCCGAGAGCGGCGATCTCTTCCAGGTGGTGGGTGATGAAGACGATCCCGACGCCGTCCTCGCGCAGCGCGCGCACGATGGCGAAGAGCTTCTCCACCTCCTCGGAGGTGAGCACGGCCGTCGGCTCGTCCATGATCAGAACGCGGGCGTCCAGGCTGAGCGCCTTCGCGATCTCCACCATCTGGAGCCGGGCGATGCCGAGTTCACGCACACGCGCGCGTGGCGACACATTCACGCCCACGCGCGCGAGGAGCGCCTCGGCGTCGGCGTCCATCTTCTTGCGGTCGATGAGACCGAAGCGGCGCGGCTGGCGCCCCAGGAAGATGTTCTCGGCCACGGTCAGATCGGGGACCAGGTTGAACTCCTGGTAGATCGTGGCGATGCCGAGCCGTTCGGCGTCCTGCGCACCATGGATACGGACCTGCTCGCCGCCGACCGTGATGCGGCCGGCGTCGGGCGTGTAGGCGCCGGAGAGCATCTTGATCAGCGTGCTCTTCCCGGCCCCGTTCTCGCCGAGCAGGACGTGCACCTCGCCCCGGCGCAGCTCGAAGTCGACGCTGTCGAGCGCGACCACGCCGGGGAAGGTCTTCCGTATCCCTTCGATACGCAGCAACTCGTCCGGGTTGCTCACCGGTTGCTCCTCTCCGTTGAGGTAGGCGTTTCTGGCTTGTTGGCGGTTGGTGGCTCTCCGCACGAGCGCCGTACGACGAGGTGGGCGGGGAGTGTGAGGGAGTCGGCCGCCCGCCCCTCGATGCGCTCGACGAGCGCGCGCACGGCGGCCCGCCCCAGCTCCGTGGTCGGCTGAGCGATCGCCGTGACCGGCGGATCGGTGTGCACGAACCAGGGGATGTCGTCGAACGCGGCGAGCGCGATGTCGTCCGGGACGCGCATCCCGCGCGCGCGGATGGCGTCGAGCGCGCCGAGCGCCATCAGGTTGTCGGCGGCGAACACGACCTCGGGCGGCTCGGGAAGGTCGAGGAACCCGTCGGTCACGCGGCGCCCGCTGCCCGCCTGGAAGTCGCCCTGCCCTATGTACGCGTCCGGCAGCTCGATCTCGTACGAGGCGAGCGCCTCCCGGAACGCGGCGACGCGCTCACTGCCCGTCGTGGTCGCGGCAGGGCCCGCGATGATGGCGAGCCGCCGGTGCCCGAGCACGTGCAGATGGGCGACGAGGTCCCGGACGGCGCCCTGCCCGTCCGACCGCACGACGGGAACGTCGACCCCCGGGATCCACCGGTCGACGAAGACCATCGGGGTGCCGCCGCGCGCGGCGTCCAGCATCAGCGGGGACCCGCCGTCCGTGGGCGACACGAGCAGCCCGTCGATCCGCCGGTCGAGGAGAGTCCGTACGTGATGATCCTGCAGGTCGGGCCGCTCGTCGGCGTTGCCGATGATCACGCTGTACCCGAGGGCACGGGCCTCCTCCTCGACGGAGCGGGCCAGCTCGGTGAAGTAAGGGTTCAGCACGTCACTGATGACGAGACCCAGGGTCCGGGTCTGATCGGTGCGCAGGGAACGGGCGACGGCGTTGGGCCGGTAGCCGAGGGCGTCCACGGCGGCCATGACGCGGGTCCGCGCGTCCGGGCTGACGGACGGGTGACTGTTGAGAACCCGGGACACCGTGGCAACGGAAACCCCGGCCGCGGCCGCGACATCCTTGATGCTCGCCATCGCGTCGGCCACCTCCTCGTGGCTGCGTGGAATCGATTACATCGACCTTGCTCGGAGATTGGAATCGATTACATGAGCGGATGGCAAGAGGGGTTCCGGTTGTCGTGACCGGATCGTGATGAGCGTGACGGGGGCTGTGGGCGTCGGCCGGGGGTTGTCGGTGCCGCGTGCGATGGTTGAGGACGTACGACACGCACACGCATCCCCGCGAAATGGCGACGAACGGAGACCAGGACCGTGAACCACGCGCAGCTCACCGCACTAGGCCGCGCCCTGCGCCTGCTCGGGGAGCACGGGGACGCGCTCACCGGGGACACCTCGGACGCCAAGCTGCACGAGGTGCGCGGCGACGTGAAGAGGGCGCTGGAACTGCTCGACGACACGGTCACCGGCTCGGCGCCGACGACCCGCTGCCCCGAGCACCCCCAGGGCGCGGTCGACGAGTCGGCGCCCGACCTGTGCCTGCTCTGCGAGACCCGCCGCCGCCAGGCCCGCCGCTCCGAGTACGGCGGCGGCCCCGCGCCCCGCCGCGCCGACGAGCAGCCGGTGCTCTCCCGCTACGGCACCCGCGAGGACCGCCCCCAGCCCCAGCAGCGCTGGATCCCCGAGATGTGGAACGGCCAGGTCTGGCAACTGTGCGGCACCCCGCGCCACGACCGCCGCGAGGCGGACCTCTACCTGGCGGCCCAGCGCCGCCGCCCGGACGCGGCGATGGCGTACCGCCTGGTGCACGAGTTCACGGATTACGAGGTGGTGCGGGTGTGGGGGACGCCGGTGAAGGTGGACATGAAGCCGATGGGCGGCATCTGACCGCCCCGCCGAGCGCTACTTGTTCCGCTCCTCGGCGAGCGTGTACGCGACCAGCGCGTTGGCGTGCCCGTGCCCCAGGCCGTGCTCGGCCTTGAGCCAGGTGACCAGCTCCATGTGCTTGGTCAGCGGCGAGGACCGGATGAGTTCCTGCCAGTGCGATACGGGCTGCCCGTACGTCTTCTCGATGGAGGGGAAGTAGCTGGCGGGGCCCTTGGCGCTGGTGGTCATGGCGGCGTTCCTGTCGTCCGGGGCGCGGATGGTGTCACCGGGTATGACGTGCGGCCTGGGCGGAACTCATCGGGCCTGTGCTGTGATCCACGCCACGCCCGCGCCCTGCGCCTTCGTGGGCCCGCGTTCCGGCCTATGACGGTCGTCGGCTGAAGCGGCGGGGGTTCTTGTTCCACCGAGCCCCTGCCACGGTGCTGACCTGGAGAGGCCTAGAGCTAGTGGACTAGATTTGCCACATGCCTGAGCAGCCGCCCTACCTCCGCCTCGTCGATGAACTCCGGCAGCGGATCGCTGAGCGCGTGTGGGAGCCCGGAGACCGTCTGCCCTCCCGCGCGCAGATCGGGCAGGAGTGCGGCGTCGGGGAGAACGTGGTCCGGCGGGCGCAGGAGCTGTTGATCTCCCAGGGCGTGCTTGAGGGACGCGCAGGCTCGGGCACTTACGTCGCCGAACCCCGCCAACGAGTGCGGGTCGTGCGGTCGTCGGCTCGCGAGCAGCCCGGAGGGTCGCCGTTCCGCGCCGACATGCAGGCTGTCGGCAGGCAAGGAGATTGGGAAAGTCGCACCGACGCCAAGGTGCCGGCGCCCGCCGACATCGCGGCGCGGCTGGGCATCGGTGTCGGCGACCTTTGCGTCCGTACGTCGTATGAGTTCCTCGGCGACGGTCGCCCCGTGCAGCTCTCCACCAGTTGGGAGCCCTACGAGCTGACCTCCGGCACGCTCGTCGTCCTGCCCGAGGGTGGGCCACATGCCGGGTCAGGCGTCGTCAACCGCATGGCCGCTATCGGGATCACCGTCAGCCACGCCGTCGAGCAGCCCGAACCACGACAGGCCAGCGCCCAGGAAGCCGCACTGCTCGGCATCCAGAAGGCCGGGCTCGTCACCCACATCCGTCGCACGTACTACAGCGACCAGGGGCAGCCCGTGGAGACCGCGGACATCGTCGTACCCGCCGCTCACTGCGAGATCGTCTACGAGATCCCGATCAATCACCGCGGATAGGCGTTGTGCCTATTCCAGGTAGGCAGAGAGGAGGCGATGTTTGCGATCAGGCCAGGCGCGACTCCTACGACCAAGATGCTGGGCCCTCGGTAGCTCGCCCAGAAGGAGTGCTGTGCCCCTTCCACATACTCGCGCAGCCCTTGAACTGGTCGTCGATAGTCTTCTCAGTAGCGGCGGTAAGCGCATTACTGAAGTCGCCCGCCAGTTGGTCCTTCAACTGGTCTTTTCGATTCCTGAGTTCGTTGGAAAGTCCGCGACGCCACGCCTCCAGCGCGCCCATGCGCTGCTCAAGCGTCTGATTTCCGGCTGTCGGGTCCCCAGCGGCAGCGAAGGCAACAGCCAGGCCGGCCGAGGCGTACACGTGGCGAGGCCGCTTCAAGTAGCCAGCTAGGCGCTTCCCGGCGGATCGAATGTCTACGATGGTCGTGGCGATGCCGGCAATCTCGAAGAGCGCGGTGAGAGACCCCGAGGGTCACGGCGGTAGCCATGGGGCGCAGCGCCCGTGCCATGCAGGAAGGGTGACGTTCGCCCACCTGCTTGACGATTTTCGCGACGCACCTCCGAGACGGCGGCATGGACCGACGACGCGGATGGCTGGTGCAGCAAACTGGCTGTGAGGTGCTGTGCTGGCCAGCGGTGGCTGGAGGTTCTCAGTTGTCTGCGATCAGAACCTAAGGCTGTCAGTGGCCAGCTGTACGGTCCACCTATGACCGAGAGACCTACGACAGCTTGGCGAGAGGGCATAACGGAGGAGCAACGGAAGTTGGCCGACGGCACGTTGGATCCGGAGTGCGCGTGCATGGCCGAGCTGTTCCCCGAACGTCTGCTCAGCGTCACCGACAACGTCCTGGACGCGTTCGAAGCGGAGCTTCCGTCGCTCCAAGGCGCCTCCGACGAGCGCGTTTTCGCCGCCGTGGAGCGTGTTGTTCTGGCCTTGAACGCCATAAACGACGAGCACAACGGCGGCGCCTACGAGACGGACGAGCGTGAGCAGCTGTGCGACTACATCGACAAGGCTCTCACTGAGCAGGGACTCGATGTAGTCGCTCTGACCGCGCGACAAGGGTTGGGGCGCTACGAACTCACCGACAGGTGGCGCGACTGGTAGCGAAGCAACCGCCTTTCGAATGTGCGTCGAAATCGTCTCGTTATCAGCCGATCATTCACACTGACCAGGTCAGGCACTGCCCTCCCTGGCGCCACCTCAGCGCCTTCCAAGCGCTTGGCCGCAGGTTCGAGTCCGGCTGGGAGCTCTGCGCTCGACTCCGCTTCGGCGGTGGTGCAATGGGGCACGCCACCTGGGTGCTCTGAACCCCGTCCGCTCTTGGGTGCGAGCTGACCGGCCCTCCGACGTTTGGGGCTTGCGTCGTGCCAGGTCCATTCACCCCGATGGCCACAGACCTCAGTCGCCCACTCGCCCGCCCGGCCCCGCCTGCCCCGCGCCCGCCGTCGCCGCCACCAGGTCCAGCAACTCGGCCTCTAGCAAGACCAGTTCCTCCGGGACCGGCGTCTCATCCCGTACCGCCTGCGTCCGGCGCCAAGCCAGCGCCGCCTCCAGGAGCGGCCGGAGGCGGGGCCACCGCTCGGCCGTCCACTGCGCGGCCTGCGCCTTGTCCGCCAACTCGCCCGTGGTCAGCGTCCGCAGGGCCCGGCACGCCGTCAGGATCAGGTACGCGTGGCCGCCCCGGTGCCGTACCCGCGGCGCCCAGTCCCGCAGCCCCGCGACGGAGTCGATCAGCGCGGTGCGCACCTCGTCCGGCTGCGCAGCGGCCAGCGTCTCCCGTGCCGGGCGGCCCGCCAGTGTCAGGCCCGTCTCGCGGACGAGGGCCCGGGTCAGCGCCCAGCGGGGCAGCACGCGCGCGGTGTGCGGGGGTTCGCCGGGGGAGACGACGAGGAGGGGTTCGAGGAGGCTTCCGGCGAGCGCGGGGGTCGGCGCGAAGGTCAGGTCGAGCCGGTCACGGAACCCGGGGTGCGCCCGCAGGACCCGCGCCTCGACGGCCCGCAACTCGTCGACGCCGAAGCCGAGTTCGGAGCCCTCCACCCCCACCAGTACGTCGACATCGCTCACCCCCCGCTCGAACGACCCCGTCACCACCGACCCGTACAGCCACACCCCGACCACCCGCTCGCCGACCACCGGCGCCACCGCCGTCAACAGGTCGGGCAGCAGCCGCCGCACACTGACCGGCACCCCGCCGGTCGTACCAGCCCCGCTCATCTCAACCATCCCCGCACCCTAGGTCAGCCTCGAAACACCCGGCGGGCGCCACGATGTCGTACCCCACCGATACCGTCGGATCATGGCGAAGCAGCAGGCGCAGGGCGGTCAGGGCGGCGCCCGGCCCATGGCGGTGCTCGAGGGGGTTCTCGAGCGGATCACGTATGCCAATGAGGACACGGGATACACCGTCGCCCGCGTGGACACCGGCAGAGGCGCCGGCGACCTGCTGACCGTCGTCGGCTCGCTGCTCGGCGCGCAGGCGGGGGAGTCGCTGCGGATGGAGGGCCGCTGGGGCTCGCACCCTGAGTACGGCAAGCAGTTCACCGTGGAGAACTACACGACAGTCCTCCCCGCCACCATCCAGGGCATCCGCCGCTACCTCGGATCCGGCCTGGTCAAGGGCATCGGCCCCGTCTTCGCCGACCGCATCACCCAGCACTTCGGCCTGGACACCCTCGACATCATCGAGCAGGAGCCGAAGCGGCTCATCGAGGTGCCGGGCCTCGGTCCCAAGCGGACCAAGAAGATCGCCGACGCGTGGGAGGAGCAGAAGGCGATCAAGGAGGTGATGGTTTTTCTGCAGAGCGTCGGGGTGTCCACCTCCATCGCCGTGCGGATTTACAAGAAGTACGGGGACGCGTCGATCGGCGTCGTACGCAACCAGCCCTATCGGCTCGCCTCCGACGTGTGGGGCATCGGCTTCCTCACCGCCGACCGCATCGCCCAGTCCGTCGGCATCCCGCACGACAGCCCCGAGCGCGTCAAGGCCGGTCTGCAATACGCCCTCTCCCAGTCCACCGACCAGGGGCACTGTTTCCTCCCCGAGGAGCGGCTCATCGCCGACGCCGTCAAGCTGCTCCAGGTCGACACCGGGCTCGTCATCGAGTGCCTGGCCGAACTCGCCCTCCCCGACGAGGACTCCGGCGAGCCCGGCGTCGTACGGGAACAGGTCCCCGGCGAGCACGGCGAATCCGTCACCGCGATCTACCTCGTCCCCTTCCACCGCGCCGAAATCTCCCTCTCCGCCCAGCTCAACCGCCTCCTCCGCACCGACAAGGATCGGATGCCCGCCTTCCGCGACGTGGTGTGGGACAAGGCGCTCACCTGGCTCGCCGGCCGTACGGGGGCCGACCTCGCGCCCGAGCAGGAGGAGGCCGTCAAGCTGGCGCTGACCCGTAAGGTCGCGGTGCTGACCGGCGGCCCCGGCTGCGGCAAGTCGTTCACCGTCCGTTCCATCGTGGAGCTGGCCCGCGCCAAGAAGGCGAAGGTGGTGCTCGCCGCTCCGACCGGGCGGGCCGCCAAGCGGCTCGCCGAGCTGACCGGTGCCGACGCCTCCACGGTGCACAGGCTCCTTGAGCTGAAGCCGGGCGGTGACGCCGCGTACGACAAGGACCGGCCGCTCGACGCCGACCTGGTCGTGGTCGACGAGGCGTCCATGCTCGACCTGCTCCTCGCCAACAAGCTGGTCAAGGCCGTCCCGCCCGGCGCCCACCTGCTCTTCGTCGGGGACGTGGACCAGCTGCCGAGCGTCGGCGCGGGCGAGGTGTTGCGCGACATGCTGGCCGAGGGCAGCCCCGTTCCGGCGGTCCGCCTGACCCGTATCTTCCGCCAGGCCCAGGAGTCCGGCGTCGTCACCAACGCCCACCGCATCAATGCCGGTACGCCGCCTCAGACCCAGGGACTCAAGGACTTCTTCCTCTTCGTCGAGGAGGACACCGAGGAAGCCGGGCGGCTGACGGTCGACGTGGCCGCCCGGCGCATCCCCGCCAAGTTCGGGCTCGATCCGCGCCGTGACGTCCAGGTGCTCGCCCCGATGCACCGCGGCCCGGCCGGCGCGGGCACGCTGAACGGACTGCTCCAGCAGGTGATCACCCCGGGCCGCCCGGAGCTGCCCGAGAAGCGGTTCGGCGGCCGGGTCTTCCGGGTGGGCGACAAGGTCACGCAGATCCGGAACAACTACGAGAAGGGCGCCAACGGCGTCTTCAACGGCACGGTCGGCGTCGTCACCTCCCTCGACGCCGACGAGCAGAGGCTGACGGTCCTGACGGACGAGGACGAGGAGGTGCCGTACGACTTCGACGAGCTGGACGAGCTGACGCATGCCTATGCCGTCACGATCCACCGCTCGCAGGGCAGCGAGTACCCGTGTGTCGTGATCCCGGTCACGACCGGGGCCTGGATGATGCTCCAGCGGAACCTGCTCTACACGGCGGTGACCCGTGCGAAGAAGCTGGTGGTCCTGGTCGGTTCGCGCAAGGCTCTAGGTCAGGCGGTGCGCACGGTTTCGGCGGGCAGACGCTGTACAGCACTCGATTTCCGGTTGGCAGGGTCAACCGTTCAAGAATTTTGATCGATCAAATTCGTCGCAAAGCTCACACGGCACTTCCGGAACCAGGGCGAAGGGGGCAGGATGAGCAGGTTGGCGGCACTCAGTGCCGTCAATAGGCCCAATGGACGACCCCGAGTGCACTCTGCTGGGCCAAGTGGGGGATGGTAGAGACAGTCAGGGCACCTCGAAGAAGAGGCACTACGTCGGTGAGGGACGAGACGTGAGCGAGCAGACCAACAACGCTGTAGTACTGCGGTACGGCGATGACGAGTACACCTACCCGGTGATCGACAGCACCGTCGGCGACACGGGCTTCGACATCGGGAAGCTCCGGGCCCAGACAGGACTGGTGACCCTCGACAGCGGATACGGCAACACCGCCGCCTATAAATCCGCGATCACCTATCTGGACGGCGAGCAGGGCATCCTGCGCTACCGCGGCTACCCGATCGAGCAGCTGGCCGAGCGCTCCACCTTCACCGAGGTGGCGTACCTGCTGATCAACGGCGAGCTCCCCACCGTCGACGAGCTCTCCACCTTCAAGAACGAGATCACGCAGCACACCCTGCTGCACGAGGACGTCAAGCGGTTCTACGACGGGTTCCCGCGCGACGCCCACCCGATGGCCATGCTGTCGTCGGTGGTGTCCGCGCTGTCCACCTTCTACCAGGACAGCCACAACCCCTTCGACGAGAAGCAGCGTCACCTCTCGACGATCCGCCTGCTCGCCAAGCTTCCGACGATCGCCGCCTACGCGTACAAGAAGTCGCAGGGCCACCCGGTCGTCTACCCGCGCAACGACCTCGGTTACGTCGAGAACTTCCTGCGCATGACGTTCTCCGTGCCGGCCGCCGAGTACGAGCTGGACCCGACGGTCGTCTCCGCGCTCGACAAGCTGCTCATCCTGCACGCGGACCACGAGCAGAACTGTTCGACGTCCACGGTGCGTCTGGTCGGCTCCTCGCAGGCCAACATGTTCGCCTCGATCTCGGCGGGCATCTCGGCCCTGTGGGGCCCGCTGCACGGCGGCGCCAACCAGTCGGTCC
This sequence comes from Streptomyces sp. SGAir0957, assembly GCF_043523415.1. NCBI lineage: Bacteria > Bacillati > Actinomycetota > Actinomycetes > Kitasatosporales > Streptomycetaceae > Streptomyces > Streptomyces sp. SGAir0957. The sequence continues at coordinate 5,359,374 of NZ_CP027293.1, forward strand.
TGGAGATGCTGGAAGGCATCCAGGCCGCCGGCGGCGACGTCGACACCTTCATCCGCAAGGTGAAGAACAAGGAAGACGGCGTGAAGCTCATGGGCTTCGGGCACCGCGTCTACAAGAACTTCGACCCCCGGGCGAAGATCATCAAGGCGGCGGCGCACGACGTCCTCTCGGCGCTCGGCAAGTCCGACGAGCTGCTCGACATCGCGCTGAAGCTGGAGGAGCACGCGCTGGCCGACGACTACTTCGTCGAGCGCAAGCTCTACCCGAACGTCGACTTCTACACCGGCCTGATCTACCGGGCCATGGGCTTCCCGACCGAGATGTTCACGGTCCTGTTCGCCCTCGGCCGCCTCCCGGGCTGGATCGCCCAGTGGCAGGAAATGATCAAGGAGCCGGGTTCGCGCATCGGCCGCCCGCGCCAGATCTACACGGGCGTCGTCGAGCGGGACTTCGTCCCCGTCGAGGAGCGCTGAGCCTCACCCGAGGCCCGTCGGCCCCCTGAATAGCGGAGAGCGCCCCCCTGTCGATCCCCCCACGGGTCGACAGTCGGGGCGCTCTCCTTTTCCCGGTTCGGATTCCCCCCACGGGATCCGGCCGGGCGTCTGTGGTCCGCGTCGGCCGCCGGAACACGTACGCACGGGTGGGCCGCTCAAGCTCCCCGGTGCACGTGCCCCGGCCAACGCAGTCGGTCCCGTCCCCCAAGACGGTCCCGTCGATGCATTCACGCCCCCCAAGACGTTCCTGCATCGCCTCCTTAGACTCACGGGACCCGCAAAGGGTTACGTTCTCATCTTTGTGATCTGCGTCTCTTGCTTATGTCCCATGTGTACGCAAGCGGTCCGATATGCCGATTCGAACCTCACGCGTGAGGTTGCTGCAATTGTGCCGTGTGGATTGTGTGGAGGTCCAGGACTTCCTAAGTGAATCTCCGAAGTCGCAGGCTGTTTGTGACCACGAAGACCGAGGAGAAGGCCATCGCGGCCCCCGCGATCATCGGATTGAGCAGTCCGGCGGCGGCCAGCGGGAGCGCGGCGCAGTTGTAGCCGAAGGCCCAGAAGAGGTTCCCCTTGATGGTGGCGAGGGTCCGCCGGGAGAGCCGGATCGCGTCGGCCGCCACCCGCAGATCGCCGCGTACGAGCGTCAGATCGCCCGCCTCGATCGCCGCGTCCGTGCCCGTCCCCATGGCGAGGCCCAGGTCGGCGGTGGCAAGCGCGGCGGCGTCGTTCACGCCGTCGCCGACCATGGCGACACCCCGCCCCTTGGCCCGCAGCCGCCGGACGACCTCCACCTTCTCCTCCGGCAGCACCTCGGCGATCACGTCGCCGGGCTCGATCCCGACCGCCCGCGCGACAGCCACGGCGGCGGCCCGGTTGTCCCCGGTGAGCAGTACGGGCGTGAGCCCGAGCGCCCGCAGTTCGGCGACGGCCTGGCCGCTCGTCTCCTTGACGGTGTCGGCCACGGTCAGTACGCCCCGGGCCACCCCGTCCCAGGCGACCATGACGGCCGTCCCGCCCTCCGCCTCGGCCTTCTGCCGGGCCGTCCCGAGCGCGTCCGGAACGGTGATCCCCGCCTCTGTGAGCAACCGCTCCCGCCCGACGAAGACGACGTGGTCCTCGACGCTGCCGCGCACCCCGAGTCCAGGCACCCCGCGAAAACCCTCCACCGGCGGCAGCTCACCCGCGCGGTCCACGGCGCCTGCGGCGACGGCCCGCCCGACCGGATGCTCGGAGGCGTGCTCGACGGCGCCGGCGAGCCGCAGCAGCTCCTTCTCGTCGACGCCCTCGGCGGGGTGCACGGCGAGCAGGGACATGCGGCCGGTGGTGACCGTGCCGGTCTTGTCGAGCACGACGGTGTCGACCGCGCGGGTCGCCTCCAGGACCTCGGGCCCCTTGATGAGGATGCCGAGCTGCGCGCCCCGCCCCGTACCGACCATGAGCGCGGTGGGTGTGGCGAGGCCGAGGGCGCACGGGCAGGCGATGATCAGTACGGCGACGGCGGAGCTGAAGGCGGCGGTGACGTCACCGGTGACCCCCCACCGTACGAGCAGCGTGGCCAGGGCGATCGCGACGACCACCGGGACGAAGACGGCGGACACCCGGTCGGCGAGCCGCTGCACCCGCGCCTTCCCGGTCTGCGCGTCCTCCACGAGGCGGGCCATGTGCGCGAGCCGCGTGTCGGCGCCGACCCGGGTGGCCTCGACGACGATCCGCCCACCTGCGTTGACGGTCGCCCCGGTGACGGCGTCCCCGGCCCCGACATCCACCGGCACCGACTCCCCGGTGAGCAGGGAGACGTCGACGGCGCTCGCGCCCTCGACGACCGTGCCGTCCGTGGCGATCTTCTCCCCGGGCCGTACGACGAACCGGTCGCCCGGCGCCAGACGGTCGGCGGGCACCCGCACCTCGACGCCGTCCGCGCCGAGCAGTGCGACGTCCTTCGCGCCGAGTTCGAGCAGTGCCCGCAGCGCGGCACCCGCACTGCGCCGGGCCCGCGCCTCCAGATACCGGCCGACGAGGATGAACGTGACGACGCCCGACGCCACCTCCAGATAAATCGTGGAGGACGCGTCGGCCCCTTCGGTGACGAACGTGAACCCGTGCCGCATCCCCGGCATCCCGGCGTCCCCGAGGAACAGCGCCCACAACGACCAGCCGAACGCGGCGAGCGTCCCGAGGGAGACGAGCGTGTCCATGGTCGCGGCGCCGTGGCGGAGGTTCGTCCACGCGGCGCGGTGGAACGGGTGGCCGCCCCAGACGACGACCGGGGCGGCCAGGGTGAGGGAGAGCCACTGCCAGTTGTCGAACTGCAGGGCGGGGATCATGGCCATGAGGATCACCGGGACTGTCAGCCAGGCGGAGATCTTCAGACGCCGGCCGACAGGGGTGCCGGTCGCCGTGGGGGTGTCCGGTGCGTTCTCGGCCGACGGTGTGTCGTGGCTGGTCGCGCCGTTCCCCGCGCCCTTGGCAGGGTTTTTCTCCGCCTTGGTGATCGGTTCGGCTGTGTAGCCCAGCTTGGTGACCGTGTCGATCAAGGTCTGCTGGGTGATGTCGGCGTCGGCGGCGTAGGAGACCTTCGCCTTTTCCGTGGCCAGGTTGACCGTCGCTGTCACGCCGTCGAGCCGGTTGAGCTTCTTCTCGATGCGGGCGGAGCAGGCGGCGCAGGTCATGCCGCCGATGGCGAGGTCGATGTCGGTGAGGGGCGCGTCCGTCATGGTGCTGTCGAGGGTACGGCGGCCGGGCCGGCCCGCCGGGGCCCGGTTCGGTCCGGTCCGGGCGCGTCCGGGTCGTCCCGCCGTCAGGCCTTGCCGACGAGCTCGTATCCGGCCTCGTCGACGGCGGCGCGGACGGCCTCCTCGTCGAGCGGGCCCTCGGAGACGACCGTGACCTGTCCGGAGGCGGCGACCGCCTGCACGGAGGAGACGCCGTCGAGCTCACCGATCTCACTGGCGACCGCGCCCTCGCAGTGCCCGCAGGTCATGCCCTTGACCTCGTAGACACTGGTGACGGAGGACTGGTCGGCCGCGTCGTCGGTGCCGGTCTGGTGGAGTTCGGTCCGCGCGCTCATGTCGTTCTCCTAGCTGTAAGGCCGGGGCCGGGGAGGCCGGGTACCCCCGGCACCTTCCGACCCGCGCTGACCCAGCCGACTGTATACCCCTAGGGGGTACTAGTCCAAGAAGGATCGCGGCGTGCGAGCGAACGCGCCCAGACCAGTCCGACCAGCGACACGAGCACGAGCCCGCCGACCGAGAACAGCGTGAAGAGGTGCTCCTGCGCGCTGGTCGGCGCGGGCAGGTATCCCTCGGCGAACAGGGAGCGGTCGAGCCCGGTACTGGTGAGCCGGACCACCAGCCACAGCGCGATCCCGTGCATGGAGTCCCACAGTGCGTGCAGCACGGCGACCCCGACGTAGGTGAGGACGACCGGGGCCGCGAAACGGAAGTGCCCGTTCGGCCTGCGGTACGAGAGGAGCACCGCACCGGCGATCGCCGTCCACAGGCCGTGCCCGAACGGGGCGAGCAGCCCGCGCAGCACCTCGGTCTCCAGGAGCGAGCGCAGGTCGATGCCCTTCATGGTGACCGCCGCGTTGAAGGCGTAGCCCGCGCTCTCGAACGCGGCGAACCCGAACCCGACCGTGGCACCCAGGACGAGCCCGGCGCGCAGCCCCCGGATGCGGGGATGGCGGCGCAGCACGTACATCAGGGCGAGGAGCTTGACGGCCTCCTCGATCAGGCCGACGCCGACGAACATCCAGACCGAGGGGTGCAGCAGGTAGTACTCCATGACCGAGGCGCCGAGCACCCCGAGGACGCCGCCGACCAGGAAGCAGCCGAGGATCAGATGCACCCCGAGGTCGCGGCCGTGCCGCTCGTACGCCCACAGCACGAAGACCGCCGGTACGAGGAAACTGCCGAGCAGAATGAGGGTGGGGAGGAGGGTGGTGTTCTTCGTGGCGTACGTGACGAGCGCCGTCAGCACCCACAGGGCCAGGCCGCCCCAGAGGCAGCGCTTCCAGAGACCGGCGCGAACCTGCGGGCCCGGCGGCAGGGGCTGTTGGGGGATGTGGGCCCTGGGGGATCCGGGGGGCTGCGGGTGCGTCAAGGCGGTTCCCTCCGGGGTTCCCTGCGTGCGTACACGTGCGTGCCGGTACGTGTTCCTGTGTACCGAGGTATGTGCCGGAAGCTTAGTTAATTGACCGATATGTCGCCTGTTGCGGATCTCGTCGCAGGGCGCGAAGGCAGTGAGGTGGGTGGACGATGCGCGCCGTCGTGTTCGAACGGTTCGGCGGACCGGCCGAAGTGCGTGAGGTGCCGGACCCGGCCCCGGCGCCGCACGGCGTCGTCGTACGGGTGGAGGCGACAGGCCTGTGCCGCAGCGACTGGCACGGCTGGATGGGCCACGACCCGGACATCGTGCTGCCGCACGTCCCCGGGCACGAACTCGCCGGAGTGGTCCAGGAGGTGGGCGCCGGCGTACGCGGGTGGCGGGCCGGGGACCGGGTGACGGTGCCGTTCGTGTGCGCGTGCGGCCGGTGCGCGGCGTGCGCGGCCGGTGACCAGCAGGTGTGCGAGCGGCAGACGCAGCCCGGGTTCACGCACTGGGGCTCGTTCGCCGAGTACGTGGCCCTCGACCACGCCGACGTCAACCTCGTAGCGCTGCCGGAGGGGATGGCGGCGACGACGGCGGCCGCGCTCGGCTGCCGGTTCGCGACCGCGTTCCGGGCCGTCGTGCGGCAGGGGCGGGTCGCGGCGGGGGAGTGGGTGGCGGTGCACGGGTGCGGCGGCGTCGGCCTCTCCGCCGTGATGATCGCGGCGGCGGCCGGGGCGCGGGTGGTGGCGGTGGACATCGCACCGGACGCGCTGGACCTGGCCAGGAAGTTCGGGGCGGCCGCGTGCCTGGACGCGCGCGGGACGGATGATGTGGCGGGCGCCGTACGGGAGTTGACCGGCGGCGGCGCTCACCTGTCACTCGACGCCCTCGGCTCCGCGGCGACCTGCGCGGCGTCCGTGAACGGGCTGCGGCGCCGGGGGAGGCACGTACAGGTGGGGCTGCTGCCCGAGGACCCGGTCGTGCCGATGGGGCGGGCGCTGGCCTGGGAGCTGGAGCTGATCGGCAGCCACGGGATGGCTGCGCACGCGTATCCGGAGATGCTGGAGCTGGTGCGGGGTGGGGTGTTGCGGCCGGAGCTGCTGGTGACGTCGGTTGTTCCGCTGCGGGAGGCGGGGGGTGCGCTGGCCGCTATGGGTGGGGCTTCCGGGGCGTCCGGGGCTTTTGGGGCGTCCGGGGCGGGGGTGACGGTGGTCGAGCCGTTCGCGCCGTGATCGAGCCGTACGCGCCGTTCGCGCCGTAGGGGGTTCGGGTGTCGGGCTCTGCGGGTGCGTCGTGGTTGCTCGCGCAGTTCCCCGCGCCCCCGAAGGGGGCGCCTGGCGGCGCCCCCTTCGATTCGCTCCGGTCTCACTCTCTCGAACGGTCGCGGTTGCGTGGGCGTGAGGCGACCCAGGACCGGACCGTGTCGGCGTACCAGTAGGGCTTGCCGTTCTCCACATGGTCGGGTGGGGGCAGCAGTCCGTGTTTGCGGTAGGAGCGGACGGTGTCGGGCTGGACCCGGATGTGCGCGGCGATCTCCTTGTACGACCAGAGCCTGCGGTCGGTCATCAGTGGCTCCTCCCTGACGGGTGTCGCGACGGCGGCGCGGGGGTGGCCGCCGACGATCACCCACCTTCGACCCGAGAACGATGGGTCTTGAGGTGAAGGGAGGGCCTGTGTGACTCCTGTGACGCAGAACCTGCGTAGGCCGGACATGTGTGGCAAGAAAGGGGCGTTTGTTACGGGAATGCAGCAATCGGGTCCCGCCGCGGACGCATACCCGGGCGCGGAACGGGACAGGAGACAAGCCCCGTACGCCCCACAAACCATGCCTTTTCCTAGCGGTGGGCCGGGCCCCCCCGCATCCGGCCCGGCCCACCGTCCCCCGCATCCCCCCGGGTGCGTGACCCGAAGGACAAGGGTGCCGTCAGCGCGGATCGCGGGTCTTGGAGAAATACGCACTGCCGGGACCGGCGCGGCGGGCCGGCCGGCGCAGGACGAGACTGGTCGCCTCGCCCGCCAGACGGTCCGTGGCGGGCGGCCCGCCCGGATCGGTGCGGGGGCCGCGCGCGAGGGCGAACTCGCGGGGCGTGCACCCGGTCATCGCCTTGAACTCGCCGCTCAGATGGGCCTGGTCGTAGTAGCCGCAGGCCGCCGCCGTCTCGGCCTGGGTGCTGCCGGCGCAGAGCAGACGCCGGGCCCGTTGCAGCCGCAGCACCCGGGCGGCGGCCTTCGGGGTCAGGCCGATCTGCTCCCGGAAACGGTTCTCCAGATGGCGTACGCCCCAGCCGACCTGCTCGGCGACCTGCGCGACGGGCGCGGAGCCGCCGCTGTGCGTCAGCGCGTACCAGGCGCGCACCGTGCCGCTCGCGCAGCGCGGCCCGGACGCCAGCCAGTGCCCGAGCACCTCGTCGAGCAGGTGGAACCGGGCGCGCCAGGAGGACAACGCGCCCAGCCGGTGCGCGAGTTCGCCGGTCGCGGCTTCGCCGGGCAGGGCGCCGAGGTCGTCCGGGTGCCCGCGCCAGCCGGTCAGTTCGTGCAGGGCGGTCCGGAAGATCGTGAAGGCGGCCCAGGGGGTCAGCAGCACCTCGATCCCCGCGAGGCGGCCGTCGTGCTCACCGAGTACGGGGGTGGTGGACATGCCGGACAGGACGGTGGACAGCTCGACCGTGCGCAGCCCGGCGGGCGGGGTGCCGCCCTTGCCGTCGCGCACCCCGACCCAGCCGCCGGTCGCCTCGGTGATACGGACCGACCCCTCGAAACCGAGCATCAGCGTCACCGCGCCGATCGGCGCCTCCAGGCGGGCGCGCGGCCCGGGGAAGGCGAGCCGGAAGCCGCGGTAGCCGATGACGCCGGGGCGCAACCGTGGATGCGGCCGGGCGGACACCGTCTCCCAGGAGCCGTCCGGGCTGCGGACGGGCCGGACGACGGTCCGGACGGCAGGCCCGCCGACGACGGTCGGTACGGCAGGCCCGCCGACGACGGTCGGTACGGCAGGCCCGCCGGCGGTCGGTACGGCAGGCCCGCGGACAGTCGGTACGGCAGGCCCGCCGACGGGCGGTACGGCGGGCCGGGCGGCGGGCGGGGCGCCGGGCGGTGAGGAACTCGTCGCGCGAGGACTCATCCGCCGATACTGCTACACGCCGCACGACCTCAGATAGCCCCGCGTACGGCGCGCGATCGGCAGCGGACGCTCCGGTTCGCACGGATACATGTCCTGCTCGACGATGGCGAAGAGGTCGACGTCGAGCTCGGCGGCGGCCGCGAGAACGGGCTCCAACTCCGGTACGCCGCGCGGCGGTTCGCACATCACCCCCCGCGCCACGGCCGGACCGAACGGCGTGCCCTGCTCGCGCACCCCGGCCAGGACCGCCGGGTCCACCTGCTTGAGGTGCAGATAGCCGATGCGCTCGCCGTAGGTCCGGATCAGCTTGACGCTGTCGCCGCCGCAGTACGCGTAATGCCCGGTGTCCAGGCACAGCGAGACGAGATCGGGGTCGGTGGCGTCGAGGAAACGGGTGACGTTCTCCTCGGTGTCGATATGGGTGTCGGCGTGCGGATGGACGACGACCCGCAGCCCGTACCGCTCCCGCACCTCACGGGCGAGCCGCTCGGTGCCGTCGGCCAGGAACCGCCACTGCTCGGCGCTGAGCGTGTCCCCTTCCAGCACCTCCCCGGTCTTGTCGTCGCGCCAGAAGGAGGGGATGACGACGAGGTGGCCCGCGCCCATGTCGCGGGTGAGGGCGGCGATGGACGCGACGTGCTCCCAGGTCCGCTCCCAGACGGCGGGCCCGTGATGCAGCCCGGTGAACACGGTGCCGGCGGACACCTTCAGGCCGCGCCGCCCGGTCTCCTCACCCAGCACACGCGGATCACTGGGCAGGTATCCGTACGGGCCGAGCTCGATCCACTCGTAGCCGGCCTCGGCGACTTCGTCGAGAAAACGCTGCCAGGGGACTTGACGGGGGTCGTCGGGGAACCAGACGCCCCAGGAGTCGGGGGCGGAGCCGACACGGATACGAGGGAGGGGAGTCCTATTCGTCCTGGTCGTCATGGGGCAAGCCTTGAGGGGCGGCGGAACAGTGTCAAGGCATAGTCCGAATGTCCGGACAAAACATTGACAGCGCTGCCCGCGCGGGCTAGATCTGGCGGGAGGCTCACGAGGTTGCCGAGGTTCGTCCGACACGGAGGGAACACCGCATGGCCCGGGACGAGGACGCGTTCGACCTGATCACCATGGGCCGCATCGGGGTGGACCTCTATCCGCTGCAAGCCGGGCGCGGACTCGCGGACGTCGACACCTTCGGCAAGTTCGTCGGCGGCTCCTCGACGAACGTGGCCGTCGCGGCGGCCCGGCTCGGCCTGCGCGCCGCGACGATCAGCCGTACGGGGCAGGACCCGTTCGGCGACTACCTCCGCGAGGAACTCACCCGGTTCGGCGTCGACGCGCGCTGGGTGACGCCGGTGGCGGACCTCCCCACCCCGCTCACCTTCTGCGAGATCTTCCCGCCGGACGACTTCCCGCTCTACTTCTACCGCCGCCCGAACGCCCCCGACCTGGCCATCGAGCCCGCCGAACTGGACCTCGACGCGGTGCGCTCCGCGCGGATCTTCTGGATGACGGGTACGGGGCTCAGCGCGGAGCCCAGCCGCTCGGCGACGCTCCGCGCCCTCGCCCACCGGGCGGACGGCGGTGTCCCCGGCGACACGGTCTTCGACCTCGACTGGCGGCCGATGTTCTGGGCCGACCCCGAGACCGCGCGGGCCCCTTACGCGGAGGCGTTGCGGCACGCCACGATCGCCGTCGGCAACATCGACGAGGTCGAGATCGCGACGGGGGAGCGGGAACCCGTCGCGGCGGCGCGGGCGTTGCTGTCGTTCGGCCTGCGGCTCGCCGTCGTGAAACGGGGCCCGGACGGGGTCCTCGCCATGACCTCCACGGGGGAGACGGTCGAGGTCCCGCCCCTGCCCGTACGGGTGTTGAACGGGCTCGGGGCGGGCGACGCGTTTGGCGGGGCGCTGTGTCATGGAGTGCTGGCGGGGTGGGAACTCGGCCGGACCCTGCGGTTCGCGAACGCGGCGGGGGCGATTGTGGCATCGCGGCTCGAATGCTCTTCGGCGATGCCGGTGCGGGCCGAGGTCTTCGCGGCCCTGTCCGCGGGCCGAGTCCCGGCCTCCGCCGATGACGACGATGGGGCTCCGCCCGGCGGCACGGGTGACTCGGCGTTGGCCTCTGGCGGGGGCGGCGATGGGCTTCCGCCCGGCGGCATGGGTGACTCGGCGTTGGCCTCCGGCCGGGGCGGTGATGGGCTTCCGCCCGGCGGCATGGGTGACTCGGCGTTGGCCTCCGGCCGGGGCGGTGATGAGTTGCTGCCCGATGGCGACAGCGGTCCGGCGCTGGGGGGCCGCCTTGCCCACCCTGCCGCCCCTGGCGGCAGATTGCCCAAGGCGGGGCGGGACGCCGCCGGTGTCGGTGAGGGTGATGGGGAGGGGTCTTATCGGGGCGGCCCCGCCCCCGCGCCGCATGAGCGGCACCAGCGCGGCGGGCGGCTGCTGGATTCCCCCGCCCCCACCCAGCCGTCGGAGCCCGCGCAGTCGGCCACGTCGCCCTCACCCCCGGACCCCCGCACCCTCGCCCGGACCCGCGCGGAGCGCCCCCACGCCGTCGAGGAAGCCGCCGCGGCCCGTACCCGGCGGGAACTCCTCCCCGGCCCCGGAGCACGGCTGATGATCGTTGCCGCCGATCACCCCGCCCGCGGAGCGCTGGCCGCAGGGGACCGCCCCCTCGCCATGGCGGGTCGCGCAGACCTCCTGGAACGGCTGTGCCTCGCCCTGTCCCGCCCAGGTGTGGACGGCGTCCTGGCCTCCGCGGACGTCCTGGACGACCTGCTCCTCCTGGGCGCCCTGCACAACAAGATCGTCATCGGGTCGATGAACCGCGGCGGCCTGGCCGGCGCCGCGTTCGAGCTGGACGACAGATTCACCGGCTACACCCCGGAGACCTTGCACCGCATGAGGTTCGACGCGGGCAAGCTGCTGCTGCGCATCGACTACGACGACCGTACCGAGGCCTCCGTACGGACGCTGGAAGCGGCGGCGCAGGCCGTGAACGCGATGGCCGCCCGCCGCCTCCCGGTCTTCGTGGAACCGTTCCTGTCGCGCCGCGACCCGACCACCGGCGGCCTCGTCAACGACACGCGCCCGGACGCGGTGACCAGGTCCATCGCGGTGGCGAGCGGCCTGGGCGGCACGTCGGCGTACACGTGGCTGAAGCTCCCGGTCACCGACGACCCCGAGGACCCGGAGGCGATGGCGCGGGTTCTGGAGACATCGACGTTGCCCGCCGTACTGCTGGGCGGCGACATCAAGGACGGCGACCAGGAGGCCACGTACGAGAAGTGGCGCGGCGCGCTGCGACTGCCGACGGTGCAGGGTCTGGTGGCGGGCCGTTCGCTGCTGTACCCGCCGGACGGCGACGTGGCCCAGGCGGTGGACACGGCGGTGTCCCTCCTGTGACCCCCACCGAACCCGGAACGACGGCCGGCCCACCCCACGACGGCAAGGAGAAGGCGCAGGGATGACCAACACCCACCTCCCGAACGGCACCGCGGCGGAGCCCCCGTACGCCCTCTCCGTGAACGCGGACAGGACGGGCCTCCCGACCTGGTCCCGCGCAGCACTCCGCATCCTCGAACTGGCACCCGGCACCGCGCACACCTTCGACACCGGTGAGAGTGAATGGATCGTGCTGCCGCTGACGGGTGGCTGCTCCGTGACGGTGGACGGCCGGATCATCGAACTCCTGGGCAGGGCGGACGTGTTCAGCGGCGCGAGCGACTTCGCGTACGTCCCGCGCGACACCCGCGCAGAGATCGCCTCCGGCGCGGGAGGCCGCTTCGCGCTGGCAGGAGCGAAGTGCGGGCGACGACTCCCCGCCCGGTACGGCCCCGCCCCTGAGGTACCGATCGAGCAGCGGGGCGGCGGCGTCAGCGCCCGGACGGTCCGCAACTTCGCCGCGGCGGACACCTTCGACTGCGACCAGTTGATCGCGGTGGAGGTGATCACCCCGGGCGGCAACTGGTCCTCTTACCCGCCGCACAAGCACGACGAGCACAGGCCGGGCGCGGAGACCCGCCTGGAGGAGATCTACTACTACGAGATCGCCGGGGACGCGGCGACCGGCGCGGAGGGTTACGGATATCAGCGGGTGTCGCCGTCCCGGCCGGGCGGCACCGACCTCTTGGCGGAGGTCCGCACGGGGGACGCGGTCTTGGTCCCGGACGGCTGGCACGGCCCGTCGATCGCCCAGCCGGGACACGCGATGTACTACCTGAACGTGATGGCGGGCCCGGACGGAACCAGGGAGTGGAGAATCAGCTTCCACCCGGACCACGCGACGGAGGGCTACCGATGACGCAACGCCCAACCGGCACAAGCCCGACGCAGACGACCCGCCTCACCACCGCCCAAGCCCTCATCCGCTTCCTGGCGCACCAGTTCACGGACCGCGACGGCACCCGCCACCGCCTGATCTCCGCGACGTGGGGCATCTTCGGCCACGGCAATGTCGCGGGTCTGGGCCAGGCGCTGCTCCAGTACGCCGACGAGATGCCGTTCCACCAGGGCCGCAACGAGCAGGCGATGGTGCACGCGGCGGTCGGTTACGCCCGCCAGCGCAATCGCCTGTCGGCGCACGCGGTGACCACGTCCATCGGCCCGGGGGCGACGAACCTGACGACGGGCGCGGCCCTGGCCACGATCAACCACATTCCCGTACTGCTGCTCCCCGGCGACGTGTTCGCGACGCGCCCGGCGGACCCGGTGCTCCAGCAGCTGGAGGCGCCGTACGCGGGCGACGTGTCGGTGAACGACTGTCTGCGTCCGGTGTCGAGGTACTTCGACCGGATCACGCGCCCCGAGCAACTGATCCCGTCGGCGCTGCAGGCGATGCGCGTCCTCACCGATCCCGTCGACACGGGCGCGGTGACGTTGTCGCTGCCGCAGGACGTGCAGGCGGAGGCGTACGACTGGCCGGACGACTTCTTCGCGGACCGTACGTGGACGATCCGCCGCCCGCCCCCGGAGCGGGCCCGGATCGAGGCGGCGGCGCAGGCGGTGCGCGCGTCCGGACGCCCGCTCCTCATCGCGGGCGGCGGCGTCCACCACAGCGCGGCCGAGGAGGCCCTGAAGGCGTTCGCGGACGCGACCCGCATCCCGGTGGCGTCCACGCAGGCGGGCAAGGGCGCCCTGCGCCATGACCACCCGGCGGACGTGGGAGGCATCGGCCACACCGGCACGGCGACGGCGAACGAGCTGGCCAGGGCGGCGGATCTGGTGATCGGCGTGGGCACGCGCTACACGGACTTCACCACGGCGTCGGCCACGCTCTTCACCCGCCCCGGCGTCCGTTTCGTGAACCTGAACATCGCCCCGTTCGACGCGTACAAGCTGTCGGCGCACCCGGTGGTGGCGGATGCCCGCGAGTCCTTGACGGCACTGACGGAGGCGCTGCGGGGCTACTCCGCGGACCCGGCCCACGTAGAGGCGTACACGCGGTCCAAGCACCACTGGGAGACCCGCGTGACGGAAAGTTTCGCGGCGCGCGAGGACGGGGACGAGAACGCCCGCCCCACCCAGACCCAGGTCCTGGGCGCCCTCGACGCGATCGTGTCCGGCGACGACATCCTCCTCAACGCGGCCGGCTCCCTCCCCGGTGACCTGCACAAACTGTGGCGGACCCGGTCACGCGACCAGTACCACGTCGAGTACGGCTACTCCTGCATGGGCTACGAGATCCCGGCCGCGATCGGCGTGTCCCTGGCCGCGCCGGGCCGCCCCGTGTGGGCGCTGGTCGGCGACGGCACATACCTGATGCTGCCGACGGAGATCGTGACGGCGGTGCAGGAGAACGTGCCGATCAAGATGGTGCTGTTGCAGAACCACGGATACGCGTCGATCGGCGGGCTGTCCGCATCGGTCGGCGCGGAGGGCTTCGCCACCCAGTACCGCCTCCCGGACGCGGACGGCCGCCCGTACACAGGCCCGCCGCTCCCCGTGGATCTCGCGGCGAACGCGGCGAGCCTCGGCATGGACGTACACCGGGCGAGGACGATCGCGGAACTGCGCGCGGCGCTCGCCGTGGCACGCGCGGCGACCCGCCCCACATGTGTCTATGTGGAGACAGAAACCGCAGACACAGTGTCGGGCCCGCCTCCGGCTCAGGCGTGGTGGGATGTGCCCGTGGCCGAGACGGCGGACGCCGGGGCGACGCCGTCGGCGGCGAAGGCCCGCGAGGAGTACGACCGGCAGGCCGCCACCCGGCGCCGCCACCTCTGAGCCGCGATGTACCAGTCTGAACCGAGCCGTATCAGCCTGAGCCAAGACGTATCAAGACGTATCAGGATGTAACAGGAGTTGCCCATGTCTGACACGAAGTCCGTCCACCACTGGATCGGCGGCAAGACCGTCGAGGGCGTCTCGGGCAACCACGGCCCGGTGACGGACCCGGCGACCGGCGCCGTCACGACGCACGTCGACTTCGCGAGCGTCGAGGAGGTGGACGCCGCGGTCGCCGCCGCGAAGGAGGCGTTCGCGAGCTGGGGCACGTCGTCGCTCGCGAAGCGCACGGAGATCCTGTTCCGGTTCCGCGCGCTGCTCGACGCCAACCGCGACGCGGTCGCCGAGCTGATCACGGCCGAGCACGGCAAGGTGCACTCGGACGCGCTCGGCGAGGTGGCGCGCGGCCTGGAGATCGTCGATCTGGCCTGCGGGATCAACGTGCAGCTGAAGGGCGAGCTGTCGACGGAGGTGGCGAGCCGGGTGGACGTGGCGTCGATCCGCCAGCCGGTCGGGGTCGTCGCGGGCATCACGCCGTTCAACTTCCCGGCGATGGTGCCGATGTGGATGTTCCCGATCGCCATCGCGTGCGGCAACACGTTCGTCCTGAAGCCGTCGGAGAAGGACCCGTCGGCCTCCATCAAGATCGCGGAGCTGCTCGCCGAGGCGGGCCTCCCGGACGGCGTCTTCAACGTCGTCCACGGCGACAAGGTGGCGGTGGACCGACTGCTTGAGCACCCGGACGTCGCGGCGGTCTCCTTCGTCGGCTCGACGCCGATCGCCCGCCACATCCACACGACGGCCTCGGCGAACGGCAAGCGCGTGCAGGCGCTCGGCGGCGCCAAGAACCACATGCTGGTGCTGCCCGACGCCGACCTGGACGCGGCGGCGGACGCGGCGGTCTCGGCGGCGTACGGCTCGGCGGGCGAGCGCTGCATGGCGATCTCGGCCGTGGTCGCGGTCGGTTCGGTCGCCGACGAGCTCGTCGCGAAGATCAAGGACCGCGCCGAGAAGATCAAGATCGGTCCGGGCAACGACCCGTCGTCGGAGATGGGCCCGCTCATCACGGCCGCGCACCGCGACAAGGTCGCCTCGTACGTGACGGGCGCGGCGGCGGAGGGCTGTGAGGTCGTCCTCGACGGCACCGGCTACACGGTCGACGGTCACGAGAACGGCCACTGGATCGGCCTCTCGCTGCTCGACAACGTGCCGACGTCGGCCAAGGCGTACCAGGACGAGATCTTCGGCCCGGTCCTCTGCGTGCTGCGCGTGGACACGTACGACGAGGGCGTGGCGCTGATCAACAACTCGCCCTACGGCAACGGCACGGCGATCTTCACCCGGGACGGCGGCGCCGCGCGCCGCTTCCAGCTGGAGGTCGAGGCGGGCATGGTCGGAGTCAACGTCCCGATCCCGGTCCCGGTGGGCTACCACTCCTTCGGCGGCTGGAAGGACAGCCTCTTCGGCGACCACCACATCTACGGCAACGACGGCACGCACTTCTACACACGCGGCAAGGTCGTCACGACCCGCTGGCCCGACCCGGCGGACGCCCCCGCCGGCGTCGATCTGGGCTTCCCGCGCAACCACTGAGCCCGTCGCCCCCTCTGTCCGGGTGAGTGCCCCGGTCCGCCATCCCTCCCGGCGGGCCGGGGCGCATTATTTTTCGGCGAAGTTCGGAGGCGGCGCTGCGGTTCCCGTACGTAGAGGATGAAACGGGCGCCGAAGGTAATGTGCGGCTGCGACCTATCAATCCAAGGTCATCATGCGCACTCGGTGTAGTGAACTCGGCCGCCGAGTCGAACGGCTAAAGATGCGCCGGTAGTTGGACGGCCTGTCAGCTACGGAATCCGCAGGAAAACGGGCGTTGACGTTCCGGATACGCACGGGGTTCGATGACGCGCCAGGAGCGGATGCACACCCCCATCGACCAGCCCTCGGAGGCGATAGCGCTCCCGCCCGAGAACCCTCTGCCGCACGAGCCGATCGGAACCACTGGATGACCGACACGCTTCGCCCACCGACCGCCGATGCCTCCGCCCACGCCCCCGCGGCGGCGGATCCGTCCCCGGACCCGGCCGCGGCGGCCCAGGGCCTCGGCTCTCCCCAAGCGCTCAAGCGTTCCATCGGCGTCGTCGGCGGCACCTTGCTCACGCTGTCCTGCGTGACCCCGGCCTCGACGCTCTTCGTCGTGGTCCCCGACCTCTTCGGCAGCCTGGGCACGGCGACGGCCCTTACCATCGCGATCGGCTCGCTGCTCTGTATCGGCGTGGCGTTCTGCTACTCGGAGCTGGGCACGCTCATCCCCAGCGCGGGCGGCGAGTACGCCATGGTCTCCACGCTCGCGGGCCGCCTCGCCGGCTGGCTGGTCTTCGTCCTCTCGCTCCTCGTCGTGATGATCGTCCCGCCGGTGATCGCGATGGGCACGGCCGACTACCTGGCCCCGCTCGTCCACCTGGACCCGTCGGTGGCGGGCGCGGCGGTCATGATCCTGGCGACCCTGGCGGGCCTCCTGGACCTGCGCGCCAACGCGTGGATCACGGGCGTCTTCCTGGTCCTGGAGGTCATAGCGGCGGCGGTCGTGGCGATCCTGGGCTTCACCCACGCCGAACGCGGCGCGGGCTCCCTGGTCTCGATGCAGGTGGCGGGCAGCGGAGGGGCCGCCCACCCCGACACGGTGACGGCGATGCTGATCGTCTCCGGCCTGGCCATCGCCCTCTTCGTCACCCAGGGCTTCTCGACGGCCGTCTACCTCTCCGAGGAGCTGGAGAACCCCCGTACGTCCGTCTCCCGCACGGTCCTGGCGACGCTCGCCATCTCCACGGTCATCATCCTCGTCCCGGTCGTGGCGATCACCATGGGCGCCCCGGACCTCGCGGCGCTCACCTCGGGCGACATCGGCGCCATGGTCGAGGCATGGTCGAACTCCGCTGTCGGCACGTTCGTCTCCCTCTGCGTCGCCCTCGCGATCATCAACGCGGGCATCGTCATGGTCATCCAGAACTCCCGCGTCCTGTTCGCCTCGGCCCGCGACAAGGCGTGGCCGGGCCCGGTCAACCGCGGCCTCGCCCGGCTCGGCCGCTTCGGCTCCCCGTGGGTCGCGACGCTGGTCGTCGGCGTCCCCGGCGCGGCCCTCTGCTTCGTCAACCTCGACACCCTGTACGGCGTGACCGGCGTCTCGGTGACCGGCATGTACATCCTGGTCGCGATCGCCGCCCTCCTGGCCCGCCGAGGCGCCCACCGCCACCGCGCGGCCTGGCGCATGCCCCTGTGGCCGGCGGTCCCCGTCCTCCTGATCGTGGTCCTCGCCTACGTCCTCAGCCAGCAAGAGGTGTCGTACCTGCTGTGGACGGGCGGCATCACCGCGGCGGCGACGGCGTACTGGGCGCTGTACCTGCGCCCGCGCCCGGAGGAGCGCTGGGTGATCTCGATCCCGGAGGACGAGGAGGCGGCTGCCTGACCGGGGCTCGCGAGTCTCCTGAGTGACGGGCCGGGCGCCCCGTCACCGGCTCGGCGCGGGGGCCGCGACCCGGGCCGACACGGGCCGGGCGCCCCGTCACCGGCTCGGCGCGGCGGCCGCGACCCGGGCCCACACGGCGAGCCCGCCCCGGCCGGTACGCCGCCACCCCCACCGTTCCGCCAGGGCCTCCACGATGACGAGCCCGCGCCCGGACTCGTCGTCGTCCCGGGCGGCAACGGGCTGAACGGGGTCGCCGACCCTGCCCCCACCATCCGTCACGCATACCGTCACGAAGCCCGTCCGGCGGGTGACCGAGACGGCCACGACATCGTCGCCGCCGTGGACCACGGCATTACCGGCCAGCTCACCGGCGACGACCTCCAAGTCGTGCACCGCCTGCGCCGGTAGCGCCCAGGAGACGGCGACGTCCCGTACGAAGCGGCGCGCGTCTTGTGCGGAGGCGAACGTGTCTCCGGGGAAAGTGCGCAGCTCGGCTCCCTCGTCGTCGGGCGTGCGCCCCGTGTCGAGCCGAGTCCCGCGAGACCTGGCGATCAGCAGCACGTCACCCAGGGCGGTGACCAGATCCCGTACGACCGGGTCCTGCCCCTGCCCCTGCTGTTCATGGCTGAGACGGCTGCACACCCGGTCGAAGAGCAGGGCGGCCAGGCCGAGTTGTACGTCGTCGATGCGGTCGGTGTGCCGCTCGATGAGGTTGCGCGTCATCACGCCGCCCTTCCAAGAACGTCGTCGCGGAGGTAGGGGCGCACGAGAGGGCTGGTGGAGCCGTCGATGGGGGTGTGGTGGGGGCGGACGGTGTGGTGCGGGCTACACGGCCCTTGCGGGGCGGATGAAAGCAAAGAAGGTGCGGGAGCGAGGCTGTGCGGTCCGGACCTGTGCCGCCCGGACGGTGCCGCGAACTCGTGCAGCCAGTCGACGATCCGGCGAAGCAGGGCGCGGGGCTCGGCGCGACGACGCTGCGGCGAGTTCCTCGGCGAGCGTGAGGGCATGGAACTCCTCCATGGCTCTTACCGGGGGCCGCGGCGCACCCCATCGGTGTCCGCTCAGCCCCCGGGAGGCCATCGAGTACGCTGCCATTGAATTTCAATGGTTGGTAGTCGCTAGGGGTGCCGCCCTCCGAACGAGTGACCCGCGTGGAGGGGGTGACGGCGCATGCGCTGCGTACGCTCGTCCTGGCTCAAGCAGTCCTGGCTCAAGCGCGAGGCGGCGCGAGCGAGCGACAGGCAACGCATCGCTATCTCAGCCCAGTTGGAGACGAACCAGTGACAGTCCGAGGATCGGCGGGGCCCGCCGGACGTATGCAGATCGCACGCGGACTCAGGGTGCTTCGCTCCAGGGCGGAGCTCACCCAGTCCGAGGTGGCCAGACGCGCCGGCGTCTCGGTGGGCACCGTGAACCGGTACGAGACCTGGCAGGACCGGGCGAAGCTCAGGGTCCCCACGGTCCGCGCCCTGGCCGACACGTGCGGCGCCACGCCGGAGGAACAGGACACCCTGGTCCAGCTCGTCCGCAATCAGGAGAACGGCTGGTGGATGGATCACCCCGCCGTGCCTGAAGTGATGGACCCACTCATGTCGTTCGAGGACGTCGCCACGTACGAGCATGTCTTCGCCAATGCCCTGGTCCCGGGCCTGCTGCAGACACCCGGCTACGCACTCGCTCTGCACGAGGCACAGGACAGCCGCACCGGACCGGATGTGATCGCGGACAAGGTGGATGCCCGCATCAGGCGCCAAGCCATCCTGGAGAGGACTCCGGCCCTGCACCTCTGGGTCGTCCTCGACGAGGCGGTGCTGCGAAGGCCGGTGGGAGGCGCAGCCGTGATGGTCGAGCAGATCGATCATCTCCGCACTGTGGCGCAGCGCCCCAATGTGGATGTACAGGTGTTGCGTTTCGACGCGGGCGCTCACGCGGCAGGGTCGGGCGGCCACTTCCTTCTCCTCGGCCGCGAGGACGAGGGCGACCCGCTCAGCAGCATGAACGTGGTGTACCTGGAACTCCACAAGCGTGGCCTGTACCTGGACGCCCCCGCGGAGGTGCAGAGCTACAAGCTCATGTTTGACTACCTCAGATCTCAGGCTGCCGACACCTCGGCAAGTCTTGACCTGCTGGCAGCGGCACGACGGGAGTTCGTCGAATGAGCGAGATACAGGTCTTCGAGCAGGCGATGGCCACCGGCTGGTTCAAGAGCAGCTACAGCGCCGCCGACAACGAGTGCGTCGAGGTCGTGCGCGTGCGGGCGGGGGTGGGCGTCCGCGATTCGAAGAACCCGGGCGGTGATGTCCTGGTGCTGAGCGCCCGCTCCTTCTCCGCGTTCATCGACGGGCTCGACCAGCCGAGCTGATCGTCAGCTGAAGTCCCACGTGAGCACCGCGCACACCCCCTCATCAGTGCCGCCCGCGCTCCGGTACGCCGACAGCGCCACGTCATTGTCCGCGTCCACCGCGACCCACATGTCGTAGCAGCCCAGCTCGGCCGCGAGGTCGGCCAGCGTACGGATCAGAGCGCGAGCGATCCCGCGGCGGCGGTACGGCTCGGCCACCGCGAGTTCGTAGAGGAACATCTCGCGGCCCTTGTCGGGGTGGACGGTCTCGACGCCGCTGACGAAGCCGACGGGGGTGGCGTCGGCGTAGGCCAGGTAGAGGTGGTGGCCCGGTGCGGTCAGGAAGTCGCGGGCCACCTCCGGGCGGGGCGGGGTGTCGAACAGCGGGGCCGCGGCAAGGAGTTCGGTGACGGAGCGTGCGCGGCGGATCTCGGCAGGGGGTTCGACAGGAGGCTCGGCAGGGACAGGCATGTGGGTGTCGTACCACGCCTGCGGTACGCGGGTCGCGCCGCGTACTCCCGGAGGAGGGGTGCCAGTTCCGACCGGGGGGTGCGGTGACTGTCAGTGGCGGCGCTTACGGTGGGTGTCATGGAGCTGCGAGGGCGCCCAGGGCGCGGATGGCGCGGATGGCGCGAGCGGGTACGCGGGAGGCCGTGGCGGTGGGCGGCCGTCGTGGCGGTCCTGGCCGTGCTGGTCGGGGCCGGGAGCTGGTCCGTCGCCGCGGCGACGGATGGCGGGGACGGACCGGCCGTGCACCGGCAGGACCGGACGATGCCGATGGGCGGCGGCGTCCGGATCAAAACCTCGTACTTCACGGCCGGTGACGAGAGAGGGAAGCGGCCCGCGGTCCTCCTCGCGCACGGCTTCGGCGGCAGCAAGGAGGACGTGCGGGGCGAGGCGGAGAAGCTGGCCCGGCACGGGTACGCGGTACTGACCTGGTCCGCGCGCGGCTTCGGCGGCTCCACGGGCAAGATCGGGCTGAACGACAGGCGCGGCGAGGTCGCCGACGTGTCCCGTCTCATCGACTGGCTGGCGACCCGGCCCGAGGTACGGCTCGACAAGGCGGGCGACCCGCGCGTGGGCGTCACGGGCGCGTCGTACGGCGGCGCCGTCTCGCTGCTCGCGGCCGCGTACGACAAGAGGGTCGACGCGATAGCCCCGCACATCACCTACTGGAACCTGGCGGACGCCCTGTTCCCCGACGGTGTCTTCAAGAAGCTGTGGACCGGCATCTTCTTCACCACGGGCTCCGCGGACATCGGCGCGCGCACCAGCGAGGCCGGGCTGCACTGCGGCCGCTTCGAGGACGAGCTGTGCGACATGTACCAGCGGGTCGCCGTCGCCGGGAAGCCGGACGCGCAGGCGCGCAAGCTCCTTGAGGAGCGCAGCCCGTCGGCCGTCGGCGACCGCATCAAGGTGCCCACGCTCATCTCGCAGGGGCAGACCGACTCCCTGTTCCCGCTGAGCCACAGCGACGCGATGGCGAAGCAGATCAAGGCCAACGGCGCTCCTGTCGACGTCGACTGGATCGCGGGCGGCCACGACGGCGGCGCCATGGAGTCGGACCGCACCGCGGCCCGTGTGACGTCATGGTTCGACCGGTACCTGAAAGACGAGGACGTCGACACGGGGCCCGCGTTCCGCGTGTCCCGCACCGGCGGCGTCGACTCCACGGACGGCGCGGCCACCCTGCGCGGCGCGAGCGGCGACACGTACCCGGGGCTGCGCGGCGAGCAGCGGGTGTCCGTGCCGCTGAAGTCCGCGACGGAGACGTTCCAGAACCCGCCGGGCGGCGCCCCGCCGTCGATCTCCTCCGTACCGGGTCTCGGCAGCGCGTCGCAGCTGTCGTCGTCCCTCGGCGTCGGGCTCTCGCTGGACTTCCCGGGGCAGTTCGCCCGGTTCGCATCGGCGCCGCTGAAGAAGTCGGTGCGCGTCACCGGCTCGCCCACGGTCACGGCGCACGTGAAGTCCTCCACCGGCACCGCCGTCCTCTTCGCGAAGGTCTACGACGCCGGGCCCGGCGGCGCCCGCCAGGTGCTGCCCTCCCAACTGGTCGCGCCGGTACGGGTGACGGGCGCGGGCGGCGCGGGCAAGGACGTCACCTTCACGCTCCCGGCCGTCGACCACCAGGTGCAGAAGGGGCACACGCTGCGCCTCGTCCTGTCCGCGACCGACCTCGGCTACGCGTCCCCGGCCGAGCCCGCGACCTACCAGGTCTCGGTCAAGGGTCCGCTGAGCCTGCCGACGGCGCCCGCCGTCGAGACCGCGTCCGCGTCGCTGCCCGCCTGGGTGTGGTGGCTGCCGCTCGCCGCGGCCGTCGTCGCGGCGGCGCTGCTGCTGACCGCCCGCAGGCGGACGACGGCGCCCGCGCCCGACCCGGCGCTCGCCGACGTGCCGCTCCAGATCACGGACTTGAGCAAGCGGTACGCCAAGTCGACGGACCGGTACGCCGTCCGGGACCTGTCCTTCCGCGTCGAGAAGGGCCAGGTCCTCGGCCTGCTCGGGCCGAACGGGGCGGGCAAGACGACCACCCTGCGCATGCTCATGGGCCTCATCCGCCCCGACGAGGGCGAGATCCGGGTCTTCGGCCACGCGATCCGCCCCGGCGCCCCCGTCCTCTCCCGGGTCGGCGCCTTCGTGGAGGGCGCGGGCTTCCTGCCGCACCTGTCGGGCCGGGAGAACCTGGAGCTGTACTGGCGGGCCACCGGCCGCCCGCCCGGCGACGCCCATGTGGACGAGGCGCTGGAGATCGCCGGTCTCGGCGACGCGCTCGCCCGCGCGGTCCGCACCTACTCGCAGGGCATGCGGCAGCGCCTCGCCATCGCCCAGGCCATGCTCGGCCTGCCGGACCTGCTGATCCTCGACGAGCCGACGAACGGGCTCGACCCGCCGCAGATCCGCGAGATGCGCGAGGTCATGATCCGGTACGCGCGCGGCGGCCGCACCGTCATCGTCTCCAGCCACCTCCTTGCCGAGGTCGAGCAGTCCTGCACGCACCTCGTCGTCATGGACCGCGGCCGGCTCGTGGAGGCGGGCCGGGTCGAGGACATCGTCGGCTCCGGCGACACGGTGCTCGTGGGCCTCGCCGCCGACATCTCCGACCCGCTCCTGGAGAAGGTGGCGGCGCTTGACGGGGTGGAGTCGGTGGTCCACGCGGAGGAGGGGCTGCTGGTGCGGCTCGCGCCCGCGCCCCCGCTTCCCGGGGGTTCCGGTGATCCCGGCACCGACCCCGCCGCCCGCCTCCTCGCCGACCTGGTCCGGCTCGACGTGCCCGTCAAGGCGCTCGGCCCGCACCGGCGACTCGAGGACGCGTTCCTCACGCTGATCGGAGGCTCCGCATGAGCAGGACGAGCACCGGGGCCACCGCGCCCGCCCCGCCCCCGGAGGTCCCGCCCGTCGCCGGGCACGCCGACGGCTACCGGCCCGGCCGCACCCTCCCCCTGCGGGTCGAACTCGCCCGGCAGGTGAAGCGGCGACGCACCCTCGTCATGGGCGCGGTGCTCGCGCTGCTGCCGTTCGTGCTGGTCGCCGCGTTCGCGATCGGCGGGCAGCCGGAGGGCCGCGACGGCCGGGTGACGCTGATGGACACGGCCACCGCGTCGGCGGCGAACTTCGCGGCGACGTGCCTGTTCGTGTCCGCCGGTTTCCTGCTGGTCATCCCCGTCGCCCTGTTCTGCGGCGACACGGTGGCCTCCGAGGCGAACTGGTCGAGCCTGCGCTATCTGCTCGCCGCCCCCGTGCCGCGCGCCCGCCTGCTCTGGTCGAAGCTGGCCGTCGCGCTCGGGATGAGCCTCGGCGCGATGCTGCTGCTGCCGGTCGTCGCACTCGGCGTGGGCGCGGTCGCGTACGGCTGGGGTCCCCTGGACATACCGACCGGCGGGGCCCTGCCGTCCGGGACGGCGGCGCAGCGGCTGCTCGTCGTGATCGCGTACATCTTCGTGTCGCAGCTGGTCACCGCGGGCCTCGCGTTCTGGCTGTCGACGAAGACGGACAACCCGCTGGGCGCGGTCGGCGGCGCGGTCTTCCTGACCATCGTGGGCAATGTCCTGGACGCGGTCACCGCCCTCGGCCACTGGCGCGACTTCCTGCCCGCGCACTGGCAGTTCGCCTGGGCCGACCTGTTCCAGGCGCAGCCCGAGTGGAGCGGCATGGTGCAGGGGGCGTCGGTGTCGGTGGCGTACGCGGTGGTGCTGTTCGCGCTGGCGTTCCGGGGGTTCGCGCGGAAGGACGTGGTGTCGTAGACGGCGTCGCAGGCAGCGTCACAGGTGGCGTCGCAGACAGCGTCACAGGTGGGCGTTGCAGACAGCGTCACAGGTGGCGTCGTAGATGGCTTCGTAGATGGCGCGGGGGTCTCCGGAGGATTACCCACCGGTCACAACCGCCGCCCGCCGTAACCCCTTTGAGGCCAAGGCGCAATCGCCCGGGACGAACATTCCGCCCGCCTCCCGCGTCACAGTTCCAGGACATGGACGCGGGAGAAACGGGAGGGCGATCATGCGAGGTGGCCGGAGCGGTACACGCCGAGGGGGAGGGATGTGGGTGGCCGCGGTCCTCGCCGGGGGGCTGTTGCTCACCGGGTGCGGTGCGGACGGTACGGCGTCGGACGCCTCGCAGAAGAGGGCACCGCGCGGCGGCCAGGGGTTCACGGGCGGGGGCGGATCGGCGAACGGCCCGGCCGCGTCCGTGGCGCCGGACGGCGCCGACCGCGACGACCGCGACGGCGGCGAACGGGACGGCGGCGCGGACTATCGCTCCACCTTCGCCCTCGACGTCGACACCGCCTCCTACGGTTACGCGCGCCGCACCCTCGCCGAGGGGCGGCTGCCGGACCCCACGTCGGTGCGCCCCGAGGAGTTCGTCAACAGCTTCCGCCAGGGCTACCCGCGCCCGGAGGGCAACGGCTTCTCGGTGACGGTGGACGGCGCCCGCACCGGCGGCAGGGACGACAGCGGCGGCAGGGACGGCAGCGGCGGCGGGGACGACATCGGTGACGGGGACGACAGCGGCGGCGGGGGCGGCTGGCGCCTGATGCGGGTCGGCCTCGCGACGGCGCAGGCCCCCACGAGCGGCGAACGGGCGCCCGCGGCGCTGACGTTCGTCGTCGACATCTCCGGCTCCATGGGAGAGCCAGGCCGCCTCGACCTGGTCAGGGAATCCCTGGCCACGCTCACCGACCAGCTCCGCCCCGACGACTCGATCGCCCTGGTCACCTTCAGCGACGAGGCGGAGACGGTGCTGCCGATGACCCGGCTCGGGGCGCGCGGCGGCGAGGTGCGCGCCGAGGTCCACGACGCCGTCGACACCCTCGAACCCACCGACTCCACCAACCTGGAGGCGGGCATCCGCACCGGTTACGCGACGGCGGTCGGGGGCGTGCGGCCCGGCGCCACCAACCGCGTCGTGCTCCTGTCCGACGCCCTCGCCAACAACGGGGAGACCTCCGCCGACGCCCTCCTCGAACGCATCGCGGACGCCCGCCGCGACCACGGCATCACCCTCTTCGGGGTCGGGGTCGGCAGTGACTACGGCGACGCGCTCATGGAACGCCTCGCCGACAAGGGCGACGGCCACACCAGCTACGTCTCCACGTCCGCCGACGCCCGCAAGGTCTTCGTGCGACAACTCCCGGCCAACGTCGGGCTGCGCGCGCGGGACGCGAAGGCGCAGGTCACCTTCGACGAGGACGCGGTGTCCGACTTCCGGCTCCTCGGCTACGACAACCGCCGCGTCGCCGACGACGACTTCCGGGACGACCGCGTCGACGGCGGCGAGGTCGGCCCCGGCCACACGGTGACGGCGCTCTACGCGGTCAAGCTCCGCGAAGGCGCCGAGGGCCGGGTGGCCAGGGCGACGGTGCGCTGGCTCGACCCGGAGAGCCGGGCGCCGCGCGAGACCTCCGGCACCATCACGGCCGCGGCCCTGTCGGCCCGCCCCCTCTGGTCCACCGGCACACCGCCCCGGCTGCGGGTGGCGGCGATCGCCGCGTACCTCGCCCACCGCCTGGGCAGCGATCCGGCGGACCGCTGGCCGGGCGAACCGGACCTCCCCGCATTGGCGCGCCACGCCCGGACGTTGACGACGACCACGGAGGACAGCGACGTACGGGCGCTGGGGGAGGCGGTACGGGAGGCGGCCGGGTTGCGGAGCGAGGGGTAGCGCGTCGAGCCGGGGCGGGAGCGCTCGAGGCCGGGCGGCCCCGCCCCGGCGCGACGCGGGCCCGCTCCGGCGCAGGCCCGCCCGGCAACCCGGCAACCCGGCAGCCCGGCGGCGCTACAGCGGTTCAGCGGTTCAGCGGTTCGGCGGTTCAGCGGTTCAGCGGTTCAGCGGATCTGGCGCCCCGAGATCGCCCGCGCGATGACGAGCCGCTGGATCTCGCTCGTCCCCTCGAAGATGGTGTAGATCTTCGCGTCCCGGTACATCCGCTCGACCGGATGCTCCCTGCTGTATCCGGCGCCGCCGAGGACCTGGATCGCCTTCTCGCTGGCGGCGACGGCGAGTTCACCGGCCCGGAGCTTCGACATCGAGCCCTGCCCGGCGTCGAAGACCTTGTCGTTGCGGGCCATCCAGGACGCCTGCCAGATCAGCAGCCGGCACGCCTCGATCTCCGTACGGAGGTCCGCGAGGGCGAACGCGATCGCCTGGTTCTCGATGATCGGGCGGCCGAACGCCTCCCGGTCACCGGCGTATTCGAGGGCGTACTCGTATGCGGCGCGCGCGATGCCGAGCGCCTGTGCGCCCACGGTCGGCCGGCTGACCTCGAAGGTCGACATCGCGGCCTGACCGCGGCCACCTCCGCTCGAACCCTCGCGGGCCCGCGCCAGCCGCGCGTCGAGCTTCTCCTTTCCGCCGAGGAGGCAGTGTCCCGGGACCCGGACGTCGTCGAGGAAGACGTCCGCGGTGTGCGAGGCCCGCAGCCCCAGCTTCCGGATCTTCTTGGCGCCTTCGAGACCGGGCGTCCCGGGCGGCACGATGAACGCGGCCTGCCCGCGGGAACCCAGCCCGGGGTCGACGGAGGCGACGACGACGTGCACGTTCGCGATGCCGCCGTTGGTGATCCAGGCCTTCTGGCCGCTGAGCACCCATTCGTCCTTGGCCTCGTCGTAGCGGGCCCGTGTGCGCATCGCCGCCACGTCGGATCCGGCCTGCGGCTCCGACACGCAGAACGCCGCGACCTTCGGGTCGTCCGCGTCGCCGAAGCACTGCGGCACCCATTCGGCCAGCTGGTCGGGGGTGCCGGAGGAGAAGATCCCGGCGACGGCCAGGGAGGTGCCGAACAGGGCCATGCCGATGCCCGCGTCGCCCCAGAAGAGCTCCTCGTTGGCGATCTGCAACGAGATGCCGCTCGGGTCGCCGAAGAGTTCGGCCAGGGACTCGAACCCGTAGAGGCCGATCTTCGCGGCCTCCCGGATCACGGGCCAGGGCGTCTCCTCGCGCTCGTCCCACTCGGCGGCGGCGGGCCGCACCACGTCGACGGCGAACCCGTGCACCCAGTCGCGCAGATCGCGCTGGTCCTGGTCCAGTTCCAGAGAGAAAGCCATGTCGTCGCCGCCCCTATGCCTTCGGTATGTCGAAGTAGCGGGTCAGGCCCGCCGCGAGCGCGACATCGCCCGCGATCTTCACCTTGCGGAGCATGAACATGGTGACGGGCGAGGAGTTGCCGGAGACGAGCTTGAGGAAGTCGGGGTCGCTCATGACGAGGGTGGTGCGCGGCTCGGCGTCGGAGCGGCCCTCGGTCACCGTGCACGTACCGCCGCTGATCTTCGTCTCGTAGACGGCGTCGGGCACGTCGCCCTGGCCGGTGACCTTCCAGCGGATGAGCGCCTCGAGCGATCCGGCGACGTCGGGCTTGAACTGCCGTTCCATGCGCCCGAAGACCTCCTTCAGGACGCGGGCGCGCAAGGCGGCGTCCTGGGCGATCTCGTTGATCTCCTTGGTCGACAGGCCTTTCACGAGCCGCGCGAACTCCTCGGGCGTGACGCTCGCGAAGTCGAGGGCCGCGATGTCGTCGGCACCGCTCATGGAACTCTCCTAGTTCTGCCTGGGGTCGGGGCTGCCCTTGCGTGCTGACGCACTCAACTTACTGAAGGGTAAGATTACTTCTTGGTAAGGTTACGGCTACGTAGGTAGGCTGACAAGAGTGACGGGGACACCAGGCAACACGGGAGCACGTCGCAAGCGTGTGCCGCGCCCCGTGCGCGAGCAGCAGATCATCGACGTGGCGGTAGGGGTCTTCGCCAAGCGGGGCTACCACGCCGCGTCCGTCGACGAGATCGCCGAACTCGCCGGCATCTCCAAGCCGATGGTCTATCTGTACCTGGAATCCAAGGAAGGTCTCTTCCTCGCCTGCCTGCGCCGCGAGGCCGAGCGCCTGGTCGTCGCGTTCCAGGAGGCGGCGCGGGGTGCGGGCGCCGCGCCCGAACTGCGTCTCTACGCGGGCCTGTCGGCGTTCTTCGCCTTCGTCGCCGAACACCGTGACAGCTGGGTCGTCCTGCACCGGCAGGCCTCCGAGCTGACCGAGACGATCGCCGGGGCGGTCGCGGAGGCGCGGCGCGCGGTCATGGCAGAGGTCGCGGGTCTGGTCAGGGACGGCATCTCGGACAGCGGCAGGGGCGGCCGGCTCGGCGCGGAGGACGCCGATTTCGTGGCGCACGCGCTGGTCGGCGCGGCCGATTCGCTCACCGACTGGATGGAGCGCAACCCTGGTCAGGGGCCGGAAAGCATGGCGTTGCGGCTGATGAACATGGTGTGGATGGGCATGAGGGACGTCCTCGACGGCGGGGTGTGGCTGCCGGAGGAGTGAGCGCGGCGATCTTTGCGCGACCCATTGATTTTTGGTTACGCGTGGGTAAGTTGACTCCCGAGTAAGTACAGCTCGCCGCGGAACCAGCACCAGCACGAGCACCACCACCTGCGCGAGCACCAGCACCAGTACCTGCACCGACCGCCAGCACCAGCACCTGCACAGCACCTGCACCGACCGCCAGCCGCCGCGCGACCGGGAGCCGTCATGGGCGTACGCAAGGATCTGAAACGGGCCAGGAAACGCAGCGACCTGGCCGACCGCGCGAAGCCCGAACTCGTCAGGGACGAACGGGGCGTCGTCCGCGAGGCCCGCACCGCGCCCCTCGCCACGCCCCCGTCGGACGGTTCGACGCCCGCCGACATCCCGTTCGTGAACGCGACGGAGGCGCCGGACGCCGTGGTCCTCCGGCGTAAGACGGGTCAGACGGGTCAGACGGGTCAGACGGGGCCCGGCGCGGGGGAGTGGCGGCCGGTCACCGCGGCGCAGTTCGCCCGGGAAGTCACCGCGGCCGCGAAGGGCCTGCTGGCCGCCGGCCTCGAACCGGGCGGCCGCGTCGCCCTGATGTCCCGCACCCGCTACGAGTGGGAGGTGCTCGACTTCGCGATCTGGGCGGCCGGCGGCCAGACCGTGCCGATCTACGCGACCTCCTCGCCCGAGCAGATCGAATGGATCGTGCGGGACTCGGGCGCCCGGCTGCTGATCGTCGAGACCCTGGAGAACGCGGTCACCGCCGAGGCCGGACTCGCCGCGCTCCCCGACGCGGAGCGGCCCCGCGTCTGGCAGCTCACCCCGGCCCCCGCGCCCACCCCGGCCCCCGCGCCCACCCCGGCCGCCGAGGCCGCGGGCGGCGCGATGGCCGAACTCGCCGCGCTCGGCCGGGAGATACCGGACGACGAGGTCACCAAGCGCCGCGCCGCCCTCACCCCCGACACCATCGCCACCATCTGTTACACCTCCGGCACCACCGGCCGCCCCAAGGGCTGCGTCCTCACGCACGGCAACCTCCACGCGGAGGCCGCCAACACCGTCGAACTGCTGCACCCCATCTTCAAGGCGATCACCGGCCAGACCGCCTCCACCCTTCTCTTCCTCCCCCTCGCCCACATCCTGGGCCGCACCATCCAGATCGCCTGCCTGCTCGCCCGGATCGAACTCGGCCACTGCCCGAGCATCAAGCCGGACGAACTGCGGCCCGAACTGCGTTCGTTCCGGCCGACGTTCGTGGTCGGCGTGCCGTATCTCTTCGAGAAGATCCACGACACGGGGCGGGCCACGGCGGAGAAGATCGGGCGCGGCGCGTCCTTCGACCGGGCCGACCGGATCGCGGTGCGGTTCGGCGAACGCAGCCTGGCGAAGTTCCTGGAGAGCGGGAAGGGGGCGGGCGAGAAGGGCCCCGGGCTCGGGCTCACCCTCGCCACCGGCCTCTACGACCTCCTCGTATACCGCCGCGTCCGCAAGGAGCTCGGCGGCCGTCTGCGCTACGCGATCAGCGGCGGCTCCCCTCTCGACCGCGGCCTCAACCTCTTCTTCTACACCGCCGGCATCGTCGTCTACGAGGGCTACGGCCTGACCGAGACGACCGCCGCCGCCACCATCACCCCGCCGCTGCGGCCCCGCCCCGGCACCGTGGGCCTGCCGGTCCCGGGCACCGCGATCCGCATCGCGGACGACGGAGAAGTCCTGGTCAAGGGGGCGATCGTGTTCGGCTCGTACTGGCAGAACACCGCCGCGACCGGCGAGGCGCTCGACGCCGACGGCTGGTTCCGCACCGGCGACCTCGGCGCCCTCGACGACGACGGCTACCTCACGATCACCGGCCGCAAGAAGGACATCCTCGTCACCAGCGGCGGCAAGAACGTCTCGCCCGCCGTCCTGGAGGACCGCCTGCGCAGCCGGTCGCCGGTCGGCCAGTGCATCGTCGTCGGCGACAACCGCTCCTACGTCGCCGCCCTCATCACCCTCGAACCGGAGTCCGTCGCCCACTGGCTGAGCGTGCGCAAGCTGCCCGCCGACACCCCGCTGTCCGACGTCATCCGCGACCCGCGCATGATCGCGGCTGTGCAGAAGGCCGTCGACTTCGCCAACGAGGCTGTCTCGCGCGCCGAGTCCATCCGTAAGTTCTCGCTGGTCGAGGGCGAGTTCACGGAGGACAACGGGTTGCTGACCCCGTCCCTGAAGATCAAACGGCAGGCGGTCATGGCGGCGTACGAACGGGAGATCGAGGAGCTGTACGGTGCGTGAAACCGTCCCTGCCGCAGACTCCGGTGACGCCTTCGACTACGACGTCATCATCATCGGCTCCGGGTTCGGCGGCTCCGTCTCGGCGCTCCGCCTGACGGAGAAGGGCTACCGGGTCGCGGTCATCGAGGCGGGCCGCCGCCACACCCGCGCCACCCTTCCCCGTACGTCCCTGAAACTGCGCGCGTACCTGTGGGCGCCCCGCCTCGGCATGTACGGCATCCAGCGCATCCACCTGATGAAGAAGGTGATGGTGCTGGCGGGCGCGGGGGTGGGCGGCGGCTCGCTGAACTACGCCAACACGCTCTACGTCCCGCCACCGGCCTTCTTCCGGGACCGCCAGTGGGCGGACATCACCGACTGGCAGGCCGAACTCGCCCCGCACTACGACCAGGCGCGGCGCATGCTCGGCGTACGCACCAACCCGACGACCACCGAGGCCGACGAGCTGCTGCGGGCGGCGGCCGGACGGATGGGTGCGGCGGACATCTTCCGGCTGACCCCCGTGGGGGTGTTCTTCGGCGACGGGCGGGACGCCGACGGCAGTACAACGGCCGAGCCCGGCAAGGAAGTTCCCGATCCGTACTTCGGCGGCGCGGGACCGGCCCGTGCCGCGTGCACGGAGTGCGGCTCGTGCATGACCGGCTGCCGGGTCGGCGCCAAGAACGCCCTCACGGAGAACTACCTCTACCTGGCCGAACGCGCGGGCGCCGAGGTACGTGCCATGACCACGGTGACGTCGGTGCGCGAGGCGGACGACCACGCGGGAGAGACCGGTTACGAGGGGGAGACCGGGCACGCGGGGGAGACCGGCTACGAGGGGGAGACCGGGCACGCGGGGGAGACCGGCTACGAGAGGGAGACCGGGCACGCGGGGGAGACCGGCCACGAGGGCGAGACCAGGCACGCTGGGGAGGCCGGTTACGAAGTGACGACCGTCCCCACGAACCGTCTCCGGCGCGGCCCGCGCACCGTGCTGCGTGCCCGCCGCGTCGTCCTGGCGGCGGGCACGTACGGCACCCAGACCCTCCTGCACCGCATGAAGGCCGACGGCACCCTGCCCCGCCTCTCGGACCGGCTCGGCGTGCTCACCCGTACCAACTCGGAGGCGCTGGTCGGCGCCCTGACGTGGCCGCGTCGCCTGGGCCGCAAGGACATCGACTTCACGCGCGGCATCGCCATCACGTCGTCCATCCACCCGAACCCCACGACCCACATCGAGAACGTGCGTTACGGCAAGGGCTCCAATCTCATGGCCCTGATCTGCGTACCGCAATACAGGCAGAACCTGCCGAAACCGGTCGCCGCCGTGCTCGCCTTCGCCTCCCACCCGGTCCTCGTCGCCCGGACCGCCCTCCTGCGCCGCTGGTCGGAGCGGACCATCATCGGGCTCGTCATGCAGACCCACGACAACTCGCTGACGACGAGCCTGACCCGGCGCGGCCGCCTCACCGCCGAACAGGGCCACGGCAGCCCGAACCCCGTCCACATCCCGGAGGGCTGGCAGGCCGCGGGGCTGATCGCCGAGTCCCTGAACGGCTTCGCGGGCACGAACCTCGGCGAACTCCTCGGCAAGCCCCTCACCGCCCACTTCCTCGGCGGCTGCGCCATCGGCGACAGCCCCGAGCGCGGCGTCGTCGACCCCTACCACCGGCTGTACGGGTACCCGGGCATCTCGGTGGTCGACGGTTCGGCCGTCTCCGCGAACCTCGGCGTCAACCCGTCCCTGACCATCACGGCCCAGGCCGAACGCGCGATGTCGTACTGGCCGAACCTCGGGGAGGAGGATCCGCGCCCGCCGCAGGGAGCGGCCTACCGCCGCCTGGAACCGGTGCCTCCGAAGGCTCCCGCGGTCCCGAAGGGCGCGTTCGGCGAGCTGCGGCGCGCCGTCACTCCTCCAGCTGGTGATCGGCCCACACGTACGTGAAGGGAAGCAGCTCCCTGACCGGGACGGCCCGCGCGCGTCCACCGTCACCGCGCACGATGACGCGCATCTCGGGGAAGTAGTCGAGCAGCGCTTGGCGGCAGCGTCCGCACGGCGGGACGACGCCCCGCTCGCGGTCGCCGACGGCGACGATGGTGTCCAGTTCGTACACGCCCTGGGCGGCGGCGGCGCCGATGACGACCAGTTCGGCGCAGGGGCCGCCCGTGAAGTGGTACGCGTTCATGCCGGTGACGATCCGGCCGTCTCGCGCACGGGCGGCGGCGGCGACGGTGTGGTTGTCGTCGCGGCTGTGGGTGCGGGCGACATGGGCGGCGGCGTCGATGAGCTCCTGGTCGACGGCTTCGGAGCCGCCCTGGTCGTGGATGCCGCCTGGTACCTGCGCCGTCATGCTCTCCCCCTGATCGCCGGGCCGGCGGCCCGCGCGCGCCGGTGCCCCATCTTCCCCGCGAGGATCCGGGACGTGTCGAGGGGGCGCTCCCGGCGAGACCTGTTTCGTTGCCTTACTGGTTTCTTACGACTGACATTTCGCGGCCCGGGGGGCGCATACTGGCAGCACGATGACGAAGCCCTCCGCGCCGCGGCGCCACCTGCCGACAAGCCCCTTCAACGCTCCGTCCGCCGCTCCCCCCAAGCACTTCGACCTCGGGGACCGCGTCACGCACGACCGGTACGGCCTGGGAAGGATCATCGGCGTCGAGAACGGCGTCGCGATGCTCGTCGACTTCGGCTCCCGCCAGGCCCGCATCAGCAGCCCGTACACCCACATGGACAAACTCTGACACTCGCGCCCAGCGAGCGAGACAGCCCCGGGAAGCCCCCGGGGCTTCGTCATGTCCGGGCGCCCGCGCGGGAGGGCCACGCGCGCATGGGGGCAGCAAAAAGGCCCCGCCGAAGCGGAGCCGATCGGAGGCGCCCCCGGCAGGACTCGAACCTGCGGCCAAGCGCTTAGAAGGCGCCTGCTCTATCCACTGAGCTACGGGGGCCGGTGTGTGGCCGGTGGCTTGGACGGATGAGGGGGTGGGTGATCCGTGACCTTGCCGGGGACAAGGATAGGGCTCCCGACTCCCCGTCCTTGTTGCTTCGCCTCCGCGCCACGATGTGGAGGTTCAGTGAAGCGATCCCGATAATCGCAGGCAGGTGCGAATCCTGCAGCGCTTTTGGCGTCTCACGCCCCGGGTGTTGTGCACTCGTTATGCCTGCGCCCCCTGCCTCCCCTTCCGTCCCGCTGTGTGCTTCCTGTGCGGTATCGGACACCTTGTTCGGGGTCCCGTGCCTGCCGAAGGGTGTGTTATCGGCGCGCAGGGGTGGTCATATGCTTCAGAAAGCCACCAAAATTGGGCATTCTTCGCATGTGGTGACCTTGGACGTACGGCCTCAGCTGCTCGACGCACTTACCGCGCTGCGCGACCGTGTCGCCGCCGCGCGCTTTCCGCTCCCGCTCGCGGGGGCTCCACGCGCGCGTGCCAATCGCGACGAGTTGCTCGCACAGCTCGACGACTATCTGGTGCCCCGCCTGCGCGCCCCCGAAGCGCCGCTGCTCGCCGTGGTCGGCGGCTCCACCGGAGCCGGCAAGTCGACCCTCGTGAACTCGCTCGTCGGGCGTGTGGTGAGCGAGGCGGGAGTGCTGCGGCCGACGACGCGCACCCCCGTCCTCGTCTGCCACCCCGACGACCACCACTGGTTCGCCGGGATGCGCGTCCTGCCCGACCTCACGCGCGTGTGGGTCCCCCGCCAGGCGGACAGCGGGACGGACGAGTGCGAAGGCGACGAGGACGACCCCCTGACGCCCCTCCTGGAGGACGAGGAACGGGCGCTGCGCATCGAGACCGCCGACACGCTGCCGCGCGGCCTCGCGCTCCTCGACGCGCCGGACGTCGACTCGCTCGTCGCCGAGAACCGGTCGCTGGCCGCCCGGCTGATCAGCGCCGCGGACGTGTGGGTGATGGTCACCACCGCGTCCCGGTACGCCGACGCCGTGCCCTGGCACCTGCTGCGCACCGCCAAGGAGCACGACGCCTCCCTGGTCACCGTGCTCGACCGCGTGCCCCACCAGGTCCTCGCCGAGGTGTCGCGCCAGTACGGCGCCCTGCTCTCCAAGGCCGGCCTCGGCGACGTGCCCCGGTTCACCGTGCCCGAGCTGCCCGAATCGACGGGCAACGGCGGCCTGCTGCCCTCCACCGCCGTCGCGCCGCTGCGGGCCTGGCTCGGCCACCGCGCGCAGGACCGCGACGCCCGTACCCGCGTCATGGCGCGCACCGCGCGCGGCGTGCTCGACTCGCTGCGCGCCCGGATGCCGGAACTGGCCGCCGCGCTCGCCGCCCAGTACTCCGCCGCGGTCCGGCTCACCGCCGCCGTCGAGGACGCCTACGACAGCGAGCACGCGCGCGTGGGCGCCAGGCTCGAAGGCGGCGCCGTGCTGACCGGCGACGCCCTGAAGCGCTGGCAGAGCTACCCGCTGGACTGTTCGGCGGGCGAACTGCTCGACGCCCTGGTCGAGAGCCTGGGCGCGCTCCTGCTGTGCGCGGTGACCGCCGCCGAGGAACGCATCGACGAGACATGGCGACGCGAACCGGCCGGCAGCGCCCCCGAACTCACCGCCGCCGCCCCGGAGCCGCACAGTGCCGAGCACCGGATCGGGATGGCCGTACGGCGCTGGCGGCGCGTCCTGGAGGAGTACGCCGAGGACGAGGTGCGGGCCGCCGGCGAGGCGCAAGGCGCGTCGCCCCCCGACCCGGAGATCGTTGCCGCCCTCGTGGCCGCCGCCCTGCTCGGCGGACGGCGGGCGAGGGCCGCGGGGGAGACGCTGGCCGAGCGGATCGGCGCGCAGGGCGCCCTGCGCCTCCAGGACCGCGGCGGACGGCTGCTCGGCGAGTACCTGGACACCGTCCTCGACGCGGAGCGCGACCGCCGCCTCGCGCCCGTGGACGCCCTCGGCATCGGACCCGAACCCCAGGCCGCACTGATCGCGGCCTTGTCGCTGCTGCAGAAGGAGAGGTGAGGAAGGGCATGACCGCCGTCACGGATCACACCAAGGACACCGGACCCCACCCCGACGACACCGGCCACCGTCCCGACGACACGGGCCGCCCCGGCGACGCGCGTCCAGCGGCCCGTCGCGCCGGTCGGACCGACCAGGCGGAGCGCACGGCCCACGCCGAACGCCCCGCGCGCGCGGGAGACGCGCACAGCGCCGCACCGGACGAACGCACCGCCCCCTGGGACGACGGCCTCATCGCCCGCCGCGCCGCCGGACTGCCCGCCCAGGCGCCGGAGACGGCCCCGGCAGCCTACGACCACCACCGCACCATGGCGCCGCCCCCGGCGGAGCCCGCCCCGCCCTCGACCGCGCCCCCCGCGCCGCGGCTCACCCCGCGCCCCGACGCGCTGACCGACCGGCAGCTGCACCAGGACCTCACGCAGCGGCTCGACGCGCTGCGCGAACTCGTCGGCCTCTCGCGCACCCGGCTCGACGGGAAGACGCTGGCCGAGGCAGGGCACGTACTCGACGAGGCCGCAGCGCGGCGGCGGCTCTCCGCAAGGCACACCGTCGTCGCCGTCGCCGGGGCGACCGGCAGCGGCAAGTCGACACTGTTCAACGCCCTCGCCGGGGTGCCGCTCTCGGAGACCGGACTGCGCCGCCCGACCACCTCGGCGCCGATCGCCTGCAGCTGGACGGACGGAGCGGCCGGGCTGCTCGACCGGCTCGGCATCCCTGGCCGCTCCCGGCGCCGCCCCCTGCAACGGCAGCAGGAGGAGGCGCCCCTGGACGGGCTCGTCCTCGTCGACCTGCCCGACCACGACTCCGCGGCGCCCGCCCACCGCGAACAGGTCGACCGGGTGCTCGCCCTGGTGGACGCCGTCATCTGGGTCGTCGACCCGGAGAAGTACGCCGACGCCATGCTGCACGAGCGGTACCTGCGGCCCATGGCCGGGCACGCCGAGGTCATGTTCGTCGTCCTCAACCAGGTCGACCGGCTGCCCGGTGACGCCGCCGACCAGGTCCTCGACGATCTGCGGCGCCTGCTCGACGAGGACGGCGTCGCGCTCGGCGAGCACGGTGAACTCGGCGCCACCGTGCTGTCCCTGTCGGCCCTGAGCGGCGAAGGCGTCGGCGAACTCCGGCACGCGCTCGGCCGGTTCACCGCGGAACGGCAGGCCGCCGCCCGCCGGATCGCCGCCGACGTCGACGCCGCCGCCGAGAATCTGCGGCCCGTGTACGGCGCCGGGCGGCAGACCGGGCTGAGCGAGGAGGCCCGTGAGGAGTTCGCCGACCGGCTCGCCGACGCGGTGGGCGCGGCCGCCGCGGGACAGGCCGCCGAACGCGCCTGGTCCCGCTCCGCGAACCGGGCCTGCGGCACCCCCTGGCTCCGGCTCTGGCGCTGGTACGAGACGCAGCGCACCCTCTCGTCGGCGGTTCCCGCGTCCACCGAGCCCGGCGACGAGGAGCAGGTCACGGCGCGCCAGCGCGTCGAGCACGCCGTGCGCGCCGTCGGCGAGGCCGCCGCGACGGGGCTGCCCACCGCGTGGGGGCTGGCCGTACGGGAGGCCGCGACGCGGGGCGCGAGCGGGCTGCCGGAGGCGCTGGACGAGATCACGCCGGAGAGCGACGTGGTGCTGGACGGCGGCCGGCACGGCAGGCAAGCCCCCGGCGCGGTGCAGGGCGGCGGTGGCAGGCCGCCGCGGCCCGGATGGTGGCCCCTCGCCGTGTTCACCCAGACGGCGATGACGGCGCTCCAAGTGCTCGGCGTGGTGTGGCTGGTGACGCAGGCGACCGGCGCGCTGCCGTCCAACTGGTGGGTGCCCGCGCTGATGGTGCTGGTCGGGATCGTCGGCGGCCCGTGCGTCGAATGGTCCTGCCGCCTCGCGGCGAAGGGCCCGGCGCGCCGGTACGGGCAGGAGGCGGAGAGGCGCCTGCGGGACGCGGCAGCGGCCTGCGGCCGGGCCCGGGTCCTGGACCCCGTGGCGGCCGAGCTGCTGCGGTACCGGGAGGTGCGCGAGCAGTACGCACGAGTGGCCGGGTTTTCCACAACCGGCCGGTAGGACACAGCCGTCAGCGGGGTGCGCGGTGCGGGTGCAGTCTGGGATCGCGGTTCGGGGAAGGGCCCGGGCCGCGATGCGGACGGGGAGGCCCGAGCCGCTGTGCGGACGGGGAGGGATGCACGAGATGAACGAGACGCTGCTGACGGTTGTGGGAAATGTGGCGACGACGCCGGTCTACCGGGAACTGCCGACGGGGCCGGTGGCCCGGTTCCGGCTCGCGGTGACCCCGCGCCGGTTCGACGCGGTGCAGAACACGTGGGTGGACGGGCACACCAACTTCTTCACGGTCTGGGCCAAGGGGATGCTCGGGGCGAATGTGCAGGGGTCGGTGTCGATCGGCGAACCGGTCATCGTGCAGGGCCGGTTGAAGGTGCGCGACGAGGAGCGGGGCGGCCAGCACTGGACGTCGGCGGACATCCAGGCGACGTCGGTGGGGCACGACCTGTCGCGCGGGACCTCGGCGTTCCGGCGCACGCGGGGCGGTGCCCCGCCTGCGGCACAGGAGAGCGCCCGGCAACAGGGCGCGCAGGAGCCCTCGTTCGAGATCGAGCCGGACGTGGGGGCGGGCCAGCCGGAGCCGGAGCCGGTGGGATGAGGCGGTGACCGAAGTGTGGCTTATCGACGGCTGCGTTCCGGTGATTTGTCGATAAGCCCAGTTCATGAACGGTATTGGCGATAACGATTGCGATTCGGATCGGTTGCCGGGGCGCAGCTCCGGGCACCGAGATGAGCCGTTTCCTTAGGATGCCGGGCGTAGCTCCATGAGCTTCGAGGGATTCCTGAGGTTGACGGGCCCTCAGAAGCGCATGGCCGTCACGAGCTTGGAAGCCCCAGCGGCTCCACAGACTCAGCGATTCTGTCGGCGGGACGCCCCCAGTGCCATCACGTCCTGCCTGAAGGGGATTACGTGTTTTCTCTGTTCTCACGGACCGGGCGCCGTGACCGAGGCACCGCTCGCCTCGCAGCGGCGGCCCTGGTGTCGGGTCTCGCGATGACCGGCGCGATAGCCACCACCGGGACGGCCCACGCGGACGACGTCGCCAAGCAGCCGGGCGGCGCGAGCGCCACGCTGGGTGGTCTGGAGACGTTCGGGACCGCCGTGATCCACGAGGGCGGGAAGGACAAGGAGGTCTCCGCCGGCCTCTTCAAGATGACGGTGGACGGCGGCGGCACGCTGCAGACGTACTGCATCGACATCCACAACCCGACCCAGACGGAAGCCAAGTACCAGGAGACGCCCTGGAGCGGCACGTCCCTGAGCGGCAACGCGGACGCGGGCCGGATCCGCTGGATCCTGCAGAACTCCTACCCGCAGGTCAACGACCTGGCCGCGCTCGCGAGCAAGGCCGGTGCGGGCAGCCTCACCGAGAAGGAGGCCGCGGCCGGCACCCAGGTCGCCATCTGGCGCTACTCCGACAAGGCCGACGTCGACGCGGTGAGCCCCGCCGCCGAGAAGCTCGCCGACTACCTGCAGAAGAGCGCCGGCCAGCTGACCGAGCCGGGCGCGTCGCTGACCCTGTCGCCGAACGCCGTGTCCGGCGCGCCGGGCGAGCGGCTCGGCCCGGTCACCGTGCACACCAACGCGCAGTCCGTCTCGGTCGCGCCGTCGGCCTCGGTCGGCGCCGACGGTGTGAAGGTCGTCGACAAGGACGGCAAGCCGGTCACCACCGCCGCCGACGGCAGCCAGGTCTACTTCGACGTGCCGAAGGACGCGGAGCCGGGTTCGGCCGCGCTGACGGTCCAGGCGTCGACGACCGTGCCGGTCGGCCGCGCCTTCGCCTCCGAGAGCCGCAGCCAGACGCAGATCCTGGCGGGCTCCAGCGAGTCCACGGTCTCCGCCACCGCGACGGCGCACTGGGCGAAGACGGGCCCGGTGCCCGCGGTGTCCGCGCAGAAGAACTGCGCCAAGGGCGGCGTGGACATCACGGCGACGAACACGGGCGACGAGCCCTTCACGTACACGCTGATGGGCACCGAGTACACGACCCCGGCGGGCGAGTCCCGCACGGTCACGATCCCGCTGAAGGAGGACCAGGCGTACGACTTCACGATCACGGGGCCCAACGGCTTCGAGACGCGTCTGCGCGGGGTCCTCGACTGCAAGACGGCCGCCGAGACGGCCCCCAAGGGTGACGACGAGGGAGTGACCCCGCAGACCGGCACGCAGCCGAGCCCGGCCTCGGTCGGCGGCACCGGCAGCGGTTCCGGTTCGGACCAGGACCTCGCCGCGACCGGTGGCTCGAACGCCACCCCGGTGATCGCGGGCGTCGCCATCGTGCTGGTCCTGCTCGGCGGCGTCGCCGTCGTGCTCGTCCGCAAGAAGAAGCCGAGCGTCGGTAAGTAGTCAGGCGCCAGGCGCACTGCCTGGACGCAGCCGTGCGGCTGCGCCCGCGTCCCCGTCCCGCCGATGAGCGGGGCGGGGACGCTTTTGTCTGCCGGTCCCCCCGTCTTGTTCGCCGTTCCTTCCCCCCACCCCCATTGCATGGTCATGCGTAATCATGCATACTCTTCCTATGTCCAAGGTCCTCACCTCTCTCCCCGTCGGCGAGCGCGTCGGCATCGCCTTCTCG
Organism: Streptomyces sp. SGAir0957; assembly: GCF_043523415.1. NCBI lineage: Bacteria > Bacillati > Actinomycetota > Actinomycetes > Kitasatosporales > Streptomycetaceae > Streptomyces > Streptomyces sp. SGAir0957. The sequence continues at coordinate 5,399,690 of NZ_CP027293.1, forward strand.
GGCGGCCTCGACACCTCTGTCGCGGTCGCGTGGATGCGTGACAAGGGCGCCGTCCCCTGCACCTACACGGCGAACATCGGCCAGTACGACGAGCCCGACATCGACTCGGTCCCCGGCCGCGCGCAGGCCTACGGTGCCGAGGTGGCCCGCCTGGTCGACTGCCGCGAGGCGCTCGTCGAGGAAGGGCTCGCGGCGCTGACCTGCGGGGCGTTCCACATCCGCTCGGGCGGCCGCGCCTACTTCAACACGACGCCGCTCGGCCGCGCCGTCACCGGCACGCTGCTCGTCCGCGCCATGCTCGAGGACAACGTCCAGATCTGGGGCGACGGCTCGACGTTCAAGGGCAACGACATCGAGCGGTTCTACCGCTACGGCCTGCTCGCCAACCCCAACCTGCGGATCTACAAGCCGTGGCTCGACGCGGACTTCGTGACCGAGCTGGGTGGCCGCAAGGAGATGTCGGAGTGGCTGGTCGCGCACGACCTGCCCTACCGGGACTCCACGGAGAAGGCGTACTCCACCGACGCCAACATCTGGGGCGCCACCCACGAGGCGAAGACCCTGGAGCACCTGGACACGGGCGTGGAGACGGTCGAGCCGATCATGGGCGTCCGCTTCTGGGACCCGTCGGTCGAGATCCCCACCGAGGACGTCACGATCGGCTTCGAGCAGGGCCGCCCGGTGACGATCAACGGCAAGGAGTTCGCCTCCGCCGTCGACCTGGTGATGGAGGCCAACGCGATCGGCGGCCGCCACGGACTCGGCATGTCCGACCAGATCGAGAACCGGATCATCGAGGCCAAGAGCCGCGGCATCTACGAGGCGCCCGGCATGGCCCTCCTGCACGCCGCCTACGAGCGCCTGGTCAACGCGATCCACAACGAGGACACCCTCGCCCAGTACCACAACGAGGGCCGTCGCCTCGGCCGCCTGATGTACGAGGGCCGCTGGCTCGACCCGCAGGCCCTCATGGTCCGCGAGTCCCTCCAGCGCTGGGTCGGCGCCGCCGTCACCGGCGAGGTCACCCTGCGGCTGCGGCGCGGCGAGGACTACTCGATCCTCGACACGACCGGCCCGGCCTTCAGCTACCACCCGGACAAGCTGTCCATGGAGCGCACCGAGGACTCGGCGTTCGGCCCCGTGGACCGCATCGGCCAGCTCACCATGCGCAACCTCGACATCGCCGACTCGCGCGCCAAGCTGGAGCAGTACGCCGGCATCGGCCTCATCGGTACCGCGGGCCCGGCGATCGGCGCCGCCCAGGCCGCCGCGACGGGCCTCATCGGCACCATGCCCGAGGGCGGCGCCGAGGCCATCGCCTCCCGCGGCGACGTCTCCGACGCCGACGCGGAGCTGCTCGACCGCGCCGCGATGGAGTTCGGCACGGACTGACCAGGCCGCACCAGCCACCTGAAGGGCCGCCCCGCCGCCTCCCCGGCGCGGGTCCGGCCCTTCAGCCGCTCACCCGGACGCAGGCCCGCCCCGCCGTCGGCCCCCACACCCAGAGTCCGCCCCGCCGCCGGCCCCCACACCCGCACAGAACCCCCAGCTCAAGCCCGCCCCTCGATACGGGTTTCCGCCCAGCACTGGCGATGCGGCAAGATGGGGTGTATCTGCCCTCACGCGGTGGAGCCGCTTTTCGCGGGCCCCTCGCTGCCACACTCGACTGCCGGACGGTTTCTCTTGGCTGAGTTCATCTACACCATGCGCAAGGCGCGTAAGGCGCACGGCGACAAGGTGATCCTCGACGACGTCACCTTGAACTTCCTGCCGGGGGCGAAGATCGGCGTCGTCGGTCCGAACGGTGCCGGTAAGTCGACCGTCCTGAAGATCATGGCGGGCCTGGAGCAGCCGTCGAACGGTGACGCGTTCCTCTCGCCCGGCTACAGCGTCGGCATCCTCATGCAGGAGCCGAAGCTCGACGAGTCGAAGACGGTCCTGGAGAACGTGCAGGACGGCGCCGCCGAGATCATGGGCAAGCTCAAGCGCTTCAACGAGGTCGCCGAGCTGATGGCGACCGACTACTCGGACGCGCTGATGGAGGAGATGGGCAAGCTCCAGGAGGACCTCGACCACGCCGACGCGTGGGACCTCGACGGTCAGCTGGAGCAGGCCATGGACGCCCTGGGCTGCCCGCCCGGCGACTGGCCCGTCACCAACCTCTCCGGTGGTGAGAAGCGCCGCGTCGCGCTCTGCAAGCTCCTCATCGAGGCGCCCGACCTGCTCCTCCTCGACGAGCCCACCAACCACCTCGACGCCGAGTCCGTGAACTGGCTGGAGCAGCACCTGGCCCAGTACAAGGGCGCCGTCGTGGCCGTCACCCACGACCGGTACTTCCTCGACAACGTCGCCGAGTGGATCCTGGAGCTCGACCGCGGTCGCGCCATCCCCTACGAGGGCAACTACTCGACCTACCTCACCAAGAAGTCCGAGCGGCTCAAGGTCGAGGGCAAGAAGGACGAGAAGCGGCAGAAGCGGCTCAAGGAAGAGCTGGAGTGGGTGCGGTCCAACGCCAAGGGGCGTCAGGCCAAGTCCAAGGCGCGTCTCGCCCGCTACGAGGAGATGGCCGCCGAGGCGGACAAGATGCGCAAGCTGGACTTCGAGGAGATCCAGATTCCGCCGGGCCCGCGCCTCGGCAGCATCGTCGTCGAGGTCGAGCACCTCAGCAAGGCGTTCGGCGACAAGGTCCTCATCGACGACCTCAGCTTCACCCTGCCCCGTAACGGCATCGTGGGTGTCATCGGCCCGAACGGCGCCGGCAAGACCACCCTGTTCAAGATGATCCAGGGCCTGGAGGAGGCGGACTCCGGCTCCATCAAGGTCGGCGACACCGTCAAGATCAGCTACGTCGACCAGAACCGCGCCAACATCGACCCGAAGAAGACGCTGTGGGCCGTCGTCTCCGACGAGCTTGACTACATCAACGTCGGCCAGGTCGAGATGCCGTCGCGCGCGTACGTGTCCGCCTTCGGCTTCAAGGGCCCGGACCAGCAGAAGCCGGCCGGTGTGCTCTCCGGCGGTGAGCGCAACCGCCTCAACCTCGCACTCACCCTCAAGCAGGGCGGCAACCTGCTGCTCCTCGACGAGCCGACCAACGACCTCGACGTCGAGACGCTCTCCAGCCTGGAGAACGCGCTCCTGGAGTTCCCCGGCTGCGCCGTCGTCGTCTCCCACGACCGCTGGTTCCTCGACCGGGTCGCCACGCACATCCTCGCCTACGAGGGTGACTCCAAGTGGTTCTGGTTCGAGGGCAACTTCGAGTCGTACGAGAAGAACAAGGTCGAGCGGCTCGGCGCCGACGCCGCCCGCCCGCACCGGGCCACGTACAAGAAGCTGACCCGCGGCTGATGGCTCGCCACGTATACGCCTGCCCCCTGCGCTGGGCGGACATGGACGCGTACGGCCACGTCAACAATGTGGTCTTTCTTCGCTACCTCGAAGAAGCCCGTATCGACTTCCTGTTCCGCCCGGACAAGGACTTCCAGCAGGGGTCTGTCGTGGCGCGTCATGAGATCGACTACAAGCGGCAGCTCGTCCACCGGCACGCGCCGGTCGACATCGAGCTGTGGGTCTCCGAGATAAGGGCCGCCTCCTTCACCCTCACCTACGAGGTGAAGGACGCGGACGCCGTGTATGTCCGGGCGTCGACGGTCATCGTGCCGTTCGACTTCGAGGCCCAGCGGCCCCGCCGGATCACCGACGACGAGAAGTCCTTCCTGCGGGAGTACCTCGACGACGGCGCGGAGGCGCTCGCCGCATGAGCGCGCCCGCACCCTCCGCGGTACTGCACTTCGCCGACGCGGGGGAGGCGGCGGACGTCGCCGCCTTCCTCGGCCGGCTCGTGCACTACGACAAGGCGGCCGCCGTACGGCTGCAGGCCCAGGCCGGCGGGCAGGCGCTCGCCGTGTTCGGGCGCCCGCCGTCGTTCGAGGTCCTCGCGATCCGTACGGCGCGGCTCCTCAAGCCGTACGAGAACGGGATCGACGACGTGCTCGACGTGACCGTCTCGGCCGGTGAACTCCTCGAATCCGTCGACGAGGGCGAGGCCACGGCCCGCGTCCCGGCGGCCGTCACCGGTCCGCCGTGGGCCGGGATGCTGCCGCCGCGCGGCGGCTGGGAGCGGCTCGCCGGATTCCCGGGGGCCGAGGCGTTGCGCGGCCTCGTGCGGGCCGCCGTACGGGAGTTCAAGGTTCGGGTCGAGGAGTTGGCGCCGCAGGCGCGGACCCGGGCCGGGCTCGACGGGCTCGGCCGGGAGATCTGGTCCCGCGAGATCGGCGCCACCGGGGTCCCGGTCCGGCTCGCCCACGCGGCGGCCTCGCTCGGCTTCCTCCGCGGCGACCTCGTCGACGTCCTCGCGGCGGGGCCGTGGGTGCGGCTGCGCACGCCGTACGGGTCGGTGGCGCTGCGCCGGGGTACCTCCGGAGGGCTCGGCGGGCTGTTCGTCACACCTGTCTGAGCAGCCCCGCCCCCCAGAAACCACCCCGCCCGCGAAGGCCGCCCAGTCCCCCGAAGACCGCCGCCTACCTCTCCTGGTCGTCAGGCCAGATCTGGATGTGGTCCTCCTCCAGTTCGAGCAGGACCCGGTCCCGCATCCCCAGTGACTCCGTGTACTCCGTGGGGAGTTGCAGGCGGCCCGCGCGGTCGAGCATCGCGTACTCGCGGGAGACCAGGGACTCCTGGCCGGTCGCCGCGTCCACATGGGTGCGGCGCAGGACCTCCGTCGAGGTGCGGCCGTCGCGGATGGCGACCGTGCGGCGCACCTCGTTCGCGACCGTCTGGTCGTGCGTGACGATGACGACGGTCGTGCCCAGTTCCTCGTTGGCCGTGCGGAACGCGGCGAAGATCTGTTCCCCGGTGTGGGAGTCGAGTTCGCCGGTGGGTTCGTCGGCGAGCAGCACCTTCGGCTCGTTGGCCAGGGCCACGGCGATGGCGACGCGCTGTTGCTGGCCGCCGGACATCTGCTGGGGGCGGCGGTCGCGGCAGTCGGCGACGCCGAGGAGGCCGAGCAGCTCCGTGGCGCGCTCCGCCTTCTTCGCGCGGCGGGTACGGCCGCGCAACTGCATGGGCAGCGCCACGTTCTGAGCGGCCGTCAGGTAGGGGAGCAGGTTGCGGGCGGTCTGCTGCCAGACGAAGGCGACGGCCTCACGGCGGTAGCGGAGGCGGTCCTTCGCGCCCATGGTGAGCAGGTCGTAGCCCGCGACCTTGGCGGCGCCGGCCGTGGGTTCGTCCAGGCCCGCGAGGATGTTCATCAGCGTCGACTTGCCGCTGCCCGACGCGCCCACCAGTGCCATCAGCTCGCCCTCCTGCACGAGGAGGTCCAGGCCCTGGAGCGCCTGCACCTCGACGCCGTCCGTCGTGAAGACGCGGACCAGGCGGTCGCAGCTGATCAGCGCGGAGTGGCCGTAGGCGGGGCGGTCCCGGTGGGCGGACGCCCGTGCCTCCAGCTCCGCGAGGGTCGGGGTGCCGGTGTGTTCGGTCGTCATGACGTCCTCTCTCCCGAGGTGGTGCGTTCGCCGTCGCCGGTGTGCGTCGGAGTGCTCACGCCCCCTCACCCGCCCGCAGCTCCCGTACGGACCCCGCCCGGCCCGCCCACCACGCCTGCCCCGACGCCACTGCCACCGCGAGCAGCACCACGGCCGCGGCGGGCAGGAGCAGCGACAGCGGGTCCGTGGCGAGGTGGTGCGCCGTCGCGCCCGGGGCCTGGGCCAGCGCCAGGCTCGTGAGGTCCAGGCCGGGGGAGAGCAGGCGGATCGCGGCCCAGCCGGTCAGGGCGCCGCCCGCCGCCGCGAGCAGGGCCTGCGGCAGCGCCTCCAGGATCAGCAGGCGGCGGGCCTGGCGGCGGGTGAGGCCCATGGTGCGCAGGCGGGCCAGGAGCGCGAGGCGTTCCGGCGCGGCGCGGGCGAGGGCGAGGAGCAGGGCCAGGGCGGCGAAGCCCGCGCTGGCGGCGACGGCGGCCACGTAGATGCCGGTGGCGCCGGTCTGGAGGGGGGAGCCGACGTAGCGGGCGCGTTCGGTGGCGCGCAGGGTGACGGAGAGCCGGTCGGGGGCGGCCGCCGCGCGCAGGGCCGCCGCGTCGATCCCCGCGCCGGTGCCCGCCCCGGTGAGGAGCAGGGTCGTCGGGTGGTTCGGGGCGCCCGTCGCGCGGGAGAGCGCCGTGCGGTCCACGATCAGGAAGTCGTCGGGGAGCGCGGGGGTCGTGGTGCGGACGGCGGCCACGCGCAGGGTCACGTCCTCACCGTTCATCCACAGGCCGAGGCGGCCGTCCGTGAAGAGCGCCGCCATGGAGGGGGAGACGACGGCCGGGAGCGCCTCGTCGCCCCTCGGCGCCTTCAACTGCCGTGCCGGGAAGGCGCCGAGGCCCGTCCGCTGCGACAGGCGCGCGTACGACTCCGGGTCCACCGCCGCGAGCGGCAGGCGGCGGGAGCCCTCCCTGACCTCCGCGTCGCGCAGCGTGGCCGGGGTGACGGTGGTGACGCCGGGGACCCGCCGGACCTGGGTGACACGCGCCGCGGAGAGCGGGGCGTCGCCGTCCACGCGCGCGTCCGCGCCCGTCGCGAGGAGCGCCGCGTGGTCGCGGGTGGCGTCGATCCCGGCGAGCACGCTGCCGCCGAACGCCGCCGTCGTCAGCGCCGTGAGCAGCGCGAGCAGCGGCAGGACGGTGGTCCCCGTGCCTGCCTCGGCGCGGGCCGCGCGGGCGAGCGACAGGTGGCCGACGGCGCCGCGCAGCCGGCCGGCGGGACCGACGAGGCGGCGCAGCGCCAGGGGGTACACCCGGACGAGGACGAACGCCGCGACCACGCCGACCAGGACGGGCGCGAGGGCGACGAGGCTGTCGCCGCCGTCCGTCGCGCCCCGGCGGCGCAGCGCCACGACGGCGCCGACGGCGAGGACCAGGACGGTCAGTTCGGCGACCGTGCGGCGGGCGGTGGGGCGGGCCGTCGCCACGTCGTCGCGGGCGCTGTGCAGCCGCGCGCGGCGGTGCGCGGCCATCGCGCGAAGGGGCAGCGCCGCGCACGCCACGAGCACCACCGCACCGGTGGCCCAGAGCGCGGGGGACAGGCGCCCGCCCGGCAGGGCCGCGACCGCGAGGAGGCAGCCGAGCGCCCCCGCGGGCACGGCGGTCACGGCCGTCTCGGCGAGCAGCCGTCCGCCGATGCCGCGCAGCGAAGCGCCGCGCGCCCGCAGCAGCGCGAGTTCGCCGCGCCGCCGGTCCGCGGTCAGCCCGGCCGCCATGAACAGGACGACGCAGGCGACGGTGCCGGTGCCGTACGCGGCGACGGAGACGACCGGGGTGATGCCGGAGCGCAGCGCGTCGAACCGGTCGATGACGTCGACGAGGCCGCTGCTGACGGTCGTGGTCGCGTTCCCCGTCGCCGCCCGCAGGTCGACGAGGCCGGGGCCGTCCTCCGTGTACGCCAGCATGGCCCGCAGGCCGGGCAGTTGACGCGCCTTGAGCGCCGACGTGTCCGGGGACATCTGCCAGTACTGCTCGACCGGGCCCGCGTTCAGGAGCGCCGGGGCGGCGTCCGGGTGCAGCAGGAACGCGGCGGCCCAGAACCGCGACGGCGGCATCTCCTTCGTGAGGCGCTCCTGCGGCGTGCGCAGGAGCGGCGACGCCGACCAGTACGCGCCCGAGGCGTGGCGGGGGACGACGATGCCGGTGATGTGCACGGCGATCAGCCGCGCGTTCAGTCCCTGCACGTGCACGACCGAGCCCGGCTTCAGGCGCAGGGCCCGCGCGGTCTCCCGGGTGACGGCCGCCTCCATCCGGGTGGCCGTCCAGCGGGGGCCCGGAAGCCGGCCCGCGGCGACCTTCGCGTGGCCGGCGATCCCGTTCTGCGCGTACAGCTCGATCTGCGGCTCCAGGCCGCCCGGTCGGGGCAGCCACCCGTCCCTGGCGGGCAGTTCCTCCGCGATGGTGCGCAGCCCGGACGACGATTCGCGCGGGTCGGTGACGAACGGCTCCGGGAGCGTGGCGGCGATCTTCCGGTGGGCGGCCCGGGTGAGGGCCCCGGTGAGGGTGGCGCCCCGCTGGTCGGGCGGCAGGTCGATGCCCGGCTCGTTCGTGGTGATGCCGAGGACCATGCCGGCCGGCGCCTCGTCGGCGACGGCCTGCCGCAGCCCGCGGTCCTCGTAGCGGTCCACGGCCCGCGGGAACGCCGCCGCCAGGCACGACGTGAGCAGCACGAGCAGGAACAGGCCCGCCGCCGCGCCCGGCGCGGTCCGCAGCCGGGTCCGCACCCAGGGCGCCACGGCTCTCGTCGCAGCGGCCATCTCACTCGCCTCCCTGGACGCGCAGCGTGATCGCGGCGCGCGGCGGCCGCCGCAGCGCGAGCCCCGCCGTGATCAGTACGGGGGCGCAGGCCATGCCCGCGAGCAACAACGCCACCTGGTGCGCGGGCACGTGCACGAGCACCTCCGGTACGGGCTTGGTCGCCTCGCCGGTCAGCACGATCAGCGGCACCACGGCCCGGGTCAGGAACGTGCCGAGCGCCGCCCCCACCAGCAGCGCGAGCGCGACGAGGACGCCCTGTTCCGCCGCGACCAGGCGGGCCAGGCGGCGGCGCGACGTTCCGAGCGCGCCGAGGATCGCGAACTCCGCGGTCCGCTCCCGCAAGGACCCCGCCGTGTTCACCGCGAAGCCGACCGCCGCGAGCAGCGCCGCCACGAGCGCGGCCGCGACCAGCGCCGACTGCGGGCCCGCGCCCAGCGGGTCGTCCCGCAACTGCTCGGCGGTCTCCGCGCGCACCACGACCTGCGAGGGATCGGTGTCGGGCCGGGCGCGCAAGGAGGCGGCGGCCTTCTCGGCGCCGCCGGGGACGGTGGACAGCCACCACTCGTTCGGGGCGACCTGGTCGCTGCCGCTGGTGGCGAGGGCCCTGTTGAGGGCGCGCAGGTCGAGCAGGAGCGCGCCGCCGTCCTTCGTCCCGCCCGCGGCCGGGTCCGTGCCGGTGGCGGCGGCACCGGCTTCGGGGCCCGTCGTCGGCAGCGCGCGGACGCTGTCCACGATGCGCACCCGTACGGTGGCGCCGCTCAGGTTCACGTCGACGCGCTGCCCTGCGCGGGTGTTCGCGGCGTCGAGGTAGCGGTCGGTGGCCACCGCGGTGACCTCCGTGACCTCGGGCCGGAGGAGGTCGAGGCGGACGTTCACGCCGGGCGGGGCGCCCCCGGACTCGTCCTCCGGAGGCACGAAGCCGGTGCCGTAGACGAGGGCGATCGTGTTCCCGGGCCGGTTCTCGTCCAGCTCCGGCTGGGTCGGCGCGCCCAAACTGCCCGCCGGGGAGGTGCGGCGCTCCGTCATGGACGTCGTCCACCTGGTGCCCTCCAGGTCCACCGCCCTTGCCCGCGTGCCGGGTCCTGAGGTGCTCAGGCCCTCCAGCGCGATGCGGTGCCGCGCGCCCTTGCCGACGCGTTCGTCCGTGTCGAAGTCGAGGCCCGTCACGGCGAGCGGGCCCGCCGCGGGACCGAGGTCCAGGCCGAGCCGGTGGACACGGCCGTCCACCGGGAGGTCGCCGACGTGCAGCCGGTAGCCGAACCCGTAGCGGTCCTGGAGGGTCACGGAGACCGAGGTGGTCCAGCGGGGGCGTGAGCCGGACGCGTCCGTCGCGCGCAGGGCGAAGTGGGCGCGCGAGGCGTTCGCCGGGAGGCGGATGCCCGGGTCCGCCGCGTCCTTCGGCCGGACCGCCGCGACGACCTCGCGCGGCGACGCGCCGGTGAGGTCGTCGCGCAGCAGCAGATCGTCCCCGAGGTGGGCCGTGTCGAGGGCGAGGACGGTCGCGACGCTGCCGTCGCCGAGGGAGACCGGGAGCCGGTAGCCGGGCGCCGCGTCACGGACCCCGGGCGTCCTGGCGTACCGGGCGGCCTGGTCCATGCCGGGTTCCGTCTCCAGGACGCGGACCGGGGCGCCGGAGCGGAAGTCCGCCTGGTCCTCCTGCGAACGGTCCCACGAGGCGCCCTGCCCGATCGCCAGCATGCCCAGGGCGACGGCGAGGACGAGCAGCAGGACCGGTCCCGCGCCGCGCATCGGACGCCGGCTGAACTGCCAGCCCGCGAGCGCCGCGGGCAGCCCGCGCCCGCCCGCCGCCCGCCGCTCCGCGAGCCGCGCCACCGGCGGCAGGAGCCGCAGCGTGAGCACGGTGCCCGCGAGCAGGGCCAGCGCCGGGGCCACCACCAGGAGCGGGTCGATACCGAGATGGCCGCCGCGGTCGGTGCTGATCGCGCCCGAGCCACCGGTCTGCCGGTCCAGCTGCCAGTACGCGACACCGGCGAGGACGAGCAGCCCCACATCGGCCCCGGCCCGCAGCGGCGCGGGCAGCGCGCGGGCCCGGCCGCGCTCGGGGGCCTGCGAGGTCAGTGCGGGCACGGTCACGACGAGCGCGCAGCCCACCGCGACGGCCGCGCCGACCAGCCACACCGCACCGCCCGTACCGGCCCCGTCCAGGCGGAGGCCGATCCGCGACAGGGCGCCCTGCGAGGCGACAAGCCGGGTCAGCGGGCCCGCGAGGAGCGGGGCGACCAGCGCGGCGGGCAGCGCCAGGAGCAGCGCCTCGGCCGCCGCGAGCCCGGTGACCCGGGCCCGGGAGGCGCCGCGCGCCCGCAACGTCCAGGTCTCGCCCGCCCGTTCGGCACTGAGCAGCCGCGCGACGAGCAGCAGCGTGTACCCGGCCAGCAGCACCAGCTGCAGGGCGACGATCAGCAGCGTCGAACGCGCCACGAGCAGCGCCCGCTCGGCCCGGTCCAGCACGTCCGGCAGACCCGTGCCGACCGCGGTCGTACCCGCGAGGGCCTTGCTGCGCAGCAGCTCACGCGTGCCGGAGCGGGCGGCCTCGCGCAACGCGTCGATCCGCCCGGTCGTCACCGTCCGGAAGTCCGCCGACGCCAGCCACGCCGACGTCCCGTCGCTGACCCTGCCGCCCGTCAGGACCGACGCGTCGGCGAGCAGCGGCCCGTACGTCGTGTAGCTCAGCTTCTGCACCCCGCGCCCGCCGAGCTCGTCGAGCGTCCAGTACGGGGACTGCGGCCGGGCCGGGCGGTAGATCCCGGTCAGGACGACGGTGACCCCCGGCCCGCCGAGCCGGTCGGTGAGCGCGAGCCGGTCGCCCGGCTCCAGCCCCAACTGCCGCGCCGCGACGACCGGCAGCGCCGCCTCGATCACCGCCCCGCGGGGCGCGCGCGGCATCCGGCCCTCGGTGATCCGCACCTCCGCGCGCTCGGCCGCCGCGAACTTCGTCAGGTCGGGCTGCCGGCCGCGCGGGGTGTGCGGCAGTGCGTACGGGCCGGAGGTGAGGAACGACGCACGGTGTACGGGCAGCCCGTCGAAGGTGTGCCGGGCGCCCTTGTCGAGCGCGGCGACGGCAGCTTCCCGCCCCTCGGCGGGGACGTCGGCGCGGACCACGAGCGCGGTCGTCGCCGCGTCCCGGGTGCGCAGGGAGTGGCGCAGCGAGGCGTCGCCGATCGCCGCCGAGAAGGAGCTGAGCATGGCGAGCACCGAGGTCGCCAGGAGGACGGCGAGCACCGCCGCGGTCAGCAGCAGGCGGTGCGCCCGTACCCGTAGGAGGACAAAACCCCACACCCGTGCCGCCCCCGCATCCCCGTTCATGTTGCACGCGCTGGTCGTGCTCCCCCGAAAGTCTGTCCGGATGCTGTCAGAAGGAGGCGGGATTGGGGAAGAGGTCTGGACCGGTCGCCGGGCCCGGGCGCACGGTCGGCGGTGCGCTCACCGTCCTACGGGGGCGCAGGTCAGCCGGGTGTGTTCACCATCGACGCCGCCGCGTACGTCAGGTAGTTCCACAGCGTCCGCTCGTGCTCCTCGCTGAGCCCCAGGCTGTCCACCGCGTCCCGCATGTGGCCCAGCCACGCGTCGTGCGCCGCCCGGTCCACCTGGAACGGGGCGTGCCGCATCCGCAGCCGCGGGTGCCCCCGGTTGTCGCTGTACGTGCGCGGGCCGCCCCAGTACTGCATGAGGAACAGGGCGAAACGCTCCTCCGCGGGGCCCAGGTCCTCCTCCGGGTACATGGGGCGGAGCAGCGGGTCCTGGGCGACGCCCTCGTAGAAGCGGTGCACCAGACGGCGGAACGTCTCCTCGCCGCCCACCTGCTCGTAGAACGTCTGCTCCTGAAGCGTGTCGCGCGGGATCTCAGTCACCCGTCCATGCTCTCAGACGGCCGGACCGAGGACTCGGGGCTTAGGTCTCGCCGATCCGGCGCCGCCGCAGCACAGTGGACATATGGGACCGGACGACGTCGGCGACCCCGACCTGCCCGCCGCACGGGCGCGGGCCGCGCTCGCGCGCGAGATCGCGCGCAGCGGGGTGTGGGACGCGAGCGGGGACCCGGGCTCCCGCTGGCGCGCCGCGTTCGAGGAGGTGCCGCGCCACCTCTTCGTGCCGTACTACTTCCTCGGCGTACCCGGCGGCTACGAACGGCTCTGGGGCGAGCACCCCGACCCCGAGCGGCGGGCCCGCTGGCTGCGCGGCGTCTACGCCGACCAGCCCCTGGCCACCCGGCTGCGCGACGGCGAACTCGTCTCCTCCAGCAGCCAGCCATCGCTCATGGCCCGCATGCTCGCCGACCTCGACGTACGGGACGGGGACCGGGTCCTGGAGATCGGCGCGGGCACCGGCTACAACGCGGCGCTCCTCTCGCACCGGCTCGGCGACGACCACGTCACCACCGTCGACCTCGACCCCGAGATCACCGAATCCGCCCGCAACCATCTCGCCGCCGCCGGGTACCGGCCCGCCGTCGTCACCGGGGACGGGACGCGCGGCTGCCCCGAACGGGCCCCGTACGACCGGATCCTGGTGACCTGCGCGCTGCGGTCGGTGCCCGTGGCGTGGCTGGGGCAATGTGCGCCCGGGGCGCGGATCCTTGCCCCGCTGTCGACCGGGCTGCTCGCCCTGAGCGTGCGGGACGCGGCGCACGCGGAAGGCCGCTTCCTGCACACCCCGGCGTACTTCGTCGCCCTGCGCGGCGAGGGGGCTCCGCCCGTTCAGCAGGTCGGGGGGTTGCCTCGGCGGGCTCTGCGGGACGAGCTGTTCCGGTTCCTGGTGACGCTCACGGCCGGGGCCATGGATGCGGGGGAGGCGCTTGCGTTGTTCGAGCGGGAGGGGCGGCCGGGGCGGGAGCGGTTCGGGGTGACCGTGAGCGGGGGGCGGGAGTGGGCGTGGCTGGATGATCCCTCGGGGCCGTATGTGTGGGGGCTGGGGGGCGCGCCGTAGGGGGCGTGTCCGTCGCCGGGTGCGGGTCTCGTCGTGGCTGGTCGCGCAGTTCCCCGCGCCCCTGGAGGCATGCGGCTGCGCCGCGGCCTCCATCGAGGATGGCGCGGCCCCTGAGACGGCGCACGCAGTGCGCGTCTCAGGGGCGCGGGGAACTGCGCGACCAGCCCCCACCGGGCCGCAGACGACTCAATGACCGCCCGAGCGCCTAGATCCGGTGAATGGTGATCGTGGTCCAGGCCCCGACGTGGACGCGGTCGCCGTCCTGGAGCGGGACCGGGACGAAGGGCTGGATGGGCTCCTCGCCGCCGTTGACCGTCGTGCCGTTCGTCGAGTTCTGGTCGACGACCGCCCACGTGCCGTCCGGCTGCTGCACGAGCACCGCGTGGGAGTGCGAGACGCCCGGGTCCTCCGGCGGCACCGACAGGTCGATGTCGGGGGTGTCGCCGGTGGAGTGGCGGCGGCGGCCGATCGTGACCTGGTTGCCGGTGAGCTGGCGCTGCTGCTCGGGCGAGTACGCGGGCAGGTTGAGGCCCGACGCCTCGGGTCCGCTGCGGTGCATCATCGCCATGAAGTACTCGCGGTCCGGGCCGATCGTCGCCGACCAGCTCACCGCGTACTGCGGTCGCTGCTGCTCAGGTGCCTGCGGCGGCTGCTGCTGGAACGGTGGTGCCGTCGTCGACGGGGCAGGCGCGGGCCCGGAGGACGGGGGCGAGATCACCCAGTCGTCCCCGTTGGTACCCCCGGGGCCCGGCGGACCCGGCCGCGCGGGCGCCTGGCCCTGCGACGGACCCTGAGGCGGACCTTGCGGAGGCCCCTGCGGCGACCCCTGCGGAGGCCCTTGCGGCGACTGCGGCCGCCCGAAGTCGGGGAACGGCTGCGGCGGGCCAGGCCGTTGCGGCGGCGCGGGGGCCGGCGGCTGCTGCTGGAACGCCTGCGGGACACCGCCCCCCGCCCCGTTCGGACCGGGCGGCGGCGGGAACGGGGACGGGCCCGACGGCTCGTTGCCGAACGGGCTCGGCGGGATCGGTTCGGCGGGCCGGTTCATCTGCGAGGGGCGCGAGCCCTGGTACTCGTACGGGTCCGGGCCCTGCGGCGGCTGCTGGAACCGCAGCGCCGGGTTCGGACCACCAGGTCCACCAGGTCCACCATGCCCCCCGGGGCCACCGGGACCGCCCTGCGTGGGCAGCGGCGGGTTCGGGGCCGCCGGGGTGTACGACGTCGCCGTGTTCGTGAGGAAGTTCCAGCGGCACTCCTCGCAGAACGGTGCGCCGCCCTCACGCGGCGTACGGCACTGCGGGCACAGTTCGGGCGCGCCGCCCGCGCTCCCCGGCGCCGGCGGCACGGACGGTCCGGGATATCCGTAACCGGCGGCCGGTGGCGGCGGGGGCGGGGGCACGGCACCGGTCATGCGGTGACCGCAGACCTCGCACCAGTCGTCGGAACCCGACTGGTGTCCGTTCGGGCAGGTCGGCATGTCGGCGCTTCCCCCTCTCCTTCGCACGTACTCGTATCCGTTCGTATCCGTACGTTCAGTCTGCGCTGTTACGTGGTTCGAGCTGCTACTTCTTCACGCGAACCGTCTTGGTGGACCGAGTTTCGAGAGTCATCTCGTCGGCTTCCGCGACCTTCGCCTTCAATCGAACAGTACCTTCCGCGGCATCGACCACGTCCACCACCTTCGAAAGCAGTTTCGCCGTATCCGCGTTGCCGGACAGGGCCGCGAGCTGGACCGCGCGGCCGAGTTTCGCCGTCGCCCCGTCCGCGTCCCCGGCCTTGCGCGCGTCCAGGCCCTGCTGGATGACCTGCGCCAGTTCGGCCTGCCCGGTGTAGTGCGCGACCTGCGGGTTGATCGAGGTGGAGGCGGCCATGTCGTCCGTCCACACGGCGCGGACGAGGCCCTGCGAGAGGGTCTGCGCCGTGCCGTCCGGCTGCGGGATCACCAGGGAGACGCGGGCGGCGAGCATCTCCTGGCCGACCTCGGCGTTCGGCACCTGGACGCAGACGTGGTAGTCGCGGGACTCGTCGCCCCACGAGCCGGTCGGGTAGTCGCCCGCGCGGGGGCCCGCCTCGCTGCGGCGGCCGGTCAGGTCGCCGACCGTGGGCGCCACCTGCTTGACGAACTTGATCTCGGAGCCGAGCGGCGTCCACAGACGGAGCGAGACATCGGCCACTTCCTTGCCCATCGCCGTCTCCATCATCTGCGTGAAGTCGGACGCCAGATGTGCGGGGTCGGCGACGATGTCGGCGGTGCCGAGCAGCGCCGAGGCGACGCCCGTGACCTCCTTCACCTCCCAGTCCGTGCCGACGCCCCGCGCGTCACAGGTGAAGCGGCCCGCGCACGCGTCGAGCGTGGCGCGCAGGTCCTCGGGCGACTCGTGCTCGTTGCGCCCGTCGGTGAGCAGGATGCCGTGGCGGATGGAGACGTCCGCGGAGGACAGGAGGCGGTCGGCCAGGCGCAGCCAGGTGCCGATGGCGGTGCCGCCGCCCGCGGTGAGCTTGCGCAGCGCCTGTTTGGCCTGGTCGCGGGTGGTGGCGTCGGCGATCGCGAGCCGCCCGGCGCCCGGATAGACCTCCTTGGCGACGTGCGTGCCCGCGATCACCGCGAAGTGGACGCCGTCCCGCAGGGTGTCGATCGCGGCCGCCGAGGCGTCACGGGCGCCGCGCATCTTCGTCGGCGGGTAGTCCATGGATCCGGAGCAGTCGACCATGAGCGCCACCGCCGCGTCCGGGCCGGCGCCCGCGCTGTACAGGTGCGGGGCGCCCACGGCGGTGCCGATGGTGCCGCCCCCCGTGGAGGTCACCGTGACGATCGCGTTGACCTCGCGGCCGCCCTCGGGCAAATACTCGTTCTGGTACACCTCGACCGAGAACTGCGGGACGTTCGACTTCGAGAAGTTCGCCATGACGGTAAGTCCCCCCTGAACCAAACCACCGTTTGAACCGAACGACCGGACGGTGTCGCCCGGTCTAGGCCGATCCTGCCCCTTGTCCCGGAACCGGGAACGGCAGCACCGCCACTGTTACGTTGTCGTGGCCCCCGCCGTCGAGCGCGTGGCCGACGAGCACCTGGGCGCTGTGCAGCGGGCGCCGCGCCGCGTCCACGGGTACGACCCGCGCCATCTCCTGCGCGCCTTCCGCGTAGTTCCACAGCCCGTCGGTGCACACCACCACCACACCAGGCCGGTCGGGCTTGAAGGAAGCGGTGTGCGGCTCCAGTTCGTAGGCGTCCGCGCCGAGCCAGCCGGTGATCGCGTGGGCGCGCTCGTCGGCGTACGCCTCCGCCTCGCTCATCAGGCCCGCGGCGACCATCTGCGCGGCCCACGAGTCGTCCTCGGTGAGCCGGGCGGCGGGCGCGCCGCGGTCGTCGGGGACCCAGTAGGCGCGCGAGTCGCCGATCCAGCCGACGATGAGCAGCTCGCGCGTGATGATCGAGCCGACGATCGTGCACGCCGGGGCGTTCTGGTGCGGCTGGTGCTCGCGGGCCGTCTCGGGCTCCTCGGCGAGCGCGTTGACCGCCTCGGCCGCCGCGACGATCGCCTCGTGCATGGCCTGCTGCGGGTGCGTGCCGCGGGGCAGCGACGCGTGCAGCGCCTCGTTGGCGGCGCGGGACGCGGCGAGCGAGGCGTCGTCGGGGCGGGTCGCCGAGGACACGCCGTCGCAGACGACGGCGACGACCGCGGGGGAGCCGTCGGGCAGCGCCGCCGAGGAGATCGCGAACGCGTCCTCGTTGCGATGGTGGCGAAGGCCCCGGTCGCTGACGGCGGCGACCGCGTCCAACTCCTGCTCCATGTGGTCGCGTTCGCGCGGCTGGGCGTGCCCGCAGTTCTCGCAGTAGCCGTCCGCGTCGACCTGCCCGGCGCGGCACGCCACGCACACCTTCGTGCCCGCGGGCGGTGTCGCCGCCTCCAGGACCTCCGGCGGCACGGTCCGCGGATCGGGCGCGGCCAGCTCGAAGTCACCGCCCGCGTCCACCGGGTCGTCGAGCCGTACGGCGGCGGGCAGTTCGGCGCCGCCGGACTCGATGCCGGGGATCTCGGCCGGCAGGTGCACCGGGGCGGGCGTGTCCGAGCTGCCCGGCTCGGGCGCGTCGGGCCACTCCACCTCGGCGGCCCGGGCCTCCTCCGCCGGGCGCGGGGCGGCCATGGTCAGCGTCGGATGGTCGGCGGGGGCCGGGGCCGCCGTGGACAGGTCGTATCCACACGCGCCACAGAAGCGGTCGCCCTCGTCGAGCGGCTCCTCGCAGCTGGGACACACGGACATAGCGGCCGCCTTGTGCGTCTGCGCCATCAACTCACACCCACGTCCGGGGGCGGTAGCGGTTGGCCCGCTCCACCAGTTCGATCCTCTCCTCGCCGCGCTGAGCGAGCCTGGCCAGTGTCCGGTACGAGCGCTCCAGGCCGAGACGCAGACCGCGCTCGTCCAGATCATTGCCGAGCACCACCGCGCGCCCGGGACCCTGAGGCTGACCGGAACCCTGCCTACCGGAGAGTACCCAGTCCAGGGCCGTGCCGAGGACCTCGGTGGACAACTGCTCGCGACGCACCGCGTCGAGCCCGAACGAGTCGAGCGCCTCCACCTGTCCGGCCGCCGCGGTCAGATCGTGCAGCAGTGGGTCCCCGTTGACCCCTTCGGTCATACGTCCCCGCAGGCGCGCCCGTACCGAGGCGACGCGGGCGGCCGTGTAGTGGATCGACGACTCCGGGACCGACTCCAGGGTGCGCACCGCGCCGCCCCGGTCGCCCGCCGCGAGCTGCACCCGGGCGAGCCCGAACGCGGCGCTGACGTAGCTCGGGTCGGTGGACCAGACGAGGCGGTAGTACTCCGCCGCGTTGTCCAGCTGGCCGAGGACCTCCGCGCACACGCCGAGCGCCAGCTTCGGCGCGGGCTCGCCGGGGAACGCGTCGTAGACCGCGTCGAACGACAGGGCCGCGCTCTCGTGGTCGCCGGTCGCGAGCGCCGCGACGCCCCGGTACCAGACCACCCGCCAGTCGTCGGGGCGGTCGGCCTCCAGAGCGGCCAGACCCCGCACGGCGGAGTCCAGTTCGCCCATCTCCAGACGGGCCCGCAGCTCGCGCAGGCGCAGCTCCAGGGACCCGGTCGGCGCGGCGTGCAGGGCGGCGATCAGCTCGGCGGGCGCGGACGCCATCAGGCCCGCGAGGAACCCGGCGTTCGGATCGCCCGGGTCCACTCTCGGCACCGGCAGGGCGAGCGCGGTCAGCGGCGCCTGCAACCGCTTGACCAGCGCTGTCGGCGACGGCGGCAGCGCGGGGACGACCGGCGCGGTGAGCGCGGCGGCCTTCTGCCGGGTCCGTCCGGGCTTCGCGGCGCGGACCGGGACGGCCCGCGCCCCCAGGCGCGACACCTCGCCGTCGAGGCGGCCGAACAACTCCGTGTCGGTGACCTTCACTTCCGGCCCGAACAGCGTCGACAGGGCGGGGCGCGGCCGGTTCGTCTGCAACGCGACGACCTCCCGCAACACGCCCGTCAGCTGCTCGCTCATCTCCTGCGCGGAGGCGAACCGGCGCGCCGGGTCGGGGTCGGTGGCGCGCACGAGGAGCCGGTAGAACGACTCGTAGCGGCGGAAGACCTCGATGGTGTCCGGGTCGGGCAGGGAGTCCGCGAAGACGTTCGTGTAGCCCTGGAAGTCGAAGGTCAGGACCGCGAGCGTACGGGCGACGGTGTAGAGGTCGGAGGCGACGGACGGGCCGACCTCGGCGACCTCGGGCGCCTGGTAGCCGACCGTGCCGTAGATCGCGGACTCGTCGTCGTCCATCCGCCGGACCGCGCCCATGTCGATGAGCTTGAGCTGGTCCTCGGTCTGGATCGCGTTGTCGACCTTGAAGTCGCAGTACAGCAGGTTGCGGCTGTGCAGATGGCCGAGCGCCTCAAGAGCCTCGATGCCGTACGCGCACGCCTGCTCGACCGCGAGCGGGTCCCGCTTGCCGTCCGGGGTGCGCCGCTCGTTGGCGATCTCCTTGAGCGACTTGCCGCCGACGTACTCCATGACGATGTAGCCGTCCATGGAGCCGGTGCGCTGGTCGAGGTGTTCGACGAAGTTGTAGATCCGGACGATGTTGGAGTGCTCGATCTCCGCGAGGAACCGGCGCTCCGATATGGCCGCCGCCATCGCGTCCTGGTCGCCCGTGTCGAGCAGGCCCTTCAGGACGACCCAGCGGTCGGAGACGGCCCGGTCTATGGCGAGGTAGACCCAGCCGAGCCCGCCGTGCGCCAGACAGCCCACGACCTCGTACTGGCCGTGCACCACGTCACCGGGGCCCAGCTTCGGCACGAACGAGTAGGGGTGCCCGCACTTCGTGCAGAACCCCTCGGTGCGGCCCGGGCGCCCGCCGCGCGCGCGGCCCACCGGGGCGTTGCAGTCCGAGCGCGAGCAGAACCGCTTCCGCTCGGGGACCTCCGGGTTCTCCTGCACCATCACGCGCGGGTCGGGGCGCGGCACGTCCGGCACCCGCACCAGGCCCGCGCCGAGCCGGGCCCGGCCCGAACCGCTCGCCGACGTGCCCGAACTGCGCACCGACACCGACCGCGACGTCGCACTCCCGGAGAGGGAGCGCGACAGGCGCCCCGACACCGACCGGCGCGACTGCGACGACCGCGACGAGGCCCGCGACGACGCCCGGGAACTCGCCGAACTCTGCGAGCCGCGCGAGCCGCCGCCCGCGATGCCGGTCGCGGGCGACACCACCATGCCGGTCGGCGACACGACCGGGGCGAGCCCGCACGTGTCGCAGTACAGCTCGCCGCCGCCGACGTCCTCGTAGGAGCCGGTGCAGCCGGGGCGCTGACAGGTGCGGTCCGCCGCGCTCCCCGTCGCGGCCTGTGCGGCGGACCCGTTCGCCGTGCCGCTGTTCGCCGTGCCGCCGTTGGCCGTGCCGCCGTTGGCCGTGCCGCTTTTGGCCGTGCCGCTGTTCGCCGGCTGTGCGGGCACCCGCACGGGTGCGCCCTGCGGCTTCAGGCCGCAGGTGTCGCAGTACAGCTCCCCGCCCATGTCCTCGTAGGACCCGGAACACCCGGGCCGCGTGCACTTCTGTCCCTCGGCCATGCCTACGCCTCCCCCCTCCGGTCGGTGGGCGCCGCCCGCTCCGGGCTGCCCGCCGCCACCACCTCGGCGGCCGCCCGCTGATAGCGCAGCACCGCCTCACCCGCCACCCGCAGATCGCAGGGCGCGCTCCACAACATGCGGCGCGCCGCGTCGTACCGCTCGACGAGGAACGGGTCCTCCGCGAAACCGAGCCGGGCCACCTTCGCCTTGTACGCGTCGAGGCGGCCGCGCAGCTCGGCGCGGACGGCCAGGGGCGCCGTCACCGCCGTCAACGACTCGCGGGCGCGCAGCAGTTCGTCGTCGGCCTTCGTCTCCAGGGATTCGAGGAGCGGGGAGAGCCGGTGCCACTGGCCGTGCCTGCGGTACTCGGCGGCCCGCGCCAACTGCTCCTGAAGGGCGATCGGCGGCCCCGACACCGCGGGCACCTCCGACGCGGCGATCTTGGCGAGGACCTCGCCGCGCGCCGATCTCGCCTCGGCGAGCGTACGGTCCGCGCGTGAGAGCACGTCCCGCAGCCGGCCGAGCCGCGCCTCCGCGTCCTGCCGCACCGTCAGCACGGCCTCGATCTCGCGCCGCACCTCTTCCAGGGCGCGCGCCTGCCGGTCGTACGCCGTCGTGTCGGGGCGCCCGCCGCCCGGGGCCGAACTCCCCTCGGCCTTGCGCCAGTACGTGAGCGGGTCCGACACCACTTCCTCGCGCAGCCGGGTCAGCGCGGACGTGATCCGTTCCAGGTCGTCCCCCGACGGATGCTCGCCGGGCCGTACCCCCACGCTGTGCGCGAGGCGGCGGGTGCGGTGCAGCTCGGCGGCGAGCAGGTCGATGCGGGCGGGCAGCGCCGACCAGACCGCGTCGGCGGCCACGACCATGTCGAGGGACGACGCGTACAGCTCGTTCATCCGCTCCACCAGCGCGGCGAGCGTGAAGTGCTCGGACAGCTTGGCGGGGCCGGTGATCGACTGCGCCCCGCCGTCGGTGCCCGCGCCCGGGGCGACCGTGACGGCCTCGCCGCGCAACACCTCCGTCAGCTGTGTCAGGTCCTCCCGGTTCGGCCACTTGCGCCGGGAACGGACCTCACGCGCGGTGCGCAGCGCGCCCGTGTACGCGTCGAAGTACGTCCAGAGCAGTGTGATCGCCTGCTCGGCGGCGGCCCAGCGCTCCCGGGTCGCCCCGGTCAGCCGCGCGCCTTCGAGCAGGCGTCGCCCGGCGTGGTCCTGGAGCGCGAGCAGCGACGTCTCGATCGCCTCGTGCTCGGCACCGAGCCGGGCCAGGGCACGGTCCACCTCGTCCCGGTCCATCACCGGACCAGGGGGTCCCGCGACGCCCATCGATCACCTCTCGCTTCTTTCGGTTCCCACGGATCCACCACGGCCGGCGGTGCCGGTCCTGTCACTTGTACTTGGGTGCGGGCGGCCCCTCGGACGGGCCGAGCGCCGGCTTCAGCCAGCGGTCGTACGACGTCTGCCAGCCGCCGCCCGGCTTGCGGTAGTCCTCCAGGACCTCGTTGACCCGGCGAACCAGGTCGTCCGAACCTTTCTTCATGGCGACGCCGTAGTACTCCTTCGTGAACGGTTCGCCCTTCAGCTGCACCGTCGGGTCCTGCGCGGCCTGGCTCGCCGCGAGGGCGCCGTCGGTGACCACCGCGTCGACCTCGCCGAGCTGGAGGCGGACCAGGCAGTCCAGCTGGTTCGGCACCGTCGTGGAGATGTCCGTGTCCCCGGGGATCCTGTGGTCCTCCCGGCCCAGCTTCAGCGCGGACTCGGCGGTCGAACCGGCCGCCGAGCAGACCCGCTTGCCGCCGAGCGTGTCGTCGAACCCGTCGATCTTCGACGCCTTCGGGGCGAGCACCTGCTGGCCGGTCTGGAAGTAGGCCGTGGAGAAGTCCACGTCGTCCAGGCGGTCGCAGCTGATCGTCATCGTGCGCACCACCATGTCGACGTCGCCGCGCCGGATCGCCGGAATGCGCTGGTTCGTCGGGATGGCCTTGAAGCGGATCTTGTCCGGGCTGCCCAGGATCTCCTTGGCGATCTCGTGCGCGAGATCGATGTCGAAGCCCTCCAGCTCGCTCGACTCGTCCGTGTTGTTCGGGTCCCGGTAGCCCCAGCGGTAGCTGTTCTGGTCGACGCCGACCGACACATAGCCCCGGTCCTCGATGTCCCGCACCGCGCCGCCGCTGTCACTGCCGGACCGGCTCACACTGCGCTCCGGCTCCTTGCCCGGCACATTCGGATCGCAGTCGCCGGCCGCCGCCTGGACGCCCGTGGCGACACCACCGGCCCCCGCGTCCGCGCCCGCCCCGCCGTGCCCGACGCCGCCCGCGCCGCGCTGCGCCAGGGGGAGCAGCAGCGCGAACACCACCGTCAGAGCGCAGGCCACCGCCATCGACGCCACGCCGCCCCAGCCGCGCAGACTCACCCCGCGGACGGCCCGACGCTCCCGTGCCCCTCGGTCCCTCATCGCCGCACCCCCTCTCACCGGTACTCCGACAGCCTGCGCCCGATGCCGAGCACCGCGCCCACCGCGGCGAGCACCGCCAGCAGGGCCGCGCCGACGGGCAGCCCCGTCATCGCGTCACGGCCGCCGCCCGCCTCGCTGCTGAACTGACGCTGCTCGTGCGCGAGCGCCTTGTCGAGATTCTGGTCCACCAGATCGAAGCATTCACCCGTCGGCTTGGACTGCTTCGACCCGATGATCTTGTCGAGTGCGCCCTGATAGTTACCCGCGTCGTCCTGCTCGCGCGCGTCCGTGTGGCGCTTGAGCCACTCCTTCATGCTGGCATTCGCCCCGCCGACGGGCGTACGCCCCGCCGCGTCGTCCGCCAGCCCGTCCGCCGCCGTCAGCTTCGTCGCCAGCACGTCCATCTGCTTCTGGAAGTCGACGTCGTACTTGTCCTTGGACACGCCCTTGACGGTCGTCGTCTCCGCGCCCCGGCTGACCAGCGTCAGATTCTCGTTCCCACGCGCCTTCAGCGAGGCGATGGACGCGTCGTGCAGCACGTTCAACGACCGCACGCCGTGGTCGTACGAGGCGTTGAGCCCGCTCCGCGCGACCGTGTGTCCCACGGCGAGCCACAGCAGGACGACGACGGAGGCGGCCGTGGCGGCGAGCATCCCGTGGTTGAACACCCGGTTGGTGCGCCGGTAGTTGCGCCGCTGGGCCCAGACCAGGACACCCAGCGCGAGCACGCCGAGCGCGATCGCGATCCACGGATACGGGGTCGCCGCGTCGTAGTCGTCGCGCAGCCGCTGGTTCTCCGTCGTGTAGAGGTTCTCCGCCTCGGGGAGCATCTCCGTCTGCATCTTCTCGTTCGCGTACCGCAGATAGGCGCCGCCCAGCGGGAAACCCTGCCGGTTGTTGGCGCGGGCCCGCTCGATGAGGCCCTTGTACTGCGGCAGCAGCGTGTTCAGCTTCGCGATCGTCTTGGCGGAGGGCGAGCCCGGATCGGTGCTCGTGGCGGCCGTCACCAGCTTGTCCGCGGCCCTGCGGATGTCCCTCTCGTACCGGTCGCGCACCGCCGCCGGTTCCTGGCCCCCCGCCAGGAATCCGCTCGACGCGGCGGTGTTGGCGTCCGCCAGGGAACGGTAGATGTCGGCCGCGTCCGCGCTCAGCGGCTGGCTGGAACGCAGCACGTCGTCCGCCGCCGCCGCCCGGTCCGTCATCTGCCACGCCGTCGTCGCCCCGAACGCGACGACCAGCAGCGCGAGGAGCGCGCCGATGATCCGCAGGCGGCCCGGTTCCGTGGTGGCCGCCGCGCGGAGGCGGTCCACACCCTCCGCCCAGGCGGTGCGCCTTGCCGGCGTGGGGGTGGGTGCGGGTGCGGGGTGTGCGGGCGCGGCTTCGGCGGGCCCGGGCGGCTGCGGTTGGTGCTGCTGCTGCGGAGGCACGCTCGGCCTCGGCGGCGCGGCGCCCCCGTTCGGCGGGTATGTCACTCGACCCTCCCCCATGGAGTCGTACGTCGGCCGCAAGTATCGCTGCCGCGCCGGACATCCGCACAGCCATTGCCCTGATCTTGTTCTACGGCCCCTTACTTGAACACGAACTGGGGAAGTGTTCGGTTCCCGAGCGTCCGTTTCGCCCGGGGCGCTCCAGGGGCGCGGGGAACTGCGCGACCAGCCACGACGGGAGCCGCAGTCGGCGATGGTCCGCCAGGTCTACGGCGCGACCCCCACCCCCGCGAAAGCCCGGCGCAGCCTCGCGTGGGCCTCGGGGGGAGCCCCGATCGCGTCGAGGCCCAGCAGTCCCGCCCCCAGCACAGGCCGCTCGGACACCACCCGGATCACCGCCTTGGGCGCCCGCACCGCGAGCAGCTCCGCGATACGGGTGTCCAGCTGAGGATGGCGCGCCGCTAGCACACTGCCGCCGAGCAGCACGGGCACCTCCTCCGCAAGGAGGTCGAGCCGCCGCAGGGCGACCGTGGACATGGCCACCACTTCCTCGGCCATCCGGTCGACCACCCTCCGCGCGACCGGGTCCCCGTCCGCCGCCGTGGCGAAGAGAACCGGCGCGCACTCGTGCCGCCGCGCAGCGGGCAGCCGCCCGAGGTGCAGCGCCTCGATCAGCGCGTACATGGACGAAAGCCCGAAGTGTTCGGGGAGCGTGCGCATCAGGGCGGTGGGTTCGCCCCGCCCGTCCTCGGCCCGCGCCGCGTACCAGAGGGCTTCGTCGGCCAGGCCGCCGCCACCGCCCCAGTCCCCGGATATCTTCCCGATCGCGGGGAAGCGCGCGGTCCGCCCGTCGGGCAGCATCCCCGCGCAGTTGATCCCGGCGCCGCACACGACGGCGACCCCGCGCGGCTCGGCGTCCTCAAGGAGCCCGGCCCGCAGCACGGCGAACGTGTCGTTGCGTACGTCGACGCTCGCGGACCCGGACCAGCCGCGCGCGCGTACGGCCCGCGCCAGTTGCTCCTCCTCGACGGGAAGGTCCGCGTTGGCGAGGCAGGCCGAGACGTGGTCGACGGTGTCGATGCCCGCCTGCGCGAACGCCCGGCCGACCGCCTCGGCGAGGACGTCGACGGCCGTCTCGACGCCCACGTAGGGCGGTTGGAACCCGCCGCCGCGGGCCATGGCGACGACACTGCCGTCGGCCGCGACCACCGCGACGTCGGTCTTGCTGTTCCCCGCGTCGATGGCAAGGACGGTCATGCCCACGCGAGATGCTCCCGGTTGTGCGCGATCAGCTGGTCCGTGAGCTGCTCGGCGTACTCGATCTGGCCGACCAGCGTATGGGCGAGCAGCGCCTTGAAGACGCGGTCCCGTCCGCCGCGCAAAGCAGCGTCCAGGGCGAGGTCCTCGTAGGCGGTGACGTTGGCGATGAGGCCCGCGTACAGCGGGTCGAGGCGCGGTACGGGCAGCGGGCGCGCGCCCTTGCCGTCGACGGCGGCCTGCACCTCGATGACGGCGTCGTCGGGGAGGAAGGGCAGGGTGCCGTTGTTGTACGTGTTGACGACCTGGTGGGCGGAGCCGCCCCCGCCGAGCAGCGACGCGGCGAGGTCCACGGCGGCCTCGCTGTAGAAGGCGCCGCCGCGCTTGGCGAGCAGTTCGGGCTTCTCGTCGAGCGTCGGGTCGCCGTACATGGCCAGCAGTTCGCGCTCCATCTCGGCGACCTGCGCGGCGCGGGACGGCTTGGTGCGCAGCTCTCGTACGACGGCGTCGTGCTGGTAGTAGTAGCGCAGGTAGTACGAGGGCACGACGCCGAGCCGGTCGACGATCGCACGCGGCATGTGCAGGTCCTCGGCGATGGTGTCGCCGTGTTCGGCGATGAGCCGGGGCAGCTGGTTGTCGCCGTCCGGGCCGCCGAGGCGGACGCCCAGTTCCCAGGTGAGGTGGTTGAGGCCGACGTGGTCGAGGTGCACGTCACCCGGCGCCACGTCGAGCAGCTTGGCGAACTTGCGCTGGAAGCCGATGGCCACGTTGCACAGCCCGACGGCCTTGTGCCCGGCTCGCAGCAACGCGCGCGTGACGATGCCGACGGGGTTGGTGAAGTCGATGATCCAGGCGTTCGGGTTGGCGCGGCGCACGCGCTCGGCGATGTCGAGCACGACGGGCACGGTGCGCAGCGCCTTCGCGAGACCGCCCGCCCCTGTCGTCTCCTGGCCTACGCAGCCGCACTCCAGGGGCCAGGTCTCGTCCTGGTTGCGCGCGGCCTGGCCGCCGACGCGCAGCTGGAGCAGTACCGCGTCGGCGTCGGCGACGCCCGCGTCCACGTCGGACGTCGTACGGATGGCGCCGGGGTGGCCCTGCTTGGCGAAGATGCGGCGGGCGAGGCCGCCCACCAGTTCCAGGCGGTCGGCGGCGGGGTCGACGAGCACGAGCTCCTCGATCGGCAGCGTGTCCCTCAGCCGCGCGAAACCGTCGATGAGTTCGGGGGTGTAGGTCGATCCTCCGCCGACCACTGCGAGCTTCATGAGCGAATAACCGTCCTTAGTCCTTGGCCTTAGCCCTTGACCCCGGTGAGGGTGACGCCTTCGACGAAGGCTTTCTGTGCGAAGAAGAAGACGATGCAGACCGGCGCCATCACGAGGAGCGTCGCGGCCATCGTCAGGTTCCAGTTGACGCTGTGCGCGGACTTGAAGGATTCGAGCCCGTAACTGAGCGTCCAGGACGCCGGGTTCTGGGCCGCGTAGATCTGCGGCCCGAAGTAGTCGTTCCAGCAGTAGAAGAACTGGAACAGCGCGATCGCGGCGATGCCCGGCTTGGCCATCGGCACCACGATCTTCAGCAGGGTGCGCAGCTCACCGCAGCCGTCGACCTTCGCCGACTCGATGTACTCCTTGGGGATCGTCAGCAGGAACTGACGGAGCAGGAAGATCGAGTACGCGTCGCCGAACGCCATCGGGATGATCAGCGGCCACAGCGTCCCGGAGAGGTGGAACTGCTGCGCCCAGACCAGGTACATCGGGATGACGATGACCTGCGGCGGCAGCATCATCGTCGAGATGACGAGGAGCATCGCCGTACGCCGCCCGCGGAAGCGGAACTTGGCGAGGGCGTAGGCGACGGGGATCGCCGAGCAGACGGTGAAGAGGGTGCCGAGGCCCGCGTAGATGAGGGAGTTCTTCCACCAGTCCAGGAAGCCGTCGGTCCGGAAGACGGTCGTGTAGTTCTCCCAGTGCCAGGAGGCGGGCCACAGGTCGCCGCTCATGGCCTGGTCGTCGCTCATCACGGACGTCAGGAAGACGAAGACGAACGGCAGGACGAAGAGCAGCGCGACGGCGATCGCGATGCTGTGCACGGCGATCCAGTGCAGGATGCGCTTGCGGCGGGCGCGGGCGCCGGCCGGGCCTCTCCCGGGGGCGGCGGCACCGGCCGTGGTGGCCGCCGGGCGCAGGGTCGTGGTGGTCATGGGTGATCAGTCCTCCGCCGAGAGCAGGCCCGAGCGCTTGCGCATGAGCAGCATGGTCACGGCCATCGCGATGACGAACAGGACGAGCGAGAGCACGCACGCCGCGCCGGTGTTGAAGTTCTGGAAGCCCATCGAGTAGACGAGCTGGGGGACGGTCAGGGTCGAGTGGTCGGGGTAGCCGGGCTGGATCACCGATCCCGGGCCGATGGAGACACCGGAGGCGATCTTTCCGGCGACCAGCGCCTGCGTGTAGTACTGCATGGTCTGCACGACGCCCGTCACCACGGCGAACATCACGATCGGCGTGATCGACGGCCAGGTCACGAACCGGAACTTGCTCCAGGCGCCCGCCCCGTCCAGCTCGGCGGCCTCGTACTGCTCCTTCGGTACGTCGAGGAGCGCGGCCATGAAGATGACCATGAGGTCGCCGATGCCCCAGAGCGAGAGCATGACGAGGGAGGGCTTGGCCCAGGCGGCGTCGTTGAACCAGTTGGGCCCTTCGATGCCGATCTTGCTGAGGACCTCGTTGACGGGCCCGGTCGCCGGGTTGAGCAGGAAGACGAAGGCGACGGTGGCGGCCACAGGGGGCGCGAGGTACGGCAGGTAGAACGCGGTCCGGAAGAACCCGACCCCGCTCTTGATCTTCGTGACGAGCAGCCCGAGCGAGAGCCCGAAGACGACCCGCAACGCCACCATCACCACGACGAGCCACAGCGTGTTCCACAGCGCGGGGCCGAACAGCGGCATGTCCTGGAACACGTACTTCCAGTTCCGCAGCCCCACGAACGTGGGCGCCTTGATCTGGTTGTAGTGCATGAACGAGAAATAGACGGTGGCCAGGAGCGGATAAGCGAAGAAGACGCTGAACCCGATCAGCCAGGGGGACAGGAAGCCCAGGGTGCGCAGTCTGCGCCGCGCGGGCCGGGAGAGGGTGAGTGCCATGCGCGGGTCCTCAGTTCTGCGACTGCAGGGTGTCGGCGTCGATGAGCTTGTCGAGGCGTTGCAGCCCCTTCTTCAGATCCGGGACCTTCCCCGCCTCCTCGGTGTACGAGAAGTCCTGGAGCTGGACTACGTACATGCCGCCGTTGGTCGACGGAGGCAGCGCCTGGCTGTACTTGTTCTTGGCGATGTCCAGGAACGTGCGGAACGTCGGATCGGCGTCGAGCTTCGGCGAGGTGAGCGCGGCTTTCGTCGACGGCACGTTGTGAATGGCATTGGCGAAAGCGACGACCTGGTCCGTGTCGGCGGTCAGGAACCTCACCAGCTCCCAGGCGGCGTTCTGGTGCTTGCTGCTGTGCGCGATACCGGCGACGGTGCCGGTCAGATACCCGCGCCCGTACGTCTCGACCTGATCGTCGGGGACGGGCAGCGGCGCGACGTCCCAGGTGAATTTCGCCTTGGAATCATTGAGCATCAGGCCGCGCCATTCACCGTCGAGATGCATGGCGAGCTTTCCGCTGAGGAAGGCGTTCTGATTGGACATCTCGTCACCGAAGGAGGTCCGGAACCGCTCAAGAGCGTTGTATCCGCCCTGCGCGTCCATCAGCTTCTTCGCGGTGTCGAAGAACGCGTACGTGGCCGGTTCGTCGGAGAGCCGCGCCTTCCCGTCCTTGTCGAAATACGTGGGACCCCACTGGGAGAAGAGCCGGTCGGGGCTGTTCTGGTAGAGCCGGAAGTTGGGCATGAACCCGACCCGCTTGTAGGAGTTCCCGTCCTTCCGCGTGAGCTTCTTGGAGTCGGCGATGAACTCGGACATCGTCTTCGGCGGATGCGTGATGCCCGCTTCCTCGAAGGCGTCCTTGTTGTAGTACATCCCGAAGGCGTCGGCGAGGAGCGGCAGGGCGCACTGATTGCCGTTGTAGCTCGTGTAGTCGAGAAGGGACTGCGGGAAGACCTTCTTCTTGTCGAGCCCGGTCTTCTTCATGAAGGGGTCGAGGTCGACCCACATGCCGGAGTCGCAGTACTGGCCGACGTTGTTGGTGGTGAAGGACGACACGACGTCGGGCGCCTCGTCGCCGCCCGCGCGCAGCGCCTGGTTGACGGTGGCGTCGGAGACGTTGCCCGTGGCCTGCACGTGGATGTTCGGGTGGGCCTTCTCGAAGCGGGCGATCGAGTCGTTGATCGCCTTCACCTCGCCGGGCGCCGACCAGCCGTGCCAGAACTTGATGGTCACCGGCTCGGTCGGATCGTCGTCGGCGCTGCCGGTGCTCGGGTTGGCACAGCCGGCGAGCAGCAGCCCGGCGGCGGCGAGCACGACGGGGGCGCGCAGGGGTATACGCCATCGGGGCATGGCGAACGTCCTTTACGTGTACGGGGGTCGGGGAGGTGACTTCTGGGGCGGGTGGGCGTCAGGCGTCGCTGGTGTCGAAGACGGTGTCGCGGGCCTGGGTGAGGGCGGTGCGCAGGGCGCCGGTGAGGATGGGGTCGCCGTCGAGTTCGCTGATGCGCAACTGGGGCCGGGGGAGGGCGAGTCCGGTCAGTTCGGCCTCGACGCGCTCGCGCAGGGCGTCGCCGCCGGCCTGGGCGACCTGCCCGGACAGGACGACGAGTTCGGGGTCGACGACGGCGACGACGGCGGCGAGGCCGGTGGCGAGGCGCCGGGCGACCTCGTCGAGGACGAGCGGTCGCGCGAGCGCACCGGCGAGATCGGGCGCGTCCGGGGCGAGTTGCCGCACGGCCGGGGCGGCGACGAGGCTCTGGAACCCGCCGCCCGCGTCGGTACGGGCGGCGACGGCGTCACCGCCACGGGCCAGCGGGGCACCGGGCAGCGGCATGTACCCGATCTCCCCGGCACCGCCGGTGGCGCCGCGCAGCAGGACACCGCCGAGGACGATGGCGGCGCCGACGCCTTCGTCCACGTAGGCGAGGACGAAGTCGTCATGGTCCTGCGCGGCGCCTTCGTACTGCTCGGCGAGGGCGGCGAGGTTGACGTCGTTCTCGATGGAGACGGGGGTGCCGAGCACTTCGGCGAGTTCGGCGCGCAGGGTGCGCGAGTGCCAGCCCGGCAGGTGGGGCGCGTACCGGAGCTGTCCCGTGCCGGGGTCGATCGCGCCCGGCGTGCCGATGACGGTGGCGGTGAGATCGTCGTGCCCGAGCCCTGCCTGGCCGAGAGCCCCGTCCACCGCTTCGGCGACGAGCTGCGCGGTGCGGTGCCGCACGTCCTCGGCGACGGCGTGCGCCTCGATCCGGCACCGGCCGCGCTCGGCGCCGGTGACGTCGGCGACGACGGCCGTGATGCCGGTGGGGTCGGCGGAGAGCGCGGCGACATGGGCGGCGCCGGGGTCGATCTCGTAGAGCAGGGCGTTCGGCCCCGGCCGCCCGGTCTGGCTCCCGGTGGTGCGCACGAGCCCGGCGGCTTCGAGCCGCCCGAGGATCTGCGAGGTGGTCGGCTTGGAGAGGCCGGTGAGTTCGCCGATCCGGGTGCGGGTGAGCGGGCCGTGGGCGACGAGGAGGTCGAGCGCGGCACGGTCGTTCATGACGCGCAGCACGCTGGGGGTGCCGGGGATGCCGGGGCCGCCGGGGGTCGTCACCATCGCCGCTCTGCCTCCTCGCAGCACTGTTAGGAAACTTTCCTATCGGGTGCGAGGAACGTAAGTCCCGGGTGACGGGGGCGTCAATAGGGGGAGGACGCGAGGGGGCCAAGTCGTTATCGGGCGGTGGCCGGCGGCCCGTACGCCGAAGGGGCGGCCCGCCCTCGGCGTACGGCCGCCCCCTCACGCACTGCGAGAACCCCTCCAAGACCGCAAAAACCCGGATCGAAGATCAGGCGGACACGCCTTCGATCCGGGCCAGGGCCTCGTCCGCGCCGAACGGCTGCAAGTACGGCAGCCAGCGCGGATCGCGATGTCCGGTCCCGATGATGCGCCAGGCGAGACCGGACGGCGGGGCCGGTTTGTGGCGCAGGCGCCAGCCGATCTCCACGAGGTGGCGGTCGGCCTTGGTGTGATTGCAGCGGCGGCACGACGCCACCACGTTGTCCCAGGCGTGCAGACCCCCGCGGGAGCGCGGGATCACGTGGTCGACGCTGGTTGCGACGCCACCGCAGTACATGCACCGGCCGCCGTCACGGGCGAACAGTGCACGCCGGGTCAGAGGAACGGGCCCCCGGTAGGGGACCCTGACGAACCGCTTGAGCCGGACCACGCTGGGAGCGGGGACGGTGCGTGTCGCGCTGTGCATGAAGGCGCCGGACTCCTCGAGGCACGTGGCCTTGTTCTCGAGGACGAGTACGAGCGCGCGGCGGAGCGGTACGACGCCGAGTGGCTCGTACGACGCGTTGAGGACCAGGACATGCGGCACGGATGCCTCCTTGTACGCCGGCGGCGCGTGGCTCGCGCCGGGACGATCTCGTAGCCAGTCTCCCCTCCTGGCTGGTCGTGGCGCCACCATCTCCACGTAACGGCCTTGGAGTGTTTTCGACCACACGTCCTTCATCCCCCGGTGAGCACCGTCTCTCCCTCGAACATCACAACGATCCCCACACAATGCCCCGTTAGTGTGGTGGGTCTGCCCGCTCCTGTCCCAGAGCCGTCCCGAGCGGCGGGCGGATGGCTACATCTGGAGGTACCTGCCGTGATCTTGTCCGTCCTGCCGGCCGTGGGGGCGAGCGACTCCTCGTCCGACTCCCCGCAACCCACTTTCGAGGACGCCCAGGAACAGGCCGGACAGGCCGCCAGCTGGGTCGAGCAGAACTGGTCGACCTGGCTGGGCATCGGCCTGCGCGTGCTGCTGATCGTGGTCATCGCGTGCGTGCTGCGCGTCGTGATCCGGCGCACCATAACTAAGCTCATCGACCGGATGAACCGGACCGCGCAGGCCGTCGACGGCACCGCGCTCGGCGGCCTGCTCGTGAACGTGGAGCGCCGCAGACAGCGCTCGCACGCGATCGGCTCCGTACTCCGTTCGGTCGCGTCGTTCCTGATCATGGGCACGGCCGCGCTGATGATCCTCGGCACCTTCGAGATCAACCTGGCGCCGCTGCTCGCGTCCGCCGGTGTCGCGGGCGTCGCCATCGGCTTCGGCGCCCGCAACCTCGTCACCGACTTCCTCTCCGGCGTCTTCATGATCCTGGAGGACCAGTACGGCGTCGGGGACACCATCGACGCCGGTGTCGCCTCCGGCGAGGTCATCGAGGTGGGCCTGCGCGTCACCAAGCTGCGCGGCGACAAGGGCGAGATCTGGTACGTGCGCAACGGCGAGGTCAAGCGCATCGGCAACCTCTCCCAGGGCTGGGCCACCGCCGGTGTCGACGTCACCGTCCGCGCCGAGGAGGACCTGGACCGGGTGAAGGCGGTGCTCGCGGAGGCCGGCGAGGCGATGAGCAAGGCCGAACCGTGGAACGAGATGCTGTGGGGCCCCATCGAGGTACTCGGCCTCGACAGCGTGCTGCTCGACTCGATGGTCGTCCGCGTCACCGCCAAGACCATGCCCGGCAAGTCCCTGACCGTCGAACGCGAACTGCGCTGGCGGATCAAGCGGGCCTTCGACGAGGCGGGCATCCGGATCGTCGGCGGCGTCCCGGTCCAGGTGGACGGCGAGCCGCCGGTCGCCGATCCGACCGCGGGCATGTCGGCGCCCTCCGCCTACGCCTCCACCACCTCACCGCAGTCCCTCGCCGCCTCCCCGATACCGCCGACCAACCTGGCGAAGTAGCCCCGGGGCAGCCCCGGGCGGGGCCGCCGGTCAGGCGGTCCGCAGCCGCTCCGGCCGCACCGAGCGGCGCAGCAGCGGCAGCGCCGTCGCCGCCGCCAGGAGGCAGACCGCGTACACCGCGCACGGGACGAGGAGGGGCGGTGCCCAGGGGACGGCCTGGTCCGAGGCGACGGCGTACGCCGCGTGGACGGCCGTGCCGCCGATCGTGGCCAGGACCAGGGCGGGCGCCAGCGGCAGCCCCGTCTCCAGGAGCAGCGCGCGGGTCAGGACCTTGCGCGGCACCCCGGCGGCGACCTGCGCGGCGAGCGCACGGCGCCGGGTCGACAGGGACTCGGCCGTGCCCACGGCGACCGCGGCCACGCTGATCAGCAGGGCGATCAGGACGGCCGCCGCGGTGAGGTCGAGGCCGAAGGCGTAGTAGTCCATCGGCGCGGCGGTCTCGCCCTCGCGCGCGATCCGGCGCAGGTCGGCCAGGAGGACCAGGCGGACACCGACGAGGGCGACGCCGACGACCGTGACGAGGACGACGGCGGCATGGCTGCGGGCCGCCGCCCACGGGTCCTCCTGGAGGCGGGCCGCGGCGAGCAGCACGGCGGGGTCGTCCGTGCGGCCGGTGAGGCGACGGCCGACGGCCCGCGCCGAAGCGCCCGCGACCCAGATGGCGCCCGCCCCGCTCAGCACGACCGCGCCGAGCACGAACAGCGGGAGCCCCGCGACACCGGCACGGGCACCGCCGGTCATGAGCGCCACGACGCCGAGGACGACGACGAGCGCGGGCAGGACCAGCGCGGTCAGCGGCCGGGGCCCGCGCCGGGGCCGCTCCCGGCGGACGTGGCCGAGCGGCGAGGCGATGACCCGGTGCAGCGCGACCTCGCTCACCAGCGCGGCCAGCACGGGGATCAGCACGACGACGGCGGCGAGGAGCGGCCAGACGACGCCCGGCGGCGTCCAGCCCACGACCGGCAGCGCCACGGCGAACGCGGCGGACCCGGCCAGGGTCCCCGCCAGGCACGCGAGCCCCGCCTCCAGGGCCGCGATCCGCCGCACCTGCCGCGGCCCGGCGCCCGCGAGCCGCAGGCCCGCCAGGCGCCGGTCGCGGTGGACGGCGCCGATCCGGGCGCACTGCCCGAGGAAGCCGAGCACCGGGACGAGGAGGAGCAGCAGCCCGGCGACGATCCCGCGCCGGGTCCCCGGCTGGTCGAGGAGGCCGTGGCCGTACGAGAAGGAGTGCCCGCCCCGGATGCCGAGGAGGGCGACGGCGAGCGAGGCGAACCCTGTCGCGACGGCCGCCCCGAGCGCGGTGAGCGCGGCCCGCCGCCGCTCCAGCCGGTCGGCGCCGCGGGTCAGCAGCCAGGCGAGGCGCAGGTCGGAGCGGAGCCGGCCGGGCCTCATCGCGCCACCTCCGCGGACGCGGCGGCGGGAGCCGGGAACGCGAAACCGCCGGAGGCGTCCCGCACACCCCCGTCGCACAGGCTCACCTCCCGGTCCGCGTAGGCCGCCACCTGTGCCTCGTGCGTCACCAGGACCACCGCGGTGTGGGTCTCGCGCGCGGTGTGGACCAGGGAGGTCATCACCTGCTCGGTCGCGAGGGAGTCGAGCGCGCCGGTCGGCTCGTCGGCGAAGACCACCTTCGGGCCGGTGACCAGGGCGCGTGCGAGGGCGACCCGCTGGGCCTGGCCGCCGCTCATCTCGCCGGGCCGCAGCTCGCGGCGGCCGCGTACTCCGAACCGTTCGAGCCAGGCATCGGCCTCGTCGCGCGCCGCCACGCGGGGGCGGCCCGCGAGGAGCAGCGGCAGGGCGACGTTGTCCAGGGCCGTCAGCTCGGGGACGAGCTGCCCGAACTGGAAGACGATGCCGAAGTCGGTGCGGCGCAGTTCGCTCAGCGCTTCCTCGTCGAGCCGGTCCAGGCCGCGTCCTTCGTAGGCGACCGTGCCCGCGTCCGGGCGGACGATGCCGGCCAGGCAGTGCAGCAGCGTCGACTTGCCGCTGCCGCTGGCGCCCGTGACGGCGAGGATCTCGCCGCCGCGCACGTCGACGCTCGCGCCGCGCAGGGCGGGCGTGCTCCCGTAGGACTTGGTGAGCCCTTCGGCGCTCAGCAGGGGGGACGTGAGGGTGCTCATGTGCCGGTGACCTCCGCGGTCAGAGTGGCGAGCCGGGCCGCGGTGGTGGTCATCCAGCGCAGGTCGGCGTCGAGGTGGGCAAGGGCGTAGTCGGCGGAGAGGACGGTGGTGAGGTCGGCGCCGGGCGCGCTCTTCACGGCGGTCAGCTCCCGCATCCGCGCCATGTGCGCGGCGCGCTGGGCCAGCAGATGGGCGGCGGGGTCGACGGGGTGCGGGCCGGAGCCCTGTCCCGCCACGAGGATCGACACGACGACCTTGGCGAAGATCTCGTTGGTGATGTGCGGGGCGGGGGGCGTGACCTCACCGGCCCAGCCGAGGAGTTCGTCGCGGCCGCGGTCCGTGGCGCGGTACAGGGTGCGCTCGGGGCCGCTGCCGGAGTCGGTGCCGTCGACCTCCACGAGGCCGTCGCGGACCAGCCGCTGCAGTGTCGTGTAGACCTGCGCGTAGGCCAGGGGGCGGGCCTGCGGGAACCGCTCGTCGTGGCGTCGCTTCAGGTCGTAGCCATGGCGTGGACCGGCGACGAGCAGACCGAGCAGAACGTGACGGGTGCTCATGCGGCTCAGTATGTACTGCATATAGGTACTGAGTACATAGCTGTCACGCAGCTACGTCAGTACTGCGGACATAGCCCGATGGAGTGGGTGAAGTTCTTCCGGTTTTCCGTGCCCCCTGGTCAACTTCTTCTCGCCGCCCACAATGTGAGCAGCAACACGTTGTCCGCCCGTACAGGTCTGCGTCCGTGTCCTTTGGGTAGGACTCCGGACTCAGCAGCCCTCTACCGAAGGAGGCCCTCGTGGCCGCATCGGCACACCTTCTGCTCTCGGCCCTCTCCAAACAGGCGGACACCACCATGACCGGTGCCGACACCACCACCTGCTCCGCCGAGCCCCCGCTGACCAGCGAACCGCCCTTCGCCGACTACGCGCCGCTGACCTCCGAGCCGCCCCTCACCGACGCGGCCCCGCTGACCTCCGAGCCCACGCCGAGCGGCCTGGCCGCGGGATGAGCCTGGCCCGGCTCGCCGAGCTGTACGGCGTCGCCACCTCCTACTCCCCGGCACCCGGCACCACCGTCCGCGCCTCCGACAAGGCGGTCACCGCCGCGCTCGCCGCCCTCGGCGTCGACGCGGGCACGCCGGACGCGGTGCGGGGCGCCCTGGCCGCACGGGAGGCGGAGACCGCGGCGCGCCTGCTGCCGCCGACCGTGGTGTGGTGGCTGGGCCGCCCCGGGCCGCGGAGCCCGGAGTGGCTGGAGGGGCTTCCGCGGGGCACCCGGCTGACCCTCGGCCCCGGCACGGCGCCGGGCGGCTGGACCTACCGGCCCGACAGCGACGCCCCGCAGGAACCCCCGCCCGGCGTGCACACCCTCACCGCCGAGACCCCGGCCGGCGCCACCGCCACGGCCCATCTGATCGCCGCCCCGCGCAAGGCCCCGCTGCCGCCCGGGCGGACGCACGGGCTGCTCGTCCAGCTCTACTCCGTACTCTCCAGCCGCTCCTGGGGCATGGGCGACCTCGCCGACCTCGCCGATCTGGCGTCCTGGTCGGGGCGCACGCACGGCACCGGATTCCTCCAGGTCAACCCGTTGCACGCGGCCGTGCCAGGCGGCCCGGACCTCGGCACCGACCCCTCCCCGTACCGGCCGTCGTCACGCCGCTTCCCCGACCCCGTGCACCTGCGGATCGAGGACATCCCCGAGTACGCGTACGTGCCGTCGTACGCGGCCGAGGCCACCCGCCTGCGCGACGCCGTGCTGCGCGGCGAGGACGGGCTCGTCGACCGGGACGCCGTCTGGGCGCTGAAGCGGCAGGCGCTCGAAGCGGTGCACGCCGTTCCGCTCACGCCCGGCCGCCGCGCCGCCTACTGGGACTTCCTCGCCGCGCAGGGAACAGCCCTGGAGGACCACGCCACCTACAACGCGCTCACCGAGGTGCACGGACCCGACCGGCGCACCTGGCCGGCCGCGCTCCAGGACCCGCGGTCCCCCGAGACGGCACGGGCGCGCCGCGAACTGATGGACCGCGTCGACTTCCACACCTGGCTGGCCTGGCTGACGGACACGCAGCTAGTCGCCGCCCAGCGGGCCGCCCGTGACGCGGGCATGCCGGTCGGGCTCGTCCACGACCTCGCGGTCGGGGTGCACCCGGGCGGCGCCGACGCCTGGGCGCAGCGCGACGTCTTCGCGCAGGGCATGAGCGTGGGCGCGCCGCCGGACGCGTTCAACGCGCGCGGCCAGGACTGGGGCCTGCCGCCCTGGCGCCCCGACCGGCTCGCCGAGACCGGCTACGCGCCCTTCCGCGACCTCCTGAACAACCTGATGCGGTACGCGGGCGCCGTCCGCATCGACCACGTGATGGGCCTGTTCCGGCTCTGGTGGATCCCCGAGGGCGAGGAGCCGACCGAGGGCACGTACGTCCACTACGACGCCGAGGCGATGCTCGCGGTGCTGCTCCTGGAGGCGTCGCGGTCGGGCACGTACGTCATCGGGGAGGACCTGGGCACGGTCGAGCCCGGCGTGCGGGAGCGGCTGCGCGAGGGCGGGGTGATGGGCACGTCGGTGCTCTGGTTCGAGCGGGACTACCCGCCCGCCGGCGACGGCAGCCCCGTCCCGGCCGAGGAGTGGCGCACCGACTGCGTCGCCACGGCCACCACCCACGACCTGCCGTCGACCGCGGCCCGGCTCTCCGGCGACGACGTACGCCTGCGCGAGCGGCTCGCGCTGTCCACGGCGACGCCCGCCGAGGCGGCGGCGGAAGTCGCCGAGTGGCTCGCCCTGTTCGCGCGGCTCGGCCTGCTGCCGCGCGGCTGCCAGGACGACGAGGAGGAGGCCGTGCGGGCGGTGCACCGCTTCCTGCTGCGCACCCCGGCCCGGCTCGTCGGCGTCTGGCTGCCCGACCTCGTGGGCGACCGGCGGCCGCAGAACCTGCCCGGCACCTGGGCCGAGTACCCCAACTGGCGGCTCCCCCTCGCCGACGCCACCGGACGCCCCGTCACCCTGGAGCAGCTGACCGCCTCGCCGCGCGCGCACGCGCTGCTGTCCGTCTTCACGGAGGAGGAGCCCCCCTCCCGGACAGCGCCCGGCGGGCCCTAACAGGCCCCCGGGCGCGCGGGGCGCGGAAGCGTTCGCTACGTTGGCATCGTGGACAAGAAGAACGCCCTGCGCGCCGGCGCCCTGGCCTCCGGTACGACGCTGATGATGCTGCTCATGTCGTCCCCCGCGCTCGCCCTGACGCGCGACGACGGCGACGACCCGGGTAAGGGCCTGAGCGTGATCGAGACGCTCGGCCTCTACGTGGCCGCCCCGATCGTCATCTTCCTGGTGATCGCCGGCCTCGTGGCGCTCGGCGACAAGTCGCGCAAGCAGCCGAAGCAGGGCTGACCCGCAGAGTCTCCCCGTCGAGGGCACCCGTCGCGCAGGCGCGGCGGGTGCCCTCGACGCGTTCGCGCGGCGAACGGGCCTTCCTCGACCCGGCCCCGGCACCCCACCATGGACGGGCCGCTAGCCGCTACGGGCACCACCCGGAGACTCGCAGGAGGCCACCATGAACGGCACCGCGCACCAGGGCACCGGCTCCGCACCGCACGGCACCCCGTACGACCGTTCCGTCATCGTCGTCGGCGCGGGCCCCACCGGGCTGCTGCTCGCCGGTGACCTGGCCGCCGCCGGGGTCTCCGTGACCCTCGTGGAGCGGCGCGGCCACGAGATCAGCAACCTCTCCCGCGCCTTCGTCGTGCACGCCCGCACCCTGGAGCAGCTCGACGCGCGCGCCCTGGCCGACGGGATCGAGGAGAAGGGGCGGCCGCTCGACCGGCTCCGCCTGTTCGGCAGCCTCTCCGTCGACCTGGACCGGCTCCACTCCCGCTTCCGGCACCTCCTCGTCGTCCCGCAGTACGAGGTCGAGAGGGCGCTGGAGCGGCGCGCCGTCGACGCGGGGGTCGCCTTCGCGTACGAGACGGAGGTGCTCGGCCTGGTCCAGGGCGCGGACGGGGTCACGCTCCAGGTGCGCGGCAAAGGCGGGCAGCGGGCGGAGATGAGCGCCGCCTACGTCGTCGGCGCCGACGGGATGCGCAGTGTCGTACGGGGCGCCGTGGGGCTGCCGTTCCCGGGCAGGTCCGTGATCCGCTCCGTCGTCCTCGCCGACGTCCGCCTGGCCGAGCAGCCGGAGAACCTGCTCACCGTGAACGCGGTCGGGGACGCCTTCGCCTTCATCGCCCCCTTCGGCGACGGCTACCACCGCGTCATCGGCTGGCACCGGGCGCGCAACGTGCCCGACGGCGAACCCCTCGAACTCGACGAGATCAAGGAGATCACCCGGCTCGCCCTCGGCCGCGACTACGTCATGTACGACGCCCGCTGGATGTCCCGCTTCCACAGCGACGAACGGCAGGCCCCCGCCTACCGCGTGGGCCGCGTCCTGCTCGCGGGCGACGCCGCGCACGTGCACACCCCGGCGGGCGGCCAGGGCATGAACGTCGGCCTCCAGGACGCCGCCAACCTGGGCTGGAAGCTCGCGGCGGTCGTCAACGGCCGGGCGCGGGACGCCCTGTTGGACACGTACGAGGCCGAACGCCACCCCGTCGGCAAGGCGGTGCTGCGCAGCAGCGGCGGCATCGTCCGGATGGCGATGGCGAAGCGGCCCTGGACGCTCGCCGCGCGGGCCGCCGCCACCGGCGTCCTCGGCCGGGTCGGCCCCGCCCGCGCCCGCGCGACCGGCCAGATCACCGGCCTCGGCGTCGCCTACCCGGCGCCCAGGGGCGCCCACCCGCTGGTCGGCAGGCGCGTGCCCGACGTGGCCCTCGCGGGCGGCACCCGGCTCTACGAGGCGTTGCGCGCGGGCCAGTTCGTGCTGATCCTGCCGCAGGGGACCGCGTACAAGAACGACGGGCTGCGCGTCGCGCACTGGGCGAGCGACCGGCGCACCGCGCTGCTCGTGCGGCCCGACGGATACGCGGCGTGGGCGGCGCGGGACGTGCCCGGGGAGCTGGGGAATGGGGGAGATAAGTCCACCGACATGCCCGGGGACTTCGCCTCATACTCGTTGCGGTAGCCGGACGAGCAGGGGAGCTGGGGGACATGGCGGGCACGGGGGACATCGGACGGCAGCTGGAGGCGGTGCGGCGCAGCACGCGCCTGTGGTGGCTCTCTCTTGTGGCGGTGCACTGGTCGACGATGGTGCACCTCGCGGTGTGGACCCCCGTCCCGGGGCTGCTGCCGCGCGCCGCCGGAGGGATGCGCCGCCTCGTCGACCGGGAACGGGCGCTCGCCGCCGCATGGTCGGGTATCACCGTGGAGGCGACGCCCGCCCCGGCCGCGCGCGACAAGGAGAGCCGGGGCCTCCTCGCCCGCTACCGGTGGCTGTTCGGTGACGCGCAGCGGTTCCGCGAGTGGCGCTGGACGACGATGTACTCGTTCGTCGGCGGCCTCATCGCCTGCGTCCCCGGCGCGCTCCTGCTGTACGGGGCGTGGGGCCTGTTCCTCGCCGTGTTCGGCCCCGACCTGTCGCGGGACGCCGGCTGGGACGGCCTCTGGTACGGGTTCGTCCCGGTCCGCAACCTGCCGACGGGCGTGCTCGCGGGCCTGCTCGGGCTCGCCGTCGCGCGCGCCGGGCTGTATCTCGCGCCCGGCGCCGTCGACCGGCACGCCCGCTTCGTGCGGGCCACGCTCGCCCCAAGCGAGCAGGAGCTGATGGCCGCCCGCATCGCGCACCTGTCGGCGACGCGCTCCGACGCCGTCGACACCTCGGCGGCCGAACTGCGGCGCATCGAACGCGACCTGCACGACGGCGCGCAGGCCCGGCTCGTCGCGATGGGCATGACCCTCGACGCGGCCGAGCACCGGCTCGCCGACGACCCGGAGGCCGTGCGCGCCCTGCTCGCGGAGGCCCGCGCCTCCTCCGTCGCCGCGCTCCAGGAACTGCGCGACCTCGTGCGCGGCATCCATCCGCCGGTCCTCGCCGACCGCGGACTCGCCGACGCCGTACGGTCGTTGGCGCTGCTCAGCCCCTTGGACGCGGAAGTCACGGTCGACCTGGACGGCCGCCCCGACGCGCCCGTCGAGTCCGCCGTGTACTTCGCCGTCGCCGAGGCCGTGACGAACGCCGCCAAGCACGCCGACGCCGAACGGCTGTGGATCGACATCGGCCACGATCCCGCCCGCGCCGTCCTGCGCGTCAGCGTCACCGACGACGGGCGCGGCGGCGCGGACCCCGCCCTGGGCAGCGGCCTGGCCGGCATCGAGCGCCGCCTCGCCACCTTCGACGGGGTGCTCGCCGTGAACAGCCCGGCCGGCGGCCCGACCCAGATCTCGCTGGAGGTGCCGTGCGCATTGTCGTCGCCGAAGACCACTTCCTGCTGAGGGACGGTCTCGTACGGCTCCTCGGCGCCTACGGCCACGAGGTCGTCGCCGCCGTCGACAACGGCGACGAACTGCGCAAGGTCCTCGTCGACGAACGGCCCGACGTGGCCGTGGTCGATGTACGGCTGCCGCCCGGCTTCAGCGACGAGGGCCTGCGCGCGGCCCTCGCCGCCCGCGAACGGGTCCCGGGCCTTCCCGTGCTGCTGCTCTCCCAGTACGTGGAGCCCCTGTACGCGCATGAGTTGCTGGCGGACGGGGCGGGCGCGGTGGGCTACGTCCTCAAGGACCGGGTCACCGACGGCGCCGCGTTCCTGCGCACCATCGGGCAGGTCGCGGACGGCGGCACCGTGATGGACCCCGAGGTCGTCTCGAAGCTGCTTGCCCGCAAGGTCCGCGACCGCCGGCTCGGATCGCTGACGGCGCGCGAACGCGAGGTCCTCGGGATGCTGGCGCAGGGACGCTCGAACGCGGGGGTCGCGGAGGCGCTCTTCGTCACCGAGAAGGCGGTCGCCAAGCACATCGGCAACATCTTCACCAAGCTCGGGCTGCTGCCAGGGGAGAGCGACAACCGGCGGGTGCTCGCGGTGCTGGCGTACCTGGAAGGCTGAGAGTTCAGCTCAGCTGAACACGGATGCCGAAAACTTTCGATGGACGTGATGGGTCGGACCCTGTCACGTTGGCCCCATGCCTACCGCCACGGCCCTGGACCGCTCCCGCCCCCGTACGTCGGCCGAGCCGAGCGCGCCAGGGCGCGTTCTCGGGGCCGGGCTCGCCCTCGCCGCGCTCGCCACCGTCGTCTGGTCCGGCAGCTTCGTCACCGCGCGGGCGCTGCACGACAGCGTGCCGCCGGTGCAGCACGCGTTCTGGCGGTGGATCGTCGCGATCGCGGCGCTCGCCCCGCTCGGGGCACGGGCCGCCTGGCGTGAACGGGCGCTGCTGCGGCGCCACTCGGGCCACCTCACGCTCGCCGCGCTCCTCGGCGTCACCGTCTACAACACGCTCGTCAACCAGGCGGGCCTGACCACCTCCGCCGGCACCATGGGCATGATCATGGCGGCGTCGCCGGTCCTCATGGCGCTGTACGAACGGCTCGGCGGCGCCCGCCTCGGCGCCCGTCGCGTCACCGGGACGCTCGTCGCCTGCGCGGGCGTCGTCCTGCTCGTCGGCAAGGGGTCGGTGGGCCCCGGTTTCGCGGCCGGTGACCTCTGGGTGGTCGGCGCCGCCGTCTGCTTCGGCTCGTACAGCGCGCTGCTGCGGCGCAGGCCGCCGGAGATCGGCGGGGTGGCGTTCCTGTTCGCGACGTTCGTGCTCGGCGCGCTGATGCTGCTGCCCGCGTACGCGGTGAGCGTGGCGGTGCAGGGCGGCTTCGAGGTGCGGCCGGGCACGGTGGGGCCGCTGCTCTACGTCGGCGTGGTCTCCTCGGCGCTCGCCTTCTTCGCGTGGAACAAGGCGATCGCGCTCGTCGGGGCGGCCCGTGCCGGGGCCGTCTACTACCTGCAACCGGTCTGCGTGGCGCTGCTGTCGTACGCCGTGCTCGGCGAGGCGATGGCCCCGGCGCAGGTCGGGTGCATGGGGCTGATCCTGGCCGGCGTGGTTCTCGCGTCGGCGTCCGGGGCCTACAGAGCCAGCTCCATCAGCGGCAGCACCCGGCCCGGCAGCGAACCGGAGGGGACCGTGCCGACCCGGCGGCCGCCCATCGCCTCGTAGAACGGGACCGCGTGCGGGTCCGCGGCCCAGCCGAACCGGGCGAAACCGGCGGCGCGGCCCGCCTCCCGCACATGGTCGAAGAGGAGCCGGCCCACGCCGCCGCCGATCGCGGCAGGGTCGACGAACATCAGGCCCAACTCACCGCGCGGCGGCTGCCCCTCCAGCGTCGCGAAGCCGAGAAGGCGCCCGTCAGCGGCCTGCGCCACCACGGTCCTGCGCGCCTCCACCTCCTCCGCCCGCAGTGTCAGTTCGTCGACGCAGGCCGTCATGAACGCCTCGTCGTACCCCCAGTGCGCCTTCGAGCGCAGCGCCAGCGCGCTCAGCTCCGCCGCCTCGTCGGGGCGGGCCGCCCGGATCCGTACCGGCCCCGCCGTCTCCACCGTCCGTACCGTCTGCCGCATGACGCCAGCGTAGGCCGTCGCGTTACGTTGTGGCGCATGAGCGAGAACGAGCCGGGGCCCGCACGGAGGGCAGTGCCGAGAACGCCCGACCGGTGGGACGTCAAGAAGCTGGTGATCCTGCGGACTCTGCGCGAGCGCGGCACCGTCACCGCCACCGCGCAGGCGCTCCTCATGACGCCGTCCGCCGTCTCGCAGCAGCTCACCAACCTCGCCAAACAGCTCGGCGTCCCCCTCCTCCAGGCGCACGGGCGGCGGGTCCGGCTCACCGACGCCGCCCACCTCGTCCTGGCGCACGCGGACGCCGTCCTTGCCCAACTGGAGCGCGCCGACGCCGCGTTGGAGCAGTACGTGCACGGGGACGCCGGAGAGGTGCGGGTCGCGGCGTTCTCCACCGCCGTGCCCGCCCTCGTCGTACCCGCCGTACGGGCGCTGCGCACCGCGCACCCCGGGATCACCGTCCGCGTCCGCGAGGCCGAGGCGGGGGAGGCGTACGAACTGCTCGCCTCCGGCGACGTGGACCTCGCCCTCTCCCTCGCCGCGCACGCGCCGACCGCCCGCGACCCGAAGTTCACCCGGGTGCCGCTGCTCGCCGACCCCCTGGACGTGGCCCTGCCGGTCGGCCATCCGCTGGCGGCCGAGCCGGGCCTGCGCCTCGCCGACCTCGCGGGCGAACCGTGGATCTTCGGCGGCTCGGGCCCCTGGTCCGAGATCACGATCGCCGCGTGCGAGGCCGCAGGGTTCGTCCCCGAGCAGGCGCACAGCGCGGCCGGATGGACGGCGATCCTCGCCATGGTCGAGGCCGGGATGGGGGTCGCCCTCGTGCCCCGGATGGCGGCGGCGCGGCGG
Source organism: Streptomyces sp. SGAir0957 (assembly GCF_043523415.1). Classification (NCBI taxonomy): domain Bacteria; kingdom Bacillati; phylum Actinomycetota; class Actinomycetes; order Kitasatosporales; family Streptomycetaceae; genus Streptomyces; species Streptomyces sp. SGAir0957. The sequence goes on from NZ_CP027293.1 coordinate 5,444,387, forward strand.
GACGGCGTCGCGATGTGCGCGCTCGGGGCCGACCGGCCCGTACGGCATGTGGTGGCGGCGGTGCGCAAGGGGGCGGAGGAGGGGGCGGCGGTGCGCAGGGTGCTGGACGCGCTGCGGCCGTAATCGTTCAGCTGAGCTGAACACGTACCCCGAAAACTTTCGATGGACCTGTGCGGTCCGCGCGGGCGACAGTACTCGCATGACCACGACTCCCGCCCATGAGGACCCGCACGCCAACGACGCCGCCCCCTACGCCGGAGGCGACCCCTACGCCGACTACCGCACCTTCGGCGACCCCGCCGGATTCGACCAGCTCGTCGACCTCGCCGACCGGCGGCTCGGCGCCGGGGTCGTCGCCGCCAACGACGAGTTCTTCGCCCAGCGCGAGAACCTCCTCGTCCGCGAGCGGGCCGTCTTCGACCCCGAGCACTTCGGGCACAAGGGCAAGATCATGGACGGCTGGGAGACACGGCGCCGCCGGGGCACGGCCGACTCCCCGTTCCCCGCGCCGGAGGACCACGACTGGGCGATCGTCCGGCTCGGGGCGCCCGGCGTGATCCGCGGCATCGTCGTCGACACGGCGCACTTCCGCGGCAACTACCCGCAGCGCGTCAGCGTCCAGGCGGCGGCGGTACCGGGGGCGCCGTCCCCCGGGGAACTCCTCGCCGACGACGTGAAGTGGGAGGAGCTGATCGCGCCGAGCCAGGTCCGCGGGCACGCCGCCAACGCCTTCGCCGTCACCAGCGAGCGGCGCTTCACGCACCTGCGGGTCTGCCAGCACCCCGACGGCGGCATCGCCCGCCTCCGCGTGCACGGCGAGGTCGTGCCCGACCCCGAGTGGCTCGGCCTGCTCGGCACGTTCGACCTGGTCTCCGTACTCAACGGGGGTGTGTACGAGGACGCGTCGGACCGCTTCTACTCCTCGCCGACGCAGATCATCCTGCCCGGCACCTCCCGCAAGATGGACGACGGCTGGGAGAACCGGCGCCGCCGCGTCCACGGCACCAACGACTGGGTCCGCTTCCGGCTCGCCGCGCAGGGGGAGATCCGCGCGGTCGAGATCGACACGGCGTACTTGAAGGGCAATTCGGCGGGGTGGATCGCGCTGAGCGGGCGCGACGGCGAGTCCGGCGACTGGTTCGAGATCATCCCGCGTACGCGGCTCCAGCCCGACACCCTGCACCGGTTCCCGCTGGGGGAGCGGGCGGTGGCCACGCATGTGCGGCTCGACGCGTTCCCCGACGGGGGTGTGGCCCGGATGCGCTTGCACGGCGTGTTGACGGAGGCGGGGCGGACGGTGCTGCGGGAGCGGTTCGCGGGGTAGCCGCGGCCCGGGGTTTCAGAGCCTGTGTCATATCCCCGGTCGGGCGCGCGACGCCTGGCACGCCCGACCGGGGATATGACACAGACTCTCAGCGGCCCAGGCGGCGGGCCCGGTCGAAGCGGACCAGCACGGTCACGGCCCGCCATACGCCCGCCCCGCAGCCCAGTACGGATCCGGCCATGCGCAGGAGGTCCTCCGCGCCCGGGGGCAGGTGCCAGATCCAGGTGGGGCCCGCGATCAGGGCGCACAGGGCGCCGCCGAGCAGGGCGCCGGTGAACAGCGCGAAGCCGATCTCGACCGTCATGGCGTCTTTTTCCCAGCGGGATTCGCGCTCTGTCATGCCGTCCATAGGGGGAGTGTCACACGGGGCGGCTCTCACCGTGGCTGGTCGCGCGGTTCCCCGCGCCGCGGTCCTGGAACGTGCGTTGCCGGGCGCGGCGCCGTCGTGGCCGGTCGCGCAGTTCCCCGCGCCCCTGAAGGCCAGCGGCTCCGCCGCGCCTTCTCCCCCGCCGGGCGCCCGCGCCCCCGAGATGCCGCACGAAGTGCGCACCTCAGGGGCGCGGGGAACGGCGCGAGCAACCACGACGGCGTCGCACCCGACGAAACCGGGGAGGTGTCGCACGCAGTGCGCATCTCAGGGGCGCGGGGAACTGCGCGACCAGCCACGACTCACCCGCGGTCGGCGATGTGCCTACTCGTCCGCCGCCTGCGCGCGCAGCGCCCGCTCGACCCCGGCGCGGGACTCCGAGACCAGCCTGCGCAGCGCCGCGCTCGGCGACGCGGACGCCAGCCACTCGTCCGTGCGGGCGAGCGTCGACTCGGAGACCTGGACCGCCGGGTACAGACCCACCGCGATCTGCTGGGCCATCTCGTGGGACCGCGCGTCCCACACGTCACGCAGCACGGAGAAGTACTTCTCCGCGTAGGGCGCCAGCAGCTCCCGCTGATCGGTCTGCACGAACCCGCCGATCACCGCTTCCTGCACGGCGTTGGGCAGCTTGTCCGACTCGACGACGGAGGCCCACGCCTCCGCCTTCGCCTCGGGCGTCGGCCGCGCCGCCCGCGCGGTCGCCGCATGACGCTCACCCGCGGCGGTGCGGTCACGCTCGTACTCGGCGGCGATCTCGGACTCGTCGAACCGCCCGACCGCCGCGAGCCGCTGTACGAACGCCCAGCGCAGCTCGGTGTCGACGGCGAGGCCTTCGATGGTCTGCGTGCCTTCGAGCAGCCCGACCAGCACGTCGAGCTGCTGCGGCGTACGCGCCGTCGCCGCGAACGCGCGGGCCCACGCGAGCTGGTGGTCGCTGCCCGCCTCGGCCGTGCGGAGGTGGGTCAGCGCCGCCTCGGTCCAGCGGCCGAGGAGGGTGTCGCGGTGGGCCGGGGCCGCGTACAGGTCGATGGCGAGCTTGACCTGGCGGTGCAGGGACTGCACGACGCCGATGTCGGACTCCTTGGCGATGCCGGAGAGGACGAGGTCGAGGTAGGCGCTGGTGGACAGTTCCGCGTCGCGGGTCATGTCCCAGGCGGAGGCCCAGCACAGGGCGCGCGGCAGGGAGGACTCGAAGTCGCCGAGGTGCTCGGTGACGACGGCGAGGGACTGCTCGTCGAGGCGGACCTTGGCGTAGGAGAGGTCGTCGTCGTTGAGGAGGACGACGGCGGGGCGGCGCTTGCCGACCAGCTCGGACACGGTCGTCGACTCGCTCGCGGTGACGTCGAGTTCGACCCGGTCGACGCGCACGAGCTTGCCGCTCGCGTCGTCCAGGTCGTAGAAACCGATCGCGATGCGGTGCGGCCGCAGCGTGGACGCGCCCTTCGCGCCCTCGGGCAGGGCGGGGGCCTCCTGCCGGACGGCGAACGACGTGATGACGCCGTGCTCGTCGGTCTCGATCTCGGGGCGCAGGATGTTGATGCCGGCCGTCTCCAGCCACGCCTTCGACCAGGACTTCAGGTCGCGGCCGCTGGTCTCCTCCAGGGCGCCGAGGAGGTCGGACAGGCGGGTGTTCTTGAAGGCGTGGCGCTTGAAGTAGGCCTGTACGCCCCGGAAGAACTCGTCCTCGCCGACGTAGGCGACGAGCTGCTTGAGGACGGAGGCGCCCTTGGCGTAGGTGATGCCGTCGAAGTTGACGAGCACGTCGTCGAGGTCGTTGATCTCGGCCATGATCGGGTGGGTGGAGGGCAACTGGTCCTGCCGGTAGGCCCACGTCTTCATCGAGTTGGCGAACGTCGTCCACGAGTGCGGCCACTTCGAGCCGGGCGCGTACGCCTGGCAGGCGGCCTCGGCGTAGGTGGCGAACGACTCGTTCAGCCACAGGTCGTTCCACCACTCCATGGTGACGAGGTCGCCGAACCACATGTGGGCCAGCTCGTGCAGGATCGTCGCGGCCCGCACCTCGTAGGCGGCGTCCGTCACCTTCGAGCGGAAGACGTACTGGTCGCGGATGGTGACCGCGCCCGCGTTCTCCATCGCGCCCGCGTTGAACTCCGGCACGAAGAGCTGGTCGTACTTGGCGAACGGGTACGCGTAGTCGAACTTCTCCTGGAACCAGTCGAAGCCCTGCCGCGTCACCTCGAAGATCGCGTCCGAGTCGAGGTGCTCGGCGAGCGAGGGACGGCAGTAGATGCCGAGCGGGACGGACTGCCCGGTCCCGGCGTTCTCGTACGTCGAGTGGACCGCGTGGTACGGGCCGACGATGAGGGCCGTCACGTACGTCGACATACGCGGGGTCGGCTCGAAGGACCAGAGGTCGTCCTTCGGCTCCGGGGTGGGCGAGTTCGAGATGACCGTCCAGCCGCTCGGCGCCTTCACGGTGAACTGGAACGTGGCCTTCAGGTCCGGCTGCTCGAAGCTCGCGAAGACGCGCCGCGCGTCCGGCACCTCGAACTGCGTGTACAGGTACGCCTGCTCGTCGACCGGGTCGACGAAGCGGTGCAGGCCCTCGCCGGTGTTCGTGTACGCGCAGTCGGCGACGACCCGCAGCTCGTTCGCCCCCTGCTCCAGACCGGCCAGCGCGATGCGCGAGTCCTGGAAGACGGCGGCGGCGTCGAGGGCGCGGCCGTTGAGGACCACCTCGTGCACGGTCGGCGCGACGAGGTCGATGAACGTCTCGGCGCCCGCCTCCGCGCTGTCGAAGCGCACGGTCGTCACCGAACGGTAGGTGCCGCCCTCCTGCGCGCCGGAGAGGTCGAGATCGATCTCGTACGAGTCAACGGTGAGCAGCTTCGCCCGCTGCTGCGCCTCTACGCGGGTCAGATTGGTGCCAGGCACGCGGTCATCTCCTAGTGCGGTCCTAGTGCGGATACGTGATCAACGCTTGTGACGTTTCCGGTCATCCTTCCACGTGGGGGCGTACGAGCGCGATGTCCGTTTTCCGCCGGTGAACACCCGCGCGCGGGACGAGGCTGAGGCCATGACCAGGTACACCGCGCGCCCCGTCGAGGACGCCGCTCTGAAAGAACTCCGCACCACCGACGACGCGGGCCGCCCCTGCCGCCCGTACACCGCCACCGCCGACGACGCGGGCTCCCCCCTGCGCTGCTGCCTGACCCCGGTCCGGGAGGGGGAGCGCATCGCGCTCGTCTCGTACGCGCCGCTGCGCCGCTGGGCCGCCGCGACGGGCGCGGACCCGGGCGCCTACGACGAACAGGGCCCGGTCTTCCTGCACGCCGACGCCGGGGACTGCGCGGGCTACGTGGCCGACCCCGGCCGCTACCCCTTCGACCGGACCGGCGCCCTGCGCACCCTGCGCCGCTACGACGCGCGCGGGCGCATCGCGGGCGGGCGGCTCCTGGAGATCCCCGCCGACGCGACGGCCGCCTTCGACGCGGCGCTGGACGAGGCGTTCGCCGACCCGGACGTGGCGCTGGTGCACGTCCGGGCGGTCGAGTACGGCTGCCTGCACTTCGAGGTGCGGCGCCCTTGACGGAGACGGCGCACGAAGTGCGCCTCGCAGGGGCGCGGGGAACTGCGCGACCAGCCATGACGCACGCCGCACCCGGCAGCGGCGGAGAACCCCGCGGACGCCGAGGCGCCTACTTGGCGCTGAGCTCCCGCGCCACCAGCTCGGCGATCTGCACGGCGTTCAGCGCGGCGCCCTTGCGGAGGTTGTCGTTGGAGATGAAGAGGGAGAGGCCGTTCTCGACCGTCTCGTCCCCGCGGATGCGGCCCACGTACGAGGCGTCCTTGCCCGCGGCCTGGAGCGGCGTCGGGATGTCGGACAGCTCGACGCCGGGGGCGCCGGCGAGCAGCTCGGTGGCGCGCTCGACGCTGATCGGGCGGGCGAAGCGGGCGTTGACCTGGAGCGAGTGGCCGGAGAAGACCGGGACGCGGACACAGGTGCCGGAGACCTTGAGGGCCGGGATCTCCAGGATCTTGCGGGACTCGTTGCGGAGCTTCTGCTCCTCGTCCGTCTCGTTCAGGCCGTCGTCGACGATGCTGCCCGCGAGCGGCAGCACGTTGAAGGCGATGGGGCGCTTGTAGACGTTCGGCTCGGGGAAGTCCACGGCCTCGCCGTCGTGGGTCAGCTTGTCGGCGTCGGCGACGACCTTCTGCGCCTGCCCGTGCAGCTCGGCCACGCCCGCGAGGCCCGAACCGGAGACGGCCTGGTAGGTGGCGACGACCAGCGCCTCCAGACCGGCCTCGTCGTGCAGCGGGCGCAGGACCGGCATGGCGGCCATCGTCGTGCAGTTCGGGTTGGCGATGATGCCCTTGGGGCGGTCCGCGATCGCGTGCGGGTTCACCTCGGAGACGACGAGCGGGACCTCGGGGTCCTTGCGCCAGGCCGACGAGTTGTCGATCACGACGGCGCCCTGCGAGGCGACCTTCTCGGCGAGCGCCCGGGAGGTGGCGCCACCGGCGGAGAAGAGGACGATGTCCAGGCCCGTGTAGTCGGCCGTCGAGGCGTCCTCGACCGTCACGCCGTCCACCACCGTGCCCGCGCTGCGCGCCGAGGCGAACAGGCGCAGCTCGTCGACCGGGAACGCACGCTCGACCAGGATCTTGCGCATGACCGTGCCGACCTGACCGGTGGCTCCGACGATTCCGACCTTCACAGGGGTTCCTCCGAGTTTGCGAGCGGCCATCCGGCCTGCGGGTGTGTCCATGATGTGTCTGTCCAGGGCCGCCTTGTCCAATCGATTGTCCGAGGTACGGGACGCGTGGGATTCCCCACAGACGGAGTCGAACGTTCCGGGCTCCTGCCGCGTCGTAGGACGGACGCGGGAGGGGAGGGGCATTGCTGCGCGGAAAGCCATGGAGACGGTCACAGGACGTGCCGGACCCGCTGGACGCCGCCGTCGAGGACCGGGTGCGGGCCGTCCTGTCCCTGGGCGGGGTGCCGTACGCGGACCTGCCCGACGGGGTGCAGCAGGTCCGGCTGCGGCTGCTCGAACGGGCGGCGAAGGGGCAGGACGCGCCGCGCGACGTCGCGGCCTGGGCGGCGGTCGTCGCCTCGAACCTCGCCATGGACTGGCACCGGGCGCGCCGCCGCCAGGAGCGGCTCGGGGAGCGCCTCGCCTCGCTGCGCCAGGAGGAGACCGGGGACGCCGCCGACACCCGCGTCCTCTCCCTCGCCGTCGCCCAGGGCCTCGACGAGCTGCCCGACCAGCAGCGGCAGGTGGTCGTGCTGCGCTTCTACGCGGATCTGCCGGTCCGGGACATCGCGGCCGAGCTGGGCGTGCCCGAGGGCACCGTCAAGAGCCGGCTGCACACGGCCGTGCGCCTGCTGCGGGCGCGGCTGCGCGAACAGGAGGTGGTGTGACGTGGAGGACGACGCGCGCGAGGACCGGCTCCTGATGCTCGCGATCACGGGTGAGCCGGTGCCCGGCGACGACGGTCCGGACGCGGCGGCCGTCGTGGCGGACGTCACGCTCCTGCGCGAGCGGATCCAGGCACTCGGCGACACGCTGGCGACCCACCGCGCCCCGGAGCCCGTACGCGCACCCGCGCCCTCGCCCGCCCCGGTCCGCCGCCGCGGACCGCTGCGGATCGCCTTCGGCGGCCTCGTCGCCACCTGCGCCGCCACCGTCCTCGGTGGCCTGGTGTGGCTCGGGGTGCAGGCGCCCGGCGGCGCGAGCGACAAGAGCGCAGGGTCCGACAGCGCGGCCGCCAAGGCGCAGGACGGGTCCGGCGCGCACCGGGGCGCCCAGCGCCTGGCCTGCCTGCGCTGGTCGTTCGAAGGCACCGTGCGGAGTGTGACGCCGCGCGCCGACGGCGACGTACAGGTGGTCCTGGAGGTGAAGCGGTACTACCGGCCCGAGCGGTCGGCGGCGCGGCATCCCACGGTCAGCGTGACGCTGGACGGGGCGGCCCGCACGGACCTGAAGCCCGGCACGTACACGCTGATCGCGGTCCCGTTGCACGCGCAGGACCGGCAGGACTGGGAGACGGGGCGGGGTGTGGGCGACGCCCGCAAGGACATCCTCGCGGCGCTGCCCGAGGCCCGCGGCCTGACCTGTCCGGGCCCGCACGCGGACTGAACACGGCGGCGGGGGCGGACGCCACCGGCGTCCGCCCCCGCGCTCAAGCCCTCCGAGTGGTTACTCGGTGACCTTCTCGATCTTCACGCTGCCGACGCCCGCGGCGATGCCGCGCTCGTTCAGCAGGCGCACCTCGCCGAAGAACTCACGGCCCTCCGGCGCGGCGGCCGCGGCCGTGACCTGGGCGGCCACGTCCGTGGACGCGCCGTTGGCCAGGGTCACGGTCTTGGTGTCGTCGACCTTCACCGTGCCGAGCGCCGGCGAGTAGAACACGTCGACGTAGTCGTACGCGGTCGAGCCGGACGGCACCGAGTAGCCCGCGACCTCGATCGTGTACGTGCCGGCGGCCGGCTTCGCGATGCTGACGGACTCCTCGGAGTCACCGTCGGCGGACGTCGCGACGACGGCACCGGCCGCGTTCTTGACGGTCAGGTCGAGGTCGGCGGCCTGGTCGGAGACGTTGCCGATGGAGACGTCGAGCTTCTCGGCGCCCGCGGGCACCTCGACGGTCGAGGTCTGCGTGGCACCGTCCGCGATGGACGGACGAGCCGACTTCGACGAGCCGAGCGGACCGCCTTCCAGCTTGCCGCCGTCGATGGCCGCGAAGTTGTTCGTGACCTTCCAGTTCACGGTGGCGGGGCTGCCGACCTTCGCCTCGGGCAGCGTCTGCACGGCCGGGTCGAAGGTGGCGCCGAGGACCGACGCGTCGAGGGTGTACGGGTTGTCGAGCAGCGGCGACGTACGGCGCGACTCGACCTCGATCTCCCAGACACCGGCCTGCGGGTCCGCGTACGAACGCAGGTCCGGGCGGCAGGTGTTGGCCGGGTTCTCGTAGTTCGGGTAGCAGCTCGGCGTGGACGTCTCGTCGACCGGGACGCCGTACGGGTGGATGGAGATGAAGCGGGTCTGGCTGGTGGCCTTCAGCCCGCTCATCCGCACCTGGAGCGCCTTGGCGCCCTCGGGCACCGTCAGGAAGTAGGACTTGGTGCTGTTGCGCTGCACCGAGCCCTTCTCGCTGACCGAGTACGACGGCTTGGCCAGCGGCTTCGCGACGACGACCGTCGCCAGGACCTGCTGGTCGACACCGACGGTCAGCGGGTCGTTCACCTCCAGGATGGCGCTGTGCAGCCCGGCGGAGCCCGGCTTGGCCTGCACCTTGACGGTGACGGCCTTGTTCAGCGGCAGCAGGACGAGGCGCGAGCCGACGATGCGGAAGGTGTCACCCGAGTTGTTCTTCAGGGACAGCGTGTGCAGCCGCGGCGCGGACGAGCCCGACGTACGCGTGAGGGTCACGTCGTAGGTCTTCGCCTGCCCGGCCTTGAGGCCGCCCTCGCGGTCGTAGATGCCGGTGCCGAAGCCCGGCGTCTTCAGCGCGTAGTCGATCGCGGTGTCGACGGGCGCCTTCACGGTGTACGTGTGGGCGCCCGCGCCGAGCGCGCCGAGGCGGATGGAGCGCCAGGCGTCCTCGATGTCGATGAGGCCGGAGCCCTCGGCGTACGCCTGCTCGCCCTTGATGTGCTTGGCGGTCGAGGTCAGCGCGGTGCGCAGCTTCGCCGGGGTCAGCGCGATGTGCTTCTGCTTGGCGGCGGAGAGCAGCAGCGCCGAGGCGCCCGCGGCCTGCGGCGACGCCATCGACGTGCCCTGGAGCATCGAGTAGCCGGCCGGGAGCGAGTAGCCCGCCTCGGCGACCGGGCCGCCGGGCAGCCAGGTCTGCGTCGAGTTGATCGCCGCGCCGGGCGCGGTGATCGTCGGGGTGAAGCCGCCGTCCTCACGCGGGCCGCGCGAGGAGAACGGCATCATCGCGTACTCCTTCTCGACCTGGGAGCCGTAGTTGGCGGCCCAGGTCTCCTTGGAGATGGAGGCGCCCACCGAGATGACCTTGTCGGCGAGGCCGGGGTCGCCGATGGTGTTGGCGCCGGGGCCCGAGTTGCCCGCGGAGATCACGAGCTGCACGCCGTAGGTGTCGATGAGACGCGTGTAGAGCTCGGAGCGCGCGTTGTTGCCGTCGTTCAGCGCGGGCAGGCCGCCGATCGACATGTTGACGATGTCGACGCCGCGGTTGGCGACGAGGTCGATCATGCCCTCGGTCAGCGCGACGTTGGTGCAGCCGCCGGACCAGGTGCAGGCGCGCGAGGAGACGAGCTTGGCGCCGGGCGCGGCACCGTTCATCTTCTTGTTGCCGAACAGCGCGTTGGCGGCGGTGATGCCCGCGACGTGCGTGCCGTGCTCGGACTCGATGACGCCGATGTTGACGAAGTCGCGCTTCTGGCCGACCCAGTCACCGCCGTACGGGTCCATGGGGACGTCCTTGCGGATCTCCACCACGAACGGGATGCGCTCGACGACATCGGTCTTCGGGTCGTCCTTGCCGAAGTACCCGATCTGGTAGCCGTCCTTGTACGGCTTCATCGGGGTGTCGTCGGTGAAGTCGCCGTTGTCGTTCAGGTCGACGGTGACGGTGCCGGCCTTCGCGTCGTAGAGGACGCCCCACTTGTCGGTGGTGTCGCCGTCGCGGTTCAGATCGCCCTTGGCGTCGCCGCCGGCCGTCGTGGACTCGGCGAACGTGCTGAAGCCGAAGGTGCCCGCCGCCGACTTGTACGTACGGCCGCCCGCGGTGAACGTCGGCCCGGACACCGAGGTGACCATCGGGCGCCAGGTGCCGTCGCTGTCCACGATCGGGTCGGTCGAGGTGACCCAGTCGACGATCTTGCGCTCGCCGGTCGTGGTCTTCTGCAGCGCGGGGTGGCCGAGGTCGACGCCGGAGTCGAGGATGCCGATGGTGACCCCGCGGCCGTCGGCCTTCGGGTTGTCCTGCACGAAGTCGACCGCGCCCGTCTCGAAGGACGGGTTGTACGGGTTCTTCGCCGGGGTGTTCGCGCCGGGCGCCCCGTAGGAGCCGCTGCCCTTCTTCGCCGCGCCCTTGGCCGTGTCGCCCGCCGGGGTCGGGTCGTCGAGCTGGATCTCCTGGCGCAGGTCGATGCCGTGCACGGAGGAGAGCTTCGCGGCGGCCTTGATGGCGGCGTCGGCGCGGCTCGTCGGCACGGTCGCCCGGACGTAGCCGAGCTTGTCGTAGGTGCGGCCCACGGAGCCGCCCTTGACCGCGTCGAGCTGCTCGGCCACCTGCTCGGTGGCGCCCGGGGCGGTCGCGACCATGAGGGTCACGTTCTTCTCGCCGTCGGCCTTCGCCTCGGCGAGGAGCTGCGCGTCGTGCGCGCCGAGCTTCTCACCGGCGGACTTGACGGCGGGGTCGGCGGCCGGAGTCGTGCCTGCCGGGTCCGCGTCGGCGGCGAGGGCCATGGGTATCGGCCCGGCCGCGGTGAGCGCGGCCACCAGACCTGCGGCGGCCGCGAGCCGGGCCGCGCGTCTCGCACCGGATATGGGTGCGCGCTGGGGATCGGGGGTCATCAGCATCCCTGTACGTGAAGTGGGACAACGAGGGTGTCGTGCGTACAACTTGTTCGTAAGGCTCCGGAATTCGGTGCCGGATGACCGCTCAGCTTTATCTAAGAGGACATAGTTTGGGGAGAGTTGCCCGGGGCGGGATGGAGCCATGGCGTACTTCCGCCATACGCCACCGGGGACGAACCAGTCGCTAACCGGACGTAGTACGGCCCGTCCCCGAACCCTCGGTGGAGAGCTCGCACTCTCCGTTAGCGTCGGGGGATGCACAAAGAGCTGAGGGTGGCGGCGTACGCCGTGTGCGTGCGCGACGGACGGATCCTGCTCGCCCGCTGGGTCGCCGGGGACGGCAGCAAGCGCTGGACCCTGCCCGGCGGCGGCATGGACCACGGCGAGGACCCCTACGACACGGTCGTCCGCGAGGTCGACGAGGAGACCGGCTACACCGTCGACCCCGGCACCTTCCTCGGCGTCCACTCCGTCCTGCGCCGCTACCCCCGCAAGCTCGGCTCGGTCGCCGACTTCCACGGGCTGCGCCTCGTCTACGAGGCCACCGTCACCGGCGGCACCCTGCGCCACGAGGAGAACGGCTCCACGGACATGGCCGCGTGGCACGACCTCGGCGCCGTCGAGGAGCTGGCGCGCGTCGAACTCGTCGACGTGGGTCTGCGGCTGTGGCGCGAGCGCCCGGCGTCGGGGCACTTGCTTCCCTGAAAGATGAACTCAGGGTGACGGTGCGGGGGGTGAGTTCCTCCCCGCGCATGACAACCCAGGGTGCCCACGCCCGGCCGGTGATCCACGTACCGCGATCGGCGTTGCGCGTTGCGTCCCCGTTCACGCGCACGCCACCCCCGCTGCCAACGATCCAGTACGCCACTGTCGACGCGTTCGCACCCGGGGAGACCGCGCCATGTCGCGCCTACGCTCTGTCACCAAAGCAGCCGCCGCACTCGACCGCCGTACGCTCCTGGCCGCGACCGGCGCGGCGACCCTCACCGCCGGACTCGGCTACGCCCTCGCCCCGGACGGCTCGGCCGCCGCCGCCGGGCCCGCACCCGCCCGCACCCTCACCTCCCGCCGCGCGCCCGCGGCCCCCCTCATGCCGTACACGCGCGGCACGACCCTCGGCTCCGTCGCCACCGGACCGGCCGGGCCCGGCTACCGCCACCTCGGCGACGGACCGGCCTGGGAGCGCGTCGTCCGCGCCGACCTCGCGTCCGCCCGCTCGGGGCGCGCGGCCCGCCGCACCGCGCTGGCCGCCTTCGTGCAATTCACCGACCTGCACCTGGTCGACGTACAACACCCGCTGCGCTACGAGTACCTGCGTGCCCAGACCGCCAGCGCCTGGCGCCCCCAGGAGGCGCTGTCGGTGGCCGGCGCGGTGTCCCTGGTCGAGCGGGTCAACGCGCTGCGCGGCGCACCCGTCACCGCGTCCCCGCTCCACTTCGTGATGACGACCGGCGACAACACGGACAACAACTCCCGTACCGAACTCGACTGGTTCCTCAAGACGATGAGCGGCGGCCGCATCACGCCGAACAGCGGCGACCCCCGCCACTACGAGGGCGTCCAGAACAGCGGCGTCCCGCTCTACTGGCAGCCGGACAGTGACCGGCGCGACGCCGACAAGCAGGGCCACGGCTTCCCGCGCATCCCCGGCTTCCTCGCGGCGGCCATCGCCGAACTGCGCAGCCCCGGACTGAACCTGCCCTGGTACTCCACGGTCGGCAACCACGACGCGCTGCCCGGCGGCTGCTACGCGCCCGGCGACTCCTTCTTCGCCGAGTTCGCCGTCGGCGGGCGCAAGTTGATGGAGCTGCCCGGATCGGCCGGCAAGGCGATCTGGGACAACGTCAAGCACGGCGGCGACCCCAAGGGCACCGCCTTCCGCGACCTCCTGAAGGCCAACACGCGGGCCATGCGCCGGGTCACCCCGGACGAGGCCCGCGCCCCGTTCACCCCCGCCGAGTACCTGGCCGCGCACCTCGACCCGGCGCACACCGGCCCTGGCCCGGTCGGCCACGGGTACACGCAGGCCAATCTCGCCGCCGTCACCCAGTACTACACGTTCCGTATCTCCGGTGACGTCCTCGGCATCAGCCTCGACACGACCGACCCCGGCGGCCACTACGAGGGCTCGCTCGGAACCGCCCAACTGCGCTGGCTAGTGGCCCAGTTGGAGGCAGCCGAGAGGAACGGCGACCACGTCGTCGTCTTCTCGCACCACACCAGCAAGTCGATGCGCAACCTCCGCGAGGACCCGCACCACCCCGGCGAGCAGCGCCACGGCGGCAAGGAACTGGCCGCCGTCCTCGGCCGCCACCGCCCGGTGCTCGCCTGGGTCAACGGGCACAGCCACAAGAACGCCATCACCCCGCACTCCGGCGAGCACGGCACCGGCGGCTACTGGGAGGTCTCCACCGCCTCGCACGTGGACTTCCCCCAGCTGGCCCGCGTCATCGAGATCGCCGACAACCACGACGGCACGCTCTCCCTCTTCACCACCTGCGTCGAGTCCGCCGCCCCCCACCGCGCCGACGTCACCGACCTCAGCCAGACCGGCCTCGCCGCCCTCTACCGCGAACTCGCCTTCAACGCCCCCGGCTCCCGCGCGACCCTCTCCGGCACCCCGGGCGACCGCAACACGGAGCTGGTCCTCAAGAAGAGCTAGCGCGGCAGCACCACGACATAGGCGGCCGGGTCCCGGTCGTCCGCCGCCATCAGCGCCGTGCGGACCACGGCCGCCTGCTGTTCGAGGGCCTCGCGCAGCTTGCGCGGCGTGAGGTGGACGACGGTGATGCCGAGCCGCTCCAGGTACTCGCGCTTACGGGCGTACTCGCTCCAGAGCGCGTCCTCGTCCTGGCGCGGGGCGCGGGTGTCCAGCTCCACGGCGACGGCGTGCTCGGGCCAGTACGCGTCGACGCCGCCGAGGTGCGGGCCGCCGGGCAGGCGCAGGTCCACGTTCCACAGCGGGTCGGGGAGCCCGTACTCGACGACCATGCGGTACAGCCGGTCCTCGGCGATCGCCCGCCCCTCCGCGAGCAGCGAGTCCACGGCGTCCACGACGTGCGGCCGGGTGAGCAGCCGGGCCTGCGTCAACTCCCGCACCACGCTTGCCGGTTCGCAGTGCCCGCCGCGTACCGCCTCCGTCATCAGGAGGCGTACGGCGGACGCGTCGGAGAGCTGGCCGATGGCGTCCGCGAGGGCGCGCGGCACGGGCGCGACCGGAACTCCGCTCAGCTGGACCGGCGTCGGCAGCGCGGTCGTGCGGACCAGACGGGCGAAGTCGGTGGAGCGCAGCCGGCGGGTGCGCGGTACGAGGACGTCGACGTGGTCGAGCGAGAGCAGCGGGGGAGCGGAGACGAAGCCGTGCAGGGCGAGCGCCGCGAGGCCGGTGACCATGGCCTCGGTGTACGCCACGGCGGGCGCGGCGTGCGGGTCGCCGGTACGGGGCTGCGCCGGGACACCGCCCGTGCGGCGCGGCTGCTCCTGGGTGCGGCCCGCGTACAGGAGCACCGCGTGCAGCCGTTCCTCGCCGGTCGCCGGGCCCGGGTGCAGCAGGAACACCCCCGGCAGGACCCGCTGCCAGGGGCCGCCGGGGCGGCACTGCCCCTGCGCGGCCGCGTGGGTGACGCCGTGGGCCTTGAGCTGCGCCGCGCTCATGACGCGCCGCTGGGAGTCGACGAGGTCGCCGAGGGGGCGCGGGGAGAGGGGGGCGGGGGTGGTGGGGGTGCCCGGGGTGGCGGGGGTGGTGTCGTGGTTCATGACCCGGACCTTCCCGGACCGAACGCCTCCGCTAACCGCTGTTACAAGGCCGTCGACAAAACCGGACAAGTTCGCCCTAAAGTCCGGGTGTTCGGATGCCGAAAGGGCCAGGCGGCAGACGGGTTACGGGCAGTCGTACCCGCATTCCGTAACACCGGCCGGACGGGGCGGCGCCGGGGTTTCGTCAACCCGGCGCCACCCCCTCACCCGTGATGCGCCTACTGCCCGGCGGCCGTCGCGTCGCACGCCTGTCCGCGCAGCCCGCGCGCCAGGTCGTCCCGCGCCTCCAGGACGAGACGGCGCAGGGCGGGCGCCGCGTCCTCGTGCGCGGCGAGCCACGCGTCGGTCCGCTCAAGGGTCTCCGGGGAGTCCTGGAGCGCAGGGAACAGACCGCGTACGACGTCCATGCCGATCTGGATCGAGCGCTCCTCCCAGACGCGCTCGATGACGTCGAAGTACTTCTGCGCGTAGGGCGCCGTCAGCTCCCGCTGCGACGGCTGCTGGAACCCGGCGATGACCGCCTCCACCAGCGCGTTCGACAGCGCGTCGGACTCCACGACCTGCGCCCACGCCTGCGCCTTCACCGCCTGCGAGGGGCGCGCGGCCAGGCATCGCACCTGGTGGCGCTTGCCGGACGCGGTGTCGTCGCGGGCCAGTTCGGCATTGAGCAGCGCCTCGTCGGCGGCGCCGTACGTGGCCAGCGTGTCCAGGAACGACCAGCGCAGCTCCTGGTCGATCTCCAGGCCGTCGATCTTCGCGCTGCCCGCGAGCAGCCCTTCGAGGAGCTGGAGATCGGACGGGCCGGACGCGACCGACGTGAAGAAACGCGCCCAGGTCAGCTGGTGCTGGCTGCCCGGCTCGGCGGTGCGCAGCTCGCGCAGCGCCCCCTCGGCGAGCAGCCGCCCGCCCTCCTCGCGCCAGGCCGGGACCGCGTAGTGGGTGAGCGCGGAACGGGCCCAGGCGTGCAGCATCTGGAGCACGCCGATGTCCGACTCGCGCCCCGCGAACCGCAGCACCAGGTCGACGAAGTCGCGGGCGGGCATGAGCGCGTCCCGCGTCATGTTCCACAGGGCGGACCAGCACAGGGCGCGGGCCAGCGGGTCGGTGATGTCGCCGAGCCGCTCGCGCAGGGTGGCGAGGGAGTTCTCGTCGAAGCGGATCTTGCAGTAGGTGAGGTCGTCGTCGTTGACGAGGATCAGCTCGGGGGCGTCGGCCCCGGCCAGCTCGGTGACGACGGTGCGCGGCCCTTCCACATCGACCTCGGCGCGCGCGTAGCGCTCCAGAGCGCCGTCGGGGGAGCGGCGGTACAGGCCCACGGCGACGCGGTGCGGGCGCAGCTCGGGGTGCGACTCGGCGGCCTCCTGGACCACGGCCAGCTCGGTGATCCGCCCCTCGCCGTTCAGGATCGCCTGCGGCGTGAGGGAGTTGACCCCGGCCGTCTGCAGCCAGGACCGCGCCCACGTGCCCATGTCGCGTCCGCTCGTCTCCTCCAGGACCGAGAGCAGATCGCCGAGGCGCGTGTTCCCGTACGCGTGGCGCTTGAAGTAGCGGCGCGCGCCTTCGAGGAACGCGTCCCGGCCCACGTAGGCGACGAGCTGCTTCAGGACGCTCGCGCCCTTGGCGTAGGTGATGCCGTCGAAGTTGAGCTTCGCGTCCTCCAGGTCGCGGATGTCCGCGGTGACCGGGTGGGTGGACGGCAGCTGGTCGGCGCGGTACGCCCATGCCTTGCGGTTGTTGGCGAAGGTGATCCAGCCGTTGGTGAACCGGGTCGCCTCCACCATCGAGAAGGTGCCCATGAAGTCCGCGAAGGACTCCTTCAGCCACAGGTCGTCCCACCACTGCATGGTGACGAGGTCGCCGAACCACATGTGGGCCATCTCGTGCAGGATCACATTGGCCCGGCGCTCGTACGACGCCTGCGTGACCTTGCCGCGGAAGATGAACTCCTCGCGGAAGGTGACCATGCCCGGGTTCTCCATCGCGCCGAGGTTGTACTCGGGCACGAACGCCTGGTCGTACTTGCCGAACGGGTACGGGTAGTCGAAGTTCTCGTGGAAGAAGTCGAGCCCCTGCTTGGTGACGAGGAAGATGTCGTCGGCGTCGAAGTAGGGGGCGAGACCCTTGCGGCACATGGCGCCGAGCGGCACGACGAGCCGGGAGCCGTCGTCGAGGGTGCGCTCGTAGGAGTCGGTGACGTAGTGGTACGGGCCCGCGACCACGGCCGTGATGTACGTGGAGATCGGCTTCGTCTCGGCGAACCGCCAGACGCCGTCGGCCAGCTCCCCGACGCCGTTCGACCAGACGGTCCAGCCCTCGGGCGCCTGCGCGCTGAAGCGGTACGGGGCCTTCAGGTCCGGCTGCTCGAAGTTGGCGAAGACGCGGCGGGCGTCGGCCGGCTCGTACTGCGTGTAGAGGTAGACCTCGCCGTCCTCGGGGTCGACGAAGCGGTGCATGCCCTCGCCGGTGCGGGAGTACGCGCACTGGGCGTCGACGACCAGCTCGTTCTCCTCGGCCAGGTTCTCCAGATGGATGCGGCTGCCGTCGAACACGGCGGCCGGGTCCAGGTCCTCGCCGTTCAGGGACAGCGCGGTGACGGACGGGGCGATCAGGTCGACGAAGGTGGAGGCACCCGGCTCGCTCGCGCGGAACCGGATCGTCGTCACCGAGCGGAACGTGCGCGGCCCGTCGCCGGTGGCCTCGCCGACCGCGGAGCGCAGGTCGAGCGCGACCTCGTACCCGTCGACGGACAGCAGACCCGCCCGCTCGCGGGCCTCGTCGCGGGACAGATTCTCTCCGGGCACGGCGGCACTCCTTCGTGACGTTCTCGTATGGCCTGACCTGTACGGCCTGTCCGCGCCCTTGTGGGGCTGTTCGAACGCCTACGATCCTCGCACGCGGTCCCCGTGCCGGGTATCCGGGAATGCGCACGGCCGCGGTCGCGTTGCCGCAGGCACAACCACCCGGTGACTTCGTGACTTAGTGACTTCGCGACTTCTGAGGAGAGCAATGTCCACTGTGGACGAGAAGACCCCCGTCGACTTCTGGTTCGACCCGCTCTGCCCCTGGGCCTGGATGACGTCGCGCTGGGTCCTGGAGGTCGAGAAGGTCCGCGACATCAAGGTCCGCTGGCACCTGATGAGCCTCGCCGTCCTGAACGAGCCGCGCCTGGAGGAGCTCCCCGAGGAGTACCAGGAGATGATGCGCACCCAGGCCTGGGGCCCGGTCCGCGTCGTCATCGCCGCGCAGCAGGAGCACGGCGCGGACGTCCTCGGCGACCTCTACACGGCGCTCGGCACCCGCATCCACAACCAGGGCCAGGGCCCGACCAAGGAAGCCGTCGCCGGCGCGCTCGACGAGGTCGGCCTGCCCGCGTCGCTCCTCGACCACTGGGACGCCACCAAGTACGAGGACGAGCTGCGCGCCTCCCACAAGGAGGGCATCGACCTGGTCGGCCAGGACGTCGGCACCCCGGTCATCGCGGTCCCCGGCGCGGACGGCAACCAGATCGCCTTCTTCGGCCCCGTCGTCACGCCCGCGCCCAAGGGCGAGGAGGCGGCGAAGCTCTGGGACGGCACGCTTCTCGTCGCCTCGGTCCCGGGCTTCTACGAAATCAAGCGCACCCGGACCCAGGGCCCGATCTTCGACTAGTCGTGCCCGGCGGGCGTGGCACCTACCCCCTCCGGGGCCAGCGGAGCTCTTCGGGGAGGTTGAAGCCCTTGGAGCCGTCGAAGTGCCGCTGCACCCGGCGGCAGCCCTCGCCGCTGCACCTCTTGTAGCGGCCTGCCATGCCGCGTTCGACGTCTGGGTGGGCCGCCGCGATGGCCAGTTCCCCTTCGGTCAGCGGAACGAACTCCTGCAGGCGCGGCCCCGGGCACGTGGGACAGTTCTTGGCAACCATGCCGGTCACGGTCCCCCGGAATCCCGCGTACCGACAGACCCCCGTGAGTCACGTCCTCACGGGGGTCTGTCTTTTCGCCGCCCGCCCTGCGTGAAGGTTGAGAAGACGATCACGAGGCGGGACGTAGGGGTGCCGCCCCTCAGGGGGCGAGCAGCAAGGAATTCACGCGCTCCTTCGCGGCCGCGTACCGCTTGGCGACGTCCTGCCAGTTGACGACCTGCCACATGGCCTCGATGAAGTCGACCTTCTGGTTCTTGTACTGCAGGTAGAACGCGTGCTCCCAGGCGTCGAAGACGAGGACCGGGGTCGAGCCCTGCCCGACGTTGCCCTGGTGGTCGTAGACCTGCTCGACGATGAGGCGCCCGCTGAGCGGCTCGTAGGCGAGGACGCCCCAGCCGGACCCCTGCGTCGTCGCCGACGCCTTGGTGAGCTGCGCCTTGAACTTGGCGAAGGAGCCGAAGGACTCGGTGATCGCGTCGGCGAGGTCGCCGACCCCGTCCGCGGCGAGCGGCTCGCCGCCGCCACCGTCCTTGGGGCTGTTCATGTTGTGCCAGTAGATGCTGTGCAGGATGTGGCCGGAGAGGTGGAAGGCCAGGTTCTTCTCCAGGCCGTTGATCGTGCCCCACGCCTCCTTGTCACGGGCTTCCGCGAGCTGTTCGAGGGTGTCGTTCGCGCCCTTCACGTACGCCGCGTGGTGCTTGTCGTGGTGCAGCTCGATGATCTGCGGGTTGATGACCGGTTCGAGAGCCGCGTAGTCGTACGGGAGTTCAGGAAGCGTGTAGATCGCCATGTCGTCCGAGTCCTCCGGCTGAAGGTGCTGCAGTGCAGAGCTTATTGCAATCAATGTGCAAGTGCAGGCTAACAGCAGGAATGGTCCGGAGTTGATCAGCCCTTCGACCTAGGGCCGGGGCCCTGCACGGGAGCTGCGAAGCGGGGCTACCGCCGTACGCCCGCCTTCTCCGCCGACTTCTGCCGGACGTACCCGACGATCGCCAGGACCACGGTCAGGCCGCCCGTGTAGTACAGCTGCACCCGCGTGTCGTGCTCGCGGGCCATGAGGACGAAGACGACCACCATCGCGAGGAGCGCCGCGACCGTCAGGTACGGGTACGCCCACATCTTCACGACGAGCTTCTCGGGCGCCTCGCGCTCCAGCTTGCGCCGCAGGATCAGCTGCGAGAAGGCGATGAAGAACCAGACGACGAGGATGATCGCGCCGATGGTGTTGAGCAGCCAGGCGAAGACGTCGTCCGGGCGCCAGTAGCTGAGCAGTACGCACACGAAGCCGAAGACCGCCGAGAGCAGGACGGCGACGCGCGGCACCCCGCCGGAGACCTTCCCGACCACCTTCGGGCCCATGCCGCGGGCCACCAGCGAGGAGGCCATGCGCGAGGAGCCGTAGATGTTGGCGTTCATGGCGGAGAGCAGCGCGACGAGGACGACCACGTTCATGATCTGTCCGGCCCCCGGGATGCCCAGGTGGTCGAGGGTCGCGACGTAGGGGCCCTTGGTGGGGATCTCCTCCGCGGTCCACGGCAGGAGGACCACGACGACCGCCATCGAGCCGACGTAGAACAGCGCGATGCGCCACATCGCCGTACGGACCGCCTTGGCGACGCCCTGGATCGGGTGCTCGGACTCGGCGGCGGCGATGGTGACCGTCTCCAGGCCGCCGTACGCGAACACGGAGGCGAGCAGGCCGACGATCAGCCCTTCCGTGCCGTTCGGCATGAACCCGCCGTTGCCGGTGAGGTTGGACATGCCGGGCGCGTCGACGTCGGGCAGGACGCCGCAGATCGCCAGGACGCCGATGACGAGGAAGAGCGCGATCGCGCCGACCTTGAGCGCCGCGAACCAGAACTCGAACTCGCCGAAGTTCTTCACCGCCGCGAGGTTCGTGCCCGTGAACAGCACCATGAACACGGCGACCCAGGCCCACTCGGGCACGCCGGGTATCCAGCCGTGTACGATGCCCGCCGCGCCGATCCCCTCCAGGCCGACGGCGACGCAGAGCAGGAACCAGAACGCCCAGCCCGCCGTGAACCCGGCCCACGGCCCGATCGCCCGCTCGGAGTGCACGGAGAACGAACCCGACGCCGGGTACGCGGCCGCCATCTCGCCCAGCATGCGCATCACGAGCATGACGAGGGCGCCGGAGATCGCGTACGCGAGGATGATCGACGGTCCGGCCGCCGCGATGGCGGTGCCGGAGCCGACGAAGAGACCGGCACCGATCACGCCGCCGAGCGCGATCATGGAGAGATGGCGCTGCTTGAGACCGGGCGTGAGCGACGACGCGTCGGCGGCCGGCTGGGTGCCGGGCGACGCGGCCGTGTCTTCTGCGGGTGGCTGCGCGGACGTCCGAGACATGGATAAGCCCTGTTCAGTAGCTGAGACGGGGAGAGAGTCGGCCTCATAAGGCCCACGTAAAGCGGCCACAGTCTGAGCGGACGCGCCGCTCAGTGGGAATACGTTTCCGTTATACGGACACGAAGCTCACACATTGCGACGTTCACGTTCACGATCTGTGAGGCTCGATGCTCTGCGACGGCCCCTGAGCCGTCAAGACGCGTGACTCCCGATGTCCTCTGTGGGCCATGGGGCGTACGGGCTCCGGTCCGCCTGTCCCTTCTGGGCCACCCGCCGGCCCGGACACCCGGACCCCGGACACCCGGACCCCGGACACCCGGACTCAGGCGCGCCGCGCGCGCAGTTCCCGTACGCCCGCGACCGCGAGGACGAGGGCCGTCGCCCCCGTCGACCACAGCAGCTGCGGGCGCGCCGTGTCGTCGGTCAGCATCAGCCCGAACACCACGCCCATCGCGGCGAGCGCCGCCCACGTCAGCCACGGATACGCCCACATCTTCAGCACGAGCCGCTCGGGCGCCTCGGCCTCCAGGCGCCGCCGCAGCCGCAGCTGCGACACGGCGATCAGCGCCCACACGAAGAGGAGCACCGCGCCGACCGAGTTGAGCATGTAGAGGAACACCGTGTCCGGCCACTCCAGATTGAGCAGCACGGAGACGAAACCGAACGCCACCGACGCGAGCACCGCCCGGCGCGGCACCCCGCCCGCCACCTTCAGCAGCCCCTTCGGCGCCTCGTCGCGCTCGGCGAGCGAGAAGATCATGCGGGACGAGCCGTAGAGGTTGGCGTTCAGGGCCGAGAGCAGCGCCACGAAGACGACGATGTTCATGATCTGCCCCGCCGACGGCACCCCGACGGAGTCGAGGACGGTCACGTACGGGCTGATGCCCGCCTTCTGCGCCGTCCACGGCAGCACCGTCACGATCACCAGCATCGAGCCGACGTAGAAGAACAGGATCCGGAACACCGCGCTGCGCACCGCCCGCGCCACCGACCGCACCGGATCCTCGGACTCCGCCGCCGCGATCGTGACGACCTCCAGACCGCCGAACGCGAAGACGACCGCGAGCACCCCGGAGACGACGCCCTGCCAGCCCCGCGGCAGGAACCCGCCGTCGCCGGTCAGATGGGAGAGGCCCACGGCGTCCGTGTCGGGGAGCAGCCCGAAGATCGCCAGTGTGCCGAGGGCCAGGAACGCGATGATCGCGACGACCTTGAGCGTGGCGAACCAGAACTCGAACTCGCCGAAGTTCTTCACGGCGGCCAGGTTCGTCACCGTGAACACCACCATGAACAGCAGCACCCACGCCCACTGCGGCACCGCCGGCACCCAGCCGTGGGCGATCTGCGCGGCGCCCGTCGCCTCCACGGCGAGCACGACCACCAGCAGGAACCAGTACAGCCAGCCCGCGCTGAACCCGGCCCACCGCCCGAGCGCCCGCTCCGCGTGCACCGAGAACGAGCCCGACGCGGGCATCGCCGCCGACATCTCGCCGAGCATCCGCATCACGCACATCGCCAGCGCGCCCGCGATCAGGTACGAGACGACGATCCCGGGCCCGGCGACCGCGATCCCGGCGCCCGAGCCGACGAACAGACCGGCGCCGATGACGCCGCCGAGCCCGAGCATGGTCAGATGGCGCTGCTTGAGCCCGCCGGCGAGAGGTTCGTCAGGTTCGGCTGGGGTGGTTCGGTCGTGCATGAGGTGATCGGCCGGCTCTCGGGACTCACAGATGAATTGGCGGGAACCTACAGTCTCCCCGCCGGGCACCTCCCCGCGCAAAGCGGCCCTGAGCGCCCGTGTCGTCAGTGACGAGCGTCACCCCCCACGAGGTGTACGCGCGCCTCTTTGTACGGAGCCCACCAAGTCGCGCCCCGAGCCTTTGTCGACCGGTGACCGTGATCGGCCCGACCGCCCTGGGATAGCGTCACGGAGTCCCACCCTGCCCGCCCGCAAGGCGCCTTCACGAACGCGGAGTCCCCCATGAGCACCGCCACCTCCACCGCAGCAGTCGCCCGGCCGGGCAAGGTCCTGGCCGACCTCCTCCCGGCGTCCCGCACCAAGTCCGCCGGTGCTGCGAAAAGCGCGGCGCTCGTCGTCGGCGGCGCCGTGCTCACCGGCATCGCCGCGCAGATAGCCGTCCCCGTGCCGGGCTCGCCGGTGCCGGTCACCGGGCAGACCTTCGCCGCGCTCCTCGTCGGCACCGCGCTCGGCGCCCGCCGCGGCTTCCTCTCGATCGCCCTGTACGCGCTCGCGGGCATGGCGGGTATGCCGTGGTTCGCCGAGGGCGGCTCCGGCGCCTCGATGCCGTCGTTCGGCTACGTGCTCGGCATGCTGCTCGCCGCGACCGTCGTCGGCGCCGTGGCCCGGCGCGGCGGCGACCGTTCGGCGCTGCGCACGGTCGGCACCATGCTGCTCGGCGAGGCGATCATCTACGCGATCGGCGTCCCCTACCTGGCCCTCTCCACCGGCATGAACCTGACGGCGGCGATCGCCGCGGGCCTCACCCCGTTCCTGATCGGCGACGCGGTGAAGGCGGCCCTGGCGATGGGCGCGCTGCCGACGGCGTGGAAGCTCGCCGACAAGGCCGACAAGTAGGGCTCACCCCAGCACGCCGTAGTTCCTCCGGAAGAGGTTCGCCGGGTCGTACGCGGCCTTCAGTTCGGCGAGCCTCTTTCGCGTTCCCGGGTCGTACAGCCCGTCCGTACGGTCGCCGCCGCCGAAGGCGAAGTTGAGCGAGCGCCCGAGCGCGTGGAGGGCGACGGCGGCGAAGGCGCGGGCGTGACGATCCCGCGCCGCCTCCTTCGCCGACCCGTCGAGCGGCGACGCCGACCCGTCGAGCGGCGACAGGACCCGCACCAGCCACCCCGCCTCCCGGTAGGGCACCGCGTTCGGCGCCGGCCGGGACAGGGCGCCGCCGAGATGGTTGATCTGGACGACATGCATCGCGTCGGCGGCGGGCCCGCACAGGGCGAGCAGTTCGGCGGCGGCGGTGACGTCCAGCTCGCGCAGGAACACGCTGTCCCCGTAGTACGCGTGCGGGAAGGCCGGATCGTTGTGGATCGTGTGGCTCTCCCCGTACGGCATCGCGCGCAGGGTGTCGGTGACGGCGGGCCCGAGCGCGGCCCGCAGCGGCGCCACCAGCCGCTCGCCCTCCTCGGCGCCGCCGGTCGACGCGACCCGCACGGAGACCATGTACCGCCCGCGCAGGTGGGGCGGCAGTTGCGGCAGGTCGGGGTGGACGAGCGCGGCGAGCGAGGAGGTCAGGGTCTCCGGGACGGTCGCCGTCCAGTCGGCGTACGCGCGCAGGATGCCGGCGGGGTCGGTGGCCCGGCCGTCGTACGCGAGGAAGCCCCCGTAGAGGCGGGTGACGGGGACGAGGTCCATCTCCAGGGCGGTGACCGCGCCGAGCTGGGCGCCGCCGCCGAGCAGGCCCCAGAACAGCTCGGGGTCGGTGGCGGCGGTGACGTGCCGGGCGGTGCCGTCCGCGGTCACGACGTCGACGGAGCGGACGTGGTCGGCGGTGTACCCGAACTCCCGCCCGAGGATCCCGAGCCCGCCGCCGAGGACGTAGCCGACGACGCCGACGCTCGGGGCCGACCCGTTGAGCGGGGCGAGTCCGTGCGCGGCGGCCGCCTCGGCGACGGCGCCCCAGCGGGCCCCGGCGCCGACCCGTACGGTGCGGGCCACCGGGTCCACGGTGATCGCGGCCATCCGGCGCGTGCTGATGAGGACCCCGCCGTCGGCGTCGCCGGGCAGGCCGTGGCCGGTCGCCTGGACCCCGACGGGCAGCCCCTCGGCCGCCGCGTGGCGCACGGCGTCCCGTACGTCGCCGGGGCCGGTCGCGGCGTAGATGACGGCGGGCCGCTGGGCGAACCCCGTCTGGAACCCGGCGCGTTCGTCGTCGTAGCCGGGGTCGCCGGGGCGGAGTGTGCGGCCGGTCGCGGGGGTGGGGCGCGTCGTCGTCATGGCGCGTACTGTCCCCGCGAAATATGACAACTGCCGTCAGGTTTCTACGGCCTGCTTCTCCGCTTCCACTTCCGCTTCTGTTTCCGTTTTCGCTTCCGTTCCCGATTCCGCTGCGGGTGCTCGGCTCAGGCGGTCGGTTTGCGGGAGGTCCACCAGAGCCCGGCCCCGCCCGCGGCGATCAGTGCCGCGCCCGTCGCACCCAGCGGCAGCACGTCGCGCCCGGCACCGGTCGACGGCAGCGTCTTCTCGCCGCCGCCCTTGCCGCTGCCGCCCTTGCCGCTGCCCGTCCCGCCGCCCTGGTCCCCGGCCGGGGACGCGGGCTTGTTCTCGGTGCCGAGGAGCAGCGGGGTGACGGGCGCGTTCGGCGAAGGGCTCGTCGTACCGAACGGCACCGGGCCCTGCTGCCAGAACCTCTGCTTGCCGTCCGCGCTCTCGATGGGCAGGCAGATCTTTCCCGTTTTCGTGAGATCGAATGTCGCGGCGACTTTGTACGACCTCGATTTCCCTGCCGCGATATTGTCGATCGCGCAGGCGAATCCGCTGTTCGAGCCTTCCGGGAGATCGGCCGTGCCGATCGCGGTGCAGCCCGGCACTTCCTTGATCGCCATTCCGCCGAAACCGATGACGAGAAGATCGACCTTGCCGCTGTCCTTGGTGCCCTGATTGCTGACGCCGGCGACAAGATTACTGGTCTCCATGGTCGCATTGTCGACCGAGATCTTCTCGGAGAGGCCCGTGGAAAGTTTCACGCCCGCGGGCGCCTCGTCCACGACCTTGCCGCCCTCGCTGCTGCCAGGGCCGGGGCCGTGGTCCGCAGAGGCGGACGCGCTGGTGGTGGCGGTGGCGGTGAGAGGCAGGACCATCACCGTCGAGATCGTCGCGATCAACAGTGTCGCGGCTAATGTGGCCTGACGCCCTGAATTCATATCCGTCCCCCTGATTCGCAGTACATGAAGAGTTACCACAAGATTTCTCGCCACTATGCTGAGACGGCGCGAAGTGTCGATTCTGTGTCGGGTGTTTCGGGGGTGCAGTCGATTGCCTGGGAGTGCGGGGAATGCGGGGAATGCGAGCGGAGGCGTTCAGGGGCTGATGGTGGCGGCGCGCTATCGCCTGGACGCGTCCATAGGCCAGGGCGGAATGGGGCGGGTGTGGCGGGCGGTCGACGAGATACTCGACCGGCCCGTCGCCGTGAAGGAGATGCGCATCGACGGGCTCGGCCCGGAGGACGCGCGCACCCGCCGCGAGCGGACCCTGCGGGAGGCGCGCGCGACGGCCCGCATCGACCACCCCAACGTGGTGCGCGTCTACGACGTCGTGGACGAGGGCGAACGCCTGTGGATCGTGATGGAGCTGGTCGACGGCCGCTCCCTGGAACAGGTGCTCGTCGAGGACGGCCCGCTCGGTGTCGACGCGGTCGCCGATATCGGGCGGGGCCTCGCCGAGGCGCTGCGGCCCGTGCACGCGGGCGGCATTCTGCACCGGGACATCAAACCGGGCAACGTCATGCTGGAGCGGGGCGGGCGGCGCCGGGTCATGCTCACCGACTTCGGGATCGCCGCGATCCAGGACCAGACGGCCCTGACCATGGTCGGGATGCTCGTCGGCTCGCCCGACTACATGGCGCCCGAACGGGTTGCGGGGCGCCCGCAGGGCCCGCCCTCCGACCTGTGGTCCCTGGGCACGACCCTGTGCGCCGCGCTCGGCGGCCGCTCCCCGTTCAGCCGCGACACGACCCTGGCGACGCTCCACGCCGTCCTGTACGAGGAGCCCCACCTCCCGCCCGAGGCGGGCCGGCTCGCTCCCCTCCTGGCGGCCCTCCTGTCCAAGGACCCGCAGGACCGCCCGGACCTGGACACGGTGGTGCGGGCGCTGACCCCGCCCGTGGCGCCGCCGCAGCACCAGAAGCCCGCTCCCGCTCCGGAGCCCGCTCCCGCTCCGGAGCCCGCCCCATCTCCGGAGCCCGCCCCCGCCCTGGCGCCCGCCCCCGCCAGGGCACGGCGCCGCACCCCCCTCGTCGCCCTCGTCGGTGTCCTGGCCGCCGGGGTCGTCGTGGCCCTAGCGCTGACGCTGCCGGGGAACGACTCGTCCGGCGGAAAGGGCGAGGGCGGCGGGGGAGGGGCAGCGACCGCGCAGGCGCCCACCGTCGAGGGCACGTCGCGTCCCCCGGGCGGCCCGTCGCTGCCGCCCGGTGCGCGCCGGGAGGCCGGGTACGCGTGGGTGCCGCCGAAGGGGTGGGAGCGGGTGGTGAAGACGGCGTCGGAGGTGCACTACACGTCACCGGACGGCACCCAGGAACTCGTCGCCCAGTCGGCGCTGGCGAAGGACGACCTCCTCGCGACCTGGAAGAAGGCGGAGCTGGGCGCCCACCAGGGCCAGGACTACCGGAAGATCCGCCTCGACCGGACGACGTTCAGGGGCCGCCCGGCCGTGGTCTGGGAGTACCTCTTCACCCTGCGGGGCGAGCGCTGGCACGCCGAGCTGCTCGGGTTCGAGCAGGGCTCGCGGTCCTACCAGATCGGCACCTGGTACCGCCCGCGGACGCAGGGCCCGGCGCGGAAGGTGTACGAGCAGGTGAAGCGGACGTTCACGGTGCTCGGCCCGTCCGGCGCCTGACGGCCCCGCGCGCCTCGCCTACTGCGCGGACTTGCCGCGGGGCCGCACCCGTTCCCGTACGAGCGAGAACGCGACCACGAAGACCGCCACGAGCAGCGAGAGGACCACCTGCTCGCGCCCGGCGTCGTCCGTCAGCATGTACACGAGCACGAACGAGATCATCGCGATCGTCGCCCACGTCAGGTACGGGAACAGCCACATCTTCACGACGAGCTTCTCGGGCTGCTCGCGCAGGATGATGCCGCGCATCTTGAGCTGCGTGAAGCAGATGACGAGCCACACGAAGAGGGCGACGGCGCCGGAGGAGTTGAGCAGGAAGTCGAAGACGGTGTCCGGCCACTGGTAGTTGAACCAGACGGCGAGGAACCCGAAGACGACGGAGCCGAGGATCGCGGTGCGCGGCACGCCCCGCGACGTGGTCCGGGCGAACGCCTTCGGCGCGTCGCCGCGCTGTCCGAGCGAGAAGGCCATGCGGGAGGCGGTGTAGAGCCCGGAGTTCAGGCACGACAGGACAGCGGTGAGCACGATGACGTCCATGACCTGCCCGGCGTGCGGGATGCCGATGGAGTTGAGCGCGGCGACGTAGGAGCCGTCCTTGACGATCGAATCGTCGTTCCACGGCAGCAGGGTGAGGACGACGAAGATCGAGCCGAGGTAGAAGATGCCGATGCGCCAGATGACCGAGTTGGTGGCGCGGGTGACGGCCTTCTGCGGGTCCTCGGACTCACCGGCGGCGAGCGTGACAATCTCGCTGCCCATGAAGGAGAAGACGACCATCAGCACACCGGTGAGGATCGCGCCGGGTCCTTCGGGGAAGAATCCGCCCGCGTCGGTGAGGTGCCCGAACCCGTTGCCCGGGTTGTCCGAGCCGGGCAGCACGCCGAACACGGCGAGCAGGCCGACGATCACGAACGCGCCGATCGCGACGACCTTGATCCCCGCGAACCAGAACTCGAACTCGCCGTAGCTGCCGACCGCCGCCAGGTTCACCGCGGTGAGCACGACCATGACGATCAGCGCCCAGCCCCATTGCGGCACGCCCGGTATCCAGCCGTTCAGGATCTTGGCCCCGGCGGTCGCCTCGACGGCGAGCACCACGACCCAGAAGAACCAGTACAGCCAGCCGATGGAGAACCCGGCCCAGCGGCCGAGCGCCTGGTCGGCGTAGGCGGAGAAGGACCCGGAGGTCGGCCGGGCCGCCGCCATCTCGCCGAGCATGCGCATGACCAGTACGACCATGGCGCCGACCAGGGCGTACGAGACGAGGATGGCGGGTCCCGCCGCGGCGATGCCGGAGCCGGAGCCCACGAAGAGCCCCGCGCCGATCACGCCGCCAATGGCGATCATGGAGAGATGGCGGTTCTTCAGCCCGGCTTGCAGGCCGCCACCGCCACCTCCTGACCCTTCGGGGCCACCGGGCGAAGTGTCTTCCGTCGCAAGGGATGACTGCGAAGTCATGAACGGATCCTTAGGTTCTCGGGGTACGAGCCCTGGCATTCAAAGCGCAGAACCGCTCGGCGCGGAAGACCTGACTCCGGATTGTTGCCTTCGTTACGCGCACCCCGGCACCGGCCGGGCCCGGCCGGCCATGGTGTGCCCCCGGTCACCGCTACCCGGCGCGCGGCGTGCCACACTCGGACCCATGCGCGTGTACCTCGGCTCGGATCATGCCGGCTACGAACTCAAGAACCACCTGGTCGAATGGCTCACGGCCCACGGCCACGAGCCCGTCGACTGTGGACCCCACATCTACGACGCGGTGGACGACTACCCCCCGTTCTGCCTCCGCGCCGCGGAGAAGACGGCGGCGGACCCGGACTCCCTCGGCATCGTGATCGGCGGCTCGGGCAACGGTGAGCAGATCGCCGCGAACAAGGTCAAGGGCGTCCGCGCGGTGCTCGCCTGGAGCGAGCAGACCGCCGCGCTCGGCCGCGAGCACAACGACGCGAACGTGATCTCCATCGGCGGCCGGATGCACACCCAGGACGAGGCGACGAAGTTCGTCGAGATCTTCCTGTCCACCCCGTACAGCAACGAGGAGCGCCACCAGCGCCGCATCGACATGCTGTCGCGCTACGAGCAGACGGGCGAACTCCCGGAGATCCCCCCGCACCACCCGAAGCAGGCATAGCCCCTCCGAAGACACCTCCAAGCCCCTCCGGCGATTGAGGAGCGGGGTCCGGGGCGGAGCCCCGTGTCCTGCTCCTCAATCGCCGGCAGCAGTGCCCGCCCCGAGAGGAAAGCCGTGCCCGAGGGCCACACCATCCATCGCCTGGCCCAGGACCACGCCACCCGTTTCGCGGGACGAAAAATCCAGGTCAGCAGCCCGCAGGGCAAGTTCTCCGACGCTGCCGCACTCCTCACCGGCCAAGAGCTCACCCGCACGGAAGCCCACGGCAAACACCTGTTCCTGGGATTCGGCGGCGGAGGAGACGCGGACGGGGACGGCGACGGAGCCCACTGGGTCCACATCCACCTGGGCCTCTTCGGCAAGTACACCCTCGGCGACACCCCCGCCCCGCCCCCCACGGACACCGTCCGCCTGCGCCTGCTCACCGACACGTCCTTCTCGGACCTGCGCGGCCCCACGGCCTGCGCCCTGATCACGGACGCGGAGAAGGACGCGATACACGACCGCCTGGGCCCGGACCCGCTGCGCCCCGACGCCGACCCGGCCAGGGCCTACGCCCGCATCTCCCGCAGCCGTACGACGATCGCCGCGCTGCTGATGGACCAGAAGGTCATCGCGGGCGTCGGCAACGTCTACCGGGCCGAGGTCCTCTTCCGCCACGGCATCGACCCGTACACCCCGGGCAAGGACCTCACACCGGCCCAACTCGCCGCCCTCTGGGACGACTTGAAGACGCTGATGCGCGAGGGCGTCCGCCTCAACCGCATCGACACGGTCCGCCCGGAGCACACCCCCGAGGCGATGAACCGCCCGCCCCGCGTCGACGACCACGGCGGCGAGGTCTACGTCTACCGCCGCGCGCCCCAGCCCTGCCACCTGTGCGGCGCGGAGATCCGCACGGCGGAGCTGGCGGCCCGCAACCTGTTCTGGTGCCCGGCCTGCCAGCCGCCCGCCGCCAGGGGCTAGAACCCGTGCTGGAGCCAGGGCGCGACGGGTGACCCGAAGGCCACCGTCGCCTCCGCGAGCGCGCCCTCGCGCAGCTCGCGCACCCGCCCGGCCCCGGCCAGTTCGGCCAGGGACACGTCGCCGAGGTAGGCGGCGCCCAACTCCCGTACGGACAGGGCGAGATCGGCGGTCTCCTCCGTACGCTCGCAGGACGCGCCCTTCGCGTCGCCGGACAGCCGCCACCGTCCGCCGTTCCACGGACAGAAGCGGTCCTCGACCTCGATCACGACGTCCACGGGCGTGAGATACGTACGCGCTTCGAGGGCGGCCCCGACGTCCACCAGACGTACGTGCATCGAGTCCCGTACCCGTACCTCGCACCGCCGGACGTCGGAGACGAGGGAGAACACCGGATCGTCCACGGGACGGTTGCGCGCCTCCACCGCGACCGTCAGGTCGATGTCGCACAGGAACCGCCACAGCGCCGCGTACGCCGCCGGGTCGAGCGCCGTGACGTCCCGGGCCCGGACGCGGCCCTTCGGCCCCGCCCACTGCGACTCCGGCTTGTTGTGGAACCGGGCGTAACCGACGGTCTCCCCGCCCCGCTCGGCGACGACGCACAGCAGCGGCGACGCCCCGCCGCGCTCCTCCGGCGCGTCGAGCAGCGGCAACCGCTCCCATCCGGGGTTCCGGGCGAGGTTGCCGGGCCGCGCGCCGACCGTGCGCAGGTACACCGCCTCGCACCGCTCGGCCGCCTCGGCGGCGTCGACGAACCGCAGCCGTACGTCGTCGGCCCCGGCCGGGGCCTCGATCCGGACCCGCGTCGAATCGATGGTCAGGGCCGCCTGCCGGGTGCCGACGCCGTAACCGAACCGGCCGTAGATCTCGGGCTCGGACGCGGTGAGCACGGCGAGGGGCTCGCCCCAGGCCCGCACGTCGTCGAGCTGGCGGCGCATCATCGACGTCAGGATGCCGCGTCGGCGGTGCGTCGCCGCGACGCTCACCATCGTCACGCCCGCCGCGTCCACGAACGCGCCGCCCGGCACCGCGACCCGGAACGCGAACGCGCCCGCCGTACCGACGCACTCCGCGCCGTCCCACACCCCGACCGAGCGGTCCACAACGGTCAGGTCCTCCCACAGCCGCCGCTCCGGCGGCGACTCGGCGACCCCGCCGAAAGCCAGCTCCAGGCGGCCGTACCAGCGCTCGAACTCGTCCTTGCGCAGCACCCGTAAGTCCGTCGTCATGCGCCATCCCTACCAGGACGAGCCGGACAGGAGCGAGCGAATTTCCCGGCTGGTGACCCGTGCCCGGGTGTGCCCGAAAAGGGGGACAAGTGGGACCACCCGTGCACAGATCCGGGCCCGGTGGATAAGGTCCACGAGCAATGGCCGTACGAAGAGAGCGGCGCGCGGGCGAACAGCGCTCGGCGGCGGAGACGTTCCCGGCCCGGTTGAAGATGCGTGTGCACCGGGTCCGCACCGCCGTGCGCAAATCCGGCGTCGACTACTTCCGCGGCGACGGCTCGGACTGGATCGCCCTCGCCGGGCTGCTCCTCACCATCCCTCTCATCACCCTCTTCACGATCCTCGACCCGGTCTGGTGCACGCCCACCGTCCTCGTCCTGCCGATCGTCGCGGGCGGCCTCGTGCTCCGCCCGGCCAGCCTGCTCGGCCTGTACGCGGCCGCCGCGGCGGCGCTGATCGTGGAGTCCGTCCAGCTCGGCCCGTACTCGCAGCGCGCGGCGGGCGTCACCCCCGGCACCGTGCTCACGGTCGCCGCCTGCGGCTTCTTCGGCCTCCTGATAGCGCAGTTCCGCAGCCGGGTCGGGGTGCCCTGGCGGCGCGGCGGCACCATGCTCTTCGACCTCCGCGAACGCATCCGCACGCAGAGCCGCCTGCCGCAACTGCCGGCCGGCTGGCACCGTGAGATGGCGCTGCGGCCGGCCGGCGGACAGTCCTTCTCCGGCGACTTCGTGGTGGCCGCCCGCACACACAACGGGCGCACCCTGGAAGTCGTCCTCACCGACGTCTCCGGCAAGGGCATGGACGCGGCGTCGCGGGCCCTGCTTCTCGCCGGAGCCTTCAGCGGCCTGCTCGGCTCACTGCCCCCGCACGCGTTCCTGCCGGCGGCCAACGGGTACCTCCTCCGCCAGGACTGGGACGAGGGCTTCGCCACCTCCATCCACCTCGTCCTGGACCTCGAATCCGGCGACTACGAGCTGTACTCCGCGGGCCACCCGCCGGGCCTCCAGCTCAGCGCCGGGACGGGCCGCTGGGAGGAGAAGGCGGCGGAAGGCCCCCTTCTCGGCGTCTACGACGGGGCGGAGTTCGACGCCACCAAGGGCACGCTGCGCCCCGGCGACGTCCTGATGCTCTTCACCGACGGCCTCGTCGAGACGTCCGACCGCGACATCTCCGAGGGCATCGACCGGCTGACGGGCGAGGCCGACCGGTACGTCCAGGGCGGCTTCCACGGCGCCGCCTGGCATCTGATCGAGGCGGTCGCCAAGGACGTGAACGACGACAGGGCGCTGCTGCTGATCTGCCGGGATTGACAGCGCCGCGGGGGTGCGTCTCCGTCGCCGGGTGCGGGTCGCGTCGTGGCTGGTCGCGCAGTTCCCCGCGCCCCTGAAATGCGCACTGCGTGCGCCATTTCAGGGGCGCGGGAGCGTCCTCGGGGGAGGCGCGGCGAAGCCGCATGCCTCCAGGGGCGCGGGGAACTGCGCGACCAGCCACGACGCACGCGTCACCCGGCAACGAGACCCCGCCCCCACGGCGGGAGGCCGTTCACACCCCCGCCCGGACAGGGTCAAGCTCCGGCTCGGCCGCAACCTCCCGCCCCCCGGGCAACACCCGCGCCAACCAAGCGGAGCGCCCCGCCGCCAGCGGCCCAAGCACCGCAAGCACCAGCACATACCCCGCGATGAACGGCGACAGCCGCTCGTCGAGCCCCGCGCCGGCGGCCATGGTGGCCAGGATCAGGGCGAACTCCCCCCGCGCCAGAAGCGTCGTGGAGATGTTGGCCGCGGGCCCGGCCCCGAACCCGTACACCCGGGCCGCCCCGAGCCCCGCCAGCACGTTCATCACGAGCGTCACCGCGACAGCGGCGAGCACGGGCCAGACGACGGTCGGCAGGTCGCCGGGGTCGATGGAGAGCCCGAACGCGAAGAAGAAGATGGCGCCGAAGGCGTCCCGCAGCGGGTGCACCAGTTTGAGGATGCGCTCCCCGGACGTGGTGGAGCCGAGCATGAGGCCGACCATGAACGCCCCGATGGCGTCGGCGACCCCGAACCATTCCGAGACACCGGCGACGAAGACCGCCGCGCCGAGGAAGGAGATGACGAGGAGTTCGTCGTCCCGGGTGTTGAAGAGGGTGCCGACGACGCGCGTGCCGAACCGCGCCGCGAGGGCGAGCAGCAGCAGGAACCCGAACGCCTTGCCGCCGTCCATGACCGCCGCGGCGAGCGAGTCCGCGCCGGACAGGATGGGCTGGAGCGCCGCGAGGTACAGCGCCAGGAAGATGTCCTCGACGACGATGATGCCGAGGATCGGCTTCGTCTCGGGGTTGCCGAGCCGCCCGGTGTCCACGAGGACCTTGGTGACGATGGCGGACGAGGAGATGCCGAGCACCCCGGCGAGGACCAGAGCTTCGGAGGTGCCCCAGCCGAGGGCGAATCCGAAACCGAGGCCGGCGCCGACGTTCAGCGCGAGGTACGTCGCTCCGGCGACGGCCATCTTGCGGCCGCCCGCCTTGAGATCGTCGAGGTGGAATTCGAGGCCGAGGTAGAAGAGCAGCAACACCAGGCCGAGCGCGGAGAGCATCTCCAGTTCGTGCGGGTCGGAGACGAGCACGACGCCGGGTGTGTGCGGGCCGAGGAGGATCCCGGCCAGGATGAACAGGGGGATGGTGGGGAGTCCGATGCGCCCGCCGAGGCGCGCGAGGACGGCGGCGGCGAGAAAGGCGCCGCCCATGGCTATCAGGGTGTCCGCGTGTCCGATGGGCCCGTTCCTCTCTTGGTATTGGGCAAAGGGAAGGTCAAGAAAGCGTCAATACTTAGCTTACCAAAAGAGTTCTCCGGGGTCTCCGCCATCGACGGAGTGGGGTTCTCCCCACCCCCGATCCGCCAGCCGCCCTCATGGTCGCCGCAGGCCCCGTCTCCGTAGCGTCGAAGCACCGAAGCGATCCACTCGGCGACGAGGAAACGAAGGGCGGACCCCATGGGCCTGCGCAAGAAGCGGCGGCACGACCGGCCCCCGGCGGACCCGGCCCCCGCGACCACCGCCCCGGACCGGGCCGTGGAGCTGCGCGGAGTGCGCCGCACGTACGGCCGCGGGGCGGGCGCCGTCCACGCGCTGCGCGGAATCGATCTCGCCCTGCCCAGCGGCACGTTCACCGCCGTGATGGGTCCCTCCGGATCCGGCAAGTCGACCTTCCTGCAGTGCGCGGCGGGGCTCGACCGGCCCACCGACGGCACCGTCGCCCTCGGCGGCACCACGATCACCGGTATGAGCGAGAACAGGCTCACCGCCTTGCGCCGCACCCGCCTCGGCTTCGTCTTCCAGGCGTTCAACCTGCTGCCCAGCCTCACCGTCGAGCAGAACGTGCTGCTCCCGATGCGCCTCGCGGGCCTGCGTCCCGACAAGCGGCGCGCCGCCGAGGTGCTCGCCCAGGTCGGCCTCGACGGCCTGGGGCGGCGTCGCCCCGGCCAGCTCTCCGGCGGGCAGCAGCAGCGCGTCGCCATCGCCCGCGCCCTGGTCACCAGGCCGGACGTGATCTTCGCCGACGAGCCGACCGGCGCCCTGGACACCACCACGGCCGCCGAGATCCTGGGCCTCCTGCGCTCCGCCGTCGACCGGATGGGCGCCACCGTCGTCATGGTCACGCACGACCCGGTGGCCGCCGCCCACGCGGACCGCGTCCTCTTCCTCGCGGACGGCGCGCTCGTCGACCACCTGGAGGGTGCCGGAGCCGACCGCATCGCCGCCCGTATGCGCACCCTGGCGGCGCCCGCCCACGGGCCCGCCCCGGTGAAGGCGGCCGCCTGATGTTCCGTCCCAACGGCCTCGCCCGCGCTGCCGTCCGCTTCAAACCGGCGGCGTTCGCCGGCACGTTCGTCGCCCTCCTGATGTCCGCCCTGATCGTCTCGGCCTGCGGCATCCTCCTGGAGACGGGGATCCGCGCCTCGGTCCCCGCCGACCGGTACGCGGGCGCCCCCGTCGTGGTCGCCGCCGACCAGCGCGCCCACTACGTCGTCGGCTCCGGGGAGGACCGCTCGGACGAGGCGGTTCCGCTGCCGGACCACGCCCGTCTCGCCGACTCCCTCCTGGCGACGGCGGCCTCGGCGCCCGGCGCCCGTACGGCCGTCGCCGACCTGACGTACCCCGTGCACCACGACGGCGCGGCCGTCACCGCCCACAACTGGGGCTCCACCGCCTTCACCGGCGAGCGGCTGACGGCGGGCCGCGCCCCGCACCCCGGCGAGATCGTCATGGCGGGCACGCACGCCCGCCCCGGCGACCGCGTCAGCCTCACCACCCCCACCGGGCCCCACACGTACCGCGTCTCCGGCACCACCGGCGGTGCCCGCGCGACGGTCTGGCTCACGGACGCCGAGGCCCTCGCCGTCTCGGGACACCCGGGCCGCATCGACGCCATCGCCGTCCTGCCCGAGGACGGCGTCGCCGCCGCCGAACTGAAAGCCCAGGTGGCGAAGGTCCTGGCCGGCACCCCCGCCGCCCAGGTGCACACCGGCGACGACCGCGGCGCCGCCGAGGACGCCACGCTCGCCTACGGCAAGGAGGCGCTGATGGGCCTCGGCGGCTCGTTCGGCGGCGTCGCCACGGCCGTCGCCGTGTTCACCGCCGCCGGTACGGTCGCCCTCTCCGTCGGCCAGCGCGCCCGCGAATACGCCCTGCTGCGCGCCATCGGCACCACCCCGCGCCAGATCCGCCGCACCATCGCCACCGAGACCCTCCTCGTCGCCCCGCTCGCGGGCGCGCTCGGCTGCCTGCCCGGTGCCGCGCTCGCCCGCTGGTGGTTCGGCCAGCTCCAGGCGAAGGGCGCGGTGCCGGCCGCGGTCCAGCTCTCCGTCTCGTGGATCCCGCTGGTCACCGCCGTCGGCACGGCCGTCCTGACGGGCCTGCTCGCCGGGTACATGGCGGCCCGCCGCCCCTCCCGCATCAAGCCGGGGCAGGCCCTGGCCGAGGCGTCCGTCGAGCGGCTGCGGCCCGGCTGGATCCGCACGCCGCTCGGCGTCGCGGCGGCGGTCGGCGGCGTCTTCCTCGCGTTCCTCGCAGCCCGTCTGAGCGGCGACGACGCGGCCAACGCGGCGCTCGGCGTCGTCATGTGCTTCATGCTCGCCGTGGCGCTGCTCGGCCCGCTCGTCGCCCGCCTCGCCGCCGCGCTCTTCGGCCTCCCGCTGCGCGGCGGCGGCGCGCCCGCCGCGCTCGCCGCCGCCAACTCCCGCAGCAACGCGCGCCGCCTCGCCTCCGCGATCACCCCGATCGTCCTCGCGATGGCCTTCGCCTCGGTCCTGGTCTTCATGCACACGAGCGAGGACCACGCGGCGGCGGGCCAGCAGAGGGCGGGCATCACGGCCGACCACATCGTCACGGCGGACGGGGGCCTGGCCCCGGGATCGGTCGCCCGGGCCGCCAGGACGCCCGGCGTCACCTCCGCCGTCGGCCTGCTCAAGACCTCGGTCCTCGTCCCGGCGGGCTCCGGCGGCGACCGCTGGCTGGAGACCGCGTCGGCGCAGGCCGTCACCGGCACGGCCCGCGACCTCGCCCGCGTCCAGGACCTCAGGATCACCGACGGGGCGGTCGACCTCGCCGACCCGGACACCGTCGCCCTGGACGCCTCCCTCGCGCGCTCCGCCCACGTCCACGTCGGCGACCGCCTCGCCCTGCGCCTGCCCGACGGCACGAAGGCGTCCCCGAAGGTCTCGGCCACGTACGAGCGCGGCCTCGGCTTCTCCCAGGTCACCCTGGGACGTGCGGCCCTGACCGGGCACCTCACGAACCCCTACGACACCGAGGTCTGGACGAAGGGCGGCACGACCCGGGCGCTCGCCGCGCTCGGCACCCCGCTCGCCCGCGCCGACTACACGACCGCCCAGTCCCTGGACCGGGAACTCAATGCCTGGGCCAACACCACCATGGCCGCCGTTCTCGGCGGGTTCGCGGCGATCGCCGCCGTCAACACCCTGGTCATGACGGTCCTCGACCGGCGCCGCGAACTCGGCACCCTCCGCCTGATCGGCTCCACCCGCCGCCAGGTGCTCCGCATGATCCGCTGGGAGGCGCTCCTGGTGGCCTGCGCGGGCATCGTCCTCGGCACGGGCATCGCCCTCGCCACCCTCGTCCCGATGATGAACGGCCTCACCGGTGAGAACCCGTACGTCCCGCCCCTGCTGTACGCGTCCTTCGCGGGCACCG
This sequence comes from Streptomyces sp. SGAir0957, assembly GCF_043523415.1. Taxonomy (NCBI): domain Bacteria; kingdom Bacillati; phylum Actinomycetota; class Actinomycetes; order Kitasatosporales; family Streptomycetaceae; genus Streptomyces; species Streptomyces sp. SGAir0957. Next base: position 5,482,715 of record NZ_CP027293.1, read on the forward strand.
CCCTCCTCCTCGGCCTGGCGGCGACGGCACTGCCCGCGCGCGTGGCCCTGCGGAACGCCCGCTAGGCCCCTACGGGCATTTACAGGGGATGAGCAGTGCGAAAAAGGACGGATCGCACTGCGGACCGCACCACAAATCGGACCAGGGCCGCATCCGGAGATCTCTCTCGGAATGCGACGCACTCACGACCCGCCCGCAACGTCCATATTCGGCCGCGCCCTCCTGGGATTTCCTGTGACCGCGAAGCGGAGGAAATGCGGGAGAACCGGGACCGATATGCGGACGGCGGGCGCCCGTCGCCCGCGCCGCCATGGAAACGATCAAGCCGATTTCGGCGCCGCCCCACCCCCCTCGGCAGCCCCCTCGACGTGCGCGGCTCATATGCCACAAGGGCAGTACGGCCCCGCGCACCCGCGCGCGCGTGGCCGACGTTACGTCACCGACCGCATACAGAAGCTCTGTTGGTGGCACGATGGTTCTGGCGGGGGGAGTGTGGGGCTGAGCCCCCCGGGCCGGGAGAGCGGACCGACCTAGGGTGTGATCAGTGTGGCCATTTCGCTGTCAGTGGTGCTGTTGTTGGCGATCGTCCTCGTGGTGCTGATGCGCGGCGGCTCGATCAAGGCGGGGCCCGCCGTGGTGGCGGTCCTCTTCGGCTTCTTCCTGGCCTCGACCGGAATGGCGCCCGCGATCAACAACTTCCTCAACTCCGTCGCGAGCAGCATCAGCGCCATAAAGTTCTGAGCGCCGGCGGCGGATCCCGGAAAGCACTCAAGGCCAGGCAGAGAGCGAATCTCTGACCTGGCCCTGAAGCATGAAGAGCGGGCGACGGGAATCGAACCCGCGTAGCTAGTTTGGAAGACTAGTGCTCTACCATTGAGCTACGCCCGCACAGCGCGTACCCAGGTCGGCGAAGTCGTCGACCCGCGGCACACCAGGCATCGTAGCGGGTCGGCGGACCCTCCCGCACACCCCGTTCCCGCGCACCGGCGCACACCCCCCTGCGCGCCGTAATACGGCGTCCGCACTGCCTGCGGGCATGTACCCTACGTGTCGCACCGACGGGGTGTGGCGCAGCTTGGTAGCGCGTCCGCTTTGGGAGCGGAAGGCCGTGGGTTCAAATCCCGCCACCCCGACCAGCGTTGCCGCGGCGACACGACGACCGCGGATCCTCCACGGGCGTCCTCGCCGGAACGAACCCCAAGATCGCATTGTGGGTGTGCTCCGGCGTGCCGTTACTATGCAAGCTGCATGCCCGTGTGTCTCTAAGCCGGGCACGATCCCTAAAGTCAGCCCCCAAGGAGACCGAACCGTGAAGAGCGCCGTCGAGACCCTGAACCCGACCCGGGTTCGGCTCAGCATTGAGGTGCCCTTCGAGGAGCTCAAGGACAGCCTCGACGCGGCGTACAAGAAGATCAACCAGCAGGTCACGGTGAAGGGCTTCCGCAAGGGCAAGATCCCCGCCCGCGTCATCGACCAGCGGTTCGGCCGCGGTGCGGTCCTGGAGGAGGCGGTCAACGACGCGCTTCCGAAGTTCTACACCGACGCGGTCAACGAGGCGGAGCTCAACGTCCTGGGCCAGCCCGAGGTCGACATCACGGAGCTGAAGGACGGCGAGACGCTGAACTTCACCGCCGAGGTCGACGTCCGCCCGGCCATCGAGATCCCGGACTACTCCGGCATCGAGGTCGAGGTCGACGCCGTCGAGGTCACCGACGAGGACGTCGAGAAGTCCGTGGAGCAGCTCCGCGACCGCTTCGCCTCGACCTCCCCGGTCGAGCGCGCCGCCGAGGACGGCGACGTCGTCACCATCGACCTGGAGGCCAAGGTCGAGGGCGAGGTCCTCGAGGACGGCGTCGCCTCCGGCGTCTCCTACACCATCGGCTCCGGCGAGCTCCTCGACGGCATCGACGACGCCGTCAAGGGCCTGGAGGCCGGTGGCGAGGCCACCTTCACCTCCGAGCTGAAGGGCGGCTCCGCCGAGGGCAAGGAGGCCGAGGTCACCGTCAAGGTCACCCAGGTCGCCGCCCGCGAACTCCCGGCCCTGGACGACGAGTTCGCCCAGCTCGCCTCCGAGTTCGACACCCTCGACGAGCTGAAGGCCGACAGCCGCAAGCGCCTCGAGAACATGAAGCAGTACGACCAGGCCACGCAGGCCCAGGAGCGCGTCCTGGAGAAGCTGCTCGAGCTGGTCGAGGTCCCCGTCCCCGAGAAGCTGCTCGAGGACGAGGTCAACACCCGCAAGCACAACCTGGAGCACCACCAGCTCGGCCAGATGGGCCTCGACCTCGAGAAGTACCTCGAGATCCAGGGCAAGACGGCCGAGGAGTTCGACGCCGAGACCCGCGAGCAGGCGGTCAAGGGCATCAAGACGCAGTTCGTCCTCGACGAGCTCGTCAACAAGGAGAAGCTGAACGTGAACCAGGAGGAGCTCACCGAGCACCTCATGCGTCGCGCCGCCTCCTCCGGCATGTCCCCCGACCAGTTCGCCCAGGCCGTCGTCGAGGGTGGCCAGGTCCCGATGCTCGTCGGCGAGGTCGCCCGCGGCAAGGCCCTGGCCGTCGTGGTCGAGGCCGCCACGGTGAAGGACACCAACGGCGAGGTCGTCGACCTCGAGGACGACGAGGAGGAGACCACGGAGGCCGCTGAGGCCACCGAGGCCGCCGCCGAGACCTCCGGTGAGGCCCAGGAGAAGTCCGAGGCCTGATCTTCGCACCAGCACCATGTGACAGGCCCCCGGGACATCGGTCCCGGGGGCCTGTCGCGCCCCGCCAGGGGCGCGGGGAACTGCGCGACCGGCCACGTACAACCCGCACCCGCCGTGGGCGCTCAGAGGGGCAGACGCGTCCGCGCGCCCGGTGGGGGCTGAGCACGCAGTTCCCCGCGCCCCGGGCGGGGCACGTACACCCTGCGCTCACAGCGAACAGCTGACTTCGCGGGATTCCCCGAAGGACCCCGCGCGTTAGGGTCCATGAATACGAGGGCAGGGGAGTCCCCGAGCGAGGGCCCCGGCCTCAGTAAGAGACGCGAGACGGCACGAGGCCGTCAGAGACGAGCAGGTGGATACGTGACGAATCTGATGCCTTCCGCCGCCGGCGAGCCGTCCATCGGTGGTGGCCTCGGCGACCATGTCTACAACCGACTGCTCGGCGAGCGGATCATCTTCCTCGGCCAGCAGGTCGACGACGACATCGCGAACAAGATCACCGCCCAGATGCTGCTCCTTGCCGCCGACCCGGACAAGGACATCTACCTCTACATCAACAGCCCCGGTGGCTCGGTGACGGCCGGCATGGCGATCTACGACACCATGCAGTACATCCCGAACGACGTCATCACCATCGGCATGGGCATGGCCGCCTCGATGGGCCAGTTCCTGCTGACCGGCGGCACGGCGGGCAAGCGCTTCGCGCTGCCGCACACCGACATCCTGATGCACCAGGGCTCCGCGGGCATCGGCGGTACGGCCTCGGACGTCAAGATCCAGGCCGAGTACCTGCTGCGCACGAAGCAGCGGATGGCCGAGATCACCGCCCGGCACTCCGGCCAGACGGTCGAGGCGATCATCCGGGACGGCGACCGCGACCGCTGGTTCACCACCGAGGAGGCCAAGGAGTACGGCCTCATCGACGAGATCATCTCTGCCGCTACGGGTGTTCCGGGCGGCGGCGGCACGGGCGCCTGATTCGGTCCGGACCGAACTCAGCGCCGGCCCCCAAGCCCTCTGCCTCCCTCACCAGGACGGAACACCGAGACATGAACAACATCCCCGGCAGCGGCCTCTACACCGGCCCGCAGGTCGACAACCGCTATGTGATCCCGCGCTTCGTCGAGCGCACCTCGCAGGGCGTGCGTGAGTACGACCCGTACGCGAAGCTCTTCGAGGAGCGCGTGATCTTCCTCGGCGTGCAGATCGACGACGCGTCCGCCAACGACGTCATGGCGCAGCTCCTGTGCCTGGAGTCGATGGACCCGGACCGCGACATCTCGATCTACATCAACAGCCCCGGTGGCTCGTTCACGGCCCTCACGGCCATCTACGACACGATGCAGTTCGTGAAGCCGGACATCCAGACGGTCTGCATGGGCCAGGCCGCCTCGGCCGCCGCCGTGCTGCTCGCCGCGGGCACCCCCGGCAAGCGCATGGCCCTGCCGAACGCGCGCGTGCTGATCCACCAGCCCTCCGGCGGCACAGGCCGTGAGCAGCTCTCCGACCTGGAGATCGCGGCCAACGAGATCCTCCGGATGCGGACGCAGCTGGAGGAGATGCTGGCCAAGCACTCGACGACCCCGCTGGAGAAGATCAGCGAGGACATCGAGCGTGACAAGATCCTCACGGCCGAGGACGCACTCGCGTACGGCCTGGTCGACCAGATCATCTCGACGCGCAAGATGAACAACGAGGCAATCGCCTGACAAGGCGTTGTATCGTCTGCCACTCCCCGGCACGGTTCACGTAAGAAGTGAACCGTGCCAAGGGGGGCCCGAACGGGGGGCCCGGCAAGGTACCGTCGGATACAGGCACCAGGAGCCGCTGAACGTGGCGTCTCCCAGGCGAAGGGGAAGCACCTCGTGGCACGCATCGGTGACGGCGGCGATCTGCTCAAGTGCTCGTTCTGCGGAAAGAGCCAGAAGCAGGTCAAGAAGCTCATCGCAGGCCCCGGTGTATACATCTGCGACGAGTGCATCGACCTCTGCAACGAGATCATCGAGGAAGAGCTCGCGGAGACCAGCGAAGTGCGTTGGGAAGAACTTCCCAAGCCGCGCGAGATCTACGAGTTCCTCGAGGGCTACGTCGTAGGCCAGGAGGCCGCCAAGAAGGCGCTCTCCGTGGCGGTCTACAACCACTACAAGCGCGTCCAGGCCGGCGAGAACGGCGGGGCGGCGGGCCGTGACGACGCGATCGAGCTCGCGAAGTCCAACATCCTGCTCCTCGGCCCGACCGGCTCGGGCAAGACGCTCCTCGCGCAGACACTCGCCCGGATGCTGAACGTGCCGTTCGCCATCGCCGACGCGACCGCGCTGACGGAGGCCGGCTATGTCGGCGAGGACGTCGAGAACATCCTCCTGAAGCTCATCCAGGCCGCCGACTACGACGTCAAGAAGGCCGAGACGGGCATCATCTACATCGACGAGATCGACAAGGTGGCCCGCAAGTCGGAGAACCCGTCGATCACGCGCGACGTGAGCGGCGAGGGCGTCCAGCAGGCCCTCCTCAAGATCCTCGAAGGCACGACGGCCTCGGTGCCGCCGCAGGGCGGGCGCAAGCACCCGCACCAGGAGTTCATCCAGATCGACACGACGAACGTGCTGTTCATCGTCGGCGGCGCCTTCGCCGGTCTGGAGAAGATCATCGAGTCGCGGGCCGGCGCCAAGGGCATCGGCTTCGGCGCGACCATCCACTCCAAGCGCGAGCTGGAGGAGAAGGACCAGTTCCAGGAGGTCATGCCGGAGGACCTGGTGAAGTTCGGGATGATCCCCGAGTTCATCGGCCGCCTCCCCGTGATCACCTCGGTCCACAACCTCGACCGCGAAGCGCTCCTCCAGATCCTCGTCGAGCCGCGCAACGCGCTGGTCAAGCAGTACCAGCGCCTCTTCGAACTCGACGGCGTCGAGTTGGACTTCGAGCGCGAGGCCCTGGAAGCCATCGCCGACCAGGCGATCCTGCGCCGCACGGGCGCGCGTGGCCTCCGCGCCATCATGGAGGAAGTCCTCCAGTCGGTGATGTACGAGGTCCCGTCCCGCAAGGACGTCGCCCGCGTCGTCATCACCGCGGACGCCGTTCACTCGAACGTGAACCCGACGCTGATTCCGCGGGATGCGCGGGGCGGCGGCAGCGGCGAGCAGAAGTCGGCGTAGCCGCCGCACCGGCAGACATGCGAAGAGGGGCCCCGGACGGGGCCCCTCTTCTGCGCGTTCAGCGGCTTCACGCCGGGACGCGGATCTCCTTGCGGAGCTTCGCGGCGATGTCGGCGGACGACTTCAGGTCGGGCGCCTTACCGCTCATCACGTCCGCGATCTCCATCGAGACGACGGTCGACAGCGTGCTGTGGTCGCTCCAGATGCACACGGGCATGCGCATCTCCTTGGGCGCCGCGGCACCGGCGGCCGCATTCTCGCCGGGCTCGAACTTCATCTCCTGGCACTTCAGGACGTAGTCGTCCGTGCTGTAGTTGGTCGGGCTGCCGACGAGCGTGGCCTTGCCGTCCTTGCCGCCACTGCCCTTGGCGATCTCCAGCGCGCCCTTCTCGAACATGCCGTCGACGAGCTTGCCCGGGTCGTCGATCTCGCCGTACGCGCCCCGGAACTGCAGCACCTTGCCGCCCAGCGGGTTGGAGGCGTCCTTGACGGTGTAGGAGCCGTCGACCGGCTTGCCGTTCTTCAGGCCGTCCTTCTCGGCGTCCTTCATGTCGTCCGCGTCGAAACCGCCCGACGAGGACGAGTCCTTCTGGTACTCGCTCAGCACCGTCGCCGGAGCGGTCAGCTTGTGCGGGCCGTCGTCGGCGACCGAGACACCACTGCCACCGCCCCCGCCGAACACGAAGTACGCGCCCACGCCGACCGCCGCGACCACCGCGACCACGCCGATGATCAGGCCCGTCTTCTTGTTGCCGCCGCCCTGCGGCGGGGCCGGCGGGTACTGGCCGTACGGGTCGCCGGGCTGCTGCCCGTAGGGGCCCGGCTGCTGCGGCTGGCTGTAGGGCTGCTGCTGCGGCGGGACCCCGGGCGGGGCCTGCTGCGGGTAGCCGTATCCCGGCTGCGGTGCCTGCTGCGGGTACCCGTAGCCGGGCTGCGGAGCCTGCGGCTGCTGTCCGTACGGTCCGGGCTGTTGCGGCTGCTGGCCGTAAGGCCCGGGCTGCTGGGGCTGCTGCGGCTGGCCTCCGTAGGGGCCCGGCTGGTTGTAGCTCATCGTCTGGGTTCCTCCCCGCTGCTTATGTGCTCCCGACATCCTGACGTACGCGCGTGCGGTTCGTTCCCCCGGAATCGGTTTCAGTACGGGACTGTGACCCCTCTAAACTGACCCCGTGACCGAGAACTCTCAGCAGCAGAACCCAGCGCCCACCACCGAACTGCCGACCCAGTACGCGCCGGCCGAGGTAGAGGGGGCGCTGTACGAGCGCTGGGTAGAGCGCGGCTACTTTACCGCTGACGCGAAGAGCGAGAAGCCGCCGTACACGATCGTCATCCCGCCGCCGAACGTGACGGGCTCGCTCCACCTCGGGCACGCGTTCCAGCACACGCTGATGGACGCCCTGACGCGCCGCAAGCGCATGCAGGGGTTCGAGGCGCTGTGGCTGCCGGGCATGGACCACGCCGGTATCGCGACGCAGAACAAGGTCGAGCAGCAGCTCGCCGAGGAGGGCAAGTCGCGGCAGGACCTGGGCCGCGAGGAGTTCGTCGAGCGTGTCTGGCAGTGGAAGCAGGAGTACGGCGGGAAGATCCTCGGCCAGATGCGCCGCCTCGGAGACGGCGTCGACTGGTCGCGTGAGCGGTTCACGATGGACGAGGGTCTGTCGCGCGCCGTCCAGACCATCTTCAAGCGGCTCTTCGACGACGAGCTGATCTACCGCGCCGAGCGCATCATCAACTGGTGCCCGCGCTGTCTGACCGCCATCTCGGACATCGAGGTGGACTACCAGGACGACGACGGCGAGCTGGTCTCGCTGAAGTACGGCGAGGGCGACCAGAGCGTCGTCGTCGCGACCACGCGGGTCGAGACGATGCTCGGTGACACCGCGGTGGCCGTCCACCCGGACGACGCGCGGTACGCGCACCTCATCGGCAAGCGCATCAAGCTGCCGCTGACGGACCGCACGATCCCGGTCGTCGCCGACGAGCACGTCGACCCGGAGTTCGGGACCGGCGCCGTCAAGGTGACGCCCGCCCACGACCCGAACGACTTCGCGATCGGGCAGCGCCACGACCTCGAGACCATGACGATCATGGACGAGCGCGGGGTCATCACGGTCCCGGGCCCGTTCCAGGGCCTCGACCGGTTCGAGGCGCGCTCGGCCATCGTGGACGCCATGCGTCAGCAGGGCCGCGTCGTCGCCGAGAAGCGCCCGTACGTCCACTCCGTGGGGCACTGCTCGCGCTGCCGGACCACCATCGAGCCGCGCCTGTCGCTGCAGTGGTGGGTCAAGGTCGAGACGCTGGCGAAGGCCGCCGGTGACGCGGTCCGCGACGGCCGTGTCACGCTCCACCCCAAGGAGATGGAGAAGCGGTACTTCGACTGGGTCGACAACCTCAACGACTGGTGCATCTCGCGCCAGCTGTGGTGGGGCCACCGGATTCCGGTCTGGTACGGGCCCGAGGGTGAAGTCGTCTGCGTCGGGCCCGACGAGCAGCCGCCGGGTACCGAGGCCGAGGGCTGGACGCAGGACGAGGACGTCCTCGACACCTGGTTCTCCTCCGGGCTCTGGCCGTTCTCGACGCTCGGCTGGCCCGAGCAGACGCCGGACCTGGAGAAGTTCTACTCGACCGATGTCCTGCTCACCGGCCACGACATCATCTTCTTCTGGGTCGTCCGGATGATGATGTTCGGCCTGTACGCGATGGACGGCGAGGTCCCGTTCAAGACGGTCGCCCTGACCGGTCTCGTCCGCGACGAGAACGGCAAGAAGATGTCGAAGTCGTTCGGCAACGTGGTGGACCCGCTGGACTGGATGGACAAGTACGGCTCCGACGCGCTGCGCTTCACGCTCGCGCGCGGCGCCAACCCGGGCACCGACGTCCCGATCGGCGAGGACTGGGTCCAGGCGTCCCGCAACTTCGCCAACAAGATCTGGAACGCCACGCGCTTCGCGATGATGAACGGCGCGACGATCGAGGGCCCGCTGCCCGAGCCGGAGCGGATGACGGCCACCGACCGGTGGATCCTGTCGCGCCTGAACAAGACGGTCGCCGAGGTCGACGCGTTCTACGACGACTACCAGTTCGCCAAGGTCTCGGACGCGCTGTTCCACTACGCGTGGGACGAGGTCTTCGACTGGTACGTCGAGCTGTCGAAGACGACGTTCATGGCGGGCGGCGAGCCGGCGAAGGTGTCGAGCCGGGTCCTCGGCGAGGTCCTGGACGTGACGCTGCGCCTCCTCCACCCGATCGTGCCGTTCGTCACCGAGACGCTGTGGACGACGCTGACCGGCCGCGAGTCCATCGTGATCGCCGACTGGCCCGAGGACAGTGGCTTCCGGGACGACGCCGCCGAGCGGGAGATCGAGACGCTCCAGCGGGTCGTCACCGAGGTCCGCCGCTTCAAGGGTGAGCAGGGTCTCAAGGCGGGCCAGCGCGTCCCGGCGCGGCTCACGCTCGACGGCACGGCGCTCGCTTCGCACGAGACGGCCATCCGCCAGCTGCTCAAGCTCCAGCCCGAGGGCGAGGAGTTCCAGGCGACGGCGACGCTGCCGGTGGCCGGTGCCGAGGTGGCGCTCGACCTGTCCGGCGCCATCGACGTGGCCGCCGAGCGCAAGCGCCTCGCCAAGGACCTCGCCGCCGCCGAGAAGGACAAGGCGCAGGCCGAGGGCAAGCTGGGCAACGAGAAGTTCCTCGGCAAGGCCCCCGAGAAGGTCGTCGAGGGCATCCGCGCCCGCCTCGCCAAGGCGGACGAGGACATCGCCCGCATCCAGGCACAGCTGGAGCGCCTGCCGCAGGCGTGACAAGTAACAAGTAACAAGTACGTGACAAGTAACAAGTAACAAGTAGCTGTGTGACCGAAGGCCCCGGAACCGAACCGTTCCGGGGCCTTCGGCTGTGCCGTGCCGCCGTCAGGCCGTGCTCAGCCCCAGGCGCCGCAGCTCCACGTCCGCGAGGGCCGCGAGCACCGCCGGGTCCGCCTCCCGCCACCCCTCGGCGAGGCGGCCGGGCCCCGCGTCGGTGAAGCGGGCTAGTTCGTCGAGGGGGCGGACCAGGGCGCGCAGGGCGAGGAGTTCCCGGCCGTCCTCCGTGGCGGCCAGTTCGCGGGCGGCGGCGGCCTGCCGGGTCCAGCGGACGCGCCGGGGCAGCCACAGCGCGAGCAGCAGCCCGACCGGGACGACGAACAGCGCGGCCGCCGCCAGCACGGCGAGGGCCTGCACGGGCGCGGTCCCGCTCGGCGCGGCGTCGGCGAGCCGGCCCCCTGCCTCGTGCAGGGTGCCGGTCATCCGGGGCCCGAGCAGCGGGAGCTCGGCGCGGTCGTGCGGGGCGGGCCCGTCGGGGAGGCTGATGAGCCGGTGCGCGGTCACCGCGGCCCCCGCCCACAGGGCGATCCAGAGCAGGGCCGCGCCGTCGCCGATGATCTGCCGTGCGCGGCGGCCGGGTTGATGTGCGTACCACATGGCCCGATGGGTACACCGGGCGCGCGGGCCGAACGGGTCACCGCGCCGAACGCCCGCGCGAAGATCCGCCGATGGGCCCTACGCCGCCCGGCGGGACCCGCGTCGCCCGGCGGATCCCGCGTCGCCCGGCGGGGGCCTAGGCCGCGCTCATCACCCGCTGCAACTCGTCGAAGTCGTCGACGCAGCGCCCGCAGCCCATGGCGACGCTGTGCAGCGGATCCTCCGCGACGAACACGGGGATGCCGGTCGCGGACGTCAGGCGCAGGTCGAGGCCGGGCAGCAGGGCGCCGCCGCCGGTCAGGACGATGCCGTGCTCCATGATGTCGCCGGACAGCTCGGGCGGGCACTCCTCCAGGGTGGCGCGGACGGCGGCGATGATCGCCTCGACCGGCTCGTCGAGCGCGGCCCGCACCTCCTGCACGCTCAGGTCGACGGTCTTCGGCAGCCCGCGGACCTTCTCGCGCCCGCGCACGGTGAACGCCCGCATCTCGAACGCCTCCTCGCCGGGCACGGGCCACGCCGAACCGATGGCGACCTTGACGTCCTCGGCGGTGCGTTCCCCGATGAGCAGGCCGTGCGCCTTGCGTACGTGGTCGGTGACGGCCTCGTCGAGCCGGTCGCCGCCGACCCGCAGCGACTGCGCGGTGACGACGCCGCCCAGCGAGATGACGGCGACCTCGGTCGTGCCGCCGCCGATGTCGACGACCATCGAGCCGCGCGGATCGGCCACCGGCAGACCCGCGCCGATCGCCGCCGCCATCGGCTCCTCGATCAGGTGCACGGCGCGCGCCCCGGACCGCTGGGCGGCGTGCACGATGGCGCGCCGCTCGACGGGCGTGACGCCGCTGGGCACGCACACGACCATCCGGGTCCGCGGACGGCGCCCCGGCACGGCCTTGCGCACCAGGTGCCGGATCATCTCCTCGGCGGCCTCGTAGTCGCTGATGACGCCGGAGCGCAGGGGCCGGATGGCGGTGATCGTGCCGGGGGTCCGGCCGATGGTCTCCTTCGCCTCGCTGCCGACGGCGAGCACGCCGCCGCGGCCGCCCTCCCTGACGGCTACGACGGAGGGCTCGTTCAGCACGATGCCCTGACCGCGTACGTAGACAAGTGTGTTGGCGGTGCCGAGATCAATGCCTATGTCCATGATCGCCAAGTTTGCCATGGGTGGTGCGGTCGGCGCTGCCGACGCCTCCGTAGACTGGCGTACGTGAGTGACCTCCCCCCGCGCGACAGCAGCGACGACGAGCCCGCCGGCGAGCCCGGCCCCGACGCCTTGGACGCCTTCGAGGAGATCGTGGGCGCCGAGACCGACCGCGACCCCGACCTCGCGGTGATCGAGGCGGGCAGCCGCACCCTGCGCGCCCGGGGCGGCGCCCCGCAGGGCGACGACGTTCCCGCGCGCCCGCAGGACCCCGAGGTGGAGAAGGCGCTGCGCGCCGTCGAGGCCGACCTCGCCACCCGTTGGGGCGAGACGAAGCTGGAGCCGTCCGTCGCCCGGATCGCCGCCCTGATGGACGTGCTCGGCGAGCCGCAGCGCGCGTACCCCTCCATCCACATCACGGGCACGAACGGCAAGACGTCCACGGCCCGCATGATCGAGGCGCTCCTCGCCGCCTTCGACCTGCGCACCGGCCGCTACACGTCGCCGCACGTCCAGTCGGTCACCGAGCGCATCAGCCTGGACGGCGCCCCGATCCCGTACGAGCGCTTCATCGAGACGTTCGACGACATCAAGCCGTACGTCGAGATGGTCGACGCGCAGCAGGAGTACCGGCTCTCCTTCTTCGAGGTCCTGACGGGCATGGCGTACGCGGCGTTCGCCGACGCGCCCGTGGACGTCGCGGTCGTCGAGGTCGGCATGGGCGGCAGCTGGGACGCGACGAACGTGATCGACGGCTCCGTCGCCGTCATCACCCCCATCGACCTCGACCACACGGACCGGCTCGGCTCCACGCCCGGCGAGATCGCGGGCGAGAAGTCCGGGATCATCAAGCAGGACGCGACCGTGATCATGGCGCAGCAGCCGGTCGACGCGGCGCAGGTGATCCTCAAGAAGGCCGTCGAGAAGGACGCGACGGTCGCGCGCGAGGGCCTGGAGTTCGGCGTCGTCGCGCGCCAGGTCGCCGTCGGCGGCCAGCTCGTGACCCTGCGCGGGCTCGGCGGGGAGTACGAGGAGATCTTCCTTCCCCTGCACGGCGCGCACCAGGCGCACAACGCGGCGGTGGCGCTCGCCGCGGTCGAGGCGTTCTTCGGCATCGGCTCGCAGCACGCGCGGCCGCTCGACATCGACACGATCCGCACGGCGTTCGCCTCCGTCACCTCGCCGGGCCGCCTGGAGGTCGTGCGGCGCTCGCCGACCGTCGTCCTCGACGCCGCGCACAACCCCGCGGGGGCGCGGGTCACCGCCGAGGCGATCAGCGAGGTCTTCGACTTCAGCCGGCTCATCGGCGTCGTCGGGGCGAGCGCGGACAAGAACGTACGGGAGCTCCTGGAGGCGTTCGAGCCGATCTTCGCGGAGATCGTCGTCACGCGGAACTCCAGCCACCGGGCGATGGACGCGGATGAGCTGGCCGGGATCGCCGTGGAGGTCTTCGGGGACGAGCGGGTGCAGGTCGAGCCGCGGCTCGACGACGCGTTGGAGGCCGCGATCACTCTTGCCGAGGAAGAGGGCGAGTTCGCGGGCGGGGGAGTGCTCGTCACCGGGTCCGTGATCACGGTCGGCGAGGCCAGGCTGTTGCTGGGGAAGGGCTGATCCGCTGTGCGTACGTTGTGTTCCTCGACCCTGATCGGTGAGTTCTTCGTCATCGGGTTCGCCGGGCTCGTGGCGATGAAGGACCCTGACCTGTCCTCCGGTGTGGTGTGGACGGTGTGCGGGGTGGCCATGGTGGTGAGCGTGCTGCTGTGCGGTGTGCTGTCGCGGCCCGGGGGTGTGCAGGCGGGGTGGGCGCTTCAGGTCGCCTTGGTCCTGAGCGGGTTCTGGGTGCCGCTGATGTTCTTCATGGGGGTCGTGTTCGCCGCCCTTTGGTGGGCCTCGGTCCATTTCGGTCGGAAGATCGACGAGGCGAAGGCCCGCTGGGCAGAGCAGGGATCCAGCGCCGCGTAGCGACTGTCCGTCGCGGGGTGCGGGTTGCGTCGTGGCGGGTCCCGCAGTTCCCCGCGCCCCTGGAATGCGCACTACGTGCGGCATTCCTCCTGGGGAGCTGCGGCGAAGCCGCATGCTCCAGGGGCGCGGGGAACTGCGCGACCAGCCTCAACGAGACCCGCACCCGGCAACCTCCCGGCAGGGGCACGGCGCGTGGCCTGTAATCTCGGGCGCACCGCACCAACAGGCCGCACAAGGAGTCCAGCCAACATGACCCAGCGCACGCTCGTCCTGCTCAAGCCCGACGCGGTCCGCCGCGGCCTGATCGGCGAGATCGTCGGCCGTATCGAGCGCAAGGCGGGCTGGACGATCAGCGCCCTGGAGCTGCGCAGCCTGAGCCAGGAGACGCTGGAGCAGCACTACGGCGAGCACCAGGGCAAGCCGTTCTACGAGCCGCTGGTCGCGTTCATGTCGTCGGGCCCGGTCGTCGCCCTCGTCGTCGAGGGTGAGCGCGTGATCGAGGGTGTACGCCAGTTGGCGGGTCCGACGGACCCGATCGCGGCGGCCCCGGGTTCGATCCGCGGCGACTTCGGTGTCATCGTCCGGGAGAACCTGATCCACGCCTCGGACTCGGAGGAGTCCGCCGCGCGCGAGCTGAAGATTTTCTTCCCGGGCCTGGTCTGAGCCCTGTTCGGGCGGTCCGGTCTCGCCCCTTGAGACGGCCCGTAACAACTTTCTGACGCCTCGTCAGTCGCCTGCCGCGACTGACCTGGAGCGGCCCGAGAAATTGGGCCGCTCTTTGGCATATGCGGCCCGATCGGGGGAACGCAACCCTCCATCGGCACGTCCCCATTAGCGGGGCGGGGGTTCATCTGCTGACAATGGCGAAGACCCTCGCGCCGTGCCCGTGCAGGCGAGACTACGATGGAAGCCTCCACGCCACACGCGTCCACCTCTCGCCTACCTGACAAGCAATCAAACGCTCCACTTGGGAAGGCCAGACGAATCCTGATGGGGAACTCAATGTCGTTCATCGGCCGTGACATGGCTGTCGACCTCGGGACCGCCAACACGCTGGTGTACGTCAGGGGTCGAGGAATCGTGCTCAACGAGCCGTCCGTGGTCGCGATCAACACCAATACCGGTGGCATCCTCGCGGTCGGTGCCGAAGCCAAGAAGATGATCGGCCGTACGCCGGGCAACATCGTGGCGGTGCGTCCCCTGAAGGACGGCGTGATCGCCGACTTCGAGATCACCGAGCGGATGCTCCGCTACTTCATCCTGAAGATCCACAAGCGGCGCTACCTCGCCCGCCCCCGGGTGGTCGTGTGCGTGCCGTCCGGCATCACCGGCGTCGAGCGCCGCGCGGTCATCGAGGCCTCCTCGCAGGCCGGTGCCCGCCAGGTGCACATCATCGAGGAGCCCATGGCGGCCGCCATCGGCTCCGGCCTCCCGGTCCACGAGGCCACCGGCAACATGGTGGTCGACATCGGCGGCGGCACCACCGAGGTCGCGGTCATCTCGCTCGGCGGAATCGTCACGGCACAGTCCATCCGCGTCGCGGGCGACGAGCTGGACAACGCGATCATCCAGCACATCAAGAAGGAGTACTCGCTCCTCCTCGGTGAGCGCACCGCCGAACAGATCAAGATCACCATCGGCTCCGCGTACGACCTCGACTCCGACGAACACACCGAGATCCGCGGCCGCGACCTCGTGTCCGGGCTGCCCAAGACCGTCGTCATCTCGGCGGCGGAGGTCCGCAAGGCCATCGAGGAACCGGTCAACGCGATCGTGGACGCGGTCAAGACCACCCTCGACAAGTGTCCGCCGGAGCTGTCCGGCGACGTCATGGACCGCGGCATCGTGCTGACCGGCGGCGGCGCCCTGCTGCGCGGCCTCGACGAGCGGCTGCGCCGCGAGACCGGCATGCCGATCCACATCGCCGAGGACCCGCTGGACAGCGTGGCGCTCGGCTCCGGCAAGTGCGTGGAGGAGTTCGAGGCGCTCCAGCAGGTGCTGGACGCCTCGCCCCGCAGATAGCCGGGTGCGTACACCCGAAAGGGCGGTCCGCCGTACGAGTGCCTGCCACTTCGTGCGGCGGATCGTTGATATATAGGCAGAGCATAAATCCGCAGAATCACCCAGAATTCGCTCGAGGAAGGCACGCCGCCGCACGTGAGGGACACACGAGAGAGCCGGCTGCTCCTGGTGCTGCTGGTCGCCATCGCGTTCGCACTGATCACGATGGACATCCGCGGCGGTGAGGACTCGCCGGTCGACGGTGCCCGCCAGGCCGCCGCCAAGGTCTTCGGCCCGGTGGAGAGCGGCGTCGCCGGTGCGGTCGACCCCATCGGCAACGCCATCGGCGCGGTCCGCGACTCCGGCGAGCGGCACGACCGCATCAGCCAACTGGAGCGCGAGAACGCCGCGTTGAAGGCCAAGCTCGGCAGCGACGACCGCAACCGGAGCAAGATCCGCCAGCTCGACACCATGCTGAAGACGGCGGGCGCCGGCCAGTACGGCATCAAGGGCGCCCAGGTCATCGCCATAGGGTCGGCGCAGGGCTTCTCCTGGACCGTCACGATCGACGCGGGAGCCAACGACGGCCTCAAGCGCGACATGACGGTGCTCAACGGGGACGGGCTCGTCGGCCGCGTCACCACCGTCGGCCCCGACACGGCCACGGTGCTGCTCGCCAACGACCCCGACTTCACCGTCGGCACCCGCATGGAGAAGACCGACGAGCTGGGCTTCACCTCCGGGCAGGGCGACCGCCCGCTCCGCGTCCAGCTGCTCAACGGCAAGGCCAAGGTCAAGAAGGGCGACCGGCTCGTCACCTTCGGCTCCCAGGCCGACAAGCCGTTCGTGCCCGGCGTGCCCGTCGGCACGGTCGTCCGCGTCGATCCGTCCGGCGGCGACCTGACCCGTACCGTCTACGTGCAGCCCTACGTCGGGTTCACCAAACTCGACATCGTCGGCGTCGTCGTGCAGCCCCCGCGCTCCGACCCGCGCGACACGGTCCTGCCGTCCAAGCCCGCCAAGCCCAAGCCCGCGCCGACGGTCACCGTCACCGTCACCCCGTCCGCGCCCGCGGACGGCGCCGCCGGCAACGGCTTCGAGTAGGAGGAGCAACAACCATGCGCTTCAACCGGATGCTGCTCTCCGTCAGCCTCGTCGTCGTCGCCCTCGTCATCCAGGTCTGTGTTCTGGCCCGGCTCCAACTGCCCGGCGCCGTACCGGACTTGCTGCTCCTGACCGTCCTCGGCCTCGCCCTGGTCTACGGGCACACGGGCGGCGCCCTCGTCGGCTTCGGGGCCGGCCTGCTCGCCGACCTCGCCCCGCCCGCCGACCACGCAGCCGGGCGCTACGCCCTGGTGCTCTGCGTGATCGGCTACCTCGCGGGCCTCGCCAAGCCGGACAACGGGAAGCTGCGCTCGGCCGCGGGCCCCATGCTCGTCGTCGTCGGCGCCGCCATCGGCACGACCCTGCTGTACGCGGGCGTCGGCGCCCTCGTCGGCGACACCGCCGCCCGCCACGTCGGCCTCGGCTCCCTGCTGTTCACCGCCGCGCTCTACGACCTGCTGCTCGCGCCCTTCGTCGTCCCCGGCGTGATGGCGCTCGCCAGACGCGCCGAGCACGATCCGCTCGCCGAGACCTCCGGCGGCTCCGCCAAGACCGCCGACGTCTCCGCCGGCTGGCTCTCCGCCGGCACCGGGCTGCGCATCGGCAACCAGCGCGGCGGGCTGCGCATGAAGACCGCCAAGGCGCGCGCCGCCCGTGCCGGGCGCATCAAGGGGGTCAAGCGCCTGTGAACCCGCTGCCGCCCAGGCACTTGGCGCACAGCTTCCAGGTGTACACGTACTCGTACTCGTACTGAGAGGGGGAGCCCGCCACCGTGACCAACATCCCCGAGACGGGCCGGACGCCGCGCGTCCAGATCCGGCTCATCGTCCTTCAGATCCTCGTCCTCTCCCTCCTGCTGACCCTCGGCGGCCGCCTCTGGTACCTCCAGATCCGCAACGGCGACGAGTACGCGAAGGAAGCCTCCGGCAACCACGTGCAGCAGGTCGTCAGCCCGGCCACCCGCGGCTCGATCCTCGACGCCCGCGGCGTGCCCATCGCGGACAACGAGACCCGGCTCGTGGTCTCCGCCTCCCGCACCGACCTCATGAAGATGAAGGACGACGGCAAGGCGGTCCTCGCCAAGCTCGCCGCCGTCCTCGGCCTCAAGGCCAAGGAGGTCGAGGAGAAGGTCCGGCTGTGCGACGCCAAGACGCCGCAGCCCTGCTGGAACGGGTCCCCGTACCAGCCCATCCCGATCACCGACGAGGCCACGCCCAAGCAGGCGCTGCAGATCCGCGAGCGCAGCGAGGACTTCCCCGGCATCACCGCCGAACCGACCGCCGTACGCCGCTACGCGGGCCCCGGCGGCTCCAACACCGCACAGGTCCTCGGCTACCTCTCCCCGGTCACCGACGCGGAGATCGAGAAGGCCAAGGACTCCGACTCGCCGTACCTGCGCTCCGACCAGGTCGGCCGCTCCGGCCTCGAGCGCACGTACGACAAGGAGCTGCGCGGCAAGGCGGGCGTCACCCGGTACGAGGTCGACAACCTCGGCCGCGTCATCGGCCGCGCCGACAGCGACAAGGCGGAGGCCGGGGCGAACGTCGTCACGTCGATAGACGCACGCGTGCAGGCCGTCGCCGAGTACGAGCTGAACGAGGCGATGAAGACCGCCCGCAAGGAGTTCGACAAGAACACCGGGACGAACTACAAGGCCGACTCCGGCGCCGTCGTGGTCCTGGAGGCCAAGACCGGCCGCGTCGTCGCCATGGCCTCCAACCCGGCCTACGACCCGAACGCCTGGGTCGGCGGCATCTCCGGCAAGGACTACGCCGACCTCACCGGCAAGAAGTCCAACTACCCGCTCCTGAACCGGGCCATCCAGGGCCAGGCGGCCCCCGGCTCGATCTTCAAGGTCGTCTCGACGTCGGCGGCGGTCAAGGCCGGTTACGAGTTCAACGGGAGCTACCCGTGCACCAGCTCGTACTCGATCGGCGGCCAGGTCTTCAAGAACTTCGAGTCGGCGGACCACGGGTCGATCAGCCTGGGCCGCGCCCTGGAGGTCTCCTGCGACACCGTCTTCTACGGCCTCGCGCACAACGAGTGGAAGAAGGACGGCGGCCTCCGGGGCAACAAGGACACCCAGGACTGGTTCTACAAGACCGCCCACCAGTTCGGCCTCGGCAAGGAGACCGGCATCGACCTGCCCAACGAGGTCACCGGCCGGGTCCCCGACCGCCAGTGGAAGCAGCGGTTCTGGAAGGCCAACAAGGACTCCTGGTGCAAGTCCGGCAAGAAGGACGGCGACTACGTCCAGAAGCTGAACTACGAGAACTGCCTCGAAGGCAACCTCATGCGCGCCGGTGACGCCGTCAACTACTCCATCGGCCAGGGCGACACCCTCGTCACGCCGATACAGATGGCGTCGATCTACGCCGCCATCTCCAACGGCGGCACCCTGCACCGGCCCGAGGTCGGCAAGGCCGTCGTCAGCGCCGACGGCAAGCAGGTCAGCGAGATCAAGCCGCAGTCCAACGGCAAGCTCCCCATGAGCCACAAGACCCGCGACCAGATCGACTCGGCCCTCGCGGGCGTGGCGACCCGCGGAACCGCCGCCTGGCGCTTCCAGAACTGGCCGCAGGACAAGATCCCCATGCACGCCAAGACCGGTACGGCCGAGGTCTACGGCAAGCAGACCACCTCGTGGTTCGCCACGTACACCAAGGACTACTCGATCGTCATGACGATCTCCCAGGGCGGTACGGGCTCCGGCGCGTCCGGGCCCGCCGTCCGCAAGATCTACGACGCCATGTACGGGCTCGACAGCAACGGCAAGCAGGACCTCAAGAAGGCGCTGCTTCCCCAGCCGCAGACCGCGCTGCCGAAGATCGACCGGGACGGCTCGATCGACGCCCCGGAGATCAAGCCGTACAAGCCGCAGAAGGAAGTGCCGCCCGAGCAGCAGCAACTGGCGGGCGCCCCCGCCGCGGGCGCGTACGGCAGAAGGGACTGACCCGCATGGCCGGCACCAATGGCTTCTCCGTCTCCGGGTACGGTCCCCAGCGCTCCACCATGTCGCGGCTGCTCGCCCGCGACTCCATGGTGCGGCGCCTCGACTGGCCGATACTGTTCTCCGCCCTCGCCCTGTCGATGATCGGCGCCGCGCTCGTCTACTCGGCGACGCGCAACCGCACCGAGCTCAACCAGGGCGACCCGTACTACTTCCTGCTCCGGCACCTGCTCAACACCGGCATAGGGCTCGCCCTGATGGTGGGGACGATCTGGCTCGGCCACCGCACCCTGCGCGGCGCGGTCCCGATCCTCTACGGCATCTCCGTCCTCCTGGTGCTGCTCGTCCTCACCCCGCTCGGCGCGACCGTCAACGGGGCGCACGCCTGGATCATCATCGGCGGCGGCTTCTCGCTCCAGCCCTCCGAGTTCGTGAAGATCACGATCATCCTCGGCATGGCGATGCTGCTCGCGGCGCGCGTCGACGCCGGTGACCGGGACCACCCCGACCACCGGACCGTCCTCCAGGCGCTCGGGCTCGCCGCCGTCCCCATGGCCGTCGTCATGCTGATGCCCGACCTCGGGTCCGTCATGGTCATGGTGATGATCGTGCTCGGCGTGCTGCTCTCCTCCGGCGCGTCCAACCGCTGGGTGCTCGGCCTCATCGGGGTCGGCGCGGCGGGTGCCGTGGCCGTATGGCAGCTCGGCGTCCTCGACGACTACCAGATCGCCCGCTTCGCCGCGTTCGCCAACCCGGCGCTCGACCCGGCGGGCGTCGGCTACAACACGAACCAGGCGCGCATCGCGATCGGGTCGGGCGGCCTGTCCGGCGCGGGCCTCTTCCACGGCTCCCAGACGACGGGCCAGTTCGTCCCGGAACAACAGACCGACTTCGTCTTCACCGTCGCCGGTGAGGAGCTCGGCTTCGTCGGAGCGGGCGCGATCATACTGCTGCTCGGCATTGTGCTCTGGCGCGCCTGCCGCATCGCCCGCGAGACGACGGAGCTGTACGGCACGATCGTCGCCGCCGGCATCATCGCCTGGTTCGCCTTCCAGGCGTTCGAGAACATCGGCATGACGCTGGGCATCATGCCCGTGGCGGGCCTGCCGCTGCCCTTCGTCTCCTACGGAGGGTCGTCGATGTTCGCGGTGTGGGTGGCGGTGGGGCTGTTGCAGTCGATCCGGGTGCAAAGACCGCTGTCGGCTTAGCCGGTTTTTCGGGACGGGGCTGCGCCCCTGTCCGCCTCTTCGCCGTAGCGGGTGGCCGTTCTCTCGCGGGTGCGCGTTCACCGTGGCCGGTCGCGCAGTTCCCCGCGCCCCCGAAGGCATGCGCTGCGCGCAGCCTTTCCCCGGGGAGATGCCGCACGAAGTGCGCATCTCAGGGGCGCGGGGAACTGCGCGACCAGCCACGACGTGACCCGCACCCGAAGAACCGCCCCCCGAAGGACCGAACGCGGCCCGGGGCCCCGCCACGCCCCCTATCCGGGGCCCCACGTGACGTCTAGATTCGAATCATGGCGGAGACGAAGCGCGAGATCGAGCGGAAGTACGACGCCCCCGACGAGGACTTTCACCTGCCTGATCTGCACAAGGTGCCGGGCGTGGCCGAGGTCATCGAGAAAGGCGTCGTCGAACTCGACGCCGTGTACTACGACACGCCCGACCAACGGCTCGCCGCGCAGCGGATCACGCTGCGGCGCCGCACCGGCGGCGACGACGCGGGCTGGCATCTGAAGCTGCCGGTCGGGGTCGCCGACGGGGTGCGGGACGAGGTGCGGGCGCCGCTCTCCGACGAGGTGCCGCGCGCACTCACCGGCCTGGTGCGGTCCCGGGTGCGGGGCGCGCAGCTCGTCCCCGTCGTGCGGCTGCGCTCGTCCCGCGACGTCACCCACCTGGCCGACGCCGACGGCACCGTACTCGCCGAGGTCTGCGTCGACGCCGTCCGCGCGGAGCGGATCGGCGGCGAGCAGGCCACCGAGTGGACGGAGATCGAGGTCGAGCTGGCCGACGACGGCGACCCGGCGTTCCTCGGCAAGGTCGAGAAGCGGCTCCGCAAGGCCGGGGTCGAACGCTCCGCCTCCGCGTCGAAGCTGTCCCGCGCCATGGACGAGACGGGTATCCGCAGCCCGGAGACCCCGGCGAAGGCACAGCCCGTCACCGCCGGGGAGCACGTCCTCGCCCGGCTGCGCGCGCAGCGTGACGCCCTCGTCGACCTCGACCCCGCCGTCCGCCGCGACCTGCCCGACGCCGTGCACCAGATGCGGGTCGCGACCCGGCGCCTGCGCAGCGCGTTCAAGACGTACAAGAAGGTCCTCGACCCGGCCGTGACGGGGCCGGTCGGGGAGGAGCTGAAATGGCTCGCCGGGGAGCTGGGCGTCGACCGTGACCGGGAGGTCCTGACCGAGCGGCTCACCGCCCGGATCGACGCGCTGCCCCGCACCCTCCTGCTCGGCCCCGTCCGCGGGCGGCTGCGGATCTGGGCCGTCGCCCGCCGCCTCGGCTCGCGCCGGCGCACCGTCGCCGTGCTCGACGGCAGGCGCTATCTGACGCTCCTGGAGACGCTCGACGCGCTGCTCGCCGACCCGCCGCTGCTGCCCGCCGCCGACCGCCCGGCCGCGAAGGTGCTGGTCAAGGCGGCTCGCAAGGATCACGCCCGGCTCGCCGCCCGGATCGAGCACGCCCTCTCCCTCGCACCCGGCACCGACCGCGACCACGCCCTGCACGACGCCCGCAAGGCGGCCAAACGAGCCCGTTACGCGGGGGAGACCGGTGTCCCCGCGCTCGGCAAGCAGTCGAAGAAGTTTGCGAAGCGCGTCAAGAAGGTGCAGTCGCTGCTCGGCGACCACCAGGACTCCGTCGTCGCCCGCGAGGCGCTGCGCGACCTGGCGATCCAGGCGCACGCCGCGGGGGAGACCGCCTTCGCCTGGGGTGTGCTGTACGGGCAGGAGCAGGCGGCGGCGACCGAGGGGGAGCGCGCGCTGCCGGAGGTGTGGAAGCGGGCGGCGAAGCCGCGCTTGTCGGCGGGTTAGGCTTGAGGGTCACCCCTGCCAGCTCACAAAGGTCCACGGTTATGCCTGCCGAAGCCGCCGCCGCGGCACCCCAAGTGGTCGAGTCTGTGTTTCCGCAGCTCGAAGCGCTGCTCCCGCATGTGCAGAAGCCGATCCAGTACGTCGGCGGAGAACTCAACTCCACGGTGAAGCCGTGGGAGTCCGCCGATGTCCGCTGGGCGCTGATGTACCCGGACGCGTACGAGGTCGGTCTGCCCAACCAGGGCGTCATGATCCTCTACGAGGTCCTGAACGAGCGCGAGGGCGTCCTCGCCGAGCGCACCTACAGCGTCTGGCCGGACCTCGAAGCCCTGATGCGCGAGCACAAGGTGCCGCAGTTCACGGTCGACTCGCACCGCCCGGTCAAGGCGTTCGACGTCTTCGGCCTGAGCTTCTCCACCGAGCTCGGCTACACGAACATGCTGACCGCGCTCGACCTGGCCGGCATTCCGCTGGAGTCCAGGGACCGTACGCTCGACGACCCGATCGTCCTCGCGGGCGGCCACGCGGCGTTCAACCCGGAGCCGATCGCGGACTTCATCGACGCGGCGGTCATCGGCGACGGCGAGCAGGCCGTCCTCGACATGACCGAGATCATCCGCGCGTGGAAGGCCGAGGGCCGTCCCGGCGGCCGCGAGGAGGTGCTGTTCCGCCTCGCGAGGACCGGCAACATCTACGTCCCCGCGTTCTACGACGTCGAGTACCTGCCCGACGGGCGGATCGGCCGCGTCGTGCCGAACAAGTCGGGCGTGCCGTGGCGGGTCTCCAAGCACACCGTCATGGACCTCGACGAATGGCCGTACCCGAAGCAGCCGCTCGTGCCGCTCGCGGAGACGGTCCACGAGCGGATGTCCGTCGAGATCTTCCGCGGCTGCACCCGCGGCTGCCGCTTCTGCCAGGCCGGCATGATCACGCGCCCCGTGCGGGAGCGAAGCATCACCGGCATCGGCGAAATGGTCGAGAAGGGCCTGAAGGCGACCGGTTTCGAGGAGGTCGGCCTGCTCTCGCTCTCCTCCGCCGACCACACCGAGATCGGCGACATCGCCAAGGGCCTCGCGGACCGGTACGAGGAAGACAAGATCGGCCTCTCGCTGCCCTCCACCCGCGTCGACGCCTTCAATGTCGACCTGGCCAACGAGCTGACGCGCAACGGCCGCCGCTCGGGCCTCACCTTCGCCCCCGAGGGCGGCAGTGAGCGCATGCGCAAGGTCATCAACAAGATGGTCAGCGAGGAAGACCTCATCCGTACCGTCGCCACGGCGTACGGCAACGGATGGCGTCAGGTGAAGCTGTACTTCATGTGCGGCCTGCCCACCGAGACCGACGAGGACGTCCTCCAGATCGCCGACATGGCGATGAACGTGATCCAGAAGGGCCGCGAGGTCTCCGGCGCCAATGACATCCGCTGCACGGTGTCGATCGGCGGCTTCGTGCCCAAGCCGCACACCCCGTTCCAGTGGGCGCCGCAGCTCTCCGCCGAGGAGACGGACGCCCGGCTCACCAAGCTCCGCGACAAGATCCGCGGCGACAAGAAGTACGGCCGCTCCATCGGCTTCCGCTACCACGACGGCAAGCCCGGCATCGTCGAGGGCCTCCTCTCCCGTGGCGACCGCCGCATCGGCGACGTCATCCGCGCGGTCTACGAGGACGGCGGCCGCTTCGACGGCTGGCGCGAGCACTTCAGCTACGACCGCTGGATGGAGTGCGCCGCGAAGACGCTGCCCGCGCACGGCGTGGACGTCGACTGGTACACGACGCGCGAGCGCACCTACGAAGAGGTCCTGCCCTGGGACCACCTGGACTCCGGCCTCGACAAGGACTGGCTCTGGGAGGACTGGCAGGACTCGCTCGACGAGACCGAGGTCGACGACTGCCGCTGGACGCCCTGCTTCGACTGCGGTGTCTGCCCGGCGATGGACACGTCCATCCAGGTCGGCCCGACCGGCAAGAAGCTGCTGCCGCTGACGGTCGTGAAGTAAGTAGGGCCTACGCACGCGAAGGGGCGGCCGGTTGACCACAACCGGCCGCCCCTTCGGCGTACGCCCTGTGCCCGCGCGCTACTTGCTCACGGCGAACCGCATCAGGGCGACCTCGTCACCCTGCTTGATCTTGCCCGTCTCATTGATGACCTGCAGCTTCCAGGCGCCGCCCGGGGCGCGCACCGCCTTCGCCACCGCGCACCCGTTGTCCGTGCTCAGCATCGAGGGCCAGATGTCGGCGACCTGCTGGCTGCTGCCGCCCGTCGCGTCGTAGACCTTGATGCTGACATTGCGCGCCTTCTGGAAGGAGCTGCCCTTCTTGAACGCGGCCGCGATGAAGACGATCGACGTGATGTTCTGCGGGATCCGCGCGAACTCGACCGTCACCGTCTCGTCGTCACCGTCGCCCTTGCCCGTCTGGTTGTCACCGCTGTGCACCAGCGAGCCGTTGGCCAGCGGGTCGAGCGAGTCGAGGCCCGCGAGGCGCACCGGGTCGGCGCCCTGCATCGCGATGGCGATCAGGTCCAGGTCCGTGCCCTGCTTGCGGCGCAGTGCGCCCAGGACGCCGCCGCTGCTCCCGGAGGTGGGGTCCCACGAGACCCCGATGGACAGGTGCGTCACCCCGTTCAGGTCCGCCGGGCCGTCTTCCTTCGTGAGCGTGATCATGCGAGGAGCCCCCTCGTAGTGGCGCTGATGACAGCGCTGATTTTGCCTTTTCGAGAGAGTCAACGTCCATGTACGCCCATGAGTGCCCGTCCTGGGGGAACCGGACGAGTGACGTGGACGTAGTCTTGGTAAGCAGCACGACCGTACTCACGAAGGATCAGGACACTGGGCAAGCGACAGCCCGTAGGCCCGCCGCCCGCACCCGCGGTGCAGCGCATCCGACTGCGTTACACCAAGCGCGGCCGCCTCCGGTTCACCAGCCACCGAGACTTCCAGCGCGCCTTCGAGCGGGCCCTGCGCCGCGCCGAGGTGCCCATGGCGTACTCGGCCGGGTTCACGCCGCACCCGAAGGTGTCGTACGCCAATGCCGCACCCACCGGCACGGGCAGTGAGGCCGAGTACCTGGAGATCGCGCTCACCGCGGAGCGGGACCCCGACACGCTGCGGAAACTGCTCGACGAGTCGATGCCCGTCGGCCTCGACATCGTCGACGCCGTCGAGGCCCGTACCTCGGGCCTCGCCGACCGGCTCGCCGCCTCCGTGTGGGAGCTGCGGCTCGACGGTGTGAGCGTCGAGGAGGCCGCGCGCGCCGCCGAGGCGTTCCGCGCGGCGGAGACCGTCGAGGTCCAGCGCCGGACGAAGAACGGCATCCGCACGTTCGACGCCCGCGAGGCCGTCGTCAGTCTCGACGCCGCCGACGCGCAGGTCGATAGGCCCGGTGAGCGGGCCTGTGCGATACTGCGGCTGGTTGTTCGGCACGTGACGCCTGCCGTACGACCCGACGACGTCCTGTCCGGTCTCCGCGCCGTGGCTGACCTGGCGCCGCCGGTCCCCGCAGCGGTGACCAGGCTGGCGCAGGGGCCTTTCGATGAAGAGACCGGCACGGTGACCGACCCGCTCGCGCCCGACCGCGAGGCAGTCCAGGCCCCCCGACCGGAGGCCGCCGGAGCTGCCGCCGCGACGGCGTCTGCCGTGGAAGGTCCCGCGTAAGGCGGTCGTCGTAGCGCCGCCCTCGTACTCGGGAGCCACCTGGGTCGGGCAGCGCACCCACCCAAGGACTTTCGCCAGGCCGTACGTACCTCGCGTACCGGAACCGGCGAGAACAGACAGAGAGCCCCCGTGCGGCGCCCGCGCCCCGGACCGGCGGCACCGCGCCACTCGCGCGAGCCGCAGGCGTCACCGGTCATCCGGATGAGGCGCGGCGCCCGGGGGCCGACGGGAGACACACCCGCATGCCCGAGCAGAACGAAGCCACCAGCCCCGAGTGGGACAGCCCCAGCGACACCCTGCCCCCGCGCCGTAGGCGCCGGGCCGCGTCGCGTCCCGCGGGCCCGCCCGCCGGACAGGCCGCCGTCGAGAACGCGCCGGCCATACCGGCCGCCGCCGCGGACGCCGAGTCCGAGCCCGCCGCGTCCCCGGCCGCCGAGGCCCCCGCACAGGACGCCGCCCCCGCCGCCCGCCCGCGCCGCCGCGCCACGCGCCGCGCCTCCGCACCGGCCGGTGCGCCCGCCGCCGCGTCCGCGCCGGACGAGACGCAGGAGACGGACGAGACGGAGGAGGTGGACGAGGCGACCGCGACGGCCGAGACCGTGCAGCCCGTCGCCGCCGCCGCGTCCGCCCAGGAACTTGCCGAGCCCGCCGCCGAGGAGCCGGCCCCGCGCCGCTCCCGCCGCCGCGCCACCCGCGCCGTGTCGACGCCGGTCGCCGAGCCGGGCCAGAGCACCGAGCAGGCCGCGCCCGCCGCCGAACCCGAGCAGCCGGCCGCCGAGGCCGAGCCCGCCGCCGAGGCGCCCGCGCCGCGTCGTCGCCGCGCCACGCGTGCCGCGGCCGCGCCGACCGCCGAGACCGAGGCCGCGCCCGCCGCCCCCGCTTCCGCGCCGGAGGCCGCCGAGGCGCCCGCGCCGCGTCGCCGCCGCGCCACCCGCGCCGCGGCCGCACCCGCTGCCGAGACCGAGGCGCAGGCCCCGGCCGAGGCCGCGCCGGCCGCCGCCGAGCCGGAGGCCGCCGCGGAGGAGTCCGCGCCGCGCCGCCGTCGCCGTGCCACCCGTACGGCCTCCGCGCCCGCCGCCTCCACCGAGGCCCCGGCCGCCGAGGAGACCGTCGAGGCGCCTGTCGCCGAGCAGCCCGCAGCCGGGGAGCCGGCCGAGGACGCCGCCCCGCGCCGCTCCCGCCGCCGCGCCACCCGCGCCGTCGCCGCCCCGGAGGCCCAGGCCGCCGAGCCCGTGGCCGAGGCTGCCGAGCCCGCCGCGCCCGCCGAGGCGCAGCCCGAGCAGGCCGAGCAGCCCGAGGCCGCCGCGCCGCGCGGCCGTCGCCGTGCCACCCGCAAGGCCGCCGGCGGTTTCGCCGAGCCGAAGGCCCAGCGGTCCGCGTCCAGGGCCGCCCGCGAGGAAGAGGGCGGGGGCCGTCCGAAGCGGCCGTCCGTCGCCGTCTTCCAGGCGCCGGTCTTCACCGAGCCGATGTTCCAGACGCCGGAGCGCGCCGCCGCCGCTGCCGCGGCCGAGGCCGCCGAGGAGAAGCCCGCGGCCGCCGAGCCCGCCGCCGGTGCCGCCGTCGTCGCCGCCGAGGAGGAGCAGGCCCCGCGCCGTCGCCGCCGCAGGCGCGCGAGCGACGAGCAGCAGCCTGTCGAGCAGCCCGTCGAGGCCGAGGCGCAGGTCGCGGCCGAGGAGCCCGCGGAGGCGGACGAGCCGGGCGACGACCAGGACGAGAACGACAACGAGAACGGCGACCGTCCGGCCCGCCGCCGCCGTCGCGGTGGCCGCCGCCGTCGTCGCGGCGAGTCCGCCGACGCCGACAACGACCAGGACGAGTCCGGTGACCCGGACGCCGACGCCGAGCAGGACGCGGCCGACACGGCCGACGCCACCGCCGACAGCACGGACGGCGCCGAGCACGACGGCCGGGACGAGCAGGACGAGCAGCACGGGCACGACGACCGGGACGACAACTCCGGCTCCGGTTCGAGCAGCAGCCGTCGTCGCCGTCGTCGTCGCCGTCGCGCCGGTGACGCCGGGCCCGAGAGCGAGCAGCACGGCTCCGACGACCCGGAGCGTACGGTCGTCAAGGTCCGTGAGCCCCGCAAGAAGGACAGCTTCGCCGAGCGTGAGCGCTCGTCGACCTCCTCGGACGAGGTGCAGTCCATCAAGGGCTCCACGCGTCTGGAGGCCAAGAAGCAGCGCCGCCGCGAGGGCCGCGAGCAGGGGCGCCGCCGCGTCCCGATCATCACCGAGGCCGAGTTCCTGGCGCGCCGCGAGGCCGTCGAGCGCGTGATGGTCGTCCGCCAGAACGGCGAGCGCACCCAGATCGGCGTCCTCGAGGACGACATCCTTGTCGAGCACTACGTCAACAAGGAGCAGTCGACCTCGTACGTCGGCAACGTCTACCTGGGCAAGGTCCAGAACGTGCTGCCGTCGATGGAGGCCGCCTTCATCGACATCGGCAAGGGCCGCAATGCGGTGCTCTACGCCGGTGAGGTCAACTTCGAGGCGCTCGGCATGGCCAACGGGCCGCGCCGCATCGAGACCGCCCTCAAGTCCGGCCAGTCCGTCCTCGTGCAGGTCACCAAGGACCCGATCGGCCACAAGGGCGCCCGCCTGACCAGCCAGATCTCGCTGCCCGGCCGCTACCTGGTCTACGTGCCCGAGGGCTCGATGACCGGCATCAGCCGCAAGCTGCCCGACACCGAGCGGGCGCGTCTGAAGACCATCCTCAAGAAGATCGTCCCCGAGGACGCGGGCGTCATCGTGCGCACCGCCGCCGAGGGCGCGAGCGAGGACGAGCTGCGCCGCGACGTCGAGCGTCTGCAGGCCCAGTGGGAGGACATCCAGAAGAAGTCCAAGCAGATCTCGACGTCGTCGCCGAGCCTGCTGTACGGCGAGCCGGACATGACGGTCCGCGTCGTGCGCGACATCTTCAACGAGGACTTCTCCAAGGTCATCGTCAGCGGTGACGACGCCTGGGAGACCATCCACGGCTACGTCAACCACGTGGCGCCCGACCTGGCCGACCGCCTCCAGCGGTGGACCAGCGAGGTCGACGTCTTCGCGACGTACCGGATCGACGAGCAGCTCGCCAAGGCGCTCGACCGCAAGGTGTGGCTGCCCTCCGGCGGCTCCCTCGTGATCGACAAGACCGAGGCGATGGTCGTCATCGACGTCAACACCGGCAAGTTCACCGGTCAGGGCGGCAACCTCGAAGAGACCGTGACGAGGAACAACCTCGAAGCGGCCGAGGAGATCGTGCGCCAGCTGCGCCTGCGCGACCTGGGCGGCATCGTCGTCATCGACTTCATCGACATGGTCCTGGAGTCCAACCGCGACCTGGTCCTGCGCCGCATGCTCGAATGCCTGGGCCGCGACCGCACCAAGCACCAGGTCGCCGAGGTCACCTCGCTCGGCCTCGTCCAGATGACCCGCAAGCGCGTCGGCCAGGGCCTCCTGGAGTCCTTCTCCGAGACCTGCGTGCACTGC
This sequence comes from Streptomyces sp. SGAir0957, assembly GCF_043523415.1. Taxonomy (NCBI): domain Bacteria; kingdom Bacillati; phylum Actinomycetota; class Actinomycetes; order Kitasatosporales; family Streptomycetaceae; genus Streptomyces; species Streptomyces sp. SGAir0957. Next base: position 5,512,343 of record NZ_CP027293.1, read on the forward strand.
AACGGGCGCGGCGTCATCGTCCACATGGAGCAGCCGGTCTCCGGCGGCTCGACCGGCGGCAAGCGCAAGAAGCGCGGCCGCGGTGGCAACGGCGGCGAGCAGGGCCACGACCACGGCCACGACCACGCTCACGAGCACAGCCACGACCAGGGTCACGACCACGAGGCCCGGACCACCGCCGGGCCGGTCGAGACCGAGGCCGAGGTCGCCGCCGAGGCCGCCGCCCCCAAGGCGCTGGCCGAGCCCGACTTCGCCCCGGACGAGGAGCTGTACTCCAGCGCCGCCGAGGCGGAGGCCGCGGCGAGCCGTGGCGGCCGTTCGCGCCGCCGCGCCACGCGCCGGGCGTCGGCCCCCGCGGGCGCGCCGAAGGAGCCGGTGGTCGCCGAGGCGCCCGCCCCGGCCCCCGCGCCGGAGCCGGCCGTCGAGGCGGAGGCCCCGAAGGAGGCCGAGCCCGTACAGCCGGAGCCCGCTCAGGAGGAGGCCCCGGCGCCGCGTCAGCGTCGTCGTGCCACGCGCAAGGCGTCCGCGCCCGCCGGTTCCCCGAAGGCGTCCTCCGAGGAGGCCGCCGAGGTGACCGTCACGGAGCCGGCGAAGCCGGTCCAGGCCGAGGAGCCGGTCGCCGAGGCGCCCGTGCAGGCCGAGCCCGTGCAGCAGGAGGCTCCCGCGCCGCGTCCGCGCCGCCGTGCCGTCCGCAAGGCCACCGCGCCGACCGCGTCCGAGGAGGCGGCCGTCCTGGTCGTCCCGTCGGCCACGGAGGACGCGCCGGAGGCCGAGCCCGGGGCGGAGGCCGCCGACGAGGCGCCCGCCGCCAAGAAGACGGCCCGCAAGACGGCCAAGAAGGCGACGGCCAAGAAGGCCGCCACCAAGAAGACCGCGGCCAAGAAGACGGCCGCGAAGAAGACGACGGCCAAGAAGGCGGCGAAGACCACCACCGCCAAGAAGACGGCCGCGAAGAAGACCGCGGCGGCCGGTCAGCAGCCGCCGTCCGGCGTCACCGCGTCGGCCGACGAGGGCTGATCCGGCGAGGTCCGAGGCACCGGCGCCCCCGTACAGCACACCGCTGTACGGGGGCGCCGCCCTTCTCCCGCCCCTCCGGCCGTGCTTCTCGGAGCTTCGTGAAGGGCCGGTTTGACCCTTGTCGGGGCGGACCCGTAATCTTGACCGTCGGCGTGTCCATCGAGACGCCGCACTCCCGTAAACCTTTTTCCTCCGGGCGCATCCCCCTGGGATCGACCGGAGAGGCCGCACCCGTGCGGCTGGACTGCGGGGGTCCCGTTCCGAGCGAAAGAGAGATCCGCGTGTACGCCATCGTGCGCAGCGGTGGTCGCCAGCACAAGGTTGCTGTCGACGACATCGTTGAGGTTGACAAGATTCCCACCGCCAAGGTTGGCGACACCGTAGAGCTCTCTACGCTGCTCGTTGTCGACGGCGACGCCGTGACCAGCGACCCGTGGGTGCTGGCCGGGATCAAGGTCCAGGCCGAGGTCGTGGACCACCACAAGGGTGCGAAGATCGACATCCTTCGCTACAAGAACAAGACCGGCTACCGCCGTCGTCAGGGCCACCGCCAGCAGTACACGGCGATCAAGGTCACTGAGATCCCCGCGGCTGCGAAGTAAGGGTAGGGACTGAGACATGGCACACAAGAAGGGCGCATCGTCCACTCGGAACGGGCGCGACTCCAATGCTCAGCGGCTCGGCGTGAAGCGCTTCGGCGGCCAGACCGTCAACGCCGGTGAGATCCTGGTCCGCCAGCGCGGCACCCACTTCCACCCGGGCAACGGCGTGGGTCGTGGCAAGGACGACACGCTGTTCGCGCTCGACGCCGGTGCGGTGGAGTTCGGTACCCACCGTGGCCGCAAGGTCGTGAACATCGTTCCGGTCGCCGCCTGACGGGCGTAGCCGACCAGTTCTTTTTTCGCGAGGCGGACCTCACTTCCCCCTGGGGAAGCGGGTCCGCCTTTCGCGTGTTGTCCCTGGGTACAGCACGCTGAAGCAGTATCAGCAACATCCGTTCGTTTCTGGAGGCACTGACCAATGACCACCTTCGTGGACCGCGTCGAACTGCATGTCGCCGCGGGTAGCGGAGGCCACGGCTGTGCCTCCGTCCACCGTGAGAAGTTCAAGCCGCTCGGCGGCCCGGACGGCGGCAACGGCGGCCGTGGCGGCGACGTCATCCTGGTCGTGGACCAGTCGGTGACGACGCTCCTCGACTACCACCACTCCCCGCACCGCAAGGCCACCGCGGGCAAGCCCGGCGAGGGCGGCAACCGCTCCGGCAAGGACGGCGAGGACCTGGTCCTGCCCGTCCCCGACGGCACGGTCGTCCTCGACAAGCAGGGCAATGTCCTCGCGGACCTCGTCGGCGAGGGCACGACCTTCGTCGCCGCCCAGGGCGGCCGCGGCGGCCTCGGCAACGCGGCGCTGGCCTCGGCCCGCCGCAAGGCCCCCGGCTTCGCCCTCCTCGGCGTCCCCGGCGACCTGCGCGACGTCGTCCTCGAGCTGAAGACCGTCGCCGACGTCGCCCTGGTGGGCTACCCGAGCGCCGGCAAGTCCTCGCTCATCTCCGTCCTCTCGGCCGCCAAGCCGAAGATCGCCGACTACCCGTTCACGACGCTTGTCCCGAACCTCGGCGTCGTCACGGCCGGTGCGACGGTCTACACGATCGCCGACGTCCCCGGCCTCATCCCCGGCGCCAGCCAGGGCAAGGGCCTGGGCCTGGAGTTCCTGCGCCACGTCGAGCGCTGCTCGGTCCTCGTGCACGTCCTGGACACGGCGACCCTGGAGTCCGACCGCGACCCCGTCTCCGACCTCGACACCATCGAGGCCGAGCTGCGCGAGTACGGCGCGGGCCTGGAGAACCGGCCGCGCCTCGTCGTCCTCAACAAGATCGACGTGCCCGACGGCCAGGACCTCGCCGAGATGGTCAGGCCCGACCTGGAGGAGCGCGGCTACCGCGTCTTCGAGGTCTCCGCCGTCGCACACAAGGGCCTCAAGGAGTTGTCCTTCGCCCTCGCCGACCTGGTGGGCACCGCGCGCGCCGCGAAGCCGAAGGAGGAGGCGACCCGCATCGTCATCCGCCCGAAGGCCGTGGACGACTCGGGCTTCACCGTCACCCGCGAAGAGGTCGACGGCGAGCCGCTGTTCCGCGTGCGCGGCGAGAAGCCGGAGCGCTGGGTCCGCCAGACCGACTTCAACAACGACGAGGCCGTCGGCTACCTCGCCGACCGGCTCAGCCGCCTCGGCGTCGAGGACCAGCTGATGAAGGCGGGTGCGCGCAACGGCGACGGCGTCGCCATCGGCCCCGAGGAGAACGCGGTCGTCTTCGACTGGGAGCCCACCATGATGGCGGGCGCCGAGATGCTCGGCCGCCGTGGCGAGGACCACCGCATGGAGGCGCCGCGTCCGGCCGCCCAGCGCCGCCGCGACCGGCAGGCGGAGCGGGACGAGGCGGAGCAGGCGTACGACGAGTTCAAGCCCTTCTGAGGGCTTTGAGCCGGTACGGGTGAGGGCCCGGGGAGATCATCTCCCCGGGCCCTCACCCGTACCGCTCATTGCTCGGACTGCGTGAACCGCGTGGAGCGGCGGCGGTCACGTCGTCAGCGCGTCCGCGTCCTCCGACTCCGGCGCCGCCTCCGAGGCGATCGCGTCGGCCACCTGCTCCTCGACGGAGTCCTCACGCTGCGAGGGGATGTCCGTCTCGCCGCGCGCCGCCATCCGGGCGCGGCGCTCGTCGGCCCGCTCGCACAGGGCGCGCACGGCGCCGTTGAAGCGGTCGATCGAGGGCGGGTCCGAGGGGCCGAGGAGCTGCTCCTTGAGCTCCAGACGGGCCGTGCCGTACGCGTCGTGCTCCTCGCCGCGCACGGCCGCGAGGAGGGCGGGCACTTCGTGCGCGTCCGGCGCCAGGATCGTCGCGGCGCTCACCGTCGGGAAACCGGCGCGGAACTCGGCCTCGGTGAGCCCCGAGGTGTTCGCGACGGCGTACGGCTTCTCGCTGGCCAGCCAGTCGGAGACGACCGAGGAGACATCGGAGACGAGGACGTCGGCCTGGTTGAAACAGGTGAAGATCGCGGGCCGGGCCTCGGTGACGACGAGGTGCTCCCACTCGGGGAACGAGGCCCAGTACGCCTCCTCCCACGCCGCCGTCGCCTCGGCCACGGCCGCCTGCCGGTCGCCGTCGGGGCTGCCCTGGAGCAGCATCTTCTCCATGTCGTCGGCGCTGGTGCGGAACGCCGTGGAGGTCAGCTTGTCCAGGGCGGCGGTGCGGCGGGCCAGCTCGGCGGCGGCCTCGGGGCCGGGCCGGGCGCCGGAGCGGCGCGTGTTGGCCTCGCGGATCATCGCCATGATGCGCTCGTTGGCGGCGCCCGCGGCGGGGACCTGCGAACCGGTCATCGGGTGCGGCTTGTAGACGAGGCGCACACGGTCGTCGGCGAGCAGGTGGCGGACGATGTTCTCACCGGCCAGGATCACCGAGGTGTTGCCCGGGTTGCCGTCCCAGCCCTCCCACGTGGGGGCGTACAGGACGGTCGTGTAGGGCTTGGTGGCGGGGCCGGACGCGGTCCTGATGGGGGAGAGCTGCGGGCGGCCCACCTCGACGACGTCCTTGTCCTCGACGCCGACGTCGGCCAGCTGGTATCGGTCGCGGGCGGCGGGGCCCGCCACCCACACCTCGTCGTAGGCCTTGGCGTACGGGTTGCAGGACGAGAGCTTGTCGGACTCGCCGTGGTTGATGAACGCGTGCTTGATCGTCGGGATGCGCAGCACCTGCGAGGTCTTCGCGGCGTTCGCCGGGTGCAGCATCATCTTCAGCGTCGAGTTCTCCAGGGAGAACATCGTGGCGACCTTCGGGAAGCAGATGATCGGCACGTCGGTGGCGTCGATCTTGTTGACCATGAAGCGCTCGCGCAGCACGATCAGCGGCTTGCCTTCCACCTCGGCGAGGGTGGGGAGCCACATGTTGGCCTGGTACGCGGAGGTCGTGCCGCCCGAGAAGTACATGGCGACGGTCGGCTTGTACTCGGCGAGCCACGCGTCGAGCCACTCCATGACCTTGGCCTCGGTCAGCGACCGCTTCCTGGGCAGCAGCCAGGTGGCCAGGTAGAGCATGCCGCCGCCGAACAGGACGACCGAGAGGCCGATGCCGATGCCGCCCCAGTAGGCGTCGGTCGTCGCGGCCGTGATCAGCAGGCCCGCGGTGGCCGGGATCGAGAAGGCGAGGAGGCGGTGGCTGGGGCGCCGGGCCAGGATGCGCGGCGGGGCGGCGGAAAGGCGCAGCGCCGAGGCGTCGATGTTGCGGGTGAGGATCGGCAGCGTACGGGTGCGGCGCACGAGGACCGCGGCGGCCTGGCATCCGAAGTGCAGCACGTAGACGGCGAGGAGCGCGAAGAGCAGCGGCGCCTGCTCGCCCGTCGGGTCGATCCCGTCGATGCGCAGCAGGCCGACGAAGATCAGCATGTCGCGCAGCAGCTGTCGCACGGTGACGTCGAAACGCACCTTGGCCAGGAGGGACAGCAGGCCCGGCTGCCGGTACTGCAGATAGGTGTCGAGGGCGAGTCCGGCCGCGCTCGCGGCGACGAACACCGGGACGTTCGGGAGGGACGCGCTGACGAGCTGGGCCACGAAGAGCGCGAACATCGCCAGCAGCGCTGAGAGCTGCACGATGCGGCGCGGGGCAAGTCCGGCGGAGGGCACGGGCTGGGCTCCTGGCAGAGATAGGAGGGGACTAGGAGGGAAACAGGGCGGAACGGTAAGGGGTCGGCCGTGAAAAGGCTGACCACTGACCGTATGACTTCGAGCGGTCCCGTAGCAATCCTCCGTGACGGCAATCACCCGAAATAGGGTCAAAAGCCATGCAACTCGGAGGTCCAAGATCCCATCGGGGGCCGTCGGCCCCCGCCCGCTGCCCGACCGCTGCCCGACCGCTCCCCGTCCGTCGCCCTGTCCGCCCCTCGAAACCCGGCGGCACTCGTGTGGTCACGTCACGTAGATTGCGCTCCATGTCAGGGGCAACGCGTGCGGTACGGCAGGGCGTGGCGGAAGCACGCCGGATCGTCGTCAAGGTCGGATCGTCCTCGCTCACCACGGCCGCGGGGGGCCTGGACGCCGACCGGGTGGACGCCCTCGTCGACGTCCTCGCCAAGCACCACGGCGGCGCCTCGGGCGGCGCCCCGGGCGGCGGGGGCAAGGAGATCGTCCTCGTCTCGTCCGGCGCCATCGCCGCCGGACTCGCCCCGCTCGGCCTTTCCCGGCGCCCCAAGGACCTCGCGCGCCAGCAGGCCGCCGCCAGCGTCGGCCAGGGCCTCCTGGTCGCCCGCTACACCGCTTCCTTCGCGCGCTACGGCGTCCGCGTCGGTCAGATCCTCCTGACCAGCGACGACATGGCCCGCCGCACCCACCACCGCAACGCCTCGCGCACCGTCGACCAGCTCCTCACCATGGGCGCCCTGCCGGTCGTCAACGAGAACGACACCGTCGCCACCGACGAGATCCGCTTCGGCGACAACGACCGGCTCGCCGCCCTCGTCGCCCACCTCGTCCACGCCGACCTGCTCGTCCTCCTCTCCGACGTCGACGGCCTCTACGACGGCGATCCGAGCAAGCCCGGCACCTCCCGCGTCGCCGAGGTGCGCGGCCCCGCCGACATCGCGCACGTCAAGATCGGCAGCGCCGGGAAGGCGGGCGTCGGCACCGGCGGCATGGTCACCAAGGTCGAGGCCGCCTCGATCGCCGCCGCGGCCGGCATCCCCGTCGTCCTCACCAGCGCCAGCCACGCCGCCGACGCCCTCGCCGCCCGCGACACCGGCACCTACTTCCACCGCACCGGCCGGCGCAGCGCCGACCGGCTGCTATGGCTCCAGCACGCCTCCACCCCGCGCGGCTCCCTCACCCTGGACGACGGCGCCGTGCGGGCCGTGGTCGAGCGCCGTACGTCGCTGCTGCCGGCCGGGATCGCCGCCGTGGAGGGTGAGTTCAGCGCGGGCGACCCGGTGGAGCTGCGCGACGCGGACGGCCGCGCCGTCGCCCGCGGCCTCGTCAACTTCGACGCCAAGGAGATCCCGCAACTGATCGGCCGCTCCACCCGCGAACTGGCCCGCGCCCTCGGCCCCGCCTACGAACGCGAGGTCGTACACGCGGACGATCTGGTCCTCCTCCGGGCGTGATCCGGGGGTCGATCGCCTTCGAAAGCGTTGTGCAATCGGCCGAAAGCCTGCCACCCGCGGGGGACCTTCCGTAAAACCACCCCAAGACGACTCGCGTCCTGCTCAACTCTTGATGCAGGCAGTTCATGCAGAGCATGTTCACGCAGTGCGCACGCACGCGGACATGCGGAGAGTTCCGCACGACCATTGCGCAAAGGAGGCCGTCGTGAGACGAGCGCGCCCGGGGGCGACGCCCCGAGCGTCGGCGGAGCGGGCACTGACCAGCGTGGCCGCCGGGGACGCGTACGAGGAGGAGGCCGCGGGGGAGACGGGGGCCGACAGCAGGGGCGTGGCCGAAGAAGGCCCCCGGCTCTGGCACATCACGCTCACCGTCTCCGGCGCCGAGACCCCCCTCGCCGAGGTCCGCCGCGGTCTCGAACAGCTCGCTCACGATCACCCCTTCCTCCTGACCAGCCGTTATGCCGTCGACCACGCGGAGATCCGGTACTGGGAGGAGGCCCGGGACCTGCACGACGCGGCGGCCGTCGCGCTGCGCCTGTGGGGCGAGCACCGCCAGACCTCGCAGCTGCCGCCCTGGGAGATCGTCGGCCTGGAGGTCATCGACCGCGAGACGTACCACCTCCGCATCGCGGAGGGGCACGGTCCGCTCCCGGCGACCCCGGTGGGCGTGCATCCGTTCTGAGCGATCCGGCCCGGACCGACTGTTGAACGTGCACATTCTTGACGGGCGCCACATTTCGGGCACCGACCCGTTTCAAACGGCTCTCCGGCGCCGACCTGCCCCTTTTCGGCCATGTCTCACCTCCCGGAACAGGATCTGGACGCCCGCCGGGGCCCCGCTACCCTGCGGTGCATGACGTCGCCTTCGCTCAACCCGTACGACTCGATGACCCCCGTCACCCGGGCCGCCTACCGCGCCCGCGGCGCCGCCAACGACCTCGCCCCGCTGCCGCGCGCGGAGAAGGACGACGCGCTCGCCGCGATCGCCGACGCCCTCGAAGTACGCACCGCGGAGATCGTCGAGGCCAACGCCGAGGACATCGCCCGCGCCCGCGAGGCAGGCACCAGCGAGTCGATCGTCGACCGGCTCACCCTCACCCCCGAGCGGGTCCGCGCCATCGCCTCCGACGTGCGCGACGTCATCGCCCTGCCCGACCCGGTCGGCACCGTCGTCCGCGGCAACACCCTCCCCAACGGCATCGACCTGCGCCAGGTCCGCGTCCCGCTCGGCGTCGTCGGCATCATCTACGAGGCCCGGCCCAACGTCACCGTCGACGCCGCCGCCCTCTGCCTCAAGTCCGGCAACGCCGTCCTGCTGCGCGGCAGCTCCTCCGCGTACGCCTCGAACACCGCGCTCGTGCGCGTCCTGCGCGACGCCGTCGGCGGCAGCGGCCTGCCGGCCGACGCCGTGCAGCTCGTGCCCGGCGAGAGCCGCGACTCGGTCACCGAGCTGATGCGCGCCCGCGGCCTCGTCGACGTCCTCATCCCGCGCGGCGGCGCCTCCCTCATCAAGAACGTCGTCGAGAACTCGATCGTCCCCGTCATCGAGACCGGCACCGGCAACTGCCACGTCTACGTCGACGCCCACGCCGACATCGACATGGCCGTCGACATCCTGATCAACTCCAAGGCGCAGCGCCCCTCCGTCTGCAACGCCGCCGAGACGCTCCTCGTCCACCAGGACATCGCCGAGACCTTCGTGCCGCGCGCCCTGGACGCCCTCGCCGACGCCGGCGTCACCGTCCACGCCGACCCGCGGATCCTCGCCTTCGCCGACCGCTCCAAGGCCACCGTCGTCGAGGCCACGCACGAGGACTGGGAGACCGAGTACCTCTCGTACGACATCGCCGCCGCCGTCGTCGACGACCTCGACAAGGCAGTCGAACACATCCGGCTCTGGTCCTCCGGGCACACCGAGGCCATCGTCACCACCGACCAGCGCGCGGCACGCCGCTTCACCCAACTGGTCGACTCCACCACCGTCGCCGTGAACGCCTCCACCCGGTTCACCGACGGCGGCCAGTTCGGCTTCGGCGCGGAGATCGGCATCTCCACCCAGAAGCTGCACGCCCGCGGCCCCATGGGCCTGCCCGAGCTGACCAGCACCAAGTACATCGTCACCGGCGACGGTCACACCCGCTGAGCAGCCACTTCCCCGGGGAATTTCCGTACCGTCTGCCCAAAATGACCCCTCAGGTCTACTCTGGACAGGTGCCGGAGGACGTGGGGGGCGCGCCGTTCCCGGACGGCGGAGAGCCCGACGACGACCACGACCGCGGGGGCTGGGACGAAGAGTTCGCCTCCGTGGTCTTCGACGAGGACTTCGTGCAGGCCGCCGAGGTCCATGAGCCCACCGCGGTCGAGCGGCTGCTCGCCGCCGCCGAGGCGCGCGCCGAGGCCCAGGAGGCGGAGGCCCGCAGGGCCCGCACCCGCCGCGGCCCCGACGACGACGATCTCTACGAAGCGGGCGACGGGTACGGCGCGGCCGGATTCGGCCGCCTGCACGACGACGCCGACGCCCTGTACGAAGAGGGCCTGGAACAGGACGGACGGGGCGGCCCGCACCCGGGCCTGGTCCGCTGGCGCAGGCCCGTCGCCTGGGCGCTCGCCCTGCTCATGGGAGTCGGCATGGTCGCCCTCGCCTTCACCGCCGTCTACCGGGGCGCCTCCTCGGGCCGCCAGGAGCAGGTGCCGCCGCCCGCCACGACCGAACTGGAGAAGGGGCTGCCCGGCCCGCCCTCCGCCTCGGTGGACCATTCCCGGCCTGCGGTTTCGGCCGTCCCGCGGACCCCTTGAGCGGCGTCGTCCACGGACGGCGGAACTTGTCGCGCACGAGGGCGTTTACGCAACGACCCGCGGACCTAACCTGAAGGTATGGGCGGCCCTGGAGACCCCCCGGAGGGGACACCGGAAGGTGGCCCCGCCGGCGGCGGCGGAAGCGAGGACGAGTACGGGTCCGTCGTGTTCGACGAGTCCTTCGTCCGCGCCGCCCGGCTCCAGGAGTTCTCCGCCCAGGAGCGCATCTCCGACCACGCGCCCGCCGTGCGCCGCATGCCCGCGCTGCGCCGCGGCCTCACCCGGCAGGCCGTCATCCTCGTCGTCCTGATCGTCGTCGCCTTCGGCACCGCGGTCTACATGGGCGTCCGCACCCCGTACCGCGGGACCCCGTCCGCCCGCGACCCCGAACAGCTGCGGATGACGGTGATCCCGCTCGCCCCGGGCGCCAAGGTGCCCGGCGCCGCCTCCGCCCGCGAGCTGTACCGGCACAGCCCGGCCGCCAGGTTCGGCACCGCCGCCGACGGCATCACCCTGCCGCCCGCGGGGCAGCGCACCGCACACTTCTCCGACAGCCAGGTCGTCACCGCCCTGACCACCGTCAAGGACTACCTCGTCGACTCCTCGCTCGACCCCGACGTGCTCACCGGGGGAGCGGTCAGGCCCGTCCGTATGCTCGTCGACCCCGGCCAGCTCGACCAGTTCGACCAGAGCTTCGACCGGCCCGCCATGGACGGACGGCACGCCGCGACCGGCTGGCTGATCCGCTTCGACCCGGCCGAGGCCGAACTCGCCGACCCGCACATCCGCGTACACGGCACGCTGAACGCGGAGGAGACCACCGCGGAGACGCTGGAGGTCACCTCCGACCACACCTTCGTCTACGCGCTGCGCCCGGTCGGCGCCGCCGTCGACGACGAGGCGCAAGCCTCCCTGTTCACCGTCCGCCGAGCGCTGCACTTCCGCTTCGACCGCGAGGACCTGCGCAACCACCAGACCGAGCTGCTCGTCTCCTACGTCCAGGCGGGCCCGCTCTCCTGCTCCACGGACCAGTCCGAACATCTGCACCCGCTGCTGGCGGGCGACACGGCGGCCCAGGACGGCCCGGCGGGCACCGACCCGTACGCGACGGGCAGTGCGACCGCGCTGTGCGGCGCGCTCGCACCGAGCGCCCAGCCGTCCGTCTGAACCGCCTGCCGCGCGGACTGCTGCGCGGACTGCCGATCGGGTCGCCGCTCTCGGACCACTGCTGGGGTTGCTGTACGGGCTACGGCTGCTGGGGTTGCTGTACGGGCTACGGCTACTTCTCGGTGTCGTCCGCCGAGCCGTGATTGCCGTTGTTGCCCCCGCCGCCGCTGCCGCCGCCGAAGCCGCCGAAGCCGCGCCGGACCCGGCCGCCGAGGTCGCCCGCGCCGCCCGCGATGTCGCTGACCAGCTTCATCAGCGGGTCCTTCGAGTTCTTCACGTGGTCGGTGTAGTGCGCGGCCGACTCACGGAAGGAGTCGGTCACCGAGGTGTCCTTGTCCTCCGTGCGGCGCGGGTAGTGCCCGTCCATGAGGCGCTGGTAGTCGCGGGTCTCCGCCCACTTCTTCAGCTCGGCGGCGCGCACCGTCGTGAAGGGGTGGGAGCGCGGCATCACGTTGAGGATCTTCAGGACGGAGTCGCGCAGATCGCCCCCGGCCTCGTACTCCTCGGCCTGCTTGAGGAACGCGTCCACGTTCATCTCGTGCAGGTGGTTGCCGCCCGCGATCTTCATCAGGCCGCGCATGGAGGCCTGGAGGTCCTGGCCGACCAGGAGGCCCGCGCGGTCCGCGGAGAGTTCGGACTTGCGGAACCACTCGCGCAGCGCCGTCACGATCGCCATGATCGCGAGGTTGCCGAGCGGGATCCATGCCACCCGCAGCGCGAGCGTGGTCAGGAACAGCAATATCGTCCGGTAGACCGAGTGGCCGGAGAGCGCGTGGCCCACCTCGTGGCCGACGACCGCCCGCATCTCCTCCTCGTCGAGCAGCTCCACCAGACCGGTGGTGACGACGATGATCGGCTCGTCCAGACCGATGCACATCGCGTTCGGCTGGGGGTCCTGGTTCACGTACATCGGCGGGACCTTCTCCAGGTCCAGGATGTAACAGGCGTCCCGCAGCATCGAGTTGAGGTGCGCGAACTGATCGTCCGAGACGCGGACCGAGTCCGACAGGAACAGCAGACGCAGACTGCGCTCCGGGAGCAGGCCGCTGAGCGCCTTGAAGACGGTGTCGAAGCCGGTCAGCTTGCGCAGCGCCACCAGCGCCGAGCGGTCCGCCGGGTGCTCGTACGCGCGCGAGGAGATTCCGGGGAAGCGCCTGCGCTGCCTGCTGGGTACGTGGTCGTTCTGCTCGTTCGGTACGTCGGGCATGCGGCCCCCCATGTCGATGGCATGTCGATGCGCGTGTCGGAATGGCTCTGTGCCTATGTGGACGCGCATGTCGCTGTGTTCGGTTGTGCCCCCGAGGCGGGATCCACATTAGGCGGAGTTACCGTGGCGGGGCAGCACACAAGAAGGAGCGAACCGTGATGGATCACCACTCAGTCGGCGCGGGCCTCGGCCACGCCGTCGCCGCCGCGTCCGACCAGGGACCCGGCAGCCTGCTGCGCATCGTGCTCGTCGTGGCCATACTCGGTGCCGTCTTCATGGCCTGGTTCCTGCTGCGCGGCTACAAGCGCGACGACTGAGCCGCGACGCCCGGGTCCGGCTTCTGGTTCTGGTCCGGCTCCGGTTCGGGTTCGGGTTCGCGGGTTTTGGACCCGTACGGCAGAGTCGGCGTGAGCGCCGCGAGGGCCCCCGCTTACGATGGTCGTGAAGTCTTTATCCCGATCACACCCGATCCCACACCGGATAGGTCCTGCTGACGATGAGCCTCCAAAGCACCGCTGCCCAGCTGGCCACTCTCGCTGCCGAGGGCGGCGAGCACGGCGGCAACCACGAGAGCATCAGCCCCCTCATGACGGGTGGTGCCGCCTTCGTCATCCTGATGCTCCTGCTGTGGATCACCACCCGGTTCAACCGCGACCGCTGAGCGGACCGCTCAGGCCCACGGCGCGTACCACCCGGACCGGGCCAGTAGGCTCTGCACGCATGGGAGCGCAGGACATGCCTACCGGCCCGGTGAACAGCCCGGCCGGCGGCCCGGACCACGAGCGGGAGACGCCCGTCAAACGACGCCTCGGCGTCATGGGCGGAACGTTCGACCCGATCCATCACGGACACCTGGTGGCGGCCAGTGAGGTCGCCGCGCAGTTCCACCTCGACGAGGTGGTCTTCGTACCGACCGGGCAGCCGTGGCAGAAGAGCGACAAGAACGTGTCCCCGCCCGAGGACCGTTATCTGATGACGGTCATCGCGACCGCCGAGAACCCGCAGTTCTCCGTGAGCCGCATCGACATCGACCGCGGCGGTCCGACGTACACCACGGACACCCTGCGCGATCTGCGCGCGCTCAACCCGGACACGGACCTCTTCTTCATCACGGGCGCCGACGCCCTCGGCCAGATCCTCACCTGGCGTTACACCGAAGAGCTGTTCTCCCTGGCACACTTCATCGGCGTCACCCGGCCCGGCCACCCGCTCACCGACCCGGGGCTCCCCGAGGGCGGTGTCTCGCTCGTCGAGGTGCCCGCGCTCGCGATCTCGTCCACGGACTGCCGGGACAGGGTCGCCAAGGGGGACCCCATCTGGTACATGGTGCCGGACGGTGTGGTGCGCTACATCGACAAACGCCGGCTGTACCGAGGCGAATGACCCTGCACCGCCGAGAGGGGCATCGGTGAACGACCGCTACGACGGTTACGACCAGCGCGACGAGAACTACGAGCTGGTCGGCTACGACGAGTTCGGCCGGCCGGTGTACCGGCAGGCCCAGCAGCCGCCGTCGTACGAGCAGAACGCGCAGAGCACGCAGAATGCGCAGAACGCGCAGAACGCGGGCTACGGGTACGGGTACGGCTACGACCCGTACGCGACGGGGCAGCAGCAGCCGGTGCACCAGCAGCCGGTGCAGCCGTACGACCCTTATGCGACGGGGGACCCGTACGCCGCGGGCGGGCAGCAGGCCGCCGGCGGCTACGACCCGTATGGGCAGGCGCAGGCGCAGGCGCAGGCGCAGGCGCAGGCGCAGGCGCAGCAAGCGCAGCAGGTGCCTCAGCAGACCGAGCAGGCCACCGCCTACATCCCGCAGCAGGCCGCACCCCCGCAGGAGCCCGAGCCGCGGCAGGGGCAGGGGCAGGGGCAAGGGCAGGGGCAGCGGCAGCCGCAGGGCCGGGACGGCCTCGACGACCGGGGCCAGGGGGTCCACGGGGACGACCGGGATTACCGCACCGAGCAGTTCTCCTTCGTCGAGGAGCCGGACGAGAACTCCGAAGACGTCATCGACTGGCTGAAGTTCACCGAGTCGCGCAGCGAGCGGCGCGAGGAGGCGCGGCGCCGCGCCCGCGGCAGGGTCATCGCGCTCATCGTCGTCCTCGCCCTGTGCCTGGTCGGCGGCGTCGGCTACCTCGCCTACGCGGGCAAGCTGCCGTTCATGTCGAAGGACGGCGCGAAGTCGGGCGGCGCCGCCGCGACAGGACCGCAGAACCGTGACGTCATCGTCGTCCACCTGCACAACACCAAGGGCGGCGGCACCTCGTCGGCGCTGCTCGTGAACAACACCACGACGAAGCAGGGCAGCACCGTCCTGCTGCCCAACTCCCTTGCCCTGAGCGGCGACGACGGCACCGCCACCACCCTCGGCAAGTCCGTCGACGAGGACGGTTCCTCCGGCACCAGCGGCGCCGTGGACACCCTGCTCGGCACGGAGATCGAGGGCACCTGGCGGCTCGACACCCCCTACCTCAACAACCTCGTCGAACTCGTCGGCAACATCGACGTCGACACGAACACCGACGTGCCCGACCCCGCCAAGAAGGGCACCACCCTCGTCCACCAGGGCGAGGCGCAGACCCTCAGCGGCCCGATGGCCGTCGCGTACGCCACCTACCGGGGCAAGGGCGAGGCCGACACGGCGCAGCTGATGCGGTTCGGGCAGGTCATGCAGGCCGTGCTGCGCAAGCTGTCGTCCGACCCGCAGGCCGCGACGACCACGGTGCAGACCCTCGCGCAGATCCTCGACCCGTCGCTGACCGAGAAGGACCTCGGCGCCTTCCTCGCCAAGCTCGCCGACCACGCCAAGGAGGGCGACTACAAGACCGCCCTGCTGCCCGTCCAGGCCAATGGCACCCTCTCCGATGCGACCGCGGACTCCGTGGTGAAGGACGTCCTCGGCGGTACCGTCAAGGCGCCCGCCGCCGGCGACTCGCTGCGTGTCGCCGTCAAGAACGCGACCGGCGCCGACTCCCGCACCGAGAAGGCCCGCGTCGCCCTGGTCAACGGCGGCTACACCTTCGTCGCGGGCGGCAACGGCAGCTCGGTCGCCGCCTCCGAGGTCACCTACGGTGACGACGCCCGCAAGCAGGACGCCGTCGAGGTCGCCAAGACGCTCGGCCTGCCGGATTCGGCGGTGAAGAAGGACAAGGCCGCCGCCAACGCCGACGTGACCGTCGTCCTCGGCCAGGACTACACCGGCTGACGCCCGGCCCGTGACGCCCGGCCCGTGACGTCCGGCCTGTGGCGTCCGGCCCGTGTCGCCCGGCCCGTGACGTCCGGCCCGTGTCGCGCGGCTCATGTCGCCTCCCGGGCGGCCCCGTGACCCGTACGGGCCGGGGCCGCCCGGGGCCGCGGGGAAAGCCGTAAGGCCATCCGGCGGTCCGTGAGACCCTTGAGGTACCCCCGGCCGTGACATCTCCGGGGCTCTGACCGCCGACCGAAAGCCATGTAGTGACCGCCACTGACCGTTCCCTTGAGCTCATCAACGTCGCCGCGCAGGCGGCCGCCGACAAGCTCGCGCACGACATCATCGCCTACGACGTCAGCGACGTGCTGTCCATCACGGACGCCTTCCTGCTCGCCTCCGCGCCCAACGACCGCCAGGTCAAGTCGATCGTCGACGAGATCGAGGAGCAGCTGAACAAGCAGCTCGGCACCAAGCCGGTTCGCCGCGAGGGCGACCGCGACGCCCGCTGGATCCTGCTCGACTACGTCGACATCGTCGTCCACGTCCAGCACAGCGAGGAGCGCGTCTTCTACGCCCTGGAGCGGCTGTGGAAGGACTGCCCCGAGCTGGAGCTGCCCGCCGACGCCAAGGCCACCCGCGGCAAGGCCGCCGAGCACTCCCAGCGCGAGCAGGCCGCGGCGGAGGCCGAGGAGATGCGCGACCTCGGCGGTGAGGTGCTTTGACCAGCGGCTCCACCCGGGGCCGCCGCGTCATCCTGTGGCGGCACGGCCAGACGTCCTGGAACCTGGAGCGCCGCTTCCAGGGCAGCACGGACATCGAGCTGACCGGGGCCGGTGTCGCCCAGGCCCGCCGCGCGGCCCGGCTGCTCGCCTCGCTGAGGCCGGACGCCATCGTCGCCTCCGACCTCAAGCGGGCCGCGGCCACCGCCGCCGAGCTGGCCGCCCTGACCGCCCTCGACGTCACGCACGACGAGAACCTGCGCGAGACGTACGCCGGTGAGTGGCAGGGCCTCACGCACGACGAGATCATCGCCCGGTACGGCGAGCAGTACGCCGCGTGGAAGCGCGGCGAGCCCGTGCGCCGCGGCGGCGGCGAACTGGAGACCGAGGTCGCCGACCGGGCCGCCCCCGTCGTGCTGCGGCACGCGGACAAGCTCCCGGAGAACGGCCTCCTCGTCGTGGTCAGCCACGGCGGCACCATCCGCACCACCATCGGTCGCCTCCTCGGTCTGGAGTCCCACCACTGGGAGGGGCTCGGGGGCCTGTCGAACTGCTGCTGGTCCGTCCTCGGCGAGGGCGCGCGCGGCTGGCGGCTGCTCGAGCACAACGCGGGCACGCTGCCCGAGCCGGTCCTCGGCGACGACGACTGAGCCGGTCCCCGTCGGCAGCGGGGGCCGGATTTCACTTTCCGGCAGGTCGCAGGCTAAAGTTCTTCTTGTTCGGGCCGCCGGGAAAACAACCGGGGGAAAGAACACGGCAAGGGGCTATAGCTCAGTTGGTAGAGCGCCTGCATGGCATGCAGGAGGTCAGGAGTTCAATTCTCCTTAGCTCCACAGCAAGTACCCCAGAGGTACCGAAGATCCCGTCCCGTCAGGGGCGGGATCTTTCGTTGTCCGCGCGCAAGGTGCCGAGCAGCACGCGGGTCTCCTCGTCCACCGGCGTATAGACGACGATGCGGCACTCCGGCATGTTGTCGATCGACAGGGACGTCGAGGTCATGCGCAGCTCCCCGTCGAGCGCCTGGTGGCGGAACGTCTTGACGTAGCGGCCGGGCGGCGCGACGTCACCGCCCCGCCACAGCCCGTCGAAGGAGTCGCTCGCCCCGGACAGGGCGCGGATGAACTCCTCCCAGGCCGGCTCGCCCACATGCCGCCCGTACGCCGAACGCAGGATGCCCACCATGACGGGCAGCTCGTCCTCCCGCATGAGCAGCGGGCACAGCTCCTCCGGGGCCACGAACAAGGTCCACATGGCGTTGGCCACCCGCCCCGTGCCGCTGTCCCGCAGATCCTCGCGGACCCGGAAGAGCAGGCGGTAGGCGAGGTTCGTGGCCAGCAGGTCGTACCGCGCGTTGTACACCACCGCCGGGAGCGGGTCCATGGCGTCGAGAATGCCCTGCACATCCGCCGCGACCGCCTGCGCGACGGCCTCCGGCGCCGCGTCGTACGCCACCCCCGCCAACTGGTACAGGTGCTCCCGCTCCGGCCGCTCCAGGCGCAGCGTGCGCGCCACCGCGTCCAGGACCTGCGGCGACGCGTTGATGGGGCGGCCCTGCTCCAGCCACGTGTACCAGGTGACGCCGACGCCGGAGAGCTGGGCGACCTCCTCGCGGCGAAGGCCCGGGGTGCGCCTGCGCGGGCCCGGCGCCATGCCGACGTCCTGCGGGCTCACTCTGGCGCGGCGGCTGCGCAGGAAAGCGGCCAGCTCGGGCCTGCGGCGGTCGGTCGTGCGCCCGGCCGTGTCCCTCGCCGGGTGCTCCGCCCCGGGCTTCGCTGTGCGGTCCGTCGCGGTCATCGTCCTCACATCCCCCATCCTGCGCGCCGGCCACGCACCCCGGAAGGCGCGTACCGGGTGCTGCCGGTACCAGCATCAGCGGGCTCTCACGACCCGGCCCCGGCCGCCGCCAGGCTCGCACCATGACGACAACCACCCCGGAAAGTCCGCGCTCCCCCACTTCCGACTCCAGTAAAGCCGCCGCCACTGACAACGGCACCGCGGGCCGCCGCGGCAGGCTGCTCGCGGTGGTCCTCACCGCCCAGTTCATGGCCGTGCTCGACGTGTTCATCGTGAACGTCGCCGCCCCCACCCTGCGCACCGAACTCCACGCGTCGGGCGCCGCGTTGCAGCTGGTCATCGCCGGTTACACCATCACCTACGCGGTGCTCCTGATCACCGGTGCGCGCCTCGGCGACCTGTTCGGGCACCGGCGGGCCGTGCTCGCCGGGCTCGCGCTGTTCACCGCCGCCTCGCTCGCCTGCGGACTGGCGGGGAGCAGCGGCCAGTTGATCGCGTTCCGCATGGCGCAGGGCGCGGGGTCGGCGCTGATGATCCCGCAGGTGCTCAGCCTCATCCAGCGCCACTCGGCAGGCGAGGCCCGCACTCGCGCGCTCGGCGCCTATGCGGCGGTCCTCGCCGTCGGCGCGGCGGCCGGGCAGGTGCTCGGCGGCGTTCTGGTCAGCGCCGACCTCCTGGGCACGGGCTGGCGCGCGGTGTTCCTGGTGAACGTGCCGGTCGGCCTAGCCCTGCTCGCCCTCGGCCACCGCGAACTGCCCCGCGACGGCGCTCGCCGCGCGGAGCGGGCGCGCCCGCTCGACCTGCCGGGACTCGTCCTGCTCGGCGGCGCCGTCTGCCTGCTCACGGTGCCGCTCGTGCTCGGCGAGGAGGCGGACTGGCCGCTGTGGTCCTGGCTGTGCCTGGCCGGCTCCGTCGTGGTCTTCGCGCTGTTCTGCGCCTACGAGGCCGCTCTCGCCCGGCGCGGCGGCGCCCCGCTGATCGCGCCGCGGGTGCTGCGCGTGCCCGGCATGGGCCCGGCCGTCCTCCAGATCTTCGCGGCGATGGCCGTGAACGCCGGTTTCCTGTTCACGCTGACGCTGCACCTGCAGAGCGGCCTCGGGTACAGCGCGCTGCGCGGCGGCCTGACGTTCGCGCCCGCCGCTGTCGTGTTCGGCGCGGTCGGGCTGACCTGGCGGCGCTGGCCCGCGCGGGGGCAGCGGGTGCTGACACCGGGCGGGTTCGTGCTCGCGGCGGCAGGGGCGCTCGGCACCGGGTTCGCGCTGCGGGGCGGAGGGGACGGCGGGCTCTGGCTCTACGTGTCCTTCATGACGCTCGGCGCCGGGCTGTCCCTCGGATTCAGCCCGACGCTCACGCGGGCGCTCGCCACGGTGCGGCCGGAGGAGGCGGCCGACGCCAGCGGACTGCTCGCCACAGTGACACAACTCGGCCAACTTCTCGGGGTGGCCGCTTTTGGCGCACTTTTCCTGCAACGCGTTGAGACGGGCGGCGCCCCCGGGGCGTATACCTCTGCGGACGCGCTCCTGATGTGCACCTATGCGCTGGCGGGGGCGGCCGCCCTGGGCGCCGTATCCGGACTGGTACGCAGGCGTCGCTGACCGTATTGCTCCGGCCGTGGCAGAATCGGACGGCCGGAAGGGGGCCGAGTCCGACCGGTGAGAACGGCCCGAGGGGAGGAACCGCACGATGCCCTTGAGCATCATCGAGGAGACCGACCGTCTCCTCGGCGTCCCCGTGTCACCTGCGAAGTCCGCGTCGGCCCTGCGGTTCCCGCCCCGATCCTCCGGTGACGCCTTCCCCTTCGTGGACGTTCTCCTCGACTGTCCGTCCTGCGGTTCCCTCCATGTCGCCCAGATGCTGGGTGACAACGGCGGGATCTCGTACGTGTGCACGGCCTGCGGCCACAGCTGGAGCTGAGCGGATAGACATGGGTGCACACAGGCGGAAGTGCGATTGGTGCGGCAGCGGTACGCCGATCGTGCGCGACATGGAGCCGACGAACCCGAACTACCAGTACTGGTGCGAGGAGTGCGCGCGGGCGCTGATCATAAAAGGCGACCCGATCGAGACGTACCGTGAGCTGGAGGGCGAGCCGATCTACGGCCGCCTCCTCGACGAGCACTGCACGCTCAAACGGTTCTATTCGTTCGCCCGCGCCTGACCGCCGTGCGCGCCTTCACGGCGTATGCCGCGTACGCCAAGAACGCGCAGCCCGCGCCCACATAGAGCGCGGACAGTACTAACTGCGCTCCGCCTTGACGTAGTTCGGGTCGCCCACTGCCGTGCGGCACCCACCACAGGGCGTACGAGCAGAAAACCGCGGCAAGGAGCGCGACGGCGTGTCGGTGGCCCGCCTCCCACAGCAGAAGGGCCAGCGGCACGCACCACACCCAGTGGTGCGACCAGGAGACCGGGCTGATCAGGAGCGCGGTCGTCGCGCACGCCACCACCGCCTCGGCCCGCCGTCCGCGCAGCGCCGCCGCGACGGCGACAGCGAGCCCCAGCAGGACCGTCACGGCGGCGGCGAGCGCCCACCACGGGCCCGGGTCGCCGGTGTGCAGGAGGCGGGCCAGGACGCCGCGCAGCGACTGGTTCGCGGTGTTCTCGGCGTGCCCGACCCGGCCCGCGTCGAAGATCATCCGGGTCCAGAACCGCCAGGAGTCGGACGGCAGCGCGGCGGCGGCCAGCGCCGTGGCACCGAGGAACGTACCCACCGCCACGCACGCGTGCCGCAGCCACGGCCGCCAGGCACCCTGCCCGGTGAGGGCCAGCGCGGCGCCCGTGGCCAGCAGGAGGACGACGAAGAGGGCAGGCGTCAGCTTGATCGCGGCGGCCACCCCGATGCCCACCCCCACCCAGCGGTTTCCGGGCCGCCGCGTCAGGTCCCACAGGACGAGCACGGCCAGGAGCAGATTGACCTGCCCGTAGCGCAGCGTCGTCCACACCGGTTCGCACCACACGGCGAACGCCGCCACCCACAGGGCGTGCTCCACGCGCGCGGGGCGTCCCACAAGCCGCAAGGACAACTGGGCGAAGGCGACAAGGAGCGCGAGGTTCGCGACGGTCGCGGCGGCGCGTATGGCGGCGACGTCGAGGAGCGTCAGCGGCGCGAAGAGGAGCGCCGCGAACGGCGGGTACGTGGTGGGCAGCCGGGCGTGTGTCGTGCGCAGCGCGTACAGGTCGCCGCCGGCCCGTACGGTCGCGCCCTCCGCCCGGTAGACCATCAAGTCGATCATCGACACGTGGGCGGCGCGCTGGGCCAGCCAGAAGCCCCCGAAGGAGAGCAGGCAGACGGCCAGAGCCACGGGCACACGGTGGGGGGCGCGGGACAGGACGAGCGCGGTCACGTCAGGCGACCCTAGCGGCAGCAACCCGCCTCTTTCCGCCCAGAGCAGGTCAGAAGGGAAACGATTTGGTGATGCACCTGGGTGACCGTGTAATGTTGGCGTCGCCGCCGGGGAAACCGCCAGGGGAACCGGCCGGAACACCGCAAGGGGCTATAGCTCAGTTGGTAGAGCGCCTGCATGGCATGCAGGAGGTCAGGAGTTCAATTCTCCTTAGCTCCACAAGAGTTGGAAGCAGTAAGAAAGCGGGCCATCCGATCGGATGGCCCGCTTTCGTATGCGCACGTCACCTGCGCGGGATCACCTGCGGGCGCGGCTGCGGCCCGGCGGCAGGGCGGGCGGGAGCGCCGGCCGGGGCGGCGCCGACCCGTCCTCCTCCAGGCGCAGGGCGAGCGCGGGGCACCGCCGCACAGCGCGTACCGCGTTCGCCTCCGAGTAGCGCGGGACCGCCACGTCCGCCACCGCCGGGAAACCGTCCGGGCCGAGCTGGATCAGCTCCGGCACGATGTCCGCGCACAGCCCGTGCCCCTTGCACAGCGTCCAGTCGACCGCGAGCCGCCTGCCGCTCGGCGCCGCCCCGGCCGGTGCCTGCGTGTGCAGCGGCAGCACCCCGCGCACCGGACGGCCGCACCCGGCGCCGAGCACGTGCGCCGCCAGGTCGTCGGTGAACGCGGAGATCGTCGACTCGATGAACGCCGCCGAACCGTCGGGGTGCTTGCAGGCCCCGCGCCGCTTCACCGCGCGCGTGACCTCGCGCAGCGCCTCCAGGGCCGTGGGGCCGCCGCCGTTCAGGACGTCCTCCAGGCCGCGCGCGGCGGCGGGCAGCCCCAGGTAGCAGGGGCCGCACTGGCCCGCGCTCTCGGAGGCCAGCCATTGCGCCACCTTGAGGGCTTCGCCGAGCGGGCAGGTGTCCGGGCCGATCGGCAGGATCGCGCCCGCGCCGAGCGCACCGCCGCTCGCCTCCAGGGAGGCGCGGGAGACGATGGCGTCCTGCGCGCCGACCCCGTCCAGCCACTTGCCGTGATAGCCGCCCGTGAGGACGCCCTGGGGGAGCGGAGGAGCGCCCGCGAGCTGGAGCACGTAGCGCAGGGGGACGCCGGAGGGCACCTCGAGGACCATCGGGCGGGTGACGGCGCCGGAGAGCGTCAGCAGGAGCGTGCCGGGCTCGTCGTGCAGGCCGGTGCGGCAGTAGCGCTCGGGGCCCGTCCGGGCGGCGACGGCGAGCTGGGCGAACGTCTCCGCGTTCGACAGCAGCGTGGGGGCGCCGCCCACCCCGGTGTCGGAGGCGCGCACCTTGCGGCCTGGCGGCATCGGCGGGCCGCCGTCCGCGGAGCGGATCAGGGCCGAGGACTCACCCGTCACCATGCGGACGGGGTTGCGCTGCACACGCGCGCGTAGCGGCGCGTTCCGCCGGTTCGACAGGCCGCGCTCGGCGAGGGCCGCCTGCATCGACGCCTCCGTGGAGTCGCGGGTCACGCCCACGACGAGCGTGCGCGCGCCGAGCGCCTCCGCGGCCAGCAGCGCGCCGTCCAGGATCAGGTGCGGGGCCCGGTTGAGCAGCACCGTGTCCTTGCGGCAGGCGGGCTCGTCCTCACTGCCGTTGACGACGACGACCGGGCGTACGCCGCGCCGGATCGCGGACTCGGCGACGGCGCGCAGCTTCTTGGCGAACGGGAAACCCGCGCCGCCCCTGCCGCGCAGCGACACCGCCTGCGCCAGCTGCGCGAGCGCTTCGCCCGCCATGGGTTTCAGCGGGCCGTGGACCTTGAGGTGCATGTCGAGGTCGAGCCGGTCCACGAGGTCGAACCCCGACGTGAGCTGGGGAAGCCCGACGACGCGGACCTCGGGCACATCGGGCAGCGCCGTGTTCACTGCGGGCCTCCGTAGGGCGTGGTCCACGGCTCACCCGGCGCGGGGGCCTGAAAGGGGCCGGGGAGCGGTTCGGTGGGGGGTTCGTAGGCCGCGTCGGGCTCATACACGGTGCTGTGCGGGGCGCCGTACGAGACGTCGTGGGTGGTGCTGTACGAGACGTCGTGGGTGGTGCTGTGCGGAGCGCCGTACGAGACGCTGTGCGGGGCGCCGCCCTCGTAGGAGGGGAGCTCCTCGTAAGCGGGGACGGCGGGGACACCCTCGTAGGGGGTCTCGTGCAGAGGGTTGTACGAGGACCGCGGGGCCTGGGCCGGAGGTGGCGGTGACGGCGCGGGCCAGCGGTGCGCGGGCGCGACCTCGGGCGGCGTCTCGATGCGAGGGCCGGCGGACACGGCGCGATAGGCGGCCGAGAAGCCGACGCCGGCGGAGGCGGGTGCCGAGGGCGGCGGTGGTGCCGGGCGGGGCGGAGCCTCGGGGTACGTGTTACGTATGACCTCGCCGGGCACGTGCGGGCCGGGCGGCGTGTTACGTATGACCTCGTCAGGCACACGCGAGTCGGCCCGGGTGTTACGTAACACCCCCTCGGGCGCACCCGGTGCTCGCGGGCCCGGGTCGAGGAAGGCGAGGATGCGGGCGGCGACCTTGCGCTTGACCGATCGCGGCGCCGCCCGCAGAGCCACGGCTCCGGCGACCCCGAGCAGGCACAGGCCGTACAGGACCACCACGTACGTCTTGGGCTGGCGCCCCGCGTAGAGGCCGTGCAGCAGGGCCAGGCACCATGCCGGGTAGGCGAGCATGTGGGTCGCGCGCCAGCGGGCGGCGAGGGCGGCGGGGGAGGCCATGGAGCTGCGCAGGGCGCCGGTGACGCCGGTGGCCACCATGAGGAGACCGGCGAGCACGCCGAGGCCGATGAGCCCGCTGCTGCCGGTGGCGCCCGCCCCGAAGGGGATCAGCGCCTCGACGAGCGTGACGTGGGCCAGGGCCAGCTTCACGCTGACGTGCAGCAGCAGGAAGCCGAGCGAGGCGACCGCGGTGGCGCGGTGGACGCCCTGGGCGAGCAGGCGCTGCCTGGAGGTCAGGAACAGGCGGTCGGAGGCGACCAGGCCCCAGACGACGGACGCCGTGAGGGCGACCAGGGAGAGCACGCCCGTGGTGAAGTCGAGCGCCGCGCGGAAGGCGTCGCTCCCTGTGACCACGACCACGGGTATGAGGAGGATGGCCGCCGCGCTCACCACCCCCGTTCTCGCGCGGCGGCTGTGACTGAAGTGACGCGAACTCCCGGGGAAGTGCGGGGAGTTCAATGTGTGAGGGGTTCGAGGAGACATGGGGGCGACTCCGAAAGGTTCGGCACAGTGGACCCACAGCCCGCACTCTAGGTCGGCGCATACCGGCCAGTACGAGGTTTGAGTTATCCCGCCGTTATCTTGCGGCGATCCGGCACGGGTGTTGCCCCGATAGCGGCCGGTACGCGGAGTAACCATTGGTCATGGCTGGGGCGCGAGGAAGCCCGTCGCGGCTCGCGCGGGCCCTGCGGTACCCTGACGCCATGCGTGCCGTATGCCTTCTGCTTAGTGAGCCGCGCTGATCAGTCCCGACCCGCCCCCTGGGCGTGAGGTCGGAATCGGCGCGGCGTCCCCTCCTGTGCGAGGGGCTTTTTCATTTTCGAGCACGGGCCGCCGGCAGAGACGATCGATGGAGCTTTGAGGATCATGAGCGAGACGAACACCGCCGCCGCTTCCGAGGCGGCGGTCGCGCCGCACCGCTACACGGCGGCCATGGCTGCCGACATCGAGGCACGCTGGCAGGACTTCTGGGACACGCACGGCACCTACGAGGCGCCCAACCCCACCGGTGACCTGGCCGACGACTCCGGCCTGGCCGCACGCCCCAAGAAGTACGTCATGGACATGTTCCCGTACCCGTCGGGTGCGGGCCTGCACGTCGGACACCCGCTGGGCTACATCGCCACGGACGTCTACGCCCGCTTCCAGCGCATGACCGGGCACAATGTGCTGCACACCCTGGGCTTCGACGCGTTCGGCCTGCCCGCCGAGCAGTACGCCGTGCAGACGGGCACGCACCCGCGCACGTCGACCGAGGCCAACATGGAGAACATGAAGGCGCAGCTGCGCCGCCTGGGCCTGGGCCACGACAAGCGCCGGTCGTTCGCCACGATCGACCCGGAGTACTACAAGTGGACGCAGTGGATCTTCCTGCAGATCTTCAACTCCTGGTACGACGACGACCTGAAGAAGGCGCGGCCCATCGCCGACCTGGTCAAGCAGTTCGAGTCCGGTGAGCGCGCCGTCGACGGCGGCCGCGCCTGGGCCGAGCTGAGCGAGACCGAGCGGGCCGACGTCCTGAGCGGCTACCGCCTGGCCTACGCCTCCGACGCGCCGGTCAACTGGGCGCCGGGCCTGGGCACCGTCCTGGCCAACGAGGAGGTCACCGCGGACGGCCGCTCCGAGCGCGGCAACTTCCCCGTCTTCAAAGCCAAGCTGCGCCAGTGGAACATGCGCATCACCGCCTACGCCGACCGCCTGCTTGACGACCTGGACGGCCTGGACTGGCCCGACGCGATCAAGCTGCAGCAGCGCAACTGGATCGGCCGCTCCGAGGGCGCCCGCATCGACTTCGCGGTCCCGACGGGCTCCGGTGACGCCACCGAGGCCATCACCGTCTTCTCGACCCGCCAGGACACCCTGTTCGGCGCCACCTACATGGTCCTGGCGCCCGAGCACGACCTGGTCGAGCGGATCGTCCCGGCCGCCTGGCCCGAGGGCACCCACGAGGTGTGGACGGGCGGGCACGCGACCCCGGCCGAGGCCGTCGCCGCTTACCGCAAGCAGGCCGCCTCGAAGTCGGACGTCGAGCGCCAGGCCGAGGCCAAGGACAAGACCGGCGTCTTCACCGGCGCGTACGCGGTCAACCCGGTCAGCGGCGAGCGGGTCCCGGTCTTCATCGCCGACTACGTCCTGATGGGCTACGGCACCGGCGCGATCATGGCCGTACCGGCGCACGACGCGCGCGACTTCGCGTTCGCGCGCGCCTTCGAGCTGCCCATGCGCTGCGTGGTCGAGCCGTCGGACGACCGCGGCACCGACCCGTCGACCTGGGACGACGCGTTCGTCGCGTACGAGGCGAAGCTGGTCAACTCGACGGGCGACGACATCAGCCTGGACGGCTTGGGCGTCGCCGACGCCAAGGCGCGGATGACCGAGTGGCTGGAGCGCAAGGGCATCGGCCACGGCACCGTCAACTTCCGGCTGCGCGACTGGCTGTTCAGCCGCCAGCGCTACTGGGGCGAGCCCTTCCCGATCGTCTACGACGAGGACGGCGTCGCCCACGCGCTGCCCGAGTCGATGCTGCCCCTGGAGCTGCCCGAGGTCGAGGACTACAGCCCGCGCACGTTCGACCCGGACGACGCCGACACGCAGCCCGAGACCCCGCTGTCGCGCAACGAGGACTGGGTCAACGTCACCCTGGACCTGGGTGACGGCAAGGGCCCGCGCAAGTTCCGCCGCGAGACCAACACCATGCCCAACTGGGCCGGTTCCTGCTGGTACGAGCTGCGCTACCTGGACCCGCACAACAGCGAGAAGCTGGTCGACCCCGAGGTCGAGCAGTACTGGATGGGCCCGCGCGACACCATGCCCACCGGCGGCGTCGACCTGTACGTGGGCGGCGCCGAGCACGCCGTGCTGCACCTGCTGTACGCGCGCTTCTGGTCGAAGGTGCTGTTCGACCTGGGCCATATCTCGTCGGCCGAACCGTTCCACAAGCTGTTCAACCAGGGCATGATCCAGGCCTACGTCTACCGGGACGCGCGCGGGATCGCCGTACCGGCCGCCGAGGTCGAGGAGCGCGACGGCGCCTACTACTACGACGGCCAGAAGGTCACGCGCCTGCTGGGCAAGATGGGCAAGTCCCTGAAGAACGCCGTCACGCCCGATGAGATCGCCGCCGAGTACGGCGCGGACACCCTGCGCCTGTACGAGATGGCGATGGGCCCGCTGGACGTCTCGCGGCCGTGGGACACGCGCGCGGTGGTGGGCCAGTTCCGCCTGCTGCAGCGGCTGTGGCGCAACATCGTCGACGAGGCGACCGGCGAGGTCACCGTCGCGGACGTCGCCGAGGCGGACATCGACGTCGCCACCCTGCGCGCCCTGCACAAGGCGATCGACGGCGTCCGCGGCGACCTGGAGGGCATGCGCTTCAACACCGCCATCGCCAAGGTCACCGAGCTGAACAACCACCTGGTCAAGGCGTACGCGGGCAGCGCCCTGCCGCGCTCGGTCGCCGAGCGCCTGGTGCTGCTGATCGCGCCGCTGGCCCCGCACGTCGCCGAGGAGCTGTGGCGCAAGCTGGGCCGCACCGACTCGGTCGTCCACCAGGACTTCCCGGTCGCCGACCCGGCGTACGTCGTCGACGAGTCCGTGACCTGCGTCGTGCAGATCAAGGGCAAGGTCAAGGCGCGCCTGGAGGTCTCCCCGTCGATCTCCGACGAGGAGCTGGAGAAGGTCGCCCTGGCCGACGAGAAGGTCGTCGCCGCACTGGACGGCGCCGGCATCCGCAAGGTGATCGTGCGGGCGCCGAAGCTGGTGAACATCGTGCCCGCGTAAACGCGCTCAGGGTTGTTCCCTACGGGCAGGTTGGGGGTTCCGCAGGAACCCTCGGCCTGCCCGCTCCGTTTACGGTGGAGGGGAGCGGGCCGACGACTTGGAGGAGCGCCGTGGAAGTTGTGCTGACGATCGTGGCGCTGATCTTCATCCTGTGCCTGGTGCTCGGCGTGTACGCGACGGTGAAGGCGGTCGGCGCCGCCAAGCGCGGAGTGGACCGCAAGGTCGACCAAGCCCGGCGGGCGGTGGAGGACACCACCCTGCGCGCAAGGACGTTCGCGCAGCCCGGCGCTGCGGCGGACCTGGCTCAGTTGCGGCTCAAGCTGCGCACCTCCATGCGGGCCACCCAGGACACGCTCCATACGCGCGTGCGCGAGGACGACTCCCTCAAGGAGGCCCTCGGCCTCTTCGAGCGCCTGAGCGTCCACGGGCGCGCCCTGGACGACGAGCTCAAGCGCCTGGAGCGCGAGCCCGACAAGGCGCATGTCCGGGGCCTGCTGCCCCAGCTGAAGGCGCGCACGGAGAAGATCACGGCGTCCGCCGACGACCTGCGGCACGCGGCACGGGAGCGGGCCGGGCACTTCGCCGACGACGACCTGTACGTACTCGGCGCGCAGATCGACGTGGAGACGGGGGCGCTGCGGCACTGGACCCCGGCCGGGGAGGCTCCCTCGGCTTCGGCGGCTCCCTCGTCGTCGGCCCCGTCGTCCTCGGCCGCCGAGCCCGCACCGCCGGTCCAGGAGCCCGCACGGCCCGCGATCACGCCGCCAGGTGTGCGACCCACCTATCCGTGGCAGAAGAATCCCCGCCCCGAGAGCACGACTTGACCTCGCCGGCCCCACGAAGGCGGCGGGGGCCCGGACTGCCGCGGGGCGGCCCCGGCGGGTAACCTCCGGTGCATGTCCCGCCATGTCACGATCGTCACCGATTCAACGGCCTACCTGCCGCAGCGGACGATGGAGGACCACGGCATCACCGCGGTGCCGCTGACCGTGGTCCTGGGCGATCGGGCCCTCGAGGAGGGCACGGAGATCTCCGCCCGCTCGGTCGCGGAGGCACTGCGCAAGCGCCGCTCGGTGACGACGTCGAGGCCGAGCCCCGAGCAGTTCGCCGAGACCTACCGCAAGGTCGCCGAGTCCGGCGCGAGCGCCATCGTCTCGCTGCACCTGTCCGCCGAGTTCTCCGGGACGTACGACGCGGCGGTACTGGCCGCCAAGGAGGCGCCGATCCCGGTGCGGGTCGTGGACACCGGGATGGTGGCCATGGCCCTCGGCTTCTGCGCGCTCGCGGCGGCGGAGGCGGCCGACGCGGGCGGCACCGTCGACGAGGCGGTCACCGCGGCGGAGAAGCGGGCCGCGGGCACCTCCGCCTACTTCTACGTCGACACCCTGGACTATCTGCGCCGCGGCGGGCGGATCGGGGCGGCGCAGGCGCTGCTCGGCTCCGCGTTCGCCGTCAAGCCGCTGCTTCAGCTGGACGGCGGCCGCATCGAACTCATGGAAAAGGTCCGCACCGCGTCGAAGGCGATCGCGCGGCTGCGGGAGGTCGTCGCCGAGCGGGCGGGCAGCGGGCAGGTCGACATCGCCGTGCACCACCTCGCGGCGCCGGAGCGGGCGGAGGCGCTGTCCGGCTGGCTGCGCGAGCAGGTGCCGGGCCTCGGTGAGCTGCATGTCAGCGAGGTGGGGGCGGTGATCGGGGCGCATACCGGGCCCGGGTTGGTGGGGGCTGTGGTGTCGCCTCGGGGGTGAGGCGGGGCTGGGCGCTTGCGGCTTGCGGCTTGCGGCTTGCGGCTTGGCGTTGGGCGGGGGCGGGGTTGCTGGGCGGAGTCCGTCGGCTGGTGTGGGTGCCTCGTGTGGGTGACCAGGTTTTCCACAAGTGCGGGGCTGTCCCCGGGAATTGACCAAGATCCACCGATGCGGCGCGGAATGTCTACCGTCTCGTGGCATGGCACTTCGATCACTGTCACGGACAGCACACGTATCCAGCGGGCCAGGCCGCGGCCCCGCCTCCGACGGTCGGGCCCGACACCGGCACGTCGTGCGGCGGAGCGCCCGCCGCAGGCAGCTCGCGGCGGAGCGGACACGGTCGCGGGCGGAGGCATTGTTTGCGCCGCCCCGGCCGTACGCCGCACGTCCGGCGCCCGAGCCCGAACCTCCACCGCCGCCTCCGCCCGCGCCTGAACGCCCTTCAGCGTTTGCTACCGAGCCCGTCCGAGCCGAGCGCGTCCGAGCTGAGCCCGTCCGAGCTGAGCCCGTCCGAGAGCGGGCCAGGACCTGGCGCGAGCGGGCGGCGCCCGCCGTGCGTGACCGGCTGCCGCTGTGGTTGCAGAAGCGGTGCGGGATCGAGCGGCGGGGCGCGCTGGCCCTGGTCGTAGTCCTCGGCGTGGTGGCGCTCTTCGCGGTGCAGCACTTCTGGGCGGGGCGTACGCAGTCGGTGCGGGCGCCGGAGACGGTCCGCGCGGCGGTGCCGTCCGCGGTGGGGGAGCCGCCCGGGGCCGTAGGCAGCCCGGCCGGACCGGACCCGGCGGTGTCGAGCGGGGCCGCCATGATCGTTGTCGATGTCGGCGGCAAGGTGCGCAGGCCCGGGGTGCGCCGGTTGCCGGCCGGGGCCCGGGTGGCGGACGCGCTGCGGGCGGCGGGCGGGGTCCGCCCAGGTGCGGACACCTCCGGGCTGAACCGGGCGCGGCTCCTGACGGACGGGGAGCAGGTGCTGGTGGGAGCGCCGACCGCCCCGGCCGCGGGAGTGCCGAGCGGACCGACGGGTGCGGGTGCGGGTGCCGGTGCCGGTGCGGGAGGGGCGGTGGGGGCGGCGCCCGCGGCTCCGATCGGGCTCAACACCGCCACGCTGGAACAACTCGACACGCTGCCTGGCGTCGGCCCCGTCCTGGCCCAGCACATCGTCGATTACCGCACGGAGCACGGTGGGTTCCGTTCCGTCGAGGAACTGCGCGAGGTCAACGGGATTGGGGACCGCCGCTTCGAGGATCTGCACGACCTGGTGCGGCCATGAACCCGGCACGGGGCGCGGAACAGACCGAACCCCTGGACCTGCGACTGGTGCCGCCCGCGCTGGTGGTGTGGCTGACAGCGGCGGTGACGCTGACCGTGCCGGGCCACTGGGTCGTGGCGCTTGCGGTGACGTGCGGGGTCGCCGGAATAGCGCTGCTGGTGCCGTTGCGCCGTACGGCAGGCCGCCCAGGGCGTCGCGCGTGGCGGCGACCATCCACCGCGGTGCTGCTGCTCTGTGTCGCCGCGGCGGCGCTTTCCGCGGGGTTGCACGGGGCCGAGCTGCGCCGCGGGCCCGTGCCCGAGCTGGCCGACCGCTATGCGCGGGTGGAGGCGGAGCTGGAGGTGACCGCCGACCCCCGGGTCAGCCGGCCCCGGGTCACGGGGGATCACCAGGCGCCGACCATCGTGCTTATCGAGGCGGATCTCGTCCGGGTGACGGCGACCGACGGGACGGTCGAGCGGACCCGGGCACCGGTCCTGGCACTCGTCGAGGGGCGCGGCAGCGCGTGGCTGTCGCTCCTGCCCAGCACGCGGATCAGGGTCGAGGGGAGCCTCGCGCCGCCGCTCAGGGACGGGGACCGGATCGCGGCGGTGCTCCGGGTCCGACAGCAGGAGGGAGCGGGGGAGCGGAGGTGGTGGACCGGACAGGAAGCTCGGGCGAGTCAGACCGGGCAGGCTGATCCAACCGGACAGGCTGGTCCAACGGGGCGGGCTGATCTAACTGGACAGGCCGGTCCGACCGGGCAGGCTGGTCCAACCGGGCGGGCTGAGGTAACCGGACAGGCGGAACAGGACGGGCCGCGGATCGTGGCGCCGCCGAGCCGTCCTCAGCGGTTGGCCGCAACCTTGCGTGCGGGGCTGCGCGAGGCCACGGCCGGGCTACCGGAGGACGCGCGGGCGCTGCTGCCCGGCCTGGTGGTCGGTGATACGGCCCGGGTCACACCGGAGCTGCACGCGGCGTTCCAGGCGACGGACATGCTGCACCTGCTGGCGGTCAGCGGGGCGAACTTTACGATCTTGCTGGCCCTGTTGATCGGACCGCCGGGCACCGCACACCTTGTGGAGCGACGGGGCCTCGCGCCCCGGATCGGTCTGTCGCTCCGGATGACGGCGTTGCTGGGCGGCGCGCTCACGCTCGGGTTCGCCGTGGTGTGCCGACCGGAGCCGAGCGTGCTGCGGGCGGCGGCGTGCGGGGCGGTCGCGTTGCTGGCCATCGCGACGGGGCGCCGCAGATCGCTGATCCCGGCGCTGGCCACGGCAGTGCTGGTGCTGGTCCTCTACGACCCGTGGCTGGCGCGGAGTTACGGGTTCCTGCTGTCGGTGCTCGCCACCGGGGCGCTGCTGACGCTGGCCCCGAGGTGGAGCGCGGGGCTGCGGCGCCGTGGGGTTCCGGCGCGGCTCGCCGAGGCGCTGGGTGCCGCCGCGGCGGCGCAGGCGGTGTGCGCGCCGGTCGTCGCTGTGCTGGCGGCGCGGGTGAGCCTGGTGGCGGTGCCGTGCAACTTGCTGGCGGAGTTCGCCGTGGCACCGGCGACGGTGCTCGGGTTCGCCGCCCTGGCGGCGGCGCCGGTGGCGATGCCGGTCGCGGAGTTCTTCGCGTGGTGCGCCGGTTGGCCCGCGGGATGGATCGCGGGCATCGCACGGACGGGGGCCGCGCTGCCGGGCAATGGGGTGGACTGGCCGGGTGGCTGGCGCGGTGGGGCGTTGCTCGCGGTCGCCACGGTGGCGGCCGTTCTGGTGGGACGCAGAGTGCTGAAGTCGGCCTGGTTGGTAGCCGCTTGTGCGGTGTTGTTGCTGCTGGCGGTGGTGCAGCCGCCTCCGCTCACCCGGATCATCACGGGGTGGCCGCCGCCGGGCTGGCGCATGGTGATGTGCGACGTGGGGCAGGGGGACGCGCTGGTGCTCGCGGCGGGGGCCGGGACGGGCGTGGTGGTGGACGCCGGGCCCGATCCGGTGCCGGTGGACCGGTGTCTGCGTGCGCTCGGCATCACGAAGGTGCCGCTGCTGCTGTTCACGCACTTCCATGCGGACCATGTGGCGGGTCTGCCCGGAGTGTTGCGGGGTCGTTCCGTGGGGGCGATCGGGACGACCGGGTTGCAGGAGCCGGTGGACCAAGTGGCGTTCGTCCGGCGGCTCGCCGCGCGGCGCGGGGTGCCGGTGGTGCGGGCGGCAGCGGGGGAGCGGCGCCGGGCCGGGCCGCTCACCTGGGAGGTGCTGTGGCCGCCGCCGAGGCCGGTTCCCGAACCGGACGGGCCGAACGACGCGAGCGTCACCCTGCTCGTACGCACCGCTGGGCTGACCCTGCTGCTGCTCGGGGACCTCGAACCGCCCGCGCAGCGCGCCCTGCTGAGAACCGCCGACGGGGCCCGGCTGTCGCGGGTGGACGTGCTCAAGGTCGCCCATCACGGCTCGGCGTTTCAAGACCCGGAGTTGTTGCGCAGGGTCGCTCCCCGGCTCGCGCTCATCTCGTGCGGGGCCGACAACCCGTACGGGCACCCGGCGCCGCGCACGGTGGAGGCGTTGCGGCAGGGCGGGGCGGCGGTGCTCCGCACGGACCAGGACGGGGCGGTCGCTGTGGTGGGGCGGGGCAAGACGGGCGGCCCGGACGGAACCGGTGGGCCAGGTCTGGAGGTGGCGCACACGAAGCACACCTGAAGCGCTGACCCGGTGCGGAGGAGCACCCGGGCTGCCTTGCCGGGGCGCGTCAACCCCGGACGCCACCCCGCCGGGCAACGCCAACCAGCCCGCACCGCCCGTGCAACCCGCCCCACCCGCACAACTCGCACGACCAGCCCCGCTCGCACAACCCGCCCAAGCAGTCCCGCCCGCACAACCAGCCCCGCCCAAAGAGCCCGAACAACCCACACCCGTACCGCTCGTACCGCCCAGCTGTGTGTTCTCTGAGAAGAAGGGTTCATGTTGCCTGAAAAGACGCATCGGTGATCGAATACTCTTTCGTTCAAGCAGCAACGATCGCGGTCGGCGGTCGATGCCGAGGCGCACTGGGGTGGGGTAGGTCATGTTCGGCCGCTTGCTGGGAAACCGTACGAACCGGGCTCAACGGACAAGTCCTCTGGCGGCAGTGACCGTGCCGACCGGCGCGGGGGTGCTGAGCGGCCGGGTGCTCGACCCGGTCGGCGAGCCGGTGCGGGACGCGGAGTTCGCGGTGAGCGACGCCATGGGGCGCAAGGTGGTGAGCGGGGGGACCGACCCGTTCGGCTCGTTCATGACGACCGTGCCCGCGGGGGAGTACCGGCTCGCCGTCTCGGCGGAGGGGTACGCGCCGCACCACGGCGGTGCCACGGTCACCGAGAGCGGGCACGCCTCGATGGGGAACGTCGCGCTCCAGGTCTCTCCGCCGCCGCAGCTGCCCGAGCCGGGGGACTGGGAGATCGAGCCGACGCATTCCTCGATCGCGTTCACGGCGCGGCACATCGGGTTGGCGCGGATCCACGGCAGGTTCAACAGCTTCGCGGGGGCGTTGCGGCTGGCCGACCGGATCGAGGAGTCCGCGATGCACGTCGTGATCGACGCCTCGTCCATCGACACGAACGTGAAGATGCGTGACGACCACCTCAGGTCGGCGGACTTTCTCGACGTGGACCGGTTCCCGACGCTGGAGTTCTACGGCGACCGTTTCGCGCACCGGGGCGGCAACCGCTGGGCGGTCACCGGGGCGCTGTCGTTGCACGGCGTCACGCGCACGGTGACGCTCGATGCGGAGTACCTGGGGCTCGGCAACGGCATGGAGGGTGAGACCCGTGCCGCCTGCCGCGCGACGGCGGAGTTGCACCGGGACGACTTCACCGTCAGCTGGCAGACCATGCTCGCGCGGGGCATCGCGGTCGTCGGCTCCAGCGTCAGGATCGACCTCGACGTGCAGATCGTGCCCAAGGGCTGAGCCGTCGTGCCCAAGGGCTGAGCTCGATCGTGCCCAAGGGCTGAGCGCACGCCACCAGCCGCGTGGGCATGGTGCGGCAGCACTTCGCCGGTGTCGGAAAATAGGGGCGTGAGCGATGTGAGACACGTACTGGTGCTGCCCGACCGCGACGCGGCGGAGGAGGTCGCCGAGGCGTTGGGGGAGCGGTTCGGCGTGGCCGAGGAGCCCCAGCTCGTACGGGATGCGCTGGCCGGTGAGGACGACGCGGAGGACGCGCAGTGGCTCGTCGTCGTCGAGGACCCGCAGGGGCGGCTCGACGCGGAGCAGTTGGACGAGTTCGCGGCGGGCTGGGACGGCTGGCGCGAGGAGCAGTAGCCGCCCGCACCGGTCGGGAAGGTGCGCGGCAGCCCCGGCCGTGATGTCAGTGGCCCGTGGGATGCTTGTCCGCGATGGCCAGGAAGACTGCAAACGATGATCCTCTCGCCTCCGTCACCGTCGCGGTGGGCCAGGAGGACCTCCTGCTCGACCGTGCCGTGCAGGAGGTGGTGGCGGCCGCGCGGGCCGCTGACGCGGACACGGACGTGCGCGATCTCAGCTCGGACCAGTTGCAGCCCGGCACGCTGGCCGAGCTGACGAGCCCGTCGTTGTTCGCCGAGCGCAAGGTCGTCGTCGTGCGCAACGCGCAGGATCTGTCGGCGGACACCGTCAAGGACGTGAAGGCGTATCTCGGCTCGCCCGTCGAGGAGATCACGCTGGTGCTGCTGCACGCCGGGGGCGCCAAGGGCAAGGGGCTGCTCGACGCCGCGCGCAAGGCCGGGGCCCGGGAGGTCGCCTGCCCGAAGATGACGAAGCCGGCGGACCGGCTCGCGTTCGTGCGCGCGGAGTTCCGGGCGCTCGGGCGGTCCGCGACGCCGGAGGCGTGCCAGGCACTCGTCGACGCCATCGGCAGTGATCTGCGCGAGCTGGCGTCGGCCGTGACGCAGCTCGCCGCCGACATCGAGGGGACCATCGACGAGGCCGTCGTCGGGCGGTACTACACGGGGCGGGCCGAGGCGTCCAGCTTCACCGTTGCGGACCGGGCCGTGGAGGGGCGGGCCGCGGAGGCGCTTGAGGCGCTGCGGTGGTCGTTGTCGACCGGGGTCGCGCCCGTGCTGATCACCAGCGCGCTCGCGCAGGGGGTGCGGGCCATCGGGAAGCTGTCCTCCGCGCGCGGGGGGCGTCCCGCCGATCTGGCGCGGGAGCTGGGGATGCCGCCGTGGAAGATCGATCGGGTGCGGCAGCAGATGCGGGGCTGGACCCCGGACGGGGTTTCTGTGGCCCTGCGGGCCGTGGCCGAGGCGGATGCGGGGGTCAAGGGGGGCGGTGACGATCCGGAGTACGCCTTGGAGAAGGCCGTCGTCACGATTGCGCGGGCCGCTCGGTCCCGGGGGCGGGGCTGATCGCTCCGCGACGCCCGGGTCCATCGCGCCCCCGGTGCCGCACCCCGCAGGGAATGGCCTGCCGCACCCCGCAGGGAATGGCCTGCCCCACCCCGGCAGGGAACGGCGCGCCGCGCCCCGGCAGCAAAGCGTCTGCCGCGCCCCAGCAGGGAATCGTCTGCCGCGCCCCGGCAGGCAATCGTCCGCCACCCCCCGGCAGGGAATCGTCCCCGCCGCCCCTTCCCGTCCCGTCCCTGGGGGCTGCGCCCCCAGACCCCCGTCGGCCTTCGGCCTCGTCCTCAAGCGCCGGACGGGCTGGAGGCGCTGGAGGCGCTGGAAAGCCGAAACCCCGTCCTGATCGACAACATCAGGACGGGGTTTCGTTCACGCTCAGATGAGCCCACACCCGCGTGGCGAACGCAGTCGCGTGCGGGCTCGGGGTGCCGGTCGGGGGCGGATGAGAGAGGGCCCGCCCGGGTCCTTCCGGCGTCAGGTCAAGACAGAGGTTCAGCCCTTGAGGCCGGCGACCTTCGAAGCAAGCGCCGACTTCTTGTTGGCGGCCTGGTTCTTGTGGATGACACCCTTCGAGACGGCCTTGTCGAGCTGGCGCGCGGCAGCGCGCTGGTACTCGGTGGCCTTCTCGACGTCACCCGCGGCAGCGGCCTCGCGGGCCTTGCGGATCGCGGTCTTCAGGGAAGACTTGACGGCCTTGTTGCGCAGGCGCGCCTTCTCGTTGGTCTTGATCCGCTTGATCTGGGACTTGATGTTCGCCACGAAATGAGCCTTTGCAGGTTCTGGCACGGGGCCTGTGACAGTCCCGTACCGGTGATTTTCACTGAGTGTGTGCCTCGGCTTAGAGGGCATGAGACACAGCTGCCCACGGTATCAGCCGCAGTCCCACCGGCCCAAACCGGTCCCGACGCACACCGCCCACCGGCCCAAACCGGCCCCGACGCACACCGCCCACCGCCCCGGACGGACACCGATACCCGCCCTCGATCGGCCCGGACGGACACCGATACGCGCCCTCGACCGCCCCGGACGGACACCGA
The DNA here is from genome assembly GCF_043523415.1 of Streptomyces sp. SGAir0957. Classification (NCBI taxonomy): domain Bacteria; kingdom Bacillati; phylum Actinomycetota; class Actinomycetes; order Kitasatosporales; family Streptomycetaceae; genus Streptomyces; species Streptomyces sp. SGAir0957. Next base: position 5,549,560 of record NZ_CP027293.1, read on the forward strand.
TACCCGCCCTCGACCGGCTGGCCCGGACGGACACCGGTACGCCCCCTCGACCGCCCCGGACGGACACCGATACCCGCCCTCGACCACCCCGGACGGGCACCGATACGCCCCCTCGACCGGCCCAAACCAATCCCGGCGGCCAGCCCGATCGCACCCCTCACCGGCCCAGACCGGTACCGGTACCCCGGCCGTGGGACCATGGAAGCTACGTATCGATCCGACCCGAGGCATAAGGCGCCTCAAGAGACAGGACCCTGCGTGCCCGCGATCCCTAACAATGTGCCCGAGCCGAGCCGTACCGACCCGGCGCTGCTCCGCAATTTCTGCATCATCGCGCACATCGACCACGGCAAGTCGACGCTCGCCGACCGGATGCTCCAGCTGACCGGAGTGGTCGAACAGCGGCAGATGCGTGCTCAGTACCTCGACCGGATGGACATCGAGCGCGAGCGCGGCATCACGATCAAGTCCCAGGCGGTGCGGCTGCCCTGGGCCCCCACCGAGGGCCCGGACCAGGGCAGTACCCACATCCTCAACATGATCGACACCCCGGGGCACGTGGACTTCACGTACGAGGTCTCGCGCTCGCTCGCCGCGTGCGAGGGCACGGTCCTGCTCGTCGACGCCGCCCAGGGCATCGAGGCCCAGACCCTCGCCAACCTGTACCTGGCGATGGAGAACGACCTCAAGATCATCCCGGTGCTCAACAAGATCGACCTGCCGGCCGCGCAGCCCGAGAAGTTCTCCGAGGAGCTGGCGAACCTCATCGGCTGCGACCCCTCCGACGTGCTCAAGGTCTCCGCGAAGACCGGTATGGGCGTCGAGGCGCTGCTCGACAAGGTCGTCGCCGAGATCCCCGCGCCGGTCGGCGTCGCCGACGCCCCGGCCCGCGCGATGATCTTCGACTCGGTCTACGACTCGTACCGCGGTGTCGTCACGTACGTCCGTGTCGTCGACGGTCAGCTCAACAAGCGTGAGCGGATCCGGATGATGTCGACGGGCGCCACCCACGAACTGCTGGAGATCGGCACCAACTCGCCCGAGATGCTGCCGGCCGACGGCCTCGGCGTCGGTGAGGTGGGCTATCTGATCACCGGCGTGAAGGACGTCCGCCAGTCCAAGGTCGGTGACACGATCACCAGCCTGAACAAGGGCGCGACCGAGGCGCTCGGCGGCTACAAGGACCCGAAGCCGATGGTCTTCTCCGGTCTGTATCCGCTGGACGGCTCCGACTACCCGGAGCTGCGCGACGCCCTGGACAAGCTGCAGCTCAACGACGCCGCCCTGGTCTACGAGCCGGAGACGTCGGCCGCGCTCGGCTTCGGCTTCCGCGTCGGCTTCCTCGGCCTGCTGCACCTGGACGTGATCCGCGAGCGCCTCGAGCGAGAGTTCGGGCTCGACCTGATCGCGACCGCGCCGAACGTGGTCTACCGGGTGGTGATGGAGGACGGCGGCGAGCACATCGTCACCAACCCGAGCGAGTTCCCGGAAGGCAAGATCGGCGAGGTCTACGAGCCGGTCGTGCGGGCCACCATCCTCGCGCCCTCCGAGTTCATCGGCTCGATCATGGAGCTGTGCCAGACCCGGCGCGGTGTGCTGCTCGGCATGGACTACCTCTCCGAGGACCGCGTCGAGATCCGCTACACGCTGCCGCTCGCCGAGATCGTCTTCGACTTCTTCGACCAGCTGAAGTCCAAGACGCGCGGTTACGCCTCGCTCGACTACGAGCCCACCGGCGAGCAGACCTCCAGCCTCGTCAAGGTCGACATCCTGCTCCACGGCGACAAGGTGGACGCCTTCTCGGCGATCACGCACAAGGACGCGGCGTACGCGTACGGTGTGCGGCTCGTCGCGAAGCTGCGCGAGCTGATCCCGCGCCAGGCGTTCGAGGTGCCGATCCAGGCGGCGATCGGCTCCCGGGTGATCGCCCGCGAGACGATCCGCGCCATCCGCAAGGACGTCCTCGCCAAGTGCTACGGCGGTGACATCTCGCGTAAGCGGAAGCTGCTCGAGAAGCAGAAGGAGGGCAAGAAGCGGATGAAGATGGTCGGCTCCGTCGAGGTGCCTCAGGAGGCCTTCATCGCGGTCCTGTCCAGCGACGACAGCGGCGGCGGCAAGGGCAAGAAGTAACCCCCGGGCGACCGTCGCACACACCTCGGGTGGCCCGAAAGCGGTGGGCCCGGCACGCACACGCGTGGCGGGCCCACCGCTTTTGTGTGGGCCCTGTGTGTGCCGGGGCCACGGGGGCGACCAGGACAAAGTCGAAGGCCGGAGCCCCTTACGCGCCGGGCGAGCGCGCTTTACCCTGATCACTGCTCAATGGTTACTCGCCAGTTAAACAAGCCGCGTTTCAACAGTCGCGGGCCCGGAGGACGTCGTGAGCGACACACAGACCCTGATCGAGAACCGTCCGCCCTCCGTGGCGTCTCTCTTCCTGGAGCGCGTCGCGGCCACACCGGACGCCGAGGCCTACCGCTATCCCGTACCGGCGCCCGCGGGCAGTGGCCCCGACGACTGGAAGTCGCTGAGCTGGGCGCAGGCCGCGCAGCGGGTCTACGCCATCGCCGCCGGGCTCGTGGAGCTGGGGATCAAGGCCGAGGAGCGGGTGGCGCTCGCCTCCTCGACGCGGGTCGAGTGGATCCTCGCCGACCTCGGCATCATGTGCGCCGGCGCGGCGACCACCACGGTCTACCCGCAGACCAACGCGGAGGAGTCGGCGTTCATCCTGGCCGACTCCGAGTCGAAGGTGCTGGTCGCCGAGGACGCGGCGCAGCTCGCCAAGGCGCGGGAGCGCCGCGCCGACCTGCCCGAGCTGAAGCACGTCGTGGTGATCGACGCGACCGGGGTCGAGCCCGACGCGTCCGACCCCGACGGCTGGCTGGTCACCCTGGAGGACCTGGAGGCGCGCGGCACGGCGTACCTGGAGAAGAACCCGGACGTCGTCAAGGAGCGCGTCGCCGCGATCCGCAAGGAGCAGCTGGCCACCCTCATCTACACGTCCGGGACGACCGGCCGCCCCAAGGGGGTCCGGCTTCCGCACGACAACTGGTCGTACATGGCGAAGGCGATCTCCGCGACCGGTCTCGTCGGCGAGGACGACGTGCAGTACCTGTGGCTGCCGCTCGCGCACGTCTTCGGCAAGGTGCTGACCAGCGGCCAGATCGAGGTCGGGCACGTGACGGCGGTCGACGGCCGCGTCGACAAGATCATCGAGAATCTGCCGATCGTGCAGCCGACCTACATGGCGGCCGTGCCGCGCATCTTCGAGAAGGTCTACAACGGGGTCGCGGCCAAGGCGCGGGCCGGCGGCAACGCCAAGTTCAAGATCTTCCAGTGGGCGGTGGGTGTCGCCCGCGAGTACGCGAAGGTCAGCCAGGACAACTTCCGCCGCACCGGCGTCGCCTCCGTCCCCTTCGCCCTCTCCTCGAAGCACAAGGTCGCCGACGCCCTTGTCTACAGCAAGCTCCGCGAGGCGTTCGGCGGGCGGCTGCGCGCCTGTATCTCCGGCTCGGCGGCGCTCGCCCCCGAGATCGGCTACTTCTTCGCCGGCGCGGGCGTCCACATCCTGGAGGGCTACGGCCTCACCGAGTCCTCGGCCGCCTCCTTCGTCAATCCGGGCGAGGCGTACCGCACCGGCACGGTCGGCAAGCCGCTGCCCGGCACCGAGGTGCGGATCGCGGACGACGGCGAGATCCTGCTGCGCGGCCCCGGCATCATGGAGGGCTACCACCAGCTGCCCGAGAAGACCGCCGAGGTCCTGGAGAGCGACGGCTGGTTCCACACCGGGGACATCGGCGAGCTGTCCGTCGACGGCTACCTGCGCATCACCGACCGCAAGAAGGACCTGATCAAGACGTCGGGCGGCAAGTACATCGCCCCGGCCGAGGTCGAGGGCCAGTTCAAGGCGGTCTGCCCGTACGTGTCGAACATCCTCGTGCACGGCGCCGACCGCAACTTCTGCACCGCGCTCATCGCCCTCGACGAGGTCGCCATCCTGGAGTGGGCGAAGGAGAACGGGCTCGACGGCAAGTCCTACGCCGACGTCGTCGCCGCCCCCGCGACCGTGCGGCTCGTCGAGGGCTACGTGCGCGAGCTGAACGAGGGCCTGCAGCGCTGGCAGACCATCAAGAAGTTCAAGCTGCTGCCCCGCGACCTCGACGTGGAGCACGGCGAGCTGACGCCGAGCCTCAAGCTGAAGCGGCCCGTCGTGGAGCGCGAGTACAAGGGGCTGCTCGACGAGATGTACGCCGGGACCCGCGAGGGCTGACCCGGGGAGGCGCCCCGCCGAGAGCCCGAAGACCCGGAGCGCCCAGCAGGCTCTGAAGGTCGCGAGGGCGGCAGGCTCAGGGGCGCCTCATCGTCCGCATCGTCTCCTCCATCCGCGTCAGGTGGTGGCGCAGCTCCCGTACGTCCGGGTCGGTGGCCTGCGACAGCATGCGCTCGATCGACGTCATCCGGGCCGCCAGCGCGTCGAACTGCTGCTGCTCGCGGGCGAGGAGCCGCTCCAGCTGCTGGTTCTTGCGGTGCAGGTCGAGGAAGACGGTGACCTTCGCGCGCAGCACCCAGGGGTCGAAGGGCTTAGTGAGGTAGTCGGCGGCGCCCGTCGCGTAGCCGCGGAAGGCGTAGCCGGTGTCGTCGGAGTCCGTGCCGGTGAGGAAGATGATCGGCACGTTCTTCGTCTGGTCGAGGCGCTTGATGTTCGTCGCCGTCTCGAAGCCGTCCATGCCCGGCATACGGATGTCGAGCAGGATGACGGCGAAGCGGCGGCGGAGGATCGCCTTCATCGCCTCCTCGCCCGAGCGGGCCCGTACGAGCGGCTCGTTGAGCGATCCGAGGACGGCTTCGAGGGCGACGAGGTTGTCCTCCATGTCGTCGACGAGCAGGATGCTCGCCCGCTCGTCCGACGTCGGCTCTGTCAGCTCTGCAGTGGTCATGATGCCGGTCCCTCAATCGGTCGCCGGCGGGGCGACGGGTTCGGCCGCGCTCTCCGGCTCGTCTGGTGCGGTGGGCTCGTCCGTGTCGCGGGCCTCAGGGGCCAGGAGGTCGCAGACGACGGTCAGCAGCTGGTCGACGTCCACCGGCTTCGGCACGTAGTCGTTGGCACCCTTGGCGATCGACTTCTCCCGGTCGCCGGGCATGGCCTTCGCGGTGAGCGCCACGATGGGCAGCCCGGCCCAGCGCGGGGTCCCGCGGATGACGGAGATCGTCTCGTAGCCGTCCATCTCGGGCATCATGATGTCCATCAGGACGAGCCCGATGTCGGGGTTGCGCTCCAGGGTCTCGATGCCCTCGCGGCCGTTCTCCGCGTACAGGACGGGCATGCCGACGCGGCCGAGGACATGGGTGAGCGCGAAGACGTTGCGGATGTCGTCGTCGACGATGAGGACGCGGCGCCCCGGCAGGACCTGGCCCGCGAGGCCGGTCTTCCAGCGCTCGAGCTTCGTCGGCGTCGGCCAGTTGTCCTCCTGTTCGTGCAGCGGGTACGAGTCCGGGGCACCGTCCTGCCGCGCGCCCTGCTGCGCGGGGACGACGGGCGCCGGTTGCGCCTGGACCGTCTCGGGCAGCGGCTCGTGCCCTGGATGCGCGACGGGGACGTACAGGGTGAAGGTGGAGCCCTTGCCCGGCTCGCTCTCGGCGATGATGCGCCCGCCGAGCAGCCCGGCGATCTCCCGGCTGATGGACAGGCCGAGCCCGGTGCCGCCGTACTTGCGGTTGGTGGTGCCGTCGGCCTGCTGGAACGCCTCGAAGATGACGGGGAGCTTGTCGCGGGCGATGCCGATGCCGGTGTCGGAGACGGCGAACGCGATCAGGTCGTCGCTGTCGCGCACGAACTGGTGCTCGGGATCCTTGAGCCGCTCGACGCGCAGCTCGACCTTGCCGCTCGCGGTGAACTTGATCGCGTTCGACAGCAGGTTGCGCAGGATCTGCTGGATGCGCTGCTCGTCGGAGAACACCTCGCGCGGCACGTCCTCGCCGACCGACACGTCGAAGGCGAGCCCCCGGTCGAGGGTGATCGGGCGGAACGTGGCGTGCACGTAGTCGAGGAGCTTGATGAGGGGGAGCTTCTTGGGGCGTACGTCCATGCGCCCGGCCTCGATCTTCGACAGGTCGAGGATGTCGTTGATGAGCTGGAGCAGGTCCGAGCCCGAACGGTGGATCGTCGTCGCGAACTGCACCTCCTGCTCGTTCAGGTGGCCGTCCGGGTTGTCGGAGAGCAGCCGCGCGAGGATGAGCAGCGAGTTCAGCGGGGTGCGCAGCTCGTGCGACATGTTCGCCAGGAACTCCGACTTGTACTGCGAGCTGGTCGCGAGCAGCGCCGCCTTCTCCTCCAGTTCGGCGTTGGAGCGCTGCAGCTCGCCCTGCTGGCGCTGGAGTTCGTCCGAGCGCTCCTGGAGCTGGGTGGCGAGGCGCTGGGACTCGCCGAGCAGGGACTCGGTGCGGGAGTTGGCGATGATGGTGTTGATCGCGACGCCGATCGTGTTCACGAACTGGTCGAAGAAGGCCAGGTGGACGTCGGAGAAACGGGAGAACGACGCCAGTTCGATGACGCCGAGCAGCTTGTCCTCGAACAGGATCGGGATGATGACGACGGACGCGGGCGCGGCTTCCCCGAGCCCGCTGTTGATCTTGATGTAGTCGGGCGGCGCCTCCTCCACCAGGATGCGTTTCTTCTCCAGGGCCGCCTGCCGTACGAGACCGTGGACGGGCATACCCCCGGTGTCCACGACCAGGGCGGCGGCCGAACCGTAGCCCGCGATGTAGGCGAGCCCCTTGGTCGGGATCGACGTACGGATCGGGGTGTCGCCCTCGTCCGGCTCCGCCAGGAAGAAGGCGCCGTACTGCGCGTTCACCAGCGGGGTCAGCTCGCGCAGGATCAGATCGGCGACCTCCATCAGGTCCCGGTGGCCCTGCATCAGGGCCGCGAGGCGCGCCAGGTTCGACTCCAGCCAGTCCTTCGCGCGGGTCGTCTCGCGCAGGTTGGCCACCATCAGGTTGATGTTGTCCTTCAGCTCGGCGACCTCGCCGCGCGTCTCCACCGTGATGGACCGTGACATGTCGCCCTGGGTCACCGCGGACGCCACCTCGGCGATCGCGCGGACCTGTGTGGTCAGGTTCGACGCCAGCTCGTTCACGTTCGTCGTCAGGCGCTTCCACGTGCCGTAGACGCCCTCGACCCGGGCCTGGCCGCCGAGCTGGCCCTCGGAGCCGACCTCCCGGGCCACGCGCGTGACCTCGGAGGAGAACGACGACAGGGTGTCGACCATCGTGTTGATGGTCGTCTTCAGTTCGAGGATCTCGCCGCGCGCGTCGACGTCGATCTTCTTGGAGAGGTCGCCCTGGGCCACCGCCGTGGCGACCTGGGCGATGTTGCGGACCTGCGAGGTGAGGTTGTCCGCCATGTAGTTGACGTTGTCCGTCAGGTCCTTCCAGACGCCGGAGACGCCGTGCACGGTCGCGCGGCCGCCGAGCCGGCCGTCCGTGCCGACCTCGCGGGCCACCCGGGTGACCTCGTCGGCGAAGCCGCGCAACTGCTCCACCATCGTGTTGACGGTGTCCTTCAGTTCGAGGATCTCGCCGCGCGCGTCGACCGAGATCTTCTTCGACAGGTCGCCCTGGGCGACGGCCGTGGTGACCTGGGCGATGTTGCGCACCTGGGAGGTGAGGTTCGACGCCATGAAGTTGACGTTGTCGGTGAGTTCCTTCCAGACCCCGGAGACCCCGCGGACCTGCGCCTGACCGCCGAGGTTGCCCTCGGTGCCGACCTCGCGGGCCACGCGGGTGACCTCGTCGGCGAAGGCGGAGAGCTGGTCGACCATCGTGTTGATCGTCGACTTGAGTTCGAGGATCTCGCCCTTCGCCTCGACGGTGATCTTCTTGCCGAGGTCGCCCTGGGCCACCGCCGTGGAGACGAGCGCGATGTTGCGGACCTGGGAGGTGAGGTTGTCCGCCATGAAGTTGACGTTGTCGGTCAGGTCCTTCCAGACGCCGGAGACGCCGCGGACCTGGGCGCGCCCGCCCAGCTGGCCCTCGGTGCCGACCTCGCGCGCCACGCGGGTGACCTCGTCGGCGAAGGCGGAGAGCTGGTCGACCATCGTGTTGATCGTCGACTTGAGTTCCAGGATCTCGCCCTGCGCGTCGACCATGATCTTCTGGCTCAGGTCGCCGTTGGCCACGGCCGTGGTGACCTGCGCGATGTTGCGCACCTGAGAGGTGAGATTGGACGCCATGAAGTTGACGTTGTCGGTCAGGTCCTTCCAGACACCCGACACACCGCGGACCTGGGCGCGGCCCCCGAGCTGGCCCTCGGTGCCGACCTCGCGCGCCACCCGGGTCACCTCGTCGGCGAACGCGGACAGCTGATCGACCATCGTGTTGACGGTCAGCTTGAGTTCGAGCAGTTCGCCGGTCGCCTCGATCGTGACCGTACGCGTCAGGTCGCCCCGCGCCACCGCCGTCGTCACCAGGGCGATGTCCCGCACCTGCGCCGTAAGCCGGGACGCCATCGTGTTGACCGCCTCGGTCACGTCCCGCCAGCTGCCCGAAAGACCCTGCGCCTTGGCCCGGCCGCCGAGCCGGCCCTCGGTGCCGACCTCGCGGGCCACCCGGGTCACCTCGCCGGTGAACAAGGAGAGCTGGTCCACCATCTTGTTCACCGCGCGGCCCAACCGCCGCAGATCGCCCCGTAGTTGACGGTTCCCGTCGTGCAGGTCGACACGCTGAGTGAGGTCGCCGCCCGCCACCGCGTCGAGCACCCGCGTGGCATTGGCGGTGGGTGCGACCAGGGCGCCGATGATGGTGTTGACGTCGGCGGTGCGCGTCGCCCACGCGCCTTGCCCCGGGCTCGCCTCCAGCCGCTCGTCGAGCCGGCCGTGCCGGACGATCTCGCGGCGTACCCGCGTCAGCTCGGCGTTGTAGTGCACACTGCGGTCTATGAGCTGGTTGAAGACGGCACCCAGCTCACCGACCATGCCCTCCCCGCGGTCGGGAAGGCGGGTGAAGTTCCCGTCGCGGGCGGCCGACAGCGCGGCGAGGAGCGGCCGGAGGTCGGGCGGGCGGATCACATCGCTGCCGGGCCCGCTTGGATGCACACGCATAGCACTGTTCTCACTCATGGCGGCCCACTTCGGTAACTCGGTGCTTATGGGCGTGGTCAGTCTGTCACTCTGTTCGTGTCGCCTGAGGCGTCTTTGCCCGAACTGCTCAGGAGCCGAACGTGGGGTCCATTCCTATCCAGCGGGACACCGCCTTCGGCGGCGGGGACGTAGCGGACCAACCGCTCGTCGGACCGGTCATGGTCCGCACCTCGCTGCCGGGGAACCCACTCGCGCCCGCGGCCGCCCGCCGCTTCGTCCGCGCGGCGTTCACCGACTGGACCGAGCAGGGCCTGCCCGGCGCCGTCCACCTCGTCGACCGGCTGACCGATGACGCCGTGGTCGTCGTCAGCGAACTCGTCACCAACGCCGTCGTGCACGCCGGGACCAGCGTCGACCTGCTGTGCCGCCTCGACGAGGCCGCCCCCGACGGCACCCCCGACGGCACCCCCGCCGGGCTCGTCGTCGAGGTCACCGACCAGCACCCGGCCCGCGCCGTCCGCGGCCACCAGCCCTCGCGCCCCGTCGAGACCCCCGAGTACGGGCGCGGCCTCCACCTCGTCGCGACCCTCGCCGAGGCATGGGGCATCACCTACCGGCCCGGCACCAAGACGGTGTGGGCCCGGCTCCCCGCCGAACGCGCCGAGGCCGGCGAGATCCCCGCCGAACCCTCCGTGCAGTCCGCCGTACGCGCCCTGGAGCGCGGCCTGCGCGCCGCCGACCTCCTCGCCCCCATGCCCCGGCGCGCCGCCCAGGACCGCGACTGGATCAACCGCGGCGCGCTCTCCTTCCTCGCCGAGGCCTCCGACCTGCTCGCGGGACAGCTCGACGAGGACGTGGTCGCCACCCTCGTCGGCCAGCTCCTCGTGCCCCGCCTCGCCGACTGGTGCGCGGTCTGGTTCTACGACGACGACGGCCGCTCCACCCCCGGCACCCCCGACCCCGACGCGCGCGGCGACGGCGACCCGCTGCCCACGCCCCGGCTCGCCCGCGTCTGGCACGCCCAGGAGAACCGCACCGACGAACTGCGCGGACGCCTGGAGAAGGAGCCCCCGCGGCTGCCCGCCGCCGCCCGCACCGCCGCCGTCCCCGTGCACTGGCCGTTCGAGTCCCGCGGCGACACCGGCCCCGACGACGCCGGGTCCGCCCTCGCCTACCGGCTCATGGTCGGCGGCCGCAGCCTCGGCATCCTCGTCATCGGGCGGGCCAACCTGCTCCGCTTCCCCGACGAGGTCACCGGGCTCGTCGAGGACTTCGCCCGCCGGGTCGCCCTCGCCGTCAGCGCCGCCCGCCGCTTCACCCGGCAGGCCACCATCAGCCGCATCCTCCAGCGCGGGCTGCTGCCGACCGCCATCGCCGAGATCCCCGGCGTCCAGAGCGCCCTCGTCTACGAACCCAAGGAGGCGGGCGGCCCCGGCGGCGACTTCTACGACGTCTTCCCCGCGGGCGACGGCCGCTGGTGCTTCGCGCTCGGCGACATCCAGGGCAAGGGTCCGGAGGCGGCCGTCGTCATCGGCCTCGTCCGGCCCTGGCTGCGGCTCCTCGCCCGCGAGGGCTACCCCGTCGCCCAGGTCCTCGACCGGCTCAACCGGCTGCTGCTCGACGACGCCACCGAGGCCGCCGACGCCGCCGCCCGCGCCCTCGCCGCGGCGGGCGGCCAGGGCATTCCGGCGGAAGGTTCCAGCTCCCGCTTCCTCTCGCTCCTCTACGGCGAACTCACCCCGTCCGACGACGGCCGCGCCGTCACCTGCACCCTCGCCTCCGCCGGACACCCGCTGCCCCTCCTGATGCGGCCCGGCGGCGAGGTCCTCACCGCCGCCGTCCCCCAAGTGCTGCTCGGCGTCGTCGAGGACCCCGACTACACCAGCGAGACGTTCGAGCTGCTCACCGGCGACACCCTGCTCTGCGTCACCGACGGCGTCACCGAGCGCCGCTCGGGACACCGCCAGTTCGACGACAACGACGGGCTCGCCCAGGCCCTCTCCGGCTGCGCCGGACTCACCGCGCAACTGCTCGCCGAGCGCATCCGGCGGCTCGTGCACGCGTACGCGGACGCGCCACCGGACGACGATCTGGCGCTGCTCGTGCTCCAGGCCATGTGAGCGGGCGGCCCGGCTCGGGCCGGGCTGCTGGACAATGGGGGTATGCCTTCCGCCCTCCCCGATGGTGAGCCCGTGCCCGACGACGGGGCGCTGCCCGCCTCCGCCCTCGCCGGCGCCGCCACCCGGCCCCTCGGCTTCTACCTGCACGTCCCGTACTGCGCCACCCGCTGCGGCTACTGCGACTTCAACACCTACACCGCGACCGAGCTGCGCTCCACCGGCGGCGTGCTCGCCTCCCGCGACAACTACGCCGAGACCCTGATCGAGGAGGTCCGGCTCGCCCGCAAGGTGCTCGGCGACGACCCGCGCCCCGTGCGGACCGTCTTCGTCGGCGGCGGCACGCCCACGCTGCTGCCCGCCGCGGACCTCGTACGGATGCTGGGTGCCATCCGCGAGGAGTTCGGGCTGGCGGACGACGCGGAGGTGACGACGGAGGCGAATCCGGAGTCCGTCGACCCCGCCTACCTCGCCGAGCTGCGCGCCGGGGGGTTCAACCGGATCTCGTTCGGGATGCAGAGCGCCCGGCAGCACGTCCTCAAGATCCTCGACCGCACGCACACCCCCGGGCGGCCCGAGGCGTGCGTCGCGGAGGCGCGGGCGGCCGGGTTCGACCACGTCAACCTCGACCTCATCTACGGCACCCCCGGCGAGAGCGACGACGACTGGCGGGCCTCCCTCGACGCCGCCCTCGGCGCCGGGCCCGACCACATCTCCGCCTACGCGCTCATCGTCGAGGAGGGCACCCAGCTCGCCCGGCGCATCCGGCGCGGCGAGGTGCCCATGACCGACGACGACGTGCACGCGGACCGGTACCTCATCGCCGACGAGGCGATGCGCTCCGCCGGGTTCGAGTGGTACGAGGTGTCGAACTGGGCCACGTCCGAGGCGGGGCGGTGTCTGCACAACGAGCTGTACTGGCGCGGGGCCGACTGGTGGGGGGCCGGGCCCGGGGCGCACTCGCATGTGGGCGGGGTGCGGTGGTGGAACGTCAAGCATCCCGGGGCGTATGCCGCTGCGCTGGCGGAGGGTCGTTCGCCGGGCGCGGGGCGGGAGATCTTGGCCGATGAGGATCGGCGGGTCGAGCGGATTCTGCTGGAGCTACGGCTCCGGGACGGGTGCCCGGTGTCCTTGCTGAAGCCCGCCGGGCTTAGCGCTGCGCGGAAGGCTGTGCGGGACGGGTTGCTTGAGGCGGGGCCGTTCGACGCGGGGCGGGCGGTTCTGACCCTGCGGGGGCGGTTGCTGGCCGACGGGGTTGTGCGGGATCTGGTCGACTGACAGCGCCTACGCGCCGTAGGGGTGGTGTTCTTCACCGCGGGTGCGGGTTTCGTCGTGGCTGGTCGCGCAGTTCCCCGCGCCCCTCTCGGGGCGCGTTTCGTCCGGCGATCTAAGCTTCTCCGCCCGTCACAAAATCGATCAGCTCCTCCACCCGGCCCAGCAGCGCCGGTTCCAGGTCCCTGTACGAGTGGACCCGGGACAGGATGTGCTGCCAGGCCTCGCCCGTGTTGGCGACGCGCCAGCCCAGCGCTCGGCAGACGCCCGTCTTCCAGTCCTGGCCGTGGGGGACGCGGGGCCAGGCGTCGATGCCCACGGAGGACGGTTTCACGGCCTCCCAGATGTCGATGTAGGGGTGGCCGACGACCAGGGCGTGCGGGCTGGTGACCGACTGGGCGATGCGGTGTTCCTTCGTGCCGGGGACCAGATGGTCGACCAGGACGCCGAGGCGCGCGTCGGGGCCGGGATCGAACTCCGCCACGATCGCCGGGAGGTCGTCGACGCCCTCCAGGAATTCCACCGCCACGCCCTCGATGCGCAGGTCGGCGCCCCAGACCCGTTCGATCAGCTCGGCGTCGTGCTTGCCCTCGACGTAGATGCGGCTCGCGCGGGCCACGCGCGCGCGGGCGCCGGGGACGGCGAGTGAGCCGGATGCCGTGCGGGTGGGGCGCGCCGGGCCGCCCGCCGAGGGGCGGACCAGGGTGACGACCTTGCCCTCCAGGAGGAAGCCGCGGGGTTCCATCGGGAACGCGCGGTGCTTGCCGAAGCGGTCCTCCAGGGTCACCGTCGGGCCCTGCGCCGTCTTCTCGACGCGGACGACCGCGCCGCAGAAGCCGGTCGTGACCTCCTCGACCACGAGATCCGGCTCGGCCGGGACCTCGGGCACCGAGGTCTTCCGCTTCCACGGCGGCGTGAGGTCAGGGCTGTACTGGCGCATTCGGCCGACGATAGGAGAAGCCGTCGCGTACGGGCTACGACACGCCGGATCGCGCCGCCAGTGTGGCGCGCTGCTCGCGGACAAACGCCGCATTCACCACTGATCCGTGCCCGGGGACGTAGCGGGCGTCCTCGCCGCCCAGGGCGAGGAGCCGGTCCAGCGCCTGCGGCCACAGGCGTGGGGCCGCGTCCGTGCCCGCCTGGGGCTCGCCGGACTCCTCGACCAGGTCGCCGCAGAAGACGATCTCCGGCCCGGGGACCAGAACCGCCAGGTCGTGGGCCGTGTGGCCGGGGCCGATGTTCGCGAGCAGGACCTGGACGCCGCCGCCCAGGTCGAGCGTGCGTTCGCCGCAGATGCGGTGGGCCGGGGTGACCAGGAGGTCCGCCGCCTCGGCCGCCGCGTCGGGATCGACCCCGTGGCGTACGGCGTCGGCGCGCAGGGCGTCCGCGCCGTCCCGCGCGAACACGGTGTCGATGCCCGCGGCCCCGTACACCTCGACGCCCGCGAAGGCGGCCGTGCCGAGGACGTGGTCGAAGTGGGGGTGCGTCAGCGCGATGTGCGCCACCCGCGCGCGCGAACCGAGCAGGCGGCGGGTGTCCGTGCGCAGCCGGGCCCCTTCGCACAGGGAGGAGCCCGTGTCGATGAGCAGGGCCGCGTCGTCGCCCACGACCAGGCCGGTCGTGCAGTCCCAGCCGGGCAGCCGGACCCGGCCCACGCGCGGCGCGAGCCCTTCCCAGCCCGCCGACCGCCAGTCGATGTCCGCCGTGCTTTTCATGGGGTCGACGCTAGCGGCCTTGCCTGGTCCGTACCCACCGGCCGTACACTGAGCCGGGGACGACTGGCACTCGCGCGCAGCGAGTGCCAAAACGGAAAGATCGCATCGATCACCGCGACGACCATCGCGATGATCTCGGAGACGGTTGCTGGAGGTGTGCGCCCGATGCTCAGTGAACGCAGGCTCGAAGTGCTGCGCGCCATCGTCCAGGACTACGTCGGCACCGAGGAGCCCGTCGGCTCCAAGGCGCTGACCGAGCGGCACAGCCTGGGCGTCTCACCGGCGACGGTGCGCAACGACATGGCCGCCCTGGAGGACGAGGGGTTCATCGCCCAGCCGCACACCAGTGCCGGGCGCATCCCCACCGACAAGGGGTACCGCCTCTTCGTCGACAAGCTCACCGCGGTGAAGCCGATGACGGGGCCGGAGCGGCGCGCCATCCAGAACTTCCTCGAGGGCGCCGTCGACCTCGACGACGTCGTCGGCCGGACCGTGCGGCTGCTCGCGCAGCTGACGCGGCAGGTCGCGGTCGTCCAGTACCCGTCCCTGACCCGGTCCACCGTGCGCCATGTCGAGCTGCTCTCGCTCGCGCCCGCCCGTCTGATGCTCGTGCTGATCACGGACACCGGGCGCGTGGAGCAGCGGATGATCGACTGCCCGGCGCCGTTCGGCGAACCGTCCCTCGCGGATCTGCGGGCCCGGCTCAACAGCCGTGTCGCGGGCCGCAAGTTCGCCGATGTGCCGCAGTTGGTGCAGGATCTGCCCGAGGCCTTCGAGGCGGAGGACCGCGGTACGGTCGCGACGGTGCTCTCCACTCTCCTGGAGACGCTCGTCGAGGAGACCGAGGAGCGGCTGATGATCGGCGGCACCGCCAATCTCACCCGCTTCGGACATGACTTTCCCCTCACCATCCGGCCCGTGCTGGAAGCCTTGGAGGAGCAGGTCGTGCTCCTCAAGTTGCTCGGTGAGGTGGGCGATTCGGGCATGGCCGTACGCATCGGCCACGAGAACGCCCACGAGGGACTCAACTCCACGTCCGTCGTGTCGGTCGGCTACGGTTCGGGCGGCGAGGCAGTAGCCAAGCTCGGCGTGGTCGGACCGACCCGCATGGATTACCCGGGAACGATGGGAGCAGTACGCGCAGTGGCACGTTACGTCGGACAGATCCTGGCGGAGTCGTAAGTGGCCACGGACTACTACGCCGTACTCGGCGTGCGCCGCGACGCTTCCCAGGACGAGATCAAGAAGGCCTTCCGAAGGCTCGCCCGTGAGCTTCACCCGGACGTGAATCCGGACCCGAAGACACAGGAGCGGTTCAAGGAGATCAACGCCGCGTACGAGGTGTTGTCGGACCCGCAGAAGAAGCAGGTCTACGACCTCGGCGGCGACCCGCTGTCCCAGTCGGGCGGCGGCGGTGCCGGTGGCTTCGGCGCCGGCGGGTTCGGGAACTTCTCGGACATCATGGACGCGTTCTTCGGGACGGCGTCGCAGCGCGGGCCGCGCTCGCGCACGCGTCGCGGCCAGGACGCCATGATCCGTCTTGAGGTCGAGCTGGACGAGGCCGCCTTCGGCACCACCAAGGACATCCAGGTCGACACGGCTGTCGTCTGCTCGACGTGCAGCGGTGAGGGCGCCGCGCCCGGGACCTCCGCGCAGACCTGTGACATGTGTCGCGGCCGCGGTGAGGTCTCGCAGGTCACGCGCTCCTTCCTCGGCCAGGTCATGACCTCGCGGCCGTGCCCGCAGTGCCAGGGCTTCGGCACCGTCGTGCCGACCCCGTGCCCGGAGTGCGCCGGTGACGGCCGGATCCGTTCGCGCCGCACCCTGACGGTGAAGATCCCGGCCGGTGTGGACAACGGGACGCGGATCCAGCTCGCGGGCGAGGGCGAGGTCGGCCCCGGCGGCGGCCCTGCCGGTGACCTGTACGTGGAGATCCACGAGCTGCCGCACCCGGTCTTCCAGCGGCGCGGCGACGACCTGCACTGCACGGTCACCATCCCCATGACGGCGGCGGCCCTCGGCACCAAGGTGCCCCTGGAGACGCTCGACGGCATGGAGGAGGTCGACATCCGGCCCGGCACCCAGTCCGGGCAGTCGGTCCCGCTGCACGGGCGCGGCATCACGCACCTGCGCGGCGGCGGTCGCGGCGACCTCATCGTGCACGTCGAGGTGATGACCCCGCAGAAGCTGGAGCCCGAGCAGGAACGCCTGCTCCGGGAACTGGCCAAGCTCCGCGGCGAGGAACGCCCCACGGGCCAGTTCCAGCCGGGGCAGCAGGGGCTTTTCTCGCGCCTGAAGGACGCCTTCAACGGGCGGTGACGGCAGAGGGCGGGCGCGTCTTCAAAGGGCGCTGACGCCCGAGTGCGTGTCCCATGTGCCACCCCGTCCGGGGTGGCACATGCCAGGCAGAAGCGCCGATTCGGCCGCCCGTCCCGTACGTGGCACGATGCCGTCATGTCCTCCGCTCTGACCGCTCTCTGCCCCTGTCCGATCGTGCAGGCCCCCATGGCGGGCGGCGGGTCCTCGCCCGCGCTCGCGGCGGCCGTGTCCGATGCGGGCGGGCTCGGGTTCCTCGCCGCCGGGTACAAGACGGCCGACGGGATGTACCAGGAGATCAAGCAGGTGCGGGGGCTCACGGGGCGGCCGTTCGGGGTCAACGTGTTCATGCCGCAGCCCGACGTCGCGGACCCCGCGGCGGTCGAGGTCTACCGCCACCAGCTCGCCGGTGAGGCCGGCTGGTACCAGACGCCGCTCGGCGACCCCGACAGCGGACACGACGACGGCTACGACGCCAAGCTCGCCGTCCTCGTCGACGAGCCGGTGCCGCTGGTCACCTTCACGTTCGGCTGCCCCACCCGCGAGGTCGTCGAGGCGCTGCGCAAGGTCGGCACCCTGACCGCCGTCACCGTGACCACCGTCGAGGAGGCGCTCGCCGCGCAGCGGTCGGGCGCCGACGCCGTCTGCGTCCAGGGCGTCGAGGCGGGCGGCCACCAGGGCACCCACCGCGACAACCCCGAGGCCGACGGCAGCGGCATCGGCCTCCTCGCGCTGATCGCGCAGGTACGGGAAGCGGTGCAGCTCCCGATCGTCGCGGCCGGCGGCATCATGCGCGGCGCCCAGATCGCCGCCGTGCTCGCGGCCGGGGCCGACCTCGCCCAGCTCGGCACCGCGTTCCTCGTGACCCCCGAGTCGGGCGCCCCCGCACTCCACAAACAGGCCATGACCGATCCGCTGTTCACCCGCACCGAGCTGACCCGGGCCTTCTCCGGGCGGCCCGCGCGCGGCCTCGTCAACCGCTTCATGCGCGAGCACGGGCCGTACGCGCCCGCCGCGTACCCGGAGGTCCACCACATGACGTCACCGCTGCGCAAGGCCGCCGCCAAGGCGGGTGACCCGCAGGCCATGGCGCTCTGGGCGGGCCAGGGCCACCGGCTCGCCCGTGAACTGCCCGCCGGGCAGCTCGTCGAGGTCCTCGCCGCCGAACTGGGCGCCGCCGAGGCCACGCTCGGGCAGCGGGGCGGATCGCGGGGTGGCGCGTGACCGCCCCGGTGTTCGTGGTCGAGGGCCCGGTGCCGGGCGACCGCACGTACGTGCTCGACGGCGCCGAGGGGCGGCACGCCGTCTCCGTGAAGCGGCTGCGGGCCGGGGAGGCGCTCGTCCTCACGGACGGGCGCGGGGAGTGGAGCGAGGGCGTCGTCGTCGCGGCCGAGGGCAAGGACCGCCTGGTCGTGGAGGTCGGCCCGGTGCGCTCGGAGCCCGCCGAGCGGCCCCGGATCACCGTGGTGCAGGCGCTGCCCAAGGGCGACCGCGGGGAGCTGGCCGTGGAGACGATGACCGAGACGGGCGTCGACGCGATCGTGCCGTGGGCGGCGTCGCGCTGCATCACGCAGTGGCGGGGCGAGCGCGGCACGAAGGCCCTCGGCAAGTGGCGGGCCACCGCGCGCGAGGCGGGCAAGCAGTCGCGCCGGGTCCGCTTCCCCGAGGTGGCGGAGGCGGCGTCCACCAAGGAGGTCGCGGCACTGCTCGCGGACGCGGATCTGGCAGTCGTCCTGCACGAGGACCGGGACGCGCCGAGCACCGCCCTCGCCTCGGCCGAGCTGCCGACGGACGGCGACATCGTGCTGGTCGTGGGCCCGGAGGGCGGGGTGTCGCCGGAGGAGCTGGCCGTGTTCGCGGCCGCGGGAGCACACCCGTACCGGCTCGGACGCAGTGTGCTGCGGACCTCGACGGCGGGGACGGCGGCGGTGGCGCTGCTGCTCGGCCGCACCGGACGCTGGGCGTAGCCGCCCGCGCCGACACTGGCTGCAACGGCTCTACCCGTGCGGGGGAGCCGGTGGCATTCTGCCGTCCATGGGGGATCTGAGACGGATCAGTAGGGGTTTGGGGCGGTTACGGGCCCCGCGTGTGCTCGCCGTGGGCGGTGCGGTGGCCGTGCTGGCCGGGGGAGCTCTCGCGTGCCAGCCGGTCGACGGCGAGCTCGACCCGGCCGACGTCGCCGCCACCACCGACGCGCAGGCCACCCAGGAGCTGAACCGGACGCACGCCAAAGTCTCCTGGATCAGCTGCACCGCGGCGTGGAGCGGCCGTTCCCCGTCCGGCGGTTCGACACCGGACGAGGTCAAGGTCGACTGCCGGGGCCGCACCCAGGACGGCAAGGACATCAAGATCGAGGGGTGGATCTACGGGGTCGTGCCCGGCAAGTGCGTGCGCGGCACGACGATCGCCCGGGTCGACGACAAGGTGTGGTTCCGCCTTCAGGTCCTCGGCAACTGCGCGGCGATGAGCAGCTCGCAGCCCACGTACACGTACACGAAGCCGTCGGGCACGTACACGAAGCCGACGGGCACGTACACGAAGCCGTCGGACAAGCCGCAGCCGCAGCAGCCGGGGGCGACGCGCACCGTGACCGAGACGGCGACGGCGACCCGGACGGTCCGGGTTCCCGACCCCAACTGCTCGTGCTTTGAAGGGAAATGACCGGCAAAGAGCGATGACAGGCAAATAGAGTGGGCCGGGTGACGAGCCCTGCCTACCTCCGGTTCCCGCATCCGCACGGTGAGACGGTCGTCTTCACCGCCGAGAACGACGTGTGGGCCGCGCCCCTCGACGGCGGCCGCGCCTGGCGCGTCAGCGCCGACGACGTGCCGGTCGGCCACCCACGGATCTCCCCGGACGGCACGACCGTCGCCTGGACGTCGCGGCGCGACGGCGCGCCCGAGGCGCATGTCGCCCCGCTCGACGGCGGAGCGTCCAACCGCCTCACCTACTGGGGCAGTTGGACCACCGGCGTCCGCGGCTGGACGCCCGACGGGCGCGTCCTCGCCACCAGCGCGCACGGACAGGCCACGGGGCGCCGCAGCTGGGCGCGGGCCGTGCCGCTCGACGGCGGCCCCGCCGAGACCCTCCCGTACGGGCCCGTCGGCGGTGTCGCCCACGGGCCCGACGCCGCCGTGCTCCTCGTCTCCGCGCCGATGGGCCGCGAGGCCGCCCACTGGAAGCGGTACCGGGGCGGCACCGCGGGCAAGCTGTGGATCGACCGGGACGGCGGCGGCGACTTCGGCCGGGTCCACGCCGACCTCGCCGGGAACATCGAGCACCCGATGTGGGTCGGGGAGCGGATCGCGTTCCTCTGCGACCACGAGGGCACCGGCGCCCTGTACTCCTCCCTGCCCGACGGCTCCGACCTGCGGCGCCACACCCCCCTCGACGGCTTCTACGCACGGCACGCCGCCACCGACGGGACCCGCGTCACCTACGCGAGCGCCGGGCGGCTGTGGGTCGTCGACGACCTGGAGGCGGCCGAACCCCGCCCCGTCGACGTACGGCTCGGCGGACAGCGGGCACACCTGCAACCGCGCCCCGTCGACGCCGCGCACTGGTTCGGGGCCGCCTCGCCCGACCACACCGGGCGCGGCAGCGCGGTCGCCGTGCGCGGGGCCGTGCACTGGGTGACCCACCGCGGCGGCCCGGCGCGCGCGCTCGCGGCGGAGCCGGGCGTACGGGCCCGGCTCCCGCACACGTTCCGCGTCGACGGCGAGGAACACGTGGTCTGGGTGACCGACGCCGAGGGCGACGACGCCCTGGAGTTCGCCCCCGCGACCGGCGCCGCACCGGGCGGCACACCACGCCGGCTCGGCGCCGGGCGGCTCGGCCGCGTCCTCGGGCTGACCGTCGCGCCGGACGGCGGCCGGGTCGCCGTCGCCGCGCACGACGGGCGGATCCTGCTCGTCGAACGGGACAGCGGCGACGTGCGCGAGGTCGACCGCAGCGAGGACGGCCACGCGACCGGGCTCGCCTTCTCCCCCGACTCGGCCTGGCTCGCCTGGTCGCACCCCGGACCGCACGGCCTGCGCCAGCTCAAGCTCGCCAACACCGCCGACCTCACCGTCACCGAGGCGACCCCGCCGCGCTTCAAGGACTACGCGCCCGCGTTCACCCTCGACGGCAAGCACCTCGTGTTCCTCTCCGCCCGCTCCTTCGACCCCGTTTACGACGAGCACGCCTTCGACCTCGCGTTCCTCAGCGGCTCGCGGCCGCATCTGCTCGCGCTCGCCGCGACCACCCCCTCACCGTTCGGGCCGCAGCGGCACGGCCGGCCCTTCGAGGCGGCCGACGCGGCGGGCGCCGAGACCCCCGACAGCGAGGGCACCCCCGTCACCCGCGTCGACCTGGAAGGGCTCGTCGACCGGATCGTGCCCTTCCCCGTCGAGGCCGCCCGCTACTCGACGCTGCGCACCGCCAAGGACGGCGTGCTCTGGCTGCGTCACCCCGTCCGCGGCGTCCTCGGCGACTCCCGCGCGGAGCGCGGCGACCCCGACCCCAAGACCCGCCTCGAACGCTACGACCTCGCTCAGCAGCGCATCGAGGAGATCGGCTCCGACGCCGACCACTTCGAGGTCACCGGCGACGGCAAACGGCTGCTCCTGTGGACCGGCGAGATCCTCAAGGTCGTACCGAGCGACCGGCGCCCCTCCCACGACGACGACAGCGACACCAACATCACCGTCGACCTCGCCCGGATCAGCCAGCGCGTCGAACCCGCCGCCGAATGGCGTCAGATGTACGACGAGGCCGGCCGCCTCATGCGGGACAACTTCTGGCGGCCCGACATGGACGGGGTGGACTGGGCCGGCGTCCTCGAACGCTACCGCCCGCTCCTCGACCAGGTCGCCACCCACGACGACCTCGTCGACCTGCTGTGGGAGGTGCAGGGCGAACTGGGGACGTCCCACGCCTACGTCGTCCCCGGCGGCGGAGGCGGCTCCGCCGCGCGCCGGCTGGGGCTCCTCGGCGCCGACATCTCCCGGCACGAGGACGGGCCGGGCGGTGCGCACCGCTGGGTCGTCGACCGGGTGCTGCCCTCGGAGACGTCCGACCCGCGCGCCCGCTCACCGCTCGCCGCGCCCGGGGTCGCCGTGCGCGCCGGGGACGCGATCGTGGCGGTCGGCGGGCGGCCCGTCGACCCGGTGGCGGGGCCCGCGCCGCTGCTCGTCGGCACCGCCGGGCACCCCGTCGAGCTGACCGTCTCACCGGCCGGCGGCGGCGAACCACGCCATGTGGTCGTCGTGCCCGTCGCCGACGAGGAACCCCTGCGGTACCACGCGTGGGTCGCCGACCGGCGGGCCTACGTCGACGAACGCTCGGGCGGGCGGCTCGGCTACCTCCACGTCCCCGACATGCAGGCGCCCGGCTGGGCCCAGATCCACCGCGACTTCGCCGCCGAGGTCGCGCGCGAGGGCCTCGTCGTCGACATCCGGGAGAACCGGGGCGGGCACACGTCGCAGCTCGTCGTCGAGAAACTCGCCCGGCGCATCGTCGGCTGGGACGTTCCGCGCGGCAGCCGGCCCTTCAGCTACCCGATGGACGCGCCCCGCGGGCCCGTCGTCGCCGTCGCCGACGAGTTCTCCGGCTCCGACGGCGACATCGTCACCGCGGCGATCAAGGCGCTCGGGATCGGGCCCGTCGTCGGGGTGCGCACCTGGGGCGGCGTCATCGGGATCGACAGCCGGTACCGGCTGGTCGACGGGACGCTCGTCACCCAGCCGAAGTACGCGACCTGGATGGAGGGGGCCGGGTGGGGCGTCGAGAACTACGGCGTCGACCCCGACGTGGAGGTGGTGGCCGCGCCGCAGGACGCTGCCGCTGGGCGTGACCCGCAGTTGGAGGAGGCGGTCCGCATCGCGCTGGCCGCGCTGGAGGAGACCCCGGCGAAGTCGGCTCCGCCCCTGCCACGCCCGTCCACGGGGTGACGCGGGCCGCGGGTCGCGGGCCGCGGCCTGCACCGCCGTGCCCCCAGGCGTCGTCTCCGAGCGCGGGCTTCGTCGTGGCTGGTCGCGCAGTTCCCCGCGCCCCTGGGAGGCTGCCCCCTCGCGTCGTCTGCGCGTGCGGGTCGCGTCGTGGTTGCTCGCGCAGTTCCCCGCGCCCCTGAGGCATACGGCTTCGCCGCAGCCCCATAGGGGCGCACCCGGGGCGACGCGCCCCTTGAGATGGCGCACGAAGTGCGCATCTCGGGGGCGCGGGGAACGGCGCGACCAGCCACGACGAGAGTCGCGCCTGAGAACTGGGGGGAATGGTGCACGTAGTGCGCATTCCAGGGGCGCGGGGAACTGCGCGACCAGCCACGACGGTGTCGCACCCGGGTACGACCGTGCCGGGGGCGACCTTGTGGGGGAGTCCTGTCGGGGTGATCGATACGATGCGCCGTACGCAACCACCCGCAAAGGAGCCCGACGTGACCGGCGAACCCCAGGCGGACTGCCTGTTCTGCAAGATCGTCGCGGGGGACGTACCCGCCACCCTGGTGAGGGAGACCCCGACCACCGTCGCGTTCCGGGACATAAATCCCCAGGCCCCGACGCACGTCCTGGTGATCCCGCGCGTCCACCACCCGGACGCCGCCTCCCTGGCCGCCGCCGAACCGGAGGTGGCCGCAGACGTGCTGCGCGAGGCCGGCGAGGTCGCGAAGGAGGAGAAGCTGGACAGCTACCGGCTGGTGTTCAACACGGGCAGCGGCGCCGGCCAGACCGTCTTCCACGCGCACGCCCACGTCCTGGGCGGCCGCGGCCTCCAGTGGCCCCCCGGATAACCCGTCGTGTCCGTACGGGAGTTCGTCGTGCTCGGCACCGCCAGCCAGGTGCCGACACGCCACCGCAACCACAACGGCTATCTGCTGCGCTGGGACGCCGAGGGCATCCTCTTCGACCCGGGCGAGGGCACGCAGCGCCAGATGCTGCGCGCCGGCGTCGCCGCGCACGACCTGAACCGGATCTGCGTCACCCACTTCCACGGTGACCATTCGCTGGGGCTCGCGGGCGTCGTCCAGCGCATCAACCTGGACCGCGTACCGCACCCCGTGACCGCCCACTACCCGGCGTCCGGGCAGCGGTTCTTCGACCGGCTGCGGTACGCCACCGCCTACCGGGAGACCGTCGACATCGCGGAGGAGCCGGTCGGCGGCGAGGGCGCCGTGCTGGCCGACACCCCCGCGTACCGCCTGGAGGCGCGGAGGCTGTCGCACCCCGTCGAGTCGTACGGGTACCGCCTCGTCGAGCCGGACGGGCGCCGGATGCTGCCCGAGCGGCTCGCCGCGCGCGGCATCGGGGGGCCGGACGTGGGCCGGATCCAGCGCGAGGGCAGGATCGGCGACGTCACGCTCGAGGACGTCAGCGAGGTGCGGCGCGGGCAGCGCGTCGCGTTCGTCATGGACACCCGCTTGTGCGACGGCGTGACGGAGCTGGCCGAGGGCTGCGATCTGCTCGTCATCGAGTCGACCTTTCTCGACGAGGACCGTCAACTCGCCTCCGATCACGGTCATCTGACCGCCGGTCAGGCCGCCCGCGTCGCCCGTGACGGCGGCGTGCGCCACCTCGTCCTGACCCACTTCAGCCAGCGCTACACCGACCCGGAGGAGTTCGCGCGGCAGGCGCGGGCCGCCGGGTTCGAGGGCGAGCTGACGGTCGCCCGCGACCTGGACCGCGTACCGGTGCCGAAGCGGCGCTGACCTCGGGGAACCGCACGGGATGCGTACGATGCCCGGATGTCCCTCGCACCACTCGCACGCATCCCCAAGGCCGAGCTGCACCTGCACATCGAAGGCACCCTCGAACCCGAGCTGGCCTTCGCCCTCGCCGACCGCAACGGCATCACCCTGCCGTACGCCGACACCGAGGCCCTGCGCAAGGCCTACCTCTTCGACGACCTGCAGTCCTTCCTGAACCTCTACTACGAGCTGATGGCCGTCCTCCTCACCGAGGACGACTTCGAGGCGCTCGCCGACGCCTATCTGGCGCGCGCCGCCGACCAGGGCGTCCGGCACGCCGAGATCTTCTTCGACCCGCAGGCGCACACCGCGCGCGGCGTCGCCATCGGGACCGTGATCGAGGGCCTCGGCCGGGCGCTCGCCCGCAGCGAGGAGCGGCACGGCATCTCCACCAAGCTCATCATGTGCTTCCTGCGCGACCAGTCCGCCGAGTCGGCGATGGAGACCCTGGAGGCCGCGAAGCCGTACCTCGACCGGATCGTGGGCGTCGGCCTCGACTCCGCCGAGGTCGGCAACCCCGCCGCGAAGTTCCGTGAGGTCTACGAGGCCGCGGGCGCGCTCGGGCTGCGCAAGGTCGCGCACGCGGGGGAGGAGGGCGACCCGTCGTACGTGTGGGAGGCCCTCGACGTGCTGGGTGTCGAGCGCGTCGATCACGGGCTGCGGTCCCTGGAGGACCCCGAGCTCGTCGCGCGTCTCGTACGGGACCGGATTCCGCTGACGCTCTGCCCGCTGTCGAACGTGCGGCTGCGCGCCATCGACATCCTGGAGGAGCATCCGCTCGTCAAGCTGATGGACGCCGGGCTGCTGTGCACCGTCAACTCCGACGACCCCGCCTACTTCGGCGGCTACGCCGGCGACACCTTCCACGCCGTCCACGAGGCGCTGGCGCTTGACCACGAACGAGTGCGGGAGCTGGCCCGCAACTCGTTCGTGGCGTCCTTCCTCGACGGCAGCGCGGAGGACGAGGCGCGGCGCGCCCGTTACCTCGCCGAGGTCGCGGCGTATCCGCTGGACGACATCTCGGGCTGAAGGCCGTCCGGGCCCGCCGTCGTGAACTCGTCCTTCGTGTGGACGGTGGCGGCGGGCGTCTCCAGCGGGTAGAGCTCCACCTCGACCACCGGCTGTTCCAGCAGGCCCGACGGCGGGACCATCGCCCCGACCGGGGCGCCGCTGCGGCGCCGTGCCGCACCCGCGAACAGCGGGCGGCCGCCCGTGTGCAGCGCCACCGCCGTCAGCGGCAGCGCGAGCAGCAGCAGCGTGACCGCCAGCGCCGCGCCCATCGCCGGGAAGCCCACCGCCTGCGAGAGCGAGCTGCCCACCAGCGGGCCGCAGGCCGTGCCGAGCGACGACGCCGAACCGACCAGGACCGCCCAGCGGCCCCGGGGGTCGAGCGAGGCGGCGAGACCGAGCAGGTACGACAGCACCACCGGGTAGAGCGTGTTCCAGGCGATCTCGCCCGTCGCGAAGGTGGCCAGACCGTCGGCGCGGGCGCTCAGCGCGATGCAGCAGGCGATCGCCGCCGTGCCGACGCCGATCGGCAGCGCCCGGCCCATACGGGTGCCGAGCGCGCCCGCGGCGACCACACCGAGCAGGCCCGTGCCGAGCGCGATCGCGAACACACTGCCCACGGTCACCTCGCTCAGGCCCGCCTGGACGGTGCCGATGCGGCTGCTCACACCCCACAGCGAGTTCTGCGCCATCGACCAGCAGACGATCACGGCGGCGAGCGCCGCGCCCGAACGCGCGTAGGGGAGAGGGCTCTTCAGGGACGGGTTCGTGTGGGTGTGCGTCTGTGTGGTGTCCGGGCCCGCGGGGGCGGAGAGGCGGTGCGTCGCCGGCCACACGGCGAGTGCGGTGACCGCGAGCGCCGCGAACGGCAGCGCGTGGCCCGTCGGGCTGATCCGCGGGATCGACAGGTACAGGGCGCCCGCCAGCGCCGACACGCTCAGCAGGCCGAGCGTGGACGCGCGGTGCGGATCCTTCTGCGCGGCGATCCCGGTGGCGGCGACCGCCGTCGCCGTGCCCGAGCCGAAGCCGCCGATCATCGCACCCGCGACGACCAGGGGGATGGACGTGGAGAGCGCCGCCGTGCCGTAGCCGACAGCCGCGAGGAGCAGGCCCGCGCGGGCGGCGCGGCGGGCGCCGACCCGTTCGACGCGGGCGGCGAGCGTGAAGCCCGCACTGGCCGAGCTCAGCAGCAGCGCGCTGCCGATCAGGCCCGCCTGCGTCGGGGAAAGCCGCAGGCTGTCGGCGAGTCGGCCGACGACGGTGGGGAGCAGGTATGCAGCGAGATAGCCGGCCGTGAAGAGGGCGATCAGTGCGGGCCGGGGAGCGCGCGAAGACACGGGCAGTCCTGTGAACGGACCCCCCTGCCTTCGGACGCCGCGCTGGGCCGGTTCCGGGCAAGGGGGTGGTAAGGAAAGGGGGTTGGGGGCGCGACGTCTTTGCGAACGGGACCGAACCGGGGACGTTGGGCGCGGCCAATTTGTATCAAGGCGCGGGGGGTCCACAGAAGTCGGGGCTGTGTGACCTGTGACACATTTGGTTTGTGGGTGGGGGTGTCGGGTAGCTGCCGTTGTTTTGGGGTGCGGTGGCGTTCGTTCCGCGGTGCCGTGGTGTTCGTTCTGAGGTGCCGTGGTGTTCCGGTTCTCTTCACCCCGGCGCGTTGACGCGCTTCCGTTCGCCTACCTAATCTCCATCTACATGTGTGGATGGCGTCCACGTATTCGGACGTCAGGTTGTGCCGAGTCCCGTCGACGCAGGAGCCGCCCGATGACCGACCTCACCATCGCCGACGTCCGCCTCACGCCGATCCTCGTCGCGGATCCGCCGCTCCTGAACACGCAAGGGCTGCACCAGCCCTATACGCCCCGGCTCATCGTCGAAGTCGTCACCGCGGGCGGCGTCACCGGTGTGGGCGAGACCTACGGGGACGCCAAGTATCTGGAGCTCGCCCGGCCCCTCGCCGAGCGGCTCGTCGGGCGGTCGGTCAGCGATGTGAACGGGTTGTCCGGCCTGAGTGACGCCGTCGCCGTCGACGACGCCCGTGTCAGCCACCAGGTCGACGTCGGAGGGCTGCGCGGTGTGCAGACCGCCGACAAACTGCGGCTGTCCGTCGTCTCCGGGTTCGAGGTCGCCTGCCTCGATGCGCTGGGCAAAGCGGTCGGGCTTCCCGTGCACGCCCTGTTGGGCGGGAAGGTGCGGGACTCCGTGGAGTACAGCGCCTATCTCTTCTACAAGCATGCCGAACATCCCGGTGCGGTCGGGGAGCGTGACGACTGGGGGGCCGCCCTCGATCCTGCCGGGGTCGTCGCCCAGGCCCGTCTCTTCCACGAGCGGTACGGGTTCCAGAGCTTCAAGCTGAAGGGGGGATGTTTTCCGCCCGAAGAAGAGACAGCCGCCGTGCTCGCGCTGGCCGAGGCGTTTCCCGGGAAACCGCTGCGGCTCGATCCCAACGGGGCCTGGTCCGTCGAGACCTCGGTGAAGGTCGCCGAGGAACTCGGGCATGTTCTGGAGTACCTGGAGGATCCCGCGCTCGGGACTCCTGCCATGGCCGAGGTCGCCGCCCGTGCCGGTGTGCCGCTCGCCACCAATATGTGCGTGACCACCTTCGACGAGATTCCTGAGGCGTTTCGTCTCGGTGCTGTGCAGGTCGTTCTCTCCGACCATCACTACTGGGGCGGGCTGCGCAACACCCAGGCCCTCGCCGCCATATGCCGTACCTGGGGTGTCGGCATCTCCATGCACTCCAACACCCACCTCGGCATCAGCCTCGCCGCCATGACGCACGTCGCCGCCACCGTGCCGAATCTCCACCACGCCTGCGACTCGCACTACCCCTGGCAGTCCGAGGACGTGCTGACCGAACGGCTCGTTTTCGAGGGCGGGCGGGTCGTTGTCTCCGACGCCCCCGGCCTCGGGGTCGAGCTCGACCCCGAGAAGCTGCGCGTTTTGCACCGGCGGTGGCTCGACGAGCGGTTCTCCGGGCTGCGGGACCGCGACGACGCCGCCGCCATGCGGGTTCTCGATCCGGAGTGGGTGACGCCCTCGGTGCCGCGTTGGTAGGCGCCCGCCGGTAGGCCCGGCCGCGTCATGTCGACCGCCCTGGTGACGGGTCCGTTCGTGCACACTGTCCGGACCCGTACCTCTGCAGGGAGAAGGACGTGACCCACCCCGAACCGGCCCGGCCCGACACGGCGCACACGGACCCTCTCGCGGCCCTTCGCGCGCCCGGTGACCCCGCCTGCGACGTGTACCTCACCGGCACCGTCTTCCTCGACATTGTCTTCACCGGGCTCGACAGCGCGCCCGTACGCGGCACCGAGTCCTGGGCGCGCGGCATGGGGTCCAGCCCCGGCGGTGTCGCCAACATGGCGGCGGCGCTCGCCCGGCTCGGGCTGCGGACGTCGCTCGCCGCCGCCTTCGGGGACGACCACTACGGGGAGTACTGCTGGGACACCCTGGAGCGGGGCGAGGGGATCGACCTGGGCTACTCGCGGTCCGTGCCCGGCTGGCACTCGCCCGTCACCGTCTCCATGGCGTACGAAGGCGAACGCACCATGGTCAGCCACGGGCACGAGCCGCCGCCCGAGGAACCCGCGCCCCGCTGCCCGCCCCCGGCCCGGGCCGCCGTGGCCTCGCTCGTGCCCGGGGTCGCGGCTCCCTGGGTCGCGGAGGCGGCGCGGAACGGGACCCGGATCTTCGCCGACGTCGGCTGGGACGAGACCGGGCGGTGGGATCTCGCCGCGCTCGGGGACCTGCGGTCGTGCGAGGCGTTCCTGCCCAACGCCGAGGAGGCCATGCGGTACACCCGTACGTCCTGTCCCCGGGATGCCGCGCACGCTCTCACCGAGTACGTGCCGCTGGCCGTCGTCACCCTCGGGGCGGAGGGGGCGTACGCCGTGGACGGGCGGACCGGGGAGACCGCGTCCGTGCCGGCCATCGAGGTCGCCGCGCTCGATCCGACCGGGGCGGGGGACGTGTTCGTCGCCGGGTTCGTGACGGGGACGCTCGCGGGGTGGCCGCTGGCGGACCGGCTCGCGTTCGCGGGGCTGACGGCGGCGCTGTCCGTGCAGGAGTTCGGGGGGTCGTTGTCGGCGCCCGGGTGGTCGGAGGTGGCGGCGTGGTGGCGGCAGATCCATGCGTACGAGGAGCGGGGGGAGCAGGATCCTGCGGCGCTTGAGCGGTACGCCTTTCTCGAGCCGTTGCTGCCGGAGGTGGGGCGGCCCTGGCCGCTCCGTCGTGCGGTACCGACCATCGGGTTCGGGCGGTCCGCGTGATCCGCTTGAAGGGAGGGTGGCCGTCCGGGGGCGTCTTGGCGGCCATCCCTTTCGATCCGACAGGTGCGGGGGTGGGTGCGGGGGCGGTCGGGGCATGTGCGTGCTCGCCATCTTGATGGCATCGCCCCCTGCTTCGAACTCCCCCACCGCGTGTCCGGGTGCTGCGCGCGCACATACCCCGCCCACCCCCTCCCGTCTCGACACCAACCGACGACCGGTGGCCCCATCAAGCCCCTCCGGCGCTTGAGGAGCGGGGTCCGGGGCGGAGCCCCGGGGCTGATGCCCAGCGCCGGGAGCGAGGCCGGGCGGCCAGGTAAGTACTCAGGGCACCGATAAGCAGCGGCGCTAAAACGCTTCGGGTCACCCAGCGGAGCGTCGTACGCTGGGAGGCACATCAGACATCGGCTGTCACAAGGAGAATGCGGCCCTCAGAGCCCGCCCATGACGCAGACACCATCCAGCGCACGCGCGCAGTTCACCGTCCCGGCCAAGCACCCGATGGTCGAGGTACTGGGCTCCGGTGATGCTTTGTTGCGTGTGATCGAGGAGGCTTTCCCGGAGGCCGATATTCATGTCCGGGGCAATGAGATCAGCGCGACGGGCGAGCCGGGGGAAGTCGCCCTGGTGCAGCGCCTGTTCGACGAGATGATGCTGGTCCTGAGGACAGGGGCACCGATGACAGAGGACGCCGTCGAGCGGTCCATCGCCATGTTGAAGGCCACCGAGAGTGGTCAGGGTGACGGGACCGAGACGCCCGCTCAGGTGCTCACGCAGAATATTCTGTCGTCTCGGGGGCGCACTATTCGGCCGAAGACGCTGAATCAGAAGCGGTACGTCGACGCCATCGACAAGCACACCATCGTCTTCGGGATCGGGCCCGCCGGTACCGGCAAGACCTATCTGGCCATGGCCAAGGCCGTGCAGGCCCTTCAGTCCAAGCAGGTCAACCGCATTATCCTGACGCGGCCCGCCGTCGAGGCCGGGGAGCGGCTCGGGTTCCTGCCGGGGACCTTGTACGAGAAGATCGATCCTTATCTGCGGCCGCTCTACGACGCCCTGCACGACATGCTCGATCCGGATTCCATTCCGCGGCTGATGGCCGCGGGGACCATTGAGGTGGCGCCGCTCGCCTACATGCGTGGGCGCACTCTGAATGACGCCTTCATCATTCTCGACGAGGCGCAGAACACCAGCCCCGAGCAGATGAAGATGTTCCTCACCCGGCTCGGGTTCGACTCGAAGATCGTCATCACCGGTGACGTCACCCAGGTCGACCTGCCGAGCGGGACGAGGAGCGGGCTGCGTCAGGTCCAGGACATCCTGGAAGGCGTCGAGGACGTCCACTTCTCGCGGCTGTCGTCCCAGGATGTCGTCCGGCACAAGCTGGTCGGCCGTATCGTCGACGCGTACGAGAAGTACGACACCGCGAACGGTACGGAGAACGGCGCCCACAAGGGCCGCTCCAGAGGGACCCAAGGAAAGTAGTTCGAGAGCCCCATGTCGATCGACGTCAACAACGAGTCCGGAACCGAGGTCGACGAGCAGGCGATCCTCGACATCGCCCGCTACGCGCTCGCGCGGATGCGTATCCACCCGCTCTCCGAGCTCTCGGTGATCGTCGTGGACGCCGACGCCATGGAGCAGCTGCATGTGCAGTGGATGGACCTGCCGGGGCCGACGGATGTCATGTCCTTCCCCATGGACGAGCTCCGGCCGCCCATGAAGGACGACGACGAGCCGCCGCAGGGGCTGCTCGGGGACATTGTGCTGTGTCCTGAGGTGGCCACCCGGCAGGGCGCGGAGGCGCCCACGCAGCACTCCATGGACGAGGAGCTTCAGCTTCTTACCGTGCATGGGGTGCTGCATCTGCTCGGCTACGACCATGAGGAGGCCGACGAGAAGGCCGAGATGTTCGGGCTTCAGGCCGCCATCGTGGACGGCTGGCGTGCGGAGAAGGGGCTGAGCGGGCCGTCCCCGGCGCCGACCGTGTCATGAGTCTTTCGCTGATCGCCGGCGCCGTCGCCCTGGTCGTCGTCGCCTGGCTCGCCGCGTGCGCCGAGGCCGGTATCGCCCGCACCTCCAGTTTCCGCGCCGAAGAAGCCGTACGGTCCGGGCGGCGCGGCAGCGCCAAGCTCGCCCAGGTCGCCGCCGACCCGACGCGCTATCTCAACGTCGCGTTGCTGGTGCGCGTCGCCTGTGAGATGGCCGCTGCTTCTCTGGTCACTTATGCGTGCCTCGAAGAGTTCGCCGCTACCTGGCAGGCGCTGCTCGTCGCCATCGGTGTGATGGTGCTCGTCTCCTATGTGGCCGTCGGTGTTTCGCCGCGGACCATCGGGCGGCAGCATCCGCTCAACACCGCTACCGCTGCCGCTTATGTGCTGCTGCCGCTCGCTCGCGTCATGGGGCCCATTCCGCCGCTGCTCATTCTCATCGGTAATGCGCTCACGCCCGGTAAGGGGTTCCGGCGCGGGCCCTTCGCCTCCGAGGCCGAGCTGCGGGCCATGGTCGATCTCGCCGAGGCGGAGTCCCTCATCGAGGACGAGGAGCGCCGCATGGTGCATTCCGTCTTCGAGCTGGGCGACACCCTGGTGCGCGAGGTCATGGTGCCCCGTACCGATCTCGTCGTCATCGAGCGGTACAAGACCATTCGGCAGGCTCTCACGCTCGCCCTCCGGTCCGGGTTCTCCCGGATTCCGGTGGTGGGAGAGAGTGAGGATGACGTCGTTGGAATTGTTTATCTGAAGGACCTTGTCCGGAAGACCCATATCAATCGGGATTCCGAGGCCGAGCTCGTCTCCAGTGCCATGCGGCCCGCCACCTTCGTGCCCGACACGAAGAACGCCGGTGATCTGCTGCGGGAGATGCAGCAGCTCCGCAACCACGTCGCCGTCGTCATCGACGAGTACGGCGGCACCGCCGGCATCGTCACCATCGAGGACATCCTCGAAGAGATCGTCGGCGAGATCACCGACGAGTACGACCGTGAGCTGCCGCCCGTCGAGGAGCTGGGCGACGACCGGTTCCGGGTCACCGCCCGGCTCGACATCGGTGACCTCGGCGAGCTGTACGGCATCGAGGAGTACGACGACGAGGACGTGGAGACCGTCGGCGGCCTGCTCGCCAAGGCGCTCGGGCGGGTTCCCATCGCCGGGGCCTCGTCGGTGGTCACGCTGCCCGACGAGCGGCGGCTGCGGCTCACTGCCGAGGCCGCCGCCGGTCGGCGGAACAAGATCGTGACCGTCCTGGTGGAGCCCGTTCCGGCGGAGGACGAGAAGGAGGCGGGCGCGGAATGAACGCCCGGGAGCTGCGCGCCTTGTGCCTGTCGTTCAACGCGGCCGTCGAGGACTTTCCCTTCAACCCCGAGACGTCCGTCTTCAAAGTGCTCGGGAAAGTCTTCGCGCTCAGCTCCCTCGACGGGGACCCGCTCACCGTCAACCTCAAATGTGATCCCGAGGACGCCGTCCGGCTGCGCGACGAGTACGACGGCGTCATCGTGCCCGGCTGGCACATGAACAAGCGGCACTGGAACACCGTGGCGGTGGGCCGGCTCCCGGACGCGTTCGTGCGGGAGCTCGTCGAGGACTCCTACGATCTCGTCGTCGCCGGGCTGCCGCGCGCCGAGCGGCTCCGGCTCGACCGGCCCTGAGCGTCACCGGCCACGTGCTTCTCCTTATGCTCACCCCATGACTGAGAGCACCGACCTCGGCCCCGAGGACCGCAAGATCGTCACCCTGGCCCGTTCCGCGCGGGCCCGCAACGGTGTGCCCGAGGGCGCCGCCGTCCGCGACGAGACCGGGCGTACCTACGTCGCCGGCACCGTCGCCCTCGACTCGCTGAAGCTCAGCGCGCTGCGCACCGCCGTCGCCATGGCCGTCGCGTCCGGCGCGCAGTCCCTGGAGGCCGCCGCCGTCGTCTCCGGCGCGGACGCCCTGCCCGAGGAGGACGTCGCCGCCGTGCGCGATCTGGGGGGCGCGGGGACGCCGGTCTTCCTGGCCGGGACCGACGGGACCGTGCGGGAGACCGTTTACTCCCGCTGAGAACTGTGGCGACCCTCACACGCGCCGCGGGCCGGGGCCTCGGTCATGGCCCGCGGTGACGGGGGGCGCTTCCGTCCCGGGGCGCCATGAGGGGCTGACAGGACGTTCGGCCCGGGGCTTCCGGCCCCGCGAGGGGCGGGGCCGAAGTGAGGGCGGAGGTCCCTTCCGCAGGGCCTGCGACCCCTGGGAACGGGCCCGGTGCACGGGCCATGGTGGAGCAGTCGCCCGGCGCAGCAAGCGCTCGACAGCGTCCCCGGTCCGGGGAGTGCGCCGTGGCCCTCACCGTCCCCGAAGCAAAGGTTTCTCGTGATCTTCTCCGCCCGTCACTCCGCTGCCCGTACCTCCCGCGTCCGCCGTCTCGCCGCCACCGGTGCGCTCGCCGGCGCCGCCGGTGCCATGGTGCTCGCGGGTACGAGCTCGGCCTCCGCGGCGACGAGCGCCCCCGCGCACAACTGGGACGCCGTCGCGCAGTGCGAGTCCACCGGCAACTGGGCAGCCGACACCGGCAACGGCTTCTCCGGCGGCCTGCAGTTCACGCCGTCCACCTGGGCCGCGTACGGCGGCACCCAGTACGCGGCGTCCGCGCACCTCGCCACCAAGGCCGAGCAGATCTCCGTCGCCGAGAAGGTGCTCGCCGCCCAGGGCCAGAACGCCTGGCCGGTCTGTGGCGCCAGCCTGTAAGCGACCGTTTCGGCAGAGGGGCTCAGACCGCGTCTGGGCCCCTTTCGCCTGTCCGGACGCGGATCACGCTGTCCACCGGCACCGCCCACACCTTGCCGTCGCCGATCTTGCCCGTGCGGGCGGCGCGGACGATCGCGTCCATCGCCGGTTCGGCGTCCGCGTCGTCGACCACGACCTCGATCCGCACCTTCGGCACGAGGTCGACCTGGTACTCGGCGCCCCGGTACACCTCGGTGTGCCCGCGCTGGCGCCCGTAGCCGCTGGCCTCCGTCACCGTCAGACCGTCCACGCCCAGCTCCTGCAGCGCCGTCTTGACCTCGTCCAGGCGGAACGGTTTGACGACCGCGGTGATCAGCTTCATGGCGCGACCTTTCGGGCGGCGGGGGCGGACGCGGGGTGGACCGTGGCGCCCAGGACGCCGTGATCGTACGCACTCTCCGCGTGCACCGTCTGGTCCAGGCCCGTCAGCTCCTCCTCCGCCGACGCCCGGAAGCCCATCAGCTTGTGCAGCGCCTTCCCGATCCCGTACGTGACGAGGAAGGTGTACGCCGCCACCACCAGGACGGCCACGAGCTGCTTCCCGAGCTGGCCGAGGCCGCCGCCGTACAGCAGGCCCTCCTTCGCCGCCGAGCCCGTCATCGCCGACGTGGCGAACAGGCCGATCAGCAGGGTGCCCACGACTCCGCCGACGAAGTGGACGCCTACGACGTCCAGCGAGTCGTCGTAGTGCAGCCTGAGCTTCCAGGCCACCGCGTACGAGCAGATGACACCCGCCGCGAGGCCGACCACCGCCGCGCCCACGACGCCCACCACGCCGCACGCCGGGGTGATCGCCACCAGGCCCGCCACCGCGCCGGACGCGGCGCCGAACGTGGTGGGGTGGCCGTCCCGCCGCTGCTCCACGAACAGCCAGCCGAGCAGGCCCGTGCAGCCCGCGATCAGGGTGTTGAAGAGGGAGGCGGCGGCCAGGCCGTTCGCGCCGAGCGCCGAGCCGCCGTTGAAGCCGAGCCAGCCGAACCAGAGGAGGCCCGCGCCCATGACGACCATCGGCAGGTTGTGCGGGCGCATCGCGTCCTTCTTGAAACCCGCACGCGGGCCGAGCACCAGGCACAGGGCGAGGCCCGACGCGCCCGACGCGATCTCCACGACCAGGCCGCCCGCGAAGTCGAGCGTGCCCAGGTGCTGCCCGATCCAGCCGCCGGGGCCCCAGACCCAGTGCGCCACCGGGACGTATACGAGCAGCGCCCACACCGGGACGAAGACGAGCCAGGCGGCGAACTTCGTCCGGTCCGCCACGGCGCCGCTGATCAGCGCCGCCGTGATGATCGCGAACGTCAGCTGGAAGGTGGTGAAGAGGAACGTGGGGACCGTGCCGGTGAGGGACTGCGGGCCGATCCCCGCCATGCCCGCGTGCTCCAGGCCGCCGATCAGGCCCGCGAACGTGTCGTCGCCGAAGGCGAGCGAATAGCCCGCCACCAGCCAGACCACCGTCACCAGGGCGATCGAGACGAAGCTCATCATGAGCATGTTGAGGACGCTCTTCGCGCGGACCATGCCGCCGTAGAAGAGGGCGAGGCCGGGCGTCATCAGGAGCACCAGGGCCGTGGCGGCGAGCAGCCAGGCGGTGTCGCCGGTGTCCAGGGCGGGAGCCGCGAGGGGGCCAGACATGGCAGGCGTGGCAGGCATGCGCCTCAGCGTCACCGCTGCGCGTTTCGTAATCCGTACCCCGGGGTTTCCGCCGTGTTTCGTGTTGCCTGAGTGTTACCGGGACCTCTCGGTGCTCGCCCGCGTTCCGGATCAGGGACAATGGGCGCCATGAGCGTTCACACCCCCGCCGCCGGATCCGCCCATCGCGCCGGTTTCGCCTGCTTCGTCGGCCGTCCCAACGCGGGCAAGTCCACCCTCACGAACGCTCTGGTCGGCAAGAAGGTGGCGATCACCGCAGACCAGCCGCAGACCACGCGGCACACCGTGCGCGGCATCGTGCACCGCGAGGACGCGCAGCTGATCCTCGTGGACACCCCCGGGCTCCACAAGCCGCGCACGCTCCTCGGCGAGCGGCTCAACGACGTGGTGCGCACCACCTGGGCCGAGGTCGACGTCATCGGGTTCTGCCTGCCCGCGAACGAGAAGCTCGGCCCCGGCGACCGGTTCATCGCCAAGGAACTCGCGTCCATCAAGAAGACGCCGAAGATCGCCATCGTCACCAAGACCGACCTCGTCGACAGCAAGGCCCTCGCCGAGCAGCTCATCGCCATCGACCAGCTCGGCAAGGAGCTGGGCTTCGAATGGGCGGAGATCATCCCCGTCTCGGCCGTCGCCGACCAGCAGGTCGACCTGCTCGCCGACCTCATCGTGCCGCTCCTCCCCGAGGGCCCGGCCCTCTACCCCGAGGGCGACCTCACCGACGAGCCCGAGCAGGTCATGGTCGCCGAGCTGATCCGCGAGGCCGCGCTCGAAGGCGTACGCGACGAGCTGCCGCACTCCATCGCCGTCGTCGTCGAGGAGATGCTGCCGCGCGAGGACCGGCCCGCCGACAAGCCGCTCCTCGACATCCACGCCTTCGTCTACATCGAGCGGCCCAGCCAGAAGGGCATCATCATCGGCCCCAAGGGCAAGCGCCTCAAGGACGTCGGCATCAAGTCCCGCAAGCAGATCGAGGCGCTCCTCGGCACGCCCGTCTACCTCGACCTGCACGTGAAGGTCGCCAAGGACTGGCAGCGCGACCCGCGCCAGCTCCGCAAGCTCGGCTTCTAGCCGCTCGTGGGGGTGAGGTCCTGGAGGCCTATCACCCTCAACAGCTCCAGGCGCTCGTACGCGTCCGTGCCCGGCCGCGCCGAATGCACCACGAGCTGCTGGTCGTGGCCGTCGCTCAGGAGCACCTCGCAGTCCAGGTCGAGGACGCCGACCACCGGATGCAGGAAACGCTTCGTCGACGCGTGCCGCACCGCCACGACGTGCGACGCCCACAACTCCTCGAACCGGGCGCTGCTCGCGCGAAGTTCGGCCACCAGCGCGGCCGGGCCCGGATCGTCCGGACGGGCCCCGACGACCGCCCGCAGGTGCGCCACGTGCGCGCGGGCGTGCGTCGCGTAGTCCTCCGGCGGGATCATGGCGCGCAACGCCGGATCCGTGAAATAGCGGCGGACCAGGTTCTCGCCCGTGTGCTCGCCCGACAGCGCCACCGCCATCGTGTTCTGCGCGAGGACCTCGCCCCAGTCGCTCAGCACCTGCGCCGGCAGGTCGTGCAGCCGGTCCAGGATCAACAGCAGGCCAGGGCGTACGTGCGCCGAGGAACCGCCCGCGCGCGGAGGCTCCTCGCCCGCCAGATGGAAGAGGTGGTCGCGCTCGTCCGCCGTCAGACGCAGCGCCCGTGCGAGCGCGGTCAGCATCTGGCGGGACGGGTGCGAGCCGCGCCGCTGCTCCAGGCGCGTGTAGTAGTCCACCGACATCCCCGCCAGCTGCGCCACCTCCTCGCGGCGCAGGCCCGGCGTGCGGCGCCGGGCGCCCGGCGTCAGGCCCACGTCCGACGGGGTCAGGCGGGTGCGGGCGCGGCGCAGGAAATCGGCCA
The DNA here is from genome assembly GCF_043523415.1 of Streptomyces sp. SGAir0957. Taxonomy (NCBI): domain Bacteria; kingdom Bacillati; phylum Actinomycetota; class Actinomycetes; order Kitasatosporales; family Streptomycetaceae; genus Streptomyces; species Streptomyces sp. SGAir0957. The sequence continues at coordinate 5,587,345 of NZ_CP027293.1, forward strand.
GCTCATCACGGTTCACCTCTCCAGGGTCGCGCGCGGCGCCCGGCTTATCCAGGGCGCGCCGCTCCCTGGATAAACGCGTCTCTCCCACGTGAGCGCCGCCGCGCCGAAGGTGGTGTGCATGGCTACGACGACGAGGAGGCGGCCATGCTGACATTGGTGACAGGCGCGACAGGGCAGGTCGGGAAGCGGTTCGTGCCCCGGCTGCTGCAGAGCGCGGCGCCCGGCGACGAGGTCCGGGTCCTGGTGCGGGACGCCGCCCGCGCCGAACGCTTCGCCGAACTGGGCGCGCAGGTCGTGCTCGGCGATCTGCGGGACGCCGAGGTGCTCGGCAAAGCGACGGCCGGGGCGGACGCGGTGATCAACGTCGCCGCGGCGTTCCGCGGAGTGCCGGACGAGGAGGCCCGCGCCGTCAACCGGGACGCGGCGATCGAACTCGGCCGCGCCGCGGTGGCCTCGGGCGTGCGGCGCTTCGTGCAGGTCAGCACGGGGCTCGTGTACGGGGCCGGGCGGGGCAGGCCCCTCATCGAGTCCGACGAGACCGTGCCGGGCGGGGCCATGTGGGGCGCCTACCCCGAGTCGAAGTGGCAGGCGGAACAGGCACTGGCCGCGCTGGACGGCCTCTCCGACCTCCGCATCGGGCGGCTCCCCTTCGTCTACGGCGACGGCGACCCGCACCTCGCCAACGCCATGGAATGGGCCCCGCACTGGCCCGCCACCCAGCGGCTCCACATGGGACACCACGCGGACGTGTCCCAGGCGCTTCAGCGGCTTCTTTACGCGCCGGGGGCTCAGGGCGTCTACAACATCGCGGATGACGCTCCGCTCACTACCGTTGATGTGTACGGCCTGAACGGTGTTCCGGTGCCGGGTGAGCTGTACGAGAAGGTGGATCCGGATCCGTGGCGGGCGGTGCTTTCCACGTCCCGTATCCGGCGCGAACTGGGGTACCGGCCGTTCTACCCCTCGGTCTGGGTCGCCCGCGACATGGGCGCGCTGTAAGGCCCGGGGCGCGTAGGGGCGCGGGGAACTGCGCGCTCAGCCACGACGGTGCCGCACCCGGCGATGGCGCCCGGCCCCGGGGCTCCGCCCCGGCCCCCGCTCCTCAATCGCCGGAGGGGCTTGGGGTGCCGAAGTGGCTCGGGGTCCTTAGGGGCGCGGGGAACTGCGCGGCCAGCCACGACGGTGCCGCACCCGGCGACGGCGCCCGGCCCCGGGGCTCCGCCCCGGCCCCCGCTCCTCAATCGCCGGAGGGGCTGGGGGTGCCGAAGTGGCTCGGCGCCCCTAGGGGCGCGGGGAACTGCGCGGCCAGCCACGACGGTGCCGCACCCGGCGACGGCGCCCGGCCCCGGGGCTCTGCCCCGGCCCCCGCTCCTCAATCGCCGGAGGGGCTGGGGGTGCCGAAGTGGCTCGGCGCCCCTAGGGGCGCGGGGAACTGCGCGGCCAGCCACGACGGTGCCGCACCCGGCGACGGCGCCCGGCCCCGGGGCTCTGCCCCGGCCCCCGCTCCTCAATCGCCGGAGGGGCTGGGGACAGACGCGGATGCGATCAGCGCTGTGCCGACAGGGGCGAAACCCAGCCGCGCATACACCCGGGCCACCTCATCATCCCCGGCCGAGAGGAACACCGTAGAGACGCCGGAGGCCACCGCGTCGGTGACCAGGGCCGCCGTCACCGCCAGACCGAGGCCCCGCCGCCGCGCCGCGGGCAAGGTTCCGACGCCCGCGACCTCCGTGACGTCGCCGACCGGCACGTGCATGCCGGAGCTGAGGACGACCCCGTCCTCGACGGCGGCGGCGAGGGCGAGGCGGCCGGTGCGGATGCGGTCCTGGTGTGCGGGGACGCTGCCGTCCCCGGCGCGCTCCGCGACCAGCGCCGAGAGCTCCGCGGCCCCGGCGGCGCCCACCGCCGTGCCGGGGTGCGCGAACGCCACGTACGGCAGCGCGAGCGCGGCGGCGAGGAAGGGGTCCCGCGCGCCGAGGACCCGGACCAGCGGGTGCGGGTCGGGCAGCGGAGCGTGCGCGTCCCGCGCCATCAGCGGATGCGCGCTGACCGTCAGTCCGGCCTCCTCGACGGCGGCCCGCATGGCGGGCGTCGTCTCCGCCACCCATTCGAACGCCTCGGGCACCCCGAGTTCCCGTTGCCGCGCGCGTACGGCGCGTACGTCGGCGGCGTTCGGCGGTGGCGCGTCGGGGCGGAGTGCGGGCCGCGCGTAGTACGGCCAGCCGGGGCCTTCGCGGACGAAGAGGGTGAGGGAGCCGTGCTCCTCGACGCGGGCGGCGGCGCGCGGCACGGTGTCGTAGTACCGCTCCAGGCGGCCGAGGAGGGCGGGGTGAGGTGTGTCGGCTTCGGTCATGAGCGCGGACAGTACGCGAAACCCGTCAATCCACCGACTGGATTTTCCGGACCAGGAGTGCCCCGAGCAGACCGACCGCCGCCGCCACCAGATACAGCGTCCGGTAGCCGCCGAGATGGTTCACGAGGGGTGCCGCTAGGGCGGGCGCGGCGACCTGGGGGAGGGAGTTCGCGACGTTGATGACGCCCAGGTCCTTGCCGCGGTCGAGGGCCGTCGGCAGGACGTCGGTCATCAGCGCGAAATCGACGGAGGTGAAGACGCCGAAGCCGACGCCGAGGAGGGCCGCCGCGACGATCGCCCCGTGCCAGGTCTGCCAGCCGGCGAGGAGCGCCGTCGCCACCGCGATCAGCACGCCGGACCAGAGGACGAACGGTTTGCGGCGGCCGGCCCGGTCGGAGCGGATACCGGCGACGACGACGGTGGCGAGCAGTGTCACCCCGTTCACGCCGGTCAGGATCAGCACGCCGGTGTCGGGGTCGTCGTGGTGGAGGCGGTCGCGCAGGTAGTAGAAGAGGTAGAGCAGGACGAGCGTGTTCCCGAGGTTGATCAGGAAGCGGGTCAGCCAGGCCCAGGCCAGGTCGGGATGGCGGCGCGGGCTCAGCCGGAAGCCCGCCGCGAAGCCGCGCCACGACCATGCCGGGCGGTCGGCCCGGTCCAGGCGCGGGTCCCGGTGGAGCAGCACGTACGGGGCCACGCCCGCCACGGCGAACACCGCGCACGCCGCGTATCCGGCCCCCACCCCGCCCGCCACGGTCGCGAGCCCCGTGCCGACGACCGCGCCCAGGAGCTGCGCCGCCCCGATCCAGCCGCCGATCGCGCCCCGTTGCAGCCGGGGCACCCGGTCGGGGACGGCCGCCGTGACCGCCGCGAACGCCGCGTTCAGCGTCAGCTGCACCAGGCACCAGCCCGCGAAGAGGCCCCCTACCGTGTCCGCGCCGCCGAGGAGCAGGAGCGAGAGCGCGCCGCCCGCCGTGCCCGCCACGATCCACGGTGTACGCCGCCCGTGGCGGGCGACCGTGCGGTCGGAGAGGGCGCCGAACAGGGGGCTGGCCACCAGGGAGATCGCCGCTCCGGCCCCCGTCACCCAGGCGAGCAGCGACTCCTTCGACATGCCCGTGCCGGGCGCGAAGTGCTCGGACTGTCTGGCGAGCAGGATCTGCAGCGGGCCGTACCAGCCGACCCAGATCGCGACGTTGGCGAGGGAGAGGGCCGTCGTCCAGCCGGGTCCGACCCGGTCGACGGGTTCTCTCAGCGCCTCGCCGCCCGCGTCCGTCATGCCCGCTGGGCGCGGAGCGCGTCCCGCAGCCAGCCGTACGACGCCTTCGGGGTGCGCGTCAGCGTGGCGAAGTCGACGTGCACGAGCCCGAACCGCTTGCTGTAGCCCTCGGCCCACTCCCAGTTGTCCAGGAGCGACCAGACGAAGTAGCCGCGGACGTCCACGCCCGCCTCGACCGCCCGGTGCAGCGCCCGGAGGTGGCCGTCCAGGTACGCGATCCGCTCCTGGTCGTCGATGCCCTCGTACGCGCAGCCGTTCTCGGTGATGATCACGGGCGGGAGCCGGTCCCCGTAGCGGTCGCGGAAGCCGGTGAGGAGGGAGGTGAGCGCCTCCGGGACGACCGGCCAGCCGAAGTCCGTCACCGGGTGTCCGGTGATCTCCCGTACGGAGAAGGGAGTTCGGCGGGGAGGGTCAGGCCGGAGAACTCCGTCTCCGTCGCGGCCGGGGCGCCCACCTTCGTCGGCTGGTAGAAGTTGATCCCGTACCAGTCGAGTGTGGACCCGGAGATCACCTCCAGGTCGGCCGCCACGTCGTCGCCCGGCATCAGCTCCGTGAAGCCCTCCGGGTAGGTGCCGAGCAGCAGCGGGTCGGCGAAGAGCCGGTTGAGGATCGTGTCGTACAGGTCGGCCGCCGCCGTGTCGGCCGGGTCGTCGGAGGCGGGCCAGGTCGGGCCGTGCGAGTTGGCGATGCCGATCGACCGGGCGCCCGCCGCGCGCAGCGCCCGCGCCGCGAGCCCGTGGGCGAGGAGCTGGTGGTGGGCGACCGGCAGGGCGTCGAAGAGGAGTTTCTCGCCGGGGGCGTGCTCGCCGAGCGCGTGGCCGAGCAGGGTGTGTTCGGCCGGTTCGTTGAGGGTGATCCACTGCTCGACGCGGTCGCCGAGGCGGGCCGCGACCGTGGTGACGTACTCGGCGAAACGTGTCGCCGTCGACCGCTCCAGCCAGCCGCCCGCCTCCGCCACGCTCACCGGCAGGTCCCAGTGGAAGAGGGTCGGCACCGGGCGGATGCCCCGCGCGCACAGCTCGTCGACGAGACGGTCGTAGAAGTCGAGGCCGCCGGGGGACAGTACGCGCGGCCAGCTGACCGAGAAGCGGTAGGCGTCCACGCCCAGGTCGTGGAGGAGCGCCACGTCCTCCTGGTAGCGGGTCACGTGGTCGCAGGCCGTCTCCGCCGTCGAGCCGTCCTTGATGCGGCCCGGCCCGGCGGTGAACCGGTCCCAGATCGAGGGTGCGCGCCGGTCGGCGGCGCCCTCGATCTGGTGGGCGGAGGTGGAGACGCCCCACTGGAAGCCGGGCGGGAAGGAAGGGAGCGCGCCTGCGGTAGCTGCCATGGGCGCGATCATCCGTACCGGTCAGTACGAAGTCAACGCCCAGGCGGGATACGGGACTTACGCTCCTTCTTTGAGTACGCGCGTGATCAGCCTGCGCTGTTCGTCGGTGAGCCGGGGATCCGCGCAGTACACGGTCCGCCCGTCCACGGTGAGGGTGTAGCTGAACCCGTCGGGAACCCCTATGGGCGGCGTGCCCCGGCCCGCGGCCAGCGCCTTCTCGGCCAGGACATGCCACTCATGGGCGTCGGCGCGGCCGGCCGTGTCGACCTCCGCGTGGCGGTCGATCCCGGCGAAGCCACCCGTGCGTGAGACGTGGATACGCATGGATCCCTGTCTACTCCATATCCGCCCGGCCGGTCAGTGGGTGGGGACGCCCACCTGCTCCCACGCCTTCAGGACGGCCTGGTACTCCTCGCCGCCGCCGAAGCGGGCCTGCGCGCTCTTCACCGTCGCCTTCGCGAAGTCGGGGAAGAGGGCGTCCTGCTTCAGTCCGCCGCCGGTCAGGGTGTCGAACCAGATCTGTCCGGCCCGCTCCCACGCGTTGCCGCCGAGGGTCTCGGCGAGGATGTAGAAGGCGTGGTTGGGGATGCCGGAGTTGATGTGCACGCCGCCGTTGTCCCGGCCTGTCCGCACGTAGTGGGCCATGTCGGCGGGTTGCGGGTCCTTGCCGAGCACGTCGTCGTCGTAGGCCGTGCCCGGGGCCTTCATCGAGCGCAGGGCGACGCCGGTGACGTCCGGGGCGAGCAGACCCGCGCCGATCAGCCAGTCGGCCTCGGCGGTGGTCTGGCCGAGCGAGTACTGCTTGATGAGGGAGCCGAAGACGTCCGACATCGACTCGTTGAGGGCGCCGGGCTGCCCGAAGTACGTCAGGTTCGCCGTGTACTGCGTGACGCCGTGGGTCAGTTCGTGGCCGATGACGTCGATGGGGATGGTGAAGTCGAGGAAGATCTCCCCGTCCCCGTCGCCGAACACCATCTGCTCGCCGTTCCAGAACGCGTTGTTGTAGTCCCGGTCGTAGTGGACCGTCGCGTTCAGCGGCAGGCCGTCGCCGTCGATGGAGAAGCGGCCGTACTTCTGGAGATAGAGCTCGAAGGTCGCGCCGAGACCCGCGTACGCGCGGTTGACGGTCGCGTCCTGGCCCGGCTGGTCCCCCTCGCCGCGGACCTTGCGGCCGGGCAGGTCCGTGCGGTGCTGGGCGTCGTAGAGGGTGCGGCGCGGTGACTGGTCGGCGCCCGCGGTGGGCGGCGGGGCCACGGTGGGGGCACCGAGGACGGTGGTCATCCGGCGGTGGGTGCGCTCGAAGGCGTCGCGCTCGAGGCTCTTGCGGGCCTTGGCCGCGACCGCGCGGTTGTCGGACCGGGCCAGCTGGTCCTGGAGGTGGGGCGGCACGATCGTGCAGAAGACGGGCTCGAACCCCTTCGGGTTCCCCGTCGGGTTGGCGGTCATGCGCAGCAATGTGGCACTGGGTCATGCCGCTGTCACTACCTGCCACCATGATTAGCGAAATAGAGGTATGGATCACCCCTTAACCGACACTCGGCGCCGATCTCCGCTATGGCCGGTCCCGCATACTGGAACGGGTCTTCGCGTCCGGCGCGTCTCGGTTAGAGTGCGGAGCATCATGCGTTTCGGGTTGCTTCTCCTTAGCTGCCGCGGCGAGGGCCTGTAGTCGAGGCCGACCCCCTCCCCGCGGAGTTCGGCGTTGCGCCGTCGGCCGCCTTCCAAGGCCACCCTCGAGGAGCCCACGCATCATGCCGAACTTCCAGCGCCCCACCTCTATGCCGGTCCACAAGTACGGCCAGTACGAGCAGGTGGACATCGCCGACCGCACCTGGCCGCGGAACCGGATCACCGAGGCGCCCCGCTGGCTCTCCACCGACCTGCGCGACGGCAACCAGGCGCTGATCGACCCGATGTCCCCGGCGCGCAAGCGCGAGATGTTCGACCTGCTGGTCCGCATGGGCTACAAGGAGATCGAGGTCGGCTTCCCGAGCTCCGGGCAGACCGACTTCGACTTCGTACGGTCGATCATCGAGGACCCGGACGCCATCCCGGACGACGTCACGATCTCCGTACTGACCCAGGCCCGCGAGGAGCTGATCGCGCGGACCGTGGAGTCCCTGGTCGGCGCCAAGCGCGCCACGGTCCACCTGTACAACGCGACGGCGCCGGTCTGGCGCGAGGTCGTCTTCCGCGGCTCCAAGGACGCCGTCAAGCAGATCGCCGTCGACGGCACGCGGCTGGTCATGGAGTACGCGGAGAAGCTGCTCGGCCCCGAGACGGTCTTCGGCTACCAGTACAGCCCGGAGATCTTCACCGACACCGAGCTGGACTTCGCCCTGGAGGTCTGCGAGGCCGTCTGCGACACGTGGCAGCCGGGCCCGGACCGCGAGATCATCCTGAACCTGCCCGCCACCGTCGAGCGCTCCACGCCGTCCACGCACGCGGACCGCTTCGAGTGGATGAGCCGCAACCTGACGCGCCGTGAGTACGTCTGCCTGTCCGTGCACCCGCACAACGACCGGGGCACCGCCGTCGCCGCCGCCGAGCTGGCCCTGATGGCCGGCGCCGACCGCATCGAGGGCTGCCTGTTCGGCCAGGGCGAGCGCACCGGCAACGTCGACCTGGTGACGCTGGGCATGAACCTGTTCTCGCAGGGCGTCGACCCGCAGATCGACTTCTCCCAGATCGACGAGATCCGCCGCACCGCCGAGTACTGCACCCAGATGGAGGTCCACCCGCGCCACCCCTACGCGGGCGACCTGGTCTACACCGCCTTCTCCGGCTCCCACCAGGACGCCATCAAGAAGGGCTTCGAGGCGATGGAGAACCGCGCCGCGAAGGCCGGCAAGACCGTCGACGACATCGAGTGGGCCGTCCCGTACCTGCCGATCGACCCCAAGGACGTCGGCCGCTCCTACGAGGCCGTCATCCGCGTCAACTCGCAGTCCGGCAAGGGCGGTATCGCCTACGTCCTGAAGAACGACCACAGCCTGGACCTGCCGCGCCGGATGCAGGTCGAGTTCTCCAAGGTCATCCAGGTGAAGACGGACGCCGAGGGCGGCGAGGTCACGCCCAAGGACATCTGGAACATCTTCCGCGACGAGTACCTGCCGAACCCCGAGAACCCGTGGGGCCGCATCCAGGTCAGGGCCGGGCAGACGACCACGGACACCGACGGCGTCGACACCCTGACCGTCGAGGCCGAGGTCGACGGCGTCGAGCAGGTCCTGGTCGGCACCGGCAACGGCCCGATCTCCGCGTTCTTCCACGCGCTGCAGGGCATCGGCATCGACGCCCGCCTGCTGGACTACCAGGAGCACACGATGAGCGAGGGCGCCTCCGCCGTCGCCGCCTCGTACATCGAGGTCGCCATCGGCGACAAGGTTCTGTGGGGTATCGGCATCGACGCGAATACGACACGTGCGTCGCTGAAGGCCGTCGTCTCCGCGGTCAACCGCGCCGCCCGCTGAACCGGCTGAGCTGCTCTTTCGCGGCCCCGTACGCCTTTTGGGGGTGTGCGGGGCCGCGTCATGTCTCGGCCAGCGGGCCGCCTCTTCGTGACCTCGGCGTGACCAAGGTGCTGACGCCACGCGGGCAATGTGGCTAACATCACGCCAACGCCGCGATGTTGCGGCGCCATGAAGGAGGTGTGCGACGTGCTGCCGATCTGGGGACGTATGCGACGAACCGGGACTTCTCGGGTTCTGGGCGTGCACACCACATGGACCACCGTGGGGGACGGGGAGTTCTTCTGCCCCGGCTGCGGTGGCGACCGCAACTTCCAGCGGTGCACGGGCCGCCGCCGCTTCACCGTGCTCGGCGTCCCCGTGGTGCCGCGCGGTGAGACCGGGCCCGTCGTCCAGTGCGCCGCCTGCGAGGGCCGGTTCGGCACGGACGCGCTCGACCACCCGACCACGCACCGCTTCTCCGGGATGCTGCGCGACGCCGTGCACACGGTTGTCCTCGCCGTGCTCGCGGCCGGCGGCGCCACGTCGCGTCCCGCGCTCGAGTGCGCCGTCGGGGTGCTGCGCACAGCCGGGTTCGAGGACTGCTCCGATGTGCAACTCGCCGCACTCGTCGAAGGGCTGGTCACCGACGCCGGGCGGCTTCCCGAGCACTGCGGGCCCGGTGCCGGGCTCGCCATAGAGCTGCACGAGGCCCTCGACCCGCTCGCCCAGCACCTCGCCCCGGCCGGACGCGAATCGATCCTGCTGCAAGGCGCCCGGATCGCCCTGGCCGACGGGCCCTACTCGGCCGCCGAGCGGGATGTTCTGGGGACGGTGGGCGCTGCGCTGACGATGTGTACGGACGAGGTGAGCCGGCTGCTGGCGGTGGCCGCGCGCACCCCCAGCTGACGCGATCGCCGACCCAGGGGCGCGGGCGCGGGAAACCGCGCGCTCAGCCACGACGGTCCCGCACCCGGCGACGCCGCCCAGCCCCGGGGCTCCGCCCCGGCCCCCGCTCCTCAAGCGCCGGAGGGGCTTGATCGGCCTAGGGGCGCGGGGAACTGCGCGCTCAGCCACGACGGTGTCGCACCCGGCGATGGCGCCCGGCCCCGGGGCTCCGCCCCGGCCCCCGCTCCTCAAGCGCCGGAGGGGCTTGGGGTGCCCAGGCGGGTGGGGAACCGTGGGCTCAGCCCCCGGCGTCGGGGGCGCTACGCCTCGTGTACCAAGTCGTGCGTCGACTGGTCCGCGTCCACCGGGTGGTGGCAGCGGAAGACGTGGTCGTGCGCGCCCCGCGCCTCTGGCATCGTCGTCGCGCACGTCACGTCCGCCCGCCAGCAGCGGGTGCGGAACGGGCAGCCGGACGGCGGGTGCGTGGCCGAGGGGACCGGGCCGGTCAGCGGGATCGGGTCGATGGGGTCCAGGAGGCCGGGCGTGGCGGAGAACAGGGCGCGGGTGTAGGGGTGGCGGGAGCGGTCGAGGACGTCGGCCGCGGGGGTCTCCTCCACGATGCGGCCCAGGTACATGGTGATGACCCGGTCGCTCATCCTCCGCACCGTCTGGATGTCGTGCGAGACGAAGACCAGGGCGAGACCGAGGCGCTCCTTGAGGTCGAGGAGGAGGTTGAGGATCTGGGCGCGTACGGACACGTCGAGGGCGCTCGTCGGTTCGTCGGCCACCACGAGGTCCGGTTCCAGGGCCAGCGCGCGGGCGATGGCGACGCGTTGCCGCTGGCCGCCGGAGAGCTGGCCGGGGAGCACGTCCGCCAGGGCTCTCGGCAGGCCCACCAGGGAGAGCAACTCCGCTACGCGGTCGGCCCGTTCGCTCGCAGTGCCGCGGCGGTGCACGTCCAGCGGGTCGCGGATGATCTGGCGTACGGTCAGCCGGCGGTTCAGGGCCGTCGACGGGTCCTGGAAGATCATGCCCACGCCGGTGCCGAGCGCTGCGCGGCGCTCCGCGGGGGGCATGGTCCAGAGGTCGTCGCCCCGGTAGGTCACCGTGCCGGTCGTCGGGGGCTGGACGCCCACGAGGACCTTGGCCAGGGTCGACTTGCCGCAGCCGGATTCGCCCACGACGCCCAGTGTTTCGCCGGGGGTGATCCTCAGGTCCGCCGACGTGAGGGCGTAGACGTGGTCGGGTGTGAAGAGGCCGCCTGAGCGGGCCTTGTGCACGACGTGTACGTCTGTCAGTTCGAGGATGGGGGGCTTCATTCCGGCTCCGTGTTCGTGGGGGTCGCACGGCGCGCCGTGGGGACGGAGGATGCGTCGACGGCCACCGGCTCGTCGTGGCTGGTCGCGCAGTTCCCCGCGCCCCTGGCGAAGACCGGGTGGTGGCAGGCTGTCGCGTGCGCGGGGCCGCCTGCCAGCGCGGGAACCTGCTCCCTGCACACCTGCGAAGCCAGCGGGCAGCGGTCCGTGAAGCGGCAGCCCGGGGGGAAGTCCGCCGGGGACGGGACGACGCCCCTGATCTGGGTCAGGCGGTCCGCCGACGCCTCCAGGGAGAGGACCGAGCCGAGGAGGCCGCGCGTGTAGTGGTGGTGCGGGGCCCCGACCAGGTCCGCCGTCACGCCGGTCTCCACGATCTGGCCGCCGTACATGACGGCGACGCGGTCCGTGACGTCGGCGACGAGCGCCAGGTCGTGCGAGACGAGGACGAGCGCGAAGCCCAGTTCGGCGCGGAGCCGCAGCAGCAACTCGATGACCTGGGCCTGCACCGTCACGTCGAGCGCCGTCGTCGGCTCGTCGGCGATGATCAGCTTCGGGTCGCGGGAGAGCGCCATGGCGATGAGGACGCGCTGGCGCTGGCCGCCGGAGAGTTCGTGCGGGTAGCTGCGCAGGGTGCGGGCCGGGTCGAGGCCGACGAGGTCGAGGAGTGCGGCGGGGGAGCGGTGGCCGCCGCGCCGGACGACCTGTTTGAGCTGGGCCCGTACCGTCATCGCCGGGTTCAGGGACGACAGCGCGTCCTGGTAGATCATCGCCATGTCGTGCCCGAGGAGGCGGCGCCGGGCGCCCGGCGGGAGGCCGACGAGTTCACGGCCGTCGAAGGTGACGTGGCCGCCGATCCGGGCGCCGGCGGGGTGCAGGCCCATCACGGTCAGCGCGGTCAGCGACTTGCCGCAGCCGGACTCGCCGACCAGGCCGAGGACTTCGCCGGGGCGGACGTCGAAGCTGATGCCGTCGACGATGTCGACCCCGCCGTGCCGTCCGTCGAAGCCGATGGCGAGGTCCCGTACGCAGAGGACGGGCGCGCCGTCCGGCAGGGGGCGGGCCCGGGCGCGCAGGCGGGCCGCCGCCTCGGTGAGGCCGGGGAGTTCGAGGACCTTGCCGGTGCCGGGCGCCGCCGTCTCCAGGCGGTCGGGCTCCTTCGTCGTGGGGACGTCGCGCGCGGCCGGTGCCGCCCAGGCGTCGGAGACGCCCTCGCTGAGGACGTTCAGGGACAGGACGGTGACCAGCATCAGGAGGCCGGGGAAGACGGTCGCCCACCAGCCGCCGATCAGCACCATGTTCTTGCCGTCGGCGATGACGCTGCCCCACGACGGGTCCGGTGGCCGCACGCCCGCGCCGATGAAGGACAGCGACGCCTCGAAGACGATGGCCTCCGCGACCTGCACGGTGCAGAAGACGAGGATCGGGGCCGCGCAGTTGACGGCGACGTGCCGGAGCACGATGTGCGGGGTGCGGGCGCCGATGACCCGCTCGGCGGTGACGTAGTCCTCGCCGTACTGGTCCAGGACGTTGGCGCGGACGACTCGGGCGATGGGCGGCGTGAAGAGGAAGGCGAGCGCGCAGATCAGGACGGGGATGCCGCCGCCGAACACGGCGACGAGGACGGCCGCGAGGGCGATGCCCGGGAACGCCATGACGACGTCGAGGCAGCGCATCACCGTCTCGTCGGCCGCCTTGCGGGAGGTCGCGGCGACGGCGCCGAGGACCGCGCCGACGACGAGCGCGAGCAGCGTCGCCCCGAGCCCGATGGCGAGGGACCAGCGCGCGCCGTACATCAGCCGGCTGAGGATGTCGCGGCCGAGGCTGTCCTGGCCCATCCAGTGCTGGGCGGAGGGGTGGCCGACGCCATCCACCTGCGGCTGCTGGTCGAGCGGGTCGTGCGGCGCGAGCAGCGGGGCGAACACCGCCATGAGGACGACGACGGTGAGGACGCCGAGGGCGAGCCGCGAGAGGACGGGCAGGCGGCGCAGCCCGCGCACCTTGGTGAGGACGTCGAGGGGACCGGTCATGACGTCGCCCGCAGCCGGGGGTTGACCAGCAGGTACAGCACGTCGATCACCAGGTTGATCACGACGAACCCGACGGCCGTGGTCAGCACGACCCCCTGGACCACCGCCGGGTCACCGTTCTTCACCGCGTCGATCATCAGCTTTCCCATCCCGGGAAGAGAGAAGATCGTCTCCACGACCACCGCCCCGCCCAGCAGATAGCCCACGCGCAGGCCGAGCACGGTGAGCGGGTTGATCAGGGCGTTGCGCAGGACGTTGCGGCCGACCACGACGACCGGTGGCAGTCCGCTGCCGACGGCCGTGCGCACGTAGTCCTTGTCGAGCTCCTCCACGACCGCCGTCCGCACGATGCGGGTGAGTTGCGCGGCGACCGGCAGCGACAGGGCGAGCGCGGGCAGCGTCATGCACCGCAGCCAGCCGGTGAAGGAGTCGGCCGGGTTGATGTAGCCGCCGGTCGGGAACCAGCCCCGGTCCACCGCCAGGTACTGGATCATGAGCAGGGCCAGCCAGAAGCCGGGCGCGGCGACACCGGTCAGCGACACGACGCGGACGATCTGGTCCCAGGCCCGGTCGCGGTGGATGGCGGCGCTGATCCCGAGCACCAGGGAGACGATCACGGCGATGCCCAGGCCGAGGAAGGTCAGTTGCAGGGTGAGCGGCAGCGCCGTCGTCACCTGCTCCACGACCGGCTGCCGGGTCAGGACGCTGATGCCCAGGTCGCCCTGGAGCAGGTCCCCGACGAAGTGCAGGTAGCGCAGGGGCAGCGGGTCGAGGAGCCCGTTGCGCTCGCGGAACTCGTGCAGCTGCTGCGGTGTCGGGTTGGCGCCCTGGAAGTACGCGGACGCCGGGTCGATGTCGGCGAAGCGCATCACGAGGAACACGAACGCGGCGATGCCGAGCAGCAGCGGCACGAGCAGCACGAGCCGCCGGGCGAGAATTCTGGCGATCACTGCCACGGGCATGAACTCCTAGAGCGGGGAGGGGCCTTGCGCGGGGTGCTCACGCGGGGTGCTTACACGGGGTGCTTACGCGGGGTGCGCCTTGAGGACGTTGATGCCGGGGTACGGCTGCGCCTGTACGCCGGTGATCTTGTGGGCGTCCCACGCGGTCATCAGCTCGTTGTGCACGACGGGGTAGATGACGGCCTGCGCCGCGACGGTGTCGAGGTAGTCCTGGATCATCGTCTTTTTGCGGGCGGCGTCGGGCTCCCGGGTGGCCTGGTCCATCTGCCGGAAGAGCTGCTTGGCGGTGGGGTCGTCGGCCCAGCGGGCGTAGCCCATCCACAGGTTCTCGGGGCCGTAGTTGTAGCGCATGATGAGGTCCGCGTCGAGGCCGAACTGGTTCGGGTTCGAGGCGGCCGCCACCACCTGGTAGTCCTTCTTCTGGTCCATCTTGGTGAAGACGGCGGTGGTCTCCTGCGGGTCGAGCGTGGTCCGGACGCCGATCGCGTCCCAGGATGCCTTGACGGTCGGCAGGCAGTCGACGATCCACGACACGTTGACGGCCATGAGGTTGACGCGCAGACCGCTGACGCCCGCTTCCCTCAGGAGCTTCTTCGCCTTCTCGGGGTCGTAGTCGTAGACGGTCTTCGCGGGGCGGAACGCCGGATTGCCCTCGTTGAGGAACGAACGGGCCGCCTTGCCATGGCCCTTGAGCGCGACCTCGATCATCTTCTTCGTGTCGATCGCGTAGTGCAGCGCCTGTCGCACGCGCACGTCGTCGAACGGTTTGTGCGCGGTGTTGAACATCAGGAACAGGTTGTTCATCCCGGCGCCGCCCTCGACGGTGAGCCCGTCCTGCTTCAGGCGCTGGATGTTGGCGTAGGGGATGTTGTCGGAGATCTGCGCGTCCGCGCTGCCCCCGGAGATCTTCGCGACGCGCGGCGCCGCGTCCACGATGGTCAGCCAGTTCATCTTCTTGAAGGCCGGCTTGCGCGGCCCGTTGTAGTCGTCGAACGCGGCGAAGGTGGTGTTCGTCTTCGGCTGGTGCGAGGTCTGCCGGTACGGTCCCGAGCCGACGGCCTTGCCCTTCGTCGCGTCGTCCCAGGCGCCGGGCTGTGAGAAGACGTGCTTCGGCATGATCTTCGCGAGCGTCAGCCGCGCGACGCCCTCGGGGAAGGGGAACCTGAGGACCAGCTCGACCGAGGAGTCCCCGGTCTTCCTGACCTCCTTCAGCCAGCTCTCGAAGAAGCCCTTCGCGAGCGTCTGCGTCTTCGGGTCGAGGATGCGGTCGAAGACGAAGACCACGTCGTCGGCGGTGACCGGCTTTCCGTCGTGCCATGTGGCGCCCCGGCGCAGGGTGAATCTCCAGGTCGTGCCCTTGAGCTGCGCTGCGTCGGGCACCTCGGTCGCGAGCGCCGCGTACGGGGCCCGGGTGATCGGGTCGGTGTCGACGAGCCCCTCGTAGATGTGGTGGTTGGCCGCCATCGCGAACGCGGACGCCGTCTGCGTCGGGTCCCAGCTCCCGTCGTTGCCGTAGCCGATGACGGCGGTCAGGGAGGCCGAGCCGCTCCCGTCGTCGTCCCCGGTGTCGTTCGTCGACTTCGGCCCGGAGGAGCAGGCCGACAGGGACGCGGAGACGGCGGCCGCCGCGCCAAGCGCGCCGGTGTACTTGAGGAAGGAACGGCGGCCGGTCGCGTCGTGGTCGCTCATGGTGCCTCCAATGACTCGCAACGTGGCTGTGGTGACTTCACATGACCTCTGTATCCCGGAGATCCAACGTCCTACGTCTTGGGCAGCGACGCGACCATAAGAGGACAGGGAGGGGCGGTCAAGAGATCGCGCAGGGACTTTCGCCCGGACGTGGGACGTGGGATGTCCAGGGCGCCTACGATGCGGCGCATGTCAGAGGAGCCCACGAATCCGGCCGTCCGCCACCGCCGTGTCAGCCGGCAGGTGCAGCACGCGGTGACGCAGCAGATCCTCGACGCCGGGCTGCGGCCCGGCGAACTCCTGCCCACCGAGACCGAGCTGATGGACTCGCTCGGCGTCAGCAGGAACTCCGTGCGCGAAGCGCTCAAGGCCCTCCAGGCGCTCGACATCGTCGAGATCAGACACGGCTACGGCACCTACGTCGGCCACGCCTCACTGACCCCGCTCGCCGACGGCCTCACCTTCCGCACCCTGCTGCGCCCCGCCGACGACGCGCACGCCCTCGCCGAGATCCTCCAGGTCCGCGAGATCCTGGAGGAAGGGCTCGTCCGCCGCCTCGCGACCGCCCCGCCCGACACCGACACCCTGGACCGGCTCGACACGCTCGTACGGCGGATGAGCGAGGCGGGCGAGGCCGGTGAACCCTTCGCCGACCTGGACCGCGAGTTCCACGAGACGCTCTGCCGCTCGCTCGGCAACGAGCTGATACCCCAGCTCCTCCGCGCGTTCTGGAACGTCTTCGACCGCGTCGCCGGGGTCCGCGCATGGGCCGGCGACCCGGCGCCCGACGTCACCGTCGACCGGCACCGCGCCATCGTCACCGCCCTGCGCGCCGGGGACGCCGACGCCGCGCAGCGGGCCATGGCCACCCACTTCCGGGGCATCGGGAAACGGGCGGAGCAGGAGACCCGCGGCGTCGGGTGAACTCCCGCCCGCCGCCGAGCGGGACCTACGAGCCGATGCCGGTGTCGAGGCTGTAGACGATCCCGTCCACCCTCTCGTCGTGCAGGCCGCCCTCGTACGCCTCTTTGTACGCGGCCGAGCCGAGCGCCGCGCGGCTGCACTGTTCGGCGTTCACGCGAACCGCGATCAGCGCCGGGTTGCCCATCTGCGGACGGCCGAAGGCCTGCCACAGGCGCTGCGCCGAGCCGAGCAGCCGGGCCCCCGCCTCGCCCTGCCCGCCGGCCACGGTCGCGGCGGCCAGCACATCGACGGCGAGGGCGACCCCCAGCGTGTCGTGCAGCTCGGCCTTGCCCCGCAGGCTCGCGCGGGCGTGCCCGGCGGCCTCGGTCCAGTTCTCGAGCCCCAGTTCGGCCAGCGCCTGCAAGTAGTCGCCGTACGCCCGGCCCCAGCACTCGCCCCGCGCGGCCAGCTCGGTGGAGACGCCGTACGCGATGCCCTTCGCCGGACGCAGGTCACCGAGGTACACCCGGGAGAACGAGCAGGAGAGCCGGTGCAGGAAGCACGCGGCCTCGTAGGCGCCCTGGCGGGTCTCGGACGCGGTCGCGTCGAAGACGACGAGCGCCCGCTCGTGCTCGCCCCGCTGAGTGAGGATCGTCCCCGCGAGATAGTCCGCCGCCACGCGCGCGGTCGGGTCGGCCGACGCCGCGGTCACCGCGCGGAACTCGTCGCCGCACCGCGACGCCGTCTCCAGACCGCCCTGCCCGACGGCCACGAGGGCGCGGGCCCACAGGGCCTTGGCGTAACCGGGCCCCGGCTCCGGGCCGCCGGACAGCGCCCGGTCCAGGTAGTGGCAGCCCTCGCGGGCGAACCCGCACGCGAACCAGAAGAACCACAGGGCGCCGGTCATCTCCAGTGCCGTACGGCGGGCGCCGTCGCGGAGCGCGAAGTCGAGGGCCGCGCGGATGTTGGCGTGCTCGGCGTTGACGCGCGCGCCCCACGCCGTCTGCCGGTCGGTCAGCCACTCGCGGTCGGCCTGCACCGCCAGGTCGCGGTAGCGCTCCAGATGGGCCCGGCGCACCACCGTCTCCTCGCCCAGCTCGCCCAGCCAGTGCGCCCCGTACTCCCGGACGGTGTCGAGCAGCCGGTAGCGGGTCGGCCCCGTCGTGCCCGCGACCGGACGCACGAGGGACTTCGCCACCAGCTTGTCGACGAGGCCGGGCACGGCGTCGGCGGACAGCGGGCCGCCCGCGGTCACCGCCTGGGCGTCGGCCAGGTCGAAACCCGCCGCGAAGACGGACAGCCGCGCCCACAGCAACCGCTCCAGCGGGGCGCACAGTTCATGGCTCCAGCCGATCGTGGTGCGCAGCGTACGGTGGCGGGGCGCGGCCGGGGACCCCGGCACGGCCGGCGCGACCAGGGTGTCGAACCGGTGCAGCAGACGCTCGTCGAGCTGGCGCAGGGACAGCCCCGGCAGCTGGGCCGCGGCGAGTTCGATGGCCAGCGGGATCCCGTCGAGGCGGCGGCACACGGCGAGCGCCGGTTCCCGCTCCGCCGGGCCGAGCCGGAACCCGTCGACGGCGGCGGCCGCCCGGTCCGCGAACAGGGCGAGGGCGTCACCGCGGCCGGCCCACGCCGCCTCGGCCGCCCCGGCGTCGGGCGGCACCGGCAACGGCTCCACCTCCAGACACCACTCGCCGGGCGCGCCGAGCGGCTCCCTGCTCGTCACCAGGATGTGCAGCCCGGGGGCCGCGCCGAGCAGCCGGGACACCAGGCGCGCGCACTCCCCGATCAGATGCTCACAGGTGTCCAGGACGAGCAGCAGATGGCGGGGGGCGAGCCATTCGGCGATGAGGTCCTCGGGGGCCCTGGCCGACTGGTCGACCAGGCCCAGCTCCTCGAACAGGACATGGCCGAGCAGGGAGGGCTCGCGCAGCGGGGACAACGGGACCAGGCGCACACCGTCGCCGAAGAGCCCGGCCGCGCGGCGGGCGGCCCGTAGCCCGAGCCGGGACTTCCCGACGCCGCCGACCCCGGTGAGGGTGACGAGGCGGTGCCGGGCCACCGCCTCGCCGAGCAGGTCGAGTTCCCGGTCGCGCCCGATGAAGCTCGTCGTCTCAGCGGGGAAGTTCTCCACCCGCACCGCCCTCCCGGCCTCGTCCGCCGCGCGCTCGCGGCGTCGATGGGACAGTCTGCTCCGCCGCGCGCCGCGCGCCGCCCGATGACACAAGTTGAGCGCGGCCCGCGCACCCGACCCGCCCGCGCGAACAGAAGGGGGCAGCAGGAGGCGATTGCGGTCACCCGGATGTGCGAAGCGGCCAACCGCCCGGAAGGCGACGGACGTTCGGCCAGAGTGGACCGTTCAGCGCGCGGGGCGGAGCGGGGCGGAGCAGGCGGGAGGCTCCCGCATGACGGTGCGGGAAAGTAGGCGGATGCGCTGGGCGAGGGCGGGCGACCTGCTGCTGCCGGCGGGGGTCAGTCTCCTGCTCGCCGTCCTGGGCGGACTTCAGGCCGGATGGCGGCCCGCGGTGACGGCGCTGCTGATCGGGCCGGTCCTGGCCTGCTCCCGGCTCGGCGTCCGCGGCACGCTCACCGTCGTCGGGTGGAGCGCGGTCCTCGCCCTGTCCACCGGAGCCGTACGACACCTGATGGGCACGTCCCCGTTCATCGTGGAGTACCTGGTGCTCCTCGCCGGCGGCGCCGTGGCCGTCCGTATCGCCGGGGAGAAGACCGCGCGCACCGTCGCGCTCCAGCACGCGACCGAGGTGGCGCAGGTCGCCCAGGGCGCGCTCATGCGCCCGCTGGCCGCGCGGGTCGGCGAGATCGACGTCTGCACCCGCCACCACTGCCCCCTCGAACCCGCGACGGTCGGCGGCGACGTCTTCGAGATCGTCAACACCCCGTACGGCACGCGGGTGTTCATAGGCGATGTCCGCGGACACGACCTGGACGCCGTGCAGACCGCCGCCTCCGCCCTCGCGGGATTCCGCGACCTCGCCTACGTGACCCCCGACCTCACCGACGTCGCCGCGCGCCTCGACGATCTCCTCGCCATGGAGCTGGGCCCCGAGAACTTCGTCACCGCGCTGTTCGCCGAGTTCGCCCCGGGCGAGGTCCGCCTGGTCAACTGCGGCCACCCGCCGCCACTGCGTACGGGCTCCTCGCCCAAGCTGCTCCAGCCGGTCGAGCCCGCGCTGCCGCTGGGGCTCGGCGCCCGGCCCGTCAGTCGCCGGTGCTGGCTGCAGCCGGGCGACCGGATCCTGTTCTACACCGACGGCCTGACCGAGGCGCGGGACGCCGACGGCACGGAGTTCCCGCTCCTCGAACGGTGCGCCGAGCCGCTCTCGGCCATCCTGCCCAGCGACGCGCTCAACGCCCTGTACGAGGCGGTGACCGCCCACACCGGCGCGCCGCTCCTGGACGACGTGGCACTCGTCCTGTGCCAGCAGGCCGACCCCGCCACCGGAGCCGGTCCCCACCCGGACGGGCACCCCCGCCGCCACCGGGTGGACGCAGACCTAGGGCCCGAGCGGCACGAGTCCGGGTGAGCCGTCCCTCCTGCCGGCCTCCCGGCCTTCGTCACCGGACGGTTCCGGCGCCCGACACATCGAGGCCCCGTGTCAACCCGCCGAAACCGGGCGCCGTCACCGGTACGTCCTGGGCGCAGAGAAGCAGCAGTGCCGACGGGGAGGCACCGACCATGAGCACGCCGAGCAGCGCCCACCGTCTGACCCTCCTCGGTCCCGAGCCCCTGCGCGGCGCGGTCGTCGACGTCGTTGGCGGCCCGCTCGTGGTCGGCCGCGCGGACGCGTGCGGGCTGCGCCTCGACGACCCGTGCGTCAGCGGGCGGCACGCGGTGCTCAGGCCCGTCGAGGGCCGGGTCGTCGTCGAGGACCTGCGCTCCCGCAACGGCACCCGCGTCAACGGCGCCCCCGTCACCGCGGCCCGCCCGCTCCGCCACGGCGACATCATCGCCTTCGGCACCGTCGAGGCCCGCTACGAACAGGACGAGGCCGCCCGCAACGCCTCCCTCCAGACGGTCACGGCCCTGCCCTCGGCCGCGGCGCGGCTGCCGCAGGACCCCGCGTACGAACTCCACGCCCTCTGCGTCGAGCAGGTCCGCCGCGCACGCGACACCCTGCTCCACGACATCCGGGCCACCCGGCGAGGAGCCCGCCGGCTGCTCGCGGCCTCCCTGGTGCTGCACCTCGCCGCCCTCGCCACGGTGCTCCCGCTCGCGCGCGGCGCCGCCGCGGCGCTGCGCGGGACGCCGTCGGGGGAGACGGGCGAGGCATTGCGCCGGGTCCTCGTCACGGAGGGCGCGCAAGGGCTGAACCCGCTGCTGCTCACCGCGGGCGGGCTCGGCCTCCTCCTCGGGCTCGCGCTCGGCGCCGCCGGCATCGTGCTCCACCGGGTCGCCGCGGGCCGGCGCCGCCGCCTCGAAGCGACCGCCCGGGACCTGTGCCCGCCGGCCCGCGCATGAGGCGAACGGAGTGCCGGTCGCAGGTCGCCGGGCCTGCCCCGTGTCCATCGGTGGAACCGTGGCGTTGTCCGGTTGACGCGCGGCGCGCCCCCTGGTCGCCGTGGCCGCCGCACCCCGCGCGGCAGGACGCACTACCGGACAGGAGCGCCACCCGATGAAGCCAGCGATCGGTACGTACGCGGTCGACATGAGCACCGGCCGGGTGGGACGGGTGATGGGGCACGAGGGCCCGTACGTACAGCTGCGACCGTTCGGCGGCGGCCGGGAATGGGACTGCGCGCCCGACATAGTGCGGGAGGCCACCACCACGGAGCGGCTGCGCGCGGCCACGGCGTACGCGAACAGAAGGAGCCGGGGCGAGGTCCCCTGACCGGGCACCGGGCAGTCGCCGGGGCAAGGCAGAATGGAGGACATGACCCTGCCCCGTGAAGACGACGCCGCCGCCCCCGGGGGTGTGCGATGAGTCTCTTCAGGGACGACGGGATCGTCCTGCGGACCCAGAAACTCGGCGAGGCCGACCGCATCATCACGCTCCTCACGCGCGGCCACGGCCGGGTCCGCGCGGTGGCCCGCGGCGTACGCCGCACCAAGTCCAAGTTCGGGGCGCGGCTCGAACCGTTCTCCCACGTCGACGTGCAGTTCTTCGCACGCGGCAGCGAACTGATCGGCCGCGGCCTGCCGCTGTGCACGCAGAGCGAGACGATCGCCGCGTACGGCGGCGGCATCGTCACCGACTACGCCCGCTACACCGCGGGCACCGCGATGCTGGAGACGGCGGAACGGTTCACCGACCATGAGGGCGAACCCGCCGTCCAGCAGTACCTGCTGCTCGTCGGCGCCCTGCGCACCCTCGCCCGCGGCGAGCACGAGCCGCATCTCGTCCTCGACGCGTTCCTGCTCCGCTCCCTCGCGGTGAACGGGTACGCGCCCACCTTCGGCGACTGCGCCAAGTGCGGCCTGCCCGGACCCAACCGGTTCTTCTCGGTCGGCGCGGGCGGCTCCGTCTGCGTCGACTGCCGGGTGCCCGGCAGCGTCGTACCCTCACCGCAGGCCCTCACCCTCCTCGGCGCGCTCCTGACCGGGGACTGGGCGACGGCCGACGCGAGCGAGCCACGTTTCGTGCGGGAGGGCAGCGGCCTGGTCTCCGCCTACCTGCACTGGCACCTTGAGCGCGGACTGCGGTCCTTGCGCTACGTCGAGAAGAGCTGACAAACGCCGGCGACAGCGCCGGCGAGCTGCAACTGAGCTAGGGGAGAGGCCGGAAACATGGCACGTCGCGGAATCCTCGGACGGTCCCGCCGGGAGTACGTCACGCCCGAACCGCACCCGTCGGGCGCGCGGCCGCCGAAGATCCCGGGCGAGCTGGTGCCGAATCACGTCGCCATCGTCATGGACGGCAACGGGCGGTGGGCCAAGGAGCGCGGGCTTCCCCGCACCGAGGGGCACAAGGTGGGCGCCGAACGCGTCCTCGACGTGCTCCAGGGCGCCGTCGAGATGGGCGTCGGCGCGATCTCGCTCTACGCCTTCTCCACCGAGAACTGGAAGCGGTCGCCCGACGAGGTCCGCTTCCTCATGAACTTCAACCGGGACTTCATCCGCAAGACCCGCGACCAGCTCGACGCGCTCGGCATCCGGGTGCGCTGGGTCGGCCGTATGCCCAAGCTGTGGAAGTCGGTCGCCAGGGAGCTGGAGATCTCCCAGGAGCAGACCAAGGACAACGACAGGCTCACGCTGTACTTCTGCATGAACTACGGGGGGCGGGCCGAGATCGCCGACGCGGCGCTCGCTCTCGCCGAGGACGTGAAGGCGGGCCGCCTGGATCCGTCGAAGGTCAGCGAGAAGACGTTCGCGAAGTACCTGTACTACCCGGACATGCCGGACGTCGACCTGTTCCTGCGGCCCAGCGGTGAGCAGCGCACGTCCAACTACCTGCTCTGGCAGAGCGCGTACGCGGAGATGGTCTTCCAGGACGTCCTGTGGCCGGACTTCGACCGGCGGGATCTGTGGCGGGCGTGCGTGGAGTACGCCTCCCGCGACCGGCGCTTCGGCGGTGCCACCCCGAACGAGGTCCTGCTGCAGCTTGAGGGCAAGGCCTGACGAAGGCGCCGTTACGTCCGCAGGCCGGCGGGGGCTGGTCGCGCAGTTCCCCGCGCCCCTGGAGCATGCGGCTTCGCCGCAGCTCCATGAGGGCGCGCCCCTGAAATGGCGCACGCAGTGCGCATTTCAGGGGCGCGGGGAACTGCGCGACCAGCCACGACGTACGCCGCACCCGGCAACGCACGACAAGGGGCTCACACAGCGGCAGCGCAATCCGCACAGGTGCCGAAGATCTCCACGGTGTGGGCCACGTTCACATACCCGTGCTCGGAGGCGATCGTCTCCGCCCAGGACTCGACAGCCGGTCCCTCGACCTCAACGGCCTTGCCGCACATCCGGCACACCAGGTGATGGTGATGGTCACCGGTGGAGCACCGCCGGTACACCGCCTCGCCCTCGGACGTGCGCAGCACATCCACCTCACCGGCGTCCGCGAGGGACTGCAGCGTGCGGTACACCGTGGTCAGGCCGACGGAGTCACCCTTGTGCTTGAGGACGTCGTGCAGCTCCTGCGCGCTGCGGAACTCGTCCACCTCGTCGAGCGCTGCCGCCACGGCCGCGCGCTGGCGGGTCGACCTGCCTCGAACCGGGGCTGCCACGGGTTTCTCCTCACATCCCTGCCACGTACGTACCGCCGCCATTGTGCCAGGCGGCAGTGGGCCCGGGTCAGACCTTGGCGGGGGCCTGCCCGGGGATCGCGCACTCCGCCGGATCGCCCGGCACCGTCGCCGCCGCCGCTCGCGCCCTGCGCCTGGCCAGCGGGGTGGCGAGGAGCGTGAGGACGATGAAGACGCCGATGGTCAGGAGGACGATCGTCGCGCCGGGCGGCACGTCCTGGTAGTAGGACGTGACGGTGCCGCCGAGGGTGACCGCGACGCCGATGGCGACGGCGATGACGAAGGTCGCCTTGAAGCTGCGGGTGAGCTGCTGCGCCGCCGCGACGGGGACGACCATCAGGGCCGACACCAGGAGCAGCCCGACGACGCGCATCGCGACCGTGACCGTGACCGCGGCGGTGACGGCGGTCAGGAGGTTCAGGGCGCGCACGGGAAGCCCGGTGACGCGGGCGAACTCCTCGTCCTGGCTCACCGCGAACAGCTGGCGGCGCAGGCCGACCGTGACCAGGACCACGAACGCCGCGAGCAGACAGATCGCGGTGACGTCCTCGGAGGAGACGGTGGACAGCGAGCCGAAGAGGTACGAGGTGAGGTTGGCCGTCGAGCCGCCCGGGGCGAGGCTGGTGAACATGACGCCGCCCGCCATGCCCCCGTAGAAGAGCATGGCGAGCGCGATGTCGCCGCGCGTCTTGCCGTACCAGCGGATCAGCTCCATGACGACGGCGCCGAGCACGGAGACCAGCGTCGCCATCCACACCGGGGACGCGGACAGCAGGAAGCCGAGGCCGACGCCGGTCATCGCCACGTGGCCGATGCCGTCGCCCATGAGGGCCTGGCGGCGCTGGACCAGGTAGATGCCGATGGCCGGCGCGGTGATGCCGACGAGGACGGCGGCGAGCAGCGCCCGCTGCATGAATTCGTAGCTCAGGATTTCCATCAGCTCAGCAGTCCCGTGCGCAGGGGTTCGGCGTCCACGGCGGCGTGCGGGTGGACGTGGTCGTGGCCGGGCAGCGCGTGCTGGCCGACGGCCTTCGGGGGCGGCCCGTCGTGCAGGACGCAGCCGTCGCGGAGCACCACGGCGCGGTCGATCAGCGGCTCCAGGGGGCCGAGTTCGTGCAGGACGAGGAGGACGGAGGCGCCCGCCGCGACCTGCTCGCGCAGGGTCGCGGCGAGGATCTCCTGGCTGGCGAGGTCGACGCCGGCCATCGGCTCGTCCATGATCAGCAGCTCGGGTTCGGCGGCCAGCGCGCGGGCGATGAGCACGCGCTGGTGCTGGCCGCCGGAGAGCGTGTTGACCGAGTCCTTGGCGCGGTCGGCGAGGCCGACGAGGTCCAGGGCGCGGCGCACCGCGTCCTTGTCGGCGGCGCGCAGGATGCCGAAGCGGGAGCGGGAGAGCCGCCCGGAGGCGACGATCTCCGCGACCGTGGCGGGCACGCCGCCCGCGGCGGTGGTGCGCTGCGGCACGTAGCCGACGCGGGCCCACTGCTTGAAGCGGCGGCGTGGGGTACCGAACAGCTCGATCTCGCCGCTCGTGACCGGCACCTGGCCGATGATCGAGCGCACGGCGGTCGACTTGCCGGAGCCGTTGGCGCCGAGCAGGGCGACGACCTCGCCGCGGCCCACGGTCAGGTCGATGCCGCGCAGCACGGGGCGCGAGCCCAGCTCGGCCGTCACCTTGCGCAGGGTGATGACGGGTTCGGTCATCTCACTGCCGCCCTTCAACTCAGGTACTGCATACGTCACTTGGCGCCGAGCGCCTTCTGCAGGGCGCTCAGGTTCGCCTCCATGACCTGGAGGTAGTCCGTGCCCTTGGACTTCTCGGTGATGCCCTCGATGGGGTCGAGTACATCAGTCTTCAACTTCGCGTCGCCCGCCAGGGTCTTCGCCGTCTTGTCGCTGACGAGGGTCTCGTAGAAGACGGTGGTGACCCCGTCGGCCTTCGCCATCTTCTGCAGGTCCTTCACGCGGGCGGCGCTGGGCTCGCTCTCCGGGTCGAGGCCGCTGATGGCCTCCTCGGTGAGGCCGTAGCGCTCGGCGAGGTAGCCGAAGGCGGCGTGGGTGGTGATGAAGACCTTGCTGTCCGTGTTCTTCAGGCCGTCCTCGAACTTCGTGTTCAGGGCGTCCAGCTTCGCCACCAGGGCCGCGGTGTTCTTCTTGTAGTCGGCCGCGTGGTCCGGGTCGGCCTTCTCCAGGGCCTTGCCGACGCCCTCGGCGACCTCGGTGTACTTCACCGGGTCGAGCCAGATGTGCGGGTCGGTGCCCTCTTCGCCGCCGTGGTCGTGATCGTGGTCGTCGTGCTCATCGGCGTGGCCGCCGACCTCGCTGCCGTGCTTCTCCAGCTCGGTCAGGGAGGCCGCGTCGACCTTGGTGGAGATCCCGGACTGGTCGATCGCCTCGTCGACGGAGGGCTGGAGCCCCTTGAGGTAGACCGCGACGTCGGACTCCTCGAGCTGGGCGCGCTGCTTGGCGCTGACCTCCAGGTCGTGCGGCTCCTGGCCGGGCTCGGTGAGGTTGCGCACGGAGACGTGGTCGCCGCCGATCTGCTCGGCGAGGTACTGCATCGGGTAGAACGACGCGACGACGTCGAGCTTGCCGCCGTTCCCACCGCCCTTGCCGTCCGCCGCGTCCGAGGAGGAGCAGGCGGAGAGGCCGACCAGGCCGACCGCCGTGGCGGCGACGGTGGCGGCGGTGGATATGAGGCGGCGGCGGGGGCGACGGGCGTTGCGTACGTTCATGACAGTCATTTTCAACAAAACTGGAAACGATTGTCAACAACGAGTTCGTCATGCTCGGTCCCGCTCTGTACCCCCAAACCGATTTGGTCGCAGGGGTGGGCCCGCCGGTAACCTGAGGCATTCGCTCCCGGAGCGCGTATCCAGCGAGCTTCAACGTCGTCGTAATGAAGAGAGCACCGTGGCCGCCGACAAGATCGACACCATCGTCAGCCTCAGCAAGCGCCGTGGCTTCGTCTACCCCTGCAGCGAGATCTACGGTGGTCAGCGCGCCGCCTGGGACTACGGTCCGCTGGGTGTGGAGCTGAAGGAGAACCTCAAGCGCCAGTGGTGGCGCTACATGGTCACTTCGCGCGAGGACGTCGTCGGTATCGACTCGTCGGTGATCCTGGCCACCGAGGTCTGGCAGGCGTCGGGCCACGTCGCCACGTTCACCGACCCGCTCACCGAGTGCACCTCCTGCCACAAGCGCTACCGCGCGGACCACCTGGAAGAGGCGTACGAGGAGAAGAAGGGCCGCGCGCCCGAGAACGGCCTCGCCGACCTCACCTGCCCGAACTGCGGCAACAAGGGCACGTTCACCGAGCCCAAGCAGTTCTCCGGCCTGCTCTCCACGCACCTCGGCCCGACGCAGGACAGCGGCTCCGTCGCCTACCTGCGCCCTGAGACCGCGCAGGGCATCTTCACCAACTTCAGCCAGGTCCAGACGACTTCGCGGCGCAAGCCCCCGTTCGGCATCGCCCAGATGGGCAAGTCCTTCCGCAACGAGATCACGCCCGGCAACTTCATCTTCCGCACCCGCGAGTTCGAGCAGATGGAGATGGAGTTCTTCGTCAAGCCGGGCGAGGACGAGCAGTGGCAGGAGTACTGGATGGAGCAGCGCTGGAACTGGTACACCGGCCTGGGCCTGCGCGAGGAGAACATGCGCTGGTTCGAGCACCCGAAGGAGAAGCTCTCCCACTACTCCAAGCGCACCGCCGACATCGAGTACCGCTTCCGCTTCGGCGGCAGCGAGTGGGGTGAGCTGGAGGGCGTCGCCAACCGCACGGACTACGACCTCTCCGCGCACTCCAAGGCGTCCGGCCAGGACCTCTCCTACTTCGACCAGGAGAAGGGCGAGCGCTACACGCCGTACGTCATCGAGCCCGCGGCCGGTGTCGGCCGCACCATGCTCGCCTTCATGCTCGACTCTTACTTCGAGGACGAGGCGCCCAACGCCAAGGGCAAGATGGAGAAGCGCACGGTCATGCGGTTCGACCCGCGCATCGCCCCGGTGAAGGTCGCCGTTCTGCCGCTGTCCCGCAACCCGGAGCTGTCCCCGAAGGCGAAGGGGCTCGCGCAGGCGCTGCGCCAGCACTGGAACATCGACTTCGACGACGCCGGTGCCATCGGCCGCCGCTACCGCCGCCAGGACGAGATCGGCACGCCGTTCTGTGTCACGGTCGACTTCGACACGCTTGAGGACAACGCGGTGACGGTGCGCGAGCGCGACACCATGAAGCAGGAGCGGGTGTCTCTCGACCAGATCGAGGGGTACCTGGCCAGCCGCCTGATCGGTTGCTGACGTCGGTGTAGTCGGCTACGTCGCTGAGGCCCTGGTTCGCCGGTTTCCGGTGGGCCGGGGCCTTTGTGCTGGTCACGGGGCTCTGCCCCGGACCCCGCTCCTCAATCGCCGGAGGGGCTTGAAGGCGGCTCCGCCCCGGACCCCGCTCCTCAATCGCCGGAGGGGCTTGATAGGCGGGGCTTGCAGAGGGGTCAGCGTGCCTCAATGCCGCGTAGGACCAGTGTCACCACCGCGTCGAACGACGCCTCGCTGTCCGGCTTCGACCACTCCGGCGCGTGCACCGGGTCGTGGAAGTGGGCGGTGGCCTCCAGGACCGCTCGGGCCGTCACGGGGACGTCCGGCGCCTCGAACTCGCCCTGTTCCACGCCCTCTTGGAGGATCGCGCCGATCTGGCTGAGCAGCTCGTCGAGGTGTTCGTCGACCACGTCGCTGTTCTCGGTCGTCAGGACCGTGTACGTGGCGAACAGCTCGGGGTCGTCGCCCGCCTTGTGCTGCTTGGCCTCGAACAGCGCCGCCAGCCAGTGCCGCAGCTTGGCCGGGGGCGCCTCGTCGCCCGCGACGACCTCGGCGAGGACGCCCGTCGTGCGCTCCAGCCAGCGCCTGGTGACCGCGCCGCGCAGCTCGGCCTTGGTGCGGAAGTGGCGGTAGACCGAGCCGTGGCTGACGCCGAGCGCGCGGGCCACGTCGACCACGGTCGCCTTCGCGGCACCGTGGCGGCGCAGCACCTCCTCGGTCGCGGCGAGGATGCGCTCGGGGGTCAGGGTCTCGGTCGCTGCCATGTACGTGACCGTACCGGGCGGGTCAGCGGCGTTCGCTGTCGAGGTGTGCCATCTGGGCCGCCGGGTAGCGCTCGCCGGCCGCGGCGTCGGCGGGCACGGCCTGCTCGATGGCGGCGAGGTCGCCGGCGTCGAGCGTGACGTCGACCGCGCCGAGCGCCTCGGTCAGGCGGGTCCGGGTGCGGGCGCCGACCAGCGGGACGATGGCGGCGTCGTGCCGCTCGCCCTGGGCGAGGACCCAGGCGATGGCGATCTGCGCGACGCTGACGCCCTTCTGCTCGGCGATCTTGCGGAGCTGCTCGACGAGGCCGAGGTTGTGGCGCAGGTTGTCGCCCTGGAAGCGGGGGCTCATGGCGCGGAAGTCGCCCGCGCCGAGGGTGCGGTCCTCGGTGAAGTGGCCGGAGATCAGGCCGCGCGACAGGACGCCGTAGGCCGTGATGCCGATGCCGAGTTCGCCGACGGTCGGCAGGATCGACTCCTCGATCCCGCGCGAGATGAGCGAGTACTCGATCTGGAGGTCGGAGATCGGGGCCGTGGCGGCGGCCCGGCGGATCGTCTCCGCGCCCACCTCGGACAGGCCGATGTGGCGGACGTGGCCCTTCTCGATCAGTTCGGCGATGGCGCCGACCGTCTCCTCGATCGGCACGTCCGGGTCGAGGCGGGCGATCCGGTACACGTCGATGTGGTCGACGCCGAGGCGCTGGAGGCTGTACGCGGCGAAGTTCTTCACCGCCGCCGGGCGCCCGTCGTAGCCGCTCCAGCCGCCGTCCGGGTCGCGCAGGGCGCCGAACTTCACGCTGGTCAGGGCCGATGCGCGGGCTGCTGCGGGGGCGCTGCGCAGAGCCTCGCCGATCAGCATCTCGTTGTGCCCCATGGCGTAGAAGTCGCCGGTGTCGAGGAGGGTGACGCCCGCGTCGAGCGCGGCGTGGATGGTGGCGATCGACTCGGCGCGGTCGGCTTCTCCGTACAGGGCGGACATGCCCATGCAGCCGAGGCCGAGGGCGGAGACGCGGGGGCCGGTGGTGCCGAGGGTGCGCTGCGTAGCGGTGGGGAGGTTCATGTCCTCCACCTTGGCATGACAGGTGACAGATTTCAATATCTGTTACCTGTCACTTGTTACTTGTCACCTGTCATGTGTCATTGCCCCGTGCCCCTAGGCCACCTTGCGCGGTAGTCGCAGGCTGAGACCCACCGTCAGCGCCACCGCCCCGAGCTGCACCAGCAACGTCGTGACCAGCGCGTCCCGCGTCCCGAGCGACGGGATCAGGGAGAGGAAGAGCGTGCCGAGCGTGGCCACGCCCAGGGCCAGCGACGCCTGCTGGAGCGTCGTCATCACACCGCTGCCGACGCCCGCCCGTGCCGCCGGGACCTCGGAGAGGATGATCCGGAACAGGATGGGCAGCTGGAGCGCCTGGCCCGCGCCCGCGAGCGCCGCGCCCGGCAGGAGCGGCAGCACGTCGAAGTGCGGCCACGTCGCGTGTGCGGCCAGCGCGATCAGCGCCACCCCGGCCGCCTGCACCAGACCGCCCGCCGTGACGACCCGCGTGCCCCAGCGGGCCACCAGACGCGGACCGGCGAGCGAGGTCGCGAAGAAGACCGCCGCCATCGGGGCCAGGGCCAGGCCCGCCGAGGTCGCGCCGAGCCCTTCGCCCTGCTGGAGCGCGACCGCGATCACGAACATGAACCCGCTGAAGCCGATGGAGAAGGGGACGACCAGGGCGAGCCCCCGGCGCAGGGAGAGGAGCGCGAAGAGGGACGGCGGGATCAGCGGGGCGCCGCCCGACCGGTCCGCCCGGCGCTCGACCTCGTAGAAGGCGTACGCGAGGAGCGGGAACGCGGCGAGGGACAGCCACGTCCACAGCGGCCAGCCCGCCGCGCGGCCCTCGGTCAGCGGGGCGAGGAGTGCGATCAGCGCGAGGGCGAGGAGCAGGGTGCCGGGCACGTCGACACGCTCGGGGTGCGCCGAGCGGGTCTCCGGGACCGTCCGCACCGCGAGGACGAGGGCCACGACGACGACCGGCACGTTGACCAGGAACACCGAGCGCCAGCCCGAGCCGAACAGGTCCGCCGAGACGAGGACACCGCCGAGCACCTGGCCCGCCACCATCGACAGGCCCGCCGTCGCCCCGTACATGCTCATGGCCTTGGCGCGGTGCGGGCCCGCCGTCGTCGCCTGGATCGTGGCGAGCACCTGCGGGAGCATCGCCGCCGACGCCGCGCCCTGTGCGATCCGCGCCACCACGAGCGTCCCGGCGGTGGGCGCCAGGCCGCAGGCCAGGGAGGTGAGGCCGAACGCCGCCATGCCGCCGACGAACATCCGGCGGCGGCCGAGCTGGTCGCCGAGCCTGCCGCCCAGGACGAGCAGGACGGCGTACGCGATGCCGTACCCGGCGACGACGAGTTCGAGGACCGGCTCGCTCGCCGACAGGTCGCGGGCCATCGTCGGCAGGGCGACGTTGACGATGAAGAAGTCGATGAGGGGCAGGGCGGCGCCGAGCAGCACGGTGAACAGACCCGCGCCGCCGAGCGAGTGGCCGGGCGCCGGGGTGCGGGCGACCGGCGGGGACTGCGTGTGGGTGGTCATGGCACCGAGCGTCCGCCGCCGCTCAGGCTGGTACCAGAGTCTTCTTATCCTGGTAGAACCGCTACCCGGAAACAGCTTGGCGGGGGGCCGCACATGGGTACAGGCTGGACCCATGACCACGAATGCGGGGCCGGTCTCATGACGACCTTGACGCCGGAGGCGCGGCCCGCCGAGATCCGCCGCCACGAGCTGGCCGGGTTCCTGCGCAGCCGCCGCGAGCGCATCGCGCCCGAGGAGGTCGGGCTGCCGCGCGGCAGGCGCCGCCGCACTCCCGGGCTGCGCCGCGAGGAGGTCGCGCAGCTCTCCGCGGTCGGCGTCACCTGGTACACGTGGCTGGAGCAGGGCCGCGACATCCAGGTCTCCGCGCAGGTCCTCGACGCCCTCGCCCGCACCCTGCGGCTCGACGGGAGCGAACGCGCCCACCTCTTCGGCCTGGCCGGGGCGGTCGACCCGACGCCGGCGGCGACCTGCCCCACGCTCACCCCCGAACTGCGGGAGATGCTCGACAAGCTGGAGCCGATGCCGGCCTGCGTGCAGAACAGCCGGTACGACATCCTCGCCTACAACCGCACCTACGGGCGGTTGCTCTGCGACCTCGACGCGGTACCGGCCGAGGACCGCAACATGATGTTCCTGGCGTTCACCCACGAGCCGTGGCGGTCCGCCATCGTCCAGCGCGACGAGGTGCTGCGGCTGATGGCGGCCAAGTTCCGCGCGAACATGGCCGCCCACCTCGCCGAGCCCGCCTGGAAGCTGGTGCTCAACCGGCTGCTCGACGAGTCGGCCGAGTTCCGGGAGGTCTGGGAGCGGCACGAGGTGGTGCGGTCGCAGACCAGCAACGTCAAGGAGTTCCTCAACCCGCACGTCGGTCTCGTCCGCGTCGTGCACACCGATCTGTGGCTGGGGCGGGACAGCGGGGCGCGCCTCGTGACGTACACGGCGGCGGACGACGTGTCGCGGGAGCGGCTCGAGCGGCTCCAAGAGCTGGTGCTCAGTGGCGCCCTGTGAACCCTACGAGCCGGCCGCCGCGCGTGCCGCCTCCGCGTCCTCCGGCTCCTCCAGGCGCTCGGCCGTGCGCCGCGCCGTCTCCCGCGCCCAGCGTCCGCTGGTCAGCGCGCCGAGCAGCAGCACCGCGAGCCCGCACCCGGCGATGATCCACCAGCAGGCCCGCCCCGCCTCGACGAAGCTGCGCGCGTACGAGGATCCGGCGACGCCCGAGGCGAGGACCGCGCCGATCACGGCGACGCCCATGGTCTGCCCGATCTGTCGGCTGGTGGAGGCGACGGCCGCCGCGACACCGGCCTGCGCGCGCGGCATCCCGGAGACGGCGGTGTTGGTGATGGGCGCGTTCACGAAGCCGAAGCCCAGGCCGAACAGGACGTAGCCGAGGAACAGCGTCACGTTGGAGGTCTCCGCGTCGAACGCCGCGAACAGCACGCCGCTCACCGTCATCGACACCCCCGCGATCAGCAGGGGCAGGCGCGGGCCCCGGTTGCCGACGAGCCGCCCGGACAGGGGCGCGCACAGGAACGTCATCGCCGCCATCGGCAGCATCCACAGGCCCGCGTGGAGCGCGTCCAGGCCCCGTACGTCCTGGAGGTAGAGCGTGGACAGGAACAGGAAGCCGCCGAGCGCCGCGAACGCGCTGACCGCGATGGCCGTCGCCCCGCTGAACGGCGCCGAGTGGAAGAAGCGCAGGTCGATGAGGGGTTCGGTGCGGCGCGGCTCGTAGCGCAGGATGCCGATGAGCGCGGCGACCGCGACCGCCGCGCAGGCGAGGGTCCGGGCCGAGGTCCAGCCCGCCGAGGGCGCCTCGATGATCGCGTACGTCAGGGAGCCGAGCAGCGCGATGACCAGGACCTGGCCGACCGGGTCCGGGCGGCGGGCCTTCGGGGCGCGGGACTCGGGGACGTAGCGGAAGGTCAGCAGGAGCGCGGCGAGGCCGACGGGCAGGTTGATCCAGAAGATCGAGCGCCAGCCCACCGAATCCACGAGCAGGCCGCCCACCAGCGGCCCCGCGGCCATCGAGATGCCGACGACACCGCCCCACACGCCGATGGCGCGGGCCCGCTCGCGCGGGTCGGTGAAGGTGTTCGTGATGATCGACATCGCGACCGGGTTCAGCATCGAGCCGCCGACCGCCTGCACCATCCGGAAGACGACGAGCAACTCCAGGTTCGGCGCGAGGGAGCAGGCCACCGACGCCGCCGTGAAGACGATGAGGCCGGTCATGAAGACCTTGCGCCGTCCGATCCGGTCGGCGGTCGAACCGGCCAGCATCAGCAGCGCGGCGAGCACCAGCGTGTAGGCGTCGATCGTCCACTGCATGCCCGAGAGCGTGGCGTCGAAGTCCTTCGCCATGGAGGGCAGGGCGACGTTCAGGACGGTGTTGTCGAGGCTGACGATCAACAGGCTCATGCAGCAGATCGCCAGGACGAGCATGCGCCGGCGATGGGTCGGGCCTTCTGGTGCTTCGGGCATGTGATCGACGGTAACCGGAGCGGGGCGGGGGCGGGCACGTGAACTCATGCCCTCAGCGTCGTCCGCGGCTCAGCCGGGTACCAGAGTCTCCTTATCGTGTTACAGGCAGTACCTGGCACCAGGCTGCGGACGCGGGCATCCTGGAGGCATGAGCAGCGGAACGGGGACCGTGCCGGGCGCCGAGGCGCGCCGCGCCGAACTGGCCGCGTTCCTGCGCAGCCGCCGCGAGCGCATCACCCCGGACCAGGTCGGCCTCCCGCCCACCGCCCGCCGCCGCACCCCGGGACTGCGCCGCGAGGAGGTCGCCCACCTCGCCTCCGTCGGCATCACCTGGTACACGTGGCTGGAACAGGGCCGCGCCATCAACGTCTCCGCCGGTGTCCTCGACGCCATCGCCCGCGCCCTCCTCATGGACCCCACCGAACGCGCCCACGCCTTCGCCCTCGCCGGGGCGGCCGACCCGCGCGCCGAGACGCTGTCCCCGGTCGTCACGCCCACGGTCCTGCGCCTGCTGAAGCGCCTGGAGCCGTACCCGGCCGAGGTGAAGAGCGCGCGCTACGACGTCCTCGCCCACAACCGGGCCTACGTCGACGTCTTCGGCGACCCCGCCGAACTCGCCCCCGCGCACCGCAACGCCCTGTGGATGATGTTCATGAACGACCGCTGGCGCGTCCGGTTCCTCGACCGCGACGTGATGCTGCCCGAGCTGATCGCCAAGTACCGCAAGGCGATGGCCGCACACGTCGCCGACCCGGCCTGGAAAGCCCCCGTCGACGAACTCCTCACCGTCTCACCGGAGTTCCGCGCACTGTGGGAGCGGCGCGAGGTCGCGTCGATGGTCTCGCACGTCAAGCGCTACGAGCACGTGGACCCCGTGATCGGCCTGCTGAACCTGGAACACCGGCACATGTGGCTGGCCCCGGACATGGACGCGTACCGCGTCGTCGTGTACGTCCCCGCGGACGACGAGACGGAGACCCGCCTGGAGCGGCTGGCGGCCTCAGCCACGCACTGACGTGACGACCGGCCCGGGTACGGGCCCGGCATCGGCGGTCACCGTGGGCAGGTCGCGACGGCGGCGCATCGGCGAGGCCAGCAGGATCAGGCCGCACAGCGGAAGCAGCGCCACGGCCACCCACATCGCGGGGCGAAGGCCCAGGGCCTCGGCGAGGACGCCGCCGAGCAGCGCGCCGAGCGGGATCGTGCCGTAGTTGACGAACGAGGACGCCGTGCGGGAGCGGCCGTACAGCGCGGGCGGGGTGTAGTCCTGCTGGAACGTCGCGGTCAGCGTGTTCTCCGCGACCACCGAGAAGACGACGGCCGTGTGACCGGCGGCGAACAGGACGACCCCGAGCGGCGCGGGCGAGGCGAGCGGCATCAGCAGCGCCAGACACGGGGTGCCCAGGGTCAGCAGATAGACCGAACGGGCCGTGCCGAACCGCGCCCCGAGCCGCCGCGCGGCGAACGCGCCCGCGATCCCGCCGAGCCCGCCCACGCCCATCAGTAGGCCGATGGCGCCCCCGGCGAGATGGACCTCGCGGGCCAGGAAGGCGACCAGGATCGACTGGTAGGCCATCAGGGAGAGGTTGGCGGCGGCGCCGCACAGCACGAACGCCCGTATGTAGCCGTCGCGGAACGTGAAGGACAGCCCCTCCCGGATCTCCTGGACCATGCTCGTGCCCCCGGTCACCGGCCGCGCGGCGGGCCGTTCGCGGTGGCGCAGACCGAGCACCGCGAGGAACGAGACCGCGAACGCCGCCGCCTGCGCCCACATCGCGCCCGCCGCGCCGAGCAGCGTCACGAGCGCGCCGCCGCCGCTGTACCCGGCGAGGTGCCCGGCCTGCTCACTGGCGTGCAGCGTCGAGTTGGCCTCGGCACGGTCGGCGCCGTCGACGATGCGGGGGAGCAGCACCTCGTACGAGGTCTTGAAGAAGACGGTGGACGCCCCGGTGACCAGCGCTGTCACCAGGAGTTGCGAGTACGTGAGGGCGTTCATCGCCGCCGCCACGGGGATCGCGGCGATCGCGGTGAGGGACAGCGCGTCGCACACCAGCATCAGCGGCCGGCGCGGCAGCCGGTCCACCCACGCGCCCGCGACGAGACCGATCAGGAGCCACGGCAGCCAGGCGGCGGCGGTCAGCAGCGACACCTGGAGCGGGGAGGCGTCGAGCAGCGTGAGCGCGGTCAGCGGCAGAGCCACCGAGGAGACGGAGGCGCCGGTGCGGCCGGTGGTGGAGGCGATCCACAGGCTTCGGAAATCTGCATGGTGGCGCAGCAAGGCAGGCATGGAACGAGCGTAGCTTGCAGAGGAGTCTCTGCAAAGTGGTATCTGCAGAGACTCCTCTGCATTGCTGTGAGAGGGGGAGGCAGGCGGCAGGGCTCAGGGGCGATCGTGGCGCGGGAACACCTGGATCTGGGCCGTCACAGGGAGGGCGCCGGGCTCCTGCGAGGCCTCGGCGTAGCGGTCGATCACCGCCATCAGCTCCTCGCGCAGGGAGGTGAGAGCGGCGGGCGTCAGCCGCAGGTCGTTCCAGTTGCCGAGCAGCGAGGCGCCCTCCCACTCCTCACCGAAATCACCGGCCAGGTACGCGCCGACCTGGTCCGACATGTCCTGGACCATCTGCCCCAGGTAGACGTCCAGGGAGGCGCGGGCCTCCGGGTCCTTGCGGAGCTTGGACGTCGGCAGCACGTGCGTCTTGTGGGCCGCCTTCCACCAGCGCTCGCGCTTCGTACCCCGCTCCTCGTCCTCCACGATGAACCCGTTCTCCGCGAGAAGGCGCAGGTGCCAGCTCAGCG
This sequence comes from Streptomyces sp. SGAir0957, assembly GCF_043523415.1. Classification (NCBI taxonomy): domain Bacteria; kingdom Bacillati; phylum Actinomycetota; class Actinomycetes; order Kitasatosporales; family Streptomycetaceae; genus Streptomyces; species Streptomyces sp. SGAir0957. Next base: position 5,623,662 of record NZ_CP027293.1, read on the forward strand.
TGCCCGTGCTCTCGCCGAAACGGGCGGCGAGGACCGCCGAGGTCGCCGGACCGTCGCCGCGCAGTGAATCCATGATCTTGATGCGGAGCGGGTGGGCCAGGGCGCGCAGGCTGCGGGTGTCGAGGGTGCGGGTGTCCTCCCGGGCGCTCTCCTGGTCCGGGTCGGGCTGTGCGGCGGGGGTGTCGGCGGGGGTGTCGGCGGTCATGGCCGCAGCGTAATCCGTGCGGACCCCCGTTCGGCGTACGCGACAATAGGGGGCATGACCGCTACGACCACCCCCCTCGCCATCGGACCGCACACCGTCGTCCCTCCCGTGGTCCTCGCGCCCATGGCCGGGATCACGAACGCGCCCTTCCGCACCCTGTGCAGGGAGTTCTCCGGCGGCAAAGGTCTCTTCGTCAGCGAGATGATCACGACCCGCGCCCTGGTCGAGCGCAACGAGAAGACCATGCAGCTGATCCACTTCGACGCGAGCGAGAAGCCCCGCTCGATCCAGCTGTACGGGGTCGACCCCGCCACCGTCGGCAAGGCCGTCCGCATGATCGCGGAGGAGGACCTCGCCGACCACATCGACCTCAACTTCGGCTGCCCCGTCCCCAAGGTGACCCGCAAGGGCGGCGGCTCCGCCCTCCCCTACAAGCGGCCGCTGCTCCGCGCCATCCTGCGCGAAGCCGTCACCGGGGCCGGTGACCTGCCCGTCACGATGAAGATGCGCAAGGGCATCGACGACGACCACATCACCTTCCTCGACGCCGGCCGCATCGCCGTCGAGGAAGGCGTCACCGCGATCGCGCTGCACGGGCGCACCGCCGCCCAGCACTACGGCGGCACCGCCGACTGGGACGCCATCGCCCGGCTCAAGGAACACGTCCCCGAGATCCCCGTCCTCGGCAACGGCGACATCTGGTCGGCCGACGACGCGCTGCGCATGGTCCGCGAGACCGGGTGCGACGGAGTCGTCGTCGGACGGGGCTGCCTCGGGCGGCCCTGGCTCTTCGCCGATCTGGTCGCGGCGTTCGAGGGGCGGCCCGACCGGGTCCGGCCCACCCTGCGGGTCGTCGCCGACGCGATGGTGCGGCATGCCGCGCTGCTCGGGGAGTGGATCGGGGACGAGACGCGCGGGGTCATCGACTTCCGGAAGCACGTCGCCTGGTACCTCAAGGGGTTCTCGGTCGGGTCCGAGATGCGCAAGCGGCTGGCCGTCACGTCGTCGCTGGACGAGCTTCGGGCGGGGCTCGACGAACTGGACCTGGACCAGGACTGGCCCGCGGGCGCGGACGGGCCCCGGGGGCGGACGTCCGGCAACAACCGGGTCGTTCTGCCGGACGGGTGGCTTCGTGACCCCTACGACTGTGCGGGGCTCTCCGAGGACGCGGAACAGGACACCTCCGGCGGCTGACCCTCGCATCGCCGGGCGCGCCCTCCGCCGTGGCTGCTCGCGCAGTTCCCCGCGCCCCTGAGCCATGCGGCTGCGCCGCGATGCCCTGTTGTCACGTCGCCGGGCACGCGTCTCGTCGTGGCTGCTCGCGCAGTTCCCCGCGCCCCTGAAGGCACGCGGCTGCGCCGCGATGGCCTGGTGTGCGTTGGCGGGTGCCCGTCTCGTCGTGGTTGCTCGCGCCGTTCCCCGCGCCCCTGGAGGCCTGCGGCTGCGCCGCGCCTTCCTTGCTCGTGCTGGCGACCCTGAGATGGGCGCACGGAGTGCGCGTCTCAGGGGCGCGGGGAACTGCGCGACCAGCCACGACGGTGGCGCGGATGGTCGGGGTCCGAAGATGGCCCGAATCATTCCGTCGCCGCGCCCGAATCCCCCGGTCAACCCCCGGAGGGTGTCCGCATGGTGACATCTGCCCGTTCACACACCCCGCGCACCGGCGTGATTCTCGCCACCCCTGATCACCCTCACGCTCAAACGAGCGCGGCCAGCGCGATTGCACCCCTTCAAGACGTGGCACTCAGTGCCATCGCTCGATCATTTACGAGTTGAACGCACATGAGAGCACTGCCCGCTCATGTGAGCGTATTTTGCCAGCCCTAAACGCTCCCGCTTCACGAAGTGAACGCACACACCCCGATCCCCGTACCCCGCAGTCACTTTCGATCTCCTGGCGGACGGGTGGTTACGGCCCCATGACGGCAAAGTGGACGTACCCAGGTGCCTTGGATCTGGGTATGTTCCTCGCCGTCAGGGCAGCCACCGAGCCTCGAGGAGTCGAGACCCGTGTCGGAAAACAAAGATCCTCAGGTAACCGATCAGGCCACCGAGCAGGGCGTGAAGTTCGTCTATGACTTCACCGAGGGCAACAAGGACCTCAAGGACCTCCTCGGCGGCAAGGGCGCCAACCTCGCCGAGATGACCAACCTGGGCCTTCCCGTCCCGCCGGGCTTCACGATCACCACCGAGGCCTGCAAGGTCTACCTCGACAGCGGCGCCGAGCCGGTGGCACTGCGTGACGAGGTCGGTGCACACCTCGACGCGCTCGAGAAGAAGATGGGCAAGAAGCTCGGGCAGGCCGACAACCCCCTCCTCGTGTCGGTCCGTTCGGGCGCCAAGTTCTCGATGCCCGGCATGATGGACACCGTTCTCAACATCGGTCTCTCCGACAAGTCGGTGCAGGGCCTCGCCAAGCAGGCCGGCGACGAGCGCTTCGCGTGGGACTCCTACCGCCGCCTCATCCAGATGTTCGGCAAGACCGTCCTCGACGTCGACGGCGACCTTTTCGAGGAAGAGCTCGAGAAGGCCAAGCGCGCGAAGAAGGTCGCGGTCGACACCGATCTCGACGCCGCCGACCTCAAGAAGCTGGTCACCCGGTTCAAGAAGATCGTCAAGTCGGAGGCGGGGCGCGACTTCCCGCAGGACCCGCGTGAGCAGATGGACCTCGCGATCCACGCGGTCTTCGACTCGTGGAACACCGACCGCGCCAAGCTCTACCGCCGCCAGGAGCGCATCCCCGGCGACCTCGGCACCGCCGTCAACGTCTGTTCCATGGTCTTCGGCAACCTCGGCCCCGACTCCGGCACCGGCGTCGCCTTCACCCGCGACCCCGCCTCGGGCCACCAGGGCGTCTACGGCGACTACTTGCAGAACGCGCAGGGCGAGGACGTCGTCGCCGGTATCCGCAACACGGTGCCGCTCGCCGAGCTTGAGCAGATCGACAAGAAGTCGTACGACCAGCTCATGCAGATCATGGAGACCCTGGAGAACCACTACAAGGATCTCTGCGACATCGAGTTCACCATCGAGCGCGGGCAGTTGTGGATGCTCCAGACGCGGGTCGGCAAGCGCACCGCCGGTGCCGCCTTCCGCATCGCCACGCAACTCGTCGACCAGGGGCTCATCGACGAGGCCGAGGCTCTTCAGCGGGTCACGGGCGCCCAGCTCGCCCAGTTGATGTTTCCCCGCTTCGACGACGAGGCCAAGACCGAGCAGCTCGGGCGCGGTATCGCCGCGTCGCCGGGTGCCGCTGTCGGCAAGGCCGTCTTCGACTCGTACACCGCCATCAAGTGGTCGCGCTCCGGCGAGAAGGTCATCCTGATCCGCCGTGAGACCAACCCCGACGACCTCGACGGCATGATCGCCGCCGAGGGCATCCTGACCTCGCGCGGCGGCAAGACCTCGCACGCGGCCGTCGTCGCGCGCGGCATGGGCAAGACCTGTGTCTGCGGCGCCGAGGATCTCGAAGTCGACACCAAGCGGCGGCGGCTCACCGCCGGGAGCGTGGTGGTCGAGGAAGGGGACGTCGTCTCCATCGACGGCTCCACCGGCAAGGTGTACCTCGGCGAGGTGCCCGTCGTGCCGTCCCCGGTCGTCGAGTACTTCGAGGGGCGCATGCACGCCGGGGCCGACGACGCCGACGAGCTGGTCGGCGCCGTCCACCGGGTCATGGCCTACGCGGACCGCGTACGCCGCCTGCGCGTACGGGCCAACGCCGACAACGCCGAGGACGCGCTGCGCGCCCGCCGGTTCGGCGCCCAGGGCATCGGCCTGTGCCGCACGGAGCACATGTTCCTCGGCGAGCGGCGCGAGATGGTCGAGAAGCTGATCCTCGCCGACACGGACACCGAGCGCGAGGAGTCCCTCAAGCAGCTCCTGCCGCTCCAGAAGCAGGACTTCGTCGAGCTGTTCGAGGCGATGGACGGCCTCCCGGTCACCATCCGCCTGCTCGACCCGCCGCTGCACGAGTTCCTGCCCGACATCACCGAGTTGTCGGTGCGCGTCGCCCTCGCCGAGTCCCGGCAGGACAGCAACGAGAACGATCTGCGGCTGCTCCAGGCCGTGCACCGGCTGCACGAGCAGAACCCCATGCTGGGGCTCCGCGGTGTGCGGCTCGGGCTCGTCATCCCCGGCCTGTTCGCCATGCAGGTCCGCGCCATCGCCGAGGCCGCCGCCGCCCGCAAGACCGCCAAGGGCGACCCGCGCGCCGAGGTCATGATCCCGCTCGTCGGCACCGTCCAGGAGCTGGAGATCGTCCGCGAGGAGGCCGACCGGGTCATCGCCGAGGTCCAGGAGCAGACCGGCGTCCAGCTGAAGCTCGCCATCGGCACCATGATCGAGCTGCCCCGCGCCGCCCTCACGGCCGGGCAGATCGCCGAGGCCGCCCAGTTCTTCTCGTTCGGCACGAACGACCTCACGCAGACCGTCTGGGGCTTCAGCCGCGACGACGTCGAGGCCTCGTTCTTCACCGCGTACCTGGAGAAGGGCATCTTCGGGGTGTCGCCGTTCGAGACGATCGACAAGGACGGCGTGGGCTCCCTGGTGCGCAACGCCGTCGAGGCGGGGCGGGCCACGCGGCCCGACCTGAAGCTCGGTGTCTGCGGTGAGCACGGCGGCGACCCCGAGTCCGTCCACTTCTTCCACGAGGTCGGGCTCGACTACGTGTCCTGCTCGCCGTTCCGTATCCCGGTGGCCCGCCTTGAGGCGGGGCGCGCCGCGTCCACCTCGGCGGGCAGCGACCACCGCTGACACCCCCCGGTACTCGGAGTCGCCGTCGGTCCCCGACCCTCACCGATCGGCGGCGGCTCCGGCGCGAGACGGAGGAGCGGCACCCCTGTGCGGGGGGTGCCGCTCTTTCGGTATGTGGGTGACCGTTCTACTGTCGGGCGACCCGCCCCGCTCCGGCCGGGCGGCCCGACCCGCAGGGAACCGAACGCGCGCAGGGGGATCCACGATGAGCGGCTGGAGCGTCCGCGACATGCCGGGACTGCGCGGCCGCACCGCCGTGGTGACCGGCGCCAACAGCGGCATCGGCTACGCCACCGCCCGCGCCCTGGCCCGCGCCGGCGCCCGTACCGTGCTCGCCTGCCGTGACGCGGGGCGGGCCGCCGCCGCGCTCGACCGGATCCGGGCCGAACTGCCGGGCGCAGCCGTCGAGTTCCTCTCCCTCGACCTCGGCTGTCTCGACTCCGTCCACGAGTTCGCCGCCGGCTGGCAGGGGTGCCCCCTCGATCTCCTCGTCAACAACGCCGGGATCATGGCGATGCCGTTCGGCCGCACCGCCGACGGGTTCGAGAACCAGTTCGGGATCAACCACCTCGGGCACTTCGCGCTGACCGGGCTGCTCCTGCCGAGCCTGCTCGCCGCGCCCGCCGCCCGCGTCGTCACCGTCTCCAGCATGGTGCACATCTTCGCCGACATCGACATCGCCGACCTCAACAACGAACGGCGCTACCGGCCCTGGGCGGCCTACGCCCGCTCCAAGACCGCCAACCTGCTCTTCGTCCACGAACTGGCCCGGCGCGCCGCCGCCGCGGGCGTCCTCCTCGTCGCCGCCGCCGCGCACCCCGGGTACGCCGCCACGTCCCTGCAGACGCGCAAGGCGCTCATGGAGGGGCGCACGGGGGTCCAGCGGTTCTACGAGATCGGCAACCGGTTCTTCGGGCAGTCCGCCGAGGCGGGCGCGCTGCCCACGCTGTACGCGGCGACCGCGCCGGGTGTCCGGCCCGACGACTTCTACGGGCCGCGCGTGCTCATGTGGCGCGGGGCGCCCGCCCGGTCCTGGCGTGCCTCGTGGACGCGGCACGACGTGGCGGGGGAGCGGCTGTGGGCGGCGTCCGAACAGGCGACCGGGGTGCGGTACGACGCCCTGGCGCAGTGATCGCCGTTCGTCCAGTACCGCCGACCTCCGGTACCGCCGACCTCAGGCGGTCCGTACCTCGTACGTCCGTACCGCCACCGTCTCGTCGTCGAGGCAGCGGCCCGTCTCCAGGTCGAAGCGCTGCTTCAGCAGCGGCGACGCCACGAACGGGCGGCCCCGCGCCGAGCCGAGCAGGCCGCGCGAGAGCACCGCCGCCCCCGTGAACGGGTCCGTGTTGTCCACCGCGTACACCCGGCCCGCGCGGTCGAGGAAGACCGCCGCCTGGCCGCCGTCCGGGAGCAGCGCGGCGACCCCGCGGCCCGGCGTCAGCCGGTCCAGGTCGCAGACCGTGAACCAGCCGTCCTGTACGTCGAGCCGCACCAGCAGCTTCGTCTGCTTCGTCTGCTCCGGGGCGAAGGTCGTCATCGGACAGCCAGTCCTTCCAGGGAGGGCATCGGGATCAGGGGCGGTTCGGGCTTGATCTGGTCGCGCTCCGGCACGAAGCGGACCGTCGGATCGGGGGTGCCGGGCGCGTTCACGAACGAGACGAAGCGGGCCAGGCGCTCCGGGTCCTCGATCGTCTCGGACCACTCGTCGCGGTAGTGCGCCACGTGCGCGGCCATCAGCGCCTCCAGTTCGTCGCAGATGCCGAGCGAGTCGTGCACGACGACATCCCGTACGTGGTCGAGGCCGCCGTCGATCCGCTCCAGCCAGGCCGCCGTCCGTTCCAGGCGGTCGCCGGTGCGGATGTAGAACATCAGGAAGCGGTCGATCAGGCGGATCAGCTCCGCGTCGCTCAGGTCCTGGGCGAGGAGGTCGGCGTGGCGCGGGGTCATGCCGCCGTTGCCGCCGACGTACAGGTTCCAGCCGTTGGCCGTGGCGATGACGCCGAAGTCCTTCGACTGGGCCTCCGCGCACTCGCGGGCGCACCCGGACACCGCCGACTTCAGCTTGTGCGGCGCCCGCAGCCCGCGATAGCGCAGCTCCAGATCGATCGCCATGCGGACCGAGTCCTGTACGCCGTACCTGCACCACGTCTGCCCCACGCACGACTTCACCGTGCGCAGCGACTTGCCGTACGCGTGGCCCGACTCGAAGCCCGCGTCCACCAACCGTGCCCAGATCGAGGGGAGTTGGTCGACCCGTGCGCCGAACAGGTCGATGCGCTGACCGCCCGTGATCTTCGTGTAGAGGTGGAAGTCGCGGGCCACCTCGCCGATCACTATCAGCTTCTCCGGGGTGATCTCGCCGCCCGGGATGCGCGGCACCACCGAGTACGAGCCGTTCTTCTGCAAGTTGGCGAGGAAGTGGTCGTTGGTGTCCTGCAGCGCCGACTGCTCGCCCTCCAGGACGTAGCCGTCCGCGCCGATCGACGGGGCCAGCGAGGCGATGATCGAACCCACCGTCGGCTTGCAGACCTCACAGCCCTCGCCGCCGCGCGCCTCCTCGCGGCCGTGCTCGTCCAGGAGACGGGTGAACGTGGTGATCCGCTTGACGCGCACGATCTCGTACAGCTCCTGGCGCGTGTGGCCGAAGCAGCCGCACAGGCCGTCGTCGCCGGACGCCGGGAGGAGCTGGGTGATGAGCTTGACGCAGCTCCCGCAGCCCGTGCCCGCCTTCGTGCACTTCTTGACCTCGGGCAGGGTCGGGTGCGCGCAGATCTCGCCCTTCGTCACGTTGTGGCACGAGCAGACGACCGCGTCGGCGGGGAGCGCGTCCGGGCCGAGCTGCGCCGGGGCGCCCGCGCCCGCCGGCAGGACCAGCTGTTCCGGGGCGAGCGGCGGCACCGTCCCGGTCAGCGCGCGCAGCGTCCCGTACGCCTCCGCGTCGCCCACGAGGATGCCGCCGAGCAACTCGCCCCCGGCGCCCATCACCAGCTTCTTGTACGTGCCCGAGCGCGAATCCGAGTAGACGACGTCCAGGCAGCCTTCGGTCGCCCCGTGCGCGTCGCCGAACGACGCCACGTCCACGCCGAGGAGCTTCAGCTTTGTGGAGAGGTCCGCGCCGGTGAACGTCGTCGTGCCCGTCCCGTCCGTCCCGTCCGTCCCGTCCGTCCCGTCCGTCCCGTCCGTCCCGTCCGTCCCGTCCGTCCCGTCCGTCCCGTCCGTCCGTCCGTCTCGTTCGTCTTGTTCGTCTCGGCGCGGTCTATCGCCGCCGCCGCCGTCAGCGCCATCTCGTAGCCCGGCGCCACCAGGCCGTAGACCCTGCCGTCCGCCGCCAGCGCGCACTCGCCGATCGCGAACACCGCCGGGTCGCTGGTACGGCACACCTCGTCCACCTTGACGCCGCCGCGCTCGCCGACCTCCAGGCCCATGTCGCGGGCCAGCTGGTCGCGGGGGCGGACCCCCGCCGAGAAGACGACCAGGTCCGTCTCCAGTTCCGCGCCGTTCGACAGCCTCATCCCTCGTACGGCGTTCTCCTCGGCCCCGTCCGACAGGATCTCCTGCGTGCCCACGCCCGTGTGCACCGTCAGGCCCATCTCCGTGATCGTGCGCAGCAGCGCCGCGCCGCCGCCCTCGTCCACCTGCACCGGCATCAGGCGCGGGGCGAACTCCACGATGTGCGTCGTCAGGCCCAGGCCCTGGAGCGCGCCCGCCGCTTCCAGGCCGAGCAGGCCGCCGCCCACCACCGCGCCGACCGTCGCGTGGTTCTTCGCGTACTCCTCGATCGCGTACAGGTCCTCGATCGTGCGGTAGACGAAGCAGCCCGTCGTGTCCTTGCCCGGGACCGGGGGGACGAAGGGGTACGAGCCCGTCGCCAGGACCAGCGTGTCGTACTCCACCGTCAGGCCCGAGCGGGCGGTCACCGTCCGGGTCGTCCTGTCCACCGCCAGCGCCGGGTCGCCCACGTGCAGCTCGATGCCGTGCCGCTCGATGAACTCCGGTTCCGTCATCGACAGTTCCTCGGGCGTCGTCCCCGAGAAGTACGAGGTCAGATGGACCCGGTCGTAGGCGGGGCGGGGTTCCTCGCACAGGACGACCACGCGGTGCGTCCCGGTCAGGCCGCGCTCGGCCGCCGCTTCGAGGAAGCGCTGGCCGACCATGCCGTGGCCGACGAGGACGAGGGTGGGTTTCGAGGTCGCCATGTCAGAGGCCTCCGTCGTGGGTGAGCAGATGCAGCAGCGGCGCGCCGTCGTCGGCGGGCAGCGCTTCGTTCGATTCCCAGGCGTGCGCCAGCGCGCCGACGCCGCCGAGCGCCCCCACCAGGACCCCGCCGACCAGGCGGTCGCCGCGGACGACGACCCTGCGGTACGTGCCCCGCGTCGCGTCCGTCAGCTGCACCACGTCGTCGCCGGGGAGCGGTTCCGTCTCGCCGAACGCGGCCAGGTCCAGGGGGTCCGCCGCGTGCGGCAGCGTCAGGCGGGTCAGGGTCCGGGTGCCGGTGTAGGTCTTCGGGGCGCCGGTGCCGGTCAGGGCGTTCGCCAGCGCGTCGGCCTGTTCCAGCGCCGGGGTCGCCAGGCCGTAGACCTTCTCCGCGTGTTCGGCGCAGTCGCCCACGGCGTAGATGTGCGGGTCACTCGTGCGCAGTTCGTCGTCCACGACGACGCCGCGGCGCACCTCCAGGCCCGCCGCCTTCGCCAGGCCCGTGCGGGGGCGGGCTCCGCAGGCCAGGACCGTCACGTCCGTGTCCAGTACGTAGCCGTCGTGCAGTTCTACGTGGCTGACCTGCGCGTTCGCTGTTCTGAGCGCCTTGACTCTGCACTCCGTGTGGATCTCCACGCCGAGCGACGCCAGGTGGCGTTCCACCAATGCTGAGGACTTCGGGTCCAAGTGGCGTTCCATCAAGCGTTCCGCCTGCTGCACCAACACCACCTGCGCCCCGCGGCGGGCCAGCGCCCGCGCCGCCGAGACGCCGAGCAGGCCGCCGCCGATCACCACCGCCCGCGTGCCCTCCCGTACCGCCGCCGACAGCGCCACGCAGTCGTCCATCGTGCGGAACGCGTGCACCCCGCCGGGCAGGTCCGTCGCTCCCGGCTCGAACAGGCCCCGGAGCGGGGGGAGCACCGGGTTCGCGCCCGTCGCCAGGACCAGCGCGTCGTACTCCACCTCCGCGCCGTTCTCGCACCGCACCACATGGTCGGCGCGGTCCACCCGGACCGCCCTCGTGTGCAGCCGGCGGCCCCGCGGCGCCGGCAGTGCGATGACCTCCGGGCCGTAGCTGCCCGCCAGGACCTCCGCCAACAGGACCCTGTTGTACGGGGCGTGCGGTTCCTCCCCGATCAGCACCGCGTCCCCGCCCAGACGGGCGGCGACCCTGATGCCGGCCAGGCCGGTGCCTATGACCACGACGCGCTTCATGCCTCGTAGCGTGCGGGGGCGGTGTTTCTCCGTGGCGTCCCGTCCGTTTCCCCGGGGGAACGGTGGGCTCAGCGGGGGGTGGGGGGCGGTGTGAGGGTGCGCTGTGGGGTGCGGGTGCGGGTGCGGGTGCGAGTGCGTTGTGGTGTGAGGGTGCGCTGTGGTGGGAGCCAAGTGTGGTTAGCCACCCATCTTTTGGCTCATAAAGTCATGTGCATGCCTGACATATCCCTGACCGCCCTCGTCGTCCTCTGCCTCGCCGCCCTCGCCGCCGGCTGGGTCGACGCCGTCGTCGGCGGTGGCGGACTCCTTCTTCTCCCCGCCCTCCTGCTCGGCCTTCCCAACACCGCCGGCGCCGGGCCCTACGCCCTCGGCACCAACAAAGCCGTCTCCATCGTCGGCACCACCGGCGCCGCGATCACCTACGCCCGCAAAGCCCCCGTCGACGTACGCCTCGCCGCCCGCATCGGCGTCGCCGCCCTCGCCGGGTCCACCCTGGGTGCCCTGCTCGCCGCCGGGCTCAGCACCGACGTCCTCAAACCCGTCGTCATGGTCGTACTCGTGTGCGTCGGCGCCTTCGTCCTCTTCCGGCCCGCCTTCGGCACCGCCCCCACCGCCGAGCCGCTCCCGCCCCGGCGCATCCTCGCCGCCATCGGGTTCGCCGGGCTCGGCATCGGGTTCTACGACGGACTCATCGGGCCCGGCACCGGCACCTTCCTTGTTCTCGCTCTTACTGCCCTCCTGCATCTTGATCTTGTCGTCGCCTCCGCCACCGCGAAGATCGTCAACTGCTGCACCAACGCGGGGGCGCTCATCACGTTCGGCCTCAAAGGCACCGTGTACTGGCAGCTCGCCGGGCTCATGGCCGTCTTCAACCTCGCCGGCGGGATGATCGGGGCGCACACCGCGTTGAAGCGGGGGGCCTCGTTCGTGCGGGTCGTTCTGCTGAGTGTGGTGTGTGCTCTGGTGCTGAAGATGGCCTATGAGCAGTGGGTTGCCTGAGCGGGCTCAGGGGCTGGCGGTCCTCGACAGGTGTGCGAACACCACCACGTTGCCCTCGTAACCCGTACGCCTCGAGAACGGGCCCCCGCACGTGATCACCCGCAGCTCCGCGCGGTCCGCCGGGCCGTACACCTCCTCGTCCGGGAAATCCTTCGCCGCGTACATCCGCACCGCGTCCACCGTGAACACCGCCACCGAACCGTCCCGCCGGTCGATCTCCACCGTCCCGCCGCGCTTCAGCGCGCCCAGCCCGTAGAAGACCGCCGGGCCCTCCGCGTTGTCCACATGGCCCGCCACCACCGCCGTGCCCCGCTCACCCGGGTTCGTTCCCGCCTCGTACCAGCCCGCCACGTTCTCCTTCTGCGGCGGCGGCACCTCCAGGCTTCCGCTCCGGGACAGGCCCAGGCCCGTCAGCTCGGCGTCCACGCCCAGCGAGGGGATACGGATCCGGGTCGGGGGTGACTTCCGCATCGGCGGCGCCTCCGCCCTCCGGGCGTGCCCGCTCGCCGCGCCCGCCTGGTCCGGGGGCGGCTGGGGCGGCGGGTGGCCCGCCGCGCCGCCCGCGAGCAGCCACGCGCCCGTCGCCGACGCCAGCAGCGTCATCACGCCTATGGCCGCGTTGACCGTGTTGACCGGCTTCACTCGCACCGCCTCAGAGCCTGCCGTCCCTCGTCCTGCGGTGCAGCAGCCACGTCCCGCCCGCCGCCGCCACGGCCAGCGCCGCCACGCCCGCCGTCGTCTTCACCGGGTCCGGGCCCAGCGCGCCGCCCACGCCCGTCGGTACGTGGCCGCGCGGCATCTGCGCTCCCGGCGCCGGGGCCGCCGCCTGTTGCGCCATCGACACGATCACGTCGCCGGTCACCACCGTGCCGCCCGAGCAGCGGGCCCTGATCTCGTACGTGCCCGGCTGTGCCGACGCGGGCACCTCGAAGTGGGCCGTCGCCTGTCCGGCCGATCGGTCCGGGGCCAGCGTGAACGGGCCGGGGCCCACCGCACCCGCGTCCGCGGCCGCCGTGCCCTGTGCGCCGCAGGCCGTCGTGGAGAGGGTGACCGTCGTGCCGGGGGCCGCCGTCGCCGGGTACACCTCCAGGCCGCCCTGCGACGCTGTGGCGGGTGATGCCGTGAACGCGGCTGCCATCACGGCGAACGCGGCGGCTGCCAGGGATCGGCCTGTGCGCATCGTCCTCGCTCCTTCGCGGGCGTCGGGTGCGCCCCTGCAAGGACGAGGTAAGTGGCAGGGCGGGGTCTTCGCATGCTGAGTACGCCTGAATGGAGGGTGGGTGTCTGAGGACCCGTCAGCGGCCTCTTCTTCGATGTGGCAGGTGCGTGGGTGGGTACGGGGCCGCCCGGGGCATGTCCGTGCTCGCCATCTTGAGGGCATCGCCGCTCGCTTCGGTGCCGCCACCGCGTGCACCGTGCTGCGCGCGCACATGCCCCGGACGGCCCCTCCCGTCTCGTACGCGGCTGATCGACGGTGGTCGGGTCACGTGGCCCTCCGCACTTTCACCGCGCACACCTTGAACTCCGGCATACGGGACGTCGGGTCGAGTGCCGGGTTGGTCAACGTGTTCGCTCTGCCCTTGCCCGGCCAGTGGAACGGCATGAACACCGTGTCCGGGCGGATGGCCGGGGAGAGACGGGCCGGTGCCTGTGCTGTGCCGCGGCGTGAGGTGACCGTCACCGGAGCCCCCTCGGTGATGCCCAGACGTGCTGCCAGGCGGGGGTGCAGTTCCACGTACGGGGATGGGGACGCCCTGTTCAGCTCCGGTACGCGGCGCGTCTGTGCTCCGGACTGGTACTGCGCCACCACCCGCCCCGTCGTCAGATAAAGGGGGTAGTCCGCGTCCGGCTCCTCCGCTGCCGGGCGGTGTGTCACCGGGGTGAAGCGGGCCCTGCCGTCCTCGGTCGCGAAGCGGTCCAGGAAGAGGCGGGGAGTGCCCGGGTGGTCCGTCTCCGGGCACGGCCAGTGCAGGGCCTCGCCCCGTGCCAGGCGGTCGTAGCTGATGCCCGCGTAGTCCGCCGGGCCGCCCGCCGACGCGCGGCGCAGCTCGTCGAAGACCTCCTCGGGGGAGGTGGGGAAGTCGGGCTTCGGGTCCGGGGACAGACGGGCTGTCAGGGCGTGGAGTACGTGCAGGTCCGAGTGGACGTTCTCGGGGGGCGTCAGTGCTTGTCGGCGGAGCAGGACCCGGCCTTCCAGGTTCGTCGTCGTTCCTGTCTCCTCCGCCCACTGGGTCACCGGGACCACTACGTCCGCCAGTTCCGCCGTCTCCGAGAGGACCACGTCCGCCACCGCCAGGAAGTCGAGGCTGCGCAGGCGCTCCTCGATGTGGGCCGCCCTTGGCGCCGACACCACCGGGTTCGACGCCATGACCAGCAAGGCGTGGATGTCCGTGCCCAGGGCGTCCAGCAGTTCGTACGCGGAGCGGCCGGGGGCGGGGAGGGATTCCGGGGGTACGTTCCAGACCGCCGCCACATGGGCCCGCGCCGCCGGGTCCGTCAGTTTGCGGTAGCCGGGGAGCTGGTCCGCCTTCTGGCCGTGTTCGCGGCCGCCCTGCCCGTTGCCCTGGCCCGTCAGGCAGCCGTAGCCGGACAACGGGCGGCCCGGGCGGCCCGTGGCCAGGGCCAGATTGATCCAGGCGCCCACCGTGTCCGTGCCCTTGGACTGTTGTTCCGGGCCGCGCGCCGTCAGGATCATCGCGTGGGCGGGTGTGGTGAAGAGGCTCACCGCTTCTCGTATGTGGGGGAGGGGGACTCCTGTCACTCGCTCCACGTACTCCGGCCAGTGCGCCATCGCCGCTGCACGTGCCTCTTCCCAGCCTTGCGTGCGGGTTCGTACGTACTCCTCGTCCACCTTGCCTTCCGCCACCACCAGGTGCAGCATCCCCAGCGCCAGGGCCAGGTCGGTGCCGGGGCGCGGGGCCAGGTGCAGGTCCGCCTGGTCCGCCGTGCGGGTGCGGCGCGGGTCGATCACTATCAGCTTGCCGCCGTTGGCCTTCAGCTCGGTCAGGTAGCGCATCGCCGGCGGCATCGTCTCCGCCGGGTTGGAGCCCACCAGGATCACGCAGCCCGTGTGCGCGATGTCCTCCAGCGGGAACGGCAGACCGCGGTCCAGGCCGAAGGCCTTCTGGTTCGCGGCCGCCGCCGACGACATGCAGAAACGGCCGTTGTAGTCGATCTGCGACGTGCGCAGCACCGTGCGGGCGAACTTGCCCAGCGCGTACGCCTTCTCGTTCGTCAGGCCCCCGCCGCCGAACAGCGCGCAGGCGTCGTTGCCGTGCTCCGTGCGGACCCGGGTCAGGTTCGCGGCTATCGCGTCGAGTGCTTCGTCCCAGGTGGCCGGTTCCAGGGTGCCTGCCGACGAGCGGATCAGCGGCGTCGTCAGGCGGGCCCCGGGCGCCAGGACCGCTGCCGCGTTCTGGCCCTTCCCGCACAGGGCGCCCTTGTTCACCGGGAAGTCCTCCCGGCCGGCCACCGTCACGCCCGTTCCGTCCGGCGTGAGCGTCATCCCGCACTGCAGCGCGCAGTACGGGCAGTGGGTCGGGGTCGCCGGAGGCGCGGTGTGCGGGTGCATACCCGAAGGGTCCGTCGTGCTTGTTACGCGGTGCGGGCGGGCCTCGTTACGTCGGCGGTACGCACATCTCGCACGGGCTCCGGCAGCCGTGTGAGATCACGGGTGCGCGGTCAGGGCCGCGTCCATTCCCCTCTCCCTCGGGCCCAGGAAGTGCGGGTCCGGGTGGAGCAGCGCGTCCAGCGCCGCCTTGCTCGCCGCCAGCACCTCGCGCGCTCCGCCCGCGTACCAGGTCACGTCGCGTCTCTCGGCCACCCCTACGCCGTACGAGCTGACCCCCGCCGCCCTGCACAGGGCCACCGCCCGGCGGATGTGGAAGTCCTGGCTCAGCAGGATCGCTTCCCGCACCCCGAAGATCTTCCGCGCCCGTACGCAGGAGTCCCACGTGTCGAAGCCCGCGTAATCGCTGACCACCGCCTTGTCCGGCACTCCGTGCTCCGTCAGGTAGGTGCGCATCGCGTCCGGCTCGTCGTAGTCCGTGCGGCTGTTGTCGCCCGTGACCAGGACCGCGCGGACCTTGCCCGCCCGGTACAGCTCGGCCGCCGCGTCCAGGCGGTGCGCCAGGTACGGGGACGGTTCGCCCTTCCACAGGCCCGCCCCGAACACCATCGCCACCTCGGTGCCGGGCACGTCCGCCGCCGAGCGCAGCCGGTCGCCGGTCGTCGTGAACAGCCACGCCGAGGGCAGCAGCGCCAGCGCGCAGAGCGCCATGAGTGCTTGCAGGGCGCGCCGCCGGGCCCGGCGGGTGCGGAGGCGGAACGGGTGGTGCAGGCGCATGGAGTTCCCGGTGGCAGAGGGATGGCAGAGGCGTGGCAGAGGGGGCGCGGAGGAGATTGGTGTCCGTCCGTGGTGCAAGACGGTGGCCGGGGCGGAACGGTTCGCCAACGGTGCGCTGTTCGTGCTCACCGCTGAATGTCCTGTGGCGTGATGTCGGTGCAACGGGGCGTCATCCTGTGCGCAACGGGGGCGCAACCACGCCCCTGCACGATCGCTTTATGACGGATCTCAGCCCCACCCTGGTCCTGGTCGCGCACGGCAGCCGTGATCCGCGCGCCCTGGCCACCGTCCGTGAACTCGTCGCCCGTGTACGGGAGCAGCGGCCGCTCCTCGACGTCCGCCTCGCCCACATCGAGCTGAACGAGCCTCTGGTCGGGGACGTGCTGGGCAAGTTGGCCGGACGCGCCGTCCTTGTGCCCTTGTTGTTGTCGCGCGGCCATCACGTGAAGTCCGATCTGCCCCGCGCCGCCGACGCCGCCGGGCATGTGGTCACCCGCGTCGCGGGACCGCTCGGGCCGCATCCGCTGCTCGTCGACGTCCTGCGCGACCGGCTGGTGGAGAGCGGGTGGGACGGGCGCGGCGGCATCGTGCTCGCCGCCTCCGGGTCGCGGGACCCCGACGCCGATGTGGACGTGCGGCGGGTCGCCACTTCGCTCGGGTCGCGGCTCGGGGTGCCCGTCGTGCCCGCTTACGCGTCCGGGGGCGGGGACGGTGTGGTCGCCGCTCGGCGGGAGCTCGCCGGGCGCGGGTGTCATCCGTCCGCCCTCGCCTCCTACTTCACCGCTCCCGGGCGGTTCGCCACCGAGGCGGCGGAGGCGTTCGGGGGCGGGTGCGTCGCCGCGCCGCTCGGGGCCCACCCCGCTCTCGCCCGGCTCGTCCTGCACCGCTACGACCGCGCCCTGCTCGGGCCCGCGCGCCCCCTGCGGCAGCTCGCGCCCGCCTGACCTCGCCGGTCACCCGACCTTTGTCGGTGCCTGGCCTTAATGTCGGGGCATGAACACCACGGACGAAGGCCCCGGTACGTACGGCGAGGCGGACGTCGAGCGCTGGGCCGCCGAGCCCGACAAGCGCCCGGGGCGCACCGCGTTCCAGCGCGACCGGGCCCGCGTCCTGCACTCCTCGGCGCTGCGCAGGCTCGCGGGCAAGACGCAGGTCGTCACGCCGGGCACCCGCAGCCTGCACTGGGACGCCAGCCCGCGGACACGGCTCACGCATTCTCTGGAGTGCGCGCAGGTGGGGCGGGAGCTGGGGGCGGCTCTGGGGTGTGATCCGGATCTGGTGGAGACCGCTTGCCTCTCCCATGACATGGGGCATCCGCCCTTCGGGCACAACGGGGAGCAGGCTCTCAATGAAGTGGCCGAGGACTGCGGCGGGTTCGAGGGCAATGCGCAGTCCCTGCGGCTGCTCACCCGGATCGAGCCCAAGCGCTTCGTGCGCTCCGCCGAGAGCGGGGAGCTGGTCAGCGTCGGGCTCAATCTGACCCGGGCCGCCCTCGACGCCGCCACCAAGTACCCGTGGCCGCGCGGTGGGCATCCGAGCGATCCAGGGTCGGTCAAGTTCGGTGTCTACGAGGACGACCGGGCCGTCTTCGACTGGGTGAGAAAGGACGCGCCCGGGCGCCGCACCTGCTTCGAGGCGCAGGTCATGGACTGGTCCGACGATGTCGCGTACTCCGTGCACGACCTGGAGGACGGGCTGCACGCCGGGCACCTCGACCCGAACATGCTGCACGCCGAGCCCGAGCGCGCCGACGTGTTCACCGTCGCCCTCGGCCGGTACGTGCCCGCCGACACCGACCCGGCCGAGCTCGCCGCCGCCCTCGACCGCCTCCTCGACCAGGAGTGGTGGCCGCACGGGTACGACGGCACCGCCGTCTCCCAGGCCCGGCTCAAGGACGCCACCAGCCAGCTCATCGGGCGGTTCTGCCTCGCCGCCGAGACCGCGACCCGCGCGCGGTACGGCACCGGGCGCCTCACCCGGTACGCCGCCGAGCTGGTCGTGCCGCGCGCCGCCCGGTACGAGTGCGCCGTCCTCAAGGCGGTCGCCGACCGGTATGTGATGCAGCGGCCCCAGCAGGAGCGGCTCCGCGCCGACCAGCGCGTCGTCGTCGCCGAGCTGGCCGAGGCGCTGACGGCGCGGGCGCCGGACGGGCTCGACCCGCAGTTCCGCGCCCTGTTCGACGACGCGCCCGACGACCGTACGCGCAAGCGCGTCATCGTCGACCAGATCGCGTCCCTGACGGACGCGTCGGCGCGCTCCCTGCACGCCCGATTGTCGGTCGGACACGGGGTGTGACGGACCGATCGCGGGGCACCGGGTCCAAGTGCCCTGATCGGGTCACGCCCCCTTCCCGCATCACGCTGCGTGCGGGACGCTCGCATATGACGGCAGCGCAACGAGGAGGCATCAAGTGGTCGACGCGGACCAGACGTTCGTCATCGTCGGAGGAGGGCTCGCCGGCGCGAAGGCCGCCGAGACGCTCCGCGCGGAAGGGTTCACCGGGCGGGTGATCCTCATCGGTGACGAGCTGGACCACCCCTACGAACGCCCGCCCCTGTCCAAGGGGTACCTCCAGGGCAAGGAGGAGCGGGAGAGCGTCTACGTCCACGAGCCCGCCTGGTACGCGAGCAACGACGTCGAGCTGCACCTCGGGCAGACGGTCACCGCCATAGACCGCGACGTGAAGACGGTCCGGCTCGGCGACTCCACCGTCATCCGCTACGACAAGCTCCTCCTCGCCACCGGCGCCGAACCGCGCCGCCTCGACATCCCCGGTACGGGCCTCGTCGGCGTCCACCACCTGCGCCGCCTCGCCCACGCCGAGCGGCTGAAGAACGTGCTCGGCTCGCTCGGCCGTGACAACGGGCACCTCGTGATCGCGGGCGCCGGCTGGATCGGCCTGGAGGTCGCCGCCGCCGCGCGCGAGTTCGGCGCCGAGGTGACCGTCGTCGAGCCGGAGGCCACCCCGCTGCACGCCGTGCTCGGGCCCGAGGTCGGACAGATCTTCACCGAGCTCCACAGCGACCACGGCGTCCGCTTCCACTTCGGTGCCCGGCTCACCGAGATCAGCGGCCAGGACGGGCTTGTTCTCGCCGCCCACACCGACGACGGTGAGGAGCACCCGGCGCACGACGTCCTCGCCGCGATCGGCGCCGCCCCGCGCACGGCCCTCGCCGAGAACGCCGGTCTGACCCTGGTCGGCAGGGAGCACGGCGGCGGCATCGCTGTCGACACCTCCCTGCGCACCTCCGACCCCGACATCTACGCCGCCGGTGACGTGGCCGCCCTGGAGCACCCCCTCTACCGGGAGCGGCTGCGCGTCGAGCACTGGGCCAACGCGCTGAACGGTGGCCCCGCCGCCGCCCGCGCCATGCTCGGCCAGGACGTCACCTACGACCGTGTGCCCTACTTCTTCTCCGACCAGTACGACGTCGGCCTGGAGTACTCGGGCTGGGCGCCCCCGGGCTCGTACGACCAGGTCGTGCTGCGCGGTGACGCGGGCAAGCGCGAGTTCATCGCCTTCTGGCTGAAGGACGGGCAGGTCCTGGCCGGGATGAACGTGAATGTGTGGGATGTCACGGAGGACATCCAGCGGCTCATCCGCTCCGGCGTACGGCCCGGCACCGAGCGGCTCTCCGACCCGACCGTCCCCCTCGGCGACCTTCTGTGATCTCCGCTCCGCGGGGCGCCGGAGTGACGAGGGTGTCAGTGGCGGGCCGTAGAATTCATCCGTGGCTGGCAGGATCAACGACGAGGACGTGAAGGCTGTTCGGGACGCGGTCCCGATCGACGCCGTGGTCTCCGAGTACCTCCAGTTGCGCAACGCGGGCGGCGGGAACCTGAAGGGCCTCTGCCCGTTCCACGACGAGAAGTCACCGTCCTTCCAGGTCAGCCCGAGCAAGGGGTTCTTCCACTGCTTCGGCTGCCAGGAAGGCGGCGACACCATCACGTTCGTGATGAAGATCGACCACCTCACCTTCTCCGAGGCGGTCGAGCGCCTGGCCGGCCAGGCGGGCATCACCCTTCGCTACGAGGAGGGCGGCTACAACCCCTCCCACCAGCGCGGCGAACGCATCCGCCTGGTCGAGGCCCACAAGATCGCCGCCCAGTTCTACGTCGATCAGCTGGAGTCCCCGGAGGCCGAGATCGGCCGCGCCTTCCTCGCCGAGCGCGGCTTCGACCAGGCCGCCGCCGCGCACTTCGGCGTCGGCTACAGCCCGGCCGGCTGGGACCATCTGACCCGCTTCCTGCGCGGCAAGGGCTTCACCGACAAGGAGCTGACCCTCTCCGGGCTCTCCCAGGAAGGCCGCCGCGGGCCCATCGACCGGTTCCGCGGGCGGCTCATGTGGCCGATCCGCGACATCGGCGGCGAGGTCGTCGGCTTCGGCGCCCGCCGCCTGCGCGAGGACGACAACGGGCCGAAGTACCTGAACACCCCCGAGACCCCCATCTACAAGAAGTCGCAGGTCCTCTACGGCATCGACCTCGCCAAGAAGGAGATCGCCAAGACCTCGCGGGCCGTCGTGGTCGAGGGGTACACCGACGTCATGGCGTGCCATCTGGCCGGGATCACCACCGCCATCGCCACCTGCGGCACCGCCTTCGGCGGCGACCACATCAAGATCCTCCGCCGGCTCCTCATGGACAACGGCTCCGCACGGGTCATCTTCACCTTCGACGGCGACGCCGCCGGGCAGAAGGCCGCCCTGCGCGCCTTCGAGGACGACCAGAAGTTCGCCGCCGAGACGTACATCGCCATCGCGCCGGACAACATGGACCCCTGCGACCTGCGCCTGGCCAAGGGGGACGAGGCCGTCGCCGAGCTGGTCGAGCCGCGCACCCCGCTCTTCGAGTTCGCGCTGCGCCAGATCGTGAGCCGGTACGACCTGGAGACCCCGGCGGGGCGCGCCGCCGCGCTCGACGAGGCCGCGCCCGTCGTCGCCCGCATCAAGAACAGCGCCTCCCAGCACGAGGTCGCCGTGCAGCTCGCCGGGATGCTCGGCATCCTCGACACCCAGTTCGTCGTCAAGCGCGTCGGCCAGCTCGCCCGCTGGGCCCGCGACCGCGGCGGCAAGGGCCCGGCCCCGGCCGGGCGCGGACGCCCCGCGCCCGAGATGGCCGCCCCGGCCGCCCCCGCTTTCGGCGGCCCCGCGCTCACCCTGCGCAACCCCGTCTTCGCCACCGAGCGCGAACTGCTCAAGCTCGCCCTGCAACACCCCCACCTGGTCTCCCCGGCGTTCGACGCGTACGGGGTCGACGAGTTCACCGCCCCGCCCTACGCCGCCGTACGCCTCGCGATCCTGGAGGCGGGCGGTGCCGAGCAGGGTACGAGCGACCCGCACGAGTACCTGGTCCGCGTCCGTGACGCGGCGCCGGACGACGCCGTGCGCGCCATGGTCACCGAGCTGGCCGTCGAGGCGATCCACCGCAAGACGGTCGACGAGGTGTACGCGGGCGACCAGCTCGTCACCGTCCGCAGGCGCGCCGTCGAGCGCCGCATCCGCGACATGCAGGGCACCTTCACCCGCCTCGGCTCCGGCGGCGACCCCGCCCAACTGGCAGCCGTGCAGAACGAGTTGTGGGTGCTCCAGCAGTACGACCAGGCCCTGCGCGAGCGGGGCGCGGGCGCGCTCTAGGACGGGCCCGAGCGCCGAACCGTACTGCCGCGCGCCGTTTCGCGGTGTTCGGGCGCGGGAAGAGCGGGCACTCGTACAGCTCGGTAACCGCTCGGTCACGCACCGGACTCAAAAAGTCAACGCACGCCCCTCGTAGCGGCGCTGTGTCGTACTCCACACTGGGTTGCGGTGCCTGAGTCCTCGGAGCGCGGCCGGAGCCCGGACACCGGGTCCGACACCCCCGCGGTTCCGCTCATCGCGTACGGGACGGACAGCGGCGCGGCCGCCGCTCCCGCCCCCCAGCCGCACGCCTCAGCAGCGATCACTATGGAGGTCGCCCCCGTGCAGACCCAGACCCTCACCCAGAGCGACAGCACAGCGCAGGCTCCCGCCGACCCCGACGCCACGGACGGGGAGGCTCTCGCCACGGTGCCGCCGCAGGCCCGCGCGCCGCACCACGCCGAGACGCCGGAGGAACCCGAGCCCACCGAACACGCGGAGTCGGTCGAGCCGCCCGAGCCCGTGCGCGGCACCCGTACGGAGACCGGGAACCCCTCTTCCGACCTGTTCCGCCAGTACCTGCGCGAGATCGGTCGCATCCCGCTGCTCACCGCCGCCGAGGAGGTGGAGCTGGCGCGGCGCGTCGAGGCGGGCCTGTTCGCCGAGGAGAAGCTCACCCACGCGCCCGACCTGGACTCCCAACTCGCGCTCGACCTCGACAAGTTGGTGGTCATGGGGCGGATGGCCAAGCGCCGCCTCATCGAGGCGAACCTGCGCCTCGTCGTCTCCGTCGCCAAGCGCTACGTGGGACGCGGCCTCACCATGCTCGACCTCGTCCAGGAGGGCAACCTGGGCCTGATCCGCGCCGTCGAGAAGTTCGACTACGCCCGCGGCTACAAGTTCTCCACGTACGCGACCTGGTGGATCCGCCAGGCCATGAGCCGGGCCCTCGCCGACCAGGCCCGGACCATCCGCGTCCCCGTGCACGTCGTCGAACTCATCAACCGGGTCGTCCGCGTCCAGCGCCGGATGCTCCAGGAGCGCGGCTACGAGCCGACCCCGGAGGAGGTGGCGGCCCACCTCGACCTGCCGCACGAGCGCGTCAGCGAAGTGCTGCGCCTCGCCCAGGAGCCGGTCTCGCTGCACGCCCCGGTGGGGGAGGAGGACGACGTCGCCCTCGGCGACCTCATCGAGGACGGCGACGCCACGAGCCCCGTCGAATCGGCGGCGTTCCTCCTGCTCAGGGAGCACCTGGAAGCCGTGCTCTCCACCCTCGGCGAACGCGAACGCAAAGTGGTCCAGCTCCGCTACGGCCTGGCGGACGGCCGGCCCCGCACCCTGGAGGAGATCGGCCGCATCTTCGGCGTCACCCGAGAACGCATCCGCCAGATCGAGTCGAAGACCCTCAACAAACTGCGCGACCACGCCTTCGCAGACCAACTGAGGGGCTACCTGGACTAGGACCCCGCCAGGGGCGCGGGGAACTGCGCGACCAGCCACCACGGGACCGGCACACGACGAACGACCCCACGCCCCCCACGGCGCCTAGTCGACCTCGGCGACAGCCTGCGCGAACTGCGCCTCGTACAACCGCTGATACGCCCCGCCGGAGGCAACCAGCACCTCATGCGAGCCCTGCTCGACGATCGCCCCGTTCTCCATCACGAGGATCGTGTCCGCATCGCGGATCGTCGAAAGACGATGCGCGATGACGAACGAGGTCCGCCCGGAGGCAAGCCGCGCCATCGCTTTCTGGATCAGCACCTCGGTCCGGGTGTCGACGGAGGAGGTCGCCTCGTCGAGCACGAGGATCACCGGGTCCGACAGGAACGCCCGCGCGATGGTGATGAGCTGCTTCTCACCGGCGCTGACCCCCGTGCCCTCGTCGTCGATGACGGTGTCGTACCCGTCGGGCAGGGTCCGGATGAACCGGTCGGCGTGCGCGGCCTTCGCCGCCTCCTCGACATCGGCCCGCGAGACGTCCTTCGCCGCGCCGTACGCGATGTTGTCCGCGATGGTCCCGCCGAACAGCCAGGTGTCCTGGAGGACCATGCCGATCCCGGCGCGCAGTTCGTCCCGGTCCATCTTCGCGATGTCGACCCCGTCGAGCGTGATCCGCCCGCCGGTGACCTCGTAGAACCGCAGGAGCAGGTTGACGAGCGTGGTCTTGCCCGCCCCGGTCGGGCCGACGATGGCGACGGTGTGGCCGGGCTCCGCCGTCAGGGACAGGTCCTCGATGAGGGGCTTGTCCTTCTCGTAGCGGAAGGCGACGTGCTCGAACTGGACGCGGCCGCGCAGGTCGGCCGGCTTCTCCCCGGGTACGGGGTCGGCGGACTGTTCCTCGGCGTCGAGCAGTTCGAAGATCCGCTCGGCGGAGGCGACGCCGGACTGCACGAGGTTCGCCATCGACGCGACCTGCGTCAGCGGCATGGAGAACTGGCGCGAGTACTGGATGAACGCCTGCACGTCGCCGATGGAGAGGGAGCCGGAGGCGACCCGCAGGCCGCCGACCACGGCCACGAGCACGTAGTTCAGGTTCGAGATGAAGAACATCAGCGGCTGCATGATGCCGCTGTTGAACTGCGCCTTGAACGACGCCTCGTACAGCGCCTCGTTCTGCTCGGCGAACTGCTCCGCCGACTCCTTCTGGCGGCCGAAGACCTTCACCAGGTTGTGGCCGGTGTACATCTCCTCGATGTGCGCGTTGAGCACGCCGGTCGTCCGCCACTGCTGCACGAACTGCGGCTGCGAGCGCTTGCCGACCTTCGCCGCGACGAACACCGAGAGCGGCACCGTCACGAGCGCGACCAGGGCGAGCAGCCACGAGATCCAGAACATCATCACGAGGACGCCGACGATGGTCAGCAGCGAGTTGAGCATCTGGCCCATCGTCTGCTGGAGGGTCTGCCCTATGTTGTCGATGTCGTTGGTCGCCCGGCTCAGCACCTCGCCGCGCTTCTGCTTGTCGTAGTACGACAGGGGCAGCCGGGCCAGCTTCGCCTGCATCTCCTTGCGGAGCTGGGACACCGCCAGGTTGATGACCCGGTTGGCGAGGCGGGTGCCGATCGTCATGGCGAAGCCGGCCACCGCGAACACGGCGAGGGCGAGCAGCAGGACCCGGCCGATCGCGTCGAAGTCGACGCCCTGGCCCGGGGTGAAGTCGACGCCGCCGAGCATGTCGGCCATGCCGTTGTCGCCCTTGGCCCGCAGGCCCTCGATGACCTGGTCCTTGGTCTGCCCGGCGGGCAGCGAGCCGCCGATGATCCCGCCGAAGAGCAGGTCGGTCGCGTGGCCGAGGATCTTCGGCCCGACCACCGAGAGACCTACGCTGACCACGACCGCGCCGAGCACGGCGGCGACCGCCGAGCGGTGCGCCGCCATCCGCTTGAGCAGCCGTTTTCCGGAGTTCTTGAAGTCCATCGACCGCGAATTGGGGCCACCGGCCGCCATTCGTGCCGCCATCGGCCCGCTCATCAGGCGGCCTCCGCTTCCGTCAGCTGGGAGAGGACGATCTCCCGGTATGTCTCGTTGTCGGCCATCAGCGCGTGATGGCGGCCCTCGCCGACGACCCGGCCCTCGTCGAGGACGATGATCCGGTCGGCGTCGCGGATGGTGGCGACGCGCTGGGCGACGATCACCACGGTCGAGTCGGCCGTCTCGTTGCCGAGCGCCCGGCGCAGGGCGGCGTCGGTGGCGTAGTCGAGCGCCGAGAACGAGTCGTCGAAGAGGTAGATCTCCGGTTGCTGCACCAGGGTGCGCGCGATGGCCAGGCGCTGGCGCTGACCGCCGGAGACGTTGGTGCCGCCCTGGGTGATGGGCGCTTCGAGGCCGCCTTCCAGCTTGCCGACGAAGTCCTTGGCCTGCGCCACTTCGAGCGCGTGCCACAACTCCTCGTCGCTCGCGTCGGGCCGCCCGTAACGCAGGTTGGAGGCGACTGTTCCGGAGAACAGGTACGGCTTCTGCGGAACGAGTCCGACGGTTCTCGCCATCAGTTCGGGGTCGATCGTGCGGACGTCCTCGCCGTCCACGTACACGGCGCCCGCGGTGGTGTCGTAGAGGCGCGGCACCAGGCCGAGCAGCGTCGACTTGCCGCTGCCGGTCGAGCCGATGATCGCGGTGGTCTCGCCGGGCAGCGCGGTCAGGTCGATGGCGCGCAGGACCGGCTCCTCGGCGCCCGGGTAGCCGAAGTCGGCGCCCCGGATCTCCAGGTGGCCGCGGCGGCGCAGCTCCCGTACGGCCGCCTTCGCGCTCGGCGGGACGACGCTCGACTCGGTGGCGAGGACTTCCTGGATGCGCTCGGCGCAGACCTCGGCGCGCGGCACCTGCATGAACATGAAGGTGGCCATCATCACACTCATCACGATCTGCATGAGGTACGCGAGGAACGCGGTCAGGTCGCCGATCTGCATGTGGCCGCTGTCGATGCGGTGCGCGCCGAACCAGACGACGGCGATGGAGGCGATGTTCACGATCGTCATGACGAACGGGAACATCAGTGCCATGGTCCGGCCGGTCGCGAGGGACGTCTCGGTCAGGTCGAGGTTCGCCTCACCGAAGCGGCCCTTCTCGAAGTCGTCCCGGACGAAGGCGCGGATCACACGGTTGCCGGTGATCTGCTCGCGCAGCACCCGGTTCACGGTGTCCAGCTTGGTCTGCATGGACCGGAACAGCGGCCGCAGCCTGCGGATGATCAGCGACAGGACGAGCGTCATGACCGGCAGCACCGCGAGCAGCACGCCGGACAGCGGCACGTCGAGCCCGAGGGCCATCACCACACCGCCGACGCACATGATCGGCGCCGACACCATCAGCGTGAAGGAGAGCAGCGCCAGCATCTGGACCTGCTGGACGTCGTTGGTGGTCCGGGTGATCAGCGAGGGGGCGCCGAACTGGCCCAGCTCGCGCGCGGAGAAGGACTGCACCCGGTCGAAGACGGCGCCGCGCACGTCCCGGCCGAGGGCGGCGGCGGTCCGGGCGCCGAAGAAGACGGCCCCCGTGTTGCACACCACCTGGACGACGGTGACGCCCAGCATCAGGGCGCCGAACTGGAGGATGTAGCCGGTGTCGCCGTTCACGACACCGTTGTCGATGATGTCCGCGTTCAGAGTGGGCAGGTACAGCGCGGCGCAGGTCTGCAGGAACTGCAGCAGCACCAGCAGCCCGATGGATTTCTTGTACGGACGGAGATGGGTCCGCAGGAGTCGTATGAGCACGCTCGGTCTCTCGGTGTCGGCGGTCGTTGAGTGTGAGCGGTGGGGCGGGGAGTGTCGCGCCCGCACCGGAGTGCGGACGCATGGACCCTCATCGTCCGACACTCCACCCGCGTTACCTCAACCGATTAACCCAAGAAGAGCCAAAGACCGGGCCTCGTACGCGTGTGCCTACGCGAACGCGCCCGGGTGAATCTGCTCCCGCACCGACCGGTACTGCTGGCGCACCGCCTGCCCGACCGGGGCCTCCTCGCCCGCCTCGAAGACCTGCGCCGCCGCGCCCTGCCACTGCGGCAGCTGCCCGTTCAGCGCCCACGCGGCCTGCCGCGCCGCGCCGATCGCCGCGTAGTCCGCCGGCTGCGGCACCACGACCTGCGCCCCGAACAGCATCGGCGCCACGGCCTGCACGGCGTGCAGCTCGGCGGCGGCGCCGAGCAGGAACACCCGCCGGATCTCCACGCCCCGGCCGCGCAGCACGTCCATGGCGTCCGCGAGCCCGCACACCATGCCCTCGAACGCGGCCCGCGCCAGGTGCTCGGGCCGCATGGACTCCCGCCGAAGGCCGCTGAGCGTCCCGGCGGTGTGCGGCAGATTCGGGGTCTTCTCGCCCTCCAGATACGGCAGGAGTACGAGTCCGTGGGCGCCCGGCGTCGACTTCATGGCCAGCTCGGACAGCTCATCGAGCCCTCCGTCCAGGCCCAGCATCTCGGCGGTGCCGCGCAGCGCCCGTACGGCGTTCGACGTGTGGACGACGGGCAGATGCATGCCCGTCGCGTCGGCGAGGGAGGTGATGGCGCCGCTGGAGTCGACCAGCGCCTCGTGGTGCACGGCCATCACGGAACCGGACGCGCCGAGCGAGACCACGGCGTCCCCGGCCCGCACGCCGAGCCCGAAGGCGGCGGCCATGGTCTCGCCGGTCCCGGCCGAGATGATCAGACCCTCCGGGGTCGTGCCCGCCGCGTCACCGGGGCCGAGCACCTCCGGCAGCATCGCCTGCCGGCCGAGCGCCAGCTCCACGAGATCGGGGCGCCAGGAACCGGCGGCGGCGGACCAGTAACCGGTGCCCGAGGCGCCACCGCGGTCCGTCGTGCGGCGCGCGGGCCGGCCGAGGAGCTGCCACACCAGCCAGTCGTGGGCCTGGAGAAGGAGCGCCACCCGCTGGGCGTTCTCCGGTTCGGCGCGGGCCAGCCAGCGCAGCTTGGTGACCGGATGCGCCGCTTGGGGGACACAGCCGACCGCGTCGGCCCACGCCCCGCGCGAGCCGAACCGGTCGATCAGGTCCGCGGCGGCCGACTGCGCCCGCTTGTCGCCGCCGACCAGCGCCGGACGCACCGTGTTGCCCTGGTTGTCGAGCGGCACCAGCGCGTTCTGCTGGGCGGAGACGCCGATGGCCTGCACGCCTTCGAGCAGCCCGCCGCCCGCGGCCTCGCCGAGCGAGAGCAGCCAGGCCTGGGGATCGACGTCCGACGAGCGGCCGCCGCCCTCCACCGGGTCCAGCGGGTGCGGGGCGTAGCCCTGCCGCAGTACGGCCCCGGTGTCGGCGTCACAAACCACAATGCGCGTGAAATCGGGCGAACTGTCCAGCCCTGCGACTATCCCCATGACAGAAATTCTGCCGCACCCCGGGACGCTTCCGCGCCGGGGCTCTCGCAGGGCCTAGGTGTTGCTGGTGCCCCAGTCGTCCTCGCCGGTCGCCCCCGTGCGCTCGCGCAGCGAACGGACCCGGTCGGCCACCGCGTCCGGCACCCGGCCCTCGACCTTCTCGCTGACCGTGCTGAACGCCTTGCCCGCGTAGGTGCGCGTCTGCTGCGCCGCGGACTCCGCGGTGTTGCGCACTGCGGGGTTCTGGGCGACCTCGCGCGCGGTCTTCTTCAGCTTCTCGTACCGCTCGCGCCCGGCGCGCGTACCCAGCACGTAACCGAGGGCCAGACCGGCGATGAATGTGAGCCGGTAGCGCATGGCGGCCACCCTTCCGTAGCTCGTCGTGATCACTGAGGGGATACCGATTGGCGGAGCACCCCCCTGCTTGCGCTAATGTATGTGTCGCAGCGAGCGCCCGCCGCCTGGCAAGTACCCAGGTAGGTGCGTTCGAAGCAGATGAAGCATTCCCCTGTAGCTCAATTGGCAGAGCAGCCGGCTGTTAACCGGCAGGTTACTGGTTCGAGTCCAGTCGGGGGAGCTCGATCTCCTGTAGCTCAATTGGCAGAGCAGCCGGCTGTTAACCGGCAGGTTACTGGTTCGAGTCCAGTCGGGAGAGCTGCGGAACAAGCCCTTCGGAGACACTCCGGAGGGCTTTTTCGCACCCCGGGGAACCATGCGCGCGTGCGCGGAGTCCTCAAGGTCGTGCAGAGCCGGACCATTCGAGGCAGGAGATCGTATGAGCGGCTATGCTGCGGCAGACGGCGCGCACATATGTGCGCGGCGCGCCGTTACGGGGCGGTAGCTCAGCCGGTTAGAGCAGCGGACTCATAATCCGTCGGCCGTGGGTTCGAGTCCCACCCGCCCCACCACCATCCTGGCGCAGAAACGATGCGACCAGGACGTACGTAACCTGATGGGCCGTCACGGAAACCGTGGCGGCCTTTTCGTCACCCGATCAGCGCGACGGCCGCCCGCAGCGGCCGATCAGCGGGGCGCGTGCCACACCAGCGTTGCCGGTTCGGTGTCCTCGCGGGTGCCGTCGTCCGAGACCGTGAGGCGGACCCCGGCGCGGCCGTCCGGCAGCGGCGTGCGGGTGTCGATCGTCACATCGACGCGCGAGACCCCCGGGCGGCGGGACGACGTGGCCAGGGCGCGGCGCAGGTGCGACAGGAGACGGGACTGCACCGGGTCGGCGAGTGCCGCCTCGACCGCGCCCAGGAAGTGCACAGACGGGGTGAAGCCCAGGATCGCCGCGGCGCCCGCCGTCTCGCGCAGCACCTTGCCGCGGAACGTCGTCGGGGCGTCCGCCGGGGGCTGTTGCAGCGCGAAGATGGTCGTGCGGACCTCCTGGATCGTCGACTCCAGCTCGTCCACGGCGTGCGCCAGCGTCGAACGGACGTCCTCGGCCCGGGTGCGGCGCTGCGTCGATTCCAGCATCATGCCCGTCGCGAAAAGGCGCTGGACGACGAGGTCGTGCAGGTCCCGGGCGATCCGGTCGCGGTCCTCGTAGACGGCGAGGCGCTCGCGGCCCTCCTGCGCCTCCGCCAGGACCAGGGCGAGCGCCGCCTGCGTGGCGAACTGGGTGGCCAGGAGATGGTCCACCGAGGTGTACGGGCGGGCGCCGGGGGAGCGGGGCAGGGCCAGCGTGCCGATCAGCTTCCCGTCGGCCTTCAGCGGCAGCATCATGCTCGGGCCGAACCGGACCCGCACCTCCGTCGTCATGCGCGGGTCCGTCGCCGAGTCCTCGATGAAGACGGGCTCACCGGTCAGGAGCTGCTCCAGGACCGCGCTGCCGGGCAGGATCGTCGCGCCGAGCAACGCCTCCGGGTCGTCCGTCGTGGCCGCCGCGACGATCTCCATGCCGCCCGCCTCCGTCGGCTGCAGCACGACCCCGGCGACGGCCCCCGCGAGGAGCCGCGCCTGCTCCGCGACCGTCGTCAGGGCGTCGCCCGCGCGGCCGGTGAGCAACTCCGTGGTGACGGCGGCGGCGCCCTCGATCCAGCGTTCGCGCTGCCTGGCGGTGTCGTACAGGCGGGCGTTGCCGAGGGCGATGCCCGCCTGGGTGGCCAGGATGCGCAGCAGGGCGAGGTCGTCGGCGGTGAATCCGGGGTGGCCCTCGCCCGGGGGTTCTCTGGTCAGGCGGAGGCGGCCGAAGACCGTTTGCTGTACGTGGACCGGGACGGCGAGGGTGTGGGGGGTGTGGATGACCGCGTCCGGGGCCTCTTCGGCGGGCAGGGCGGGGTGGACGTCCCCCGTGCCGATCGCCTCGACCAGGCCGCCGTGGGCCGGGTCGAGTACGCCGAGCACTCCGTGGTGGGCGCCGGTCAGGGTGACGGCGCTGTCCACTAGGTGTTGGAGGGTGGGGCGCAGCTCGAGCTCCGAGCCGACGTCGAGGACCGCGTCCAGGAGGAGGGTCAGGCCGGTGTCGGGGGTCGGGGGGTCGGGGTCTGGGGTCATGGCTTCCCGGGGGCGGGGCGCGGGGAGTCGTGCGCTCGGGCCCCCGCGGGGCGCAGGCGCGTCTGCCTCGTGCGGTCGTATGGCGGGTGCGGGTTGTGTGTGGCTGGGCGCGCAGTTCCTCGCGCCCCTGAGCGGGGCGGTTGGTGAGGGGGCTGGGCTGTGGGCGCGGTGTGTGCGTGGCTGGGGGCGCAGTTCCTCGCGCCCCTGAGCGGGGCGGGTGCTCAGGGCCTTCTGGTGGCGTGCTCTTCTCGTGCCGACGCCTCGCCGTAGAGGTTCGGGTCAGCTGCCCGTCGGGTCCAGGACCATGGGCTGGATCTTGCCCTCCATCATCGCGCCGAGGCCCTGCACCGCGCACACGTCGGGGCGTTCCGCCGTGTGGACCGGCATGCCGGTGGCCTCGCTGAGCATGGCGTCGAGGCCGGGGAGGCGGGCCGAGCCGCCGACCATCATGATGCCGCGTTCCGCGAGGTCGGCGACGAGGTCGGGCGGGCAGTCGCGGAGCACCTTGCTGATGCCGTCGAGCACGGCGGTGAGCGGGGTGTGGATGGCGTCGCGGACCGCCGCCGTCTCGACCTGGACCGAGCGGGCGAGGCCCGTCGTCACGTCGCGGCCGTGGATCTCGGCGTGCTCGGGGCCGTGCGGGGTCAGGCCGTTGCCGCTGAGGGCGAGTTGCAGGGGCCGTACGGTCTGGGAGGGGAGCAGGAGCGCGTGCTGCTGGCGCAGGTGCTGAACCACCGCCGCGTCGACCGCTTCGCCGCCCACGGGGACGCGGAGGGACGTCACGATCGCGCCGAGGGAGAGCACCGCGATCTGCGTGGACGACGTGCCGCACACGATGACCATCGTGGCCTCGGGCTGCTCGACCGGGAGCCCGCAGCCGACGGCCGCCGCGATGAGCGTGTCGACCATCTCGACGCGCCGTGCGCCGAGCCCGACCAGCGTCTCGACCGCCGCGCGCCGCGCCAGCGGGTCCGCGTCGTGCGGCGTGCAGATCGCGGCGCGCAGCCGGGGCTTGCGGCGCAGGGCGCGGCGGAGCTTGTCGCCGAGGAGGTGGCGCAGCATCCGCTGGGCCATCTCGATGTCGACGACGCTGCCGCCGCAGATCGGGCGGACGACGCGGATGTGCTCGGGCGTGCGGCCCGTCATCTTCTCCGCGAGTTCGCCGACCGCGATGAGGGCGCCGGTGCGGGTGTTGACCGCGGCGGCGCTCGGCTCGTCGACGGCGAGGCCGAGGCCCTTCACGTAGACGCGGGTGCGCGCGGCACCCAGATCGACGGCGAAGTGGCAGCGATACAGCTGCTCCAGACTGACGGTCATGGCAGTTCCTCCCGAGAGCGCAGACCGTGGACGGGGCCGCGGGCGCGGCCCTTTTGGCAGCGTGCGGGCAAGATCGCGATTCCGCGCGCTGGACTGGGCCGGCCGGGGCGGAGCCGAACGGGTGAAAAGTTCGATGAGCCGACCGGCCGGGCCTCCGGTGCACCGGTCCGTGGCGGGAACGTGCCAGGGCAGATTTCCGCCAGCTCCCGTTAACTCCCCTGTGACGTACGGAGCTTGAGACTCTTCTGAGCGCTCGGGTGACCCCCGGTCCGAGCCCTGTGGAGAGAGGCGACGATGACCAGAGGACCTGCCACGAGACGCGGCGCGGCCCTGCTGTCGGCCGGCATCGCGTGCGCGCTGCTGCCCGCCGGTGGCGCGCAGGCCGCCCCCGTGCCCGCAGCGCACACGAAGGCGGCGAGGGCCGCGGACGCCGCGCACACCGTCACCCTGGTGACCGGTGACAAGGTGACCGTGACGGAGCTGGGCGGCGGCAAGCGGACCGTCACCGTGGAGCGGGCCGAGGGCGCGAGCGGCGCCGTCCGTACGCGGGTGGCGGGCGGCGACATCAGCGTCGTACCCGACGAGGCCCGGCCCTTCCTGGCGGCGGGCACCCTCGACGCCCGCCTGTTCGACGTCAGCGAGCTGATACGGCAGGGCCTCGCGGACGGCAAGGCCGACGCGACGCCCCTCATCGTGACCTACGGGAACGGCAAGGCGGCCCTCGGCGCACACGCCGTTCCCCGGGGCGCCGAGCGGACGCGCGCGCTGCCCAGCGTCCGCGGCGCCGCTCTCGCCGCCGCCAAGGGACGGACCTTCTGGGACGCCGCCACCACCGGGGCGGGCTTCGGTGACGGCATCCGCAAGGTGTGGCTCGACGGCCGCGTCGAGGCCGACATGGCCGGGAGCAACGAGCAGATCGGCACCCCGCAGGCGTGGGAGGCGGGGCTCACCGGCAAGGGCGTGAAGGTCGCCGTCCTCGACACCGGGTACGACGCCTCCCACCCCGATCTCGCGACGCGGGTGAGCGAGTCCAGGTCGTTCATCGAGGGCGAGGAGGTCGCCGACCGGCACGGGCACGGCACGCACGTGGCCTCGACCGTCGGCGGCTCCGGCGCCGCGTCGGACGGCAAGGAGAAGGGGGTCGCCCCGGACGCCACGCTCGCCGTCGGCAAGGTGCTCGGCGACGCGGGCTCCGGCACCGAGTCGCAGATCATCGCCGGTATGGAGTGGGCCGCCAAGGACATCGGGGCCAAGGTCGTCTCGATGAGCCTCGGCTCGGACGTGGCGAGCGACGGCACCGATCCGATGTCCGCCGCCGTGAACACCCTCTTCGCTGAGACCGGCGCGCTCTTCGTGATCGCCGCCGGGAACACCGGCGCGCCCGGCTCCATCGGCGCGCCCGGCGCCGCCGACTCCGCGCTGACCGTCGGCGCCGTCGACTCCGCCGACCAGGCCGCCTACTTCACCGGCCAGGGCCCGCGCCTCGGCGACAACGCCCTCAAGCCCGACGTCTCGGCGCCCGGCGTGAACATCCTGGCCGCGCGCTCCTCGCTGTCCGAGGGCGAGGGCGCGTACACGGAGATGAGCGGTACGTCGATGGCGACGCCGCACGTCGCGGGTGTCGCCGCGCTGCTCGCCCAGGAGCACCCGGACTGGACCGGCGGGCAGCTCAAGGACGCGCTGATGTCCAGCAGCAAGGAGTTGACCGACGCCTCCGCCTACGTGCTGGGCGCCGGGCGGGTCAGCGTGCCGGACGCGATCGGCGCGCGCATCACCGCCACCGGCAGCGCGGACCTCGGTTATTACGCGTGGCCGTACGAGGAGAACAAGCCGGTCACGCGGACCGTCACCTACACCAACTCCGGCGATGAGGCCGTGCGGCTGGACCTCGCCGTGCAGGGCGGTGGTGACGGTGTCGCCGCGCTCGCCGACTCCACGCTGACCGTTCCGGCGCACGGCACCGCCTCCACCACCGTCACCGGCGACGGCGCGAAGGCGCCGGTGGGCGACCTCAGCGGGCAGATCGTCGCGAGCGCGGGCGGCAAGGCCGTCGCGCACACGGTGTTCGGCCTGGTGAAGGAGGAGGAGCGGTACACGCTGACCGTCCATGTGAAGGACCGGTCGGGGGCGCCGACCGCCGCCGACCTGGCGGTGCAGCGACTCACGGCGAACACGGACCCGTTCCCGGCCGCCGTCGACGCGTCCGGCACGCTGACGTTGCGGCTGAAGCCGGGCTCCTACCACCTGGAGTCCTACCTCGACGTGCGCGGCAGCCACGGTGCGGACTCGCTCGGGCTCGGCTACCTCGCCGAGCCGGAGGTGAAGCTGGACCGCGACCGGGAGATCACGCTCGACGGGCGGCAGCTGAAGGAGATCACCGCCGACGTCGGGCGGACCACGCAGACCCGGCAACTCGTCATGGAGGCCGACCGCAAGGCGGGCGGCGCCGACTACATGAGCGCCGTGCAGTTGCCCATCACGTACGACAGTGTCTTCGCCGCGCCCACCCGCAAGGTGAGCGAGGGCAGCTTCGAGTACCGCACGGTGTGGCGTCTCGGGAAGCCGACGCTCCAGGTCGACGGGGTGCGCGAGGCCACCGTGCAGGCGGGCGGCACGCTGATCGAGGGCCGCAGCCGGCTGGGCGTCGTGGACGCGGGGGACGGCGCGCCCGCCGACTACGCGGGCAGGAACGTGCGCGGCAAGGCCGTTCTCGTGCGCCGCACCGACGCCGTCGCCCCCGACCAGCTGGCCCAGGCCGCGCAGGACGCGGGCGCCAAGGCGCTGTTCGTGACGGACGACGCGCCGGGCCGGCTCAGCGCCTGGTTCGGCCCCGAGGACGGCAGCGACCGGCCGTTGCAGATCGCCTCCGTCGACGCGGCGGGCGGCGCCGCGCTGGCCGGGCTGGCGAAGAAGGGCCGCACCCTTTCGATGACGGGCACCCGGTACACGCCCTGGGTGTACGACCTCACGGACGAGCACAAGGGCGGCGTGCCGAAGGGGAGCCTGGAGTACCGGCCGGGCAAGCGCGAACTGGCGGTCCTCGACACCAAGTTCCATGCCGTGAAGCCGCAGGACGGGGGCGAGTTCCGGTACTCGATCACCGACACGTTCC
The DNA here is from genome assembly GCF_043523415.1 of Streptomyces sp. SGAir0957. Classification (NCBI taxonomy): domain Bacteria; kingdom Bacillati; phylum Actinomycetota; class Actinomycetes; order Kitasatosporales; family Streptomycetaceae; genus Streptomyces; species Streptomyces sp. SGAir0957. The sequence goes on from NZ_CP027293.1 coordinate 5,658,724, forward strand.
CGGTCGGGCTCGGCTTCCTGGAGCAGATCGCCTATCCGGCCGAGCGCACGGAGTACGTCTCCACGGGCGCCGGACAGACCTGGCACGAGTCCGTGCAGACCGGCCCGACCGACCTGGAGCAGCGCAGCGGCCTGGTCACGTACGAGGGCGGGACGCGGACGGACCTCGACTGGTTCAAGCCGGTCTGGCATCCGTGGCTGGGCACCGGGCTCGGCTGGGGGCAGCAGCGCTCCGGCTCCACGCTGCAGTTCAACACGCCCGGCTGGGGCGACTCGGGGCCCGACCACACCGGCTTCGGCGACGCGTGGAGCAGCGGGACCAACGGCATCGACCAGTACACGTCGGTGTCCGTGGACGGGGTGGAGGTCGACCGCAAGAAGAGCTCGGGTGTGTACGTGTGGGACGCCGATCCGGCGGCGCACACGTACAAGGTCGAGACGGACACCACGCTCGACCCCGCACGCTGGGAACTGTCGACCGAGGGCCACGCCGCGTGGACGTTCAGGTCGGCGGAGACGCCGGACGACCGGTGGACGTACCTGCCGCTGATCAACCTCGGTTTCGACCTCGACACCGATCTGGCGGGTGACGTACGGGGCGGCTCGCGCGTTCCGGTCGGGATCTTCGGCGAGTACGTGAAGGACGCGGCCGGTACGGGGACGATCGGCGGGGGCCGGCTCGACGTGTCCTACGACGACGGCAAGACCTGGCGGCCGGTGGCGCTGAGCGGGCGCGGCGCCTCGTGGAAGGGCAGCCTGAGCGTTCCGCGCCACGCGGAGTACGTGTCGCTGCGGGCGTCGGCCAAGGACGACAAGGGCGGGTCCGTGACGCAGGAGATCATCCGGGCGGTCGGGATCAAGTAGCGCGTTCGTGGGCGGGAGCCCGGTGCGGCGTGCTGCCGCGCCGGGCTCCGGCATGTCGTCGGCGTGTCAAGGGGTGATACGTCGACGTCCGGGATGCGGACCCTGGGTTGTGGTGGGGGCGGGGCCCGGAAAGGATGCCCGCATGGCCCCCGTACTCGTCTCCCGCCGACACGTGGATCTGCTGCGTGTCGCGACGATGCTCTGTCGGGCCTCCGCGCGTCGCCGTACGGCCGGCTGCTGAACAGCGGCCTCGCCGCGAGCCGTCTCGTCGGTCCCTTCCCGGCCGAGGACCTTCGCCGGTCGCCCGGGTTCCGGCCGGGCTCGCCCCGCCCGTAGCGGCGACTTCCGGCGTTCGCGCCCCTTCCTCTCCCGGGGCGGCGCCGCCCTGACCCTGCCACCCCTGTCGTAGGCCCGAGGTGCCCATGTCCCAGAACGTGCCGTTGCTGCATTGGTTCCTGCCCACCGCCGGAGGCGACCGGGGCGACACCGCCGGGCCCGTGCGGGTCGCGCGCGCCGCCGAGCGGGCCGGGTTCGCGTCCTTGTCCGCCGCGGTGGGGCGCGGGCGCGCCGACCCGTGGCACCTGGCGTCCGTGCTCGCCGGGCGGACCGAGCGGATCGGGTTCCTGGTCGGGGTGCGAGCCGGGTCGGTCAGCCCGACGCTGCTCGCGCAACAGGCCGACGCGTTCCGCCGGTTCACGGGCGGGCGGCTGCGGCTGAACGTCGTCACGGCCGACGACCGGGCCGAACGGCGTTCCGCGGGCGAGCAGTTGGCGCACGACCAGCGCTACGGCCGTACCGATGAGGTGATGGCGGTGGTGCGGGACCTGCTCGACGGCCGGCGCATCGACTTCCAGGGGCAGCATGTGCAGGTCGAGGGTGCGCGGCTGACCGATCCGGCCGTCGAGCACAAGGTGCCGCTGTATCTGGGGGGTGTGTCGGGGGCCGCGGAGAACCTTGCCGCGCGGCGGGCCGATGTCCATCTGCTGTCGGGCGAGTCCGAGCCGTCCCCGGCGGAGGTCGCGGCGCGGATCGCCCGGGTGCGGGACCGGAATCCGGCGCTGCGGTTCGCGCTGCGGCTGCCCGTCGAGGCGGGCCGGGACCATGAGGCGGGCCGGGATTACGAGGCGGCAGCCCGGCGCCTGCACGCCTACTGTCGCGCGGGCGTCGACGAGTTCGTGCTCTCGGGAGGGCCGGACGCGGACGACGCCCTGCGGGTGGGGGAGGAAGTGGTCCCGAGGCTGCGGGAGTTGCTCGCCGAGGACCAGGGAAACGCGGCGGCGCCGCCTCCCCGTGGGACCGGGGGAGGCGGCGCCGCGCTGGTGTCCGACTGAGTTACACGAGCCAGCCGACGAAGTGGACGAGGCCGGCGAGGATGTCGGTGAGCAGGTTCATGGTGAAACGTTCTCCTTGCGATGGTGCATGTGTGTGGGACAAACACCCCGGCCCTGTTGGGACATGGACCGGGTGCGCCAACTACGGTCTGCAGCCCGTTGCTTGCGCACCGTAAGCATCGTTGGTCACTCGTGCCTCATGCAATTTTTGGCGGGACGATCACCTGTTCGTGGGAACAACTGCGCGCCTGTTCGTTTCAGATCATGGGGCCGCGGCGGTCGGTGGCGGCTCGGCGATGCCCCGGACGACGCCCAGCTCCACCAAGTCCTGCGGCCGGACGCGAAGTTGTCCGGCGGTCTCCGGTGCCCGGCCGGCCGGGCGCTTGAGGATCGCGGCGGCGAGCTCGGGGGCGATCACCGAGAAGTACGCGTCCGGCGCCACCCACGTGCTGCCGGGCGCGGCCAGTGCCAGCGCGCCGCCCGAACCGCCCTCGCCGATCACCAGGGTGGTGACCGGCACCGGCGACTCCGCGAGCGCCAGGAACAGTTCGGCGATGGCGGCGCCCGCTCCCGCGCGTTCGGCGGCGTCCCCGCTCGCCGCGCCGGGTGTGTCCACGAGCGTGAGTACGGGGATGCCGAGGCGGCCCGCGAGCCGGACGAGCCGGGTCGCCGTGCGGTAGCCGGCCGGGGTGGTGGCGGTGCCGCACTGGGCGGCGTAGGCGATGGTCCGCGACGCGCCCCGCGCTGCGGCGGTGACCGTTCCCCCCGCGCCCCCGCCGCCCTCGGCCCCGCCCCGGGCCGCGAGGTCGCCGAAGCCGCAGATCATGCCGTCGTCCGTGCCGCCCGCGCGGTCGCCGCGCAGCTCGACGCGGTCACCGAAATAGGCGTCCAAGTAGGCGTCGGCGCGCGGCCGTTCGGGGGCGCGGGCCCGGCCGACCGCGTCCCAGCCGGTCGCGGGCAGGTCCGTGCGGCCCAGGGCGTACGGCACGGGTGCCGGGGCCGCGGACGGCCGGGTCAGCAGGCGCAGGCGGCGGCCGAGCGCGGCGCGCAGCTCGTCCGGCGCCACGAGCGTGTCGACGGAGCCCGCCGCCCACTGCGCCTGTGCGGTGTACGCCGCCGGGTCCGCGTCCGGCGGCCGTACCCGGGACCCGGCGAACCCGGTCTGCGCCCCCGGCAGCGCGAGGGTCAGGTCGGCGCCCGCGCCCAGGGTCGCCCAGCCGCCACCGGTCGTCGGGTCCCGTACGACGGCGATCTGGGGCAGCCCGGCGGCCCGCGTGAGCGCCGACTGCTGCGCCACGCGCTGGAGTTGAGTGAGGGCGATCATGCCTTCCTGCATCCGGCTGCCGCCCGTGGCGATGAGCGGGACGACGGGGAGGCGGTGGGCGCGGGCGTGGACGTGCGCGGCCTCGATGCGGTCGCCGGTCTCCTGGCCGAGGGAGCCGCCGAGGTAGCCGAACTCGAAGGCGAGCACGACGGCGGGCGCCCCGTCGATCTCGGCGCTGCCGGTGACGACGGACTCGGCCTCGCCGGTGCGCTCGGCGGCGCGCGCCCTGGCGTCGCCGTAGCCGGGCCAGCGGAGCGGGTCGGGGCGTGCGGGCGGTGCCGGGGGCGGGAGTTCACGGAAGGTGCCGGGGTCGCAGACGGCGGCGAGGACGTCGCGCGCGCGGGCGCCGTCAGCCATCGGGGAGGGCCCGCTTGAGGATCTTGCCCATGTCGTTGCGGGGGAGCGCGTCGAGGTAGCGGACCGCGCGGGGCCGCTTGTGCGGGGAGAGGCGGGCGGCGACGTGGTCGGCCAGGGCGTCGGCGCCCGGCGGGTCGGCGGGGTCGGCGGGGACGATCCAGGCGACGACGCGTTCGCCCAGGTCGGCGTCGGGGGCGCCGGTGACCGCGGCCTCCTTGACGCCGGGGTGTTCGAGGAGGGCGTTCTCGATCTCGCCCGCGCCGATCTTGTAGCCGCCGCTCTTGATGAGGTCGGTGGCCTTGCGGCCGATGATGCGGACGTAGCCGTCGGGGTCCCGTACGGCCATGTCGCCGGTGCGGAACCAGCCGCCCGGCGCGAACGCCGCAGCCGTCGCGTCGGGCCGGTTCAGGTACTCCAGGAACAGGTTGGGCCCGCGCACCTGGATCTCCCCGACGGCCTCCGGATCACCGGCCGGGACCTCGGTCGTGCCGTCGTCCTCGGTGAGCCGCAGCTCGACGCCCGGCAGCGGGACGCCGACCGTGCCGGGGCGCGGCTCGCCGTCGGCGCGGACGCTGGTGTTCATCAGGGTCTCGGTCATCCCGTACCGCTCGACGACGCGCCGGCCGGTGGCGGCGGTGATCCGCTCGTGGTCGTGGACGGGCAGCGCGGCGGAGCCGGAGACGAGGAGCCGGGCCGAGGCGAGGGCCTTCGCGAGCGCCGGGTCCGTGGGCAGCGCCTCGGCGATGCGGTGGTACATCGTCGGCACGCCGAACAGCATCGTCGCCCCGGACGCCAGCTCGCGCGTCACCCCGTCCGTGTCGAACCGGCCGAGGTGGCGCACCGCGCCGCCCCTGCGCAGCGGGCCGATGACGCCCAGGATCAGCCCGTGCACGTGGAACAGCGGAAGCCCGTGCACGAGGGTGTCCCGCTCCGTCCACTGCCAGGCGTCCCGTAGCGCGTCGAGGGTGGCGGAGACGGCGCGGCGGGGGAGCACGGCGCCCTTCGGCGGTCCCGTGGTGCCGGAGGTGTAGACGATGAAGGCGGGGGTGGCCGGGTCGGCGGGTTCGTCGGGGAGGGGGACCGGCTGGTCCGCCTCCGTGCCTACGGTGATGTCGACGCGGTCCAACTCGGCCAGCGCGGGCGGCAGTTCCGCGCCCGGCGCCGCGAGGACCGCGTCGGGTGCGCTGTCGGCCACGATGTGCCCCAGCTCGCTCCCGCCCGACTTCGGATTGACCGGAACGGCGGCGACCCCGGCCAGCAGCGCCGCGACCACGCCCACCGCGGTCTCCAGGGTCGGCGTCGCCCACACGGCGACCCGCGCCGAACCGCTCAGCCGGGACGCCAGGGGCGCGGCCACCGCCGCCAGTTCGCCGTAGGTCAGGGAGCGGTCGCCGAAGCGCAGGGCCGGACGGTCGGGGGTGTCGGCCAGGGCCGGGAGGAGTCGGGGCACGTGAACACTCCTGATCTGCGGCGGATTGCTTCAGGGCTGCGATGGGCTCAGGGCTGCGATGAGTTAAGGGCTGCGATTGGTTCAGTGGCTGAGCCAATCCGAGCGTGCCGTCTGGCAGGCGCCCACGTCAAGGACGTACGCTGCCCGGCACACGACCAGGGCGAAAAGGGGGGCGGGCCGGGATGGGCGACGCACTGCGGCCGATGGCGGCGCGCCCGCGCCTGTACGAGCAGGTGCTCGACCGGCTGCGCGCCTACGTCGCCGAGGGCGGCCTGCGCGCGGGCGACCGGCTGCCCACCGAGCGCGACCTCGCCGCACGGCTCGGGGTGAGCCGCGCCTCGGTCAAGCAGGCCATCGTCGTCCTTGAGGTGCAGGGCCTGGTGGAGGCGCGGCACGGCGGCGGCACGTATCTGATGCGGGACAGCCTCGACACGGTCGTCGTCGAACCGGTGGAGAGCCTCGTCGCCCGCAGGAAGCGGCTCCCGGACGTCCTTGAGGCGCGCGAGGCGCTGGAGACGAAGCTCGCGGAACTGGCGGCGGAGCGCAGGACGGACGCCGACCTCGCCGCGCTGCGTACGGCGCTCGACACCATGGCGCGCGACATCGAGGCGGGCGGCCTCGGCATCGAGGGCGACCGGCTGTTCCACGCGGCGGTGACGGCGGCCGCGCACAGTGCGCTGCTCGCCGCGTTCATGCGGGAGATCGACGAGCCGATCGCGGAGTCCCGTACGGAGTCGCTGCGCCAGCCGCGCCGGCCGGGCCGTTCGCTCGCCCAGCACCGGGCGATCCTCGACGCGATCGAGGCGGGGCAGGGGCGCGGGGCCGCGGCGGCGATGCGCAGGCATGTGCGGTCGGTGGCGAAGGTGCGGCTGCTCGAGTGGGAACCGGAGCCCGGAGAAGGTACGCCGGAGTAGGTGGTTCCGCTTAATCTCGGAATTCGGGCAGCGTGTGCGCGGAATTCCGGGGCACCCGGAGGATCGTAAAGACGTCGTGCGAAACGATCTGAGGGGTGTGGACCATGTCGGCCTACGGTAGCCGTCCTGCTGCTTCTTCCGGTACCCGGACGAATGGCCTCGCGATAGCCGGACTCGTATGCGGCATCGTCGGACTGTTCTTCCTCAGCTTCGTTCTCGGCCCGCTCGCGATCATCTTCGGCGCGCTCGCCCTCAAGCAGAAGGCCGCCAGCGGCGGTGCGGGCATGGCGAAGGCGGGCCTCATCCTCGGCATCATCGACGTGGTCCTCTTCATCGTGCTGATGATTGTCGCGGCCAATGGCGGATTCAGCTGGTACGTCGGCGGATGACCCCAGGCCGGCGGGATTGCCGGTCGGGAGCGAAACGGAACGAAAAGCACCGGCGAGAAATGCGCGTGGGGATCGCGCGCATTCTTCGCCGGTGCTTTTCCGTGTCCCGTGCGTTAAGGTCTGACGGCATCATCCTTGCTGGTACTCACACTTCTGCCCGGTGACAGAGTCGGCGGCAGGCGCGCGTCCCCGCCTCCCGCCCGCACTGGACGGCTACTGGCGCGCTCACGGGTCGGCACACTCCGGACGCCGGCGACCCCGGGTGAGCGCGCCCCGCCGGGCGGCGAAAGGGACGCGCCGTGGCGACGGCGAATCGACGTACTTATCAGGCACTTCTCCGCATTCCGGGTGCGGCTGCCTTCTTCCTCTCCGGCGTCGTAGGGCGTATCGGGCTCGCGATGACCGGGGTCGGCATCGTGTGGCTGGTGCACGCGCGGACCGGGTCGTTCGGCGACGCGGGCGTGGTGGCGGGCTGTTTCGCCGTCGCGGAGGCGCTGGGCGGGCCGCAGGTCGGGCGCCTTGTCGACCGGTTCGGGCAGGCGCGGGTACTGGTGTGCGCGCCGGCCGTGCACGCGGGGGCGGTCGGGCTGCTGTTCGCGGGCGGCGACCTCTTGACCGTTGTCGGGGCGACGCTCGCGGGCGCCAGCCTTCCGCAGCTCAGTGCGGTCTCGGCGGCCCGCTGGTCCGCCCTGCTGCGAGGTACTCCGCACGAATCCGAGCTGCCCCGCGCCTACACCCTCGAAGCGCTCGCCAACGGGGTTTCCTTCCTCGCCGGACCGGCGCTCGTCAGCGCGGTCGGCGCCGCCGGGCATCCGCGCCTCGGCAGCCTGCTCGCGGCGGCCCTCGTGGTCGGCGGCGGCCTCGCGCTCGCGGCGCAGCGCGCCACGGCGCCGCCAGTGGTGGGGCGCGCCGAGCGCCGAGGAGCCGGGCGCAGCCTGTTGCGCCCCGCCTTCGTACGGCTCGTCGCGCTCAATGCCGCGCTCGGCGTCTTCTTCGGCGCCATGCAGGTGTCGGTGACGGCGTACGCGGTCGGACGCGGGACGCCGGACGTCGCCCCACTGCTGTACGCGGTGTCCAACTGCACGAATTTGGTGGGCGGCTGGGTGTACGGAGCGCGGTCCTGGGGTGGTGCGTCGCCTGAGCGGCAGCGGGCGGTGGCGGCGATCGGGCTGGCGTTGTCGTGTGCGCCGTTGACGGTCGTGGAGGGTGTGCCGGCGGTGGCGGTCTGTCTCGCGCTGACGGGTCTCGCGGTGCCGGTGCTGCTGGTCGTCTTCTCCGTCCTGGCCGAGAACACCGTGGAGCGGGCCGTCCTCACCCAGGCGTTCACGTGGCTCGGCTCCGCGAGCGCCGCCGGGAGCGCGGGGGCGGCGGCCCTTGCCGGGCGGGCGGTGGACGGGGCGGGGCCGCACGCCGGGTTCGCGGTGGGGGCGGTGGCGACGCTGGGGATGGTGGTGCTCGCGGGGCGCGGAAGGGGGCTGAGGGTGTCGAGTTAGCCTCGGGGCACGTGAGGAGCCCGAAGGCCGAAGGAGTGAACCCGAATGTCCCGCATAGCCCTCGTCACCTGCCGACCCGCACCCCAGATATCCGTTGATCTCGATCTGCCCCTGATCGCCGAGGAGCTGGAGCGGGGCGGGGCGGACGTCACGGTGGCCTGTTGGGATGACCCGGAGGTCGACTGGGGCTCCTACGATCTCGCCGTCATCCGCTCCACCTGGGACTACAGCTGGCGGCGCGACGAGTTCCTCGACTGGGCCGTGCGGTGCGCCGCCGAGACGCGGCTCGCGAACCCGGTCGAGGTCCTGCGCTGGAACACCGACAAGCGGTATCTCGGGGATCTGCTCCGGGCGGGGGTGCCTACGGTGCCGACCCGGTACATCGCGCCCGGCGAGGTGCCCGAGCTGCCGGTCGACGGCGAGTATGTGATCAAGCCTGCCTCGGGCGCGGGGGCCAGGTATGCGGCGCGTTATACGGACGCCGAGCGGGATACGGCCCTGCGCCATCTGGCCCGGATGCACGCCGAGGGGCTCACGGCGATGATCCAGCCTTACGTCGCCGGGATAGAGGCGACGGGGGAGCGGGCCGTGCTCTTCTACGGCGGCGACTTCCTGCACTCGATCCGCAAGGGAGCCGTCCTTGCGGCGGGAGTTCCCTACGACGAGAAGAAGGTGGCCCACCCGGCGCTTGAGGCCTGGCAGCCGACCGACGCGGAGTTCGCGGTGGCGCGGGCGGCGTTGGATGCGGTGCCGGGTGGGGTGGAGCAGCTTCTCTATGCGCGGGTCGACTTGGTGGACGGGGTGGATGGACAGCCCTGTGTGATGGAGCTGGAGCTGGTCGAGCCGAACCTGTTCTTGAAGGCTGTGCATCCGGCGTCGCTGCCGGTTGTGGCTACCGCGATCTTGAAGGCTGCGGGCTGACTGTTTTTCTCAGGCGGCTGCCAGCTCGCACCACACGTACTTGCCCCGGTTCGCCCCGCTCCCCAGGGCATGCCAACCCCAGTCGTTGGCACATGCCTTGACCAGCATCAGGCCCCGGCCCTCCTCCGCGTCAGCGGTCCACGCGTTCGCGCAGGGCGGGTCGGGTGGTTCCGGGGCGGTGTCCCATGCGCCGATGCGCAGTACTCCGACGGACCATCGCACCCTCAGCGCGGCCGGGCCCTTCGTGTGCCGTACGGCGTTGCCCACCAGCTCGGCGGCGAGCAGCTCCGCGACGTCCACCAGGCGGATCAGGCCGTGCATGGTCAGGATCAGGCGCAGAGTGCGACGGCTGACCGTCACCGCGCGCAGGTCGTTGGGGATGTAGAGGGAGTACTCCCAGGGTTCGCATTCGGGCATGTGGCCGCTCCGTTCGATGACATGGGGAGGCATTGGGTCACACGCCGCGAAGCCGTAGAGTGTGCGGCGCGTCACCGAAGGTAGGGGCCAAATTTGGGCCCGCGCAAGCCGGTGCGTTATCTGTCCCCCGAACGAGCCGTTCCGGCTCAGCGGTTGAAGCCGAGGAGCACGTCATGCCACGCAGACGCCAGGCGAGCGCACGCCAGGAGCGGCTAGGCGCCGAGCTGCGGAAACTGCGCGAGGCGGCAGGGCTGAAGGGCCGGGAGGCTGCCGCGCTGCTAGGTACGGACTCCGCGCAGGTGAGCCAGACCGAGGCCGGTCTTGCGGGCCTGAGTGAGGCACGCCTACGGCGTATGGCGACGCAATACGCCTGCGAGGACGAGCGGTTGGTCGAAGCGCTGGTGGCGATGGCGACAGACCGGACGAATGGCTGGTGGGAGGAGTATCGCGGCCTCCTGCCCACGATGTATCTGGACCTCGCAGAGGTGGAGCACCACGCCGTCTACCGGCACGACGCAGAGTTCCTGCACATTCCCGGGCTGCTTCAAACGGAGGACTACGCCCGCGCGGTCTTCTCGTACCAGGTCCCGCCCCTGGCCGTGGACGACGTCGAGTTGCGCGCTCGGCATCGGGTGCATCGCCGCGTGGTCATCGAGGGGCCCGACCCCATCACGTACAGGGCCGTGATCCACGAAGCGGCTCTGCGTATACGTGTGGCCGACCGCCCTGCTGCGCGGGCGCAGCTCAACCGCGTGCTGGAACTCTCTGAGGCTGACCACATCACGGTGCGTGTCATCCCGTTCGACATCGACGGGTTCGCCGGTGCCTGGAGCGCCATGATGTACGTGGGTGGTGCCGTACCGAAACTGGACACTGCCGTCTGTGACTCGTCGAACGGCACAGCGTTCATCGACTCTGAGGCTCAACTCGGCGCCTTCAGAACCCTCTTGCGTAAGGTGGAGGCAGTGGCGCTCGAACCTGAGCGTTCCCGTGACTTCATCCACGCCCTGGCGAAGGAACTGTGAGGTAAGTAATGGCCCGCACCTACACTTGGCGGAAGTCGTCATACTCCGGCGGCGCCGAGGGCAACAACTGTGTCGAGGTTGCTGCGCTCCCCACTCGCGTAGCCGTCCGCGACTCGAAGGCCCCGGACGGTGGATTCCTTACCGTTCCGTGTGCCGTCTTCGGAGCCTTCGTCGAGGGGCTCAAGACGCGGACCGTACCGACCAGCTGAGGGAGGCATGCCATGGGCTGCTCCGGCATCTGGCGGAAGTCGTCCTACTCCGGCGGCGGAGACGGCAACAACTGTGTCGAGATCGCCGTCTTCCCCACTCACATGGGCATCCGCGACTCGAAGAACCCGGGGCGCGACACCCTGACCATCCCCCACGGCGCCTTCACCGCGCTCCTCGAAGACCTCAAGGTCATACCTCCTGCCAGCGCTGAAGCAAGCCCCATGTGAACTCGGCCCGTACCCGGCGCGGCGTACCGGAGACGTCGTCCGGGGCCATGAACTCCAACCCCCAGCGCGTCGGCGCCGAGCCCTCCAGGGGGCGGGCCGGGGCGAACGCTCGGGTCGCCTCGTCGACCGTGCAGGACCACGGGGTCAGGTCGGCCAGGGTGTGGAGGGGCGGCGGCGGGACGCCCGGCGTGCGGATCAGCCACTCGTTCCAGACCGAGCCGGTCGGGGCCAGGAGGACCTCGAAGCGGAGGTCGGGCCAGAGGGGGACAGGCCAGAGCAGGGCCTCGCAGGTCAGGTCGCCGATCTTGCGTACGAGGCGTTGTTCGGGGGCGCCCAGGACCGAGCGGTACTGGGATACCCCGGAACGCCCGCCCCGGGCATGCCGCATCGCCTGCCAGCGGCGATTCGCCTCACGCATGTCGGCCACGGAGACGCCGAGGTCAGCGCGGGCCGTTTCCACCCGTTCCGGGTTGTGATCGGCCATGCGGCGCAGCAGGACCAGTTGGAAGTCGAGGGGCGTGAACGGGTCAGCGGCTGGCATGTTCTCCATGGTTGCGCACCGGTCCAGGTCCCGGGCGACGCCCTTCCGGCAGGAACAGGACCGAGTTCACGTAGCGCGGGCGGCGTGCCGTCGGGGTGAGGGCGCGGCGGAGGAGTCCTTGCGAGGCGATGTGGGACGTGGCGCGCTGGTGGGCCTGGAGGTCGAAGCCGGAGAGGGGGAGCCAGTGGGTGGCGGGGAGGACCCAGCCCTCGTAGCCCTGCGCGCGTAGGTGGGCCACTACCGGGGCGACCGGCTGGATGCGGGTCTCCAGCTCGACGAAGAGGGCCGGGCGGTCGCGGCGCAGCAGTTCATCGGCGCCTCGCAGGACGGGCAGCTCCGCTCCGTCCACGTCTATTTTGATGAAGTCGACCTCGCGCAGCGACAACGCGTCCAGCGTGACGCACGGCACCGTGTGCGGGATCCGCGCGTGCAGGCCCTCCCTGCGGACCAGCGACGAGACACCGCGTTCACCGCGTTCGTCGTCGGGGGGCTGCCACAGCGGCGCGGCTCCGGGGCGGTCGCTGGCGGCGGCGCGGACGACCCGGACGTTCGGCGGTGCCGATGCGGCCAGCGTACGGGCCAGGTGCGGGACCGGTTCGAGAGTGACCACGCGTCTCGCGCGGGTCGCCAAGCGGTGGGTCCACGGGCCGTACCAGCCGCCCACGTCGATCGCCGTGCCGCACCGGCCGCGCGGGGCGGGCAGCATGTCTGCGAGGCGGGCCAGTTCCGGTTCGAAGCGCGGGTAGAGGGCTCTCGCCGTCGCGGCGGTCAGGCGGGGCGGGAGGTACGGGCCGAGGCGGGCCGCGAGCGTGGTCATGTCTGAAGGTCCTTCAAGAGCCGCTCGTGCTCGTCCTCCGGTACCTGCTCGCCCGACGACGGCAGCAGTTGCGGGATGCCGTCGACGATCGGGTAGCGGCGGTGCAGGCGCGGGTTGTAGAGCGCGGACCCGTCGGGGAGCAGCGCCAGCGGGCCCTTGTCGAGGGGGCAGACGAGGATGCGCAGGAGCGGGTCGTCAGGGCTCATGCGGTTCTTCGGGTTCGTGGGGCACATGAGGCAGCAACTCTCTCGGGGGTGGGGTGGATGGAGTGACGACGGGCTGCGGGTCGTGTTTGGGCATCAGCAGGAGCACGGCCACCGCGAGCGCCGTCCCCGCCACCCGCAGACCGAGCCGCAGTGGCTCCGACGGCAGTGACTCGCCGAACGCCACCGTGCCGAGAACCGCCGTGAACACGCAGGTCACCGTCGTGCACACCGGCACGATCAGCGACGCCCGGCAGCGTTGCAGCGCCGCCTGCGACATCACCAACCCGAACGCGCCCGTGCACAGCAGCAGGTACGGGTACGGAGTGCGGAACAGTGCCGGGAGGTGCGGAAGGGCTCCGGAGACGCCCTTGATCGCCAGGGAGCTGACCCCGTAGAGCAGCCCCACCGCCACGCCGTACTCGACGCCCGACGTCGGCTGCCGGTGCCGGTGCCGGTGCCCCGCCCTGCGTTCCGCCGCCGCGTACAGGTAGAGGCCCGCCGCGAGCGACGGGAGGCTGACCGTCAGGATCAGCGGAGCCGGGGCGCCGCCGCCGACCGTGTCCTGGCCGTGGCCGGTGTCGCGCAGGGAGAGCACCACCATGAGCAGCGCGAGCAGGATGCCCGCGATGGCGTACCGCTCCCGGACGGACGTGCGTTCGCCGAGCATCCGGGAGGAGAGCAGCAGGAGGAGCACCAGGCCCGCGATGAAGATGCCCTGCGCCGCCGCGATCGGCAGGGTCCGGTACACCACCAGCTGGGCGCCGAACCCCGAGGCCAGGGCGATCGAACCGGCCAGCCACAACGGGCTCGTCACCACGTGGCGGAGCAACTGCGCCGGGCGGCGCACGCTGACCTCCGGGAGGCGGGTGAGGGCCCGCTTCTCCAGGACGAAGCCGACGCTGTACAGCGTGTTGGCGAGCAGGGCCGCGCCGACTCCCCATGCCACGGCGGGCATCGCGCCTCACGTCCTTCGGGCGTGCAGGAGGAGGATCGAGGCGAGCGACGGGGCCCCGCAGGCCAGACGGTCCAGCGGGCGCAGGGCGCGGGGCACACCGTGGAAGGGGGCGCCCGTCACCCGTACGACCCCGAAGCCCGACGCCGCGACGAACGCGCACAACGCGCGCCGCGTGTACAGGCGCAGGTGGCCCACCACCTCGCTGCCGGGGCGGCCGTGCACCGCGCGCAGGCTCACCTCCGAGAAGACGGGCTGCACGCCGGCCAGGAGCAGCGCCCGGTTGTACCAGGCGGCGAGGTTCGGGGTGGACAGCATCAGATGGCCGCCGGGGCGCAGGACCCGGCGGAGTTCGTCGAGGGCGGCGTCGGGGTCGACGAGGTGTTCCAGGACTTCGGAGAAGAGGACCGCGTCCGCCGCTCCGGTCGCGAAAGGCAGGCCGCCGCCCGTCAGTTCGCCCCGTACGACATCGGGCAGCCGCCTTGCCGCGCGGCGCAGGGCGTCCTGGGACCAGTCGACGCCGATCAGGTGGTGTCCCGGCAGCAGGCGGGCCGCCGTCGCCGCCGCGCTGCCGTCACCGCAGCCCACGTCCAGGACGGTGGCGCCGTGGGTGCCCGAGAGGGCGGCGGCCAGGGCGCGGGTCTGGCGCAGGGTGCGAGGCGCACCCGAGGCCACGGGGACGGCCGGGTTCTCGTAGAAGTCCCGGAGGCCGTCCAGCGGGGGCGGCATCGTCGTCGTCATGCTTCCTCCTGTGTCGCGTGGAGGTGGTGCTCGAACAGGTCGCGCAGGCGCACTCCGTCGCCGTGGCTCAGGAGCGTGCGCGACCAGCGCAGGGCCAGGTGCAGACGGCCCGCCGTGGACGCCGTCGTGACGGTCAGGCCGCGCGGCATACGGGCCGGTGCCGAGAACCAGACGGCGCTGGCCCGGCCGCCGTCGCCGAAGTCCAGGGGGTAGGGGACCCGGCCGATGTTGCTGAGCAGCGTCGTCGAGGTCCAGGGGGCGGCTGCCGTACGCAGGGCGCGGGTGGCGGCGGCGCGCCACGCCACGGGGGCGTAGGGGGCGGTCAACAGGGCTGCGCCGTGGCCGAGTTGGGGGCGTACGAGGGATCTCAGGGCGGCGGTGCGGTCGGCCGTGAGGCGGAGGAGGGTCGGGGTGGGGAGCTGCAACTCTGCGGCGGTCAGCGGGACTTCGACCAAGCGGGTTCCATTGCCGATCGGCATCGTCGCGTCCCTCGGACGGTCGTCGACCGGCATCGTGATGCGCAGGGGGCGGCGGGGCCGCAGTGCGCCGTGTTCGTCGTTCCAGTCCGCGACCGTACGGGCCGTCACCACCATGAGCTGGTCGTTCACCGTGTACGGGGCGCCCTTCGGGCGGCGCGGCACCGCCAGCTCGCAGACCAGCATGCCGTTGCCGGGGCGCGGCTCGGGCTTGCCCGGGGCGACCCGCGCCGGGCACGCCCAGGAAGGCGGCAGGTCGGGCAGGGGCGGTCTGCGCGTCGGCGGTGCGGGCGGGGGCGGTGGGCTGTTGTCCCGGCCGCCGTACAGGTCCGCCGCCGTCGCCAGGACGCGGAGGCAGGCCGGGCCGTCCAGCGCGGTGTGGTTGATGGTGAGGAAGAGGACCGAGTTGCCGGTCTCGGGGTGCGGTACGCACTCCAGGCGTACGGGTGGGGACGCGGTCAGCGGCGGGGCCTCGGTCAGGGCCCGGGTGCGGGCCCGCTTCAGCGCGTTCGGGCCCGGCTCGGGGAATGACACCGGGGGGACGTCCGGGGTGTCCGTCAGCTCCCACGTGTAGCGGCGCGTGTACCAGTGGCGGGGGGACTCGCGCATGAGGATGCGGGGGTGTCTGCGCAGGGCCCGGTCGAAGGCGGTGGTCAGTCGGGGCGGGTCCAGGTGGCCGGTGAGGTGTACCTCTATGTGGACCGTTTCGGGTTCGTCGTGTTGTTCGCAGTGGCGGGCGATCTCGTCGACGGTCGGGAAGGGGTGTGTTTCTCTGGCGCCCGGGCCCGGGGTTGTCGTGGCCGTCATGGCTGGGGCCCCGCTTTCTTGGCACTCTGGGCAATGGTGGCCGTCCCGGGGCTCCGCCCCGGACCCCGCTCCTCAAACGCCGGAGGGGCTGGAGGAGCGGGGCTCTGCTCCGGATTCCGTTCCTCGGGCGCCGGAGGAACTGGGCTCTGCTCCGGGTTTCGTTCCTCGGGCGCCGGAGGAACTGGGCTCTGCTCCGGGTTTCGTTCCTCGGGCGCTGGTGGGGCTGGGCTCTGCTCCGGATTTCGTTGCTCAGGCGCTGGAGGGGCTTGGGTTGTCACCAGCGCCGCGAACAACGCCAGGAGCGCCAGCACCTGCGCCGCCCCGCTGAACGCCCCCTCCCCGTCCCGCACCGGAACCCCCGCTCCCGTCGCCGCCACCGCGCCCGCCGCCGTCATCGCCAGGAACGCGAGCGGTACGAGGAGTGCGTGGCGTTTCCAGGCGAGGAGGGCCAGGGCGGGGACCAGGGCCGCCCAGGGGCCCGCGATCACGACGGCGACGGCCGTGAGGGACAGCGTGCCGAGGATCCGGCCGGGCGGGGGCGGAGGCTCGGGCTGTTCCTCGGGGTCGGTGGGCTCGCGGCGCCACAGGGCCAGGGCGATGAGCAGGACCAGCGCCGCCGCGCTGACGATCAGGCCCACGTCGTAGCTGGTCCCGGGCTGGTAGGACAGCTTGACCGTGCCCGCCGCCCCCTCCGGGATCAGCCACGCCTGCTGCCAGCCGTCGAGGCGGAGGCTGGAGAGCTTCTTGCCGTCGAGGGTCGCCCGCCAGCCGTCGTTGGCGTTCTCGTACGTCGTCAGGTACGCGGCCTGGCCCGCGCTCACCCGCACCGCGCGGTGGTCGCCGAGCCAGTCCTCGACGGTGAGGTCGCGCGCGGCGGGCGGGACGGCGTCCGTGTCGGCGCCCGCGCGGGTCAGCGTGACGCTGGTCGGCGCGAGGGGTCCCGCCGTGTCCGTGCCGAGGGTGTGCGGTCCGGCGTCGAGGGTGAGCCGGTCGCACAGGGTCAGGGTGACGGGGCGGCGCTCGGTGAGGTCCGCGAGGGTGCCGCGGGCCGACGTGCGGTGGCGGACGCCGTCGATCGTGACCGCCGGGCCCTCGCCGCAGGGCAGGCTGAACGGCCGCTCGGGTGTGGGCTGCCGTACCCGGTACGTGTCGAGCGAGGGGATGTACGCCTCGGTGAGGCCCACGGGGAGCTGGAGGTCCTCGTCCGCGACCGGGTTGTGCAGTGTCAGCGGGGCGGTCTCGGTGATGGTGATGTTGAGGCGGTCGGTGGTGATGGGGTCGAAGTCGGCGACCCCGTTCTCGTCCACGCCGGCGACCGCGGCGCCGTCGGGGGAGCTGATCTCGATTCTCTCGGGGCGGCTGGACAGGCCGCCGGCGGCGGGCAGGACCAGCTGGGAGACAGGCTGCTTGTCGGGCCAGCGGAGATGGATCGTCGGTTCATCGCCCGCGATCCAGGCGGTGGTGAGGTCCCCGTCCGTGAGGTTGCGGGCCGTGGTGTTGGGGCCGATCCGGGCCGTGGAGTCGGCGGTGGCCGTGATGGCGCGGCGCTGGTCGGGGGCGATGGAGTAGAGGAGTTCGTCGAGGGCCTCCGTCGGGGCCGGGACCGCCGTCGCCTCGAACGTGTAGGGCGCGGCGGTGGACGTGGTGAAGGCGCGGTGGATCGACGGGGCCAGGTCGGTGAGGGTGAGGGAGCCGTCGCCGGTCGCCCGGCGGAACGTGTACCGGTCGGCTTCGTCGGAGTCCGTCGGCATCTGCAACGCGCGCACGACCCGTACGCCGGGAACGCTGATCTCGGCGAAGCCCGCGCCGGTCAGGGAGGGGCGCCGGGCCTGCGTGTCCAGGATCTCGACCCGCAGCCATTTCGCCTCCCCCGCGGGCGCTCCGACGCGTTGGCGCTTGCCGTTCGGGAGGATGTCGGACGTCGTGCTGCCCTTGTCCGTCTCGATCCGGACGCGGGTGGGCGCCGCCCGCACCTGTTCCTGCGGGAGCGGTGTCACGCGGAGCGTCGGCGGGACACGGGTGGGGCGGGTGAAGTCGACGCGGACCCATGCGGCGTCCGCCGCGTCCGGGGTGCCCGCGGTCCACGCGGTGTCCGGGTCGCCGTCGAACGCGTTCACCGGGTCGAACTGCGGGAGGTGGAGGAGCCAGTTGCCGCTGGAGGACGCGGTGACCGAGCGGGCCCCCTCGATCCGGGCGGTGGTCTGATGGGTGAGGCCCCGGGTGGGGAGGATCTGCTTCGGTTTCTCGCCCGGGTTCTGTTCGGCGTAGGGGCTGTTGCGCTCCGTCGGCGTGTACGGGTACGAGGTGTTGGTGTTGACCAGGCCGAACCGGGTGTCGGCGCGGCGCAGACCGTCGACGGCCATGCGGGCGGCGGGCGTTCCGGTGCCGGGGTGGTTGTCGCCGGCCAGGACCGCCGGGCGGTTGCGGAGCGCCGGGTCCGAGGAGAGCGGCAGCAGGGCCTCCGGGCCGCCGCTGACCTCCACCGTGGCGTCGGCCGGGAACAGGCCCGCCTGCCGGGGGCGGCGGGCGTCGGCGGCGGGCGCGTAGATCTCGACCGCCCGGGAGCGCGGGTAGACGCCCTCGACCTGGACCGGGGTGTTCTCGGCGATCCGGCCGCCGGTGACGGCCGGGCCGAAGCCGGTGACGCGGTGGTAGCCGGACTCGGTCAGCGCCCGTTTGACCGTGGCGGTGGGGACGTAGCCGAACTGGTCCGGGTCCAGGTCGTTGCGGACCACCACGTAGTAGAGGCCGTTGCGCGACAAGTAGTCCTGCAGGCCGGGGACTTCACCGCCCGACATGAGCGCCTGCTCGATCGCGTCCAGGGCGCGGCGGTTGCCCGGCGTCCCGAACGGGACGTAGTCGCGCTGTGCCCAGCGGGAGTCCGCGAGCACGTCGAGCGGCTGGTCGATGGGGGAGCCCCAGGTGTAGATGCCGTGCGCGGTGGCCGGGACGACGAGGGCGCGCGAGTCGGGGGAGTACGTGTGCAGCCAGTCCGCCGTCGTCTGCCAGTACGTGGGCAGCTTCCGGAACGAGCCGGGCTGGAGGATCGAGCCGTTCAGGTACGGCCAGGCGAGGCCCGGCAGGATCAGGACCGCGACGACGAGGGGCGCGAACCGGCGCCCGCGCAGGGGTCTGGCGCCGCGCGTCCGCGTGGCGACGCCCACGAGGTGCGCGAGGCCGATGACCAGGGCCAGGGCGAGGCCCGTCTGGAACTTGTAGATGTTGCGGAACGGGGCCAGGCCGCCGTCCAGCCACGACTGGACCGTGGCGTGGAAGGGGGCGCCCGCCGCGCCCCCGTACCCGGCGAGCGTGACGAGCGCGGCCGCCATCACGGTGAGCAGCAGCCAGCGGCGCTCCGGCAGATCGCGGCGGGCGAGCCCCGCGAGGCCGAACGCCGCCGCGAGCGCCGAGCAGACGATCACGACGGCGGAGGTCGCCACGGTCCAGCCCGCCGGCAGCCACGCCTCGCCGAGACGCAGATAGGCGACCCAGTTGCCCGCGCCGCGCAGACTCTCCGTCGCCGCCATGGTGTCGGTCGTGGTCCGCGCGTCCTCGATGTAGGGCAGGAAGTTCTCCCCGTACACGCCGAGGAGGAGGAGCGGGACCGTCCACCAGAGGGTCGCCGCCACCATCGAAGGGAACCACCAGGCGATCTGCCGCCGCTTGCGCGGGGACGGGGCGCGGGAGAGGAGGTAGAGGCCCACCGGGAGGAGCGAGGCGAGGGTCGCCGCCGCGTTCACCCCGCCCATGAACGGGATGAGGAGCGCCGAGTGGACCGCCGAGACGCGCGGGGACTTACGGGGGTTGGTCAGCGGGAGCAGGACCCACGGCAGGAACGCGCCGGGCAGCGCCGCCGCCGACGTCGAGCCGATGACGATCGTGTACGTCGGCCACAGCGCGTACACCACCGCCGCCAGGAGACGGCCGCGCGAGGAGCCGGCGCCGAGCCGCTCCATGAGTCTGAGGGCGCCCCAGAACGCGGCCGTCACGACGAGCGACATCCACAGGCGTTCGGCCAGCCAGACCGGCAGGCGCACCAGGTCCGCGAGGCCGTAGTACGGCAGCATCGGGAACGCGTAGCCGATGTACTGGTCCGTGATGCCGCCGAACCCGGCGCGGTCGTGCCACAGCTGGCCCAGGTCCCCGATGAACCGCCACGGGTCGAGGACGACGCCGAGCTTCGTCTCGAACGTCGTCCGGCCCGGGTGCACCGCGCAGAACAGGACGAACAGCACGGCCCAGAAGGACAGCAGCCAGCGGCGCGAGCGCGGGCCCGGCCCGGGGTCCGGGTGCGCCGGCGCGGCGGGTGGGGCCAAGGCCGTGGTCGTCATGAGGGGCACCGCCGGAGGATGAGGAGGAGGTTCCAGGTGACGAACTCGCGCACCCCCGGCACCCGCGCGACCGCCTCGGTGAGGAACGGCCAGTAGCGGGAGCGCGCGGTGACGACCGTCACGTCGTCGCGGGCGCGGACGTGGCGCAGCGTCGGGCCGACGTGGTGGACGAAGAGGTTCACGCCGAGGGTGTGCTTGGGGGCCCGGCCTGTGCGGCGCCGGTAGCGGGCCTGCGCCCGGCGGGCGCCGAGGTAGTGCCAGGGCGCCCACTCGTGGCCGCCCCAGGGGGAGAGCCAGTTGGTGAACGAGACGTAGATGAGGCCGCCGGGGCGGGTGACGCGGACGAGTTCGCCGAGGAAGGTGTCGCGGTCGGCGACGTGCTCCAGGACGTTCGAGGAGAACGTGACGTCCGCCGCCGCGTCGGCGAGCGGCAGCAGATAGCCGTCGGCGACGACCGTGCACGGCGGCGGGTCGGGGCCGAACTCGCGCGGGTCGGGCTCGAAGAGGATGCCCTGGGCGCCGCGCTCCCGGAACTCCCGCGTGAAGTACCCGCTGCCGCCGCCCACATCCACGACGATCTTCCCCGCGACCTTCCCGTACGCCTCGACCTGGTCGGCGGCGTCCCGGGCGAGCAGCGCGTAGCAGGCCGCCGGGTCCTCCCGCTCGTGCAGGAAGGCCCGCAGCAGCGTGAGGGACCGGACCGGCGACGGGTCCCGGAACCCGGTCGGCGTCATGGCCCCGCGCCCCCGCACCGGCGTTCAGCCACGGCCTCTCACCGCCTCCGCCGCCACCGCCCTGAACTGGCGGACCGTCTGCGTCCAGCGGTAGGCGGAGGCGCGCTCCTCCGCCTCCTTGCCCATCAGTTCGCGGCGGTGGGTGGAGAGGGCGAGGGTGCACCAGGCCGCCGCGAAGGAGGACGGGCTGTCGGCGAGGAGGCCGGTGGCGCCGTTCTCGACGGAGTCGCGGACGCCGGGCACGTCGAAGCCGACCGCGGGGGTGCCGCGCGCCGCCGCCTCGGTGACGACCAGGCCCCACCCCTCGACCGCCGAGGGGTGCAGGAGCAGCCACGCCTCGCAGAGCAGCCGGTGCTTCTCGGCCTCGGACACGTGGCCGGTGAACTCGGTGCCGGGGCCCGCGAGGCGGCGCAGGCGCGCGCCCTCCGGGCCGTCGCCGACGATCACGAGCCGCCCGCCGGTGACCGGCCGCACCCGCTCCCACAGGCGCAGGAGCAGATCGATCCGCTTGTACTCGACGAGGCGGCCCATCGCCAGGAACAGCGGGTCGGGGGAGCGGTCGGCGCGTGGCCCCGGCTCCTCGACGCCGTTCGGGACGAGCCGGATACGGTCCTGGTCGACGCCGAGGGTGTGCAGGGCGTGCGCCGTGGAGGGGGAGACGGTGACGAGCAGGTTGCGGCGCTGGGCGCCGGACAGCGCCCACTGTTCGAGTCTTCGGCCGACGTGCGCGGCGGGCGCGAGAGGGCCGCGCAGGCGCATCCGCCACAGGTCCGTGTGGACGTGGTTGACCAGGCAGAGCGTGGGCCCGTGGTGCCAGAGCGGTGTCAGGTACGGCATGCCGTTGCAGACCTCGACCAGGAGGTCGCAGTCGCCCACCTGGCGGGCGAAGGCCGAGCGGGCCCGCAGGTAGTGGGCGGTCTGTCCGCCCGCCGACACCACCCGGTAGTCGCGGAAGGCGCCGTACCCGGCCGGTCCGCCGCACAACAGCGTCACCTGGTGGCCGAGCCCGGTGAGCCCGTCGGCGAGGCGGTCCACGAGCAGTTCGGAGCCGCCCGCCGCCGGGTTGCCGAGGTCGCGGTGGGCGAGGAAGACGATGCGGCGCGGTACGTGCTGGGGCATGGGTGCTCCAACTCGTCTCAAGATGCGTGCGTCCGCGAGCGCGTACGTCCTTGGGCCCGTACGTCTCCGAACGCGTGCGGGGGGACGCTCGGCGGGGTGCGGTCGGCCGAGCGGGGCCGTACTTGTCCGTTGCACAAGAACTTGCCGGTTGCACAGGTGGCGTTCGACGGGTTGCACAAGTGGGGTTCGACAGTTTTCGCCGCGCTGTGCGCCGCGGCTACTCACGCGCGTGACAAGTTTGACCCCGATCCGAGCTGACATGCCGTCACATCATGTTTTTCTCCAGCGCTGTCGGCGACGCGCCGGGTCCGGGCCGTCCCGGTTGTCCGTCCGGCTCACGCCTGCCCCTGCCGCCCCGTACGACGAACACCGCCCCGGCCACCACGAGGAACGCGCCCAGCGCTCCCGCCACGACGGGCAGCACGGTGCCGACCAGGCGCAGGAGGTCGTTGTCGTCCCGGGCGAGCGCCACCTGGGCCCGCTGCGTCCGTGGGGTGAAGGCGATCTTCCGGCTGTCCAGGAGCACCGCCGCGTCCCGCGCCGTGCCGGGCGCGCGCAGCGTCAGGCGGGGGCCGACGGCCGCGTAGACGACCCGGCCGGTGCGCGGGTCCGCGACCAGGTCGACGCGGTGATTGGCGTACCACTCCTCGGCGAGCACCTGCCCCTTGTCGGGCTGCCCGACGATGCGCCCCGGCACCTGCCGCGAACCGGTCCTGGTGGCGGCGACGCTGCCCGTGAACCGGTAGCCCTTGTGGCCCTGGATCCGCGCCTCACCGCTGTAGCGGAGCGGCACGGTCGCGCCGAGCGTGTTGTCCCACCAGGTGTAGGTGCGTTTCTCGACGCGGAAGGGGAACTTCAGGTAGGCCTCGCCCGCGAACTCCGGATCCTCGCCGCAGCAGTGCACCGGGGCGTTGGTCGCGCGGTCGGTGACCCAGCGCTCCTTGGTCCACTGCAGCGCGTCGTGCGGATCGGCGGCGGGCAGCGTTCCGTCGGTGTCGACGGACGTCACCACGTCCCACACGGCCCGGCCGCTGCGTTCGCTCTCGGCGACGTCGCCGCGGACCTGCCGGGTGATCGTCAGCCGCCGGTCGCCGACGGTTCTGATCCGGTCGGTGTCGAAGTAACTGCCGGTCCCGGTGAACACGGTCGTCACGTCGGTGTCGATGCTGGTGCGCTCGGCGCGCGGCTCCACGTACCAGGCGAGCATCCCCGCGAGGACGAGCAGGAACGTGCCGAGACCCACACAGACGAAGGGTGACTTCGCGGGAGGGTTCTTCGGGCTCTTCATGGGCCGGGAACCGTAGACGCGCCTTGACGGAGTGTCAATCACACGTCAAAACTGGGGAGTTGACGGTACGCACAGGGTGGGGACCCGGCCATCGACGAAGGGCTGACCCTGCGATGAACCGACTGCTCGCCGCCGCGCTCACCGCGGCCGCCGGAGCGGCGCTCGCCGTCGCCGCCTCCTTCGGCGCGCTCGCGCTGATCAACGCGACACCGGACCAGCCCAACACCCCGCTGGTGACCTACGAGACCCCCGAAACCCCCGGTCAAGGGCGCTGACCCGTGCCGGCCGCCACCCGCTCCGCCTGGTGCGACGTACCGCGCCTGCAGGTCAAACAGTTCGCCGCGCTCGCCATGGAGGAGGCGCCCCGGCTCGCCCAGGACATCTTCGACGAGATCCGCCGCGAGTTCCCCCACCTGCCGCTCGTCCACGACGCGTCCGGCGAACCCCTCGCCCTGGTCGGCATCCGTCGCGCCATCGAGGGCTTCGTACGCCGCCTCGCCGACGTCTCGCCCACCGGCACGGGACCTGCCCCGGACGGCCGCCCGCCCTCCGTCTTCCAGGAGTTCGGCCGCGGCCAGAGCCTGCACGGCCGCAGCCTCGACTCCCTCCAGGCCATGTACCGGCTCGGCGTGAAACTCGCCTGGCGCCGCCTCGCCGACCTCGGCACCCGCCTGCGCATCCCGCCCCCGGCCATGTACGAACTCGCCGAAGCGGGCTACGAGTACCTCGACGGCCTCGTCGACCAGTCGGTCCGCGGCTACGCCGAGGCCGCCGCACGGCAGGCCGGAGAACGTCTCCGCCTGGAGCGCAAGCTCATGGACCTCATGCTCGAAGGGCGGACCGCGGCGCCGCCCGACCCCGTCGAGGCGCTCACCGAACGCGCCGCCCGCATCGGCTGGCCGGTGCCCGAGCGCGTCGCCGTCGGCGTCCTCGTGCGCCCCGCCCGTGACGCCGTCGCCCCGGCCGTCGGCCCCGACGTACTGCTCGACATGGAGACCGAACGGCCCCGCCTCGTCGTCCCGGACCCCGACGCGGCCGGCCGCCCCGACCTGCTGCGCCGCGCCCTCACCGGCTGGAGCGGCGCGATCGGACCGCCCGTCGCCCCGCCCGCCGCCGCGAAGTCGCTGCGCTGGGCCGAGTCCGCGGTGGCCCTGATGGAGCGCGGGCTGCTCCCGGCCGACGAGGTCCTGCACTGCACCGAGCACACCCAGGCCCTCGTCCTGCTCCAGCCCGAGGAACTCGTCGACGACCTCACCCGGCGCGCCCTCGCCCCGCTCGCCCACTGCGGGCCGACGCACGCCCGGCGCCTCGCGGAGACGCTGCTCGCCTGGCTGGAGACGCGCGGCGGCGCCCCCGAGGTCGCCGCCCGCCTGGGCGTCCACCCGCAGACGGTCCGCTACCGCCTGCGCCAGATCCGTGAACTGTGGGGCGCCGAGGTCGACGACCCGGACCGCCGCTTCGAACTGGAACTGGTGCTCAGGGCCCGGCGCCTGCGCGGCGAACTGGGCGCCTGAGGCGGCCTCCGACCCCTATTGCCCGGCCCGACGGGCTATGCGTAGCCTATGTTCGCGATACCGACCGACAGTTGAAATGTCGAACACGTGGAACTTGCCGAGCATGGGAGGGGGCCGGTCGTGGGACGTCTCGTACCCGCCGTGACACGGGCTCTGGACATACTGGAGCTCTTCCTGGACGGGGACGGCACGCTGTCCGCACCCGACATCGTCCGCAAGCTACAGCTGCCCCGCACCACGGTCCACGAGCTGGTGACGACGCTCGCCGCCCGCTCGTACATCGTGCAGGTCCCGGGCCAGCCCGGCCGCTACCGCCTCGGCGTCCGCCCCTACCAGCTCGGCAGCCGGTACGCGGAACAGCTCGACCTCGCGGCCGAGGGCCAGCAGGTCGCCCGCAGCGTCGCCGAGACCTGCGACGAGACGGTGCACGTGGCGATCCTGGAGGGCACCGACGTCATCTACATCGCCAAGGTCGACTCCACCCACGCCGTGCGCATGGTCTCCGCCGCCGGCCGCAGGCTGCCCGCGCACTGCACCTCGGTCGGCAAGATGCTCCTCGCCTCCCTGCCCGAGGCCGAGCTGGCGGCCCGTATCCCGGCCGACGCCGAGCTGATCGCCATGACGGAGAACAGCATCACGGAACCGGCCGCCCTCCTCGCCCACCTGGCCGAGATCCGCCGCCGCGGCATCGCCGTCGAGAGCCGCGAGTCCAACACGGACGTGTCGTGCGTCGCCGCCCCCGTCCGCGACCGCACCAACCGGGTCGTCGCCGCGCTCTCCATCTCCGTACCGATGATCCGCTGGAGCGACGACCGCCTGGACGAACTCACCCAGCTCGCCGCCAAGGGCGCCGCCGACCTGTCGGAGCGGCTCGGCCACCGGGGCACGATATGAGCGCCGTCGAGGTGGCCGTACGGGAGTCGGCGCTGCTCGGCGAGGGCCCGACCTGGGACGCGGAGGGCGACCGGCTGATCTGGGTCGACATACTCGGCTCGCGCGTCCACACCTACGAGCCGGAGAGCGGCCGCCGTACGGTCATGGCCACCGAGCAGCACGTGGGCGCGGCGAAACCGCGCGCGGGCGGCGGCCTGGTGGTCAACCTCCGCGACGGCGTGGGGAGTTACGCCCCCGACGGCACCTTCACATGGCTGCACCGCGAGCCGGTCGCCGGACGACGCGGCAACGACGCGGCCGTCGCCCCGGACGGCGCGCTGTGGGCGGGCTCGATGGCGTACGACGAGACGCCCGGCGCGGGCAACCTGATCCGCGTGGCGGCGGACGGGACGACGGTGACCACCGTCCTCGACGATGTGACCGTCTCCAACGGCACCGGCTGGAGCCCCGACGGCACGCTCATGTACTACGTGGACACGCCGACGTGCCGCATCGACGTCTTCGACGTGACCGGCGAAGGCGTCGTCGGGCGCCGGGAGTTGGCGACGATCGAAGAGGGCGCGGGCTTCCCCGACGGCCTGACCGTCGACGCCGAGGGCTGTATCTGGGTGGCCCTGTGGGACGGCGCGGCCCTGCGCCGCTACACGCCGACCGGCGCCCTGGACCGTGTGGTGCGGCTCCCGGTCCAGCGCCCGACGGCGTGCGCGTTCGGGGGCCGCGACATGACGGACCTGTACGTGACGACGGCAAGGGTGGGCCTGAACACCCCGTCACCGCTGGCGGGTTCACTGCTGGTGCTGAGAGGAGCGGGCCAGGGAGTGTCCCAGCCTCCCTTCGGACAGCCCCGCTAGGGGCGCGGGGAACTGCGCGCGCAACCACGAACAAGCCGCACTCGCGACGGACCGGAGCACGGCACACCGCTTAGAAGGGGGCACATTGCACACCGCACGCTTCACACTCGACCCTGCGTTCACTGTCGGCAAGGTCAGCCCGCGCCTCTTCGGCTCCTTCGTCGAGCACCTCGGCCGCTGCGTCTACACCGGCATCCACGAACCGGACCACCCGGCGGCGGACGAGGCCGGCCTGCGCACGGACGTCCTCGACCTGATCCGGGAACTGGGCGTGACGACGATCCGCTACCCCGGCGGCAACTTCGTCTCGGGCTACAAGTGGGAGGACTCGGTCGGCCCGGTCGAGGACCGCCCCCGCCGCCTGGACCTGGCCTGGCGCACGACGGAGTCGAACCGTTTCGGCCTCTCCGAGTACATCGCGTTCGTCAAGAAGCTCGGCCCGCAGGCGGAGCCGATGATGGCGGTGAACCTGGGCACGCGCGGCGTGGCCGAGGCGATAGAACTCCAGGAGTACGCGAACCACCCCCACGGGACCGCCCTTTCGGACCTGCGGGTCGCCCACGGCGACAAGGACCCCTTCGGCATCAAGCTCTGGTGCCTGGGCAACGAGATGGACGGGCCCTGGCAGACCGGCCACAAGACGGCCGAGGAGTACGGGCGGCTCGCGGCGGAGACGGCGCGGGCGATGCGCCAGATCGACAACACGGTGGAACTGGTCGCGTGCGGCAGCTCCAGCCAGGCGATGGAGACCTTCGCGGAGTGGGAGGCCAAGGTCCTCGCCGAGACCTACGACCTCGTCGACCACATCTCCCTCCACGCCTACTACGAGGAGCACGACGGCGACCGGGACTCCTTCCTCGCCTCCGCGGTGGACATGGAGTCGTTCATCGAGAACGTCGTGGCGACCTGCGACCACGTGGGGGCCCGCCTCAAGTCCCCGAAGAAGATCAACCTCTCCTTCGACGAGTGGAACGTCTGGTACATGTCCCGCACCGAGGCCCAGGTCTCGGCCCTGGACTGGCCGCAGGCGCCACGCCTTCTGGAGGACGTCTACTCCGTCACCGACGCGGTCGTCCTCGGCTCCCTCCTCATCGCCCTGCTCCGCCACGCGGACCGCGTCACGGTGGCCTGCCTCGCCCAACTCGTCAACGTCATCGCCCCGATCATGACCGAGCCCGGCGGCCCGGCCTGGCGCCAGACGACGTTCCACCCGTTCGCCCAGGCGTCGAAGTACGGCCGCGGCGAGGTCCTGGACGTACGGGTGTCGGGCCCGACGTACGAGACCCGGCGCCACGGCACGGCGCCCCTGCTGCACGCGACGGCGGTCCGAGCGGCGGACGGCACGGTGACGGTGTTCGCGGTGAACCGCGGCCAGACGCGGCCGCTGCCGCTCGAAGTCGCCCTGCGAGGCTTGCGCCTGAGCGAGATCGCCGAGCACTCGGTCCTCTCCGACACGGACCCGGACGCCCGCAACACGCTGACCGACCCCGACCGGGTGAAGCCGCATGAGGGGACGGGGGCGACGATCGCCGACGGCACCTTGCGGGCGACCCTGGAACCGCTGTCCTGGAACGTGATCCGGCTGGCGTGAGTTCCCGGCCTGCGCTCGGCCTGCCGGGACGCGATGGGCGCAGTGCGTGGGGGCCTCGCCCGCAACCGCTGAAGCGGCTGAACCTCACACGCCGAACGAGTGCACCGTCGTCGACCGGTACGTCTCCCCGGGCCGCAGCACCGTCGAGGGGAACGCCGGATGGTTCGGGGAGTCCGGGAAGTGCTGGGTCTCCAGGCAGAGGCCGTCGCCCTGGCGGTAGGTGCGGCCGGACGGGCCGACGAGCGTGCCGTCGAGGAAGTTGCCCGAGTAGAACTGCACCCCGGGCTGGTCCGTGGCGATCTTCAGCGTGCGGCCCGAGCCCGGGTCGCGCAGGGTCGCGAAGTGCACCGGGCGGGAGGTGAGGCCCTTGTCGAGGACCCAGTTGTGGTCGAAGCCCTTCGCCGTGATGAGCTGGGGGTGACCGGCGCGGATGTCGTCGCCGATCGGCTTCGGGCGGCGGAAGTCGAACGGCGTGCCCCCGACCTTCGCCAGCTCACCGGTCGGGATCAGCCCGGCGTCCGTGGGCGTGTAGCGGGAGGCGGCGAGGGTCAGCTCGTGGTCGTAGACGCCGCCGCTGCCCTCGCCCGCCAGGTTGTAGTAGGTGTGGTTGGTGAGGTTGACGACGGTCGCCTTGTCCGTCGTCGCCTTGTAGTCGATGCGCCAGTCGCCGCGCGCGGTGAGCGTGTACGTGACCGTCACCTTGAGCGTGCCGGGGTAGCCCATCTCGCCGTCGATCGACGTGTAGTGCAGGTGGAGGCCGGTGTCGGAACCGGCCGTGAACGGCTCGACGTCCCAGACCCGTGTGTTGAAGCCCTTCGCGCCGCCGTGCAGCGAGTTGGCGCCGTCGTTCACGGAGAGCTGGTACGTCGTGCCGTCCAGGGTGAAGCGGCCGTTCGCGATGCGGTTCCCGTACCGGCCGATGGTCGCGCCGAAGAACGTCGTCCCGGTGACGTAGCCCTCGATGTGGTCGTAGCCGAGGGAGACGTTCACGTACCGGCCGCGCCGGTCCGGGAGCTCCAGGGACTGCACGATGCCGCCGTAGGAGAGGACCTTCAGGCGGGTCCCGCCGTTCGACAGGGACCAGCGGTAGATCTTCGTCCCGTCGGCGAGCTTGCCGAACAGTTCCTTTCTGGCCCCCCGCCCCGCCGAGGCACGGGCGGTGACCGGGGTCGTGGCGGCGATGCCCGCGGCGGCGGTCGCCGCGAGCACCGTACGTCTGGTCGTGTCCATCTGACGCTCCTAATGCGGGGAGTGGTGCCTGATGACGTGCGACGTGCGACGTGCGAGGTACGGGTGGGGAGCGGGCGCCGTCAGGAACCGGCGCGGCGCTTGTTCCACACGTCGAAGCCGACCGCGGCGAGCAGGGCGAGACCCTTGATCACCGACTGCCAGTCGGAGCCGACGCCGAGCAGGTTCATGCCGTTGTTCAGCACACCGAGGACGAGACCGCCGATGATGGCGCCGAGGACGGTGCCGACACCGCCGCTCATGGAGGCGCCGCCGATGAAGGACGCGGCGATGGCCTCCAACTCGAAGTTGAGTCCGGCCTTCGGCGAGGCCGCGTTCAGCCGGGCGGCCACGACCAGACCGGCCAGGGCCGCGAGGACGCCCATGTTCAGGAAGACGTAGAAGGAGACCTTCTTGTCCTTGACGCCGGAGAGCTTGGCGGCGGGCAGGTTGCCGCCGATGGCGTAGATGTGGCGGCCGAAGATCGAGTTGCGCATCAGGTAGCCGTAGCCGACGACGAGGACGCCGAGGATGAGCAGGACGATCGGGGCGCCCTTGTAGCTGGCGAGGAGCATCGTCACCACGGCGATGGCGGCGACGATCGCGATGAGCTTCAGGATGAACAGGTTGAACGGCGGCAGGTCGAGGGCGAACTCCTGCTGGCGGCGCCGGTCCCGCAGCTCCTGGATGACGACGGCGGCGGCGAGGACGACACCGAGCAGCAGGGTGAGGTTGTGGTAATTCGTGTCCGGGCCGACCTCGGGCAGGAAGCCGTTGCCGAGCTTGCCGAGGCCCTCGGGGAACGGGCCGAGGGTCTGCCCCTTCAGCAGGATCTCCGTCAGGCCGCGCCAGACCAGCATGCCCGCGAGGGTCACGATGAAGGACGGTATGCCGCCGTAGGCGATCAGCCAGCCCTGGATGCATCCGGCCGCGCCGCCCATCGCGAGGCAGATCACCGCCGCGAGGGGCCAGGGCAGGTCGTGGCTGACCATGAGGACGGCGGCCGTCGAGCCGACGAACGCGGTCAGTGATCCCACGGAAAGGTCGATGTGGCCCGCGATGATGACCAGCATCATGCCGATCGCGAGGATCAGGATGTAGCTGTTCTGCAGCACCAGGTTGGAGACGTTGCGCGGCAGGATCAGGTCGCCGTTGGTCCAGACGGCGAAGACGATCACGAGGAGGCCGAGCGCGAGCAACATGCCGTACTGGCGCATGTTGCGGCGCATCCCGTCGAGCACGAGGCGCAGCAGCCCGCCGTCGCCGGCGGCTCCGTCCTTGCCCGGCGGCGCGGGGGCCGGGGACTTGTCCATCACGTCCGTGCTCATCGCGTTACCTCTTCTGTCCCGTTCTTGTCCTTGGTCATCAGGCGCATCAGGGACTCCTGCGTCGCCTCCGCGCGGGTGACCTCACCGGTCAGCCGGCCCGCGCTCATCGTGTAGATGCGGTCGCACATGCCGAGCAGCTCGGGCAGTTCGGAGGAGATGAACACCACCGCCTTGCCCTCGGCCGCGAGCTTGTCGATGACCGTGTAGATCTCGTACTTGGCACCGACGTCGATCCCGCGGGTCGGCTCGTCGAGGATCAGCACCTCGGGCCCCGCGAAGATCCATTTGCTGAGGACGACCTTCTGCTGGTTGCCGCCCGACAGCTTGCCCACCGGTTCGAAGACCGTCGGGGCCTTGATGTTCATCGACTTGCGGTACTCCTCGGCGACCTGCCGCTCCCCGTGTTCGTCGACCACGCCGCGCCGCGCGACCTTGCCGAGCGCCGCGAGGGAGATGTTGCGGTTGATGGTGTCGAGGAGGTTGAGGCCGTAGTGCTTGCGGTCCTCGGTCGCGTAGGCGATGCCGTGCCCGACGGCCTCCGCGACCGACTTCGTCCGGATCTCGGTGCCGTCCTTCAGCACGGTGCCGGCCGCGTACCGGCCGTAGGTCCGCCCGAAGACGTTCATCGCGAGTTCGGTGCGGCCCGCGCCCATCAGGCCCGCGATCCCGACGATCTCCCCGCGCCGTACGTGCAGGGAGACGTCGTCCACGACCTTGCGTTCGCGGTCCAGGGGGTGGTGCACCGTCCAGTTGCGGATCTCCAGGGCGGGCGCCGCGCCCTCCTCGGCGTGGTGCGGGGTGCGCTCGGGGAAGCGGTGCTCCAGGTCGCGGCCGACCATGCCGGAGATGATCCGGTCCTCGGTGGTCTCCGGGGCGTGCACGTCGAGGGTCTCGATGGTGCGGCCGTCCCGCAGGATCGTCACCGAGTCGGCGACGCGGCGGATCTCGTTCAGCTTGTGGGAGATGATGATCGAGGTGATGCCCTGACCCTTCAGCTCCAGGATCAGGTCGAGGAGTTTGCCGGAGTCCTCGTCGTTGAGCGACGCGGTCGGCTCGTCCAGGATCAGCAGCTTCACGTCCTTGGCGAGCGCCTTGGCGATCTCGACGAGCTGCTGCTTGCCGACGCCGATGTCGGAGATCCGGGTGTTGGGGTTCTCCGCGAGGCCCACCCGGCGCAGCTGCCGGGTGGCGTGCATCAAGGTCTCGCGCCAGTCGATGAAGCCGCGGGTGGCGTGTTCGTTGCCGAGGAACATGTTCTCGGCGATCGACAGGTAGGGGACGAGCGCCAGCTCCTGGTGGATGATGACGATGCCGCGCTTCTCGGACGCGTTGATGTCCTTGAACTGGCAGGACTGCCCCTCGAAGAGGATCTCCCCCTCGTAGCTGCCGTGCGGATGGAGGCCGGAGAGAACCTTCATCAGGGTGGATTTGCCGGCGCCGTTCTCCCCGCAGATGGCGTGGACCTCGCCCTGACGTACCGCCAGGTTGACGTCCGAGAGCGCTTTCACACCGGGAAAGGTCTTGACGATCGAGCGCATTTCCAGGACGGGTCCCGCCATGGTCGTGCCCTTCAGCTAGTGGTTCGGTGCTGGTCGTTCCCGCAGGGGTGCTTACTGGCCCAGGTCGGACTTGGAGTAGAAGCCGCTGTCGACGAGCTCCTTCTCGTAGTTCTCCTTGGTGACGAGGACCGGGTTGAGCAGGTACGAGGGGACGACCTTCGCGCCGTTGTCGTAGCTCTTGACGTCGTTCACCTCGGGCTTCTTGTCGTGCAGCACGTCGTCGACCATGGTCGAGGCGACCTTGGCGAGCTTGCGCAGGTCCTTGTAGACGGTCGAGTACTGCTGGCCGTCGATGATCGACTTCACCGAGGCGACCTCGGCGTCCTGTCCGGAGATGGCGGGCAGCGGCTTGGAGCCCGAGCCGTAGCCGTCCGACTTCAGCGCCGAGATGATGCCGATGGAGATGCCGTCGTACGGGGAGAGCACCGCGTCCACGCGGTTGCTGCCCTTGTACGTCGAGGTCAGGATGTCGTCCATGCGCTTCTGGGCGGTGGCGCCGTCCCAGCGCAGCGTGGTGATCTGGTTGAGCTTGGTCTGCCCGGACTTGACGACGAGCTGCTTCTTGTCGATGTAGGGCTGGAGCACCTTCATCGCGCCGTCGAAGAAGTACCGCGTGTTGTTGTCGTCGTTGGAGCCGGCGAACAGCTCGACGTTGAACGGGCCCTTCTCGCCCTTGCTCAGCCCCAGCTTGTCCACCAGGGACGTGGCCTGGAGCCGGCCGACCTTCTCGTTGTCGAACGTCGCGTAGTAGCTGACGTTCTTGGTGTCGAGGATGAGCCGGTCGTAGGAGATGACGGGGATGTCGGCGTCGGCGGCCTGCTGGAGCACCGAGTTCAGCGACTTGTTGTCGATCGCGGCGA
This sequence comes from Streptomyces sp. SGAir0957, assembly GCF_043523415.1. Lineage (NCBI taxonomy): Bacteria > Bacillati > Actinomycetota > Actinomycetes > Kitasatosporales > Streptomycetaceae > Streptomyces > Streptomyces sp. SGAir0957. Next base: position 5,691,481 of record NZ_CP027293.1, read on the forward strand.
CGATGAGCGCGGAGACGCCCTGCGTGATCATGTTCTCGATCTGCGAGACCTGCTGGTCCGGGTCGTCCTCGCCGTAGACCAGCTTGGTCTTGTACCCCTTCGACTCCAGGGCCTTCACGACGTTGTTGCCGTCGGCGATCCAGCGCTCCGAGGACTTGGTAGGCATCGCGACGCCGACCGTGGAGCCCTTGACGTCCTTCTTGCCCTCTTCCTTGCCGCCCTCGCTGTCCTGGCCGCAGGCGGTCAGGGTGAGCGCGAGGGAGACGGTCGCGGCTATCGCGGCTGCAGCGGTGCGGCGGTTTCGCATGGTCATCATCCTTGATGTGTGAGTGCCGGGCCCGGTCGGGAGGAGCGAAGTCCCGTGCGGAGTGCGGGGGTTGACCGAGAACCGAAGTGCGTTGGATTGTGCGCGGCTCTGTCGTGTTCTGTGAAGTTGCGTGGCCAGAACGTTATTGGCCCGTGCTGAAGCGCCGCAGTGTCCCCGGCAGCCGCGAGCCCAGCGGCGACATGCCGCCACCGGCTCCGTGCCGCGCGAGCAGGTCGAGCGCGAGACGGCCCCGGCGCACCCGCTCACGGGCGGTGTCGAGGGTGACGTCCCGCAGATGCGTGCCGTACGGATAGATGGCGGGCGCCTTGGCGAGCCCGAACTTCAGGTACAACGGGGCGCCGCGGCGCACCAGTTCGGCGATCTCGTACATCCGGATGTAGCCGCCGAGGTCGTCGGGCGCCTCGACGTACATGTCCATCGGCGCCGCCGAGAGCCGCCGGATCTCGGTGAGGTGCGCGAGGGTCAGGTCGGACGGCACGTTCAGCGAGTCGGCGCCGAGCCCCTCGTAGACGGCGTACGAGGCCGGGTTCACCGGGCCGATGAGCGCGGAGACCTTCAGCGTGGTGTCGGCCGGTATCACGCCCTTCGCGCGCGCCCTGTGCAGCGTCCACAGCACCCCCTCGTCGGCGACGAGCAGGCACTTCACGCCCAGCTCCGTCGCGCGTACGGCGTCCTCGACGCAGCCGGCGACCGCGTCGTGGCCTCGGGCGCGCAGCCCGGCCCCGCGCGAGTCGGTGCGGACCGAGGCGCCGGTGTCCCAGGTGCCGCGCGGCCCGGTGAACAGGCACAGCTCGATGTCGCGCTCGGCGGTCGCCTCGACCATCTCCACGATCTCGGTGTCCCGCAGCATCCAGACGCCGCTGCCCTGGCTGATCCGGTGGATCGGCACGTCGAGCCGCGAGGCCTCCTTCAGTACGACGCCGACGGCCTCCGGGCCCTCGACGGAGGGGATCTCCACGCGCCACGTCCCGCCGTCGGGGAACGTGTGCGGGGAGGCGTCCGCCGGGTCGGGCGCGGGAGCGCTCAGACCGAGGGCGGAGAGGGCGGGTTCGCCGGGGCGGCGGGGTGAGTCGGTCACGCTCGTCCTTTGTCTTGTACGAAGTCGCTGAGGTATGTGTCCGGCGAGGGCGCGGGCTCCAGGACAGGTCCTAGGGCCGCAGCAGCACCTTCCCGACCTTCGGGTCGCCGGACCCGACCCATTCGATGGCCTCGGCGAACCGCTCGAGCTCCACCTCGTGCGTCACGAGCGGCAGGGGATCGAGCAGCCCCGCCCCGAACATCCGCACCGCGTGCGCCCACGCGTCGGGCGCGGCCCCGAAGACGGTCCGCACCTCCAGCTGGCGCACCACCAGGTCGGTCGGGTCGAGGCCGTCGGCGCCCGCCGCCGGGATGCCGGTGAGCACGAGGCGTCCGCCGCGCCGAAGGAGCGAGGCGGCGGTCCGTGCGGCCGAGGCGGAGCCCGCCGTCTCGATCACGACATCGATGTCGGAGGGGAGGGGTCCGCTCCGCAGCCGGAAGTCCGTCGCCCCGAACCGACGCGACAGAGCCTCCCGGTCGTCCCGCGTGCCGACGACGAGCAGCTCGGCCGGGGAGTTCGCGGCGAGGAACTGCACGGCGAACATCCCGAGCGTCCCGGTCCCGACCACCGCGACCCGCTGCCCTGGCCGCGCCTCGGCCTTGAGCGCGGCGGCGGCGATGCACGCGGCCGGTTCCAGGAGGGCGGCGGCGCTCAGATCGGCGTCGCCGGGCAGGACGTGCAGGAGCCGGGCGGGCAGGACGAGCGTGGCGGCCATGGCCCCCGGCTGCGTGAAGCCGGTCTCCTCGTACCCGGCGGTGCACAGCGTCGTCTCACCGGCGTGGCACCGGTCGCACACCTGACAGTTCCGGAAGCCCTCGCCGACGACCTTGCGGCCGACGAGCCCGTCCGGCACCCCGGCGCCGACGGCCTCCACGGTCCCGGACCACTCGTGGCCCGGGGTGAGCGGGTAACGGACATACCCCTCGGGCCGGTTGCCCTGGTAGACCTCGCGGTCGCTGCCGCAGATCCCCACGGCGTGCACCCGCACCCGGGCCTCGCCCGGCCATGGCGGCGCGGGCTCGTGCTCCACGACCCGGTGCGCGCCGGGCCCGTCGACGACGACCGCGGAGCTCACTGGGTGCCCTTTGGCGCGCGCTTCTCCCAGCCCTCGGCCCACAGGTCGAACCGGGCCTGCTGCTGCGGGAACTCGGCGGCGGCGTCCACGTCCAGCTCGACCCCGAGACCGGGCTCGTGCGACAGCTCGAAGTAGCCGTCCACGACCTGCGGCGCGCCCTTGACCACCTTCTTGATCTCGGCGTCCGCGAAGTCGTTGAAGTGCTCCAGGATCTTGAAGTTGGGGGTGGTGAAGCCGACCTGGAGCGAGGCGGCCGTCAGGACGGGACCGCCCACGTTGTGCGGTGCGACCAGCATGTAGTGGGTCTCGGCGGTGGCGGCGAGCTTGCGCGTCTCCCAGATGCCGCCGAGGTGGCCGACGTCGGGCTGGATGATGTCGACGGCCTGGCTCTCGAACAGCTCCCGGAACTCGATCCGGTCGTGGATCCGCTCACCGGTCGCGACCGGCATGTCCACCTTCGCGGCGACCTTCTCCAGCGCCTTGAGGTTCTCCGGCGGCACCGGCTCCTCCAGCCACGCGGGCTTGAACGGCGCGAGATCGCGGGCGAGCCGGACCGCCGTGGCGGGGGAGAAGCGGCCGTGCATCTCCAGCATCAGCTCGGCGTCGGGCCCGATCGCGTCCCGCACGGCCTCGATCAGCGAGACGGCGTACAGCGACTGCTCATGGTCCAGCTCGAAGTGCCCGGTGCCGAACGGGTCGATCTTCAGCGCCTTGTACCCGCGCTCCATCACCGTCTGCGCGGCCTTGTGGTACGCCTCCGGGGTCCGCTCGGTGGTGTACCAGCCGTTGGCGTACGCCTTCACCTTGTCGGTGACCTTGCCCCCGAGCAGCTGCCACACCGGGACGCCGAGCGCCTTGCCCTTGATGTCCCAGCAGGCCATCTCGACGACGGCGATGCCGGACATGACGATCTCGCCCGCGCGCCCGTAGTCGCCGTACTTCATGCGGCGTACGAGGTCCTCGACGGCGAACGGGTCGGACCCCACGATGTGGTTGGCCAGCGCCTCGTTCAAGTAGCCGATGAGCGCGTCGGTGTGGCCCAGCATGCGGGTCTCGCCGACGCCCGTGATGCCCTCGTCGGTGTGCACCTGGACGTAGGTCAGGTTCCGCCAGGGCGTCCCGACCACATGCGTGCTGATTCCCGTGATGCGCAAGGCAATTGCCCCCTGTGCCGATTGGTGCCGTTCGATATTTCGTCACTCGTTCGAAATGCTGGCGTGACAGTAAGGACGGCCGTACAAGGGTGTCAATGGTCTGCGCAGAGGTTGGCCGGGCTTCGTAGAGGTTCGCTCCGCCGTGTTTCGCACAGAAGTTTCACAGCACCGGCTTTCTCCGTTACCGCCCGGGCCCTTAGCCTCCCTACGTCATGGACTACTGCCACCCGTGCCGCAGGCACCTCAACGGAGCCCTCGCCTGCCCGGGGTGCGGCACCCCCGCCGACGCCGTGCGCACCTACGCGGAGGCGCTCGCCGCGCAGGGGGAGGCCGAGGAAGCGGCGGTGGAGGAGAGCGGCGACGGCGAACCCGGCCGCCCGCGCGGCAGACGCCGCCCGCGCACCCGCCGGGCGCACCGCAGACGGCGCAGACGCATCCTGCTGATCACGGCGGGCATCGCGCTCGCGGCGGGCGGGCTCAGCCTCGCGGAACTCGGTATGGAGTCGTCGGGCGGGGGCGACGCGCAGGCGGCGCCGGACACGGCCGACATGCAGGCGGACGGCGCGTCCTCGGCGGACGAGGCCCCGCCCGCGGACGCTCCGGCACCGGCCTCCAGCGCCTCGCCCGGGGCGTCCGGGTCCCCGACGGCCACGGGAACGGCCACGGCGAGCGCCTCGGCGTCCGTGTCCGCGTCGCCGAGCGCGACGGAGAGCGCCGACGCGTCCTCGGCGCGGGCGGACGACGAGAGCGGCACCCCGGACAACCCGCCCTCCGACAGCGCGGGTTCACCCGCGGACTCCCCGTCCGACGCGCCCACGACCAGCGCCGACCCGCAGCCCACCGCCGCGTCCCCGACGCCCGAGCCGACCCCGACGAAGACGTGCGACCGCTTCCTGTGGTGGTGCACCTGACCGGACGCGGCGAGCGGGATCAATCCGCCCCGATCATCGTCCTCAGCATGTCCCGCAGCGCGAGCCGCTGGTCCCGGTCGAGCCGGGCCAGCGGCTCCCGCGCGAAATCGAGCGACTCCCGCAGGCTCCGCGCCACCGCCGCGCCCTCCTGCGTGGGCGCGGCCACCTTCACGCGCCGGTCACCGGGCGAGGGCCGCCGCTCCACCAGCTCCCGCGCCTCCAGGCGGTCCACGATCCCCGTGATGTTCGACGGCTCGCACTTCAGCCGGTGCGCGATCTGCCGCATGGGAAGAGGTTCGAGCGCCAGCAGACTGAGCACCCGTGCCTGTGCCCCGGTCAGCCCGTGCCGCGCGGCCGCGTCCTCGTACTCCTGGTGGTAGCGCGCGACGACGGCGCCGATCAGCTCCACCACCTCAAGGGTGAGCGGATCGGCGGAACGGTGCGGACGGGTGGCGGTCATGGGTCCAGGGTACCCAGTTGCTTGACATCATGAAATATTCAGAAGCATGGTTGTTTCACATACTGAAGTACTAGCGACGTAAGGATCACCGCATGTCCGCCGACACCCCCCAGATCCCCGCCACCGGCCGCGAATGGGTCCTGCTCGACCGTCCCGTCGGCTGGCCCGAGCCGAAGGACTTCGAGCTGCGCGAAGCCCCGGTCTCCGAGCCCGGCCCCGGCCAGGTCCTCGTCAAGAACCTGTACGTCTCCGTCGACCCGTACATGCGCGGCCGCATGAGCGCCGCGAAGTCGTACGTGGCCCCGTACGAGCTGGGCAAGCCCATGCAGGCCGGTGCCGTCGGCGAGGTCATCGCCTCGAACGACGAGGGCATCGCGGTCGGCGACCACGTGCTGCACTTCTTCGGCTGGCGCGAGTACGCGACGTTCGACGCCAAGCAGGCCGTCAAGGTCGACCCGGACGCCGCGCCGCTCTCGACCTACCTCGGCGTGCTCGGCATGACGGGCCTCACCGCGTACGCGGGGCTGCTGCGCACCCTCTCCTTCAAGGAGGGCGACAGCGTCTTCGTCTCCGGCGCCGCGGGCGCGGTCGGCGGCCAGGTCGGCCAGATCGCCAAGCTCAAGGGCGCCTCGCGGGTCATCGGCTCGGCCGGCTCGGACGAGAAGGTCAAGCTGCTCCTCGACGAGTACGGCTTCGACGCCGCGTTCAACTACAAGTCGGGCAACGTGCACGAGCTGCTGAAGGAGGCGGCCCCGGACGGCATCGACACGTACTTCGACAACGTCGGCGGCGACCACCTGGAGGCCGCCATCGCCCGCCTCAACCGCGACGGCCGCATCGCCATCTGCGGCGCGATCTCCGTCTACAACAACACCGAGCCGGCGCCCGGCCCGCGCAACCTCTCCCGCCTCATCCAGACCCGCGGCCGCATCGAGGGCTTCCTCGTCGGCGACCACTACGACCTGCAGCCGCAGTTCGTGCAGGAGGTCGGCGCCTGGGTCCGCTCGGGCGAGCTGAAGTACCGCGAGACGGTCGTCGAGGGCATCGAGAACAACCTGGAGGCGTTCCTCGGGGTCCTGCGCGGCGACAACACCGGAAAGATGGTCGTGAAGCTCTGACCTCCGGCGGCCGGGTGCCCGGTGCGGGGCGCCCGGTGATTTTCGGCATCCGATAGCCTGTTTCCGTTCTGCGGATCTAAAACTCCGCTTGCCGGAAACGAATGAGGGAGTACGAGCCATGGCCATCACGCAGTCCGACGTCGTCTACACCGCCGTAGCCACCGCCGAGAACGGCCGCGACGGCCGCGTCTCCACCGACGACGGCAAGCTCGACGTCGTCGTCAACCCGCCCAAGGAGCAGGGCGGCTCCGGCGCCGGCACCAACCCGGAGCAGCTCTTCGCGGCCGGTTACAGCGCCTGCTTCCAGGGCGCCCTCGCCGTCGTCGCCCGCCAGGAGGGCATCGACATCACCGGCTCGACCGTCACCGCGAAGGTCGGCATCGGCAAGAACGACGACGGCTTCGGCCTCATCGTCGACATCTCGGCGGCCATCCCGAACACGGACGCGGCCACCGCCAAGTCCCTGGTCGAGAAGGCCCACCAGGTCTGCCCCTACTCCAAGGCGACCCGCGGCAACATCACGGTCACGCTCTCGGTCTGACCATCTTCGCGGCCCAGGCCCGTCCCGTAAGGTTTGCGCCATGCGTGATCTCGGGGCGGGCTTCGGCTATCTGATGAAGGGGCAGCGCTGGGTTGCCCGGCACGGCAAGAAGTACGGCTGGAGCCTGCTGCCCGGCCTCATCACCCTCGTCCTGTACGCGGCGGCCCTCGTCTGCCTCGCCGTCTGGGGCCAGGACTTCGTCGGCTGGTCGACGCCGTTCGCCGACGACTGGTCGTCGCCCTGGCGCGGGCTCTTCCGCGGCTTCCTCACGGCCGTCCTCTTCGCCCTGGCCCTGCTCCTCGCCGTCCTGACCTTCACCGCGGTGACGCTCCTGATCGGCCAGCCGTTCTACGACGCCCTCTCCGAACAGGTCGACATCGCCGAGGGCGGCCACGCCCCGGAGTCCGGCCTGCCGCTCTGGCGGGAGCTGTGGATCTCCGCCCGTGACAGCCTGCGCATCCTCGTCCGCGCCGCCCTGTGGGGCATCCTGCTCTTCGCGCTCGGCTTCCTCCCCTTCGTCGGCCAGACGGTGATCCCGGTCCTCGGCTTCTTCGTCACCGGCTTCTTCCTCACGGAGGAACTGACGGGGGTCGCCCTGCAGCGGCGAGGCGTCGACCTCCGGGAACGGCTGGCCCTGCTGCGCTCCCGCAAGGGCCTCGCGTGGGGGTTCGGGGCGCCGCTCGCGGTGGCGTTCCTGGTGCCGGTGGTGGCGGTGTTCCTGATGCCGGGGGCGGTCGCCGGGGCCACGTTGATGGTGCGGGACCTTCGGGGCGAGCTCGCGCAGGCGCCTGATGCCGACGCCGATGCCGATGCGGACTTCGACGCCGGCGGGCCGCTTCCGGCGGCGGGCGGCGGCGGCGCGGCGGGTGGCGGCGGCGCGGCGGGTGGCGGCGGCGCGGCGGACCAGAGCCCGCGGGGGATGACCGCATGAAGACCGCCAACGCCGCCGTCCTCTTCGCCGTCGAACTCGTCGCCCTGGGCGCCGTGGGCGCCTACGGCTTCACCCGCGACGTGGCCGCGCCGCTCGCCTGGCTCTACGGTGTCCTCGGCCTGGCCGTCATGATCACGGCCTGGGCCCTTCTCGGGTCGCCCAAGGCCCGCTACGGGACGCGCGGGGCCGCGCGCGTCGCCTTCGAGACCGTCTGGTTCGGCGCGGGCGTCGCGGCGCTGGCGCTCTCCGGCGCGTACGTCTGGGCGGCCGTCTTCGCGGCGGTGTGCGCGGTGAGCAAGGCGCTGGCGGTGCGCTGGCAGCAGTATCCCGGGGCCGAGGCCAGGGCTGCGGCTCAGTTCTGAGGGCCGGGCCCGGGTGTGGGCCGGGGCTCGGATCCGGGTTCGGGTTCGGGTTCGCCCAGCAGCGCCAGGAAGTCCCGGAACGCCGTCGCCATGTCCACCGCCCCCGGGTCCAGCAGCCACTGGTACTGCAGCCCGTCCATCACGGCGACGAGCAGCGGCGCCGCCCGCTCCGGCGTCAGCCCGTTCGGCAGCCGCTCGCCGTACTCCGCGCGCAGCACCTCCGCCATCGACGCGCGGACGTCGCCGTAGCGCCGGGTGAAGAAGTCACGCGCCGGATGCCCCTCGGTGACGGACTCGCCGAGCAGCGCCGAGAACGTCTGCACGATGCCGGGCCGCATCGCGTTGTACTCGACGAGTGAGCCGAGCAGGTCGAGACGCCACTGGCTGTCCGGCACCGCGTCCCACCGGTCCCGGTCCGCGAGGACGGCGACGAGCAGCGCCTCCTTCGTCGGGAAGTGGTGCAGCAGCCCCTGCTGGGTGAGCCCGACGCGCTCCGCGACGGCGGCGAGGCTCGCGCCCCGGTAGCCGCGCTCGGCGATCACTTCGAGCGCGGCGCGCAGGATCTCGGCCCGTCGCTCCTCGCCGCGGGCGGCTCTGGTGCTGCTCATGCGGTCACCGTACGACATGGTCAGGGCCCTGCTGGGTAGTCTGGATAACGGCAAGGTTACGAAACCTACCGCTCTACAGGTATACGGGTGCAGGATGGACGCGCTCAGGCACAGCCACGTACGCGACGACCGTGGCCGCGACCGCGTTCTCGAAGGCGACCGTGTTCTCGACCGCGATCTCGATGGATCGATGACTCGATGAGGAGGGCCGGCATGGCCACCCAGGCAGACGGTTTCACCGGTGACGACACGGGGGCCGAGGCCCGCGAGGCGGTGGTCGAGGCCGCGCTCGGCAAGCTCGACCTCGACGCCAAGGCGCGACTCCTCGCCGGACAGGACATGTGGTCGCTGCCCGCGCTCCCCGAGATCGGCCTCGCCTCGCTTGTCATGTCCGACGGCCCGATCGGGGTGCGCGGCGTGCGCTGGACCGCCGACGACCCGTCGATCGCCCTGCCCTCCCCGACCGCGCTCGCCGCGACCTGGGACCCCGCGCTCGCCCGCCGGGCAGGCGCGCTCCTCGCCCAGGAGGCCCGCCGCAAGGGCGTCCACGTGCTGCTCGCCCCGACCGTGAACCTGCACCGTTCGCCGCTCGGCGGCCGCCACTTCGAGGCCTACAGCGAGGACCCGCTGCTCACGGGCGCCATCGGCACCGGTTACGTGCGGGGCGTCCAGTCGGGCGGCGTCGGCACCACCGTCAAGCACTTCGTCGCCAACGACGCCGAGACCGACCGCTTCACCGTGGACAACCTGGTCTCCGCGCGCGCCCTGCGCGAGCTGTACCTGGCGCCGTTCGAGACCATCGTCGCGGGCGCCCACCCGTGGGGGATCATGACCGCCTACAACACGGTCAACGGCACGACGATGACCGAGCACCGCCACCTCGTGCACGAGATCCTGCGCGGTGAATGGGGCTTCGACGGCTTCAACGTCTCCGACTGGATGGCCGCCCGCTCCACCACCGGCGCCCTCAAGGGCGGCCTCGACGTCGCCATGCCCGGCCCGCAGACCGTGTACGGGCCCGCGCTCGCCGCCGCCGTACGCGCCGGGGAGGCCGAGGAGTCCGAGGTCGACGACGCCGTGCGCCGCGTGCTGCGCCTCGCCGCCCGCGTCGGCGCCCTGGACGGTGCCGAACCCGCCGTGTCCGCTTCGAGGCGCCCGGCCGAGATCGACGGTGTGGCACTGGCCCGCGAGGTCGCCCGCCGCGCCTTCGTCCTCGTACGCAACTCCGGCGGTGCCCTGCCGCTGCGCCCCGACGCGAGGATCGCGCTCATCGGCGCCGCCGCCCGCGACGCCCGCGTCCTCGGCGGCGGCTCCGCCACCGTCTTCCCCGAGCGCGTCGTCTCCCCGCTCGACGGCCTGCGCGCCGCGACGCACTCCGTCACGTACGCCCTCGGCGCCGACCCGAGCGACGAACTCGCCGCCGCCGACAAGGGGTTCGAGCTGCGCGCCGTCTGCCGCGACGCCGACGGCACCGTCATCGGCGAGGGCTCCCTGCCCAGCGGCCAGCTCCAGTGGATGGGCGACGACCTGCCCGCCGGGGTCACCCACGAGGCGCTGCACAGCATCGAGATCCAGGGCACGTTCACCCCGCGCGTCAGCGGCGACCACGCCTTCGGCACCCGCGGCCTCGGCGCGTTCACCCTCACCGTCGACGGCACCGTCCTCTACGACGGCGTCCAGGCCATGAGTGACGAGTCCGACCCCTTCGAGGCGTTCTTCGGCGCCCCGCTGGAGCGCGGCAAGGTCACGCTCACCGAGGGGCAGCCGGTCGAGGTCTCCCTGTTCCACCCGCTGGACAAGTCCCTCGTCCTGCCGCTGCCCGCCGTGATCTTCAGCCTCACCCACCTCGAACCGCGTCGCGACGCGGACGCGCTCATCGCGGAGGCGGTCGAGGCCGCGCGTGACGCCGAGGTCGCCGTCGTCGTGGTCGCCACCACCGAACGTGTCGAGTCCGAGGGCTTCGACCGCGCCGACCTGCGCCTGCCCGGCCGCCAGGACGACCTCGTCCGCGCCGTCGCCGCCGCCAACCCGAACACCGTCGTGGTCGTCAACTCCGGCTCCCCGGTGGAGCTTCCGTGGCGCGACGACGTGGCGGCGGTCCTGCTGTCCTGGTTCCCCGGCCAGGAAGGCGGCGACGCCCTCGCCGACGTGCTCCTCGGCGCGGAGGAGCCGGGCGGCCGACTGCCCACGACCTGGGGCGCGTTCGCCGACGCCCCGGTCACCCGGGTCACCCCGGCCGACGGCCGACTCGACTACGCCGAGGGCGTGTTCATCGGCTACCGCGCCTGGGACAAGGCGGGCGCCACGCCCTCCTACCCGTTCGGACACGGTCTCGGCTACACCGACTGGACCTACGAGACGCTGGACGTCACCGGCGACGACGAGGGAGGCATGACGGCCACCGTCCGCGTCCGCAACAGCGGTCCCCGGCCCGGCCGCGAGGTCGTCCAGCTCTACCTGGCGCCGAGCGAGCCCGACCAGGACCGGCCCGCCCGCTGGCTGGTCGGCTTCGCGAGCGTCACGGCCGCCCCCGGCGAGACCGTCGAGGCCGTCGTCGAACTCCCGCGCCGCGCCTTCGAGATCTGGGACGAGGACGCGGACGCGTGGGCGTACCGGGCGGGCCGGTACGAGCTGACGGCCGGCCGCTCGCTCACCGACGGGCGCGTGAGCGAGACGATCGTGGCCTGAGCCACGGGGGGCGGTCAGGACCGCACGGGCCCGGCCTGCGAAGGCGTGATCAGGCCCGCACGCCGAATCCGTACACCGTCTGCGACCGGTACACCTCGCCCGGCCGCAGCACGGTGGACGGGAAGTCGGGCCGGTTCGGCGAGTCCGGGAAGTGCTGCGTCTCCAGCGCGATCCCGTCGCCCGGCGCGAACGGCAGGCCCTCGGCGAAGCCGTCCGAGGTGTAGAGCTGGATGCCCGGCTCGGTCGTCGCGATGGTCAGGACCCGGCCGGACGCGGGGTCGTGCAGCTCCGCGATCTCCTCGGGGGCGCCGGTGACGCCCTTGTCGAGCACGTAGTTGTGGTCGTACCCGGCGCCGACCTTCCGGCTCTCCCGGAAGTCGAACCGCGTGCCGTCGACCTCCTGCGGCGCACCGGCCGGGATCAGATCGGCGTCCACGGCGGTCACCCGCCCGGCGGCGATCCGCAGCTCGTGCCCGCCCACCGCGGTCCCGGACGCGGCCCCGCCCAGGTTCCAGTAGGTGTGGTTGGTGAGGTTCACGACGGTCGGCGCGTCGGTCACCGCCTCGTACGACAGGCGCAGCACCCCGCCCTCCTCCAGCGCGTACGTCGCCGTGACCGCGAGCCGCCCGGGGAACCCCTCCTCGCCGTCGGCGGAGACGAGGGTGAGCCGCAGCGCGTGCTCCCCGACCGGTTCCGCGTCCCACACCCGCTTGTCGAAGCCGCGCTCGCCGCCGTGCAGTGAGTTCGGCCCGTTGGTCTGCGCCAGCCGGTGCACCTGTCCGTCCAGCTCGAACCGGCCGCCCGCGATCCGGTTCGCGTACCGGCCGACCAGGGCGCCCAAGTAGGGCTCCGGGTGCGCCAGATAGCCGGCCAGATCGTCGAAACCGAGGGAGACGGACGTGCGGGCCCCCTCACGGTCGGGCACCTCGACCGACTGCAGGATGGAGCCGTACGTCAGGACGCGTACCCGCACCCCGTCCCGTTCCAGGGTCCAGCGGTGGACGTCGGTGCCGTCGGGGAGGGCGTCGAAGAGTTCGCTGCGCATGATCGAGACCCTACGCCCTGCCGATCCGCCTCATTCGGCGGTGGTCACGGCCGTCTCATTCGGCGTCACGGCCGTCTCATTCGGCGGTGGTCACCCCGCGGAACGCGAGCGCCGCGAGCCGCGCCTGCCCGTTCTTGCTGGGGTGGAACCAGTCCCACTGGCTCAACTGATCGCCGTCGAACCGGTACCCGAAGACCGCGCCGTCGTCGGAGCGGCACCGCCGGTCCTTCGCGCACACGTCCTTCAGCACCTCGTTGTACGCCTCCACGCGCCGCTGCACCTCGTCACGGCGCGCGGTCGCCGCCGCGTCCATCGCGTCCGGATCGGCCAGCATCGACGCGCAGATGCCCAGCTTCCACACCTGCTTGCCCAGCGGGTTCATCCGCCCCTGCGACCAGAGCCGCTTCAGATCCGGCACGCTCAACACGTACACCTGCGCCTTCGGGGCCGCCTGCCGCAACTGCCGCAGCGACTCCTCGAAGTCGGCCCGGAAGTCGGCCACCGGCGTCATCGCGCCGACCGTCGGACGGCACGCGTCGTTCGCCCCGGCCATCACCGTCACCAGCTCGGGCCGCTCCGCGCCGGCCTGTTCCATCTGCGCCGGCAGATCGGCCATCCGCGCCCCGGTCCGCGCGTAGTTCCAACTGTGCGTCTTGGCCCGGCTCTTCCCGAGCAGCCGTACCGCCAGGCTCTTGACCTGCGCGTCCGTGCCCGTCGCCCACGACACCTCCGGGCAGTCGGAGAGCACCGAGCAGGCGTCGAACCCGCGCGTGATCGAGTCCCCCACGGCGGCGAGGGAGCGCGGGCTCTTGTCCCACACCGGCGTCGGCGACGGCTTCACGGCGGCCGTCGACCCGCGGGGACCGGGGGAGTTGCCCCCGGAGGCGTCACACGCGGTGAGCGCGCCGATGCCCAGCACGGCGGCCGACACGGTGGCGACGAGGGGCCGGACACCGACCCGCCGATGGCTCCGCTCACGCATCCCGTGCTCCCCTCCGTCGTCCACTGCGGCCCCCGCGCCCACCGTACGCGGGGCCGGGGTTGCGCCCCGCCGGGTGAAAGGTCGGCGTTTGTACGCCCCGGGACCGACAGTACGACACACTCCTTGCAGCACTGCGCGATAGCCTCGCCCCGGGGTCCCCGGTCGACCCGGTGAGACCCCGCTGTACCGGTTCCGCTAAATTACAACACGTCAGATGTGTCCCTTTTTGTCTGGGCTCGTTGGTCCGGTCGCGAAGGGAAGAAGGCTCGGCACGGGCGCGAGGCCGCTGGGGAAGGCGAACCTCGACCCACACTGGAGGTCCGGTGACGACACGTGGAGTTCTGTACGTGCACTCCGCGCCGCGCGCGCTGTGCCCGCACGTCGAATGGGCGGTAGCGGGCGTACTCGGCGCGCGCGTCAGCCTCGACTGGATCAGGCAGCCCGCGGCGCCTGGCACCTGGAGATCCGAGTTCTCCTGGCGCGGCGAGGCGGGCACGGCCGCGAAGCTGGCCTCCGCGCTGCGCGGCTGGCAGCTGCTCCGCTTCGAGGTGACGGCCGAACCGTGTGCCAACGCCGAGGGCGAGCGCTACAGCGCCACCCCCGAACTCGGCATCTTCCACGCCGTCACCGGTATCCACGGCGACATCCTCATCCCCGAGGACCGGCTGCGCGCCGCACTGGCCCGCTCCATCGACGGCGAGACGAACCTGGAGACCGAGGTCAACAAGCTCCTCGGCAAGCCCTGGGACGACGAACTGGAGCCCTTCCGCTACGCCGGGGAGGGCGCCCCCGTCCGCTGGCTGCACCAGGTGGTCTGACCTGGTCAGGTGATGCGCGAGGGGCCCGCCCGGGATATCCCGGGCGGGCCCCTCGTTCGTTCAGGGGGCGGCTGCCCCGAGGCGCGGGCCCCAGGGCGCCTGGCTCAGACCGTGCGGAACGCCAGCACCACGTTGTGCCCACCGAAGCCGAACGAGTCGTTCAGCGCGGCGATGCGGCCCTCGACGGGCAGCTTGCGCGCCTCCCCGCGGACGATGTCCGCGGCGGCCTCGGCCTCGGGGTCCAGGTTCTCCACGTTGATCGTCGGCGGAGCCACCCGGTGGTACAGGGCGAGGACGGACGCCACGGTCTCGACGCCGCCGGCGCCACCGAGCAGATGCCCGGTCATCGACTTCGTCGCGGAGACGGCGATGTGGTCGGTGTCGTCACCGAACACCTTGCGCAGCGCCTTCAGCTCGGCCACGTCACCGGCGGGCGTCGACGTCGCGTGCGCGTTCACGTGCACGATCTCCGCCGGGTCCAGGTCGGTGTTGGCCAGCAGGTTGCGCAGGGCCTGCGCGATGCCGCGGCCCTCCGGCTCCGGCTGCACGATGTCGTGGCTGTCGGCGGAGATGCCCTGGCCGACGGCTTCCGCGTAGACGCGGGCACCGCGCGCGGCGGCGTGCTCGGCCGACTCCAGAACGATCACGCCGGCGCCCTCACCGAGGACGAAGCCGTCCCGCGCGGTGTCGTAGGGGCGCGAGGCGCCCTGCGGGTCGTCGTTGTTCTTGGACATCGCCATCATGTTGCCGAACGCGGCGATGGGCAGCGGGTGGATGGCCGCCTCGGTGCCACCGCAGACGACGACGTCGGCGCGGCCGGTGCGGATCATCTCGATGCCGTAGCCGATGGCCTCGGCGCCGGACGCGCACGCGGAGACCGGGGTGTGCACGCCCGCGCGGGCGTTCACCGCAAGGCCCACGTTGGCGGACGGGCCGTTGGGCATCAGCATCGGCACGGTGTGCGGGGAGACGCGGCGGACGCCCTTCTCCTTCAGCACGTCGTACTGGTCGAGCAGCGTCGTGACGCCGCCGATGCCGGACGCGATGACGGCGCCGAGCCGCTCGGGCTCGACGGCCGTGTCCTCGCCTGCCTTACCGGTGAAACCGGCGTCGGCCCAGGCTTCCTTGGCGGCGATCAGCGCGAACTGGGCCGAGCGGTCCAGCTTGCGGGCCTGCGGGCGAGGAATGACCTCGCTCGGGTCCACAGCGGCCGTCGCCGCGATGCGGACCGCCTGCTCGGCGGCCCACTCCTGCTCCAGGGGCTTGACACCGGAACGTCCGGCGACCAGACCCTCCCAGGTGGTTGTCGCGTCGCCACCCAGCGGTGAGGTTGCGCCGATACCGGTGACGACCACGGTGCGATTGGTCGAGCTCACAGGAATTCTTTCTCCAACGGATGCGAGGGATTCAGCGGCGCCACCGCCGGGTGGCGGAGCGACTGACCTTCAGGCTGCGCTTGTGGCTCAGCTCTGGTGGTCGAGGATGTACTTCGTGGCGTCGCCGACGGTCTTGAGGTTCTTGACGTCGTCGTCCGGGATCTTGACGTCGAAGCGCTCTTCGGCGGCGACGACGACCTCGACCATCGACAGCGAGTCGACGTCCAGGTCATCGGTGAAGGACTTGTCCTCCTGGACGTCCTCGGTGGGGATCCCGGCAATCTCGTTCACGATCTCGGCGAGACCGGCGACGATCTCTTCCTGAGTGGCGGCCATTGTGGCGCTCCTTCGGTGTGTATCCAGAGGGTGTGGCGCCCGCCGCGTCAGCGGCAGGTTGACGACCGTCCGGATCAGGGTGATCCGGACGGGGATGCCTAGGGGAGGGTAACGACCGTCGCGGCGTACACGAGACCCGCCCCGAAGCCGATGACGAGCGCGGTGTCGCCGCTCTTCGCCTCGCCGGTCGCCAGGAGCCGCTCCATCGCGAGCGGAATCGAGGCGGCCGACGTGTTGCCGGTGGTGCGTACGTCACGGGCGACCGTGACGTGCTCCGGCAGCTTCAGAGTCTTCACCATCGAGTCGATGATCCGCTCGTTGGCCTGGTGCGGAATGAAGACGTCCAGGTCGTCCGGGCTGATCCCGGCCGCGTCCAGCGCCTGCTGGGCGACCTTCGCCATCTCGAACACGGCCCAGCGGAAGACCGCCTGGCCCTCCTGTGTGATCGCGGGGAACTTGACGTTGCCCGCGGAGTCGAGTGCCAGCTGCGACACGTCGCCGCCGACCCGGTACTGGTCCCACGGCACGGTCTGCTTGATCGTCCCGGCCTTGTCGCCCTCGGAACCCCACACCGTGGGGCCGATCGCGGGCTCCTGGGACGGACCGACGATCACCGCGCCGGCACCGTCACCGAACAGGAAGGCCGTCGCCCGGTCCTCCAGGTCGGTCAGGTCCGACAGCCGCTCCACGCCGATGACCAGCACATATTCCGCGCTGCCCTCGACGATCATGCCCTTGGCCAGCGTCAGTCCGTAACCGAACCCCGCGCAGCCGGCGGAGATGTCGAACGCCGCCGCCTTCTGCGTGCCCAGCTTGTCCGCGATCTCCGTCGCGATGGCCGGCGTCTGCGCGAAGTGCGAGACGGTCGACACGACGACGGCACCGATCTGCTCGGGCCGGATGCCCGCGTCGGCGACAGCCTTGCCGGACGCCTCGACGGACATCATCGCGACGGTCTCCTCGTCGCTCGCCCAGTGCCGGGTGGAGATGCCGGAGCGCGAACGGATCCACTCGTCGGACGAGTCGATCTTCTCGAGGATCACCTCGTTCGGCACGACCCGCGTCGGCCGGTAGCCACCGACACCGAGGATGCGCGCGTACGGGGCACCCTTGCTGGGCTTGATCTTCGACATGCTGCTCGGATCTCCTTGTCAGGCCGTGGCGCTTGCTTCGGCGATCAGGGCGCGGGCTGCGTCGAGGTCGTCGGGGGTCTTCAGGGCGAGGGTCTTGACGCCGGGCAGGGCCCGCTTGGCGATGCCGGTGAGGGTGCCGCCGGGGCAGACCTCGATCAGCGCGCTCACGCCGAGCTCCTGGAACGTCTCCATGCACAGGTCCCAGCGGACCGGGTTCGCGACCTGGCCGACCAGGCGCGCCAGCACCTCGTCGCCCGTCGCGACCGTCTTGCCGTCCTTGTTCGAGACGTACGTGACCGTGGGGTCGGCCGGGGTCAGCTCCTTCGCGGCCTCCTCCAGCTTCGCCACCGCGGGGGCCATGTGCCGGGTGTGGAACGCGCCCGCCACCTTCAACGGCACCACGCGCCGCACGCCCTCGGGCTTGTCCTCCGCGAGCGCGGCCAGCTCCTCGAGCGTGCCGGCGGCCACGATCTGGCCCGCGCCGTTCACGTTCGCCGGGGTCAGGCCCAGCTTCTCCAGGTGCGCCACGGTGGTCTCGGGGTCGCCGCCGAGCAGCGCCGCCATACCGGTCTCCGTGATCGCCGCGGCCTCGGCCATGGCCAGACCACGACGGCGCACGAGCCGCAGAGCCGCCGCGTCGTCGAGCACGCCCGCGAACGCGGCCGCGGTGATCTCGCCGACACTGTGCCCCGCCACAGCGCCGGGCGTGACGTCGCCGAGCGCGGACGCGGAGAGCAGCCCGGCCGCGACAAGGAGCGGCTGGGCCACGGCCGTGTCGCGGATCGCGTCCGCGTCGGCCTGCGTGCCGTAGTGGGCAAGGTCGAGTCCGATGGCGTCGGACCATGCGGCGATGCGGTCCGACGCGCCGGGGAGGTCGAGCCAGGGAGTCAGGAAGCCGGGCGTCTGGGCGCCTTGGCCGGGAGCGACGAGTACGAGCACTCTCACACTCTCTCTTGAGGACGGTGCTGGCCGCCCGTGGGGACAGGGACGAAGAACCCGAAGGGGAATTGTAGACCCCCGACAAAAGGCTAGGACTGGGGATCCGCGTCGGCCAGGCGTCCCAGGATGAGGGCGATGCGCAACGTGAACGCCGAGCGGACGTCCGACGGCGACCACCCGGTGACGTCCGTCACACGTCGGAGCCGGTAGCGGACGGTGTTCGGGTGCACGAAGAGCATCCGGGCCGCGCCCTCCAGACTGCTCGCCTGCTCCAGATAGACGCTGAGCGTCTCGAGCAGAGCCGAACCCGCTTCCTCCAACGGTCTGTAGATCTCCTCCACCAACTGCTCCCGCGCGGAGGGGTCGCCCGCGATCGCGCGCTCCGGAAGCAGATCGTCCGCCAGAACCGGACGCGGAGCGTCCTGCCAGGCACCGCACGCCTTGAGCCCGGCCGCCGCAGCCTGCGCGGAACGGGTCGCCGCCAGCAGGTCCGGCACCACGGGCCCCGCGACCACGGCCCCCGCCGCGAACGGCCCGATCAGCGACTTCGCCACCGCCAGCGGATTGTCGCTGCCGCCCGCGATCACCACGAGCCGGTCCCCGAGTACCCCGGTCAGCACCTGCAGCTTGGCGTGGCGCGACGCCCGCCGGATCGCCTCCACGGTCAGCTCGCTGTCCCCGTCGGGCGCCGTCCCGAGCACCACGCACACATGCTCCGGCGAGTTCCACCCCAGCGCCGCGGCCCGGCTGATCGCGCCCTCGTCGGCCTCCCCGGACAGCACCGCGTTCACCACGAGCGACTCCAGGCGCGCGTCCCACGCACCCCGCGCCTCCGCCGCCTGCGCGTACACCTGGGCGGTCGCGAACGCGATCTCCCGCGCGTACACGAGCAGCGCCTCCCGCAGCACGCTCTCGTCACCCGGCGCGGCCACCTCGTCGATGGCCGACTCCATGACCTCGATCGTGGTCCGTACCATCTCCACGGTCTGACGCAGCGTGATCGCCCGGGTCAGCTCCCGCGGCGCCGTGCCGAACACGTCCGTCGAGATCGCCTGCGGCGTGTCCGGGTGCCGGAACCACTCGGTGAACGCCGCGATACCCGCCTGCGCCACCAGCCCGATCCACGACCGGTTCTCCGGCGGCATGGCCCGGTACCAGGACAGCGTCTCGTCCATGCGCGTGATCGCCTGCGCGGCGAGCGCCCCGGATGACTTCTCCAGGCGCTTCAGGGTCGCCGAGTGCGGGTGCGGGTCCGCACGGGGGTTCGGGCGGCGGTCCGCCGGTTCGTTCGCTGAAGTCTGCGCTGATTCCGATTGGGGCACGGGGACAAGACTGCCTTACCGGGACGGCTCGGCGGAGTGGAGGGTCCGCGCCGGGCGCCCGGGACGGCCGGAAACGGCGGCTGCCAGCGGCTACCGACAGCTACCGTGGATGCTGTGATTGATGTCCGCCGCTCCGCCGACCGCTATCCGGGCGGTGAACCCGACGCCGGGATCGAGTCCTTCCACGCCTTCTCCTTCGGCCCGCACTACGACCCGGACAACCTGCGCTTCGGCTCCATCCTCGCCTGCAACGAGGAGCACCTCGCCCCCGGCGCCGGCTTCGCCGAACACCCCCACAGCCACACCGAGATCGTCACCTGGGTCATCTCCGGCGAACTCACGCACCGGGACTCCACCGGCCACGAGTCCGTCGTCCACCCCGGCGATGTCCAGCACCTGAGCTCCGGCGGGGGCGTCCGCCACGTCGAACGCAACGACGGCACCAAGCCCCTCGTCTTCCTCCAGATGTGGCTCGCCCCCCGCGCCCCGGGCGGCGACCCCGCCTACGACGTCGTCCACGGCATCGCCGACTCCACCCCCTACGACGTCCCCGCGGCGGACGCCACCCTCCACATCCGCCGCCTGGCCGACGGCGAACGAACCGAACTCCCCTCCGCGCCCCACGTCTACGTCCACGTGCTCCGCGGCGAAGCACGGCTGCACACCACGGAGTTGCGTCAGGGCGACGCCGTCCGCGTCACGGAGGAATCGGCCGTCGAGCTAGTCGCGCTCAAGGGGACGCATCTGCTGATCTGGGAGATGGGACATGGGAACGGGGGCCCTGCCGGGACGGGGCGGGGCTGAGGGGTGACTCGGGGTGGCAGTGGTGCGGGGTGGGGCGCCCCGGGCGGGCGGTACCGGGTCGGCATCACGGGTGAGGGCGGGCAGTTGAATGAGGGCGGCCCGGGGAGCCTTGAGCAGCCGCTCTGAGGCGTGGTCGGCGCTGGGCTCCAGACGGCCGGGTCAGGACTGGCCCCGCGCCGGGCCGGTTACGGGTTCGGGCTGGGCCAGGTGTCGGGCCCGGACTGGGGCGGTAGCGGGTCCGGACTGGGCCGGTGCCGGGTCGGACCGGGTCCATGTCGGACCCGCTTCGGGCTGGGGAGGCGCCGCACACCCCTGCGGACCGGACCCGGCGAGGTGTGCAGCGCCCCTCACTCGCTGCCGGTCACAGCTCGGAGAGCACCGCGTCGGTGAAGGGCGGCCATGCCTCCGCCGCCCACGGGCCGAACGCCCGGTCAGCCAGCGCGACACAGGCCACGCCCGCCGCCGGGTCTACCCACAGGAATGTGCCGGACTGACCGAAGTGGCCGAACGTGCGCGGGGACGACTGGCTCCCCGTCCAGTGCGGCGACTTGTGGTCGCGGATCTCGAACCCGAGCCCCCAGTCGTTCGGATTCTGGTGCCCGTACCCCGGGAGCACCCCCTTCGTACCCGGGTACTGCACCGTCATCGCCTCGGCCACGGTGCGCGGATCGAGCAACCGGGGCGCCTGCAGCTCCGCGGCGAACCGCACCAGGTCGTCCACCGTGGACACCCCGTCCTTGGCGGGCGAGCCGTCCAGCGACGTGGCGGTCATCCCGAGCGGCTCGAGCACGGCCTGCCGCAGATACTCGGCGAACGGGATGTCCGTCGCCTTCTCGATGTGGTCCCCGAGCACCTCGAAGCCCGCGTTCGAGTACAGCCGCCGGGTCCCGGGTTCCGACGTCGTCCGGTGCTCGTCGAAGGCGAGGCCGCTGGTGTGCGCGAGCAGGTGCCGCACCGTCGACCCCTCCGGCCCGGCCGGCTCGTCCAGCTCGACCGCCCCCTCCTCGTAGGCGACGAGCACCGCGTAGGCGGCGAGCGGCTTGGTGACCGAGGCCAGCGGGAAACGGTGGGCCGTGGGACCGTGCGCGCCCAGTACCGTGCCGTCCGCTCGGACGACGGCTGCGGCGGCGGTCGGGACCGGCCAGTTCTCGATCAAGGCGAGGCTCTGCATGTGCACGAGCCTAGAACGTCAGCCGCATCGCGGGTGAGGGGGTGCGGGTGAACCCCAGCGAGGCGTACAGCGGCTCACCCTGCGCCGTCGCGTGCAGGTCGATCCGGCGCACGTCACGCGCCCGGTACCAGGCCAGGAGCGCTTCCACGCAGGCCCGCGAGTAGCCCTTGCGCCGGTGCTCCGGGTCGGTGCACACATTGAAGACGTGCCCGGAGCTGCCGGAGGGGTTGCCCGGACCGCCCAGACCGCGATGGATCGCCCCCGTGGCACAGGCCGCGAGCCCGGCCCCCGGCAACGGGGCGTCGATGACGAACGCGGTCAACTCCCCCTCAGGCTCGGCGAGATACGCGCGCAGGGCCGCGATCGTCGCAGGCTGCCAGCTCACGTCGGTGCTGGGGCGCATCGAATCGAGCATGATCTTGCGCAGCCGGACCAGCTCTTCGGCATCCTCGGGGACGGCGCGGCGGACGAGGCTCATGATCCGGACCGTAGCGCGAGCACCGCCGTGACGTCGCCGGAGATTTCCCCCACGATGCTTGCTTGGAGCGCACTCCAAGGTTCTAGCGTGGGGGCCATGACGGTGATGGAGACCACGCCCGCACCCAACCGGACCGAGCCCGAGCGGACCAAGGCCGACGCCTGCGCCTCGGCGCCGAGCGCGCACCCACGCCCCGACGGCCAGGACCGGTACACGATCAGCGAGGTCGTCGCCTTCACCGGACTGACCGCGCACACCTTGCGGTGGTACGAGCGGATCGGGCTGATGCCCGATGTCGACCGCTCGCACACCGGCCAGCGCCGCTACAGCAACCGCGACCTGGACTGGCTCGCCTTCGTCGGCAAACTGCGACTGACCGGCATGCCGGTCGCCCACATGGTTCGCTACGCCGAACTGGTTCGCCTGGGCGAGGACACCTTCGACGAGCGCCGTGAACTCCTCGAATCGACCCGCCGCGACGTCCTGAACCGGATGGCCGAGCTGCAGGACACCCTCGCGGTGCTCGACCACAAGATCCACTTCTATGCGGGCGCCCAGCAGGCGTCGGAAAGGACCTGAACCACATGGCCCACACCGAACGGACGCCGTCGGCCGACGAAGTACTTCTCTCCACTGTTGAGTTGGGAAACAACGGGCCCGTGGTGGGCGTTCAGGGCCTCGGCTGCATGGGGATGAGCTGGGCCTACGGTCCGACCGACGCCGAGGAGGCACGAGCCACCCTGGAGCGGTCGCTCGAACTCGGCGTCACCTTGTTCGACACCGCCGACGTCTATGGCGCCGGTGAGAACGAGAAGTTCCTTGCTCCTTTCGTCAAGGCGCACCGGGACGAGATCGCCCTCGCCACCAAGTTCGCCATCGGCTCCGATCCCGACGACCCCTACAAGCGCACCATCCGCAACGACCCCGCCTACATCAGGACCTGCATCGACGCCAGCCTCCAGCGCCTGGACGCCGACTCGGTCGACCTGTACTACATGCACCGCCGGGACCCCGCGGTCCCCATCGAGGAGACGGTCGGCGCGATGGCCGAACTCGTCGCTGCCGGCAAGGTCAAGCACCTCGGCCTCAGTGAGGTCACCGCCGCCGAACTGCGCGCCGCGCACTCCGTCCACCCGATCGCGGCCGTCCAGTCCGAGTGGTCACTGTTCAGCCGGGACATCGAGCGGTCGGTGGTGCCGGCCGCCGCCGAGCTCGGTGTCGCGCTGGTCCCCTATTCGCCGCTCGGCCGCGGGTTCCTCACCGGTGCCTTCGTCAGTGCCGACAAGGAGTTGTCCGAGGACGACTTCCGCCGCCAGCAGCCCCGGTTCACCGGCGACAACGCCGCCGCCAACGCGGCCCTGCTCGAACCCGTCCGCCAGGTCGCCGACCGCCATGGCGCCTCCCTCGGGCAGATCGCCCTGGCCTGGGTACAGCGGCAGTCGGAGACCTTCGGCCTCCCCGTCGTCCCGATCCCCGGCACCCGCAAGCGCAGCCGGGTCGAGGAGAACACCGCCGCGACCCGGATCCGCCTCACCGATGAGGACCTGGCGCTCCTGGAACCGATCGCCTCCCGGGTCTCGGGTGAGCGCTACGCCGACATGAGCTTCACCTCGGCGGGGCGCGAGTAGCCACGGGACCGGTGCCTCCCCGCCCCGGCGACCGGCTGGCGTCGGAGCGGGCGGGCAGGCGGCAGGGGAGAGCGCTGCGAGGCCCGGGGACCTTGTCCTGCCCCTCATGCCAGCCCCAGTGCGAACACCGTGAACCCGGCGGCGAGCAGTCCGGCCAGCGCCCGGCGGTGCCGGCCGACCCGGGTCCACGGTGCCTCGAACCCCCGCGTCCGGCGGCCTACCAAGACGAGCAGCGCCGCGAACAGTGGCAGCCACGCGATGCGAGCGGCTATCCAGACCGGAGAGTCGGGCGCGGTGGTCAGGCCCGGTATCGCTCCGGCGAAGGACGCGGGGACCGCCGCCGCGAGCATCGCCGTCTGGTGCCAGCACAGGATCGTCATGGCCGAAAGGTTGATCACGACGACCGGTGCCCACAGAGCGGGGCGACGCAGCAGGCGGCCGATACGCTCCCGCAGGAGTATCGCGGCGCCGCTCTGTGCGGCGGCCAGAGCCAGGACCAGAAGCGACGGCGGGTGCGAATTGGTCCGCGTCTCGCCCGGCACCCCGACCATCGACACCGGGTAGTGGAAGACGAGCAGGAGCATCGCGAACAGTGCGATCCCACCCGCCAGCAGTACCCAGGCGCTCCGCTTGCCGAGCCTCTTCCCGGCCCAGCCGACGCCCAGTTGGTAGGCGAACATCCAACCCGGCAGAAGGTTCAGCAGACTCAGCCACGACGGCATCGCCGATGCGCAGGGCCCGTACCTGAGGAAGTCGACCACGGCGACCGCGCAGAGCAGAGGCGCGGCGGCCCAGGCACCGAACCGGTCGGAAGCCCGGATGCAGTACGGGGTGAGCGCGGTGATCAACGTGTAGATCCCGACGAACCAGAGCGGCTGTATCACCAGAGTGGACCCGGTCCGCAGAGTCGTGGCCGGTACGCCGACGGCATACAGCACCGGGATCAGCGCGGCCCACACCGCCATCACTCCCAGCACCGGACGGCCGAGTCGTGCCAGCCGGCCCTGCAGCCAGCGAGCTGTCGAAGTGCCGCGCTCCCGGGCTCGCCGGTAGGAAAGCGCCGAGGCGTATCCACCCACGAGGAAGAAGACGCCGAGCATCTGCAGGATCCAGCTCACGGGCGCGAAGAAGCCGAACGCGGACAGCGGGCTCGCATTGTGCAGGGCGCCGTGGTCGTCCAGGGTGAATCCGCCGAGGAGCCAGTGCCCGGTGGGAACGGCGAGCAGGGCCATGGCACGCAGTCCGTCGACCGCCCGGTCCCGGTGGGCCGGGGTCTTCGCGTCGATCGCGGCGACCGCCGAGGCGGCGGACGCCCGCAGGGTGGTGAGGGTCATGTGGACGCTCCGGTGGCGATACGGGTGAAGGCACGCAGCGAGTCCGTGCCGGGTGCGAAATAGCCGGTGTGGCCGTGGGCCCGCTCGGCCGGGATGCGGCGGGCTCCGAAGGACGGGTCGACAGGGTCGGTCCCGTGTCCCAGGCCGAGCAGTTCGACGTGCGGGACCTTGGCGATCCAGTCGCTGTCGTCCCGCGCCGCCCACACGCGGGCGCTGGTGCGCAGAGCGGAGACGCTGTCCGCGCGTACTCCGGGGGATGCGAAGACCACCAGGTCGGAGGCGATCAGCCGGGAGGCGGCGAGCCCGCACACCACCGAGCCGTAGCTGTGACAGAAGACGACTGGTCTCGGGCCGCCCGCCGCGACCAGTCCTTGCACGAAGCGGGTGAGACGAGGCGCCCCCGCCTCGGCCAGTCGGCCGGTGGCGGCGTCCGGGCCGAGCCCGACCGGCGTGGTGTACCCGACCCACGCCACGACCGCCGTCCGGCCCCGTGCCGCCGCGTACAGGGACTTCGCCATCCCGGTGGGCGTCCCGTACACGTCCTTGGCCCGGTCGAACGAACCCAGGTCCATGTCCGAGCCGGGAACGACCACGGAGACATGGCGGGCGGCCTGCAAGTCGCCGTACACCTCGGCCACTTGTCCTCGGCCGCGCGGGTCGAAGGCAAGTATCCGCCGCTCGGGAGCGAGCAGCTGCGCGCACCGGTCGGCGAGGGCCTGAGCCGCCGCCCGGGTGTGCGCGGTCAGGGTGGTGTCCCGCGCATCGGCCAAGGCTCGGGTCCTCTCCGCCCGCAACGCCAGCGCGTTCGCCTCGTAGCGCAACGGGATCGGCGCACCGTCCAGATTGCCGACGACCGAAGGGTGCCGGACCGCCAGCTCATGCTGTGCCTTCGTACTCAACCCGCGGAAGAAGGCGGCCACGTGCGCCGGGCTCGCCGTCCCCGGGTCGGGCAGGGGAGTCCCCAGCATGTCGTCCGCGATCCAGGACGCGGTGCCGGGCGGCGGGCCGGTGAGCGGGCGCTGCTCGTGGCCCGAGGCCCAGCCCGCTGTGCCCGCGACGATCGTCGTCGTGAGCGCGGCGGCGACCAGAGTGCGGCGGCCGCGTCGTTTCCAAGAACCCAGGCCCATCGCCCGTCTCCCCTCCGTTGGTGTGACGAGGGGAAGGTAGGGAGACGGCCTCGGCCGACACGTCACACCGAGGAGCCAACTAGCGGCTGCTACCTGGGTATCCGTGCCTGATACCGCAGTAGGGGGTGAGGTGGCCGTAGTCCGCTGGTCTCGGAAGTCGTCGTCATACCGCGGGCGTTGGTCCTCGCGGAGACGTCCCGGCGGACACCGTGCGCCAGGGTGCGGTCATACCCGGGTCGTGGGTCCTATTGATCGCCGGGCGTGACGAGGCCCGACTCGTAAGCGAAGATCACGGCCTGTGCGCGGTCCCGCAGATCCAACTTCGCGAGCACGCGGCCGATGTGGGTCTTCACAGTCTGCTCGGCCAGCACCAGCTTCCGGGCGATCTCCTGGTTGGACAGGCCGCGCGCGATCAGCTCGAGCACCTCGAGCTCGCGTGGCGTCAGGGACTTGAGCCGCGGTGAACGGTCCCTGCGCGCCGGCCGGGTCTTGGCGAAGTCCTCGATGAGGCGCTTGGTGACGGTCGGCGCGAGCAACGCCTCCCCGGCCGCGACGATCCGCACCGCACCGATCAGATCCGCCGGCGGCGCGTCCTTGAGCAGGAAGCCGGAGGCGCCCGCCCGCAGCGCGGCATACACATAGTCGTCCACGTCGAAGGTGGTCAGCATGAGCACCTTGGGACGGTGCACCACGCCCGGCGGCGGAGTCAGCAGCTCGCGCGTCGCCGCCAGTCCGTCCATCTCGGGCATGCGGACGTCCATGAGCACCACATCGGGGTGTGTGGACCGGCTGACGTCGACGCCCTGCCTGCCGTCAGGCGCCTCACCCACCACGTCGATGTCGCTCTGCGCGGACAGCAGGGCGGCGAACCCCGCCCGCACCATGCTCTGGTCGTCGACGATGATCACGCGGATGGTCATGCGTGCGGGGATCCTTTACGCCGAAGGGGATTCTGGCGGGGTCAGCGGGAGCCGGGCCGCGACACGGAAACCTCCGGCGGGCAGCGGCCCCACGTCGAGCGTGCCGCCGACCAACCGTACGCGCTCGCGCATCCCGACCAGGCCGTGACCCGTACCGGTGGACTCGATGGGAGAGACGGGTTCGGCGGCCGGACCGTTGACCACGATCACCAGCAAGGCGTCCTCGTCCAGACCGATCGAAATCTGAGTTTGTGCGCCAGGAGCATGCCGCACCACGTTTGCGAGAGCCTCCTGCACGATCCGGTACGCGGAGAGGTCCACCGCGGGTGGCACATCGGCCAGTTGATCGACGAGCGTCAGCTCCAGATACGACAACTCGGCCGGTACCCCGCCCCGTATGGTCGCCTCAACCAGCTCTCCCAGGTGTGCGAGGCCGGGCTGAGGCGTCAGATCGCTTTGTGTGCCCTCGCTGCGCAGGACGGCCAGGAGGCGCCGCATCTCGGTCAGCGAAGCCCGTGCGCCCGCGGCGATGGAGGCGAACTCCTCGCGGGTCTCCCCGGTCAGGCCGTCCAGCCGGTACGGCGCGGAGTCCGCCTGCACCGTGATCACCGACATGTGGTGCGCGACGACGTCGTGCAACTCCCGGGCGATCCTCGCCCGTTCCTCGAGCAGTGTGCGCCGGGTCCGCTCGGCCTCGCTGATCGTCTCCTGCTCGACGAGCTTGCGCTGGGTCTCGCCGCGCTCTCTCAGCAGGGCGCCGAGGAGCAGCACTCCGCCGCTCAGGACGATGAGCAGGACGCTCGTGTCCTGGCTGGACTCGTCGCGGAACATGCCGAGGACGATGCTGACGACGACCGTGACCAGCCAGATGGCGATGAGTCTGCGGCGGGTCTCCCGCAGCGCCAGGGCTACGCACAGCAGCACGTACCCGACGACGACCATGGGTGTCCAGGGCGACGGATGGTGTGCGTCGCCCTGGAACAGGGGGATCGCCCCGAGCGTGGCGGCGACGATCACGATGTACCAGGCGGCCAGCGGGCGGCTGACCGCGAGCAGCAGGGGAGCGGCCTGCGCCACGCCGATGGCACCTGCGAGGCCGCCGTCCACTCCGTATTCGTGCGACAGCACCTGCGTCGTGACCGGGATGAGCGCCGCGACGAATCCGAGTGCGATCAGGTAGGGCAGCAGCCGCATCCAGCGCTTGGGTGCCTGGGCCAGCAACGGCTCGGAGCGCTCCCCGCCCACAGCGGTGGTGAGCGCCGAAGCGGCCGCGGCCAGCCTTTCGCCGGTGCGGCGCAGCCATCGGCCCAGGGCAAGGCCTCGGCCCCCTCGGCCGGACTCTTCGTCCGGTGGCCGGGGGGCGTACTCGAATCGGGGCGGTGGAGTGCTCATCGCCCGTTCAGCGTAGGCACAGGGCACCGGGCGTGCCGTCATACCGAGGTGCTCAATGCCGCCTCATACCCAGGTATCACCAGCGGCGGCCCGACTGTCAGAGCTCCGCGAGGAGTTCGGCCTTCTTCGTCGTGAACTCCGCGTCCGTCACCAGCCCCGCCTGATGCAGTTCGCCGAGGTGGCGGATGCGGTCCGCGATGTCCGCCGGGTCACGGCGCCCGGCGGCCGCGGAATCGGCGCGCAGCGCCCCGGCCGACGCGGGCGCGGGACTCGTGGACCGTACGGCGGCGAGCACCGAGGCGGCGAAGGGCAGGGACTCGTGCACGGGCCCGTAGCCGAGCCCGAAGACGACGGCGGCCGGGTCCTGGTCGGCCTGCCCGGGCTGTTCCTCGGCCGACGCCCGGTGCACGAGGCGCAGGTAGCCCTCGAACAGTTCGGGGGAGCGCCACTCCACGCCGCTGAGGTCGGCGATGGGGAAGGTCTTGTCCCCGGCTTTCCACTTCGCCGACGAGGCTCCCGTCCAGAACCAGCGGAAGGACACCGAGGTTCCATCGAAAGAGGCCTTGCCGTCGTACGCCTTGAACTGCTTCGGCGCCTCGGGCGGGGCGACCAGGTAGCCGTCCGGCCGCATGTCCTTGTCGGTGTCGAGCATGGCGCGCAGTTCGTCGGCGTAGTACTCGGCGAGCGCCTCCCGCTCGGCCGGCAGCACTAGGCGGTAAGGGTCGCAAGCATCTTTGAGCTGGCCCGCCGCGGCATCCATCAATGGATCCACGCCGGGTCTCGGTTCCGCGTGCAGCACCACGGTCCCGCGCTTACCAGGAGTCAAGGTCACCGCCGCGATCGCTTCCAGAGGGATGCGGCGTTCACCGAGCGCCTGCAGGAGCTTCGGTGTGCGGATCCCCCGTTCGAAGCGGATGAGCACGGAGTCGGACTCGAACTCCCAGGCGGCATGAAATCCGGCCAGTACGTCACCCATGCGGCTCATCGTATGCGGCATGCGCGCCTCCGTCGCCTGTTGCGTCGGACCACTGTTTCACCGATTTCTACGCGCGTCAGGCAGAGGTACTACCGGAAAATCCTTTCCGGCACTGCGTATCCGCTCCCGCGCAGCGCACCGATCGGTACGAGCCAGTCCCGATCTCGGCGAAGTTGCCGAGACTTTCGGTGCCCGGTTCGAAGTAACCGGTGTGGCCCTTGGAGTCTGCTGAGGAGACGACCCGTGCGCCGAAGCCGGCGGAGACCGGGTCGGCGCCGTGCCCGAGACCGCCCACCTCCATGTAGGGGACGTCCTGGATCCAGTCGTCCTTGTCGCGGGTGGCCCACACGCGCGCGTGGGTGCCGAGACCGGCGACGTTCTCGGTCCGCATCCCCGGGCTGCCCGCCACCGCGATGTCGCTGACCCGCGCGGGCATGTGGTGCGCCGCGACACCGCAGACCACGGAGCCGTAGCTGTGGCAGTACAAGGCGACGGGGGAGCGGCCGGGCAGGCCGCGCAGCATCGCGTTGAGCCGGACCGCGCCGTCGTCGGCCCGCATCGACGTGGCGGCGTCCACGCCGAGACCGGCCGGTGCCGTGTAGTCGGCCCACGCGATGACGGCGGTGCGGGTCCGCGGGCTCGCCGCGCGCTCGGCGGCGTACAAGGAGCGGGCCATGCCCACGGGCGCCGAGTACTTGCGGAAGGTCCGCTGGAAGGTCAGGACGTTCGTGTCGACGCCCGGCACCACGACGGAGACACGCTCCGCCTTGTCGAGGTCGCCGAAGACCTCGGCCACCCGGCCGGAGCCCATGGGGTCGAAGGCGAAGATCTTGCGGTCGGGGTTGGCCAGGAGCGCGAAGCGCTTCATGCGCTGCTCGGCGTTGGCCTGGCCGACCGAGGACAGTCGTACGTCGTGCACGCGTTTCGCCTCGACCTTGCGGGCCTGGTCGAGCGCGCGGCGATTGGCGCGGTAGCGCAGTTCGACGGGGGCGCCGTTCATGTTGCCGACCGCGAGGGGGTAGCGCGCGACGAGCGTGCCGCGCTGGTGTTGGGAGAGCGAGGCGAAGAAGCGCGCGAGGCGGGCCGGGGAGCCGTCTGGCCTCGGCAGGGCGTGACCGTCGAGTCTGCCGTGCTCCCACGAGGTGAGCGCGGCCTGGAGCGGCGACGATGCGCCCCGGTGATGCCGCACCGCGGTCCACCCGGTGGTCGCCAGCATGATGAACACGACGGCCAGCGCAAGCAGCGCGCGCCACACGTTGAGCTGGGGGGAGGAGTCGAAGGAAGTCACTGCGGGACACCCTAGGAGAAGCCCGGACCGCTCCGTACCACGGGTGAGGCAGATCACGTTTTCATCGGCGGATTTGGGCAAAAGCAGACGCAGTCACGGGCCTGCCTTCACGCTGCGTGAGGACTTGGGCTGGCCACGCGCGCGTACGTGCGACTGGCGCCACGTGAGGGCGCTCGCGCTCCGCGCGGCCTCACGCTCAACCTCCGGTGTGGCGACCGCTCACGCTCCGGCGCGGCCCCACCGCTCTCCCTCCGGTGTGGCGACCGCTCACGCTCCGGCGCGGCCCCACCGCTCGCCCAGGGACGGCTTCAAGTGGTCGAGGTAGGACTCGGTGAGTGCGCGGATGGCGTCGAGGCTCGCGTCCTCGCCCGCGCCCCACAGGCGGCCCGTCATCCGCATCACTCCGCTGAACGCGGCCACCGCGACGCGCGGGCGCGGGTCGGTGTCCACGTCGAGCCCCTCGCGTTCCGCGATGACGCGCGCGATCTCCTCCTCCAGCTCGATGGAGCGGCGCAGATGCGCGGCAAGGAGCGCCGGAGTCGACTCGATCATCTGGTAGGTCCGCATGTGCAGTTCGACCGGGATGACTTCCTCGACCGAGCGGCTCAGCGCCTCCCAGGTGCCGAGGACGGAATGGCGCAGCGCCTCGAACGGACTCTCTCCTGCGGGTCGTTCGCGCAAGGCGGCGACGAAGCGGGACTCCACCATCTCCTGGACGGCGAACGCGGCCTCCTCCTTGTTGGCGAAATAGCGGAAGAAGGTCCGCTGGGAGACCTCGCAGGCCTCGGCGATCTCATCGACGGTGGTGGACTCGAACCCCTGGGACGTGAAGAGCTCAAGTGCGGCGCGCAACAGGGCGTTTCGAGTGCGCTGCTTCTTGAGTTCACGCAGGTTCAACCGAGTCGTCATGATCCTCTTTCGGGCTGTTTGTGCAGCCCAGCGTAGTGTGAGCGACGTGACAGTTACCGACTTGTGAAATACTTTGTCAACTGTCAGGCGCTGTCACTAGCCTCGAACGTATGACTAGTCAGACCACTGTCGACAAGGCGGACCGGGTTCCGGGACCCGACCCCGTCCCGGCACCGGCCAAGGGGCTGCGCGGCCACCCCTGGCTGACCCTCTTCTCCGTCGCGATCGGCGTGATGATGGTCGCCCTCGACGGCACCATCGTCGCCATCGCCAACCCGGCCATCCAGAAGGACCTCGGCGCGAGCTTCGCCGACGTCCAGTGGATCACCAACGGCTACTTCCTCGCCCTCGCGGTCACGCTCATCACCGCGGGCAAGCTCGGCGACCGGTTCGGACACCGGCAGACCTTCCTCATCGGTGTGGTCGGGTTCGCCGCCGCCTCGGGAGCCATCGGCCTGTCCGACAGCATCGCGCTCGTCGTCACCTTCCGTGTCTTCCAGGGCCTGTTCGGTGCGCTCCTCATGCCCGCCGCGCTCGGCCTGCTGCGCGCCACCTTCCCCGCCGAGAAGCTGAACATGGCGATCGGTATCTGGGGCATGGTCATCGGCGCGTCGACCGCGGGCGGACCGATCCTCGGCGGCGTGCTCGTGGAGCACGTCAGCTGGCAGTCCGTCTTCTTCATCAACGTCCCCGTGGGCGTCCTCGCGCTCGTCCTCGGGCTCGTCATCCTCCTCGACCACCGCGCCGAGAACGCGCCGCGGTCCTTCGACATACCCGGCATCGCGCTGCTGTCCGGCGCGATGTTCTGTCTCGTCTGGGCCCTCATCAAGGCGCCCGAGTGGGGCTGGGGCGACGGCCTGACCTGGACGTTCCTCGCCGCGGCGGTGCTCTGCTTCGTGGTGTTCGCGCTGTGGGAGACCCGGGTCGCCGAGCCGCTCATCCCGCTCGGTCTGTTCCGCTCGGTGCCGCTGTCGGCCGGTGTGGTGCTGATGGTGCTCATGGCGATCGCGTTCATGGGCGGCCTGTTCTTCGTCACCTTCTACCTGCAGAACGTGCACGGCATGAGCCCGATCGACAGCGGTCTGCACCTGTTGCCGCTGACCGGCATGATGATCGTCGCCTCGCCGCTGGCCGGCGCGATGATCACGAAGGTCGGGCCGCGCATCCCGCTCGCGGGCGGCATGGCGTGCACGGCCATCGCCATGTACGGCATGTCCACGCTGGAGGCGGGCACCGGCAGCGGCATCATGTCCGTCTGGTTCGGGCTCCTCGGCCTCGGCCTCGCACCCGTCATGGTCGGCGCCACCGAGGTCATCGTGGGCAACGCGCCGATGGAGCTGTCCGGTGTCGCCGGCGGACTCCAGCAGGCCGCGATGCAGATCGGCGGCAGCCTCGGCACGGCCGTCCTCGGCGCCGTGATGGCGTCGAAGGTGGACAGCGACCTCGCGGGCAACTGGACCGACGCCAAGCTTCCGCCGCTGTCCCCGACGCAGCTGGACCAGGCGTCCGAGGCCGTCCAGGTCGGTGCCGCGCCGGTGCCGCCCGGCACGCCGGCCGCGCTCGCGGAGAAGATCACGGGTGTCGCGCACGACACCTTCATCTCCGGCATGAGCCTGGCCTGCCTGGTCGCTTCCGGTGTCGCCGTCGTCGCGATCCTCGTCGCGATGCTCACCAAGAGGGGTGACAACGCGGACGCGGCGGCGGGTGCCGCGCACATCTGATCCGCAGGCGGTCCCGGTGCCCATGACCCCAGCTCATGGGGTCGGGCAGTACCGCCCTCAGCCGTCGACAGGGCGCTGAAACCGCTCGTGTGGGGGAAGCCCCCGGGAACCTTCCGGGGGCTTTCGCTTATCCGGGTGACGTCGCTCGGAAGCCCTTCCCGGAACCGGATCCTCCGGGCCAAGGTGGGTGTCAGGCGATCAGTCGCGAACGCAACTGGTCGGCACGACACGGGGGTTCAAGCACATGCGTACGTTCATGCACAGTCCTACGACCATGCCAATCGCCTTCACCGTCGGCGTCGCCGCGGCGGTGCTCGGGGCCATGGCCCTGCCGGCCGCTCCGGCCGCGGCGGCGCCACCGACGCTCGGCGCCTGCGGGGCGGGGGAGCTCTGCCTCTGGGGGAAGACCCAGTTCAAGGGCGCCCGGCACACCTACGAGCTGTCCGGGATCGACATCGAGAGCTGCGTCGCGCTGCCGGAGGGGAGCAGCGCGGCGTCGCTCGCGAATCGCACCGGCCGCCCCGTCACCACCTACCAGTCCGCGGAGTGCGGGGAGACCGGGGAGTTCCAGACCTACCCCGGCAGTGGTACCTGGGAACCGGAATCGCCGTACCGGGCCCGCGCGTTCAAGGTGTGGGAGAGATGACGACACCGGGGCGCCGGTGATTGACGGGGGCAGACGGGGTACTCGAAGCATCGCCCGAGTCCGGACGAGCTCGAGGAGTGATGATGGCGGGCTTCAGCCACAGCACGCGCAAGTACCCCCGTTCACGCGGCCGCACAGGATCGCGGAGCGGGCCGGACCGCGCGTCGCTCGCGATCATCGGCCTCGTCAGCGCGATCGCCGGATTCTTCGCTCTGGGCATCCTGCTGGGTCCGGTCGCCCTGGTCTGCGGTTGGCTGGCCATGGGGCGTCGCTGGACCGGCACGCAGTCCGTGCCGGCGCTGGTCGCCGTCGTCCTCGGCGCCATCGACACGCTGCTCGCGGTCGTATGGCTCGCCTCGGCGACCGGCTCCGCCGCGGGCGGACTGTTCTGACCCCGAGCACGACCGACTGACCGCTCCCGACGACCAGCTCGACGCGACCCCGACCACCTTGCCGGGGCCCGCGCCGCGCTGAACGGCGGGGTCGGGCGACCGGGTTCGGGTAACCGGGTTCGGCCGATGTCGAGCGGCTGCCCCAGCCCCAATCCGCTCGCCGGAGGCGAACCGCTCGGCCCTACCCGGCCGAAGCCGTGCGGCCCGCCCCAGCCCCAACCCGCTCGCCGGAGGCGAACCGCTCGGCCCTACCCGGCCGAAGCCGTGCGGCCCGCCCCCGGCACCAATCCGCTCGCCGGAGGCGAACCGCTCGGCTCCACCCGGCCGAAGCCGTGCGGCCCGCCCCAGCCCCAACCCGCTCGCCGGAGGCGAACCGCTCGGCTCCACCCGGCCGAAGCCGTGCGGCCCGCCCCCGGCACCAACCCGCTAACCCCTACGCATCGCCCCCCGCGGCCCCGGGGTCGGCCGAGGCCACGTCCAGCAGCTGGTAGCGGTCGATGGCCTGCTTGAGGACCGAGCGGTCGACCTTGCCCTCGCGGGCCAGCTCCGTGAGGACCCCGACGACGACCGACTGGGCGTCGATGTGGAAGAAGCGGCGGGCGGCGCCCCGGGTGTCGGCGAAGCCGAAGCCATCGGCTCCGAGCGACTGGTACGTGCCGGGGACCCAGCGGGAGATCTGGTCGGGCACGGACCGCATCCAGTCGGAGACCGCGACGAAGGGGCCTTGGGCGCCGGACAGCTTCCGCGTGATGTACGGCGTGCGCTGCTCCTCCTCGGGGTGGAGCAGGTTGTGGCGCTCCACCTCCACGGCCTCGCGGCGCAGTTCGTTCCAGGAGGTGGCGGACCAGACGTCGGCCCGCACGTTCCATTCCTGGGCGAGGATCTGCTGGGCCTCGATCGCCCAGGGGACGCCGACGCCCGAGGCCATGATCTGCGCGGGGATCTCACCGGAGGTGCCCGTGCTGATGCGGTGGATGCCCTTGAGGATGCCCTCGACGTCGACGTCGGCGGGTTCCGCGGGGTGCTGGATCGGCTCGTTGTAGACGGTGAGGTAGTAGAAGACGTCCTCGCCGGGCTTGCCGTCGGCCGTCGGGCCGTACATGCGGCGCAGGCCGTCCTTGACGATGTGGGCGATCTCGTAGCCGTACGCCGGGTCGTAGGCGACGCAGGCGGGGTTGGTCGAGGCCAGGAGCTGGGAGTGGCCGTCGGCGTGCTGGAGGCCCTCGCCGGTCAGGGTCGTTCGGCCGGCGGTCGCGCCGAGGACGAAACCGCGCGCCAGCTGGTCGGACATCTGCCAGAACTGGTCGCCGGTCCGCTGGAAACCGAACATCGAATAGAAGACGTAGACAGGGATGAGGGGTTCGCCATGCGTCGCGTATGCGGAACCGGCCGCGATCAGCGAAGCCGTGCAGCCCGCCTCGGAGATGCCGTCGTGGAGCATCTGGCCGGTCGGCGACTCCTTGTAGGCGAGGAGGAGGTCGCGGTCGACGGACTCGTACTGCTGGCCGAGCGGGTTGTAGATCTTCGCGCTCGGGAAGAAGGAGTCCATGCCGAAGGTGCGGTACTCGTCGGGCGCGATCAGCACGAAGCGCTTGCCGATCTCCTTGTCCCGCATGAGGTCCTTCAGGAGCCGGACGAACGCCATGGTGGTGGCGATCGACTGCTGCCCGGAGCCCTTCTTGACCGTGGCGTACGCCTTGTCCTCCGGCAGCTGGAGCGGTTTCGCGCGCACGACGCGGGTCGGCACGTAGCCGCCACATGCCTTGCGGCGGTCGTGCATGTACTGGATCTCCTCGCTGTCGCGGCCGGGGTGGTAGTACGGCGGGGCGCCGCCCTCCAGCTGCGCGTCGGAGATCGGGATGTGCAGCCGGTCGCGGAAGCCCTTGAGGTCGTCGACGGTCAGCTTCTTCATCTGGTGCGTGGCGTTGCGCCCCTCGAAGTTCGGGCCGAGGGTCCACCCCTTGACCGTCTGCGCGAGGATGACCGTCGGCTGGCCCTTGTGCTCCTTGGCCGCCGTGAACGCGGCGAAGATCTTCTTGTGGTCGTGACCGCCGCGGCCCAGGTGGAGGATCTGGTCGTCGGTCATGTTCTCGACCATGGCGCGCAGCCGGTGGTCGTCGCCGAAGAAGTGCTCGCGGATGTACGAGCCGGGCTCGGTGGCGTAGGTCTGGAACTGGCCGTCGGGCGTGGTGTTCAACTTGTTGACCAGGACGCCGTCGCGGTCCTGCGCGAGCAGCGGGTCCCAACTGCGGTCCCAGACCAGCTTGATGACGTTCCAGCCGGCGCCGCGGAACTGGGACTCCAGCTCCTGGATGATCTTTCCGTTGCCGCGCACCGGGCCGTCGAGCCGCTGCAGGTTGCAGTTGACGACGAAGGTGAGGTTGTCCAGGCCCTCACGGGCGGCGATGGAGAGCTGGCCGAGCGACTCGGGCTCGTCCATCTCGCCGTCGCCGAGGAACGCCCACACGTGCGAGGCGGAGGTGTCCGCGACGCCGCGCGCCTCCATGTAGCGGTTCATCCGGGCCTGGAAGATCGCGCCCAGCGGGCCGAGGCCCATGGAGACGGTCGGGAATTCCCAGAAGTCCGGCATGAGGCGCGGGTGCGGATACGAGGAGAGTCCGTTCGGCGCCTTCGACTTCTCCTGGCGGAAGGCGTCGAGCTGGTCCTCGGTGAGGCGGTCCAGGAGGTAGGCGCGGGCGTAGATGCCGGGCGAGGCGTGCCCTTGGAAGAAGATCTGGTCGCCGCCGCGGCCGTCGTCCTTGCCGCGGAAGAAGTGGTTGAAGCCGACGTCGTACAGCGACGCCGAGGACGCGAACGTGGCGATGTGGCCACCGACGCCGATGCCGGGGCGCTGCGCGCGGGAGACCATCACCGCGGCGTTCCAGCGGGTGGCGTTGAGGACCTTGCGCTCGATCTCCTCGTTGCCGGGGAAGAAGGGCTCGTCCTTGGTGGCGATCGTGTTGATGTAGTCCGTGCTGCGCATCTCGGGCACGGCCACGCGCTTCTCGCGGGCCCGCTCGATCAGTCGGAGCATCAGGTAGCGGGCTCGCTCGCGGCCGCGCTGGTCGACCGCGGCGTCGAGGGAGTCGAGCCACTCCTGTGTCTCCTCCGGATCGAAGTCCGGGACCTGACTGGGAAGACCGCCAATGATGATCGGGTTGCGATCGGATCCGGAAACCACGCTGTTCCTTCACTGTCGGTGATGCCGCTCTCGGTGGTGCACTGCCGACGATGCCACTGCCGGCACCACCGGGGGCGGTGCTTCGGGCGGTGCACGGTCGGCCGTCCACGGTCGGTCGTGCGTCGCCCACTGTCGCGTACGCCGTCGGGGTACACCCTGGTCCATCGTGTACCTCGGAATCGGAATCGTCATCTCTGTGCGAAGCAAATCGGCGGGGCGGTTACGCTCGGTGTCGGCGCAGGGCGGGCAAACCCGGCAGAATGCTGTGGCGTACATCACCGGCCTGCGGGAATCCTTGACAGGAGTTGTGGTGGCACAGCCTGGAACGTCACCGTTTCGGCGGTCTCGACGGCCGGGTACTTGCGCGATCCGTCGCGCACGTGTGGACTACGGCCAACGCTTCGCGCGTGCGCGAAGCTAAGACAACTTCGTAAACATGATCAGGAGGCAATCCGTGAGCGCGACCGCGGACCACGCGGAGACGAACCTTGCCGCAAGGCTTGGTTTCCAGACCGACATGGTGGTCCAGGAGATCGGCTACGACGAGGACGTCGATCAGGAGCTCCGTGAGGCCATCGAGGCCACAACCGCCACAGAGCTCGTCGACGAGGACTATGACGACGTGGCTGATGCCGTGGTGCTCTGGTTCCGTGAGGACGACGGGGACCTTACTGATGCGCTGGTGGACACCACCACGTACATCGAAGACGGCGGTTACATCCTGCTTCTGACGCCGAAGACCGGGCGGGACGGGTACGTCGAGCCGAGCGAGATCGGTGAGGCCGCCACGACCGCCGGGCTCTCGCAGACCAAGGGCGTCAGCGTGGGCAAGGACTGGACCGGGAGCAGGCTGGTGACGCCCAAGACGGCCGCCAAGAAGCGGTAGACCGTCCCGGCGGGACCGGAAGGACCCGGGAGACCCCAGAGGAGGCCCCGCGGGCACACACGTGCGCCCGCGGGGCCTCCCGCATGCGCGGCTCCCGGCTCCGGCCTCCGCATGGGGCCTTCCGTATCCGGCTTCCATGCCCGGCCTTCCATGCCCAACCTTCCGGACCCGGCCTTCCGGACCCGCCCTCCGTACCCAGATATCCCCAGACCTCCGGGCCGTCGTGAACGGTGTCGGGCCCCGCCAACTAGGGTGAAGCCACCCGAACA
The DNA here is from genome assembly GCF_043523415.1 of Streptomyces sp. SGAir0957. Taxonomy (NCBI): domain Bacteria; kingdom Bacillati; phylum Actinomycetota; class Actinomycetes; order Kitasatosporales; family Streptomycetaceae; genus Streptomyces; species Streptomyces sp. SGAir0957. Next base: position 5,729,808 of record NZ_CP027293.1, read on the forward strand.
GCCCCATCGAAGGGAAGCTTCACCATGGCGATCGAGGTCGGCAGCAAGGCCCCGGACTTCGAGCTCAAGAACCAGCACGGCGAGACCGTGAAGCTCTCGGACTTCCGCGGAGAGAAGAGCGTGGTGCTGCTCTTCTACCCGTTCGCTTTCACCGGGGTCTGCACCGGCGAGCTGTGCGCCCTGCGCGACGAGCTGCCGAAGTTCGTCAACGACGACGTGCAGCTGCTCGCGGTGTCGAACGACTCCCCGTTCACGCTGCGGGTCTTCGCCGAGCAGGAGGGCCTGGAGTACCCGCTCCTGAGCGACTTCTGGCCGCACGGCGAGGCGTCGCGCGCGTACGGCGTCTTCGACGAGGAGAAGGGCTGCGCGGTGCGCGGCACCTTCATCATCGACAAGGAGGGCGTGGTCCGCTGGACCGTCGTGAACGGCCTCCCGGACGCCCGTGACCTGAACGAGTACGCGAAGGCGCTCGAAGCCCTGTAAAGCGGTTCTTCCGGATTCTCGGGGTACGACACCCGGTGGGAACCTCGCCGGGGCGGGAACCCCTCACTAGGATCCAGACGTTGATCCGATACAAGACGCACTACGGGGCTCCCCGCCCCTACAGACCATAGGGAGGACTCGTGGGAGTCAGCCTCAGCAAGGGCGGCAACGTATCGCTGAGCAAGGAGGCCCCTGGCCTCACAGCGGTCGTCGTGGGCCTGGGTTGGGACGTCCGCACCACCACCGGTACGGACTTCGACCTGGACGCCAGCGCCATCCTGACCAGCGCCGAGGGCAAGGTCCGCAACGACAAGGACTTCGTGTTCTTCAACAACCTGAAGAGCGCGGACGGCTCGGTCGAGCACACCGGCGACAACCTGACCGGTGAGGGCGAGGGCGACGACGAGCAGGTCAAGGTCGACCTTTCGGCGGTCCCGGCCGACGTGGACAAGATCGTGTTCCCGGTCTCGATCTACGACGCCGAGAACCGGCAGCAGTCCTTCGGCCAGGTGCGCAACGCCTTCATCCGCGTCGTGAACCAGACGGGCGGCGCCGAGATCGCCCGCTACGACCTGTCCGAGGACGCCTCGACCGAGACCGCGATGGTCTTCGGCGAGCTGTACCGGAACGGGGCGGAGTGGAAGTTCCGCGCCGTCGGCCAGGGCTACGCCTCGGGCCTGCGCGGCATCGCGCAGGACTTCGGCGTCAACGTCTGAGCCGACAGCAGCCCCACGGGCGATCGCCGTACGGGCAGTCACCGCCCGGGCGGTCGCACCACGCTCACCCGTCCGGCGCCGCACTCCAGCAGTGCGGCGCCGGACGCGCTCGACCACAGCACCGTCATACACGCGGGGAGGACCAGGGATCATGGGCGTCACGCTCGCCAAGGGAGGCAATGTCTCCCTCTCCAAGGCCGCACCGAACCTCACGCAGGTCCTGGTCGGGCTCGGCTGGGACGCACGTTCCACCACCGGGGCCGATTTCGACCTGGACGCCAGTGCGCTGCTGTGCAGCGGCGGCCGGGTGATGGGCGACGAATGGTTCATCTTCTACAACCAGCTCACGAGCCCGGACGGCTCGGTCGAGCACACCGGGGACAACCTGACGGGTGAGGGCGAGGGTGACGACGAGTCGCTCATCGTGGACCTGTCCAAGGTCCCGGCCACCTGCGACAAGATCATTTTTCCGGTCTCGATCCACGACGCGGACAACCGCGGACAGACCTTCGGCCAGGTGAGCAACGCGTTCATCCGCGTGGTCAACCAGGCGGACGGCCAGGAGCTCGCCCGCTACGACCTCTCCGAGGACGCCTCCACCGAGACCGCGATGATCTTCGGCGAGCTCTACCGGTACGGCGGCGAGTGGAAGTTCCGTGCAGTGGGCCAGGGGTACGCGTCCGGACTGCGCGGCATCGCTCTAGACTTCGGAGTCAACGTTTCCTAAAGCGTTGATAAAGCCGTGCACGGAGCGGGGGAGCCCCGTACAACCAGCACGGGGAAACCCGTACACACGATGGGGTAGTCAGTGGTTCTGAAAACCTTCGGCTGGTCGTTCGCGATCACCGTGCTCGGATTGATCGCCGCGGTGTTCTACGACGGATGGACGGCGCTCGGCCTCGTCGCGATCCTGGCGATCATGGAGATCTCGCTCTCCTTCGACAACGCGGTGGTCAACGCCGGAATCCTGAAGAAGATGAATGCCTTCTGGCAGAAGATCTTCCTCACGATCGGTGTGCTCATCGCCGTCTTCGGCATGAGGTTGATCTTCCCCGTCGTGATCGTCGCGATCAGCGCGAAGATGGGCCCGGTCGAGGCCGTCGACCTCGCGTTCAACCAGCCGGACCGCTACCAGCAGCTGGTCACCGACGCGCACCCGTCCATCGCCGCCTTCGGTGGCATGTTCCTGCTCATGATCTTCCTCGACTTCATCTTCGAGGACCGGGACATCAAGTGGCTCGGCTGGCTGGAGCGCCCGCTCGCCAAGCTCGGCAAGGTCGACATGCTGTCGGTCTGCATCGCGCTGATCGTGCTCCTGATCTGCTCCATGACCTTCGCGATCCACGCCCACCAGCACGGTGGCGTGCACGCCGACAAGCAGTCCACGGTGCTCATCTCCGGTGTCGCCGGTCTGATCACGTACCTCGTCGTCGGCGGGCTCTCCAGCTTCTTCGAGAACCGTCTGGAGGAAGAGGAGGAGCGCGAGCACGAGGAGGAGGAACGGGCCGCCCGTGAGGGCAAGCCCAAGTCGGCGGTGGTCCTCGCCGGCAAGGCCGCGTTCTTCATGTTCCTCTACCTGGAGGTCCTGGACGCGTCGTTCTCCTTCGACGGCGTGATCGGCGCCTTCGCCATCAGCAACGACATCGTCATCATGGCGCTCGGCCTCGGCATCGGCGCCATGTACGTCCGTTCGCTCACCGTCTACCTGGTCCGCCAGGGCACGCTCGACGACTACGTCTATCTGGAGCACGGCGCGCACTACGCGATCGGCGCCCTGGCCGTGATCCTGCTCGTCACGATCCGCTACGAGATCAACGAGATCATCACCGGCCTCATCGGCGTCGTCCTCATCGCCTGGTCGTTCTTCTCCTCGGTGCGCCGCAACCAGCGCCTCGCGGCCGAGGAGGGCACCGCGGGCAGTCCGGACAAGAGCGAGGTCTCCTCAGGGGTCTGAGAAGACGGCCCTGACCTGGGACGATGAGCCCGGGGTTTTAGTCCGGGCACAATCCTGGAACGCTCTGAACGGGGCGGTCGCACGAGGCAAGGTCCTCCCGCGACCGCCCCGTTCGGCGTGAACGGCATGATCGGCATGAACAGGCGACGCGGCATCGGCAGTTGGGGGCGGCATGTCCTTGTGGGACAAGATCTGGCGGGGCGGTTCCGCGCAGTTCGATTTCGATTCGGGCAGCGCGGCGACCAATTCCATCGAACTCACCAAACGACATCCGGTCGTCTCGCTCTCCAAGCAGGGCGCGGAGACCGGCAACCTCCGGGTCAACCTGTCCTGGCGGATGCGGACCTCGGACATCGGCGGGTTCGAGAAGAACAGCCTGATACGGCATCCGTTCAGCATGTTCAAACCGGACGTCGTGCAGGCGCACACCCAGTCCATGGTCAACGTCGACCTGGACCTCGGCTGCCTCTACGAGCTGGCCGACGGCGACAAAGGGGTCGTACAGCCGCTCGGCAGTTTCTTCGGCTCGCTCAACGCGCCGCCGTACGTGAAGCTCAGCGGGGACGACCGGTTCGGCTCGGCGTCCGGCGAGACCATCTACGTCAACCTCGACCACCGCGACGCCATCAAACGGCTGCTGATCTTCGTCTACATCTACGACCAGACCCCGGCCTTCGACCGTACGCACGCGATCGTGACGCTGTACCCGAGCAACGGCCCGCGCATCGAGATCAGCCTCGACGAGCGCGCGCCGCAGGCCCGCTCCTGCGCCGTCGTCTCCATCGAGAACGTCAAGGGCGACCTGGTGGTGCGGCGCGAGGTCAAGTTCGTCTACGGGTTCCAGGCCGAGCTGGACCGGCTGTACGGCTGGGGGCTGCAGTGGGGCCGCGGCTACAAGTCCAAGGTGGGGGAGAGCTAGCCGTCCGCGCGCCCGTCGCGCCGACCCGGCACCCGTAGCTGCTCAGCGCCCGATGAACTGCGGGCCCTGCGGCGGCAGCCGGAACTCCGGGTCGGGCTGGGCCGCGACCGGCTGCGGATAGCCGTACGCGGGCTGGGAGGGCGGGGCCGGCTGCGCCGCGGGCTGCGGCGGATACCCGTACGACGGCGGCTGCTGGGGCGGCAACGGGAACGACGGGGCGGGGGCCGCCTGCGCGGGGTGGGCCGCGGGCACGGTCGGCGCGGTCGTGTCGGGGCCGGAGGAGGCCGGTGCGGAGCCGGTCGGCGGGTGCGGGCCCGGTGCGGGCGGGTTCGGCACGGGCGGGTTCGGCGCGGGCTCCGCGGCGGCCGACTCGTCGACCGAGATGCCGAAGTCCGTGGCGAGCCCGACCAGGCCGTTCGAGTAGCCCTCGCCGACGGCGCGCAGCCGCCAGCCGTCGCCGCGCCGGTACAGCTCGCCGCAGATCATCGCGGTCTCCGCGCCCGTCTCCGGCTTGATGTCGAAGTGGGCGAGCGGTTCGGCGCCCTCGGCCGTGGCGTCGTACACGAACATCCGCAGCGCCTGCACGTGCTCGAACGCGACCTCGTCGGCGGAGGCCGTGAAGAGGATGCGGGTGATTTCGTGCGGCATCCCCGCGAGGTCCGCCTGGAGGGTGTCCGTCATGCCCTCGGGCACGCGCTTCTGGCCGAGCCGCCAGACCTTGCCCGAGGGGTGGCGCGGCTGGTTGTAGAAGACGAAGTCCTCGTCGGAGCGGACCTTGCCGTCGGCGCCGAGGAGCAGCGCGGAGGCGTCCACCGCGGGTACGCCCTGCCCGGGGGTCCAGCGGAGCACGGCGCGTACCGCCGTGGCGTCGAGCGGGACGTTCGCCCCCTTGAGCATCGCGTGCGTCATACGGTCATCCTGCCTTCCCGCGGTGGGCCGGGACAACGCGGGGTACTCGCGTGTGCGGGGCGTTCTCGCGCCCCTGGGAGGGCACGGGCCGGGCGGCACGGCGTCCGACATCCACGGGTTACCAGGATTTCATTGCACCCGGGAACTGTTGACACACGTTTGTACGTACTATTACCGGCCACATCAAGCCGGGCGGCCCAGGGATCACAGGGGGAACTTATGCGTCATTTCGGGCACATTGCGCCTGAGGTGCGGGAACGCCTGTTCCACCAGGAGCCGCAGCTCTTCGGTGCGGACTCCCCGCCCCGCCTGCTCTCCGCAGCGCTCGGCGCCACCCTCTACAGCCCCGCCACCCGGCCCCGCCTCGCCGACGACGTGCTCAAGCAGGCCCGGCGCGGCGTCGTCTCCATGGTGCTGTGCCTGGAGGACTCGATCGGCGACGGGGAGGTGAGCGGCGCCGAGGACAACCTGGTGCGCCAGTTCACCGACCTCGCCGCGCGGGAGACCGAGACGCCGCTGCTCTTCATCCGCGTCCGCGAACCGCGGCAGATCACCGACCTGGCCCACCGCCTCGGCCCCGCCGTCGCGCTGCTGTCCGGATTCGTACTGCCGAAGTTCACGGAGGAGCGGGGCGTTCCGTTCCTGGAGGCGCTCACCGCCGCCGAGGCCGCCGCCGGACGCAGGCTCTTCGCCATGCCCGTCCTGGAGTCGCCCGAGCTGCTGCACCTTGAGACGCGCACCGAGACCCTCGACGGGATCGCCCGCACCGTCGACAAGTACCGCGACCGGGTCCTCGCGCTGCGCCTCGGCGTCACCGACTTCTGTTCGGCGTACGGACTGCGCAGGCCGCCCGACATGACCGCGTACGACGTCCAGATCGTCGCCTCCGTCATCGGCGACGTCGTCAACCGCCTCGGCCGGGCCGACGGCACCGGCTTCACCGTGACCGGCCCCGTCTGGGAGTACTTCCGCCACCAGGAACGCATGTTCAAACCGCAGCTGCGCCGCAGCCCCTTCCTCGAGGAGGGCGCCGAACCGCTGCGCGAGGCGCTGATCCAGCACGACCTGGACGGACTGCTGCGCGAGATCGAGATGGACCGGGCCAACGGGCTGCTCGGCAAGACCTGCATCCACCCCACCCATGTCCTGCCCGTGCACGCGCTCTCCGTCGTCAGCCACGAGGAGTACAGCGACGCCCAGGACATCCTGCGGCCCGAGCGGGGCGGCGGCGGGGTCCTCAGGTCGGCGTACACGAACAAGATGAACGAGGTGAAGCCGCACCGCGCCTGGGCCGAGCGGACGCTGCAGCGCGCGGAGGCGTTCGGGGTGGCGCGCGAGGACGTCGGGTTCGTGGAGCTGCTCACGGCGGGGCTGCCCGCATGAGCGAGGGCGTCATTCAGGCAAGGGCAGCAAGTGAAGCAAGGGCAGCAAAGGCGGCAAGGGCAGCAAAGGCAGCGAGAGCAGCAAGTGAAGCAAGGGAAGCAAGGGACATAGAAAACAAAGTGAACACCGTGTGGTCGGGTACGTGGGTCGCCGAGCGGCTCGGCGTCGAGCTGGCCGGTGACCAGGGGCTGACCGAACTTCTCGGGCTCGCCCTGCGCCGCAACCCCAAGCGCGCGCATCTGCTCGTGTCGAACGTCCTCGGCAAGCATGTGCCGCAGCGCCCCTCGGTGATATGGCACGCGGGGCGTGAACTGGGCCTGCGGGTAAGGGAGTTGCTGGGTGAGGAGGCGGCGGCCCGCGCCGTCGTCCTCGGGTACGCCGAGACCGCGACGGGCCTCGGCCACTCGGTCGCCGACGGCCTCGCGCTCGCGCCGTACCTGCACTCCACGCGCCGCCCCGTCGACGGGGTGGCCTGCGCGGGCGGCTTCGAGGAGTCCCACTCGCACGCCACCTCCCATCTGCTGCTGCCCGAGGACCCGGAGCTGCTCGCCGGGGACGGGCCGCTGGTCCTCGTCGACGACGAGTTCTCCACCGGCAACACGGTCCTGAACACCATCCGGGCTCTGCACGGGCTGCACGCCCGCGCGCACTACGTCATCGTCGCGCTCGTCGACATGCGCTCGCCCGGCGACCAGGGGCGGCTCGACGCCTTCGCGGAGGAGATCGGCGCCCGCGTCGACCTGGTGGTCGGGGCGCAGGGCTCGGTGCGGCTGCCCGAGGGCGTCCTGGAGAAGGGGCAGGCGCTCGTCGCCGCCCATGAAGGGGCGGACGTGCCCGCGGCCCGGCGCGAGCGGGGCGAGATCGTCCGCGTCGGCGACCTCGGCTGGCCGGCCGGGGTGCCGGACGGCGGACGCCACGGTTTCACCCCGGCCCACCGGGCCCGCCTCGAAGCGGCGCTGCCCGCCCTGGCCGAACGGCTCGCGCCGCACGCGCGCGGCCGCGTACTCGTCCTGGGCAACGAGGAGTTGATGTACGCGCCGCTGCGCCTCGCCACCGCGCTCGAGGCGACCGGTGCCGACGTCTCCTGCTCCACGACGACCCGCTCGCCGGTCCTCGCCGTCGACGACCCCGGGTACGCGATCCGCACCCGCCTCGTCTTCCCGGCACACGACGCGCCGGCCGACGGGCCCGGCGAACGGTACGCGTACAACGTGGCGGGCGGCGGCTTCGACACGGTCGTCGTCGTGCTCGACTCGGTCGGCGACCGGGCCGAACTCGGCGCGCCCGGCGGCCTGTTGGAGCGGGTGGCCGAGCACGCGGACCGGGTGGTCGTGGTCGTGCTGCCCTCGTACGTGCCGAGCGGAACCGGCGCAGCCGACGCGGCTGTGCAGGAAAGGACCCCGATGTCGTTGCCCGAGCCGCTGCGCGGCCCCGCCTTCTCCTCGTACGCGCCCGAGGAGGTCGGCTGGCTGCTGCAGGACCTCTCGGACGTGACCCTGGAGGCGCCGACCGAGGAGCGCGAGGAGGCCATCCAGAGCGGGGGCGCGCACTACGCGGAGTCGCTGCCGGTCGAGTACCAGCCCAGCCCGCGGTACCAGGAGTTGTTCCACGCCGCGCTCGACGCGTCCGCCGAGCGGATCGCCCGCGCGGTGGGCGTCGTCACGGAGACCGTGCTCGCCGAGCGGTCGCCGCGCCCGGTCCTGGTCTCGCTCGCCCGCGCCGGGACGCCGGTCGGGGTGCTCATGCGGCGCTGGGCACTGCGGCGCCACGGCCTGGAGCTGCCGCACTACGCGGTCTCCATCGTGCGCGGCCGGGGCATCGACGCGAACGCGCTGCGCTGGCTCGCCGCGCACCACGACCCGGCCGACGTCGTCTTCGTCGACGGATGGACGGGGAAGGGGGCGATCACCCGCGAACTGGCGGCGGCGGTCGCCGGGTTCGAGGGCTTCGATCCCGAGATCGCCGTGCTCGCCGACCCCGGTTCCTGCGTACGGACGTACGGGACGCGCGAGGACTTCCTCATACCCTCGGCCTGCCTCAACTCGACCGTCTCCGGGCTGATATCGCGCACCGTCCTGCGCTCCGACCTCGTCGGCCCCGATGACTTCCACGGCGCCAAGTTCTACGCGGAGCTGGCCGGTGCGGACGTGTCGCGGCACTTCCTCGACGTGGTCGAGGAGCGCTTCGAGGCCGTGCGCGACGCCGTCGACGCCGACGTCAAGGACATGCTCGGCGCCGACCGCGCGCCGACCTGGGAGGGCTGGGCCGCCGTCGAGCGGATCAGCGAGGAGTACGGCATCCACGACGTCAACCTCGTCAAGCCCGGGGTCGGCGAGACCACGCGGGTGCTGCTGCGCCGCGTCCCGTGGAAGATCCTGGCGCGCGCCGGCGCCGGAGCCGACCTCGCGCACGTACGGCTGCTCGCGGAACAGCGCGGGGTGCCGGTCGAGGAGGTCGCCGAACTCCCGTACACCTGCGTCGGACTGATCCACCCGCGCTACACGCGCGGGGCGACGGGCGGGGACGGCAAGGCGGTGGCGGCGAAGTGAGTGCTGCCCCCGCGCGGACGGTCGTCGCGAGCGACCTCGACCGCACCCTCATCTACTCGGCCGGCGCGCTCGGCCTGACCATGCCCGACGCGCTCGCCCCCCGGCTGCTCTGCGTCGAGGTGTACGAGTCCAGGCCCCTGTCGTACGTCACCGAGGACGCGGCCGCGCTGCTCGTGGAGCTGGCGCGCCGGGCGGTGTTCGTGCCGACGACCACGCGGACGCGGGAACAGTACGGGCGGGTGCGGCTGCCGGGGCCGGTGCCCCGGTACGCGATCTGCGCCAACGGGGGACACCTCCTCGTCGACGGGGTGTCCGACCCGGAGTGGAGTGCGGCGGTCGCCGCGCGGATCGAGGCGGGGTGCGCGCCGCTGGCCGAGGTGCGGGCGCGGATGGTCGCCTCGGCGGACCCGGCGTGGCTGCTGAAGGAACGCGTCGCCGAGGATCTCTTCGCCTACCTCGTGGTCGACCGGGCCCTGCTGCCGCCCGGCTGGGTCAAGGAACTCGCCGCGTGGGCGGACGGGGTCGGCTGGAGCGTCTCCCTCCAGGGCCGCAAGGTCTACGCCGTCCCGAAGCCGCTGACCAAGGGCGCGGCGGTGCGGGAAGTGGCCCGCAGAACCGGCGCGGAGCGCACCCTGGGCGCGGGCGATTCCCTCCTGGACGCGGACCTGCTGCGAGCGGTGACCCGGGCCTGGCGCCCCGCCCACGGCGAACTGGCGGAGGTGGGCTGGACGATGCCCGGCCTGACGGTGCTCGCGGAGAGCGGGGTGCTGGCGGGGGAGGCGGTGCTGCGCGGGTTCCTGGCGGAGCTGTGAGGTGAACCCGGGTGCCGTACGGACCGGCCCCGGGTTCCTGACGGAGCTGTGAGGTGAACCCGGGTGCCGTACGGGCCGGCCCCGGGTTCCCGTGCGCCGGAGGCTAGCCGCAGCAGCCGCCCCCGCAGCAGCCACCGCCACCGCCGCCCCCCGGCGAAGGGGCCGGGGACGGGGTCGCGGCGCCCGTCACCGCCACCGTCGACAGGAGTTTCACCGTGTCCTCGTGGCCTGCCGGACAGGGCGTCGGGGCCGAGGACTGGGACATGGGGCGACGGAGTTCGAACGTGTCGCCGCAGGTGCGGCAGCGGTATTCGTAGCGAGGCATGGGTCGAGGTTACGGGGTCGGGTCGGCCCGCAGCGAGAGGTCGAGGAGTTCCAGCATCGCCGTGTAGGCGCCGTCCGCGTCCCGGTCCCGTACGCGCGCCGCGACCTCGGCGTGGGCGGGGAGCGGGTGGGGGTGCGGGCCCGCGTGGACCCGTGCGCCGCGGGCGGTGAGGGGCGGGGCCAGGACCTGGGACAACCGGGCGAAGAAACGGTTGCCCGAGGCCGTGAGGAGCGCGGTGTGGAACGCGACGTCGGCGCGCGCGGCCAGCCGCGCGTGCGCGGGCTGCGCCAGGCGCTCCGCCTCGGCCATCGCCGCGAGCGACGCCTCCAGCGCGGCCAGGTCGTCGGGGGAGCGGAACTGCGCGGCGAGCGCGGCGGCGGACGGCTCGACGGCGCGGCGCAGCTCGTACAGGTCGGGGAAGAGGCCGACGGGGCCGAGCGGCTCGTGGGTCAGGGTCCAGCGCAGGACGTCGGCGTCCAGGACGTTCCACTCGGCGCGGGGCAGGACCCGGTGCGCGGCGTCCACGACGCCCTTCGCCGCGAGGACCCGTACCGCCTCGCCGAGGACCGGTTCGATGAAGTCCAGCTCGGCGGCGAGCGACGGTGGCCGCAGACGGCGCCCGACATCGTACGCACCGTCCGTGATGCGGCGGGCCAGCGTCTCGACCGCGGCGCGGTGCACGTCGTGCCCGTGCGGCAGCGGCGGGGAGCTGGTCATGCGGAGCAGGCTCGCACGGCTGCCCGGGTGAGATCAATTCGCCCTGGAGAGCGCCTGGTTGGCCGGGAGGCGGTGCGCCCGGGTCAGGCCCCGCCGCGCTCCTCGCGGATCCGCGTCACGACCCGGGCCGCCGTCTCCCGCACCGCCTCCGTCTCCGTGAGGAAGTGCCAGTAGTCGGGGTGGCGGCCCTCCAGGCCCTCGACGGCACGGTCGAGGCGGGCCACGGCGTCGTCGAGCGGGCGGGCGTGGCGCGGGTCCGGTGTGGAGCGGCCCGCCATGGCGAGGCGCTGCGCGTCCCGGATCGCGAACCGGGTGCGCTCGATCTCCTGCTGCGGGTCCTTGGACACCGCGTTCAGCCGGTGCAGCCGGTCGGAGGCGGCGGAGACCGACTCGTCCGTCGTGTTGAGCAGCGCCCGCACGGTGGACAGCAGTGACGTGGCGTCGGGCCAGCGCTGCTCGTCGCGCGCGGCGCGGGCCTCGGCGAGCTTGGTCTCGGCCTGCCGCACGTTCTCCGCGGCCAGGTCCGGTACGCGCTGGAGGTCCTGCCAGCACGCCGCGGTGAACCGGCGCCGCAGCTCGCTGAGGACCGGCTCGACCTGCCCCGCGCGCGTCGTGAGCGCCTGCGCCCGGGTGCGCAGCGAGACGAGGCGCCGGTCGATCTCGGCGGCCCGCTCGGGCAGCCGCTCGGCCTCGGCCCGCACGGACTCGGCGTCCCGCGCGACCCGCTCGGCACGCTCCAGCGTCTCCGGCACACCGTGCCGGCCCGCCCCCTGGTTCAGCTTGGTCAGCTCGGGGCCGAGCGCGGCGAGCCGGCCCGCGAGGTCGTCGGCCTTGAGCCCGGCCGCGCGGACCGTGTCCAGGGCCGTCGTCGCGGCGAGCAGTGCCTGCCGGGCGCGCTCCACGGACGGGGCGAGCCGCGCCAGCTGCGTCTCCGCCTTGCCGAGCAGCGGGCCGAGCCCCTGCGCGAACCGGTCCAGGTCCTGCCTGGTCCGGGTCAGCTGGTCCTTGGCCTGCGTCAGATCGGCCCGCGCACGCGCCGCGACGCTCGCCTCCAGATCGTCCCGGTCCAGGTCATGGGCGTCGACCGCGCTGATGTACTGCGCGCTGACCTCGTCGATCCGGGTCCCCAGCCGCTGGAAGTCGCCGACGGCGCGGCGCGCGGCGGGGGAGTCGTCGACCGCGGTGATCGTCTCTATCGAGATGCGCAGGTCCCGCTGGGCGGTGTCGAGGTCGTAGAACGCGGCCGCCGCGGCGTCCTTCGCCGCCTGCGCCTCCGCCCGCTGGGACTCGGCACGGCCGCCGAACCACTTACGGGTGCCGCCACCGGCGAAGGCGCCGAGCGTCGCCGCCGCGAGCAGGGGCAGCGGCAGCAGCGTCAGGACAAGAAGATCGTGCAGGGGGCGCGGGCGCGGGCGGGGGTGGGAACGGGGGCGGGTGTCGCGCCGGTCGCGCGGATCGGCCCCGGTCATGGTCGGGCGCACCTTGCCGGGGCGCTCGTTCTTCGCCGTCGTCACCAACCACTCCCCGTGCTGCCCGTGCCGTCGTCCGCCCTGACCGATGTCCATTCTCCCACCGGTCAAGGGCGAACACACGAGCCGGTCAGTCCGCGGTGCGCAGCGTGATCCTCGCGTCCTGGGTGCGGGCCGTGATCCGGTGCGCGCTGGCCGCGTCGCGGGGGACCGACACGTCGACGCGGCCGTCGTCGGTGTGCGTGTCCACCCGGTACGTCGCGGAGCCGGGCAGTTCGACCGTCAGCGACCCGTCGTCACTGGTGGCGTCGAGCCGGTCGGGGGCCGTGCGCAGGGCGAGGTGCGCGGAACCGTCCTTCGTGTGCAACGAGACCTGCCGTGCGTCCACGCCCGAGGCGCGCAGCGACCCGTCGTCGCCGCGCAGCCGCAGCGGCCCGGAGACGTTCTCCACGCGCACCGAACCGTCCTTCGTCGCGATGTCGAGGCCCTGGTCGAAGCCGCTCGCGCGGACGCGGCCGTCGTCGTTGCGGACGACCACGGCGACGCCGCGCGGCACCTCCACGCGGTGGCGCGCCGAGCAGTCGGCGATGAAGCCGCCGCAGTGCAGGCGCAGGGTCAGCCGGTCCTCGTCCGCCTGCCACCTCCACGTCACCTTCGGATCGGAGCCGATCACCGTGGAGCCCTTGAACCAGCGGGTCACCTCGACCTTGTCGCTGTCGCCCGGGACCAGTTCGAGGGCGGCGTCGTCCGAGTCGACGGTGAGAGTGCGGCCCTGCAATGCGAAGGCGCGGTGGTCCGGGTGGTCGTCGTCGGAGGCGTCGGCTCCGCAGGCCGTGGCCGTGGCGGCGAGGGCGGCGACGGCTGCTGCGGCGGCGAGACCGCGGGCGGCACGGGTGCCAGGGGCGGTACGGGCGCCCCGGGCCGTACGGGTGCCCCGGGTGGTGCGGGACGGTCGGGCGGTCATGGCTAACTCCCCCTGCGGCGGCTGGTCTTGCCTCGGCTCGTGCTCTGCTGCCGCCCGGCTCCCGTGATGCGGGGCCGGTGGCCGGCACCCCATGAACGTACGGCGGCGCGAGGCCCCCACGGGATGCGGCCGGCCACCGGATCGCGGGTGGGGTTAACCCCCGCGGCGACCCGGCCCGTTACGCGTTTGCGGTGCACTGTCTGCGGCAAGGTAGGCTGTCGACTCGTCCTGGTCGCGTGAGCGGGGGGCGCAGGGGTGCGTAGCTCAGGGGTAGAGCGCCTGCCTTACAAGCAGGATGTCGGCGGTTCGAAACCGTCCGCGCCCACAGGTACTAAGTAGCAGGTCAGAGGCCCCTCGGCGTGATCGTCGGGGGGCCTCTCCTGTGGTCGAAGTCCACATAGAGTCCACAACGCCACGCGATCTTCCTCGTGTATCACCTGTTCGAGGTATTGATCATGCGGCGACAGTACGTAGAGTCGCTGTTTGACGAGGGCTGGTGCGTCTCCCCACGCGCGCCAGATGCGCGCTCGTTCTTTCCTGGGGTGTCGAGGCGGGGAGGCTTCACCCCCAGGCCGTGGCCCCCGTCGTACAGATCGACGGGGGCCACGCGAAAAACGTAGACGCCCTACCCGGGGTCATGGGGCAGGGCGCCAGCTCTGACCGAATCAGAGCTACTGCGTCCCCTTCGACGGATGCGCGTACATCGGCAGGGGACGCGGGCCCCCACCTCGCGATGAGGGCCGTCCAGGGTGCAGGTGCTTGTCATATGCACCGTGTCGGATCGTTGCCTCGGGCGCCCGTTCAAGGGCGGGCATTCACTCGAACGTGCGTCGTAATCGCACGACGGCTTGCGCCCGTGGCCGGATAGTGATCAGAAAATGTACGGTCGACGATACAGACAGTCGATCATGACCCGACCAGCGTTGAGCGGGTGCCGCCCGCCCCGCCGACGCCCCGAATCCTCGCCGCCCGGCGAGCCATCGGAGACCACATCAGGGCCGAGCGCCTGCACCAGAACCTCACCCAGGAGAAGCTCGCTGAACTGGCCGGCCTCGACCGGCAGGCGATCAACAGAATCGAGCAAGGTCACCAAGCGGCGGTCGTCGACAACCTGATTCGCATCGCCGACGCGCTGAAGGTTCCGCTCCGAGACCTGGTTTGAGTCGGGCGGCGGCGCCCCTTCGCGCGTCGCGCCGCCGCCCTCCTCCGCCCGCAGTCGCGAGTCTGCGGGCCGTTCGCAGGGGCGGCCCGTCGAGTCGACTGGACGAGGCCGCCCCCTCCGGCTCGGGTCCTTGCCGAGGTACGAGCCGGGTGTGGCCCGCCGCCGGGACGGGACTCACGGCGGCGGGGAACTACAGCGGCCGCCCGGAATGCAGGTTCCGAGCGACCGCGCTACCCGCCGCCGTTGCCCGCGGCCGCGGGAGTCTCTGGCAGCTACCGAAACCACAGCGCGGTGGGTCCGCCTTGTACCCCGCGCGCGGTCAGCAGTGGAGCGACCAGGCACACCTTGTGTAGTTCGACCAGCGTGCCCGGGCCGGATGCGCTGAAGACGGTCATTCTGTCGACCGGCTCGCCGGACCGGAGTGGTTGATCGCAGTGTGCGCAGAAGCGTGCGCCCTCGAAACTCATGACTCATCCGCGAGTTCGGTGAGAGCGGTCAGGCGCCGGGCGAGTTCGGCGAGCGTCAGGTACGCGCCCATCGGGCTCGGGCTGAGGCCTTTCCTCAGCTCTTCCTTCGCGTCGTGGATCGCCGTGTCACGGGCGTACCAGTCGCGTGTCCGAGGCGGCAGCGCATCCATCTGCGCCTGCACGATCGGCAGCAACCGGTGGATCTCCGCGCTGAGCCCGTAGCAGCACGCTTCACGCTCCGCCTTGTCCGGGTGTTCGCGGGCTGCCGAGAACGCGGCCTCTAACAGTTCGGGGATCGTGCGTTCCGGTGTGCCGGTGGGCGGGGTGGTGGTGGGCATGCGGGCCTCCGGCGTGGACGGGTTGGCTTTGATCTACGACCATCCTTCGCTCCCCGCAGTCGGGTGCGGGAGTGTGTGCAAGGGGCTGCCCGCGTTGGGCTGTTCACACACTGTGTGAAGCGGATCTCTCTACGCTTACAGCAGCGAAACCCCCGGGGGCACGACATGGAACCCAACACGCTGCTCGACGCGCTGCTCGCCGAGGCGGGGATGTCCCGCAAAGGGCTGGCCGCCTACATCAACGCGGCCGCGGCCGCGCGAGGACGGACGATGAAGTACGACCACAGCTCAGTGATTCGCTGGCTCAAGGGCGAGCGCCCGCGCGGCGTCGTGCCGGACCTCATTGCCGAGATCCTCGGACGCCGTCTCGGCCGCACAGTCACCCTCGACGACCTCGGCATGGGCGCACAGAACGCGCAGCCGGTCAGCGCACCGCTGGACGGCTTCCTCGGCAAGGCGACCGCACTGTGGCGCGGCGACCATCAGCACCGCGAGGATCTGCAAACGGCGCCGGTCATCACCGGACTGCCTGCGGTCGGGCCCGTGTGGGAGTGGGAGAACCCGCCAGAAGACCGAGACGTGAGCAGCAGGGGCGCGATCCAGGTGGGTCTCCCCGATGTTGAGCAGCTGCGCACGGCCCGCTCCCACTACGAGCAGATGTACCGCAAGGCCGGCGGTGTCGCCACGCGCGGCCGCGTGCTCCGGTTCCTTGTGCAGGACACGGCGCCGCTCATGCGCGGCACCTACACCGACCGCACCGGCCGCGAGCTGCACCGCGCTGTCGGCGGGCTCGTCGCCGTCGCCGGGATCTGTGCGTACGACTCGAACGCGCAAGGCCTCGCGCAGCGCTACTACCACCAGGCGCTCCGCCTCGCGAAGGCGTCCGGGGACCGGGCGTTCGGCGGGTACGTGATCGCGCTGCTCGTGAATCACAGCCTCTTCCTTGGCGAGCACCGTCAAGCCGTCGCGTTCGCCGAGGCCGGACTACGGGCCGCAGGGCACGCCATCTCACCGGCCCTCGCCTGTGACCTGAACGCGATGCAGGCGAAGGCGTTCTCAAGGATGGGCGATCATGCCGGGGCGCGTCAGGCCATGCGGCAGGCCGAACTTGCCGCCGGGCTGATCCGGCCCGACGAGGAGCCCGCCGAGACGGGCTATGTGCAGCCCGGCCTCCTGGAGAACGCGCTCGCCGACACCCTCATGCGGCTCGGTGACACCGGGCCCGCCCAGCGGTACGCGGCCGAGGCCGTCGAGATCCAGGCCCATGCCCGCGGCCGCGTCCACCGCCTCGCCACCCTCGCCGACTGCGAACTCCGCGCCGGCGCCGTTGACCTGGCGGGCGGGACCGCCGAGCGGATGCTCGACACCGTGCAGGGCATGGAGTCCCACCGGTTGTATGACCGTCTTGCCGGGGTTCGCCGCAGCCTCGCAGCCACCCGCAGCACCAGCGTTCGGGACGTCGTCGCCCGCATCGACGACACCCTCCGCATCCCGCTGTAGCCGGTGTGGTCGGATGGATGCTGTCCCCGACGAGAGGAATCCCGTGTCCGTGTGGCGCACCCTGTCCGAGCGCACCGTGTACGAGAACCGGTGGTGCACCGTGAACATGGCGGACGTCGAGCTACCCGACGGCCGGCACCTCGATCACACCGTCATCCGGCTCCGTCCGGTCGCCGTGGCCACCGTTGTCAACGACGCCAACGAGGTGCTGCTCCTGTGGCGGCACCGGTTCATCACCGACGCGTGGGGCTACGAGCTGCCGTCCGGCGGGACCGGCGAGGGTGAGGACGTAGCGGCGGCAGCGGCCCGGGAGTTCGAGGAAGAGACCGGGTGGCGGCCGGGCCCGATGCGGCTGCTCCTCGCCGTCGACCCGATGCCGGGTATCTCGACATCCCACCATCGTGTGTACGTGTCCGACTCGGCCGTCCAGGTCCGCGAAGTCCCGGAGGATGACTTCGAGTCGTCGCGCCGCGAGTGGGTGCCGCTGGCCAAGGTCCCAGCGCTGATTGCGAGCGGTGAGATCCGGTCGGCGAACGCAGTCGCTGCGCTGCTCATGCTGCACGCGCAGCGGCTCGGCGGCGTCCAGGCATGACGAAACGGCCCCCACCGCCCCGGCAAGGGGCGGCAGGGGCGTAGCGGAGCGCGCTTGTCCAGTTATCCTCTGGTCGAGATCCAGCGAAGGAGGCTACGGTCCTGCCCGTGTCCGCCACCGCCGACGAGCTGAACGAGCAGATCCGGCAACTCATGCTGCGCTCGGGCGGTTTCCTGTCCACAGAGCAGCGCACCGAGTACGAGCAGCTCGTCACCGCGTGGGCGCACGCCGTCCGCGCCGAAGCGCATACTGCCGACGCTGAGGATCAAGCGCCGCCGCCAGCGGAGGAACGCTCTCCCCAGGACCCGGCTGCTCCGGGGGAGATACCCCGGTCTTGCGGCACACCAGAGCGTCAGGATCGTCGGGCGGTACCTGCCAGCTGTAGCCGTCAGGGCACTCGGTCGTCCCGTCTCGACCGTCCTTCCCATCAGTCCCGTTCGTCCCGTCCCGCCCGGCAGGACCAGGCGGCCCGGACGGGCCAGGCACCGTAGAGTCCGCACCCGCCGGACCCGACACAGTCGAATCCGCGCCCGGTACGCCCTGCTCCCCACGCGCACCCTGCTCACCCTTCGCCCCAGGAGACGGCGTGAGCGTCGGCGCAGGCTTACCGGACGGACCGCGCTCCCCGCGCGGGCCCGACACCACCACCGGCACCCGCACCCGATCCGGCAGATCCTCGACGGCCGAGGACGGATCCGGAGCCGCCGGCGTCCCGCCCTTCGCCTTGATCTGCGTCCGCAGGATCCGTACATCCTCGGCCAGCGTCGTGACCGCATTCCCGCGCCGTACGGCCTCCGCCCCGTACGCATCCGCGCGGCGGGCCTCCGCATCGATCCGCAGCCAGACCAGAACCACCGCCCCGGACAGGACGAGAAGGACCGCGGTCAGCATGAGGGAGCGCCAGCGGCGGGCGAGCAGCGGCTCTGTGTGGCGTCCACTCACGTCGGTTGGCCTCCCAGGTCAGCGAGTTCGCGGCGTAGTCGGCTGTTCTCGTCGGAGAGGGCCGAGATTTCTGTGAGGAGCCGCGCCTTCTCAGCGCGCTCACTGGCCAGTTCGGCGTAGGCCGCCGCGAGTTTGACCTCGTTCTCGGCGAGCTGCGAGCGGAGCTTGTCGCGCTCTTCCTGGAGGTTGTCCACCAGCGAGCTGTAGCCGCCGAGCACGGCCCCGGACTGGTTCGCCCTGTTGGCGCCTCGCTGGCCGATCAGGGAGGCCGTGGCCACCGCGAGCCCGACGACGATGGTTCCGACGGCGCCGAGCGTCGCAGCGTCCACGTACTGCCTCCATCACGGTCGTGCGGGTTACAGGCTGGTCGGGCCGCGCGGGGTGTCCGGCGTCGCCACGGTCTCGGTGATGCCGGGGCCGGTGGTGCCGCCGCTCGTCCCGATCGCGGTCAGCAGCGCGGCCACCGCGGCGAGTCCGCCCACGGACAGCGCGGACCCCCAGTCGACATCGAGGAGGCCGAGGCCGTCCCCGCTGACGAGCGCCAATTCCGCCTGCGCGAAGGTGCGGATCATCCGCTCGGCGGTGGCCTTCCAGAAGGCAGCAGTCATCATGCTCGGTACCTCAGTTCTTCGGGTCGACGTCCAGGCGGACGGTCACGGATTCGATGGCGTCGGTGATGCGCTGCACCAGCGCGTCCACGTCGACCGCGTCGTCCCGGTCGGCGAGGGCCTGGACGAGCGTTTTGATCGTGGCGGCCTGCGCGGTGACGGTGGTCTCGGTCGACCGGACGCGGTTTGCGATGTCGGAGAGCACCGACACGGCAGCCCACGTCGGGTTCGTCTTGATGGTGGTCGACGTCTTGGGCGCGGGGACGGCATCCGTCTTCCACACCGCGTCGTAGATGTCCTGCTTGCTCAGTCCCGCCAAGGGGTCCTCCTCCACGTCAGTACCAGCCGCCCACGCGCGGAATTCGCTCGCGGACAGGTAGGCGATGGATCGATCGATGGGCTGGCTGGTGAACTGCCAGATGAGCGGCGTCCGCCCGGAAGCTTTCGGCTGCGCGGCAGCCTCGGCCCTGCTGTACGCGGCAGCGCCCCACGGGTACGCCGGGTACCAGAGCGGCAGCCCCGCGGGCACGCGTCCGGCCGCGATGTCATCGCCGCTCGTGTAGATCCCGACGCGCTGCCCCGGGAATGCCTCCTGCACGAGGGCGACCCAGCGGGCCACCCACGCCTTGATCTGCGCGGCCGTACGCCCGGCGTAGTTCCGGCCGTCGCTGTAGCGCTCCAAGTCGAGCCAGTGCGTGAAGCCCTTCCCGGCGTACGGCCGGACGGCGCTGATGTAGTTCGACGCCTCCCGCGCGGCGTCCTGGTTCGGCCACGCGAAGTGGTAGGCGCCCGGCACTAGGCCCGCGGCCTTGATGCCCTTGATGTGGGTGGCGAACCGGGCATCGTGCGTCTGCTGCCCCTCGGACGCCTTGGCGAAGGCGAAGACGATGCCCTCCCTCGCATGAGCAGCCCAGTCCTGAGCGCCCTGGTAGGAGGACACGTCGATGCCGCGGCAGGTGGCCATCAGCGGTCGTCCGCACCGGCGCGCGCGATCGCCGCGTTCGCCCAGAACATGACCTCTTCCAGCTTGGTCACGACGAGCGCCTTCTCACGGCCCTCCGGGAGCCGCTCGTTCATCTCGTCGGCGAGCCGTCGGCACGCCTGCCGGACGCTCGTGTGCTCGTCGCGCTTCTCCTGCGTCGTCGCAGCGTGGAAGGCGAACCGGTGCTCGATGTCAGCGGGTTGCATGGGTCTCCAGACATGAGAAAGGCCCCGGCCGGACGGCTCGGGGCAGGGGCGGAACGGGCTCAGGTGGCGGGCTTGATCAGGAGATCCCGCATCGCGAGGTCCACCGTGGTGCCGCCGGACCCGTACTTGATGTGCATGCACCTCGCGTAGTACGTCGCCCCTGGCGTCAGACCGGTCACCATCGTTTCGTTGCCGTAGGTGGCGTAGTCGCCGGGCGACGCGGTGCCCGGCGAGGCCACGCCCCGGAACACCGTCGGCGCCACTACCTGGGTTCCGGAGCCGCTGGTACCCAGGAACACCTCGACCGTCACCGCGACGCGGTCAGAGTTCGCAGCGTCGTTCCTCATGCTCGCGCCCACCTTGATACACACGCGGCCCGTCGTCGGCGCCGTGAACGTCACGCCCACCTCGGGCGAACCGACGGAGTAGCTCGTGGAAGCGATGTTCGTCTGCGCCGTGGTGTCCTGCACGTACACCGTCGGCGGGGCATCCAGCGCGTTCACGCGGCTGCCCGCGGTCAGATCAGGCACACGGCCCTCCTTCGTTTACAGGGCCCGCACCGCGGGCTGGAACAGGCCGACAGCGGCTCCCGAACTCTGCGCCTTCGCGATGCCGTTGACGGAGCGGACCACAGTCATGGTCTGCGGCGAGCTGGCCCCGGTGACACCGGTGACGCGCATCCGCTCCCCACCGACGAGGATGTCGAAGGGGAAGTCGGAGGCGGTCGTGGTCCACAGCGGGCCGGACGTCGTCGCCACGGACAGGGACGTGGCCGTCGCCGATACGCCGGCCGCGAGCGCGCTGCCCCCGCTGTCCCTGCGCGCGCTCCCGTATACGCCGACCGTCCACGGCCCGGCCGGTGAGCAGGCGAACCGAATGGCCCACGTGCGGGGCAGCAGCGTCTCCGACCAGCCGTCCACCCGCAGCAGGATGTCGCCCGTCGCCACCCAGGTGGGGACGTCGGTGATGCGGATGACGTCGCCGACCCGGAGCGCGAGGACGGCGTCGATCAGCTCGGGGTGCCGGTGCAGTAGGAGGGTGATCTCCGGGTAGCGGTCCTCGTCCCACGTGCCGAGGTGGAGCATCCACCCGGCGACCAGCTCGGTTTGCCCGTCCGTGTACAGGTTGAGGGTGGTGGAGTCGTCGTACATGCCGATCCCGGCCGGGGGTGGCTGCACGGACAGGCGGCCCGAGGTGAGGGCGGCGCGGGCTGATGAGCCGCCCTCGCGGACCACCGTGCGGTCGTTGCGGACCTCGTCGTCCTCGACGGGCTCGAACGGCGGGCTCAGCGACCCGAACGGCAGCGTCAGGGCCGGAGTCTGGCTGTAGAGGCTGGCCCGGGTCCGGTACCACAGCGAGGCGCTGCCCTGGTCCTCGCCGAACACGCCGCCGTCGGCAGCTGCCGCGTCGGCCAGCAGCGTCAGCAGATCCGATGGCCGCTGCGGTCCCACGCGCAGGGTGTCAGCCGCCGCACCCGTGATTTGCAGGGGTGCGGATTCTTCCTGGCACAGCCGGATCATGCGGGCCGCCGCCGACTCCCCGTTGAATCCGTGGTCGCCATCGTTGAAGGCATAGGTGTCCGCGGTCGGGAAGACGGCGAGGTGCCCGATCGTGGCGCTCGACAGATCCCCCGAGTAGGGGCCGGGATCGATGACGCCGGAGATACGGCCGACGCTGCCGGTGTACGAGTTGGAACTGGCCAGACTGCCGGCCCCGACGAAAACCCAGGCGATGGTGTAGGTGACCGTGTTGCCGCTCTGTGTGGCGAACAGTTTCCATCGGGTCCATCTGCCGAAGATCTGCGGCAGTACGGACAGGATGTAGGTCACCTCCACGTCGTTGTCGCCGTAGCCATGCAGGTCGACGCCGCCCGCAGTGATCATGAGCCGCCAGCGTTTGACCGTGCCCGTGGACAGCCATTGCAGGATGGTCCGTGGCGCTGGCGGTGGACTGTCGATGAAGCACACGAACTCGGTGTGCCACTCTGCGGCGGCGCCCGCCGGAGGGGTCGGTACGAGCCCGGACAGAGTCGCGCCGCCCTGCACCTGCGGCAGGGCCTTCGAGCCGGGCAGGGTGTCGGTGGCGGCCATACGGAACCCGCTCACATTCAGCGGCCGCACGCCCGCGATCGGACTCGCGGCCTGCGTTGCGTTCTCGCCCTCCTCCATCGGCCAGTACGCGATCGGGCCCTGCGAGGGCAGGCGGCGCCGCAGCGTCGACTCCAAGGGCTTCTGCCCTTGGCTGTAGCGGCGCAGGACTCCGGCGGCCTCGACCTGCACCCACGCCATCGCGGCGGACGGCGTCCACTGGCGGGGCCACGAGGAGATCTCGCCCACGAACCTTGGGCGCCGGTTGGTGATCTCGGTGTCGAAACCGACCGTCCAGGTACGGCCGGCAGGGTCTGTGAACGTCGTCGTCCCCGGCGTGAGGATAGTGAAATTGGGGTTGGCCACGACGGTGCCGCCGATGCCGTTACGCAGTTCGAAGCGGGTCACCCGGCCGCTGGCGCTGGGAAACCCCACGTCGCCCCAGCCGTCTCCGGCGCGGACCGGGGCCGAGCTGTTGAAGATGCTGGTCGTGCCGGAGGTGACGACGGGGGCGCCGAGCTGCGTCCAGGGCCCTGCCATGGAGGGGGCGGTGTAGAAGACGACGGTGTGCCCGCTGGCGCCGTTGTTGACGTCCAGGGTGGCCCGCACGGCAAGCGTCGGTGACGGCATGGTCAGCAGCTCGGTGGAGTCCCGGAAGGTGAACGCGGTGCCGTCGGTGGACCAGCGCAGCCGCAGCCGCTGATCGGTCATCATCAGCATCCATGAGCGCTGGTTCCCGGAGCCAAGGCCCTTGCCGCACAGTTCGACGGTTCCGGCGGCGAGCCAGTTGTCGAGGGTTGCCTCGAAGCGGATGTCGATGTCCCCGACGATGTCGAGGGCCGCCGTGTCCGGGGTGGAAGCCCCGGTGTTACCGAAGCCGGTGCCGTTCACGGCCAGGTAGGTCGGACCGTGGTGCAGGGACATGCGGACGGGCGTGTTGCGGCCGATGAAGCCGTAGTAGGGGCCCATCGGGTTGCGGGGCGAGTACTTGCCGCCCGCGTTGTTGATCCGCATGGGCATGGTGGCGGGCTCGGCGACAACGCCCCGATTGCGGATGCCGCGCGAGTGGACGATCGGATCCGAGGTCTTCACGTCCTTGGTGATGTCGACCCACACCGAGCCGGTCTTGATCTCCACCCGTAGCGGCAGCGCATCTTCCGGGAACGCCACGTCTACCCCCTCCCGAGTACGAACTGGACGTTGCCGCCCTTGCTGGCGATCGCCTTGCGGAGCTCGCCGATGAGGAACTCGGAGTACGCCGACCCGTCCGACCGGAGCGTCACCACAGAACTGCCGCCCCCGCCGCTCACCGTGCCGCCGGCCACCGCGGCACCGACGGTCGACGCCATCGACGCGGACGGCGACGGAGTGTCGACCAAGTTCGCCATGGTCTTGTCGAGGACGCCGGAATGCTGCTCGACGCCCTGCGCGATACCGGCCGGGATCCACCGGCCGATCTGGTCGGCCATCACCCGGGACGGTGACGCGATGCCCAGCGCTCGCGCGATCGGGCCAGGAACCATGGACCTCGCGAAGCCCATCAGGCTGTCGCGGAGCCATCCGCCCATCGAGCGGACGCCGTTGTACAGGCCGCGGACGATGTCCTGGCCCTTCCCGTACAGCAGCGAGCCGAGCGACCCCATGCCGCGAGCCGCCCGGCCTGGGAGGCCGCGGACCCACGAGACGAACTCGTCGCCCTTGCGGCGGGCGCCGTCCTTGAACCGCTGCCAGCTGGTGGACGCGATGGTGGAGAGAGTCGACCCGAGCGAGGAGAGGGCCCTCGTCGTGCGCCCGGGCAGGCCGCTCACGTACTGCACGAGGGACGCGAACTGGCGGCCGAGCGGCCCGGAGATGTATCGGGACCAGAGTCCGCCGAACCATCGGCTGATGGCCCCGCCGAGCTTGCTGAGCTGGCCGGGGATGCCCTCGACGAGGCCCCGCCCGAGGTTTACGAGGATCATGCCGACGGCGGCGATCAGGGCGCCTGCGATGAGGAGCGGGAGCGCCGCCAGGCCGATGATGATGGCCCCGGCAATCAGGCTGATCTTGAACATTTTGTCGGGGTTTGCGGCCATCCATGCACCCATGGACTGGCCGAGGCTCATGAGGCCCTCGACCGCCCGAGGCGCGAGAGCCTTGATCTTCTCCACGATCTTCGGGCCGAGGAGCCCAAAGAACGCGATGATCCGGTCGACTCCCTGCTGCCCACCCTTGCCCGCGTCGGCCCACATGGTGCCGAACGCGCCGCTGATGACCGACTTGAAGTTCGTGATCGACGGGATCACGTAGGTGCCGAGGAAGTCCACGACCCCCTGCTGAATACCGCGGCGGAACTGCTCGACCTTCGTGCCCGCATTGTCCCGGAGCGCGTCGCCGAGCCCGTCTGCGGCGCCCGCGGTGTCGCCCATGCTCTTGGACGCCTTGCCCAAGTTCAGGGAGAAGAGGGCGGCGCCCAAGTCCTCACCCGGGCCACCGAACAGCGCCGAGATGATCTGCTTGGCCTCCGCCGAGTCCGGTCCCAGCTTCTGGATCTTCTCCAGGATCAGGCCCATCGCCTTCTCGCCGCGCGCTCCGCCCGCCGCGACGTCGTCCGCCGTCTGCTGCGCGCTGAGACCAAGCTGCTCCAGCGCGGTGACGCTGCCCGTGGACATGTCCGTCGCGCGGATTCCCAGCTCTTTGAAGGCGTCCGCGATCTTGTCGGTGTCCTTCGACCAGCCACCCTTGATCGCCTGCCGGATCAGGCCCATTGCGGTCTGCCCGGAGATACCCGCGCTCTTGAAGATCGGCCCGTACTCGACGAACGTCTCCATCACGTCCTCGGCCGCGATACCAAGGCCACGCGAGCCCTTGGTGAGGATGTCAAACGCTTCCTTGCCGTTCCGGGCCAGGCCGTTGCGCACCATCGACCCGGCCGCCTGCGCGGCCTGCCCGACATCGACCTCCATGATGTTGGCGAGGTCCGCCGCGTTCGTCGCAATCGATTCGATCTGCTGGTTCGTCGCCTTCGGCGGGATCAGGCCTGACGACGCCACGGCCTTGATCGCGTCCGCGGCGCCCTGGAAGTCCTCGGTGACGGCATCAGCGAACAGGCGGCCCGCGATGTGCCCGTACCGCTGCATCTCTGGACCGGTGGTGCCGAGCTGCGCCCCGAGCCGTCCGACGATGCGGGACTGGTCCATCGCCTCGGCCATGCCCTGCATCAGCATCGCGCCGGCCGCCGCCCCCACCGAGGCGAGTGCCAGCTTCCCGGCGAGGCCTTCGCGGATGTTGCCCGCGAGTTCCCCGATGCCGGACGAGGCGCGGCCGCGCATGCGCTGCATGAACGACTCGCCGCCGGTGTCGCCCGCGTCGCCCGCAGCGTCGCCGACGTCCGGGGCGGCGCGGCGGACACCGTCGCCGAGGCCCTCCCCGGCCTGCTGTCCGGCAGTCATCATGTGGCGGCGCAGGTCCCGCGTGCCCTGGGTTGCTCCCTGGGTGGCGCCGTCACCGAGCTGCTGTCCCGCCTGCTGTCCTGCGGTTTGCATGTCGCGGCGCAGATCCCGCAGCCCCTGCGTGGCGCCCTGCGTGATGCCGTCGCCGAGCTGCTGCCCGGCCTGCTGCCCGGCCCGGCCCGCGTCGTCGCCCATCTGCTGTCCGCCGCGCTGCATGAGCCGCTCAGCGTCGCGGAGCCCGTCACCGACGCCGGACGCGTCGAGGGTGATGAGCCCGGTCAGTTCGCCGACGGTGAGCGCCACGGCTACCTCCTGGGGGTGCTGGGGGACGGTTCAGGAGGCGCGAAGTGCCGCGAGACCCGGGAGTCGGCGGAGAGGAGCCCGTACAGGCGGATGAGGAACCAGCGCCACGTGCGCTCGCGCATGACGCCAGAGGACAGGTCGAGGCCGTACACCTCGTGCATGTCGGCCTCGACGAGCGGCCACTGTTCGAGCAGGGCGACGCGGGTTACCTGCGTCCCTGCCTGCCGCGTCCGCCGCGGCGTGAGGCCGCCTTCGTACCATTCGTAGAGCCCCGTTTCGGGGTCGAGTTCGCCGCAGCCGACGCCGAGGAGGCGCGTTGCTGCGACCGTCGATCCGCCCGATTCGGGGCTAGGAGAGAAGGGTCGCCGGCCGAGTTCCAGTACTGCTCGGCCCGGTCACGGTCCTGGGTGATCCACACCATCGCCGTCAACGCGACGTGCTTGAACAGCGTCCACTCGACGTGTTTGAGAATCTCGTCGTGCATCTCGCCGAGCGACAGTCGGTAGATGTGCCGCTCGTCCTCGTCGTTCAGGACTTCCTCGTCACCGGGTGAGCCGCCGAGGGCGAGGCGGGCGGCGGCCATGGTGAGCATCTCAACGCGGAGCCCGTCCTCGGCCGGGGGCGAGGGGATGCGGAAGCGGCGCTCCTCGCCGTCGCGGCAGGGCACGGGCAGGATGAGCGCGTCGTCGAGGAACCGGCTGAGCGGCTTGAACTCCTCGGCCATCAGGGAGTTTCCTCCGCGAGCGGGTTGTCGATCGGGGTGAGCGGACCGTCCCCGGTGAACGTGATCTCGACCTGACCGAGGTCGGTGGTCTCGCCGCCAGACTCCTCCCACGTGGGGATGGCGTGGCCCTCGTAGGCCTCGGGGAGGCCGTTGCGGTCCATGTAGCGCAGGTGGACCAGGTTGGCGGAGCCGTAGGCGAAGTGGGCGAGCCTGATCGCCTCGTGAACGGGGTTGAAGACCTTCACCTGGTCGTTGGTCTTCCGGTTGATCGTGACGCCGAGTTCCCAGCTCTGGCCGGTCTTCGTGTTCCCCGCCCAGCCGTCGGAGTCGTAGTCCGAACTGTCCTCGATGTTCGGCTCCGACGCGGGCTGGAACTCCGTGATTCCCGGGCAGAGTTTCCAGTCCGGTGTCGCGGTCGTGCCGACGTTGACCTCCAGCCGCCACCGGCGGGCCAGAGCGGTGACGTTT
This sequence comes from Streptomyces sp. SGAir0957, assembly GCF_043523415.1. Classification (NCBI taxonomy): domain Bacteria; kingdom Bacillati; phylum Actinomycetota; class Actinomycetes; order Kitasatosporales; family Streptomycetaceae; genus Streptomyces; species Streptomyces sp. SGAir0957. The sequence goes on from NZ_CP027293.1 coordinate 5,756,818, forward strand.
GTCTCCACAGGTGTGGACATGAGTGCTCCTATTCGTGCTGGAAGGGGCCCGGCCGTACGGTCCGGAAGTAGAAGTTGCTGGTCAGCTCCATGCGGCCGTGCGCGTCCTGCCCGATCCACGCCTGCGACTGCCGCCACGACAGCGCCACGTGCACGCCGCCCGCGGTGTAGTGCTCGCGCATGTGCAGGACGTCCCGCACCAGATCGGCGAGATCGTCCACCGCTGTCGTGTCGCGGCCCGCCCGCATGCGGAACTGCACTCCGGTCGTGGTGTCGGTCAGGCCGGTGTCCTCGACCGGATAGGCGGTCAGGCCGATCGCCCGGTCCGGCGCCGTCGGCAGGACACCGAGGAAGATCCCCGTCTCCGGATCGCTGATCACCGCATCGGGCCGGAAGACACCGACGCCGGCTCCAGCGAGGAGACCGGTGACGCCGTCAAGGAGGTTGCTCGTGTAGCTCACCGCAGCGCCCGCCTGATCTCGGCGGCGATGATCCGCTGCACCGGGCCGCGGTTCGCGTTGAGCGGCTGCTCCAGGTACTTGGCCTGGCGCCCGGGCGCGTGCTGGAAGTCGAGTTCCTCATGCTGCCGGACGGCGTACCGGGTGTCGTAGGAGACAGCGGCAGTGAGGTCGCCCTCGTCGACTGTCGCGGTCCCGGAACGCTGGAGTTCGCCCTCGTCGAGGGGGACGACGTCCTGTGATTCGGTGAGGACGTGTTCGGCGGCGAGTTGCAGGCCGTGTGCTGCCGCTTGGCGGATGGCCCGTTCGGCGGGAGCTCCGTTGAAGTGGAGGCGGAAGGTGAGCGCCACGGCGTCCCCCTTCTACTGGAGTTGAATCTCGACGTGGTCGGGCGTGGGGAGTCCGCCGCCGTCGCGGGGCAGTGCGGCGATGACGGTGGTGGTGCGGCCGGAGGGCAGCGTCACGCGGGACAGTGGCGGCACGTCGGTGCCGGGCTTGGCGTACGCCGTGGACGAGGAGGTGACCTCCTCGCCGCCGGGCGTACGGACCGCGCGGGTCTGCTCGTCGACAAAGCAGCGCACCGAGACCGGCGGCCCGTACAGGGGGCCGGTGCTGGAGTCGCCGAGGTACGGCTCGACGGTGATGCGGTGCCGGAGCAGCCAGCCGGGCACCGCGCTCACCACGTCACCGCTACAGCGCCGATGACGATCTTGTCGTGCAGGTGCGGGGCCTGGAGTTCGTCCCACACCTGCGGGGCGATCTGCCGGGCCGCCGAGTCCTCGCCGGACACCGACGTCACCGACCGGCCGAGACTGACCGAGCCGATCGACACCGACCCATAGCCGACGCCGGCCGCGCCCGTACTGTCGCCGATCTCGCCCCACCAGGCGACCTGCGCGCACACAGCCCGGCTGATTGCTGCCGCGACGTCCGGATCAGTGGGCAGGCCCGCCGTGTCGACGTCGTATCGGCAGTAGGCCAGGACCCTGGCGTCGAGCATCCGGGACGCGGACGCCAGGAGCCGCTCCGCGTCGTCGGGCGCGGCCGTGCCGAGATAGTCGGCCAGGTCCGTGACGGTCGCGTACACGGGTGCGGGCATCCCTCGCACCTCCCCTGCTGACATGCGTGAGGGAGGCCACGGTGGGCCTCCCTCGTACGCGGCGGGCTGGTCAGGCGGACGATTCGCCGTACTTGGCGATCAGCATGTCCTTGGTCAGCCCCGGGATCTCCTCCCGCTCCTGATCGGACACGGCACGCTTCTCGGCGTAGGAGACCCACTCGTCCTTGGACGCGGACTTGGCGGGCGGGTCCCCGGCCTCCTCCTGCTGCGCCTTGAACTCGGCCTCCGTCTCGGCCTGCGGGCTGTCCGGGTCGGTCGGCGCCGTACCAGGGGATGCCTGCGGGCGGGTGAGGACGCCGTCCCGCTCGACGGGCGCGTCGGCCTTCTCGTCCTTGCCGAGGCGCTCCCAGTTCGGCAGCATCTCCAGGCGAGCGTCCTTCTGGCTGCGCTCGACGACGTCGCCGGTGTTGTGGTTGCGGTAACGGATCATGCGGCGTCAGCTCCCTTGATGATGACGGCACGGTTGGCGTCGAGGGTCTTCGTGCCGTAGAGGCAGTCGACGCTGACCACGGTCTGCTTGTACTTGATGTCGTAGTCGTAGACGACGCGCAGGGCGAACCCCTTGTAGTTCATGATCGTGGCGTCCTGCGCGCCCGGAGGAACCTCCAGCGTGCGGGTGACCAGCGCGAACGCGGTCCGGTGGAACGCCACGCTCTCCTCGGTGGTCGGCTGACCGGCCGCCGGGGTCGCGGCCGGGCCCGCGATGTTCTGCGACATGTACGGCGTGAAGCCGGACGCGTTCGCGCCGAACTGCGCCTCCGTCAGACCGACGGTGCTGCCGCGCTCGTTCGAGGCGCGCCAGATCTTCTCCGCCATCCACCGCGCCTTGGTGCGCGGGCCGACCACGACGTTGCGGTCCGCCTGCGGCACGTTCTTCGTGTCCAGGAGCGCACCAGCCTCGATGAGGACACGCGAGTCAGACCACGGGTACTCGCCGTCGGGGTAGTTGTAGTCCTCGCCGGCTGTGTTCTCCGAGACCTCACCGACGACCTGGGAGACGTCGTTGCGCAGCGCGAGGAGGTCGCGGTCGATCTTCTGCGCGACCGCCTCCATGGCCGGGTCGAGGAGCTGCTCGCCGAAGTCGTCGATCTCCAGGTTGAGCTGCTCGGTCGTGACGGTGAACGACACGTCGGGCAGGTGGTTCAGGACCACCGCGATACCGGACTCGGTCGCGTTCTGGGGGACGATGCCGGTCGTCCGGTTGAACTCGTTGGCCGTGAAGACGGCGGGCTTGCGGACGGTGATCGTGTCACCGACACGGCCCGCGAAATCCGCCTCGTAGTCGCGGTGGACGAGCTGCGCCATGTGCGTGGACTCGTACAGGGTGGCCAGCGCACGGCGGGCAATGGTGTCAGGGGAAAGGAACGTGTTGGCCATGGGGCCCTCTCTCTACGGGGTCAGCCGCCGCGGTTCTTCCGTCGTTTCTCGCGGTGGGCTTCGATGGAGTCGTCGTTGCGGCCGCGACCCCCGGTGCCGCCGGAGAAGTCGCTGCTGCTGCGCGCGGGCGCCTGGCTCGCGGCCTTGAGCTTGGGGTTGTCCTCGGCCGCCTTCTTCATGGCGGCCGTCACTGCCTTCGCGAACCCGTCGTCGGCCGGATCGAGATCCGTGATCGACGCCATGAACGCCCGGCTGTCGGTGATCGCGTCCGGGTCGACGCCCGCCTTGGCCGCACCCCGGTACACCGCGAGTTCGAGAGCAGTCGACCGATGCGCGGCCGTCGCCTTCTCGATCTGCGCGGTAAGCGCGGCAGGGTCCGGCGGCGCGTCCTTGTCGTCCTTGATCAGGCCGAGTGCCTTGCCGAGTTCCTGCACGATCTCCGTGCGGGCCTCGTCAGCCGCGGCCTTCTTCGCGGACGTACGCGCCTTCGCGGCCTCTCCGTTCGCCGTCTTCAAGTCCTTCTGGAGCCGGGCGATCGTCGCGGCCGGGTCCTCGTCCGCGGGCTTCCGCGCCGGGGCCTTGGGCTTGGGCTTGTCGTCCTTGCCCGCCCCGTCGTCCGAGTCGTCATCGCCGGTCCCGCCGGCGTCGGCGTCTCCCGCGTCGTCCGCCCCGTCGTCACCTGTGTCGCCGCTGTCGGATCCGGAGTCGTCTCCGTCCCCGCCGTCGGCGTACAGGTACGGGTCGAAAGGGCCCGTGGCGTAGGGGTGAGCCCATCCGGTGCTGAGGCGCTGGCGGGCGAGGGTTCGCTTGTTCATGCGTGCACTCCTGGTGCGCGTAGGGAAAGGCCCCGCGCCTGGCGGGGGTTGTGCAATCCGGCCCGCGCCTGGCGGGCGGAAGTCCTTTGTCAGTGCGTGGCAGTACGGTGCGGGAATGCCAGTTGAGATAGAGCGAGTCCCCGGTAGCTGCCGCCGCTGCAATGGGCCCATGAGTCGCAAAGTGATCGTTCGGGGCTCTTGGGGCGGCCCCGACATTCGGAAGCCGTCGGCGCCGTACTGCGCGAACGGCTGCACCCGTCAGCAACTCGATGCCTGGGACCGCGAACACGCCGAACAGCCCGACGCCTGATCAACGAGCCGTTGCAACCTGTTCGCGGCGGCTCTTGCGGGGCAGCCCGGTGTCTGCGGTTAGCTCGCGGATGCGGGCCTGGTAGGCGCGAACCTTCGCGTTGGCCGCACGCCGCTGGTCGTCGTCGAGGGCGACCGCAGCGTGTCGCTTCCACTTGCGGACCTGACGCTCGAGATAGCGCTGCTTCTGCGTGTCCTCGTAGGTGCCGCGTGACGCCTGTTCCTTCGGGACGCGGGAGAGGCCGGGGAGGTAAGCGGAGACGTTGTGACGGCAGCTAAGTTGGGGTGCAGAAGACCTGCACCCCGCGCCTCCTCCAATGTCCCGGCCACGCGCACGGTGACCATCTCGCCGTCATCGGTGGCGTGCTCAACCTGCACATCCCGTGCCCCGGGCGCGCCCGTGCGGGCGAGGATCTTCCGCTCCCACGGCCTGCACACCGGGCACTCCTCCGGCGCCTGCGACACGATCACCAACTCGACACCGGCCGCGCCGAGCCGGTCCGTGTGCGCCTCGATCGCGGCCCGGCCCACCGCCGAGCGGGTCGCCATCTCGACGTACGACCGCAGATCCCACGCCCGCCCCGCCCGGTCCACGAATCCGGTGACGCCACGGGTGGCAAACTGGTCGAGCGCGGACTGCGCGGCCTGCCGCCGGGTCTGCGCACCGAGCAGCGGCGCCGCCGCAGCGTGAGCGACCACGTCGCGGTACACGTCCATCGTCTGCCGCAGCATCCGCAGATGCACTGGCCCCGTGTCGCCGATCAGCGCGGCCGCGAGCCGGTCCACAGCCTGTGTCCCCGCGGGGATGGCGGCCACGGTCGGAGCGAGCGCGCCGAGCTCGACCACGGCGGCCTGCGCGCCACGGTCGTACGCCTCAGCCACCGCACCCTGGATCGCCCCGGCCGAGTTGGCCTGGAGTGCGGCGATGACGTCCTCGATCGCGGTCTGAAGGTGGCCGACCGCCGAGAGCTTCAGCTGGACCCAGATAGGGCTGTCGATGCCTTCGACGAGCGCCTGCTGGACTCGCTCCAGGAGGACGCCCTGCGCGGCTTCGTACAGGTCCGCGATGGCGGTGGCGAGATCCTCGGCCATGGCCGGTGAGACGGGCACGGTGCGTACCCCCTTACGGCATGGCTCCGGACTGGAACGGATCCTCGACGGTCCGCCCGGACTCGGCGTTGATGCGGGCGACCTCGGCCGCCACCATGGCCTCGTCCCACTCGGGGTGGCCCATGCGGACGAGAGTGTCGGTAGACGCTGCCTGCGCCCGGCGCAGCACGTCCGCCGTGTTGGCCAGGCTGAGCGGGTCCTCCTGGACGGAATCCTCGAACTCGACCGTCGGCCGCTGCGGTCGGATGCCGCCGCCGAACACGTACGCGTCGACCGCGAGGAGCGCCTCGACAGCGTGCGCGAGCGCCGGGCGCCACCGCAGGATCTTCCGGCCACGCGTCGTCATGCTGCGGCGTTCCTTGGCCACGGTCTCCGTCGCGGTGACGGCGATGTCCCCGCCGAGCCCGAACGTCTGCCCGCTGTACCCGGCCGAGCGGAGGATCTGGTTCACGAGATCTTCGGCCGTGTCCCGGTGCTCCTGCACCCGGATCTGGAACTGCGCCACCGTGAGCTGAAGGCCGGTGTCACCGCGGGCCAGCATCTCCAGGCCCGCGTAGGCCTCCCGGTCCGGGTTCCATGCGGCGCCGCGTCCCGGGCCGCTCGACTGGAGGTAGGCGTTCGGGACGAGGATGCGGCCCTTGCCGAGGCGGATGTCCCGCATCCACGACGAGTACGTCTCGTCGAGCGCGTCCATGAGCGGCTCGACACCGTCAAGGTCGGAGCGGCCGAGGTCGGCGAGGCGGGGCTTGCACCGCCAGCGGCGGGACACCTGATTCGGGATGTACGAGACGTCGAGCCCTTGGTACCCGGTCTTGATCGCACCCTCGTCGGAGACGATCGACGCGTACCCCTCGGTGGCTTCGCTGTCTTCCAGCGGCACCGGCCGGCCGAGCTTTTCCCGCGTCCCTTGGTACAGGCCGTGGAGGATGGCGCCGGGCTCGTGCCGTTCCAGGTGGCGCCACACCTGCCCGTCTTCCTCGCGCACGACGCGCCAGAAGGTGACGGCGGACAGGCGGCCCCACGTGAACTCGGGGACGGCCCTGTCGGCGTGCTCGGCGACGAGCCACGGCCGGTCTGCGATCTCGATGTCGTAGACGGGCCGCAGGTACACGCCGCCGAGCGCGGCGCCGACCTCGGCCGCGGTCTGGAGGGTGGCGAGCATCCCGTCATCGGTGAGGAGGTCGAGCCGGGTCTGTGTCGTGTCGTCGTCAACGGTGAGCTTGGGCGGCTCGGAGAACAGGAGGTCGGCGCTTCCGCCGCACAGGTCGCCTGCGATCGGCACGTGCATCTTGGTGCGGCGCTCGCCGGGGCCGGTCGGAGTGCCCCACCACCAGCGGGCGAGCCTGCCGACGACGCCGCCCGAGTACTGCATGCGTTTCGGGTCGGGGCCGCCGCCGGTGCTGCCGCCGTAGAGGGTCTCCAGCCGGTCGGGGTCGCCGGACCACCAGGAGTCCCAGGTGTGCATGGCGTCGAGGGCGGGGTTGAGGTGTGGGGGCGGCCAGGCGATGTCCCCCGTGGGCAGCGGCATCAGGCAGCCACCTCCAATCGCGTCGGTAGATAGGGGCGCCACAGGGCCTCGGTCGTACGGACGCCGTAGCGCAGCGCGTCACAGGAGTGGTCGTCCTGCTTGATCGGCTTGTCGTCGCCCTTCTCAGCGGCGTCGTCGTCCCAGGAGTAACCGGGGATCTCCTCGATCAGCCCGGCGGCCGAGGGATGGATCCGCAGCCGGTCGCCCGCGAAGAGCGAGCTGACTGTACGGATCCCGTCGACGACCGCGTTGTCCGCGGCCGTCACACCACTCACGCCGTCGCGGTGCAGCTGCTCGATGTACGACGCCGCCGACGGGTCGACGATCGTCCACTCCGGCTGCACCCCGAGCACGTTCGTCTGCGGCTGCGCTACCGACGCCAGCCAGCGGCGCCGGGCCGCGCTGTACTCGGTGTCGGTCATCTTCCGCCGCTCAACCCGCGAGTCCCACCGGTACTCCGACACCACGTACAGCCGTTGGTCCGAGCCGAGCCCGATCAGCAGGTCGGCGTACGGGTTCGTCGTGCCGTAGTCGATCGCGTCGCACAGCCAGCGGTCGATCCTCGGCAGCTCGGTGACGACGTGCCTGGCGGGGTCGAAGCTTTCGTAGATCGCACCCTCGGCCTGCACCCAGTGCCCGAGGATGTTCCGCCGGTAGAACAGACCGGTGTACGTGGTCTTCAGGAAGGCCACATACTCCGCGTCGAGGTACGGATTGTCGTCCAGCGTGAACTGCCAACTCCGCAGCCCGGTCTCGGCTGGCCGCTTCAGGTACTCCTTGCGGAACCAGTGCGCTGGGTTGTCCGGGTTGGTCGTCGTGAAGATCCGTGCACCCTTGACGGAGCACCGCGCAACGAGCTGGTCGAAGAACAGCTTCGGAAGCGTGGTCGCCTCGTCCACGTAGGCCCCGGCACAGGTCATGCCGCGTACCTTCGGCTCGGCCTTCGCGTCGTTGGCGCCGAGGACGTGGACGATCCGCCCCATGATGTAGGCGATCGGTGCGCCCGGGTTGTACGAGACCTGCTTCGCGAGCGGGCCGAAGATCTCCGGGTTGGTCAGCGGCTGGATGACGTTGCGGTACAGCGAGTCGCGGGTGCGGCCCACCATCACCAGCTCGCCGCCGGTCGGCGCTTCGGCCACGAAGGCGAGCCAGCAGATCAGCGAGGCGATCGTCTTCCCGGAACGAACACTGCCTTCCCAGGCGTTGATGCGCGCCTCTGCCTCGACGACAGAGATGATCTGCTTCCGGGACAGCGGCAGCGCATCAAGGAGACTCACCTGCCGCCTCCTCGCTGGCGGCCTCCTCGCTGGTGGCCTCGTCGTACGCCGCCTTCAGCCCTGCCATCAGCTGGCCGAGCATGGAGCGAGCGTCTCCGGCCCCGTTGTCGTCGCTCGGTGGGATGAGCTTCAGGGACTTCTCGATGGCCACGTTCGCGGCGGCCATGAGGTTGCGCTTGTCGGCGGACGGCGCCTCATCGAAGTGCTTCTCGCGGTAGACGTTGTCCTTCCCACCGAAGCTGAAGGCGACGGTGGGCGCCCACATCTGCTCCGTGAGCCGCTCGGCGTCGCCCTGAAGGGCCTCAGCGAGGACGGCCCGGCGGGCGGCGAGTTGAGCGACGCGGTGCCGGGTGGCGTCCTCGGTCATGGTGACGTCGAACTCCAGGCCCTCCTCGGCACAGATAAGGGACACGGTGCGCTGCGACCGCTGAGTGGCTCGGGCGATCTCGTTGCGGCCGAGGCCTTCCCCGTGGAGGCGGATGATCTCGGCGCGTTCCTCGTCACCGACGAGGCCCCCCTTGGAGACCTTCGGCTTCGTCATCGGGGCCTCCTCAGGACATGCAAAAGCCCGGCCGCATCGGCGTACGGCCGGGCTCGAATCTGCGGGTCAGACCTCGCAGAACTTCAGGTTCTTCAGGGCCTCGTTGATCTGCTTGCCCTGTGCCTCTGTCGTCGTCACGTCCTTGTACGTGAAGCGCTGCGACGCCGTCCAGTCCTGTCGCTTGCCCCCGCCGTTGATCGCGCTGCACTGGTTCACGGCCGCATCGACGGCCTTGTCCTCGTACTTCACGATGTCCGGGTTGACCGCGCTGAGGGCCTTCAGCAGGTTGGTGCGCTTCGCCCCGGTCGGGTCCTGCGGCATGCCGGCGGCCTTCCGAGCGGAACTCCAGTCGGGTGACGGAGCCTTGGTAGCCGTCTCTTTGGGCTTGGCGTCGACGGTGTTGTCGCTCGTGCAGGCGGTGAGCGTAAGGGCCGCAGCGGCGAGCAGAACGGCGATGGCGTGGCGATGACGCATGGTCCCCCCAAGGACTTGAGCTGAGGGGCCATCATCGGTGATGTGTGAGGGAAGGGTGTGCTCCTGTGGCCAACCTGTGACGGTTGCTGTTTTCGGGCACGCCAAATCTGCGGCCCAGTGTGGGGCATGATCAGCCGGAACGTCAAGCAAGGTTGAGGTTCACGCGCGGACGGCGTGCCACTCCCCGTCTTCGCTCAAGAGCATCGTCACCCCGCAGCGCCCGCATAGGCCGTGGGCCCGGGTGTCACCGAAGTCCGTTGTCTCCACAGGGTCGTGCTCGAAGCAGGTGCCGGCGCGGCGCAGGGCGATAGTGAGCGCGGCCGCCGTCCCGGGCTCGGGCGCGATGCCGAGGAGGTCGTGCTCGAGAACGGCGATCCGTACGCGGTCCGCGCGCGGGCGGACGGGCACGGAGGCTGAGCCTCGCGGCCAGAGCTTCATGCGTCAGTCCTCTCCAACGAAGCCGGCCCCGCCGCACCGGGGGGTGTGCAACGGGGCCGGGTACCGAATGCTACTGGCGGCGCCCAAGGGCGCGGGGCGTCCCGTGCTGCTCGCGCATGACGGTGTTCGACTTCTCGGCGTACTCGGCGCGCTGCTCGGGGGTCCAGTCGCTCACGTTCTTCGGCAGCTTGTCCACCGTGGCGGACAGGGCCTGCTCCGAAGGGGTACGGGGGCGGGTCTCCGTCTCGGACGTGGTCTGGCCGCGGTTCCAAAATGCCATGATGGCGGTCCTGTCTCGTGTTCGGGATGGGGAACCGGGGCGGTCGGTCAGCTGCCAGGCGGGCGACCGCCCCGGGATGCGCGTCAGGCGGTCTCGGGCGGTGTGCCCTGGCTCATCTCGGTCAGGTTCTCCTCGAACGTGCCGGGCCCTTCGAGGAGGGCGTGCATGGTGATCTCGGCGGCGCCTTCGGGATTGCCTGCTTCAACGGCGGCCTTGGCGGCGGCGCGCTGGTCATCGAGGAACGACATGTGGACTCCTGTTCTGTAGACGGTGGGCGGGTGGCGGTCAGTCCTGCGGGCCGAAGGGGACGGTCATCGAGGCCTCGGTCATGTCCCGCAGCTCGGTGCCGTCGGTCTGCCGGGTCTCGAAACGGGCGATCGCCTCGCGCCGCAGGCGGTCGGTCTCGGCTCGGTCGCCGCGCTGCCGGGCGGCGATGTAGTCCCGGACGGATTGGTGCTCGGTCTCCATGGCGGACCCCTTCCAGTCGTGCCAGAGCACCCGTGTGTGCTCCGGCTTCTCCTTGCTCGGCAGAGTCGTGAACGTGTTGTTGCTGTTGTTGTTGGCGGTCTGACCTGCGGCAACAACGGCGAGATCTTCGGGGGCCGGGACGAGAGCGGGGTGGATGGCGTCGCCGCCCTTCACGCCGGTCGACGTGCCCCGGCCCTGCATCCGCACCGCCTCGACGGGGACCTGGTGCTTGTCCAACTCCTCCCGGACGCGCTCCGGGGTGGTGCCGATGTCGGCAGCGAGAGCGGCCAGATGGGCGTGCGGTGTGCCGATCCGCGCGAGGGCGATCCGGAGGTCGGACAGGATCGGCCGGGGCGGGTCGGCGGGGGCTGCCCCGGCGGCGGGCTCGGCCTTCTCCTGGGCGCCGTCGGCGGCGGGCTGCTCGCCGTCCTTCTCCTCGGCCTTGGCCTCCGGTTCGGCCTCCGGTTCGGCCTGCGATTCGGCTGGCTCCGGGGGGATGGCCGGGCGCTTCGGCTTCCAGTCCTTGGCTCCGGCTCGGTAGGCGGAGACGATCCACCAGGCGGCCGCGGCCCACAGCAGCCAGGGCGTCTCGGCGTCCTCGATCCGGCGATACAGGCCGCCGCCGACAGCGGTGGCGATCTTCCGGACGATGAACGCAGCGGCGAGGAGCAGCGCGGCGCGCACCCACCACTCGAAGCCGCTCCCCTTGGCCAGCCAGTCGCGGCCGCCCTTCCAGATGCGGCGCGCGCGGTGCACGGTCCAGGTGGTGAGGTAGGTGGCGCGGCGGCCGGATCCGGTGGAGATGCGGCGGACGGCTGTGCGCAGCCACTGCACCGTGGTGGGGGCTGCTTTCATGTCAGCTTCCCCTCGGCGATGCTGCCGATCGCCCAGGCGCCGAACCCGTTGACGCCGGTCACGATCTGTTCGGCGATCATGGCGGCGGTGCCGGTGCTCACGCAGAGCAGGACGCCGACGAGGACGCCCTTCCACCACTTGCCGCGGACCGCTTTCGCGATGGTCTTGCGCAGGATCCACAGGGAGACGGCCAGGGCGGCGACGACGATGGCGCCGTACCCGTCGATGCGGGGGGCGGCGGCGGTGCCGAGGGTCTGGCTGGGGACACCGGTCGTCCAGCGCATGGCCATGTCGCCGACGGAGTTGCCGCCCCAGCGCAGGAACTGGGCGAGGGTGCCGAGGATTCCGGCGGGGCAGGCGATCATCAGGATGCCGCAGAAGATCCCGAAGCCGAGCGGGATCAGGGCCTTGGGGTCCTTGGCGCCGCCGCCTCCGCCAGCTGCGGGCGGGCCGCCGGCGGGCGCTTTGGCGCCGCCCTTGTGCCAGCGCCAGAGCTCGGTGCCGAGGAGGGCCAGGCCGAGGGCGAACCCGGCGGTGGAGATGGTCATGGTCGTGTACTGGCTGGCTGCGGCCAGGGTGACGGTGTTCATGCGGGTTTCACTCCGGTGAGGATCTGGACGGCGGTGGCGACCGGCAGGGCGAGGCCGGTGCCGATGACGGCGGCCCACAGGGCGAGGCGCGCGGCGGCGGCGCGCAGCTTCGGGGGCCACAGGTCGGGGTCGGCGCCCGCGGCCTCGACGCGGCGGACGTTGTCGATGAAGCCGAGGACGACGAGCGGGATCAGGGCCATGACCCAGGCCCCGGCGAGGGTGCCCTCCTCGCGCACCTTGGTGAGCAGCGCGGCCCATGGTCCGGCGACGGTGAGGGACAGGACGGCGAGCGCAATGTTGTAGCCGATGCGGACGCGCTGCCACCAGCGCGGAAGGGGCTCCGGATCCGGTACGGCCAGCCATCCGCCCTGGTCAACGGTCACGGTGACGTGGATGTCGACGGGCACGGGGGGCGGCGGTCCGGACGGTCCGGACCCGACGCTCCACCAGTCCGGCCCCGCCGGGGGAAAGGCCGGCGGCGCGGGAGGAGCGGGCGGTGGTGGCGAGGCGGGGGCGGGCAGCGGGGTGCCCGCTTTGTAGACGCCGGTCGGGGTGATCGGGCGGCGGGACGGTGTGCTCACCAGGCCACCCCCGTGCAGGCAAGGGCCAGGGCTGCGGTGCCAGCCCAGGCGGTGGCGATCCAGATGCGGCCGTCGTCGTACGCGTGGAGGGCCTCGGCGATTGCGGCGAGGGCGACGGCCAGGCCGAGCGGCGGGCAGAGGATCATCGCGGCGATGAGGCTGGCGGGCAGGACCAGGGTGACGCCGAGCCCCGCGGCGATGGCGAGCGGCCAGCCGCGTCCGCGTAGGAGCCATGCGGTGGCGACGCCGGGCGCGAGTCCGGCCAGGCAGATAGCGGCGAGCAGCAACATGACGGCGGCTTTCAGGTCAGGAGGTTGGCGAGCCAGTGCAGGGCGGCGAGGAGGAAAGCGAAGGCGCCGACGGCGGCGGCCCCGGACACGGCGAGCAGCTGCGCGGGGTGGCTCGGGCGCCAGGCGATGACGGCGAGGGCGAGGCCCGCGCCGACGATCGCGAGGCAGACGAGGGCGAGCAGGAGGCCGCCGACGGCAACCATTAGGCGCCCACGCGGAGCGCGCGGAGGTAGCGCTCGACGGTCTCCGGGGAGGCCGCCTTACCGGTGGCCTTGCCGACGTAGCGGGCGACGGAATCCTTGTCGCGGAATCCGCTGTCCCATGCCGTCCGGACGGCGTCCTTCAAGGTCGGAGCGCCGGGGTTGATCGGCAGGACGTTGGGGTCCGGATCGTCCGCGTCGTCGTCCGGACGGTCCGGATCGACGGATCCGGCGTCCGCTTCGAGGGCGCGGCGCTCGGCGTTGCGCAGTGCGCGGGCCCGGTTGACGCGTCGGTCCACGGGGATCCGGGACAACTCGGCGGCGGCCTCGCTGAGTTCCTGCTCCAGGAACGCGGCGGTGCGCTTGTCGAGGGGGACCGCCTGGAAGGCGAGGAGGATCGTCCACGTGCCCTTGGCCAGGCCGGAGACGACGGCGCCGACCATGCCGGTGGCCGCGTCTCCAGCGAGCCAGCCGTGCGCTCCGACCGCGCCCATGGCGACGAGGAGTGCGGCGTATCCGCCGTAGCGGGCCGCGCGGGCGCGGGCCGGGGTGTAGCGGGCCAGCCACTCAATGATCATGAGGGCGATCCAGGCGAGGTCGAAGACGGCGGCGGCCCCGTACGCGGCCGGCTCGATGACGACGCGTGAGAGGAGGTCGCCGATAGAGACGGTGGACCACACCACGCAAGCGAGGACGAGGGCGGTGACGATGACCGTGACCGTGTTGAGCGCGATCTGGTCCCAGTCGCGCGGGGGGAGCGGCACCTCGATGATCTCGTCGTCGGGGACCATGCGGGTCTTGCCGTCGACGGTGTGTGGGACGAGGCGCGCCCGGGTGATGCGGCGGGTCTTCACGGTGCTCCTCCGGGAGCGGAGAGGGCCGGGCCCCGGTGGCGGGGGCAGGGCGCGGGGCCCGGCCGGTCGGTGGTGGGGCGTGAGCTAGCCGAAGCGGCGGCGGTGCTGCTGCTCCCACTTCTCGGCTTTGCGGTCGGCGTCGCGGGCCTCGCTCGTCTTGGCCCGGCGGAAGCGACCGGCATCACCGGTGACGCTGACACCGGCGGCGGGGTAGGTGCGCGTCGTCTGCTCGCGGCGAGGGAAGAGGCGCATCAGGCGTCCCTCCTCGCCCACTTGACGACGGCGTCGCCGCGCTGGATGGTCACGGTCGCCGCGTTGTCCTCGGAGCGGACGTGGTAGCCGGACGCTCCGCTGGCCAGGGCGCGGAGGGTCTGCCCCGCCTCGATCTGGACGTGTCCGCCGCAGACGGGGTGGGGGTGGGGGTCCTCGCGCCAGGTGGTGCCGCCGTCGTCGCTGAGGACGGCGGTGTACTGGTCGGCCTCGTCGATGCCGGTGACGAGGGGGTGCTGCCAGGGGTCGAAGGCGTCCATCAGGCACCGACCTTCCGGGCGACAAAGGTGACGCCGGGGATGATCCAGGCGCCGCACTTGCCGCACACCCACTTGCCGCCCTGCCAACTCATGGGCTTTCCGCAGCAGGTCATCGGGGCTGCTCCCCTCCGGCGATCTCCCGCAGGCGGGTGGCGTACTCGGAGTGCGGGGCGCCGTCCGGGGTGGGCAGGAGGTCGAGCCAGTCGCTCGTGAGGCCGTACGCCCGTCCGTAGCCGCGGATGACGTAGATGGCGGCCGGCCGGTTGGGCTGGGTGTCGAGGCGGTCGGCCAGGCGGTGCAGGGCGGCGGCGACGCCTTGGGGGTGGGGGCGCGGCGGACGGACGGGGAGCGGCGGCTTGGTGCGCTCGTGTTCGGCGCTCATGCGATCAGCTCGGCGTTCGGGACGGCCTGCATGATCGGGAGGTCGAGGCCGCCGTTGTCGGCGTGCCAGTCGGTGACGACCTGGACGTCGCCGATGCCGGGCACCGGGATGGTGAGGGTGATCTCGGTGGCGGGCCACGTGGCCTGCCCGTTGCTGGTGGTGCGGGTGACGAGCTGGGTGGTGACGGTCCCGCCGGCGCGGACGTAGATGCTGTTCAGCTCGTGCTGGTCCCAGGCGGTGATGAAGTGGAGGGTCTCGCCGAGGTGCTCGTCCGGCGTCCAGCCGGGGCGGAAGCCGAGGGCGCGGGCGACGAGGGCGCTCCTGCCGGAGGCTTCGCGGTTGGTCATGAGGCCGATACCGTGGTCCACGGACCTGCTCCTTCTCGCGTTGTGGGTGGGTCCGCCCCGGCCCAATGGAGGTGCAACTCCGGGCCGGGGCTTCCTTGTTGGTGCAGTGCCAGACTGGCAGGAACCTCTTTACAACGTCAAGGGGTTCGGGAAGGATGTTGCCGTGCCCAAGAGCCCTGACACAGAGGGGAGCCCGCGCTTGATGACCACCACCGAGATCGCGGCAGAGCACGGGGTCACGCGACAGACGGTGCACGCGCACCGAAAGCGCGGAGCCTTCCCGAAGCCCGTCGAGGGCGAGGGCAGCACGCGGCCCCGATTCCGAGCTGATGAGGTGGCCGCGTTCTTCGCGGCGAACCCGCCGAGCCCGGGTAAGCGCACGGACCTGGCCTCACGAGACGAAGGAACGTCCATGAACGTTACGGAGCTACGCCCATCCGATAGCGATGACGCGGACTTCACCAAGGGGGAGCGACTCGCGAACGTGCTGTCGTTTCAGACGGGGATCGCGGCACAGAAGATCGGCCTCTCCGCGGAGCAGGCTCGGCAGGCAGCGGAGGCGGTCGTGCAGGCTGTACATGAAGTGTCCGCCGATTGGGAGGCGTAGCCGCACACGAACGAGCCCCCGGCCCATCAAGGCCGGGGGCTTCGCCGTGCCCGTCATCCCTCGCGTCACCGTCGTGCTTAAGATCCGCTCGTGGACCTACCAGAATCTCTGATCGAATTGCAGCGGACGGCCGACGACGAGGGACGCAAGATCGAACACCTCGACAACGGAGAACGCGAGCAGCAGCGAAGCATCTGGTTCGATGCCGCCGCCCGCGCCCACAAGGCCGTGACCGAGTACGCCACGGCCGAGGGCCTCAACCGGTACGAGGTGGAGAAGGCGCTCCGGCAACTCGTCCGGCATCCGCCGCAAGTTGAGGAGTAGGCGCAGTTGTCAGCAGAGGTCGGCGGCGCGCCGGTGCGATGCTGCGGCCGCGCGATGGGTCGCGGCGACCCGGTGATGTAGCTCGGCCATCCTCGCGTGCAGAGCAGTGTCGCGTGCTCTGCCCATGTTCTCGTGACGTTGCGCTCTGGCCTCGCTGTAGGCCCCGTGCTCCTCGGCCTGTTCCGCGCGTTGTGCGAGGGTCGTGCGGGGCTCAGTCATATTCCGACGGTACGCGTCATTGCGGGGCCGCACAGGAGGGCCTCGGCGGGGCAGTGAGGTGCGCCCTGCGCCGTACTCCCTGGTGTTGGAGGTCTGATCCACGGCGTGCCCGTAGTGGTGATCACCCCTCGTCGGGGTCGGCGGCCGGCTGTCAGCTCACTCGGCTTCCGCGGCCGGAGGAGTGGGCCACTCCTGGAGGGGCCACTCCTGCCCGCCGTGCCACTCGGTGAGGGTGACGCGGGCGCCTGGGTTGTCCTCGTGCTCGGTGGCGAGCCCGGTCGCCTTGCGTTCAGCGGTGTCTGGGTCGTCCCACCAGCCGTCGAGGACAGGCTTGCCGTCGATGGTGAGGGTGACGTGGTAGCGGCCGGGCGGGGTCACACTCATCAGGATTGTCCCGCGGCCGTGAGTAGGTGTTCGCGACATAGGTCGAGCCAGCGGGGTTCGTCGTCGAGGGTGACGATCCGGGTGGCGATCGCTGGTTCTCCGCATGCGGAGCAGGGTGCAGGTGTGGGTGGGGCGAGGCGTGCGCGGCTCATCAAGGATGGCGGCCGGGCGGAGGGGGCCGGGTCTAGGTGGGCGGGGTCGAGGCCGAGGCGGGCGAGCGGGTCGTCCATGCCGGGTCTCCTGGGGCTCGCGTGCTCGGGGTGAACTCCGAGCATAGAATCGAACGTGTGTCCGATCCAGTTAACCGCCTCGACCTGCTGCGGTTCCTGCGGCGCGTTCAGGAGCGGGACCTGGCGCGCACCGAGCGGTGGATCGCGGACGAGGAACGCCGCGAGCAGGAACGGGCCCGCGGCGCAGCGGCCAGGCCGCCTGAACCAGAGTGGCTCATCGAGCGCGGCCTCCAGGGCCGCCACTCCGTGTACGTGCACGTCGGCGGCTGCCACATGGCGGGCAAGCGCTCGCGGAGGGCGGAGCAGGATGAGGCGCGGCGCGCGCTCGCGAACGGTACGGACGCCTGCCCGCACTGCCGACCGGACACGGCGCTAGGTGTCCTGGACTAGCGGCGGCGAGCCATCGCAACGAGCACCACGGCGAATGCTGCGATGACGACGAGCCAGCCCCACAGCGGCATGTCCCTGTAGCCCAGCCCTGCGAACACGGCGATGATCACGACACCCTCCCTGCAGTCATGGCCCAGGTGCCCGGGTGAATGATCGACATGCCGGGAGTGATCGTGCGTCGCACCCTGGAGGTGTGGCAACCGCTCCGATAGTCGTGCACCCGCCGTCCCCGTCGGGCGGCCGGCGTGTCACCGCGCGCGACCAGATCCTCGGCCTCGCGCATTCCGATCGTGATGTCGTCGAGTTCCTGCGCAGGGCCGGGCTCCCGGACGCCGAGCGGATCCTCGACGACCCATCGTGGGTGACGTGGCGTGGAGGCCGGGCTCACCAGTACGAAGCGGCGTAACGGCGGTTGCGCCTCAGCGCTCGGGCACATCCCATGTACCGGGGCGCTCGCGCAGTTCCAAGAACTCCATCGGCATGCCCATCTCCTCGGCATAAATGCGGGCCGCATTTGGTGGGAATCCCCACCCCTTCATGAGCACCTCGCCCGTGCGCGTATCCACAATTTCCCGGAACTCCGCAGCCCCTCCGAGCACTACCCCGTGGCTACGGCGCTCGTAGCCGAACTGCGAACTTACTACCGCAATCCTGTCCATGCAGGACTGCTGGAAGTCAGAGTCCGGCGAGTCGGTCCCGTCGTGGAACTCGGCTTGGACCCATCCCTTCGTCTCCTCCTCGACACCTGCGACTGCTGGAGCTGTGGGCTGCGCTGCTATCGAGGCATCGGCGAGGGCTTCTAGAAGTTCAGCGCGCCGGTCGTACGGGCCTGAAAGGTTGATCGTGAATGTGCCTTTGACCGTCATGGTTGCGAAGGGTATCGAGGTCCACTGACAAGGAGAGAGTCATCCGCGTGTGTGAGCACCTGCCGAGGCTGTCCCTTGCCGCCTGACTGGAGGTGCGGTGCTCCCGTCATCGTCGAGGGCAAGCCGAGCATGCGCCATGAAACGGCCGAGTGCCTCGCTGAGGGCAGCGGTCACAGACAAGCTTCGTTCCACCCGGTCTTCCTGATCATCGTTGCGAAATGCGTAGCTCACGTCTACGACTGCGGCTGCCTCGCATGCCTCACGGGCGCATGCCAGTAGCAAGGCGACTTGCTCTGCCACTTCAGCGGGTCCCTCCACGGCGACACGAGCGCAGAGGTCCGCTAGCGTGTCGAGCTCTTCCGGGTCTGGATATTCCTCGGGTCGTTCATCCGGGAACGAACGGCTGTGATTGAACGCGTCAAGACGTCTGCCCATCCTCTGAACGTGCGCGACGACATCGGCGTACGCCTTACTGCGAGGCTCGCGGCGTTCTCGTAGGTGCTCGAATCGGAGTTGCCGATTCGACTGGCGTTCCTGTGAGGCCGTTGACCACCACGATGTGAGGACCGCCGCTCCGCCCGTTCCGATCGCTCCTACTGCGGCCCCGAGTACCGCCGCCAGACCTGCATCCATGGGTGCATTCTGGCCGACGGACTCGTGGCACGCCGAGGCTTCGGAGATCATCGGCGCTGGAGACTTCTAAGCGGCAAGGAGACCGCCCTCCGTCCAGATCCGCCCGCACCCTCCGCAGCGAGCGACCGGCGGCTTGCCCTCACCGCCGTGCATCTCGATCTCTCCACCGCACTCGTGCCGCTGCGCCAGCGTCCGCCGCTGCGCCGCAATGTCGAGGGCCCGCTCGATCCGGTCGGCGGCCCCGGCCGCGACCACGCCGATCTGCTCCACCTCGCGCACCGTCAGCTTCCGGAACGGGCCCGGACGGTCCTCGACCCGGGCCAGGAGCCACAGCGCCGTGTACGGGACGGGGCGGCGGGTGCCAGACCACCGCCAGCGTCGCGGGTCCAGCGCGTCCCCGCGGGCGACCGCGTTGCGGCGGGCCCGATCGGCGGTCGGCCATGCCGCGGGGGCGGGCCGAATGGGCTGGCGCTGCACGGAGTCGGCGATCTGGTCGGCGGTGGTGTGGAGCGCGGCCTCGACGGCGCGCATGGTGTCGGCGATGAACAGCCGGATCGGCACGGGCCGCTGGCCGAGCTGCCCGGGGTCACGTTCCTCTCCGACCGGGTGGGCGTGGCCGGGGTCGAGGTCGCCACAGTGGACGCAGCGGTAGCCGGTGGTGCGGCCGGCCTCGTCGCGGATGGTCACGAGGAGCTGCGCGTGGGGCTCGTTGTCTGCCTCGTCGAGGGCGGCGAGGTAGCCGCGGAGGCCGAGGCCGAACGCGCCGGCGATGGCGGGCTGGCCGAGGGCGTCGCGGAGGTCGCCCCAGTGGAGGGCGATTGTGCGGAGGTGCTGGGCGGTGGTGGCAGTGGTGTTCATCGTGCGCTCCTGTGGTGCGTGGGGCTGTACGGTGATCTCACCGGTAGGGGCGTCCTGGTCTGGGGAGACTGAGGGGACGCCCCTTCGTGCTGTTCAGTGCCGTCTCGGCGGGCCGTACGTGGACTGCCAGGCGGGCCGGTCCGGGCGCGGGCTGACCGGGTTGCCGTTCTGGTCGATGACGCGCGGCCGGGCGGCGTCGGCGCGCGCGCTCATCGCGTAGTGCAGGGCGTCGAGGGAGTCGTGGCGTCGCCATTCCTCGTCGGTGAAGTCGGGCCCGGTGGGGTGGTGGACCTCGAAGGAGAGGAAGCCGGTGAGGTCGTGCCATTTGCCGTCGTCGCCCATGAACTGCACGCGGGTCATCGGTTCCTCGCGATCTCGCAGCGTCCGGTCTCGGTGTGCTGCTCGGAGCACTCGGGCCCGCAGCGCGCCGCCAGCTCGGCCGTGTGCGCGGCGATCCCGGCGTACTTCTGCTCGGCGGTGTGGCCGTCCCACTGCGCGCGCGGGTCGTCCACGGTGACGTGCTCGACGTCGGCGAAGAGCAGCGCGTCACGAGGGCTGATGTGCCACGAGGCCTGTCGGCCGCCGATGCGGAGGTAGGCGATCCACCAGCCCGGCTCGGGAAGGTCGAGCGCGGGCGCGATGACGGCACCGTCGGTCATGGCGGCGAGGAGGGCGATGAGGTGGGCGCGCTCGCGGTACGCGCCGTCGCGCTCCTGCCCGGCGGCGTACCGCGCTTCTCCCGCAGCCTTCAACTCTCGCTCGCGCCGCTCAGCGAGGGCCCGCCAGTCGACGGGCGCGGCCTGCTCCTGCTGAACGTCCATGGGGTTCTTCTTGGTCTGGTCGGCGGTCTGCGGCGTGAGTTGGGCGTCGAACCGGGCCAGCTCGGCGGCGGAGTAGAAGGCGCGGTTGCGGATGAACGCGAATGCGGCGTCGTAGGCGGGCCGGCGGGGCTCGGCTTCGGTCGCTTCGGTAGCTGCCGGGCTGGGCTCGAACCCGGCCTCCACGACGGCATACAGCTCCTCGGCGCGGATGAGCCCGCGACGGAGCAGCGAGGCCGCATTCTGTGCGCTGTTCAGGCGGTACGTGAGGGCCTCGCAAAGGTTCTCGCTGCGGGTGAGCTGGACGCGGGCGGCGGTGAGTTCCGCCTCGGCCCGCTCGGCGCGCTGCAACAGCCGGTGTCCCAAGAGTTCGGATGCGGACAGCTTGCGGGCGGTCTCGTCGAGCTGCTGCTCGGTCGCTGCCGGGCCGGGCCCGTCGATGGCCCGGAGCGTAGGGCACTGGTCGTACGGCACGGGCGCGCTGTCGGTGCAATTCGTGGAGGTGGCGAGGTCCGAACAGGCCCCGCAGATCCGCTGGCCCCTGTAGATCCAAGTCTTGTGCAGGGCACGCACCCGCTCGATGGCGTCCTCGGCGCGCTGCCCGTTCGCCAGGTGCCGGTTGAGTGCGTCGACGAGCGGGCGGCCGAGCTGCGCCCTGAGGATCGTGTGGAGGTCGGGGAGTTCGGTCATTTCTTCCTCCGTGCTGCGCGCTGCATGGCGCGCCGTGTGGCCCGGTTGGGCGGGGCCGGGTCGGTGGCGGTGTCGTCGACGTGCTGCTCGGTGCGGACGAGGTGCTGCTCCCACGTGGCCCCGGGGCGGGGCGTGTGCTCGCCCCGGGGCGTGCTGCTCGGGCCGGTCACGAGGTGTGGCTCCTCGTGCGGGTCGGGCAGTCGGTGGTGTGCGCGGCGCCGGCGGTGTGCTCGGCGGCGCGG
The DNA here is from genome assembly GCF_043523415.1 of Streptomyces sp. SGAir0957. Taxonomy (NCBI): domain Bacteria; kingdom Bacillati; phylum Actinomycetota; class Actinomycetes; order Kitasatosporales; family Streptomycetaceae; genus Streptomyces; species Streptomyces sp. SGAir0957. Next base: position 5,777,902 of record NZ_CP027293.1, read on the forward strand.
CAGCACGGGGTGACGGCGAGCACCTCGGCGCGGGCAGCGCGGCGGGCGCGGGCCTGGTCGTCGAGGACCGCCCGGTGTCGGGTCCACTCGCAGGCCGCGCACCAGCCGAGGGCGACGGCGACGGGAACGACGAGGGCGGCCCACCAGGGCGCGCTGGTGGTGGCGAGGTACGCGGCGGCGGCGCTGGTGAGGACGGCGGCCGTGGTGAGGGCGAGGGCGGGGCGAAGGTGCGGTGTCATCTGGGCTCCGTTCGCGGGTAGTTGCGCGTCATGGGCTGGATCCGGTGGTCGGCGATGGTGCTCGGGCTTGCGCTGGTGTGGGGCGTGCTCGTGTGGGTGGTTGCGCGCTGGGTGTTCCAGGCGGGTGATCCGTCTGGGATGGGGTTCGTGGCGGGCGGGGTGCTGATCGGTCCGCTGTTGGGCCAGCGGATTCGTGAGCGGCGCCTGCGGAGGCGGTAGAGGGCGCGCCCTGCCCACCGGATGGTGAGCAGGAGCGCGGAGGCGACGGGCCAGACGAGCAGCGCGACGCCGAGGGTGGCGGCCACTACGTCTCGTCGGCCGGGCTCTCGGTGGTCACGTGCTGCATCAGCCGGTGCTCCCACGACGGCTGCTGCTCGCGGCGCGCGGCGAGCCGCTGCAACGAGGTGCGCTTGTCGGCCCACTTCGTGGCGACCCCGGGCGGGCGCTGCCACGGCTGGCCCGGGGCGGGGCGGGACTGGATGAAGTAGCGGACGTCGACGATGCGGGGTTCGGTGTCGGACACGGTGTCTCCAGGTGGTGGGTGTTACGCGGCTTCGTCGTATTCGGCGGCGGGCTCCTCGGCGGTGCGCCGGCGTCGGGCGGGCCAGGCGCCGGTCGCCGCGGTGGTGAGGAGGACGACGGCGAGGACGAGGACGACGGCGCCGAGGCCGGTCGTCATGGCGACGGTGAGGATGGCGCGGCCGATGACGGTGGGAAGGGCGGTGGCGAAGTCGACGATCACAGCTCCTCGAACTCCTTGCAGACGAGGTTGTCGGTGCTGTCGGGGTCGCAGACGTCGCAGAGGAGGCGGCCGCTGACGGTGACGTGTTCGCCGCGGGTGTGGCCGCAGGTGCAGACGGCGCGCGGGTTCTCGGGCTCGGCCCGCTGCTCCTGTGCGGGCGGCCGGTGGGCGATCTCGGCCGCGCGGGCGAGCCCGACCGGGCCGGGCGTCCAGGACGTCTTGGGCTCGTCCTGCTGCTCCGGGGTGTGTTCGGCCTCGACGGCGTACGTGGTCGACCGGCGGACGAGCCGGTACTCCCGGCTGCGCTGCCGCATTCGCCCCCCAGCGGCATGGACGGTCTCGTGGAAGTCGCTGCGCGCTTCCTCGCGGTCCGGCCACGGGGCGCCGTACGGCCTCCATGGGCCGTCGTTCCAGCGGGTCTCGACGACCCACTGGGTCTCGGCGGGGCGTGGCGGGTTGGCGAGTGCGAGGGCGTCGGCGGGGAGGACGTGGCGGCCGACGTACACGGCGACTGCGAGGGTGAGTTCGTTGGCCAGCCGGTCGGTGCCGCCGGGGCCGAGGCGTACGGGGGTGGTGGCGATCTTGTCGGCGATGAGGGCGCGGAGCTGGCCGAGTTCGACGAGGAGGTCGGTGTTGGTGCGCGAGGTGTCAGCCACGGTCGGCCTCCTCGGCGGCGTCGGCGGCCTGCCGCAGCACCGTGACGATCCGCTCGACGGACCAGCCGTCCTCGAAGTAGGCGTTGTGGATGAAGGTGGTGGTCTCGCGCAGCACGGTGTGGCGACGGACGGTCACGGGGAGGACTGCCATCACAGCGTCGGCCTCACGCAGGCAAGCGGCACGGTGGAGCTTGGCGGCGAACTTGAAGGACGGCACCCCGTCGGACTCGGCGATGGCGGCAGCAATGCGGTCGCGGAGGTTGTCAGCGGAGGGCGCGGACGGTGCGGCGGGCTGCCCGACCGTCAGCCGGGGCAACAGCCACCTGGCCGCCTTCCGGTAGTCCTCCTGCACATTCCCGGGCAGGCGGCCGAGCTGCTCCCAGGTCGGGTGATCGGTGCCGTGCACGTAGACGTCGGCGGCGCAGAGCATGCGCGCCCACACCTCGATGGCTGCGGTGGGGTCGGTGGTCATGGTCGTCTCCGGGGTCGGTGTGATGGACTTGCGGGGCCGGCCGCTCCTGGCTCCAACAGGAGCGGCCGTGCTGCTGCTCACGTGATCGGGATGCCGTCGCGGCGCTCCACGACCCAGCCGTCCCCGTCGCCGCGCTCCTCGCTGAACGGCGGCCGGTAGCGCAGCCGGTACGTCTGGTGCTCCTCGGCGGGGTCGAGGGCGACGACCTTGTTGGTGCCGAGCTGGCGAGCCAGGGTGAGCAGGGGGTCGGCGCCCCAGGCGGTGAGGCGGTTGAGGGCGTCGGCGAGGTCCTGCCAGTGGGCCTGCTCGATCGCGTCGTACATGCGGGTGACGGTCTCGTCGTCGGGGCGGTCGGTCATGGTGCTCCTTGGTTGGCAGGGCGTTTTGGTGGTGTGGGCTGTGCGCGCGAGGGCCGGGTTAACCGGATGCGCGCGTGGTCAGGCGGCGTCGTGGGGTGCGTCGTCTGCGGTGGGTGGGTGGCTGCCGGTGGCGGGGTCGCAACGTCCCGCGTGGTCGGCTGCCGGGTCGGTCGCGGTGAACTCGGCGACGTCGTCGCGGCCTTCGACGCGTTTGTGGGCGCCGCATTGGCCGCACAGGTAGTCGGCGACAGGGGTTTCACCTCGGTCGAGGCCGCGGATGTGGAGGCCTGGCCGGATTCCGGTGATGAGGACCGGGCCGGTCATGCCGCGGCCTGTGCGTGCTCGTGCCGGGTGATCTCCTCGCCTGTGATCGCCTCGACGAGGGCGCAGACCAGGACCTCGGCGGCGTTCGGGGTGACGGCGTTGCCGTACTGGCGGACCTTCTCCCGCTTGTTCCCGAGGACGATGTAGTCGTCGGCGAAGCTCATGGCGCGGCCGATCTCGTGCGGCTCGAGCATTCGGAAAAGCACGTCGTCGATGTTGATGTCGCCCTTGACGAGGGCGTACCGGTCGCGGGTCGTCAGCGCGCCGATCGGCTCGTTCACCGAACGGGGTGCCCCGTTGCCGTAGTACGGGACCAGCATGTGCTCCCACGTGAGGAGTGACTGGTGGCCGGCTGTCGTCATCGTGCGGAACGGCTCGGCCGGGGAGGTGCAGTGCTCGCCCCCGTCGCCCTTGCTGCCGTTGTTCCGCATCACCATCGCCGCCGGGGTCACCAGCCCGTGGTGGTTCCCGGACGCGGTCACCGTGGCCAGGGACTCGGTGACTGATCGGGCGATGCTGCCGCCGCCGCGGAGCTCTGCGATGAACGGCAACCATGCGAGCCCGGTCTCGTTCCGTGTCGTCATCGTGCGCAGCGGTCCGTTCGCCGACGCGGCATCCTTGCCGTCGCGGCCCTCGACCGGGATCATCAGCGGCGGCACCATCAGGGCGTCGTTCTCGCGGGTCGTCCGCGCGGGCATCGGCTCGTCGACGCTGACTGCGGCGTCGCGCCAGGTGCCGCCGGCGGGCACCATCATCGGGACCGGGCGGGCGAACTTCTTCAGCCCCGCCTCGATGCGTCGCAGTGTCTTCTCCGCGAGCGGCTTGGCCCGGTCCCCGATCCGCTGTCCCGGAATCGACCAGTCGATGGCCGCCGCCGCGGGCAGGGCTTCCGGCTCGACGATCTGGTTCCGGCATCTCGCGTGCGGGCACCGGTAGACGTACTGCTGCCGGTAGCGGCCCATGTCCCGCTTCGGGTCCTTGAACACCTGCATCGCCTGCACGTACTCGTCGCAGCCCGAGCACCAGGCTCGCGGCCGCAGCCACTTGTCCCAGTCCGGGGTACGCCCCAGCGACTCGTGCCAGTACCCGACGTACAGCCGGTCCCTGGACTGCGGCGCCTGGTGTACTGCCCGCGGGTTCGCGTGCATCGAGTTCAGCGCGATGATCCGCGTCCGGTAGCCCAGCTTGTGAATCTCACCGATCCACCGGTCCCACTGATCCCAGGCTCTGACGTCAACGACGTTCTCGACGATGCCCGCCTTGACCAGGCCACCGCGCTCGATGACGCCGCGCAGGTACAGCGGGACCTCTTCCATCAGCGCGCGGGATTCCTCCTCTGCGGTCGGCTCGTTCTCCTCCTCGTCAAGGCTGGCGAGAAGGTCGAGGAGGCTGCCCTGCATGGCGCTGTGGAAGTCCCGCTTCTTGCCCTTGGCCACGGACCAGTTGGTGCACTCCGGGGACGCCCAGAAGATGTCTGTCACCGGCCAGTCCCAGACAGGCGCCTTACGGATGTCGCCCTGGTAGTGGCTGGTCGTGGGGAAGTTCTCGGCGTGCGACTCGATGGCCAGCTTCCAATGGTTCGCCGCGCGGGTAACCCGGACTCCGGGGACGGCGTGCACGCCTTGCGAGGAGCCTCCGGCGCCGCAGAACCAGTCCATGACGGTGAGCGCATCGTTGTCGTGTCGGGGCATCACGCGTTCACCGCCGTCGCGGGCTGGTGCGCGGCCCACTGGAACGCGGCGTGGGTGGCCGGGGTGATCTCTTGGATGACGAGGGTGAGTTGGCCGCCTTTGACGATGGGGCCGATGCGCATGTCGGGTCCGACGACGTGGGTGTGGTCGTCGTCCTCGAGGACGCCCGCGTCCACGAGCCCGTCGACGGCGGCCTTGAAGGACGGGTAGAAGTTCGCGGGGTCGATGCGCCTGCGGGATCCGGGGTGGAGGACGCCGAGGATGTAGGCCTGTTGGAGGACGGGGTGGGGGTTGGCCGCGGCGAGCGCTGCTCGCATGTGCTCGTTCTCCGAGCAGGCGGTGTGGGCGGCTGAGCGGATCTCGTGGGTGAGGTCGGCGCGGACTCGGTGGTGTACGCGCTGGTTCGCGTTGAGGAGTTTCAGCCCTCGCGGCAGCGTGAGGGTGAAGGTGCGGGTGGCCGTGGTGGTCACAGGAGGACTCCTTGTACGGGGCGGGGCGGGCAGCGGTGGTCGGCGATGACGGGGTGTTTGGCGGGTCCGGCGCGGATGTGGAACTGGTCGCGCCAGGTGATGCGTTGGGCTCCGAGGGCGCTGGTGGTGAGGTGCCAGGTGAGTCGTCCGTCGAGGCGGGCGAGGAGTTCGCCGAGCGGGTCCAGCGGGGTGGGGTCGGCGGTCACGTCGAGTGCGGCGACGCGGCCGACGCGGGCGCGGAGTACGGGTGAGTGACAGCGCGGGCAGGTGCCTTCGCGGGTACGGTCACTGCTTTGATCGATGCGGTCTGCGAGCCATTTCGGCTGGTCAGGCGTGTTCATGAGCGGCTGCTCTTGGTGGGCCTGTGGCGCAGGCAGTGACAGCAGTGACCGATCAGGGGGTTTCTGGCATTGAACGTCTTGCGTGCGCACGGGGCTGGAACTAGGGATTTACGGTCACTGCGGTCACTGGCCGCACGAAGTCGCTGGTCATGGATGGTTTTTGGCAGTGACCGTAGGGGTGTGGGTACGGTCACTGGGCTGTCACTGCGGTCACTGATTGCGGTGATCATTCGTCGTCCTCCTCGTCGTCCCCGGGGCGGGTGAGGAGAGCGACTCCGACGTAGAAGCGGCGCCCGTTGGAGCGGATCTGCTCGACGTTGAAGCGGGTGCGGAGTTCGCGGCCGAAGACCTGAGGCTTGAGCGGGGTCTCGCCTTCGGCGCGGCACCAGTCGTCGTAAGCGCTGCGGAGCTTGGAGGTGTTGATGGTGACGTGGGTGCCGCCGCCGAGGTGGCAGCAGTCGCTCATGAACCGTGCGAGGGAGTCCTCCTCCTCCGCGTAGGTCTCGGTGAACGCCATGACTGCGGCCGGCTCGCGGAGCCCTGCGGCGAATACGTCGACGGCTCCGTTGACGATCCAGGCGAGGATCCCAGGGCCTTCCTCGTCGGCGAGGATGCGAGCGAGGCCCTCGATCTTTCGCTCGGGCGGGACGCTGCGGGTGAACGGGATGAGGCGTAGCCGCCGCCAGAAGCTGTCGCCTCCGGCCTTCACCGCGGGGAGGTGGTTGCCCATGAGCCACAGGTGGTGGGTGGGCTCGAAGGTGAAGTGGTCCTGCCGCATGAAGCGCGCGGTGAGCGCGTCGCCTCCGGTGAGGAGCTTCATCTTCGCCTCGTCGAAGCGGGCGTCCTGGTTGACCTCGGAGACGACGACGAGGCGCAGGCCCTGGAGCCGGGCGACTTCGGTCTCGTGCTGCTGCTGGCCGGCCATGAGGAAGGTGTTGGGCGCGCTGGCCGCGTAGTCGCCGAGGAGGATGCGCAGCACGTCGAGGAACACGGACTTGCCGTTGCCGCCGGGCCCGTTGAGGAAGGGGAGGACGTGGAATCGGGTGTCTCCGGAGGCGGAGTATCCGGCGAGGCGCTGCACGAAGACCGCGATGTCGGAGTCTTCGCCGAAGGTGTCGGTGAGGAATTGCGTCCAGCGTGGGGTGGGGAGTTCGAACTCGGGGGCGACGCTGGTGGTGCGGGTGTGCATGGCTGCCGGGTCGGACGGGCTGATCTTCCCGGTGGTGAGGTCGACGACGCCGGCCGGGGTGTTGAGGTGCAGGGGGTGCGCGTCAAGGGTGTCGACGAGGGCGACGGTGCGCGGGTCGGTCTGCGCCATGCCGATCATGGCGCTGATGCCCGCGTGGGAGAGGCTGCGTGCCCGGTGCTTGGCCTCGCCTTCCCCGTTGGGGAGGGCGCGTGCGATGGTGCGGGCCATCTCGCGGATCTCGCCCGCGTCGTCCCACGCCCACCGGTGCCCGTCCCAGCGCAGCCACTTCCCGCGCTGGGGGACGTAGCGGATCTCCTGCTCGTGCTTGTCGACGAGGCGGAGGGCGTTTCCGTCGTCGGTGCGCGTGTAGGTGTTCGGGGTGTCGGGCTCACTGGCCGGGTGCTGTACGACGTTGAGTGCTGCCGTTCCGTCCACAGGGTGTGGGGTCGGGTTGGGGACAGCGGAGAGGTGACGGACCGGCTCGGGCGCGGGCTGGCCGAACTTCCGTCGACGTAGGGCACTCGCCGCGGCGGAGTGGTCGCCTCCGTGGTTGAGCAGCGCGTAGGCGCCGAACTTCGTGTACGGCTTCTCCGGGGTGAACTCGGTGCTGGTGGTGAAGACGTAGAGCCGGTCGCGGTCCATGGCCCGGCCTGTGGTGGCTGAGGGTTCGCGGCCGGTTTTTCCGGGGCGCTGCCAGTACGAGGTCTGCCCGGAGACGAACATCAGCTTCCACCCGTGGGGCTGGAGGATGTCCGCCCACGAGGTCTTCTGCTCGAAGTCGTCCCCCGGGCTGACCCCTCCGGGGGCCATGTCGCCGCTGCTCCCGGAGAAGAGGAACGCGGCCGCGTCGTCGAGGGGCTCGAGACTCGGGGCCCCGGGGAGCGGGGTGTGGGTCTCGGGCGGTTCGTCTGCGGGCACCGCGTCGACCATGCGGCAGATCGCGTGCACGGCCTGGTGCTCGTCCGCGCTGAGTACGGGCATGGACTCCGGGCCCCCGGAGAGCAGCTCGTACGGCTTCCCGCTGGGGTGGACAGTGCCGTGGCTGGGTGCGGTGACGACGAAGCCGCCTTCGCCGCGGGTTTCGATCCACCCGCGGAGGATCTTCTTGTGGGGGTGGCGCTCCTTCAGGGCTTTCTCGTCGTCGGTGTACTCGTCTTCGCGGGCGAGCCGGGAGGCGAGCTTGGTGTTCCCGGGGACGGGGGTCCCGTCGAGGCGGTAGTGGAAGTGGAGTCCGCCGCTGGGGCTGCGCTCGAGCCATCCGGTGGCGATGCGCTGCCAGAGGTCTCCGAGGCCGGAGCCGAGGAAGATCTCGGCGAGCCGGTTGAGGATGCCCTCGTCGACGGCGCGGCCTTCGAGTTCGAGCATCTCCAGGTTCCCGGAGACGGCGCCGCAGATGATGCCCACCCCGGGGTGCCCGTGGGCAAAGGTGGTGCGGAGCTGCGCTTCGGTGGCGCGTTCGGTTTGGGCAGCCTGCCAGGACCCCTGGGGGCGTTTGCTTCCGTCGGCGCGGACTGCGACGACGGAGCAGCCGGCCGCGTGCAGCGTGAGTGCTGCGGCGAGGGTGTCCGTGGTGGCTCTCAATGTTGCTCCTTGATCGTGTGCCGCCGTGCGGTGAAGCAGAGAGGGGGAGGCCCGCGCCGTGGCGTTGCACCAGGGCCGCCGGCGTGGATACCGGGGCGGGCGGGGGTGCTACGCGGGGGTGCCGTTGAGAATCGGCGTGTCGATGTCCGTGTTGATCGCGGCGAGGACGTCGGCGAACGCGGCCTTGGCGCGCTCCTCGGGCTGCTCGAGCTTGTAGCCGAGGAGGAGGGTGCCGCGGTCGATGCGGTACTTGAACCGGGCGGTCATCCGGTAGGCGTCGGCGCCCTCGAACGGGGGGACGGCGATGGTGAAGACCTCGGGGATCGCGATGTCACCCTTGCTGCCCGCGGACGCCTTGGTGTCCTCGGTGTAGGCGAGCTTCCGCTCACCGGACTGGAGTCGGCTGCTGCTCTGGAACTCCGCTTTCGTCGTTGCCCTGATCGACTGCGCGATCTCGAGCATGGTCGCGGCGTCCGGGGTGTCCAGGTACGGGAGCTGGTCCTCCAGGAAGTTCGCGAAGGTGTCCTGGTCGAGGAGCTTCCCGTCGTGGCGGAGCCAGTCGGCCCATGCCTTCGTCTGCCGCAGCGCGAGGTGGAGGCGGTGGCCGCCGAACCGCGGGGTGTTGTCGGTGTGCGCGTCGAGGACCGCGGTGACGGACAGCTTCTCGACGTCGGCGTACACCTCGGTGTTCGCGTCGTGGTGCTTCCCGTAGTAGGTGAGGAAGCTGTCGCTGTCGCGGACGGTGGTGGTGCCGGTCTTCCGCTCCAGGCGGCCGGTGTACTCGGGCCCGGTGAGGTCGACGCGCTCGACGAGCCCGTGGGCGGTGGCGACGAGGTAGATGTTGCCCGGCTCGACCTTCTGCGGGGCGAGGGCCTGCTGCGCGAGGGTCGCGACGGTGGTGGTGTCGTTGGTGGTCACGGTCAGATGTCCTTGATCTCGGTGGTGGTGGGCAGGTCGCGGACGTCGAAGGCCTGCGTCTGCCTCGGGTCGTTGCGGGTGGCGTGACCGGCGTCGTCGACGAAGTAGATGGACGGGGGCGCGGTCGCCTTCGGGGCCTTGAGGACGCTGTCGATGGAGATCGCGACGGGGGCGCCGTCCATGCCGCCCTTGGGGGGCTCGACGGTGACGGTGAGGGTGAGCGTCCCCTTCTTCCCGTGCTCCTGGACGGCGGCGAGCAGCTCGTGGAACTCGTTGCTGGCCTGCTCGTGGGCCTCGCCGCGGGAGTGCTGGACGAAGAACGCGGCGAACTCCGCGGGCTGTGCTGCTGTGCTCATGTGCTGGTCCTTCTGTTGGGGGTTGGCCCGCCCGCGGGCGCGGCTTCTCAGGGGAAGCGGCGCGCGCCCGCGGGCGGTGCTCGGTGGGGTGGTGGGCTAAAACTGCGGGACGTCAGCCGCCGCGACCGGCGCGGGCGCCTGGCCCGCCGCGGCCGCCTGCTGCTGCTGGAGGAGCGCCGCCGTGGCCGGGTTGGCCATCGCGGCCTGCAACTGCTCCGGGGTGAGCCCGGGGACCTGCGCGACCTGCGCGACCGGCGCGGGCTGCGGTGCCGCAGCGGCCGGCGTGCTCGGGTCCGGCGTGTGCAGTTCATTGGCCGCAGCGGCGACGTACTGCGCGTCGAAGTTCTTCGGCGCGTTGAAGCGGGGGTTGGACTTCTGCCCGTCGCGGGAGTAGGTCACGGTGAGGGTGCCGCCGACCTCCAGGCCGCGGGCTCCGGCGCTGCGGACTGCGGAGGCGACCGCGTTCTTCATCTGGCCCTTGACGTACAGGCGCCGAGTCCCGTCGTCTTCCGGGTTCTCCGGGTCGCGCTCGTTGGTGGCGAGGGTGACGACGAGCTGCATCTGCGGCTTCCCGTCGTCCCAGAACTTCAGCTCGCCGGTGGTGAAGTCGCGCTGCTGCTCGACACTGGGGCGCTCGGTGATCCGCCCGGAGACGGTGGTTCCGAGGGTGGGGAACTTCGCCGAGGGGACGCCTCCGCCCATGAGGAAGTCGTCGGCGCTCGGGGCCTGGTACTGCTGAGGGGTCGTCATTGCGGTGGTGCTCCTATGCGTTGAGTGCTTCGAGCTGGTTGCTCTTGGCTGGTGTGGTGCGCGTCGGCTTGTTGGCCGACGGATCTGTGGGGTGTCAGGCGATGAGCGCCTGGAGGGAGGCCCCGGCGCCGCTGCTCTGCACGCCAGGGCATCCGGCCGCGAGGTCGGTGCTCCCGGGCTTGAGGTAGGGGCAGAACCGGCAGTTCGGCTTCTCCGGGGTGGGGAACTGCTGCCAGCGCTCCGGGTGGGCCTCGGGGTCGAGGGCGAGCAGCTTGTCCCGGATGCGGTCGAGGCGGGCGAGCGCGGCCTCGGCGATGCTCCGGTCGTAGGGCTCGGACCACACGTGGACCTTCAGCTCGTGGTACCGGGCGATGAACACGATGACGACGCGGTCGACGTGCTCACCGGCGTTCTCCTGGCCGAGCCCGTAGAGGTGGGCCTGGATGCGGTACTTCTCTCCAGGGCCCTGCCTGCGGTACTTGTCGTGGCTGCTGGTCCCGACGAGTTTCCAGTCGAGGTTGGCGCGGATGAGCCGGTCGTACAGGTCCGCGCTCCCGGCGAGCCGTGCGGTCTCGATGGGGCTGTCCCGTACGGTGACGCGGGTTTCGACCTTGTAGCGGGAGGGCTGCCCGCCGAGTGCGGTGTTGCGGGCCTCGAACTTCTCCCCGATCCACAGGTGGAATCCGGTGCCGATGATCGCGGCGATCGGGTCGCGGCCCTCGTTCGACTCGGGCCAGTCGGCGATCTTGTAGGCGAGCTGCCGCTCGCAGGGCTCCCCGACCTCGCTCGGCCCGATGGCCTTCTGCACGGTGCGGGCAGAGTTCGCGTCCGCGTCGATGATGAACTGGCCGATGCGCTCGGCCAGGGTCTGGCTGAACTCGTCGTTCCCCGTGGCGATCACACGGTCTCCCACGTCTTGTCGGACCGGTCGAGGAGCTGCGCGGCCTGGACTTCGTTGGACCGCTGCACGATGAGGAGCTGCTCCTCGAGCGCGCCCCGCGCCTGCTTGCTGCGGTACAGCTCCCCGGCGACGGCGGCCCGCGCCTTGGCCGGGGCCGCCGCGGCTTCCGCGCGGGCGGTGGCGACGGCCCTCTGGAGGCGGACGATCCGGCCGGCGGTCTTCTTGGCCTTCGCCACGTCGACCCCGGACTCGACCTGCGCCGCAGCGAGCTGGTCGGACAGAGCCCGGTTTCTCCCGGTGAGAAGGGCGTTCGCCGCGTGGAGCGCCGCGTTCTGCTCGCCGATGTGGCGGCGCGCGTTGACCTCGGTGCGGGCGATGGCTTGGGCCTTGTCGGCGCGCTCGCGCTGGCGGGTGGTCTCGGCGCGCGCCGCGGCGAGTTCCTCGGCGTGGCGTCGGCGGGTGACGAACATCAGGCGGTGTCCTTCCTGGAGTGCACGAGGTCGGCGACCGCGTCGGCCCACGCGGCGTCCTCGTCGAGGGAGTCGGGCGGCCCGACGTAGCGGGTGAGGACTTCGCAGCCGAACTCGGTGAGCTTGGTGGTGGCCTCGAACGATCCGGCGGGCCCGTAGTGGTACTTCGCGGCCCGGAGCTGGTTGCCGCCTGCGTTGCGGATGCAGGAGGCCGTGCCCTTCGCGGACATCGACGACCGGTACTCACCGACGAGGTGCCAGACCCCGGGGCGGGCCTGCGCCGCTGCGGCTACGGAGGCGTGGTCAATGAACTTGCGGAGTGGGAGACGACTCACGACTGTCCGTCCTCTCTGGTGCTCGGCCGGGTGGCGAGGCTGTAGTGCCGGTTGGTCGGCTCGTCGTGGAGGGCGAGGAGGCCCTCGGTGCAGAGCTGCGCGAGGTCGCGGCGGGCAATGGCGCGCCACTGGTAGCGGCCGAAGATCCCGGCGTAGAGGTGCGCGGCGCGGGCGACGTTCCATTCGCCCTGGTAGTCGGTGACGGCGCGACGAAGGACCGTGAGGCGGGCGCGGCGGCCGGCGCCCAACGGGCCGTTGGGCGCGCTCACGCGGCGGCACCGCCCTCGCGCTGCGCCGGAACCACGACAGCCGGGGCCGGGGCCGCGGCGCGCAGCCGGTCAGCGAACTTCGCCGCCTTGTCCCCGTACAGCGGGATCTCGTAACCCACCGCCGAGCCGAGTCGCTCGACGAGGAGCTTCTCCGGGGCGTGCCCGTCGTACTGGCCGCTCGTCCCACGGTCCTCGGCGAACTCCAGGAGGAGGTCGAGGAGGTCGGGGTCGTCGGCGATCGTGGTGATGACGTGCTCGAAGTACGCCTCCAGGTCGAGGAAGACGCCGACGGGGACGCGCCGCAGGTAGATGGGGAACGGCTGGGTGATGGCGGGGCGGCGGAACAGGCGGTGGAGGATCAGGCGGATGCGGTTCATCGGGTGGCCCCCGTCGGTGCGGTGAGGATGAGGAGGAGAGCGGCGATCGTCAGCGCGGCGCGCTCGGCGGCGGCGCGGGCGGTGGCCGGGGCCTCGCGGACAGCGCGGGGCGTCAGGTGCTCGGCGTCGACGAGGAGGAAGAACGGGACCAGGGGGGCCGCGTAGGCGGAGGTGGCGAGGCAGATCGCGGCGGGCGCGTTCACGACGCACCGCCGGTCTCGTCGACGGTGAGTGCCTGCGTCGGGGCGAGCATCGCCGTCAGCGCGTCCGCCGACGCCTCGGCCGGGTACGGGGCACAGCCCCGCTGCTCGCGCAGCCGTTGCGTCGCCAGCCACGCGGCGTGCATCCGGTCTCGGCACGCGACACACACGACGGGAGCCTCATGGCCCTCACCGAGCCGCACGTACGCCACACCCTCCGCACCCAACTTCGTCGGGCACGTCGCGCAGCGCTCGGGCGCCGTCCACCGCGCCGGGCGGAAGTAGTAGAGCTGCACCCGCGCCTCGCGCCAGGTGAACAGCACCGTCATCATCCGGCCGTCGTCGTTGACCTCGACGCCGTGCTCACCGGCCACCAGGCCGAGCGCCTTCGCGGCGGTCATCGAACCGACGCTGTCCGGGATACCGCCGGACAGGATCCAGTGGTCGCCGTCCTCCGCGACCTCCCACGACGTCACCGGGGGGAGCCACGCAGGAGCCTCATTGAGCAGCGCGTCCAGGGCGGCCGCCACGGTCAGCGCGCTCATGCCGACACCTCGCACGCGTCCGCCGCCGCCTCCAGCACCGCGACCGCCGACTCCGTCGTGCGGTCCTCGACGTCACCCCACTCGTCCACGTGGAACGCCAGCGCCCGCTCGTCCTCCCCGTACGGGTCCGAGCCACGGACGGTCAGCCGGAGCGCGAGCACCCGGATCGCCTCACGGGACTCGGCCGCCGGCCGGTGCGGGTCGCCGGTCACCGCGCAGTTCAGCGCGGCCACGATCGACATGGGCCGCGTGGCGTGCGGGGTCCTCATCTGCCGGTCGAAACCGTCCTGGACGAAGTCGCCCTGGTGCAGGCCGTTCGCGGCGATGATCCGCGCGGCGCTGCGGAAGATCCGGGGGAGGGAGGTCGGGCTGATGGGCGGGCGTTCCGTAAGCTGTTGAGCCATCGGGGCCTCTCTTTGTTCTGGGGTGGGGCGCCGTAGTCGAGGGGTCGCCAGGCCGGGAAGCGGGCGGCCCTTCGGCGCGTTCAGGGGGAGTTGCTCAGCCGGTCGCGGCGAGCTGCGGGTCCGGCGCGGCGTTCGCGGCGTGCCACGCCTCGCAGTCGGGGAGGTTGAAGCGCCGACCGCGCCCGGCGTAGGGGACGGTGGGCATACCTGCCTTGATCCACTGGAGGATCTGCCAGTCCGAGACCCCGTAGTACGTCTCGATCTCGCGCTGGCTCAGGAGGGGGACGAGGCCGGCCGGGAGGGCGCCGACCTGGCGGTCACTCTTCTTCGGCATCGGGGATTGACCTTTCGATATTCGAAGTCGAAGGTGTGGGCATGGCAAAGAGGTCCTGGAGGGGGGCGCTCGTCTCCATGTGTAGTGCTTCGGCGACGAGCCAGGCCGTGCGCAGCTCGCAGCTTTCGCGAGCCGTCTTGCCCTGCCCCGCGAGTCGGCCGACTGCCGCGGCTGAGATGCCTTTCCCTGCCGGATCCACCCTCTTGGTCGCCTCGGCGAGTGCGGTGATGGAGAGTCCGGCGCGGGTCATGGCGTCCCTGAGGGGCTGGCCGTCGCGTCTGCGGTGCAGTTTTGGCATGGAGGGACCTCGTGCCTGTGGGGCTCTGGCGCCCTGGGTGGGCGTCTTCGACATTTCTATATTCGAAAGTCGAAGTTCGTCAACAGTCTCGCCGAGACTCGCCGAGATTGAGAGGGTGGCGCTCGCCGTTCGAATGAGTGTTCTATGGTGGGTGCATGCAGGGTCGTGCGACGGCGCGTAGCGGGGAGGTCGCGCGCCGCAAGGTTTTGCGCCACGCTTCTACTTTTACTTGCGAAATGTAGAAGGCGCGGGCACTCTTGCGTGCGTGGAGACATCTGAGCCAGACGCCAGCGCGCGCGAGACGTTCGCGCAGGTACTTGCCTCCCTCATGAGCGAGTACCAGACGAACGCCAGCAAGATCGCAGCGCGTATCGGCACTCACCACTCCACGGTCAGCAACTGGGTAAACGGCGACGCCAACCCCCGGCCGGCCGCAATCCGCGCCCTCGCCCGGGAGTTCCCGAAGTTCACCGAGGAGCGGCTCTTCGCGGCCGTCGGCCGGAAGGCGCCCGCCCCGCCCAACCCGGACGACCGAGCCGCCATGCTGGAAATCTTCGACCAGCTCACGAAGGAGCAGCAGAAGCTGCTGATGATCCAGGCTGGCGCCGTTGCCGACAGCAACAAGAACCGGCCCTGAAGCAACCGGCGTTGAATCCTGTGCAACCGTCGCGGGCAGTCGCGAGTCTGAGCTAAATGGACTCAGTTACTCCCCGTGTACTGGCGCGGATTTTCTGTGCATAGAGTGGTCGCATATTCACTCAACGCGGGGTACGGTCGATCACACGACCGGTGCCCTCCCCCACTGGTTGGCATCAGCCACACCTGTATTACGGGGGAGTGTCCATGTGCATTCGTGTCCAGTACGCGCCTCGCGACCTCATTCGCGAACCGTACGACGCTGACCGCCGGTTGATCACAATCCCGGATGTGCTGGCCGGAAGCGTGCTCTATGCGCATCTCGCGGTCCGGGCGGTTCTTCGCCAACTCGACGTAGAACAAGACGCGTTCGGTGCACGCTGCTGGTGTGGGGAGCCGATCCGGTTCCTCACTCTCATTCCACAGCAGCGAAGGAGTGACGAGGTGATCAACCTTGGCGCCTAATCCACGGAGGAACAGCCGAACTGCGGCGTTCCGTGCCGATCATCACCAACCGAGCTACGGCACCCGCCAGGAGCCGCGCGAGGGTGGCAGCCACGCGCAAGGCCAAAGGGGGGCAGGGCATGCCGCGTAAACCGGCCAATAACCCACGCCAGATCCGCTCGAAGACCTGCGGGTGCGGCCTCTGCATGGAGGCGTATCCGCCCGCCGAGCACGGCGAACGCAAACCCCGCCGCGACTGCGTCGGCGCATGGCAGGCCCGCTACCGCGACCCCACCGGACGGCAGAAGGCCCGCAACTTCCCCATCAAGGACGGTGGGAAGCGCGCCGCCGAGGCCTTCCTCGACGACGTCCGCACCTCCGTGCGGCAGCGGACCTACCGCGACCCGGAGCGAGGGAAGGTTCTCGTCGGGAAGTGGTGGGACGAGTACTGGGGAGTGCAGGGCAAGAAGGGCAAGGTCAAGACGCGGAACCGCAAGCTGAGTCTGTGGACCGCGCACATCAAACCGAAGTGGGCCGCGTACAAGCTGATCGACCTGGAGTACATGGAGCTCCAGCGTTGGCTCACTCATGAGGTGAAGGGGTACCGGACGCAGTGTCAGGTGCGGCGTCTCCTCATCTCGCTCCTCGACGCGGCGATCAAGGATGGGGAGCGGATCAAGGACAACCCGGCGGCCCATCTGGAGGTCACCGCGAAGAAGCCGGCCAAGCATCCGGACGAGCTGAAGCCGCCGACGGAGGCGCAGTACGCGCTCATCCACGCGGCGCTGCCGGAGTACTACCAGCGCGTGTTGCGGGACTTCGCGTACGAGACGGGCATGCGGCCCGGCGAGTACGCGGGCCTGCGGCTGCACTGCGTGGACGAGGACGCCATGACCGTTCAGGTGAAGGAGATCCTCGTTCTCGACAAGGGGCGGCTGTGCCGTCAGGAGGCGCCCAAGACGGAGGCCGGGTTCCGCACGGTCCCGCTGACGCCAACGGCGATGGAGGCCGTCCGCTACATGGTCGCCAAGTGGCAGCCCAAGCGCACGCGTTCGGGGATCGGTGACGGCTACGACCTGCACGTGGAGGAGCTGGTGTTCCGCGGCCCGAAGGGCGGGGCGCTGAACATGAACAACCTTCAGCGTCCGTGGAAGCGGGCGACCGAGCAGGCCGGTGTGGCGCGCAAGGTGACCGACCCGGAGACGGGACGCACCGAGTGGTGGCCGCGGCTGTACGAGTACCGGCATGACGTCGCGAGCCGTCTGCATCACGCGGGTGTGGCGGAGGTGGATACGCAGGCGTTCCTCGGCCAGAAGCGCGGGGGGAAGGTCACGTGGATCTACACCCACGGGAGCGAGGGTGCGCAGGAGCGTGTGCGTACGGCGCTGACCAGGGAGGGCGGCGAAGGTAGTGGACTCCGGGCCGTTGAGTGATCGGAAGGGGGTGGAGTCCACTTGGAGTCCACACACCCCCCTCGGTGAGTCTCGGCGAGTCTCGGAGTTGTTCGAAAGCGCGGTACCGAGGGTGCGTGATCAGGGCTCGGCGAGTCTCGGCGAGACTCGGAAACCCTGGCCGGGAAGATGTACTGCCTTACAAGCAGGATGTCGGCGGTTCGAAACCGTCCGCGCCCACCAGTGGTGAAGTAGGGGCAAGCAGCAGGTCGTGGCTCCCGGCGAGTGTGCCGGGGGCCTTTTTTGCGGCCGGGTCGGGTGCGGGGCTTCGGCGGCGCGGGTCTGTCCCTGCCCCTGCCCCTACCCCTGCCCGTGTACGTGCTTGAGGCCGGCCCGTGCTCGTACCGAGTCCTGGCCCGACAGGTCCCGCCAGTAGCGGTGGCACGTGACGAAGACTGCCAGCTCCAGTTCGCGTCGGCGGAGTTTCTCGACCTCGGCCTGTTCGTCCTCCGTCCAGCCGGGGGAGGCGGGGCGCTCCAGCTTGCGCCAGCCCTGGGTGTCGCTGATCGCGTCATGGGGCGCCACGGACCAGGGGAGCCGCTTGAGGAGGGCCAGGAGTTCGGCCCGGATCTGGTGCAGCTCCTCCTGGCCGGCGCGGAGGTCGCTCGGGAAATCGAACTCGGAATCTTCGGTCGCTGCCACCCGGCAATGGTACGTCTGTTCGAATTTGGTGTGCGAGCGGCTACGGGCCATTCACGCGAACGTGTGATCGGGCGGGTGCGGGACGGCGGGGTCCGCCGCGGAGCAGACTGGGGGTATGTGCCGAAGCATCAAGACCCTTCGCCCGCCAGTCCTCCCGGAGGAAGCCACGGAGGACGAGATCAGGGCCGCGGCCCTGCAGTACGTGCGGAAGGTGTCCGGGTTCCGGGCGCCCGCCGCGCACAACCGGGAGGTGTTCGAACAGGCCGTCGAGGAGATCGCGCGGGCCACGGCGGCGCTGCTCGACGGCCTTGAGGTGCGGGGCGCTGCCGCGCGCGGGGCGAGGGCCTGAGGCGGCCTGCTGGGAGTGTGGCCGGATGCGGGCTCGTCGTGGCTGGGCGCGCGGTTCCCCGCGCCCCTGGGATGCGCACTTCGTGCGGCACTCCCCGGCGGGCCCACGTTCCCCGGAGCGGACTCCGGGTCAGGTGGCCTCTTGCGGGTCCCTGGGCGGGCGGCGCATCACGTAGGCCGCCAGCACGCCCGCGCCCACCAGTGCCAGCAGGGACACCACCGTAGAGAGCCAGCTCGCGCCGAGCCACTGCGCGCCGAAGTAGCCGAGGGCGACGCTGTACGCCGCCCAGGCCACGCCCGCCGCCGCCGACCAGGGGAGGAACTCGCGGACCTTGCGGTGCGCGGAGCCGGCCGCGAAGGAGACCACGGAGCGGCCCGCGGGCGCGAAGCGGGCGATGATCACGAGCAGGCCGCCGCTGGACCGGGCGAGCGCCCCGCCGAGGCGTTCCTGCGCGGTCGTCAGGCGCCGGGAACGGGCGATGGCACGGTCGAGGCGCTCCCCGCCGAGCCAGGCGAGCCGGTACGCCACCAGGTCGCCGAGGACGGAGGCCGTGGCCGCGCTCAGCGTGAGGACCAGCAGGTCGGGCACGCCGTGCGGGACCGCGCCGGTCGCCGCGCCGGAACCCGCCGCGGCCGCGGTCGCCGCGGTGATCACGAGGACTCCGCTCGGCAGCACGGGCACGAAGACGTCGAAGAGTACGGAGAGCGCCACGATCGCGTAGATCCATGGACTTCCGGTCAGCGACCCCACGCTCTCCAGCACTGCTAGCCAACTCCCGTACGAAACGTTCCCCCGGAACCGTTCCTCCAGGCGGGAGCGGCGTCATAACAGCTGTACAGCGTACGCCTGGTGTGTCGCCGGAGGTACGCAAGGGGTACAGATGTTCCCCATCTCACGTTCACCCTTGGGCTCCGCCGCGCCCGGTGCTCCTTAACCCAGGTGCGCCGTCCCGGGCGGCGCTTCGCTCACTCCTCGCGTACAGAAGCAGAGAAGCAAGAAGCAGAGATGCAGAGATGCAGAGATGCAGCGCGAAGACGAGACGACGTATGCGGAGGACTGGCGATGGTGGCAGCAATGGTGACCGGCGCGCTCGCGGCGGCCGTACTGGCAGCGGGCGGCGGCGGAGCCGCGGAAGCCACGGGAGTTGCGGGGACCGCGGACATGACGGGGAGCGCCGCGGTCGGCGCGGTCAGCGCGGTCGGTGCGGTCAGCGGGGCCGCCGCGGGGAGCGGGTCGTACTGGGTGGAGAGCGAGGCCACGTTCTCGCCGCCCACCGCCTTCCTGCCGTCGCCCGCGATGACCTACGACACGAAGCTCGTGCCCGCGGGCGCGTCGGTCAAGGTCACGCAGAGCGGTAGCGGGGACCGGATGACGGTGCGCCTGGACGTCGAGGGCCTGGCCCACGGGCACGCCTTCGGCGCCCACGTGCACGAGAGCGCGTGCGGCGCGGACCCGGAGGCGGCGGGCGGGCACTACCAGCACGTGGCCGACCCGGAGAAGGCGAACGCCGAGAACGAGGTGTGGCTCGACTTCACGACCGACGCCGAGGGCGCGGGCAAGGCCGTCGTCCACAAGGACTGGGGGCTGCGCGACGGCGAGGCCGGGTCGATCGTGATCCACGACGCGCCGGGCAACGCCGGGAAGCGGGTGGCGTGCTTCACCGTGCCCTTCGGCGACCAGCCGATGCGGAACATGGCGCTGGGGACCGTGGGGCCGCTGTTCTAGGAGTGCCGAAGCGGTGCGTGCGTGCCGAACGGCCCGACCGTTCGCCGGCCCGGCCGGGCCGTTGGCAGGCCGGGCCGTTGGCAGGCCGGGCCGTTCGGCACGGTGCGCGCGAGCGGCTCGCTCAGGCCGCTACCGTCGCCCGCTCCGGTTGCGCCTCCTCCTGGCGTTCGCCGCGTCCCGCGAACAGCCGGTCGAGGCCGAACGCGCCCGAGCCGGTGAACACGAGCAGCAGCATGGTCCAGCAGAAGACCGCCGACGCCTCGCCGCCGTTCTGCAGCGGCCACAGCGATTCGGGCTGGTGGACCTTGAAGTACGCGTAGGCCATCGAGCCGGACGAGATCAGCGCGGCGGCGCGGGTGCCGAGGCCCAGCAGGACCAGACCGCCGCCGACGAGCTGGATCACGGCGGCGTACCAGCTGGGCCAGGTGCCCGCGTCGACCGTGCCGCCGCCCGCCGAACCGCCGAGGACGCCGAAGAGCGAGGCGGCGCCGTGGCAGGCGAAGAGCAGGCCGATGACGATGCGGAACAGGCCGAGGGCATAGGGCTGGGCGCTGTTGAGACGTCCAGTCATGGTGGGGCTCCTTCGGTCGGTTGGGGACGAACCGATGTCACCGATGGAGTCGGCGCCAACGCCGCCGCCGTTGCCACCGGCATGGAAGAGCCACAGGTTAGGTGCGCCTAACTAGAGCTTGCAAGTTCAACATTCGGCCAAGTTCCGGTTCCGTTTGCGGCAGGCCGTCAGGACTTACGTGATCTTGCGCTGATCCCTCCTGACCAGGCCCTGCTCCGCGTCGGCCTGGTCCAGACAAAGGTCGGCGGCGCGTCCGCGCAACGTCAGCGTCATCAGGTGGTTGCCGAACCAGGGGCCGCCCGACCTGCGCCAGTGGACCCGGGGGGCCGCCGCGCGCGCGTGCCGGGCGAGGCCGCGCCCGATGGCCCGTCCCCATCGGCTCCAGCCGAAGCGGAACGCCAGGCGCATGTAGCCGGGGATCGAGTTGTGCACGGGGGAGCAGGTGAGCTGGAGGATGCGCGAGGTCGGCGCCGGTCGGCCCGCCGCGCCCTCCGCGGTGTCCTTCGGCGGGGCCGGCCAGGTCGGTTCCGCGATGTACGCGTGGTGCACGTCGCCACCGAGGACCGAGATCGTCGCGGGTGCGGCCGGGCCCCGGCCCGCGTCCGCCACCAGGTCCGTGAGCGTGTCGAACGACTTCGGGAACGCGGGCCAGTGCTCCAGATCCGCCTGCCTGCGCAGCTTCTCGCCGCGCTTGGCCCAGCGGGCGCCGCGCTCGCCGTGGCACATCGCCGCGTTCCAGTTCTCCGCGTCGTGGATGAGGTGCGGCAGGAGCCAGGGCAGCGACGAGCCGATGAGGAGGTGGTCGTAGGCGCCGGGCGCGCTGTCCTGCCCGTCGAGGACCTGCTCGCGCACCCAGCGCTCCTCGTCCGGGTCGAGCATCGCCCGGTTCTCCTCGTCGAGGACGCGGGCGGCCCTGGTGTCGATCATGACCAGGCGTACGCGGCCGAAGTCACGCCGGTAGCTCCAGCGGGCGCAGGTCGGGTCGGCGTCGGCGCGGGCGGCGAACTCGCGCAGCGCGTCCGTGCCGTCGGGGGTCGCGCGCACCGCCGCGTAGACGGGGTCGTCGGCGAGTTCGGACGGGCGCAGGTTGCCTATGTGCTGGTGCACCCAGTACGACATGAGGCCGCTCAGGATGCGCTCCTGCCACCAGGGTGTCGCGCGCATGTCGCGCAGCCAGGCGGCGCTCGTGTTCCAGTCGTCGATCACGTCGTGGTCGTCGAAG
Source organism: Streptomyces sp. SGAir0957 (assembly GCF_043523415.1). Classification (NCBI taxonomy): domain Bacteria; kingdom Bacillati; phylum Actinomycetota; class Actinomycetes; order Kitasatosporales; family Streptomycetaceae; genus Streptomyces; species Streptomyces sp. SGAir0957. Next base: position 5,799,163 of record NZ_CP027293.1, read on the forward strand.
AGCATCAGGCTGGGGACCGTGGAGAGCAGCCAGCGGATCTCCGGGTCGAGCCAGGACTCGTAGTAGAGGTGGGTGTACTCCTCGTAGTCCGCGACCTGTGTGCCGGGCGGCTCCTCCAGGTCGCGGCGGCGGGCCAGCCACTCCTGTGTCGCGGGGGAGGTCTCGTCCGCGTAGACCTGGTCGCCGAGGAGGACGAGGACGTCGGGGCGTTCGGCCGACGGGTCGGCGGCGAGCCGCGCGGCCAGCGTGTCGAGGGCGTCCGGGCCGACCGGGTCGTGCTCGCCGCCCAGCTCCCGGCCGCGCTCGCGCCAGGAGGAGCCGGAGGCGGGCGGCGCGGCCCAGCGGCAGGAGCCGAAGGTGACGCGGACCTGCGCGTCCTCAGCCTCGTAGGCCGGGGTGCGGAGGGTGCTCGCCGGGAAGCGGGATTCCGGCTCGGGCCAGACGGTGCCGCCGTCCAGGACCACTTCGTACGCGGTCTCGGTGCCGGGCGTCAGGCCGCCGACCGGGACCAGCGCGTAGTGGTGGCCGTCGATCTGGAAGGTCTCCGCGGTGCCGGACGCGCCGTCCGCGCACCGCACCTCGGCGACACAGGGCCGGCTCGCCTCGACCCAGACCGTCGCCGCCTTCTCGTCCACGTACCTCAGCACGGGTCCCAGGCGCAGCTTCGCCACGTCGCCTCCTCCGCTTCCGCTCGGCCGGTGTTGCGTAGTCGTCCGTACGGTACGGAACACCGGGGGCGAGTGGGGGAGCAGGGCTCGGCGACCGTTCAGCAGCCGCTCAGCAGCCGCTCAGCAGCCGCTCAGCTTCGACTGGATCGCGGACTTCTCCGCCGAGTCCACCGAGAGGTCGTAGTAGTGCTTCACCTGGACGTACATCCGCAGGTAGGTGCAGGCGTAGGCGGTGCGCGGCGGCATCCACTCGGCGGGGTCCTTGTCGCCCTTGGACTGGTTCACGTTGTCGGTGACCGCTATGAGCTGGGGGCGGGTGAGGTCGTTGGCGAGCGACTGGCGCTGCGCCGTCGTCCAGCCGCTCGCGCCGGACTTCCACGCCTCGGACAGCGGCACGACGTGGTCGATGTCGACGTCGCCCGACGCGGTCCAGGTGGCGCCGTCGTACGCGGAGTACCAACTCCCGGACGTGGCGGCGCAGTCGGAGCCGGTCTGCACGTTCGTGCCGTCGCGCTTGAGGACGACCTCGCGGGTGTTGCAGGTGCCGGACTGGGTGATCCAGTGCGGGAACTTGTCGCGGCTGTAGCCGTCGGAGGAGCCCTCGGCCTTGACGGTCAGCTCGGCGAGGTACGTACGGGCCGTGGCGGCGCTGACCGGGGTGGGCGGGGCCGCCTGCGCGGCGGGGGCGGTCGTGAGGAGGGTGAGCGCGGTGAGGGCGGCGGCGCCGGTGCCGAGGGCCGCGGCGCGGGATCGACGCGCGTAGAGGCTGGGCGTGCGGAGGCTGGACATGCGAAGGCGGGGCATGTGAACTCCCTTGTGGCGGGGTGCTGTTGGCCGAACGGTGGGGGGTGCGTGCGGCCATGGTGGGGGGAAGAGGTTGCGCGGGGGTGTGTTGCTGGTGACAGGGTCGCGTCAAAGTGGTGGGCGGGACAAGGGGCCACGCGGCAACTCCGCCGATATGCCCGGAATTTGAGCCGTTCGGCTCTCTGAGGTGCGCCCGGGGGTGTGACGGTGCGCCGGGTCGCCTTGGGGGTGGCGGGTCGCTCTGTGGGGGAGGTGGGGCGCCCTGGGGGAGGCGTATCGCCTTGGGGGTGGCGGGCCCCTGTGCGGGCGGGGTGTCAGGGGGAGGCGGGTGGCGCGGACCCGTTCGCGTTTTGTACCGTGAAGGAACAAAGTGGTCCCCGCCCGCGTACCCTGACCGGTGGGCGGGGCCGCCTTGTCCCCGACCGACGCGCGGAGCACTCACACGTTTCAGCCGTCGCACGTAGGGGCCGGCGCACGTGCCGGCCGTCACACGTATCGGGTGTCACACGTTCTGGCCGTCACATCTTCTCTGGAGCCCGCCGATGACCGTTCTCCCCGCGCGTGCCCTCCTGCTCGACATGGACGGCACCCTCGTCAACTCCGACGCCGTCGTCGAACGCATCTGGCGGCGCTGGGCCGCCGAGCACGGACTCGACGGCGACACGGTGATGGGCGTCGTGCACGGGCGTCAGGGCTACGCCTCCATGGCCCTCCTGCTGCCCGAGCGGCCCATGGCGGAGAACCACGCCGACAACGCCCGGATGCTCGCCGCGGAGACCGCCGACATGGACGGGGTCGTGCCCGTCCCCGGCGCCGCGGCGTTCCTGGAGTCGCTGCTCTCCGGCGGTGTCGCGCACGCCCTCGTCACCTCGGCGGACCTCGCCCTGTCGACCGGCCGGATGGCCGCCGCCGGACTGCCCTACCCGGCCGTCCGCGTCACCGCCGAGAACGTCGGCGCCAGCAAGCCCGATCCCGAGGGCTTCCTCAAGGGCGCCGCCGAGCTGGGCGTCGACCCCGCCGACTGCGTCGTCTTCGAGGACTCCGGCGCGGGCATCACGGCGGGGCTCGCCGCCGGGATGCGGGTGATCGGGGTCGGCCCGCGCGCGGGCGAGCACGGGCCCACGGTGCACGTGCCCGACCTGACCGCCGTACGGGTCGAGGCCGGCGCCGACGGGGAGATCCTGCTGCACATCGGCTGACCGGGACGCGGTGGCCTCCCGGCGCGGGCGCTCACCGCGTCTCCGCCTCCAGAAGCCGCCGCGTCGCCGGGCCGTACATGCCCGGCGCGTCCTCCTGGACCCCGCGCGCCATCTGATAGGTGCGCACGGCGAACTCCGTACGGCCGTCGAAGCTGCCGTCCGGGTCCGCCGGGTACAGGTTCACCTTGCGCAGCCGGTACTGCAGCTCGCTCACCGCCGGGCCGCGGTCGCCCCGGCGCAACACCTGCGGCTCCTGCGGCTCCTGCGGCTGCGACGGGCGCGGTGTCGGGGAGGCGGGGGCCGAGGCGGAGGGGGACGCTGACGTGGACGCCGAGCGCGTCGGGGAGGGGGGCTTCGTGCTCGCCGGTCCCGACGTGGAGGGCGCCACGGGGGCCGATGCCGCGCGCGACACCTGCGACGACGAAGGCGGTGCCGAGCGTGCCGTCGGCGACGCGGACGGGGTCGACGGTGTACCCGACGGCGTCGAGGTGGCGGCCAGCGGGGTGCCCGCCTCCTGCGCGGCGACGCTCGTGTCGCCGTCGCCCGCCGAGATGAGGACCGTCACCAGCGCCGCCACGCTCAGCACCCCCGCGATCGCGGCGAGCAGCAGCACCGGAGTGCGACGCGCACCGTCCCCGGGGTGCGGGTTCCCGTCGGCGCCGTCATCTGGCACCGGCCGCTCCGGCGGCAGCGGGGGGTGCGCGTACGGGTCCGGGACGCGCGGCGGCGGGGGCTGGGACGGCTCCGGCAGCGTGACATAGGGCCGCACCCGCAACGGCCCGAACCCCTCCGCCTCACACGTACAACCGGTCCCCCCACCACCCCCGACCAGGGCCCCGCACCCCGCGCACACCCGCTCCGCTTCCCCGGTGACCGGCGTAAGCGCGCCCCCACCCGGGCCCTGCGCTTCCCCGCCCGGCGGGCTCCCGTCGCCGCGCGGGTGATCCCCGCCCGACGGTGGCCCTTCCGCGTCCGGCGGGGCCGTCTGGCCGCCCACCGGGTGCTCCCCGCCGGACGGTGGCCCTTCCGCGTCCGGCGGGGCTGCTTGGCCGCCCACCGAGTGATCCCCGCCGGACGGTGGCCCTTCCGCGTCCGGCGGGGCCGTTTCACCCGCGGGCGGATGCGTCCCGCCCGGCGGAGTCTTCTTCCCGCCCGGCGACGACCCCTCCCCGCCCAGCGAACGCGTCTCCTCACTCACCACCTGGTCCCCTCCCCGAGACTCATGCGCGGCCCCCTCCCCGAGAACTGCAGCGCATTATGCAGACCCGGGGAGCGGGAGCGCAGTGGTGGGCTCGAAGTCGACCGGACGGATCGGGCCGGGGCCGAGAGCGACCTGGGCGGTCCGGAGCATCTCTCCTGGGTCGTCACCGAGGGCGGCCTCGACATGGGGCAGCAACCGGCGGGACGTCGCCGCCCGGCCGGCGGCTACGAGGTCAGGTCCTTGCCGAACCAGTGCTCGGCGTACATGTCGTCGTTGTGCGGCGCCGTCTCCGCGTAGCCGAGCCGCGCGTACAGGGCCCGCGCCTCGACCAGGTCGGCGCGGGTGTCGAGCCGGACGCGGGTGGCGCCGAGCGCGCGGGCCGCTCCCTCGGCGGCCGCCACGAGCAGCGCCGCGCCGCCGGTGCCGCGCGCCTCCCTGGCCACGTAGACGCGGGTCAGCTCGGCCACCCCGGGCGCCACGAGCCGCACCCCGGCGCTTCCGGCGGGTTCACCGTCGTATCGACCGATCAGCAACTCGCCGCTTGGTGCGGCCAGTTGGGCGCCCGACTCCGAGGCGATCCCGCGTTCCAGGTCCGCCGGGTCGGTGGCGTGCCCCTCGTGCAGCAGGTACCAGCGGTCGCTGACCTCCGTGTAGTAGGCGCGCCACAGGGCGGCGGCCACGGCGGAGTCGTACGGCTCGGGGGCGATGGTCCAGCGGGTGCGCATGGCGCATTGTGGGGCCCGTGGGGCGTGCTGCGGCAACTGGATTTCGTCGCCCGGCACCGCCGTCGGAGCGGCCTGTTTGAGCCCGCGGGCGCGGGCAACCCGGTTCATCGTAAGCACGGTTGACAGTTGACCCAGATACGACGGACACCGGGAAGGTCGGGAAGACAGCCATGTCCACAGGCGTGATCATCGCTCTGATCGTGGTGGGGGTCGTGGTCGTCGTCGCGGCGGGCGTGTTCGCCGCGCGGACCAAGCCCCGCGGCGGGCGGAGCCTCAAGAGCCGCTTCGGGCCCGAGTACGAGCGGGTCGTCGCCCGGCACGACGGCGACACGAAAGCCGCTGAGCACGAGCTGACGGAGCGGGTGCGGCGGCACGGGGAACTGCGCACGCACGACCTGCGGCCCGACGCGCGGGAGCGGTACCGGGCGCGCTGGGCCGCCGCCCAGGAGCGCTTCGTCGAGTCGCCCGCGGAGGCAGTCGCCGAGGCGGACGCCCTCATCGCGGACCTCGCGAAGGAGCGCGGCTTCCCGGACGGCACCCGCTACGACGAGCAGTTCGAGGCGCTCTCCGTCCACCACGGCCACCACGTGCACGGCTACCGGCGCGTCCACGAGGCGGCGCACACCGGCATCGGCGCCGGTACGGAGGAGCTGCGCGAGGCGATGGTCGAGGCGCGGGCCCTCTTCGACGACCTGACCGGTACGGGCGGGCGCGTCGCGCACCGGGACGGCCGGGGCGACGACACCGCTGTGACGGACGACGCGCACACGCGGCACAACCGGACGAACAGCCCCCTCAAGGGGCGCCTTGCGAAGGGGAGTTGATCGAGGATGGCGGAGATCGGACGCACGCGACAGGACGGTACGGCGCCGGGCGCGGCCCCGCTGAACGAGTCGCCGCTGAACGAGCGGCCGAAGGAACCGTTCAAGGAGCCGGTGACCGACCCGGCGGCGCACGCCCCGCGTGAGCCCCGGCACGAACCCGGGCACGAGCCGCGCGAGCAGGCCCCCGGCGTGGGAGCCCCGGCCGGCACGGACCCGCTCACCGGGCACGGCACGCCCGACACCCACACCACACACGGCACGCCCGCCGCGCCCGACACCCATGGCACCCCCGCCACGCCCGACACCCATGGCACGCACGGGGCAGTCGGCGGGGTCGGTACGGGTGACCACCACGTCGGGGAGACCACCGGCCAGGGCCGCCACGAGGGTCACTCGACGCTCGTCGCGCACGACCTGCGCGAGGACATGACGGGCCGCCTCAAGCACGCGGTCGCCGGTTTCGTGGACCAGCCCCGCGCTGCCGTCGAGGAGGCCGACCACGTCCTGGAGGACCTGACGGCCCGCCTCACCGAGACGCTGGCGGGCCACCGCCGCACCCTGCGCACGTCCTGGCAGGACTCGGGCGAGGACACGGAGCGGCTGCGCCTCGCGCTGCGCGACTACCGCGAGACGGCGGAGCGCCTGCTGAAGCTCTGACGCCCCGCCCGCCCCGGACACGGCGATGCGGCCGGCCCCACACAAGGGGCCGGCCGCATCGCCGTAGCGGTGTCCGCGGGTCAGGCGGTCTTCGGCGCGGCCTGCTGCACGACCTCGAAGGACCACACCGAGGAGCCGCTCGCGGCGGGCTTCGGACGGTCGCCGCCGCCCTGGTGCGCGGCCTTCATCGGGCCCTCCATCCACGCCTGGAACGACTCCTCGTCGCGCCAGCGCGTGTAGACGAGGTAGTCGTCGGTGCCCTCGACGGGGCGGAGCAGCTCGAACCATTCGAAGCCGTCCGAGTTCTCGACGGCGCCCGCGCGGGACGCGAAGCGCTGCTCCAGGACCTCGCGCTGCTCGGCCGGGACGTTCAGGACGTTGATCTTGACGATGCTCATGGAGTTCATCCTGCCGCACCGCCGTGGGCCGCTGTCATGGGGTCGATTGTCCCGCAGATGTCCCGCAGAGCGCCCCGGCGGACGGGTGCGGACGCCTAGGATGCGGCCCCAACGGTCCGCTTGGGCCCGGACGGACGCTGGGGGAGTGTGCGGTGCTCGAACTGACCATGGCCGCGGTGGGCGGCGGCGACGAGGGCGCCACCGCCGGGATGGTGATGGCGGAGGCGGCGAGCGCGCCGGGCGCCGTGCTGCGGGTGGGCCGCGACGCCGCGGTGTGCCGCCTCATGACCCCGGAGGACTGGCTGTTCGTGTCACGGGCGCACCTGGAGTTCCGGTGCGGGCCCGAGGGCGAGTGGAGCGTCCTGTGGCTGCGGGGCTCCCAGGGCGACCCCGCCGCCGAGGTGCGGGTGCGGCTCGGCGCGGGCGCCGGGCCGGGACACCCGCTCGCGTACGGCGGGGCGTACCGGCTGCCGCGCGGCGCCTCCGGCGAGGTCGTCGTCCTCGACCGGAGCGGACCGCGCAGCGTGCACGTGGGCTTCTACCACGAGGAGTGAACGCCGGCGGAGGAGTGAACGCCGGCGGAGGAGTGAACGACGGCGGCGGGGAAGGTCAGGCCTGGACGTACGCCACCGCGAAGCCGTCGTACCCCTTGGCGCCCACCGTCTGGATGGCGGTGGCGTCCAGCTTGGGGTGGTCGGCCATGAGCCGGAGCGCGGCGCGGGTGCCTGTGACGTCGGGCCGGTCGTCGTCGGCCTGCGCGACGCGGCCCTCGCGCACCACGTTGTCCAGGACGATGACGCTGCCGGGGCGCGTCATCCGCACGGCCCACTCCAGGTAGTGCGGGTTGTTCACCTTGTCGGCGTCGATGAAGACGAGGTCGAAGACGTGCCCCTCGTCGGCGAGCGCCGGCAGCGAGTCCAGGGCGGCGCCGACCCGCACCTCGACGACCTTGTCCAGGCCCGCGCGGGCGAGGTTGGCGCGGGCCACCTCGGCGTGGACCGGGCTGTACTCCAGGGTGATCAGCGATCCGTCGGCGGGCAGGGCGCGGCCCAGCCAGATGGTGCTGTAGCCGCCGAGTGTGCCGATCTCCAGGATGCGGCGGGCGCCCTGGAGGCGGGCGAGGAGGTTCAGCAGTTTCCCGTTGGTGGCGGAGACGGCGATGCTGGGCAGCCCCGCCTCCTCGCTGTCCGCGAGGGCGCCGGCGAGGGCCTCGTCGGCGGGGGCGAGCAGATCACTGAGGTAGGCGTCGACGGCTGCGGGGTCGGGCTGCGGGGCGCCGGGTTGAGTGCTCATGGTCATCAGCGTAGGCGCGGGGACCGGGGCGGCACACGGCCCCGGTCCCCGCGCCCGACGGCTCGCCGCGCTCAGACGGCCGGCGGTGACCCCGGCAGCGGCCGGCCCGCCGACTCCCTCATGCGCCAGGCGGCGACGCCGCCGACGACGGCCGCGGCCATCATGTAGTAGGCCGGGATCATCAGGTCGCCGGTGGCGGCGATGAGCGCGGCGGCGACGAGCGGGGTGGTGCCGCCGAACAGGGACACCGAGAGGTTGAAGCCGACGGACAGGGAGCCGTAGCGGACCTTCGTCGGGAAGAGCGCCGGGAGCGTCGAGGGCATCGACGACGTGAAGCCGACCAGGAGCAGGCCGAGCGCGGCGAGGCCCAGGGCGATGGCCCAGGTGGAGCCCGCGCGGATCAGCAGCACCGCGGGGACGGAGAGGACGACGAAGCCGGCGCAGGCGGCGCCGATCACGGCCCGGTGGCCGTAGCGGTCGTTGGCCCGGCCCATCGGGATCTGCACGCACATCATGAGGACCATCACGCCGATGAGGATGAGCGTGCCGTGCGTGGCGTCGTAGCCCAGTTCCTCGCTCAGGAAGGTCGGCATGTAGGAGAGGAGCATGTAGTCGGTGACGTTGAAGACGAGGACGAGGGCGATGCACAGCGCCATCGCGTTGCCGTTGCCGGCGAACATCTCCTTCAGCTTCGGCTTCGGCCGCGCCTTCTGCGCGCTCTCCGCCTCCTCGGTCAGCTTCTGGAAGGCGGGGGTCTCCTCCAGCTTCATCCGCACGTACAGGCCGACGAGGCCGATCGGTCCGGCGATGAGGAACGGCAGGCGCCAGCCCCAGCTGTAGAGGTCGCCGTCGGAGAGGAGGGTGGTCAGGGCCGTCGCGAGGCCCGCGCCGGCCACGTAGCCGATGAGCGTGCCGAACTCCAGGAAGGAGCCGAAGAAGCCGCGCCGCTTGTCCGGGGCGTACTCGGCGATGAAGGTGCAGGCGCCGCCGTACTCGCCCCCGGTCGAGAAGCCCTGGAGCATGCGTGCCACGATCAGCAGGACCGGCGCCCATACGCCGATGGCGTTGTAGGACGGGATCAGGCCGATCGCGAACGTGCCCGCCGCCATCATGATCATGGTGATGGCGAGGACGCGCTGACGGCCGATGCGGTCGCCGAGCGGGCCGAAGAAGGCGCCGCCGATGGGGCGCACGAGGAAGGCGGCGGCGAACGTGCCGAGCGTGGACAGGACCTGCGCCGTGCTGGACGCCGTCGGGAAGAAGACGTGGCCGAGCGTCGCGGTCAGATAGCCGTAGACGCCGAAGTCGAACCACTCCATCGCGTTGCCGAGCGCTGCGGCCTTCACCGCGCGCTTGACCAGCGAGGGGTCGGTGACGGTGACGTCGGACGAGGTCCGTCCGCGGTTTCGTTCCCGCGGAGGGGCCGAGACCTTGCCGGTACTGACTGCGATGGACGTGGCACTGGCCAAGGCTCCGCTCGCCTGCCTTTCGTGGGGGACAAGGGCAGAGGCCGTCCCCGCGGGAACGGCCTCAAAACGACCATAGGTGCGTTTGCAAAGGTGACGTAAAGTGTCCGATTGCCTGCGCTGCGTGGGTAAAGCTGCTTTAACCTGCGCAAACATCGGGCGTCCCGCGCGCTCCGGTCCGGCGATTTTGTGATCTTTGTCGCGGAACCGGGCGCCGTCTTCCGGTCAAAACCGGGTGGACAGGGAGGTGAAGTAGGGGTTGCGTGCGTCTCACCCGGGGGGCGGTGCGAACCTCTACGAGAAGGACCCGGGGACGAACTGCGAAGAAGCTGTGGAACGGGCTGGGAGAGCGCGTGGCGAACGTGGAGCACGGAGGGCCGATGAGCGGACCGGTGGGCACGGCGACAGGGCGCGTGAGTGCCGTGCGCGCCGGCTTGTGGCTGATCGCCGCCGTCCTCGCCGTACGTCAACTGGTGGTCGTGCTCAGCACACCGCGCGGTGAGCGCCTGACCGACCTGGAGACGTGGATCGGCCCCGAAGGCGTCCTGCACGTCAACGGATCGCTCTACGACGCGCCCGACCGGTTCACCGGCACCCCGTTCGCCGGGCTCGTCCTCAAACCGTTCTCCCGCGCCGCCGAGCAGGCGCTCGGCTGGGGCTGGACCTTCGGCTCGCTCGCCCTGGTCGTCGCGCTCGGCGTGGTCGCCGCCCGCGCCCTGCCGCAGCCCGTCTCCCGCCGGACGTCCCTGTTCGCGGCGCCGGTCGCGATCAGCCTGCTCATGCTGTCCCTGCCGGTGCGCAACGCGTTCACGCTCGGCCAGACCAGCATCCTGCCGGTCCTCCTCGTCCTGCTCGGCTGCTTCGCCGTACGGGGGGAGAAGACATCCGGCGCCCTCGTGGGCGTCGCCGCGGCGCTGCAGCCGACGGTGCTGCTGTTCGCGCCGCTGCTCTGGTTCACGGGCCGCAGACGCGCCGCGCTCTCCACCGGCGCCACCTTCGTCGCCGCGACCGCCCTCGCCTGGGCCGCGATGCCGCACGACTCATGGACGTACTGGGTCCACCACCTGGCGGGCGCGGGCCTCGCCACCGACCCGGCCGCCAACGCCAACCAGTCGCTGCACGGCATGTTGCTCCGCTTCGGTCTGGAGGGGCCCGCGGAGAAGACGCTGTTCCTCGTCCTCGGCGCGGGCGTCGCCTTCCTCGGCCTGCGCCGCGCCGTCAGGTACGCGCGCGACGGCCAGCTCCTGCTCGCGGTGGCGGTCACGGGCTGCGTGGCGGTCGCCGTCTCCCCGACCACCTGGCAGCACCAGCTGCTCTGGGTGCTCCTCGCGGTCGTCGGCCGCGTCGGCAGACGCGCCTCGGACCGCTACATGTGGCCCGTCCTCGTCGTCCTCGCGCTGACCCTGCCGTCGAAGATGATGCTGCCGAACATGCCGTCCCTGGAGCCGCTCCGGGACAACGTCGTGCTCATCGCGGCGCTCGCGGCGGCCTGCGTCGTCCCCTTCCTCTCCCGCGAGTCCCCGCTCTACCAGGCGCCGATCCCGACGGACTACGCGGCGCCCGTACCCGCCCGCTGGAAGTGGGTGCCGCTCGTCCCGGTCTGGCGCCGCGTCCTCACCCGCCCGAACCTCATCCTCGAACTGCTCCTCATCCGCGTCGGCTACTCCGCCTACCAGCAGGTCAGGCTCGCCGCGACGGGCGGCACGATCTCCGGGGGCCGGGCCACCGCCGAGCACCACGGCGCGCAGATCCACTCGATCGAGAAGTTCCTGCGCATCGACATCGAGCACTGGGTCAACCACGGCGTCGTCCACCACGCGACCTGGCTGAAGGACTTCTTCAACTTCTACTACACGTCGTTCCACTTCGTGGTCCCGCTCAGCCTGCTCGCCCTCATGTACGTGCGCCGCCCCGCCGAGTACCGCTGGGCCCGCTCCGCGCTCGGCTTCGCCACGCTGCTCGCCCTCATCGGCTTCTGGGCCTACCCGCTCGCGCCGCCGCGCCTGATGCCGGGCCTCGGCTTCATCGACACGGTCCACGGCGCCCAGGACTTCTCCAAGCCCAACTACGGCACGCTGACCGAGCTGACCAACCAGTACGCGGCCATGCCCTCGCTGCACTTCGGCTGGTCCCTGTGGTGCGGCATCGTCATCGTCGTCCTGGCACGCCGCAAGTGGGTGAAGGCGCTCGGCCTCATCCACCCCCTGTGCACGGTCTCCGCGATCGTCGGTACCGGCAACCACTGGGTGCTCGACGCGGTGGGCGGCGCCGCCGTCGTCTCGCTCGGCTTCTTCCTGACGTACGCGCTTCAGGGCCCACGCGCGCGTACAGCGAAAGAACCACCCGCACAGGTGGAATCCGGCGACAAGTCCAGTGCTTCGGTAGCCAGTTGATTACGCTGTGCAGCCCAACTGAGGGGGCTGCATGGCCAACGCGAACGTCCTCGACCCGAGCGCCTCACCGCTCGACTACTACGGCTACGAGCTGCGCCGACAACGGGAGGCCGTCGGCCTGACCCAGGAGCAGCTCGGCGGCATCATCAGCTACACGGGCTCCCTTGTGGGCCAGGTCGAGACGGGCCGCAGACTGCCGACCCGGGAGTTCAGCGAACGCGTCGACGCCGGGCTCTGCACCGACGGCTTCTTCTCGCGCCTCGTGGGGCTCGTCATGCGGTCACAGCTTCCCGCCTGGTTTCAGCAGGTGGCGGAGTTGGAGGCGCGCTCCGTGGAGATCTGCGCCTTCCACACGCACCTGGTGCACGGGCTGCTCCAGACCCCGGCCTACGCGCGTGCCGTGCTCGGCGCGCTGAACCAGGAGAACCTGGACGACCGCACGGAGGTCCGGCTCGCCCGGCAGCGCATCCTGGAGAAGGACGAGCCGCCGATGCTGTGGCTCGTCCTGGGGGAGGCGGTGCTCTATCAGGACATGGGGAGGGGCGAGCGGGGCGTGATGCGGGAGCAGTTGGAGAGGCTGCTGTCGTACGAGTTGAACCCGCGGGTGAATGTGCAGGTGCTGCCGTTTCCGGTGGGGCCACATGCGGGTGTGCAGGGGTCGTTCGATTTGTTCCGCTTCCCCTCCGATCCGGACATCGTGTACACCGAGGGGTATGGGCAGGGGCATATGACGGCCAATCCGCCCACCGTCAGGGACTGTTCGCTCCGTTACGATCACCTGCAAGCCACTGCCCTGTCCGTACGGGACTCGGCGGAGCTGATCCGGTACGTGATGGAGGAGCATTATGCCGAAGTCGACGAACGTCCAGTGGCGTAAGTCCAGTTACAGCGGCGACCAAGGCGGGGAGTGCGTCGAGTGCGCGCCGCTGGGGCCGCTCGCCTGGCGCACGTCCTCCTACAGCGGCGACCAGGGCGGTTCTTGCGTAGAGGTCGCCGGGACCCCGTGCGCCGCCGTCGCCGTGCGGGACTCCAAGAATCCGGCGGGGCCCAGCATCTCGTTCTCGCCGGAGGCGTTCGGCCGGTTCCTGCGGGACGGGCTCGTCAGCCGGCCGTGATCTCGCCGTGCAACTGCAAAGCCCGGAGCGCCGCTTCCATCGCGAACCGGCGCTCCGGGGACTCCAGTTGGTCGCCGAAGTGGGCCTCCAGATTGCGCAGCCGGTAGCGGACGGTCTGGGCGTGGACGCCCAGCGCCTCGCCGACATGGTCCGCCGTGCCGCGCGTCGTCAGCCAGGCGTGCAAAGTCTCCATGAGCCGGGCGCGGCGGGTTCCGGAGGACTTGTCGAGCGGGGCCAGTTCCCGGCGGGCGATCTCCGCGACGAGCGCGGGGTCGCTCAGTAACCAGAGCGTCACCAGGTGGTCGGCGCAGTCCAGGACTTGAGCGTCGGCAACGATGTCGTCGTCGACGAGCTGAAGCACCCGGCGGGCCCAGCGCAGCGAATCGGCGGCCTGCGCGGTCGGCACGGTCAGGCCGATCGCGTACGACGTGCCGTAGGCGGCCGACTTCAGCATGGTCCGGCGTTCGTCGGTGAGCGGGCCGGGGATCAGTAGGTGGGGCTGGGGGACGCCGAGGTCGGTGAGGACGTCGGGGGCGAGCCCGGCGCGGATGTGCTCGGGTCCGGGAGTGCGCAGGGCGATCAGGGTCACCTGGTCCGGGAGCGGCCAGCCGGCCTGCTCGCACAGTTCGCTGATGGTGGTGTGGTTCAGCGGGGTCCCGGCGAGCAGGAGATGGAGCAATCGTCTGCGCAGCACCTCGCCGGTCGCGCCCGTCCTCGACTGCACCTCCATGTACCCCTCGTGCGAGAGGGCCTCCAGCTCGCCCACGTAGGCGAAGAGGGCCTCGGCGAAGGTCAGCAGGAGGGTCGGGGAGAGGTCGAAGCGGCGGCCGAGGTCCTTCGCGCGGCGTAACGCGACGCGGGCGCCGAGACGGTAGGCGCCCTGGAGCGTGTTGAGGTCCCGGCCCTCGTACGCCTCGACCCGGCCGAACTTGCGGAGCAGTTCGTCACGGATCGCGGTGGAGGCGGCGGGGTCGGCGACGCGGTCCACGAAGGCCTTCAGGCTCTGCTCGACGCCCTGCCGGATCGTCGCCTCGTTCGGCCCGCTCAGGAGTGCGGCGTACTCCGGGAACGCGCGCGTGACCTCGACCCCGATCTCCTTGATCAGACCGGGGAGTTCGGGACGCATGATGCGGGCGAACTCCCGGGGCAGCGGCCCCAGGGGGTCCTCGACATCCGCCGTGTGCGCGGGCAGGGGCATAGCCGCTTTCCTCGCTTGTCCGAGCGCCGGGTGGGGGCCGGGCGGGACCACGCAGGGTGTGCGGTTCCGCCCGCCAGGTGCGTACCAATGGGGCCTTTGAAGTTAGGCCAACTACTGTGGGTTGTACATCAGTTGCGCAGAGAATGATCCCTCGGTAGGGGATGTGGCTGAGAAGTGACGGGTGGGGTCAGGGGGCCGACAACTTGATCGGCGGGAGAGGTGGGACGACCGGGGGGCAGCCGAACTGGAGCTCCGGTGAGCAGACCGGGGCCTGATTCATGGCGATCAGGTTGTCGGGGCCGCTGATGGCGGCGGTGAAGAGGCGGTTGAGGTTCTCGCCGCCGGTTCCGCAGCCGGTGAAGGCGGGAATGTCGACCTTGCCGGTCAGGAGGCCACCGGCGAGGACGTTCGTGTAGGAGCCGCTGCCGTCGTCGTTGATGGTGCCGCGCAGGGTCACGCGGAAGGCCTTCTCCGTGCGGCAGTCGGGTCCGACGGGGAGTGTGGTGCCATTCACCTTGACCGAGCGGATGCGGAGCGTCTGGAAGAACGTCGCGACGGCGAAGCTTCCGCCCAGGGTGCGCGTGTCACCGGTGGAGATGGTGATGGGGCCGGTGTCGAAGGCGACCCTGGCCGACACGGGCATGAAGCCGAAGCCGAGGAAGGTCGAATCGGCCTCTGGCAGCACGAGTCTTCCCAGGGAGTCGAAGCGCGACCAATTCTCGCCGGTCACCGGGTCCGTGGCCGACCCGACCTGGACATTGGCGGCGACGTCCATGAGCGCCGGGGTCGCCGACGGGTCGTTGATGACCATCGACCCGTTCTGCTTGCGTACCGTGGCAAGACCCACGGCATACGCGCACGCCTGGAACCCCGGCAGTTGCGAGACGTCCGGGGGTACGGGCGGCGGCGGGGCCTGGCTGGTGTCGAGGTCGCCGGTGGGCTTCGGACCGCACGTCACCTCGGGCGCCACCTTCGGCTCGTCCCCGGGATTCACCGTGACACCGTCGCGGGGCTGTTCGCTCCCCTCGTCGGGTGAGGCGTCCTGGGAGGGGGACTGCTCCGGTTCCGTCCCCTGCTCGTCAGGGACGGCAACCTTCGCCAGGCCCCGATCCGCGCCCTGGGCCGGCGAGCACGTGGCGGTGACGGGTGTGCCGGAGGCAGGGGTGACCGTCAGCGTGAGATCACCGGCGATCAGCTCGATCTCACCGGGGGAGCCGACCGTGATGGAGGGGACGTCCCCGGTGTGCGGCAGGGCCAGATCCGTGCCGTCGGCGGGCATGTCGGCCCGGCCGCTGAGACCGGACCAGGTGGCAGCCGCCTTTTCTCCGTTCTGCCGGACCTCGACCGCGAGGGTCGCCTCACTCGCCAGCTCGTCCCCGGCGGGAAGCCGGTCGGCGAGCTCGGCACGCGGCAGCGCGGTCTCCACCTGGACGGGGCCGGCCTCGATCGGTTGCCCCGTGACGGCCGTCGTCGGCAACCGGGTCGTCACCTTCACGGTGGCGGCCAGCTTCGCCGCCGCCTTCGTGGTGTCCGCGCCCGTCGCTGTGGTGTCCTGGCTCGGGTCCGGACTCGCGTCCGCGTTCGCCGCCGCGGGCAGCGCGCACTCGTAGGCCAACTCCACCAAGGCAGGCGGTTGTTCATCGGCGCGGGAACCAGAACCGGACAACAGCCCGGCGACCAGCGCGGCCGAGGCGACGGACGCCACTCGTACCGTGCGTCGCATCCGAGGTCCGGTCCGCCTTGCGCTCGCTCTCATCCGCTCATGCCTCCTGTGGTCGTCTTTCCTCACCCGATGCCGGTCCTGACGTGAAAACACGCGCGCGCCCGCCGCCGAGTGGACTCGGCGGCGGGCTGGGCGGTGCTACGCGATCACGGGGAGGTGATCGTCTGCTGCGCGGTCATGACGTAGTTGCCCACGAAGTCGGCGTGCGCGCCCGCGGTGAACAGGCCGAGGCAGCTGGCGCCGGCCTGCGCGGCGAGGGAGCCGCCGCCGGTGACGTGCAGGGTCTTCGTGGTGTTCTCGTACCAGCCGTTGGTCGTGCCCTGGAAGGTGGCGTTGCAGCCGACACCGGTGATGGTGGCCTTGATGTTGCTGATGTTGCCGTCGATGTGGTTCGCCGTCGTGCCCGTGGCGTTGACATAGAACGGCGTCGCGGTCGAGGCCGTGGTGGTGACCGTGAACGGGATGCCGGCGACGGTGCAGGTGGCGAAGGTCAGCTTGGTGATGGAGCCGATCTGGGCCCCCGCCAGGCCGGACCCGGACTTCAGGGTGCCCTGCGCCTGCGAGGAGGCACAGGAGAGGGTGGCGGAGCCGACCTTCATCGTGGGCTTGGTGGCGTTGGCCGTGAACGCCCCGCCGGGCGTGACCGTGTACGTGGCCTGCGCGCCGGCCGAGGCCGAGGAGACCGAGAGGCCGAAGGCCGAGGCGAGCGCGGCAGCGGCGATGGCGGTGTTACGGGCGAATCTGCGCACAGTGGTTCCTCCGCGTAATCGTGGGGTGAATTGAAGGGGGAGCGTGACCGCTTCGCGGCGACGCGACCGTGTCGCAACTTCAGGCAACGCAACGCAACGCGATGGATCAGCCTGCGGGCCGAATCTCGTCGCCTTCCAGACGGACGTTACGAGCTAGTAACCGGAGGCCGCAATAAGAAAGCCCCAGGTTCCTCGGAAGGATCGAAACGCGCAGTTTTTCTTGTCTGTGCAGGGACAGGTTGCGTGACTTTCCTTGTCCGGGAGTGACGAATTTGCGGCTCGTCCCGAAAACTACTCACCTGCCGAGCAATCGGCGTCCACGAATGCTCACTTCCTGCTAAACGCGCGAGTAGTGGAAGAAGTGTCAGCAAGGGGCATTGTGCGAAAGGTTTCCGGTGAGTAACGTCCGGGCTCGCATTCCCCTATCAGAAGGGAAAACCGGCATGGCCACCCTCAGACGCATGTCCGTCCTCGGCGCGACGGCCGCCCTGGCGACGATCGCCTCCATCGGTACGTCCAGCGCGGCCGGTACCCAGTTGAACGGGAACTGGGCGCCGTTCAACCGCTGCCCGGTCGACAACGCCGCCATGCTGGGCGCCGACGGCATCACCCACCAGGCGACGTGCATCTCCTCCAGCTCCGCCAGTGGCGTCATCAAGATCGGCAGCTCGGTCGTCCCGACGGGGAAGACCGACCTCCAGGTCGGCGTCGTCACGCACGACGACGGCACCAACACGGTGATCGCGCCCGCGGGCGGCGCGCTGGTGGCCGACCCCGCCAACCTGCCGGGGGGCCTGCTCGGACTGATGTGTCCCAGCGACATCCCCGTGGTCAGCGCCGTCTGCGGGAAGATCACCGACAGCACGGTCAACAAGGTCGTCGCGACGGTCGAGTCCGTGGGCACGCCGTCCGACTTCCAGCTGCTCGCCGGGGTCTCCGAAGGCCAGCCGATCATCTCCATTCCGGTCCGCATCCATCTGCAGAACCCGCTGATCGGCAACAACTGCTACATCGGCACCAAGTCCGCGCCCGTCATCCTGCGTCCGGGGAACGCCGCGCTGCCCACCGTCGGCGCGGAGAGTTCCGCCGCCAACGGCACGCCCGACGAGACGGGGCCGGTCGGCCGGCTCGCCCTGACCGGCGCCAACCAGCAGGACACCACCTTCGCCGCGCCGGGCGCGAGCGGCTGCGGTCCCCTGGGGCTCGGCGCCTTCAACTGGGCCGTCAACCTCAAGTCCGCCCTCCCCGCGGCCTCGGGCACCAACAGCCTCACCCTCAACAGCGCCTCCACCTACCTGGCCACCCTGAACGACCCGACCGCCACCGCGCCCAACCAGGGCAAGGTGTTCTCCGAGTACTGGCACTCGGCGGTCAAGTGACGCGCACCCTTATCCCCGGGCAACCGATCACCCCACCCGCCTGACCGCATTGTCGGCAAGTGATAAATGAATGAGCGGCCTTCGGGTCGAAAACTTGGCGAATTGCTCTTGCTCGCCGAGGTTACTCGGCCGTAACGTCGGTGAAAGTCCTCCACTCCCGGACGGCACTCCCGCTGGCCAGGAGTCGCATGAGGTGCGGGCGGAATCCTCCTTTCCGGTCGGCGTCTCCGTGCTGGGGCCCCGTTTCCTCGTCGTACCCCCGGCGGGGCGGGGCCCCGCCGCGAACCGGTGGTTTCACTCATCCTCCGACAGAGGCGAATCGGTCTCTTGTCATCGGATGACAAGTTTTCAGAAAGATTCGGGGCGGCCGCTCCGAGATCTTGTCCGGCGCGTACAAAGCGAATTACCGTGCGCTGCCGAGCTCGCTCGCTGAAGGTGAGAGGCGATGGGAATCGAAGTGAAGGTCGAAGGGCTCACCAAGTCCTTCGGCAAGCAGCAGATCTGGCAGGACGTCAGTCTCACCCTGCCCGCCGGCGAGGTGAGCGTCATGCTCGGTCCGTCCGGTACCGGCAAGACCGTCTTCCTGAAGTCGCTGATCGGTCTGCTCAAGCCCGAGCGGGGCCGCGTCCTCGTCGACGGCGTCGACATGGCGCGCAGCCCGGAGCGGGACATCATGGAGGCCCGGAAGCTGTTCGGGCTCATGTTCCAGGACGGCGCCCTCTTCGGGTCGATGAACCTCTTCGACAACATCGCCTTCCCGCTGCGCGAGCACACGCGCAAGAAGGAGTCGGAGATCCGCCGCATCGTCATGGAGCGGATCGAGGTCGTCGGCCTCCTCGGCGCCGAGGGGAAGCTGCCCGGCGAGATCAGTGGAGGTATGCGCAAGCGGGCCGGTCTCGCGCGGGCTCTCGTCCTCGATCCGCAGATCATTCTGTGCGACGAGCCGGACTCCGGCCTCGACCCGGTCCGTACGGCGTTCATCTCGCAGCTCCTCATCGACCTCAACACGCAGATCGACGCGACGATGCTCATCGTCACGCACAACCTCGACATCGCGGCGACCGTGCCGGACAACATGGGGATGCTGTTCCGGCGGAACCTCGTGACGTTCGGGCCGCGTGAAGTGCTGCTGACCAGCCGGGAGCCGGTCGTGGCGCAGTTCCTCACCGCCAGCAAGGCGGGGCCCATCGGCATGTCGGAGGAGAAGGACGCGGCGACGCTGGCCGCCGAGGCTTCGCAGCCGGTGGTCGAGCCCCGGGCGCTCGTGCCGCAGCTCCAGCCCTCGCCGGGCTTGGGGGAGCGGGCCGCCGTTGCCCGGCGCCGGGCGCGGGTGCTCGGGATGCTCGACACCCTGCCGCCGTCCGCCGCCGCCGCGATCCGGGCCACGTACGGCGCCGAGGCGATGGCCCCGACCGCGGTGTTGCCCCGGACCTCCGGCGGTGTCCTGTGAACGGCACCCCGCGCCACCGTGCGCCCCAGGGGCTCCGCCCCGGCCCCCGCCCCTCAATCGCCGGAGGGGCTGTCATGGACGGTCTCGTCGTCGGGTGCGGCATCCGTCGTGGCCGGTCGCGCCGTTCCCCGCGCCCCTACGGGGCGCTCCGCACCCGGCGAGTGAGCATATGAGCATCGACTCCCGGCCGACCGTGCCGCCGCCCCCGCCCCAGGCGCCCCCGCCCGTCCCCCTGGACAAGGGCAAGCGGGCAGCGCCCCGCACGCCCAACCCTCTCCTCGGCCCCCTCCGCCAGACCGGCAGGCTCTTCGCGCTCGGGCTGGAAGTGGCGCGGGCCGTGTTCCGGCGGCCGTTCCAGTTCCGGGAGTTCGTGGAGCAGTTCTGGTTCATCGCCAGTGTGACGATCCTGCCCGCCGCGCTCGTCTCGATTCCGTTCGGTGCTGTCATCGCCCTGCAAGTCGGCTCGCTCACCCAGCAATTGGGTGCTCAGTCCTTCACCGGGGGTGCCAGCGTCCTCGCCGTCATCCAGCAGGCCAGCCCGCTCATCGTGGCGCTGCTCATCGCGGGTGCGGGCGGCTCCGCCATCTGCGCCGACCTCGGCTCGCGCAAGATCCGCGAGGAGCTGGACGCGATGGAGGTCATGGGCGTCTCGCCGGTCCAGCGCCTGGTCGTGCCGCGCGTGCTGGCCACGATGTCGGTGGCGCTGCTGCTGAACGGCATGGTGTCCGTCGTCGGCACCCTCGGCGGCTACTTCTTCAATGTCGTGCTGCAACACGGCACCCCGGGTGCGTACTTGCAGAGCTTCTCCGCTCTCGCGCAGCTTCCCGACCTCTACATCAGTGAGCTGAAAGCCCTCATCTTCGGGTTCATCGCCGGGATCGTCGCCGCCTATCGCGGGCTCAACCCGCGCGGCGGGCCGAAGGGCGTCGGCGACGCCGTCAACCAGTCCGTCGTCATCACCTTCATCCTGCTCTTCTTCGTGAACATGGTGATGACCGGCATCTACCTCCAGATCGTTCCGCCGAAGGGAGGCTGAAACCGTCATGACCTCCCCCCTCGTCTGGCTCGACCGCGGTGGCGACCAACTCCTCTTCTACCTGCGGGCGTTGCTGTGGGTGCCCCGCACCCTCGTCCGGTACACCAAGGAGGTGCAGCGGCTGCTCGCCGAGGTCGCCTTCGGCTCCGGCGGGCTCGGTGTCATCGGCGGCACCATCGGCGTGATGATCGCCATGACCGCTGCCACCGGTACTGTCGTCGGCCTCCAGGGGTACGCCGCCCTCGACCAGATCGGCACCGCCGCCTTCACCGGGTTCGTCTCCGCGTACTTCAACACCCGCGAGATCGCCCCGCTGGTCGCCGGACTCGCCCTGTCCGCCACCGTCGGCGCCGGGTTCACCGCGCAGCTCGGCGCCATGCGGATCAACGAAGAGGTCGACGCGCTGGAGGGCATGGGTGTGCGGTCGATGCCGTACCTCGTCACCACGCGCATCATCGCCGGCGTCGTCGCCATCATCCCGCTCTACGCGATCGGCCTGCTCTCCTCGTACCTCGCCTCGCGCCTGGTCACCGTCGTCTTCAACGGGCAGTCGCAAGGAACGTACGACCACTACTTCAATCTCTTCCTGTCGCCGACGGACGTGCTGCTCTCCGTCCTGAAAGTGCTCATCTTCAGCGTCATGGTGATCGTCGCCCATTGTTATTACGGGTACCGGGCCACCGGCGGGCCCGCCGGGGTGGGGGTCGCCGTCGGGCGGTCCGTGCGCAACGCCATCGTGCTGATCTCCGTCACCGACTTCTTCCTCTCCCTCGCCCTGTGGGGCGCCACCACGACCGTGAAGGTGGCGGGGTGACATGGAGACCCTTCGCCGCAGATTCGCCGGGCTCGTCTTCCTCGTCGTGCCCGCGCTCCTCATCTGGCTCGCCGTCGCCGTCTACAACAAGGACTTCGTCGACTCCGACGATGTCGTCGTCGAGACCGGCACCGTCGGCAACGAGATGCACCTCGGCGCCGAGGTGAAGCTGCGCGGTGTCGTCGTCGGCGAGGTCCGGGACATCGACGCCACGCCCACCGGGGCCCGGCTCACCCTCGCGCTGAAGCCCGGCGCCCTCGACAGCGTCCCGGACGACGTCCGCGCGCAGATGCTGCCGACCACCCTCTTCGGCGAGCGGTACGTCGCCCTCGTACCGCCGAGCCGGCCCAGTGCGCGGACGCTCGCGGCCGGGGCGACCATCCCGCAGGACCGGTCCGCCAACGCCGTCGAACTGCAGCAGGTCCTCGACGACGTGCTGCCGATGCTGACCGCCGTGCAGCCGCAGAAGCTGTCGTCCACGCTGTCGGCCGTCTCGCAGGCGCTCGAAGGGCGCGGCAGCGAGCTGGGTTCCACGCTCACCACGCTCGACGCCCATCTGCGGAAGTTCAATCCGCAGCTGCCCGCCCTCAACGAGGACCTGAAGCAGCTCGTCGAGGTCTCGCACGTGTACGCCGACGCCGCGCCCGGCATCATCGACGCGCTCACCGACCTCACGACCACCAGCGCCACGATCGCCGAGAAGGAGGGGGACCTGGCCGGCGCCTACGGCTCCACCACCCGCGCCGCCGAGGACCTCGACGCCTTCCTGCGGGCCAACCAGGACAACATCATCCGGCTCTCCGCCACCTCACGGCCCACCCTCCAGCTCCTCGCCACATACGCGTCCTCCTTCCCGTGCACCCTGCGCGCGCTCACCGAGTTCGTGCCGCGCATGGACAAGGTCCTCGGCAAGGGCACCGACCAGCCGGGGCTGCACGTGCAGGTGACCACCGTGCCGTCGAAGGGCGCCTACACCGCCGGGCGCGACACCCCGTCGTACGGGTCCGGCGGCGGGCCGCACTGCTACTCGGTGCCGTACCTGGGCGCGGCGAGCGGCACCGCGGCCAAGGCCGCCGCCACCCCCGCCTCCGCCGCGCAGGACCTCGGCCCGGCCAACTCGCCGCAGGAGAACGACCTGGTGAACGAGCTGATCGCGCCCTCCGCCAAGGCGGCGCCCGACGACCTGCCCGACTGGTCGAGCACGCTCGTCGGGCCGCTGTACCGGGGGACGGAGGTGAAGCTCAAGTGACCGCACCGGAGCCGCAGTTCGCGCATGTCAAGCGGCGCTCGCTCGCCGGGCCGCTCGTCAAGTCGCTGATCTTCGTCGTCGTCACCGCGCTGACCACCACCGTGCTCGGCCTGAGTATCGCCAACACGGGCGTCGGGACCGACACGCGCTCGTACAAAGCCCTGTTCACCGATGTCACCGGGCTCATCGACGGGGACGGCGTCCGGATCGCCGGGGTCAAGGTCGGCGAGGTGACGGACGTCCGCGTCGTCGACCGGCGCACCGCCCAGGTCACCTTCACCGTCGCCGACGACCGCCACCTGCCGAGCACGACGACGGCCGCCGTGAAGTACCTCAACATGGTCGGGCAGCGGTACGTGTCCCTGGAGCGCGGCACGGGGGAGGGGACGGGAGACCTGCAGTCCGGGGACACCATCCCGCTCGACCGGACCGCGCCCGCGCTCGACCTGACCCTCCTCTTCAACGGCTTCAAGCCGCTCTTCGAGGGCCTGTCGCCGCACGACGTCAACGATCTCGCCACGTCCATCGTCAAGGTCCTCCAGGGCGAGGGCGGCACCGTCGACAGCCTCATCGAGCACGTCGGCTCGCTGTCGTCGACCGTCGCCGCCAAGGACCAGGTGATCGGCGAGGTCGTCGGGAACCTCACGGACGTGCTGACCACCATCAACGACCGGGAGGCGCAGTTCGACGATCTCGTCACCACCCTCCAGGAGCTCGTCTCCGGGTTCGACGAGGACCGCAAGCCGCTCGGCGACGCCGTCGAGGCGATGGGGGACCTCACCACCGTCACCGCCGGGTTCCTGCAGGACGCTCGCAAGCCGCTGAAGGACGACATCCACCAGCTCGGCCGCCTGTCGGACTCCCTCGGCGACGGCATCCCGCAGATCGAGAACTTCCTCGACAAGACCCCCGCCAAGCTGACCGCCCTGTCCCGGCTCTCCTCGTACGGCTCCTGGTTCAACCTCTACCTGTGCGAGGCGAAGGTCGGCGGTCTGAAGATGTCCGACGGGTCGAAGCCGCCGACCGGCATCGCCGTCACCGAAGCGAGGTGCCAGTGATGCCGACCAAGGCGCTGAGAAGGCCGCGGCTCAAGCCGGTCAAGGAGCGCAACCCCGTCGCCGTCGCCGTCGCCGGCCTCGTGGTGCTCGCGCTGCTCGGGCTCGCCGCGGTCAACGCGACCAGCCTGCCCGTCATCGGCGGCGGCACCGGGTACACCGCCGACTTCACCGAGGCCGCCGGGCTCGGCGACGGCGACGAGGTGCGGATCGCGGGCGTCAAGGTCGGCGAGGTCACCGGAGTGAGCCTCGACGGCAACAAGGTCAAGGTCTCCTTCGACATCGAGGACGACTCCACCTGGATCGGCGACCGCACCACCGCCGCCATCGCCATCAAGACGCTGCTCGGCGAGAAGTACGTCGCCCTCGACCCGGTGGGAGGTGAGCGGCAGGACCCGGGCGCCCGCATCCCGGCCTCCCGCACGACCTCCCCGTACGACGTGACCGAGGCGTTCCAGGATCTCAGCGGCACCATCGACCAGATCGACACCAAGCAGCTCGCTACGAGCTTCGAGACGATCTCCGAGACGTTCAAGGACTCGCCGCCGGACGTGCGGGCGGCCGTGAAGGGGCTCTCCGCCCTCTCCAAGACCGTGTCCTCGCGCGACACCGAACTCGCGCAGCTCCTCGCGGGCAGCAAGAAGCTGACCAAGACGCTCCAGACGAAGCAGTCCAGCTTCGAGACGCTCATCGACGACGGCGGCTCGCTCCTCGGCGAGCTGAAGCAGCGGCGCGCCGCCATCAAGGCGCTGCTCAGCGGCAGTGAGGCGCTCGGCCGTGAGCTGGGCGGGCTCGTCGACGACAACGAGAAGCAGCTGAAGCCGACGCTCCAGGCGCTCGGCCGGGTCACCGACGTCCTGGAGAAGAACCAGGGCAAGCTCGACAAGACCCTCGCGCTCGTCGGCCCCTACTACCGGCTCGTCGGCAACTCCCTCGGCAACGGCCGCTGGTTCGACAGCTACCTGTGCGGTGTCGTGCCCCGGAACTACCTGCCCGCGTCCTCGCTGCCCAAGACCTCCTGCATGCCACCGAAGAACGGGACGTACGACGTGAAGGCCGGTGGATGACATGACCGTGCGCAGGAAACTCCTAGTCGGCGGGGTCGCGCTGGCCCTGCTGATCGCCGCCGGGATCGTCGGCGTCCGCGCCGCGGGCTCCGAGGGCACGCGCGTCACCGCGTACTTCGACCGGGCCGTCGGCATCTACGAAGGATCCGACCTACGCGTCCTCGGGGTCCGGGTCGGCAAGGTCGAGTCGGTGCGGCCCGAGGGCACCCGCGTGAAGGTCACCCTCGGCATCGACGACGGGGTGAAGGTCCCGGCCGGCGCCCGCGCGGTCGCCGTCGCCCCCAGTGTCGTCGCCGACCGGTACGTACAGCTCACGCCCGCCTACACCAGCGGCCCCACGCTCAAGGACGGGGCCGAGCTGGAAGCGTCCCGCAACCGCACCCCCGTCGAGATCGACCAGCTCTACGACAGCGTCACCGAACTGAGCAAGGCGCTCGGGCCCGGCGGCGCCAACGCCGAGGGCGCCCTGTCCGGACTGCTCGACACCGGCGCGAAGAACCTCAAGGGCAACGGGACCGCGATGGGCGACAGCATCGAGCAGTTCGGCAAAGCCGCCAAGACGCTCAACGGCAGCAGCGACGACCTGTTCACCACCCTCTCCCAGCTCCAGACCTTCACCACGATGCTCAAGGAGAAGGACGGCGGCGTGCGCACCGCGCAGGAGAACCTCGACGACGTCACCAGCTACTTCGCCGACAACAAGGACGACCTCGCGGGCGCCCTCAAACAGCTCGGCGCCGCCCTCGGACAGGTCAAGACGTTCATCGCAGACAACCGCGGCGAACTGAAGGCCAACGTCGAACGGCTCGTGCCGCTCACCCAGACCCTCGTCGACCAACGCGCCTCCCTGGCCGAGGCGCTGGACACGGCGCCGCTCGCCGCGGGCAACCTCATCAACGCCTACGACCCGAAGACCCGCATGATCGCGGGCCGCGCCAACCTCAACGAGATCAGCATGGGCGGCCCGCTCCTCCCGCTGCCCGCGGTCGGCGGTGATCAGTGATGCGCACCGGAGCCCGGGTCGGCGCCGCCGCCGTCGCCGCCGTCACCGTCACGACGGCCTTCCTGTGGACCATCGGCGTCGTCACCGTGCCGACCCCGTCCTTCGGCGGCGTCGAGGACCTGCCGCTGCCCGGCGGCGCCGACCTCGGCGCCCACCCGTACACGATCACCGCCGACATGAAGGACGTGCTCAGCCTCGTCCCGCAGTCCGCGGTGAAGGTCAACGACGTCGCCGTCGGCCGCGTCACCGACATCCGGCTCGCCGGCGGCGGCCAATGGGCCGCCCGCGTCACCATGAAGGTCAACGGTGACGTCAAACTGCCCGCCGGAACCAGCGCACGGCTCGAACAGTCCAGCCTCCTCGGCGAGAAGTACGTCCAGCTCGTCGCACCCAAGGACGGCACCGGCGCCCTCGCCGCCGGGGACCGCATCCCGATCTCGCGCACCGGCCGCAACTCCGAGGTCGAAGAGGTCTTCGGCGCCCTCTCCCTCCTCCTCAACGGCGGCGGCGTCAACCAGCTCAAGACCATCACCAGCGAACTCAACTCCGCCCTCGGCGGCCGCGAGAGCCAGGTCCGCTCCACCCTGCGCCGGGTCAACACCCTCGTCACCGACCTCGACGACCACCGCGGCGACATCACCGCCGCACTCGACGGCGTCAACCGCCTGTCGGCCACGCTCGCGCACCGCAAGGAGGACGTCGGGACCGTGCTCACCGACCTCTCGCCCGGCCTCAAGACCCTGGAGAAGCAGCGCGGCTCGCTCATGACGATGCTGCGCTCCCTCGACCGGCTCAAGGGCGTCGCCGTCGAGACCATCGACACCGGGCAGGCCGACATGGTCGCCGACCTCAAGGCCATCGCCCCGACCGTCAAGGCGCTCGCCGACTCCGGCAAGGACCTCCCCGACTCGCTCCAGGTACTGCTCACCTACCCGTTCACCGACGAGGTGCTGCGCGGCGTCAAGGGCGACTACCTCAACACCTACCTCGACCTCACCGCCGAGAAGGGGACGACGCTGATCCCGCCGCTCACCGAATCCACCGGGACGCCCTCGCCGACACCGGCGCCGACCGCGCAGGAGGAGGGGACGACGCTGCGGAAGGGGGCCGGGCCCGGGTCCACGAAGGGCACGTCGCCGCTGCCCCTGCCGTCGAGCGGGGGTGCGCGATGATCACTCTCGCCGTGCGGCTCAAGAACCTCGCGTTCCTGATCATCGCCGTCGTCGTGCTCGCGTTCCTCGGCATCCGGTACGCGGACCTCGGCCGGTTCGTGGGCGCGGCCGACTACTACACGGTGAAGGTCCAACTCCCGCGTACGGGCGGCCTCTTCACCCACTCGGACGTCACATACCGCGGAGTCTCCGTCGGCCGCGTAGGAGACCTCGACCTCACCCCCGACGGGGTCGAGGCGTCCCTGCGCATCAAGAACTCCGCGCCGCGCATCCCCGACGACGCCAAGGCCGTCGTCGCCAGCCTCTCGGCCGTCGGCGAGCAGTACATCGACCTGCGCCCCGACCGCGACGAAGGCCCCTACCTCGACGACGGCGCCCGCATCGACGTCACCGCGGCCAGCGTGCCGCGGCCCGTCACCGACGTCCTCGCGAGCGTCGACGACCTCACGACCTCCGTGCCGCTCGACTCGCTGCGCACGGTCGTCGACGAGTTCGGCAAAGCCTTCGAAGGGCGCGGCGAGGACCTCCAGCTCCTCCTGGACAACGGCACCCAGTTCGTCCAGGCCGCCGACCGGGCCCTGCCCGAGACCACACGGCTCATCAACGACGGGCAGATCGTCCTGCGCACCCAGGCCGAGGAGAGCGCGGCCATCAAGGGCTTCGCCTCCGGCGCCAAGGACCTCGCGGCGACGCTCAAGTCCTCCGACAGCGACCTGCGGCGTCTCATCATGGCCGCGCCCGACGCCGCCACCCAGCTCAGCGGCGTCCTGCGCGACATGAACCCCGAACTCGGCGTCGTCCTCGCCAACCTCCTCACCACCTCCGAGGTCGCCGTCACCCGGCAGCGCGGCACCGAGGAACTCCTCGTCAAGCTCCCCCAGGCCGTCGCGGCGGGCGCCACGGCCATCGACGGAAAGAAGATCAACCTCGGTATGGCGGTCACCTTCTTCAAGCCCCTGCCCTGCACGGCGGGCTACTCCGGCACGCGGTACCGCCTCGGTACGGACCTGAGCCCCGCGCCCGCCCTCAACACCGGGGCGCGCTGCACGGCGCCCGCGTCCAGCGGGATCAACGTACGCGGCTCCGCGCACGCGCCGGGCAGCGGCGCGGTCCCCGAACCGGCGCGGCCGGGCGCGCTCTCGCTGCCCTCGGTCGCGGAGTCCGGGGCGTCGTCCTCGTCCTCCGGCATGGGGGACCTCCTGGGACTCGGGAGCACCTCATGACGCGGCGGGCCCTCGCGGGGGTGGGGCTCGCCGTCGCCGTCGCCGTCGCTCTCGGCGGCGCGGGCGCCTGGTCGTACGCGCAGGCGCGCGGGGACGACGACCTCGCCTACGGGCGGGCGCGGGACGCCGCGCTCGCCGACGGGCGCGCGGCCGTCGCGACGCTGACCACCCTGGACGCGTCGACGGCGGCCCGCGCGAAGGCCGACGTGGCCGCCTGGAGGTCGGTCAGTTCCGGCCCCCTGCGCGCCGAACTCGGCCGCGCGGCAGCCCCGTCCGTCGGGGCGTCCACACGCGGCGTCGTCACCGACGCGGCGCTCACCGCCCTCGACGACCGGGCGGGCACGGCCAAGCTCATCGCGACGGTCCGCGTCGAGACGACCCCGAAGAACGCCGAGTCCCCCACGACGGACCGCAAACGCCTGGAGGCCACCCTGACGAAAGCCTCCGGCGACACCTGGAAAGTGAAGGCGCTCAGCGCGGTACCGGTGGCGGAGGTGTCCGGATGACCAGCGAGACGGACACCAGGACCGAACCGGAGCCGACGTCGCCCGGAGACGCGGCCCCGGACACGGACACCGCCCGGGACACGGACACAGAGGTGAAGGAGGCTGCGGATCCGTCCCGCGTCCGGCGGCAGCGGTGGGTGGTCGGTGGGGTCATCGGTGGGGCCGTTCTCGTGGCTCTTGCCGGGGGCGGGCTCTTCTATCAGGGCCAGCAACTGCGGGACACCGCCGCCGCGCGGAACTCCGCCCTGACCGATGTCGAGGCCACCACCCGGCTCAACGGTGACGTGAGCAGTGCTCTCGCCAAGGTGTTCTCGTACACGCCGGACGGTACCGACGCCACCGAACGGTCGGCCCGCACCGTTCTGTCCGGGAAGGCCGCGCGCCAGTACACCGCGCTCTTCGAGCAGGTCCGGGCGAACGCGCGCGGGCAGCACGTCACCCTCACCACGCAGACCGTGCGGGTCGGCACCGTCAGTCTCCAGGGCGACACCGCGCACCTGCTCGTCTTCCTCGACCAGACCGCCCGGCGCGGCGGCAAGAAGCCGACCACGTCCGCCGCGCAGTTGTCCGTCACCGCCCGGCTCCACGACGACGTCTGGCAGATCGTCGACCTCAAGGCCCGTTGAAGCACCGCACCCGATGAAGCACCGCACCCGATGAAGCACCGCACTGAACGAAAGGGGCGTCCATGCACCGGCTCACCCAGCCGCTGACCGTCGCCGCGCTGGCCCTCGCCCTCCTCGCGGCCGGTGTCGCCGCGTGGGCCGGCTGGTCCTGGTACGGGGCCGCCCACGACGACACCGCGAGCTACGCCGCCGCCCGCGACGACGCCCTGGAGGCCGGTGAGCAGGCCGTGCAGAACCTCAACACCCTCGATCACCGCGACCTTGAGCCGGGGCTCGACCTCTGGGAGACCTCCACCACCGGTGACCTGCACAGCCAGCTGGTCAAGGGCCGGGCGGCGTTCACCGAGCAGGTGCGGGGCGCGAAGACGGTCAGCACGGCGAAGGTGCTGTCCGGCGCGGTCACCGAGCTCGACGAACGCGCGGGCCGCGCCCGCGTGATGGTCGCGCTCCGCGTCACCGTACGGGCGTCGGGCCAGAAGGCCACCGACAAGGACAGCCGGATGCTCGGCGAACTCACGCGCACCGACGGCCACTGGAAGCTCAGCGCCCTCGGCCAGGCCCCGGTCGGCTCCACCGCGACCACCGACTGACCGGAAAGGACCGAGGGATGTCGACGACGACCCGCCACCACCTCAACCGCCAGCGCCGGCTGGCGGCGAGACCCGCTGCGACCCCGGTCCCGCCCGCCTCCGTCGCAGACGAGGCGAGCGAGGAGGAGACCAGGACCGCGGAGCCGCCCGCGCCGGAGCTCCGGGCCCGGCCCCGCCCCGTCCCGGTCGCCGGGCAGGACGCGCCCGAGGCCCCGGCACGCACCGGCCGCCCCCTCCTCGTCGCCCTCTGTCTCCTCACCCTTCTCCTCGGCGCCTTCGCCGGCTGGGCCTACGCCGAGACGCGGAGCCTGCGGGACGACGCGGCCACGAGCAACACCGCGCTCACCGACGCCGCCCGCACCAGCGAGGTCAAGGGGCAGGCCGCGAAGGCCGTGAACGCCCTCTTCTCCTACGACCACGCGAACCCCGGGGCCGAGCGCAAGGCCGCCGCCACCTACCTGACCGGCAAGGCCGTCGGCCAGCACCGGACGCTCCTCGCGCCCGTGCTCGCCCAGGCGGCGAAGCAGAAGACGGTCGTCACGACGACCGTCACCGACAGCGCGGTCGAGCGCATCGACGGCGACCGCGCCCGCGTCCTGGTCTTCGCCGACCAGAGCAGCACCAGCACCGCCGCGAAGGCACAGGAAGCCGCCAACTACGCGGGCGCGATGCTCGCCGTCGACCTCGTCCGCCGGGACGGCCGCTGGCTCGTCTCCGCGATCGACACCTTCGGCGGCGGCTGACCCGCCGGCGGACCGACCGGACAGAAAGGGCCCCATGCGAACCCCGCGTCAACGAATGCGCCGCCGCCTGCGCGGCACCGCCGTGGCCGTCGCCGCGACCGCGCTCCTGACCGCCTCCCAAGCACCCGACGTCGTACGGGAGTTACAGGGGAAGAGGGCGCCGACGACCGCCCTGGACGGGGAGCCGGTCGGCAACGCCGCCGGGCCGCTGCCGACCGTCCCCTCCCAGGGCGACGGCTCGTACCACACCGAGCTGCCGCCCCTGGACAGCCCGCCGGTGCCGAACATGGCGTACCCGGTGCAGCGGTTGCGCGCCCAGTCCGGCATCCCGGCCACCGTCCTGGCCGCCTACCGCCGCGCCGAGTCCTCGATCGCCCGCAGCGATCCGGGGTGCCGCCTGCCGTGGCAGTTGCTGGCGGCGATCGGCAAGGTCGAGTCGGGGCAGGCGCGCGGCGGTGACGTCGACGCGCACGGCACCACACGCCACCGCATCACCGGGCCCGCCCTGAACGGCGACGGGTTCGCCCTCATCCGCGACACCGAGAACGGCGCCTGGGACGGCGACGCCGTCTACGACCGGGCCGTCGGGCCGATGCAGTTCCTCCCCGGCACTTGGCGCCGCTGGGGCGCCGACGGCAACGGCGACGGCCGCTCCGACCCCAACAACATCTTCGACGCCGCCCTCGGCGCCGGGCGCTACCTCTGCGCGGGCGACCGCGACCTCGCCACCCCGGCCGGTCTGGAGCGGGCGGTCCTCAGCTACAACTACTCCCGGGACTACCTCCAACTGGTGCTGTACTGGCTGGAGTTCTACCGCGGCGGCGTGCACTCCGTGCCCGACGGGCGTGGTGTCGTGCCGGACACCCCGGGCGCCGGGTCGAAGACCCCGGCCACCAAACCCGTGGGCCACGAGGACGAGGGCACGGACCACAAGGGCGGCGGCATCGTCATCGGCCCTCAGCCCTCCAAGAGCCCCCGGCCCACCACGAGCCCGAAGCCGTCCGGCACTCCGAGCCCGACCCCGGGCCCCTCGGACTCCGTCACCCCGCCCACCCATCCGCCGACCACGCCTCCCACCGGGGAGCCGACGGACGGGCCGACCACCGAGGACCCGTCGACGCAGCCGGGCACCCCGACCCCCTGCCCGAGCGACACCGCGTCGCCGTCGGAGGAGCCCACCCCGGGCACGACCCCCGAGACGCCCGAGAGCCCGGACCCGTCCCCGTCGGACTCCGCCTCACCGTGCGCCACACCCACCGCCTGACCCGCTCGGCGACGGCGACGACTCCCAGTGCGAGCCGATCCGGTACGTGCCGGGGGCCGTCGCCGTCAGCTCGGTGAACTCGCCCCGCTCCTGCCTGCGCACCTTCAGACAGCCGCCCTCGGACTTGAGCCAGGGCGAGTACGCGACCCGCAGCGTCGCCGTGCCCGCCGCCCGGAACCTGACCGTGACCCGCGCCCCGTCCGAGCTGACCACGGACGCGGGCGCGGACACCAGCGGCACCGCGTCCCGCACCCGGAACACCCGCCAGTGCGCGTCGCGCCACACCGGCTCCAGATAGTCGGCGCCGCCCCGGACGAACGCCGCCTCCTGCTCGGCGTACCCGTCCGGCTTGCCCTCGGGCAGCACGACGAAGCCGACCGCCCACCGGTCCAGCCACGCCCGGTACGTCGCCGCCGAGAACGTGCCGTCGTAGAAGAGCCGCCCGCGCTCGATGTCGAGCTGCCGGTTCCAGCCGCGCGCCATGTTCACGTACGGGGCGAGCCGGGTCGCCTCCCGGTGGTTGCGGGCCGGTATCACCTCGACCCGGGTGCGGTCCGCGCCGAGCCGCCGCAGCTCCGTGACGACCCCGTGCGTCTCGGCCGCCCACGTCGGTACCTTCGTCGACACCTCCAGGTCGTCGGCCGTCTTCTTCACCACCCACGCCGAGGACAGCACGAGCCCCGCGACCAGGACCGCCACCTTCCACCGGACCGGGTTCGGGGTGCGCAGCGCCGCCAGCAGGACGGCCGGCGCGACCAGCTCCGCGAGCCGCTCCACGTTCGTGCCGATGGGGGAGGGGACGAGGTAGGTGAGGACGGTGCCGACCGCGTACGTCACCGCCGCCCAGCGCGCCACCCGCCAGCGCCGGGGACCCGCCACGAGGAGCGCCAGCGAGAACAGGACCGGGGGCCAGATCCGGTCGAGCGGCATCAGCTGCTCGCCCTTGAACGGGAACAGCAGCGTCGTCGTGCCCACCACCGCCGCGGGCGGCACGAGGAGGGCGGCGGCCCGGCGCCAGTCCCGCGCGCCCAGATGCCCCGCGCCGAGCACCGCCAGGAAGAGGCCCGCCACCGGGGACGCCATCGTGGCGAGCACCCCGCAGACCACCGCCGTGACCAGCCGCCACGGCCCGCTTCTGCCGCGCAGGGCCACACAGGCGCCGAGACCGAACGCGACGCCGAGCGCGAACGTCGTACGGCCCGACGCCACGTTGCACCACAGCGCGAGCGACAGCAGCACCGCCGGGGCCAGCGGACGGCTGATTCCCGACCGTGCGACATAGACCGCCCCGAGCCAGGCCGCCGCCAGACCCGACACCACCGTCACCGGGCGCACCCCGAGCCCCGCCATCAGGTACGGCGAGATCAGCGAGTAGTTGGCGGTGTGCATCCCGCCGTACCAGAACAGGTTGTACGCCGACGCGCCGTGATCGGCGGCGAACCTGGCCCAGGCCTGCTGGGCCGCCAGATCACCGCCGCCCGTCGCCAGGAACAGCGCCCACACCACGTACAGGGGCAGCGTGGGGGCGGTGGCGAGCAGCGCTACACGGTGGTGCGCGGCAAGGGTGGGGCGTCGGCGCGCGGGGGCACCGCCGAGGGGCAGGTCGACCGTGGCCACGGGTACTCGTCCGTTTCCGTTTCGTCGCTTATAGCTGGCGTGGGCATGTTCCACGGACGAAGACGCGTATGGCAACGGAAATGTTCAGCCGGTTATGGCTACTTTCAGTTCTTTCACGCCGTTCAGCCATGCCGCGCGCAGCCGGCGCGGGTCGCCCGCCAGGCGCAGATCCGGCAGCGCGTCGGCGATCGCGTGGAAGATCAGGTCGATCTCCAGGACGGCGAGCGACTTGCCCAGGCAGAAGTGCGGGCCGCCGCCGCCGAAGCCCAGGTGGGGGTTGGGGTCGCGGGTGATGTCGAAGGCGTCGGGGTGCTCGAAGACCTCCGGGTCGTGGTTGGCGGACGAGTAGAAGAGGCCGACGCGGTCGCCCGCCGCGATCTTCTGCCCGCCCAGCTCCGTGTCCTGCGTCGCCGTGCGCTGGAAGGAGACCACCGGGGTCGCCCAGCGGACGATCTCCTCCGCGGCCGTCGAGGGGCGTTCGCGCTTGTACAGCTCCCACTGGTCCGGGTGGGTCAGGAACGCGTGCATGCCGTGGGTGATCGCGTTGCGCGTCGTCTCGTTGCCCGCCACCGCGAGCAGGATCACGAAGAAGCCGAACTCGTCCGACGACAGGTTGCCCTCGTCCTCCGCCGCCACCAGCCGGCTGACGATGTCCCTCGCCGGGCACCGCTTGCGTTCGGCCGCCAGGTTCATCGCGTAGCCGACTATCTCCATCGCCGCCTCGGCGCCGATCTCCTCCGTGATCGCGTACTCCGGGTCGTCGTAGGCCACCATCTTGTTCGACCAGTCGAAGACCCGGGAGCGGTCCTCCTGCGCGATGCCGATGAGCTCCGCGATCGCCTGGAGCGGGAGCTCCACCGCCACGTTCGTCACGAAGTCGAACGTGCCGTCCGGGCCCGCCGCGCCGCGTGCCGAGGCGACGATGTCGCGGGCGCGGGTGCGCAGCGCGTCCTCAAGGGAGCGGATCGCGCGTGGCGTGAAACCGCGCTGCACGATCTGGCGGACGCGGGTGTGCTCCGGCGGGTCCATGTTCAGCATGATCATCTTCTGGACCTCGATCTGGTCGCGCTGGATCGAGGAGTTGAAGCGGATCACGGCCGTGTTGGTGTTCGAGGAGAACAGTTCCGGGTGGGTGGAGACGTGCTTGACGTCCGCGTGCCGGGTGACCGCCCAGTACCCCGCGTCGTCGAAGCCGGAGATCCCCGGCTCCTGTTCGATCCAGCGCACCGGTTCGGTCTGCCGGAGGGCGGCGAACTCCGGGTACGGCACGCGGGCTTGCAGCAGATCGGGGTCGGTGAAGTCGAACCCGTCGGGCAGCGCGGGGCACGGCATGAGTCTCTCCCGAGTCTTGCGGCAGCAGCGTTCTGACTGGCCGTCAGGTATGGCTCGAAAGGTAGTAACGCGTTCTAGAAGTGGCAAGGGTCGCGGGTGTGTCGGTTCGGTGCGCGGTGCTTGCACGCCCCTTGCGTACCCCGGGTAATCGCACCGAGACTGCTTGCAGAACTGGTACGCGTTCTAGTTTCGCGTGCGTGCGTGCGTGCGTGCGAGCGAGCGTTCGTGCGTGCGTGTGCGGCGAGCGAGGGGTGCGCCTGCCGGTTCTGGTCCTGCTGGTCCGGGAAGCGTGGAAGGACGACCGTCATGGCAGCCGAGCCCGTCATCGTCGAAGCCGTACGTACGCCGATCGGCAAGCGCGGGGGCGCGCTGGCCAACCTCCACCCCGCGTACCTCCTCGGGGAGACCTACCGCGAACTCCTCGGGCGCACCGGCATCCCCGCGGACTGCGTCGAGCAGGTCGTCGGCGGCACCGTCACCCACGCGGGCGAGCAGTCCATGAACCCCGCCCGCACCGCCTGGCTCACCATGGGGCTCCCCTACGAAACCGCCGCCACCACCGTCGACTGCCAGTGCGGGTCCTCGCAGCAGGCCTCCCACATGGCCGCCAACATGATCGCCGCCGGTGTCATCGACGTCGGGATCAGCTGCGGTGTCGAGGCCATGTCCCGGGTGCCGCTCGGGTCCGGGTCCAAGCACGGGCCCGGGAAGCCGTTCCCCGACGAGTGGAACGTCGACCTCCCCAACCAGTTCGAGGCCGCCGAACGCATCGCGCGGCGGCGCGGGCTCAGCCGGGAGAACGTCGACTCCCTCGGGCTCATCTCGCAGGAGCGGGCCGCCGTCGCCTGGGCCGAGGAGCGCTTCAAGCGGGAGACGTTCGCCGTGCAGGTCCCCACCACCGAGGAGGAGCAGGCCGCGGGGCAGGGGATGTGGCGGCTCGTCGACCGCGACGAAGGGTTACGGGACACCTCCATGGAAGGGCTCGCCGGGCTCAAGCCCGTCATGCCCACCGCCGTCCACACCGCCGGGAACTCGTCGCAGATATCCGACGGGGCCGCCGCCATGCTGTGGGCCAGCAAGCGGATGGCCCGTGCTCTGAAGCTGAGGCCCCGGGCCCGGATCGTGGCTCAGGCGCTCGTGGGGGCCGATCCGCACTTCCATCTGGACGGGCCCGTCGATGCGACGCGGGCCGTGCTGGGGAAAGCGGGGATGACGCTCAAGGACATCGACCTGGTGGAGATCAACGAGGCGTTCGCCTCCGTGGTGCTCAGCTGGGCGCAGGTCTTCGAGCAGGATCTTGAGAAGGTCAATGTCAATGGCGGGGCCATCGCCCTCGGGCATCCTGTGGGGGCCGGCGGGGCGCGTCTCCTCACCACCGCCCTGCACGAGCTGGAGCGGCGCGACAAGGAGTTCGCGCTGATCTGCATGTGTGCCGGCGGGGCGCTCGCCACCGGGACCATCATTCAGCGGCTCTGACGTCCTCGCCGCTCGCGAAGCGCACCGGCGCCTCGAACGCCGCCCTGCGCGTCGCCCTGCGCAGCGCCTTCAGGACCGCGCCGCCCACCGTCAGCGTCAGGACCACGGTCAGCGCGGCCCTGCCCAGGTCCCAGCCGAGGGACGTCGCCGCGCAGTACGCGAGGAAGCGGGCCAGGTTCTCGTGGAGCGCCGCGTCCGGCTGGTACGCGACCGAGGAGGCGAGGGCGTTCATGAACGGCCAGCCGGCCAGGTTCATGAGCGTGCCGTAGGCGAACGCGGCGAGGAAGCCGTAGGCGGCGAGCAGGGCGCGCTCGGCGCGGCCGCGCAGCGTGTGCGGGGCCGGGAGCAGGCCCGCGCCCATCGTGAACCAGCCCATCGACAGCATCTGGAACGGCATCCAGGGGCCGACGCCGCCCGTGAGGAGGGCGGAGGCGAACATGCTGAGCGAGCCGAGCACGAAGCCGAACCCCGGGCCCAGGACGCGGCCGCTCAGCACCATCAGGAAGAACATCGGCTCGATGCCCGCCGTGCCCGCGCCGATCGGGCGCAGGGCGGCTCCCGCGGCGGCCAGGACGCCGAGCATCGCCACGGCCTTCGGGCCCATGCCGGACTCGGAGATCGTGGCCGCCACCACGGCCACGAGGAGGACGAGCAGACCCGCGAAGAGCCACGGGGCGTCCTGGGCGTGGGCGGTCAGCTGGGAGCCGGGGCCGGTGATCAGCGGCCAGCCGATGGCGACGACGCCCACGGCGCTGACCAGCAGCAGGGCGGCGATCGAGCGGGGGCCCAGGCGGACGGGGTTGGCCTGGCGGTCGGGAGCGGCGGGGCTGGTGCGCCGTCCCTCGCGAAGGGGGGCGGGGCCGCGCCGGGGTACCTCCTCGGCCGGATCGGTCACGTCGCCACCCGACGCCATAGGCGGGTCGTCCGGTGCTTGATTCCAGCGGAGTCCTGCGGGGGCACCCCGACGCGTCCCCTCCCGTTTCGTACGCGGCCTCGCCTCCGGTTCCTCGTCCGTCACGACAAAGCCTCCTCGACCTGGCTAACCGTCAGCCAGGCCTGCGGGGCCAGAATCTTCGCCACCTGCGGCGCGAACGAGGGGGAGGATGTCACCGTCTCCGGGGTCGGGCCGTCCGCCACGACGTCGCCGTCCGCGAGGATCACCACCCGGTCCGTCAGCTCCGCCGCCAGCTCCACGTCGTGGGTCGCCATGACGATCGCGTGGCGCCGGGCCGCCAGCTCGCGGAGGATCCTCACCAGGCGTGCCTTCGCCGCGTAGTCCAGGCCCCTCGTCGGTTCGTCCAGGAGGAGCAGGGGCGGGGCCGCCGTCAGCACGATCGCCAGGGCGAGAGTCAGGCGCTGGCCCTCGGACAGGTCGCGGGGGTGCGTGTCGTCCGCGATCCCCGGCAGGAGTTCCGAGAGGAGGGTGCGGCAGGTGCCGGGCTCCGCCGCCGCGTCCTTGTCCGCCGACCCGCACTCGGCCTCCACCGTGTCCGCGCAGAGCAGATCCCGGGGCTCCTGCGGGACAAGGCCCACCCTGCGGATCAGTTCGCGGGGGGACAGCGCGTGGGGTGCCCGGCCGTTCACTTCTACGGTGCCGGTCGTCGGCTTGATCATCCCCACCAGGGTGGCGAGGAGGGTAGACTTTCCGGCGCCGTTGCGCCCCATGAGCGCGATGATCTCGCCGCCGGCAACCTCCATGTTCACGTGGCGCAGGGCCTCCACCCGTCCCCGACGGACCGCCAGCCTTCTGACGTGCGCGAGAACATCCCCGCCAGGGGCGCGGGGAACCGCGTGACCAGCCACGGCGGACGGGTGGTCGGGAGACGGCCCGGATTCCGCCAGGCGAGACCGCAGGTCCGCTGCCGCACGCCGCGCGTCCCTCACCGTGAGGGGCAGCGGGGTCCAGCCCGCCAGGCGGCCCAGGCCCACCACGGGCGGGTACACCGGCGACTCCGCCATCACCGTCGCCGGGTCACCGACAAGGAGGGGCGCGCCGGGGGCGGGGAGCAGGGCCACCTGGTCCGCGTACTGGACGACCCGTTCCAGGCGGTGTTCCGCCATGAGGATCGTCGTGCCCAGGTCGTGCACCAGGCGTTGCAGGACCGCCAGGACCTCCTCCGCGGCCGCCGGGTCCAGGGCCGACGTCGGTTCGTCCAGGACCAGGACCCGGGGGTGCGTCGTCAGGACCGAGCCGATCGCCACGCGCTGTTGCTGGCCGCCGGAGAGGGTGGCGATCGGGCGGTCGCGGAGCGGGGCCAGGCCCAGGAGGTCCAGGGTCTCCTCGACGCGGCGCCGCATGGTCGGCGGGGAGAGGCCCAGGGACTCCATGCCGTAGGCCAGCTCGTCCTCGACCGTGTCCGTCACGAAGTGGGCGAGCGGGTCCTGGCCCACCGTGCCGACCACGTCCGCCAGTTCGCGGGGCTTGTGCGTGCGCGTGTCGCGGCCCGCGACGGTGACCCTGCCGGTGAGCGTGCCGCCCGTGAAGTGCGGTACGAGTCCGCTGACCGCCCCGAGCAGCGTCGACTTGCCCACGCCCGAAGGGCCCGCAAGGAGCATCAACTCGCCTTCGAGCACGGTCAGTTCGATGCCCGTGAGGGTGGGGTGCTCGGCGTCGTCGTAGCGTACGGAGACGTTCTCGAAGTGGATCATCGCTGTGCCTTCGGCGGGCGGTCGGTGGAGGGGCGGTCGGGGGCCGGGGCCACGAACGCGGGGAGCAGCGCCAGAAGGATGCCCGCCGCCGGCCAGAGGGGGAGGGTGGGGGTGGTGAGGGGGACGATCTGGGGCTGGAGCGCCGCGGGGTCCGTCGTCGATGTCCAGATCATCAGCGTGGCCGTCGCCGCGCCCGACGCCGCGATCAGCCAGGCCCGCACGCCCCAGACGTCGGGGCGGTAGCGCGTGCGGACCGAGCGGCGGCCGCCCAGCCACAGGCCCGCGAGCGCCGACGCCGTTCCGATCAGGAGGACCGGGAGGCCGTAGCCCGCGCCGGACGCGGCGAGGAGGCCGTACGTTCCCGCGCAGACGCCGATCAGGCCGCCCAGGGTGAGCGCGGCCGTCGCCCGGCGGACGGGGGCGGGGACCTTCGCCGTCCGGCCGTAGCCGCGGGCGTCCATCGCCGCCGCCAGGGAGACCGAGCGCTCCAGTGCGCCCTCCAGGACCGGGAGGCCGACCTGGAGCAGGCCCCGCACGCCGCTGTCCGGACGGCCGCGCAGCCGGCGGGCGGCGCGCAGGCGGCGGACGTCCGCGATCAGGTTCGGGGCGAAGGTCATGGCGACGACCACCGCCACTCCCGCCTCGTAGAGCGCGCCGGGGAGCGACTTGAGGAGGCGGGAGGGGGAGGCCAGGGCGTTCGCCGCGCCCACGCAGATGAGGAGCGTCGCCAGTTTCAGGCCGTCGTACAGGGCGAAGGTCAGGCCCTCCAGGGTGACCTTGCCGCCGATCCGTACACCCTGCGCCCAGTCGGGGAGCGGGATCTCCGGGAGCGTGAAGAGGAGGTGCGTGCCCGGGATGGGGGAGCCCAGGACCGTGGCGAAGAGCAGGCGGATGCCGATCACCGCCAGACCCAGTTTCACGAAGGCGCCGTACGAGCGAGCCCAGGGGGCCTCCGTGCGCCGCGCCGCCACCACATAGCCCGCGACCCCGATCAGGAGGGCGAGGAGCAGGGGGTTCGTCGTACGGGACGCCGCCGTGCCCAGGCCGAGCGCCCAGATCCACCAGGCGCCCGGGTGCACGGCATTGGAACGGTGGGCCCGCGGGGCCCGCAGCGTACGGCCGGTCATCGCGTCAGCCGCGGCGGCGCTTGGCCTGCCAGATCGCGCCGACGCCGAGCGCGGCGACGACGGCGACCCCGGCGATGACACCGACGGACGGTCCCGAGTGCGACGGCTTCGCCGGGCTCGTGGACGGGGCGGCGGAGAAGTCCGGGCCCGTCACCTGCTCGCCGCAGCCGCTGCGCGGATAGCCGGAGATGGCGCACAGCAGGGCGTTGCTGTCGTAGCGCAGCGGCTTGGCGACCGAGGCCAGCGCGTCCGCCGACGTGGCGTCCTCGTCGACCTGCGCGCAGGCCGTGCGCGCCTTCGGCGGCGTCTCGCCGCCCGGGGCGTCCTGCGCCGTGCCGAAGTCGATGACCAGGGCTATGCGCTTGGTGTCCGCCTTGGTCCGCGTGTCGGCGCAGATGGTCGCGAAGTCGGCGGTGCCGCGCGGCCGCGTGGCATCCTTCGAGTCCGCGCTGACGGCGAAGCGGAAGCCCTGCACGT
The DNA here is from genome assembly GCF_043523415.1 of Streptomyces sp. SGAir0957. Lineage (NCBI taxonomy): Bacteria > Bacillati > Actinomycetota > Actinomycetes > Kitasatosporales > Streptomycetaceae > Streptomyces > Streptomyces sp. SGAir0957. Next base: position 5,839,431 of record NZ_CP027293.1, read on the forward strand.
CGCCGTCGGAGGGCCTGGTGCCGGACGGGCCCATGGACGCGTAGGTCCACGTGCCGCCGTCGCGCTCCCAGAACGACCAGTAGCGGTAGCCCGCGGCCTGCGCCGGGGCGGCGGTCATGGCGAGGAGCGCGACCAGCAGGCCGAGCACGAGAGCGGCCGTCCTGCGTGCACGCCTCACAGCTGCTGCTTCTTGCGGCCGCTGAGCAGGAAGCCAGCGCCCACGGCGGCGACGAACATGACACCGACGATCCACCAGGTGCCGAAGCCGTCGCTCTTGTCGTCCTCGTCCTGGTGCTCGTCGGCGGACTTCGCGGAGGCGGGCGCCGGGCCCGTCTTGTTCAGGGCGGCGACCAGGTCGGTGCCCGCGAAGTCGCGCGGGTCGTTGCCCGTGGCGTGCGCGGCGAAGATCAGCTGGGCGTACGCGGCCGGGCCGGACTTCGCGGCCCAGCCCTTGGCGTTCTTCTCCAGCCAGGCGTACGGGTCCTTCGTGTACTTGACGCCCTCCGCGGCGGCGACCGCGGCGACCGCGTCCGCGGTGTTGCCGTAGTCGGGCTGGTCCTCGGCGCCCGCGAGCTGCGACTTCAGGTACAGGTGGGTGGAGAGCTGGTTCTGCAGGTAGACGGCGCCGTTGTGCGCGAGCGCCTCCGGCGTCCTGCCGTCCTCGCACGTGTACGCGTCCGGGGCCTTGCCCTTGCCGGGCGCGAAGCCCGTGCCGAGCGCGCCCAGGACGCCCGCCGCGGTGGCGTCGGCGTTCGCGGCCAGCTTGCCCTTCTTGTCGGGCTGGTAGGCGAGGGCGCCGCCGTTCTTGCCCTCGGAGCAGGGCAGCGCGAAGGAGGCGAGGGCGTCGAAACCGGACTTGCCGGGCTCGGACCTCACATCGGCGGGCTTCTCGCCGGCGGCGGCGAGCGCGCCGATGACGACGGAGGTGGAGTTGGCGTCGCTGTCCCCGCCCGGGTTGTAGCCCCAGCCGCCGTCACCGTTCTGGTTCTTCTTCAGCCAGTCGACGCCCTTGGAGACCTCGCCGTCCCGGCCGCCGACCGCGGCCAGCGCCTGCACGGCGGCGGCCGTGCTGTTGCTGTCCAGCATCGTCTTCGCGTCGCACGCCTTGCCGGGCTCCGCGCGGAAGGCGGCCCAGCCGCCGTTCTCGCACTGCTGCCCCGCCAGCCAGTCGACGGCCTTGGCCGCGGGCTTCACGCCGACGGTGTCCTGCGCGACCAGGGCGAGCGACTGGCGCCACACGCCGTCGTACGTGGGGTCCGACTTGCCGTACAGGCCCGACGGGACGACGGCCTTCGGCGAGGGGGAGGCACTGTCCGCCGCCGCGGCCTGCGCGCTCACGGCGCCGATCACGACGGTCGCGGCGACGAGCGCGGCGCTGCGGCGAATGTTCATGGTGGGGCGGGTGCCTCTCCCTGCGGGGGACCGGGCGGCACGGCACACGCGGGCACCGGGCGGCTCCGGTCCCGTATGCCTCGACGGTCCTGAGCCGATCATGACGCGCCCCAGGCACTCCGGCTGTACGGATCGGGGTATCCCCTGCTCGAGCGCAGCCGAGAGCTTGGGGAGGGGATCAGCGCCGGACTCGCACCGGCCTCCCCTAGGACGCGCCTATGACGACCCAGCCACTGTACCGGCCCCCGAGCGAGCCCCTCCGGGTGAGTCGCGGGTGCCCTGCCGGGCGGGGGTCGGTCGGGGGTGGACCCGCGTCCCTCAGCCGGGCGCCGTGGCTTCTCCGGTTTGTTCGTGGGTGCGGGTGCGTCGTGGTTGCTCGCGCAGTTCCCCGCGCCCCTGACGGGGCGCACCTCGCGGGCGACGGTTACGGTCGCGCCGCCCAGGGGCGCGGGGAACTGCGCGACCAGCCACGACGAGGCCCGCGGTCGCGCACCGGTCCGAGCCCCTACGGCGAACCGGCGGACGCCCCGCGGCGGACCACTTACCGTACGTCGACCGGCCCGTCGTCATCCCCCCGCGGCGCCCCCACGTACCGCTCGATCCCGGTGCCCGGCTCAGCCGAACCGCCCAGGTTCTTGCGGACCGAGTCGAGGATCGTCAGCCCCTGTCCGACGAGGCCCGCCGCGATCTCCCCGAGCCCGTCCGCCCCATTGAGCACATTCACGTTGGCCCCGGCAAGACCGGCAGACGCCTCCTTCACGATCTGCGGCAACTGATCGATGAGCATCCGGTCGAGCGCGACCCGGTCATAGCTGGCGGCAGCCTCCGCCTGGATCTTCATCCGCTCGGCCTCGGCCAGCGCCAGGACCCGGATCCGCTCCGCGTCCGCCTGCGCGGGCTTCACGATCTCGGCGACGAGCTGCTTCTCCCGGAGCTCCGCCTGCTTGAGCGCCAGCTCGGTCTGGGCCGCCAGAACCTCCTGCTGCGCACGCGCGAGCGCCAGCGGCCCCGCCTGGTCGGCCTGCGCCTTGGCCCGGTCGACCTCGGCGTTGTACTCGGCCTGCACGATCGCGGTCTGGCGCGCGTACTCGGCCTGCTTGCGGGCGGCGGCCTGTTCCGCCTCGGCGGACGCCTGGGTGGCCTGGGCCTGGGCGATCTGCGCGGCCCGCTGGATGTTGGCCTTGTGCGGACGCGACATCGCCTCGATGTAGCCGGTCTGGCCGTCGTCGATGGACTGGATCTGGAGCGAGTCGACGTGCAGCCCGATCTTGGCCATCTCGGCCTTGGACGTGTCGAGGACCTCCGTCGCCAGTTTCTGCCGCTCGGTGACGATCTCCTCGACCGTCATGGAGCCGATGATCGAGCGCAGGTGACCGGCGAAGATCCGCCCGGTGAGGACGGACATCTGTTCCTGGTCGGAGAGGAAGCGCTGGCCGGCGTTGACGATGGACTCGTGGTCGTTGCCGACCTTGAACGCGATGACGGCGCGCACGGTCAGGGCGATGCCCTGCCGGGTCACGCACTTCTCGACGACCTCCGCCTCGCTCATGGCGAGGGAGAGGAAGCGGGTCTTGCGGAAGACGGGCAGGACGAACTTTCCGTGTCCGGTGACGACGCGGAACGGCGCTCCCCCAAGTCCCCGCCTGCCGCCCGAGATCAGCATCGCCTCGTCGGGTGCGGGAACGCGATATCCGAACATCCCTGATGTCTCCTTAGCGGGCGCCGCCGTCGCCGCCGAGCGGCGGTTCGAGGAGTGGGTCGCTCCAGGCCATGACGGTCACCTTGCGGTGTCCGAGGGACTCGGTGACCAGCACGGTCGTGTCCCGGATCAGGGGTTCGTCGGAGTACGCGAGAAACGTCTCCGTGCCGCCCCTGACCCGTACCAGTACCTCGCCCGGACCGTCGGCACCCCGGGTGCCGACGACGAGCTTCCCCGTACAGCCGACCACAGCCTCGTCCGGCGCCATCGGCGGCCGCCCCCTTGTCGTTCCAGCTCAGTTGAGCCCTTGAAGGCCAGACCCTACGCCTGCGGGCAGGGCCCTTCCATCTACGCGCGGCAAAGATCCGTCGCCGGTCAGGGGGCCGCCACGTAGGTGACGGGGTCGCTGCCCGGGACGGTCTCCACGCGGCCCAGTTTCACCAGTCTGCGCAGGTGCGCCTCCGCCTCGGAGACGGCGATGGTGCGGGAGCCGTAGGGGATGTCGGCCCAGGGCCTGTTCCATTCCATGCGCTCGGCGAGCTGCCAGGGGGTGAGCGGCGCGGACAGCAGCCCGCGCAGGCCGGTGAGGCGGGCCTCGTGGTGGTCGAGCAGTTCCCGGACCCGTGCGGGCGCGTCCGTGAAGGGGTGCTGGTGGGCGGGGAGTATCTCCGCCGGGGCGAGGCGCCCGACGCGTTCCAGGGAGTCGAGGTAGTCGCCGAGCGGGTCGGTGGAGCCCTCCTCGACGGACGGGTCCTCGTAGAGGCCGATGTGCGGGCTGATGCCGGGCAGCACGTGGTCGCCGGAGAAGAGGCGGCCGTTGCCCGCGAGGCCCGACGGGTGGGCCTCTTCCAGGTGCAGGCAGAGGTGGCCGGGCGTGTGTCCCGGGGTCCAGATCGCGCGGAGGCGGCGGCCGGGCAGGTCGAGGAGGTCGCCGGGGGTGACGGCGCGGTCGGGCAGGGCCGCGTCGAGCCCTGGCAGGCGGCGCGGGCGGCCCGTCTCCGCGGCGGTGACCAGCGGCGCCACATGCTCCTCGGGCGCTCCGGCGGCGAGCAGTTTGGCGGCCATGTACGCGTACCAGCGCGCGGGCGGGTTCTCGCGGGTGCGGCGTACGACGGCGGCGTCCGCCTCGTGCATGGCGATCCAGGCGCTGGACGCCTCGCGGACCTTGGCGGAGAGGCCGTGGTGGTCGGGGTGGTGGTGGGTGATGAGGACGCCGGTGAGATCGGTGACCGTGGTGCCGCACGCGGTCAGGCCCTCGGTGAGCGCGGTCCAGGACGCGGGGTCGTCCCAGCCGGTGTCGACGAGGACGGGGCCCGCGTCGGTGTCCAGGAGGTAGATGAGGGTGAAGCCGAGGGGGTTGTCGGGGATCGGCACGCGGATGCTGTGCACGCCTCCGCCGTGGTCGCTCACCCGCGTCGCCGGTGTGGTCCCAGTCGGTCCTGTCATCGGGGGTGCCCCTCCGCCGCCGAGTGCGCTCGTCGCCGCGCCGAACTGCCGCCACTGTAAACGAAGTTGTAGAACTTGTTTCAATGGTTGCCCGAGGCGGCCTGCCCAGGGGGCGCCCCTCGTCTTCCGCCGTACAAGTAGAACTGGTATCAGTTCTGATGCAGTGTCAGAAAGGTTCGGAGCGCCAGGACACCTCACGGATGCGGAAGCGGTGGTCGTCATGACCGAGCTCGTGGAACACAGCCAGCTGTTCATCGGCGGGGAGCTGACCGACCCCCTCGGCAAGGACGTCATCGAGGTCGTCTCCCCGCACACCGGCGAGGTCTTCGGCCGGGTGCCGCACGCCGCGCCCGCCGACGTGGACCGGGCCGTCGCCGCCGCGCGCCGCGCCTTCGACGAGGGCCCCTGGCCGCGCATGGGCCTGGACGAGCGGATCGCCGTCGTCACCCGCGTGAAGGACGCCATCGCCGTCCGCCACGAGGAGATCGCGAAGCTCATCTCGCGGGAGAACGGGTCGCCCTACTCCTGGTCCGTCCTCGCCCAGGCGCTCGGCGCGATGATGGTCTGGGACTCCGCGATCAATGTCGCACGCGGCTTCACCTACGAGGAGACGCGCGACGGCGCCCTCGGGAAGCTGCTCGTGCGGCGGGAGCCGGTCGGGGTCGTCGCCGCCGTCGTGCCGTGGAACGTGCCGCAGTTCGTGGCCGCCGCCAAGCTCGCGCCCGCGCTCCTCGCCGGCTGCGCGGTCGTCCTGAAACCGTCGCCGGAGTCGCCCCTCGACGCCTACCTCCTCGGCGAGATCGCGCGCGAGGCCGGGCTGCCGGAGGGGGTCCTCTCCATCCTTCCCGCCGACCGTGAGGTGAGCGAGTACCTGGTCGGGCATCCGGGGATCGACAAGATCTCGTTCACCGGGTCCGTCGCCGCCGGCAAGCGGGTCATGGAGGTCGCCTCCCGTCATCTGACCCGGGTGACCCTGGAGTTGGGCGGCAAGTCGGCCGCCGTCGTGCTGCCCGACGCCGACGTGGAGCCGACCGTCGCCGGGGTCGTGCCCGCCGCCTGGATGAACAACGGGCAGGCGTGTGTCGCCCAGACCCGCATCCTGCTGCCGCGCTCGCGCTACGACGAGTTCGCCGAGGCGTTCACCGCGGCCGCCTCCGCCCTCGCCGTCGGTGATCCGCTCGACCCCGCCACCCAGGTCGGACCGCTCGTCGCCCGGCGCCAGCAGCAGCGCAGCCTCGACTACATCCGGATCGGGCAGGAGGAGGGTGCCAAGATCCTCACGGGTGGGGGTGCGCCCACCGCCGCCGGGCTCGAACACGGCTGGTACGTCGAGCCGACCCTCTTCGGCGACGTCCACAACGGCATGCGCATCGCCCGTGAGGAGATCTTCGGGCCCGTCATCTGCCTCCTCCCGTACGGGGACGAGGCCGAGGCCGTGAAGATCGCCAACGACTCCGACTACGGGCTCAGCGGCAGCGTCTGGACCGCCGACGTCGCACACGGCATCGACCTCGCGCGGCAGGTGCGCACCGGCACGTACAACGTGAACACCTTCAGCCTCGACATGCTCGGACCCTTCGGCGGCTACAAGAACAGCGGCCTGGGGCGGGAGTTCGGCCCCGAGGGGTTCGGCGCCTACCTGGAGCACAAGATGATCCATCTGCCCGCCGGGTACGCACCCGAGGAGGGCTGAGCATGGGCGACCGCTGGCATGTGGAGGTCGACCGGGGCGTCTGCATCGGCTCGGGCATGTGTGTGCACCACGCGCCCGGCGCCTTCCGCCTCGACGCGGCGCGCCAGTCGCACCCGGAGGAGTCCGAGACGGACGCGAACGAGAACGTCCTGGCGGCGGCGGAGGGGTGTCCCGTCGAGGCCATCATGATCACGATCGCCGACGGGGGAGAGCCGGTCTTCCCGCCGGAGGAATGAATCCGCGATGGACATCGGCACGTGTATGTCGAATATGCGTGCGGTAGATTTCGAACGGGGCGAACATTACTTACCTCGTGCGTTCCGCATAGTTTTCTCATGACGCCTGTGACTGTCCGCCTTCCTTGGCCGCATGCCAATCTCGTTGCCGTCCGACAACGAGATGCCGAGGAGGGCGGACCACGCCATGGACAAGCGGTACGAGGTCTACGCCCTTGCCGACCCGCATTTCTACGAGACGCCCGAGCGGCTCGCCGGGGACGGGAAAGCGCGCGCCCTGCCCGAGTTCGAGACGGCCCGCAGGCCTGTGCCCGACGGATGGCGCTCGGACACCAACGGGGAATGGCTGAATCTCACCCCGCTCGACGCCGACGGCGCGCCCCGCCAGGGCCCTGAGCAGGGGTGGAAGATCCATGCCTCGGCCACCCGGGGCGACGCGGAGAAGATGGCCTCGATCGTCTGGGACTACTGCGTGCCGCGCGGTATTCCGTTCAAATTCGTGCCGGCGCCGCATCTGCTCCATTTACGGAACGCCAAATATGCGAGCCGCGACACCAGCGGGAAGTTCGTCACCGTCTATCCGGCCGACGACCGCCAATGCCACCGCATACTCGAAGAGCTCGACGAACTCCTTCGCGGGTTCGACGGGCCCTACATTCTCACCGATCTGCGCTGGGGCGACGGTCCGCTTTACGTGCGCTACGGCGCCTTCGCCCGCCGCATGGTCGTCAATGAGCGCGGGGTACTTGTCCCGGCCATCGAGGACGGTGAAGGCCGCCTCGTGCCCGACAACAGGGAGCCCGCGTTCCACGTCCCCGACTGGGTGCCCCTGCCCGCCTTCCTCAAACCCCACTTCGACGCCCGCAACGCGACGACCGTCACCGAGCTGCCGTACCGCTTCGAGAAGGCCCTGCACTTCTCCAACGGAGGCGGCGTCTACCGGGGCGTCGACACCCGCGACGGCCGCAAGGTCGTCCTCAAGGAGGGCCGGCCGCACGCCGGTCTCGCCGCCGACGGGGCCGACGCCATCGCCCGCCTGGAGCGCGAGAAGGCCGCCCTGGAGCGGCTCTCCGGGCTCGGTGTGGCGCCCGAGGTGCGGGACTGGTTCCTCATCGGCGACCACCGCTTCCTCGTCATGGACTTCGTGGAAGGGCGCCCGCTCAACGCGTTCTTCGCCGAGCGGCACCCGCTGCTCTCGCCCGACCCCGACCAGGAGACCGTCGCCGCGTACGCGGACTGGGTGCTGCGGATCAACGCCGCCGTCGAGAAGGCCGTCGCCGCCGTCCACGAGCGCGGCATCGTCTTCAACGACCTGCACCTGTTCAACATCATGGTCGAACCCGACGAGCAGTCCGTCACCCTCATCGACTTCGAGGCCGCCACCCGCGCCGAGGAGAACGGCGGCCAGATGCTGGCCCACCCCGGCTTCTGGGCGCCCCTGGACCGCACCGGCACCGACATCGACCGCTACGCCCTCGCCTGTCTGCGGATCGCGCTGTTCCTGCCCGTCACGACCCTGTTCGTCGTGGACCGCGCGAAGGCCGCGCACCTCGCGGACATCATCGCGGCCGAGTTCCCCACCGTCCCCCGGGACTTCCTCGACGAGGCCGTCGCCGAGATCACCCGGGGGAGCGCGGACGCGCCGCCGGTCACGAGGAGGGGAGCGACCGGCGCCGCGCCGTGCGCCGAGCCCGGCGACTGGCCCGCCGCCCGCGACTCCATGGCCGCGGCCGTCCTCGCCTCGGCCACCCCGGACCGCGACGACCGGCTCTTCCCCGGCGACGTCGCCCAGTTCGCCACCGGCGGCGGCCTCGGCCTCGCCCACGGCGCGGCCGGCGTCCTCCTCGCCCTCGACCAGACCGGCGCCGCCCGCTACGAACAGGGCGAGCAGTGGCTCCTCGACCACACCGACCCCGTACCGGCCGGCACCGCGCTCGGCCTCTACGACGGCCTCGCGGGCATCGCCTACGCCATGGAGCGCATGGGGCACCGGCAACGCGCCCTCGACCTCGTCGACCGGCTGCTCGGCGAGAAGTGGCAGCGGCTGACCACCGGCCTGAACGGCGGGCTCGCCGGCGTCGGCCTCGTCCTCGACCACCTCGCCCGCGCCACCGGCGAGAGCGCCCTCGCGGACCGGGCCCTGGAGGCGGCCGGGATCGTCGCCGACCGGATCGTCCACGTACGCGACACGGACCGGGCCCCCACCTCCAAGCGGCGGGCCGGACTGATGCGCGGCCTCACCGGGCCCGCCCTGTTCCTGCTGCGGCTGTACGAGCACACGGGCGACCCCGAACACCTCGAACTGGCCGGCACAGCGCTTGAGTTGGACCTCGACCGGTGCCGTACCTCGTCCGACGGCGGGCTCCATGTCGACGAGGGCTGGCGCACCATGCCCTACCTCGGGGACGGCAGCGCCGGGGTCGGCATGGTCCTCGACGACTATCTGCGGATCGCCCCGGGCGCCGACCTCGGCGGGCGCGACCCCGAACAGGTCCGCACGTCCATCGTCACCGCCGCGACCTCCCGCTTCTACGTCCAGCCCGGCCTCCTCGAAGGCCGCGCCGGAATGATCCTGCACCTCGCCCGCACCACGGCGCCCGGCGCCACCCGGGCGCAGCTCGCCGCGCAGATCGACGCCCTCGGCTGGCTGTCGATGCCGTACAAGGGCGAACTCGCCTTCCCCGGGCACCAGATGATGCGCCTGTCCATGGACCTCGGCACCGGAACGGCAGGGTGCCTCCTCGCGCTCGGCGCGGCCATGGAACCGGAACGCGGCGTCCACCTGCCGTTCCTCCCGCCCCTGCGGCGGCCCTGAAGCCGGCCCCGGCACCGTCCGGAGTCGTGACACAACAACCGCACAGCACCACCCCGTCCCCATGAGATGAAGTTGACGAAAGGGAAGACCATGGCACTTCTCGACCTGCAGAGCATGGAAGCCGACGAGACCACCGGCGGTGGCGGCGGCGGCGACGCGGGCAGCAACGTCAGCCTGCTGCTCTGCGACAAGCACAGCTCCAACAGCACGATCCTTTGTCTGTGACGGTCCGTCCGCCGCGACGAAGGCTCCTCAGAACTGACGACCACGGTCTTCCACAACCGGTGACGAAGGTCTCTCAGTACTGACGACGGCGGGGTCGCCCCTGGTGGGCGGCCCCGTCTTCTTCCCTGCCCCGACCGGACGGATGCGAGGACCCATGAAGGGCTCCGGCGACGCGCTCCTGCGCTCCGCCACCCGGTACAGCGCGGGCCGCTGTCTGGCCCTCTGCCTGCTCACCGTCGTCACCTCGGGCGCGGGCCTGCTCCTTCCCTACGTGCTGGGGCGCACCCTGGACGCCCTGTTCGCCGCGCACACCGCGCCCGCGAAGGACGGCGCCGCCCACCACTGGCTGCTGATCTGCGGCGTCCTGCTCGGCGGGCTCATGCTGCTCGGCGCCTGCGAGGACGTCCTCACCGGCACCACCAACGCCCGCACCACCGCCTGGCTGCGCCACCGCCTCGTCGGCCACGTCCTGAACGTCGGCCCCGGCGCCACCGCCCGCTTCCCTGCCGGTGACCTCGTCGCCCGGCTGGTCGGCTCCACCGCGCAGGCCGGACCCGCCCCGGCGACCGTCGCCGCGCTCGCCGCCACCGTGATCACACCCGTCGGCGCGCTCGTCGCCCTCGGCCTCACCGACCCCTGGCTCGTCGCCGCGTTCCTCGCCGGGGCGCCCGCGCTCGCCCTGCTGCTCCGCGCCTTCGCCCGCGCCTCGTCCGACTGCGTCAGCGCCTACCAGAAGGCGCAGGGCGACCTCGCGACCCGGCTCACCGAGGCGATCGGCGGGGCCCGCACCATCGCCGCCGCGCACACGGCGGAGCGCGAGACCGCCCGCGTCCTCGAACCCCTGCCCGAACTGCGCCATCAGGGGCTGCGGTTGTGGCACGTGCAGGGGCGCGCCAGCGCGGGAGCCGTCGCCCTCGCGCCGCTGCTCCAGATCGCCGTCATCGCCACGGCCGGGCTGCTCCTCCTCCACGACCGGCTCTCCGTCGGGGAGTTGCTCGCCGCCTCCCGGTACGCCGCCCTCGCCACCGGCGTCGGCATGCTCGTCGGCGACATCGCCGCCCTGGTCCGCACCCGCGCGGCAGGACAACGGCTCGGCGACGTCCTGGAGCAGCGGGCGCCCGCGTACGGGGACACGCCCCTGCGCGCGGGCGGCGGGCGGCTCGAACTGCGCTCCGTCACCGCACGGCGCGACGGCCGGACCGTTCTCGACCGGCTCGATCTGACCGTCCCCGCCGGGGAGACCGTCGCCGTGGTCGGTGTCTCCGGCGCGGGCAAGTCCACGCTCGCCGCCCTCGCCGGCCGCCTCGCCGACCCCGACGAAGGGACCGTCCTGCTCGACGGGGTACCGCTCACCGAGCTGAACCGGGCCGAGCTGCGCGCCGCCGTCGGCTACGCCTTCGAGCGGCCCACCCTGCTCGGCGACACCCTTGCCGACACGATCGCCCTCGGGCCAGGACCCCGTACGGGCGACGACGAGCGGATCGTCCGCGCCGCCGAGGCCGCCCGCGCCGACACCTTCGTCCGCCGGCTGCCCGACGGGTACGCGACCGCCTGCGCCGACGCGCCCCTGTCCGGCGGCGAGGCCCAACGCCTGGGCCTCGCGCGGGCGTTCGCGCACGGCGGGCGGCTGCTCGTCCTGGACGACGCGCTGTCCAGCCTCGACATGATCACCGAACGGGAGATCGCCGCCGCGCTGCTGCGGCACACGCCCGGCACCACCCGCCTCGTCGTCGCCCACCGCGCCACGACCGCCGCCCGCGCCACTACCGTCGCCTGGCTCGACGGCGGCCGGGTCCGCGCGCTCGGCCCGCACGCACGGCTCTGGCGGGACCCGGAGTACCGGGCCGTCTTCGCAAGCACCCAAGCGGAGGAAGTGGCATGACCACGACCGCCCCGAACCCGGGCACGTACCGCCGCGGCCTGCGCTTCCTGCTGCGGCGCCGCGCCACGGTCGTGCGGCTCGCCCTCTGGTCGGTCCTGGAGACCGGCCAGACCTTCCTGCTCGGCCTCGCGCTCGCCCGCGCGCTCGACGACGGATTCCTCGCCGGACGCCAGGACACGGGTCTCCTCTGGCTGGGCGTGGCCGTCCTCGGCGTCGCCGCGGGCGCCCTCGGCACCGCCAAGGTCTACGGGGCCGTCGCCGGGCTCGTCGAACCGCTGCGGGACCTCCTGGTGCGCCGCGTCGTCGAGCGCGGGGTGCGCGGCGGCGACGGGGCGGCCGTCTCGCGCCTCACCCAGCAGGTGGAGATCGCCCGGGACACCTTCGCCGGGCTGATCATGGTCTCCCGGTCGTTCGTGTTCACCGCCACGGGCGCGCTCGTCGGCCTGTTCTCGCTCGCCCCGGTCCTGCTGCTCGTCGTCGCGCCGCCGCTGATCGCGGGCGTCGCCCTGTTCCTCGGCACCCTGCGGCCGCTCGCACGCGGGCAGGAGAGCTACCTGATCGCCGACGAGAGCGTCTCGGCGCGGCTCGCCGTCGTCTGCGCCGGGCTCAGGGACGTCACCGCCGCAGGTGCCGAGGAGCCCACGGCACGCGGCGCGGGCGCCCTGATCGACCACGAGTACCGGGCCGCCCGCACCCTCGCCTGGTGGGCCGTCCCGCGCGGGCTCGCCCTCGGCATCGGCGCCCAGCTGCCGCTGCTGCTGCTCCTGGTGACGGCGCCCTGGACGCTCGACCGGGGCGTGACCCCGGGCGCCCTCGTCGGCGCCCTCGCCTACGTCGGGCAGTCCCTCGCCCCCGCCCTGCAGAGCCTCGTGCACGGCCTCGGCGCGGGCGGCTCACGCCTGGCCGTGGTGCTGCGCAGGCTGACCGTGGAGACGGGGCAGGAGGAACCGCCTGCGCGGGAGTCGACCGTCGGGGACGGCGACCCTTCCGCTCCCGCCCTGCACGTGTCCGGGCTCACCTTCGCGTACGGGCCGGGCGCCGCGCCCGTCGTCGACCGTCTTGACCTGACCGTCCCGCGCGGCGGCCACCTCGCCGTCGTCGGCCCCAGCGGCATCGGCAAGTCCACGCTCGCCGGGCTCGCCGCCGGACTGCTCGTCCCCGGCGCCGGGGAGGTCCGGGTCTGCGGGCTGCCCGCCGGCTCCCCGCGGGCCGCCGCCGAACGCGTCCTCATCCCGCAGGAGGCGTACGTCTTCGGCGGCACCCTGCGCGACAACCTCGGCTACCTGCGCCAGGACCCGGTGCCCGACGCCGAACTCACCGCCGCCGCGACCGCCGTCGGCCTCGACGCGCTGCTCGTACGGCTCGGCGGGCTGGACGCCCCCTTCGACCCGGCGGCCCTGTCCGCGGGGGAGCGCCAGCTGATCGCGCTGACCCGCGCCTACCTGTCGCCCGCGCCGCTCGCCCTGCTCGACGAGGCGACCTGCCATCTCGACCCGGCGGCGGAGGAGCGGGCGGAGCGGGCGTTCGCGGCCCGGCCCGGCGGGACCCTGGTGGTGGTCGCCCACCGGATCAGCTCCGCCCACCGGGCCGACCGCGTGCTGGTGATGGACGGCCCCCGCACCGTCAGCGGGGACCACGGGGAACTGCTGCTGCGCTCGCCGCTCTACCGCGATCTGGCCGGGGCGTGGGGGCTGCCGGAGCAGCCGTCACAGCCAGCCCTCGCCCTGGGAGATGCGTATGGCGTCGATCCTGTTGCGGGCGCCGATCTTGCGGGTGATGGCGGCCATGTAGTTGCGCACCGTGCCGTTGGACAGATGCAGGCGGCGCGCGATCTCGGCGACCGGAGCCCCCTCGGCCGCGAGGGATAACACCCCCAGCTCTCTTCGGGTTAAGGGGTTCTGCGCCGCTCTGAGGAACCCGAACCCCAGCGAGTCGTCCACGAACCGCTGTCCCTGTGCGACCTGCCGGATTCCGGTGAGGAGTTGTTCCACGGGTCCGTCCTTGTCCACGAAGCCGAGCGCCTGGGCCTCCATGGCCCTGCGCAGCGGTCCAGGCTTGCTCTTGCTGGCGAGTACCACGAGTGCGCTGCGCAGCTCCGCCAGCGGTGGTGTGCCGTACGACGCGTCGCAGTCCAGGTCCGCCACGCATATCTGCGGCGCGAGTGCGCCCACGCGGACGCCCGCCGTACGCCATGGTGTGTGATGCACTTCCAAATCCGGTTCCCGTCCGAGCCGTTCGGCCAGCGCCGAACGCATCAGACAGGAGTCGTGCACGAGAAGTACCCGGATCACGCTGCCCCCTCAAAACCGTCCGCGCCCGTCGCTCCCCCAAGCGCTTGAACAATTCAACCGACGGGTTCCCCGTTAAGGGCGGGCGGAACTGTCAACGGCCACAAATCGCTCAGCGCTGGCCGGGATCGGTCACGTCGATGAGCCGGCACACCGTCTCGATGTCGATCTTCACCTGGGCGATGGAGGCCCGCCCGGACAGCCAGGTGATGAGCGCGGAGTGCCAGGTGTGCTCGATGACGCGGACGGCGGAGAGCTGCGCGGGCGTCGGGTCGTCCAGCTCCATGGCGTCCAGGATGATCGCCGTGGTCTGCCGCGAGACCTGGTCGACCTCCGGGCTGACGCTGCGGTCCGCGAAGGTGAGCGCCCGCACCATCGCGTCGGCCAGATGTGGCTCACGCTGGAGGGCCCGGAAGGCGCGCATCAGCGTCTCGGCGACGCGCTCGGCGGGGGAGTCCGAGGACGGCGGACGCTTGCGGACCGTGGTGTGCATGTGCTGCAACTGGTCCTGCATGGTGGCGACGAGCAGATGGACCTTGCTGGGAAAGTAGCGGTACAGCGTGCCGAGAGCGACCTGCGAGACCTCGGCGACCTCGCGCATCTGTACCGCGTCGAAGCCGCCGCGGGCCGCGAGCTGGGCGCTCGCGTGCAGGATGCGGCGGCGCCGCGCCTCCTGCCGCTCGGTGAGGGCGGGGGCGCCCTGCGCGGAGCTTCTGCCGTCCGGAGCTGTCATCAGTTCGCTTCCGTGTCCCGTGGTCCGGTCCGTGTCCCGTGGTGCCGTCGGCGGCCGGTGGTCCGGCCGTGGCGTGAATCACCCGATCCGCCGGTCACAGCCTCGCTACCTGCCGGTAGATTCGATGCACATTGAACGATCCAGTCTGAAACTTGTTCTAGATTAGCGTCCCCACGTAGTGTCCAGTGTCCACGGGCAAGCAGGGAGAAGGGTGGCCTGGAGTGACCGCGGAGTCGTTGCGCATCGCTCTGCTCACGTACAAGGGCAACCCGTTCTGCGGGGGCCAGGGCGTGTACGTGCGGCACCTCTCGCGTGAGCTGGCCCGGCTCGGGCACCGGGTGGAGGTGATCGGCGCCCAGCCCTACCCCGTACTGGACGAGGGCGAGGACCTGGCCGGGCTCTCCCTCACCGAGCTGCCCAGCCTCGACCTGTACCGCAGCCCCGACCCGTTCCGCACGCCGAAGCGCGAGGAGTACCGGGACTGGATCGACGCCGCCGAGGTCGCCACCATGTGGACCGGCGGTTTCCCCGAGCCCCTCACGTTCTCCCTGCGCGCCCGGCGCCATCTGCGGGCCAGACGCGGCGAGTTCGACGTCGTGCACGACAACCAGACCCTCGGCTACGGCCTCCTCGGCGGCCCGGACGCGCTCGGCGCCCCGCTGGTCACCACCATCCACCACCCGATCACCGTCGACCGGCAGCTGGAGCTGGACGCCGCCGCGAACCGGCGCCGCCGCCTCTCGGTGCGCCGCTGGTACGCGTTCACCCGGATGCAGAAGCGCGTCGCCCGCCGCCTGCCCTCCGTGCTGACCGTCTCCGGCACCTCCCGCGACGAGATCGTGCAGCACCTGGGCGTCGAGGAGAAGCGCATCAGCGTCGTCCACATCGGCGCCGACACCGACCTCTTCTCGCCGGATCCGGCCGTGGCCGAGGTGCCGGGGCGGATCGTGACCACCTCCAGCGCCGACGTCCCCCTCAAGGGCCTCGTCTTCCTCGTCGAAGCGCTCGCCAAGGTCCGCGCCGAGCAGCCCGACGCACACCTCGTCGTCGTCGGCAAGCGCGCCGAGGACGGCCCGGTCGCCCAGGCCATCGAGCGGTACGGGCTCGAAGGCGCCGTCCGCTTCGTCAAGGGCATCAGCGACCAGGAACTCGTCGATCTCGTCCGCTCCGCACAGGTCGCCTGCGTGCCCTCCCTCTACGAGGGGTTCTCGCTGCCCGCCGCCGAGGCCATGGCCACCGGCACCCCGCTCGTCGCCACCACCGGCGGCGCGATCCCCGAGGTCGCGGGCCCCGACGGGGAGACCTGCCTCGCGGTACCGACCGGGGACGCGGGCGCGCTCGCCGCCGCCCTGCTCCGCCTCCTCGGCGACGCGCCCCTGCGGGCCCGCCTCGGCGCCGCCGGCCGCGCCCGGGTCCTGGCCCGCTTCACGTGGGCGCGGGCCGCGCAGGGCACCGCCGAGCTGTACCGCGCGGCCATCGACGCGGCGGCCCCCGGCGCCCCCGTACGACCTAACCAGACAGCTCCTCAGGAAACCTCTCAGGAAAGCAGGGCCACGTGCTGACCGTCGACTTCACCCGCTTCCCGCTCGCCGCGGGTGATCGCGTCCTCGACCTCGGCTGCGGTGCGGGGCGGCACGCCTTCGAGTGCTACCGGCGCGGGGCCCAGGTCGTCGCCCTCGACCAGAACGCGGAGGAGATCGCCGAGGTCGCCAAGTGGTTCGCCGCCATGAAGGAGGCCGGGGAGGCCCCCGCGGGCGCCACCGCCACCGCGATGGAGGGCGACGCGCTCCACCTGCCCTTCCCCGACGAGTCGTTCGACGTCGTCATCATCAGCGAGGTCATGGAGCACATCCCCGACGACAAGGGCGTGCTCGCCGAGATGGTCCGCGTCCTCAAGCCGGGCGGCCGCATCGCCGTCACCGTGCCGCGCTACGGCCCCGAGAAGGTCTGCTGGGCACTGTCCGACGAGTACCACGAGGTCGAGGGCGGCCACATCCGCATCTACAAGGCCGACGAACTGCTCGGCAGGATGCGCGAGGCGGGCCTGAAGCCGTACGGCACCCATCACGCGCACGCGCTGCACTCCCCGTACTGGTGGCTGAAGTGCGCGTTCGGCGTCGACAACGACAAGGCGCTGCCGGTCAAGGCGTACCACAAGCTCCTGGTCTGGGACATCATGAAGAAGCCCGCCCTGACCCGGGTCGCCGAGCAGCTCCTCAACCCCGTCGTCGGCAAGAGCTTCGTCGCCTACGCCACCAAGCCGCACCTGCCGAAGGACAGCGGGGCCGCTGCGTGAGCAGTCCCGAACGGACCGAACTCCTCGTACTCGACGGCGTCCTGACGGCGGATCAGGTCACACGGACCGTGCACGGCCTGCTCGACGCGCAGCGCCCGGACGGCGCCATACCGTGGTTCCGCCACCACCATCTGGACCCCTGGGACCACACCGAGGCCGCCATGGCGCTCGACGTGGCGGGGGAGCACGAGGCCGCCGAGCGGGCCTATGAGTGGCTCGCCCGCCACCAGAACGAGGACGGCTCCTGGTACGCCGCCTACCTCGACGGCGACCCCCGCGACGTCACCGACCACGGCCGCGAGACCAACTTCGTCGCCTACGTGGCCGTCGGCGTCTGGCACCACTACCTCTCCACCGGCGACGACGCGTTCCTGGACCGCATGTGGCCCGTGGTGTACGCGGCCGTCGAGTTCGTGCTGCGGCTCCAGCAGCCCGGCGGGCAGATCGGCTGGAAGCGCGAACCGGACGGCGCGGCGGTGAACGACGCGCTCCTCACCGGCAGTTCGTCGATCCACCACGCCCTGCGCTGCGCCCTCGCCATCGCCGAGCAGCGCGAGGAGCCGCAGCCCGACTGGGAGCTGGCCGTCGGCGCGCTGCGGCACGCCATCCGGCGCCACCCCGAGCGGTTCCTCGACAAGGACCGCTACTCCATGGACTGGTACTACCCGGTGCTCGGCGGCGCCCTGCGCGGAGCCGAGGCGAAGGCGCGCATCGACGAGGGCTGGGAGCGGTTCGTCGTGCCCGGCCTCGGGGTGCGCTGCGTCGTGCCGAACCCGTGGGTCACCGGCGGCGAGAGCGCCGAACTCGCCCTCGCGCTCTGGGCGACGGGCGAATCCGACCGCGCGCTGACGATCCTCCAGGACATCCAGCACCTGCGCGATCCGCGCTCCGGCCTCTACTGGACCGGCTACGTCTTCGAGGACCGGGCCGTGTGGCCCGAGGAACTGACCACATGGACGGCGGGCTCGGTGCTGCTCGCCGTGGCGGCCCTCGGCGGCGACGAGGCGACCTGCCAGGTCTTCGGCGGCCAGCTCCTCCCGTCGGGAGTGGACCCGGACTGCTGCGTCTAGCCTTCCGTTCGGCGTGCGGCCGGACGGCGCGGCCCCGGGCCCTCGGTGCCCGGGGAGCGCGCCGCGTCGCCGGCCCGCGTGCCGCCGTCCCCTCCTGCGGACGCCTCGCCCGGGCGCCCCGGCCGGCGGCCCGCGCCACCACACCGGCCCGTCACAAGATCCCGGCACCATGGCGGAGCCGGTCAGTGGCGGCGCAGCTGGTTGGCGACGAAGTGACCGATCGCCAGGTAGACGACGGCGGCGAGGCCGTAGCCCGCGACCACGCGCGCCCACGCGGCGTCGAAGGTGAACAGGTCGTGCGACCAGCCGGCGAGCCAGTTCGCCGCGTCGTGGACCCACTGGACCAGGTCGTTGCCCCGGTTCGCGTCCAGCAGGTACATCAGGATCCACAGGACGAGGATGACGGCCAGGATGTCTGCAATGATCATGACAACCCGGCCTGCGCTTGAGCCTCTTCGATTCACAGACATGCAGTCCGGATGTCCCCGAATCCCGCGGGAAAACCAGGGCGCCGAGCGCCTCGTGGTACGGGACGCCGCCACGGACGGGCTCGCCCGGGTGGCGCAGTGATCGGGGCCGGGTGAGGCTGCCAGCAGTGTGCAGCCCAAGGCCCGGAGGTAACCCGTGGTGCTCAGCTTCCCCCTTCCCCTGCGCCGCCCGCTCGTGGCCGTGCTCCTGTGCGGCGCCCTGCTGGCCGGCACCACCGCCTGCGGCGGCGACGACAAGGACGCGGCGGCCGACGCGTCGGCCAGCCCCGGGGCGTCGACCACGGCGGAGAAGCAGAAACTGGCCAAGACGCGGTTCGTCGCCAACGCCGGGATCGCGGCCGGTGCCACCTACCAGTGGATCGTAAAGCCCTGGAAGGCCGGCAAGTTCAAGAAGGACGCGGACGGCCGCAAGTTCGCCCTGGTCAAGGCGGGCCTCGCGGGCGCCCTCACCTACAACCGGCTGAAGGCCGCGAAGAAGAACGCCGAGGGCGACCCGACGCTCGCCAAGGCGGTCGCCCCGCTCACCTCCGGCATCGACGCGCTCAAGGACCTGCCGGGCAAGCTCCGCAAGGGCGAGGGCACCGACTCGGTCGCCTCGTCCTTCGACGACATCATCAACAAGGTGAAGGGCGCGGGGAAGGACGCGGGCGCCGAGGTCAAGGACAAGGTGCCGTCGGCGTCGGAGCTGCGCAACGCCGGTTGAAGGCCCCGGTCAGGAGCCCGTGTTCAGCTCGGCAAGGACGCGCAGGGTCTCCGGGTCCGGTGACAGGACGAGCAGGTCCGTCACCGGGCCCTCGCGCCACAGCTCCAGGCGCTCGGCGATCCGCCCGCGCGGCCCCACCAGCGAGATCTCGTCGGCGAACGCGTCCGGCACCGCGAGCACCGCCTCCTCGCGCCGCCCCTGCGCGAAGAGTTCCTGGATGCGCCGGGCCTCGGCCTCGTACCCCATGCGCGCCATGAGGTCGGCGTGGAAGTTGCGGGTGCTGTGCCCCATGCCGCCGATGTAGAAGCCGAGCATGGCCTTGACGGGGAGCAGCCCCTCGGCCACGTCGTCGCAGAGCTTCGCCCGTGCCATCGGCGCGACCATGAACCCCTCGGGCAGGCCGGTCAGCGCCGCCTCGTACGCGTCGGTCCGGGTCGGCGACCAGTACAGCGGCAGCCAGCCGTCCGCGATCCGCGTCGTCTGCGCGACGTTCTTCGGGCCCTCGGCGCCGAGCAGGAGCGGCAGGTCGGCGCGGAGCGGGTGCGTGATCGGCTTCAGGGCCTTGCCGAGCCCTGTGGCGTCCTCGCCCCGGTAGGGGAGCGGGTGGAAGCGCCCGTCGCTCTCGACCGGGCCCCCGCGCCGCAGCACCTGCCGGACGACGTCCACGTACTCGCGCGTCGCGGTCAGCGGAGAGCGGGGGAACGGCCGCCCGTACCAGCCCTCCACCACCTGCGGCCCGGACAGGCCGAGCCCGAGCATCGTCCGGCCGCCCGACAGATGGTCCAGGGTCAGGGCGTGCATCGCGGTCGTGGTGGGGGAGCGGGCCGCCATCTGCGCGATCGCGGTACCGAGGCGAATCCGGCTGGTGTGCGCCGCGAACCAGGTCAGCGGCGTGAAGGCGTCACTGCCCCACGACTCGGAGGTCCACACGGAGTCGTACCCCAGCGCCTCCGCCCGGCGGACGAGTTCGAGGTGGCCGGGGTCGGGCCCGCGCCCCCAGTAGCCGAGTGCGAGTCCGAGCCGCATACGCGCCCCCAAGGCGTGACCTGACGGCCAGTCAGCCCGGCCGTCCGTCGGGCGAGCGTACGCGAAAGGCCCCGCGCCCGGAAGCCGGGCGAGGGGCCTTGTCGGGGTGCGTGCGGGATCAGCCGCGCTGGATCCCGGTCGTGTCCTGCAGGACGCCGCGACGGCCGTCCTGCGTCTGGGCCACCAGGCCGGGGCCGCGCTGCTCGACGGCCAAGTACCAGGTGCCGGGCGCCAGTTCGGCGATCGGGGTCGGCGAGCCGTCCTCCGCGTACAGCGGACGCGGCACCGGCACGGCGAACCAGAACGGGGAGAAGTCCCCGGCGGGCTGACCGCCGGCCTGCGGCGCCGGAGCGGCGGCCTGCTGCGGCTGGCCGGGCTGACCCGGCTGCGCGCCGAACGGCTGCCCGCCGCCGGACTGGCCGGGACCCGGCTGGCCGGGCTGCGCGCCGTACGGCTGGCCCGGACCGGGCTGGCCGTGCTGCTGGGCGCCCGGGTAGCCGTAACCACCCTGCGGCTGACCGCCGTAGGGCTGCGGCTGCTGGGGGCGCGGGGCGCCGACGAGAGCGGCCTTGAGGGCCGGGACCAGCGGCGTCGCGACCGCGGCTGCGGCCATGACCAGGGTGGCGATCAGGGAGAGGATGAGGCCGATACCGCGGTCCGGGCCGTCCCCGGCGGCGCCGCCGAGGTTGTTGTAGCCACCGGCCGGGTCGAAGATGTTGCCGAGCGCGGCCCAGGCGGCGAGCACCGTGCAGGCGACACCGAACTGACCGAGGTCGAGACCCGCCACCTTGAGGGGCTGCGGCTGGCCGCGGCTGATCACGACGAGCGCCGCGCCGATGATCCCGGCGAGGACCACGCTCATCAGGAGCGGGCCGCTCTCCCAGGAGTTCGGGAAGTCGAAGCCGTCGGCCCCGTCGGCCGTATAGATATCGAGGAACGAGGCGATGAACAGCAACACCGCTGCTCCGATCACCACGCCGTCGCCTCGAGTGAGGGAGCGGATATTCACTTCAGGTCCTTCGGTCAGTCGTCACGTCATCGTCAGGAGGCGGCGCCATGCGCGGGGGTGGCCCCTCATCGTACGGAGGACACTATCGTCCACGTCCCAGAGGTGTCTGCCGAGATCCACACGGGGGTGTCTACCCGCGCAGGAAACTCACGATTCCCTCGGAAAGCCCCTGCGCGGCCTTCTGTCGCCAGGCGTCGGAGGTCAGCCGCGCCGCGTCCTGCGTGTCCCGCATGTTGCCGCACTCGATGAAGACCTTCGGCACGGTCGACAGATTGAGCCCGCCCAGGTCCCCGCGGGTGTCGAGGCCGGTGCCGCCGCCGATGTAGTTCGACGGTGGCTGCCCTGTGACCTGGAGGAACTTGCCCGCGACCCGCTCGCCGAGGTCACGTGAGGAGGCGACGATCGGACGGGTGTCCGCGGCGCCCGCGTGCACGGATGCGGGAAGGATCACATGGAAGCCGCGGTTGCCCGCGCCGGAGCCGTCCGCGTGCACGGAGATCGCCGCGTCCGCCTTGGCCTGGTTGCCGATCGCGGCGCGCTCGGTGACGCACGGGCCCCAGGCCCGGTCGCCGTTCTGGGTCAACCGCACTGTGGCGCCCTGCTCTTGCAGGAGGGTGCGCAGGCGGCGCGACACGTCGAGGGTGAACTGCGCCTCGGTGTAACCGGCGTTGGTGGAGGTGCCGGTGGTGTCGCACTCCTTGGTCGCGTTGCCGACGTTCACCTGGCGATTGATATCGGCCGTGTGCCGAAAGTTACCCGGATTGTGACCCGGGTCGATCACGACCACCTTGCCCGCGAGCGGGCCCGAGCCGCCGCCCGCCGGTTGTGACGGTGTCTTCGGCGCCGCCGGGGCGGACGGGGCGGACGGGGAGGCGGTGGAGGGGTCCGCCTTCGACGGGGAGCCGTTCGGCTGCTTGGCGTCGGCCTCGTCGGACGACCCCGCGGGCGAGGGGGCGGACGTCGTGGACCTGCTCGGCGCGGGGAGCACCTTCGCCGCGTCCCCGCCGCCGCTGCCGCCCACGGCGTGCGCGACCGTCCAGATCGCGCCCGCCGCGACCGCGCAGGCCGCCGCCGTGATCAGCAGCGGCCGGGTACGCGACCCGCGTGGTCTGCGCCCTCCGTCGCTCGGGGCGTTGTTGTAGTAATCATCAAAGCCATCGGGGTCCGGACCTTCGTACGACACGGGGCGAGCCTAACCGTGCGTCCGGATCCTTGCGCCTGTTCGGCGCAGGACGCGCAGCGAGTCGTGTTCCGAGACCTCGGTGAACTCCCCGGACGCGAGGGCCCGCAGGTACACGCGGTACGGGGCCTGTCCCGTCCACTCGTCGTGCTTGACGGGGAAGACGTCGTGGATGACGAGGAGGCCGCCCTCCGCGACGTGCGGCGCCCAGCCCTCGTAGTCGGCGTTCGCGTGCTCGTCGGTGTGGCCGCCGTCGATGAAGACGAGCCCGAGCGGCCCGCCCCACACCTGCGCGACCTGCGGGGAGCGTCCGACGAGTGCGACCACGTGCTCCTCCAGACCCGCCGCGTGCAGGGTGCGCCGGAAGGTCGGCAGCGTGTCCATCAGGCCGACCACCGGATCGACCGTCTCCGGGTCGTGGAAGTCCCAGCCCGGCTGCTGCTCCTCGCTGCCGCGGTGGTGGTCGACGGTCAGCGCCGTCACCCCGGCGGCGCGGGCCGCGTCCGCGAGCAGCAGCGTCGAGCGCCCGCAGTACGTGCCCACTTCGAGCAGCGGAAGCCCGAGCCCCGCCGCCTCGACCGCGGCCCCGTACAGCGCGAGCCCCTCACCGAGCGGCATGAACCCCTTGGCCTTCTCGAAGGCGGCGAGGGTGTCGGGGTGCGGGGCGCGGCTGCGGCTCGTGCTGGTCATGCCGCTCATGCTGCCGTACGGGGTGGCGGGGCGGGTGGGCAGCCCTGCGGTGGTTGACATACGACGGACAGTCAAGATTAGGTAAGGCTAACCTAAGTTCGGGTGATCGGGGTGGTGCGCCGCGCCCTCCCGTGCCCCGGCTCCGTGGACGAGAAAGGTCCCGCCGCCATGACCGCCTTCCGTACCGCCGCCCGCCTCGGCCTGTCCGTCGTCGCCGCCACCGCGCTGACCGCCGCCCTGGCCGGCTCCGCCTCCGCCGCGACCGCGACGCGCACCGTCACCGTCGGCGCCACCACCTACAACCTGTCGCTCACCGCACCCGACAGCGCGGCCGCGACAGGCGCCAACGTCACTGTCAGCGGCAGCGGTTACAACCCGGCGCAGGGCATCTACGTCGGCCTGTGCGCGATCGACGGCGCCCAGGGCGCCAACAAGCCCACCCCGTGCCTCGGCGGTCAGGACGAGTCAGGCACCACCGGCGCCTCGTACTGGATCTCCAACCAGGGCGGCGGCTCCGTCCCCAACAGCACGACCTTCGCCGCGAACGGCAGCTTCAGCGTCACCCTCCACGTCAAGGCCGACCTCGGCGGCGGCAACGTCTGCGGCTCGACCGTCGAATGCGCCGTCGTGACCCGCGCCGACCACACGGGCTCCGCGAACCGCACGTACGACGTCCACGCCCCCATCGACTTCCAGTAGAGGCCGCACAGCATGCATCACTCCGTACGTGGCCGAAGACGGGCGGCGCGGGTGGCGGCTGCCGCCGCTGTAGTGCTCGGGTGCGCCGCGGCGCCGGCCGTGGCGGCCGACGAGACCGTGCCGCCCGGCACCGAACTGTACGTACAAGGAGGGGCGTTCGCGGGCGTCGGCAAGCCTCTCGACCTGCTCCTCCACCCGACCTCGGGGAAGCTGTACGTCGGCGCCGACAACCTCGCCGCCACCGCCGACATCGACGAGCGCGGCTTGTACGTGCTCGACCCCGCCACCGGCGCCCTGCTCGGCAAGGTCACCCAGGCCCCGAACTCGACCGGCACGCTCGCCACGGTCGCGGCGCGCCGCATGGCGGGCCCGCTGCCGGGCGCCGCCGACGGCGTCGTCTTCAACTACCCGCTGCGGGGCATCGGTTCGGCGGCGGACGGTGACGCGCAGGCGTCCGGCGTCTGGCTGACCGGCACGACGATCTCCGACCTCGGCCCCGGCACCCGCGACACCACGTCCTTCGTCGCCCAGGGCACGAAGCTCTCCGAGATCGAGCGGGCCACGGGAACGGTGCTGCGCTCCGTGGAACCGGGCGGCACGGGCCCCTTCGCGGTCGACGTGCGGCGGGGCGGCATCTGGTACCTCGACACGGCGGCAGGTCTGCTGCGCCATGTCGAGACGGCGGGTTTGACCGTCACCGGCTCCTACGAACTCCCCGCCCACCAGGGCAACGCCGCGCCCTTCATCGAGGTCGACCCCGCCGACGGCTCGGTGTGGGTGGGGCACGGAGACACGGTCGCGGTCCACGCCGCCGACGGCACCGCCCGCGCCACCCTGACCGGCACGGACTACGCGGGCGGCGTCGCCTTCGACGCGGAGTCCTCGCGGGCGTTCCTGGTCCGCCAGGACAGCGAATCACCGGGGGCGCCCGGCTCCGACGGCAACGGCGTCGGCTCGCTCGGCGTCTACGACACGAAGACGTTGAAGGAGGTGGTGACTCCGGTCCCGCTGCGCAACAGCACCTCTCAGTACGGCAGTTCGGCGGTAGCGGTGACCCCGGGCGGCGGCGAGGTCTTCGTCTCCAACCCCCACCCCGACGCCTCCGGCATCGTGAAACTGGTCCGGCAGGTGTCGCCGGCGGTGACGCGTCAGCCGACGGACGTCACGGTGGAGGAGGGTGCCCCGGTCGAGCTGACCGCCGAGGCGGAGGGGAGCCCGGCGCCGGCGGTCCGGTGGCAGTCCAGCGCGGACGACGGGGAGAGCTGGGAGGACGTGGAGGGCGAGGGCGCAGACGGCACCACGTACGCGTTCACGGCCGCGGCCGGCCAGGACGGGGTGCGCTTCCGCGCCGAGTTCACGAACGAGGCGGGGGCCGCGCGTACGGATGCGGTGACCCTGACGGTGACGGAGCCGGACCCCGAGCCGGGTACGGAGACCCCGTCGCCGGGGCAGTCGGAACCGGCCGGGTCGCCGGACCCGGGTGGCGCCGGTGACGCGGGTGGTGGGGACGGTGGCGGTGGCGACAGTGGCGGTGGCGACGAGGTGCCCCCGCCCTCCGCCGCCACGACCGCCCCGGTCGCGGCCGGAACCATCGGCTCCACCACGGGCGGCGCCACCGGCACGACCGCCTCCGGCGCGACCGGCGGCAGCCTCGCCTCCACGGGCACGAGCGTGCTGGCCGCGACGGGTGCGGCCGCGGCGCTGCTGGCGGCGGGTGTGGTGGCGGTCCGGAGGGCCCGCCGCGTCTAGGGCGCGTTTCGGCCCAGAGGTGCCCGCACACTGCTGCCGCGGGAAAAGACGCGCCGCGCAGAAGCGCGGCGCGTCTTCGACTCGGCCCCGGGCTCAGACCTGCTCGGCCACCGCTTCGAGCGCCAGGTCGACATGGACCGCCCGGTTCTCCCCGTGATGCGTCGCCGACGAGGCGCGCGGGGCGTGGCCGTGGGCCGTCACCGCGAGGACGTAGGAGCCGCCCTCGGGGACGTCGAGGGCGTAGTGCCCCTCGGGGTCGGTCAGGGCGGCGCCCGCCTGGCGCCCGCGGCGGTCGATCAGGGTGACCTTGGCGTGGGCGACGGGGAGGCCCGCCGGGTCGAGGACCTGCCCGCGGAAGTGCGCGAAAGCCTCTCCGGTACGAGCCTCCTCGGCGCGGGCGAGGTTCGCGTCCTCCTCGCTGCTGGCGCGGAGCTGGACGTGCTGGCGGACGACGGCCGCGCGGCGTCCGGGCAGGAACAGGGCGATCAGGACGCCCACCGCGACGGCGCCCGTGGCGATCAGGAACGAGACGCGGAAGCCGTGCATCGTGGGGACGGCGGCCCCGCCCACGTTGTTCGCCGTGTTGGCGAGGACCATGCCGATGACGGCCGAGGACACCGAGGTGCCGATGGAGCGCATCAGGGTGTTGAGGCCGTTCGCCGCGCCCGTCTCGGAGGCGTCCACGGCGCCGATGATCAGCGCGGGCAGTGAGGAGTAGGCGAGGCCGATGCCCGCGCCGACGACGACCGAGATGACGATGGTCTGCCAGGCGGCGCTCATCAGGCCGAGCCCGGCCCCGTAGCCGATCGCGATGATCACCATGCCGAGGATGAGGGTGACCTTCGGGCCGAAGCGCGCGGAGAGGCGGGCATAGATGGGGGCCGTGAACATCATCGTCAGGCCCAGCGGGGCCACGCACAGGCCCGCGACGACCATCGACTGGCCGAGGCCGTAGCCGGTGCCGGAGGGGAGCTGGAGCAGCTGGGGGAGGACCAGGGAGATCGCGTAGAAGGCGACGCCGACCATGATCGAGGCCAGGTTGGTGAGGAGCACCTCACGCCGGGCCGTGGTGCGCAGGTCGACCAGCGGCGCCTTCAGGCGCAGCTCCATCGCGCCCCAGGCGAGAAGGGTGACGAGCGCGGCGGCGAACAGGCCGAGCGTGGTGCCGCTGGTCCAGCCCCAGTCGCTGCCCTTGGTGATCGGGAGGAGGAAGAGGACCAGGCCGAGGGAGAGGCCGATCGCGCCCGCGACGTCGAACGTGCCCTGCGCCCGCAGCGGGCTCTCCGGGACGAGGAGCAGCGTCAGGACGATCGCGACGACGCCGAGGCCCGCCGCGAGGAAGAACAGCGCGTGCCAGTTCGCGTGCTGCGCGACGAGCGCGGCGAGCGGCAGCGCGAGGCCGCCGCCGACGCCGATGGAGGACGACATCAGCGCCATGGCCGAGCCGAGCTTCTCCGGCGGCAGCATGTCCCGCATCAGGCCGATGCCGAGCGGAATGGCGCCCATGGCGAAGCCCTGGAGGGCGCGGCCGGCGATCATCACCACGAGCTGGTCGGTGAAACCGCAGATCAGCGAGCCGACGACCATGACGGCGAGGCTGCTGAGCAGCATCCTGCGCTTGCCCGCGAGGTCGCCGAGGCGGCCCATGATCGGGGTGGCGACGGCGCCGGCGAGCAGGGTCGCGGTCATGACCCAGGTGGCGTCGGAGGGGGCGGTGCTCAGCAGCTCGGGCAGGTCCTTGATCACCGGCACGAGCAGCGTCTGCATGACGGCGACGACGATGCCGGAGAAGGCGAGGACGGGGACGACTCCGCCTGTTCGGCGCGGTGCGGTCGTCGGCTGGGACATTAAGGAGGCCTCCGGAGGCAGTGTGTCGGGGGTCGCGGACGGCGAGCGAGCGGCTTGCGTATGCGTGTAGGTCGAACCTGTTTCCTCGGGCGACTATTCCGATGATCGTCGTACGAGGGCGAACCTTGACCTTTTGTTTACATGCGCGGCCGCACTGTTCACCTGGCGGACCATCTGACGCCCCATCAAAGGCAGCTGACTTATCGTCAGGTTGTGCCTTCCGCTCTTCTGGAACGTGTTCTACCGTGCGCGGCATGAGCATCGCCATCACGCAGGAACAGCGGGAACTCGCGGACTCCGTGCGCGGCTGGATCGCGCGCACCGTCCCGCCCGACGAGGTGCGCAAGCTGCTCGACGCCCCGGCCGCCCCCGGCCACCGCCCGCCGTACTGGGACGGCCTCGCCGCCCAGGGCCTCCTCGGCGTGCACCTGCCCGAGGCGTACGGCGGCGGGGGCGGGACCCTCCTCGACCTCGCGGTGGTGATCGAGGAGGCGGGCCGGGCCGCGCTGCCGGGACCCTGCGTCGGCCATGCGCTCACCGCCGAGGTGCTGCGGCGCGCGGGCCGGACCGGGCTCGCGGCGGAGCTGGCGCGCGGGGAGCGGATCGGCGCCGCCGCGTTCGGGCCCGGCGCCATGGTCGCCGTCGCCGGGGACGCCGGGCTCGTCCTCGACGGGACCGCGCCACCCGTGCTGACCGGCGCCGACGCGGATCTGCTGATAGTGGCCGCCGACAGTACCGACGGCGTCGTCTGGCTGGCCGTCGACGCAGACACCCCCGGGCTCGCCGTGCGCGGCCACGAGAGCGCCGACCCGACCCGGCCCACCGCCGAGGTCACCGCGACGGGCGCCGTCGTCCCCGCCGGCCGGGTCCTCGACGTGGACCCCGGCCTCGTCCGTGACCTCGCGGCCGTCCTCCTCGCCGCCGACGCCTGCGGCACCGCCGCCTGGGCGCTGCACACCGCCGCCGAGCACGCCAAGGTCCGCGAACAGTTCGGCCGGCCCATCGGGCGGTTCCAGGGCGTCAAGCACCTCTGCGCCGACATGCTCGTCCGCGTCGAGCAGGCCCGCGCCCTGGCCTGGGACGCGGCGCGGGCCCTCGACGACGAACCCGCCGCCGACGTCCGCGCTCTCGTCGCCGCGCTCGCCGCCGCCACCGCCCTCGACGCCGCGTACGGCTGCGCCAAGGACTGCGTCCAGATCCTCGGCGGCACCGGATTCACCTGGGAGCACGACGCCCACCTGTACCTGCGCCGGGCCGTCGTCGCCCGCCAGCTCATCGGCGCCGGGGACGCCCACCGGCTGCGCGCCGTCCGCCTCGCCCGGTCCGGGGCCCGCCGCGCCCTGCGCTGCTCCCTGCCCGCCGAGGCCGACGTGTACCGGAAGGCGGCCCGCGCGGTCATCGGGCGGGCCCGCGGCCTCGACCCCGCCGCCGCGCGCCGCGTCCTCGCGCCGACCGGCTACGCCGCCCCGCACCTGCCCCCGCCGTACGGGCTCGGCGCGGACCCCGTCCACCAGCTCGCCATCCAGGAGGAGCTGAGCGCGGCCGGGGTGAGGGTCTCCGACCTCGGGATCGCCACCTGGGTCGTCCCCTCCCTCCTCACCCACGGAACCCAGGACCAGCGCGACCGCCACCTCCCGCCGACCCTGCGCGGCGACGTCCTGTGGTGCCAGCTCTTCTCCGAACCCGGCGCGGGCTCCGACCTCGCCTCACTGCGCACCCGCGCCGAACGCACCGAGGACGGCCGCTGGCGGATCAACGGCCAGAAGGTGTGGACGAGCGCCGCGCAGTGGGCCGACCACGGCATCCTCCTCGCCCGCACCGACCCGGCGGCCCCCAAGCACAAGGGGCTGACCTACTTCCTCGTCGACATGAAGGACACGGACGGCATCGACATCCGCCCGCTGCGCGAGATCACCGGCGACTCCCTCTTCAACGAGGTGTACTTCGACGACGTCCTGCTCCCCGCCGACGCGGTGGTCGGCGACGTCGACGACGGCTGGCGCGTCGCCCGGCACACCCTCGGCAACGAACGCGTCCACATGGCCGACCAGCTGACCTTCGACACCGGCCTGGAGGCGCTGCTCGACCGCGCGGGCGACCTGGACGACGCGTACCGGGCGCGGATCGGCGCGCTCGCGGCGGAGGCGCACGCGCTCGGCTGCATCGGCCTGCGGACGACCCTGCGGCAGATCGCGGGCGACGAACCCGGCGCCGGAGCATCGGTCAGGAAACTCGTCCAGACCCCGCACCAGCAGAAAGTCGCCGAACTCGCCCTCGAACTCCTCGGACCCGCGGGCGCCCTCCGCGAAGGCCCCGGCGAACGCGCCCTGCACGGCTTCCTGCTCTCCCGCTGCCTCACGATCGCGGGCGGAACGACCCAGGTGCAGCTCAACGTGGTGGCCGAACGCCTCCTGGGCCTGCCGCGCGACTAGACCCCGCCGGGCACTCTCCTCATGCCCCCCGGAGGGCATGGCGCAGCCCGTGCCCTGCAGCGCGAACGGGACCCGGAACCCGTGGTTCTCGGCGTAGTGGTCACCGGGCGGGGCCGTGCTCCCGTCGGAGGGCGCGGAGGAGGACGCCGACGGGGACGGGTCCTCGCCCGGACAGTGGTGGTCCTCCGGCGTGGACGGCGTCGAGGGCGCCGTCGGGGCCGGACGCGTACGCCGGGACGCGTCCGCGGTGCCGTCCCCGCTCGGCTTGTCGCCGCAGCCCGCCGCCAGAGCGGCAAGGAGCACGATCGCCGGCACGGCCTTCCCGAACGTCATGCGGTTCCCCCGTCCCCATACCCCGTCGCGCGCCGACGGGCAGCGTGATCCTCACCACCCACGCCGCACCCCGCCCCGCCCTGGACCGCTCCGCCCCGCTGACGGAAGGTGGACGGGTCAGGCCGTTCACCACCGTCGCTGAGGAGCCCGAGCCCCATGCCGTTCCCCGCCCTCGACCCCGTCGACCCGCTGAACCTCGAAGCCCTCCTGACCGACGAGGAGCGGGCCGTGCGCGACACCGTGCGCCAGTTCCTCGACGACAAGGTCGAGCCGCACATCGCCGACTGGTTCGAGTCCGGCGAACTGCCGGACCTGCCGGGGCTCGCCCGCGAGTTCGGCGCCATGGGCCTGCTCGGCATGCACCTGGAGGGCTACGGCTGCGCCGGGATGTCGGCCCGCGCCTACGGCATCGCCTGCCGCGAGCTGGAGGCCACCGACTCAGGGCTGCGCTCCTTCGTCTCCGTACAGGGCTCCCTCGCCATGTTCGCCCTCCACCGCTTCGGCTCGGAGGAGCAGAAGCGGGAGTGGCTGCCGCGGATGGCCGCGGGCGAGGCCATCGGCTGCTTCGGCCTGACCGAGCCCGACCACGGCTCCGACCCGGCGTCGATGACGACGCGGGCCCGCCGCGACGGCGCGGACTGGGTGCTCGACGGCCGCAAGATGTGGATCACCAACGGTTCGGTGGCGGCCGTCGCCGTCGTCTGGGCGCAGACCGAGGACGGCGTACGCGGCTTCGTCGTCCCCACCGACACCCCCGGCTTCTCGGCGCCCCTCATCAAGCACAAGATGTCGCTGCGCGCCTCGGTGACGAGCGAGCTGGTCCTGGACGGCGTCCGGCTGCCCGACAGCGCCCGGCTGCCCGGGGCGCGCGGCGTCGGCGCCCCGCTGACCTGCCTGAACGAGGCCCGTTACGGCATCGTCTGGGGCGTCACCGGCGCCGCCCGCTCGGCGTGGCGGGCGGCCCGCGACTACGCCCTCCAGCGCGAGCAGTTCGGCAAGCCGATCGCGGGCTTCCAGCTGACCCAGCAGAAGCTCGTCGACATGGCGCTCGAACTGCACAAGGCGACGCTGACCGCGCTCCACCTCTCGGCCCTCAAGGACTCGCCCGCAGGCGTCCACCCGGCGCAGATCAGCTTCGGCAAGCTGAACAACGTGCGCGAGGCCATCGAGATCTGCCGCACCGCCCGCACGATCCTCGGCGCCAACGGCATCTCGCTCGAATATCCGGTGATCCGCCACGCCAACAACCTCGAATCGGTCCTCACCTACGAGGGCACGTCCGAGATGCACACGCTCGCGCTCGGCCAGGCACTGACGGGGCTCGCGGCCTTCCGTTGAGCGCCGCCCCCTGCCACTATCTGACGACCCGTCAGGCAGTGGCAGGAGGGTGTACGGAGATGAAGGCGTACATGGTCGGCGTCGGCATGACACGGTTCGAGAAGCCCGAGAGCCGCGACTGGCAGTACTGGGACATGGCCCGGGAGGCGGGCGACGCCGCGCTCGCCGACGCCGGGATCACCTACGAGGACGTGCAGCAGGTCCCCGTCGGCTACTGCTTCCAGCCCTCCACGGCGGGCCAGCGCGCGGTGTACGAACTCGGCCTGACCGGCGTCCCCGTCTACAACGTCCACAACAACTGCGCCACCGGTTCGACCGCGCTCATGCTGGCCCGCCAGTTCGTCGAGGGCGGCGCCGCCGACTGCGTGCTCGCCCTCGGCTTCGAGAAGATGCGGCGCGGCGCCCTCGGCGGCGGCGCGGACGCGGGCGCCGACTTCGCCGCCTCGCCGGTCGCCCGCCACTACGGCGTCATGGCCGCCCGGCACGGCTTCGAGGCGAGCCCGCCCACCGCGCAGATCTTCGGCGCCGCGGCGCGCGAGCACATGGAGCGGTACGGCACGACGGAGGCGCAGCTCGCGGCGGTCGCGGCGAAGAACCACCGGCACTCGGTGAACAACCCGAACGCCCAGTTCCAGGACGCGTACACGGTCGACGAGATCCTCGCCGCGAGGACGATCCACCGCCCGCTGACCAAGCTCCAGTGCTCGCCGACGTCGGACGGCGCGGCGGCGGCCGTCGTCGTCTCCGAACGCTTCGTCGAGCGGCACGACCTCGGGGGCCGGGCCGTCGAGATCGTCGCGCAGGCCATGACGACCGACACCGAGGAGTCCTTCGCGTCCGGCTCGTGCGTCGACGTGGTCGGACAGCCCATGTCACGGGCGGCGGCCCGCCAGGTCTACGAGGCATCCGGGCTCGGCATCGACGACATCGACGTCGTCGAACTCCACGACTGCTTCTCGATCAACGAACTCCTCACCTACGAGGCGCTCGGCATGTGCGAGCCCGGCGAGTCCGGCAAACTCGCCGCGTCCGGCGCGACCACATACGGCGGCCGCTGGGTCGTGAACCCCTCCGGCGGCCTCATCTCCAAGGGCCACCCGCTCGGCGCCACCGGCATCGCCCAGCTCGCCGAACTGACATGGCAACTGCGCGGCGAGGCGGGCGCCCGCCAGGTGACGGGGGCCAGGACCGGGCTCGCGCACAACATCGGGCTCGGCGGGGCGGCGGTGGTGACGCTGGTGCGCCGCCCTTGACGCTCAGCCTGCCCGTCGCCACTCGTCGGCGAGGACCGCCATCAGCACCTCGTCGCGCCAGACCCCGTCGCGCAGCTCGATGTGGCGGCGCAGGCCCTCCCGGACGAAGCCGACCTTCTCGTAGACGTGCAGCGCCCGGTCGTTGTCGGCGTACGCCGCCAGCTCGATGCGGTGCATGCCGAGCGCCTCGAAACCGTGGCCGACGATCAGGGCGACCGCCTCCGTGCCGAGGCCCCGGCCGCGTCCGCGCGGGCCGATCAGCGTGCGGAACGTGCAGCGGCGGTGCTCCGGCACCCAGTCGTTCAGCACGACCTCGCCGACCAGCTCACCGGTGGCCCGGTCGGTCACCGCCAGATCGAGCCGGTCCTGCTGCGCGGCCCGCGACCCGTACCAGGACCGCAGATACGCACGGCTGAACGGGGCCGGGTCGCCGCCCGTGAAATGGAGCAGCTCGGGGTCGTCGAGGATGCCGGCCATGACGTCCGCGTCGTCCTCGGTGAAGGGGCGCAGGACGGTGCGGTCGCCGGTCAGGACGGGCTTGCGGGAGAAGGGGGTCGCGGTCATCGGGGCAGTGTGCGCCACCGCCCCGCGACGCGCTAAAGCTTTTACGGCCTAGGACCTCCGGCCCATGCGCCGTGCACCTTAATCCGGATGTACGGGGCCCGGTCCGCCTGCGACCATGACACGTATGCCGCAGACCTCCCCCGCCGTGCGAGCCGACACCGGCGCCGACATATCCGCCCGCAGACCCGCCCCGCCCGCCTGGCTGATCGTCGCCGTGGCGTGTGCCGGGCAGTTCCTCGTCGTCCTCGACGTGTCCGTCGTCAACGTCGCCCTGCCGTCCATGCGCACCGACCTCGGCATGAGCGCGGGCGGCCTGCAATGGGTGGTGAACGCGTACTCCATCGCGTTCGCCGGGTTCATGCTGCTCGGCGGCCGTGCCGGGGACCTCTTCGGGCGCAAGCGGATGTTCCTCGTCGGGCTCGGCCTGTTCACCCTCGCCTCGCTCGCCGGCGGCCTCGCCCAGGACGACTGGCAGCTCCTCGCCGCGCGCGCCGTCCAGGGCCTCGGCGCCGCCGTGCTCGCCCCGTCCACCCTCACCATCCTCACCTCCGCCGTCCCCGAGGGCGCGGCACGGGCCCGCGCCATCGCGACCTGGACCGCCGTCGGCGCGGGCGGCGGCGCGGCGGGCGGTCTCGTCGGCGGCGTCCTCACCGAGGGCCTGAACTGGCGCTGGGTGCTCCTCATCAACGTGCCCCTCGGCGCCGTCGTCCTCGCGGCCGCCGCCCGCTGGATCCGTGAGTCAAGGGCCGGGGGTGAACGCCGCCTCGACCTGCCCGGCGCCGTCCTCGTCACCGCCGGCACGGCCCTCCTCGCCTACGGCATCGTGCAGACCGAGGCGGAGGGCTGGGCCGCCGCGTCCACGCTGGTCCCCCTCGGGATCGCCCTCGCGCTGATCGCCGCGTTCCTGCTCGTCGAAGCGCGTACGCGGCTGCCGCTGATGCCGCTCGCACTGTTCCGGGTGCGGGCCGTGGCCGCCGCCAACGCGGCGATGTTCGTCTGCGGCATGGGCAGCTTCGCCATGTGGTTCTTCATGACCCTCTACGCGCAGAACGTCCTCGGCTACACGCCCATCGAAGCGGGCCTCGCGCTCGTGCCCAGCTCCCTCGCGGTCGTCGCCGGGTCGAAGATCGCGCCCCGGCTCATGCCGAGGTTCGGCGCGCGGAACGTCGCCGTCGCCGGTGTCCTCGTCACCGCCGCCGGGTTCGGCTGGCAGTCGACCATGAGCGCGGACGGCACGTACGTCTTGACGATCATGCTGCCCGGGATCGTGATGATGGCCGGGGCCGGGTTCGCGATGACGCCGCTGGCCTCTCTGGCCACGTCCGGGGCGGCGCCGGGGGACGCGGGGCTCGTCTCCGGGCTCGTCAACACCAGCCGCACGCTGGGGGGTGCGCTGGGACTGGCCGTCCTCTCGACCGTGGCGACGAGTCGCTCCGCGGGGTCGGCGGATTCTGCCGCGCTGACGCGCGGCTATGCGGGGGCGTTCCTCTGGGGGGCGGGGATTCTGGTCGTCGCGGTGGTGATCCTGCTGTCCTACATGCCACGCGACCGCGCCGCCTCACGCTGAGTCCCGCTGCCGGGCGCGCCACCGTCGTGGCTGGTCGCGCAGTTCCCCGCGCCCCTGAAGCATGCGGCTTCGCCGCAGCCCCAGGGCCCCTGAGATGGCGCCCAACACCCGCGCCCCCTGAGACGGCGCCCAACACCCGCGCCCCGTGAGATGGCGCACGAAGTGCGCATCGCAGGGGGCGCGGGGAACGGCGCGAGCAACCACGATGGCGTCGCACCCGGAATCGGGCGTTTCAGGGGCGCGGGGAACGGCGCGAGCAACCACGACGTACGTCGCACTCGGGGACGGGCGTTATAGGGGCGCGGGGAACTGCGCGGGCAGCCGCGGTGCATGCCGTACCCGGGGGCGGGCCCGGACGCCCGCGGCGCTAGACCCAGCCCTGTTGCCGTGCTTCCCGAAGCGCCTCCATCCGGTTCCGGGTGCCGGTCTTCCCGATCGCCGAGGACAGATAGTTCCGCACGGTCGACTCGGAGAGATGAAGCGCCCCGGCGATGTCGGAGACGGTCGCCCCGTCGGCGGAGGCCCGCAGCACATCCGCCTCCCGGGCCGTCAACGGGTTCGGCCCAGCGCTCAGCGCCGCCGCGGCGAGCGCCGGGTCCACCACGGTCTCCCCCCGCAGCACCTTGCGGATCGACTCGGCGAGATCCTCGACGGGCCCGTCCTTGACCAGGAACCCGGAGGCCCCCGCCTCCATCGCCCGCCGCAGATACCCGGGCCGCCCGAACGTCGTGAGGATCAGCACCCGGCAGTCCGGCACCTGGTCACGGAGTTCGGCGGCCACGTCGAGCCCGCTGCGGCCGGGCAGCTCGATGTCGAGGAGGGCGACGTCGGGGCGGCATTCGAGGGCCTTGTCGACGATGAGGTCACCGGCCGCGACCTGCGCGACGACCTCCATGTCCGCCTCCAGGCCGAGCAGCAGCGCGAGCGCCCCCCGCATCATCTGCTGGTCCTCGGCGAGGAGCAGGCGCACACTCTTGGCGGGCCGGTGGTCCTGCGGCATTTCCGTCACGGGGGCAGATTACGTGGCCGGGCGGTGCGGGGCGGCCCGGACGATGTCCACGAGTGCGGCGTCCGGCACCGACTCGCGGCCGCCGACGGGGAGTTCGGCCCGCACCTCGAATCCGCCACGCGCGCCGGACCCCGCCTCCAGGGAGCCGCCCGCGGTGGCGAGCCGCTCGGTGAGCCCTTTGAGCCCGGTGCCGCCGACGCCCGTACCGGCAACGGCCGACGGGCCGGAGCCGTCGTCCGTCACCCGCAGCCGCACCCTCTCGGCGGCCCCCTCGACGGAGATCACGCACGTGGTGGCGGAGCTGTGCCGCACCACGTTCGTGACGGCCTCGCGCACCACCCAGCCGAGCAGCGCCTCCGTCTGCGCGGACAGCGGCGGCCCCGACTGGCGGACGACGGGTTCGACGCCCGCCGCGGTGAGCGCGGAGCGGGCCCGGTCCAGTTCGGTGGCGAGGCTGCCCTCGCGGTACCCGGTGACGGCCTCACGGATCTCGGTGAGCGCCTGGCGGCCGACCGCCTCGATGTCGGTGACCTGTTCCAGGGCCGCGTCGATGCTGCGCGGCGCGAGCCGCCGTGCCGCCTCCGACTTCACGACGATCACCGAAAGGGTGTGCCCGAGCAGGTCGTGCAGGTCGCGGGAGAACCGCAGCCGTTCCTTCTCGACGGCGCGCCGCGCCAGTTCCTCGCGGGCCGCGCGCAGTTCACGTACCGCTTCGGAGAGGGAGAGGATCGCGGCGGTCACCATCATGGAGAGGAACGTGCCGTAGACGACGCCGAGCGCGTCCCACCCCTCCTTGTACCCGGCGACGACCCCGGCCAGCGCGCTCAGCCCGAGCCCCGCCCTGCCGAGGTGCGGGCCGCGCAGGATGGCGCCCGCCGCGAGGCCGAGCAGCGGGAAGAAGGCCAGCCAGTTGCCGCCGAAGCCGAGGACGAGTGCGCAGGTCAGCACGGTCATCAGGGCGAGTGCGAGCCGGGTGGAGGCCGCGCCGCGGGTCTTCTTGTGGAACGCGCGGAAGACGACGTACACGTACAGGGAGTTGAAGGTGAGCAGGCCGAGGCCGCCGAGCCACGGGTTGCCGGTCTTGCCCTGGACGATGTTGGAGAACGCGCCGAGGCCGAGGAGCAGCCAGGGGAGGAGCGCGAAGCCGGTCGGCGGCGGGCCGAGGTCCTCGGGCGGCCCGCCCGGCGCACCGGAGGCCCGGTGCTCGGCCCGCACGCGCGCGTTCTCGGCCTTCCATTCGGTCTGTGTCGTGCGCAGCTCGTGGAACTGCTCGTTGACCTTGCTCCACCAGGACATGTCCGTCCCTCTCCGGGTCCCCGTCGTCCCCGTGGCCTCGTTCATGCGGTCCGCGCCGATGTGCGGTACGACACCACAGCGTACGAACCGAAGGCCAGCAGCCAGCCGAGGAGCACGGCGAGGGCGGCGAGGGAGGGGAGCCGGCCGTCGGCGACCGCCGTGCCCAGCTCGGCGAACCGGTTGGTCGGGGTGAAGGACGAGACGTGCCGCAGCCAGCCGGGGAACAGTTCCACCGGGAACCACAGGCCGCCGAGGACGGCGAGGCCCAGGTAGCAGAGCATGGTGATGCCGCCCATGGCCTGCGAGGTGAGGCGGTAGCCGTTGCCGAGGCCGAGCATGGTGAAGGGCAGCGAGCCCGCCCACAGCAGCAGCGCGATGACCGGCCACTTCCACAGGTCCATCCGTACGCCGTTGACCAGCGCGCCCGCGAGGAGCACCGCCGTGATCGCGGGCAGCACGGTCACCGCGCCGGTCAGGGCCCGGCCGATGACGCCCTGGCGCGGGGTCATCGGGGTGATCCGCAGTTGCCGCAGCCAGCCGATCGCCTTGTCCTCGGCGACGCCGGCGCCCGTGTTGAGGGCGGCGCCGAGCGCCCCGTAGGCCGCCATGCCGATCATCGACGCCGTCTTCCACGCGCCCGCGTCGGCGCCGATGTTGGTGAAGAGGAGGTACATCAGGACGGGCATCGCGACCGTGCCGATCACGTACTTGCCGTCGCGCAGCGTGCGCCGCACTTCGAGCCGCAGGTAGTCCCTCATCACACACGCTCCAGGTCGCGGGGGTCCGCGGTCAGCGCCATGAAGGCGTCGTCGAGGGAGGCCGGGGCGACCTCCAGACGGCGTACGGCGTCCATCCCGGCCAGCGCCATGACCGTGGCGTCGGAGTCGTCGGTGCGCAGCCGGGCCCGGTCACCGCGGATCTCGACGGAGCGCACGCCCGGCAGCAGGGAGAGCCCCTCGGAGCCGTGCCCCGCCAGGTCGAAGGAGACGAGGCTGCCGCCGCCCGCCCGGCGCAGTTCCTCGCCGCTGCCGTCGGCGACGACCCGGCCGTGGTCGATGACGACGATCCGGTCGGCGTTGGCGTCGGCCTCCTCCAGGTAGTGCGTGGAGAACAGGACCGTGTGCCCGCGCCGCGTGAAGGCCCGCATCGACGCCCAGAAGGCGTGCCGCGCCTCCACGTCGAGGGCGGCGGTCGGCTCGTCGAGCACGATCAGGGACGGGTTTCCGGCGAGCGCCACGGCGAACCGCACGCGCTGCGTCTGGCCGCCCGACAGCTTGTCGACCCGCCTGCCCGCCAGCTCCCCGATCCCGGCGAGCCGCAGCGCCTCCGGGACGGCCATCGGCGCCGGGTACCGCCGGGCCACGAAACCGACCAGCTCGGCGACGGTGACCCGGGGCACCGCCCGCCCCTCCTGGAGCATGGCGCCGACCCGACCGGCCCGTACGGAGTCCTGCGGCGCGGCGCCGAACAGCTCGACGCGGCCCTCCTCCGGCTCGTCCAGGCCGAGCAGGAGGGAGAGGGCGGTGGACTTGCCCGCCCCGTTGCGGCCGAGCAGCGCCACCGTCTCGCCGGCCGCGATCTCCAGATCGAGCCCGTCGACCGCGCGTACGGCCCCGAACGTCCTGACCGCTCCCGTGAAGGACACGGCGGGTGCGGGGCCGGTGCCCGCTGTCTCTTTCGCCCTCGTCGTCATGGGAAGGACGCTACGGACCGGGGCCGGGGCGGCGGCAGATGCGCAAGTCCGGACCTCGCCAGTACAAATGTCACCCGGCATGGCATCTGACGTAACGTCAGAAAGGGATGACCGCACCCTTCCCAACCCACCCCCGCTTGGCTATACAGGAGGTCGCCGGGCGGAATGAAACAGGTTCTAGAACCGGCGCGCGACGACCTCGGTGCGGCCGACGGTGCGGACGGCCGCACCGAGGTCTTGACCCGCCTGCCCGACCATGTGAGGAGCGCCCGCCCCATGCCCATCGACGCCGCGAAGGCCGTAGCCGCCGCCCCACGGACCGCCGAGATCACCTGGGGCCACAAGGACGTCCAGCTCTACCACCTCGGCATCGGCGCGGGCACCCCCGCCACCGACCCCGACGAACTGCGCTACACCCTGGAGTCGAAGCTCCAGGTCCTGCCGAGCTTCGCGACGGTCGCGGGCGCCGGGATGGCCATGATGGGCGGTCTCGCCGCACCCGGCATCGACGTGAACCTCGCGCACGTCCTGCACGGCGGCCAGACCGTCGCACTGCACCGCCCCATCCCCGTCGAGGGCACGGCCCGCACGAGCGCCCGCGTGGCCGCCGTGTACGACAAGACCAAGGCCGCCGTCGTCGTCCTGCGCACCGAAGTCACCGACGTAGACGGCCCGTTGTGGACGAGCGACGCGCAGATCTTCATCCGCGGCGAAGGCGGCTTCGGCGGCGAACGCGGGCCCTCCGACCGCCTCCCGGACCCCGTCCGCGAGCCCGACCGCACCGTCGACCGCCACGTCCGCGAGGACCAGGCCCTCCTCTACCGCCTCTCCGGCGACTGGAACCCGCTCCACGCCGACCCCGAGTTCGCCAAGCTCGCCGGGTTCGACCGGCCGATCCTGCACGGCCTGTGCTCGTACGGCATGACACTCAAGGCCGTCGTCGACACGCTGCTCGACGGCAACGTCTCCCGCGTCACCCGCTACACCACCCGGTTCACCGGCGTCGTCTTCCCCGGCGAGACGCTGCGCATCCGGATGTGGCGGGAGCCCGGCCGGATCCGGGTCGCGGTGGCGGCCCTGGAACGCGACGAGGCCCCGGTCCTGGCCGACACCGTCATCGACCACAGCTGACCACCCGCAGGCCGGCTGACCACCCGCAGGCCGGCTGACCACCCACGGGCCGGTTGACCACCCGCAGGCCACAGCTGACCACCCGCACCCGCACCCGCACCTCACGCGAAGGAGCCGCACCCCATGCGAGCAGCCGTTCTGCACGAGACAGGCCAGGACAAACTCGAGGTCCTCGACGACGTCGAGGCGGTCGGCTTCGGCCCCGGCAAGGTACGCATCAGGGTCCGGGCGACGGGCCTGTGCCACTCCGACCTCTCCGCCATGAGCGGGGTCCTGCCGCAGCCCGCCCCCTTCGTCCCGGGGCACGAGGGCGCGGGCGAGATCGTCGACGTGGGCGAAGGCGTGACCGGCCTCGCCCCCGGCCAGCGCGTCGTCGTCTGCTGGCTGCCCGCCTGCGGCGCCTGCCCCGCCTGCAAACGCGGCCAGACCCAGCTCTGTCTCGCCGGGTTCATGAACGCGGGCACGCCCAACTTCAAGCGCCCCGGCGGCGACGTGTTCGGCTTCGCGGGCACCGGCACCTTCGCCGAGGAGGTCGTGGTCGACGCGGGGTGCGCCGTGCCGATCCCCGACGACGTCCCCTTCGACATCGCCGCGCTCATCGGCTGCGGCGTCACCACCGGACTCGGCGCGGCCGTCAACACCGCCGACGTACAGGCGGGTTCGTCGGTCGCGGTCATCGGCTGCGGCGGCGTCGGCATCTCCGCGATCCAGGGCGCCCGGCTCAAGGGCGCCGCCCAGATCGTCGCCGTGGACCCGGTGGCGTCACGGCGCGAGGCGGCCCTGCACTTCGGCGCGACCGAGGCGGTCGCCCCCGACGCGCTCGCCGACGCCAAGCAGCGCCTCACCGAGGGCGAGGGCTTCGACTACGTCTTCGAGGTCGTCGGAAAGTCGGCCACCGCCCGCACCGCCTACGAGACCACCCGGCGCGGCGGCACCCTCGTCGTCGTCGGCGCGGGCGCGATGGACGACGTCCTCCAGCTCAACATGTTCGAGCTCTTCTTCGACGAGAAGCGGATCCTGCCCTCGATGTACGGAGGCGGGGACGTCCTGCGCTCCTACGAACGAGCCATCGCCCTGTGGCGGGCGGGCCGCATCGACCTCCAGTCACTCATCACGCACAGGGTCCCCCTCGCGGAGATCAACGAGGCTTTGGACCAGATGCGCACTGGGTCAGCGCTGAGAACCTGCATCGAGCTCTAGCCCATAGCCGCCCAGGGGCGCGGGGAACCGCGCGACCAGCCACGGCGGCGCAGCACTTTCAGAAACGACCGGTGAAGGGACCAGCATGTCAACGCCGCTCAAGGGCCGCACGGCAATTGTCACAGGCGCCGGCCGCGGCCTGGGTCGCGCAGAAGCCCTGGAACTGGCCCGCCTGGGCGCGAACGTCATCGTCAACGACTACGGCCGACCAAGCCGCGACGGCACCGGCGACACAGACGCGGCCCCCGCACACCAGGTGGCGGAAGAGATCCGCGCCGGGGGCGGCACAGCAAGCGCCCACGCGGGCGACGTGGCCGACCACGAACAGGCCGCACAACTGATCCAGGCGGCGATAGACACGTACGGCCGCCTCGACATCCTCGTCAACAACGCCGGCATCCTCCGCGACCGCATGATCTTCTCGATGACCGAGGACGAGTGGGACTCCGTCATCCGCGTGCACCTTAAGGGCCACTACAACACGACCCACTTCGCGGCCCGGCACTGGCGCGACCGCGCCAAGGCGGACGGCGCCCCCGTCCACGGCCGCATCGTGAACACGTCGTCGGAGGCGTTCCTCGCGGGCTCGGCAGGGCAGCCGAACTACGCGGCGGCGAAGGGCGGCATCGTCGGACTGACCACGTCCACGGCGCTGGCCCTCGCCAAGTACGGCGTCACCGCCAACGTCATCTGCCCCCGGGCCCGCACCAGGATGACCGAGGACGTCTTCGCCGGATTCGCCGAACCCGGCGAAGGGCTCGACCCGCTGGCCCCGGAACACGTCGCCCCGCTCGTCGGCTACCTCGCCTCACCCGCCGCCGCGCACGTCAACGGGCAGCTCCTCGTCGTGCACGGCGGCATGGTCGCGATCGTCGAACGGCCGCGTGTACGGGCGAAGTTCGACGCCGCGAAGGAGGTGTTCACGTACGAGGAGCTGGACGCGCTGCTCACCCCGCACTACGAGGAACGGCCGCCGACGGAGACGTTCGCGGCGGCGGAGGTGTTGAGCCTCAAGCGCGAGTGAGCCGGGCCTGCGTCTGCGTCTGTGCCTGCGTCTGTGCCTGCGTCTGTGCGTGCGTCTGTGCGTGCGCCTGTGCCTGGGCCTACGCCCGTGGTTACCCCTGCGGCTCCTCGGCGCGGGGCCCCCGGTGCCGCCCGCGCGGTTCGGGCCGCTGGTCCTGCGCCGCGGGGGCGGAGGTCACCGCACCCCGGTGCCGTCCGTGCCCCGTCCGCTCCGTGGTGGCCCCCGCCTCCGGACCGTCCGTACCCGCGTCCATACCGTTGCTTTCCGCCATCGGAAAACTCACCCCGTACACCCATACAAGATCGTTCAGATTCGCCGGGGGAGTCTAACCTCCGGCCTTCCGCCCCCCGAGAGGCGCCTGCGCCAACGGCACCGGACGCGGCGCGGCAGGCGGCGGCGGCTCGCTCGGCGCCTCCTCCTCCGGCGCCGCGGGCTCCGGCGCGGACAGCCGCGCGAGGCCGCAGGGCACGTCGCCCGTGGCGTAGGGGAGCGCCAGTTCGCCCGAGCGCGACCAGAAACCGGACCCCGCCAACCACCCGTGCGGCGCCGGGAATTGATGCAGCCGGCCCTCGCTCGGACGCCACACCCCGAGCCACGGCGAACCCTGCGTCCCGGCGGCGCCGTCGATGCGCAGCGCCACCGCGCACCCCTCGGGCGTGAGCGTCTGCCCCGGCTGCACCGCGAACGGCGTCACCGTGCATCCGGCGGGCCGCAGCGCGCGCGGGAAGCGGATCGGGAGCGTGCTGCCGAGGACGCCCCAGCCGAGCCGGGGCCGGCCCGCCTCCGCGGCGTCCGAGCGGACCAGGATCAGGCCGCTGTCCGGGTCGGCGAGGAGCAGCCGGTCCTCGCTCTCCGCGCCGATCTGCAGCAGCGGCGAGACCTCACCGCCCCGCTCCAGGTCGACCGCCACCGTCTTCACCGGGCCGCCGCCGGGCTCCTCCCGGTCGAGCGCGAGCAGCCGCCCGGTGGCTTCCAGCCACACCCCGCCCGAGCAGCTGCCCTTCACCTCGGCCACGTGCTCGGGGCCGAACGCGCCGCCCGCCACCAGCCACACGTCCGTCGTCTCCTCGCGTACGGCGAGGGCGTACGCGCGGGACCCGTCCGGGCTCGGCGGCAACAGCGTCAGCTCCCCGCACTCGACGGCCCCGAGCGGCACCTCGCCGGTCGCGGGCCCGGTCGGGTAGAGGAGGGAGAACAGGTGGCGGCCGTCCGCCCGGCGGTGGATGAGGACCCGGCCGTCGGTCAGCGGCAGGACGGCGGTGCCGGGCTCCTCCGGCTGGTGGGCGGGGAGCGGCACCGCGTACGGCTCGGGGCCGTCGAGGGTCCAGCGCTCGGGGTACCACGCGCCGGGGCTGCCGTTGTCGTGGACGAGCCGGGCCGCGTAGGTGGCGTCGGCGGTGATCACGCATCCGGGCGACGGGGGCTCCGGTCGCGTCTGCGCCGCCTGTGGTTGCACCACCTGTGTTTGTGCCGCCCCCGTCTGGGACGTCCCCGCCGGGCCCGTGCCCGTCGGTCCCGTCCCCGTCTGTGCCGCCCGTTTCTCTGCCGCGGGCTCTATGGCCAAGGCCGTCATGGGTTGCGTCGCCTCCGACTGTCCTGGTCCGCCAGTGCTCTTCTCGGTCCCCGCCCCGTGCTGCCCCGCCTCGCGCCCCGCCCCGTTCGCCCCCTCGCCTGCACAGCCGAAGCTAGTTTTCGCACGTACCTCCGGGGTCCGCCCGGCCCGCCGCTTCACACCAAAGGGTGGCCGTGGCCGGAATCAGCTGTGAGGGAAGTGCTTGTTGTGCTCATGAACCTGTCCGCGGCCCGGTCCGCGGACCTCACCGGGTCCCCGGGCTTGGGGGAGCGCGGCGCGGCGCAGGTAACCTGTCTGCGTGCCCCGTCTGTCTGAAGTAACCGCCGCGCTCGACGCCCTCTGGCCCCCCGCTCTCGCCGAGGGCTGGGACGCGGTCGGCACGGTCGCCGGGGACCCGGACGCCGAGGTGGGCCGGGTCCTGTTCGCCGTCGACCCGGTCCAGGAGATCGTCGACGAGGCGGTGAAGCTCGGTGCGGACCTGCTGGTCACGCACCACCCGCTGTATCTGCGCGGGACGACGACGGTCGCGGCCGACACCTTCAAGGGCCGGGCCGTCCACACCCTGATCAGACACGACATCGCCCTGCACGTCGCGCACACCAACGCCGACAAGGCCGACCCCGGCGTCTCCGACGCGCTCGCCGGAGCGCTCGACGTCCGGGTCGTCCGCCCCCTCGTGCCCGACCCGGCGGACCCGTCGGGCCGCCGCGGTCTCGGCCGCGTCTGCGAGCTCGACCACCCGCTCACCCTGCGCGA
This sequence comes from Streptomyces sp. SGAir0957, assembly GCF_043523415.1. Taxonomy (NCBI): domain Bacteria; kingdom Bacillati; phylum Actinomycetota; class Actinomycetes; order Kitasatosporales; family Streptomycetaceae; genus Streptomyces; species Streptomyces sp. SGAir0957. Next base: position 5,883,767 of record NZ_CP027293.1, read on the forward strand.
GCTGGCGCAGCGCGCCGCCGAGCGGCTCCCCGCCACCGCGCAGGGCATCCGCGCGGCCGGCGACCCGGACGCGACGATCCGTACGCTCGCCGTCTCCGGCGGCAGCGGCGACAGCCTCTTCGACGCCGTGCGCGCCGCGGGCGTCGACGCCTTCCTCACCGCCGACCTGCGCCACCACCCGGTGAGCGAGGCCCGCGAACACTCCCCTCTCGCGCTGCTCGACGCGGCGCACTGGGCCACCGAGTGGCCCTGGTGCGAACAGGCCGCCGCCCAGCTCGACGAGGTCTCCGACCGCGAGGGATGGGACCTGCGCGTCCACGTCTCCCGTACGGTCACCGACCCCTGGACCGCCCACGCGGCGTCCCACCGCGAACCCCTGACTACTTTTGGAGCCCCCAACTGAACGCCGCGCCCGCCGACCAGATCCGTCTCCTCGACGTCCAGGATCTGGATGTCCGCCTCCAGCAGCTGACCCACAAGAAGAAGTCGCTGCCCGAGCACGCCGAGATCGAGTCGCTCACCAAGGACCTCGCCCAACTGCGTGACCTGCACGTCGCCGCGACGACCGAGGAGAGCGACTGCTCCCGCGAGCAGACCAAGGCCGAGCAGGACGTCGACCAGGTCCGCCAGCGCGCCACCCGTGACCAGCAGCGCCTCGACTCCGGCGCGGTCACCTCGCCGAAGGACCTGGAGAACCTCCAGCGCGAGATCGCCTCGCTCGCCAAGCGCCAGGGCGACCTGGAGGACGTCGTCCTGGAGGTCATGGAGCGCCGCGAGTCGGCGCAGGAGCGCGTGAGCGAGCTGTCCGAGCGCCTCGCCGCCGTCCAGGCCAAGGTCGACGACGCGACGGCCCGCCGCGACCAGGCCGCCGCCCAGCTCGACACCGAGGCCGCCGCGGTGGCCAAGGAGCGCGAGGTCGTCGCCGGGTCGATCCCCGCCGACCTGCTGAAGCTCTACGACAAGCTCCGCGAGAAGGAGGGCGGCGTCGGCGCGGCCAAGCTGTTCCAGCGCCGCTGCGAGGGCTGCCGCCTGGAGCTCAACATCACCGAGCTGAACGAGGTGCGCGCCGCCGCCCCCGACGCCGTCGTCCGCTGCGAGAACTGCCGCCGCATCCTGGTCCGTACGGCGGAGTCGGGCCTCTGACCGGCACGACGGTCACGAACGCGCGGGCCGGGGGGCCGGACATGGGCCCCCCGGCCACGTTCGTGCTGCTCCGCCACGGCGAGACGGCGCTCACCCCGGAGAAGCGGTTCTCCGGGAGCGGGTTCCTGCGGGGCGTCGGCGGTGACCCTGAGCTGTCGGCGACGGGCCGTGAGCAGGCGCGGCGCGCGGCGGCCGAGCTGGCGGCGCGCGGTGGTGTCGACGCGGTCGTGTCGTCGCCCCTGAAGCGGTGCCGGGAGACGGCGCGGGCCGTCGCCGACCGGCTCGGGCTCGGCGTGACGGTCGACGACGGTCTGCGCGAGACCGACTTCGGGGCGTGGGAAGGGCTCACGTTCAAGGAGGTCGGGGAGCGCCATCCGGACGACATGAACGCCTGGCTCGCCTCAGCCGAGGCCGCGCCCGGCGGCGGTGGCGAGAGCTTCGCGGCGGTCGCCGAGCGGGTCGCGGCGGCCCGGGACCGGCTGACCGCCGTCCACCGGGGCCGCACGGTCCTCCTGGTCAGCCACGTCACGCCGATCAAGACGCTGGTACGGCTCGCGCTCGGCGCCCCGTCCGAGGCGCTGTTCCGCATGGAGCTGTCAGCGGCGTCGCTGACGACGATCGCGTACTACGCGGACGGGAACGCGAGTGTGCGCGCGGTCAACGAGACGGCGCACCTCTTCGCTAGACGGTGAGGGCGCTCGCCTCGCGGGCCAGTCGCTCCACCCGGGCCCAGTCCTTCGCCGCGATCGCGTCGGCCGGGAGCATCCAACTGCCGCCCACGCAGCCGACGTTCCTCAGCGCCAGGTAGGCGGGCGCGTTCGCGGGCGAGACCCCGCCGGTCGGGCAGAACCGGGCCTGCGGCAGCGGCCCGGCGAGCGCCTTGAGGTAGGCGGCGCCACCTGCGGCCTCGGCGGGGAAGAACTTCATCTCCTCGACCCCGCGCTCGATCAGCGCCACGACCTCCGAGGTGGTGGAGACGCCGGGCAGGAACGGCACCCCCGAACCCTTCATCGCGTCCAGCAGCGTGTCCGTCCACCCGGGGCTGACCAGGAACTTCGCGCCCGCGTCCACCGAGTCGGCGACGTTCGCGGGGGAGATCACGGTGCCCGCGCCGACGACCGCGCCCCCGACCTCGGCCGCGATGGCGCGGATCGCGTCGAGCGCGGCGGGCGTGCGCAGGGTCACCTCGATCGCGGGCAGCCCGCCCGCCACGAGCGCCCGCGCGAGCGGCACCGCGTCGGCGACGTCCTCCACGACGACGACGGGAACGACGGGGGCGAGATCGAGCACAGAGGAGGTGGTCATGGGCTCATCCTGCCCGGGGCACACATCATGTGCAAAGCGCGTTGCGCACCTTGCAACGGCGGGTGGCCGGGGTCAGTGCACCTCGTCGACGAGCACGTCCAGATTCCAGGCCCGCCCGGCCTTGGCGGGCGCCTCGACCTCCACCTCGTACGACAGCTCCCGCAACACCTCGACCAGCTCGGCCGGGGACGCGGGCGCGACGCCCGAGGTCAGCAGCGAGCGCACGATGCGGCCCTTGGTCGCCTTGTTGAAATGGCTGACGACCTTGCGGGTCGGCGCGTGCAGCACCCGTACCGTCGCCGTCCGCTCCGCGACTCCTTGATCTGTGGCCTTCGGCTTCCACGCGGCCGCGTACGCCGCCGAACGCAGATCGAGCACGAGCCCGCTCCCGGCGGCCTCGGGCATGACGTCGGCCATCGGCCCCCGCCAGAACGCGCCGAGCGCGCCGAGACCGGGCAGCTTCACCCCCATCGAGCAGCGGTAGGACGGAATCCGGTCGGTCACCCGCACCGCGCCCCAAAGCCCGGAGAAGACGAGCAGGTGGCGCGCGGCCCGCTTTTTCGCGGCGGCGTCGAGGGAGGAGAGGCCGAAGGCGTCGTAGAGGACACCGGTGTAGATCTCCCCGGCGGGCCGGGCGCCCGCGGTGCGCAGCCCGGCGTTCTTGGCGACCTCGCCGCGCAGCCCCTCACTGAGCCCGAGCACATGGCGCGCCTTCTCCTCGTCCGCGGAGCACAGCTCGACCAGCTCGCCGAGGACGGCGGCCCGAGCCTCCGCGAGCCCCGGCAGCGACAACGACTCCAGCTCCAGCGGGGCACCCTGCCCGGAGGCGGCCTTCCCTTCGGACGGCGGCAGCAAGACGAGCACGGGCGATCTCCTTCGGTACGACGGGCAGGGGCGCGGCCCCGCGCCAGGTTAGTCGGCGACAGGTGAGGGTTCGGCCCGCGCCGCTGTGAGCCGCGCCTCCAGGGCACGCGCCAGCCGCTCCGGCTCCTCCGCGTGCAGGCGCACCCGTACGACGTCCCTGGCCCGCCCGAGGAAGGTGAAGTGCGTGACGGGCTCGCCGAGTTCGAGCGTGAGGCTGGTCTGCGAGGCGACGTCGAGGTGCAGCTCGCCGTCGGTCTCGGTGTGCGTGAACCGGTTCTCGCGGCGCACGCGCGTGATCCGCTCCAGCGGTATCCGCAGGTCGACGTGGGCCCCGCGGCGCACCCGCAACACGTCCTCGGTGATCACGTGCGGCCGCGTCACGGCCGCCGCGTGCAGCCCGAGCACCATGAACACGGTGTAGACGTCCAGGAGGAACACGACCCGGTGGATCTCGGGCTGGTCCCGCAGCAGCGCCCACATCCCGAAGGTCTCGACGACACACACGAAGGCGAACGCGTACATCATCGACGCCTGCCCCTTGGCGTACGGAAAGGAGTCGGCCCCGGCCGGAACCCCGTGCCGCCGCCGCGCCACCCACAGCCCGAGGCTCCCGAACACCCGCGCTTCGTGCCCGACGAGCCGGCGGGCGGTGGGTGGCAGGACGTCCTTGACGGCGCCGAGCCCCCCGCGCAGGCAGAGGCGGCCGAGCAGCAGCCCCTCGACGGCGAGGACGAGGACGACGGCGCCTTCCACATACACGGGCGGCCGCACGCCGGTAAGGAGGCAGACGACCAGCCCCAGCTCGGCGACGAGAACGACGCAGGCCAGCGCCCGCACGACCCGCCTCACCGCCCATCACCTCTCTCTGTGCCGATCTCTGTGCCGATCTCTGTGCCGATCTCTGTGCCGATCTCTGTGACCATCCGCATCGCGAGCCGTACGGCCTCGGCCTGGGCCGGGGAGAAGTCGGCGAGCACGGTGTCGAGGAACCCCTTCTGGGCGGACGTCTCGGCGGTGGGCAGTTCGGCGGGCAGGCAGGCGACGAGCGCCCGCGCGGCCTCGTCGACGCGGGGATCGTCGGGCGCGGCGTCGGCGAGGGCGTCCAGCCGGGCGTACACGTCACGGACCGCGGCCATCGCGGCCGGGTCGGCGACGGTGGGCCGCAGAGCCGCGATCAGCTGCCCGCGGAGCTCGGGCGGCGCGGTGGTGTCGATGAGGGTGAGCATCTCGCGGTCCTTCGCGGCCATCGGCGACGAGTCGGCCAGCTCCCCGACCTCCCCGAGCAGGGCGGCGAGCTCGGGCGAGACGGGCCCCTCGGCGGGCAGCCGCCCCAGCTCGGCCCGTGCCAGCAGATCCCGCAGCCGGGCACGCCGCTCACTCAAGGCGGCCTCCTGCCGGGCCAGATCCTCGTCCAGCTCGGCCAGCACCTCCACGAGCTCCCGCCCGGCGTCGTCGGCGAGCACGTCCCGCACCTCGGCGAGCCCGAGCCCCAACTCGGTCAGGCGCCGGATCCGGGCCAGCTCGACGGCGTGCCGCAGCCCGTACTCGCGATAGCCGTTGCCGAGCCGCTCGGGCTCCGCGAGCAGACCGAGATGGTGGTAGTGCCTGATGGCGCGCGTGGTCACGCCGACGGTGGCGGCCAGCTCTCCGATCCTCATGACGCCAGTAGAAACGTTGACGCTGCGGCAAGGTCAAGGCGGCGCTCCCGATGATCCGTACCAGGCCGCTCCCGTGCTCCGTACCAGGTCTCGCCGGGTATCATGACGGCACGGCAGACGAGCCGGGCGGACGGCCGCGTGGGGTCCCTTCATCGGAACCCCCCGAGGAACGTCCGGGCTCCACAGGGCAAGGTGGTGGCTAACGGCCACCCGGGGTGACCCGCGGGACAGTGCCACAGAAAACAGACCGCCGGGGACCTCGGTCCTCGGTAAGGGTGAAACGGTGGTGTAAGAGACCACCAGCGCCTGAGGTGACTCAGGCGGCTAGGTAAACCCCACCTGGAGCAAGGTCAAGAGGGAACGCCTCCTCGGAGACGATCCTGCGCGGACGATCGAGGGCTGCCCGCCCGAGTCCGCGGGTAGACCGCACGAGGCCGGCGGCAACGCCGGCCCTAGATGGATGGCCGTCTCCCCGGCCACCGCGAGGTGACCGGGCGACAGAACCCGGCGTACAGCCCGACTCGTCTGCCCCACCCTCCCCCGCCCTCCCCGAGGCCCCGGCCCGCAAGGCGGAGGTGACTTACCGTAGTTGCCTCTGTTAAGAATGGGGACATCATGCGGGCCCCGCGGAACGTGGTTCCGTCGTGGGGGAGCAGGGGGAGGATGGGATCGTGTCCGACGGCACGGGGGGAACCGGAGCCGCCAAGGCCATGCTGGTCGAGGGCGAGACGCTGTCGACGTTCAAGCGTCGGGTCGACGCTTTGCTACGTGAACTGGAGAACTCGAAGGCGGCGCCGAAGTCGCTCGCGAACGGGTCCCTGCCGAGCGGCCGCCTCGGCACCTTCGACGAGGCCGACGGGCTGCACTCCGCCTACACGAAGGTGCACGGTCAGCTGGAGAACCTCTCCAAGATGCTGGCGCTGCAGATCGAGGGCCTCGTCGCGACGGTCGACGCGTCCAAGACGGGTTACGACAACCTGGACGACGATGTGCGTGCGCGACTGAGCCGCATCCGGTCGCAGGCCGACGCCCTGGTGGAGCCGGGCAGGAAGACGTCGCACGGCACTCATCACAGCGGTTCGGGCGAGCCTGCGCCGAAGGCGACGGACGGCGAAGCGGGTGGCCTGTGATGTCGCTGGTACGCAGACCGACGTCAGTGAGGGAGGACACGGGGCATGAGTGAATTCGGTTCCCAGGTGTGGGGCATGGCCAAGTCCTATCGGTTCGCGGTGCACAGCCCGGACGAGCTGTGGGCGATGGTCGAGCCGGCGGACGGCGCGACCGCGACGGATCTGGGTTCCCTGCTGACGTCGGCGGCAAAGACGATCAAGGAGATCGGTGACGATCTGAAGACCCACAGCACGTCGGTGCAGTGGGAGGGCGAAGGCGCCGACGCGTTCCACAAGTGGATCGACCAGGCCGCGCGGGCGACGCTGAGCCTGGGCGACTACAGCGAGAGCGCCGGGAAATGGCTGGGCCACGCGGCGGACACGCTGCACGAGGTCAAGCCGCAGATCGAGGCGCTCAAGAACTCCAGCGCCTCGGCGCGCTCGATCCTCGACGCGCACGACGCCGCGGCGAAGGACGTGGGCAACCATGGCGGCGGCCCTTCGACGTCCTCGGTGAAGACGGCCAAGTCGCAGTACGACGGCGACCGTGCCGAAGCTGCCTTGCTGATGACGAAGCTCGCCCAGTCGTACTCGGCGTCTACGGAGCAGATCGAGGGGTTGCAGGCACCGGAATTCCCCGCGCTCCCGGCGAGATTCGTGCCCAGGAGACTCGATGGCAGGGATGACGTGGACTCGCCGTCGTCCGACGCTTCGCCGAGCGCGGGGACAGCCGCCGCCGTGAGTGGAGTCGGCGTCGCCGCCGCGGGTGCCGCTGCGCTCAAGGAAGCGGCGCATGGCGCATCGCTGGCAGGGGGCGGCCACCATGCCGTCCCGACCCACCAGGCATCCCCCCTCACTGTGCCACCGAGAGTGGTTCCGGATGTTCTGTCGAGCGGGCCGAACACCGGCTTGGACAGGGCGGGCACACTTCCTTCGGCTGCTGCTCCCGCCACGCCCCGCACACCGACGGTGCCACCATCCCCTGTACAAGGAGCCGCTTTTGGCCTTGCCACCCCTCCGCCGGGGGCGCCTCCCATCTTCGGAGGTGCAGGCCGGTCCGCTGCTCCTCCGCAGGGGGTGAGAGGTGGCCGCGGTCCCATCTCGCCGAGTCTGCGTGGTCCGTCGGGTGCGCCCGAGGGGACCGGCCGCACCGGCGTTCCGGGTGCACTCGGCACGCCAAGAGAGGCGGTGCCTGGGCGCAGTGTTCCGGGTACGGCTCGGCCGGGGGTACCTGGGGTGGAAGGTGGCAAGGCGTCACCAGTGCGGGGGCCGGGCGGAGCGGCTCCGGAGCGGCCGTCCGACGGGATCGCCGGTGGCCGCGGGGCTCCGTCGCAGACCGGCCGTGCGGCGGGGTCGATTCCCCGGGGCACGGTGGTCGGAGGTTCCCCGGCTCAGCAGGTCCCTGGTGCCCGAACGCGCGCTTCCGAAGGGGCGCGTCCTGGGGAGGCCACCGGCCGAGGCGCTGTGACAGGTACCGGGCGTGGGAGTGGCATGTCCGGCGCACGGATGCCCTCGCACTCGGACGGTGTCGCGGGCGGGCAGCCGCAGAAGGCGAAGCCGAGCAGGAACTCGTCGGCCGCGGCCAGGCGGTCCGGTTACGCGCGCGAAGAGACCGACGGGCCGGCCGAGACGCAGCGGGGCGGACCCGCCCGCGGTTCTCATGCCTCGTCACGCAAAGATGGGGCTCGGGCTGTGTCCGCGGAGCACCTGCGCGGTGGGCGAGGTGCGGAGAAGGAGTCGGAGCCGGAACAGCGGACTGCACGGCCGCTGCCTGCGCCTCGGCTTCCGGGCCGGCCCGAAGACGAGGTGTGACGACGGAGGATGACCATGCGCTCCCGTAACAAGCAGGCCCGAAGGCTGCGGGTCGGATGTCTCCTGTCCGGCATCGTCCTCGCCGGTGTCGCCACCACGCCTGCCCACGCCGAGACCGTCCGCGATCAGCAGTGGTACTTGGACGCCATGCATGCGGAGCAGATGTGGAAGGCCAGCACGGGCAAGGGAGTCACGGTCGCGGTCGTCGACTCCGGCGTCGACGCGCACTTTCCGGACCTGCGTGGGCAGGTGCTCCGGGGCAAGGACTTCTCGTACCGTCCCGGTGACGAGCACACGGACTACGACGGCCACGGCACCGACATGGCTGTGCTTATCGCGGGGACCGGTGCGAAGGGTGAGACGACTGGTTCGTACGGCGTGGCGCCTGGAGCGAAGATCCTCCCCATCCGGGTACCGGATTTCATCGAACAGAGCCGGGAAGACGGCAACCCGGACGACTACCCCACGTATGTAGCCAAGGCCATCCGGTATGCGGCCGATTCGGACGCCCGGATCATCAACGTCTCGTTGGGCGGCCCGGAGCACTCGAGGATGCTGGACGACGCGGTCGACTACGCCTTGTCCAAGAACAAGCTGATCTTCGCTGCCGTGGGCAACCTCGGTGCCGGAACCAACCCGGTGGAGTACCCGGCTGCGACGCCGGGGGTGGTGGGAGTCGGCGCGATCGGCAAGGACTTCAAGAAGACCGCCGAATCCCAGTACGGGGCGCAAGTCGATCTGGTCGCACCCGGCGACGACATGATCCATACCTGCGACGGGAAGACCGGCCTGTGCAAGTCGCACGGCACAAGTGACGCGTCGGCCGTCGCATCGGCATCAGCCGCATTGATCTGGTCCAAGCATCCGGACTGGACGAACAACCAGGTCCTGCGGGTCATGCTGAACACGGCAAGCGGCCCGGTCAGCGGTAAGAAGCGCACGGATGAGATCGGTTACGGCGCTGTACGCCCCCGGATCGCTCTGACGAACCCCGGCGATCCGGGTCCGGCGGACGAGTATCCACTGCCGGACCTTGCGGCAGGCTCCTCGGCGTCGGCGCAGCCGGGTGGTGGCAGCGCGGAACCGTCCCCGGCCGCTTCCGCGCCCCCCGTGGCGGCATCCGGCGACGATTCGAGTTCCATGCCGTGGATTTTGGCGGGCGTGGGCGGACTTGTGCTGGTCGGAGCGGGCGGTGGAGCCCTCGCCGTACGCAGCCGCAGGCGCCGCGCGGCGCCCGTACCGTCGGCGCCCTACCAGGGCTGGGCTCAGCAGCCCGGGTTCGGACCGCAGCCGGGGCAAGATCGGCCATGGCCACATCAGGGCACCGACACGACGGGGAGGCAGTGACCGGTTCCGCCGGTATCACGTGAGTTGGTTGGCTGAGCCCGGACACACTTGCCTGGCGCAAGAGCAGTTACAGCGCTCGGCACAGAAGTTCTCCGTCGCGCTTCTTGAGCGCATTGCTGGAGTCATGGTGGCGCTCCGATTGGCGGTGCTCGGTGAGGCCACGCGTTCTCAGCACGACGGCTGAACCGGAAGGGCCACATGGCTGTCGGTCTCCCGTCGGTTCGTTTGAGCGCGGACCGGAACCACCAATGGCCTGCCGGTTTTCGGGTGCGCTAGCACCTCCACCGGATGCTGGTAGATCTCGCTGAGCAGATCCGCCTCGAAAACCTCCGACGGCGCCCCGTCCGCCGTCACCCGTCCGGCCCGCAGGATCACCGTGCGGTCCGCGTACGCCGCTGCCAGCGCCAGGTCGTGGAGGACGACGACCACCGCGTCGCCCGCCGCCGCGCGGGAGCGGCATACGCGGAGGACCAGTTCCTGGTGGCGGAGGTCGAGGGCGGCTGTGGGCTCGTCCAGGAGGAGGAGTTGGGTTGATTGGGCGAGGACGCGGGCGAGGGCGACCCGGGCGCGTTCGCCGCCGGAGAGGGCGGAGAAGGGGCGGTTCGTGAAGGGCTGTGTTTCTGTTGCGCGCAGCGCCGCCCGTACCGCCGCCTCGTCCTCGGCCTCGTTCGGCGTGCCGGTCCAGGGGGCCCGGCCCATGCGGACCACTTCCTCCACCGTGAACGGGAAGGAGAGCGTCGCCGATTGGGGGAGGAGCGCGCGGCGTCGGGAGAGTTCGGGTGGGGTCCAGGACGCGGTCGGGCGGCCGGAGATGTGGAGGGTGCCCCGCGTCGGGTGGAGGTCCGCCGCCAGTGCGGCCAGCAGGGTTGATTTGCCCGCTCCGTTGGGGCCTACGAGGGCCAGGACCTCGCCCGCGCGGGCCTGTACGTCCACCTCGTGCAGGACCTCCCGCCCGCCCAGGTGCAGGTGTACGCCGCGCGCCTCCGCCACCGTCTCGCCCGGCGCGTGCCGCGCGGGGAGCGTGCGGGTGCGGCGGCGGATGCGGGTGGGCCAGGGGGGTGTCATGCCCAGCCTCCTTGCTTGCGGCGGGTGCGGCGGAGCAGCCAGAAGAAGAACGGGCTGCCGGTCAGGGCGGTCAGGACGCCGATGGGGAGTTCGGCGGGCGCGGCGAGCGTGCGGGCGGCCAGGTCCGCGCCGACCAGGACGACCGCGCCGCCGAGGGCGCTGCCGGGGACCAGGAAGCGGTGGCCGGGGCCCGCCATCATGCGGAGCAGGTGGGGGATGACGAGGCCGACGAAGCCGATCACGCCCGACACGGCCACCGCCGCCGCCGTGAGCAGCGCGATGAGGAGGATGCAGGCGACGCGGAGCCTCTCCACGTCCACTCCCAGGTGGCGGGCCGGCCTCTCGCCCAGGGACAGCAGGTCCAGCTTGCGGGTGTAGAGGGGGGCCAGCAACAGGCCCAGCGCCGCGCACGGCAGTACCGCCAGTACCTTCGGCCACGTCGCCTGGGCCAGCGAGCCGAGCTGCCAGAACGTGATCTGGTTGACCGCCGCCGTGTCCGCGTAGGTGAGGAACAGGCCGATGAGGGCGCCGGCGAACGCGTTCACCGCGATGCCCGTCAGGATGAGGGTGACCACCTCTGTCCTGCCGTTCGAGCGGGACATCGTGTAGACGACGAGGACGGTCGCCAGGCCCGACACGAACGCGCAGACCGTGATCGTCCACGTACCGAGGAAGTTCAGGCCGAGCGCGATGCAGGCGACCGCGCCGACCGCCGCGCCCGACGAGATGCCGATGACGCCCGGCTCGGCGAGCGGGTTGCCGAACACGCCCTGCATCAGGGCGCCCGCGCAGCCCAGGGACGCGCCGACGAGGAGGGCGAGGACGACGCGGGGCAGGCGCACGTTCCACAGGATCGATTCGGCCACCCGGTCGAGGGCCGATCCGCCCAGGCCCAGGTGGTGTTGGACGGAGGCCAGCACGTCTTGGGGCGGGATGTCGTAGGCGCCTATGCCCGCCGAGAGGAGGGCCAGGAGGAGCAGGGCCGCCGCCAGCACCGTCGTCAGGAGCCAGGTGGTGCGTGCCGGTCGGGCCGGTGCGGCGGTGGTGGTGGGGGAGGGAGAGGGGGAGGGGGAGGGGGAGGGGGAGGAGGCCGTCGTCGTCATGTTCAGGCGGTCTTCTCGGCGTAGAGCTGGTCCACCAGCGAGCGCAGCACCTGGTCGGTGCGCGGGCCGTAGTTCAGGAGTACGCCGTCCTCCACCGAGACGACCCTCCGGTCCACGCCCGCCGGGGTCTCCGCCACGCCCGGGATCTTCACCAGGCCGTCGATGCCGCCCACCGATGCGAGGCCCTTCGTCATGACGAGGATCGCGTCGGGTGCCGCCTTGGCGAGGGCCTCGCTGGTGATGGCCCGGAAGTCCGTCTTCAGGCCGGACGCGGCGCCCGCGTCGACCGCGCCCGCCGCTTCGAGGAGGGACGTGGCGCCGGACTTGGCGCCGCCGATGAGGTAGACGGAGGCCGAGCCGCGTACGTAGAGGAAGGCGATGCGGGGCTTCTTCGACCCCGTTGTGCGCGGGATGTCCTTGCGTACTGCCTCGATCCGGTCCTGCGAGCGCCGGGTCAACTCCCGTCCGGCCGCCGGGATTCCGAGTGTGTCGGCGACCGCCTGGATGCGGGTGCCCACGTCGTCGAGGTCCAGCGCGGGGTCCAGGACGACCACGGGGATGCCCGCGTCGCGTATCTGCCGCATCGCCTCGGCCGGGCCGGTCGTCCTCTCGGCGAGGACGAGGTCGGGCCGGAGCGAGAGCACGCTCTCCGCGGACACGTCGTGGTTCCGCGTGACCACCGGCAACTTCGTCGCCTGGTCGAACGTGGCCGTGATGTCGCGCGCCACGACGTCCTCGCCGAGCCCGAGCGTGAACACGATCTCGCTGAGGCTGCCGGAGAGCGGCACGATCCGGTCGGTCTTCCTGATCGTCACCTTGTGGCCGTCGGCGGACGTGGTGGTGACCGGGAGGGCCGGGTGGGGCGGCGGGGTGAGGGGGTCGAGCCGGTTCGCGGGGGCGGACGCGGGCTTCGTGCCCGTCCCCGTCCCCGTCCCTGGCCGCGTGGCCGAAGTGGCGGCTCCTCCGCAGGCCGTCAGGGTCAGGGCGAAGACCGCGATGAGTACGGAGACCAGCACACCCGGTCGTCGGGGAGCGCGGGAGGCGCGAGGGCTGGCGGCTGGCGTCGGCACGCGGACACCGTCCTGTCTGTCGGGGTGAGCGGTCACCGAGGGGCTGTTGATGTCAGGGATAGTAGTTTAGGTTAGCCTTACCTAAGTCGCCAGGGTCTGGTGACGTACCCCGGAGGAAACCGCCATGCCCCGACGCGCCCGGCTACGCGTCCTCGCCGTCGCCCTGTTCACCGCGTTGCTCGGCGCCCTGCTCCCGGTCGCCGGCGCGCACGCCGCGTCCCGCACGGTGCAGGGCGGGCGCCTGGACTGGGGCCTGAAATCGTCGTTCCAGAGCTACATCACCGGGCCCATCGCCCAGGGGAGTTACTCCCTGACGGGCGGCGCGGCCACCGTCGGCGCGAGCCAGTTCAGGTTCCACTCGGCGACCGGCACGTACGACGGGTCGACGGGCGCCTTCGCCTCCTCGTTCTCCGGCGGCGTCCACTTCGTCGGGCACAAGAAGAGCGACGGGACCAATGAACTCGACCTCACCATCAGCCGCCCCACCGTCCGGATCTCGGGCGGCGTCGGGACGCTGTACGTCGATGTCGTGAGCAGGGCGAGGGGCACGGGGGCGGTCACGTCGTCCGGCCAAGTGCCCTTCGCCACGCTGGCGGTGGGCGGGATCGACATGAGGGGCGGCGGGAACGCCGTCGCTCTCACCAACGTCCCCGCCACCCTCACCGCCCAGGGCGCCAAGTCCTTCGCCGGGTACTACACCGCCGGGACCGCGCTCGACCCGGTCAGCCTCGCCGTGGACGTCACGCCCGAGCGGCAGCAGACGTCCGCCGCGCCCAAGCCGACCCCTTCCACCTCCGCCACCAGGAAGAAGGCGGAGAAGGACGGGTCCGGGAAGCTGCGGGACGGTGCCGTCGACTGGGGTGTGCGCCGCACCTTCCGCGAGTACGTCACCGGAGACATCGCCCAGGGCCGGTGGAAGCTCGCCGACGGGGCCCAGGACGGCGGCGCCCTCTTCCGCTTCCCCGACGGCAAGGGCACGTACGACAAGAAGAAGCAGACTTTGGACGGGGCCTTCGCCGGGTCCGTCCGGTTCACCGGCGAGCACGGGCTCGACCTCACCCTCGCGCGGCCGACCGTCACCGTCGCCGACGGGAAGGGAACCCTGCGCGCCGACGTGACCAGTGGCCGCAAGACCACGAAGGCCACCGCGCTCGTCACCTTCACCGTGACGTCCCTGGCCGCCGGGGACGGGCTCGTACGGGTCGAGGAGGCGCCGGCCGTGCTCACCGCCGCCGGGGCGAAGGCGTTCGGCGGGATGTATCAGGCCGGGGCCGCGATGGATCCGGTTTCGCTGGCCGTCGCGCTGGACGCGGGTGCGGAGCTGCCCGCTCTGCCCGACCTCGGCAGTGCGGGGGCCTCCGCGTCGGCCGGTCCCGGTCCCGAGCCCGCCGCCAGCGCGGTTGCCGTCAAGTCCGGTGCGCAGCAGGGGGGTTCCGGGGTCAGCGGTGGTGTCGTCGCCGGGATCGCCGCCGGGGCCGTGGTGATCATCGGCGGGGCCGTCCTCCTCGTCGTGCGTATGCGTAAGCGGAGTCCTGCGGACGGTTGAGCGTCCGTCCCCGAAGTTTTCGTCGCCGGGTGCCGCCTTCGTCGTGGTTGCCCGCGCGGTTCCCCGCGCCCCTTCAGGGCGCCTCCCCAGATCCGGATCTCAGGAGTTCCCCATGTCCCTCGTCAGACACCCCATAGCCCTCGCGGCCGCCACCGCCGTCGCCCTCGGGGCCGGGGCCGTCGCGTTGCCCGCCTTCGCCGCCGACAAGGCGCCCGCGATCGAGTTGAAGGACGGCACGCTCGACTGGGGCGTGAAGGAGTCGTTCCGGAAGTACGTCACCGGGATCGCCGCCGGGAAGATCGAGGCGAGCGACGGCGCCACGCAGGCCGACGGCAACGGGGTCTTCCGGTTCACCGGTGGCGTCGGCACGTACGACATGACGACGCACGGCACGGACACCGCGTTCAAGGGCGGCGTCCGGTTCGTCTCCACGGCCCACATGTTCGACATCGAGATCAGCGACGTGAAGGTCGTGACCTCGGGCACGACCGGGCACATCGACGCCGACGTGTCCCTCAACGGCACGGTCCAGAACGACATCGAGTTCGCCGCCCTCGATCTGTCCGCCGTGCGGCCGGGCCAGGGCGCGGGCGGCGCGATGACCTTCAAGGACATCCCGACGACGCTGACCGCCGACGGCGCCAAGGCGTTCAACGGCATGTACCAGGCGGGCGCCGCGCTCGACCCGGCGACGCTGACGGTCACCGCCGCGACCACCTCGCCCGACCCGGACCCGGACCCCGACCCGTCGACGACGCCGCCCAGCACGCCGCCCGCCACCCCGACGGACAAGCCGACCACCACCCCGACCGGCAGGCCGACCGCGACCCCCACCGACGAACCGGCCGCCTCCACGACGCCGAAGCCCGCCGTCTCCGGCGCCATCGCCGACGGCAACCTCGACTGGGGCGTCAAGGAGTCCTTCCGCACGTACGTCACCGGGCCCATCGCCCACGGCAAGGTCGAGCTGAGCGGTGGAGCGGCCAAGAACGGGTCCGTGTACCGGTTCGGCGACGCGAGCGGGCGCTACGACGCGGGCGCCAAGTCCCTCGACGCGAAGTTCGCGGGCAAGGTCCGTTTCCTCGGCCACGAGGAGGGCGGGGAGTACGTGCTCGACCTGCGGTTCAGCGATCTGCGCGTGACGGCGTCGGGCGGCAGCGGCAAGCTCGTCGCCGACGTCTCCAGCAAGGACCGGGAGAGCGGCAAGGTCACGACGTACGACGACCTGACCGTGGCCACGGTCGAGGTCGGCTCGGGCGATCTGACCGCGAAGGACGACGTCGTCGAGCTGGACGGCGCCGCGACCACCCTCACCGCCGACGGCGCGAAGGCGTTCGGCGGGTTCTACCAGGCGGGCGAGGCGCTCGACCCGGTCACCGTCGCCGTCTCCCTCGACGAGGACGCCGCCCTGCCCGACGGCAACGGGTCCGGCGCCACCACGTCCGGCGGCACCTCGGGCACCACCGGCACCACCGGCGCCACCGGCACCGGGTCCACCACCGGCGGTACGGGAACCGGTTCGACCGTCGGCGGCGCGCTCGCCTCGACCGGCGCCGACCTCCCGGCCGGGCCGCTTGCCGCGGCCGCCGCGCTCGTCGTCGCCGCGGGCGCGGGCACGGTGTTCGCCGCGCGCAGGCGGCGCCCGCGGGAGAGCTGACCCCCAGGCGCGTACGGCCGTCCGTCAGATCAGCGGCGGGCGGCCGAGCCGCGTCATGCGCCACACCGTGCGCCAGCGCATCGGGCGCCGCTCGCCCGCCGATGTCCGCACGCCCTCGACGAAGCCGCCCGCCCACGCGCGCAGGCCGCCGAGCGAGCGCGTACGCAGCAGGGTCAGCAGCGTCCACGTGCCCAGGTAGAGGGGGACGAGGGGGAGCGGGAGGCGGCGGCGGGCCAGCCAGACGCGGTTGCGGGCGGTCATCCGGTAGTAGACGGCGTGCCGCGCCGGGGACGTCTTCGGGTGCTGGAGCAGCAGCGACGGCTCGTAGAGGACCTTCCATCCCGCGTCGAGCGCCCGCCAGGCCAGGTCCGTCTCCTCGTGCGTGAAGAAGAAGTCGGCGGGCCAGTCACCGGTCTCGGCGAGCATGTCCATGGAGAAGGCGTGGCCGCCGCCGAGGAACGCGGTGACCAGGCCGCGCCGCATCGGGTCCTTCGCGCGCAGGCGCGGCACGTGGCGGCGCTGGGTCTCGCCGAGTTCGTCGGCGATACGGAAACCGACGATGCCGAGGCGCGGGTCGGCCGCGTAGAGGCGCTGGATCGTGGAGAAGACGTCGGCGTCGACGAGGAGGCCGTCGTCGTCCAGTTCGACGGCCACGTCCACGTCGCCGAACTCGCGGAGCCGGGCGAGCGCCACGTTCCGGCCGCCGGGGCAGCCGAGGTTGTCGTCGAGCTCGACGTTCGTCACCTCGAAGGGCAGGCCGGTGAACGCGGGCAGCGGCGTGCCGTTTCCGATCATGACGACCCGGGTCGGCGGCGCGTCCTGCTTCGCCACCGACTCCAGGAGCGCGTCCACGTCCTTGGGCCGGTTGCCCATGGTGACGATGGCCACGCCCAAGCGGGGGAGTTCGGTGGTTCGGCGCCTGTCTGTCATGGCGGCGATGGTAGTCGTTCACCTTCGGACGGCTCCGGTCGGCTTCGGGCGACCGGCGGCGGGCCCCGTCAGCTGCCGTCCCGCGGCGCGGCGGGGCCGAGCGAGCGCTCCGCGACCTTCGCTGCGTGCGCGGCGAGCGTCCCGCGCGGGTCCGGGGTCAGGGTGCCGAGCGCGACAAGGGCCGTGACCACGACGTCGCACAGCTCCGCCTCGACGTCCTGCCAGGTGTGGCTCGCGCCCTTGCGCGGGTTCTGGGCGACGGCACCGATGACAGCCTCCGCCACCTCGCCCACCTCCTCCGAGAGCTTCAACATCCGGATCAGCAGGGCCTCTTGCCGCGGCAGCTTGTTGTGGTCGTCCAGCCAGGCGCGGAGCCGGTCGACGGTGGTCCAGAGTTCGTCGTCGTACGGGGGCGCGTCGTTCGTCGTCACGGGGGAGAAGCCTAGGGGGAGGGGCCCCCTCTGAGGGGGGAGGGGCCCCCTCTGACAGTGGGCTTCGGCTCCCGCGTCAGTTCGTGTTCTTGGCCTCCGGCGCTCCCTGTGTCTCCTCCGCCGTCTCGGCCGCCTGCGCCCGCTTGCTGCGCGAGCCGACCACGGCGAGCGTCGCCGCCGCCGCGCCGACGAGCGCGGCCGGCACCATCCAGTGCCGGTCGAGGACGTGGCCGAGCGCGTGGTCGAGGGAGTAGCGGCCCGCCCCCGTCACGGCGAGGCCCGCCGCGACGAAGCCGAGGAAGGCCGGGTACTCGTAGCCGCCGTTCATCGCGAAGAAGCCGTTCGGGGCGTGTACGGCCGCCGCGCCCGCCATGGTCCCGGCCGCCGCGGCGCCGCCCAGCGGGGTCGCGAGGCCGAGGGCGAGGAGCGCGCCGCCGGCTCCCTCGCCGAGCCCGGCCGCGAGGGCGCTGGCCTTGGCGGGGGTGTAGCCCATGGCGTCCATGGCGGCGGCCGTGCCGGAGACGCCGCCCCCGCCGAACCAGCCGAGCAGTTTCTGGGCGCCGTGTGCGGCGAGGACCCCGCCGGTGCCCACGCGCAGCGCGAGAAGGCCCAGGTCACGCCGGGAACGGCAGGGGGAGGACGGTGCGGAGGAGAAGGGACCGGAGATCCGGGAGCGTGTGCAGGTCATGCCCCCACCGTCCGGCAGCCCCGCGCCGCCCACCTCGCGCGCGGGCCCATTCGGGTGGCGGGCGCGGTCGCCCGCCACGGCCGGTGGCGGGCCCAGGGGCGCGGTGCAAGCCTGAACGCATGCCCATGCAGACCGCGAAACTCAGTGATCCGGCCGTCCGCGCCTTCGTCTCGGCGCTGAACGCCCACGACCAGGAAGCCTTCCGCGCGGCGCTCGCGCCCGACGCGACCATGGCGGACGACGGCTCCGACCGTGACCTCGCCGACTGGACCGCCCGCGAGATCTTCGACTCCCACGGTCACATGGAGATCGAGAAGGAGACGGCGGGCGGTCGCTCCCTCGTCGCCAACTACCGCAACGACGCCTGGGGCGAGATGCGCACCAAGTGGACGTTCGACGTGGCGAACGGCAAGGTCGTCCGGTTCGAGACCGGCCAGGCCTGAACACACTTCGCTCTGCGCCGAGTTGACCTCGCGCGCGCTTCAAATCCTGGCGTCACGCGCCATGGACGCCACCACACGCACCCTGGGCCCCAGCGGTATCGAGGTCAGCGCCCTCGACGAGCGCACCAGGACGTTCACCGGCAGCGACGACTCCCCGGCCCAGGGCGCCCTCGCCCACGGCCCGCTCACGCCCGCGGAGCCGGCGCAGGTCGAGCACATCCTGCGCCGGGCGTGAAGGCGTACGGCTACGCGATCGGGACCGCGGCCCCGCTCACCCGCACCCGGGGGTCGCCCTCCCGCAGCGTCACCGTCAGCTCGCCGGGGCGCCCCATGTCGGCGCCCTGATGGAGGGTGAGTTCGGCCGCGTGCGGCACCAGGCCCAGTTCGCGCAGGTACGCGCCGAGCCCGGCGGCGGCCGCCCCGGTGGCGGGGTCCTCGACGACGCCGCCCACGGGGAACGGGTCGCGCACGTGGAAGGTGGCGTCGCCCTCCCGCCACACCAGCTGCACCGTCGTCAGGTCGAGGCGCTGCATCAGGTTCAGGAGCCGGTCGAAGTCGTACCGGAGGTCGGCGAGGCGCTCGCGGGTGGCGGCGGCCAGGACGAGGTGGCGGGCGCCCGCGTAGGCGATCCGGGGCGGGAAGGCCGGGTCGAGGTCGGCCGCGGGCCAGTCGAGCGCGGCCAGCGCCTCGGCGAGGTCGTCGGCGGAGACGTCCTCCACGTGCGGGGCGACGCTCGTGAGGGTCGCGCGCAGCACGCCGTCCACGCGGTCCACGGTGACCGGGACCTCGCCGGCCGGGGTGTGGAACATGTAGTCCCCGGTGCCGTGGAGCTCGGCGAGGGCGACGGCGGTGGCGACCGTGGCGTGGCCGCAGAACGAGACCTCGGCCTTGGGGCTGAAGAACCTGATCGTGTGAACGTTCCGGCCGCTTCCGGCCGGTCCGGGGGTGACGAACGCCGATTCGCTGTACCCGAGTTCGGCGGCGATCTTCAGCATGTCCGCGTCGTCGAGAGCGGAGGCGTCGAGCACGATCCCCGCGGGATTGCCGCCCGCCGGGTCGGTGGCGAAGGCGGTGTAGCGCAGCACGGTGTCGGCTGCAGGAACGGTCGTGTGGTCGGTCATGAGGACATGATGCCGAACGTGCCGGGAGGGGGTGTCCGGATCCAGGACCCGGACACCCCCTCCACCCCCCTCGTAGTGGTCAGTGGCGGTGCGCCGTCAGTGGCAGTTCACCGCGCCCGAACCCCGGCGGGTCCAGGTGCACGAGTCGAGCTGCGAACCGCTCGGCTTGAGCAGGCGGGCCTTGTCGCCGGTGTTGTTCCACACGTACGATCCGCGACCCCAGTAGCGGACGCCCGTGGCGTTGCGGCCCTTGCCGGTGCGGACCTTGACGGTCTTGCCCGCGCCGATCTTGTAGCTGCCGAAGGTGTACGTGTAGCCGGTCCTGTCCTTCAGCTTGTAGCCCTTGAGCTGGATCGCGGAACGGGAGTTGTTGTGGATGTTCACCCACTCCCCGTTCAGCGAGGTGTTGCTGCGGTTGTCCGAACCGGGGCTGTCGAACTGGATGTACCCGAGGTGCAGCCCGCCCTGGTGCGAGGCGGCGGTGGCCGGGGACGCGGCGAACAGCGAGCCGGTCAGGGCGACCGCGGCGAGGGCGGCCGGAGCCGCGGAACGTATACGCAAGATGCACTCCAAATGTGAAGTTCTCGTGGAGAGGAGTTGAGCATACGGGGTGCGGTGTCCGGTTCTGGGGCGGTAGGTGCAATTCCGCTTGTGGAGATTTAGATCTCAAGCACGTAGCCGCTCCGGTTGCCGGCGGCCGGCCCTACCCGCGCCCGATGTAGGGCATGTTGGTGGCGAGGACCGTCGCGAACTGCACATTGGCCTCAAGTGGCAGCTCCGCCATGTGCCGCACCGTGCGCGCCACGTCCGCCACGTCCATCACGGGCTCGGCCGCCGGCTCCCCGTTGGCCTGCGGGATGCCGGACCGCATCCGCTCGGTCATGTCGGTCGCCGCGTTGCCGATGTCGATCTGGCCGCAGGCGATCCGGTACGGACGCCCGTCCAGGGAGAGCGACTTCGTCAGGCCCGTCAGCGCGTGCTTCGTCGCCGTGTACGCGATCGAACGCGGCCGGGGCGTGTGCGCCGAGATCGAGCCGTTGTTGATGATCCGCCCGCCCTGCGGGTCCTGCTCCTTCATCTGCCGGAACGCCGCCTGCGCGCACAGGAACGCCCCGTTGAGGTTGGTGTCGACGACATGCCGCCACGCGTCGTACGCAAGGTCCTCGACGGGCACGCCGCCGGGCCCGAACGTCCCCGCGTTGTTGAAGAGCAGATCGAGCCGCCCGAACCGCTCCCGTACGGCGGCGAACAGGCCCTCCACGTCGCCGGGGTCCGACACGTCCGTGCGGACGGCGAGGGAGTCCGTGCCCGGGGCGAGGGCGGCCGTCTCCTCCAGGGCCCCGGCGCGCCGTCCGGCGAGGGCCACGCGCCAGCCGCCGCGCAGCAGTTCCAGGGCGACGGCCCGGCCGATGCCGGAACCGGCCCCGGTGACCACGGCCGTCCGCGTCGCTGTGCTGCTGTCCGCCTCGGATGTGCGCTGGTCTGATGTGCGCTGATCGTCCATGGGGCCGCAGCGTACGGGCGGTGCGGCCACCGGGAGATCATCGATCCGCCATGTGGCTGTTGTGTACGCGACAGTCGAGCGTCGCCCCGGGCCACTCAAATTCCCCTGACACCGCACGACAGCAGCGCTCAGGGGAGAGGCTCCATGTCGCACGTACCCCAGCACGCACCCGAACTCCGCTCCGCCGCGCAGCACTTGGGCCGGCGTCGCTTCCTCACTGTCGCGGGCGCCGCGGCGGCGCTAGCCTTCAGTGTGAACCTGCCCGCCGCGGGCACCGCGGCCGCCGCCGAGCTGGACGCCCGCAAGGTGACCAGCGACCCCTTCACCCTCGGTGTCGCCTCGGGCGACCCCCTGCCCGGCTCCGTCCTGCTGTGGACGCGCCTCGCACCCACACCGTTCGAGACCGGCGGCGGGCTGCCCGCCGCACGCGTCGAGGTCCGCTGGGAGCTCGCCCACGACGAGCGCTTCCGCCGCGTCGTCAGACGCGGCAGCGCGACCGCGCACCCGGAGTTCGACCACTCCGTGCACGTCGAGGTCGACAACCTCGCGCCCGGCCGCGTCTACTACTACCGCTTCCGCGTCGGCGGCTGGGTCAGCGAGACCGGCCGCACCCGCACCGCGCCCGCCGCCGCGAGCCACGTCTCCGAACTGACGCTGGCCGCCGTCTCCTGCCAGGCGTACCACGACGGCTACTTCACCGCGTACAAGCACCTCGCCGAGGACGACGTCGACGTCGTCTTCCACCTCGGCGACTACCTCTACGAGTACGCGGTCAACTCGGCGGGCGGCGCCCGCAAGTACACCGACCGCGTCCTTCCCGACCTCTTCAACCGGGAGACCGTCACCCTGGAGGACTACCGGCTGCGCTACGCCCTCTACAAGTCCGACCCGGACCTGCGGGCCGCGCACGCCGCACACCCCTTCGTCGTCACCTGGGACGACCACGAGACCGAGAACAACTACGCAGGCGACATCTCCGAGAACGACGACCCGCCGGCCGAGTTCCTGCTGCGCCGCGCCTCCGCGTACCGCGCGTACTGGGAGAACCAGCCGCTGCGCCGCCCCCAGCTGCCCACCGGCCCCGACGCCCGGCTCTACCGCAGGCTCGGCTGGGGCAGCCTCGCCCAGTTCGACATCCTCGACACCCGCCAGTACCGCTCCGACCAGGCGTACGGCGACGGCGCGCACGTGCCGGGGCCCGAGTCGGACGACCCGGCGCGCACCATCACCGGCGCCACGCAGGAGCGCTGGCTCCTCGACGGCTGGCGCCACTCCCGCGCCCTGTGGAACGTCGTCCCGCAGCAGGTCACCTTCGCCGAGCGCAAGCTCGACCTCAACGCCGAGGCGAAGCTGTCCATGGACGCGTGGGACGGGTACCGGGCCTCCCGGCGCCGCGTCCTCGACGGGGTCAAGGCCGCGCGCGTCGAGAACCTCATGGTGCTCACCGGTGACGTCCACGTCGGGTACGCCTTCGACATCAAGGACGACTTCGGCGACCCCGCGTCGCGCACCCTCGGCACCGAGATCGTCGCCACGTCCATCTCCTCCGGGAAGGACGGGGCGGAGCGGCCCACCAACTGGGACACGTACATGCGGGCCAATCCGCACCTGAAGTTCTACAACGGGCGGCGCGGATACGTCACCGTGGATCTGGGGCGGCGTGAGGCGCGGGCCGACTTCAAGACGGTGCCGCTGATCTCCGTGCCCGGGGCGCCGATCAGTACGGCGGCGTCTTTCGTCACCGAGGTCGGAAATCAGGGCCTGCGTCCGGCGTAACGGTTCGTCGGCCGCGGGCCGGTGGGGGCTGGTCGCGCGGTTCCCCGCGCCCCTGAGATGCGCACTTCGTGCGCCATCTCGGGGGCGCGTCAGGTGAAAGGACGCCGGGCCTGTCATCGGGGAAGGCGCGGCGAAGCCGCAGCCTTCAGGGGCGCGGGGAACTGCGCGACCAGCCACGACGTGTGGCGCGCCCGGCGACGGACAGGTCACTCCTCCCCGGGATACCGCACCCCCACAGCCCCCCGCACCCGATCCAGCGTCCGCATCACACCCAGGGAAGACGAGAGCGGCACAAGCGGAGACTCCGTGTCGCCGGCCCGCAACCGCCCCATGACCTCGAGCGCCTCGTGCCGGAGCGAGTCCCGGGGCCCGTCCTCCGGCGCCGCCACGAACTCCTCGGGCTCACGCCCGTCCCGGTGCAGTACGAACCGCTCGGGGTAGAAGAACCCGGCCGGCACGTCGATCCGCCCGCCGGACCCGGTCACGGAAGCCGTCACCCCCGTACCGGAGTTGATCGCACAGTGCAGGAGCGCCTGCGCCCCGCCCGCCCAGGACAGCACCATCCCGGTCTGCAGATCCACGCCCTCCTCGGAGAGCATCGCCCGCGCGGTGACCTCGGAGGGCTCCCCGAGCAGCAGGTGCGCGAACGACACCGGGTACACGCCGAGGTCGAGGGTGGCCCCGCCGCCCTGGGCCGGGTCCCGCAGCCGGTGCGTGGGCGGGAAGGGCCCGGCGAGACCGAAGTCGGCCTGCACGGTGCGGACCTCGCCGATCGCGCCGTCGTCGACGAGCGCCTTGAGCCGCCGGATCAGCGGGTTGCAGTACATCCACATGGCTTCCATCAGGAAGAGGCCGCGCGAGCGCGCGAGCGTGACCAGCTCCTCCGCCTCGCGCGCGTTCAGCGTGAACGCCTTCTCGCAGAGCACCGCGCGCCCGGCCTCCAGACAGAGCCCGGCCGCGGCCCGGTGCGCGGAGTGCGGCGTGGCCACGTAGATCACGTCGAGGGAGTCGTCGGCGGCGAGGGAGGCCCAGTCGCCGTAGGCGCGCTCGATGCCGAACCGTTCGGCGAAGATCTTCGCGGACTCCTCGGTGCGGGAGGCGACGGCCGCGACCTCGGCGTCGGGCAGGTCGAGCAGGGCCCCCGTGAAGGACGCGGCGATCCCGCCCGTCGACAGAATGCCCCACCGCACGCGCTGCGCTGCCATCTCTCGCCCACCTCAGATGTTGGTCTCGACCACTCCGCCGAGCTGAGAGCATAGGTAATCGCACGTACGGCCGGGAGAGACGAAAGGGAACGAGGGGCGACGGGATGGCGGAGAGCGGAAGTACGGGGAGTGCCACGGGCACCACGAAGCCCCCGCAGGTCACCTCGGCGAAGAGCCCAACTCCCGTGCCCGGCGCGGCCGTTCGCACCGGGATCCTCGTCACCCTCGTCCTCGGCGGCCTCACCGCCGTCCCGCCGCTGTCCATGGACATGTACCTCCCGGCGCTGCCCGAGGTCACCGGCGCCCTGCACACCTCCGCCGCCACCGCGCAGCTGACCCTCACCGCGTGCCTGACCGGCATGGCGCTCGGCCAGCTCGTCGTCGGCCCGATGAGCGACAAGTGGGGGCGGCGCAGGCCGCTCATGATCGGCCTGTTCGTCTACGTCGCCGCCACGGCGATCTGCGCCCTCGCGCCGAACGCCGCACTGCTCGTCGCCTTCCGTCTGCTCCAGGGCCTCGCGGGCGCGGCGGGCATCGTCATCGCCCGCGCGGTCGTGCGCGACCTCTACGACGGTGTCGCGATGGCCCGCTTCTTCTCCACCCTGATGCTGATATCGGGCGTCGCCCCGATCGTCGCGCCGCTCATCGGCGGCCAGATCCTGCGCGTCACGGACTGGCGCGGCGTCTTCGTCGTCCTCACCGTCATCGGCATCGCGCTCACCGCGATCGTGGGGAAGTTCCTCCCGGAGACCCTCCCTCCCGAGCGCCGCCACTCGGGCGGCACCGTCGAGGCGCTGCGCACCATGCGCTCCCTGCTCGCCGACCGGGTCTTCACCGGGTACATGATCGCGGGCGGCTTCGCGTTCGCCGCTCTGTTCGCGTACATCAGCGCCTCGCCGTTCGTGATCCAGGAGATCTACGGGGCGTCGCCCCAGACGTTCAGCCTGCTCTTCGGGCTCAACTCGGTCGGACTGATCGCCGTCGGCCAGCTCAACGGCAAGGTGCTCGTCGGCCGCGTCAGCCTCGACAAGGTCCTCGCGGTCGGCCTGGCCCTGATCGTCCTCGCCGCCGCGTTCCTCCTCCTCGTCGCCACGGGCGTGTTCGGCGACCCGGCGGACCTCGGCGTCGTCCCCGTCGCCGCCGGGCTCTTCGTCCTGATGGCGTCGATGGGCCTCGCCACGCCCAACACCAACGCGCTCGCCCTGCTGCGCACCCCGCACGCCGCCGGTTCCGCGTCCGCCCTGCTCGGCACCTCGTCGTTCCTGATCGGCGCGGTCGCCTCGCCGCTGGTCGGCATCGCGGGCGAGCACACGGCCGTGCCGATGGCCCTGGTGCAGCTCTCCTGCGGCCTGGCGGCGGCCGTCGCCTTCGTGGCACTGTGCCGCCCGTGGCAGCACGCGGCCAGATCGACGAAAGAGGTGACGGAGGCCTGAGCGCCCCACGACTGCGCCACGGCACCGCCGAGCGGGCCGGTCTGCGCACCGACCGGATCGCCCGCCTCGTCCGCGACGTGCGCGCGCTTCCCGAAGGACCGCGCCCCTGGTGCGCGGGCGCCGTCCTGCTCGCCGGGCGCGGCCCGGTGCTCGCCGCCGAGGCCGCCACCGGCTGGGCCGTGCGCTACGCGGCGTACGACGAGGAGAGCGACCGGGGCGTGGAGCTGCCGCCCGACGACCGGGTCCCGATGACCCTCGACACCGTCTTCGACCTCGCCTCCCTGACGAAGCTCTTCACCACGATCGCCGCCGTCCAGCAGATCGAGCGCGGCACCCTCGGCATCGACGCCCGGGCCGGCGCCTACCTCCCCGAGTTCACCGCCGCCTCCCGGCACGACCTCACCGTCCGCCAGCTCCTCACCCACACCTCGGGCCTGCGCCCCGAACTCCCGCTGTACGAGGCGCGCGGCGCGGCCGCGCGGCTCGCGCTCCTGCGCGCCGAGGCCCCCTCGGCGCCCGTGGGGGAGTACCTCTACTCCGACCTGAACATGCTGCTGCTCCAGCACCTCCTGGAGCGCCTCACCGGACGCCCGCTCGACACGCTGGTCCGCGACGGCATCACCCGGCCGCTCGGCATGGCCGCCACGTCGTTCGGTCCCCGGCCCGGCGCCGCCGCCACCGAGGACCAGCGCCGCCCCTGGGCGAAGGCCGACCGGGGCATGGTGCGCGGCGAGGTCCACGACGAGAACGCCTGGGCGCTCGGCGGCGTCGCCGGGCACGCGGGCCTCTTCTCCACCGCCTACGACCTGGCGGTGCTGTGCCGCACCCTGCTCAACGGCGGCTCCTACGGCACCGCCCGCATCCTCGGCCCCGACTTCGTCGACCTGATGCTGGCCGCGCCGGGGCTCGGCTTCCGCATCGACCAGCGCTCCTTCATGGGCGAGCTCGCGGGCGCCGGGGCCGCCGGGCACACCGGCTTCACCGGCACCTCCCTGGTCCTGGACCCGGTGAGCGACACATTCCTCGTCCTCCTCGCGAACACGGTCCACCCGCGCCGCCGCCCCGCCGACAACGGCCCCCGCGCTGCGGCGGCGACCCAGCTGGCCCGCGCGGTGACGGGCCCGCCCGGCTCATGAACCAGGACCGGCGGAGCGGCACCTAAAATCGTCCGGGTGAACGCCCCGACCCACCCCACCTCGCACTCCGCGCCCACCGACCCCGCCGGGACCCTGAGCGCCGCGCTCGCCGCGCTCCTCGACGGGCTGCCGCCCACCCAGGCGGCGCGCGCCGTGGACCGGCTCATCGCGAACTACCGGGGCACCACCCCCACCGACGCGCCGATCCTGCGCGACCGGGCGGACGTGGCGGCGTACGCGGCGTACCGGATGCCGGCCACGTTCGAGGCGGTCACCGACAGTCTCGACGCGCTCGCCGCCGCGGCGCCCGCCGACTGGACGCCCTCCGGCCACCTCGACATCGGCGGTGGTACGGGCGCGGCGGTCTGGGCGGCCCGCACGGTATGGCCCGCGCCGCGCCCGACGACGGTCCTCGACTGGTCGGAACCGGCCCTCGCCCTCGGCCGCGAACTGGCCCGCTCCGACGAGCGATTGAAGGCCGACGTCCACTGGGAACGCGCCCGCATCGGCACGGGCGGCCCCCTCGCCCCCACCTCCCTCGTCACGATCTCCTACGTGCTGAAGGAGCTGACGGACGCCGACCGCGCGGCCGTGGTCGACGCCGCCGCCGGGGCCGCGACCGAGGCCGTCGTCGTCATCGAACCCGGCACGCCCGACGGCTACGCCCGGATCATCGAGGCCCGCGACCGCCTGATCGCGGCGGGCTTCCACATCGCGGCCCCCTGCCCGCACAGCGACCGGTGCCCGATCGTCCCCGGCGAGGACTGGTGCCACTTCTCGGCCCGGGTCAGCCGCTCCTCCCTGCACCGCCAGGTCAAGGGCGGGTCGCTGGCGTACGAGGACGAGAAGTTCTCCTACGTGGCAGCGACCCGCTTCCCCCCGTCCCCGGCCCCGTCCCGCGTGGTCCGCCGCCCCCAGATCCGCAAGGGCCAGGTCCTCCTGGACCTGTGCGTACCGGAGGTGGCCCTGACCCGGACGACGGTGACGAAGAAGCACGGGGAGAAGTACAAGCGGGCCCGCAACACCAACTGGGGCGACGCATGGCCCCGTTAGAGGTGGCGCCGCCAGGGGCGCGGGGCTGTATCGATTTGCGGCTCCGCCGCGTGGGCGCGACCAGCCACGATGAACCGTTACCCGCCAACGATCCCCGCGCCCCACGGCGACAAGGCGATCCGGCTCAGCGAAGCTCAAGCGTGCAGCACTTGACGCTCCCACCCCCCTTCAAAAGCTCGGACAAGTCCATAGGAACCGGCACAAAACCCCGCTCCCTCAGCGCCGAGAACAACCCGGCGGCAGCCTGCGGCACAAACACGTGCAGCCCGTCAGACACCGAGTTCAGGCCGAAGGCGATCGCATCGGACTCCGAGGCGATCAGCGCGTCGGGGAACAGCCGCCGCAGCACCCCCTGACTGCCCGCCGAGAACGCGGGCGGGTAGTACATGACCTCGTCGCCCCGGTCGTCGAGGACGGCGAGCGCCGTGTCGAGGTGGTAGAAGCGCGGGTCGACGAGGTCGAGCCCGATGACGGGCCGCCCGAACACCTCCTGCGCCTCGCCGTGCGAGAGGGGCGAGGCCCGGAACCCGCGTCCGGCGAGCACGTAGGAGGCGGTGACGGCGAAGTCCCCCTCGCCTTCGTTGACGTGCTCGGGTTCCCGCACGTCGGCATAGCCGTGGGCCCGGAACCAGGCCAGGTGGGCAGCGGCCTCGCCCGCCCGTTCCGGGTGGGCGAACCGGGCTCCGAGGACCCGCCCGTCGACGACGGTCGCCCCGTTGGCCGCGTAGACCATGTCGGGCAGCCCGGGGAGCGGGTCGAGGAGCTCGACGGTGTGGCCGAGTGAGCGGTACCGGTCGCGCAGGTCCTCCCACTGCGCGACGGCGAGGGGGACGTCGACGGGTTTCGCCGGGTCCATCCACGGATTGATCGAGTAGGTGACCTTGAAGTGTGCCGGTGGGCACATGAGGTAGCGCCGGGGTGTGGCGCGACGTCCGGCGGCACACCCGGGATACGGCTCACGCAATGAGGGCTCCTCACAACCGCAGGGTCTGGTGCGCCCATGGTGCGGTCGGAGGAGCCCTCCGGGCTGTGAACCGAATGGGTGGTTCACGGAGCGGAATCACGAGGTGCGGTCGGCATCGCGCCTCTCCCGCAACTTCCGCAACAACTCCCGCTTCTGCGCCACCGGATCGGCGCCGCCGCTGATCTGTCCGCCACGGCCACCGCCGCGCAGCGCCTTGCGGGAGAGGTTCCGGCGCGTGCCGCCGACGCCCAGCATGCCGCCTGCTCCACCTCGGGTCATGGTCTGCCTCTTCTCTCCGGTCCGTCGTGCTGACGGGCTCGTCCGGTCCGTCGTGCTGACGGGCTCTACTCTGGACGAGACGTATCGTCTTGTCAAGGGTTTTCGAGACGGTACGTCTCGCCTCGCTCGCTGCTACATTCGAACCATGTCCGCTACCTCCGGCCCTGCCCGCGCGCAGGCCCACGCCCAGAAGAAGACGGCCCCCGACTCCGCCCGCCGCAGCGAGCGCTCCCGCCGCGCGATCTACGACGCCGCGCTCGCCCTGGTCGCGGAGATCGGCTACCCCCGGACGACCATCGAGGGCATCGCCGCCCGTGCCGGTGTCGGCAAGCAGACGATCTACCGCTGGTGGGGCTCGAAGGCGCAGGTGCTGATGGAGGCCTTCCTCGACCTCAACGAGCAGAACCAGCGGGCCGCCGCCGAGCACCACCCCGACGTGCCGCTCAACCCCGTCGCCCTGCCCGACACCGGCGACCTGGAGGCCGACCTCAAGGTCGTGCTGCGCGCCACCGTCGACGAACTCCTCGACCCCCGCTTCGACGCCCCGGCCCGCGCGCTCGCCGCCGAGGGCGTCGCCAACCAAGAGTTCGCCCGCGAGTTCGTCGCCAAGCTCCTCATGCCGGGGCTCGACCTCTACGCCGCCCGGCTGCGCGCCGCGCAGGACGCGGGCCAGGTCAAGGCGGAGGTCGACCCGGAGATCGCCCGCGACCTGTTCTCGGGCCCGCTCGCCCAGCGCTGGCTCCAGGAGACCGGCCCGCTCGACCACGCCTACGCCGACCGGCTCGTGGAGTACGCCCTCTACGGGATCAGCGCCCGCCCGCAGTCGTAGCCGTAGTCGTAGTCGTGGCGGTGGCGGTGGCGGTGGCGGTGGCGGTGGCCGTGACCGGAGCGGTGTCCGTGGCGGTGACCATGGACGACGCCGTCGCGAGCAGGCCCGGCGCGTCCGTGATCACCCCGTCGCAGCCGAGCCGCAGCACCCGGTCCCGGTCCCCGGGCGTGTTCACGGTGTGCGCCCACACGTGCGGCACCCCGGAACGCACCGCCCGCAGGAGGTCGGTGTCGCGGGCCATGTGATCCATGTCCAGGACGTCGACGTACGCGGCCCAGCGCTCGGGCCGGTCCGACCTCATCTGCGGGGCGGAGCGCCAGAGCTGGGTGACGAGGCCGAGCCGGTGCGCGCGCTCGGCGACGGCCGGGCTGTTGGAGTTGACGAGCACCGAGCGGGTCAGGCCGCGCACCCGGACGAGACGGGCGAGCCCGGTCAGGGAGCGGGGGTCCTTCGCCTCCAGCATCAGCAGGGTCCTGCCGCCGAACCGGTCGAGCACCTCGGCGACCGTCGGCGGCCGCTCCTGGAGCCAGTGGCCCGGCAGCGAGGCGGCCGGGCGCAGCCGCACCCGCGCCCAGCGCGCCCGGTCGAGGGCGCGCACCGGGCCGCGCGCGGAGGTCGTCCGGTCCAGGGTCGCGTCGTGCATGACGACGAGCGTGCCGTCGCGCAGCATCCGGGTGTCGAAGTCCAGGATGCGCGCGCTGCCCCGTACGAAGGCCGCGGCGAGGCCCGCCATGCTGTTCTCCGGCACCTCCAGGGCGCCGCCCCGGTGCGCGGTGTACGCGATCCGGGGCAGCGAGTCCACGGTGAGCGGCCCGGTGCCCCGGCCGAGCGCCGGCGCGAAGACCAGGACGGTGAGGGAGAGCGCGCCGGTGAGCCCGGCGACCGGCGCGGTGCGCGTGACGAGGGGGCCCATGGCAACCATGGCGACCACGGTAGGTCCGCAAATGCGCACAAACAGGGCAATGACACCCTGTGGCCCCTACAGGAGCGCGAGAGTGGGACCATGGTGGTCCGGGTATCAACCGGCACCCGGCTCGACGGCGATGGTGTGGCAAGGGGATAGATGGGCGCGGAGCACGGTGACAGCGCACGTTCGGGCCTGGGAAGGTTCACCCGGTGGCTGAGGCCGGGCCGCGGCCCGAAGGAGAGCCCGACGGACGTGGACCGCGACGCACTGCTGCTGGCCGCCGCCGCCGCCGGACTGCCGCTCGCCCCGGCCGCCCACCCCGTCGACTACCGGTGTTCGTGCAACCGCATCGGCTGTCCGACCCCCGGCCGCCACCCCGTCTCCTTCGCCTGGCAGACCCAGTCCACGACGGACCGCGGGCAGATCGAGCGCTGGGCCCGGCACCAGCCGCAGGCCAACTTCATCACCGCGACCGGCATGGTCCACGACGTCCTGGACGTACCGGTCGAGGCCGGGCACGAGGCGCTGGAGCGCCTCCTGTCGACCGGCGTCGACGTCGGCCCCGTCGCCGTGTCCGGCGGCGACCGCATGCTCTTCTTCACGGCGACGCGCGGCACGCCCGAGGACGAGGACGAGTGGTGGCCCTGCGAGCTGGACTGCCACCCCGAGACCATGGACGAACACCCCGGGATGCGCTGGCACTGCCGCGGCTCCTACGTCCTGATCCCCCCGGCCCGCCTCCCCGGCGACCGCACGGTGGAGTGGCTCCGCGGACCCGAGCACGAGCTGCCCGACCCGCTGACCCTCCTGGAACCCCTGACGGACGCCTGCGCCCGCCACGCGGGAGCGGAACCGGACTACGAGTCGGCCTGGCCCTGAGCCCGGTCGAGCCCCTCCGGCCGGTCGAGCCCCTCCGGCGACGAGGAGCGGGGTCCGGGGCAGAGCCCCGCGACCTCCACGACAGCCGCCCCGGCTCTCAGGACCCCTCGGCGGTAGTGATCCCCTCGACCCGGTCCATGACCTGGACGTCCTCCCCGGCGCCGGAACCGATGAGGGCCGTCTGGCTGGCCACGAACCCGTACGTCACCGACTGCTTCGCGTCCCCCGACATCAGCGCCTTCACGCTCGGGCTGATCGCCGGAAGGTCACTGCCCGCGAACGCGGTCTGCTTCTCGTAGCGCCGCGTGGCGAAGAAGACGAGCGCCCCGCCGTCCTCGGTGCGCAGCGCGAGCGGCGCGTAGTCCCCGGACGTCAGCGGCTCGTCGATGAACTGCGTGGACAGACCGGGCCGCGTCCCGTTCTTCTTCCGCGCCGCGCGCCACTCGGAGGTGGAGGGCCCGGCGGCGAACCCGTCCCCGCCGTCCTTCAGATACGCGGCGTACTTTGTGCCGAGGTCGGCCGGGCGCATCGCGAGCTTCTTGTCGTCCGCGGCGACGGACTCGGCCCAGCCGTCCGCGTCCTTCTTGAACGCGGGCAGGGTGTCGCCCCGGAACACCGACAGGTAGGCGACCGCCCAGGGCTCGTCGACGCTGTCGCGGGTGAACACCATGACCCAGCGGGAGTCGGCGACCCGGCTGTTGGCGCTGTCGGTGACGAACCAGCGCGGCCAGCCGGCCTTCTTCGGGATGGTGTAGCGCGAGTCGGTGAGCTTCAGCGCGTTGAACCGCGGGTTGCCCTGCGGGTTCACCGTGCGGCCCGCCTTCAGCTTGGCCGCGTCGATCGCGCCGAGCGCCCCGGTGACGTACTTGGCGTCGGCCGTGCGGTCGTTCGTCCTGTCCGCCTTGTTGTACGCGGTGACGAACGTGTCCAGCGCGCGGGCGGCCTGCGCCTTCGTGGTCGTGGGCACGACCTCGAGCTCCCCGTGCACGGTCACGCAGCCGCTCGCCGTGAGGGACAGCACGACCGCCGCCGCCGCTGCCGCCGCGGGTCTGCCGAGCCCGATCCTGACCTCGCTCATGACGTTGCTCTCACCTTCCCCTTCCCGGGGCCGAACCCTATCGGGAAGAGGAGGCGCCCACTGCCGCGCCCCTGCGGGAGAGGAGACCGGCCGGGGCGAAGAAGAGAACCAGGGTCGGCACCACGTACACGCACCAGACGACGACCTGCAGGACGGTCGGGTCGGGCTGGAAGTTGAGGACGCCCTTGAGGAACGTGCCGAGCCAGCCGTCGGGGGCGATCGTCGAGCTGATGTCGAACGCCAGGTTGTTCAGGCCGCCGACGAAGTCGGCCTCCTGGAGGTCGTGGAACCCGTACGCGAGGACGCCCGCGGCCACGACGACCAGCATGGCGCCGGTCCACGTGAAGAACTTCGCCAGATTGATGCGCAGGGCACCCCGGTAGAACAGCCAGCCGAGCAGCACGGCCGTGGCGAGGCCGAGGAGAGCGCCCGCCACCGGTTCGACCGTGCCGTTGCCGGTGGCGTGCACCGCCGTCCACACGAACAGCGACGTCTCCAGGCCCTCCCGGCCGACGGCGAGGAACGCGGTGACGACGAGCGCGGCCGTGCCCGCGCTCAGCGCCGTGTCCAGCTTCCCGTGCAGCTCGCTCTTCAGGTGCCGGGCGGTGCGCCGCATCCAGAACACCATCCATGTCACCAGGCCCACGGCGATGATCGACAGGGAACCGCCGAGCGCCTCCTGCGCCTTGAACGTCATCTCCTGCGAGCCGAACTCCAGGGCGGCGCCGAACGCGAGCGCGAGGAGGACGGCGGCGCCGATGCCCAGCCACACGGGCCGCAGCGCGTCCCTGCGTCCGGTCTTCACCAGGTACGCGATGAGGATGCAGACGATGAGGCTGGCCTCAAGACCCTCGCGCAGCCCGATCAGGTAATTCGCGAACATGTCACGCCCCGCCCTTGGTGCTCGCCGTGTTGTCGAAGAGGCTGCGGCCCCACCAGTCCTTGCCGTCCCGCACGCCCGGTGGCACCGCGAACACCGCCGAACCCACGTGCTGGATGTACTCGTTGAGCGCGTCGCCGGCCGCGAGCCGCCGCTGCACCGGGATGAACCCCGTGCGCGGGTCCTTCTGGTACGCGAGGAAGAACAGCCCGGCGTCCAGGCGGCCGAGGCCGTCGGTGCCGTCGGTGAACGAGTAGCCGCGGCGCAGGATCGTCGCCCCGCCGTTGGAGTCGGGGTGCGCGAGCCGCACATGCGCGTCGGGCTTCATCGCCTTCAGGAACGGCTCGTCGCGCTCCCCGGCCTTGCCGACGGGGGCGCCCACGCCCTTGTCGCGGCCGAACACGTCCTCCTGCTCCTGGAGCGAGGTGCGGTCCCACGTCTCGATGTTCATCCGGATCCGCCGGGCGACGAGGTAGGAGCCGCCCCGCATCCACCCGTCGCGGTCGCCGTGGCCGTCGGCCCACACGTGTGCGTCGAGCCGCTTCGTCTCGGTGCCCGCGATGTTGCGGGTGCCGTCCTTGAAGCCCATGAGGTTGCGGGGGGTCTGCGCGTCCGGGGTCGTCGACGACGTCTTGCCGAAGCCGAGCTGCGACCAGCGGATGGCGACCTTGCCGAAGCCGATGCGGGCCAGGTTGCGGATCGCGTGCACGGCGACCTGCGGATCGTCGGCGCACGCCTGCACGCACAGGTCACCGCCGCTGCGCGCCTTGTCGAGGTTGTCGCCGGGGAACTTCGGCAGGTCGACGAGTGCGGCGGGCCGCTGGTCCGCGATCCCGAACGCCTTGCCGTACGTGGTGAACAGGGACGGCCCGAAGCCGATCGTCAGCGTCAGCCGGGACGCCTTGAGGCCGAGCGCCTCGCCGGTGTCGTCCGGCGGCGCCTCCGCGATCCCGCCGTACGCGCCGTCGCCGACCGGCCGCCCCTCGGTCATCAGGGCTGCGGCCCGCGTCCAGTCCTTCAGGAGCTGCACGAACTCCTCGCGGTCCTCGGTCCTCACGTCGAACGCGGCGAAGTGCAGCCGGTCCTGCACCGCGGTGGCGATACCGGCCTGGTGCGCGCCGTGGAACGGCACAGGACCGCCCGACTCGGCGACGGGCCGCATGGCACCGTCGCCGTCGGAACGGGCCAGCGCGGCGGCGCCGCCCGCGGCCACGGCACCGAGCGCGAGCCCGGCACCTCCGGCGGTCAGCAGCGAACGCCGGGACGGGGAAGGGGAGTTGTTCTCATCCATGACCGCATCCGTGACGGGATCCATGACCGCCTACCTGACGACCGCGGCGGCCAGCTTCGACAGCGGCTCCGCGAGCGCGTTGACGGCGTCGGACAGCTCCTTGCGGTCCGCCTTGCCGACCTTGTCGTAGGAGACGAACGTGTACGCGTCCGGGTCCGCCTGCCGGTCGGTGCGGTAGGTGGCGAGGAGCTTGTCGAGCGCCGCGAACTGCTTGTCCAGCTCCTTGGTCAGCGCCGCGTCGTTGGCCGAGGCGACCGGCTTCAGCAGGTCGTACGCCTTCTCCGCGCCCTCGACGTTGCCCTTGAAGTCGACGAGGTCGGTGTGCGAGTAGCGCTCCTCCTCGCCGGTCACCTTGCCGGTGGCGACCTCGTCGAGGAGCTCCTTGGCGCCGTTGGCCATCGAGGTCGGGGTGATCTCGGCCTTGCCGACGCGCTGCTGCCAGTCCGCGAGGTCCGTGTCGAGCTGCGTGGCGAGGGCCTTCTCCGCGCCGCCGATCCTCTTGTCCTGCCAGAGCGCCTTTTCCAGGCGGTGCCAGCCGGTCCACTTCTGGCCCTCTTCGAGACCGTCGGCGCGGGCGTCGGTCTTCGGGTCGATGTTCCCGAACGACTCGGCGACCGGCTCGGTGCGCTCCCAGCCGATGCGCGAGACCGCGTACGCCTTCTTCGCGGCGTCCAGGTCGCCCGCCCGGATCGCGTCCGTGAAGGTCTTCACCCGGGGCAGCGTCGCGTCGGCCTGCTCCTGCGCGTACGCCCGGTAGTCGGCGACGGCCTTGTCGAGGCGCGGGTCCCGCTTGGCGGCGGCCTTGCCACCGGTGACCCTGACGTCCTGGCGGTGGCCCTTGCCCTTCATGCCGGGGATGCAGGCGATGCGGTAGTCGCCGCTCTTCACCTCGGCGGTGAGGGTGTGCCGGGTGCCGGGGCCGATGTTCTCGCGCTCGGAGACGATGCGGTCGTCGGGGAAGAGGATCTCGACCTCGGTGACGCGCGAGCCCTTGTTCTCGACGGCCAGCTCGACGTGCCCGGCGGGGAACTCGGTCTTCGCCACCTCGCACCCGTCGTCGGTGGCGGTCACCTGGATGGCGCCGGAGCCGCTCTTGGCGTCGCTCTTCTCGGTGCAGCCGGTGACGGCGGTCAGGGCCGCCGCCGTGGCGACGGCGGTGACGACAGAGAGACGGACGGCTCGCATGACGGGCTCCCAGGGGAATGCACAGCTGGTACGCAGACAGGTGCTAAGGCGGCCCTAACTTATATGAGGCTTGCCTTAGTGCTACCCGCTCTTCCCGTGATTCACCTCTCATCGAAATGCCCTGGTCGCGGCGGGGATACGAGCGACCCACGGACGACCCAGCGAACGGTCAAAGGGCGGTCAAGCAACGCCCCTCACATGGTTCACTGCCCCCGTGGACTACGACGTACTGAACGTGTTCTGCGGACCCGACGGCCGCCACGGCAACCAGCTCGGAGTCGTACGCGAAGGGGCCCGGCTGCCCGGCCGCGCGGAGCGTCAGGCCTTCGCGCGCGAACTGGGCTTCAGCGAGACGGTGTTCGTCGACGACCCCGAGCGCGGCGTCCTCGACATCTACACCCCGACCCTGCGCCTGCCCTTCGCCGGGCACCCGTGCGTCGGCGCGGCCTGGCTGCTCGACGTGCCCGAACTCGTCGTCCCCGCGGGCACCGTCGGCACCCGCCTCGACGGGGAGTTCACCTGGATCGAGGCGCGCCCCGAGTGGGCCCCGCCGCGCACCCTGCGCCAGTACGGCTCGGCGCCCGAGGTCGACGCGCTGCCGGTGCCCGCGCCCGGGGAATGGGTGTACGCCTGGGCCTGGGAGGACAAGGCCGCGGGCCGGGTACGCGCCCGCGCCTTTCCCGGCCGCGACGACGGCATCGAGGAGGACGAGGCGACGGGCGCGGCGGCGCTCCTCCTCACGGCCCACTTGGAGCGGGCTCTGAACATCAGGCAGGGCCGCGGCTCCCAGATCCTGACGGCACCGCAGCCGGAGGGCTTGATCGAGGTGGGCGGAAGGGTGCTGCTGCGCAGTGCGGGCCCCTCCGGCGGTTGAGGAGCGGGGTCCGGGGCGGAGCCCCGTGACGGTACGCCCTAGGCGGCGGCGGAGAACTCCTCGCCCAGCGCCCGGAAGACCCCGGTGTTCAAAGCGAAAGCGGCCTTGCATTCGGCGACGACCCGCTGCTTCTCCAGCTCGTCCACCCCGATCCCGTCGAGCAGCTCGCGATACCCCCGCTTGAACGCGGCAGGGTTCCCGACCTGCTCGAACACATAGAACCGCACCCCGTCCCCCTTGCGGGCGAACCCCCACGTCCGCTCGGCCTTGTCGCGGATGATCTGCCCACCGGAGAGATCACCGAGGTACCGCGTGTAGTGGTGCGCCACATACCCGGCCGGCCAGGAGGCGACGCACTCCTCGATGCGGTCCGCGTACGCCTGCGTGGCGGGCAGCGCCGATACCGTCCCGCGCCAGTCGTCCCCGCGCAGATGCCGCAGGTCGCGCTCCAGCTCGGGCAGGCGCAGCAGCTCGGGCTGGATGAAGGGACCGGCGACGGGGTCGTCGGCGAGGCGCTCGACGCCGCTCTCCAGGGCGCGGTAGACGAACCAGAGCTGCTCCGTGTACCGCGCGTAGGCGTCGACGCCGAGCGCGCCGCTGAGCAGGTCGCCCATGAACGTCGACGTCTCCGCCTCGGTGTGCTGCTCGTGCGACGCGGTGCGGATCAGGGTGGAGAACGAGGGGTCCATGGAAGGCCTCCGCCGACGGGGTCTAGGTAGGTTAGCCTTACCTAACATAACAGCTTTCCCGACGAGCTGTCGGTAAAAAAGGTACCCGTTCTCTTGATCGGCAACGCGAGAAGCCCGCTTCCCGGTGCAGGGGAGCGGGCTTCTGGTGTAAGGGCAGGGCGACGGGAACCTACGGCAACGTGAGAATCTCCGTCCCCGTCTCCGTCACCACCAGCGTGTGCTCGAACTGGGCCGTGCGCCTGCGGTCCTTGGTGACGACGGTCCAGCCGTCCTCCCACATGTCGTACTCGTGCGTGCCGAGCGTCAGCATCGGCTCGATCGTGAACGTCATGCCGGGCCGGATCACCGTCGTCGCGTGCGGGCTGTCGTAGTGCGGCACGATCAGGCCCGAGTGGAACGACGTGTTGATGCCGTGGCCGGTGAAGTCGCGGACGACGCCGTAGCCGAAACGCTTGGCGTACGACTCGATGACCCGCCCGATGATGTTGATCTGGCGGCCCGGCTTCACCGCCTTGATGGCGCGGTCCAGGGACTCGCGGGTGCGCTCGACGAGCAGCCGCGACTCCTCGTCCACGTCGCCCACCAGGTAGGTGGCGTTGTTGTCCCCGTGCACGCCGCCGATGTACGCGGTCACGTCGAGGTTGATGATGTCGCCGTCGCGCAGCACCGTGGAGTCGGGGATGCCGTGGCAGATGACCTCGTTGACGCTTGTGCACAGGGATTTGGGGAATCCGCGATATCCGAGCGTCGAGGGGTAGGCACCGTGGTCACACATGTACTCGTGCGCGATCCGGTCCAGCTCGTCCGTGCTGACGCCGGGCGCGATCGCCTTCGCCGCCTCCGCCATCGCCCGCGCGGCGATCCGCCCCGCGACCCGCATCGCCTCGATCGTCTCCGGGGTCTGCACCTCGGGGCCGGTGTACGGGGTCGGCGCGGGCTTGCCGACGTACTCGGGGCGCCGGATGTTCCCGGGAACGGCACGGACGGGGGACTGCTGCCCCGGTACGAGGACGGGGTACGAGGACTGCGCGGACTGCGTCGGCTGGCCAGACATGCCAGCGAGTGTAACGAGCGGCCGTGGGGGACCATGGCCATGAGCGTTCCGAGGAGAGGAGTTCGGCCGTGGCCCTGTTCAAGAAGCGGACCGTCGGCAAGCCGGGCGAGTGGTTCTACTGCCTGGAGCACCACCGGGTCGAGGAGGGTCCCGACTGTCCGGCGAAGGACCGGTTCGGTCCGTACCCGACCCGCCAGGAGGCGGAGCACGCGATGGCCACCGCCCGGGAGAAGAACCTGGAGTGGGAGAACGACCCGCGCTGGCACGACGCGAACGCGCGGAGCGAGGACGACTAGGGCGACTAGAACGTCTAGGGCGTCTAGGACGACTGGGGCGACTGGACGACCGAGCCGGCCAGAACGGCCGGAGCGGTCACCAGCGGGCCGGTGGCGGTGACGTCAGATGGTCCGCCAGGCGGGAGAGGCGGTCGCGGAAGGTGCGGCGGGTGCGCAGGGTGTGGCCGCCGTTCTCCCCGGCCGCCGCGCTGACCAGGTGCTGCACCGTGTCGAGGTCCAGGTCCGTGTCGCCGGGGACGGTCAGCGCGTCGTGCGCCATGGCGTGCAGGTCGCCGTTGCCCGCCGGGCCCGCGTCCAGGGCGAGGACCGTCGCCCCGGCCCGGCGGGCGTCATGCACCCGTTCGAGCAGGGGCGCGCCCGCCGCGTCCGGCGCCACCACGAGCAGCGTCTCGCCGCGCTTGGCCGCCGCGATCCGGCCCAGGCCGACGGCCAGGTGCGCCGGGTCGTCGGGGCGCGCCGCGTGCCGCACGAGGGTCGGCGCCAGCTCGGGCATCCCGGACCAGGCCGCCTCGTCCACCAAATGTGCCGCCAGATGCCACGGCTCGTACGTCGCCGAGCCCACGAGGAGCAGCCCGCCCCCGTGCGCCGCGACGGAGGTGCGCAGCGTCCCGGCGAACCGGCGGGTGGCGGCGGGCCACTCGGTCCCGGCGAGGACCTCACGCAGCAGGGCTACTCGTACGGCGTCCATGGGGGCGCATCCTGCCTCAACCGGCGCCCGCGTCCCGCCCGTTCACCGAAAGACCGCCCGTACGGGGCGCCGCCCGCGCCCGGTCCATCAGGCTGAGCAGCAGGTGCGCGGTGTGCGGGTGCCACAGGTCGGAGTGGGCCCCGGCGAAGCGGAGACGGCCGCGGCGGAAGACCCGTGAGGCGTTCACGTCGACGAGGCGGTGGTGCAGGTCGGCGTCGGTGTACGGCTCGTCCGGGCGGTGCATCCGGATCCGGTGGACCGGCACGGCCGCCTCGCGCAGGCCCGCCGTGCCGATGCCCCGGTGCCGCTCCGCGAGGAGGTGCCACAGGCCGGTCGCCCGGTCGTGACGCGAGTGCGTCAGGGCGACGGGACCGCTGACCGGGGCCCGCGCGAACAGGTCCGCGTAGGCGCCGCCGGGCCCGAGCGTCGAGCGCTCCGCCGCCATCTGCAACAGCAGCACCGAGTCGACCGTCCACGGATACCGCGGGTCGGCATGGACCGGCCCCGCCAGGACGTGCTCGGCCCGCGCGACCAACTCCGCCGGGCCCGCCTCGGGCAGCGCCCGGGACAGGAACCGGCAGCCGAACGAGTGCCCCACACAGTGCAGGTACTGCCCACCCCGGCCCGGCAACGAGGCGTCGGAGCCCGGCAGTTCACGCCACTCGTCCAGATAGCCGAGCAGCGCCGCGAGCACGTGCGCGGCCTGGCCCTCGACCGTGGCGTCGTGGGCGCGGGCGATCGCCGCGCGGTAGCCGGTGCGCGAGCGCCAGCGCAGCGCGACCGGCAGCAGCCGCGGCGCGTCCGGCAGCCGCCCGTAGTGCTCCCGGCCCCCGGCCCACACCTGCTCGGTCAGCGCGAGCAGCCGTGCGAGCCGCCGCTCCACCTCGGCGGGCGGGGTCAGCCAGCCGTGCACGAACACCAGCAGGTCCGTGGCGGCGCCGGGCAGGCTGAGCGACTGCCGCAGCACCTCGGGCAGCTCGGCGTCGTCGTCGATCCGCCGGCCGCTGTCGGGGTGGCGGAGCATGCCGTCCTCGTCGAGGTCGAGGTAGGCGGGGGCGAGCGTGACGGGCGCGGTCACGAGGTGGGCCCGAGCCGCGTGTCCAGGCGGCCCTTGACCCCGTACATGAGGCCGAGGAGCGTGCCGTACTCGCGGGCGAAGGCGCGGGTGAGGTGGCGCAGGCGGGCCCCGACCTCGACGCCGTCGCGCAGGAACGGCTCCAGGAAGCGCAGCGCGTGCTCGACCGCGAGGACCTTGGGCGCGATCAGCTCGGGCGTGATCGCGCACGACGCGCCCAGCTCGCTCAGCTGCCGGGTCACCGAGTCGCCGCTGGCGGGCGTGAACTCCCCGGCCCGGCAGACGTTGAAGTACATCAGCGGGCTGCCCGTCAGATGGTGCACCGCGCACACGTCGTGCGGCTCGGCACGGTCCTCGGTGCCGCCCGCGACCGCGCTGAGCAACTGCCCGACCCCGATGGACTCCTCGCCCCGCGTCGACGGATACAGGCGCGCAGGGTCCCCGCTGTAGCCGTGGCCGTGCGAGAAGACGTAGATCATCTGGTGTCGGAAGGTGCCCGAGTGCAGCTGCGCGAGGAAGTCCGTCGCGTCGGAGCCGCACGCGTACAGATCCGTGTGGTCCGCGAGGACCCGGATGACCTCGGCGTGCTCCGGCGGCGCGTCCCGGTGCACCAGGGCGAGCGCCGCCGCCCGCGTGCCGTTGCGCCGGGGGATGGACGAGGCCGAACAGTGCGCGTGGGTGAGGAGACTGCGGTGCTCGATCAGATGCCGGTAGCCGAGGAACCGCGGGCCCCAGCGCTGCGCGGCCGTCACAGGCCCACCGGTGCCGCCCTCGGCCCCGGCCCCGTCGAGGGCAAGCTCGTCCTGCCGGTCCCGGCGCTCCTGGGCCAGCCGGTTCGCCTCCGACGCGGGCGGCGGCGGCAGCACCAGCAGCCCCCACGGCGCGAACAGCTCGTTCGACCAGACCCCGACGACACAGCGCCTGGCCCGCAGCCGCGCGCACAACTGCTCCGCCAGCTCCCGCATCGGAGCGGGCTTCTCGTGGTTGACGAAGATCGCCTCGAACGCCGCCTGGCCCGCCGCCGCGAGCCGCCGGAAGACCGCGTCCCACCGGTCCGCGTCCGGGCCCGTCAGGTCGAGCCGCCGCTCCCAGCCCTCGGCGCGGATCGCCTCGTCCCAGGCGGTCCGCAGGTCCCGCAGGACCGTGTCGATGCGCTGCTCACGGCCGCAGGCCGCCGACCACGACAGCTCGGGCTCGTCGGTGAAGAGCAGGCGGCAGCTGTAGCTCCGGTCGCCGGGACCGCGCAGGAAGGCGAGCGTGACCTCACGGGGCGTCCGGACGTCCAGCTCCGCGATCAGGTCGGCGGCCCGGGTCCGGCGTTCGTACCGGGTGCGCAGGGCGCGCCTGCGCGCTCCCCGGTACTCGTAGCGGTCGGTGCGTGCGGGGTACTTGTGCGAACTCATGGGCGCGACTCATTCCATGTCCAAGGTGACTTCCACGTCTTGAAGCAGCGCCCCGGCCGCTTCGTTCAGGACGACGAACCGGACCGCCTTGGGCCCGCGCTCATCACTGCGTACATCGAACGTGGCCTGCATCGGCCACGCCTCCTCGCACGGGTCCAGGGGCAGCGCCCCCGGCACCACGTCCGCGTCCTGCGCCATGGCGAGCACCCGGCACCTGGGGTGCGCGCTGCTGGTCAGCGCCTTCTGCAGGGCGAGTTCGGGGTAGACCGAGACGCACAGGAGCGCGCCGGGCCGGTCCGGCACCGGCTCCTCGTGCGGGTCGTCGATCCGGTCCACCGTGACCAGGCAGGCGGTTTCCGGCGCCGGCTCGCCGACGAGCCGGACGTCCGCCGCGTCCGGCCGCTCGCCACGGCGCACCCGCTCCTGCTGGCGCCGCGTCAGATCCAGGGCGAGGCGCTCCCCGCACACCTCGAACTCCTCCGCCGCGAACGCCAGCAGCGGCTCGGCCAGCGGGAGCGGCGCGTCGGGCAGCAGCGCCAGTTCGTACGAGGCCCAGGCCACCCCGAGCCGGTTGCCCATCTGCGCGAACTCGTGATGGGCGGCGTCGAGCGCCCTGCGGGCCGCGTCGAAGTCGGCCGACACCCGCTTGCACCGGCCCACCTCCAGATTGGCGTAGGCCATCCCGAGCGGTTCCCCGACCTGCTTGGACAGTTCGTGACAGCGCCGCATCCGCTCCAGGGCCCCGACCCGCGACTCCGGGTCGCGCCACAGCAGACGGCCCCGCATCAGATCCGACCAGGCCCGCGCGAACGACTCCTCCGCCGTCCGCTCCTCGAACACCTTCTGCGCCATGTCCAGCTGCCGCTCCGCCTCCCGCACCTCGCCGGACTGGAGCAGGCAGCCCGCGAGGAAGGTGCGGGCCCACGCGCCGCCCAGCGGGTTGTCGTGCTGCTCGTGCAGCAGGGCGCTCTCGGTGAGGATCTGCCGGGACTCCTCAAGGCGTCCCAGGTCGACGTAGGCGGCGCCCAGGACGCGCAGCACCCAGGGCCGCTCGCGCACGTGCTCCGGGTCGTCGCCCGCGACCAGGTCCACGGCCCGGCGCAGATAGT
The DNA here is from genome assembly GCF_043523415.1 of Streptomyces sp. SGAir0957. Lineage (NCBI taxonomy): Bacteria > Bacillati > Actinomycetota > Actinomycetes > Kitasatosporales > Streptomycetaceae > Streptomyces > Streptomyces sp. SGAir0957. The sequence continues at coordinate 5,926,646 of NZ_CP027293.1, forward strand.
GCACGGCGGTGCGCAGCTCGCCCGCGTGGTAGTAGGCGACCCCGATCTGCCGCAGCGTCCTGACCTCCAGGAGCAGGCAGTCGCGCGCCGCGTACTGGTCGCGCACCCACATCAGCCGGTCCCTGGCCTCGTCCAGATGGCCCGACTTGCGGTCGAGGACACCGAGCGCGCCGTGCACCGCGAGACCGAGGACACGGCGGGCCTCGTCGTCCCCGAACTGCTCGACGACGTGCAGGAGCATCGTCAGGACGAGCGACTCGCGCTGCTGCACGAGGTGGTCGCACAGGTCCGCCGCCATCACCCGGATGAACATCTCGTGGTTCTTGTCGTCCGGCGGCCGGTTCAGGATCTGCGCGATCGAACCGTTCTCCAGCGGCATCCCCGGCAGCGCCGGCATCGCCGCGACGAACAGCCGGAACGCGTCCACGAGGCTGCGGGCGCCGGTGTCCAGGCGGTCACGGCCCGACACCTGCTCCTCGGCGAAGCGCTGCACCGACGGGCTGAGCCGGTAGCGCCGCTCGCCCACCTCCTCGAGCAGCCCCCAGTCGGTCAGCGAGGACAGGCCCGCCTCACCGAGCGCGGCCGGCTCGATGTGCCGGTGCCGCTCCCGGCCGCGCAGGCTCTCCACCGTCACCCCCGACAGCGGCTCCACGGTCGAGCGCGTGGACAGCGACAGCAGGTCGAGCAGGCGCCGGTCGTCCTCGCTGAGCTGCTCGTACACCGAGCGCAGCAGCCTGCGCGCGACATCCTCGTCGTCCTCGTCGGAGCGGCGCCGCATCCGGGCGACGACATCACGGGCGGACTGACCCGGGTTGTGCCGGTAGAGGCCGGCGGCCAGTTTCACCGCGAGGGGCCGGTCCTCGCACAGGCCGATCAGCTCCTCGACCCCGGCACGCTCCTGCGGCGACGAGGGCGCGCGCCGCCCCGCCCCCAGAAAGATCTTCCGGGCCTGGGCGCGGTCCGGGCCCGGCACGAGGACCTGGTGGATCCGGTCGGGGGCGAGCCCGCTGTCCCGCAGGTCGGCCCGTGACAGCGGCGCCTCCGCGCTCGCGATCACGATCGACCGGGCCCCGCCCGGCAGCAGGAAGTCCTTCACCTCGCCCCACCGGTCGATCTCGTCGAGCAGCAGCACCACCGGCTCGTACCGGGTCGCCTCCCGGTAGATCTCGCACAGCTGGAGGTCGTCCATCTCCCAGGGCCGCCGCGACAGCTTGGCGTCCAGCTCCCGCAACAGTTCGAGCAGGTTGTAGCGGGGCGTGTTGATGATGCCGGACGCCATCCGCAGCTCCAGGCGCTTGCCGCGCCGCCCGTGCCGGGCGAGCAACTGGTCCGCGATGGCGGACGCGAGCCGGAACTTCCCGATCCCCGGGGCGCCGTGCAGGACGAGGACCCCGGGCCCCGCCTCGAAGAGCCGCTCCGCGTGGCGGTACAAGCCGGCATCGCTCATGGCGCGTTCCCCCGTTCGGCCGAGAAGGGCCGTGGTGACTCCGAGTAGGACTGGTACCCGACGCGGCCGAGGGCATATGCGCCGGGGCCGGTACGGATTCCGCTACGTCCACGGCGGTGCGGACACTGCTGCGGTGTGCGGGTGGACCGAACGGCCCGCCCGTTCCGCACAGTTCACCCGGAGTTACCTTCGGCGGGGAGCATGGTGGGCATGACCGCCACAGGATTGCGTCCCGAGCCGTACGTGACCTCCGTGCCGTTCCGCGCCGGGCAGAACGGCTACGCCAGTTTCCGTATCCCCGCCGTCGTCGCCGCGTACGACGGCACCCTCCTGGCCTTCTGCGAGGGCCGGGTGGCCTCCAGCGCCGACAGCGGCGACATCGACCTCGTGCTGCGCCGGTCCACGGACGGCGGCCGGACCTGGGGCCCGCTCCAGGTCGTCCTCCGCAACGGCCCCGACCTCGCGAGCAACCCCGCGCCCGTCGTGCTCACCTCCGGACGCGTCCTGCTCGTCCACGTCCGCAACGCGGCCGCCGCCACCGAGGACGCCATCCGCCGAGGCCGGGTCGCCGCCGCCGACGGGCGCCGCGTCTGGGTGACCCACAGCGACGACGCGGGCGCCACCTGGGCCTCCTCCACCGAGATCACCTCCAGCGTGAAGCGCGCGGAGTGGCGCTGGTACGCGACCACCCCCGGCCACGCCCTGCTCACCCGCGAAGGCCGCGTCGTCGTCCCCGCCAACCACTCCCTGCCGCCCACCGGCCCCGACACCGGCACCGAGAGCAAGTACAACGGCGGCCACTGCCTCCTCAGCGACGACGACGGCGCGACCTGGCGGATCGGCTACGTCGACGACAACCCGGACGGCTACGTCAACGTGAACGAGACGACGGCCGCCCAACTCCCCGACGGCCGCCTCTACTTCAACACCCGCAACGACTCACCGTCCCCGGGCAACCGCGCCGACGCCTGCTCCGCGGACGGCGGCGAACACCTCCTGAAGCCCTTCCGGCCCCAGGCGGGCCTGACCGGACCGGTGGTCGAAGGCAGCCTCCTCCACCTCGGCGAACCGGACGTGCTCCTCTACTCGGGACCCGCCGACCCGGCCGCCCGCGCCCTGATGACCGTCCGCCGCAGCCTCGACGGCGGCACCACCTGGACCACCGCCCACACCGTCGACGGCCTGCCCGCCGCCTACAGCGACCTCGTCCGCGTCGACGACACCACCGTCGGCCTGCTCTACGAGACCGGGGACTTCTCCGCGTACGAGACGATCACCTTCCGGCGCATCCCCGTCACCGCGCTCACGGGCCCCGCCGCTGAGTAAGGTCGCCCCATGACTACCAGTGACAGTGACAGCGACAACGCGAAGAACAGCGGTGCGCAGGCCCCGGCCAAGAAGGACCCCTGGGACCTGCCCGACGTCTCCGGGCTCACCGTCGGCGTCCTCGGCGGCACCGGGCCGCAGGGCAAGGGCCTCGCCTACCGGTTCGCCCGCGCGGACCAGAAGGTGATCATCGGCTCGCGCGCCGCCGAGCGCGCCGAGGCCGCCGCCGGCGAACTCGGCCAGGGCATCGAGGGCGCCGACAACGCCGAATGCGCGCGCCGCAGCGACATCGTGATCGTCGCCGTGCCGTGGGACGGACACGGCACGCTGCTCGAAGCCCTGCGCGAGGACCTCGCCGGCAAGCTCGTCATCGACTGCGTCAACCCGCTCGGCTTCGACAAGAAGGGCGCCTACGCCCTCAAGCCCGAGGAGGGCAGCGCCGCCGAACAGGCCGCCGCGCTCCTCCCGGACTCCCGCGTCACCGCCGCCTTCCACCACCTCTCGGCCGTGCTCCTCACCGACCCTTCGGTCGAGCGGATCGACACGGACGTCATGGTCCTCGGCGAGTCCCGCGCCGACACCGACCTCGTCCAGGCGCTCGCCGGCCGCATCCCCGGGATGCGCGGCGTCTTCGCGGGCCGTCTGCGCAACGCCCACCAGGTCGAATCCCTGGTCGCGAACCTCATCTCCACCAACCGCCGCTACAAGGCGCACGCGGCCCTGCGCATCACGGACGTATAACGCCCCATCTTTATCTTTCCCGTACATTCAGGGCGGCTTCATGCGGCAGCGGGGCATGGGGGACACTGGTCGGCGAACACCGAGCCGTGCCGTATTGGAGCCGACCCCATGCCCCGCATCGCACTCTTCGCCCTCGTCGTCTGCGTCCTCGCCGTCGCGGCGGCGGTGGTCTCCTTCGTCGAGGGCAGCTTCCTCGGGATCGTGTGGGTCCTCATCGCGGGCATCACGTCGAACATGACCTGGTTCTACGTGCGCAAGGCGAAGATGGAGAAGGAGCGGCAGTCGGGGCCCGGGTCGACGACTACGACTGTGTGAAGGTCGAGATCTCCGGGGTGCCCTCCCAGAACCGGTAGAACTTCTGCCCCCAGTACGTGTCCCACTCGTTGACCCCCAGCGAGCGCAGCACGGCGTGGATCGCGTCGAAGAAATAGTGGTTGATCCCCGGGATCCACAGCACGGCGAAGACGGCGAGCAGCCCGAACGGCGCGAACGGCTCCACCTGCCGCCGCACCTTGTACGACAGCCAGGGCTCGATCACCCCGTACCCGTCGAGACCCGGGACCGGCAGGAAGTTCAGGATCGCCGCCGTCACCTGCAACAGCGCCAGGAACCCGAGCGCGTAACGGAACGTGTCCGGCACCCCGTCCAGCGCGTCCAGCCAGAACGGGGCCGTGCACACCACCGCGAACAGCACGTTCGTCAACGGCCCCGCCGCCGAGATCAGGCTGTGCTTCCAGCGCCCCTGGATCCGCCCCCGCTCGATGAAGACGGCACCACCCGGAAGCCCGATCCCGCCCATGATCACGAAGAGGACGGGGAGGACGATGCTGAGCACGGCGTGGGAGTAGACGAGGGGATTCAGAGTCAGATAGCCCTTGGCGCCGATCGAGATGTCCCCGCTGTGCAGGGCGGTGCGCGCGTGCGCGTACTCGTGCAGACACAGCGAGACGATCCAGGCGGCCGTCACGAACAGGAAGACGGCGACCCCGGGCTGCGCGGCGAAGTCCGTCCACACCGCCCACCCGGAGACGGCGGCGACCGCGACGATGCCGATGAAGACGGGGCTGATCCGGCTGTCGCCGCGACGGGATGTGGCGGTGGTCATGGGTGGAGCTCCCGGATTGGCTGTGTGTCGGACCGGTGCTGGAGGGTGGCGTCACTGAACGTACCCGTGCGCTACGGAAAACGCGCAGCCCCGGGCAAGGAGTTCCGCGGAGATGGCGCACGAAGTGCGCGTCTCGGGGGCGCGGGGAACCGCGCGCTCAGCCACGACGCACCGCAAGATCGCCCACGGCCCGCTCGCCGACGGCGCGACGTAACGGCGCCCCGGCGCCCCGCGCACCGCGCACCGGGGACAATGACTCCGTGCGCTACCGCATCCTCGGCACCACCCAGGCGCTCCACGACGACGGCACGGCCGTTCCTGTCGGTGGGGCGCGGCTGCGTGCGCTGCTCACCGTGCTGGCCCTGCGGCCGGGCCGCATCGTGCCCCCTGCCGTGCTCGTCGACGAGGTGTGGGGGAGTGAGCCGCCGGCGGACGCGCCGGGCGCGTTGCAGGCGCTCGTGGGGCGGCTGCGGCGGGCGCTCGGCCCCGGCTCGGTCGCGTCGGACGAGGGCGGCTACCGGCTGGTGGCCACCGCCGAGGACGTGGACCTGTTCCGGTTCGAGCGGCTCACCGCGGACGGCGCCCGCGCCTTCGCCGACGGCAATCCCGTCAAGGCGGCCGACGTGCTGGCGGAGGCGCTGGGCCTGTGGCGCGGCCCCGCCCTCGCCGACCTGCCCGACCGCACCGCGGACGCGGCCCGCTGGGACGCCCGCCGCCTCGACGCGCGCCGCACCCTGCTCGCCGCCCGCCTCGAGCTCGGCCGGGCGGACGAGGTGCTGCCCGAGCTGACCGCGCTGTGCGACGCGCACCCGCTGGACGAACCGCTCCAGGCGCTGCGCGTCAGGGCCCTGCGCGACGTGGGCCGGGCCGCCGAGGCGCTGGCCGCCTACGAGGACGTACGACGCGAACTCGCGGACCGCCTCGGCGCCGACCCGGGGCCCGAACTCCGTTCCCTGTACGAGGAGTTGCTGGACCCAGAGCCGAGCCAGGGCGCGCCGGAGCCGCGGCGGGCCGAGGCCGCCCCGGGCAATCTCCGCGCCCGTCTCACCTCCTTCGTCGGCCGGGGCGACGATCTCGACGCCATCCGCGCCGACCTCGGCCGCGTCCGCCTCGTCACGCTCCTCGGCCCCGGCGGCGCGGGCAAGACGCGGCTCTCGCAGGAGGCGGCCGAGGGGATGGCGGGCTCGCTGCCGGACGGCGCGTGGTTCGCCGAGCTGGCCCCGGTGAGCGATCCGGAGGCCGTGCCGGAGGCGGTCCTGAGCGCGCTCGGGGCGCGCGAGACCGTGCTGCGCGGCGCGGGCGCGGAGGAGTTGCGGGCCGCGAGCGAGCGACAGGGCGACGATCCGCTGGTCCGCCTGGTCGAGCACTGCACGGGCCGCCGGATGCTGGTGATCCTCGACAACTGCGAGCACGTCATCGGTGCCGCCGCCGCGCTCGCCGAGCACCTGCTCGCGCACTGCCCCGGCGTCACCGTCCTCGCCACCAGCCGCGAGCCCCTCGGCGTCCCCGGCGAGCTGCTCTACCCGGTGGAGCCGTTGCCGGAGCCGTACGCGCTCCGCCTGTTCGGTGAGCGGGGGGCCGCCGTGCGCCCCGGGTTCACGGTGGACCAGGCGCCCGAGGCCGTCGCCGAGATCTGCCGCCGCCTGGACGGGCTGCCGCTCGCCATCGAGCTGGCCGCCGCCCGGCTGCGGATGCTCACGCCGCGCCAGATCGCCGACCGGCTCGACGACCGGTTCCGGCTGCTGACCTCGGGGGCCCGCACCGCGCTGCCGCGCCAGCAGACGCTGCGCGCGGTCGTCGACTGGTCCTGGGACCTGCTCGACGCCCCCGAGCGCACCGTCCTCGCCCATCTGTCGGTCTTCAGCGGCGGCTGCGACCTGGCCGCGGCCGAGGCCGTGTGCGGCCCGGACACCCTGGAGGCGCTGGCCTCCCTCGTCGACAAGTCCCTGGTCGTCGCCGCCCCCGACGGCGAGGACGGGGCGATGCGCTACCGGCTCCTGGAGACCGTCGCCGAGTACGCGGGCCAGCGCCTCGACGAGGCGGGTGACCGGGCGGGCGCCGAGCGCGCCCATCTCACGTACTTCCGTGAACTGGTGCGCACCACCGACCCGTTGCTGCGCGGCCACGGTCAGCGCGCCGCGCTCGCCCGGATCGAGCGCGACTACGAGAACGTACGCTCCGCCCTGCGCCGCGCCGTCGCGGGCAGGGACGAGCAGGAGGCGCTCAGCCTCGTCCTGTCCCTGGTCTGGTTCTGGCAGATGCGGGATCTGCGCAGTGACGCCCGGCTGTGGTCGGGGGAGGTCGCGGACCTCGGCCCGGACCCGTTCGCCGGACCCGCGAAGCCCGCGCCGCCGCTCCTGGAGCGTTGCACCGACAGGCCGCCGCCGCTCACCGGCGAACTCCTCGACGAGGCCCGCCGCCAGGTCCACCTCGCCCGCCTGGGCTACATGGACATGGAGATGGACACCTGGCAGTCCGAGGAGGGGCAGGACAGGCTGCGCGTCATCCGGGAGACGTACCGCGCGGACCTGCCGCAGGCGTGCCGTACCCCGGGCAACATCTGGTACTTCGCCGTCCTGATGACAGGGCAGCTCGACAAGATGAACGAGCTGGCCGACACGACCGTACGCACCTGCCGCGAGCTGGGCTACGACTGGGAGCTGGCGCTCGTCCTGCAGTTCCGCGCCAACATGGCGGCCAACCGGAGCGACACGGCCCCCACGGGGCTCGTGGACGCCGACGAGGCGCTCGCCCTGTTCACCCGGCTCGGCGACGCGTGGGGCGTCGCGGAGGCGCTGTCCTCGCGCGGCGAGGCGCACGAGAAGCTCGGCCGGTTCGCGGACGCCGCCGCCGACTACGCCCGCGCCCGCGAGCTGGCCGAGTCGATGGGCGCGCACGCGCAGGCCACGATCCTCAAGGTGCGGCTCGGCCAGGTCGCCATCGAGCAGGGCGACGGCGAGCGCGGCGAGCGGATGCTGTGGGAGACGCTCGACGTCAGCAGCCGGCACACGAACGAGGCGAGGCCGGCCGCCCGGATGATGCTCGTCGGCCGTCTCGCGGGGACCGGGCGGACCGGCGAGGCGCGTGAGCAACTCGACGCGTTGCGCGGCGAGTTCAAGGTCGCGGACATCACCTTCTTCCACGGCATGGCCACCGGCATGGAGGCGATGCTCGACGTCATCGACGGAGACGCGGGCAAGGCTCTGCAGGGCGCGGTGCGCGCCGTCCGCCTCGCGGGCGATCCGCTGGCCGCCGTGATCATGCCGAGCCTCGGGGCGCTGCACCTGCTCACCGCGGCGCGCGGGCTCGCGCTGCGCGGCAACCCCGGCGACGCGTCCCTCGCGGCCCGGCTGATCGGCGCGTCCGACGCCTCGCTGTCCGCCGGGCACGTGCCGTCCCGGATGGAGCGGGAGTGGCGTGAGGACGCCGAGGCGGCGGTGCGGGCGCTGCTCGACGACGCCGCGTACGAGCGGGCACACGCCGAGGGCGGCAGCCTCTCCGTGGAGGAGGCCGCCGCCCTGTTGTGAGCCTGGGTCGCCGACGCGTGTCGACCGGGCACCCCGGGCGTCAGCTCTGCTTGGTGAACTTGCGGATCGCGACCGGTGCCATGACGACCGTCAGGCCGGCCGTCCAGGCGAGCGTCACCCACAGGCCGTGGGCGACCGGGCCGCCGACCATGAGGCCGCGGGCGGCGTCCGCGAGCCCCGACATCGGGTTGTAGTCGGTGAAGTTCCGCAGCCAGCCCGGCATCGACTTGGTCGGCGCGAAGATCGACGAGCCGAACTGGAGCGGCATCATCACCAGGAAGCCCATGGCCTGCACGGACTGGGCGTTCTTCATGGTCACACCGAGGACCAGGAAGATCCACATGATGCCGGAGCCGAAGAGCGCGGCGAGGCCGACGGCGCCGAACAGACCGGCCCAGTTGGTGATGTCGAAGCCGACGAGGACCGCGACGACCATCAGGACCGTGACGGCGGTGAGCAGCCGCAGCAGTTCCACCGAGATCTTCGCGACCAGGACCGAGCCCCGTCCGATGGGCAGGGACCGGAAGCGGTCCATGATGCCCTTGTGGAAGTCCTCGTTGAAGCCGGTGCCGACGCCCTGGGCGATGTTCATGGACATCATCGCGACCATGCCGGGGATCACGTACTGCACGTAGGCGTCCTGGCCGCCGCCGAGGGACTGGCCGATCGAGCCGCCGAAGACGTAGACGAACAGCAGCGTGAAGACGATGGGCATCAGGACGGCGTCGAACATCGACTCCGGGTCCTGCTTGATCCACAGCAGGTTGCGGCGGACGAGGGCGCCGGTGTGGCGCAGATGGCCGCGGAACCCGATCCGGGGGTCGGCCTCGACCGTGATGGTGGGCGCGGGCGTGCCAGGCAGGGGGGACAAGGTGGTGGTGCTCATACGGCGACCTCCTCGAGTGCGGGGCGGGCGTCCTGCGGCGCGGACGCCTTCTCGCCGGTGATGGAGAGGAACACCTCGTCCAGGCTGGGCAGTTCGGTGGCGATGGAGCCGATCGTGATGCCGCGCGCGGTGACCGCGCCGACGACGGCGGTGAGCTGCTCGTCGCTGAGGATCGGGACCAGGACGGTGCCGGTCGAGGGGTCGACGGTGGACGTGGCGAGCCCGGTCAGGCCCATGTCGTCGAGGGCCGCCGCGAGCGGGCGCAGCTCCAGCGGGTCGGCCGGGCGGATGCGCAGGGTGCGCCCGCCGACCTTCGCCTTCAGCTCCTCGATGCCGCCGCCCGCGATGACCTGGCCGCGGTCGATGACGGTCAGCTCGGAGGCCAGCTGTTCGGCCTCCTCCATGTACTGGGTGGTGAGCAGGACGGTGACGCCGTCCCGCACCATCGACTGGACCTCGTCCCACACCTCGTTACGGGTGCGGGGGTCGAGCCCGGTCGTCGGCTCGTCCAGGTAGAGGACGTGCGGGCGGCCGATCATCGAGGCCGCGAGGTCGAGGCGGCGGCGCATACCGCCGGAGTAGGTCTTGGCGGGGCGGGTCGCGGCGTCGGTCAGGGAGAACCGCTCCAGGAGCGAGTCGGCGCGGGCCCTGGCTTCCTTGCGGGACAGGTCGAGCAGGCGCCCGATCATGTACAGGTTCTCGCGGCCGGAGAGCTTCTCGTCGACCGAGGCGTACTGGCCGGTGAGGCCTATCACGCGGCGCAGCTGGCGGGGCTGCTTCACCGCGTCGTAGCCCGCGACGACCGCGGTGCCGGAGTCGGGGACGATGAGGGTGGACAGGCAGCGGACGAGGGTGGTCTTCCCGGCGCCGTTGGGGCCGAGGACACCCATCACGGTGCCTTCGTGGACGTCGAGGTCCACGCCGTCGAGGGCCTTGGTCGCGCCGTAGTGCTTGACCAGTCCCCGCACGGACACGGCCACCGGGCGGCCGCCGGCGCTGTCGCCGGGGTTCTTGTCGATTCGCGTCATGGGCAACAAGGTGCCAGCCGCCACCGACAAGTCACCGACAGCCGACCGACAGACAAGAACGATCGCCGATATATCGCCGACAGAACGGATGTCGGGACGGATGTCGGGACGGATGTCGGGACGGATGTTGGGACGGATGTTGGGACAGATGCCAGGGCGGATGCCGGAACGGCCGCAGCCCGTCGACGGGGGAAGATCGACGGGCCGCGTTGGTGCCGCTATGGCTCAAGGGGGAAACGCAGGAGCGGGGGTCAGTGGACGGAGTGCTCCTCCAGAGGGAACGTTCCGCCGACCACGTCCTCCGCAAACGCCTTCGCCGCGTCGGACATCACCGAACGCAGATTCGCGTACTGCTTGACGAAGCGCGGCATCTTGCCGCCGGTGAGGCCGAGCGCGTCCGTCCACACGAGGACCTGGGCGTCCGTCTCGGGGCCCGCGCCGATGCCGACCGTCGGGATGTGCAGGACCCGCGTGACCTCCGCGGCCAGCTCCGCCGGGACCAGTTCGAGGACGACGGCGAACGCGCCCGCGTCCTGCACCGCCTTCGCGTCGCGCAGCAGCTGCTGCGCCGCCTCCTCGCCGCGCCCCTGCACCCGGTAGCCCATGGTGTTGACGGACTGCGGGGTCAGGCCGATGTGGGCCATGACCGGGATGCCCGCCTCGACGAGCAGCTTGATCTGTTCGTGCGAGCGCTCGCCGCCCTCCAGCTTGACCGCGCCGACGCCCGCCTCCTTGACCAGGCGCATCGCCGAACGCAGCGCCTGGACCGGGCCCTCCTGGTAGGAGCCGAAGGGCAGGTCGCCGACGATCAGCGCGCGGCTCGTGCCGCGCACGACGGCGGCCGAGAGCATGGTGAGCTGGTCGAGGGTGACGGGGACGGTGGTGTCGTAGCCGAGGTGGCAGTTGCCCGCCGAGTCGCCGACCAGCATGACGGGGATGCCGGCCTCGTCGAAGACCGACGCCGTCATGGCGTCGTACGCGGTGAGCATCGGCCACTTCTCGCCGCGCTCCTTGGCGAGGGTGATGTCGCGCACCGTGATGCGCCGGGTGCCCTTGCCTCCGTACAGCGCCTTGGGGTCGCTGCTGTCGGTGGCCGGTGTCTGGGCAGCCTGAAGTTGCGTCATCGCAACGGCTCCTTCATGTCGTCTCGAGGCGCCCTGACGGCGTCCCCGGATCGCTTCCCATGGTGGCACCGGGTGCCGACAAAAGGCCAGGCCCCCTCATGAGCAATGCGCTTGTAAAGCCTGGGTAAGGCTTTGCCTCTGATTTCAATACGAGACGGTCCCGTATCGAAACGGGGCTAGGGTCGTACACATGACCAGTCCTGCCGTCCCCGCGGCTTCCCGTGTACCGGAGGCCGTGCATCGCCGCCGATGGGCGATCCTCGGCGTGCTCATGCTGAGCCTGCTGATCGTCGTCCTGGACAACTCGATCCTCAACGTCGCGATCAAGACGATCTCGACGCCCGCGCCCACCGGCCTCGGTGCCACCCAGAGCGAGCTCGAGTGGGCCATCAACTCCTACACCCTCGTCTTCGCGGGCCTGCTGTTCACCGCGGGCCTCCTCGGCGACCGCCTCGGCCGCAAGAAGGTGCTGATCGGCGGGCTCGTCGTCTTCGGCATCGGCTCCGCGCTCGCCGCCGAGTCCGGCTCGCCGGTCCAGCTCATCGCGTTCCGCGCGCTGATGGGGCTCGGCGCCGCCTTCGTCATGCCGGCCACGCTCGCCGTGCTCATGAACGTCTTCGAGCGCGAGGAGCAGCCCAAGGCCATCGGCATCTGGGCGGGCGGCGTCGGCCTCGCCATCGCCATCGGCCCGATCACCGGCGGCCTGCTCCTCGACCACTTCTGGTGGGGCTCGGTCTTCCTGGTGAACGTGCCGATCGTGATCCTCGCCGTCATCCTGATGATCGCGCTCGTGCCCGACTCCAAGGACCCGAAGCCGGGCCGGATCGACCTCGTCGGCGTGGTCCTGTCCATCGTGGGCCTCGTCCTGCTCGTCTACGGGATCATCAAGGGCGGCGACGAGGGCGACTTCACCGGCGTCCAGGTCCTCGCCACCATCATCGCCGGGCTCGTCGTGCTCGCCTCCTTCGTGGTCTACGAGAAGCGCAGCGACCACCCCTCGATCGACATCAACTACTTCAAGAACAAGGTGTTCTCGGCCGCGATCGCCGCCATCGCCCTGGTCTTCTTCGCGCTGATGGGCGTCACGTTCTTCTCCGTCTTCTACACGCAGAGCGTGCGCGGGTACTCGCCGCTGCAGACCGGCGCCCTGATGCTGCCGCTCGCCGTCGCCCAGCTGATCTTCGCGCCGCGCGCCCGGCTCGTCGTCGACAGGATCGGCGTACGGGCCACGACCACGGGCGGGCTCGTCCTGCTCGCGGGCATGCTGGCCGCCTTCACGATCCTCGACGCGGACACCCCGATCTGGGTCCTGGAGGTCATGTTCTTCCTGATGGGCACGGGCATGGCGCACGTCATGACGCCGACCAGCGTCGTGATCATGCAGGCGCTGCCGCGCGAGAAGGCCGGTTCCGCCTCCGCGCTCAGCAACACCTTCCGGCAGGTCGGCGGCGCGCTCGGGATCGCCGTGCTCGGCTCCGTGCTCTCCACCGCCTACCGGGGCGGCATCGAGGACAAGCTCGGCCTGCTCCCGCCCGACCTGCGCTCCACCGCGGGCGGCTCCATCGAGGCCACGCTCGGCGTCGCCGAGAAGATCGGGCCGCGCGCCGAGAGCCTGGTCGGCGCGGCCAACGACTCGTTCCTGCACGCCATGCACGTGACCGCCCTGTGGGGTGCGGGCATCGCCCTGGTCAGCGCCGTCGTCACGGCCCTGTTCCTGCCCGGCAGGGCTCCGGCCGCGCCCGCCGGGCAGCCGGGGGAGGCGGAGAAGGTCGGCGCGGGCCACTGACAAGCCCGCGCACCCGCGCGCGAGCGGTGCGGGGGAGCGCTGAGACAATCACCCCGGAAGCCGGCGGAGTGCCGGCTTCCGGGGCCGTGGCGGAAAGGCGGAGGCGTGAACACGGAACGGGCCGGGCGGCAGGCGCGACGGCACAAGGGCCCCGGCACGCCGACACCGCCACCGGAGCCCGGGGCGCCCGCCCGGGGCCGTCCGCGCAGCGAGGCCGTGGAGCAGGCCATCGTCGAGGGCGTCGTCCTGCTCCTGGAGGACGGGGTCCCGCTCGCCGAGCTGTCCATCGAGCGGATCGCCCGCACCGCGGGCGTCGGCAAGGCCACCATCTACCGGCGCTGGAGCGGCAAGGAGGAGCTCTTCGTCGACGTCCTGCGCTCCATCGAGGTCCCCGACCCCGAACTGCCCGGCACCTCCATGCGCGACGACCTCGTCTGCCTCCTGGAGCACCTGCGCCGACGCGGCCTCAGCATGCGCAGGTCGGTGCTGCTGCACAACGTGTTCGCGCAGATGAAAACCCTGCCGCGGCTCTGGGACGCCTACCACGAGATCGTCATCGAACCGCGCCGCCGGCGCATGCACGACGTGCTGCGGCGCGGTGTCGCCGACGGCGAACTGCCCGCGGGCACCGATGTCGAGCTGGCCAACGACCTGCTCGCCGGACCCATGCTGGTGCGCTCCATCATGCGGAGTGACATGCCTCTCGCCGACGACCTCGCGGAGCGGATCGTCGACCTCGCCCTCGCCGGACTGCGGACCGGCGACCCCGCCGGGAACCCCCGCTGAAATGTGCGCGTTTCGTCACAAGCGGCTTATTTGGCTGCCGTGTTCGGAACTCCGGACGCCGCCCCGGACGTCATCGTGGCCGTACGGACGTCACAGACCCCGCCTCTTCGGGGTGTGACGGGACAGATAGCCGCCGGATATCCCCTAGGGTTTTTCGGGCAGGGACGGCGGGCACGGCAGTGAGGCGACGAGGGTATGGCGCAGGCGTACGACACCGACACGGTGGACGGCCAGGAGACCGGGCGGACCGGACCGGGTGACCGCCTGCGCCGTATGGGCCGCCGGCTGCGGAGCGACCGCGGTCTGTGGCGGCGCGGCATCGTCCTCGCGGTCCTCGCGGTGCTCCTGGCACTCGTCATGCTGCTGCACGCGCAGATCCCCAACAGCGTCGGCAACCTCGGCTCGCTGATCGAGACGTTCCTGCCGTGGCTCGGCCTGCTCGTCCCCGTGCTGCTGGTCCTGGGGCTCGTGCGCAGGTCGGCGACCGCGCTCGTCGCGCTGCTCGTCCCGACGATCGTCTGGTTCAACAGTTTCGGCGGCCTGCTCACCGACAAGCAGAGCGGCGGCGGCGACCTGACCGTCGCCACGCACAACGTGAACGCGGACAACCCCGACCCGACCGGCACCGCCGAGGACGTCGCCGCCTCCGGCGCCCAGGTCGTCGCCCTGGAGGAGCTGACGGCCAGGGCCGTGCCGACGTACGAGAAGGCGCTCCGCTCCGCCTACCCCTACCACTCGGTGCAGGGCACGGTCGGCCTGTGGAGCAAGTACCCGCTCTCCGCGACCCGGCCCGTCGACATCAAGCTGGGCTGGACCCGCGCCATGCGCTCCACCGTGACGACGCCGAAGGGCCAGGTCGCCGTCTACGTGGCCCACATGCCGTCGGTACGGGTCAAGCTGAACTCCGGGTTCACCGCCAGCCAGCGCGACACGAGCGCGAACGCGCTGGGCGAGGCGATCTCCGACGAGCCGCTCGGCAAGGTCGTCCTGCTCGGCGACCTCAACGGCACCATGAACGACCGCGCCCTGACCGCCATCACCTCCCAGATGCGCTCCACCCAGGGCGCGGCGGGCAGCGGCTTCGGGTTCAGCTGGCCGGCCGCGTTCCCGATGGCCCGTATCGACCAGATCATGGTCAAGGGCGTGGAGCCGGTGTCGTCGTGGACGCTGCCCGAGACCGGCAGCGACCATCTGCCGATCGCGGCGAGCGTCACCTTGTGACGCGAGTTACCCCAGTAGGGCGCTGACTGTCACGGGGCTTTTACCTGGCGGAATACTGCGTGCGGCAGACTTTGTTCCGTACGTAAACTTTTGAGTTCGGCTCCGCCTCCCCTGCCCCGTGTCCCCACTTTCTTTGGACGATCTTCCATGCCCCTCGCCCTGCTCGCGCTCGCCGTGGGCGCCTTCGGCATCGGCACGACCGAGTTCGTGATGATGGGCCTGCTGCCCAACGTCGCGGACGACCTGGACATCTCGATCCCGGCCGCCGGACACCTCGTCTCCGCCTACGCGCTCGGCGTCGTCATCGGCGCCCCGCTCCTCGCCGCCGTCACCGCCCGGATGCCGCGCCGCCGCGTCCTCATCGGGCTCATGGCGCTCTTCGTGATCGGCAACGCGGTCTCCGCCGTCGCCCCCGACCAGCACTGGCTGCTGCTCGCCCGCTTCGTGAGCGGGCTGCCGCACGGCGCCTTCTTCGGCGTCGGCGCCGTCGTCGCCACCTCGCTCGTCGCGCCCGAGCGCAAGGCCCGCTCCGTGTCGCTGATGTTCCTCGGCCTGACCGTCGCCAACATCATCGGCGTCCCCGTCGCCACCGCCATGGGGCAGCAGCTCGGCTGGCGCGCCACCTTCCTCGCCGTCAGCGCCATCGGGCTCGCCGCGATCGCCGCCCTCGCGGCGCTCGTCCCCGCCGACCACGGACACGGCTCCGCCGTCGGCGTCCGCGGCGAACTGCGGGCACTGCGCTCGCTCCCGGTCTGGCTCGCCCTCGGCACCACCGTCGCCGGGTTCGGCGCGCTCTTCTCCGCCTACAGCTACATCACGCCGATGCTCACCGACACCGCCGGGTTCGCCGAAGGCAGCGTCACCCTGCTGCTCGCCCTGTTCGGCGTCGGCGCCACCGTCGGCAACCTGGCCGGCGGCCGCCTCGCCGACCACTCCCTGCGCGCCACCCTCTTCGGCGGCCTCACGTCCCTGGTCGTCGTCCTCGCCCTGTTCCCGCTCCTCATGCGGACGGAGTGGAGCGCGGCCCTCGCCGTGCTGCTGCTCGGCATGGCGGCGTTCACCACCGGCTCGCCGCTCCAGCTGATGGTGATGGAGAAGGCGTCCGCCGCGCCCTCCCTCGCCTCCTCCGCCAACCAGGCCGCGTTCAACCTGGCCAACGCGGGCGGCGCCTGGCTCGGCGGCCTCGCCCTCGCGGCGGGGATGGGCCTCACCTCCCCGGCGCTCACCGGCGCGGTCCTGGCCGTCCTCGGCCTGGGCGTCGCGGCGCTCGCCTACGGGGTCGACCGCCGCCGCGCCGCGCTGCCGTCCGGCACGGGCCGCCTGGTGGCGAGCCACGTCCCGGCGGAGCGGGAGCCGACCTCGGCCCGCTGACGCTACGGCGTGAGGCGGCGCACGCTGTCCCGGATCACGATGTGGGTGCCGAGGAGCCGGCGCCGCTGGCCGGTCCTGCCCGCCTTGGCGAGGGCGAGCCGGACCGCCGTGCGGCCCAGCTCCTCGCCCGGGATGTGGACGGTCGTCAGGCCCGGGGTGATGTCGGCGGCCACCGGGTCGTCGTTGTAGCCGACCACCGAGATGTCCTCCGGCACCCGCAGCCCGTACTCGGCGAGCGCCTTGACGGCGGCGGCGGCCACCCGGTCGTCGCCCGCGAAGACGGCCGTGAAGTCCGGCCGCCCGTCGCACTTGTCGAGGAGGTCGCGCATCGCCTCGTCCCCGTTGATCTGGCCGAAGCCGATGCCGTGCAGGAGCGCATCCGACTCCGGGACGCCATGGCTCTCCAGGGCGCGCAGATAGCCGCGTACGCGGTCCTCGCCCGTCGTGTTGCCCGGCTGGTAGCCGATCAGGGCGATCCTGCGGTGGCCCGCGCCCAGGAGGTGGCTGGTGATGGCGTAGGCGCCCGCCTCGTTGTCGTACTCCACGACGACCGCGGGGACGTCCGGGGCGGGCGCCGGACGCCCGCACAGCACAAGGCGTGACCCGGCCGCCGCCAGGGACTGCGCGTACTGCGCCATCCGCTCCCGGTACGCCGCGTCCTCCACGACCCCGCCGACCAGGACGACCGCCTCCGCCGCCTGCTCGCGCATCATCTGCACGAGCGCCAGCTCCCGGGCCGGGTCCGCGCCGGTCGACGCCACGAGGGTCAGCCGGTCGTGCTGCGCGGCCTCCTTCTCGACACCCTGCGCGACCGCCGCGTAGAAGGAACTCACCACGTCCAGCATGAGGACGGCGATGGTCTTGCGGCCCGCGCCCGCCAACGCGCGCGCGTGCGCGTTGGCCACGTAGTCGAGCTCCTTGGCCGCGCGGAGCACCTTCGCGCGCGAGGCCGCCGACGTCGGGTAGTTGCCCGCGAGGACGCGGGACACGGTCGCCACCGACACCCCCGCACGCGCGGCCACGTCGCGGATCGTCGCCCGTCCGCCGCCCTCGCCCTGGGGCGTCCCCGTCCCGCTGCGCTGGCCCACCCTGACTCCCTGGAATGTCGCCGCTGCGGGGCCCGCCACCCGGGGGCCCCGCACCATCATCGCGTGCTTCGTCGCCGACGCTCCGCCGGGTCAGTGGGCGGCCTCGTACTCGGCGCCGAACTCCTCAAGGGCCTTCTTCCCGCCCTGGGCGAGCCACTTCTTGTAGACGCCGTCCCAGTCGGAGAGCTTCTTGCGGCCGGTGACGACCGCCGTGACCCCGTCGTTGATGATCTGGTCGAGCGTGGCGCCCTGCCGGTTGAAGGTGTCGGACTGAAGCCCCCACCGGTCGTTGGCGACCATCATCGGCACCACCTTCCGCTGCCAGGCGTGCACCCGCTTCGTGAGGTCCGCGTAGCCCGGGTAGTACAGCGGCTGCGGCGCGTCCGCGACCTTGACCAGCGGCAGGTTGTCCTTGGACTCGACGAGGCCCCGCTCGGTCGCGATCGGATTGTTGTCCTTGTCGCGCTCGAAGTGCGTGCCCTCGATGCCGTAGTGCAGCAGCTCGTACTCCGTCGAGCCGAACGGCGACGCCAGCCAGTCGAGCACCCGCAGGAGCAGCTTCACGCGGTCCTTGGAGCCCTTCTTCAGCGCCGTGTAGCCGAAGATGCCGCGGCTCTGCTGGAACTGCGGTGACCCGGCCACCGTGTAGGGCTGCGCGAGGTCCAGGGTGTACGCGTCCTTGATGCCCTGCGCGTTGGAGATCGTGGCGCCGAAGCCGTCGGTCATCGACAGGGCGGTGCCGTTGTAGAACTGCGTCTTCAGGTCGACCTGCGAGACCGAGGTGGCCTCCGGGTAGTACGCACCGGCCGCCCGCAGCTTCGCCATGTACTCCAGGGCCGCCTTGAACTGGTCGGTGCCGGCGAAATACTCGGCCTTGCCGCCCTTGATCCGCCACTCATTGGGCGCGCCGTGCCATATCGCGTGCGTCTTGTAGCCGAAGTAGCTGGTCATGGAGGCGCCGAGCCCCCACGTGCGGTGCCCGGTCGCGGCCTTCGCGACGGTGGCGAAGTCGGCCGCGGACATCCCCTGCTCGAAGCCCGCCTTCCGATACGCCTCCTGGTTGAGGAAGAACGTGTCCTGCGGCTTGGGGCGCTCCACCGGAACCCCGTAGATCTTCCCGGCGATCCGCCCCATGCCCTCCCACGCGTACGTCGGAATGGCCGCAAGGTGCGGATAGTCCTTCGCCGCGTCGCCCGACAGGAACTCCGTCAGGTCGGCGCAGCGCTCCTTCACGAACTGGGCCTCGCGCGGCAGGGTGTAGCCGCCGCCGATCGCGATGATGTCGGGCAGGTCGTCCCCCGCCATGAGCGTGGCCATCTTGGTGCGGAAGTCGGCGTCCGGCACGACGGTGAACTCGACCTCGACGCCCAGCGCCTCGTTCAGCGCGGCCCAGTACTTGTTCTGCGCCGCGGGCTTGGGCGGGGTGCCGTACGTGATCGAGATGATCCGCACCTTCTCCTTGCCGGTGCCGGGCTTCTCGGCGACCGCCCGGACGAGCTTCTCCGGGTACTTCAGGAAGCCCGCCTGCACCCCGTCGGCGGTCGGCGCGAGGTCGGGCGCCGGGCCCTGCGCGGCGGCGTACGTCGGCCAGGGCGCGGCCTTCGTGCCCTTGTTGTGGACGGAGCCGCCGCCGCTGCTCTGCGTCGAGCAGCCGGTGAGCAGGGACGGTACGGCGAGCGCGGCGCCACCGACGGCGACGGAGCGCAGCAGGGTGCGGCGCGACAGGTGCGCGGACATGGGAAAGCCTCTCGGTGAAAGGGAAGTCAGCGGGGGAGGCGCGGGCCTCGGGGGAGGAGCGGGGCTCGGGGGAGGAGCGGGGCTCAGCTCTTGATGGCGCCGGTGAGCACGCCCTTGGTGAAGTACTTCTGCAGGAAGGGATAGACGAGCAGGATCGGCACGACGGCGATGACGAGGACGGCCATCTGCGTCGTCTGCGGCGCCGACACCATCCCGGCCTCGCTCAGCCCCGTGTCGGCGATCTGCGCGCCGCCGATGACGTACGTCCGCAGGACCTGCGACAGCGGCCAGTGGTCGGACTCCAGGTAGATGGAGGCGGTGAACCAGGAGTTCCAATAGCTGACGGCGTAGAACAGGCCGACCACGGCGAGCGCGGCCTTCGACAGCGGCAGCGCGATCCGCCAGAACGTGGTCCAGTCCCCGGCCCCGTCGAGCCGCGCGGCCTCGTACAGCTCCTCCGGGATGCCCTGGAAGAAGCCGCGCAGCACGACCAGATTGAAGACGTTGATGAGGACGGGGGCGACGACGGCCGCGTACATGTTCTGCATCCCGAGCCCCTTGACCAGCAGGAACGCGGGGATCATGCCGGGCGGGAAGAGGAACGTGAACAGCACGAGCAGCAGTACAGGCTTGCCGCCGAAGACACCGGGGCGGCTGAGCGCGTAGGCGAGGAACGCGGTGCAGGCGAGCGAGAGCAGCGTGCCGACGACGGTGATCGCGACGCTCACCCCGAGCGCCTTCGTCACGATGCCGCCGCTGAGGATCGTCTCGTAGGCGCGCAGCGTCGGCTCGGTCGGCCACAGCACCCAGCCGCCGCCCGCGACCACTTCCTCGTTGGAGGCGAGGGAGGTGGAGACGATGACGAGGAACGGTACGAGGACGAGCGCGAGCAGGACGAGGACGGCGAGGCCCTTGGCGGCGCGGGTGACGGGTTTCGGCTTCTCCATCCAGGAGGGCCGGGCGGGGGCTGTCGCTGTACGGCTCACTTGTAGACCCCCTGCTCGCCGAGCTTGTGCGCGATGCGGTTGGCGACGAAGACGAGGGCCGCGCCGACCAGGCCCTTGAAGAGTCCGGCGGCGGTGGCGTAGCCGATGTCGCCGCCGACGATGCCCTGCCAGAAGACGAAGGTGTCCAGGACCTCCCCGACCTCGGGACCCACCGACTGCCGTTGGAGCAGCATCTGTTCGAAACCGACGGAGAGGATGTCGCCGAGCCGCATGATCAGCAGCAGGACGACGATGGGCCGGATCGACGGCAGCGTGACGTGCCAGAACCGGCGCCAGGGCCCGGCCCCGTCGATCGCGGCGGCCTCGTACTGCTGTTCGTCGACCTGCATCAGGGCGGCCAGGAAGATGATCGTGCCCCAGCCGGCGTCCTTCCAGATCACCTCGGCGACCACCAGCGGACGGTAGGCGTCCGGGTTGCCGATGATGTCGACGGTGTGCAGGCCACTGCCGTCGAGGAACGAGTTCAACAGACCGGTGTCCGAGAGGACTTGCTGGAACAGGGCGACGACGATCACCCACGACAGGAAGTGCGGCAGATAGACGACCGACTGCACGAACCGGCGCAGCAGGTCGGAGGTGAGGCTGTGCAGCAGCAGCGCGATCGCGAGCGGCACGGGGAAGTAGAAGACCAGCTGCAGCACGGCGATGTAGAGGGTGTTCCACGTCGCGTGCCAGAAGTCCGGGTCGCCGAACATCCGGCTGAAGTTGCCGGCCCCGGCCCAGGGGCTGCCCCACAGTCCGGCGAACGGGTCGTACTCCTTGAACGCCACGACGTTGCCGACGAAGGCGCCGTAGTGGAAGACCAGGAAGTAGACGACGCCCGGCACCATGAGCAGCAGAAGCGTACGGCTGCGCCGAAAGCGTTTCCACACCGAATCACGCTGACCTATGTAGTCAGTTGACCCGTTTTGCGGCTCGTCCGGAGGCATCACCGCCCCGGCATCGGGCCTTTCCTTCGCCACAGTGGGCACGGGAACCCCTCCGTCGTTGGAACAAGGTGAGCGGAATCTAAAACGGTTACTACGAACGGTCAACCCCCTTGGCCTGGATCGCCCTTGACCCCGGTCACCGCAGCTGCCTAGCCTCCTGGCACAAGGTAGTAACCGGTTACAACGATGGGTGGGACCGAGTGACGGCACACCGACCGACCGCGGCACTGGCCATGGGGGCCCAGGTGGTGGACGCGGTCTTCCCGCCCGACCTGCGGGAACGGCTCGGCCGCAGCACACGCCTCGCGCCGGCCCCGCTGACCGGCCCTCTGGACGGGCCGGACGCCGCGCGGACCCTGGCCGGCACGGAGATCCTCATCACCGGCTGGGACTGCCCGCCGCTCACCGAAGGGGTCCTCGCGTCGGCCCCGCGCCTGCGGGCCGTGATCCACGCCGCCGGATCGGTACGCCCCGTCGTCACCGACGCCGTGTGGGAGCGCGGGCTCCTCGTCTCCTCGGCGGCCGACGCGAACGCGCGGCCCGTCGTCGCCTTCACCCTCGCGGCCGTCGCGTTCGCCGCGAAGGGGACGCTGGGCGCGGCCGCGCGGTACGCGACGGCGTGGCCGGACTTCGCCGCGCGGCAAGGGGCGGACGCGCGGGTCGTCGGAGTCGTCGGGGCGTCACGCATCGGCCGCGGGGTGATCGAGGCGCTGCGGGCCGACTCCGCGGGATACCAGGTGCTGTTGTGCGACCCGTACGTGGACGAGGCCGAGGCGGCGCGGCTCGGGGCGGAGCGGGTCGACCTGGCGGAACTGTGCCGCCGCAGCTCGATTGTGACGCTGCACGCGCCTCAACTGCCGTCCACCAGGGGGATGCTGAGCGCGGAGATGCTGGCGCTGATCCCCGACGGCGGAACGGTGATCAACACGGCGCGGGGGTCTCTCCTCGACACGGAGGCGCTGGCCGCCGAGTGCGGGGCGGGTCGCCTGTCGGCCTACCTGGACGTCACGCACCCCGAGCCTCTGCCCTCCGGGCACGCGTTGCTGACCCTCCCCAACGTCCAGGTGACGCCACACATCGCCGGGGCGCAGGGGAGCGAGGTGCGGTGCCTCGGGCTGTATGCGGTGGAGGAGGTGGAACGGGTGGTGCGGGGCGATGCCCTGCGCGGCGAAACAACCCGGGCCGACATGGCCCGCCTGGCCTGACCGGGCCTCGCGTCAGCGTCCGCGTGGCCCGGTCCGCCTGTCTCGTCGCCGAGCGCGCGACGCGCCCCTGAGATGGCGCACGAAGTGCGCATCTCGGGGGCGCGGGGAACGGCGCGAGCAACCACGACGTGACCGGTGGCCGCCCGTGGAGGCGCGCTCCGCAGACGCCAAGGCGCCGGAAACGCGCCGGGAGCCTTACAGCACAGGCAGGTTCTTCCGCAGCTCGAACGCCGTCACCTCGGAGCGGTACTCCTCCCACTCCTGCTTCTTGTTGCGCAGGAAGAAGTCGTACACGTGCTCCCCCAGCGTCTCCGCGACCAGCTCGGAGCGTTCCATCAGGGCGATGGCCTCGCCGAGGTTCTGGGGGAGGGGTTCGATGCCCATGGCGCGGCGTTCGGCGTCGGAGAGGGCCCAGACGTCGTCGTCGGCGCCGGGCGGGAGCTCGTAGCCCTCCTCGATGCCCTTGAGGCCGGCGGCGAGGAGGACCGCGTAGGTCAGGTACGGGTTGGCGCCGGAGTCGATGGAGCGGACCTCGACGCGGGCCGAGCCCGTCTTGCCGGGCTTGTACATGGGGACGCGGATGAGGGCCGAGCGGTTGTTGTGGCCCCAGCAGATGTAGGAGGGGGCCTCGCCGCCGGCGCCCGCGGTGCGCTCCGAGCCGCCCCAGATGCGCTTGTAGGAGTTGACCCACTGGTTGGTGACCGCGGAGATCTCGGCGGCGTGCTTCAGCAGGCCCGCGATGAAGGAGCGGCCGACCTTGGAGAGCTGGTACTCGGCGCCGGACTCGTAGAACGCGTTCCGGTCGCCCTCGAAGAGCGAGAGGTGGGTGTGCATGCCCGAGCCCGGGTATTCGGAGAACGGCTTCGGCATGAAGGTGGCCTGCACGCCCTGTTCAAGGGCCACCTGCTTCATGACCAGGCGGAACGTCATGATGTTGTCCGCCGTGGAGAGCGCGTCCGCGTAGCGCAGGTCGATCTCCTGCTGGCCCGGCGCCCCCTCGTGGTGGCTGAACTCCACCGAGATGCCCATCGACTCCAGCATGGTGATCGCCTGGCGGCGGAAGTCCATGCCCACGTTCTGCGGGGTGTGGTCGAAGTAGCCCGAGTTGTCGGCCGGGGTCGGGCGTGAGCCGTCGAGCGGCTTGTTCTTCAGGAGGAAGAACTCGATCTCGGGGTGCGTGTAGAAGGTGAAGCCGAGGTCGGACGTCTTGGCGAGGGCACGCTTGAGGACGTAGCGCGGGTCGGCGAAGGACGGCGAGCCGTCGGGCATCAGGATGTCGCAGAACATCCGGGCGGTGCCCGGGGCCTCCGCGCGCCAGGGCAGGACCTGGAAGGTTCCCGGGTCCGGCTTGGCGATCATGTCGGACTCGTAGACCCGGGCGAACCCCTCGATGGCAGAGCCGTCGAAGCCGATTCCCTCGTCAAACGCCTGTTCCAACTCGGCGGGGGCCACGGCGACCGACTTGAGGAAGCCCAGCACATCCGTGAACCACAGGCGTACGAACCGGATGTCGCGCTCCTCCAGGGTCCGGA
Organism: Streptomyces sp. SGAir0957; assembly: GCF_043523415.1. Classification (NCBI taxonomy): domain Bacteria; kingdom Bacillati; phylum Actinomycetota; class Actinomycetes; order Kitasatosporales; family Streptomycetaceae; genus Streptomyces; species Streptomyces sp. SGAir0957. Next base: position 5,950,492 of record NZ_CP027293.1, read on the forward strand.
GCACGAATTCCTGCTGCTTGTCCATCTTCCGCTTCCACCCATCCTTGCTGGTCAGGCCGCTGCTCCGGGGACGTCGAAGGGCCCGTTCACATCCCACCACACGCCCGTTTCGTGCGCGTTGCCGACCTTGATCGTCCTTGATCGGCCGGTGTCGTGTTCATAGTGCCTGCTGCACCCCCCAGGGCCATAGTGCCTGCCGTGCGCGGCACGGACGACAGGCACCTCCCGCGGAACCCGTTTTGCGCACTACGATCAGCGGGCCCGCCCGTCTCATCCTTTTCCCTGAAGGACATGCCATGGGTTCCGCCAAGAAGACCTCCGCCGCTCCCGCCAGGGACCGCCGGGACCGTATAGAGGAGATGCGCCGTGCCGAGCGCGCCCGCGCCCGGCGTGGCCGGATCGCCGTGATCTCGCTGAGCACGGTCGTCGTGGCCGCCCTGATAGGAGTCACCGCGTGGGCCGTGACCAAGAGTGGTGACGACGACAAGAGCGAGGGGAAGGCGTCCGGTGCCTCCGGCCACTTCTCCTACGACAAGGACGGCGTCGGCACGTGGAGCGCGAAGCTGACCCGCAACCACGTCACCAAGAAGGTCGCCTACCCGATGAACCCGCCGGTCGGCGGCGACCACAACCCGGTGTGGATGAACTGCAACGGCGACGTCTACGACAAGGCCATCCCGAACGAGAACGCCGTACATGCCCTGGAGCACGGGTCCGTCTGGGTGACGTACACCGACAAGGCGGCCGGGAAGGACGTCGAGGCGCTCGCCTCCAAGGTCAAGAGCACGCCCTACTCGCTCATGAGCCCCGTCGAGGACCAGAAGGACCCGATCATGCTCAGCGCCTGGGGGCACCAGCGGACGGTCAAGAGCGCGACGGACCCGGCGGTCGCGTCGTTCTTCTCGACGTTCGTGCAGGGCAAGCAGACCCCGGAGCCGGGCGCCTCCTGCACGGGTGGTCTGTCGAAGTGATGCGCAGGACGACAGGGTGGCTGGTGTCCGTGGCCGCGGCGGTCGCCGTGGTCACGGGCGCGGTCACGTACGCGGCCGCCGACGGGGACGACGGCCCGGCCGATCTGAAGGTGCCGGCGGCCGAGTCCGCGGACGCCGGGTTCGCTCGGGACATGGCCGTGCACCATCAGCAGGCCGTCGAGATGTCGTACATCGTGCGCGACCGCACCAAGGACGTGGAGGTGCGCCGTCTCGCCTACGACATCGCGCAGACCCAGGCCAACCAGCGCGGCATGATGCTCGGCTGGCTCGACCTGTGGGAGCTGCCGAAGGTGTCGGAGAAGGCGCCCATGGCGTGGATGGGGATGGGGGACGCGCCGGCCGGTGAGGACGGTGCGCTGATGCCCGGCATGGCGACCAACGCGCAGCTCGCCGAGTTGAACAAGGCCAGCGGGCGCAAGGCCGAGATCCTGTACCTCCGGCTGATGATCGCCCACCACAAGGGCGGTGTGCACATGGCCGAGGGCTGTGTGAAGCGGTGCGTGGTCGGGGCCGAACGGCGGCTCGCGCGCGGCATGGTGGCGTCTCAGGAGTCCGAGATCGACCTGATGACGGACATGCTGAAGGCCAGAGGTGCCACCCCGGACAGGACTCCCTGAGCACCGGTACCCCGGTCAAATCGGCTGTTTCCGATCGGACTTGGCGCGACTTGACCCCTTCTTGGTCCCCGCATTCCCCCAGCGTGAAGTGTTCCTGACGAGAGTGAAGCCCTCTGCGTGTGCGTTACACGCTCCGCAGGACACGTGCACCTCACCCAGGGGTTCCATGAGACCAGGGGGTCGTTCCATGAGATCCATCCGCGGTTCGCGCCGCACCCGCGCCGGCCTGAGCCTGGCAGCGACACTGCCGCTCCTCGCCGGCGCGATCGCCCTCGCCGCCCCGGCCGCGCAGGCCGACACCGGCCGGGCCTCCCTCGCCGGCACCAAGCCGCTGTGGGCCACCGGCACGGCCGACAAGGGGGCGACGGCCGACGGCAACAAGGTCACCGCCCGCGTCTACCTCGCCGGGCGGGACTCCGCCGGTCTGGCCGCCTACGCCAAGGCCGTCTCCGACCCGTCCTCCGCCTCGTACGGCAGGTACCTGAGCGCGCAGCAGGCGCAGGAACGGTTCGGCGCCTCGAAGGCGCAGATAGCCGAGGTCACGAAGTGGCTGAAGTCCTCGGGCCTCACCGTGACCGGCACCACCCAGCACTACATATCCGTGTCCGGCGACGTCGCCGCCGCCGAGAAGGCGTTCGGCACCCAGCTGCACAACTACGCCAAGGGCAAGCACACCTACCGCGCGCCCTCGGGCACCGCGTCCGTGCCGCGCTCGCTCGACGGCGCCGTGCTCACCGTCACCGGCCTGGACAGCGCCCCGCACAAGGCCGACCACCAGGACGAACTCCCGCCGCCGGACGCGGTCTTCCGCAACGCCGGGCCGTTCTCCTCGTACTACGGCTCCAACGTCGCCAAGAAGCTGCCCTCCGCGTACGGCAAGAAGGTCCCGTACGCCGTCAAGGGCTACACCGGCAAGCAGCTGCGCGCCGCCTACGGTGCGGGCAAGGCCACCGGCAAGGGGGTGCGGGTCGCGATCACCGACGCGTACGCCTCGCCGACCATCGCCAAGGACGCGGCGACGTACGCGGCCAAGCACGGCGACGCGAAGTACGCGAAGGGCCAGCTCAAGCAGGTCCTCCCCGCCGACTACACCAAGACCGAGGAGTGCGGCGCCGCCGGCTGGTACGGCGAGGAGACCCTCGACGTCGAAGCCGTGCACGCGGTCGCGCCCCAGGCCGACATCACCTACGTCGGCGCGGCGTCCTGCTACGACGACGACCTGCTCGACTCCCTCGCCACCATCGTCGACAAGCACCTCGCCGACATCGTCTCCAACTCCTGGGGCGACATCGAGGCCAACCAGACGCCGCAGCTCGCCGCCGCGTACGACCAGGTGTTCCAGCTCGGCGCGATCGAGGGCATCGGCTTCTACTTCTCCTCCGGCGACAACGGCGACGAGGTCGCCAACACCGGGGTGAAACAGGTCGACACGCCCGCGAACTCCGCCTGGGTCACGGCCGTCGGCGGCACGTCGCTCGCCGTCGGCAAGGGCGACAAGTACCAGTGGGAGACCGGCTGGGGCACCCTCAAGGCCAACCTCTCCGCCGACGGCAAGAGCTGGACCGACTTCCCCGGCGCGTACACCTCCGGTGCCGGTGGCGGCACGAGCCGTACGGTCGCGCAGCCGTACTACCAGCGGGGCGTCGTCCCGAACTCGCTGGCACGCGCCAACGGCGGCCTCAACCGCGTCGTCCCCGACATCTCCGCGATCGCCGACCCCAACACCGGGTTCCTCGTCGGCCAGACGCAGACACTGCCGGACGGGTCCCTCGGGTACGACGAGTACCGCATCGGCGGCACGTCCCTCGCGGCGCCGGTGATCGCGGGCGTCCAGGCGCTCGCGCAGCAGACGCGGGGCGGACGGGCGATCGGGTTCGCGAACCCGTCCATCTACGACCGGTACGGGTCCCGGGTCTACCACGACGTCACCGACCACCCGGTGAAGGGTGACCTGGCCGTGGCACGCGTGGACTTCGCGAACGGCTTCGACGCGACGGAGGGCCTGCTGACCTCCGTCCGCAGCCTCGGCAAGGACGCCTCCCTGAAGGCGGTCCGCGGCTACGACGACGTCACGGGGGTCGGGTCGCCGGCGCCGGGTTATGTGACGTCCTACGGGCGCCGGTAGGGCGTTCCAGGGCGGCGTCCGCCCCAGCGAGGCCGCTGCGTGGCCGAACTGGGGCGGACGCCGCCTGTGCGTGTGCGGGGGGCGGTTCGTCGATCACTCTCCGGGTTCGCTCTCGGCGGCTTCGTGCCGGAGGCGGCTGTACTCCTCCAGGAGCCGGAGGGACCGTTCCGGGTCCTCGGACTCGGCGGCGCGGGCTTCGAGATCGCGGAGACGGGCGTCCAGGGCGGGGTCACGCGCGATGGCGTACTGCGTCCACCACAGGCGCATGAAGGCCGCCAGGGCCGGGGCCGGGGTCCTGGCGGAGGTGTCGCTGACGGCGCGCTTCCAGTGGGCCTCGACATCGGGCATCAGGTGCGGCGCGTGTTCCTGGATGGCCAGTCGGAGTGCTCGGGGCGTGCGGTCGGGCATGAGGGGAAGCCGCTGAGGCTCCTCCTCATGCCCCGCCGGGCCGGGCGCACGGGCGGGCACGGAAGTCCGCCCGTCAGCCCAGTGCGTCCCGCAACGGCGTGGTAGCCCGCTTCCGGTACTCCTGGATCGCCCACCCGTTCCCGTCCGGGTCCGTGAAGTAGGCGAACGTGCCGCCGTCGTCCGGGCCGTACTGGACCGGGTCCGAGACCTCCAGGCCGCGGGCGGTCAGTTCGGCGTGGGCGGCCTTGATGTCGGTGACGACGAGCTGGAGGCCGTGGTAGGTGCCGTGGGCAGGGGGATGCCGTCGGCGAGGACGATGGAGCAGCCGGAGCCGGGCGGGGTGAGCTGGACGATGCGGGTGTCCGGGGACAGTTCGCGGTCCACGTCGCAGTGGAAGCCGACCTTGTCCGTGTAGAAGGCTTTGGCGCGGTCGATGTCCGAGACCGGCAGCGGGATCACTTCCAGGGTCATGTCCATCGGTCAAAGGTAGGCGGGTGAGACGGCCGCCGTCAGGAGGCGTCGCGCGCCGCCCGTGCCGTCGGCCGGGACCGTGTACAGGTCGGCGCCGTAGTCGCCCGGCAGGGCGTACGTCAGGTGCCGGGTGTCGCTCCACACCGCCTGATCGTCCACGCTGCGCGGCTCGGCCAGCGCCGTCTCCCGCAGCGTGGCGAGGTCCAGTACGTACAGGCGCCAGGGGGCGTCCGCGGGCGCGCCGGCCACTCGTTTCTTGTACGCGATCCGGGTGCCGTCGGGGGAGAGGGACGGGCATTCGACGTTGCGGTGGAGGGTGGTGACCGTGCGGGCGCGCAGGTCGCCCCGGACCAGGTAGGTGCTGCCCTTCGTCGCCAGCGTGGCGTAGAAGTGGCGGTCGTCCCGTGCGAACGTCACGCCCCAGAAGTTCACGTCCGACGACCGGTAGGCGTGCCCGTCCTTGACGATTCCGTACGACTCCAGCGACGGGGTCAGCTCTCCCGTCTCCGTGTCGACGATCGCCGTCCGCGTCGAGAAGTTCGTGCCCGCGTAGCTGTCGCCGCCGACGAACGCCGTCCACGCCGCGTACCGCCCGCTCGGCGACACCCGCGCGCGGGAGGGGATGCCGGGCACCGCGTAGTGGGCCTTCTCGTGCAGGCGGGCGTCCAGGACCGTGGCCCGGTAGGTGTCCGTGAGGGTGCCGTGGACCGCTCGGAGGCAGATGCCCGTGCCCGCGTCGGCGTAGAAGCGCAGGCACGTGAGGCCGGTCGCCGTCGCCGTGCGCCGGCCGTCGCCGGGGGCGCTGGCCGGCGTCGTCGCCAACTCGTCGCGGTGCGGGCCCCACGCCATGTTGCGGAAGACCAGCCGTGGGGCGCGGGGTGTCAGTGACACCTCGCCGGCCGTCACCGCCGGGCCACCGGGCCCGGCCCGGTGCACGCGGTCCGCGCGCGCCGACGCGTGCAGGATCGCCGCCGTCGCCACCGCCGCGAGCGCGAGCACCACCGCGGTCAGGATCGTGAGCTTGCCGCGGTTCGTCATGCGGTGACCTTTCTGCCAGTGGACCCGGACGTCGGTGGTCGCAGCGCGTACGACACCGCGCCGCACCCCGCCAGCAGCACCGCCGCCACCGTCAGCGCCGTACGGTCGCCCCACGCCGTCCACGCCGCGCCGAACCCGAGCGAGCAGCCGAAGCGGGCCAGCGCCTGGCCCGTCTGCACCACCGCGAGGCCCGACGAGCGGCGGTCCTCGGGGAGTCCGGCGGACGCCGCCGCCATCAGGACGCCGTCGGTCGCCGCGTAGAACGTGCCGTGGAGCAGGAGGACCGCGCAGGGCAGGGCCGGGCTGCGGGCGTGGGTGAGGAGGAGGCCGTAGACCGTCAGGAGCGCCACGTGGCCGCCGAGGAAGACGGGCCAGGCGCCCACCCGGTCGGAGAGGCGGCCGAGGGGCGCGGCGAGGAGCAGGAACGCCGCCGCCGTGCCGAGGGGGAGAAGCGCGAACCAGCGTTCCGGGACGCCCAGTTGGCGTTGGAGGAGCAGGTAGACGAAGGCGTCGCTGACCGTGGCCAGGCCGAGGAGGGTCGCGCAGAGTGTGGGGCGTGCCAGGTGGGACCAGTCGATGTCGCGCCGCGGGCGCCGGACGGGCCGCGGGGTCGACGCGCCCCGTGACGGCGGCACGAACAGCACCAGCACCGCCACGCCGACCGCCGCCACGCAGAAGCTCACCGTGAACACCGCGTCGTACCCGTCCACGGTCCACCGGAGGATGAGGAACGCCACCAGCGGGCCGAGCAGCGCGCCCGCCGTGTCCATCGCCCGGTGCACGCCGAACGCGCGGCCGCGCGCCGCCGGTTCGCTGGACAGGGAGATCAGTGCGTCGCGCGGGGCGGTGCGCAGGCCCTTGCCGGTGCGGTCGGCGGCGAGGACGGCGCCGATGAGGGGGAGCGAGCCGGCGAGCAGGAGCAGGGGTTTGCAGAGGGCGGAGAGGCCGTAGCCGAGGACGGCGACCGTCTTGTGGCGGCCGCCGCCACTGTCCGCGATACGGCCGCCGACCAGGCGGACGAGCGCCGAGAAGCCGTTGTAGACGCCGTCGAGGACGCCGAAGCCGAGCGGGCTGAGGCCGAGCCCCGCGACGAGGTACAGCGGCAGCACCGCCGTGACCATCTCGGAGGACACGTCGGTGATCAGGCTGACCGTGCCGAGCGCGAGCACGGTGGGGCCCACGGCGCGCCGCCGCCCGGCGCGTGGCCGGGCGGCGGGCTCCGCGGACGTCGGCGCCGGGCCCGGCGGGGTGCCGGCGCGGCTGTCCGCTACGTACATGTCACGAGGTCCAGACGCCGGTGATGTCCTTGGCGGTGGCGGCGTTGCCCGCGTGCGGGAGGCCGTGCATGTCCTCCAGGGTGCGCAGCAGGTCGTAGTGGTTGTACGTGGTCGAGGACGTGACGCCGGGTGTGACCCGCTGGCCGTACAGGACCGTCGGGATGCGGTTGCCGCTCAGCCGGTTGTCCTCGTCGAAGGTGACGACCAGGAGGCTGTTGTGGGTCTTGGCCCAGGTCGCGTAGGCGCCGAGCTTGTTCTTCAGCCAGGTGTCGCCGGTGGAGACGGAGCAGTCGTGCATGTCGGAGCAGAGGTCGGGGACGACGAAGGAGACCTGGGGGAGGGCCGAGTAGTCCGACGGGAACTGGGTGAACGTCTTCGCCGACGACGTCGGTACGTTGCTGAACCCGAACCACGGGTTGTGCTTACGGGCGTAGTCGCCGGAGGAGCAGGTGGTCGAACCCTGGCTCGGCAGGTCCTCGTTGTAGCTGCCCCACGTCTTTCCGGCGGCGATCAGCTCCGAGGCGAGGTTGGGCGCGGAGGAGAAGCCGGGTGTGTAGCAGCTGTCGTCGGTGACGCCCTGGGTGGAGCCGGAGAACAGCGCGAAGTAGTTGGGCTGGCTCGGGTGGGTCTCGGCGTAGGAGGCCGTGAGGTTGGCGCCGCCCGTCCGCAGGCTGTTGATGTACGGCGCGCTGGAGGCGCCGATGACCTGGCTGTACGCGTGGTTCTCGAAGACCACGACGACCGTGTGGTCCGGGGTGGGCACGGCGGCCGCGGCCTGCGCGGGGGAGACGCCGGTGAGGGCGAGCCAGCTGCCGGTGGCGGCCGCCGCGAGGGCGAGGGCCGAGGCGAGCGCCTTGCCGCGGGCGCGGCTGAGGAGTGTTCTGCCGGACACGTGTGACCTCCGTGGGAGGGGCGGGGGATCTTGGCGTGCGGGCAGATCATGCACACGCCAAGAGCCCCCTGGGTCACATGTGGCCACCCTGACGGGTGAAGCGTGGGTGAACGGCTGGGGGGCCGCCTCCGCGACCCCGCGAAGAAGGGCTCAGCGCTCCGACAGCGGCGCCGGCGCCTCCTGCACCGTCCACCCGTTCCCGTCCGGGTCCGTGAAGAACATGAACGAGTTCCACGGCTCGTCGCCGCGGCCGTCCTCCCAGCCCCGCGCGCCCGCGTGCCGCACGGGGGACACGTCCACGCCGCGCCCCGCCAATTCCTCGCGCGCCGCCGCGATGTCCGTGACGCACACCTGGAGGCCGGAGAGGGAGCCCGGCGCCATGCCCGGCCGGCCCGGCGCGCCCGGCAGGCCCTCCGTGAGCGAGATCGAGCAGCGCGAGCCCGGCGGCGTCAGCTGCACGACGCGGATGCCGGGCGCGACCTGCCGGTCCACGTCGACCTTGAACCCGGCCTTGTCCGCGTAGAACTCCTTGGCGCGGTCCACGTCCGAGACCGGGACGACGACCACTTCGAGCGTCCACTCCATGTCCTGCTGTCCTTCCGAAGGGGGCCGGCGCTCCCGCCGAAGGGGGCGGCACGCCTGCCGGGGGGACGGCATTCCCGCCTGTTCGGACGGCGTTCCTGCCGACAGGGACGACTTTGCTGAACGTGTGGCGACTCTTGCCACCATCATGACGACTCCGCGCGGCCCCACAACCCATCGGTCCCGCACCGGCCGCAGTACCCTCATGACCAGCGTGTGATCGAACAGGAGGCCGGGATGTCGGTGCCGCAGGGGCGCAGGAGCAGTACTTTCACGCGACTGCTGCGGCACGGGTTCACCGACCCGTCCGGCGCCGAGCGACTGCTGGAGACGCCCGCGCTGGCCGCCGTACGCTCCGACCCGCTCCTCCTGGACGCGCTCGGCGCCACCGCCGACCCCGATCTGGCCCTGCTCGGCCTGGTCCGGCTCGTCGAGGCGCAGGAGCGGGCGGACGGGGACCCGGGCCGCCGCGAACTGCTCGACACGCTCGTCACCGCCAAGCCGCTGCGCGACCGCCTCCTCGGCGTCCTCGGCGCCTCCGAGGCCCTCGCCGACCACCTCGCCCGGCACCCGGCCGACTGGCGGGCCCTCGTCACGTACGAGCACAGCGATCTGCACCCGGGCGTCGAGGAGTTCGAGCGCGGCCTCGCGGATGCCGACGACCCGGACTCGCTGCGCGTCGCCTACCGGCGCTGCATGTTGTCCATCGCCGCCCGTGACGTGTGCGGCACCACCGATGTCGCGCAGACCGCCGCCGAACTCGCCGACCTCGCCACCGCGACCCTGCGCGCCGCCCTCGCCATCGCCCGGGAGGCGGCGCCCGCCGACGCCGCGCTGTGCCGCCTCGCCGTGATCGCGATGGGCAAGTGCGGCGGCCACGAGCTGAACTACGTGTCCGACGTCGACGTCATCTTCGTCGGCGAGGCCGTCGAGGGGGAGGACGAGGGCAAGGCCGTCCAGGCCGCGACCCGGCTCGCCTCGCACATGATGCGGATCTGCTCCGACACCACCGTCGAGGGCACGATCTGGCCGGTCGACGCCAACCTGCGCCCCGAGGGACGCAACGGCCCACTGGTGCGCACCCTCTCCTCCCACGTCGCCTACTACCAGCGCTGGGCCAAGACCTGGGAGTTCCAGGCGCTGCTCAAGGCCCGCCCGGTGGCGGGCGACCCCGAACTCGGCGCCGCCTACGTCGAGGCCGTCTCCCCGATGGTGTGGCAGGCCGCCGAGCGCGAGAACTTCGTGCCGGACGTGCAGAAGATGCGCAAGCGCGTCATCGCGGGCATCCCGGTCGGCGAGGTCGACCGCGAGCTGAAACTGGGCCCCGGCGGCCTGCGCGACGTCGAATTCGCCGTCCAGCTCCTCCAGTTGGTGCACGGGCGGGTCGACACCTCGCTGCGCAGTGGCACCACCCTCGACGCCCTGGCCGCCCTCGCCGAGCGTGGCTACGTCGGCCGCGTCGACGCCGTCCAGCTCGACGACGCCTACCGCTTCCTGCGCACGCTCGAACACCGCATCCAGCTCTACAAGCTGCGCCGCACCCACCTCGTCCCCGAGGACGACGCCGACCTGCGCCGCATCGGCCGCTCCATGGGCATGCGCACCGAACCGCTGACCGACCTCAGCCGTGCCTGGAAGCGGCACACCTCCGTCGTGCGCCGCCTGCACGAGAAGCTGTTCTACCGCCCGCTCCTCGACGCCGTCGCGCAACTCGCTCCGGGCGAGACCCGGTTGAGCACGGAGGCGGCCCGTGAGCGGCTCGTCGCCCTCGGCTACGCCGACCCCAGCTCGGCCCTGCGCCACCTGGAGGCCCTCGCCTCCGGCGTCTCCCGCAAGTCGGCGATCCAGCGGACCCTGCTGCCCGTGCTGCTCGGCTGGTTCGCCGACTCCGCCGACCCCGACGCGGGCCTCCTCGGCTTCCGCAAGGTCTCCGACGCGCTCGGCAAGACCCCCTGGTACCTGCGGCTCCTGCGCGACGAGGGCGCCGCCGCCGAGAACCTCGCCCGCGTCCTGTCCGCCGGACGCCTCGCCCCGGACCTCCTCATGCGCGCCCCCGAGGCCGTCGCCCTCCTCGGCGACCCCCATGGCCTCGACCCGCGCCCGGCCGCCCAGCTGGAGCAGGAGGTCCTCGCCGCGGTCGGCCGCGCCGACGGCGTCGAACAGGCCGTCGCCGCCGCCCGCGGGGTCCGCCGCCGCGAACTGTTCCGCACCACCGCCGCCGACATCATCGCCTCCTACGGGACCGAGGACAGCCCCGCCGTCGCCGACCAGGGCGCCCTCGTCGACCGCGTCGGCGCCGCCGTCTCCGACCTCACCGCGGCGACGCTCGCGGGCACCCTGCGCGCCGTCGTCAGGGACGGCTGGGGCGACCAGCTCCCCACCCGCTTCGCCGTCATCGCCATGGGCCGCTTCGGCGGCCACGAGCTGGGCTACGGCTCCGACGCCGACGTCCTCTTCGTCCACCAGCCCCGCGAGGGCGCCGACGAGCAGGAGGCCGCCCAGGCCGCCAACAAGGTCGTCGGCGAGATGCGCCGCCTGCTCGCCCTGCCCAGCGCCGACCCGCCGCTGCTCATCGACACGGACCTGCGCCCCGAGGGCAAGTCGGGCCCGCTGGTGCGCACCCTCAAGTCGTACGAGGCGTACTACCGGCGCTGGTCCCTCGTCTGGGAGGCCCAGGCCCTGCTGCGCGCCCAGCACGTCGCGGGCGACGCCGACCTCGGCGCCGCCTTCTGCGCACTCGTCGACCCGCTGCGCTACCCCGCCGAAGGGCTCGGCGACGACGCCGTACGCGAGATCCGCCGCCTCAAGGCCCGCATGGAGTCCGAGCGGCTGCCCCGCGGCGCCGACCCCACCCTGCACACCAAGCTCGGCCGCGGCGGCCTGTCCGACGTCGAATGGACGGTGCAGCTGCTCCAGCTCCAGCACGGCCACGCCCTGCCGGGCCTGCGCACCACCCGCACCCGCGAGGCGCTGGCCGCGGCCTGCGCGGCCGACCTCCTGCCCGCCCAGGACGCGGCCACGCTCGACGAGGCCTGGGTCCTGGCGACCCGCGTGCGCAACGCGGTGATGCTGGTGCGCGGCCGGGCCGGCGACACCTTCCCCTCCGACGGGCGCGAGCTGGGCGCCGTGGGCCGCTACCTCGGGTACGACCCGGGCCACGTCGGGGACATGCTGGACGACTACCGGCGGATCACGCGCCGGGCCCGCGCGGTGATGGAGGAACGCTTCTACGGGGCTCCTTAGCGGCCGCCGCGGCGACCTGCCGGGGCAGCGCGTAGGGCAGTGCCCCGTACCAGAGCCGCGCCACCAGGAAGCCGAACGTCAGGCAGATCATGCCGCCCACCGCGTCCAGCCAGAAGTGGTTCGCCGTCGACACGATGACGAGCAGGGTCAGCGCCGGGTACAGCAGGCCGAGCACCCGCACCCAGGGCACCGACGCGAGCGCGAAGATCGTCAGCCCGCACCACAGCGACCAGCCGATGTGCATCGACGGCATGGCCGCGTACTGGTTCGACATGTTCTTCAGGTTGCCGGACGCCATCGACCCCCAGGTCTGATGGACGGCGACCGTGTCGATGAAGTGCCCGCCGGTCATCAGGCGCGGCGGCGCCAGCGGATAGAAGTAGTAGCCGACCAGGGCGACGGCGGTCGTCGCGAACAGGGCCAGGCGCACCGCCGCGTACCGGCCCGGATGGCGGCGGAACAGCCACACGAGGACCCCGAGCGTGACGACGAAGTGCAGCGTCGCGTAGTAGTAGTTCATGCCGACGATGAGCCAACTCACCGAGTCGACGGCGTGGTTGACGCTCCGCTCGAAGGCGATGCCGAGGTGCCGCTCGACGCCCCAGATGAAGTCCGCGTTGCTCAGCGCCTGCGCCTTCTGCTCCGGCACCGCGTTGCGGATCAGCGAGTACGTCCAGTAACTGACCGCGATCAGAAGGATCTCGAACCAGAGCCGGGGACGCCGCGGCGTCCGCAGCCGCCGTACGACAGCCAGACGGCCACGACCGCGCTGCCCGTCACGGTCCTCCGCGAGGGGTGACGAGGGGGGCCCCTGTCGGCCTTCCAGTGTCGTCACGGTCGATTCACCCATAGCAACAGAGTCTGCCAGATATCGGCCCTCGTCCGATCATCCCCCGGTCGAGTATCGGTCGCATCCTCTACGCCCTAAGGACGAGGGCGGACCCCAGGGGACGACGCCGTCGACCCCCGGACCACCAGTTCCGGCATGAACACGAACTCGCTCTGCGGCGCGGGCGTGCCGCCCACCTCCTCCAGGAGCGTGTTGACGGCCGCCTGGCCCATCGCGTGCACCGGCTTGCGGATCGTGGTCAGCGGGGGGTCGGTGAAGGCGATCAGCGGCGAATCGTCGAAACCCACCACCGACACATCCGTCGGCACCTCCAGACCCCGCTCCCGCACCGCCCGGACGGCACCCAGTGCCATCATGTCGCTGGCGCAGATGATCCCCGTGCAGCCCCGCTCCAGGAGCGCCGCCGTCGCGGCCTGACCGCCTTCCAGCGTGTACAGCGAGTGCTGGACGAGATCGTTCTCCACCTCTTCGGGGGAGAGGGGGAGCAGCTCCCGCATCGTGCGGACGAAGCCCTCGATCTTCCGCTGCACCGGCACGAACCGGCGCGGGCCGACCGCCAGGCCGATCCGCTGGTGGCCGAGCGAGGCCAGGTGGGTCACCGCGAGCCGCGCCGCCGCCCGGTCGTCGGGGGAGATGAACGGGGCCGCCACGGCCGGCGAGAAGCCGTCGACGAGGACGAAGGGGACGCCCTGGCCGCGCAGCCGCTCGTAGCGCCGCGTGTCGGCCGTGGTGTCGGCGTGCAGCCCGGAGACGTAGATGATGCCGCTGACTCCGCGGTCGACGAGCATCTCCGTCAGCTCGTCCTCCGTGGAGCCGCCCGGCGTCTGGGTGGCCAGAACCGGCGTGTACCCCTGCCCGGTCAGCGCCTGCACGATCACCTGTGCGAGCGCCGGGAAGATCGGGTTCTCCAGCTCCGGCGTGATGAGGCCGACCAGACCGGCGCTGTGCCGGCGCAGCCGCACGGGCCGCTCGTACCCGAGCACGTCGAGCGCGGCGAGGACGGACTGACGGGTGGCCGCGGCGACCCCGGGCTTGCCGTTGAGCACGCGGCTGACGGTCGCTTCGCTGACCCCCGCTTGAGCTGCTATGTCGGCAAGACGTGCGGTCACGGGACGGGACCTTACCGGTCACATGGCCTATTGCACACCGAACGGGTCCGGCGGGGAAGTGCCCTTCCGTGGCGCCGGGTTGCCCGTGTGCCACCCGGAACGGTGAAGCTGCGCGATCGGGGGCGCCGCCGGGCACGCCCGGCGATACCGTGGTGCGGTGGGCCGCAGGGGGCCCGCCCGCTCCGCCCCGAGGGGGCCGCCTCGTGAACATCACCGCCCAGCAGACCATGACCGGGCACGGCAGCACGGTCCTGGTCGTCGACGACACCGCGGCCAGCCGCTACGCCATGGGCGCGGTCCTCACCCGCGCGGGACACGTCGTCGTCCCCGTCGCCTCCGCCGGTGAGGCCCTCGTCGAACTCGACACGCGGCTGCGCGCCGGAGCACTGCCCGACGTGGCCCTCGTCGACGTGGGCCTCCCCGACCTCAGCGGCTACGAGCTGTGCCGCCGCGTCAAGGCCCTGCCCCTGCTCGCGGGCATCCCCGTCGTGCACTTCTCCGCCCGCCCCTCGGGCCCCGGCGACCGCTGCCGCGGGCTCGACGCGGGCGGCGAGGCGTATCTGACGGTCCCCGCCGAACCCGAGGAGATCCGCGCCGTCGTCCGCGCCGCGCTGCGCGGCGCCCGCGAACTCACCGACGCCCACAGCCAGTTCGACCGGCTCGCGCTGCTCTCCGAGACCGTCGTCGACGTGCAGGGCGCCCGCTGCCTCGTCGAACTGGCCACCACCACCGCCGACGCGGCGGCCCGGCTGACCCGGCAGAGCGCCGCCGTCTTCGTCCTCGGCGACGACGGGGACGTGCACGCCGGGCTGTCCCGGCGCGGCGGCCTCGCCCCCGTCCCCGACGCCGTCGCCCGCGAACAGGCGGCCGCGATCGCCCGGCGCGTGGACTGCGCCCCCGGCGGCGTACAGAGCACGATCGTGCCCCGGTCGCTGTGGCCGAGCGCCTACTTCGGGCCCCGCGACGTCCAGCTGGTGCTCGCCCGCACCCGCGCCGGACACCTCCCCGTCTGCCTGGCGACCCCGGTCGCGCCCGACCCGGCCGGGCGGGTCGGACCGCTCGTGGCCCAGCTCGCCCGCGCCGCCGCCCTCGCCGCCGAACCCCTCCTCATGTACGAGCAGGAGCGGCACGTCGCGCTGACGCTCCAGCGCAGCTTCCTCCCCGCGCAGCTGCCCGCGCTGCCCGGGGTCGACGTCGCCTTCCGCTACGTGCCCGCGTCGCAGCAGACGGAGATAGGGGGTGACTTCTACGCGGCGCTGCCCACCTCCGCCGGGGTCCTCGTCGCCATCGGCGACGTCGTCGGGCACTCGCTCGACGCCGCCACCGTCATGGTGGAGATCCGGCACGCCCTGCGCGCGTACAGCATCGAGGACCCGGACCCCGCCCGGCTCCTGACCCGCCTGGACCGGATGTTCCAGCACTACCACCCGGACAGCTCGGCCACGCTCTGCCTCGCCCTCGTCGACCCGGCGACCGGCCGCACCCTGATCGCGAACGCGGGGCACATCCCGCCCCTGCGCGTGCCCCACCGGGGCCCGGCCCACTACGCCGACGCGGCGGGCCCGATGCTCGGCCTCGGCCTGCCGCACCCAAAACCCACCGCGCTGGAGCTCGCGCCCGGCGAGCGGCTGCTCATGGTCACCGACGGGCTCATCGAGACCCGCGGCACCGACCTCTCGGTCTCCATGGGCCAGCTCAGCGCCGCCGCGACCACCGCCCCCGCGACGCCCGACGCGCTCTGCGACACCCTGCTGTCCCGTTTCGGCGCCGACCGGGCCGACGACATCGCCCTGCTCGCCCTGCGGCTCAGCCCACCGGTTTCTCCATGAGCGTCACCGCGTAGGCGCTGCCGCCCGCACCGGCTTTGAAGGGCTGCTCGCCGACGACCGTGTAGCCCCGGCCCTCGTAGTACGCGCGCAGCCGGGGGTTCGTGGAGACGCAGTCGAGGCGGCAGCGGGTACGGCCCGTCCCGGCGGTCCGCCGCTCGGCGTGCGCGAGGAGGGCGCCGCCCGTACCGGAGGGCGCGCCGCGCCGCACCATCAGGCGGTGCACATAGCCGGCAAGGCGTGGAGGTCGTCGGTGTCCGCCAGACGGAACGTGAGTTGTGCGCTCATGCCGATCACCGTAAAGGTGGCCGGTGACAGCGGACACCGCAGGCCACACCCTTGGAGCAGCCATGCCCAACATCACCGTCGACCACTCCGCCGCACTGGACGGCCGCCTCGACCGGCCCGCGCTCGCGGGCGCCGTCCACCAGGCCTGCGTCGACCTCGTCGGCGCCCGGATCCCCGCCTGCAAGACGCGCTTCCGGAGCGCCGAGGAGACGGTCGTCGGCGACGGCACCGAGGAGGCGCACGTGGTGCACATCGAGATCGCCCTGCTCGCCGGACGCACCGAGGAGGCCAGGGCGGCGCTCACGGAAGCGGTCCTCGCGCTGCTGCCCGGCCACATCAAGGAGCCCGGGGGCATTCATCTGTCGGTCGAGGTACGGGACTTGGAAGCGGCCTACAGGTCGGCGCGCGGCTGAGCCGTCACACCACCAGGGCGCCGAGCCGGTTCAGCAGGTCCGTGAACGGGCCGTCGGCCGGTTCGTCCGTGAGGATGCCGCGCAGGAGCGCCGCCGTCCCCGGGTCGTGGGCGGCGCTCACCGCCGCGAGCGCGGCGAAGTCGTGGACCAGCTGGAGCTGCAGCTCCTCGCGCGGGACGCGCCGCCCGTCGAGCCACAGCAGCGCGGTCGACTCGGCGAGGGAGATCCACGAGCGGACCACGAGTTCGAGGCGGGCGGACGGCTCGCCCACGTTCAGATGGGCGAGGATCTGGACGTACGCGGCCTGGCGCACGGAGTCGATGAGGGCGTTCGTCGCCGACACCGTCTCCGGGGAACAGGAACCGCCCGCCGAGACCGCGGGGCCGCCGCGCATCAGCGCCGAGAAACCCGGCCCGTGCTCGTCCACGAAGTCGAAGAACCGGCCCATCACCCGCAGCAGCCGGGCGCCGAGCGGTCCCTCCCGCGGCTCCTCGAACCGCTGCGCCAGATCGTCGGCGGCCCGCCTCAACGCGGCCTCGTACAGGCTGAGTTTGCCCGGGAAGTAGTGGTAGACGAGGGGCCGGGAGATGCCCGCGGCGGCCGCTATCTCGTCGATGGAGACCTCGTCGGGCGAGCGGTGGCTGAACAGTTCGAGAGCGACCCCGATCAACTGCCGCCGCCGCTCCTCGACACCCATCCTGCGCCGCACCCCGGTCGTCATACGAACACTCTACCGAGCCAAGCCGATAGTCCAGTTGACCGCTGGGTGCCTCCATCAAGCCCCTCCGGCGATCGAGGAGCGGGGGTCCGGGGGCGGAGCCCTCGGGGCCGCACTACCGCAGCGGTGACACGTCGACCCCGCCGTCGGCGACCCCGGCAAGCGTCACGTCCGCGCCCCGCGCCACCCGCACGGCCAGCACATGCCCCGCCTCGCTCGACCCCGCCGCACTCAAGGACCGCACCTTGTCGCTCCCCGCAGCGACCAGGTACCAGTTCCCGCCCCGCGACTTCCAGCGCACCCCCGCGAGCACGACCTGATCCCGCTCCCCGCACGCCGCCGAACTCTCCGACTTGGCCGCGACGACCGCGGATCCGGCCCCCGGCGCGCGGAACAGCGCCAGCGTGCGCGGCCCGCCGCCCCGCCAGGTCTCGGCCCGGGTGCACACCCACGCGGCCTCCCCGTTGGCCTCGGGCATGGTCTGCCGCGCGTACGCCCACGCGTTGACGGAGCGCACGCCGTGCGAGCGGGCCGCGGCGAGGGAGCAGGCCGGGGCCGCCCACTCGGCGGGATCGGCCTCGCGCGGCGCGTCCGGCGCCCCGGACGTGAGGTGCGCGGGCACGAGTTCGCCGAGGTCGCTGGTGTACCGGGTGGTGTCGGCGTCGGTCAGCGCGAGCGCGTTCCAGCTGGTGCAGGGCTGGTCGGCCGGGGCGAGCGCCGGGCTCGGGAACGGCGCCGTCACGCCGTCCTTCGTACGGGTCAGGGGCCGCGCCGCGCCGGACGGCTCGAGCAGGTCGCGGACGGCGGCGCCGGTCACCCAGGGCGCCGTCAGATAGCGCACGTTGCTGTCGGACCGGTCGATGACGACGGCGCCGGACTGCGCGGCGTCCGCCCCGTCGACCCGGGCGAGGTCGAGGGCGGCGCCGCTGGTGCCCTGCGCGGGTTCGGCGTAGCGGACGATGCGCAGGCCGTCGTAGAAGAGGACGACGCGGGCCTGGTCGAGCTCGCCCGCGTACAGCAGTTGGGCGGGGCCCGGCGGGGCGCCCGCCGGGGTGCCGGGGGTCGCGGAGACCTGGACGCTCTCGCCGGGCCGCGCCCACACCGCGAGGGCGCGGCGCAGGAGCGCCTCGTCGCCGGTGAGGGAGCCGCGGGCGGGCCACACGGAGAAGTCGGTGCGGGCCGAGGACCGCCATGTCACCGGGGCGACCCGGGTCAGCTTCGCCGGGTCGAGCGCCGCCTGGCCCGCCGGGTTCTGCGCGTACGGGGGCGCCGCCGCGCCGTCCGGGCCCCAGCCCTCGCCGGGCAGGCCGAGCAGCGCGCCGCAGACGAGGAGCGCGGCGGCCCCCGCGATCGCCGCCTTGGTGTGCTGGCGGCGGCGCATCAGGTCGGTGGGGCGCGCGTGCAGGGAGCAGGGGTCGAACTCGGGGGAGGCGAGCAGCTCGTACTGGGCCTCGGTCCGGTCCGCCTCGTGCAGTGCGGCGGTCGTCTCCTGGGGCGTGCAGCCCGCCGCCGTCAGCACGGTGCGCACGGCGGTGTCGTCGAGGTGTTCCAGGCCGCGCAGCACGTACACGGCGCGGGCCGGGCCGCTGAGCGCGGAGAGCCGCTGGTCCAGGGCGAGTTCGTCGGCGCCGCCGGACTTGGGGAACAGGCGCAGGCCGCGCACCCGGGGCAGCAGCGGCGGCAGCTGGGACCGCTTGGGCCAGGCGGCGCGGAGCAGCGGGCGCCCGGCTTCGAGGGCGCTGCGCAGCACTTTGAGGCGGACGTAGGCGTAGCCCGGGTCGGCGCCGCGCGGCGCGCTGCCGCGCTGGGCGGGCAGGGCCGGGGGCGCCGTCGCGGTGCGGCCGCGGGGGAGCGCCCGCTGGGTGACGGAGTGGGCGGTCAGGACGCGCCGGTTGCGGCCGAGGCTCGGCGGGAGCACCAGGTAGGCGAGGCGGACGAGGCGCGGGTAGTGCTCGACCAGGGCTGCCTCGGCCTGCTCCACGTCGATGACGTCGGGCGTGCCGGGGGTGCTGGAGGGCCGCGCGGGACTGGGTTGCTCCACCTTTGACTGCACGTTCAGCAGAACGAGCGAATCGTGGGATGGTCACCCGGACCCGTTCCTCACTCCGAACGGATCAGCTCCCGGGCGTAGTTGGCCATCGACCGCTGATAGCGCGGCAGATGCGGTGCCAGCGCCCCGAGCACGAGCGACAGGCCCTCGCGGTCGCGGCCGAGGGAGGACAGGCACAGTGCGAGACAGGCCCGTACGGCGTCGTCCAGTTCGTCGCTCGGAGCGGTCAGTTCCGGTTCGAGGAGCGCGACACCCTCCGCCGGGCGCCCCACGTTCCGCAGTGAACTGGCCAGCTGGATCTTCGTGCGGCGCGCCCGGTAGCCGGAGAGACCCCGCCGCAGCGCCTCCTCGTAGAGCGGCACCGCCCGGTCGGAGTGGCCGGTCGAGTCGAAGGCGCAGGCCCGCTCGAAAGGCCCCACCGGGCTGTCGGCGGGCAGCTCCGCCACCAGGCCGTCGACGAGGGCGCGGAACGCGTCGGCGCGCTCCTCGCCGTAGTCGTCGAAGGAGGCCCACGCGGCGGCGATCCGCTCTTCCCAGACGCTGTTCTCGGTGCTCATCGGGCCACACTCGGAGATCGGCCGGTGCGCGTCAACCGTTTTCCGAGTGCGGCCCGGGCCCTTCGCGGCCCTACGTGAGCTGCCAGCCGCTGTACTCGACGGTGCCGCGCGCCCCGTTCCCGCCGTTGGTCGCGCTCATGAACATCCCCACGTCCTGTGTCGCGGCGGCGCCCGGTACGGGCACGGTGGCCACCGTCCGCCAGGTGGTTCCGCCGTCCGTGGAGCAGGCGCCGGTGTACGCGCCGGCGGCCCGGGTGAGGCGGAGCAGCACCGGCGCCTTGACGCCGGTGATCCGCTGGTAGGTGTCGAGCGTGCCGTCACCGTTCGTGTCGTAGGAGAGGACCACGCCGTTGGAGGGCGTCACGGCCAGGTTGAGGAAGCCCGGGGAGCCCGGGGTGGCGAGGGAGTTGCGGACGATGATGCCCGCGCGCGCCCACGCGCCCGTGACGGCCTGCGAGTCCACCCGCAGGATGACGGACGTGCCGTCCTGGAGGGCGCCCTCGCGGTAGATGGTGCCGAACTGGGTGGTGCCCTTCCACAGGTCGTTCCCGGCGCCGTCGATGGCGAACCGGTCGCCCAGCTGCCCGAAGATCGCCTCGTTGTTGGTGTACGTCTTCCAGCCCGCCTCCAGGGGACCGGCCTCGAAGAGTGTGCCCTTGTACGAGGTGGTGACCCGGTCCTCGCCCTGCGGCCCGTACGTGACGTCGATCGTGTAGGGCAGTGGGCGCAGCGGCGCGTCGAGCGGGGTGCCCGGGGCGCTGGCCTGCCAGGACACGGTGCCCTCGCCCGCCGGAGGCACACTGCGCAGCGACGTGCCGTGCTCCGGCGTCGCGTCGATGCCCTTCAGCGCGAAGTCGACGCGGCCCGTCGCGCGCAGCCCGTTGACATTGCGGAAGGTGGCGGCCACGCGCGCGTGGCCGCCCGGCGGGAACGCGGGCGGCTCGGCCGTCACCGTCAGGGCGCCCTGGTACGGGGCGCGGGCCAGCACGTCGAACACGCGCGAGGCCGTGCGGTACGCGTCCCCGTACGGGCGCAGCGGGTAGTCCTTGCGCTCGCGGGTCCACGGCTCCTCGAAGGCGAACCAGTCGACCTTGGTGGGTTCGCGGCCCGCCGCGAGGGCGTCCTGGAGTTCGTCGAGCCACTTCTGCCAGCGCGGCAGGTAGAAGTCGGCCATCAGGCCGTGCCACTCGCGGTTGCCGTACTCGTGCAGGTTGCCCGGGTCGGAGGTGGCCCGGTCGCCCCAGACCGTGATGAGGACCTTCGCGCAGCGCTCGAACTCGGCGCGCTCGGCGTCGTTCGTCGCCATGTCGCGCGCGTCCTGGATCCACGGTCCGAGCAGGAAGGCGCTGTGGGCTCCGGTGACGTCGTCCGACAGGCGCATCAGCTTCAGCCACAGCGTGGCGAGGTCCTTGAAGCGGGCCTGGTCCTTGTCGGCGTACGCGGCCTTGAGCTGGGGCAGGTACTGGCGGCTGCGGTGCGCGAGCGCCTGCCGTGCCACGTCGACGAGGTCGTACTTGTACGCCTGGCTGCCCCGCAGGCTCGCGGACACGCCGAGCAGACCGGTCAGCGCGGCGTCGAAGCGGGCCGGGTCGTAGGTGAGGGCGCGCGGCGCGTAGTAGGCGGCGCGGTCGGCGGAGAGGTCGGGGCGCGCGGCGAACAGCGAGTCGTGCGGGTCGGAGCGCTCGACGGCCATCTGCTGGTACGCGGTCTCCTCCATGGCCTGCCAGGCGGCGCGGGCGTCCTTGTCGCGGCGCCCGTAGCGGAAGTCGGCGTACCCGGCGAACCACTCGGCGCGGTCGATCTTCCGCTCCGTCCAGGCGAGTTCGGACCACAGCTCGAAGGCGGCCGGGTCGCGGTCGGTGCCCTCGGGCATGTACGCGGTGCCGGCCAGGGCGCTGTCCGCCTTGTCGCGCCAGGCGAAGAACTTGTCCATCCAGAGGTGCGCGCGGGCCCCGATGGTGGTGCGGCCGCCGAAGTTGGGGATGGTGCCGAACGCGTACGGGGTGCCGCCCCAGTCCTTCTCGCGGTCGGTGACGGAG
This sequence comes from Streptomyces sp. SGAir0957, assembly GCF_043523415.1. Classification (NCBI taxonomy): domain Bacteria; kingdom Bacillati; phylum Actinomycetota; class Actinomycetes; order Kitasatosporales; family Streptomycetaceae; genus Streptomyces; species Streptomyces sp. SGAir0957. The sequence continues at coordinate 5,971,987 of NZ_CP027293.1, forward strand.
CTGAACCGGTCGGAGACCCCGTCGACGATCAGCATCTTCTTCTTGTCGATGGCGTCGAGCAGCGCGGGCAGCGGGTTCGCCTCCCAGCCGAGGATGACCCAGGTGGCGCCCGGCCGGTTCTTCTGCAGCGCCGTCTCCACGCCGCGCGCCGCGTCCGCGACGGGCACGTCCCCGGGGGTGCCGCCCTCGTGCAGCAGGTCCATCTTGAACGCGTCCAGCTCACCGAAGAGGTCCCGCTGATGCCCGTAGAAGGCCTCGGCGACCTGCGCGAACGACGTCGTGCGGGGGTCGAGCCAGTCGGGCCGGTCGAAGCCGTGCCAGCTGCCCTGCGGCACCACGTGCGCGTCGCCGCCGTTGCGCTCGACGAACCCCTTCGGCACATGCCCGTAGTAGCCCGGCATGACGGGCTTCATCCCCAGTTCGCGCAGCCGGTCGGTGATCTTCTTGCCGAGCTCGGCGCGGTCGGCGATGAGTTCGGGGGAGAGGGGGCCGCCGTACCCGTAGAGGTTCTGCAGGAGCCACCACGGCTGGTGCGAGGGGGCGGGGAGCCAGGCCCGTGACTCCTCGTCGCTGTAGCCGAAGTCCTTGAGGAGCCGGTGGTAGACGGCCTCCATGCCCGCGATGACGAGCACCTCGTTGCAGCCGTGCAGCGCGAGCACGTCGATCATGCGCTCCCAGTACGGCCAGCCCGCGAACGGCGCCGTGTAGCCGTCGTTGGTGTCGTTCAGCGCGAACCGGTGCGGCAGGGACGTGGACCGCTCCAGGGCGCGGGTGGGGGCCGGGAGGGTGCGGGGCAGGTCGAGCTGGTCGCCGTTCCAGGCGATGTGCGCGCCGCACACGTACTTCAGATACCAGTGGACCCCGGCGAGCAGCGTCGCCGGGGTCGTCCCGTACACCTCGATCGCGCCCCGCTTGCCGGAGACCCGGAAACGGTCCGCGCCGCCCTGGGGCGGGAGCAGTCTGAGTCTGAACTGGTCCGCGTGGTGCGGCAGTCGCCGGTTGAGCGCCGCGCGGGCCGCCGACGTATCAAGTGCGTGCGGTGCCGCCTGAGCGGTCGCTGGCACGCCCACCCCCAGGGCCGTGCCGAGCCCGATGGCGCCTGCCGTGCCGAGAACCGTGCGTCGCGTTGGCGCGGACATACGTGTGACCCCCTGCGTCGCGGATGGTGCGGCGCACCGTAACCGGGGCGCACGCCCGCGCTCAACGGTGCGTACGGAGTCTGGCGGGAACACGTCGATGAGCCGTGCGCGGCCGGGACAGGAGTGCGGGATGAGGAAACTGCTGGTGGCAGGGGTCGTGGTGGCCGCGGTGGCGACCGGTTGCGGGGCGCACGAGGAGACCCCCGGGCCCCCGGAGATCCCCCGGACGGCCAGCGGCTCACTGGAGCAACTGGCGCGCACCGCGGGCTGCCGCCCCGACCTCCAGACCGACGCCGCCGAACTCCGCCAGGCCACCTGCGGCACCGGCCGGGAGCGCTACGTCCTCGCCACCTTCGCCACCGACCGGGGCCAGGCCGAATGGCTGGACGCGGCCGACGACTACGGCGGCACCTACCTCATCGGCCGCAAGTGGGTCGCGGTCGGCGCCGACCGCGTCGTGACACGGCTGCGCGGCCGGCTCGGCGGGACCGTGGAGCGGGCCGGGGGAAGCCACGCGGGTCACCACTGAGACGGCCGCGCAGCGGCCCGTGGGGGGTCTGTGGGTGGGGGCTCGGTTCGCTGGGGGCGGGCCAGGGGTCAGGTGCAGCGGTCGCCGCGGTTGATGCAGCTCGCCACGCGCCGCATCAGCCGGTCGTCGAAGACGTTGATGAAGTCGCCGTGGTCGGTGACCGGCTTGTGCAGCTGCTCGGGGAACGAGTCGACCGCGAAGCCGGGCCCCGGCGGAACGCTGTAGACGATGCGCTGCACGAGCTGCGGGATCGCCTTGAAACCGGCCGGGCAGGCGCCGGTGCGCGGGTCCTCGAACGCGACGTGCGTCCGGTGGTTGGCGCTGTCGGTGTTCGCCCCGTCCCAGCAGCTCTGGAAGCGGAAGGTGCGCACGACCTTCGAACCGTTCGGGCAGATCGGGTACTTGTCCTTGAGCTGGCGGTTCTCGAAGCCGGTGCAGCTCCAGGACGCGTTGGCGTTCGCGTCGCCGTTGGTGAGGGCCTTCGCGTCGCCCGTGATGATCCGCAGGAAGCGCGGCATCGCGACGACCTTGCTCGTCGGGTTCCCGTCGAACTTGAGCGTCACGGACGACGGGGTCTGGATCTCCCCGGTGTTCTGGTCCTTGCCGCCGCCGTCGGCCCCCGCGTCCGCCTCGTCCTTCCCGTTCTGGAGCCGCAGGACCGGCCAGTAGTAGGTCGACTTGTCGCCCTGGTTGCGGCAACTGGTCTGCCCGGCGGCGAGATCGTCGTCGCTGGAGAAGGCGTCCGTCGCCTGGTTCCCCACGTAGTCGTGCATGTGGTGGGCGCCATTGCCGACGCCCGGTGCGACGATGACGTTGTCCGGATTGAACTTGCCGTTCTCGTTGCGGCCGCAGGCGGTGGTGAAGGTGCCGCGTGAGGCGGCGCGCCGGTTGCGCGGGGTGACGACGTTGGGCCGGACGGACGTGATGTCGACGAAGTCGGCGGGATCGGGGCCGTTGCCCGTGCCGCCGCCACCGCCGGCGGGCGGTGCGGAGGGTTGCTGCGACGGTTGCTGGGAGGGCTGTTGCGAGGACCCCTGTGAGGAGCCCTGTGAGGGCTGCGGCGACGGCTGCTGCGGCTGCTCCGGCGAGCGCCCCGTGCAGGCCGCCATCCCGTCGAGCTGCCGCGGCGGGCGCCCGCCGGAGCGCCGGATGTCCTCCCCGATGCGGCCGAGGACGGCGCCGCGCTTGTCCTTCAGCGGGCCGAGGATGCTGTTCTGCACGAAGCCGGGGTCCCGCGCGGCGGCGTCCCGGTTCGCGGCGAGCCGCTGGTACGCCGCGGTGATCTGGCTGTCCAGGGTGGCCAGTTCACCGTCGACCTGGGCGCGGGCGCCGTCCGGGACCTCGGGCAGGGCGGTGCCGACGTCCGGGCAGTCGATGGTGGCGACCTGCCCCGCCCGCTGGTCCTGTGTCTGTTGCTGCTGCGTCCCGCTGCCCGCGTCCTGCCCCGGTTCTTCCTGGGCGGACGCGTACACGTTGACCGCGACCAGCCCACCTCCGCCCAGGAGCAGTGCGGCCGACGCGACGGTCATCCGCGTCGTCAGCGAAGAGCGCCGTTTCCGTGAGGTGCGTCCCATGGGGCTACGTACGCAACGGGAGGCGCCCGTGTTCAATCGGCGCCCCAGGTTCTCGCGGACAGGGTCTCAGCGGCCCTGGTCCAGATAGGCCAGGACCGCGAGAACCCGCCGGTTGTCGTCGTCCGAGACCGGCAGGCCCAGCTTGGCGAAGATGTTGGAGGTGTGCTTGGCGATGGCGCGCTCGGTGACCACCAGCTGAACCGCGATCGCCGCGTTCGAGCGGCCCTGCGCCATCAGCTCCAGGACCTCCAGCTCGCGCGGGGTGAGCCCGCCGAGCGGGGCGTCCGCCGCGCGCCGCGTCAGAAGCTGCTGAATGACCTGCGGGTCCATCGCCGTCCCGCCCGCCGCCACCCGCCGGACCGCGTCGACGAACTGGTCCGCGTCGAAGACCCGGTCCTTGAGGAGGTAGCCGACGCCGCCGGTCCCGTCGGCCAGGAGTTCGCGCGCGTACAACTGCTCCACGTGCTGGGACAGGACCAGGACCGGCAGGCCCGGCCGCGCACGGCGCGCCGCGAGGGCGCACTGCAGCCCCTCGTCGGTGTGCGAGGGCGGCAGGCGGACGTCGACGACGGCGACGTCCGGGGTCAACTCGGCCAGCGCGCGCGTGAGTTCGGGCCCGCTCTCGACGGCGGCGGCGATCTCGAAGTCGTACGCCTCCAGCATCCGCACCAGACCGTCCCGCAGCAGGAACAGGTCTTCGGCTAGGACAACACGCAAGGGATCTCCATGGTCACCATGGTGGGGCCGCCGGGCGGGGAGCCGACGGCGAGGACACCGTCGAATGTACCGAGCCTGCGCTCGACGCCGCTCAGTCCGCCGCCGTCGGCGATCACCGCGCCGCCCCTGCCGTTGTCCGTGACGGCGATCCGCAGCCGGCCGTCGGTGTGGGCGAGGTCGACCCAGATCCGGTCGGCGCCCGCGTGCTTCACGGCGTTGGTGAGCGCCTCGCTGATCGCGAAGTACGCGGCGGACTCGACCGGCGCCTCGGCCCGCCCCGCCAGCTCCACCTCGACCTCGGTCCGCACGGGGAGCCGCAGCGCGAGCGCCCGTACCGCGTCGCCGAGGCCCCGCTCGGCGAGCACCGGCGGATGGATGCCGCGCACCAGGTCCCGCAGTTCGGTCAGCGCCTCCGCCGACGATTGCCGGGCCCGCGCGAGCAGCTCCTTGGCCTTCGCCGGGTCCTTCTCCATCAGCGCCTCGACCGTGCCGAGATCCATGCCGACCGCGACGAGTCGCGCCTGCGCCCCGTCGTGCAGATCGCGCTCGATGCGGCGCAGTTCGGCCGCCGAGGTGTCCACCGCGTCGCGCCGCGAAGCGGTCAACACCCGCACACGCTGCTCCAGTTGACCGGTGGCGGGCGCGAGCACGTACCGGGTGAGGAGGAAGTGCGCCCGCAGCAGCGCGGGCGTCACGAACAGCCCGGCGGCGAGCAGCGCCGTCGCGAGCAGGCCGGCGAGCAGGGCCGTCCCCTGGCCGCCGACCGGCACGAACCCGTACCACCAGCCGACGTACGTGCCGTCCGTGAAGGCCCGCCACAGCCCGGCCGCGAGCGCGTACCCCTCCAGGGGGTAGAGGATCAGCGCGGCGGGCAGCAGCGCGGTGACGAACCCGGCGGTCGTGTCGACGGGCAGCCACCCCAGGTCCCGCCAGGTCGCCGGGTCGCCGAGGAGCAGCCGGGTCCGCTCGGCCCGCCCGACGAGTCCGCCCCGCAGACCGTCGGGGAGCGGCCGGTACGTGGCTGGGATCGGTACCCCGCACCACTCGGCGGCGACGGCCCGCCGCCAGTTCGCCCAGTGCCGTACGAGGCCGAGCACCGACGGGGTCGTCAGGATGCCGGCCCCGGCCACGATCAGCACGATCGAGAGGACCGACAGCACGAACAAGGTGAGCGACCCGGCGAACCCGGCCACCGCGACCCAGAGGCCGCGAAGGCCCGCCACCACGGCGCTCCGCGCCCTCGCACCCATCGCCCGCTCCGTCCGTCCCGGCACCCGTACGCCTCACAGTGTGGCCGGTCGGGGCGTCCGTGACAGGGGGAGCGGCACCCGTACCGGGGTGGGGCTGAGTACACCCCGGTACGCGCGGTCAGTGACCGGCGGGCGGCGCGTACTTGTATCCGACGCGGCGCACGGTCTGGATCGTGTGCCGGTGCTCGGCGCCCAGCTTGCGGCGCAGACGGGCGATGTGGACGTCGACCGTGCGGCCGTCGCCCACGTGCCCGTACCCCCACACGGTGGTGACGAGCGCGTCGCGGGTGTGCACCCGGTGCGGATGCGCGACGAGGTGGGCGAGCAGCTCGAACTCCAGGTACGTCAGGTCGAGTTGACGCCCCCGGACGCTGGCGGTGCGCTGAGCGTCGTCGATCCCGATGAGCGGGTCGGCGGGGGCCCCGCCCTCCTCGGCCCCGTCCTCGGCGGCCGGGGCGGGCGTCACGGGCAGCGGCGGCTGCTGGTCGGCCGGGACGAGCACCAGGTAGCCGATCATCGGCGGCCGGCCGGGCAGCGTCGGCAGGGTGTGCGGCGGGGCGGGCAGCAGCGTGGCGCCCGGCGGCAGGTAGTCGGCCACGTCCACGGCCGGGACGAGGGCGGCGGGCGCCACCTCGTCCCGGTCGACGGCGCGCAGCCGGGTCCGGGCGTGGGTGGGGCGGGGGAGCGGGGAGAGCGGGCGGGCATCAGCCATGAGTGGTCAACTCTTTCGCGCGGAGTCGTCGAGTCAGGACGTACGTCGTGCGCGCGGACCGAAGGCCGTGCAGCGGAGGGACCGGTGCCGGTTTTAGAGGGCCTGCGCGTTCGTCGCGCGGCAACACACCCGGTCGAAGTCGTGATGCTGGCGGGAGGGCCAGAACGGCTCGAGGTCATGACGACGACCCCGCGCGGTGATGTTCTGGTGACTGGCCATGCCCTTATTGAAGCAGATGCCGTACGCAAATAAGAGGGCGCCCGCACAATGCGCGGACGCCCACAGCCGTTCCCTGGCCGAAAACAGCCGGGACCGGAACATGCTCAGACCTGTCCGGCCTTCTCCAGGGCGGAGCAGCAGGTGTCGACGAGCAGGCGGGTGACGACGTACGGGTCGACGTTGGCGTTCGGGCGGCGGTCCTCGATGTAGCCCTTGCCGTCCTTCTCGACCTGCCACGGGATGCGCACCGAGGCGCCGCGGTCGGAGACGCCGTAGGAGTACTCGTTCCACGGGGCGGTCTCGTGCAGGCCGGTCAGCCGGTCGTCGATGCCGGCGCCGTAGTGCTTGACGTGGTCCATCGGCTTGGAACCCTCGCCGAGCGACTCGGCGGCGGTGATGATCGCGTCGTACCCCTCGCGCATGGCCTTCGTCGAGAAGTTGGTGTGCGCGCCCGCGCCGTTCCAGTCGCCCTTGACCGGCTTCGGGTCGAGGGTCGCGGAGACCTTGAAGTCCTCGGCGGTGCGGTAGAGCAGCCAGCGCGCCACCCACAGCTGGTCGGAGACCTCAAGAGGGGAGAGCGGGCCGACCTGGAACTCCCACTGTCCCGGCATGACCTCGGCGTTGATGCCGGAGATGCCGAGGCCGGCCTTGAGGCAGTTGTCCAGGTGCGCCTCGACGACGTCACGGCCGTGGATCTCGTCCGTGCCGACCCCGCAGTAGTAGCCGCCCTGCGCGGCCGGGAAGCCGCCGACGGGGAAGCCGAGCGGGCGGTCGCCCTCGAAGAACGTGTACTCCTGCTCGATGCCGAAGATCGGCTCCTGGGCGCCGTAGCGGGCCTCGACCTCGACGAGCGCGGCCCGCGTGTTCGACTCGTGCGGCGTCATGTCGATGTTCAGGACCTCGCACATGACGAGCACGTCGTCGCCGCCGCGGATCGGGTCCGGGTACACGGCGACCGGCTTGAGCACGCGGTCCGACGCGTGGCCCTCGGCCTGGTTGGTGGAGGACCCGTCGAAGCCCCAGATCGGCAGGGAGTCAAGGGTCCCCGAGGACGCCTGCGAGCCCGCGATGATCTTCGTCTTCGAACGGAGCTTGGCCGTCGGCTCGGTGCCGTCGATCCATATGTACTCAGCCTTGAACGTCACGGGGGCCACATCCTCAGGTACGGGTCTCTATCTGCCGCGCAGCCTGTCAACAGGCGGTTTCCCGGCCGTTGCCCGGCTGTGAACCCCGTGTTACCGGAGGTGGAGGCGGGACCGGGGCGGCGCGGAACGCCTCAGCCCCGGCTCGGCGCGGAACGCCTCAGCCCCGGCTCAGCGCGTCCCGTACGGCCTCCTCGCTGCGGCCCACCACCGCCGTGCCGTCGTCGGCCGTGATGAGGGGGCGCTGGATCAGCTTCGGGTGGGCGGCGAGCGCCTCGATCCACCGCTCCCGGCTGTCGGCGTCGCGCGCCCACGACGCGAGCCCCAGCTCCTTCGCGGCCGCCTCCTGGGTGCGGGTGATGTCCCACGGCTCCAGGCCGAGCCGGCCGAGCACGGCGCGGATCTCGTCCGGGGACGGCACGTCCTCCAGGTAGCGGCGCACCGTGTAATCGGCGCCCTCCGCGTCGAGCAGGGTGAGCGCGGAGCGGCACTTCGAGCAGGCCGGGTTGATCCAGATCTCCATGGGGCCAACGGTACGCGAGACGCCTCCCGTGACGCCCTCAAGTAGGCGCTGGCCAGCGGCTTTTGTCAGTGGGCCGCAGTAGAATAGAAGCACTGTTCGAGAGCTTTCGGGGGCTTTCGAGTTCGCGACAGGAGGATGTCCGTGCCCGCTGCCGCACCGATGCTGCTGGACCTGCCGTACGCGCCACTCGCCAAGAAGCCGCTCCCCGCGGGACGGCCCCGCGACTGGTACATCACCCACAACCGTCGCCTCAAGGCCATGCGCCTGGCGATAGCCCTGCTCGACTCGGGCGTCTACCTGCCGAACCAGGCCCACAACAAGAGGATCCGCGCCACGGCCGAACTCATCGGAATCCATCCGCCGTCGGACACGACGTGCCACATGGTGCGGACGCTGATGCGGTACTGCCGCTGACCCGAAACGCATAGGCGGTACTGCCCTGACCTGAGGCACTGCCGCTGACCTGAGGCGCACAGAAGGGGCCGGACCGCGCGTCCGGCCCCTTCTGCGCCGGACCGGGCGGCGGGCCCCTTTGTGCCGGACCGGGCGTCGGGTCCTGCGGCGCGTGGCCGGGAACGGCATCCTGTGCGGTGGGCGCGGGCGGACTAGGCTGGGCGAGGTGCCGCCACAACCGCCCGACACCGCTCGCGACGCCGCCCGGGACACGGGCGCCGAGACCTTCGCCGTCATCGCCGTCGCCGCGTCCGCGGGCGGCATCCACGGCCTCGCCACCCTGCTCGGCGGGCTCGACGCGGAGCTGCCCGTCCCCGTGCTCGTCGTCCAGCACCTGGACCCGCGCCACCGCACCGTCCTCGCCGAGATCCTGGGCCGCCGCACCGACCTCGACGTCAAACTCGCCGAACAGGACGAGGCGGCCCGCGCCGGCACCGTATACATCGCGCCGCCCGACCGGCACCTCCTCGTGGGCCCCGACGGCACGCTCACCCTCACCCGTACCGAACTGGTGCACTTCCTGCGGCCCTCCGCCGATCTGCTCTTCGAGTCCGTGGCCGGTGCGTACGGGCCGCGCGCCGTCGCCGTCGTCCTCACCGGCACCGGCAACGACGGCGCGATGGGTGTGGACGCCGTGAAGACCCGGGGCGGTACCGTGATCGCGCAGGATCCGCGGAGCGCGGAGTTCCGGGGCATGCCGGAGGCCGCCGTGGGTACGGGAGCGGTGGACTTCGTGCTACCTCTGGAAGAAATCCCCACGGTCATCCGTGGACTGGTCGAGTTCAAGAGGCAGTAGGTACGCGACGATGAGTGAAGCGCCCCGCGAGGCTGAGACGGACGAGGAGCTGGAGGACCTCCTCGGCTTCCTGAGGGACGCCCGCGGCTTCGACTTCACCGGGTACAAGCGTTCGTCGCTCGGCCGCCGCATCCGCAAGCGCATGGCCGACGTCGGCATCCACGCCTACTCGGACTACCGCGACCTCCTCGAGACGAACGCGGACGAGTTCCGGGCCCTGTTCAACACCATCCTCATCAACGTGACCTCCCTCTTCCGGGACGCCGACGCCTGGACCTTCCTCCAGCACGAGGTGATCCCCGAACTCCTCGAACGGCTCGGCGCCGAGGACGAGATCCGGGTGTGGAGCGCGGGCTGCTCCAGCGGCGAGGAGGCGTACTCCCTCGCGATCATGTTCGCGGAGCACCTCGGCCTCGACGAGACCCTGGCCCGCGTCAAGATCTACGGCACCGACGTCGACGAGGAGGCGCTGCGCGACGCGCGCTCCGGCCTCTACCCGGCGAAGACCCTCGAACCGCTCAGCGCCGACCTGCGCGAACGGTACTTCGAGGTGAACGGGTCGAAGTTCAGCTTCCGGCCCGACCTGCGCCGCCGCGTCATCTTCGGCCGCCACGACATCACCCGCGACGCGCCGATCTCCCGCCTCGACCTCCTCGTCTGCCGCAACGCGCTGATGTACTTCAACGTCGAGGCGCAGACCCAGATCATCGACCGCTTCCACTTCGCCCTGCGCGAGCGCGGCTTCCTCTTCCTCGGCAAGGCCGAGATGCTGCTCAACGACGCCGACCGGTTCGACGTCGTCAGCATGCGCCAGCGCATCTTCCGCCGCCGCGCGGGCAACCCGTCGACCCCGTACCAGCCCGCCCCGCCCAAGCTGCGCACCAACTTCGGCGGCGAACTGCAGAGCGTCGCCCGCAACCGGCAGGTGCGCGACCTGGTCCTCGACGCCGCGCCGGGCGCCGCCCTCGCCGTCGACACCGACGGCGTCGTCGTCCTCATCAACAACCACGCCCGGGTCCAGTTCGGCCTGACGACCAACGACATCGGCCGCCCCTTCCAGGACCTGGAGATCTCCTACCGCCCGGTCGAACTGCGCTCCCTCATCGACCAGGCCACCCACGAGCGCCGCACCCTGCGGGTCAACGGCGCGGAGCGCAGAGCGGGCGAGGACGCCCAGTTCTTCGACATCACCGTGCAGCCGCTCGTCGGCGCGGCCGGCCTGCCCGCCGCCACCAACATCACCTTCACCGACGTCACCGTCGCCACCAAGCTCAAGGCCGAGATCAAGCGCGTACGCGAGGACCTCGAGACGGCGTACGAGGAGCTCCAGTCCACGAACGAGGAGCTGGAGACGACCAACGAGGAGCTCCAGTCCTCCATCGAGGAGCTGGAGACCACCAACGAGGAGCTCCAGTCCACCAACGAGGAGCTGGAGACCACCAACGAAGAGCTCCAGTCCGGCAACGAGGAACTGGAGACCATGAACGAGGAGACGCGCATCCGCAGCGAGGAGCTGGACGAGGCGCGCGCCTTCCTCGAAGGCGTCCTCACCTCCATCGCCGCCGCCGTCGTCGTCCTCGACAAGAAGCTCAACGTCAAGAGCTGGAACCGGGGCGCGATCGACCTGTGGGGCCTGCGCACCGACGAAGTGCTCGACACCCCCTTCTTCGGTCTGGAGTTCGGCCTGCCCACGCACCGGCTGCGCGCCGTCGTGGAGGAATGCGTCAGGTCCGGCAAGCGCGGCGCGCCCGTGGAGATCGACGCGGTCAACCGGCTCGGCCGCAGCTTCGTCTGCTCCGTGCAGTGCAGCCCCTTCGACGGTCACCGCGGCGGTGTGGTCCTTCTGATGGAAGAAGGCCGAAGCGTCGGTACGGCCTGACCCGGCGGGCGTAGGCTGCGTCCATGGAGTCCGGGGCCGGTTCGCCGACACAGGCCGCACTCGTCTGGCAGCGTGCGGCCACGGCCCGGCAGCGCGCCGACCGCGCCCGCAAGCTCGTCAGACGGTACGAAGCACTGGCCGACAAGACGCACGACGCCCTGTACCTGCGCCTCGCCGACCTCCACCGCACCACCGCGGCCCGCCAGAAGGTCGCCGCGGAACTCCTGGAGGCGCACGCCCGCCGCACCGGCGCATGGGCCCGCGACGGGGGACCGCAACCCCTCTTCATGACCGGCGTCGCCGAGGCCTGCGGCACGCCCAGCGTCGCGGTGACCCTCGTCGACGGGGAGCGCAACCAGATCGCGGTCGCGTCCTCCGACCCGCACTCCAACACGGCACAGGACCTGGAGTTCGTGCTCGGCGAAGGCCCCGCCCGGGACGCCGTGCACGGCCGCTGCCCCGTCGAGGCGGCGGACACCGGCCTGAGCACCCGCTGGCCCGGCTACGGCCCGGCGCTCAGATCCCTCGGCATCGCCCAGGTCGTGGCGGTGCCCCTGCAGGTGCCGGGGGAGTGCATCGGCGCGCTCGCGGTCTTCGACCCACGCCCCGGCACGACCACCACGACACAGGTCACCGAGGTCGCCGACGCGCTCACCCGGAGTGTGTTGATCGGCCAGGACGCGGTACCCGGACTGTTCGGAGACGTCGACTACCGGGCCGTCGTCCACCAGGCCGCCGGCATGGTCGCCGTCCAACTGCACTGCCTGGTCGGCGATGCGCTGGAACTGGTCAAAGCGCGGGCGTTCGCCGATGGACGTCCCATCGGGGACGTGGCCCGGGATATCGTCCACGGACAACTGAAACTCGGCTGAGAGGTCTTCCACCGTGACGCTCCAGGAGCAGGAACTCGCGGCGGTCTTCGCCCAACTGACAGGCGCAGCCGCACGGGACCCGCTCGACACGCAGAACCTGCTCGCCACTCTCGTGGAGGGCGGCAGGCGGTTGTTCGACGCGCCCGGAGCGATCGTCTGCTACGCGCCCGGCGCGGCGCCCGTGGCCACCGAGGCCACCGACCCCGAACTGCGCGCGCTCGCCGCGGACGCCGCCGCCTGGCGCGAGGGCCCCGGCTACGACGTCCGTACGACGGGCTGCGCCCTCATCGACGTGGACGTCACCACGCAGCCCACCCGCGCCCGCTGGCCGCGCTGGACCGCCCGCGTGAAGACCATCGGCCACACCCGGGTCACCGCGCTGCCGCTGCCCGCCAAGGACGGCCCGGCCGGTGCCCTCGTCCTCTTCGGCGCCCCCGGCCGCAGCCTCGACGAGAAGGCCCTCTCCCTGGCCCGCTCCTTCGCCGACGCCGCCGCCCACACCCTCTCCCTCCAACGCGAGGTCACCGAGAGCCGAGTCCTCGCCGGCCAACTCGAACACGCCCTCTCCAGCCGCGTGGTCGTGGAACAGGCCAAAGGCATCCTCGCCGCGCAACACTCCGTCTCCCTGGACGAAGCGTTCTCCCGCCTGCGGAAGTATGCGCGGTCGCATCAGCGGAAGGTGGCGGACGTGAGCCGAGAGGTGATCGAGAACGGGGATCTTCCCCGGGGGGCCTAGGACCGCGTCCCGCCTCTCGCGGCGTGGCGGCGCAGGTGCAGCATGGGCGCGTCATGGCCGACCATGCGGGCCGGATGCGGTGTCACCAGCGCGTCGTCGTCCCTGGGGGACGCGGAGCCGACGGGAGACCCCGCGCCGCGCGAACGTCCGGGGGCGTATCCGCGGCGAGCGGCGCCTTGGAGGAGTAGCCGGGGAAACGAGGAAAGCCCCGCCTGTGTCAGGCGGGGCTTTCCTACGGGGCGACCGGGTCGCGCGGCTTAGATGTCGAAGAAGTGATGCGCTGGTCCGGCGACCTGTGAGGCGCGATCGCATCGCCTCTCTGACCAGCGGGGGAGCGGTCATCGTTGGTCGTTGCTGGCCATCCTCGGCTCCCCTTCGACGGCCCAGCGACGGCCCAACGGATTGGCGGTTTGCCTTCAGCGGAACAGCTATACCGAGCGACTTCGTCGTCCCGAACAAGGTCAGGGCAGGATCTGAACCTGATCTCCAAGGTATTTGTGCAGGTCACCGCTTCGGTAGCGGCAGGTACCGCGATGTGTTTGGCGGACAGCAGGAGAAGATTTTCTCCCAGGCTGCGGCGCGCGGTGGCGCAGGAGCGGGCGATGCGATCTCTAGATCATTTGAGTGCAGTTGAATCTGCGGAGACTTGAGATAAACTACGGGAGTGACGTGGAGTATGCGTCACTGTGCACTCTTTTGAAGCGCCGACTTCGTAGAGAGTGCGGCAAAGCCCGTTGAGCGCAGTTGAGCGCCGAGGCTGGGCCGGCACAGTGGCAGAAATACTCTCTTCCGCTCCTTTCGCGTCGGACCAAGATCCGGCGAGGGGGGAAGCGAGGGCCGGTTCGGCGTCTTCGGCTCCCGCGTGATCATTCCGTGGGAGCGGCTCCCGCGGATTTCAGGGAGCCTGAAGGAGGCTTACTCGTGGCATCGAGTACATCTAACGGAACGCCGACGCTCGTAGGAGAGCGTACGACGCTCGACAAGCCATTGCGACGGATTCCTTCGCTGCCAGCATCTTCGGAACACAAGGCACTGCGAGCAGCGCTAAAGAAGCGCGGCATGAGCGACCGAGTCGCAACAGCCATCTCGACAATGTGGACGGACCCTGCCGCTGTCCTGCCACAGGTGACGAATCCCCAACGCCGCAGGATCCCTGGTGCGGAACTTCTGGTCATCTCGGGTCAGGTGTACACCGTTCGCCTGGCTCCGGACCCTCACAACCCTCGTAACGCCGACCAGGTTCAGTTCGCTCTGGCCAATTCTGTAGATGCGCCACCTACCGCGCTCGTGGCAGCAGAAACGGAAGGCGTGGGCGAGCTGGGGCTGCGCGTACCGAGCCGTGAGGCGCTCATTGATCAGCTCGACTGGGCGATGGAGACCACCCGCAACCGCAACTCTCCGCACCCCCGCATCGATACGCAGGGAATCATGGATCCCCCCATCGGGGTGGCAGCTACTGTTCACTACGGTGACCCAACCCAGGGTCCTACCACTCACATTGTGGTTCGTGAAGGTTCGTCTCGCCTCAGCCATGCTCTGAACTGGCTCGGCGTATCAGCCGAAGAGGTTCTCTTCGGGTTTCCTCGCGGTGCTGCTCCTATGCAGTCACACATTGCCAACATGAACGGCTACCTTGAGCAGCCTGGCGATGATATTAAGGGGAGCCAGCAGGCAGCGGTTCGTTGTGCAGTCACGGACTTCGAGCTCATCATCGACGTTCAGCCAGATTCGGCGGGCGCCGTAGATCTCGCGCAGGCGATCAAAGCGAGGGTCGCTCAGGATCACTTGAACACCAAGAAGGAATGGTCGCCTGCGTCCAAGAACACCGCTCTCGCTGAGGAGTGCCTCAGGTCTGCTTATGCACTAGGCGTACTTTCCTCAGAAGCCGAGGCTGCCTGGCTCGGCGGTTATCTTACGAGCGAGGATGCCGCCGCCGATGGGATTTCCGCCTACGGCGACAACAGGGCAGCACACACGGTTTACCTGTTCACTACCCGCCAGGATGCCAAGATCTATCAGGCAATCCGACAGCCCATTGCCCTCGTGCTGTCCGAGGAGGCAGCAGCAGGGCGCAAGCAGGTAAAGGTCACCAGTCGTGCCAAGCTGCCGCTAGCTGTCGAACTGATCGCGCGTGAACTGCGCGGTGCTGTATCTGAAAGTAAGCTGGCCGACTTCCGGAAGGCTCTGCCTGAAGCCCTCCCGGCGGACCTGAACAAGCGTGTGTGGAAGCCGACCAAGCGCACCGCGGATCAGCTGTACAGGGCCGCGCTCCAGGAATTCGCCGATGGCGAGGCCGGCGGGCCTGCGGGATCGGAGCTATGGATTCGTGCGGCGTATGTGCTTACGAAGCACGGGAAGATCAGCGGCGGTCGGCATGACAAGGGATCCGTCAGTGACCGCCGAACTCCGGCTGATGTCATCGCCGATCTGCTAGAGGTGGAGGCCGGACTTCTGCAGCTGCGTCAGATCGTTGAGGATGACCGTGCCGGACTGAAGCCCCGTCAGGTGGATGGGCAGGGCCAGTTGCGAAAGAATGCGGTCGGAGAGGACCTAGAGATCGACAACGCTTCTCTGCGAAAGATCACTTCTAAGGACGGATCTCCGCCCGATGTTGCCCCTGGACAGGCTGCCCGGGACCGGTACCGCCGCGACGTGAAGGCGACGAGGCTTGCCATCCGGGCGCTGGAGAACTGCATGTTGGACCTGGGGGATGACACCGACGAGGAAGGCCGTCTCTTCATTGAGACCGAGGGGCGGCATTACGCCCTGTTGTTGCACAATCAGCTCAGGGTATTGCAGGACAAGGCCTTTGACTGGCTTGGGGTGGAAGCCGAAACGGACGGGGCCCAGAGCGGCGTAGACGGCATGGAGGATTCCGACCCGGCTGCGGATGGCGATGGGGAGGCCGCCTGATGGACCGAGCCATCTACCTGGCGCTGGCTAAGATGTGCGGCGACAACCTCGCCTACTGCCTTCCCAGCGCCGTGAGGCCATTGGCCGAACAGATGCCGGATGTCTCGTGCGCCATCTATGTGGCCTCAGACCGCCGCGGCATAGTCTGCTACGTCGGGTCTGTCTGCCGCCCGAACGATCCCTGTGGTTTGGCTAGCCATATCGGCGAATACCTGCTGGACGTTTCTAAGACGGCGAAATGGCATGAGCTTCAACTGCTGCCGCTGAGGGACGGTACGCCCGAGCCTGACGTTCGGAGCCTTGCCGGTGAAGTTGCCGGCTGGCTGTTGCCCTACGACAACCAGCGGTGGCCTACAGCTGGTTGAGGTAAGTCTGGGCCTGCACGGACTCGCGCTGCAGGCCCAGGCACTGCGGATTTGGCAGAACAGAGATACAGGAGGCCTGCACGGTTCGTCCCGAGCAGTGAGCCGATTGAGTCCGGCCAGGACTTCGTCTAGTCGCTCCGGGTCCGGAACCTCATCGCGCATTCTCGCATTGCAGCGGGAGCCCCTCTCGGTCATAGTGTCACGGCCCGATGACGGCCCGTCCCAGTGAAGCGGTTAGACGGATCCCTGCTCCGGAGACGCCTCGTGCGGTATCGATAGCGACTCGAAGAGTGCGGCCGCACCCGACGCTGGCGGCTCTCGCCTCAGGGCGGCGCCACGAGCGCCTTCCGCGACCGCGGGATGCATCTCGAAGTCGCGCGAGCACGGCATGCACGCGTTGCGGCACTACTACGCATCCGTGCTGCTCGACGCGGGGGAGAACGTCAAGGCTCTCGCCGAGTACCTCGGTCATTCCGATCCGGGGTTCACGCTCCGCACGTACACACACCTGATGCCGAACAGTCAGGACCGGGCGCGGAACGCAATCGACGGCGCGTTCGGCGCAGCCCCGGAGGGCGAGGACGGAGACGAGGGCGCGGCTCCGATCGCGGCCTGAGCGGTGCCCACGGAAAAGGCCGTCGGCCGTGCCTTCCGAGAGCGGAAGAACACGGCCGACGGCCCAGAGACGGCCCAGGAGAGCGAAGACCCGCTCTGACCTGTGGCGTTCTTAAATGTCGAAGTACAGCTCGAACTCGTGCGGCGTACCTCTGTACTGCGATCTTGCGCCTCCACCTGCCTTGACCTGCGGTAATGCGGCGCAATGTGACTCATGATGCCTCAGCGTGTCCCGTTGTCTTGCGGACCGTTTGCGGACTGCTCGCTGTGACTGTCCGCAGCGATGGCCTTGACGATCCTCCGTACCTGCTGCCGGGTGTACCCCGTCGCCTCACAGATGTCCTTCTGCGACACCCCGTCGACGTCCGCCTGGTGAATGGCCACCGCCAGCTCCTGCCGCAGAATCTCGGCTCGCGCTTCGGTGTCTCTGAACCGTCCTGCGAGTTGCGCGAGTGATCGCTTATCCATGCCACATAGTGTCGCAGTCGTCATCATGGAACATGACGTTACCTATATCGAGTGCAATTGCCTAGGTGTATGGGCGTTGACAGGGAACATGGTGTTCCCTACGGTGGGTTCATCGGCCCCCAGAAACGGGGGCGGCCCCAACCCGGTGTGCAACCACCAGGGAGGGGCCTAACGGAACACCTGAGGAAGCCAGGAGATCCGCTATGGCGAATCTTGCCATGCCCAACCCGAGCGCCGCCCACGTGATGAGCGCCCCGATTCCGCAGCTGCTCGCCGAGCTCAACGTCGAGATGGTTCAGACGCCGATCGACGACCCCAGGTTCTACGGCGCCGTCTTCGAGCTGAAGGACGGCTCCCGCATCCTGGCGATGCCGACCGGCCGCGACGAGTTCGAGCACGACTACACGGCCCGCGACCTCCTCGCCCGCGCGTTCGGCGCCACCGACGAGGAGCGGACGGCGTGAGCGCCTCGCGCACGGTTGCCGTGGTCACCGTCGACTACGGCACGGTGCGGATCGAGGAGCCGGTGTGGTGCCTCGGGCGCCACCCGGCCGGCGGGTACCGGGCGGACATCGAGCACCACGGCGCCGAGGTGCCGCTCATCCTCGACACGATCTGCCACGGCCCCCGGCAGCTGCTCACCGCCTGTCTGATCCAGCGGCCGTACAGCGAGTACGGGACGACGGCGCCGGTCGTGACCCTCGACTTCGACGGCGACCACGAGTTCGACTCGGCGGCCCTCCGGGACGTCGTCGACGCGCTCGTCATCTTCGCGCTTGGTCACCTCACCCCGCTCGCCCGCCAGCTGAAGACGATCGAAGACGGAGCCGAGTCGTGAGCATCGAGACGACGTTCAACGCGATCTACGCCGAGCAGCACCCGCGCATCGTGAAGTGGCTGCACTGGAAGCTGCCAGCTCACGCGACGCACGCTGCCGAGGACTACGCGCAAGAGGCGTTCGCCGACCTGTGGGCGATGCTGCAGAAGGGCAAGACCGTCGACTACCCCTGGAGCCTGCTCAAGAAGATCGCGCTGCGACGGATGGCCGACTACTTCGCCAACAAGTCGAAGGTGCACGCCGAGGCCGTGATGGTCGACTTCGCGGGCGAGGTGCTGCCCGAGAGTGTCATCCACGTGGAGGCCGCCGACCGGTACGCCTCCGGAGAGCCGGAGCTGGCCCTCCTGGTCGCCCAGCTGCAGACCGCCATGGAGCGGATGCAGGAGGCGTCCAAGCGGTGGCGGGACCTGCACGGTCTGGTGTCGAGGAACCGCCACCGGGCCGACCTGTACAGCGATCCCGCCGTCGTGGCCAAGTGGCAGGCCGAGCTTGAGCGCACGACTGAGGAGCGGGACGGCGCGCTCGTCGAGCTTCAGGAAGCCTGCCGGGTTGTCGGCAACCTGCGCGCGGATCTGGAACGGGAGGGCGGCGCCTGCTGGCAGTCGTCGTGCGGCTGGCCGCCGCCTCCGTTCCGCAAGGGCGGGCAGCCGCAGGGCTCCGGTGCGACGGATCCGACCGTCAAGGAGTGCTGCAACGGGCACCGCCTGGACGACCTGGAGAACGTCAACTTCTCCGCCGAGGGCGTCCGAACCTGCCGCACCTGCTATTCGGCGGCGACGCGCCGGTGCCGCGAGCGCGCGACGGCGGTGTCGGCGTGAAGCGTGATCCGTTGATGTGGGCGGCGCTGGCCGCCGCCCTCGTCGTGACTGCGTCGGCGGAGTACGAGCTGGCCCGCGCCTGCGGGTTCGGCCAGCTCGTCGCCGGCGCGGTCCCAGCCGCCCTGGACATCTACGCAGTACGGGCGCTGCGGGCCCGAAAGGACGTCGCCGCAACCGTGATCGCCATGATCGTGGTGAACGCGCTGAGCCACCTCGTCACCGCGCAGCTGATCCCGGTGAACGTGCCGCTCGTCGTCGCTGTCTCCGCGATCGCCCCGCTCGTCCTCTGGCGGGTCCACGCGCTGCGGGGCTGCGAGCCGGACGCACCCGAGACGAGCCAGCCTGTACCCGAGTCCCGGCCCGTACCTGCGGCCGTACCCGAGACCGTACCTGCGGGGGTCCGGCTGCTGCCGATCGTCGCCCGGCCCGAGCCGCAGCGAAACGAAATCCGTAACGAAAGTCCGGGCGCCGTACTCGCCGCGGAGTCGCCGCGCACCTCTGTATCCGAGCCCGTGCCCGACGACGATGGCGAGCTGGTCGAGCGAGTACGCGGCGACTTCAACAACCAGATCCCGACCTATCGGGAGTTGAAAGAGACCTACTCCATCGGGCAAGGCAGAGCGAAGCGCATCCGTGGCGTCCTCGAAAGCCGCGCCCCCAACTGATCCACCTCTGAAGACGACACGGGGCGGCCGTACCCGGCACAGGTACACCGGCCGCCCCGTGTCTGCCGATCACCCATCGAGCAACCGGAGATCACAGCATGGCCGACACCCACGTACCTGCCAATACCAAGCGCCCGAGTACGGGCGTACCCGCCGTACCCGACCCGGGTACGCCCGTACCTTTCGACAAGCCGAAGACGGCCGACATCGCCAAGGTCCGGGAACGGCGCCGGGTACGCGCCGACCGGCTGCGGCGCATCATCACCGCCACCCGGACGAACCCCGGGTACAGGCTCGCGATCCGGCACGGCTCCTACATCTGGGGCGGCACCCGGGTCCTGACCCGCCGCGCGTGGGACTCCCGCACGACCGCCATGCACACGCGGATGATGCGGCAGGCCGAACTGTCCGGCAACGAGGAAGCGGCGATGAAGTGGGAGCAGCGCGCCTACGCGTTCCGCTTCGCCCGGCACCGGCGCCGCATCGAGCTGCTGCAGATGGTCCTCAACGCGCCCAAGGCGGTGGGCATGGCGACCGCGGCCGGTACCGGGATGCTCCTCATCCTCGGCGTGATGATCGCCGCCGCCCGCAAGGACGTCACCGACGTCTTCGTTCCGCTTAAGGCCGCCATCGACTTCGTGTCCTGGGTCGCGTTCATCGCCGGCGTCGTCTGGCGGCCGTTCCTCTGGGCGCTGCCCTGGCTGGCGCTGGCCGGGGTGTGGGGCGTCGGACGCCACCAGCGCACCGCCCCCGCCTGGGCACTGCCCACCGACCCCGGAGACCTGGGCGTCCTGCCCGACGAGAACGCCATCCTGCAGGCCCTGGAGAACATCGGGGTTGCCCCGTTCAACAAGGCCCGCAAGGAGGGCTGGCAGCCCCGCTGGCTACAGGGCTCCGTCCGGTCCGGCAATGGCTACCACGCCCAGTTGCAGCTCCCGCAGGGCGTCACCGTCGAGATGATCAACAAGAAGAAGACGGTGCTCGCCTCCAACCTGCTGCGCAAGCCCATCGAGGTATGGCCGACCGAACCCGACACCCAGCCCGGCGTCCTCGACCTGTGGGTCGCCGACCAGGGCAGCCTGTCGGGCAAGATCGCCCCGTGGCCGCTGCTCACCGAGGGCACCGTCGACTACTTCAAGGGCGTGCCGGTCGCCGTCTCCCAGCGTGGCGAGCCGATCCTCGGCAAGCTGGCCGAGGCGAACTACCTGATCGGCGGCATCATGGGGCAGGGCAAGTCGTCCCTGGTCGTCACGCTGCTGCTCGGCGCACTCCTCGATCCCATTGTCGAGGCCGAGGTGTACTGCATGGCGTACAACGTCGACTTCGACCCGATGAAGCCGAGGCTGCGCACCTTGGTCAAGGGCGACGACGACGAGGCTGTCGAGGCCGCCCTCGATGCGCTGCGCCGCCTGGCCGACGAGGTCAGCGAGCGCGGGCAGCTGCTGGAGGCCATGGGCGGTAAGTCGGTCAAGCTGACTCGCGAACTGGCGGTAAAGGACGACAGGATGCGGCCCAAGGTCGTCATCTTCGACGAGTGCCACGAGCTGTTCGGGCACAAGAAGCACGGCAAAGAGGCCGGCGACCTGGCGACCAAGGTCATCAAGAAGGCCCGGAAGTGCGGCATCACGCTCATCTTCACCACGGTCTCCCCGACCGCCGACAGCATCCCGAAGGACGTCACCCGTAACACCAGCAACAACGTGGCGTTCGCGGTCGGCGACTACGTGGCCAACGACGGTCTGCTCGGCACGGGCAAATACCGGGCCGGTATCTCGGCGACCACGCTCATCCCCTTCGAGCACATCGGTACGGCCGTGACGACTGGCTTCACCAGGAAGCCGTTCGAGGTGATCCGCTGCCACTACGTCGCCCGCGACCCGGAGAAGGGCATCGACGAGGTCACCCCGGTCGTCGAGCGCGCCCTGAAGGCGTACAAGCGCGGCGACGTGTGGGAGGTACCCGAGACGAAGCCGGTCGACCACCTCACCGACATCGCCACCGTGCACGGCCACGACCACAAGTTGCTCACCCAGGACGTGCTCAAGCGCCTGGCCGACCACAACCCGGCCGAGTACGGCAGCTGGACGTTCCGGGACCTCCGGGCCGTCCTGGACGAGGCCGGACACGGCGAGTTCAAGACCGGTGGACGCCAGCACGTGAGCCTCGATCGCATCCTCGACGCCATCGCCGCCCGCGGGGAGGAAGACGGGGAGGACGACGAGTAGGAGGGAGTTCTCCCTACCCGCCTCCCTCACCGCCTCCCCATGGTTGACCTGCGAAAACAGGGGTTTAGGGAGGCAGGGAGGCAAGGGAACCAGGGGAGTCATGAGGGCTGTTTCCGGCCCTTGTGGCTCCCCTGGCTTGCTTCCCTCCCTACTTCGCCCGGAGCCGCTGGATCAACCGCTGCTGCGACATCTGGACCTCCGTCCGGGCGATGTCCGTGATCTCCCGGTCGCCGACGAACACCTTCACGCTGACGTCGCCGATGCTCTCCTGTCTCGACGCCATCGAGTTGAACTGGCTGCCCGTGAGCACCGGCTCGGGCCGTCCCGTCCCGTTGTAGGCCAGGTTGAAGCCGGGCTGCAGGAAGCCGCCCCGGTCGTACTTGGCGGGCTGGAAGCCGTACCAGTCGGTGAACAGCGACGACTTGAAGCCGCGCGCCGCCGAGCCGACCACGACACCCTGCCCGCCCCGGGACTCCACGTTCGTCTTGCCCAGGGTGCCCGCCGTGTGGCCGACCCCCGCATTCGTGATGCCGACCTTGAACGCCGAGTCGCCGTGGTACACCCAGCCGGCCGCGGCCCGCTTCCCGCCGAACGAGGCGGTCGCCCAGCGGCGACGATGGATGTCGGTGCCGCGGATGACGTTCTCGATCGCCGACATGAACCCGGAGCAGTCGTAGCCCTTCGGGCCGACGCCACCCCAGATGTACGGCTTGCCCTGCTGCGACTTGGCCCAGTTCAGCGCGGCCGTGATCCGCGGGCCTCCGGTGCCGCCCGCGCCGCCCTTCTTGTCGGCCGTCTTGGAGTAGCCGAACAGCGTGTCGACGACCTTGTTGGGGATGCGGCGGATCATCTTGCCGAACTCGCCGGACGCGCCCGGGAACTTGGCGAGAAGCGGGTCGACGACGTGCTTCACACCCGCGCGGGCGCTGGCCTCCAAGCCGTCCTTGAGCCATCCGGCGACCTTCTTCACGCCCTCCCACGCCGCCGATCCGGCGCCGGCGACCGCGTTCTTCGCCTTGCCGATCCACCCGAAGATGCCGCCGTCCGCGAACTTCATGGTCGGGTTGCCGCCGAGCATCGGGGCCAGCGCCGCCCGCACCCCTTCGGGGCCGCGGTTCTTCGCCGCCGCGTTCATCGTGTTCACGAAGCCGGCGCCCACGGCCCGGGTGAACTCCGGGCGCATGATCGCCTCACCGCCGGACAGTTCCAGGCCCATACCGGAGGGCGAGTAGAACTTGTGCGGGTCGCGGCCCGGGGTGTAGCCGGGCAGGACACCGCCGCTCGCCCACCCGGAGATGTCCATCCGCTCGATCGGGTCCGCGCCGAACGCGGTCGCCACCTTGTTCCAGACCGGCACGATCCCCTTGTTGTAGACCGTGTTGATGATGAACCGCACCGGCTTCTTGGCGATCCCGGACAGCTTGTCCCACGCCTTCTTGATGAAGTCCCGGGCGTCCTCGAAGGACTGCGCGACCTTCTTCACAGCGGACTTGAGCTTGTCGAAGACGGGCTTGATGACGTGGTCCCACGCCCAGCTGATGGCGTCCCGGATCTTTTTCCACACCGGCTTGATGATGTTGTTGTAGAGCCACTTGAAGATGTCGCCCAGCTTGCCGACCGCCTCCTTCACGTGCCCGAAGTACGGCTTGACGATGTTGTTCCACCACCACGAGATGATGTCCGCGATCTTGTGGAAGACGGGGGAGAGCACCTTCTCCCAAAGCCACTGGGCGACGGAGGCGACCCGCTTCCACATGCTGACGACATAGCCGAAGTACGGCTTGATGACGTTCGACCACAGCCAGACGCACAGGTCGCCGATCCACGTGAAGACGGGCTTGAGCACCTTGTCCCACAGCCACATCGCCGAGACCTTGATGGCCGCCCAGATCGCATCGACCGCGGCCCGGAACCAGTCGAACTTGTTGTACATGAGCACGACCGCGGCGACGACGGCGACGATCGCAATCACGATCCAGCCCCACGGGCCCAGCGACATGATGAACTGGAACGCGGTCATCAGCCCGTTCATGACCAGCTGCGCCGCCGCCCACAGCTTCGTCGCCACGAACAGCGCGTAGATGCCGATCGCCAGACCGGGCACGTTCGAGGCCAGCCAGCCGATCCCCTGCGCGAGAGCGCCGATCACCTGCAGCAGCGGCCCCGACACCGGGGCCAGCGCGGTACCGATGTCGATGAACGCCCCGGCCACCTTGCCGAGCGCGTCCCCGAGCAGCGGCGCCTTGTCCGCGCTGTACGACAGGAACCGCTCGAAGGCGGGCGAGCCCTTAAGCCCCTGCCCCCAGTCGGAGAACCGCTTCGTGATCCGCTGCATCGACGAGGAGATGTCGTCCATGTGCGGCAGGAACGCGCCGATGATCCCGGCCATCCCCTTGAAGATCCGGCCGAAGGCGACACCCAGCCCGACGATGGCGGGCTTCACCGATCCGGCGAGATCCTTCTTGAACGTCTTCCACCACGGCGACTTGAAGCCGGCGGACGCCTTGTCCTGCAGCACGCCGATCGCGTCGGCGGCCCCCAGTACGAACGGGGTCAGCCCTGGCAGCGCCCGGCGGATGCCGTCCAGGGCCCGGGTGAACAGCGGCATCACGGCGGGCTGCAACGACTTCGACCAGGCGCCGAACGCCGTGCGCAGGTTCAGGAACGCGTCGTAGGTGGCCCGCGCCGACGGGGACAGCTTCGCCAACTCCTGCTGATAGCGGGACTGCGCGGTCGACGCGGAGCCGGCGGACGTCGCCGTCGACTGCTGCGCCTGCGCCAGCTGCCGTTGTGCCGACGCCGCCTGCTCGGCTGCCTGCTGCTGCGCCTCCCCGACCCGCGCTTGGGCGTCGGCGATCTGCTCCTGCGCCTTGGCGATGTCCTGGCCGTTCTGCACGGCCGTGCGCGCCTGCTCTGCCTGCGCGTCCTTCAGGTCCCGGGTGCGGTCCGCCACCGTGTCCTGCGCGGCAGCGATCTTCTCCTGTGCCGCCCGCACCGTCTCCGAGCCGTCCACCCCGGCCTTGTTGGCGGCGGCCGTCTCCGTCTTCAGCCGGGACGTCTCGGTCGTCTGCTCCTTCAGGCGCTGAACCGCCTGGTCGTACTGGAGAAGCGCCTTCTCCTTGTCGAGCGGCGAAGACTTCTGGTCCTTCAAGACCCGATCCCGCTCGAGCGTCGCCTCCTTCAAGGCGATCTCCGCGTCCCGCTGGGAGAGCACCGAGTCGGCGAGCCGGGTGTTCAGGTCTTCCAGCTCGAGCGCAGCCGTCCGCCGGGCGGCAGTGAGATCCTCCTGAGCGCGCCGTGCGTCCCTCTGAGCGTCCGACAGGGACTCTTCGGCGTCCTGGACCCTCCGGGCCGCCTCAGCGGTCCTCTGCGCCGCCTGAGCGGCCACCTGGCCCGCGTTCTGGCGTGCCTGTGTCACCGCCTTCTGTGCGGCGGCGATCTGCCGGGCCCCGTTCCGTTCCGCCGACGCCACCGCCGCCTGAGCCGAAGCCAGCTGGTTCGCCTTCGAAGCGGCCTGCGCAGCTGCCTGCCCGCCCGTGTTCGTCGCCGTCGCCGCCTCGTTCTGCGCCGCCTTCTGCGCCTGCAAGACGCTGGTGATCTGCTTGAAGGCGGGCATCGCCACCAGGGCGATAGCGCCGATGCCGACCCCGGCCGCCGTCGCCGCCGCGGCGATCGAGCCGAGCCCGGCCGCGACAACCGGCAGCGCCGGAATCAGTGCGGGCCCGAAGGTGATCGCAGCCGTGGTGAGCAGGTTCAGGTTGGCGGCGGCGCTGCGGGTGTCGACGTCGACCGTCGCCGTCTGCCCGTCGATCCGGTTGACCGACGCCTGGAACGCGGCCAGCTCGCCCTCCGCCTGGCCCGCGTCGATACGGACGTTGACGTCGTTCTCACCGGTCGTGAGCCGCTGCAGCCGCTCCTGCAGCCGGGCGATCCGGGCCGACGCCTCTGTCGCGTCGATGTCGACGCCGACCTTCGCGTCCCGCAGCGTCACCAGCTGCGCGCGGATCGCCGCGATCTCCCGCTCGGCGTCCGTCGAGTCGGCGTTCAGCTGGACATCGGGAAGGCTGGACAGTGCGGCCGTGACGCGGGCCTTGAACGAGCGGGCGAACGCGCCGCCAGTGTCGGAGCCCTGCCGCGTGGCCGCCGGGCGGGCGGTCTGGCCGCCCTGCGTGATGCCGTCCCGCACGCCGTCACGGATCGACGCCGTGATCCGCCCGGCGATCTGCGTACCGATCTGCGTACCGATGCGCTCGCCGATGGCATCCGAGATGGACGAGGTCATCGCCGGCCCGAAGGCTTCGCCAGCGGCGTTGCCTGCCGAGTGGCCTGCTTGCGTGGCAGCCGCGACGAGGTCTCTCGTCAGCTGCCGGTGAATCCCCTTCGTGTTGGGGACAACGTCGACTTCAACCGAGCCGACCGAGATAGCTGGCACCGTGCTGCCCTCCTAGGCAGTCGCCGGCGCGGGACTTGGAGGACTGGAACAGGCAAGGTCAGAGCAGACCTGGATGGCGCTCGTCGGGGCGAGCGCGCGTCGGACGAGGAGCAGCGGCACGGAAGGCAGCAGCCTCGTTGGCCGTCTTCTGGCGGTGACACGGATCGCAGACGCCTTGCAACGCCTCGATCTCATGGTTGTCGGTCATCGGCTCGATGTGGTCGACGACAGTCGATGCTCGAACACCACAGATCATGCAGGTCGGTTGCAGCTCAAGCACCTCCTTACGGCGCTTGCCCCAGTCCTTCGGCAGCCTCGACTTCCGCGTACTCGTGTGCCAGTTGTTCGGCATTGATCTTCTCCTTTCGGGACGAACCGGATGGGGGGAGATCCCTTGATCATGATCGTTCTGGGATCGAAGACGTATAGAAGCTCACCTTGTGCCTGGGTTTCCAAGGCGTTTTTCAAAGATCAGTAGTCAACCGATTACGGAGGGTGTCGAACCTTCCAGACCCGTACACGGGGCCAGCTTCTATACGTCTTCGATCCGAAAAGGATCATGATCATGGGATGACCCCCCACCTGATCATGGTCCGATTGATCATGGTTTGGGCGGTCCGGCCAACCACAGGCCCATGAGCTGGCCGGACCGCGGTGTCGACGCTGCAACGCGGGCCCAACCAAACTCGCGGAGCGTCGACGTCTCATCGGATCAGCCTCGCAAGACTGACTCGATAGCCTTGATGGCCTTCTGGGTTGGTACTGGTGCAACACCGCGTTCGGCGAGCGCTTCGGTCCACTTGTCCCTCACCGCAGCGCGCTGCCTCACCTCGTCGGGTGTGGCCAGCTCGATGGTGAGGTGCTCCGACCGTGCGAGCTGCAGCCAGCGTGAGACTGGCTGCTGCCTCAGCTCTCGCCACTGCTGTACCTCGGGGCTGATGTGGGTGCGCATCCGATGCTGCACCACATCCTCGCTCGTCGGCTCGGGCAGCTTGGCCACGGCGTACAGGTCGTTGTCGTGGCCGCCTTCGCCTGCGAGGTCGCCGGCTCGCGCCATGTCCTTGCGGTCGCTGACGATCTGATCCAGCTGGAACGCGACACCTTCCGCCTTCTCCCACGGACCGGTGACAGCTGGGTCGTTCCAGTCCAGGAAGTTCCGGTCGAGCCGGGCGGGCAGCTTCTTGGACTGGGCGCGCAGCTGCTTGACCAGGCCGTTGAACTCGGGTTGCAGGGCGCGGATCCAGCCGGGGACCTGCTCGCGTACCAGCTGGTTGTAGCGGCGGGCGATGGGTTCGAGGAAGTCCGTGGCCACCTTGTGGTGGGACTCCGCGATCCGCCACGCGTGGGCGCGTTCCTCGATCAATGCGGCCAGCTCGTCGGCGGTGGCGGGCACGTCGTCGCGGGTGGGACGCGGCGGGGGCTGCATGTGCGCGGCCTTGACGGCGACGTCGACCATGGCGGCCACGTTGTCGATCTCGTCGGGTACGGGCAGCTTGCGGCGGCGGGCCGCCCGCACGGCCCGATCCGCTGCGTGGGTGTCGTGGTCGAAGGAGATCATGCCGCCTCCGGTGCGTCGTTGCCGTACACGGTCAGGTCCGAGTCGGCGAGCTGGGTGACCTGGCTCGGCGTCATCCGTCCGAGTTCGGAGGGGACGGCCGGGGTGGCGTAGGTGAAGTCGCCGTAGGTGCCGGGCTCGACGAGGCCGCGCAGCTCTGCCAGGTTCTCGGCGTAGCCGGGGGTGGCTGCGGCGTGCTGCTCGACGAGCGGCTGCCAGGCGTCTCCGAGGACGGGCAGGACGGCTTGGTCCGCGGCCCAGGAGCCGAGGGCCCGCATCATGTCGCGGTCGCCGTCGCGCTGGGCCCGCTGGTAGGCGCGCAGGGCTTCGTCGGGGTTGGTGAAGGTGGCGGCCCGCTCACGGGCGTCACGGGCGGACAGGGCGTCCGTGCCGGACAGTTCCCGGTTGCCGTACAGCCGCTTTTCCAAGGTGGCCTTGCGGTCGCTGTACTGCTGCCGGGCGGT
Organism: Streptomyces sp. SGAir0957; assembly: GCF_043523415.1. Classification (NCBI taxonomy): domain Bacteria; kingdom Bacillati; phylum Actinomycetota; class Actinomycetes; order Kitasatosporales; family Streptomycetaceae; genus Streptomyces; species Streptomyces sp. SGAir0957. Next base: position 5,999,886 of record NZ_CP027293.1, read on the forward strand.
GTCCCGCAGCGCGCCGATCTTTTCGGAGGCTTCGCGGTGGGCGCGGGCGATGGCCACCTGCTTGGCCTGGCCGGTGAGGTCTTGCCGGTCGCGGATCTTCTCGACCTTCGCGGCGAACGCGGCGTGGATCTGCTCGGGGGTCATGGTCAGATTCCTTCCGGGGCGGGGCGCTTGGTGGACATGGCGACGGTCAGGTGTCCGGCCGGGGCGAACGTGTCGGGGTACGGGATCGTGGCGACGGTGTCCGGGGCCTGGCTGTGGAGGGTGGTGCCGAGCTGCCAGATGGCGGCGAGGGCGAGTTCCCGCAGCTGCTCCGGGTCTCGGCTGGCCAGGATGTCTGCGATCTCGTTGTACGAACTGAGGTCGCCGTGCCAGCTGATGGCCCGGTCTACGACGACGAGCGTCAGCGCGGTGTTCTGCGAAATCGTCTCGGTCATGAGGGTTCTCCTTCGGTGCTGGCCTGGTGGGCTACGGCGCGGGCCTCTGTGATGGCGCGGGCAAGGGCCTGGTCGGGCAGGTGGTCGGCGAGGAGCAGTGCCATCGCGCAGACGGCGCCCTCGCAGACGGCCCGGACGTGCTGGTCGGGCAGGGAGTGCAGGAGCAGCCTCACGCCGTCCTCGTCGCCCTGCAGCGCGGCGGCGACGACGAGCGCGCCCGTCTCCACGAACGCGGCTTCGGGGTTGATCACGCGGCATCACATCCCGGGTGCGTGGTCTGGTTCGGCTCGATCGGCTCGAAGGGGAACCCGCAACCGGCGCACTTCGGTTTCTCCGAATGCTGCGCCCACAATGGACTGAGTCCCGACTCAACCCGTCTCACGCCCGTTTCTGAGTCGCTGAGACGGGTTGAGTCGGGACTCTCGCTATTGCGGGTGTAGTTCTTCAGCCCAATTCCGGTGTAGGTGGGCACCTGCTTGCCGAAGTCGTCGCGCGGCCGTGTCCTCTTCACCTGCGGGACGACCGACTGCAGGTTGCGACCGAACATCGCCTTCGTGCCGTGCCGCACTCCTTGATCGTCGCCCCACGCCTTCCATGCCTCCCACAGCTCGTCGACGGCGATCTGGTGCGTCGCCCCCGTGTCGCAGAGTTCGCGGACGAACGCGGACGTCGGGGAGGCCGTGTCCTGCATGGTGGTGACCGCCTCGGCGGACCCCGGGGGCTCCGTGATGTGGCCGTTCTTCTCCAGCCGGGCGAGACCGTCCAGCGCCCAGTTGAGAATGCCCGGCATCTCCGCCGCCAGCTTGTCGGTGAGGTCGGTGTCTTCCTTGCCGAGCCAGGACACCTGCATGTTCAGGACGACGAAGCGGCGGGCGATCACCCCGGACGAGTCGCCGAAGTTGGGCAGCTCGTTGGAGAGGATCATCAGCCGGGTCGGCATCTTGCCGGTCCACGGGTCCTTGAACTTGCGGTCGACGTCGATCGTGTCCTCACCGGAGATAGTGAGCAGCCGCTCGACGACCTGATGCCCGTCCCGGCCGGCGAGCCGCGCATCCGAGATGACCGCCAGGGACTTGCCGAGCAGCGGGGACAGACCGAAGTTCGTGGCCAGGCCCGCCAGGGTCGGACCGGCCATGTTGCCCTTGCCGACGAGGTTGGTCAGGATGCGTGCGATCGTCCCCTTTCCCGAGCGGGTCGGACCGACGACGAGCATGATCTTCTGTTGGTCGGTGCGGCCGGAGAGGACGTAGCCGAACCACTCCTGCAACGCGGCGATCGACGCCTCGTCGTCCGGCCAGACCCCGGCGAGGAACTGCTCCCAGGTGGGCGCGGTCGCCTCGGGGTCATAGTCGAACGGCACCGAGACGAGGTTGAAGAACCCTGGGGTGAGCGGCAGGAGTTCCCGGTCAGAGACTCGGAGGAGACCGTTGGTGCACGCCACGATCGGGACGAGATCTCCGTGCGCGTTGTAATTGGCAGAGTCCCGACTCAACCCGTCTCGGGTGATCCATTCCGGGGCATCGACCTGCGGTCGCAGATGGGTGACAGCGGAGATCGCCTCCATCAGGTCGGAGATCTTCCGCTTGGTCGGCGCCCATGGCTTGATGACCTCGTTGCCGTCCTTGTCGAGACCGGCCACGTAGATGGCGTACTCCAGCTTCTTGTACAGGCTGGCCCGTACCTCCTGTGGGTCCATCTCCCGCCAGTACGAGCCTTCCCACCGCATCCACGTGTTGCGCCAGTACCGGCGGGTCAGCAGGTCGGTGCCTTCGTACCGCCAGGCGGGCGCCAGCTCACGGGCGACTGCCATTGGGTTCGTCGGCGGCGGCATCTCTCGTTCGTCGGTCACGCCGCCTTCTTTCCGGTTGCACGGCGGGCGCGCGCGAGCATGTCCGCATGGGCCTGGTCGAGATCAGCCAGGGTGGGCCGACTCCAGAGGTCGTGGGGGGTCTGGAGTCGGCGGTTCAGGTCGGCGGCGATCTCGTCGCCGTACTTGCGCCACATCTGGGCGAAGGCGACGAGGCCCGCCATCTTGCGGGGGTCTTCGAGTTCGAGCGCGCACCAGTCCGGGGTCCCGTAGTCGGGAAAGTCGCCGGTCTTGTACCGCTTCTTGGCGGCGGTCCAGTAGTCGCGGATCGCCGCGACCTCGTCGGTCTCAGGGGTACTCACCTTGCGAGCACCCTTGGTCTGCCGGTTGTCGGAGCCTTCCTGTACCTTGGGCTCTGCGACCACCGCGTTGCTTACACGACCCCCGGGAGTTTGGGCCTCTCGGGGTTCGTTGCTGTTCAGGGTCATGCCGCGCGCTGACCTCCCACCTGTTCGGCGTCGTACTGCTCGATGTCGTCCCAGCGGGCCCGCAGGTACTTGCCGACCCTGAACATCAAGGGGCCGACGTTGGTCTGCGTGTAGTGCCAGCGCCGGACGGTTTTTTCAGGGACGCCGTAGTGGGTGGCCAGGTCCGGGACGGTGGCCAGTGGGCGCCCACCGGACGAGAGAGTTCCCCGGGCCATACCTTGATCCTCTCTAGCGGAACGGAATGTTCTGTGAAAGAACATGACGAGCCGTGATGGACCCGTTAGAGCCGATAGTGCCCCATGGTTGCGTGTTCCGCAAGGTCCACTTAATGTTCTCTCATGGAACATCAAGAGGGCGTATCGCCAGTTGAGGCCATTGCGACGAGGGTCCGCGCGGCCCGCCAACGCAAGGGACTAACGGCTCAGCAGCTAGCCGGCAAGGTCGGCTGGGATCGGGCCACAGTGACGAAACTGGAGACCGGGCGGCGCCAGAACGTGACGGTCGACGAATGGTTGGCGCTGGCCCGTGCACTCGATGTCGCTCCGATCCACCTTCTGGTGCCGCTTGAGAACGGTGGCGCCTACAGGGTGACTTCCGACGAGTCGGTACCCACGGAGCGCGCCCGTTACTGGATTCGCGGAATCGTCCCTCTGTCGGGTACCGACGACCGCATCTTTAGGACCGAGGTCCCTGTAGCAGAGCTGCGCGCATGGGACACGGAAGAGGGGAACGCGGATGGCGAGCAAGAGCATCAAGAAGCGCCCGAACGGTAAGTGGCGGGCCCGGTACCGGGACCTGGCGGGCAAGGAGCACGCCCGGCACTTCGCCCGGAAGATCGACGGCGAGAACTGGCTCGACGAGGTCACGGCCGCACTCGTGACCAACACCTACGTTGACCCGAAGGACAAGAAGCTGACGGTCGACGAGTGGTGCGACCTGTGGATCGAGTCCTATGCGAAGCGGGACTCCACCGTCCGACAGGCGAAAGTGCACCTGGCGCAGATCAGGACGGAGTTCGGCAAGCTGCCGTTGATGGCCGTCGACGAGATGGCCGTGAAGAAGTGGATGGCTCGCCTGCACCGGGAAGGCGTGCAGCAGTCGTACCGGTTCGCCCTGCACAGCCGTCTCTCGCAGGTGATGCGGGCCGCAGTCCGGGCGAAGAAGATCACGGCGAACCCGTGCTCTCGGGAGACGTCGCCGGGCGGCGGTAAGCAGCGGCCTTACGTCTGCACGGATGCCCAGCTGTGGAAGCTGTACGAGGCGGCCGACGAGAAGTACCGGCCGGCGCTTCTGCTGGGGGCGTTCGCTGGCCTGCGCACAGCCGAGGCGTGCGGCCTCCGGGTGCAGGACGTCGACCTCAACGCGCGGACGATAACGCCGATGGTGCAGTACCCCGCGGTGCCGCTGAAGACGGAGACGAGCATGGCGGCCGTGCCGATCCCGGACGCGTTCGTCGGGGAGCTGAAGCGGCTCCTCGACGGGCGTACCGATGGCTGGGTCGTGCCGGACGACGAGGGCGAGCAGCTGGGGCCGTGGAAGATCGAGCGGCACATGCGACGCATCCGCAAGAAGGTGCCGGGACTGTCGCCCGTCTTCCGGTTCCACGATCTTCGGCACTACTACGCCAGCATGTTGATCGCGTCGGGCGCAGACGTGAAGGTAGTCACCGCTCGGCTGCGCCACTCGAAGGCCACGACGACGTTGAACACATACGGTCACCTGTGGCCCGACTCGGATCAGTCGACCAGGGCCGCCGTGGAACGTGCCATGGGGCCCTTGATCACTAACGCTGCGGACCCTCTGCGGACTGTAGAAGAGTCCGCAGAGGGTCCGTCCAGCTCAGAGGCGTGATGATCTTTAGATGTCGAAGTACAGCTCGAACTCGTGCGGGTGCGGACGCAGCTGGATCGGGGCGATTTCGTTCGTGCGCTTGTAGTCGATCCAGGTCTCGATGAGGTCGGAGGTGAAGACGCCGCCGGCCTGGAGGTACTCGTTGTCCGCCTCGAGGGCGTCGAGGACCGCGGGGAGGGAGGTCGGGACCTGCTGGACGTTGGCGTGCTCCTCGGGAGCCAGCTCGTAGAGGTCCTTGTCGATCGGCTCGGCCGGCTCGATCTTGTTCTTGACGCCGTCGAGGCCCGCCATGAGCAGCGCCGAGAAGGCGAGGTACGGGTTCGAGGACGGGTCCGGCGCGCGGAACTCGACGCGCTTGGCCTTCGGGTTCGAGCCCGTGATCGGGATACGCATGGCCGCGGAGCGGTTGCGCTGCGAGTACACCATGTTGACCGGCGCCTCGAAGCCCGGCACCAGGCGGTGGTAGGAGTTCACCGTCGGGTTGGTGAAGGCCAGGAGGGACGGGGCGTGCTTGAGGATGCCGCCGATGTAGTAGCGGGCGATGTCCGAGAGGCCCGCGTAGCCCTGCTCGTCGTAGAAGAGCGGGGAGCCCTCCGACCACAGCGACTGGTGGACGTGCATGCCCGAGCCGTTGTCACCGAAGATCGGCTTCGGCATGAAGGTCGCGGTCTTGTTGTTGCGCCAGGCGACGTTCTTCACGATGTACTTGAAGAGCATCAGGTCGTCGGCCGCGGCGAGCAGCGTGTTGAACTTGTAGTTGATCTCCGCCTGGCCGGCCGTGCCCACCTCGTGGTGCTGGCGCTCGACCTGGAGGCCCTGACGGTCCAGCTCCAGGGAGATCTCGGCGCGCAGGTCGGCGAAGTGGTCGACCGGCGGGGCCGGGAAGTAGCCGCCCTTGTAGCGGACCTTGTAGCCGCGGTTGTTCTCGACGGCGCCGGTGTTCCAGGCGCCCGCCTCGGAGTCGATCTCGTAGAGCGAGCGGTTGGCGGAGGTCTCGAAGCGGACCGAGTCGAAGACGTAGAACTCGGCCTCGGGGCCGAAGTACGCGGTGTCGGCGATGCCGGTGGAGGCGAGGTAGGCCTCGGCCTTCTTCGCCACGTTGCGCGGGTCGCGGGAGTACTGCTCGCCCGTGATCGGGTCGTGGATGAAGAAGTTGATGTTGACCGTCTTGTCGCGGCGGAACGGGTCGACGCGCGCGGTCGTCAGGTCGGCGCGGAGCGCCATGTCGGACTCGTGGATGGCCTGGAACCCGCGGATCGACGAGCCGTCGAAGGCCAGCTCCTCCGCCGGGTCGAACGCCGCGGCCGGCACCGTGAAGTGCTGCATCACACCCGGCAGGTCGCAGAACCGGACGTCGACGAACTTGACGTCCTCGTCCGCGATGAACTTCTTGGCGTCATCGGCGTTCTGGAACATCCAACTCCTCCTACTCCCACCCGGGAGGGGCGGGGTTTGCAGCTCGGTGGTGCGGCCGGTGCGGTGGCACACGCTGGACCTGACCATAGGCAGACGTGGTTTCTCAAGCATGACCCATTTGTTTCGCTCAAGTTAACCGGACCCGGGGGGTAGGGCGGGCGCCGCGGGCGCGCGCAGTACCGTGGATGCGTGGACAACAGGGAAGCAATGGGATCGTGGCTGTCCGGGCCCCGCGAGGCCCTGGAACAGTCGGGCGCGGACTTCGGATACCGCGGCCGGCAGCTCGGACTGCCGGAGGACGGGCCCGGTTCCATCGCCCGCCCCGGCCGCCGCATCGGCGCGCTCGTCATCGACTGGGCCCTCTGCATGCTGATCGCATACGGCCTGGTCACGCATGGTTACGACCAGGCTACGGGGAACTGGGCGCTCCTCATCTTCTTCGTACTCGGCGTCCTGACCGTCGGCACGATCGGCTGTACGCCGGGTAAGCGGGTTGTCGGGCTGCGGGTGGTTTCGGAGGCGGGTGGGCGGCTTGGTATCGGGCGGGTCGTCGTGCGGACGCTGCTCTTGTGTGTGGCCGTGCCCGCGCTGGTCTGGGACCGGGACGGTCGCGGGCTGCACGATCGGCTCGCGAAGTCCGTAGAGGTCCGCGCCTGAGTCCCGCACCATCTCCCGAGGAAGGTGCGGCGGAGCCGCAGGCCTTCGGGGGCGCGGGGAACCGCGCGACCAGCTCCGACGAGACCCGCGGCTGAGATCAGACAAAGAAGGCGCCCCGAGCAGAAGCTCGGGGCGCCTTCCCAGCAATGTCGGCGGAGCGTCAGCGCATCTTGCCGCCGCCGCGAGGCATCCGCATCCCCTTCGGCATCGGCCCCTTCGGCAGCGGCATGTTCGACATGAGGTCGCCCATGGCGCGCAGCCGGTCGTTGGTGGCGGTCACCTGGGGGCCGGGGAGAACGCGGGGCAGCTTCAGCATGGTGGTGCGGAGCTTCTTGAGGGGGACCTGGCCCTCGCCGTTGCCGACGAGGAGGTCGTGGACGGGGACGTCCGCGACGACTCGGGCCATGCGGCGCTTCTCGGCGGCCAGCAGGGACTTGACCCGGTTCGGGTTGCCCTCGGCGACCAGGACGATGCCGGCCTTGCCGACGGCCCGGTGGACGACGTCCTGGCTGCGGTTCATCGCGACCGCCGGCGTCGTCGTCCAGCCGCGCCCGATGTTGTCGAGCACCGCCGCCGCCGCGCCGGGCTGGCCCTCCATCTGGCCGAAGGCCGCTCGCTCGGCGCGGCGCCCGAAGATGATCGCCATCGCGAGGAAGGCGAGCAGGAAGCCGAGAATTCCGAGATAGATGGGGTGACCGATCAAGAAACCGATCGCGAGGAAGACACCGAAGGTGACGATTCCCACAGCCGCGAGTACAAGACCGATCTTCGAATCGACCTTGCGGGTCATCTTGTAGGTCAGAGCGATCTGCTTGAGTCGCCCGGTGTTTGCAGCGTCCGCTGCAGGTTCCTTCCTCGCCATGTGTGAAGTCTACGTGGCCGGTGGCCGCCGCTGAACAGCAGCACCGGCCCGGGGCCCGGCGGAGGGCCTGGGCTCAGCCGTGCGAGCCGACCGATTCGAGGACGCGCTGGGCCTCCACCCGGTCCTTGGCGCGGCGGCGGTCCTCCAGGACGGAGGTCCAGGCATTGCGGCGAGCGGTGCGCTGGCCGCTGCTCATCAGCAGCGACTCGACGGCGCGCAGCGCGTCGGTGAAGGTCGGGATCGCGGTGGCGCGTACGGGCGCGGCCTGCATGGGTGAGGTCCCCCCTCGATAACGGATCACGGAGACGAAGCGGAGCACAAAGCGGATCGCGAAGCGGAACCGATCACGGCTTTGGTGAAAGGTGCACGAGGCGTGATTTCAGGGTCACTGATTGGTGTTACCAGGGCGTGACCGGCCGGTCAAACCGTGATGAAGCCCCGGCGCGCATCGTTCACACGCGGACGCGGCCCCGATCGCCGTCCCCATCTGCGAGGACGGCCGGGACCGCGTCCTTCAGGCCGATACCGGCCGGTAGTCACTTGTGCGTGAATTCACACGCGGGGGGCGGCGAGCAGTACCCGCGCTCAGACCGCCTGCGAGGCCACGTACGCGCCCCGCTTCTCGACCGCCATCTGGAACAGCCGGCCCGCGCGGTACGAGGAGCGGACCAGCGGGCCCGACATGACGCCGGAGAAGCCGATCTGCTCGGCCTCCTCCTTCAGCTCCACGAACTCGTGCGGCTTGACCCAGCGCTCCACGGGGTGGTGGCGCACGGAAGGACGCAGGTACTGCGTGATGGTGATCAGCTCGCAGCCCGCGTCGTGCAGCTGGCGCAGCGCCTCGCTGACCTCGGCGCGCTCCTCGCCCATGCCCAGGATCAGGTTGGACTTGGTGACGAGGCCGTACTCGCGGGCCTCGGTGATGACCTTGAGCGAACGGTCGTAGCGGAAGCCGGGGCGGATGCGCTTGAAGATCCGCGGGACCGTCTCGACGTTGTGCGCGAAGACCTCGGGGCGCGAGGAGAAGACCTCGGCGAGCTGCTCGGGGACCGCGTTGAAGTCGGGGGCCAGGAGCTCGACCTTCGTCCGGCCCTCGGCGCGGTTCGCGGTCTGCTCGTGGATCTGGCGGACCGTCTCCGCGTAGAGCCAGGCGCCGCCGTCCTCCAGGTCGTCGCGGGCGACGCCGGTGATCGTGGCGTAGTTCAGGTCCATCGTGACGACGGACTCGCCGACGCGGCGCGGCTCGTCGCGGTCGAGGGCCTCGGGCTTGCCGGTGTCGATCTGGCAGAAGTCGCAGCGCCGGGTGCACTGGTCACCGCCGATGAGGAACGTGGCCTCGCGGTCCTCCCAGCACTCGTAGATGTTGGGACAGCCCGCTTCCTGGCAGACCGTGTGCAGGCCCTCGGACTTCACGAGGTTCTGCATCTTCGTGTACTCGGGACCCATTTTCGCCCGGGTCTTGATCCACTCGGGCTTGCGCTCGATGGGGGTCTGAGCGTTACGGACCTCCAGGCGCAGCATCTTGCGTCCGTCGGGTGCGACTGCGGACACGACCGGCTCCCTAAAGCTTTGATTCCTCGGCGTACATCAGGGTACGCCCGTGATGTTCATGGCCCTTACCGATGGCCAACCTCTGGCCTTCGGGGTGCATTCCCCACGGTTGGCTACGCCGGGGTCTTCTCCACGAGGCGCGGGCGCAGGTCCGCGTCGCCGAGCACGGCGCCCAGGTGCTTCTCGGCGACCGGGAGCACCTCCTCGATCGTGACCTCGCGGCCCAGCTCGTACGAGAGGGACGTGACGCCCGCGTCGCGGATGCCGCACGGGATGATCTTGTCGAAGTTCGAGGTGTCCGGGTTCACGTTGAGCGCGAAGCCGTGCATCGTGACGCCCTTGGCGACGCGGATGCCCATGGCGCAGATCTTGCGGTCCTCGCGGCGCTGGCCCGCGTTGGACGGGGCGTACTCCGGGCCGTTGAGCCGGGGGTCGAACTCCGGGTCGGCCGCGCGCGGGTCGAAGTCGAGGGTGAGGCCGCCGAGCTGCGGGCGCTGCTCGACGGGGTCGCCGAGGACCCAGACTCCCGCCCGGCCCTCCACGCGCGAGGTCGCGACGCCGAACTCCGCGCAGACCGCGATCATCGCGTCCTCCAGGCGGCGCAGGTGCGCGACCACGTCGACCGGGCGGGGCAGCTTCTGGATGGGGTAGCCGACGAGCTGGCCCGGACCGTGCCAGGTGATCTTGCCGCCGCGGTCCACGTCGATGACGGGGGTGCCGTCCAGGGGGCGCTCCTCGGGCGCCGTGCGCCGGCCCGCGGTGTAGACCGCCGGGTGCTCCAGGAGCAGACAGGTGTCGGGGATCTCGTCGGCGAAACGGGCGGCGTGCACGCGGCGCTGCTCGTCCCAGGCGACCTGGTACTCGACCATGTCCGCACCGAACCCCATGCGGACGAACCGGAACTCACTCACGGCTTGTGCCTCCCTCACCAGCTGACCAGCCGCACCGCGCAGAGTCGGCTGCACCGTGCATATATCGCGCCCTGAACAACTGTACGGCGCCCGGTCCCGGGCTCAGTGGGTGGGGAAGAGGCGGTACGAGGCGTCCAGGTCGCGGACCTCCACGGAACAGGTGACGCCGGGGGCGGACGAGGTGTGTTTGTCCAGGAGGGCGAGGACGTCGTCGCACAGCGCGTTCTTCACCGCCTGGGGGCGGCCCGCCAGCAGGCCGACCTCCACGTGGAGGAAGGGGGCCGCGACCCCGTCCACGTACGTGGTGGAGGGGCGGGCGAACGTCTTGCCCACGCCGACCGAGCTGACGCGCTCGACGACGAGGGGGTGGAGTTCGGCCACGAGGGCGGGGACGTCGACCGTGCCGGCGAGGCCGTCGGAGTAGTCGATGACGATGTGAGGCACGGGACAGACCTTCCGGGTACTTCTACCGGGTACTGGGCGGCGGAGCGCGGCGACCGGGGCCGCCGTCGACCGCTTACGGGTACTCAGTACTTCTCGGTGTAGTGCACAGGCATCGTATGCCTGAGCGGAGGCCGCCTCCGGACCGGCCCGTCCACACGTCGTTCCCCCGCCGTCCGCACCTCCTTCGAGTGCCGACGCGTCCACTCTTCGCTGAGTTCGTCACACGATCGGATGAAGGGTCCCTGAAGGCCCGGTGGAGGCCGAATATCGCCGCTACATTCGCGCCGTTCCATGAGGGCTGCACCCCGGCCCGGAAGGCAGGAGACCGCACAGCTGATGACGGAACGACCTCCGCAGCGCACACCGAACCGCCAGCTCGCCGCGCTCATCGCGGAGGCTGGTTTCTCCAACGCGGGCCTTGCCCGCCGCGTGGACCAACTCGGGCTCGAACACGGTCTTGACCTGCGATACGACAAGACATCGGTGACCAGATGGCTGCGCGGGCAGCAGCCGCGCGGGACGACCCCCGCCCTCATCGCCGAAGTGTTCACCCGCCGCCTCGGCCGCCGTCTGTCGGCCCAGGACCTAGGGCTCGACGCATGTGCCCCCGTCTACGCGGGCCTGGAGTTCGCGGGCTCGCCCGAGGAGGCCGTCGACATCGTCAGCGGCCTGTGGCGCAAGGACTCCGGGAGCCATGCCGAACTCCGCAAGATCGCGTTCACCCCGGCCGGGCTCGTCGTGCCCAGCCGCGACTGGCTGATCGGCCGCGCCGACGACCGCGTGCTCAGAGGTGAGGCACCGCCCCGGGTGCCCGCGCAGGGGCGGCCCGTCGTGCCGCGCCAGCGCACGACCACCGAGCGGGGGCCCGGCCACCGGGTCTCCGGCGGCGACATCGCGGCGCTCCGCTCCGTCGGCGAGCTGTTCCGCGCCCTCGACCACGCCTACGGCGGCGGGCACGCCCGGCAGGCGCTCGTCCGCTATCTGGAGCACGAGGCCGAACCCATGCTCCGCGGCACGTACGGGGAGCAGACCGGGCGGCGGCTCTTCGCGGCCGTCGCCGATCTCACCCGGCTCGCGGGCTGGACCTCGTACGACATCGCGGCGCACGGGCTCGCCCAGCGGTACTTCGTGCAGGCGCTGCGGCTCTCGCAGGCGGCGGGGGACCGGATGTACGGCTCGTACGTCCTCATCACCATGAGCCGGCAGGCCGTCTACCTCGGGCACGGCCGGGAGGCGGTGCAGCTGGCGCGGGTCGCGCAGCAGGGGGTCGGGGCGGCGGCGCCCGCCGTCCTCCAGGCGCTGCTGCACGCCGTCGAGGCGCGCGGGCACGGCGTGCTCGGCGAGGTGCGGGCCTGCACGGCGTCGCTCGTACGGGCCGAGCGGGCGCTCGAAGCGGCGCGGACGGGGGAGGACGTGCCGCACTGGGCGCGGTTCTTCGACGAGGCGCAGCTGGCCGACGAGTTCGGACACTGCCACCGCGACCTCCAGCTGTACCGGACGGCGGCGCAGCACGCGGAGCGGTCGCTGCGGCTGCGGGCGCCCGGGTTCGCGCGGAGCCGGCTGTTCTGCCGGGTCGTGCTCGCCTCCGCGCGGCTCGGCCTCGGTGAGCTGGACTCGGCGTGCGCGCTCGGCGCGGAGGCGGCGACCGCGGCGGCGGACATGCGGTCGGTGCGGGCGCACGAGTATGTGCGGGAGTTCGAGCGCCGGCTGGAGCCGTACCGCGACGCGGGGCCCGTCCGGGGGTACCGCGAGAAGGTCGCGGCGCTGGGCTGACAGGCTCTCAGGCCGCCTTGTCCTCCACCGGCGGCGATGCCCGCGGGCGGTGCTGTGCCGGGGCGGCCGGGAGGCCCAGGTCGCGCAGTGCCGCCCGGGCCGCCCGGCGGCCGGAGGTGAGGGCGCCCTCGACGGTGCTGGTGTCCCGGTGGTCCCCGCACACATACAGGCCGTCGAGGAGGCGGACGGGGCGGCGGGGGTCGTGCGGGGCGGGCATCGCCGGGACCGCGTGCGGGGTGTGGTGGACGGCGAGGGTCTCCCAGGCGGACGTCGAGGTGCCGTAGAGCGCGGCCAGATGGAGGCGCAGCTCCCGGTCGGTGGGCGGGGGGCCGAGCACCGTCGAGGAGACGAGCGTGCGGCCCGCCGGGGCCCGCACCGGGTCGACCTGGCTGATGACCGAGGTGTGCGCGACCGGGCCGAGGCGGTCGGCGTCGAGCAGCAGCGCCGGCTCGGTGAGGGGCGGCTCGGGCGCCGCGTGATGGACGACGGTCACCTCGTGGAAGGCGGGCACGCGCAGACCGGGCAGGAGCGCGGCGGCGGCTGCGGCGTCGGTCGCCAACACGACTCCCCGGCACGGCAGTTGCCCGTGGTCGGCCGTGGTGACCGAGTTCGCCGCGACGTCGGTGACCCGGACGCCGGTGTGCACGGTGCCCGGCGGCAAGGTGGCCGCGAGCAGTTCGGGGAGCGTGTCCGCGCCGCCCTCCGGCACGGCGAGCCGGCCCGAGGCGTAGGCGTGCAGCGCGAGGTCGGCGCACCGGCTGGACGTCGTCAGCTCCGGATCGCACAGCAGGGCCGAGAGCAGCGGGCGTACGAAGCCGTGCAGGGTCCGCGCGGGCAGCGAACGGGTCGACAGGGCGCGTGCGGCGGGGAGTTCGGGGCGGGCGAGGAGCCGGGCGGGGTCGGTCGCGGCGAGCCGGGCGAGGGACGCGCCGAGCCGCGCGTGGTCCAGGGGGCCGCCCAGGGGTGGGCGCGTGCCGCGCGGCGGGCGGGGAGCGCTCGCGAGGGCGCGCGCCGCGCTTAATGCGCCCCTCGCGCGCCGGGGGTCGGTCGGCTCGCCCGCGCGATGGCGTCGGCCCCCGCTGTGCACGACGACACCAGGCGCGAACAGCCGCAGGGTGAGCCCGTCGAGTCCTGGGCACCGGAGCAGCCCGGCGTACGAGGTGAGAAGGGGCCGCCCGACCCGGTCGAGCCGGAACCCGTCGACCTTCTCCGTCGCCATCCGGCCCCCGACCGTGCCCCCGGCCTCCAGGACCAGGACGCGGACCCCCGCCCTGGTCAGGTCCCCGGCGGCGGCGAGTCCCGCGACCCCGGCCCCTACGACGACGACGGCCCCTGCTCCTGCGTCAGCGGGCTCAAGCACGTGCCCCTCCCAGCGTTGCGCGGCCGGCGGCGGATCGGCTCGGAGGCGTCATGCCCGCGGCGAGGCGCCGGAATACCCGGGTTCGGCACGAGGTTAGGTGCGCCCGCGTCCAGGAACAGTCGCGCGTGGGGGCGGCACGGAGGCACGCGGTGACACGGGAATGCGCCCCGCCCCGGTGCCCGCGAACGCGCTACGAGGAGACCAGCGCCCCCGTGTCCACCGCCTCCTTCGCGTCCGCCGCGCTCCTCGCCTCCGGGGCCACCTCGTCCGCCGTCAGGACGTAGCCCGTGCCCGCGTCCGTCGTGGAGCGGGCGAAGACCACGCCGTAGACGCGGCCGTCCGTGGTGAGGAGCGGGCCGCCGGAGTTGCCGGGGAGGACCGTGGAGCGGATGGAGTAGATCTCCCGGGTGACCGTGCCGGAGCCGTAGATGTTCTGGCCGCCCGCGCGGATCGTGTCCGCGACCGTCGCCGCCTGCAGGTCGAGACCGCCGTTCTCGGGGTAGCCCGCGACGACCGCCGCGGCGCCCCGGGAGGCGCTGTCGTCCAGGGCGAGGGCCGGGGCGCGCAGATCGGGGACGTAGAGGACCGCCACGTCCTTGTCGGGGTCGAAGAGGACGACGCGCGCGCCGTACGGGCGCCCGACGCCGCCGACCCGGACCGACGGGTCGTCGATGCCCGCGACCACGTGGGCGTTGGTCATCACGTGCTGCGGGGAGTACACGAAGCCGCTGCCCTCGCGGCCCTGGGTGCCGGAGGAACCTTCCACCTTCACCGTGCTGCGCTGCGCCGCCCGCGTCGCCGCCGCCGTCACGTTGTCCCCCGAGGGCTTCGCGACCTCGGCCGACGGCTCGTTCGCGAACGGGTCGAAGACCTGCGGGAACCCCGCCGAGGTGAGCGCCCCGGTGGCCCGCGAGAACCAGCCCGGGGTCGACGAGGGCATGGTGTCGTGGACCGCGCCGAGCACCGACGACCCCCGGATCGCCTGGTTGAGCACCGCCGAGGACGACGACGCGAGGACGCTGGCCGCCACCCAGGCGACGACGAGGACCGCCGCCGCGCTCGCGACCGCGCCGCCCGCCCCGTCCGCCACCCGCAGCGGGCCCGGCGCCCGGTCCATCCCGCCGCGCACCCGCGCCGCGAGCCGCCCGGCGAGCGCCTGCCCGGCGACGGCGGGCAGCAGCACGGTGACCACGGCGACCACCGTCGCCGTCGACGTGCCGGGCGTGACCGAGTCCATCAGGTACGGAAGCAGCCATACGCCGACGACCGCGCCGCCGACGAATCCGGCGAGCGAGACGAGGCCCGCGAGCAGCCCGCGCCGGTAGCCGGACACGGCGTAGACGAGCGCGAGCACGATCAGGGCGCCATCGAGGACGTGGTTCTGCGGGTCCATATCGGTAACAAACGAATGCGATGACCGTGCTGGTTCCGCCAACCGGCCTACATGTGGGAGACCGCACAGGGCGTCCGCGTCCGAGAGTGGGAGGCGTGCGTGGAGTGCGGAGGGCGGTGCGGTGGGCGCCCGGGGGACTGGCCCTCGGGGCCCTGGTGCTGTGTGCCGTCGCGGGCGACCGTCCGGGGGCCTCCGAGCGGGAGGCGACAGCGGTCCCCGCGGACCGGGCGAGCGGCGCGCACGCCGCCCCGCAGCCGCGCGTCGTGCCGCGCTCGCGGTGGCTGGCCGGGACGAAGACGTACGACCGCGACCCCGTCCGGTACGGGGACCGCGTCGTCGCCGTCTTCGTCCACCACACCGACTCGCCCAACGGCTACGACTGCGCCGACGTTCCGGAGATCATCCGCTTCGTCTACGCGGGCCAGGCGGGCGGCAAGGAGTGGGACGACATCGGCTACAACTTCCTCGTCGACCGCTGCGGCACCGTCTACGAGGGCCGGGCCGGGGGCGTGGACCGGCCCGTCGTCGGCGCCCACACCCAGGGCTTCAACCAGGACACCGCCGGGATCGCCGCCATCGGCACCTTTGGCGAGGGCACCCCGGTGCCCAGAGCGATGGCCGACTCCATCGCCGCGCTCGCCGCGTGGAAGCTCGGCCTGTCCGACGTCGACCCGCGCTCCACCGTCCGGCTGACCTCCAGCAACAGCCTCAGCCGCTACAAGAAGGGCACCTCCGCCGGCTTCCACGCGATCGCCGGCCACCGCGACGGCTACGAGACCGCGTGCCCCGGCGAGGCGCTGATGCGCGCACTCCCCGCGATCCGCGACCGCGCCGCCCGCCTCCAGCACCGCGACTAACGCGACCGGAAGGCTAGGCGGGGCGCAAGGTGCCGCCGCCGTTCAGCCGGTACGTCCTGCCGTGCAGGCCGGGGCTCGCGGAGCGGTCGTACGTCACCGAGTGCCCGTTGCCGACGATCACCTTGGAGACCCGCGCCCCGGAGCCGAGGTCCAGGCCTTCGAGCCGGGAGTCGCCGGCAACCGACCACCTGGCGCGGGCGCCCAGCTTCAGGGAGGCACCCCGGACCGCCCCGTCCAGCTTGGCGCGGCCGATCAGGTCGAGGGAGGCCGAGCCGTCGGCGACGACCACGTCCCCCTTCAGCTTCTGGCCGTCCGCCGAGAGCGTCACGACCCCCTTGTCGCGGACGCGCAGCAGCTTGCCGCGCTTCGTCTTCAGCTCCGCGCCGCCGCCCAGCCGCACGTCCGCGACCGTCTCCCGTACGGAGAAGAGGTCGCCGTCCGCCGCCTCGATCGACCCGCCCGTCATGGTGAACGCCGTGTCGCCGTCACCCCGCAGCACCACCCCGCCCGCGGCGGCCGTCGCCCGTACGTTGCGCAGGGACAGCGAGCCGCCGGGCTCCACCGTGAACGCCTCGGAGTTCGCCAGATCGAACAGCGTGCCCGTCACCGCCACCTCCCCGGCCGTCTGCACGCCGGGCGAACCGCAGCCCGCCGACGTCATCGTCGAGTCGTACACCTCGACCTTCCCGCCGCCCGGACCCGCCGCGACCGGTGGCGCCTGCGCGCCCGCCGTCTCGATCTCGGCGTACGTCAGCTCGGCCGCGCCCCCGCCCGCGGCCCGCACGGCGGGCGCGTAGGAGCCCTTGGTGCGCACGGCGCTCGCGCTGAGCGTCGCGCGGGTCCCCTCGCCCGACACGAAGACGCCGGTCGCGCCCTTGCCCTTGGTGGAGGACCAGCCGCCGGACAGATCGAGGCGGCCGCCGTCCCTGGCCAGCGCTCCGGCGTTCAGCCCGTCGCTCGCGGACGCGTCGAGCGACGAGGTGCCGCCTCGCTTCGTGACATGGGCGTCACGGGTCGAGAGGTGCCCCGAGCCGGACACGAGCACCGCCGACTCGTCCCGCTCGTCCGTCTCGAACTCCTCCTTGCGCGGCGCCGCCCGCTCGCCGCTGTCCAGCGTGTACGCGCCGGTCGGCGCGGGGGCCGCGGGCGAGCCGTGGTCGGTGTCGAGCGGCGCCGTCGCGCACCGCGCGCCGCTCGCCGTCGCGGGCGGGGACGCCACCGGCGGCTTCGCCGTCCCGTCGTCGTCCGAGCACGCGGACAGCGTCAGCGGCAGCAGCAGTACGGAGACGGCGGTCACGGTACGGCGACGCCCCGGGCGGAGCCGGAGTCCCAGGTATTTCATGGCCCCTACGTTCACACTTCACGCTCCGTGAGGCACGCCCGGGGCACCTCCGGCGCGGTCAGGGCACGTCCGGGGCGAAGACGAGCAGGGTCAGATCGTCCCGGACCGTCCCCGCGAACCGCACCACGTCCCGCCACACCGCGTCCGTCAGCGCCGCCGGTTCGTCACTGGCGTGGCCCCGCAGCCGCTCCGCCAGCGGATAGAAGCGGCCCGCCGCGTCCCGCGCCTCCGTCACCCCGTCGGTCAGCGCGAGCAGCCGGTCCCCCGGAAGCAGATCGAGCGTGACCGCGACGGGCGGTTCGGTGTCGAGGCCGACGCCCAGCGGCGCCCCCGACGGCACCGGAACCTCCGTCACCCGGCCGCCGCGCAGCAGCAGCGGACACGGATGACCGCAGCTGACGATCCGCACGACGGAGGCGTCGTCCGGGAACTCCAGGAGCACCGCCGTCGCGAACAGCTCGGCCAGTTCGTCGCCCGCCGTGTCCACGATGAGACGCCGGTCCAGGCGTGCCGCCACGCTCTCCAGGTCCGGCTGGTCGAGCACCGCCTCCCGGAACGCGCCGAGCAGCCCCGCCACCGTGCCCACCGCGGAAAGCCCGTGCCCCTGTACGTCGCCGACCACCGCCCGCACGCCGTGCGGCCCGCGCCGTACGTCGAAGAAGTCGCCGCCGACCAGGGCCCCGCGCTGCGCCGCCCGGTACAGGCCCGCGCACCGCACCCGGCCCACCCGCTCCGGCAACGGCGGCAACACCGCGAACTGGGCGGCCTCCGCGACCGTACGCACCGTCACCAGATGCTCGTCGCGGCGCTGGCGCACCCAGGCGATCAGGACGCTCAGGACGGAGACGAACAGCACGATCAGCACGTCGCTGTTGCCGGGGCGGCCGAACCCCGCCGGGGGCAGCGCCAGGATCACCACGACGACGGCGCCGAGCACACCCGTCGCCGCGGGCCCGTACGACAGTGCGGCCAGCGGCGGGATCGCGCCCAGGAGAAAACCCAGCTCCAGATGTTGCTCGGTGCCGGCCTGGAGCGCGCCCAGACCGACGAGCAGCACGATGGGCAGCCAGCGCACCCAGCGGGGCGGCGGCGCCCCGCGCAGCCAGGCACGCTCCTCCCCGTCACGACGGCGCGCCAAGGGCCAGGTCATGCCGGCAGGGCTCCCTTCGCGACGGCCTACGCCATCAACCCTGCTACGAGTCGCCTGCCCCCGCACTCCGCCGCGTACCGTCCAGCAACGACCGCCCCATCAGCACGTCGTCCACGTACACCCCGTCGATCAGGAACTCCCCGGGCAGCACCCCCTCCACGACGAAGCCCTCGGCCTCGTACAACGCGCGGGCCGGGGTGTTGTGGCCGAGCACGCGCAGCGTCAGACGGCGCGCGCCCTGCCGCCGGGACTCCGCGATCGCCGCCCGCACCAGCGTCCGGCCCACGCCGAGCCCGCGCGCGGCGGTCGCCACGGCCAGCCCCTGCACCTGCCTGACGTGCGCGTTCGACAGCAGCGGGGTCGGGCGGACGAGGCGGACGTAGCCCACGACCCGCCCGTGCAGCTCCGCCACGAGATGGTCGAGCGGGCCGAACCGCTGACTGAAGAACGGCGGGTAGGGCGGCTCGTGCCGCTCCACGACCGCGTGCAGGGGCGACCACGTGTCCCCGTCGAGGCGGCTCAGGACCCCGTCGTCGTCCGGCACGGCGAAACGTATGAGCGGTCGCTGCGGTGACATGCGCGTCACTGTACGACCGGCAGGATGGAGGCATGACACGTATCGCGGTGGCGGGCGCCTCAGGACTCACCGGCTCGGCCCTCGTCCGCTCCCTGACCGATGACGGACACGAAGTGCTGCGCCTGGTGCGCCGGGCGCCGCGCGCGGCGGACGAAGCGCGCTGGGACCCCAAGAAGGGGGAGATCGACGCCGAACGGCTCGACGGATGCGACGCCGTCGTCAACCTCGCCGGTGCCGGGGTCGGCGATCACCGGTGGACCGACGCGTACAAGCGGGAGATCCGCGACAGCCGCGTCCTCGGGACCAGGACACTCGCCGAGGCGATCGCCGGGCTCTCCACGCCGCCCCGCGTCTTCGTCAACGGCAGCGCCATCGGGTACTACGGCTCCACCGGCAGCCGCGCCGTCGACGAGACCGCGCCCGCCGGGGAGGGGTTCCTCGCCCACGTGTGCGTGGAATGGGAGGACGCCGTCGCGCCCGCGCGGGACGGCGGAGTCCGTACGGTCCTCGCGCGGACGGGGCTCGTCGTCGCCCGGGGCGGCGGGGCCTGGGGGAAGCTGTTCCCGCTGTTCAAAGCGGGGCTCGGGGGGCGGCTCGGGGACGGGCGGCAGTACTGGGCGTACATCGCGCTGCACGATCACGTCGCGGCGCTGCGGCACTGCATCGACACGGAGGGCCTGGCCGGCCCGGTCAATCTGACCGCTCCGCATCCGGCGACGAATCGTGAGGTCGCTGCGGCGATGGGGCGGGTGCTGCGGCGGCCCGTGCTGTTTCCCGCCCCGGCGGTTGCGCTCCGCTTGGTGCTCGGGGAAATGGCCGGGGAGGTACTGGGCTCCACCCGGGCGGTGCCCACCCGTCTGCTCGAATCCGGCTTCGAGTTCGCGTTCCCCGCTTTGGACCAGGCGATCCGCGCCGCGTGACCTTCAGGTCGTCTCCGGGTGCGGGTCTCGTCGTGGCTGGTCGCGCAGTTCCCCGCGCCCCTGGACGCGCACTTCGTGCGGCCTCCCATCAGATGGCGGGTGCGGGTTTCGTCGTGGTTGCTCGCGCCGTTCCCCGCGCCCCTGCGATGCGCACTTCGTGCGCCATCGCAGGGCGGGGGAAGCGCGGCGGAGCCGCAGCTTTCAGGGGCGCGGGGAACTGCGCGACCAGCCACGACGGTGCGGCACTCGGCGACGAGGGAGGTCCCCACGGCGGGACGCCGGTCGAGCGGCCACGGCGACGAGGAAGGGTGGGCCGTCGGGGTTTGGGCTAGGTGAAGCGTTCTGTCAGGCGGGGGTACAGCGCGGCCAGCAACGACTCGTTCTCGAAGTCGAGCGGGGTGCCCTCGGGCTCCGAGGGGGCGGGCGGCAGGCCGAGGTCGGGGGCGACCGTGCCGGTCAGCTCCTCGTACGCCTCGTCCGCCGCGTAACCGAGATCCTCCCCGTCCCCGTCCACGTCCTCGTCGAACTCGCCCAGGGACTCCGCCAGCGAGTCCGGATCGTGCAGGGCGCCTTCGAAGACCTCCCGGCCCTGCCCGATCAGCCAGCACCGGAAGTAGTCGAACGCGTCGTCGCTGGCCCCGCCGAGCAGCACCCAGGCCGCGCCCCAGAGGTCCCAGCGGTAGGCGCGGTTGTAGCGGGACTCGAAGTGCCGGGCGAAGTCGAGCACCGAGTCGGGGTCGGAGCGCAGGAGTCTGTCGACGAGCAGCTCGGCGTGGTCCTCGGGGTCGCCCTCGGCGGCCTCGCGGGTGCTGTCCACGATCTCCCAGAACTCGGTCTCGTCCATCACGGGACAAGCATCGGCCCTGGGCCGGGGGGCCGCACGCCGAGCGCCGGACCTGCGCCAGTTCGTTACGCATGCACATGCCCAGGGCACCCCGCCGAACGACCCGTCACCCGTCCTGCCCGTACCACCCCCGCATCCGCCGCACCGCCTCCGCGAACCGCTCCCGCAACGCGGCGGGGGCCACCACCTCCGCCTCCGGGCCCAGCGTCATGAGCTGGGTGTACGCCACGTCCTCCGACTCGACCGGCAGCGTCACGGTCACCCGCCCGTCCGCGTCCGCCGGGCCCGCCGCCGCCAGCGCCTCCCGCGCGGACGCCGTATCGGTGGCGTAGGGCAGCTGCCGTACCCCGTCGGCCGTCAGCCGTACGACGACCTCGGCATGGAGGATCGCCCGCGCGAACTGGGCCGCCCGCTCCGCCCAGAACGCGGGCAGGTCGAACTCCTCGTCCCGCTCGAACCGCTCGTCCAGCGCCTCGACGGACGTGAACCGGTCGATGCGGTACACCCGCTGCTCCACCGGGGACCCCGCCCCCTCGCGCACGGCCGCCGCCAGGTACCAGACGCCCGCCTTGAGGATCAGGCCGTACGGTTCCAGCAGCCGCTCGACCGGACTCTCCCGCCGGTCCCGGCGCGCGTACGCGACGCGCAGCACCCGGTCGCCCCACACCGCCTCCGCGACCGCGGGCAGCAGTTCGGGCGTGCGCGGCTCCTGGAACCAGCCCGGCGCGTCCAGATGGAACCGCTGCGCCGCCGTGCGGGACGCATCGCGCACCGCCGGGGTCAGCGCCGCCGACACCTTGAGCCGGGCCGCCGACGCCGCGTCGTCCAGCCCCATCTCGCGCAGCGCCCCGGGCACCCCGGACAGGAACAGCGCCTCCGCCTCGCCGCGGGCCAGGCCCGTCAGGCGCGTCCGGTAACCGCCGATCAGCCGGTAGCCGCCGACCCGGCCCCGGTCCGCGTAGACCGGGACGCCCGCCTCCGAGAGCGCCTGCGCGTCGCGCGTCACCGTCCGCTCGGAGACCTCCAGTTCGCGCGCCAGCTCGGCCGCGGTCATCGAAGGCCGGGACTGGAGCAACAGCACCATCTTGATCAGGCGGGCAGCGCGCATGGCGCCATCATGGACCGCGCCACTGACAACGGGCGCGCCGCGTTCGCCTCATCCCGTCGTGTAGTGCATCACCGAGAACGTCGCGCCCTGCGGGTCCGCGAGGACCGCCGACCGGCCCGTCGGGATCGTCGTCGGCGCCATCAGGACGCGCCCGCCCAGTTCCTCGCAGCGCGCGGCGGTGGCGTCCGGGGCGTCCACGGCGACGTAGAGGTTCCAGTGGGAGGGCAGCTCCAGCGGGAACGCGTCGGCCGGTCCTGTCGACATGTCGACCATTCCGCCGAAGGCGTCGTCGGCCACCGTCCACTCCGTGTACGTGGCCCCGTCACCGCCGAAGGGGCGCTGCCGCGTGCCCCAGCCGAGCACCGCCTGGTAGAAGTCCACCGCGCCGGCCCCGTCCCGCGTGAGCAGCTCGAACCAGCAGAAGCTGCTCGGCACGTTCACCACCTCGAACCCCGCGTGCGCGAGCGGGTCCCACAGCCCGAACGGGGCCCCGGCCGCGTCCTGGCAGACCGCGACCCTGCCCTGCCCCGCCACGGGGGCCGGACCGGCGACGACCCGGCCGCCATTGCCGTCCACGCGCGCGGTGACCGCGTCGATCCCGCTGGACTGGAAGTACGGCAGCCATGCGGCGGGCTCCCGGGGTTCCGCCGCCGGGCCGACCCCGGCGACGAGGTGCCCGTCCTCGGCGTCGAGCGCGAACATGCCGTAGCCGTCGGCCGCCGGGCCGTCGGCGGGCCGTGCACGCCAGCCGAACAGGGCCTCGTAGAAGCCGCGGGCCCCGTCCGGGTCCGGTGTGGACAGGTCGGCCCAGCAGGGTGCGGAGGGGGTCTTGGAGATCTGCACGCGAATGCCTCCCACGGCCGGGCCCGCCCCTAGCCCCCCTGACGACTCGTCCATTCACGCACGCGTGCCCCGCCCCGGCAATCGGGACGGGGCACGCGTGACCCAGTACTTACTGCGTTTACCGCGCTTGCTGCGGCTCTTACAGGCCGTAGCGCTCGCGCGCCTCCTTCACGGCCGTCGCCTTGACCTCGCCGCGGCGGGCGAGCTGGGCGAGGGCCGCGACGACGATCGACTCGGCGTCGACGCCGAAGTGGCGGCGGGCGTCCTCACGGGTGTCGGAGAGGCCGAAGCCGTCCGCGCCGAGCGAGGTGTAGTCCTGCTCGACCCACTGCGCGATCTGGTCGGGGACCTGGCGCATGTAGTCGGAGACGGCCAGGACCGGGCCCTGCGCGTTGGCGAGCGCCTGACGGACGTAGGGGATCCGCTCCTCGCCCTTCAGCAGCGCCTCGTCGGCCTCCAGGGCGTCACGGCGCAGCTCGGTCCAGGAGGTGGCCGACCACACGTCGGCGGCGACGCCCCACTCCTCGGCGAGCAGCTGCTGCGCCTTGAGCGTCCAGTGGATGGCGGTGCCGGAACCGATGAGGTTGATGCGCGGGGCGTTCGCCGCCGCCACGTCGACGCCCGCGGTCTCCGCCGTGTTGAAGCGGTAGAGGCCCTTGACGATGGCCTCGTCGAGACCCTCCACGGCCGGCTTGGCCGGCTGCGGCATGGGCTCGTTGTAGACCGTCAGGTAGTAGAAGACGTCCTGGTCCTCGCCCGGCTTGGCCTCGCCGTACATACGGCGCAGGCCCTCCTTCATGATGACCGCGATCTCGTAGGCGAAGGCCGGGTCGTAGGACAGGGCCGCCGGGTTGGTCGCCGCGATCATCGGCGAGTGGCCGTCCGCGTGCTGCAGGCCCTCGCCGGTCAGCGTCGTCCGACCGGCGGTGGCGCCGACGACGAAGCCGCGGCCCATCTGGTCGGCGAGCTGCCAGAACTGGTCGCCGGTGCGCTGCCAGCCGAACATCGAGTAGAAGATGTACAGCGGGATCATCTGCTCGCCGTGCGTCGAGTACGACGTGGCGGCGGCGATGAAGTCGGCGAGCGAACCGGCCTCGTTGATCCCCTCGTTGAGGATCTGGCCCGACTCGGACTCCTTGTAGTACATGAGCTGGTCACGGTCGACCGGGTCGTACGTCTGCCCCTTGGGCGAGTACAGGCCGAGCGACGGGAACAGCGACTCCATGCCGAAGGTGCGCGCCTCGTCGGGGATGATCGGCACCCAGCGCTTGCCGGACGTCTTGTCCCGTACGAGGTCCTTCAGGAGCCGTACGAGCGCCATCGTCGAGGCGACCGACTGGGAGCCCGATCCCTTGTCGAACGAGGCGAACGCCTTGTCGGCCGGGGCGGGCAGCGGCGCGAGCGGCTGCGTACGGCGGGCCGGGGCCGGACCGCCGAGGGCGGCGCGGCGCTCGGCCAGGTAGCGCAGCTCGGGGGAGTCCTCGGCGGGACGCGCGTACGGAACGACACCGTCCTCGAAGCGGCTGTCCGGGATCGGCAGGTCAAGGAGGTCACGCATGTCCTTGAACTCGTCGATCGTCAGCTTCTTCATCTGGTGGTTGGCGTTCTTCGACTCGAAGCCCTTGCCGAGCGTGAAGCCCTTCACGGTCTGCGTGAGGATGACCGTCGGGGCGCCCTTGTGCTCGACGGCCGCCTTGTACGCCGCGTAGACCTTGCGGGGCTCGTGACCGCCGCGCGAGACGTGGAAGCACTCGGAGATCTTGTCGTCGGACAGCACCTTCGCGAGCTCGACGAGCGCCGGGCTCGTGCCGAAGAAGTTCTCGCGGATGTAGGCGACGTCGCGCGTCTGGTACGTCTGGAACTGGGCGTCCGGGACCTCACGGAGCCGCTCCAGGAGCGCGCCGGTGGTGTCGAGCTGGAACAGCTCGTCCCACGCGTTGCCCCACATCGACTTGATGACGTTCCAGCCGGAGCCGCGGAACTGGGCCTCCAGCTCCTGCACGACGCGGAAGTTCGGGCGGACCGGGCCGTCCAGGCGCTGCAGGTTGCAGTTGATGACGAAGGTCAGGTTGTCCAGACCCTCGCGGGCGGCGAGGGTGAGCGCCGAGGTCGACTCGGGCTCGTCCATCTCGCCGTCGCCGAGGAAGGCCCAGACGTGGGAGTTGGACGTGTCCTTGATGTTCCGCGCGGTCAGGTAGCGGTTGAAGCGCGCCTGGTAGATCGCGGAGAGCGGGCCGAGGCCCATGGACACGGTCGGGAACTCCCACAGCCAGGGAAGGCGGCGCGGGTGCGGGTACGACGGCAGACCGTTGCCCCCGGCCTCGCGGCGGAAGTTGTCGAGGTGCGCCTCGGAGAGGCGGCCGTCGAGGAAGGCGCGGGCGTAGATGCCGGGGGAGGCGTGGCCCTGGATGTAGAGCTGGTCGCCGGAGCCGTCCCCCTCCTTGCCGCGGAAGAAGTGGTTGAAGCCGGTCTCGTACAGCCAGGCGGCCGAGGCGAACGTGGCGATGTGGCCGCCGACGCCGTGTTTCGAGCCACGGGTCACCATCGCGGCCGCGTTCCAGCGGTTGTACGCGGTGATCTTGGCTTCCATCTCCATGTCACCGGGGAAGTCCGGCTCGGCGGAGGTGGGGATCGAGTTGATGTACTCGGTCGACAGGAGCTTGGGCAGCGGCAGGCCGCCGGCCTCGCCGCGCTCCAGCGTGCGTCGCATCAGCTGCGCGGCACGGTGCGGCCCGGCCGCCTTGGTGACGGCGTCCAGGGAGGCCTGCCATTCGGCGGTCTCCTCGGGGTCGCGGTCCGGGAGCTGGTCGAGCTCGCTCGGCTGGATGCGCATGGGGTCGGTCATAGTCGCCGCACGCCTTCCTGAGTCGAAGGGGGTGGGGTGGGGGTGCCCTTGGTCTTTGGCAGGACAGGGCGGGGTCCCGGTGGAGACCCGCCAAGGACAATAACTCCGTGATCGATGATCGATCAAAGGGTTGAGGAGTAAAACCTCTTCAGATCGAGAAAGTAGGCACAAGGTGCCATGAGCAGGGGCACTCCGTGCCCCGCCAGAGGCGCGGGGAACGGCGCGACCAGCCACAACGAGCGATCATCCGGCGACGCACCGCGCATGGCAGACGCTGTCCGGGGTCGTCACGGACGCGGCGCGCATCCGAGAACATGCGCCTTCACGAGCGCCGCGATCTCCGGATCCCGCCGCCGGAACGCCGCGACCAGCTCCTCGTGCTCCTCCGCGTAGGACTGCTGAACCGTGCCCAGCCACCGGATGGACAGCGCCGTGAAGACCTCGATCCCGAGCCCCTCCCAGGTGTGCAGCAACACCGAATTGCCCGCGGCGCGCACCAGCTCCCGGTGGAATCCGACCGTGTGCCGCACCTGCGCGGTCCCGTCGGCCTCCTGGTCGGCCCGATACAAGGCGGCGACGTGCGGCTCCAGCGCCGAGCAGTCCTCCGCGAGGCGGCCGCAGGCAAGCTCCGCCGCGATGGCCTCCAGACCGGCCCGCACCGGATAGCTCTCCTCCAGGTCGGCCGCCGAGAGGTTGCGGACCCGCACGCCCTTGTTCGGCGCCGACTCGATCAGCCGCAGCGACTCCAGCTCCCGCAGGGCCTCCCGTACGGGCGTCTGGCTGACCTCCAGCTCCGTGGCGATCCGGCGCTCCACGATCCGCTCACCCGGCTTCCAGCGGCCGCTGACGATCCCCTCCACGATGTGCTCGCGGATCTGCTCGCGCAGCGAGTGGACGACCGGCGTGGTCATGAGGGCTCCTCCGGAGGGCCAAGGGAGTTGACGACCTAGACAATACGGCGGCGCCCCCGCCCGGAGGTGCTCCGGGCGGGGGCGCCGCAGGTGAGGCTGGTAACAGCCGCCACCGAAGTACTGGACGGGGTGCCGCACGAAGCACCCCGTAGCACTACAGACCCAGCTCGACCTCGAACTCGCCGGCCTCGAGGATCTGCTTGACCGTCGTCAGGTAGCGGGCGGCGTCCGCGCCGTCCACCAGACGGTGGTCGTAGGAGAGCGTCACGTACGTCATGTCACGGATGGCGATGGTCTCGCCGAGGTCCGGGTGGTTGATGACGACGGGGCGCTTCACCGTGGCACCGATGCCCAGGATGGCGACCTGGTTCGGCGGGACGATGACCGTGTCGAAGAGCGCGCCGCGCGACCCCGTGTTGGAGATCGTGAAGGTGGCGCCCGACAGGTCGTCCGGGGCGATCTTGTTCGTGCGGACCTTGTTGGCCAGCTCCGCGGTCTTCTTGGAGATGCCCGCGATGTTGAGGTCACCCGCGCCCTTGATGACCGGGGTCATCAGGCCCTTCTCGGAGTCGACGGCGATGCCGACGTTCTCCGAGTCGAAGTAGGTGATCGTGCCCTCGTCGTAGTTCAGGCGGGCGTTGATGACCGGGTGGGCCTTCAGCGCCTGGACGGCGGCCTTGACGAAGAACGGCATCGGGGACAGCTTGACGCCCTCGCGGGCGGCGAACGCGTCCTTGGCCTTCGCACGCAGCTTCATCAGCTTCGTGATGTCGACCTCGATGACCGAGGACAGCTGCGCCTGGTCGTGCAGCGCCTTGTGCATGTTGTCCGCGATGGCCTTGCGGATACGCGGCAGCTTGACCGTCTGGCCACGCAGCGGCGACGCCTCCAGGGCCGGGGACTTCGGCGCCGAGGAGGCGGCCGGGGCGGCGGCCGGAGCCTGCGCCTTGGCGGCCTCGGCGGCGGCGGTGACGTCCTGCTTGCGGATGCGGCCGCCGACGCCGGAGCCCTTGACCGTGGACAGGTCCACGTTGTTCTCGGCGGCGAGCTTGCGCACCAGCGGCGTCACGTAGGCGCCGTCGTCCGCCGGGGCGGACGCGGGAGCCTTCGGCGCGGCCTGCTGCGGAGCCGGCGCGGGGGCCGGGGCCGGGGCGGGCTGCGACGGGGCCGGGTCGGGCGCCGGGGCGGTCTGCTGCTGCGGGGCCGGGGCCGAGGGGGCCTGCGGCGCCGGGGCGGCGGGGGCCTCCTGCGCCGGAGCCTGCTGCGCCGGGGCGGCCTGCTGCGGGGCCGGGGCCTCCTGCGCGGGGGCCGCGGGCTGCGCGGGCGCGGCGGCCGGAGCGGCACCGGGCGCACCGATGACGGCAAGCTTGGCGCCGACCTCGGCGGTCTCGTCCTCGGCGACGGTGATCTCCAGGAGCACACCGGCGACGGGGGAGGGGATCTCGGTGTCGACCTTGTCCGTGGAGACCTCGAGCAGGGGCTCGTCCTCCGCGACCTCCTCGCCGACCTCCTTCAGCCAGCGGGTGACGGTGCCCTCGGTGACGGACTCGCCCAGGGCGGGCAGCGTCACGTCGGTGCCCTCGGCGGAGCCGGAACCGGCGCTCGCCTCGGGGGTCGGGGCCGGGGCGGGGGCCTCGGCCTCGGTGGACGGCTGGGCCTCGGCGGGCTGCGCCGGCTCGGCGGCCGGGGCCTGCTCCTGGGCCGGGGCGCCGGAGCCGTCGTCGATGACGGCCAGCTCGGCGCCGACCTCGACGGTCTCGTCCTCGGCGACCTTGATGGAGGCCAGGACGCCGGCGGCGGGCGAGGGGATCTCGGTGTCGACCTTGTCGGTCGACACCTCGAGCAGCGGCTCGTCGACCTCGACGCGCTCGCCCTCGGCCTTCAGCCAGCGGGTGACAGTGCCCTCGGTGACGCTCTCACCGAGCGCCGGAAGGGATACGGAAACCGCCATGGTTTCTGTTGCTCCTTAACGATGCGCAACCACGGGTGCCGTGTTGCGGAAGTCTGTGTCGGTCGGTCGTCGCGCCCAGTTTTCGCGACGCAGTGGCGTGGTGGCGGACGCCGCGCTCAGTCGTGCGAGTGCAGCGGCTTGCCGGCGAGCGCCAGGTGGGCCTCGCCCATCGCCTCGTTCTGCGTCGGGTGGGCGTGGATCAGCTGGGCGACCTCGGCGGGCAGCGCCTCCCAGTTGTAGATCAGCTGGGCTTCGCCGACCTGCTCGCCCATACGGTCGCCGACCATGTGGACGCCGACCACGGCACCGTCCTTGACCTGTACGAGCTTGATCTCGCCCGCGGTCTTCAGGATCTTGGACTTGCCGTTGCCCGCAAGGTTGTACTTCAGAGCGACGACCTTGTCCGCACCGTAGATCTCCTTGGCCTTGGCCTCGGTGATGCCCACGGAGGCGACCTCGGGGTGGCAGTACGTCACCCGCGGCACGCCGTCGTAGTCGACCGGGACGGTCTTGAGACCGGCGAGACGCTCCGCCACCAGGATGCCCTCGGCGAAGCCGACGTGCGCGAGCTGGAGCGTCGGGACGAGGTCACCGACGGCGGAGATCGTCTCCACGTTGGTGCGCATGTACTCGTCGACGAGGACGTAGCCGCGGTCCATGGCGACGCCCTGCTCCTCGTAGCCGAGGCCCTGCGAGACGGGGCCGCGGCCGATGGCGACGAGCAGCACCTCCGCGTCGAAGGTCTTGCCGTCGGCGAGGGTCACGCGGACGCCGTCCTGCGTGTACTCGGCCTTGTCGAAGAACGTGCCGAGGTTGAACTTGATGCCGCGCTTGCGGAACGCGCGCTCAAGGAGCTTCGAGCTGTTCTCGTCCTCGACCGGCACGAGGTGCTTGAGGCCCTCGACGATCGTGACGTCGGTGCCGAAGGACTTCCACGCCGAGGCGAACTCGACGCCGATGACGCCGCCGCCCAGGACGATCGCGGACTTCGGGACGCGGTCCAGCTTCAGCGCGTGGTCCGAGGAGATGATGCGGTTGCCGTCGATCTCCAGGCCCGGCAGCGACTTCGGCACGGAGCCGGTCGCGAGCAGGACGTGGCGGCCCTGGACGCGCTGGCCGTTCACGTCCACGGAGGTCGGGGAGGAGAGCTTGCCCTCACCCTCGATGTACGTCACCTTGCGGGAGGCGATCAGCCCCTGCAGGCCCTTGTAGAGCCCGGAGATGACGTCGTCCTTGTACTTGTGGACGGCCTCGATGTCGATGCCCTCGAAGGTCGCCTTGACGCCGAACTGTTCGCTCTCGCGCGCCTGGTCGGCGATCTCGCCCGCGTGCAGCAGGGCCTTCGTCGGGATGCAGCCGTTGTGCAGGCAGGTGCCGCCGACCTTGCCCTTCTCGATCAGAGCGACGTCGAGACCCAGCTGCGAGGCACGCAGAGCCGCGGCGTAACCGCCGCTGCCACCGCCGAGGATCACTAGGTCGAAAACGGTGCTGGCGTCGTTCGCCACGTCACGTCCTCCATGCATGTGCGCCGTACGCCGGTCTCCGATGACCGCGCGGCGGCTGGTGTTCGGCCGCTCGTTCTTCGGCCCTGTGGTGGGGGCCCTGTCCTGCCGCCCCCCATCCTCGCACTTGTCGCAGGCATGCGGGACGCCGGGCCGGTCACTGAGACCCCGGTTACACCGGAGGCGGGTGTGACAGGAGCGGGCCGACGCCGCATGTTCGTCGAAAGCGAACAGCCCCGGGCGGTCGCGCCCGGGGCTGTCACCAGTGCCGACGCGGGATCAGCCGAGCTCGCCCGCGGCCGTGCGCTCCGCGAGGCGGACCAGCGTACGGACCGCCGAACCGGTGCCGCCCTTGGGCGTGTAACCGAACGGGCCGCCCTCGTTGAAGGCCGGGCCCGCCACGTCGAGGTGGGCCCACGTGATGCCCTCGCCGACGAACTCCTGGAGGAAGAGACCGGCGACCAGGCCGCCGCCCATCCGCTCGCCCATGTTGGCGATGTCGGCGGTCGGCGAGTCCATGCCCTTGCGCAGGTGCGAGGGGAGCGGCATCGGCCACGCCGGCTCGCCGACCTCCTCGGCGATCTCGTGGATCTCCGTACGGAACGCCTCGTCGTTGGACATGATCCCGTAGGTGCGGTTGCCGAGCGCGAGCACCATGGCGCCGGTCAGGGTCGCCACGTCGATGATCGCGTCCGGCGCGTCCTCGGAGGCCTTGGCGATCGCGTCGGCCAGGACCAGACGGCCCTCGGCGTCCGTGTTGAGCACCTCGACCGTCTTGCCCGAGTACATGCGAAGGACGTCACCGGGGCGGGTGGCGGAGCCGGACGGCATGTTCTCGGCGAGCGCCAGCCAGCCGGTGACGTTGACCTGGAGCTTGAGGCGGGCCGCGGTGACGACGGCGGCGAACACGGCGGCGGCGCCGGCCATGTCGCACTTCATCGTCTCGTTGTGCCCGGCCGGCTTCAGCGAGATGCCGCCCGAGTCGTACGTGATGCCCTTGCCGACGAAGGCGAGGTGCTTGTCCGCCTTGGAGCTCGTGTAGGAGAGCTTCACCAGGCGCGGGCCGGAGGCGGAACCGGCGCCGACCCCGAGGATGCCGCCGTAGCCGCCCTTGACCAGGGCCTTCTCGTCGAGGACCTGCACCTTGATGCCGTGCTCCTTGCCGGCCGCCTGGGCGACGGCGGCGAAGGCCTCCGGGTTGAGGTCGTTCGGCGGGGTGTTGATCAGGTCGCGGGCGCGGTTCAGCTCCTCGCCGAGCGCGAGGGCGCGCTCGATCTCGGCCTTGTACGCCTTGTCGCGCGGCTTGGTGCCGAGCAGGGCCACCTCGGCGAGGGGCGCCTTGCCGTTCTTCGGGTCCTTCGCGGACTCCTTGTAGGCGTCGAAGGAGTACGCGCCGAGCAGCGCGCCCTCGGCGATCGCACCGGCGTCCTCGGCGTCCTCGACGGGCAGCGCGAACGCGGCCTTCTTCGCACCGGCGAGGGTGCGGGCGGCGACACCCGCCGCGCGGCGCAGCGACTCGGCGTCGAACACCTCGTCGTCCTCAGGCTGGGCACCGAGACCGACCGCCAGCACCACCGGCGCCTTGAAGCCGGAGGGCGCGGGGAGCTTGGTCACCTCGCCCTCGCCGCCCGTGGCGCCGAGGGTCTCCAGGACGGAGGCGAGCTTGCCGTCGTACGCCTTGTCCACGGCCTCCGCGCCGGGCGCGACGACCAGGCCCTTGTCGCCCTTGGCGACACCGACGACGATCGCGTCGGCGCGCAGGCCGCTGGCCGCGGCGGTGCTGAGAGTCAGAGCAGTCACTGTGGTGAGGTCCCTCTTTCGTGTTGCGGGGTTGGGGTGGCCCGGTTGCGAGCCTACGCCGCTGCCGTTCGTGCCGCCCCGTCGAGGTGGCCGTCCCGGGGCTCCGCCCCGGACCCCGCCGCCTCTCGTACGAGGGCGGGGCTCAACCGACGGCCAGCGTCACCAGGGCGGCCGTCGCCGCCGTCTCCGCCACCGCGCCGAACACGTCCCCCGTCACCCCGCCGAACCTGCGTACGCACCGGCGCAGGAGCAGTTCGGCCGCGCCGCAGCCCAGGACGACGGCGGGGGTCGCCGGCGGTGAGAGAGGAGCCGCCAGGACGGCGATCACCGCGCCCGTCCACAGGGCGGTGCGCGGCGACACCGTCTCGGCCACCGCCGCGCCCAGGCCCTCGGGGCGGGCGGCGGGGACGCCGGTGCGGGAGGCGAAGGTGAGGGCGAGGCGGGCCGTCACCGCCGAGACGACGGCCGCGAGGGCGCCGCGGACCCAGGAGTCCGCGTACAGCTGGGCCAGGACGGCGACCTGGGCGAGCAGGGTGAGCACCAGGGTCACGACGCCGAACGGGCCGATGTCCGACTGCTTCATGATGGCCAGCGCGTCCGCCGGAGGCTTCCCGCTGCCCAGGCCGTCGGCGACGTCCGCGAGGCCGTCCAGGTGCAGGCCCCGGGTGAGGACCGCGGGGACCGCGACGGAGGCGACCGCCGCGAGGAGCGCGCCCGCGCCGAGGAAGGTCAGCGCCGCGCCGAGGGCTGCCGCCGCGAGCCCGACGAACAGGCCGGCCAGCGGGGCGCACACCATGCCGGTGCGGGCGGCGTCCCGGTCCCAGCGGGTGACCTTGACGGGCAGGACGGTGAGGGTCCCGAAGGCGAAACGTATGCCGTCGGCGAGGGCGGCGCGGGAGCTTGTTGCGGACACCGGGGGAGGTTATCCCGGCACACATCCGCGGACGGCGGGCCGGTCCCGCAGCGCCGTCGCGGCGCACAGGGCGAACGTGGCGGTGATCGCCGCGAGGTGCTCCTTGCCCGCCAGGTTCGGTTCGAGCACGCACTCGGTCACCATCAGGGCGACGACGAGGGCGCC
Organism: Streptomyces sp. SGAir0957; assembly: GCF_043523415.1. Lineage (NCBI taxonomy): Bacteria > Bacillati > Actinomycetota > Actinomycetes > Kitasatosporales > Streptomycetaceae > Streptomyces > Streptomyces sp. SGAir0957. The sequence goes on from NZ_CP027293.1 coordinate 6,032,564, forward strand.
CGTCCAGCGGGCCCGATGGCGCCAGCACACATAGACCGCGAGGCCGACGACCGCCGCCGACGGGCCGTTGTCCACGACCCGCGCGTCGGACGCGGGCAGGCCGAGCGGCCCGTCCGGGCCGAGCGCGACGCCGAGCCGCGCGTAGAGGGTGCCGGCGAGCGTGGCCGCGTAGGCGAGGGCGAGGGTGCTGCGGCGGCCGAGACAGAGTTCGGCGATGCCGAACACGACGAGGAGTTGCGCGAGCGCGCCCCAGACGGGCAGGTCGAGCGCCGGGACGAAGAGGGAGAGCGGCGTGCGGAGCAGGGCGAGCGGGAACGGGTCCTCGGCGCGGACCGAGCCGATGTCCTGCACGAACCGGTAACCCCAGGGCTGGTTCTGCACGTACTGGAACGCCGCCGTCAGGAACATGGCCCCCGCCGTCAGCGGGACCGACCGCCATCGCCGGGCGCGCAGCCGTGCGCGTACGAGGGTGACCAGTGGCCCCCACTCCCCGCGGGCCCAGGCGCGGAAGCCGGTCATCCGTGGTGCTCCAGGCGGGGGCGGCGGCGCAGGACCGGTACGTCGAGGAAGCCCTCGGCGCGGGCCGAGGCGAGGCCGATGCGCGGCAGGTCGGCGCTCTTCTCGAAGAGGAGGAAACGGGGCTCCCAGACGGGCCGGTACTTGGCGTTGGCCCGGTACAGCGACTCGATCTGCCACCACCGCGAGAAGAAGCTGAGCAGCGCACGCCACAGGCGGAGCACCGGGCCCGCGCCGAGTCGCGCGCCGCGTTCGAAGACGGAGCGGAACATGGCGAAGTTCAGCGAGACGTGGGTGATCCCGATCTCGGGGGCGTGGCGCAGGAGTTCGATGACCATGAACTCCATGAGGCCGTTGCCGCAGGCGCGGTCACGGCGCATCAGGTCGAGGGAGAGCCCGGCGGCGCCCCACGGCACGAAAGAGAGCACTGCTCTCAACTCGCCGTGCGCATCGGTGCATTCGAGCATCACGCACTGTCCGTCGGCCGGGTCGCCGAGGCGGCCGAGCGCCATGGAGAAGCCGCGTTCGGTGGCGCCGTCGCGCCAGTCGTCGGCGCGTCTCAGGAGGTACGCCATCTCGGCCGCGGGGAGGTCCTCGTGGCGGCGGACGCGGACCGTGTAGCCGGCGCGCCCGACACGGTTGTGGGCCTGGCGGACGGTCCGCATCGCCCGGCCCTCCAGGGTGAAGCCGGCGGTCTCCACGACAGCCTCGTCGCCGAGTTCGAGGGCGTCCAGGCCGTGCCGCGCGTAGATGGTCCCCGCCTCCTCGCTCGCGCCCATCACGGCGGGCAGCCAGCCGTGCGCGCGCGCCTCGGCCAGCCAGGCCGTGATGGCGCCCGGCCACGCCTCCGGATCGCCGATCGGGTCGCCGGAGGCGAGGGAGACGCCGCCGAGCACCCGGTAGGTCACCGCGGCCTTGCCGCTCGGGGACCAGACGACGCTCTTCTCGCGGCGCAGCGCGAAGTAGCCGAGCGAGTCGCGGGCGCCGCCCTTGGCGAGCAGTGCGCGCAGCCGCGACTCGTCCTCGGGGGAGAGGGGTGCGACGGCGCGGCGGCAGCGGAAGGCGGCGTGGACGACGGCGATCAGCAGGGCGGTGGAGAGGACGTTGACGACGACGTCGACCCAGTGCGGGGTGGTGATGCCCGGGCGGCGGGAGTCGTCGGCGGCGACCGAGACGAGGCGCAGCGCGCCGTAGCGCCAGCGCTCCGGGAACGTCGCGCCGTCACCGCGATCGGTGAGGGTGACCAGGAGCGCGGCGGCCAGCGAGGCGGCGAGGGACCCGAGGACCGCGACGGCCGCGGCGAGGCGCGGGTTGGCGCGGTCGCCCTTCGCGCGGAACTCGCGGCGGCCCAGGAGCAGGGCGGTCACGAACGCGGCGGTGAGTACGAGCGAGATCCAGTTCTGCGCGTACTGCCGGACCTCGGGGAAGCACATCACGCAGCCGAACAGCAGCAGGAACAGTCCGCTCAGGACGAGGTTGAGGATCCATGCCGCGCGTTTGCGCCGCCGCATCGTGACGGCCAGGAACCAGGTGACGACCGCCGAGGAGAACCCCGCCGCGAGGAGGTACGGGGTGAAGTAGTTCTCCGCGTTGTGCCGCCGCAGGTCCTGGCCGAACGAGAACCAGACGGCGCTCAGCAGGTTGAGGGACGTGACCGCCCGCAGGTACCAGTCGGTGAACCGTGCGGCGCGCCGTGAGGTCGGTGTGCTGGTGCCCTGTGGCTCTCCGGTGACGCCCATGCAGGCGAGCATATGGGCGTTTTGGTGGAGTTATGGGTGATTTGGGGTCGGCGTCGCCGACCCCGGACGGCAGGCGACCGCTACTCGGCTCCGGGCGTGTCGGAAGCGTCAGGCCCGTCGGACGCGCCGGGCTCGCTGGGACCGCCGGATGCATCGGCCCCGCCGGACGCATCGGCCCCGTCGGACTCCTCGGCCTTCGGCTGCTCCGCCTCCGGCAGCTCCGCCGCGAGCGCGGCCGCCGACTGGACCAGGGGCAGCGCGAGCAGCCCGCCCGTGCCGCCGCCGAGCCGGACGCCCTGGTCCAGGAGCGGGTCCATCGCCATCCGGTCCAGCGCCTTGGCCTGGGCGGGCTCGCCGCTCATGTGCGCCGCCAGCCACCAGTCCGGTGCGCGGAACGCGACACGCTGGCCGACCAGGGCGCAGGCCGCCGACACGACACCGTCCAGGATCACCGGCATCCGGCGCACCGCGGCCTGGAGCAGGAAGCCGGTGGCGGCGGCGAGGTCCGCGCCGCCGACCGTGGCGAGGAGCTGCAACTGGTCGCCGAGGACCGGGCGCGCCCGGCGCAGCGCGTCCCGCACCGCCGCGCACTTGCGCATCCAGGCCAGGTCGTCGATGGGGTCGCCGCCGCGCCCGGTGACGACGGAGGCATCGGTGCCGCACAGCGCCGCGACGAGCGTGGCCGCCGCCGTGGTGCCGCCCACGCTGAGATCGCCGAGGACCACCAGATCCGTACCCGAGTCGGCCTCCTCGTCGGCGAGCGCCATGCCCGCGCGGAACGCCTGCTCGGCCTCGTCCAGGGTCAGCGCGTCCTCGGTGTCGATGCGCCCGGAGCCGCGCCGCACCCGCCGGCTCACGACGTCCGCGGGCAGTTCGTCCGGCTCGCAGTCGAGCGCCATGTCGACGATGCGGACGCCGACGCCGAGCTGCCGGGCGAGGACCGCTCCGGCGCTCGCGCCCTCGACGGCCTCGCGGACGAGGGCGGCGGCGCTGCCCGCGACCCGCTTGGAGACACCGAGCCCGGCGATCCCGTGGTCACCCGCGAAGAGGATCACGCGCGGCCGCGCGACCGGCCGTACCGGCACCGAGCCCTGGGCGGCGCTGAGCCATTCGCCCAGCTCGTCGAGGCGGCCGAGGGCGCCGGGCGGCACGGCGAACCGGGCCCTGCGCTCCTCGGCGTCGCGGCGGGTGCCGCCGTCGGGGCGCTCGATCAGGTCGGTGAAGTCGTCGAGATTCAGCGAGCTCATTCGCCGAACAGTACCGGCCGTTCCCACCGGGGGTCGGGGACGTCCCGCGCTCCCCAGTGGCCGCTCCGCTCCCCACCTGACCCGCCATCACCTCCCGCGACGCACCGACTCCGTAGCGTCATTGCGTGGCGACTGATCATCCCTTACGTTCACCTTTACATCGGATTGTCGTACCGCACGACGGCGCCCCACGGGCATCCGGCTCCACAAGGAGCCCGGTCAGGCCTCGCTCAGGAGTTGACGCAGACATGTCCCGCACCCCGCAGGCCGTGGCCGCCCGCCGCCCCGCCTACCGCACCGAACTCGCCCAGGGCACCGACCGCTTCCACGAACCGCCGCGGCCCGACTGCCCCTGGTGCGGCTCCACCCGGCTGCGCACCCGGCTGCGCACCACCGACCTGCTCCAGCACAAACCCGGCACCTTCACCGTCGACCAGTGCGAGGTCTGCGGCCACTCCTTCCAGAACCCCCGGCTCACCCCCGAGGGCCTCGCCTTCTACTACCGCGACTTCTACGACGGCCTCTACGCCGACCAGGCCGAGAAGATCTTCGGCCCGCAGAGCTCCGCCAAACGCCACCTGCGCGCGGCCCGCGCCCTGCACCAGCACATCGAGCCCGAGAGCTGGCTGGACGTCGGCACCGGGCGCGGCCACTTCCCCGCCGTCGCCCGCCGGGTCCTGCCCTACACCGCGTTCGACGGCCTCGACGCCGGCCCGGCCGTCGAGGAGGGCCGCAGACGCGGCCACATCCAGCGGGCCCACCGCGGCCTGCTCACCGACCTCGCGCCCCAACTGGCGGGCCGCTACGACGCCATGACGATGTTCCACCACCTGGAGCACGCCGTCGAACCCCGCGAGGAGCTCAAGGCCGCCCACCGCGTCCTGCGCCCCGGCGGCCACCTCCTCATCGAGGTCCCCGACCCCGAGAGCCGCTACGCGAAACTCCTGCGCAAATGGTGGGTGCCGTACTTCCAGCCCCAGCACCTGCACTTCATCCCGCTCGACAACCTCCGCACCGAGCTGCGCGCCCTCGGCTTCACGGTCGTCGCCGTCGACCGCCGCGAGCCGCACATCCCGCTCGACCTGTCGGCCGCCTGCGCCCTGCTCCTCGGCCACTGCCTGCCCGACCGCGACGACCCGTGGCGCAAGGCCCCGGGCCGCTTCCGGCGCCGCCTGCGCCAGGTCCTCGTCTACGTGGCGGCCCCCGCCTTCGTCGCCTGCTACGCGGCCGACCTGCTGCTCGCCCCGCTGGTCAGCCGCACCCGCTTCTCGAACGCGTACCGGATCATCGCCCGCCGCAACCCGTAGGGCCCGGCTCAGCCGCGCAACGGGAGCGCCTGGCCCGCGACGACAAGGAGCACCTGCTCGCACTCGCCCGCGAACGCGGCGTTCAGGCGGCCGAGTTCGTCGCGGTAGCGGCGCCCGGACGCGGTCGCGGGCACGATCCCGGAGCCGACCTCGTTCGATACGGCGACGACGGTGCGCCGGGTCCGCCGCACCCCGTCGACGAGGGCGGCGACCTTCTCCCGCAGCGCCCTCTCGCCCCCGCCCGCCCACTCGGCGTCGTCCCAGGCCCCCACCTCGTCCATCACGTGCGTCAGCCACAGCGACAGGCAGTCCACGAGCAGCGGCGCCGGATCGTCCGCGTCGGCGAGCAGCGGCAGCAGATCGCAGGTCTCGGCGGTCCGCCACGACCCGGGGCGCCGCTCACGGTGCACGCTGACGCGCTGCGCCCACTCGGTGTCCCCGCCCCGGGTGCCGCCGGTCGCCACGTACAGCACGTCGGGGAAGGCGGTCAGTCGCCGCTCCGCCTCCACCGACTTCCCCGACCGGGCCCCGCCGAGGACCAGCGTCCTGCGCGGCACGTCGGGCACGCTCTCGTAGGCGCCGACGATCAGCGTCGTCCCGTCCGGCACCGCCCGCGCGCCCGCGGCGGCGAGCCGCCGGTCCAGCTCGGGGCCGGGCGGCACGTCATGGTCCAGATGCACGGCGACGACATCGGTGGTCGCCCCGATCGCCCCCACGGACCGCAGCCGCGCCAGGGCGTCGGGGCGCCCGGTCACATCCAGGACGACCATCTCGTACGGGCTCCGCGCCCCTTCGAGCCCCGCGGGCGCGGCCCCCGGCGGCAGATAGAGCACCCGTTCGCCCTCGGGCCCCACCACCTCGTACCCGGTGCCGGGCGCGTCCAGGGCGAGCGCCCGCACCCGGTGCCCGGTCAGCAGCGCCAGCTCCCGGCCGTCCGGCACCCGCGCGGGCTGCGGCAGGCCCGCCGGGACCTCGACCGCGGGCCCGTCGTGCGGATGCGAGAGCAGCACCTGGCGCACGCCGCCCAGACTGTGCCCGGCGCGGGCCGCGGCGAACGCGGCGCCCGGCGTCAGGTCGAGCAGCAGCACCCCGTCGACCAGCAGCGCCGTCGCCGCGCGGGCGCGGGGCCCGAGCGCGGTCGCGCAGGCCGCGCAGGGGCAGTCGGGGCGGGGCAGTCCTTCGGGGGCTCCGGTGCCGAGCAGAGTCAGTTCCACGAGAAGATCTTCCCGCGCCCCCGCACGGGCCGCGCGCCCGGCTACGCTTCCAGGGACATCACAGCAGGACATAGAGCAGGACATCAGAGCAGGACATCGGACATCCGGTACCAGGAGGCTGACATGGCGGCATGGACGTGGCGGTTCGAGAAGTCCGACGGCACGGAGGTGCCTCCGGCGGTGCAGCCGGAGGAGTTCACGACCCAGGGCGACGCCGAGTCGTGGATCGGCGAACACTGGAAGGCGCTGGCCGAGGGCGGCGCGGACCAGGTCACCCTCTCCGAGGACAGCACGGTGATCTATGGGCCGATGAGCCTGCACGCGGAAGCGGCGGCGCCGCAGGAGTGACCGGCTCGCGCCGCAGGGGTGCGGGTGCGGGTGCCGTTCCGGCCGCGGGTCCCGTCGTGGCCGGTCGCGCGGTTCCCCGCGCCCCTGGGGCACGCGGCTTCGCCGCTGCCCCGGGGGCGGGGCGGGTCAGATCTCGCTCAGTGTGACCTCGGCCGTCTTCTCCGAGTCGTCCCTGAGGTAGGTGATCTTCGCTTTGTCGCCGGGCTTCTTCTCCGCCAGCGCCTCCGACAGGGACTGCATCGTCGGGACGTCCGTGCCGTCGAAGCGGGTGATGATGTCGCCCGGCTCCAGGCCGGCCTTCCGGGCGCCGCCGCCGTTCGTCACGGTCACCACGGCGACCCCGGCGGGCTTGTAGCCGTCGTCCAGGACGGAGCGGCCGGTGATGCCCAGGGCGGCACGGCCGGAATCCGTGACCTTGCCGGTTTTGATGACCTGGTCGGCGACGGTCCTGGCCATGGACGCGGGGATCGCGAAGCCGATGCCGGGGGCCGAGCTGTTGCCGAGGCCCGGGTCGGTCGCCGCGAGGGTCGGGATGCCGATGACCTCGCCGTCGAGGTTGACGAGGGCGCCGCCGCTGTTGCCGGGGTTGATCGCCGCCGAGGTCTGCACCATGTTGGCGATCGTCGCGCCCGTACCGCCGCCGGACCGGCTCTCGCTGACGGTGCGGCCGGTCGCCGAGACGATGCCCTGGGTGACGCTGGAGGAGAGCCCGAGCGGTGACCCCATGGCGAGCGTGATCTGTCCGACGGCCACCTTCGCGGAGTCCCCGAACCGCGCCGCCTTCAGCCCCTCGGGGCGCTTCGTCAGCTTGATGACGGCCAGATCCTGGTCCGGGTACGCGTAGACGAGGTCGGCGGTCAGCGTGTCCGTGCTGTTGGCCGTCGTCACCTCGAAGGTCTTCTCGTCGCCGACCACGTGCGCGTTCGTCACGATGTGCCCCTGGTCGTCGTAGACGACGCCGGAGCCGAGGTCGGACGAGGCCTTGATCTGGACGACCGACGGCAGGACGTCCTTGATCACCTTCTGGTAGTCGTCCTGGAGGCTGCCGGCCGCCGCGGGCGCCGCGGGGGCGGCCTGGGTGGTCGAGTCGGACGGTGAACCGGACGACGTGGCGGAGGGCGAACCGGAGCCCGAGCAGCCCGAGGCGAGCGCCGCCGCGCACAGGACGGCGACGATCGGCGAAGTACGGCGTGCAGACGCGCGAGAGACGTTCATGCCCGGATTGTCACGTTCGCCCGCCGCGCCCGCCCGCCCCGCTCCGCCGAACAGGCGTCAGCCGCGCAACCGCACAGGCTTCAGCCCTGTACGCGCACAGGGTTCAGCCCCGTATGCGCACAGGGTTCAGCCCCGTACGCGCACAGCCGTCAGCCGCGCACCCCGCACAGGTGCAGCAGCGCCGCGACCCGGCGGTACGGTTCCGTGCGACCCGCCCGCTCCTCCGCCGCGAGCAGCGTCTGCAGCTCCCCGCGCTCCGGCGGCTCCAGCCCGTCCTCGGCCTGGTCGGTGAAGACCCGCACCCCGTACCAGGCGTGCAGCGGCGCCCCGATCCCGGCGAGCGTGTCCGTCAGGGTGGACAGCCGGTCCGCCCGGACATCGAGCCCGAGCCGGTTGCGATAGTTCGTGGAGTCGAACGCGCCGAGCGCGGTGACCCAGTCACCGGCGAGGCCCGGCCGCATCGCGAGCGCGTCCGCGTTCCGCACGAGCAGCGAGAGCAGGCCGCCCGGGGCCAGCATCCGCGCGAGGCCCGCGAGCAGCGCGTCCGGCTCCTCCACGTACATCAGGACGCCGTGGCAGAGCACGACGTCGAAGCTGCCGGGCAGGAAGTGGACGCCGGTCTCCCGGCCGTCGCCCTCGACGAGCCGCACCCGCTCGCGCACGCCCTCGGGCTCGGCGGCGAGCGCCTGCCGTGCCGCCGCGATCATCTCCGCTTCCTGCTCGACGCCGGTCACCTTGTGCCCGGCCCTGGCCAGGCGCAGCGCCTGCGTGCCCTGGCCCATCCCCACGTCGAGCACCCGCAGCCGCTGCCCGACGGGGAACCGGCCGGCTATCTGCTCGTCGAGCTGCCGGGACACCAGCTCCTGGCGGACGACATTGCGCAGACCGCCCAGCTTCGCCTGCCAGGCGCGCGCCGCGCCCCCGGTGAAGGACTCCGTGCTCAGGGTCGCTCCCCGCGCTTGACCTGCGGCTTCGGCAGACGGAGCCGCTTCATCTGCAGCGTGCGCATGAGGGCGTACGCCACCGCGCCCTTGCGGCGCTCGTCGGGGAACTTCTCCGCCAGCTTCTTCTTCAGGCGGAAGCCGGTGATGGCCGAGTCGATGACGATCGCGACGATCACGAACAGCCAGAGCAGCAGCGCGATGTTCTGCAGCGACCCGACGCGGACCATGCTCAGGACGAGGATGATCACCGCCATCGGCAGGAAGTACTCGGCGATGCAGAACCGCGAGTCGACGAAGTCGCGCGCGTACTTGCGCACGGGACCCTTGTCGCGGGCCGGCAGGTACCGCTCGTCACCGCTGGCCAGCGCGGCGCGCTGACGCTCCATCGCGGTGCGGCGTTCCTCGCGCTGCCGGGAGCGCGCCTCCTTCGGCGTCATCTTCGTGTTGGCCACGCTGCGGCGCTGCGACTGGGCCGCGCTGCGCTTGGGCGTGGGGCGGCCCTTGGGCGCCTGCGGGTCTCGGGTCTGCGTGGACGAGGAGGTCACCGGGGCCTTGGCGGCGGGGGCCTTGTCGTCCTTGGATCGGCTACGGAACACAAAAGCCAAGGGTACGCGGTGGCCGTGCATGGACCACAGGCCCGTGGGGAACGATCCGGCAACGTCGTGCGTCCATAGGGGCACCGCAGGGAAACGGCGGAGCCGCCTCCGCGGGGGCTCCGCAGGGACTCCGCGGGGACTCCGCAGGGACCCTTCCGTAGGGACACACCTACTCCTCACGCCGGAGCGGAGGCGTACGCAGTCGTCCTTGGGGATGAGCGCATCCGCACCTGAACAGTGCGGTAATAGATGCAGGACCCGTACTGTGGATTCTGTCGCAGTGCTGGAGCTGGAACGGCCGGTCGGATCTGTCAGAAGGGGGCGCGCGAAGCCCATGAGCGGTGTCATGAAGCGTATGGGGATGATCTTCCGCGCGAAGGCGAACAAGGCCCTTGACCGGGCCGAGGACCCGCGCGAGACCCTCGATTACTCGTACCAGAAGCAGCTGGAGCTGCTCCAGAAGGTGCGCCGCGGCGTCGCCGACGTGGCGACCAGCCGCAAGCGCCTCGAGCTGCAGCTGAACCAGCTCCAGGGCCAGTCCTCGAAGCTGGAGGACCAGGGCCGCAAGGCGCTCGCGCTCGGCCGCGAGGACCTCGCCCGTGAGGCGCTGTCCCGTCGCGCCGCGCTCCAGCAGCAGGTCACGGACCTGCAGACCCAGCACCAGACGCTGCAGGGCGAGGAGGAGAAGCTCACCCTCGCCGCCCAGCGGCTGCAGGCCAAGGTCGACGCCTTCCGCACGAAGAAGGAGACCATCAAGGCCACCTACACCGCGGCCCAGGCGCAGACCCGGATCGGCGAGGCGTTCTCCGGCATCTCCGAGGAGATGGGCGACGTCGGCATGGCGATCCAGCGCGCCGAGGACAAGACGGCCCAGCTCCAGGCGCGGGCCGGCGCCATCGACGAGCTGCTCGCCTCGGGCGCCCTCGACGACCCGTCCGGGCTCGCCAAGGACGACATCCAGAGCGAGCTGGACCGCCTCTCCGGCGGTACGGACGTGGAGCTGGAGCTGCAGCGCATGAAGGCCGAGCTGGCCGGGGGCTCCTCGCCGTCCCAGCAGGCGATCGAGGGCGGCGCGGGCCAGGGCCAGGGCAAGGAGTCGCAGCAGCAGCCGCAGGACACCCCGCGCTTCGACAAGCAGTAGCCGCAGCAGAGGCGGCAACAGCCCCGAGGAGGGCGTCATGATCGTACGGATCATGGGGGAGGGTCAGGTGAGGCTGGCCGACGGCCACTTCGCCGAGCTCAACAAGCTGGACGACGAACTGCTCGCGGAGATGGAGGGCGGCGACGAGGAGGGGTTCCGGCGCACGCTCTCCGCGCTCCTCGACGCCGTGCGCCGCCTCGGCACCCCGCTCCCCGACGACGCCCTGGAACCCTCCGAGCTGATCCTGCCCGCCGGGGACGCGACGCTCGACGAGGTCAGGGAGATGCTCAGCGACGACGGCCTGATCCCGGGCTGACCCGCGCCGGGTTACGGGGGACGGCTACCGTGAACCCGGTGACCTCCCTCGTACGGTGGGCCAGGGCGCATCCCCTGGCCCTGGACGCCATCGTCGCCCTCGGCGTTCTCGCCGCCATGGTCGCCGGCTCCTTCGTCGACCCGCACGGCCCCGACGGGTCGTACGTCTGGGGCGCCCGCACCCCGGAACCCCTCAGCCTCGTCCTCATGGTGCTCGGCGCCGCCGCGCTCGTCTTCCGGCGCGCCGCCCCCATGTGCGTCCTCGGCGCGACCTCGGCCGTCTCCGTCGTCGAGCTCGTGACGGGCGAGCCCCGGGCGCCCGTCGTGATGTCCGCCGTCATCGCGCTCTACACCGTCGCCGCGACCACCGACCGGCCCACCACCTGGCGCGTCGGCCTCGCCACGATGGCCGTGCTCACCGCCATCGCCATGCTCGTCGGCCCCCTGCCCTGGTACGCGCAGGAGAACATCGGGATCTTCGCCTGGACCGGGATGGCCGCCGCGGCGGGCGACGCGGTCCGCTCCCGGCGCGCCTTCATCCAGGCCATACGCGACCGCGCCGACCGGGCCGAGCGGACCCGGGAGGAGGAGGCGCGGCGGCGCGTCGCCGAGGAGCGGCTGCGGATCGCCCGCGATCTGCACGACGTCGTCGCCCACCACATCGCCCTGGTCAACGTGCAGGCCGGGGTCGCCGCGCACGTCATGGACAAGCGGCCCGACCAGGCCAAGGAGGCTCTCTCGCACGTCCGCGACGCCAGCCGCTCCGCGCTCGACGAACTCCGCGCCACCGTCGGCCTGCTGCGGCAGAGCGGCGACCCGGAGGCGCCGACCGAACCGGCGCCGGGACTCGACCGGCTCGACGACCTCGTCGCCACCTTCCGGCACGCGGGGCTCCCCGTCGAGGTGGCCCGCACCGCGGCCGCCCCGGCGCTGCACGCGGCCGTCGACCTGGCCGCCTTCCGCGTCGTCCAGGAGGCGCTGACCAACGTACGGAAACATGCGGGGCCCGACGCGAAGGCCGAGGTCAGCGTCGTGCACGTCGGGCGGGACGTGGAGATCACGATCATCGACAACGGGCCGGGCGCGAAGCCCGTACCCGCCGACCGCCTCGACGAGAACGGCGGCCACGGCCTGCTCGGTATGCGCGAACGCGTCACCGCGCTCGGCGGCCGCCTCTCCACCGGACCGCGCTACGGCGGCGGTTTCCGCGTTCATGCGATCCTTCCGGTCGACGCCCGCACGACCACACCAGGGGATGCCACGCCATGACGAGCGGTACGACCGACGACGCCACCCGGACGATCAGGGTGCTGCTCGCCGACGACCAGGCTCTGCTGCGCAGCGCCTTCCGGGTCCTCGTCGACTCCGAGGCCGACATGCTGGTGGTGGGGGAGGCGTCCGACGGCGCCGAGGCGGTGCGCCTGGCCCGCTCCGAGCGGCCCGACGTCGTCCTCATGGACATCCGGATGCCCGGCACCGACGGGCTCGCCGCGACCCGCGAGATCAGCGCCGACCCCGAACTCGCCCACGTCCGCGTCGTGATGCTGACGACGTTCGAGGTCGACGAGTACGTGGTGCAGTCGCTGCGGGCCGGCGCCTCCGGCTTCCTCGGCAAGGGCGCGGAGCCCGACGAGCTCCTCGGCGCCGTCCGTGTCGCGGCCGCCGGGGACGCGCTGCTCTCGCCCGCCGCGACCAAGGGCCTGATCGCCAAGTTCCTCGCGCAGAGCGACGGTTCGGACGACACGGCACCCGGGGGCGCCCACGCGGAGCGGCTCGCCGCGCTCACCGTGCGCGAGCGGGAGGTCCTGGTCCAGGTCGCGGGCGGCCTCTCCAACGACGAGATCGCCGAGCGCCTGGAGGTCAGTCCGCTCACCGTGAAGACCCACGTGAATCGCGCCATGGCCAAGCTCGGCGCCCGCGACCGCGCCCAACTCGTGGTAATTGCCTACGAATCGGGCCTCGTCCGTCCAAGGGTGGAGTGACTCCACCGCCGTACGTACTACGGCCGCAGTAGGCGCCGCGTAAGAACGGGACCTGGGAGCGACGAATCGGGCTGTTGCCGTGGCTGAGGGTGTAGGTGGGCCCGAGCGCATGTCCGCGCGGAGGGCCGTCATCCACCCCTCACACGCCCTGGAGAACCCCGCGCCATGTCCTGGCTGTCGAGATTCAGCCTCGCTCAACGTGCCCTGATCGGGCTGGTGTCCATCATCGCGCTCGTCTTCGGCGCGATAGCGATCCCCCAGCTCAAGCAGCAGCTCCTGCCCACCATCGAACTGCCCATGGTCTCCGTCCTGGCCCCGTACCAGGGCGCGTCCCCCGACGTGGTGGAGAAGCAGGTCGTCGAGCCGCTCGAGAACTCCATCGACGCCGTCGACGGGATCACCGGCGTCACCTCCACGGCCTCCGAGGGCAACGCGCTGGTGATGGCCCAGTTCGACTACGGCAGCGCGAGCGACTCCAAGCAGCTCGTCGCCGACGTCCAGCAGGCCGTCAACCGGGCCCGCTCCCAGCTGCCGGACGCTGTCGACCCGCAGGTCGTCGCCGGTTCCACCGACGACATCCCGACCGTCGTGCTCGCCGTCACCTCCGACAAGGACCAGCAGGCGCTCGCCGACCAGCTCGACAAGACCGTCGTCCCCGCCCTCAAGGACATCGACGGCGTCGGCCAGGTCAGCGTCGACGGCGTCCGCGACCTCCAGGTCAATGTCACGCCGGACGACCGGAAGATGGCCGCGGCCGGGATCACCGTCCAGACGCTGAGCCAGTCCCTGCAGGCCGGCGGCGCCACCCTGCCCGCGGGCTCCTTCGCCGAGGACGGCAAGAACCGCACGGTCCAGGTCGGCGGCGGCTTCACCTCGCTGCGGCAGATCGAGGACCTGATGGTCACCGGTCAGGGCGTGAAGAAGCCCGTACGCCTCGCCGACATCGCCACGGTGAAGCAGGAGCAGTCCACCGCGGACTCGATCACCCGCACCGACGGCCGCCCCAGCCTCGCCGTCGCCGTCACGATGGACCACGACGGCTCCGCCGTCACCATCTCCGACGCGGTCCAGGACAAGCTCGCCGACCTGCGCAAGGACCTCGGCTCCGGCGCCGAGCTGACCGTCGTCAGCGACCAGGGCCCGGCCGTCTCCAAGTCCATCTCCGGGCTGACCACCGAGGGCGCGCTCGGCCTGCTCTTCGCGGTCGTCATCATCCTGATCTTCCTCGCGTCGGTGCGCTCCACCCTCGTCACCGCGGTCTCCATCCCGCTGTCGGTGGTCCTCGCGCTGATCGTCCTGTGGACCCGCGACCTCTCCCTCAACATGCTCACGCTCGGCGCGCTGACCATCGCGATCGGCCGCGTCGTCGACGACTCGATCGTCGTCCTGGAGAACATCAAGCGCCACCTCGGCTACGGCGAGGAGCGCCAGGAGGCCATCCTCAAGGCGGTCCGCGAGGTCGCGGGCGCGGTCACGTCCTCCACCCTGACCACGGTCGCGGTGTTCCTGCCGATCGGCCTGGTCGGCGGCATGGTCGGCGAGCTGTTCGGCTCGTTCTCGCTGACGGTGACGGCGGCGCTGCTCGCCTCCCTCCTCGTCTCCCTCACCGTCGTCCCGGTCCTCTCCTACTGGTTCCTGCGCCCGCCCAAGGCGATCCAGGGCATCGACCCGGAGGAGGCCCGCCGCAAGGCCGAGGAGAAGGAGGCCCGCTCCCGCCTCCAGCGCATCTACGTCCCGGTGCTGCGCTTCGCGACGCGCCGCCGTATGACCAGCCTGCTCATCGCCGTCGTCGTGCTCCTCGGCACATTCGGCATGGCGCCGCTGCTCAAGACGAACTTCTTCGACCAGGGCGAGCAGGAAGTCCTTTCCATCAAGCAGGAGATGAAGCCCGGCACCAGCCTGGCCGCGACCGACGCCGCGGCGCAGCAGGTCGAGAAGGTGCTCAAGTCCCTCGACGCGATCGAGGACTACCAGGTCACCGTCGGCTCGTCCGGCTTCATGGCCGCCTTCGGCGGCGGCACCGACACCAACCAGGCGTCCTACCAGGTCACGCTCAAGGACAAGGCGTCCTACGAGGACACGCAGGACCGCATCGAGCGCGAGCTGGGCAAGCTGTCCGGCATCGGCACGACCCGGATCTCCGCCGGTGACGGCTTCGGCAGCCAGGACCTCAGCGTGGTCGTGAAGGCCGCCGACGGCTCCGTGCTCGACAAGGCGGCCGAGCAGGTCCGCAAGGCCGTCGCCTCGATCGACGACGTCACCGACGTCTCCAGCGACCTGTCGCAGTCGGTGCCGCGGATCTCGGTCAAGGCCAACAGCAAGGCGGCCGCGGCCGGGTTCGACGACACGACGCTCGGCGCCGCCGTCGCCCAGGCGGTGCGCGGCACCACCAGCGGCAAGGCGATCCTCGACGACACCGAGCGCGACGTCGTGGTCAAGTCGGCGAAGCCGGCCTCGACCATCGACGGGCTGAAGAAGCTGCCGATGGGTCCGGGCGGCGTGAAGCTCGGCGACATCGCCACGGTCGAGCTGGTCGACGGGCCGGTCTCCATGACCCGCATCGACGGCGCCCGCGCGGCGACCATCACGGCCAAGCCGACCGGGGACAACACGGGCGCGGTCAGCACCGACCTCCAGAAGAAGATCGACCAGCTGGACCTGCCCGAGGGCGCCACCGCCTCCATCGGCGGTGTCACCTCCGACCAGGACGACGCCTTCAAGAACCTGGGCCTGGCGATGCTCGCGGCCATCGCGATCGTCTTCATGCTGCTCGTCGCCACGTTCCGGTCGCTGGCCCAGCCGCTGATCCTGCTGGTCTCCATCCCGTTCGCGGCGACCGGCGCGATCGGTCTGCTGGTCCTCACCGGTACGGCGATGGGCGTGCCCGCGATGATCGGCATGCTGATGCTCATCGGCATCGTGGTCACCAACGCCATCGTCCTGATCGACCTCATCAACCAGTACCGGGCCCAAGGGCGCGGCGTGGTCGAGGCCGTGGTCGAGGGCGGCCGCCACCGCCTCCGGCCGATCCTCATGACGGCCCTGGCCACGATCTTCGCGCTCCTGCCGATGGCGCTCGGGGTCACGGGCGAGGGCGGCTTCATCGCCCAGCCGCTCGCGGTCGTCGTGATCGGCGGGCTCATCACCTCGACGCTGCTGACGCTGCTGCTCGTGCCGACGCTGTACGCGATGCTGGAGCTCCGCAAGGAGCGCCGGGCCGCCAAGCGCGCGGCGAAGAGGGTGCCTGCCCAGGCGGTGCCCTCAGAGCCCGAGCGGGCCGGGGTCTGACGGGGTCTGACCCCCTAGGGGCGCGGGGAACTGCGCGACCAGCCACGACGAAGCCGCAGTCGCGTCTGCTCGGTACATGAGCAGATGCGACTGCGGCTTTTCGTCGGCTGAGCGCGCCGCGCCCCCTTACGGGGCTACGGCAGGGCCAGCATGCGCTCAAGCGCCAGCTTCGCGAACTGTTCCGTCTCGCGGTCGACCTCGATGCGGTTGACGAGGCGGCCCTCGGCCAGGGACTCGAGCGCCCAGACCAGATGCGGCAGGTCGATCCGGTTCATGGTCGAGCAGAAGCACACCGTCTTGTCGAGGAAGACGATCTCCTTGCCCTCGGGGGCGAACCGGTTGGCGAGCCGCCGCACCAGGTTCAGCTCGGTCCCGATGGCCCACTTGGACCCGGCCGGCGCGGCTTCGAGCGCCTTGATGATGTACTCCGTGGACCCGACGTAGTCCGCCGCCGCGACGACCTCGTGCTTGCACTCGGGGTGGACCAGGACGTTCACGCCCGGTATCCGCTCGCGCACGTCGTTCACGGACTCCAGCGAGAACCGCCCGTGCACCGAGCAGTGCCCGCGCCACAGGATCATCTTGGCGGCCCGCAGCTGCTCCACGGTCAGCCCGCCACCCGGCTTGTGCGGGTTGTAGACGACGCAGTCGTCGAGCGACATGCCGAGGTCCCGCACGGCGGTGTTGCGCCCGAGGTGCTGGTCGGGCAGGAAGAGCACCTTCTCGCCCTGCTCGAACGCCCAGTTCAGGGCCCGCTCGGCGTTGGACGACGTACAGATCGTGCCGCCGTGCTTGCCGGTGAACGCCTTGATGTCGGCGGAGGAGTTCATGTACGAGACGGGCACGACCTGCTCGGCGATCCCGGCGTCGGTGAGCACGTCCCAGCACTCGGCGACCTGCTCGGCGGTGGCCATGTCGGCCATGGAGCAGCCGGCGGCGAGGTCGGGCAGGACGACCTTCTGATCGTCGCCGGTGAGGATGTCGGCGGACTCGGCCATGAAGTGCACACCGCAGAAGACGATGTACTCGGCCTCGGGCCGCGCGGCGGCGTCCCGGGCGAGCTTGAAGGAGTCTCCGGTGACGTCCGCGAACTGGATGACCTCGTCGCGCTGGTAGTGGTGCCCGAGCACGAACACCTTGTCGCCGAGCTTCTCCTTGGCCGCGCGGGCCCGCTCCACCAGGTCGGGGTCGGAGGGCGAGGGCAGGTCGCCGGGGCAGTCGACACCGCGCTCGCTCGCGGCGTCGGCTTCGCGGCCGAGCAGCAGGAGCGCCAGCGGCGTCGGCGCAACGTCCAGGTCGACGACTGCCTGGGGGGTCTGGGCCGTGGTCACGTCACGCACCCTTTCTTGTTCGCGGAACGAGACTTCTCTCGATACTTCGCATTGCTTGCTAAGCATTGCTTCACGTCACTTCTCGTCGAAATGACGCTATCTATCATATCCCCTTCACGTCACGTTGACGATGCCGATGTCGTCGATGTGACGCAATCCGCCCAGGCCGTCCCGTGCCCGCTGCGCCGCGGGTGTGCGAGCATGAAAGAGAAGCGCGAAACGTCCCGACGATCCGGAATGGATCCGGGCCTTTGCCGGTTGCAATGGTCGGCAAGCAGTCTCCGTACAACCCGGGAGAGATGTAGATGTCCGTATCGGACGAGACCACCACCGTCAGCGACGGCATCATCCTGAGCGACAACGCCGCGGCGAAGGTCAAGGCGCTGCTCGAGCAGGAAGGCCGCGAGGACCTGGCTCTGCGGGTGGCCGTTCAGCCCGGCGGCTGCTCCGGCCTGCGCTACCAGCTCTTCTTCGACGAGCGCTCGCTCGACGGTGACGTCGTGAAGGACTTCGGCGGCGTCAAGGTCGTCACCGACCGCATGTCCGCCCCGTACCTGGGCGGCGCCTCCATCGACTTCGTCGACACCATCGAGAAGCAGGGCTTCACGATCGACAACCCGAACGCCACGGGCTCCTGCGCCTGCGGCGACTCGTTCAGCTAGAGCGAGCGAGCACCGAAGCCGGTAAAGCGAAGGGCGGCCATCCCGTACGGGGTGACCGCCCTTCGCCGTGCCCCCGACACTCAGTCCCGGGGCGCCGGGCTGGCCCCGCCCGGCCCGTTCTTCTCCGCGAGCGGCACGGTCCCGCCGTTCTCCCGTACGACGTCACGGTCGCCGAGCGGCGCGTCGAGCGTCACGGGCAGCGTGTAGTACTTCGCCATCTCGATGCAGACGGTGCCCTTCTTCTCGGTGGCCGTGACCCGCACGGTGACCTCGTCGCCGGACTCCTTCGCGGACGCCGCGTACGTGGCGCACACGCCCCCGGTGAAGTGGAGCGTCAGCGTCCGCCCGTCGCTCCGGTACCCCTGCACCCGTACGTCACTGGTCTGCGACCCCGAACCCGCGGACGGGGACGCGGGGGAGGAGGGAGCGGCGGGGCTCTTCGGCGCCGCCAGGAACCGGGGCTCCACCGCCGGATGCGTCACCGTGAACGCCTTCGCCTGCCCGGCCGGCTCCACCTGGAACAGCCACGACGGCACCAGCGCCTGCCGCCCCCGCTCATAGTGCGCGGCCAGCCCGAACGTGGCCTTCGAGACCTCGACCGTCGTGGACGCGGGCGGTCGCGGCGACGACGGCGCGCACCCGGCGCCCTGTTCCGCGCTGCCCGATCCGGCCCCGTCCAGCGGGACCGCGCTCGCGCATCCGCCCACCGACGCCCGGTCGCCCGCCGCCAAGCTGTTCAGCCGCTCGATCGTCTCCTTCGCGCCGACCGTCGGGTACGTAGCGCCCTTCACCGGCGCCTTCAGCTGCCCGCTGCCGCCGCTGATCTGTCCGTCCGGGCCGATCTGGATCCCGGTCGACCAGCCGTACGTGGGCAGGCCGCCGATCTCGGGGTCGGCGTTCACCACCCGGGTGGCGCCCATGAGCTGGGTCGCGTCCAGCGCGGCGTCGTCCTCGCCGAGCGCTTCGAGGAGGGGGGCCGCGGTCTCCTTCGCCTCGGCCTCGCTCACCGCGTCCTTCTCGCTGCCGCCGGTCGCCGGGTCGGCGCACTTCGTCCCGCCCGCGCACTTGTTCCCCGCGGAGGGCGCGTACCGCGCGTACGTCCACGTCCCCGGCGCCTCCCGGGTCACCTGGAGTGAGGGCCCCGAGCCGTCCTTCGCCGGGCCCAACCGCCAGGTGCCGCCCTGGAGTTCGGGCGTGCCGTCGATGTCGAGGGCCTTCGCGAGGGCGGCCACCTCCGCGGCCGTCACCTGGCCCTCGGCCCGGTAGACCGGCGCCTTGCCGGGCCCTTCCGGAAGATCGCCGGAGGCCCGGTACCGCGTGCCGTTGGGGTCGGGCTCGCCCGGCGCGATCCCGTTCGTCGTCCCCGGACCGCCGCCCTGCGCGTAACCGTCCAGGGCGAGCGGCGGGGGAGTGCCGTCACCTCCGGCGCCGCCGGTACGGGGCTCGCCGCCACCGCCCGACGTGTTCTGCGCCGCGAGGTACGCGCCGCCGCCCCCCGCGAGCAGCACAGCCGCCGCCACCGAGGCGACCGCAAGCGTGCGCCGCCGCGGATGCCGATCCTGCGTCTGCTCTTCGGTGCTCACCGCATCGCTCCTTCACCTGTCGCGCCGTATCCCGTATCCCCTCGATGCGGAAGAGCGAAAGGGGACAGCGATGGGACGTGACAGGGGAGCGCGCGGTTCCCTTCTACGCGCCCCGGGCTTGCGCTCAGTCGCCGAAGTCCGCCATCGCGTCGATGAGCCGCGCCGACTTCGCGGGCACGACGACCCCGTGGATACCGGCCGCGCCGACCGCCCGCACCGCCCGGTCCGTCTCCCAGGGCGCCCGTGGCAGTACCCAGTGCGGCACCATCCGCGCACAGTCGCCGCGCAACGCCGCGAGCCCGTCCTGGGTCATGAACGACACGTCGTAGGTCATATTCGCACCGTAAGCACGCCACGCCTCAGGAAAAAAGCCCTACTATCGGGTAGTTTCCCCACTTCAGGACAGGGTGTTCGACCCGATAGCGTGAACCGTCAACCCCTCTCTCCTCAGGAAGCGTGACCTCGCCGTGCGAATCGCAGTCACCGGCTCCATCGCCACCGACCACCTGATGACCTTCCCCGGCCGCTTCGCCGACCAACTCGTCGCGGACCAGTTGCACACGGTCTCCCTCTCCTTCCTCGTCGACAACCTCGACGTCCGCCGGGGCGGCGTCGGCGCCAACATCGCCTTCGGCATGGGACAGCTCGGCACCGGCCCGATCCTGGTCGGCGCGGCGGGTTCCGACTTCGACGAGTACCGCGCCTGGCTGGACCGGCACGGCGTGGACACCCACTCGGTCCGTATCTCCGAGACC
This sequence comes from Streptomyces sp. SGAir0957, assembly GCF_043523415.1. Taxonomy (NCBI): domain Bacteria; kingdom Bacillati; phylum Actinomycetota; class Actinomycetes; order Kitasatosporales; family Streptomycetaceae; genus Streptomyces; species Streptomyces sp. SGAir0957. The sequence goes on from NZ_CP027293.1 coordinate 6,052,747, forward strand.
CTGCACACGGCCCGCTTCGTCTGCACCACGGACGCCGACCACAACCAGATCGGCTCCTTCTACACGGGTGCGATGAGCGAGGCCCGCCTCATCGAGCTGAAGACCGTCGCCGACCGCGTCGGCGGCCTCGACCTGGTGCTCATCGGCGCGGACGACCCGGAGGGGATGACCCGCCACACCGAGGAGTGCCGCACCCGGAACATTCCGTTCGCCGCCGACTTCTCCCAGCAGATCGCGCGCATGGACGGCGACGAGATCCGCCGCCTCCTCGACGGCGCCACGTACCTCTTCTCCAACGAGTACGAGAAGGGGCTCATCGAGTCCAAGACCGGCTGGAGCGACGCGGAGATCCTCGGCCGGGTCGGGCACCGGGTCACCACGCTCGGCGCGCGCGGCGTCCGCATCGAGCGCGTCGGCGACGACCCGATCGAGGTCGGCTGCCCGGAGGAGCAGGCCAAGGTCGACCCGACGGGTGTCGGCGACGCGTTCCGGGCGGGTTTCCTCTCGGGGCTCGTCTGGGGCGTCTCCCTCGAGCGCGCGGCGCAGGTCGGCTGCATGCTCGCCACGCTCGTCATCGAGACCCTGGGCACCCAGGAGTACGCGCTGCGCCGGGCGCCCTTCATGGACCGCTTCCGCAAGGCGTACGGGGACGCCGCCGCTGAGGAAGTGGAGTCGTACCTCGGCTGAGGCCCCGCCAGGGGCGCGGGGAACTGCGCGACCAGCCACCGAAAAGCCGCAGACGCGTCTGCTCATGCACCGGGCAGACGCGTCTGCGGCTTTCGTCGTGGCTGGTCGCGCAGTTCCCCGCGCCCCTAAAGACCTCTCCGCACCTCATAGGAGACGGCCCCTTCAAGCCCCTGGGACGCCCCCACATACTCATGGCCCTGCGTGAAACACCAGGCAGGAATGTCAACGGCGGCAACCTCGTCATCGGCCATGACCGTGACCGTGCCGCCCACCCGGACCTTTCCGATCGCGCGGGCCAGCTCGATCACCGGCCGCGGGCAGACCATGCCCACCGCGTCGACGGTCACCGCCTCCGCCGAGCCCTGCGACGGGGCGACGAACACCCCGAGCCTCTCCCGCACCCCGCGCACGACATCCGGCAGGACCGCCAGGAACCGCTCGACCTCCGCCTCCTCGACCCCGAGCGGCAGCGACACCCGTACATTGCCCTCGCTCACCACCCCCATCGCGCGGAGCACATGGCTCGGGGTGAGCGTGCTGCTCGTGCAGGACGACCCTGACGACACCGAGAACCCGGCCCGGTCCAGCTCGTGCAGCAGCGTCTCCCCGTCGACATAGAGACAGGAGAACGTCAGCAGATGCGGCAGCCTGCGCTCCGGATCCCCGACGACCTCCACGTCCGGCACGAGCCGGGGCACCCGCGCCCGGATCCGCTCCGTCAGCTCCCGCAGCCGCGCCGCCTCACCGGCCGCCTCGGCGCGCACGGCCCGCAGCGAGGCGGCGGCGGCCACGATGCCCGGAATGTTCTCGAACCCGGCGGCCCGCCCGGACTCCCGCTCGTCGGCGGGCCCTTGCGGCGCGAACCGCACGCCCTTGCGCACGACGAGGAGCCCGACCCCGGCCGGGCCTCCCCACTTGTGCGCGCTGCCCGCCAGCACCGACCAGGCACCCTCCACCGGCCCCCACGCCAGCGACTGCGCCGCGTCCACGAACAGCGGCACCTGCGCCGCCCGGCACACCTCGGCCACCTCGGCGACCGGCTGCACCGTCCCCACCTCGTGGTTGGCCGACTGCAGACAGGCGAGGGCGGTGTCGGGCCGCAGGGCGTCGGCGTAGGACGAGACGGACACGGCGCCCTCCCGTCCGACGCCCACCTCGGTCACCTGCCCACCGGCCCCGTCATGGGCCGCCGCTGAATGGAGTACCGCCGAGTGCTCGACCGCCGAGACCACGACATGGCGCCCGACACGCCGACGCCCGGCGAGCGCGCCGGCGATCCCGTCGTGCACGGCCCGCGTCCCCGACGAGGTGAAGACGAGCTCGTCGGTCCGGCACCCCACCGCCTCCGCGGCGGCCTCCCGCGCGGCATCAAGGAGAAGACGCGCTTTTCGCCCTTCCCGATACAGCCGGGACGGATCGGCCCACCCCTCGTCGAGGGAGGCCTGAAGCGCTTGCCGCGCGACGGGATGAAGGGGAGCAGAGGAAGCGACATCGAAGTAACCCACGCCGCCAAACCTAAAACGCCGCTGAGGGGCGCGGGGAACTGCGCGAGCGACCACGACGAACCGGTGGCCGCCACTCCACATGGCTCCCCACCCCGGAGGGCGCCCCCCAACCCCCCGTCAGAAACGCCCGGCGGACCCGGATCCCACCCTTCGGAGTGACCCGCGGCGCGTTAGGCACCCTCCCCGCGCGACCCCAAATAGCGTCCAGTAGGGTTTGCTCCGCATAAACATCCAAACCCCTGCCCGTGTGCCAGGGCGGCGAGCGACCAGCGAGACGGCCGTAGCCAACCAGCGCGGGCGAGACTCTCGGGAAGGCGCTACGTGAGTCCCAACGGCTCCGACCGCTCGTCGCGGCGCCCGATGCGGCGGAAGCTGCCGCAGGTGCTGACTGCGGGCCTGATCCTGGTAACCGCTACCGGTTGCACATACAAGGACTTCCCCCGTCTTGGTATGCCCACCCCGGTGACGGAGGAGGCCCCAAGGATCCTCTCCCTCTGGCAGGGCTCGTGGGCGGCAGCGCTCGCCACGGGCGTGCTGGTGTGGGGGCTGATCCTGTGGAGCGTCATCTTCCACCGGCGCAGCCGCACCAAGATCGAGGTTCCGACGCAGACGCGGTACAACATGCCGCTCGAGGCCCTCTACACGGTCGTTCCTCTGATCATCGTGTCGGTCCTCTTCTACTTCACCGCGCGCGACGAGTCGAAGCTGCTCAAGCTCGACGACAAGCCGGCGCACACCGTCAACGTGGTCGGCTACCAGTGGAGCTGGGGCTTCAACTACGTCGAGAACGTGCCGGGTGTCGACGGTGACGCCAAGACCTCCAAGGAGCTCTCGGCGATCCCCCAGCGCTTCAAGGACGACTTCCCGGCTAACGCCGGCGGCGTCTACGAGGTGGGCACCCCGGGTACGCGGAACCCGCAGACCAACAACCCCGGCCCGACCCTCTGGCTCCCCAAGGGCGAGAAGGTCCGCTTCGTCCTCACTTCGCGCGACGTCATCCACTCCTTCTGGGTGGTGCCGTTCCTCATGAAGCAGGACGTCATCCCGGGCCACACCAACGCGTTCGAGGTGACCCCCAACAAGGAGGGGACCTTCCTGGGCAAGTGTGCCGAGCTCTGCGGCGTCGACCACTCCCGGATGCTCTTCAACGTGAAGGTCGTCTCTCCTGAGCGCTATGAGCAGCACCTCAAGGACCTTGCCAAGAAGGGGCAGACCGGTTACGTCCCGTCTGGCATCGCCCAGACGGAACACGAGAAGAACCGGGAGACGAACAACCTGTGAGCATCCTCAACGATCCCAAGGGTGCCGCGGCAGCTGACGACTCGTACGAGAAGGAGCTGCCGGCTCGGCCCAAGAGCCCCGGCGCCACCGTGATCAAGTGGCTGACCACCACTGACCACAAGACGATCGGCACGCTGTACCTGGTCACGTCGTTCGCGTTCTTCTGCATCGGCGGTCTGCTCGCGCTCTTCATGCGCGCCGAACTGGCCCGTCCCGGCACGCAGATCATGTCGAACGAGCAGTTCAACCAGGCGTTCACGATGCACGGCACGATCATGCTGCTGATGTTCGCGACGCCGCTGTTCGCGGGCTTCGCGAACTGGATCATGCCGCTGCAGATCGGCGCCCCCGACGTCGCCTTCCCGCGGCTGAACATGTTCGCCTACTGGCTGTACCTGTTCGGCTCGCTGATCGCGGTCGCCGGCTTCCTCACCCCGCAGGGTGCGGCCGACTTCGGCTGGTTCGCCTACTCCCCGCTGTCGGACGCCGTCCGCTCGCCGGGCATCGGCGCCGACATGTGGATCATGGGTCTGGCCTTCTCCGGCTTCGGCACGATCCTCGGCTCGGTCAACTTCATCACCACGATCATCTGCATGCGCGCGCCCGGCATGACGATGTTCCGCATGCCGATCTTCGTGTGGAACGTGCTGCTGACCGGTGTGCTCGTCCTGCTGGCCTTCCCGGTCCTCGCCGCCGCGCTGTTCGCCCTGGAGGCGGACCGCAAGTTCGGTGCGCATGTGTTCGATGCCGCGAATGGCGGCGCGTTGCTCTGGCAACACCTCTTCTGGTTCTTCGGCCATCCAGAGGTGTACATCATCGCCCTGCCGTTCTTCGGAATCATTTCCGAGGTCATCCCGGTGTTCTCCCGCAAGCCGATGTTCGGCTACTCGGGCCTCATCGGCGCGACGATCGCCATCGCCGGTCTCTCCGTGACCGTGTGGGCGCACCACATGTACGTCACCGGCGGCGTGCTCCTACCGTTCTTCTCCTTCATGACGTTCCTGATCGCCGTACCGACCGGCGTGAAGTTCTTCAACTGGATCGGAACGATGTGGAAGGGCTCGCTGTCCTTCGAGACACCGATGCTCTGGGCGATCGGCTTCCTGATCACCTTCACCTTCGGTGGTCTGACCGGCGTGATCCTGGCGGCCCCGCCGCTGGACTTCCACATCTCGGACTCGTACTTCGTGGTGGCGCACTTCCACTACGTGGTGTTCGGCACCGTCGTCTTCGCGATGTTCTCCGGCTTCCACTTCTGGTGGCCGAAGTTCACCGGCAAGATGCTCGACGAGCGGCTCGGCAAGATCACCTTCTGGACGCTGTTCATCGGCTTCCACGGCACGTTCCTGGTGCAGCACTGGCTGGGCGTCGAGGGCATGCCGCGTCGTTACGCGGACTACCTCGCGGCCGACGGCTTCACCGCGCTGAACACGGTCTCGACGATCTCCTCGTTCGTCCTCGGCCTGTCGATCCTGCCGTTCCTCTACAACGTCTGGAAGACCGCCAAGTACGGCAAGAAGATCGAGGTCGACGACCCGTGGGGCTTCGGCCGCTCGCTCGAGTGGGCGACGTCCTGCCCGCCGCCGCGGCACAACTTCCTCACCCTGCCGCGCATTCGCTCCGAATCGCCGGCGTTCGACCTGCATCACCCTGAGATCGCGGCCCTGGACCAGCTGGAGAACTCCAGCCACGGTGACAAGGCGCTGGCTGGCAGCAAGGAGGCCGGCAAGTGAAGGTCCAAGGCAAGATGTTCATCTGGCTGAGCCTCTTCGTCCTGATCATGGCCGGTGTCTACGGCGTGTGGTCGAAGGAGCCGGCCGGTACGACGGCGCTCTTCCTCGCCTTCGGCCTGTGCATCATGATCGGCTACTACCTGGCCTTCACGGCCCGGCGGGTCGACACCGGTGCGCAGGACAACAAGGAGGCCGACGTCGCGGACGACGCCGGCGAGGTGGGCTTCTTCAGCCCGCACTCCTGGCAGCCGCTCTCCCTGGCCGTCGGTGGCGCGCTCGCCTTCATGGGCGTCGTCTTCGGCTGGTGGCTGCTGTACTTCTCGGCTCCGGTCATCCTGTTCGGCCTGTGGGGCTGGGTCTTCGAGTACTACCGCGGCGAGAACCGGACGCAGTGACCTCACGCGCTCCTGAACTCCCGTGACCGAAGGGCCCGGACACTCCTGACGGAGGGTCCGGGCCCTTCGGCGTGTCGCGCCGTGCCCCGTGCGGCGCACTTCGGCGCGCCGTACCCGCCGAACCTTCTTAACGTGGCCATATGGACCACTCACCGCGCATCCGTACGGTTCTTGGCTGCACCCTGCTTGTGGCCGCACTCGGTGCGGGCGTCACGGCCTGCGGCAGCTCCGGCCACCCGCTCTCCGCCAAGCCCTACGACGCGGCGGGCCAGATCTCCTTCAGCGGCCCCAAGAGCGGCCAGAAGGCGAACCCGGACAAGCCCCTGGAAGTCACCTCACAGGGCGACGAGGGGCGCATCACCGACGTGACGGCCACGGACGCCATGGGGCGCTACGTCGCGGGCGAACTCTCCGCCGACGGCCGCAGGTGGCACACCACCTCCCCGCTGGCCGCAGAGGCCCAGTACACGGTCCGCGTCAGCACCGAGGACGAGGACGGCGCGCCGGGCCGCAAGGTCCTGACGTTCGACACGGGCAACCCGAGCAGCGAGAAGGCGCTCAAGGTCACCTTCGGGCCCGACCACGGCACCTACGGCGTCGGCCAGCCGATCACGGCCACGCTCAACAAGGCCGTCAAGGACGAGAAGGCCCGCGCCATCGTCGAACGCGCCCTCACGGTGGACTCCAAGCCCAAGGCCGACGGCGGCTCCTGGTACTGGGTGGACAGCAAGACGCTGCACTACCGCCCCAAGGAGTACTGGCCCGCCCACGCCACCATCACGGCGCGCAGCAACCTCAAGGGCCTCAAGGTCACCGACACGCTGTGGGGCGGCGCCGGCAAGCCGCTGACCATCTCCACGGGCGACCGCATCGAGGCGGTCACCGACGCGGGCTCGCACTCCATGACGGTCTACCGCAACGGCGAGGCCATCAACGAGATCCCGGTCACCACCGGCAAGCCCGGCTTCGAGACCCGCAACGGCGTCAAGGTCGTGCTCGGCAAGGAGTACTTCGTGCGGATGCGCGGCACCAGCATCGGCATCTCCGAGGGCAGCTCGGACTCGTACGACCTGCCGGTGTACTACGCCACCCGGGTGACCTGGAGCGGCGAGTACGTGCACGCCGCGCCCTGGTCGGTGGGCTCGCAGGGCGCCGCCAACGTCAGCCACGGCTGCACCGGCATGAGCACCTCCAACGCCGCCTGGTTCTTCAAGACCGTCCGCGAGGGCGACATCGTCAAGGTCGTGAACAGCTACGGCCAGGAGATGGACCCGTTCGGCAACGGCTTCGGCGACTGGAACGTCAGCTGGAAGAAGTGGCGCGCGGGCAGCGCCCTCACCCCCGAGGGCAAGGCCGACCCGGCCGTCCAGGCGCGGCTCAGCCCCGGGATCTGAGGGCTGAGACCTCCTCCGGCGATCCGGGGGGCGAGACCTCCGGCGCCGCTCAGGCGGTGACGGCCCGGCGCGAGCGCAGCAGCCCGGCCAGCGCGCCCGCGAACTCCACCGGGTCCACCGGCAGCGTCACCGCGGCCTCGGCCCGGCTCCACGTGGCCAGCCAGGCGTCCTGCGGGCGGCCGATCAGGAGCAGCACGGGCGGGCAGTCGAAGACCTCGTCCTTGATCTGCCGGCACACGCCCATGCCGCCCGCGGGCACCGCCTCGCCGTCCAGGACGCAGACGTCGATACCGCCCCTGTCCAGCTCCTTGAGGACCGCGGGGAGCGTCGCGCACTCGACGAAGCGCACCTCGGGCGCGTCGGCCGCTGGGCGCCGCCCGGTCGCGAGACGGACCTGCTCCCGCGTGTTGGCGTCGTCGCTGTAAACCAGAACCGTCGCGGTCGACTGCATCGTTCCTCCGAGACATCGGCGTCCTAGGGGCGTACCTGGCGCGGAGCCTACCCCTCCCGACAGCCCGTCAACACCGGTTCGTACACGCCTCCGATGGGCCATATGGGCTGGACACACCCCTCAGACACTCCGAACGGCACCCCCCGGAGTGAGGGCGAGATAAGCGACCGACATAATGTCGGTCGTGGCGACAGCAACGACAGTAGAAACCGGGCACGCGCACCCGTCGGTCAATCGACCGAACCTCACCAGCGTCGGAACCATCATCTGGCTGAGTTCCGAGCTGATGTTCTTCGCGGCCCTCTTCGCGATGTACTTCACCCTGCGATCGGTGACGGGACCGGAGCACTGGAAGGAAATGGCCGAGAGCCTGAACCTTCCGTTCTCGGCGACGAACACCACGATCCTGGTGCTCTCCTCTCTGACCTGTCAGCTCGGCGTGTTCGCCGCCGAGCGCGGTGACGTGAAGAAGCTCAGAATGTGGTTCATCGTCACCTTCATCATGGGTGCGATCTTCATCGGCGGTCAGGTGTACGAGTACACCGAGCTGGTCAAGAAGGACGGGCTCTCGCTCTCCTCCGACCCGTACGGCTCGGTCTTCTACCTGACCACCGGCTTCCACGGCATGCACGTGACAGGCGGGCTCATCGCCTTCCTGTTCGTCCTCGGCAGGACGTACGCGGCCCGGAGGTTCACCCACGAGCAGGCGACCGCCGCCATTGTCGTGTCCTACTACTGGCACTTCGTGGACGTCGTCTGGATCGGCCTCTTCGCCACGATCTACCTGATCAAGTAGTTCGAAGATCACAGCATCGGGCGCAGAAACCCGACACATTCCCGCAGCACCGACGCAGAAGATCCTGACACCGGGGTAATCCGTGAAAAAGCTCTCCGCACGACGACGCCATCCGCTGGCGGCGGTCGTCGTCCTACTCCTCGCGCTGGCGGCCACCGGGGGGCTGTACGCCGCGTTCGCGCCCGCGAGCAAGGCGCAGGCCGATGAAACCGCCCAGTCCCTCGCCATCGACGAGGGCAAGAAGCTCTACTCCGTCGGCTGCGCCAGCTGCCACGGAACCGGCGGTCAGGGCACCACCGACGGCCCGAGCCTGGTGGGCGTCGGCTCCGCCGCCGTCGACTTCCAGGTCGGCACCGGCCGTATGCCGGCCCAGCAGCCTGGCGCTCAGGTCCCGAAGAAGAAGGTCATCTACTCGCAGTCCGAGATCGACCAGCTCGCGGCCTACATCGCCTCGCTGGGTGCCGGTCCGACCACGCCGACCTCCAAGGACTACAGCCCGGAAGGCGCGGACATCGCCAAGGGCGGTGAACTGTTCCGCACCAACTGCGCGCAGTGCCACAACTTCACCGGTGAGGGCGGTGCGCTGACCCACGGCAAGTTCGCGCCGAACCTCGGGGACGTCGCGCCCAAGCACATCTACGAGGCCATGCAGACCGGCCCGCAGAACATGCCGTCCTTCCCGGACACGACGATGACCAAGCAGAACAAGAAGGACATCATCGCGTACCTCGACGCGGTCAACGGCGACAAGTCGGAGAGCCCCGGCGGCCTCAAGCTGGGCGGGCTCGGCCCGGTCAGCGAGGGTCTGTTCGCCTGGATCTTCGGTCTCGGTGCCCTCGTCGCCGTCGCCATCTGGGTCGCCGCTCGGACCGCAAAGGCCAAGAAGTCATGAGTAGCCAAGACATTCCAGAAGAGAACCTGCCCACCGAGCAGGAGACCGGGCACGGCTCGGTAGCGGTGAAGGACAACCCCTTCGCCGACCCGGGCCTTCCGGAGCACGAGCACCGGATCCAGGACATCGAGGAACGGGCCGCCAGGCGGTCCGAGCGCGTCGTGGCGATGCTGTTCACGATCTCGATGCTGGCCACCGTCGGCTTCATCGCCTCGTACGTCACCATCGACGTCGACACGAGCGTCTACATCTTCCCGCTCGGTCACATCAGCGCGCTCAACTTCGCGCTGGGCATGACCCTCGGTGTGGCGCTGTTCTGCATCGGCGCGGGCGCGGTCCACTGGGCCCGCACCCTGATGTCGGACGTCGAGGTCGCCTCCGAGCGTCACCCGATCGAGGCTCCGGCCGAGGTCAAGGCGCAGGTCCTGCAGGACTTCGCCGACGGCGCGCGCGAGTCGCAGTTCGGCCGCCGCAAGCTGATCCGCAACACCCTCTTCGGCGCGCTCGCCCTGGTGCCGCTCTCCGGTGTCGTCCTTCTTCGTGATCTCGGCCCGCTGCCGGAGACGAAGCTGCGCCACACGGCGTGGAAGAAGGGCAAGAAGCTCGTCAACATGAACACGAACGAGCCGCTGCGCGCCTCGGACATCGTGGTCGGTTCGCTCACCTTCGCCAAGCCCGAGGGCGTGGAGGAGCACGACGAGGACTTCCAGCAGGTGATGGGCAAGGCCGCGCTCATGCTGGTCCGGATCCAGCCGGAGAACATCAAGGACAAGCGCGAGCTCGAGTGGTCCCACGAGGGCGTTGTCGCGTACTCGAAGATCTGCACCCACGTGGGCTGCCCGATCTCCCTGTACGAGCAGCAGACGCACCACGTGCTGTGCCCGTGCCACCAGTCCACCTTCGACCTCTCCGACGGTGCGCGGGTCATCTTCGGCCCCGCCGGTCACGCACTGCCGCAGCTGCACATCGACGTCGATGACGAGGGCTTCCTCGTGGCGCAGGGCGACTTCGCTGAGCCCGTCGGTCCGGCCTTCTGGGAGCGCGGATGAGTACTGCAACCACCAACGACGCACCTTCTCGCGAGAAGGCACCGGCCGGCGAGCGCGTCGCCGACTGGGCGGACGGCCGCCTCGGGATCTACTCCCTGGCCAAGTCCAACATGCGCAAGATCTTCCCGGACCACTGGTCCTTCATGCTCGGTGAGATCTGCCTCTACAGCTTCATCATCATCATCCTCACGGGTGTGTACCTGACGCTGTTCTTCCACCCGTCGATGAACGAGGTGGAGTACCACGGCAGCTACGTCCCGCTGCAGGGACAGCTGATGTCCGAGGCGTTCAACTCGACCATGCACATCTCCTTCGATGTGCGCGGTGGTCTGCTGATCCGGCAGATCCACCACTGGGCGGCGCTGATCTTCCTCGCCGGCATGTTCGTGCACATGATGCGCGTGTTCTTCACGGGCGCGTTCCGCAAGCCGCGTGAGGTCAACTGGCTGTTCGGCTTCCTGCTGTTCGTCCTGGGCATGTTCACCGGTTTCACCGGCTACTCGCTCCCGGACGACCTGCTCTCCGGCACCGGTGTCCGCTTCATGGAGGGCGCGGTCCTGTCCGTGCCGATCGTCGGCACGTACCTGTCGTTCTTCCTCTTCGGCGGCGAGTTCCCGGGCGGCGACTTCGTCGCGCGGTTCTACTCGGTCCACATCCTGCTGCTGCCGGGCATCATGCTCGGCCTGCTGGTGGCCCACCTGATCCTGGTCTTCTACCACAAGCACACGCAGTTCGCGGGTGCCGGAAAGACCGAGAAGAACGTCGTCGGCATGCCGCTGCTCCCGGTCTACATGGCCAAGGCGGGCGGCTTCTTCTTCCTCGTCTTCGGTGTCATCGCGGTCGTCGCGGCGATCGCCTCGATCAACCCGATCTGGGCCATCGGCCCGTACCGGATCGACCAGGTCTCCACCGGCGCCCAGCCGGACTGGTACATGGGCTTCTCCGAGGGCCTGATCCGTACGATGCCGGGCTGGGAGATCAACCTCTGGGGTCACACGCTCGTCCTGGGTGTGTTCATCCCGCTGGTCATCTTCCCGCTGGTCCTGGTCGCGATCGCGGTCTACCCGTTCATCGAGTCCTGGGTCACCGGCGACAAGCGCGAGCACCACATCCTGGACCGCCCGCGCAACGTCCCGACGCGTACGGCGTTCGGCGCCGCGTGGATCTCCTGGTACTTCGTCCTGCTCGTCGGTGGTGGCAACGACCTCTGGGCCACGCACTTCCACCTGTCGATCAACGCGATCACCTGGTTCGTCCGCATCGGCTTCTTCGTCGTGCCGGTCCTGGTCTTCATCGCCACCAAGCGGATCTGCCTCGGCCTCCAGCGCCGCGACAAGGACAAGGTGCTGCACGGACGCGAGTCCGGCATCATCAAGCGCCTGCCGCACGGTGAGTTCATCGAGGTCCACGAGCCGCTCGACGCCGAGTCGCTGCACGCGCTCACCGCGCACGAGCAGTACCAGCCGCTCGAGCTCGGCCCGACGGTCGACGAGAACGGCGTGGAGCGCAAGCAGTCGCGTCTGCAGAAGACCCGCGCCAAGCTGTCGAAGGGCTTCTACGGGGAGAACAACCAGATCCCCAAGCCCACCGCGGAGGAGTACAAGGAGATCACCAGCGGCCACGGCCACCACTGATCCCTGATCGGCTGAGCCGACAGCTGTCCGCCACGGCAGGAGCCCTCGTCCAGGCACTGGACGGGGGCTCTTTGCCATACCTGGCGCTGGATAAGCTGGAGCCGCGTAATCCCACTGACACAACTGGAGCGGCCATGAGCGCTTTGCACCCCGCTGGAGGCGACACCGCGGCGGGCCGTTCCTGGCCCGCCGTACTCAACGGCCTCCTGGAGGGCCGCGACCAGAGCGCCGACGACACCGCCTGGGCGATGGACCGCATCATGCGGGGGGAGGCGACCGAGGCGCAGATCGCCGCCTTCGTGGTCGCGCTGCGCGCCAAGGGCGAGACCGTCGAGGAGATCTCCGGTCTGGTCCGGGCGATGTACGAGCACGCCAACGTGATCGAGGTGCCGGGGGAGACCGTCGACATCGTCGGCACCGGCGGCGACGGCGCCAAGACCGTCAACATCTCCACGATGTCCGCCATCGTCATCGCCGGTACGGGCGTCAAGGTCGTCAAGCACGGCAACCGCGCCGCCTCCTCGGCCTCGGGCGCCTCCGACGTCCTGGAGAAGCTCGGCGTCAACCTGGAGCTGACGCCCGCGCGGGTCCCGCAGATCGCGGAGGAAGCCGGGATCACCTTCTGCTTCGCCGTGAAGTTCCACCCCGCGCTGCGGTACGCGGGCGCCGCGCGCGGCCAGCTCGGCATCCGCACCGTCTTCAACCTCCTCGGCCCGCTCACCAACCCGGCCCGGGTGCGCGCCCAGGCCGTCGGGGTCGCCGACGCCCGGATGGCGCCCGTCGTGGCCGGTGTCTTCGCCGAGCGGGGCAACTCGTCCCTGGTCTTCCGCGGCGACGACGGCCTCGACGAGCTGACCACCACCGCGACCTCCCGCGTCTGGGTCGTCCGGGACGGCGCCGTGCGCGAGGAGTCCTTCGACCCGCGCGACGTGGGCCTCGACCTGGTCCCCGTGGCGGCCCTGCGCGGCGCGGACGCCTCCTACAACGCGGAGGTCGCGCGACGGCTGCTCGACGGGGAGCGCGGCCCGGTGCGCGACGCCGTGCTCCTCAACTCGGCCGCCGCCCTCGTCGCCGTACGCCCCGGCAGCGGCACCCTCGCCGAGCAGCTGCGGGCCGGCATGGACCGCGCCGCCGAGTCCATCGACTCGGGTGCGGCCAAGGCGACCCTGGAGCGATGGGTGACGGCCACCAACCGCTGACGCGCGGGGTACGAGTGTGACGCAGAGCGCAGTCCGAGTTGTCTCAGAGAACGGACTGCGCTCTTGCCGTATCCGGAACGTGTGGCAGGATGCTTTTCAAGGTCATGAGTGACAGCGTGATCGGCCCCGGCCGGCTGTCCGGCAACCCTCCGTCCGTGGCGGGGTGCCCCGGGTGAAGACCAGGCCGCGTGCAGCAAGGCTCGCGGCAAGCGCGGACCCCTCGCGAACTTTCCAGGGGTCCTGGGTCGTTTGAGGGAGCAGTCTCGTGAGCAAGCGAATGTGCTAGGGCCTCCGGCCCCTTCTCTGGTTACTCCATCACCCTCCGCGTGAGCGCGTCCGCGCCCCGCGTCGAGGTCAACTCCCGTACGTAGCAGTGCTGTTGCTGACGGCTGCCGTGCGGGCCTGTACGCCACTTCGCCCTGCCCTGACTTGTCCTGCCGGGAGACAGCCATGTCCGCTCACACCACCGCCACCGCCACCGCCACCGTTTCCGCCGAGTCCGCCGCCGACCCCGCTTGTGGCGCGCCGCTGCCGGTGCTCGGCCGCGACGTGACCGTGCCGCTCGTCACCGGCGGCGAGGTGACGTACGCCGCCCTCGACTACGCCGCCAGCGCGCCCGCCCTGCAGCGCGTGTGGGACGACGTCGCCGCCTACGCCCCCTACTACGGCAGCGTGCACCGCGGCGCCGGCTACCTCTCCCAGCTGTCCACCGACCTGTTCGAGAACTCCCGCGCCACGGTCGCCGAGTTCCTCGGCTGCCGCGCCGACGACCAGGTCGTCTTCACCCGCTCCACCACCGACTCGCTCAACCTGCTCGCCGCCGCGCTGCCCGCCGACTGCCAGGTGTTCGTCTTCGAGACCGAGCACCACGCGTCGCTGCTGCCCTGGCGCGACGCCCGCGTGACCTACCTCAACGCGCCGCGCACCCCGGGCCAGGCCGTCGAGACCCTGGAGCGCGCCCTCGCCGAGCGCGACCCCTACGGGCCCGCCCTCGTCTGCGTCACCGGTGCCTCCAACGTCACCGGTGAACTCTGGCCGGTGCGCGAGCTGGCGGCGGCCGCTCACGCGCACGGTGCCCGCATCGTGCTCGACGCCGCCCAGCTCGCGCCCCACCACCCGGTCTCCGTGCAGGACCTGGACGTCGACTGGATCGCCTTCTCCGGGCACAAGCTGTACGCGCCCTTCGGCTCGGGCGTGCTCGCCGGGCGCGCCGACTGGCTGCGCGCGGCCGAGCCGTACCTGGCCGGTGGCGGTGCCTCGCGCAAGGTGGCCCGGCGCGTCGACGGCGGTGTGGACGTCGAGTGGCACGACAGCGCGGCCCGCCACGAGGCCGGGTCGCCGAACGTCATCGGCGTCTACTCCATCGCGTCCGCCTGCAAGGCGCTGACCGAGGCCGGGTTCGACGACCTCGTCGCCCGGGAGCGGTACCTGATCCGGAAGGTGCGCGACGGGCTCGCCGAGGTGCCCGAGGTGAAGGTGCTCTCCCTGTTCGGGGACGACGCCCCGCGCGTCGGCGTCCTCTCCTTCGTGGTCGAGGGCTGGAACTCCTCGCACTTCGCCGCGGCGCTCTCCGCGGAGTACGGGATCGGGGTGCGGGACGGTCTGTTCTGCGCCCACCCGCTGGTGCGGACGCTGCTCGGGTCCGACCCGCAGACCCAGGGCGAGTGCGGGGCGCCTGAGGCGGCGCCGGGGGAGAAGTCGCTGAACGCGATCCGGGTCAGTTTCGGCGCGGGCACCCCTGACGAGCACGTCGAGCGTTTCATCGGGGCGGTGAAGGAACTGGTCCGCGATGGCGCCGCCTGGACCTACCGCACCGAAGAAGGCCGCTGCGTCCCAGCCGCCTAGGGGCGCGGGGAACTGCGCGACCAGCCACGAAACAGCCGCGGACGCGTCTGCTCGGTTCATGAGCAGACGCGTCCGCGGCTTTCGTCGTGGCTGACCGCGCGGTTCCCCGCGCCCCTGGCGGGGCTAGCTGTCCAGCCCGATGGAGAACGCGGCCTCAAGATCGTGCTGGGAGTACGTGCGGAAAGCAACATGCGTGTCGGTGCCCTCGACCCCGGGGATCTTGCTGATCTTGCCGGGAATCACTTCGGCAAGATCATCGTGCCGGGCCACCCGAACCATGGCGATCAAGTCATACGTGCCGGTGACGGAGAAGACCTCGCTGACACTGTCGAGCGCCGCGATCGACTCGGCGATCTCGGGGATCCGGTCCACGCTGGTCTTGATGAGCACGATCGCGGTGATCACGGCTGGCTGTCTCCCTCGGTGGCCGTGGCTGGGGCAACCTTCACCTTAGCCCGGCCCCGGTATCGCACCCACGCCCACAGGAAGCCGAGCGAGAAGCCGATCAGATGGGCCAGGTAGGCGACCCCGGGCCCCTGGCTGTCCTGGTAGGCGGCGGCCCATTGCAGCGCGACCCAGAACGGGAGGACCACCCACGCCGGGAAGCGCAGCGGCAGGAAGAGGAGGAAGGGGAAGACGCTCGTCACCCGCGCGTCGGGGAAGAGGTAGAGGAAGGCGCCGAGCACCGCCGAGATCGCTCCCGAGGCGCCGACCAGCGTCTGTTCGGAGCCCGCGTGCGCGATGGCGTACCCGAGGAGTGCCAGGTAGCCGCTGACCAGATAGAACAGCGCGTACGGCAGATGGCCCATGCGCTCCTCGACCATCGCCCCGAACACGTAGAGGAAGAGCATGTTGCCGAGGAGGTGCACCCAGCTGCCGTGCACGAACAGGGCTGTGGCCGGGGTGAGGGCGGCGCGGGGTGATCCGATGAAGAGTTCGGCGGGCAGGACGCCCCAGCGTTCGAAGTAGCCGGCCTGGGCGGTGAGCAGTTGGTCGCCGGTGCCGTAGGACGGGTTGAGCCCGGACGACGGGGAGAGCACGAAGGTCACGCAGCAGACGGCGATGAGCGCGTACGTGACCGGAGCCGGATGTCCTCTGAGGAAAGCGGTCGCTCTGCCGATCACGCCGCGTCCGTTGCCGATCATGAAGGAGAGCATGACGCAAGGCGGGGAGCGGGCGGTGCACGGCAGGCCGTAGGGTTACGGGCAATAAAGCAAGCATCACGCACCACGGAGGCGACAGTCCGATGACGGTTCCCCTGCCGACCGCCACCACCCGCTGGCGCTGCACGCTCTGCGGCAACCTGACGCGGTTCGACGTGACCCGCTCCTCGCAGGTCGTGGAGTACGTGCACCTGGACCTGGCCGGTGAGCCGAAGGTCGAGGAGCGCGACGTGGTCAGTGAGACGATCGAGTCGGTCCGCTGCCGCTGGTGCAACGCGGTCGACCAGGTGGAACTTGTGGACAGGCCGGGCGCCGACTCCTGAACGGGGCGGCCCACTGACTTTGGGGTGACGGATGGTGGAGAGCACGGGCGGGGAGGCCGGGCATGCCGAGCAGCCTGCCGCCGAGGTGCTCGACCGGCCGTTGCCCGAGGGCGTGCGGCGCCGGGTCGTGCAGATCGTCTCCGACGGCTTCGGCGGCCTCACGGTCGGCGAACTGCCACCGCAGCTGCGCCAGTACGCCCGCTTCACCCCGACCCGGCGGGTGAAGTTCGCCGGGAACGCGATGGCGGCGGCCGTCGAGAGCGAGACTCTGTTCCGGCAGCGGATCGCCGAGCGGTTCCGCGAGGCCCAGCCCGAACTGTGCCAGGCGCTCGACTCCGGATCGCCGCCGCCCGCCGCGGACCCCCTCGACGTGGCCGCGGCCGCGTACGTGCTGCGCCCCGTGGGCTGGGTCAAGCTGGTCGCCGCCGCCGGTGAGGAGGCCCAGCGGGTCGACGCCGAGCGCATCGACGAGGAGACCCGGGCCGAACTCGAGTCCCTGCGCGACCGGCTCGCCGAGGCGCAGGCGACCACCAGGGCCGAGACGGAGCGGCTGCGCGCCGAACTGGACGCCGCCAAGCGCGAGACCGACGCCGTCCACCGCAAGCTGCGCGCCGCCCTCAGCGACGTGAAGCGCGGCGAGGCCGCCGTGCGCAAGGCACAGGCCGAGGCCGACGCCGTACGGGCCGAGGGGCAGGCGCAGATCTCCGCCGCCGAGAGCGAGACACGGCGGCTCAAGGCGCGGCTCGGCGAGGTCGAGGCGAACCTGGAGGCGTCGCGCCGGGCGGCCCGCGAAGGGCGCAGCGTCGAGGACATGCGCGTACGGCTGCTGCTCGACACCGTCCTGGAGGCCGCTCAGGGGCTGCGCAGGGAGCTGGCGCTGCCGCCGGTCTCCGCGCGGCCCGCCGATTCCGTGGACGCCGTGGAGCCGGGCCGGATGACGCCGAAGGACATCGCGGCGCGCGCCCTGCACGAGCATGATCCGGCCATCCTCGACCAACTGCTCGCGCTGCCGCAGGCCCACCTCGTGGTCGACGGGTACAACGTGACCAAGACGGGGTACCCGACCATGCCGCTGGAGAAGCAGCGGCTGCGCCTCCTCGGCTCCCTCTCGCAGCTCGCGGCGCAGACCGGCGCCGAGGTGACCTGTGTCTTCGACGGGGCCGAGCTGGCGGCGCCCGTGCTGCTCGCGCCGCCGCGCGGGGTGCGGGTGCTGTTCTCCAAGGCGGGCGTCACCGCTGATGAATTGATTCGCCAGCTGGTGCGCGCCGAGCCGCCCGGCCGGCCGGTGATCGTCGTCTCGACGGACCGCGAGGTCGCCGACGGGGTCGCGAAGGCGGGGGCGCGTCCGGTTGCGTCGGTCATGCTCCTGAAGCGGCTCTCGCGCGGTTGACGGCCTAACGCCCTCCGCGTCCCTTACGCCACTCCCGCAACGTCCGTTCCGTATGCCCGGATTGGCGAAACCTTTGCGCAACCGTGCGTCAAATTGACATCACTGCACGTGAGTTGTGTGTAAAAGAACTCAGTCGGCGACCGAGATTTTGCCCGTCAGGATTTGAACTGATCACAAGAACATCACTAGGGTCAGGCCTCGAACCTCCGCTCGGGTGATCACTCACATGAGGTGTGTGACGGCGGAGGGGCACCGCCCACCGGGGTGATTCGTGGGCGGCTGGAGGAAGAAGGAGCTCGCCTCCGTGGCGTCCCACCGTCGACCGAAGCAGCCGAGCCGCACCCGCGTGACCGTGCTCACCGCGACCGCCGCCGCTGCCGTGGCTCTCACTTCCCAGGCGGCCAACGCCGCTCCCAAGGCCGACAAGGCCGAGGTCAAGGCCAAGGTCGACAAGCTCTACGAAGAGGCGGAGAAGGCGACCGACCTCTACAACGGGGCCAAGGAGAAGCAGCAGAAGCTCGAGAAGGAGATCGGCGAGCTCCAGGACAAGGTCGCCCGCGGCCAGGAGGACCTCAACGAGCTGCGCACGGGCATCGGCACGATGGCCAGCGAGCAGTACCGCTCCGGCGGCATCGACCCCTCCCTCCAGCTGTTCCTCTCCGCCGACCCGGACGACTACCTCGACAAGGCGTCCACGATCGACTCGCTCAGCGCCCAGCAGCTGCAGTCGCTCAAGAAGGTCCAGGACAAGCAGCGCACCCTCGCCCAGGAGCGCGCCGAGGCGTCCGAGAAGCTCAAGGACCTCGCCGACACCCGCACGGAGCTCGGCAAGAAGAAGAAGGAAGTCCAGAGCAAGCTCGGCGCCGCGCAGAAGCTGCTCAACACCCTGACCGCGCAGGAGCGGCAGAAGATGGCCGAGGAGGACGCCCGCGCCAGCCGCAGCTCCTCCAGCCGTGTCGACCTCGGCAACGAGGTGCCCGCCTCCCAGCGCGGCGCGGCCGCCCTCAGCGCCGCCGCCACCCAGATCGGCAAGCCGTACGTCTCCGGTGGCACGGGCCCCAACTCGTACGACTGCTCGGGCCTCACCCAGTGGGCGTACAACCAGGCCGGTGTCGGCATCACCCGCACCACCTACACCCAGCAGAACGACGGCCCGAAGATCGGCATGAGCCAGCTCCGCCCCGGCGACCTCGTCTTCTTCAACAGCCTTGCGCACGTGGGCCTGTACGCGGGCAACGGGCAGGTGCTGCACGCCCCGCACCCCGGCGCCAGCGTCCGCTACGAGTCGATGAGCACGATCGGTTCGTTCCAGTTCGGCGTCCGCATCTGACCTTCTTGTCGGCCCGCGCCTACGACACTTGAAAACGCGCCCGTTCGGGCGAATTCAGGTTCCCGCCGCTGACCCCACGCCCCGCCCATGACCTGCGTCATAGGCGGGGCGTCGCGTTGTGCGCCCCCGAACGGTCGTTGGCCGACCGGTGATCGCGCGGCTACTGTCGGCGCGCATTCCCCGATCACGGGGATGCGGCAGCGCGTCGCCAGCGGCGTCAGCGCTCCATCAGTGCTTCGCCAGGGAAGGGAAACGGCTGCCTGTGGGGTCCCATCGCCGCACCGCGCACCCCGGTCCTACGGGTCTCGAGCGGAACACCCGCGCCACTGTCCTGACCGTGGCCGCCGCCGCATCGGCCGCCGCCGCCCTCGGCGCGGCCCCCGCGGGCGCCGCGCCGCAGGACCGGCCGGCCGACACCAAGGCCGAGGTGGACCGCCTGTACGAGCAGGCGGAGAACGCCACCGAGGCGTTCAACAAGGCCGACGAACGGGCCGACAAGCTCCACGCCGAACTGGCCCGCACACAGGACCAGGTGGCCCGCGGCCAGGAGCGGATCAACACGATGCGCCAGGCGCTCGGCATGGTCGCCGGAGCCCAGTACCGCTCCGGCGGCATGGACCCCTCGCTCGCCCTGATGTTCTCCTCCGACCCGGAGGCCTACCTCGACCGGGCCAGCGCCATCGACCGGATCAGCGCCCGCCAGGCCGGCGAGCTGGCCGAACTGCAAGGCGCGCAGCGCGAACTGGCCCAGAAGCGCGCCGAGGCCCGGCGCCAGCTGGCCCAGCTGGTCGAGAGCCGCAAGACCGTGGCGAAGCACAAGCGCACCGTCGAGTCGAAGCTGGCCACGGCGCGGCGGCTGCTCAACTCGATGAAGGACGACGACCGCGCCGCGTACGAGCGGGCCTCGCGCGGCGGCGGACGGCCCGACCTGACGGGTGCGGGCCCCGCCTCCTCGTCCCGGGCGGCCGCCGCGCTCGCCGCCGCCCAGTCCGCGCTCGGCAAGCCCTACATCTGGGGCGCCAACGGCCCCTCCGGCTTCGACTGTTCGGGCCTGATGCAGTGGTCGTACGGGCAGGCCGGGGTCGGTCTGCCGCGCACCTCGCAGGCCCAGCGGTACGCCGGGCAGCAGGTGTCGCTCTCCGAGGCGCGCCCCGGCGACCTCGTCGCCTACGGCTCCGACGCCCACCACATCGGCATCTACGCGGGCAACGGCCAGGTCATCCACGCGCCGTACCCGGGCGCCCCCGTGCGCTACGACCCCGTCGGCATGATGCCCGTCTCCTCCGTGACCCGGGTCTGAGCCGCGCCGCACCCGCCCCGCACGCCGTACGATCGGGAAGATGGCTGGTCGACGGCGTGCGGTGAGCAGGGCGGGGTGGAGCGTGGCCCTCGGCGCCCTGCTCGTCGGGCTGACCGGATGCGGTGCGGGCCCCGCGCCCACGGACACCCGTACGACCGCCGTGCAGCGGGTCCTGGACCGCCGGGCCGCCGCCGTCCTCGCCAAGGACGCCGCCGCCTACCGGGCGACCGGCGGCGCCGATCCGTACCTGCTGCTCGACCTCGCCGCGGTCCCGCTGGACTCCTGGACCTACAAGCTGACCCGGCTGACCGGTTCGGGGGAGCGGGTCAGTGCCTCGGCCGAGCTGCGCTACCGCGTCGACGGGTACGACAAGGCGCCGGTCGTCGCCGAGCGGACGCTGACCCTCAAGCGGGACGGGGGGCGCTGGCGCGTCGTCGAGGACGAGCCCGCCGAGAAGACCGGGCAGCAGCTCTGGGAGCAGGGCAAGGTCACCGCGGCGAAGGGCGCGCACAGCCTGGTGCTCGGCGTCGGGCAGCAGCCGTCCGTCCTGAAGTCCTACGCCGAACTCGCCGACGACGCCGTGCCCGCGGTGACGGACGCGTGGGGGACGGGATGGGCGCGCAGGGTCGTCGTCCTGGTCCCCAAGACCCTTGAGGGCATGGGCGGACTCCTCGGCTCGCCCGCCTCCGCCTACCAGGGGATCGCCGCGGTCACCACGGGCGAGGCGGGCGGCTCGGGCAGCGCGCCCGCGGACCGGGTGATCATCAACCCGGAGGCGTACGGCGTGCTCGGCGCCTTCGGCAAGCAGGTCGTCCTCACCCACGAGACCGCGCACGTGGCGACCCGCGCCGTGACCTCGGCGGCCACCCCGCTGTGGCTGTCGGAGGGGTACGCGGACTGGACCGGCTACCGCTCCACCGGCCGCACCGCCGGGCAGGCCGCGCCCGAGCTGCAGCGGGCCGTGCAGGAGGGCACACCGCCCGCCACGCTGCCCGAGGACGCGGACTTCGGGTTCAGCGGCGACTCCAGCAAGCTCGCGCAGGCCTACGAGTCCGGGTGGCTGGCCTGCCGGATGATCGCGGAGAGCTGGGGCGAGGCGAAGCTCAACGCCTTCTACCGGGCGGTCGGCGCGCACGGGCAGCGGGCGGGCGCGGTCGACGGCGCCCTGCTGCACGTCCTCGGGGTCGACGAGCGGGAGTTCGTGGCGCGCTGGCGGACGTATGTGCGGGACCAGCTGTCGGCTTAGCGGCGTTGATCTCAGTAATGCGGAGGGCTCGTGCGGAGGCCCCGGTCCGTTCCCGTCAGGCGGACGGGGAGGAGGACGCCGCGTCGCCGAGGCTCGCGTGGGACGGCTGAGGCGGAAGGGCCGGGTGCGCGGCCCGGCGCGGTTCGGTCACCGTCGCGCGCCACAGGTGGTGGCAGGCGGTCAAAGTCGCCGCGACGAGGAGGCCGTTGCGGACCAGGAGGAGGGCGACGCCCAGGGCATCGCTGGCCACCACGTGCGAGAACCAGACCGGGAACTCCAGGAACGTCACCAGCGTCGCGGCGAGCACGAGCCACACCGGCAGCACCATCCGGCTGTCACGGAACAGCAGGCACACCGCCGCGAGCGCGACCAGCCACAGCATGTACTGCGGGCTGATCACCCGGCTCGTCGTCGTGAAGAGGAGCACCGCCGTCAGCGCCGCGTCGGCGAGCGTGGCCGGCTGCCAGAGCCGCGCCCGCAGCCGCCACAGGACCAGCCAGCCGAACGCGGCCCCGGTCAGCCCCTGCGCGAGGGCGCTCACCACCTCCACGTACGGGCCGAGGAACTCGACCGAGCCGTAGTTCAGCTGCACCGTCCCCGACCAGCCGAACTGCCGCGCCACATGGAAGACGAGCGAGCCGAGCGACTCGACCTCCGTGCCCCGGTCCCGCTGGAACGTCAGGAACGCGAACGCGCCCGGCATGGCGACGGCGAACGCCAGCGCCAGCCCGCCCGCCGTCAGCGCCGCCGCGCCCCACGCCTCCCGGGTCGCCCGGCCGCGCCGGACCCCGAGGAGCAGCAGCGCGGGCCACACCTTGAGCATCGCCCCGACCGCCGCCACCACCCCCGCCGCCTTCGGGTGCCGGGCCGCCGCGAGCAGCGCCGCGACCGCGACGGCGGCGACCATCACGTCATAGCGCGCGTACACCGTCTGCCCGAGCAGCGGCAGGCCCGCCACCCACACCCACACGCCCCGCCGCGCCATGCCGCGCCGCTCGGCGACGTGGAGCAGCATCAGGAAGACGACCGCGTCCGCGAGGAACGCCAGGAGGAAGAACGCCGAGGGGTAGGAGAGGAACGGCAGCAGCGCGGGGGAGAGGATCGCGACCGCGGCGGCCGGCGGGTACTGCCAGGTGACGTCGTCCAGCGGAAACGTTCCCGTGCGCAGGACGTCGTACCAGCCCTGGTAGATGACGGACACGTCGCTCGTCACGTCCGGACCCGGCACGACGACGACCTTGAAGACGCACAGCAGCAACAGCGTCCTGGTCAGAGCCCAGGTGACGAGGGCCGCTGCGGGATTTCGCGTCTTCATTCGAACCATCATGCCGGGAGGAACCGTGCGGTGGCCATGGACCGAGGCGGCGTGGCGTGCGCGCGCGGGCGGTTGGGTACTGTCGGCGGCGATGCACCCGAACAAGACGCTCGTCGTCACCAATGACTTCCCGCCCCGGCCCGGCGGCATCCAGGCGTTCCTGCACAACATGGCGCTGCGCCTCGACCCCGACCGGCTCGTCGTCTACGCGTCCACGTGGAAGCGGGGCCGGGAGGGGGCCGAGGCGACCGCCGCGTTCGACGCGGAGCAGCCCTTCACCGTCGTACGCGACCGTACGACGATGCTGCTGCCCACGCCGCGCGTGACCCGGCGCGCGGTCGGCCTCCTGAAGGAGCACGGCTGTACGTCGGTGTGGTTCGGGGCGGCCGCGCCGCTCGGCCTCATGGCGCCCGCCCTGCGCAAGGCGGGGGCGCGGCGGATCGTCGCCACGACGCACGGGCACGAGGCGGGCTGGGCTCAACTGCCCGCTTCCCGCGGATTGTTGCGGCGGATCGGTGAGTCCACGGACACGATCACCTATCTCGGGGAGTACACGCGCTCCCGGATCGCGGCGGCGCTGACGCCCGCGGCGGCCGCCCGGATGGTGCAACTGCCGCCCGGCGTCGACGAGAAGACGTTCCACCCGGGGTCCGGCGGGGACGCGGTGCGGGCGCGGCTCGGGCTCACCGAGCGGCCCGTCGTCGTCTGCGTGTCGCGGCTCGTCCCGCGCAAGGGGCAGGACACGCTGATCCTCGCGATGCCGCGCATCCTGGCCGCCGTGCCGGACGCGGTGCTGCTCGTCGTGGGCGGGGGGCCGTACGAGAAGGAGCTGCGGCGCCTTGCGGAGTCGACCGGGGTCGCGGACTCCGTGCGCTTCACCGGGGCGGTGCCCTGGAGCGAACTGCCCGCGCACTACGGGGCCGGTGACGTGTTCGCCATGCCGTGCCGGACGCGGCGCGGGGGGCTCGACGTCGAGGGGCTCGGCATCGTGTACCTGGAGGCGTCCGCGACGGGGCTTCCCGTGGTCGCCGGTGATTCCGGCGGGGCGCCTGACGCGGTGCTCGACGGGGAGACGGGGTGGGTCGTTCGCGGGGGCGTTCCCGAGGAGGCCGCGGATCGGGTGGTGGCGTTGCTGGCCGACCCGGAGTTGCGCGGGCGCATGGGGGCGCGGGGGCGGGAGTGGGTCGAGGAGCGGTGGCGGTGGGATCTGCTGGCGGAGAGGTTGCGGGGGCTGCTGTAGCCCTCTGGGCGCTGCGTTCGTCGTGGCTGGTCGCGCCGTTCCCCGCGCCCCTGGAGCGTGCGGCTTCGCCGCGGCCCCAGGGGCGCTGAGACGGCGCACGCGGTGCGCCTCTCAGGGGCGCGGGGAACTGCGCGAGCGACCACGACGAGAGCGGTGGCCGCTCGACGGGCGGATTCGCCTACGGCGCGTGGGCGGCGACCCGGTCACCCCCGGTAGATCGCCTCGATCTCGTCCGCGTAGTCCTTTGCCACAACGTTTCGCTTCAGCTTCAGGGACGGCGTCAGATGCCCGGACTCCTCCGTGAACTGCGTCCCCAGGATGCGGAACTTACGGACGGACTCCGCCTTGGAGACCGCCGCGTTGCCGTCGTCGACGGCCGTCTGGACCGCGGCCAGCAGATCCGCGTCGTGCTGGAGCGAGGCGACGGAGGAGGCCGCCGGTTTGCCGTGGTCCGTGGCCCACTTGCCGAGGAACTCCTCGTCGATGGTGACGAGCGCGCCGACGAACGGCCGCCCGTCCCCGACGACCATGCACTCCGCGACCAGCGCGTGCGCCCGGATCCGGTCCTCGATCACGGCCGGGGCGACGTTCTTGCCGCCCGCCGTGACGATCAGCTCCTTCTTGCGCCCGGTGATCCGGAGGTACCCGTCCTCGTCGAGCGTGCCGATGTCCCCGGTGTGGAACCAGCCGTCGGCGAGGGCCTCGTCCGTCGCGCCCTCGTTGTTCCAGTAGCCGGTGAAGAGGTGCTCGCCGTGGAGGAGGACCTCGCCGTCGTCGGCGATGCGGATGACGGACCCCGGCAGCGGCTGCCCGACCGTGCCGATCTTCTGCCGGTCCCACGGGTTGAAGGCGGTCGCGGCGCAGGACTCGGTGAGCCCGTACCCCTCCAGGACGGTGAAGCCGATGCCGCGGAAGAAGTGGCCGAGCCGCTCGCCCAGCGGCGCGCCGCCCGAGATGGCGTACTCGCCGCGCCCGCCGAGGACGGCGCGCAGCTTGCTGTAGACCAGCTTGTCGAACGTCTTGTACTTGAGCTTCAGCGCGAACGACGGGCCCTTCGGGGTGTCGAGCGCCCGGCTGTACTCGATGGCCGTGTCCGCGGCCTTGTCGAAGATCTTGCCCTTGCCGTCGGCCTGCGCCTTGGCCCGCGCCGAGTTGTAGACCTTCTCGAACACCCGCGGCACACCGAGGATCAGGGTCGGCCTGAACGCGGCCAGCTCGTCCGTGAGGTTCTTGATGTCCGGCGCGTGCCCCAGCTTGATCGGCGCCATGAGCGACGCCACCTCGACGAGCCGCCCGAAGACGTGTGCGACCGGGAGGAAGAGGAGCACCGAGCACTCGCCGGTACGGAACAGCGGCTTCAGGCGCTCCACGACATTGCCGCACTCGGCGAAGAAGCTGCGGTGGGTGAGCACGCAGCCCTTGGGGCGGCCGGTGGTGCCCGAGGTGTAGACGATCGTCGCCGGGTCGTCCGCCTTGGCGGTCCTGCTGCGCTCGTCGACCGTCGCGTCGGGCACGTCGGCCCCGTCGCGGCGCAGCTCGTCGACGCCGCCGCCCTCGATCTGCCAGACGTGCAGCAGCTCCGGCAGGCGCCCGCGCACGGAGTCGACGGACGCGGCGTGCGCCGGGGACTCGACGATGATCGCGACGGCGCCCGAGTCGCCGAGGATCCACTGGATCTGCTCGGCGGAGCTGGTCTCGTACACGGGGACGGTGATCGCGCCCGCGCTCCAGATCGCGAAGTCGAGCAGCGTCCACTCGTAGCGCGTACGGGACATGAGGGCGACCCGGTCGCCGGCCTGGACGCCCGCGGCGATCAGGCCCTTCGCGGCGGCCCGCACATCGGCGAGGAACTCGACGGCGGTGACGTCCTGCCAGGCGCCGCCGACCTTGCGGCCGATGACGGCGACGTCCGGATGCTGCGCGGCGTTTCTGCGGACGATATCGGTCAGATTGCCGTCCGCAGGGACCTCGTACAAAGCCGGAAGGCTGAACTCGCGCAAGACTGCTGCTCCTCATAAGGCGCCGGCGCCACGACTCTGTGCGATGCGTCGGTGCGGTCCAAGATCGGGCAGGTGCTCAGGGCTTCACCCGAGGACGCCGACAGACTGATCGGTCGGTCTGACGACTCGTTGATTGAACTGAGCACGACTGGACTGCCCGGACGTTACCCACCGGTACTGCTTTTTCGGTAGGGGGTCCGAGCCAGATGTTCGCTGCGTCACACGTCACGGCGGTGCTCAGCGCAGAGTAGTCCACGTGTCCGACGACTCGGAAGTAACCGCAGGTCCGGGCCCTGTGGTCAGCGCGGCTACCCACTTTCGAGTGGCCACCTGATCGTCCTAGGGTGATCACATGCGCGTACATGTGGTCAGCGATGTGCACGGAAACTCCACCGACCTCGCACGGGCGGGAGACGGCGCCGACGCCGTCGTCTGCCTCGGTGACCTGGTCCTCTTCCTCGACTACGCCGATCACTCGCGCGGCATTTTTCCTGACTTGTTCGGTGAGGAGAACGCGGACCGGATCGTGGAGCTGCGCACCGCCCGTCGCTTCGAGGAGGCCCGCGCCCTCGGGGCCGAGCTGTGGGCGGGCATCGACCGGCGCCCCGCCATCGAAAAAGCGGTCCGCAAGCAGTACACGGAGATGTTCGCCGCGTTCCCCACCCCGACGTACGCCACCTACGGCAATGTCGACATGCCGCAGCTGTGGAGTGAGTACGCCGGCCCCGGCACGACCGTGCTCGACGGGGAGCGGGTGGAGATCGGCGGCTGGGTCTTCGGCTTCGTCGGCGGCGGCCTGCGCACCCCCATGCGCACCCCGTACGAGATCTCCGACGAGGAGTACGCCGCCAAGATCGAGGCCGTCGGCGAGGTCGACGTGCTCTGCACCCACATCCCGCCGGAGGTCCCGGAACTGGTCTACGACACCGTCGCGCGGCGCTTCGAGCGCGGCAGCCGGGCGGTCCTGGAGGCCATCCGCCGCACCCGGCCCCGCTACTCCCTGTTCGGCCACGTCCACCAGCCGCTCGCCCGGCGCATGAGGATCGGCGCGACGGAGTGCGTCAATGTCGGCCACTTCGCGCGGACCGGGCGGCCGTGGGCCCTGGAGTGGTGACGGCGGGGCCTTCCCCGCGCGATAACCTGCACTGCACGTACGCGAGACTCACCTACGCGGGACCCGTGCCCGGGCGACACCGTCCGCACGGCACCCCGCACGACGCACCCCGCACGACCCAGCCCGCACGCCGGACCGCATCTGGAGGAGCCACCGCGATGGCTGAACACACCAGCTCGAGCATCACGATCGAGGCGGCGCCGGCCGATGTCATGGGGGTCATCGCCGACTTCGCCCGCTATCCGGACTGGACCGGCGAGGTGAAGGAGTCCGAGGTCCTCGCGACGGACGAGGCCGGCCGCGCCGAGCAGGTCCGTCTCGTCATGGACGCGGGCGCGATCAAGGACGACCAGACCCTGAAGTACACCTGGGCCGGTGCGAACGAGGTGTCCTGGACGCTCGTGAAGTCCCAGATGCTGCGTTCGCTCGACGGCTCGTACGTCCTGAAGCCCGTCGGTACCGGGACCGAGGTCACGTACTCCCTCACCGTCGACGTGAAGATCCCCATGCTCGGGATGATCAAGCGCAAGGCGGAGAAGGTCATCATCGACCGGGCGCTCGCCGGGCTGAAGAAGCGGGTGGAGTCGGGCGGGCCCGCGTAGTTCCGCAGGGCCCCGCCGGCGCCCGGGTGCGCGGTTCCTCGCGCCCCTGAGGGGTCCTGGCCTGCGGGTAGCCTCATGTCCCATGCGTACCCTCCTTGTCATCGGGCCCGGCGGTTCCGGGTGCAGTACCGTCGCCGCCGCCACCGCTCTCAAGGCCGCCCGGGACGGGCTGCGCACGCATCTCATCAGCGCCGACGCCGTGGAACTGCCCGGGGTCGACGTCGCCCGGCTCGTCCCCGGCGAACGGTTCCGGGACGATCTCCTCGCGCTCCAGGAGCGGGCCGGATCCGCGCTCGACCTGCTCGGGGCCGCCAAGCTCGACGCCGATGAGCTGACCCCGCTGCCGGGAAGCACCGAACTCGCCCTGCTGCGCGCCCTGCGCGACAGCGCCGAGGGCGGCCACGACCTGGTCGTCGTCGATCTGCCGCCCGCCGCCCAGGCCGTCGCCGCGCTCGCCCTGCCCGAACAACTGCGCCGCTACCTGCGCCGCCTCCTGCCCGCCGAGCGCCAGGCGGCCCGCGCCCTGCGCCCCGTCCTCGGGCGGCTCGCCGGGGTGCCGATGCCGACCGAGGGGCTCTACGAGGCCGCCGCCCGCTGGGACGCGGAACTCGCCGCCGCGCAAGCCGTGATCGACGCCGACTCCACCCTCGTACGCCTGGTCGCCGAACCCACCCCGGCCGCCGCCGAGATCCTGCGCGCCGCCGGCACCGGGCTCGCCCTGCTCGGGCTGCGCACCGAGGCGCTGATCGCCAACCGGGTGCTGCCCGACGGGTCCGGCGACCCGTGGCTGGCCGACGCCGCCGCCCGGCAGCGCAAGATCGTCGGCCAGTGGGCGGGCGCGTACGAGCAGTGGGCGGGCGCGTACGAGATACCTCACCTCGGCCGCGACCCGCACCGGGACGACCTCGACGCCCTCGGCGTACCGGCGCCGGGCGCCCCCGGACCCCGTAGCCCCTGGCCCGTGGAGGACCGCATCGCCGGTGACGGGGTGCTCGTGTGGCGGATCCCGCTGCCCGGCGCCGTGCGTGAGGAGCTGACGCTGATCCGGCGCGGGGACGAGATCGTCGTCGGGGCGGGGGCGTTCCGCCGTATCGTTCCGCTGCCCTCGGCGCTGCGCCGCTGCACCGTCGCCGGGGCCGGGCTCGTCGACGGTGAGCTGCGCGTGCGGTTCGCGCCCGACCCGGATCTGTGGCCGCGCGACCGGTGAACGGCGCGCACCCGTTCGGGTACCGTCGATGGGGTCAGCGTTTCCCTCTCGTCTTCGCTTGCCGCAGGAGTCAGCCGTCATGAGCGACGCCACCGAGCAGTCCGCACCCCGGGTCGACGCCGACGCCTGGGAGCAGGCCTGCGCCGAGGATCTCGCGGCGGAGAAGGCCCGCCGCAAGGCCGAGTACGGGGCGCCTCCCGGCTCGGCCGCCGAAGAGCTGCGCAAGCTCGTCGACGCGGTCACCGACAAGCTGTCCGGGATACAGGCCCCGTTCCTGGGCGCCGTCGCGCAGGGCACCGCGGAGCAGGTCGCCCGGCAGTTCGTCCGCCAGGCCCGTTCCGTCGTCGAGCCCGTCATCGAGCGCAACTCCGACGTCTTCGACCATCTCGCCGCCGCGGGCTCCGAACTGCTCGCCGCGTACCGCTCCGCCGTGGAGACACAGGAGCGCCGCTGGACGCAGGGGGCGCAGGGCCCGCAGGGGGCACCGAAGCCGCCGGGTTCACCTGGTGCGCAGAGCCCTGGTGGGCCCACGGACGAAGGCCCCGGCGGAGAACACATCGACCTCGACTGAAGTCCGCTCAGGTACGGTGGGCCCTAGCGGGGCTCGACCGAACTGAGGGATTCATGGGACTCACCATCGGCGTCGATATCGGCGGCACGAAGATCGCGGCCGGCGTGGTCGACGAGGAGGGCAGCATCCTCTCCACGTTCAAGGTGCCGACGCCTTCCACGCCTGACGGGATCGTGGACGCGATCGCCTCGGCCGTGGAAGGTGCCAGGGCCGGGCACGAGATCGTGGGCGTGGGCATCGGCGCCGCCGGCTACGTCAACCGCCAGCGCTCCACCGTGTACTTCGCGCCGAACATCGACTGGCGCCAGGAACCGCTGAAGCAGAAGGTCGAGGAGCGCGTCGGCCTGCCCGTCGTCGTGGAGAACGACGCGAACGCGGCGGCGTGGGGCGAATACAAGTTCGGGGCCGGCAAGGGCCACCGCAATGTCATCTGCATCACCCTCGGCACCGGCCTCGGCGGCGGCATCATCATCGGCAACAAGCTGCGCCGCGGCCACTTCGGCGTCGCCGCCGAGTTCGGCCACATCCGCATGGTGCCGGACGGCCTGCTGTGCGGCTGCGGCTCGCAGGGCTGCTGGGAGCAGTACGCCTCGGGCCGCGCCCTGGTCCGCTACGCGAAGCAGCGGGCGAACGCGACGCCGGAGAACGCGGAGTATCTGCTCTCGCTCGGCGACGGCAGCCCCGAGGGCATCGAGGGCAAGCACATCTCCATGGCCGCCCGCCAGGGCGATCTGGTCGCCGTGGACTCCTACCGCGAGCTGGCCCGCTGGGCCGGCGCGGGCCTCGCCGACCTCGCCTCGCTCTTCGACCCCTCCGCGTTCATCGTCGGCGGCGGACTGTCGGACGAGGGCGAGCTGGTCCTCGACCCGATCCGCAAGTCCTACAAGCGCTGGCTCGTCGGCGGCAACTGGCGCCCGGTGGCCGATGTCATCGCCGCCCAGCTCGGCAACAAGGCGGGCATGGTCGGCGCGGCCGACCTGGCGCGGGAGCCCGACCCCGTCATGTGACACCCCGCACGGCCGTTTTCGTGCCCGTCGTTCCCCCCGGGGGCGGCGGGCACGGGCGTATCTTGATCTTCATGGACTCCGGCACGCTCCCCAACTCCCGGACCGAGGCCGACGGTTCGGCCGTCATCCGCGTCCTCAGCTACAACATCCGCTCGATGCGCGACAGCCCCGTCGCGCTCGCCCGCGTCATGAAGCGCTGCGCCCCCGACCTGGTCCTCATCCAGGAGGCGCCGCGCTTCTTCCGCTGGCGCAAGCAGCTCGCCCGGCTCGCCCGCGCCTCCGACCTGGTGTATCTCTCCGGCGGTGGCAGCGCGGCGGGACCGGCCCTGCTGTGCTCGCTGCGGGCCACCGTGGAGCGCACGGAGGACGTGCTGCTTCCGCTCACCCCCGGGCTGCACCGGCGCGGCTTCGCCACCGCCGTCGTCCGCTTCGGGGGTGTCCGGCTCGGCGTCATCAGCTGCCATCTGAGCCTGGCGAAGGA
The DNA here is from genome assembly GCF_043523415.1 of Streptomyces sp. SGAir0957. Lineage (NCBI taxonomy): Bacteria > Bacillati > Actinomycetota > Actinomycetes > Kitasatosporales > Streptomycetaceae > Streptomyces > Streptomyces sp. SGAir0957. Next base: position 6,083,897 of record NZ_CP027293.1, read on the forward strand.
GGAGCGGTACGCGCAGGGCGGGTTGCTGCTCGACCGCGTCGAGGCGCTGCGGGAGGCGGGCGTCGAGCACGTCGTGGCCGGCGGTGACCTCAACGAACGCCCCGACGGGCGCACCTTCCGGCGTCTCGCCGCCGCCCTGAACGACGCCTGGGCCACCCGGCCCTGGGGGCGCGAGTACACCTCGACCCCGGCCGACCCCCATCAGCGCATCGACGCGATCCTCGCCACCAAGGGCATCGAGATCCTGGGCTGCGGGGTTCCGGCGGAGCTGCCCGAGGACGAGCTGAGGGCGGCCACGGACCATCTGCCGGTCCTGGCCGCCCTCAAGATCCCCGCCGCTGTCTGACGCGAGGGCGCGGCTCGCGTCAGACCACCGCTCCGCGGCCCGGGTCGTCGTCCTCGTCGTCGTCCGACTGCATCCGCGCGACCAGCGTGGCGAAGCCGCCCAGGAAGCCGCCGATGCAAAGCGTCGCCAGCCACCACGTCATCGACCAGCCGAGCAGCACCGAGACGAGCAGCAGCACGGGGCCGCCGACCACGGCCAGCCAGGCGAACCGGGCCGTCACGTCCGCCTCGGGGAGCGGCGGCGGCTCCGGCGGTACGAAGTGGCCCTCGTCGCCCGCGTCGAAGTCGTCGTCGGACGGCTCCGCCGGGGTGTGGTCGCGGGGGCCCGGCATGGCGCCGCCGACGCCCGGGGCGAAGGACACCGAGGAGCCGAGCGGTCCCTTGCCGTCCCTGTCGTCCTTGCCGTCCTTGGCGTCCTTCGCGTCCTTCGCGTCCTTGGTGTCCTTCTTCGGGTGCTCGTCCGGCCCGGCCGGCCCGTCCGCCGTGTCCCGGCCCACCGGCGGTGTCGTGTTGGTGTCCGTCTCCAGGAGCGCCAGGTCCTCCACCGACTTGAACGGCTTCGCGCCCGGCGGGTCCGGCGGCTCCTCCCCGTACCCCGCGACGATCTGCGCCCACACCGCGTCCTCGTCGAGCGGGAGCGCGCCCTGCTCCTCCTCGTCCCGCCCGGACTGCCCGGCCCCGGCCGCCTCCGGCTCCTGCTGCTTGCCGCCGTCCGGGCTGTCGGGGCTGTCCGGACTCCCCGGCTCCCGCCGCTCCTGTTCAGCCACTGCTGGCCGTCCCTTCCGCGCCCTCGCCGGGCTCGCTCACGCCCTCGCTGGGGATCTTGCCGACACTGGGGGCGAGCCGGGCGATGAAGGCATGGCTCTCCTCGAAGATCCGGTCCGCGTCATGGTCCAACGTCGCGACGTGGTAGCTCTGTTCCAGCACGATCTCCGTGACGTCCCTCGAGGAGACGCGGCTCAGCACGCGCGCGGAGTCGGCGGGGCGCACCACATGGTCCACGGCGCTGTGCAGCAGCAGCAACGGCTGGGTCACCTGGGGCAGTTCACGGTCCACCACCTGGAAGAAACGGCGCAGCTGGTGCGCGGAGTGCAGCGGCACCCGGCTGTAGCCCAGCTCGTGCGAGCCCTCCTTGGCGATGTCGTCGACGATGCCCTTGATCGACGGGACGAGGTGCCGGACCACCGGGAGGGCGTACGGGGCGAGCCCGTGCAGCTTGTTCCCCGGGTTGACCAGGACCAGGCCCGCCACCTGGTCGCCGTGGCGGGCGGCGAGGCGCAGGGCGAGCGCGCCGCCCATCGACAGGCCCGCGACGAACACCTGCGAACAGCGCTCCGTGAGATCGCGCAGGGCGCGGTCCACCTCCGCGTACCAGTCCTGCCAGCCGGTGACCGCCATGTCCTCCCAGCGCGTGCCGTGGCCCGGCAGCAGCGGGAGCGAGACGGTCAGACCCCGCTCGGCCAGGTAGGCGGCCCAGGGGCGCAGGGACTGGGGTGATCCGGTGAAGCCGTGACAGAGGAGGACGCCGACCTCGCCGCCGTCATGGCGGTACGGCTCGGCTCCGGGAAGGACCGGCACCTTCGGTCTCCAGTTCGTGAAGAGCGCGGACAGCTGGAAGAGGGGGTTGACAGCCGGCCCAGGTGGGTGGACGGCCGGCAGAGGTGGGAGGACGCGTGGAAGAGGGCGGGAGCAGGACAAGAGGAAGAGGGCGGGAGCAGGACAAGAGGAAGAGGGCGGGAGAAGGACTGAGCGTGCTCCTCACCGTACGCGACCGGACTGACACCGACCAGGGTCGTCGGGCCCCCGGGCGGCCCCGCGGGTTAAGGTCTGAATCTCGGACGAGGGAAGGCAGTGGGTTGATCTACGGCGCAATGAAGGTGGCCATCGGGGGGCCGCTGAAGCTCGGTTTCCGGCCGTGGGTGGAGGGCATGGAGAACATCCCCGCCGAGGGGGCCGCCATTCTTGCCAGCAACCACCTCTCGTTCTCCGACTCGTTCTTCCTGCCCGCGATGCTCGACCGCAAGGTCACCTTCATCGCCAAGGCCGAGTACTTCACCACGCCCGGCGTGAAGGGCAAGCTGACGGCCGCCTTCTTCAAGGGCGTCGGCCAGCTGCCCGTGGACCGCTCGGGGTCGCGCGGCGCCGGTGAGGCCGCCATCAAGAGCGGCATCGAGGTCCTGGAGCGCGGCGAGCTGTTCGGCATCTACCCCGAGGGCACGCGCTCGCCCGACGGCCGCCTCTACCGGGGCAAGCCGGGCGGCCTCGCGCGCGTGGCGCTGGCCACCGGTGCGCCGGTGATCCCCGTCGCCATGATCGACACGGAGAAGATCCAGCCGCCCGGCAAGGTGATGCCGAAGTTCATGCGCCCCGGCATCCGCATCGGCAAGCCCCTCGACTTCACCCGCTACCAGGGCATGGAGGGCGACCGGTTCGTGCTGCGGGCGGTGACCGACGAGGTCATGTACGAAATCATGAAGCTTTCCGGCCAGGAGTACGTCGACATGTACGCGACGGCCGCGAAGCGGCAGATCGCGGACGCGGCGAAGGCCGAGAAGGAAGCCCAGAAGGAAGCGCACAAGGATGCGCAGAAGGAGCGGGGCGGCGCCTAGCGCAGCCCGCTCCGAGCGGTCAGCGGTGCACGGGGGGTAGGAAACATGGGGAGCACGGTCAGGCGCGAGCGGGTCGTACGGATGTCGGTCGAACAGCCGCTGTGGCGCGCCCTGCTCGGGTACCGCGTCCTCACCATGCTGTACGCGATCGGCCTCTTCGCCAGCGCGTACGAGGTGTACGAGCGGCCCTGGGTGGCCATCGGCTACCTCGCCGTCATGGCCGTGTGGACCCTGGCGACGCTGCCGCAGGTGTCCGGCGCGGGGCGGTGCACCAAGCGCTTCCTCGCCGCGGACCTGACGATCGCCGCCGCCGGCATCCTGCTCTCCCCGGTCGCGGGCCACGAGCGGGCGGTGACGGGCGGCACGACCCTGCCGTCGATATGGACGGCGGGCGCGGTCCTCGCCTGGGCGCTCAAGGGCGGCTGGCGCTGGGCGGCCTCGGCGTCCCTGCTCATCGGTGTCGCCAACGTGGTGCAGCGCGGCGTCCTGAGCCGCAGCACCCTGCACAACGTGCTGCTCGTCTGCATCGCGTCCATCGCCATCGGCTACGTCGTCGAGGTGGCCCGCGCCTCCGAGCGCACCCTCGCCCGCGCCCTGGAGATAGAGGCGGCGACGCGGGAGCGGGAGCGCCTCGCCCGCGACATCCACGACAGCGTCCTCCAGGTCCTCGCCATGGTGCAGCGGCGCGGCAACGCCCTGGGCGGTGAGGCCGCCGAGATCGGGCGCATGGCGGGCGAGCAGGAGGTCGCTCTGCGCACCCTGGTCGCCGGCGGCCTGACCCCGGCCTCCCGCGCCTCCGAGGACGCGGCGCAAGGAGCCGTCGTCCGTACGGTGTACGAGCCGGACCGGGCCGGGGACGCCGAGGACGACGACGCCGGGGCGCCGCGCGACCTGCGGCCCCTGCTCGCCGTGCACGCGGGCGCCCGCGTCACCTTCTCCGAGCCGGGCGCCCCGGTCCCGATGCGGCCCGCCGCCGCCCGCGAACTGGCCGCCGCCGTCAGTGCCGCCCTGGACAATGTCCGCCGGCACGCGGGCGCGGACGCGCACGCGTGGATCCTCGTCGAGGACGACCCGGACGCGGTGATCGTGACCGTACGGGACGACGGGCCCGGCATCCCGGAGGGCCGGCTCGCCCAGGCCGAGGGCGAGGGGCGGCTCGGTGTCGCCCTGTCGATCCGCGGCAGGCTGCGCGACATCGGCGGCACCGCCGAGCTGATCTCGGTACCGGGCCAGGGCACGGAGGTCGAGCTGACCGTGCCGAAGACGAGGACGAAGACGAAGACGAAGCCGAAGACGAATTGACGAGCTCGAACAGCACAGACGTGAACGACACGGGGGAAGGCGGGACGGGAACGATGAACGAGCAGCAGACCGGCAGCGGTGACGGTGACGGCGGGCGGGCCGCGATCAAGGTGATGGTCGTCGACGACCATCCGATGTGGCGCGACGCCGTCGCCCGCGACCTCACCGCCGCCGGGTTCGGTGTCGTCGCCACGGCGGGCGACGGCGAGCAGGCGGTGCGCCGCGCGCGGGCCGTCCGCCCCGACGTCCTCGTCCTCGACCTCAATCTGCCGGCCAAGCCCGGCGTCCAGGTCTGCAAGGAGCTGGTCGGCGCCGACCCCGCGCTGCGGGTCCTGGTCCTCTCCGCGAGCGGAGAGCACGCCGACGTCCTGGAGGCGGTCAAGTCCGGCGCCACCGGCTATCTGCTGAAGTCCGCCTCCACCGACGAGCTGATCGACGCCGTGCGCCGCACCGCCGTCGGCGACCCGGTCTTCACGCCGGGCCTCGCCGGTCTCGTCCTCGGCGAGTACCGGCGCCTCGCCTCCGAGCCCGCCCCGGCGCCCGACGCCGACGAGCCGAAGGCGCCCGAGCTGACCGACCGGGAGACCGAGGTGCTGCGCCTCGTCGCCAAGGGCCTCAGTTACAAGCAGATCGCCGAGCGCCTGGTCATCTCGCACCGCACCGTGCAGAACCACGTGCAGAACACCCTCGGCAAACTCCAGCTGCACAACCGGGTGGAACTCGTCCGCTACGCCATCGAACGGGGTCTGGACGACGAGTGACCCGGCGCGGGACAGTTGCTCCAACTGCTCACCGTGACAAGGGAGTTACGTGATGAGGGTCGGAGTACTGACCGGCGGCGGCGACTGCCCCGGGCTCAACGCCGTCATCCGGGGCATCGTCCGCAAGGGCGTGCAGGAGTACGGCTACGACTTCGTCGGCTTCCGGGACGGCTGGCGCGGCCCCCTCGAGAACGCGACCGTGCGGCTCGACATCCCGGCGGTCCGCGGCATCCTGCCGCGCGGCGGCACCATCCTCGGCTCCTCGCGCACCAACCCCCTCCAGGCGGAGGACGGCATCCGCCGCGTCCAGGAGAACCTCGCCGCGCAGGGCGTCGACGCGCTCATCGTGATCGGCGGCGAGGACACCCTCGGCGTCGCCGCGCGGCTCACCGAGGAGTACGGCATCAAGGCCGTCGGCGTACCGAAGACGATCGACAACGACCTCTCCGCCACCGACTACACCTTCGGCTTCAACACCGCCGTCGGCATCGCGACCGAGGCCATCGACCGGCTCCACACCACCGCCGAGTCCCACATGCGCGTCCTTGTCGTCGAGGTCATGGGCCGCCATGCGGGCTGGATCGCCCTGCACTCCGGGCTCGCGGGCGGCGCCAACGTCATCCTCATCCCCGAGCAGCGCTTCGACGTCGACCAGGTCTGCGCCTGGGTGACCTCACGGTTCACGTCGTCGTACGCGCCCATCGTCGTCGTCGCGGAAGGCGCCATGCCGCGCGACGGGGACGCGGTCCTGAAGGACGAGTCCCTCGACTCCTTCGGGCACGTGCGCCTGTCCGGCGTGGGGGAGTGGCTCGCGAAGCAGATCGAGAAACGCACGGGGAAGGAGGCGCGGACCACGGTGCTCGGGCACGTGCAACGCGGGGGGACTCCGTCCGCGTTCGACCGGTGGCTGGCCACGCGGTTCGGGCTTCATGCGATCGACGCTGTGCGGGACGGGGACTTCGGGAAGATGGTCGCGTTGCAGGGGACGGATATCGTGCGGGTGCCTATCGCCGAAGCTACGGCGCGTTTGAAGACCGTGGATCCCGCTCTGTACGAAGAGGTGGGCGTCTTCTTCGGCTGAGGTCGCGGGGCTCTGCCCCGGACCCCGCTGCTCAATCGCCGGACGGGCTTAAGCGGGGGGCTTGAGCGAGATCGCCGGAGGGGCTCAAGCGGGGGGCTTGAGCGCGATCGCCGGAGGGGCTTGATCGGCTTAGACTCGCGCCATGGAGATCCTCGCATTCGGCGTGCAGTCCGACGAGAAGCCTCTCATCGAGCGGGCGTTCCAGGGCCACCACGACGTCCGCTGCCTCGATGTCTTCCTCAACGAGGACACCGCGCCCATCGCCGCCGGCTACGAGGTCATCTGCACCAGCGTCAACGCGACCCTGAACCACCGCGTGCTCCAGACCCTCGCCGCCGGCGGCACGCAGATGATCGCCCAGCGCTCCACCGGCTTCAACAACATCGACCTGGAGGTCGCCGAGCGGCTCGGCCTCACCGTCGCGCGGGTCTCGTACTACTCGCCGTACTCGGTGGCCGAGTTCGCCTGGACCCTCGCGATGGCCGTCAACCGGCGCATCGTCCGCGCCAGCAACCGCACCCGTGACTTCGACTTCCGCCTCGACGGGCTGCTCGGCCGCGACATGCGCGGCCGCACCGTCGGCGTCCTCGGCACCGGCAAGATCGGCGCCGCCTTCACCCGGATCGCGCACGGCTTCGGCATGAACCTGCTCGGCTGGGACGTCGCCGAGAACCCGGACTGCGTAGAGCTGGGCATGAAGTACGTCGACCGGGACCAGCTCTTCGCCGAGGCCGACCTGATCAGCCTGCACGTCCCGCTGCTCCCCGCCACCGAGCACATCGTCGACGCCGCCGCCCTGCGCGCCATGAAGGACGACGCGATCCTGATCAACTCCAGCCGCGGCGGCCTCATCGACACCAAGGCCCTCGTCGCCGAACTGCGCGAGGGCCGCTTCGCCGGTGTCGGCCTCGACGTGTACGAAGCCGAGGCGGGCCTGTTCTTCCTCGACAAGTCCCTGGAGATCGTCGACGACGACACCCTGGCCCGCCTCGTCACCTTCCCGAACGTGCTGGTCACCTCGCACCAGGCGTACTACACGGCGGACGCCGTCGGGCAGATCGTCGAGACCACCGTCAGCAACGTCCTGGACTACCTCGCCGGGCGCCGCTCCGAGAACGTGCTCGTCCCGGCCGGGGCGCCGTCCGCGCCGTCCGCCACCAGCTGAGCCACCAGCTGAGCCATCAGCTCCCGGACGATCCCGGCGCCGCGCAGCGACAGCACCGACTCCGGGTGGAACTGCACCCCGGCGAAGCCCGGACCCCGTACGGCGTGCACCTCGCCCGTCGCCCCGTCCCGGCTGACCTCCACGTCGTGCGCGGCCAGTTCGAGCGCCGCGTCGTCGTCGCAGCGCGCCGCGAAGCTGTTGTAGAAGCCGACCGTCTCGGCCCGGCCGAAGAAGTCGATGTCCGTCTGCGCGCCCTGGTACGGCACGTCCTTGCGGACGATCTCCAGACCCAGCTCGGCCGCGATCAGCTCGTGCCCGAGGCAGACGCCGAGCACGCCGTGCCGGTGCCCGGCGATCACGTCCGCCGTCAGCGCGCGCAGGAACCGCATCTTCGGGTCCGTGAGGTCGCAGGGGTTGCCCGGTCCCGGGCCGAGCACGAGCGGGCCCTCGTGCGCCAGGACCGCTTCGCGCAGCCCCTCCTCGTCGTAGCGCCGCACCGTCACGTCGAGCCCCGACGAGCGCAGCACGTGCGCCAGCATCGCCGTGAACGTGTCCTCGCCGTCCACCACAAGCGCGTGCCCGCTCAGCTCCCCGCCGTGCCGGTCGGGGTCCTGCATCCGCAGCCAGAACGGGGCGAGGGCCGCCCGGCGCCCGTCGAGCGCCGCCCGTACGCGCGGATCGTCGGCGAGCGCGGGCCGCGCGCCCTCCTCGCGCGGGCGCCCGGGCCGTACACCGAGCGCGGCAAGGACTCCGGCCGCCTTCGCGTGCGTCTCCGCGACCTCGCCCGCCGGGTCCGAACCCCGTACGAGCGTCGCGCCCACCGGCACCCGGAGGCGGCCGTCCGCGCCGATGTCCGCCGTCCTGATCAAAATGGGGGAGTCGAGGGTCTGCGCGCCGCCCGCGTCCCGGCCGATCAGGGCGAGCGCGCCCGCGTAGTAGCCGCGTCCGCCCACCTCGTGCCGCTCGATCACCCGGCAGGCGTTCTGCACCGGCGACCCCGTCACCGTCGCCGCGAACATCGTCTCCTTCAGCACCTCCCGCACGTCCAGGCTCGACCTGCCCCGCAGCTCGTACTCCGTATGCGCCAGATGCGCCATCTCCTTCAGCCGCGGGCCGACGACGACACCGCCCATGTCGCCGACGGTGCACATCATCTTCAGCTCCTCGTCGACCACCATCGACAGCTCCTCGATCTCCTTGCCGTCGGCGAGGAAGCCGAGCAGGTCGTCGGGGGTGGGGCCGGTCGCCGGATAGCGGTACGTGCCGCTGATCGGGTTCATCACGACCGTGCCGCCCGACATGCGGACGTGCACCTCCGGGCTCGCGCCGATCAGCGTCCTGTCCTGCGTGTGGACGACGAACGTCCAGTATGCGCCCCGCTCGCCGTCGAGCAGGCGCCGGAAGAGCGCGAGGGCGTCGGCCCTGGAGAACCCCTCGATCTCCCCCTCGTACGTCCGCCGGATCACGAAGTTCGCGCCCTCGCCGCGGCCGATCTCCTCGTCCAGGACACGCCCGACGATCTCCGCGTACGCGGCGTCGTCCACGTCGAACGCGCCGTCCCGGACGGTCACGTCGTGGCGGGGGAGTGCGGCAAGGGCTTCTTCCAGGGAAATCTCCCGTGTTTCCTCCGGCGTCAGCACCGTGAGCGGGGTGCCGTCGTCCCGTACGTCGAAGCCGCGCTCCCTGATCTGCCGGAACGGGACCAGGGCCAGGCCCTCCGGGATGTCCGCGAGCCGGTCGTACTCCTGGACCCGGCCGATCAGCACCTCGACCGTGTCGTGGTCATGGCCGGGCGCCCGCCTGCGGAGCAGGGCGAACGGGCGCGTGTCGTCGATGAGGTCGTGCAGTACGGACATGGGGCTGTTCCTTCCTGAGAGAGGAACAGCCGCGCCGTGTCACAAACGACTGAAGGCCGCCCCTCGGGCGGCCTTCGCGGTTCGGAAACGCGCAGTCAGTGGGCCGCCGGATGTGCGGTCCACCACCAGGTGCGGGTCAGAAACTGCGCGAACATGGGCGCAACCGTACCCGAACCCCGGCTCATGTGGGGCGCCCGACTCTCACCTGTCTCAAAAGATGAGCGGGGGCCTGGACGCCCATCATGACCCCGTAATGTTGTCGAGGTGACCGTGAACGCTAAGACCAGCGCGAGCGCTGGCAACACCTGGCGAAACCTGCCCGCGGCGCAGCAGCCCGAGTACCCGGATGCCGAGGCTCTGCGCGATGTGATCGCGGACCTCGAGTCGTATCCGCCGCTCGTCTTCGCGGGCGAGTGCGACCAGCTGCGCGCCCGACTGGCGGCCGTCGCCAAGGGAGAGGCGTTCCTGCTCCAGGGCGGCGACTGCGCCGAGGCCTTCGACGCCGTCTCGGCCGATCACATCCGTAACAAGCTCAAGACCCTTCTCCAGATGGGCGCCGTGCTCACGTACGCCGCCTCGGTGCCGGTCGTGAAGGTCGGCCGCATCGCCGGCCAGTACTCCAAGCCGCGCTCCAAGCCGACCGAGACCCGCGACGGACTCACCCTGCCGACCTACCGCGGCGACTCCGTCAACGGCTTCGAGTTCACCGAGGCCGCCCGCGTCCCCGACCCCGAGCGCCTGAAGCGGATGTACCACGCGTCCGCCTCCACGCTGAACCTCGTGCGCGCCTTCACCACCGGCGGCTACGCCGACCTGCGCCAGGTCCACGCCTGGAACCAGGACTTCGTGAAGTCGTCCCCGTCGGGCCAGCGCTACGAGCAGCTCGCCCGCGAGATCGACAACGCGCTGAACTTCATGCGCGCCTGCGGCACCGACCCGGCCGAGTTCCAGACCGTCGAGTTCTACGCCTCCCACGAGGCGCTGCTCCTCGACTACGAGGCCGCCCTCACCCGCGTCGACTCGCGCACCGGCAACCTGTACGACGTCTCGGGCCACATGGTCTGGATCGGCGAGCGCACCCGGCAGCTCGACGGCGCCCACATCGAGTTCGCCTCCAAGATCCGCAACCCCATCGGGATCAAGCTCGGTCCGACGACCACGGCCGAGGAGGCGCTCCAGTACATCGAGCGCCTCGACCCCGACCGCGAGCCCGGCCGGCTGACCTTCATCGTCCGCATGGGCGCCGACAAGGTCCGCGACAAGCTGCCCGAGCTGGTCGAGAAGGTCACCGCCTCGGGCGCGACCGTCGCCTGGATCACCGACCCGATGCACGGCAACACGTACGAGGCGGCCTCTGGGCACAAGACCCGGCGCTTCGACGACGTGCTCGACGAGGTCAAGGGCTTCTTCGAGGTCCACAAGGCCCTCGGCACGCACCCGGGCGGCATCCACGTCGAACTCACCGGTGACGACGTCACCGAGTGCGTCGGCGGCGGCGACGAGATCTTCGTCGACGATTTGCACCAGCGATACGAGACGGCCTGCGACCCCCGGCTGAACCGCAGCCAGTCGCTCGACCTCGCCTTCCTCGTCGCCGAGATGTACCGCGACCAGTGAGCGCCTCTGCCGCCTCCTGTTGAGGTGAGCTTGCCTACAAGCGCCGTGGGGCGCGGATCACAGCGATCCGCGCCCCACGGCGCTTTTGCACTTCCGGTCCGGCGGGTAAGGTTAGGTTTGCCTCACTGATCAGTCGGGGCGGCACTGCCTATGAGTCCCGACCGGGAGGTGAGCCCGCGTGTACGTCTGCAACTGCTTCGGAGTGACCGAGGACCAGGTCAAGCAGCACGCCGCGGGCGGTGCCTGCACCCCGCGGCAGATCGCCTCCGCCTGCAAGGCCGGGACCGACTGCGGGTCGTGCGTGCGGCGGATCCAGGCGTTGCTCGGGCGTGGGGCGTGTGCGCCGCGGCGGGCTCTCGACTCCGTCGGGTCCGTCGAGTCCGTCGAGTCCGTTGGATCCGTTGGATCCGTTGAACCCGTTGGATCCGTCGAAGCTCATGACGGGGCCATGGCTGCCTAGCTCTAGCTGTCCGGCTGCTCGATCTGCTGCGCCAGGTACAGCGCCTCGCCCAGCTTCTCGATCAGCTCCAGCTGCGTGTCCAGGTAGTCGATGTGGTGCTCCTCGTCCTCCAGGATGTCCTCGAAGATCCGGGCCGACGTCACATCGCCCTTGGCGCGCATCACGTCGATTCCGCGACGCAGGCGGTCGATCGCCTCCACCTCCACCTGGCGGTCCGCCTGGAACATCTCCGTGACCGTCTGGCCGACCCTCACGTGGAACAGCCGCTGGTAGTTCGGCAGGGCGTCGAGGAAGAGGATTCGTTCCGTCAGCCTGTCCGCGTGCTTCATCTCGTCGATGGACTCGGCACGGGTGTACTTCGCGAGCTTGGTCCAGCCGTTGTTGTCCTGGATCCGGTAGTGGAGCCAGTATTGGTTGATGGCTGTCAGCTCACCCGTGAGCTGCTCGTTGAGGAATTCGATGACCTCGGGGTCGCCCTGCATCGCAGAGGCTCCTTCCACGTGGTGGACTGGGCAAGTAGCGCGCATCCTCGCACCGGTCCCGGAAAGCGTCCAGTAAGTGCATGCTTAGTGCGAGTTGCCCCGAATTAATGATCCACTACGGCCCGTCGGCGGCCGCGTGGTCATGGCCACCGTCCGGCTTCTGTCAGGATGGAGGCATGGGTCAGCCGGTGGGTCGCGAGTCTGGAGGAGCAGTGCAGCCGGAGCTTCCTCCGGGGCAGCGTCTGCAGCGCGGCTGGCCGGTCACGCACTACGGGCCGGTGCCCAAGTTCCGGCCCGAGCGGTGGGAGTTCCGGGTCTTCGGCGCCACCGCGGACGGCGACAAGCACTGCTGGAACCACGAGGAGTTCTCCGCCCTCCCGTACGCCACCGTCGTCGGTGATCTGCACTGCGTCACCAAATTCAGCATGCTCGGCGCCGAGTGGGGCGGCGTGCGTGCCTCCACCGTCCTCGAACTCGCGCCGCCCGATCCCTCCGTCACGCACGTCATGGTCTGGGCCGAGTACGGGTTCAGCTCCAACATGCGGCTCGCCGACTTCGCCGAGGAACGCACGATCTTCGCCACGCACAAAGGCGGGGAGTTGCTCACCGCGGAGCACGGGTTTCCGCTGCGGCTCGTCGTGCCACACCTGTACGCCTGGAAAGGGCCCAAGTGGGTTCGGGGCGTCGAGTACATGACCGCCGACCGGCGAGGGTTCTGGGAAGAGCGCGGGTACCACAACGTCGGGGATCCCTGGCGCGAACAGCGGTACTCCTACCAGGAGGTTCCCGGGGAGGGGCCCGAGCTGTAGGCGCGGTTCCCCCCCGCTCAGTGGTAGCTGTGCACCACCGCGTGGCCCTTGCCCCTGCCGATCATCCAGCGGTTCACCGGGGTCGTGACCACGAAGGCGATCGCCAGTGACGCCAGCAGGGAGATCCAGAACAGGGCGTCCTTCAGCTCCGCGTCCATCGCGCTCGGCCACAGGGCGATGACCCCGTTGTCGATCAGCTCCATCACCGCGATCGACAGCGTGTCCGCGGCCAGCGCCACCCGGAACGCCGTCCTGAAGCCCACGCCCGCGGACAGGACTCCGCGCAGCGTCAACGAGTAGCCGAAGACGAAGGCGAGCGCGATCGCCAGGATCGTCGTCGGCACATTGCCCCAGCCGAGCGCCGTGCCGATCACCATGCCCAGGATCTCGCCTATGGCGCAGCCCGTCAGGCAGTGCAGTGTGGCCTGGGCGGCCGTGGACCAGGTTGTTTTGTGGTTGTGGTTGTGGTTGTGGTTGTGGTCGTGGTCGTGGTCGCCGCCGTGCGGTGTTTGTGTGTCTTGCATCTGTACCCCCAGGTGTTGCGGCTTCTGTGGTAACCACATACCCCCTGGGGGTATTCCTCAGGAGGCTCTGAGTTCCTTCAAGCGTGCTATGTCCGCCGCGTTCGTCTCCTTGCCGCCCGGCGTCTCCACGATCAGCGGGACGCCCTCCGTCGCCGGGTGCGTCATCAGTTCGCGGAACGGGTCCGCTCCGATGTGGCCCGCGCCGATGTTCTCGTGGCGGTCCTTGTGGGCGCCCACGACGTCCTTCGAGTCGTTGGCGTGGATCAGCTTGAGGCGGCCCTCGCCGATCGTGTCCACGAGCAGGTCCAGGGTCTGCTTCATGCCGCCCGGGCCCGCGAGGTCGTGGCCCGCCGCGTAGATGTGGCAGGTGTCCAGGCAGACGCCCAGCTTCGGGTGGTGGTCCAGGGCGTCGAAGTACGGGCCGAAGTCCCACGTGCGGGCGCAGAGCGATGCGCCCTGGCCCGCGGTCGACTCCAGGAGGAGGAAGGGGTCGTCCTCGTGGGTCAGCTCGTCGAGGAGCGGGAGCAGGTGTGCGCGGACCTGGGCCAGTGCCACCGGCCTGTCGCGGCCGCCAGTCGCCGAGCCCGTGTGGACCACTACGCCCAGGGCGCCGATGTCCCGGGCGCGGCGGAGGGAGTGCCGCATCGACGTGACGCTGTTCTCCACCGTCGCCTCGGTGTGCGAGCCGAAGTTGATCAGGTACGGGGCGTGGACGTAGGCCGGGATGTCCTCGGCGGCGCAGCGGGCGCGGAACGCCTCGTCCTGCTTGGGGTTGCCGGGAGGTGTGGCCCAGCCGCGCGGGTTGGCCACGAAGACCTGGACGGTCTCGGCCTTCACGTCCTGGGCGTACTGGAGGCCTACGGTGGCCAGGCCGCCGGCGACCGGGACGTGGCCGCCGATGGGGTTGCGGGGGGTTCGGGTGTTCATCGTGTCCAGGATTTCATGAGTGGTGGGTGCGGTGCGCGCGGTGAAGGGAGGGGGGTCGCCTCAGTCGTGTTCAGCGGCCTCTGGTTCGATTCGGCAGGTGTTGGGGTGGGTGCGGGGGCGGCCGGGGTATGTCCGTGCTCGCCATCTTGATGGCATCGCCGGTTGCGTTGGTCGCCGCCACCGCGTGAACTGTGCTGCGCGCGGACATACCCCGGCCGCCCCCTCCCGTCTCGTCTCCGGCTGACCCACCGCCCAGCGTCCGGCCGTCTCCTCCGGCGGACCGGCCGTCTCGTCTCCGGCTGCCCCGCCGAGCCGTCCGGCCTTTGACCGACTCGCTGTCCGCCGTCGCAGCGTCCGGCGGTCTCCTCCGGCTGATCGGCTGTCTCGTCTCTGGCCGACCTGCCGTCCGGCCTCTGGCCGACTACTCGCTGTCCGCCGTCGGGCGTCCGGCGGTCTCATCCGGCTGACCAGCCGTTCGCCTCCGGCCGACTCGCCGTCCAGCGTTCGGCTGACCGGCCGGCCGTTCGTTTCCGGCCGACCCGCCGCCCAGCTTCTGGCTGACCCGCCGTCCAGCGCCTGGCTGGCCAGCTGTTCGTGCTGGCTGACCGGCCGTTCAGCCTCGGGCTGTCTCACTGGCTGACCAGCCGTTAGTCTCCCGCTGGCCCGCTGGCCCGCTGGCCCGCTGGCCCGCTGGCCCGCTGGCCCGCCGTCCGTCTCCGGCCGACCCACCGACCGACTGATCGGCCGGCAGGCCCATCGTGTCCGGGGGAGGCCGGGCTAGCGGATTGTGATCTTGATGGTGGAGCCCTTTGGGGCCTTGTCGCCCGGGTTTACCGACTGGTTCTTCACCGTGTCGCCGAACAGGCCCAGGAGGCCGCGGTCCTCGTCCACCTCGAAGCCCGCGCTCTCCAGGGCGTCGTGGGCCTCGTCCACGCTCATGCCCTCGACGTCCGGGACCTCGATGAGGGGCGGGCCCTTTGAGATCGTCAGGGTCACCGTGTCGCCCTCGGAGAGTTGGCCGTCCTTCGGGGACTGGCGGGCCACGTCGCCCTTGTCCTCGTCGGATGTGACGCGGGTCGTGGCGATCTCCGCCTTGAGGCCCGCCTCTTCCAGTTCCGCCACGGCGTCCTGCTCGGACTCGCCCGTGACGTCGGGGACGTCGACCGGGGCGCCCTTGGAGACGACGAGGGCCACCGCGGAGCCGGAGGCGCGGGTGGTGCCCGCCTCGGGGTCCGTGCTGATCACGGAGCCCTTAGCGATGTCCTCGCTGAACTCCTTGGTGACCATGCCCGGTGCCAGGCCCTGTTTCTTCAGGTCGCTCCTCGCGGTGGAGAGGCGGGTGCCCTCCAGGTCGGGGACCTTCACCGTCTTGGGGCCCTTGGACACGGTGAGGTTCACCGTGCCGTCGTCGCGGATGCGGCTCCTCGCCTTCGGGTCCGTGCCCATGACCGTGCCGCGCTTGTACGCGTCGCTGTATTCGTAGGTGACCTTGCCGCCGGGGTGGAGGCCCGCCTCGTCCAGGCGCTTCTTCGCCTCGGCCTCGGTCTTGGCGAGGAGCGGGGGGACCTCGGTGAACTGGCCGGCGTTTATGTACCAGACGCCCGCGCCGATGCCGAGGACCAGGAGGAGGGTCGCGATGATCGCGAACCTGGCGCGGTTCTGGGTGCGTGGCCTGGGTGGTGGCGGAGGTGGGGACTGCAGGCGGCTTGTTCGGTTCTCCGGGGGCGGCTGCACTGCGCGGGGGAGCACGCTCGTGCGGTTCTCCGCACCCGCGTGCTGCGTCTCGTGGGCCTGCGGGGGCGCCGCGTCCAGTTCGGTCTCGGTCAGGGTCGCGTGGGCCTCGCGGGTGCGTGCGAGGAGTTCCACGGCGTCCTGGGGGCGGACCTGCGGTGAGCGGGCGGTCGCCGTCGCCACCAGGGTGTCCAGGGCCGTCGGCAGTCCGGGGACGGCTGTGGACGGTGCGGGCACGTCCTCGTTCAGGTGCTTGTACAGGACCTGGGCCGCGGTGTCGCCGCTGTGCGGCTTGTCGCCCGTCAGCATCTCGTAGAGGACCACGCCGCACGCGTAGACGTCCACGCCCGGTGTGGCGACGTTGTCCTCGATCTGCTCCGGGGCCAGGTACGAGACCGTGCCGAGCAGGGTGCCGGTGGTGTTCGTGACCGTGTCCACCGCCCGGACGAGGCCGAAGTCCGCCACCTTCACCCGGCCGTCGTCCCCTATGAGGATGTTCTCCGGCTTCATGTCCCGGTGCACGAAACCCGCGCGGTGCGCCGCCCCGAGCGCGGCGAGGACCGGCTCCAGGATGTCGAGCGCCGCACGGGGGCGCAGGGCGCCCCGGTCGCGCAGTACGTCACGCAGCGTGCAGCCCGCGATGTACTCCATCGCCAGATAGACGTACGCGCCCTCGGCGCCCTGGTCGAAGACGCCCACGACGTTCGGGTGGTCCAGGCGGGCCACCGACTTGGCCTCGCGGATGAAGCGCTCCACGAACGTCACGTCCGTGGCGAGCGACGGGTGCATCACCTTGAGCGCGAGCACGCGGTCCAGTCGGGTGTCCACGGCCCGGTAGACCGTGGCCATCCCGCCGACCGCGATCCGTGCGTCGATGCGGTACCGGCCGTCGAGCACATGCCCGAGCAACGGGTCCTGAAGGGTCGTGTCCACGCAGGCGAGTGTACGAGGAGTGACTGACAGAGCCCGTTCCCGCTGCGGGACCGGGCCCGTACTGCAGCAGAGCTGTGACCGTCTCAGAAGGCCGGGCGCTCCGGGTCGAGACGGGCCCGGCCCTCGGTGGGCGAGGAGGCCTCGGCGAAGTGGCGCCGGGGGATGCGGCCCGCCCGGTGCGCGAGACGGCCCGCCTCCACCGCGTGCCGCATGCCCTCGGCCATGAGCACCGGCTCCTGGGCGCGGGTCACCGCCGAGGCGAGCATCACACCCGCGCAGCCCAGCTCCATGGCGAGCGCGACGTCGGACGCCGTGCCCGCGCCCGCGTCCAGGATCACCGGCACGCGCGCGTGCTCGACGATCAGCTCGAAGTTGTGCGGGTTGCGGATGCCGAGGCCCGAACCGATGGGGGAGCCGAGCGGCATGATCGCCGCGCAGCCCACGTCCTCCAGCTTGCGCGCCAGGACCGGGTCGTCGTTCGTGTAGGGGAGGACGGTGAAGCCGTCGTCCACCAGGGTTTCCGCCGCCTCCAGCGTTTCTATCGGGTCGGGGAGGAGGGTTCGTTCGTCCGCGATCACTTCCAGTTTGATCAGGTTCGTGTTCAGGGCTTCGCGGGCCAGGCGGGCCGTCAGGGTCGCTTCTCCCGCTGTATAGCAGCCCGCCGTGTTCGGCAGTACCTGGATGTTCAGCTTCTCCAGGACCGAGAGGACCGAGCCGTGCACGGTCGCGTTCACGCGGCGCATCGCCACGGTGGTGAGTTCGGTGCCCGACGCGGTCAGCGCGCGTTCCAGGACGTCCAGGCTCGGGGCGCCGCCCGTGCCCATGATCAGGCGGGAGGAGTAGGTCGTGTCTCCCAGGATGAAAGCGTCGTCCGCCATGTCAGCCTCCTTGCACCGCGGTGAGGACCTCCACGCGGTCGCCTTCGTTCAGTTCTGTCGCCTGCCAGCGGGTGCGCGGGACGACCGTCTCGTTCAGGGCGGCCGCCACGCCGGAGTGGGCGGTCGTGAGCGTGGTCACGAGCGTGGCGAGGGTGGTTCCGGCCGTCACCGCTCGTGGCTCGCCGTTCAGGGTCACGTTCATGCGGGCTGCTCCGAGGTGGCCAGGGCGGGGGCGGGCGCCGCCGGGAAACGGTCCGGGGCGAAGGGGGCCGCTTCCGGCGGGAGTTCACCCGTCGTCAGGGCGTGGGCCATCGCGTCGCCCGTGACCGGGGTCAGCAGCACTCCGTTGCGGTAGTGGCCCGTCGCCAGGAGGAGGCCGGGCAGGGCCGTCGGGCCGAGGAGCGGGGCGTTGTCCGGGGAGCCCGGGCGCAGGCCCGCGCAGGTCTCCGTCAGCGGGAGTTCCGTGATGCCGGGGACCAGTTCGTGGGCGTCGCGCAGGAGTTCGTAGACGCCGCCCGCCGTGACCGTCGTGTCCCAGCCGAGCTCCTCGCTGGTGGCGCCCACGACGAGTTCGCCGTTGACCCTCGGCACCAGGTACAGGTGGCTGCCGCGGACCACCGCGCGGATCGTGCGGCTGAGGAACGGCGCGTACCGCGGCGGCACCGTCAGGCGCAGGACCTGGCCCTTCACCGGGCGGACCGGTGGGCGCACCTCGTCCGGGACGCCGGGGAGCGAGGCGCTGTGGCTGCCCGTCGCCAGGACCGTCTGACCGGCTGTCAGGGCGGTGCCGTCGGTCAGGGTCACGCCCTGCGCTCTGTCCTGGATCACTGAGAGGCGTTCGGCCCTCTGGCGGTGGAAGGTCACCCCCGCGCGTTCGCAGGCCGTCACAAGGGCGCTCGCGAGTCTTCTCGGGTCGATCTGGTGGTCGCCGTCGACCCGCAGGCCCCCGCGCACGCCCGGTGCGAGCATCGGCTCCAGGCGGCGGCACTCGCGGCCCGACAGCCATACGGACTCCAGGCCCGACTTCCGCTGGAACGCGTGCAGTTCGCGCAGGTGCGCCCGGTCGTCCGCGTCCAGGGCGACCGCGAGCGTGCCGCACGCGCGGTAGCCGAGGTCCTGGCCGCTCGCCTCGGACAGCTCCGCCGCGAACCGCGGATAGCGGCGCGCCGACTCGACGTTCAGAGCGAGCAG
Organism: Streptomyces sp. SGAir0957; assembly: GCF_043523415.1. NCBI lineage: Bacteria > Bacillati > Actinomycetota > Actinomycetes > Kitasatosporales > Streptomycetaceae > Streptomyces > Streptomyces sp. SGAir0957. The sequence goes on from NZ_CP027293.1 coordinate 6,102,568, forward strand.
CGTCTGCTCGCCGTAGTGCAGTTCGGTGACCGCGGCCAGCATTCCGGCCGCGACCTGGGCGGCCCCGCCGCCCGGTCCGGGGTCCACGACCGCGACCGACAGGCCGCGCTGCGCGGTCCGCCACGCCGTGACGAGACCGATGATGCCGCCCCCGACGACCAGTACGTCGGTGGCTTCGGTGGGAATACGCGACATGGGCGTCCAGCCCCTCCCTTCGCCGGCATGACCCGGATCAGGTTCGTACGGTCGGAGGCCGCTCCAGCCTCCCTCTCAGCCCGCTGCGTACGGGCTCCCGCGAGTGCTCTACGTCGGTCACTCTAACTCTTGGGCGCGAGCCGCAGTAAGTACGGGCGCAGGTGCGGACGGCGGCTTGATCTCTAAACCAGTGACACGTGTGCAGGACGTCACGGCGCGGGAGTGGCCCGCACCGCTGACCGACGCAAGATCAGATGCCTAAGGTGATCCGGTGAGCGAGCAACCGAGCGGCAACGGGACATCTCAGGGGCGACGGCACGTCGTCATCGTCGGCGCGGGGATGGCCGGCGTGCAGACCGCCGTGGCCCTGCGCGAACAGGGCTTCGCGGGCGACGTCACGCTGATCGGCGCCGAACCCCATCCGCCCTACGACCGGCCGCCGCTCTCCAAGGCCGTCCTGCTCGGCAAGGCCGACGGGTCCGCCTTCGACGTGGACTTCGCCGCCCTGGGCGTCACCGTCGAGCTGGGGCGCGAGGTCACCGGTGTGCGGCCCGCCGATCATGAGCTCGACACCGCCGGCGGGCCCGTCTCCTACGACGTCCTGGTCGTCGCCACCGGTGCCGAACCCGTCCGGCTGCCCGGCGCCGACGCCGTCCCCGGCGTGCATCTGCTGCGCACCCTCGACGACGCCGAGCGGCTGCGGCCCGTCCTCGCCGAGCAGCGCGACGTGGTGGTCGTGGGCGCCGGGTGGATCGGCGCCGAGTTCGCCACCGCGGCCCGCGAGGCCGGCTGCCGCGTCACCGTCGTGGAGGCCGCCGGGCGGCCGCTGGCCGGGGCGCTGCCCGCCGAGATCGCCGCGCCCATGTCGGCCTGGTACGCCGACGCCGGGGCCCACCTGCGCACCCACGCGCGCGTGGAGCACATCGAGCCCGGGTTCGTGGCCCTGGACGACGGGACGCGGCTGCCCGCCGGAGCCGTCGTCATCGGCATCGGGGCCCGGCCCGCCACCGGCTGGCTGGCCGGTTCCGGGATCGACCTGGGCGAGCACCGGGAGGTCGTCGCCGACGCCGGGCTGCGGACCTCCGTGCCCGATGTCTACGCCGTCGGGGACTGCTCCTCCTTCCCCTCGGCGCGCTACGGCGAGCGCCTGCTCGTCCACCACTGGGACAACGCCTTGCAGGGGCCCCGGACCGTCGCGGCGAACATCATCGGCGAGACACCGGCCGTGTACGACCCCGTGCCCTACTTCTGGTCCGAGCAGTTCGGGCGGTTCGTGCAGTACGCGGGGCACCACCGTGCCGCCGACACGACCGTGTGGCGCGGGGACCCGGCCGGTGCGGCCTGGTCCGTGTGCTGGCTGCGCGAGGGGGCCCTGGTGGCCGTCCTGGCCGTCGGCAAGCCCCGCGACCTCGCCCAGGGGCGCAAACTCATCGAGGCGGGCACCGTGCTCGACCCGGAGCTGCTGGCCGATCCCGCCCGGCCGCTGAAGTCCGCCGCGGCCTGAGGCGCCGCCGCGGCCGTAAAAACACCTGGTCAGCCCGGTCCGGCTTTCCGACTGTCAGTCCTAGATGGCACGCTTGTCCTGTGACCGAGATTGACGCAAAGACCGATGCTCTCGTCCCCGACTGGCTCACCCTTCCCGACATCGCCGAGCGGCTCGGCGTCGAGGTGACGCGCGTGCGCCAGCTGGTGAAGGAGGGCCAGGTGATCGCTGTACGCCGCGGTGAGAACCGGGCGCTGCACGTGCCCGCCGCCTTCATCGACGGCGACAAGATCGTCAAGGGCCTCACCGGCACCCTGACGCTCCTGCGGGACGACGGCTTCAGCGACGAAGAGATGCTGGAGTGGCTCTTCACCCCCGACCCGACCCTGCCGGGCACGCCCGCGCAGGCCCTGAGCGAGAATCGCGGCACGGAGGTGAAGCGCCGCGCCCAGGCGCTCGCCGTCTGACCTGACAACCGTCCGGTGTGCGTGCCACGCGCGCGTGGCACGCACACCACGACCATCAACGGGGGATGTCCCATGGCCGACCCGCAGCGCGCCCTGCTCGCCGATGCCCGGCTCTACCTGTGCACCGACGCCCGCAAGCGCCAGGGCGACCTGCCGGAGTTCCTCGACGCCGTGCTCGCGGGCGGCGTGGACATCGTGCAGCTGCGGGACAAGGGCATGGAGGCCGGTGAGGAGCTGGAGCACCTCGCCGTGTTCGCCGACGCGGCCCGCCGCCACGGCAAGCTCTTCGCGGTCAACGACCGGGCGGACGTCGCGCACGCGAGCGGCTCGGACGTGCTCCACCTCGGCCAGGGCGACCTGCCCGTCCCCGCGGCCCGCGCCCTCCTGGGCGACGACGTCCTCATAGGCCGCTCCACGCACGCCGACGCGGAGGCCGACGCGGCCGCCTTCCAGGAAGGCGTGGACTACTTCTGCACCGGTCCGTGCTGGCCGACACCGACGAAGCCGGGCCGCCACGCGCCCGGCCTGGACCTCGTGCGGCACACCGCCGCCCTCGGGACCGACCGCCCCTGGTTCGCCATCGGCGGCATCGACCTGGGGAACCTGGATCAGGTCCTGGAGGCCGGGGCCCGTCGCGTCGTCGTCGTCCGCGCCCTCACCGAGGCCGACGACCCCGGGGCCGCCGCGGCCGAGTTCGCCAAGCGCCTGCGTTCGATCTGAACCGCCACCCCCCTCGGCGGCGGCGCCGTCGGGGTCTGTCCGGAAGCTGGACGGGGATTATGGGCAACCAGCATCCCTCAGTAACCTGCCCGTATGGCCTTTGGCACCGCTTCCACCAGGACTGATCGAGCCCGCACCGTGCGCGACATGCTCGCGGCCGGGAAGACGACGTACTCGTTCGAATTCTCCGCCCCGAAAACCGCGAAGGGCGAGCGCAACCTGTGGAACGCCCTGCGCAGGGTCGAGGCCGTGTCGCCCGACTTCGTCTCCGTGACCTACGGCGCGGGCGGCTCCACGCGCGCGGGCACGGTAAAGGAGACCGAGCAGATCGTCGCCGACACGACGCTGACGCCGGTCGCCCACATCACCGCCGTCGAGCACTCGGTCGCCGAACTGCGCAACATCATCGGGCAGTACGCCGACGCCGGGATCCGGAACATGCTCGCCGTGCGCGGAGACCCGCCCGGTGACCCGATGGGCGACTGGATCTCCCACCCCGAGGGGCTGACGTACGCGGCCGAGCTCGTCGAGCTGATCAAGGAGTCGGGGGACTTCTGCGTCGGCGTCGCCGCGTTCCCGGCCATGCATCCGCGCTCCGCGGAGTGGGACACCGACGTGCGGCACTTCGTCGACAAGTGCCGGGCGGGCGCCGACTACGCGATCACGCAGATGTTCTTCTACCCGGAGGAGTACCTGCGGCTGCGCGACCGGGTCGCCGCGGCGGGCTGCGAGACGCCGATCATCCCCGAATGCATGCCGGTCACGAGCGTGCGCATGCTCGAGCGGCTGCCGAAGCTGAGCAACGCCGACTTCCCGCCGGCGCTGAAAGAGCGCATCCTCACAGCCAAAGACGATCCGGCCGCTGTACGCTCCATTGGCATCGAGTTCGCGACGGAGTTCTGCGCGAAGCTGCTTGACGAGGGTGTCCCGGGTCTGCACTTCATTACGCTCAACAACTCCACGGCGACGCTGGAGATCTACGAAAATCTGGGCCTGCACGAACAGCGGGCCTGATGGGCCGTACCCGCGCGGGGTCACGGCCGTACGAGAGGGGCGTACATGGGCTGGGCGGTCCTCTACATCGCGTTCGGACTGGTGGCACTCTGGCTCCTCGGTGAGGTGCTGCTGCAGTACAAGGCACGGCTCCGCTGGCGCCTGCTGGCCTTCGGCGGCTTCCTCGGGGTCGTCCTCGGTGTCCTGCTGCCGTCGGTGCTCGTCATCGCGGCCGGCGCCATCGCCTTCGCGGTCGGCCAGACGTACGTGACGCTGTCGTTCCGCAGCGGCTTCGCGTCCGGCTGGGCGCTGAAGAACAAGCCGGGTGCCGAGGAAGGCGGGAGCAAACGCCGCCGCAAGGAGCCGGTCCGCCAGGAACCCCAGCTGGAGGTCTCGGACCTGGAGTACGGGCAGGGTGAGCAGGCGTCCGCCCAGGACTACCCGCAGCCCCCCGAGAGCCCGGCCGAGTCCACCGCGGTCTACGCCACCACCGAGCCGATGCCCGACGACACCGGCCAGTACGGCGTCTACAGCGACACCGCCTACGCCCAGACCGCGCACGGCCAGCAGGGCCAGCAAGGTCACGAGCAGCAGAGCTACGGGTACGACACCGCGTCCTACGGCTACGACCAGCAGGGCTACGGCTACGACACCGGGCAGCAGGGTTACGCCGCGCCCTACTCGGACCCGTACATCGGCGGCCAGTCCTACCCGGCGCAGACCCAGTACGGCGACGCGTACGGCACGGGGCAGCAGCAGTACGGCGACCCGTACGCGGTGGGCTACGGCACGGACACCCCTCCGGGCGGCGTCTGGGTGCCGCAGCAGCGCAACACCGAGGGCCAGCAGCAGAACTACGGCGGCGAACTGCCGCCCGAGCAGACCTACCCCGGGTACCCGCAGCACGACCCGAACGCCGGGTACGACAACGGGTACGACGAGCAGCAGTACCGGTACTGACCCGCCCCCCCCGGGCGGAGCGGCAGGACCGCTCGGCCCGGCGTCCTGGCACGCCGCGGCTCACTGCGAGCCGCGGAACTCCGGGCCCTCCACGATCAGACCGGCCACGAGCGCCCCGGACATGCCCGCGTGCGGCAGCCCGCCGCCGGGGTGCGACCAGCCGCCCACCGCGAACAGGCCCGGCAGCTCCGTCGTGTTCGAGGGATGCAACAGCCTGCCCTGTGCGGCGGCCAGGGCAGGCGCTGGGACCGCCCCGCCCACCGCCCCGGTCTCCTCGGCGATGTCGCGGGGCGTACGGACCTCGTGCCACAGGAGCCGGTCGCGCAGTCCGGGCACGGCCCGCCCGGCGGCCGCGAGGACCGCGTCCACGTCGGTCTCGTCCACGCGCGCGTGGGGCGGCACGGTCACGGTGACGGTGGCCGCCTCGTGTGCGGCGTCCGGGACCTGGGACGGCTCGCCGGGGCGCAGCACCGTCACCGTCGGCCGCACGGGCCGCGGGCCGTCCTCGAACAGCCACGCCAGCTCGGCGCCCCGGTCCGCGCCGTGCACGACCGTGCGGTGCGGGGTGCCCTCGGGCCGCGCCCCGCGCAGCGCCAGATGGACCGTGAGCCGGCTGGGCACGCCCGCCTCGGGACGCGCCGGGACCCCGGCCCGCAGCGCCCGGTCCGGCACCAGCGCGTCCAGCACGCCCGGTGCGACGCCCGCCACCACGAAGTCGGCGTCCTCGACGGCGCCCCCGGCAAGCTCGACACCGGCCGCGCGGCCGTCCTTGACGACGATCCGGGTGACGTCCGCGCCGAAGACGAACTCGACCCGGCGCTCCAGGCAGCGCGCGTACACCGCGTCCGCGAGCGCCCGCATGCCTCCGGTCACCGCCCACGTCCCGAAGGTCTGCTCCATGTACGGCAGCACGGCCGCGCTCGCCGGTGCCGTACGGGGGTCGAGGCCGTACGCGAGCGCGTACTGCTCCAGGAGCGCCACCAGGCGCGGGTCCCCGCCGAGCTCGAAGGTGCCGATCTCGCCGAGCGTCGTCGCCGTGCGGTCCTTGCGGAGCAGTCGCCGCGCCGTCACCGCCGGGTACGGTTCGCGGTCGGCGAGCACCTGCCAGTTGGGCCACAGCGGCTCTTCGAGGAGCGGGCGGCGGGAGCGGTCCCAGGCCTCGCGCGCCCGGTCCATGAACGCCGACCAGCGCGCGCCCGCGCCCGCGCCGACCACCGCGTCCAGCGCCTCGGCGACGCCCGCACGCCGCGCGTTCGGCAGGTCCGCCGCCGTGCCGTCCGCGAAGACGTGCCGCACCGCCGGCTCGACCTGGGTGAGGCCGACCAGCTCCTCCAGCGGCTTTCTGCCCGTCTTGACGAACAGGTCGCGGTAGACGGCGGGCAGGGGGAGCAGCCCGGGGCCCGTGTCGAAGACGAAGCCGTCGCGCTCCAGGCGGCCGACGGCGCCCCCGTACGTCGCCGCGCGCTCCAGGACCACCGGTCGGTGGCCCGCGACGGCCAGCCGAGCGGCGGCCGCCATGGCGCCCAGACCTGCGCCGATCACCGCGATTCGTGCCATGCCAGGGACTTTATCGGCCGCCACTGACATGGCGGCCCGCAGGTCACGGCGGCGGCGCCTCACGCGCGAGGCGCTTGTCCGCCTGCCGCTGGGCGCGCCTGCGCAGGAACCGGCGGATGCGCCGAACCAGCAGGAACAGCGTCAGGAGGCCGAGGACGAGCAGCACCGCGGCGATGATCGCGGCCGCCTCGGGGTGGAACATCGCGAACGTCACGATGCCGCCGACCCCGAGGTCCTCGGCAAGGCTGAGCACGAAGTTCGACGCCGGTTCGGGCGAGGTGTTGACCGCCATCCGCGTCCCGGCCTTCACCGCGTGGCTGGCCAGCGCCGTGGAGCCGCCGATCGCGCCCGCCGCCAGGTCGGACAGCGACCCGCTCTGCCCGGCGAGCAGCGCCCCGACGACCGCGCCCGACACCGGCCTGATCACCGTGTGCACGGTGTCCCAGGCCGAGTCCACGTACGGGATCTTGTCGGCGACGGCCTCGCACAGGAAGAGCACGCCGGCCGCGATCAGGACGTCCGGACGCTGCAGCGACTCGGGGACCTCGTCGGTCAGGCCGGTCGCGCCGAAGATGCCGAGCAGCAGGACCACCGCGTACGCGTTGATGCCGCTCGCCCAGCCGCTGGTGAACACCAGGGGGAGTACGGACACGCGGAAGATCGTAACCAGCCGTGGACTGTCTGTCCCTGAGGTTGAGCGCGCACGGCTGAGTATGCGTACTCAGGGAGGGAGATGAGTAGCCGCACGGATGGGCCATGACCTGCGCGGACGGAAGAGTGGTGGGCACGGAGAGGGGCGCGGCCCCGTACCGCCGACACGGGGCGGCGGAACGGACGCGGCGCCCTTGGCCGCTCCTCTCGCCCGCAAGGGTGAGAGCGAGGCACGGGGGACCCGGGGGAGACCGTACGGGGGACCGACGGGGGAACGCGGGAAACACGGGGGAAGCACGGGGGACAACGGGGGATGCGCCGGTCCGGTGAGGCCTGAACGACCACAGGCCCTGCCGGACCGGCGCTCCGTCTTTCCGCCCTTGCACCTGGCCTGTCAGGCGCGGCCCCGCAGCGGCTGGCCGCCGCCCACCCGTCCTTGCAGCAGCAGCGACAGCGCGGCGTGCACGTCGTCCAGGGAGCGCTCGGGCTGGAACGCCTGCCAGTCGAGCGCCGCCACCAGGACCATGCCGACCAGGGCCGCCGCCGTCAGCGGGACGTCGATCTCGTCGCTCAGCTCACCGCTCGCCACGGCGTCGCGCAGCACGCCCTCGACCACCGCCACCGCCTCCTGGCGGACCACCGCGAGCGTGGACTGCCAGGCGCGGTTGGTGCGCCACAGCTCGGCGACGTAGAGCTGGGTGAAGGCGGGGTACTCGTCGATGAAGACGAGACCCGCGCGGATCATCGCGTCCAGGGCGTCGACCTTGCTGCCGCCCCCTTCGTCCGTCCTGCCCGCCGCGTCGCGCAAGGAGGCGGTGAGCAGACCGACGCCGTGCCGCAGCAGCTCCTCGAAGAGGACCGACTTGCTGGCGAAGTTGTAGTAGACGGTGCCCTTGGCGACCCCGGCGCGCTCGGCGATCTCGTCGACCGTCGTGGCGGAGAAACCCTGCTCCGCGATGAGCGTGACAGCGGCCTCGTAGAGCTTCTGCCGGGTGGCCTGGCGCCGTGTGCTGCTTTCCATGGACCCGATTCTCACAGGCCGCCGTGTGGGGGCGCTCACAGGCTCAGCTCCGGGTGCAGCCGGTCGAGCGTCCACACCTGCCGGCGCCTGGCCGTCAGGGCGGTGAGCGCCAAGGCGCCCAAGGTGAACGCCGCCAGGACCGCGCACGCCTGCCATACGGGACCGAGCCCGCCGCCGGAGATCAGCCGCCGCAGGGCCTCGACGATGTAGCTCATCGGCAGGTAGGGGTGGATCGCGTTGAAGAAGCCGGGGCTCGTCTGCACCGGGTAGGTGCCGCCCGCCGAGGTCAGCTGCAGCATCAGCAGGGCGAGGACGAGGATGCGGCCCGCCGGGCCGAACCGGGCGTTCAGCCACTGCACGATCGCGGCGAAGCACGCCGTGACCAGGCACAGGAAGCCGACCGTCCCGGCCGCGTGCAGCATCTCCAGGCCGAGCGCCCAGTGCAGTACGGACATCAGGGCCGCCACCTGGAGCAGGCCGAGCGCGGCCACCGGCAGCCAGCCCGAGAGCGTCACGCGCCAGGACGAGGCGCCCAGGGCGAGCGCACGCCGGTTCAGGGGCGCGATCAGCATGTAGGCGACCATGGCGCCCACCCACAGGGACAGCGGGATGAAGTACGGGGCGAAGCCGGTCCCGTAATTGGGCGCCTTGTGCAGCGCGTGCGAGGCGAGCTGGACCGGGTCGGCCATGACGCCGGTGCGCTGGTCGCGGTCCTTCTTGTCGTAGTCGGGGATCTTCTGGACGCCGTCGTGCAGGCCGCCCGCGAGCTTGCCCGAGCCGTCGGCCAGCTTGAACATGCCGCCGTTCAGGTCGTTGGCCCCGGTCTTCAGCGTGCCCACACCGGTGTCGAGCTTCGTGGCGCCGGTCTTCGCCGTGCCGAGTCCTGTGTGCAGCTTCTGGGCGCCCGTGGCGACCTGGCCCGCGCCCTTGTTGAGCTTGTTGATCTGGGCGACCGCGTCCTCCACGTCCTTGTCGAGCGTGGGGGCGCGCCGCGCCAGCTCCTCGGACTGCGTCTGGAGCGTCCTGAGGTGGCTGTCCATGAGCTTCAGATCGCCGTGCTCGTCCTTGATGAGCGTGTCCAGGTCGTCGGAGACCGTGGCGACGTCGGCGGCGGCCGTCATGGCCTTCTTCAGGTCCGGGCAGGCCGGGTCGGCGACCGGCGCCTTCTCGCAGCGCCGCTCGTAGACGCCGGCCAGGAGGTCGGAGCCCGTGTGGGCGCCCTGGCGGGCGACGGGCGCGATCTTCACCAGGTCGTCGAGGTTGGTCCGGACGCCCCGCGCCGAGTCGGCGACGAGCCTGGCCGTGTCGGCGATCTGCTTCTTGTTGCCCTTCAGGAAGGGCAGGACCTGGTCGGCCGCGCCGTTGGCCTTGTCCGCGAGCTGCTGCGTGCCGTCGGAGACCTGCCGCGAACCCGTCTCCAGGTCGGCCGCGCCCTTGTCGAGCTTGGTCAGCCCTGTCGCCAGGTCGCCGCTGCCCTTCTTGGCGTCCTTCAGGCCGTCGGCCAGGTCCTTGGAGCCCTTCTTGGCCTTGCCGATGCCGGTCTCGAGGTCGTCCGCGCCCTTGGCGGCCTTCTGCGTCTCGTCATGGATGTCCGAGAAGGAGACGAAGATCTTGTCGAGGAAGGACCGCGAGGCGTTCGTGGACGCGGCGGAGCGGACCTCGGAGAACACCGTCCGGGAGATCTGCCCGACGATGTAGTTGTTCGCGTCGTTCGTCCGCACCTGGAGGGCGCCGGTCTCGGGGGTGTCCCCGGAGCTGGACGCGATCCGCTTGCTGAGGTCCTCCGGCAAGGTCAGCGACAGGTAGTACCTGCCGTCCTCGACGCCCCGCTCGGCCTCCTCCGCGCCGACCTCGTGCCACTGGAAGGTGTCGCTGTCGTGCAGCCCCTCGGTGATGTCGTCGCCCGCGCTGACCTTCTTGCCCTCGGCGGAGGCGCCCTTGTCGGCGTTGACGAGCGCCACGGGGATCTTGTCCAGGCGCCCGTACGGGTCCCAGAAGGACCACAGGTACAGCGCGCCGTAGAGCAGCGGGAGGAGCAGTAGTGCGGCGAGCGCGGCGCGCGGCAGCTTGCCCCTGCCGAAGCGCCTGAGCTCAAGCGCGGCCAGCTTCGGCGAGCGCATCGGCCGTCTCCTTGTCGGTGGGGGTGGTCGGTACGGCGGCGGGGCGTTCGGGCGCGGTCGACACGACGACGTCCGCGGTGTCCGGCGCCTGGCTGCACACGGCGACGACGGTGGTGCCCGCCGCCGCGACGGCCCGCAACTGGGCCCAGATCTCGTCCTGTTCCGCGTCGGCGAGCTTCAGGTCGGTGTCGTCCACGGCGATCAGGCGCGGCCGGCCCACGAGGGCGAGCCCGAGCGAGAGCCGCAGCGCCTCGACGCGCTCCAGGTCGCGGACGGCCGTACGGGGCCCCTTGGGCAGGGCGTCGAGGTCGAGCCCGGCGGCGGCCAGCGCGGCGTCGGTCCGCTGCCGGGCCTCGGCCTTGCGCGCGGCGGGGGAGCGCAGCAGCCCGCGCAGGGAGCCGTCGAAGCGGCGCTGGAGCAGCGCCCGTTCCCGGATGTGCTCGGCGACGGTGAGCGCCGGGTCCAGATCGGTGACCCCGGGCACGTGCGCGAGCGCGCTCACGCGTCGCACGGCGGCCATCTGCTTCGGCAGCCGGTGACCGGCCACGGTCGCGGTGCCGTCGGCGGAGCGCATCCGTCCCGTCAGCGCGAGCAGCAGACTGGTGCGGCCGCTGCCGGACGGGCCCTCGACCGCGACGAGTGAGCCGGGCGCCGCGTCGATGTCGACGCCGCGGAAGGCCCAGCCGCGCGGCCCCTTCACCCCGAACTCCACGGCGGAGACGGCGGCACCGCCCTCCGCATCCTCCGGGCTCCCGGGACCGTCAGGCCCCTCGGGCTTCTCCGGACTCTCCGGGTTCTCCGGACTCTCCGGACTCTCCGGGTTCTCCGGACCGCTTGGACCGTCCATGGTCGTGGACCCCCTCCAACTTTTTGCACTGACCGGTCAGTGCAAAAACTACCTCGCCCCCTTGCTCCCAGCAAAAGGCCAGGTCAGAGCCGATTGTCAGTGGTACGTCCCACGATGGGTACATACGGCCACAGCGCCGTCACCCAGACGACAGGAGGTTCGTCATGGCCAGGTACCCCGCAGCCGCCGCACGCCGCCGCGCCACCACCGGCCCTGCCCCCTCACTGACGGGACCGGCGAGCGACGTCCACCCCGTGCTGCGCCGCGCGGGCGCCCCGCCCGCGGCCCTCGACCTGCTCTCCCAGGCGCGCGCCGGCCTGGAGGAGGCGGCCGTCCTCGAACCGCCGAACGAGCGGTACGCGACGGCCCACCTCGCCGCCCTGCGCACTGCCGCCGCCGTACTCGCCGCGCGGGGCCGCCCCGAGGAGACGCCCAAGCGCCGCGCCAGGATCAGGAGCGCCTGGGAAGTGCTCCCCGAGATAGCCCCCGAGCTGGCCGACTGGGGCGCCCTGTTCGCCTCGGGCGCCGACCGCCGCGCCCGTGCCGAAGCGGGCATACGCGGCGCGGCGAGCGCCCGCGACGCCGACGACCTCCTGCGCGACGTGGCGATGTTCCTGCGCCTGGTCGAGCGGATGCTCGTCCTGCAGCCGGTCCTGCCCCAGCCGCGCCACGAGGACGCCGCACGCGGCCTCGGCAGGGAGGTGCCCGACGCGGGGTGACCAGCGCGGGCGCCGGTGTGCGGGGATGGCAGGGCGGCCGGTCCCGGCCCATTAGGCTGGAGGCGCCCCAACCTGTTCACGACGAGGAGTCAGCTGCCGTGTCGGACCCGTCGCGCCACCCCGTCTCTCATCCTCGAACGGCGACGCCGCACACCGACCCCTCACGCTCCCGCGCCTCGCTGCGCACCGCCGTGGTCTGGGAGGTACTCAAGGACGCCCTCGACGACCGCGCCAAGACCGGCGGCCAGCCCGAGCTGAAGGTCCTCGACACCGGGGGCGGCAGCGGCAACTTCGCGGTGCCCGTCGCCCGCCTCGGTCACCACGTCACCGTCGTCGACCCCAGCCCGAACGCGCTGTTCGCGCTGGAGCGCCGCGCCGCCGAGGCCGGCGTGGCCGACCGGGTGCGCGGCGTCCAGGGCGACATCTCGGGCCTGTTCGACGTCGTCGAGCGCGACGCCTACGACGCGGTCCTGTGCCACGGCGTCCTGGAGTACGTCGAGGAGCCCGCTGAGGGTGTGCGCAACGCGGTGGGCGCGCTGCGCTCCGGCGGCGTCCTCAGCCTCCTCGCCGCGGGCCTCGGGGGCGCCGTCCTCGCGCGGGCCCTCGCCGGGCACTTCAAGGAGGCCCGGCAGGCGCTCGGCGACCCCGCGGGCCGCTGGGGCGAGGGCGACCCGGTGCCCCGGCGCTTCACCGCCGACCAGCTCTCCGGACTCGTCGGCGACGCGGGCGTGGACGTCGGCGCGGTGCACGGCGTACGGGTCTTCGCCGACCTCGTCCCCGGGGTCCTCGTGGACACCGAACCCGGCGCCTTCCAGGAGCTCGTGAAGCTGGAGGCGGCCGCCGCCGAACTCCCCGCCTTCCACGCCGTGGCCACGCAGTTGCATGTGCTCGGTGCGAAGCGAGCGGCGCAAGAGGCCTGAGCGACTCCGGACGGCCGCCGCTGATCAGCGACGCAGCGGCAGATGGAGTACGCCACAGGCCCCCCGATCGGGCGCGTGTCGCCGTATGATCGGGGTAGACCGTCCGGCATGACGGGCCGGCCGCTGGGGAATGACGCTCAGTGAGCCGGAGCGGCGTGGCGCGGTCCGGAATGGTGAAGTTGGCGTAGAGGGGCGGGTTTCACGGGGGCGATTCCCTGCCTATCCTGAAGGGGACCCCCGGTCGCCCCGGCGACTGCACGATGAGGAGGACTCCGTGCCGCTCTCGGAGCACGAGCAGCGAATGCTCGAGCAAATGGAGCGAGCGCTGTACGCCGAAGATCCCAAGTTCGCGACAGCGCTTGAGGGAAGCGGGCTGCGTACGTACACCCGACGTCGGGTCTACCAGGCAGTCGCGGGCTTCCTGGTGGGTATCGCGCTCCTCATGGCTGGAATGGTCGCGCAGCAGATCTGGATCAGTGTGGTGGGGTTCCTCGTCATGCTGGGGTGTGCGGTGCTCGCCGTCACTGGGTGGCGCAAAGCCCCCAAGCCGGGCGAACAGCCGGCGGGGGCGGTGCCAGGCGCACCGGCCGCCCGGCGCCAGTCCAAACCCAAGCGCTCGATGATGGACCGGATCGAGCAGCGCTGGCAGCGTCGTCGCGACGAGCAGGGCGGCGGTCGCTGAGCGGCTCCACCGTGCGGGCCACGCATCGTTGACGTTCGGAAAGGGTGACCGCCCGAGGCGGTCACCCTTTCCGCGCAATCGCGTCAGCCTTCTTGGCCCGACGGCCGGGAGAAGCGGGTCCGCAGGCCCGCCGAGAAGGCGTCCCAGCGCTCGGCCAGCGCCCAGATCACCCGGACGGCCGAGCGCGGCGCGAGCGTCGCCCGCAGCCGCGCCGGGCGGCTCGCCTTCGCGTGCAGAGCCGCGCACACATGCCGCACGTCCTCGCCGAGACCGAACGCGGGGGCGGGCCGCGGCGCGTACAGCACCTGCTCCACGGCGGACGCCACCCGCTGGACCGCCTCGGCGGCGGGCGGGTCGAGCTGCCCGGCCCCGATGACGCGCGCGGCGGCGCCGCGCGGGGTCAGTGAATCGTCCGGCGCGATGCCGTGGTCCCACGCCGTGTCCGTCACCTCGCGCCAGGCCGCGAGGGTGCGCGGACCGGCGTCGGCGTCCGTGCGCCCGAACGATCCGAGCCTGCGCGCCCTGACCCGTTTGCGCCACAGCATCGGCAGCAGCGGCAGCAGAAGGGCCAGCAGGACGGCCAGGGTCACCAGGATGATCGTGGCGTAGGGCGGGCCCCCGTCCGTGGGACCGCCCACGACCGCCTGGGCCGTATTGCCGCAGGAGCCGTCCTTGAGCTGGGCCGCCGAGCAGCTCTGCGACGACGACGGCTGCGATGCCGAGGGCGCCGTGGAGGCCGACTCGGTGGGCGCCGCCGGGTCGCTGGGGCCGCCGGCCGGGGTGTCGTCCTGCGTGTACTGCGGAACCGTGCCGCGGTTCGGCGTCGGCTCGAAGCGGGTCCAGCCCACGCCCTCGAAGTACAGCTCCGGCCAGGCGTGCGCGTCCCGCAGCCCCACCGAGTAGCTGCCGTCCCCGGCCGACGAGCCGGGGGTGAACCCGACCGCCACGCGCGCGGGGATGCCGAGCGTCCTCGCCATGGCCGCCATCGAGAAGGAGAAGTGGACGCAGAAGCCCTCCTTCTGCTTCAGGAACCGCGCTATGGCGCTGGAACCGCTGCCCGCCTGCACCTCCGTGTTGTAGGTGAACCCGCCGTTCACCGCGAACCAGTCCTGCAGCTTGACCGCGCGCTCGTAGTTGTCGGACGCGCCCGCCGTGACCCGCAGCGCGGTCCGGTGCACCACGTCCGGCAGCGAGCCGGGGACCTTGGTGAACTCGCGCGCCAGCTCGTTCGGCGGCGCCCCCGCGTTCGCCAGCTGCGCCGCCGTCGGCTGCACGATCATGCTCTTGACGGTGTACGACTTCCCGCGCGTGGTCTGCCCGTGGTCGCCCACCAGGGTGCGGCCGACCTGCTCGAAGCGCCAGCGCCCGTCGATCGACACCTGCGTCGCCGGGTACGGCATCGGCAGCCAGTCCTGCTGGTACCAGTCGGCCGCCGAGATCCGGGTGGTGATCTCGGTCCTGCCGATGTCCGCGCCGAGCCCCGGCGGGTTCGGCAGCGGGGACGGCACATCGGTGATGCTGCGGACCGAGGGGCGCCAGGTGGTGCCGTCGAACTCGTCGAGCGAGACGATCCGCAGGTACATGTCGGACGTCTGCTCGGCGTTGGTCCGGTACGTCATCACCGTCCGGTCCTCCGGCTGGTTCAGGCTGTTCTGCAGCGAGACCAGCGGATTGACCGCGGAGATGGTGCCGCCGCCCCCCGACCCCTTGCCCACCCCGGTGCCGGACGGGCCGAGGAGGCCGCCGTCGAGCGCGGGCAGGGCCAGCGGCACGACCAGGGCGATGCCGAGGGCGAGGACGCCGATGCGGCGGCCGGTGCGGACCGGGGCGACCGCGGCGCCCCCGCCGTCGCGGCCCGGCGCCACCCCGCCGGGCGCGCGCCCGGTGCCACCGAAGACGCGGCCCCACTGCGAGAGCCGGTCGCGGCTCTCCGCGAGCAGCAGCACGAGGTAGCCGCCCGCCGCGAGCAGGAACCAGAACCAGTCGGTCCCGCCGTCGGAGAGCCCGGCGGCGACCGAGTACAGCGCGAGCAGCGGCAGACCGGCCGGGGCCGCGCCGCGGAACGTCACCGCGAGCATGTCCACGAGGAGCCCGATCACCAGCGCGCCGCCCACCAGCATCAGGCGGATGCCGTCGGTCAGCGGCGCCGGGATCATGTACTGGCCTATGTCGTCGCCGCCGGACTGCAGGACCAGACCGAAGTGCCGGAACGCCTCGGGGCCCGGGATCACCGCGCCGAGCGCCTGTTCGTGCGCGAAGACGAGCGTGAGCAGCAGCAGGGAGACCAGCGCCTGGGCGGCGACCGTCAGCGGCCGCGGGAGCGGCACCCTGCGGGCCGCCGCGCCGACCGCGGCCTGGATGATCAGCAGGATCGCGGCCTGGATGATCCAGGTGGACCTGTCGACGAGCGGCAGCAGCGAGCACGAGGCCAGGAACGTGGCCAGTGTCGCGCAGATCGAGAGACGTGCTCCGCCGCTCATGACCAACCCCCTGTAGCGCCGGGGGCCGTGACGGTCCCCGTCCGTTCCCGGTTCGCCTGGCGCCACATGTCCGCGACGGACGCGCCGGGCGGCACGACGACCGCGGTCCAGCCCGCCTCCTGCAACATGCGCAACCGCTCCGCGCACTCCTGCGAGACGGACGTCCCGAAGCCCTGCGTCCAGGAGGCGCTGTCCAGGAGGAAGGCGACGGCGGCGCCGCTGCGCTGCCGCATCTTGGCGGCCACGGCGGCCTGTTCCTCGTCCAGGTCGCCGAAGAAGGCGACGAGAAGGCCCTCGTTGCCGCCGCGCAGGACGTCGTAGGCCGCCGAGAGCGTGTACGCGTCGGAGTGGTCGACGACCGCGAGCGTGTCCATCATCAGGCCCGCCGCGTCCGCCGACTCCTGGCCCGCGCCCGCGAAGCCGTCCGAGCCCTCGCCCGGGACCATCGTGCCCGTGTCGGTCAGGAGGCAGACGGAGAAGCTCCGCTCCAACATGTGGACCAGGGCGGAGGCCGTGCCGGACACCGCCCACTCGAAGGCCGAGTCCGGGCCCGCGCCCTGGAAGGCGACCTCGCGCGTGTCGAGCAGCACCGTGCAGCGGGCCCGCTGCGGCTGCTCCTCGCGGCGCACCATCAGCTCGCCGTAGCGGGCCGTCGAACGCCAGTGGACGCGGCGCAGGTCGTCCCCGTACCGGTAGCCACGCGGGATCACGTCGTCCTCGCCGGCCAGGGCGAGCGAGCGCTGCCGCCCGTCCCCGTACCCCTTGGCCTCGCCCGCGAGCCGCACCGGTGGCAGCGGCTCCACGCGCGGGATCACCGTCAGGGTGTCGTACGTGGAGAAGGACCGGGTCAGCTCGCACATGCCGAAGGGGTCGGTGAGGCGCAGTTGCAGCGGGCCCAACGGGTAGCGGCCGCGCAGGTCCGAGCGGACCCGGTAGGACACCTCGCGGCGGCCGCCCGCCTCGACCCGGTCGAGGACGAAGCGGGGCCGGGGCCCGAGCACGTACGGCACCCGGTCCTGGAGCATCAGCAAGCCCGTGGGCAGCCGCGAGATGTTGTCCATCCGCAGGTGCACGCGCGCCTCCGAACCGGCGGGCACGCGCGCGGGGGAGAGGCGGCGGCTGCCCGCGACCCGGTAGCGGGTGCGGTACAGGACGCCCGCGCAGACCAGCGGCAGCGCCGCGAGCAGCAGTCCGACCCGGAGCAGATCGCTCTGGCCCAGGACGTACGCGCAGATCGCCGCCGCCACACCGGCCGCGAGGAAGGAGCGGCCGCGCGTGGTGAGACCGGCGAGGGCGGTGCGCAGGCCGCTCTTGTCGCCCTTGTCGTTCGTCGCGCCGTCCCCGCCGGTGAAGCCGCCCCCGGGGTCCGGCGCGGGATACCCCCCTGCCGTCATCACAGGCCCCGGGCGCCGGGCGGCTGCTGGCCGTAGATCGGGGGATGGGCGGGATAGCCGGGCATCCGCGTGTCGGCCGCCGGGACCGGGGTGCGCTGGAGGATGTCCATGACGACCTGCTCGGCCGACCGCCGGTTCAACTGCGCCTGCGCGGTGGGCAGCAGACGGTGCGCCAGGACGGCGACGGCGAGCGCCTGCACGTCGTCCGGGAGCGCGTACTCGCGGCCGCTGAGCGCCGCCGACGCCTTGGCCGCCCGGAGCAGGTGCAGCGTCGCGCGCGGGGACGCGCCGAGTCTGAGATCCGGGTGCGTACGCGTGGCGGCGACCAGGTCGACCGCGTAGCGCCGTACCGCGTCGGCGACGTGCACCGTGCGCACCGCGTCGACCAGCTTCACGATGTCGTGCGCGTGCGCCACCGGCTGGAGGTCGTCGAGCGGCGAGGCGCCGCCGTGCACGTCGAGCATCTGCAGCTCGGCGTCCGGGCTCGGATAGCCGATGGAGACGCGGGCCATGAACCGGTCGCGCTGCGCCTCGGGCAGCGGATAGGTGCCCTCCATCTCGACCGGGTTCTGCGTGGCCACCACCATGAAGGGGCTGGGCAGTTCGTAGGTCTTGCCGTCGATGGTGACCTGGCGCTCCTCCATGGACTCCAGGAGCGCCGACTGCGTCTTGGGCGAGGCCCGGTTGATCTCGTCGCCGATCACGATCTGCGCGAAGATCGCCCCCGGTTTGAACTCGAAGTCCCGGCGCTGCTGGTCCCAGATCGACACGCCGGTGATGTCCGACGGCAGCAGGTCGGGCGTGAACTGGATCCGCCGTACCGAGCAGTCGATGGAGCGCGCCAGCGCCTTGGCGAGCATGGTCTTGCCGACGCCGGGGACATCCTCGATGAGCAGATGTCCCTCGGCGAGCAGCACTGTCAGCGAAAGCCGTACGACCTCCGGCTTGCCCTCGATCACACCCTCCACCGACTGGCGCACACGCTCCGCGGTGGTGGTCAGATCAGTGAGGCTCGCTCGATCGTCATAGGTCGTCACCCGGCCCTCCTCGGCCCGTACTTTCCCGGGCCGACGCTCTGCGATGCGGACCGGCCCTCCCCGAAACACGGACACCACGCGCGAAAAGTTCCGAAGCTCGCGCGAGGTGCCACACCCGCATTCTTGTTGGCGTTACCGGTTCGTGTCACTCGCCTGTGGACAACTGGCCGCGATATGTCGGGTTTCAGCGGGGCTTGATCTCCCGCAGCTCGCCCGTGTGGACGTCGAGGACAAAGCCGCGCACGTCATCGGTGTGCGGCAGGAAAGGTGAGGTGCGCACCTTCTCGATGGACTGCCGGACGTCCTGCTCGACGTCGGCGAACCCCTCGACGGCCCAGTTCGGGCGCTGACCGACCTCCTGTTCGAGCTCCTGGCGGAACTCGTCACCGAGCCCCTCCATGCCGCAGCCGCTGTGGTGGATCAGGAGCACGCTGCGGGTGCCGAGCGCGCGCTGGCTGATGGTGAGCGAGCGGATCACGTCGTCGGTGACGACGCCGCCCGCGTTGCGCATGGTGTGGCAGTCACCGATCTGGAGGCCGAGCGCGCCGTACAGGTCGAGGCGGGCGTCCATGCACGTGACGACGGCGACCTGGGCGGCGGGGCGCGCGCTCAGGCCGGGGTCGCTGAACGCGGCGGTGTAGCGCACGTTCGCCTCGATGCAACGGTCGGTCACGGTGGCGGCGCCCTGAACGGCGTCGTCGGGGCTGGGGCTGGAAGCAGGCGTCGTCATGGTGGAGACGGTAATCGCCCCGGGGTGGCGAAGCCCGCTGTGGGTCGGGACAAAGAACGTCATGGCGGCTTGTTGTGAGGTACCCCACAGGGCCGCGCCGACCAGGCCGAACGGGTGAAAAGGCGCGGTGCGCGGCATCCGGCGACGCGCCCGGCGACGCGCAGGCCGGTTGATTGACCGCGGGACACCGTGGACTAAAGTGACGCCGAACCCCGAAAAATCGAAGCAACACGGAGATCCCGGCACCGCCGGACGCTCCCCGCGTGCGCGGCGCGTACGTACGGCTCGGCCTCCTCCCGCTCGGGTCGGCCGGCGTCACTTCCCCGGCGCCGACGGACCACTTTCCCCTTCACGAGCGGGCGGGGACCCGGCAGTGCGTGCGACCGCCCCGCCGGACCTGAGAGGGCCCCTTGAGTCAGCGACATGTCCCGGTGATGCTCCAGCGCTGCCTGGACCTGTTGGCCCCGGCGCTTGCCGAGCCCGGAGCGGTCGTCGTCGACTGCACGCTCGGGCTCGGCGGCCACAGCGAGGCCCTGCTCGCCACGTTCCCCGCCTGCCGCCTGGTCGCCCTCGACCGCGACAAGGAGGCGCTGCGCCTGTCGGGCGAGCGCCTGGCCCGCTTCGGCGACCGGGCCACTCTCGTGCACGCCGTCTACGACGAACTGCCCGAGGTCCTCGACCGGTTGGAGATCCCGCGCGTCCAGGGCGTCCTGTTCGACCTCGGCGTCTCCTCCATGCAGCTCGACGAGGCCGACCGCGGCTTCGCCTACGCCCAGGACGCGCCGCTGGACATGCGCATGGACCAGACGACGGGGATGAGCGCCGCCGAGGTCCTCAACACGTACCCGGCCGGCGAGCTCGTGCGGATCCTGCGCCAGTACGGCGAGGAGAAGCAGGCCAAGCGCATCGTCTCGGCCGTCGTGCGGGAGCGCGAGAAGGAGCCGTTCAGCAACAGCGCCCGGCTCGTCGAGCTGATCCGCGACTCCCTGCCGCAGGCCGCCAAGCGCACCGGCGGCAACCCCGCCAAGCGCACCTTCCAGGCCCTGCGCATCGAGGTCAACGGCGAACTGAGCGTCCTGGAGCGGGCCGTCCCCGCGGCGGTCAAGGCGCTCGCGGTGGGCGGCCGGATCGCGGTCCTGTCCTACCACTCGCTGGAGGACCGGCTGGTCAAGCAGGTCTTCGCGGCGGGCGCCGCCACCACGGCCCCGCCGGGCCTGCCCGTCGTCCCCGAGCGTTACCAGCCCCGGCTCAAGCTGCTCACCCGCGGCGCCGAACTCCCCACGGAGGAAGAGGTCGCCGAGAACCGCCGGGCGGCTCCGGCACGGCTGCGGGGTGCGCAGCGCATCCGCGAGGAGGTCGCCGAGTGAGGCACGCGCGCGTGGAGAGGTGGTCATGACCGCCAGGAGCGGCTCGAACGAGGCCAGGACCGCCAAGGGCAGAAGCCCGCAGGGCGCCAAAGGGCCCGGGGACGGAAAGGGTGCCGGGAGGCCGAAGAAGGCCGCGGCGCCCCCGCGCGGGCGCGCCGCCCGCCTCGCGCGGCTCATCCCGGTCTCCCCGTCCGGCGGCGCCCAGGCGGCCCGGACCCCGTTCGTCCTCCTCGTCGTGCTGCTCCTGGGCGGCGGACTGATCACGCTGCTGGTGCTGAACTCCTCGCTCAACGAAGGATCGTTCAAGCTGAGCCGGCTCAAGAAGGAGACCACCGAGCTCACCGACGACGAGCAGCAGCTCCAGCGCGACGTCGACTCCTACTCGGCGCCCGACGCCCTCCAGCGCCGCGCCCGCGAGCTCGGCATGGTCCCGGGCGGCGACCCCGCCTTCCTCGATCCGAACGGCAAGGTGCGCGGCGTGCCGAAGCCGGCCGCGTACTCCGCGCCGCTGTACCAGCAGGCGCCCGCGCCGCGGGAGACCGTGGTCACGGTCCCGAGCGCGCTTCCGTCGCCGGTCGCGACCCCGTCGCCGGTCACGCCGGCCGAGCCGACGGCGCCCGCCGCGACGCATCCCGCCGCGACGTCCTCCGCCGGGACGGCCCCCGCCGCCCCGGCGCCCGCCGTGACGGCCCCCGCTCCTTCGAACTCCGGCAGGTGACGCCATGACCGACAGGGAGCCTCCGCGCCGCCGCGTGCCAGGACCCGCGCGCGGCGGCGGCACGTCGCGCCGCCCCGCCCCGCAGCAGCGGCGCCCCGGACCCGGCGCGCGCCCCGCCGCGCGGCGCCCGCGCCCCCAGTCCGCGAAAAGCCGCACCCCACTGCGCCTGGGCAGCCCGCGGCCCCGCCTGCGGATGGTGAGCCTCGGCCTCACGCTCGTCCTCCTGGTCTTCGTCGTCCGCCTCTTCCAGGTGCAGGGCGTCGACGCGAACGCCTACGCCGCGCGGGCCGAGCTGAACCGGTACGTCAGCCACACCATCGCCGCCGAGCGCGGCGGCATCACCGACCGCAGGGGCATCTCCCTCGCGACCAGCGTGGACGCCTACGACATCACCGCGGACCCGACCCTCTTCACCGAGAAGGTCACCAAGGTGAAGGACGCCCCCGAGCAGGCGGCGGCGCTCCTCGCGCCGATCGTCGGGGGTGACACGGACGAGATCGCGAAGAAGCTGCGGACCGAGAAGACGCGGTACGTGCGCCTCGCCGCGCGGCAGACGCCGCAGGTCTGGAAGCAGATCAAGGACCTCAGGTCGACGCTGAACGACAAGGCCAACGCCGAGGGCCGTGAGGCCGGCGTCCTGTCCGGCGTCCTCGCCGACCCCAGCAGCAAGCGCGTCTATCCGAACGGCGACCTCGGCGCCGGGATACTGGGCTGGGTCAACGCCGACGGCAAGGGCGGCGGCGGTGTCGAGCAGCAGCTGAACAAGGAGCTGTCGGGCAAGAACGGCAAGATCCGCTACGCCCAGTCCGGCGGCCGCCAGGTGCCGACCGCGGGCAGCACCGAACAGCCCGCGGTGGCCGGCTCCGACGTCGAGCTGACCATCGACCGCGACATCCAGTGGGCCGCGCAGCACGCCATCGACCAGCAGGTGAAGAAGTCCGGCGCCGACCGCGGCTACGTCATAGTGCAGGACACCCGCACCGGCGAGGTCCTGGCCATGGCGAACGCGCCCGGCTTCGACCCCAACGACCTCTCGGACGCCAGCCCGGCCGCGCTCGGCAATGCCGCGCTGCAGGACGCGTACGAGCCCGGCTCCACCGCCAAGGTCATGTCGATGGCGGCGATCCTGGAGGAGAACGCGGCGACGCCCCTGACCCACGTCACCGTGCCCAACCGGCTGCACCGCGGCGACCGGCTCTTCCAGGACGACATCGACCACGAGACCTGGCACCTCACGCTCAACGGCGTCCTCGCCAAGTCCAGCAACATCGGCACGATCCTCGCCACCGGCGAGCTGGGCGAGACCCAGCCGGAGGCCAACCGGGTGCTCTCCTCTTACCTGCGCAAGTTCGGCATCGGAGAGCAGAGCGGTCTCGGCTTCCCCGGCGAGACCTCCGGCATCCTCGCGCCGCCCGCCAAGTGGTCGACGTCGCAGCAGTACACGATCCCGTTCGGACAGGGCTTCTCCATCAACGCCATGCAGGCCGCCTCCGTCTACTCGACGATCGCCAACGACGGCGTACGGATCGAGCCGACGCTGGTACGCGGCGCGAAGGACGCCGACGGCCGGTTCCGGCCCGCCCCGCGGCCCAAGGAGACCCGGGTCGTCAGCGCCAAGACGGCGAAGACGGTCGCCAGGATGCTGGAGTCCGTCGTCGACGACGAGGAAGGCACCGGCACCAAGGCGCGCATCCCCGGCTACCGCGTCGCGGGCAAGACGGGTACGGCCAACCGCGTGGACCCGGCCACCGGCCGCTACAAGGGGTACACGTCGTCCTTCGCCGGGTTCGCGCCCGCCGACAAGCCGCGGGTCACCGTCTACTGCGCCATCCAGAACGCCACCAAGGGCAGCTACTTCGGCGGCCAGATCTGCGGCCCCATCTACAAGCAGGTCATGGAGTTCGCGCTGAAGACCCTCCAAGTACCGCCCACGGGCGCCAAGTCCGCCCGCCTTCCCGTCACGTTCCAGCCATGACGGCCGGGAACCACCGTGTCCATGATCACCCCACCCGCACCAGACAGCCTGAGAGCTCGTGACAACCATCACCTCCGACTCCGGGAACCAGCTCCCGCCACGCCCCTCGCTTCGCTCAGCGGGGGGTCCGCCCGGTACGCTCACCGCCGTGCCACACGCTGATCAGTCCCAAACCACCCAGAAGGGCGCACCCGTGACATATCCCGGGCCGCCGCGGCCGGTCGAGGTCTCCGCCACGCCCCTCGCGGAACTGGCAGATCAGCTGGGTGTCCCCGCACCCCGGACCACCGACGCGGGCGAAAGCGGCCCGAGCATCACGGGCATCACCCACGACTCCCGCGCGGTGCGCCCCGGCGACCTGTACGCGGCCCTGCCGGGCGCCCGCGCGCACGGCGCCGACTACGCCGCCCAGGCGGCCACGCTCGGCGCGGTCGCCGCGCTGACCGACCCGGCCGGCGCGGAGCGCGTCGCCGAGGCCGGGCTCGTCCCGCTCGTCGTGGACAACCCGCGCGCGCGGATGGGCGAACTGGCCGCCACGATCTACGGCCACCCGGGCAAGGACCTGCTCCAGCTCGGCATCACCGGCACGTCGGGCAAGACCACCACCGCGTACCTCGTCGAGGGCGGTCTGAAGGCGGTCCGCTCCACCGGTCTCATCGGCACGGTCGAGATGCGCATCGGCGACGAGCGCATCAAGTCCGAGCGGACCACGCCCGAAGCCACCGACCTGCAGGCGCTGTTCGCGGTCATGCGCGAGCGCGGCGTCGACGCCGTCGCCATGGAGGTCTCCAGCCACGCCCTGGTGCTCGGCCGGGTCGACGGCTGCGTCTTCGACATCGGGGTCTTCACCAACCTCAGCCCGGAGCACATGGAGTTCCACTCCGACATGGAGGACTACTTCCGGGCGAAGGCGCAGTTGTTCACGCGTGCACGCAGCAAACAGGGCGTCGTGAACTTCGACGACGAGTACGGGCGCCGGCTCGTCCGCGAGTCGGAAGTGCCCGTCGTGACCTTCTCGGCCGAGGGGCACCCCGACGCCGACTGGCGCGCCGAGGACGTCGAAGTGGGGCCGCTCGGCTCCACGTTGACCGTCGTGAGCCCCAAGGGCGAGCGGTTCGCCGCCAAGGCGCCGCTGCCGGGCGCCTTCAACGTCGCGAACACCCTTGCCGCGATCGTCACCCTCGCCGTCGCCGGGATCGACCCGCAGACCGCCGCCGACGGCGTCGCCGCCGTGCCCGGCGTACCGGGCCGCCTGGAGCGCGTGGACGCCGGCCAGGACTACCTCGCCGTCGTCGACTACGCGCACAAGACCGACGCCGTCGAGTCCGTCCTGCGGGCCCTGCGCAAGGTCACCGAGAACAAGCTGCACATCGTGCTCGGCTGCGGCGGCGACCGCGACAGGACCAAGCGGATGCCGATGGGCGCCGCCGCCGCGCGGTTCGCCGACACGGCCATCCTCACCTCCGACAACCCGCGCGGCGAGGACCCCCTCGCGATCCTCGCCACCATGCTGGCCGGCGCCGCCGACGTGCCCGCGCACGAGCGCGGCGACGTCGCCGTCTTCGAGGACCGGACCGCCGCCATCGCCGCCGCCGTCGCGCGCGCACGGCCCGGCGACACGGTGCTCGTCGCGGGCAAGGGCCACGAGCAGGGCCAGGACATCGCCGGGGTGGTGCGTCCCTTCGACGACCGCCAGGTGCTTCGCGAAGCCATCGAGCAGACCCAGGGATGAAGTTGTGATCGCCCTCTCCCTCGCCGAGATCGCCTCAGCTGTCGGCGGGCAGACCTACGACATACCGGACGATCAGGTCCGGGTCACCGGCCCGGTCGTCATCGACTCGCGCAAGGTCGAGACCGGCAGCCTGTTCGCCGCTTTCGCCGGTGAGCGCGTGGACGGCCACGACTACGCGCGCGAGGTCGTCGACAAGGGAGCGGCCGCCGTCCTGGCGTCCCGCCCCGTCGGCGTGCCCGCCATCGTCGTCGACGACGTGAAGGCGGCGCTCGGCGCGCTCGCCCAGCACGTCGTCGAGCGGCTCGGCGCCACCCTCGTCGCGCTGACCGGCTCGGCCGGCAAGACCAGCACCAAGGACCTCATCGCCCAGGTGCTGAGCCGCAAGGCGCCCACCGTCTTCACGCCCGGCTCGTTCAACAACGAGATCGGGCTGCCGCTGACCGCCCTGTCCGCCACCGACGAGACGAAGTTCCTCGTCCTGGAGATGGGCGCCCGCGGCAAGGGCCACATCCGGTACCTGACGGGCCTCACGCCCCCGCGCGTCGGCGTCGTCCTCAACGTCGGCAGCGCGCACATCGGCGAGTTCGGCGGCAAGGAACAGATCGCGGAAGCGAAGGGTGAGCTGGTCGAGTCGCTCCCCGCCGACGGCACCGCGATCCTCAACGCCGACGACCCCCTCGTCCGGGCCATGGAGTCCCGTACGAAGGCCAAGGTGCTCCTCTTCGGAGAGGCCGCCGAAGCCGACGTACGTGCCGCGAATGTCCGGCTCACGGAGAACGGGCGGCCCGCCTTCGACCTTCACACACCCTCCGGGTGCAGCGAAGTGACCTTGCGCCTGTACGGTGAGCACCACGTGTCGAACGCGCTCGCCGCGGCCGCCGTCGCCCATGACCTTGGCATGTCCGCCTCGGAGATCGCGCTCGCGCTCTCCGAAGCGGACTCCCTGTCCCGCTGGCGGATGGAGGTCACCGAGCGTCCGGACGGCGTCACGATCGTCAACGACGCCTACAACGCGAACCCCGAGTCCATGCGAGCCGCCCTGCGCGCGCTCGTGGCCATGGGCAAGGGGCGGCGGACGTGGGCGGTGCTCGGGCACATGGCCGAGCTCGGCGACGAGTCGCTGGCCGAGCACGACGCGGTCGGACGGCTCGCCGTCCGGCTCAACGTCAGCAAGCTCGTGGCAGTCGGGGGCAGGGAAGCGTCCTGGTTGCGACTGGGCGCCTATAACGAGGGTTCGTGGGGTGAGGAGTCGGTGCACGTGTCCGACGCACAGGCGGCGGTCGACCTGTTGCGCAGCGAGCTGCGCCCGGGTGACGTCGTGCTCGTGAAGGCCTCCAGGTCGGTGGGCCTGGAGAGCGTGGCACAGGCGCTGCTCGAGGGCGAGGTCGATGCCCGATGATGAAGCAGATCCTCTTCGCGGGCGTCATCGGTCTGTTCCTGACCCTTGTCGGCACGCCCCTGCTGATCAAGCTCCTCGCCCGCAAGGGCTACGGCCAGTACATCCGTGACGACGGCCCGCGCGAGCACCACAGCAAGCGCGGTACGCCGACCATGGGTGGTATCGCCTTCATCCTGGCGACCCTCATCGCGTACTTCCTGTCCAAGCTGATCACCGGCGCGTCCCCGACCCTGTCGGGTCTCCTGGTGCTCGGTCTGATGGCCGGCATGGGCCTGGTCGGCTTCCTCGACGACTACATCAAGATCGTCAAGCGCCGCTCGCTCGGTCTGCGGGCCAAGGCGAAGATGGCCGGACAGCTGATCGTCGGCATCGCCTTCGCCGTGCTCTCCCTGCAGTTCGCGGACGCCAGAGGACAGACCCCGGCCTCCACCCGGCTCTCCTTCGTGGAGGACTTCGGCTGGACGATCGGCCCGGTGCTCTTCGTCGTCTGGGCGCTGTTCATGATCCTCGCGATGTCGAACGGCGTGAACCTCACCGACGGCCTCGACGGCCTCGCCACCGGCGCCTCCGTGATGGTCTTCGGCGCCTACACCTTCATCGGCGTCTGGCAGTTCCAGGAGTCCTGCGCCAACGCGCAGACCCTCACCAACCCGGCCGCGTGTTTCGAGGTCAGAGACCCACTCGACCTAGCCGTCGTCGCCTCGGCCCTCATGGGCGCCTGCTTCGGCTTCCTGTGGTGGAACACCTCGCCCGCCAAGATCTTCATGGGTGACACCGGCTCGCTCGCCCTGGGCGGCGCCCTCGCCGGCCTCGCGATCTGCTCGCGCACCGAACTGCTGCTCGCCCTGCTCGGCGGCCTCTTCGTGATGATCACCATGTCCGTGGTCATCCAGGTCGGCTCCTTCAAGCTCACCGGCAAGCGCGTCTTCCGCATGGCGCCACTCCAGCACCACTTCGAACTCAAGGGGTGGTCCGAAGTCCTTGTCGTGGTCCGCTTCTGGATCATCCAGGGCATGTGCGTGATCGTCGGACTCGGCCTCTTCTACGCAGGATGGGCAGCCAAGAAGTGACATCCGGTCAGAACCCCTGGCAGGGGACGACCATCACCGTCGCCGGTCTCGGCGTGAGCGGCCTCAGCGCCGCCCGCGCCCTGGCCGGCCTCGGCGCGTCGGTCACCGTCGTGGACGGCGGCGACGGCCCCGC
Source organism: Streptomyces sp. SGAir0957 (assembly GCF_043523415.1). Taxonomy (NCBI): domain Bacteria; kingdom Bacillati; phylum Actinomycetota; class Actinomycetes; order Kitasatosporales; family Streptomycetaceae; genus Streptomyces; species Streptomyces sp. SGAir0957. Next base: position 6,129,938 of record NZ_CP027293.1, read on the forward strand.
CCAGCGCGAAAAGGCGGCTCTTCTTAAAGAAGAGGGCATCGCCGTACGCCTCGGGGATGCCGGGACGCTGCCCGAGGGCACCGAGCTGATCGTCACCTCGCCGGGCTGGAAGCCGACGTCGCCCCTGTTCGCCGCCGCCGCCGAGGCGGGCGTGGACGTCATCGGCGACGTGGAGCTCGCCTGGCGGCTGCGCGGCCCCGACGCGGCGCCCTGGCTCGCCATCACCGGCACCAACGGCAAGACGACCACGACGCAGATGCTCGCCTCGATCCTGACGGCGGCGGGCAAGCGCACGGCCGCCGTCGGCAACATCGGCACCCCGATCGTGGACGTCGTCCTGGAGGGCGACGACGCCTACGACGTCCTCGCCGTCGAGCTGTCCTCCTACCAGCTGCACTGGGCGCCCTCCCTGCGCGCCCACTCCGCCGCCGTCCTCAACCTCGCGCCCGACCACCTCGACTGGCACGGCTCCATGGAGGCGTACGCCGCCGACAAGGGCCGCATCTACGAGGGCAACCAGGTCGCCTGCGTCTACAACACCGCCGACAAGGCCACCGAGGACCTGGTCCGCGAGGCCGACGTCGAGGAGGGCTGCCGCGCCATCGGCTTCACGCTCGGCACTCCGGGCCCCTCCGAGCTGGGCGTCGTCGAGGGCATCCTCGTCGACCGCGCCTTCGTCGAGGACCGGCAGAAGAACGCCCAGGAGCTGGCCGAGATCGGTGACGTACGCCCGCCGGCCCCGCACAACATCGCCAACGCCCTCGCGGCGGCGGCCCTCGCCCGCGCGTACGGCGTCGAACCGGCCGCCGTCCGTGACGGACTGCGCGCCTTCACGCCCGACGCCCACCGCATCGCGCACGTCGCCGACGTCGCCGGGGTGGCCTACGTGAACGACTCCAAGGCGACCAACACCCACGCCGCGCAGGCGTCGTTGGCCGCGTACGAGCCGATCGTGTGGATCGCCGGCGGCCTCGCCAAGGGCGCCACCTTCGACGAGCTGGTCACGGGCGCCGCGAAGCGGCTGCGCGGCGTCGTCCTGATCGGCGCCGACCGCGCCCTGATCCGCGAAGCCCTGGAGCGACACGCCCCGGAAGTACCGGTGGTCGACCTCGACCGGACCGACACTGGGGCGATGTCCGCGGCGGTCCGGGAGGCGGCGCGGCTCGCCCGCCCGGGAGACACGGTCCTGATGGCCCCGGCCTGCGCGTCGATGGACATGTTCACGAACTACAACAAGCGTGGCGAGGCGTTCGCGGAAGCGGTCCGCGAACTGGGCGCCACCAGCGTCTGACGGTACCTTCGGGTGCCCGGTGACGCCGGGCACCCTCGGGAGGGGAACGTGGCAGCGCACCAGCGAACGTGGAGCCGGCACAGGCTCTCACTGTGGGGGAGCGGCAATGCCCGGTAGCGCCGGAACCACCAAACGCCCCGCGGCCCCGCCGAGGCGCACCAGCCGCGTCTACCGGGCCCGCGCCAACCCCGTACGACGGATCTACGGCCAGGCCCGCCGCGCCTGGGACCGGCCGCTCACCGCGTACTACCTGATCCTCGGCTCGGCCCTGCTCATCACCGGGCTCGGCCTGGTGATGGTCTACTCGGCGTCGATGATCACGGCCCTGCAGATGGGCCTGTCCAGCTCGTACTTCTTCCGCAAGCAGTTCGTCGCGGCCGTGCTCGGCGCGATCCTGCTCGTGCTCGCCATGCGGATGCCGGTCAAGCTCCACCGGGCCCTCGCCTACCCGATCCTCGCCGTCAGCGTCTTCCTGATGGTCCTGGTGCAGGTGCCCGGGATAGGGGTGTCGATCAACGGCAACCAGAACTGGATCTCCCTCGGCGGGCCCTTCATGCTCCAGCCCAGCGAGTTCGGCAAGCTGGCGCTGATCCTGTGGGGCGCCGACCTGCTCGCCCGTAAGCACGACAAGCGGCTTCTCACCCAGTGGAAGCACATGCTGGTGCCGCTCGTCCCCATGGCGTTCCTGCTGCTCGGCCTGATCATGCTCGGCGGCGACATGGGCACCGCGATCCTGCTCACCGCGATCCTCTTCGGCCTGCTGTGGATGGCGGGCGCCCCCACCCGGCTGTTCGTGGGCGTCCTGTCCGTGGCGGGCCTGATCGGCGTCATGCTGATCAAGACCAGCCCGAACCGTATGGCCCGCCTCGCCTGCCTGGGCCGCGCCGACGCCGGACCCGACGACATGTGCTGGCAGGGACTGCACGGGATCTACGCCCTGGCCTCCGGCGGACTCTTCGGTTCCGGGCTCGGCGCCAGTGTGGAAAAATGGGGTCAACTTCCCGAAGCGCACACCGACTTCATCTTTGCCATCACCGGTGAGGAACTGGGCCTGTCGGGGACGCTGTCGGTGCTCGCCCTGTTCGCGGCTCTAGGCTATGCGGGTATCCGCGTGGCCGGACGCACGGAGGACCCCTTCGTGAGATATGCCGCGGGAGGCGTGACCACCTGGATCACGGCGCAGGCCGTGGTCAACATCGGTGCGGTGCTCGGCCTGTTGCCGATCGCCGGGGTCCCGCTCCCGCTGTTCTCGTACGGGGGGTCCGCGCTGCTGCCGACCATGTTCGCCGTGGGACTTCTGATCGCGTTCGCGCGGGACGAACCGGCGGCACGGGCGGCCCTGGCCATGCGGCAGCCACGGATGAGATGGAACACGATGCGACGGCGCGCCTCGGCGCGTACGTCCGGAGAGCGGTGAATTTCGGTGCATGTCGTACTCGCCGGTGGGGGGACCGCCGGCCACATCGAGCCGGCGCTCGCCCTCGCGGACGCCCTGCGCAGGCAGGACCCGACCGTGGGGATCACGGCCCTCGGCACGGAGCGCGGCCTGGAGACCCGTCTCGTACCGGAGCGCGGCTACGAGCTGGCGCTGATTCCCGCCGTCCCGCTGCCCCGCAAACCCACGCCTGAACTGATCACGGTTCCCGGGCGGCTGCGCGGCACCATCAAGGCCGCCGAGCAGATCCTGGAGCGCACCAAGGCGGACTGCGTCGTCGGCTTCGGCGGCTACGTCGCGCTGCCCGGCTACCTCGCCGCCAAGCGCGCGGGCGTGCCGATCGTGGTGCACGAGGCGAACGCCCGGCCGGGCCTGGCCAACAAGATCGGCTCCCGGTACGCGGCAGGGGTCGCCGTCTCCACCCCGGACAGCAAGCTGCGCGACGCCCGCTACATCGGCATCCCGCTGCGCCGCACCATCGCCATGCTCGACCGCGCCGCGGTCCGCCCCGAGGCCCGTGCCGCGTTCGGCCTGGACCCGAACCTGCCGACGCTGCTCGTCTCCGGCGGCTCCCAGGGCGCCCGCCACCTGAACGAGGTCGTCACGCGCGTCGCGCCGCTGCTCCAGCAGTCCGGCATCCAGATCCTGCACGTGGTCGGCCCGAAGAACGAACTGCCGCACGTACAGCAGATGCCGGGAATGCCCCCCTACATCCCGGTACCGTACGTGGACCGGATGGACCTCGCGTACGCCGCGGCCGACATGATGCTCTGCCGCGCGGGCGCGATGACCGTCGCCGAACTCTCCGCCGTCGGACTCCCGGCCGCCTACGTCCCGCTGCCCATCGGCAACGGCGAACAGCGGCTCAACGCCCAGCCGGTGGTGAAGGCCGGCGGCGGCCTGCTGGTCGACGACGCGGAGCTGAGCCCCGAGTGGGTCATGGGCAACGTCCTGCCCGTCCTCGCCGACCCGCACCGGCTGTACGAAATGTCCCGCGCCGCCTCCGAATTCGGCCGTAGGGACGCCGACGACCTGCTCGTCGGGATGGTGTACGAGGCGATCAACTCACGCCGCTAGGGCGTACGACACATGAGGCAGGGCAGCGTGGCCGGAGCGACCACCGCGGACCGCGGCGAACGAGACGAGGCCGAGGCGACCCCCGCGGGCCCCTCCGGCCCGCCGCCGCCCCGGCTGCGCCTGCCCCGCCTGCGCACCCTCGTCGTGGGCGGTGTCCTCGTCGTCCTGGTGGGCGCGGGCTCGGTCTGGGCCCTGTACGGATCGCAGTGGCTGCGCGTCGAGCGCGTCACGGCCTCCGGGACCGAGGTCCTCACCCCCGGGCAGGTGCGCGAGGCCGCCGCGGTCCCGGTCGGCGCCCCGCTGATCTCCGTCGACACCGACGCCATCGCGGACCGGATCCGGAACGAGCTGCCCCGGGTCGACTCGGTGGACGTGGTGCGTTCCTGGCCGCATGGAATCGGGCTGAAAGTGACGGAACGCAAGCCTGTTCTCCTTGTCGAAGACGCCCGAAATTCGGGCAAGTTCATCGAAGTGGACGACGAGGGTGTGCGTTTTGCGACGGTCGACAAAGCCCCGAAGGGTGTTCCCCGGCTGGAATTGACGCCGGATCAGACGGGGGCCGCGGCAAGCCTGCGACGCTTCGGTACCGACCGCCTGGTTCGCGAGGCGGTCCGGGTCGGCGGGCACCTTCCGGCGGCCGTCGCGCGTGACACCCGTACCGTCAAGGTCCGTTCCTACGACGACATCTCGCTGGGACTCACCGGAGGGCGCACCGTCGTCTGGGGAAGTGCCGAGAAGGGCGGCGCGAAGGCACGCGTACTGCGCAGCCTCATGAAAGCAGCTCCCAAGGCGTCTCACTTCGACGTGAGTGTTCCCACCGCGCCTGCCACATCAGGGAGTTGACGCACATCCGCGCAGGCCAGCACCCTGGTTGGGCAGCGCTACGCCTGATCACATAGGGTGAAAAGAAAAACGGGAGGTTCGGCGTGTTCGTTGAACGGGCGCCACTTGTCGACTTAGTGTCAGGTTCGGAAGAGTCCAGGGAACAGACACACTGGTAACCCTAAACTTCACCGTTAGGGTTCGGGTCGGCAGTCGACTAGTAGTCCGGACCGTCCCCATTCGACATCAGTCGTCGCCTCGGCAGAACGCGAAGCGGCGACACGTAACTCGAGGCGAGAGGCCTTCGACGTGGCAGCACCGCAGAACTACCTCGCAGTCATCAAAGTCATCGGTGTCGGCGGCGGTGGTGTCAATGCCATCAACCGGATGATCGAGGTCGGTCTCAAGGGCGTCGAGTTCATCGCCATCAACACCGACGCGCAAGCCCTGTTGATGAGCGACGCGGACGTCAAGCTCGACGTCGGCCGTGAACTCACCCGCGGACTCGGCGCCGGAGCCAATCCGGCAGTCGGGCGCAAGGCGGCCGAGGACCACCGCGAGGAGATCGAGGAGGTCCTCAAGGGGGCCGACATGGTCTTCGTCACCGCCGGTGAGGGCGGCGGCACCGGCACCGGCGGCGCACCCGTCGTGGCCAACATCGCCCGCTCGCTCGGCGCCCTGACGATCGGCGTCGTCACCCGCCCGTTCACCTTCGAGGGACGGCGCCGGGCCAACCAGGCGGAGGACGGCATCGCCGAGCTCCGCGAAGAGGTCGACACCCTCATCGTCATCCCCAACGACCGGCTCCTGTCCATCTCGGACCGCCAGGTCTCCGTCCTCGACGCCTTCAAGTCGGCGGACCAGGTCCTGCTCTCCGGTGTCCAGGGCATCACCGACCTCATCACCACGCCCGGCCTGATCAACCTCGACTTCGCCGACGTCAAGTCCGTGATGTCCGAGGCCGGCTCCGCGCTCATGGGCATCGGCTCCGCCCGCGGCGACGACCGCGCGGTGGCCGCCGCCGAGATGGCGATCTCCTCGCCCCTGCTCGAAGCCTCCATCGACGGCGCCCGCGGCGTGCTGCTCTCCATCTCCGGCGGCTCCGACCTCGGTCTCTTCGAGATCAACGAGGCGGCGCAACTGGTCAGCGAGGCCGCACACCCCGAGGCCAACATCATCTTCGGCGCGGTCATCGACGACGCCCTCGGCGACGAGGTCCGGGTCACGGTCATCGCCGCCGGATTCGACGGCGGCCAGCCACCGGCCAAGCGGGACAACGTGATCGGCTCGTCCTCCGCCAAGCGCGAGGAACCGGTGCCCGCCTCCCGCCCGGCGCCGGCCCCCGAGCCCGCGCGCCCGGCCTTCGGCGGCCTCGGCAGCGTCACCCCGCGCGAGGAGCAGAAGCCGGAGCCGATCGAGGTGCCCGCCCCGGCGAGCGAGACCCCCGTCCCCCCGGTCACCCCGCCCCACGTGCCGCGGCCGTCCTACCCGGACAGCCAGGCCGAGGAGCTGGACGTCCCGGACTTCCTGAAGTGACGTTCCTGACAGTGCCGTCCCCGGCGGGGACGTTCCCGGGCCCGACGGGAACCGCACGACGGTGATAGGCCAGCGGGACGATGTGACCTCTGTGGTCGCTGTGACCTCTTCGAGTGGCGCGCACTTCGCCTTCACTGACCGGTGGGGCGGGGTGAGCGCCGCTCCGTACGAGGAGCTCAACCTCGGCGGCGCCGTCGGCGACGACCGCGCCGCCGTACTGCGCAACCGGGAGCTGGCCGCCAAGGCGCTCGGCCTCGAAGCGACCAGGGTCGTCTGGATGAACCAGGTGCACGGCCCCGACGTCGCCGTGGTGGACGGGCCCTGGGCCACGGAAGCCGACATTCCGCAGGTCGACGCGCTGGTCACCGTCCGGCGCGGGCTCGCCCTCGCCGTACTGACCGCGGACTGCGTCCCGGTCCTGATCGCCGACCCGGTCGCCGGGGTCGTCGCCGCCGCCCACGCGGGCCGCCCCGGCATGCTCGCCGGGGTCGTCCCCGCCGCCGTGGAGGCGATGGTGGGGCTCGGCGCCGACCCCGCCCGGATGGTCGCCCGCACCGGGCCCGCCGTCTGCGGACGGTGCTACGAGGTGCCGGAGCGGATGCGCGCCGAGGCCGCCGCGGTCGAACCGGCCGCGTACGCCGAGACCAGCTGGGGCACCCCCGCCGTCGACGTGGGCGCCGGGGTCCATGCCCAACTGGAGCGGCTCGGGGTGCGCGACCGGGAGCAGTCGCCGCTCTGCACGCGCGAGTCGCAGGACCACTTCTCGTACCGCCGCGACAGGACCACCGGTCGGCTCGCGGGCTATGTCTGGCTGGACTGATACGACATGACGGACCCTCAGGAACTCCAGGACCTTTCGGGGCGCAGGGAAGAACTCGCCGCGAACCTGGCCAAGGTGGAGGAGCGCATCGCCGCCGCCTGTGCGGCGGCCGGGCGCAAGCGCGAGGAGGTGACCCTCATCGTCGTCACCAAGACCTACCCGGCGAGCGATGTGCGGATCCTCTCCGAGCTCGGTGTGCGGCACGTGGCCGAGAACAAGGACCAGGACGCCGCCCCCAAGGCGAAGGAGTGCGCGGACCTCCCGCTCACCTGGCACTTCGTCGGCCAGCTCCAGACCAATAAGGTCCGGTCCGTGGTGGGTTATGCCGATCTGGTGCAGTCCGTGGACCGGGCCAGGCTCGTCACGGCGCTGTCCAAGGAGGCCGAGCGGGCCGGGCGCGAGCTCGGCTGCCTCATCCAGGTCGCGCTCGACGCGCAGGAGGACGGCCGGGGCGAGCGCGGCGGCATCGGCCCCGGTGGCGTCGAGGAGTTGGCCGCGCGCGTGGCCGAGGCCCCGGGGCTGCGGCTCGACGGACTGATGACCGTGGCGCCGCTCACGGGGGCCTACGCGGGCCGGCAACAGGCCGCGTTCGAACGGCTCATGGATTTGTCGACTGCCCTGCGCGCTTCCCGTCCGGCTGCGAACATGGTGTCGGCAGGGATGAGTTCGGATCTCGAACAGGCCGTGGCGGCCGGAGCGACACATGTGCGCGTCGGTACGGCGGTACTCGGAGTCCGACCCAGGCTCGGGTAACGTCGCCAAGAAGTCGGACCACAGCAGAAAATATGGTCATTCCCGCTGATGGGCGGGGAGATCACGTGGATCGCGGGCAGCTTGGTTGACGTCAGCCGATCCACCACAGAGCGGAGGACTCAGAGCATGGCCGGCGCGATGCGCAAGATGGCGGTCTACCTCGGCCTCGTGGAGGACGATGGGTACGACGGCCGGGGGTTCGACCCCGACGACGACTTCGAACCCGAGCTTGACCCGGAGCCCGAGCGTGATCGGCGGCGGCACGAACCGTCGCATCAGTCACACAACTCCCGCGCCCCGGAAGCGGACGAATCGGTACGAGTCGTACAGCCGCCCGCACAGCGCGAGCCGGCCCGCCAGTCCGCTTCGCTCGCCGCTGAATCCGGACGTCCGGCGCGAATCGCCCCCGTGGCATCCATCACACCTGAACGTCAGAGCCTGGAGAAGAACGCACCGGTGATCATGCCCAAGGTCGTGTCCGAGCGGGAGCCCTACCGCATCACCACACTGCACCCCCGGACCTACAACGAGGCCCGTACCATCGGGGAACACTTCCGCGAGGGCACTCCGGTGATCATGAATCTGACCGAGATGGACGACACCGACGCGAAGCGACTTGTCGACTTTGCCGCCGGTCTCGTCTTCGGTCTGCACGGAAGCATTGAGCGGGTGACGCAGAAGGTGTTCCTGTTGTCTCCTGCTAACGTCGATGTCACGGCGGAGGACAAGGCCCGTATCGCAGAGGGTGGGTTCTTCAACCAGAGCTGAGACGCAACACCGGTTTCGACGACTGGCCGGCCAGTCACCAGGCACGAGCAACAGGGGAGAGGGAACCGCCGACATGGGCGTGTTTTTGGATGTGGTCTACATCGCGCTGATGTGTTTCCTCATCGTGCTGATCTTCCGGCTGGTCATGGATTATGTGTTCCAGTTCGCCCGCTCGTGGCAACCCGGCAAGGCGATGGTGGTGGTCCTTGAGGCCACCTACACTGTCACTGATCCACCGCTCAAGCTTCTGCGGCGGGTCATCCCGCCGCTGCGTCTCGGGGGCGTGGCGCTCGACCTGTCCTTCTTCGTACTGATGATCATCGTCTACATCCTGATCTCCGTCGTGAGCCGGCTGTGAACGATACGGTCTTGCCGAATGCCGACGACTACGTTGAGGTGAAGAGATGCCGTTGACCCCCGAGGACGTGCGGAACAAGCAGTTCACGACCGTCCGCCTCCGAGAAGGCTATGACGAGGACGAGGTCGATGCCTTCCTCGATGAGGTCGAAGCCGAACTGACCCGCCTGCTCCGCGAGAACGAGGACCTGCGCGCCAAGCTGGCCGCGGCCACCCGCGCCGCCGCGCAGAACCAGCAGCAGGGCGGTATGCGCAAGGGCCCCGGCGGCCCCGGTGGCCCCGAGGGCCAGGGCGGACCGCAGGACCAGCAGGGCCACCAGCAGGGACCCCCGCAGGGCATGCGCGGCCCCGGCCAGCCGGTGCCCGCCGGCATATCGGGCCCGCCGCAGCAGCAGATGGGCGGCCCCATGGGCGGGCCCCCGCAGCTGCCGAGCGGCGCCCCGCAGCTCCCGGCCGGTCCCGGTGGCCACGGTCCCCAGGGACCCGGCGGCCCGCAGGGTCCAGGACCGATGGGGCAGGGCCCCATGGGCCAGGGTCCGATGCAGGGCCAGATGGGCGGCCAGCCGCAGCTCGGCGGACCGATGGGCGGCCCCATGGGCGGTCACGGCGGTCCTCCGCAGATGCAGCAGCCCGGCCAGGGCGGTCCCGGTGGCGACAGCGCCGCGCGGGTCCTCTCCCTCGCCCAGCAGACCGCCGACCAGGCGATCGCCGAGGCCCGTTCCGAGGCCAACAAGATCGTCGGTGAGGCCCGCAGCCGCGCCGAGGGTCTGGAGCGGGACGCCCGCGCCAAGGCCGACGCCCTGGAGCGGGACGCGCAGGAGAAGCACCGTGTCGCGATGGGCTCCCTCGAGTCCGCCCGCGCCACCCTCGAGCGCAAGGTCGAGGACCTGCGCGGCTTCGAGCGCGAGTACCGTACGCGCCTGAAGTCCTACCTCGAGTCGCAGCTGCGCCAGCTGGAGACCCAGGCGGACGACTCGCTCGCCCCGCCGCGGACCCCCGCGACCGCCTCGCTGCCGCCGTCCCCGGCGCCCTCCATGGCCCCGGCCGGCGCGGGTGCCCCGTCCTACGGCTCCAACCAGGGCATGGGCGGCAACCAGCAGAGCGGTGGCCCGTCCTACGGTGGCGGCCAGCAGCAGATGTCGCCCGCGATGACCCAGCCGATGGCACCGGTGCGGCCGCAGGCGCCGCAGCCGATGCAGCAGGCGCCCTCGCCGATGCGCGGGTTCCTCATCGACGAGGACGACAACTAAGGCGCTCCGCGCCTGTACAGCAGGCGTCGGCGTTCATTCAGGCCGCGGCCCGGATCGTGAACAGCGATCCGGGCCGCGGCCTTTTCCGTTGCCGGGTGCGCTGTTGCCGGGTGCGCTGTTGCCGCGGGTGTGCGGAGAGGGGTCGGCCCCCGCCGGAGCATCTCCGGCGGGGGCCGACCCCTCACGTGGGCAGAGCGGAGCGGTTACGCCTTGCGGAGGCTGAACGTCAGGCTCAGGCCCTCGTCCGTGAACGGGGTGCCGTAGGTGGCGTCCGGCTCGCCCTGGGCGAAGTCCGTGGCCAGGACCTCGTCCGCGATCAGGGCCGTGTGCTCGGTCAGGGCCGAGATCACCGCCGGGTCCGTCGAGGTCCAGCGCAGGGCGATGCGGTCCGCGACGTCCAGGCCGCTGTTCTTGCGGGCCTCCTGGATCAGGCGGATCGCGTCACGGGCGAGGCCCGCCTGGCGCAGTTCTTCGGTCAGCTCCAGGTCGAGGGCGACCGTCGCGCCGGAGTCGGACGCCACCGACCAGCCCTCGCGCGGGGTCTCGGTGATGATGACCTCGTCCGGGGCGAGGGCGATCGTCTCGCCGTCCAGCTCAAGGGAGGCGTTGCCCTCGCGCAGGGCCAGGGAGAGCGCCGCCGCGTCCGCCGCGGCGACCGCCTTGGCGACGTCCTGGACGCGCTTGCCGAACCGCTTGCCGAGCGCCCGGAAGTTCGCCTTGGCCGTCGTGTCGACCAGGGAGCCGCCGACCTCCGCGAGCGTGGCCAGGGACGTGACGTTCAGCTCCTCCGTGATCTGCGCGCGCAGATCCGGGGACAGGGCCTCGAAGCCCGACGCCGCGACCAGCGCGCGGGAGAGCGGCTGGCGGGTCTTGACACCGGACTCCGCGCGCGTGGCGCGGCCCAGCTCCACCAGGCGGCGGACGAGCGCCATCTGCGTGGACAGGGTCGGGTCGATCGCCGAGCGGTCGGCCTCCGGCCACGAGGAGAGGTGCACCGACTCGGGCGCGTCCGGGGTGACCGGGACGACCAGGTCCTGCCAGACCCGCTCGGTGATGAACGGGGTCAGCGGGGCCATCAGCTGGGTGACGGTGACGACCACGTCGTGCAGGGTGCGCAGCGCGGCCTTGTCGCCCTGCCAGAAGCGGCGGCGCGAGCGGCGCACGTACCAGTTGGACAGGTCGTCGACGAACGCGGAGAGCAGCTTGCCCGCGCGCTGGGTGTCGTAGGCCTCCAGTGCCTGGGTGACCTCGTCGGTGAGCTGGTGCAGCTCGGACAGGAGCCAGCGGTCGAGGACGGTGCGCTCGGCCGGGGCCGGGTCCGCCGCGCTGGGCGCCCAGTCGGCGGTGCGGGCGTACAGGGCCTGGAAGGCGACTGTGTTCCAGTACGTGAGGAGGGTCTTGCGGACCACTTCCTGGATCGTGCCGTGGCCGACGCGGCGGGCCGCCCAGGGGGAGCCGCCGGCCGCCATGAACCAGCGCACCGCGTCGGCGCCGTGCTGGTCCATGAGCGGGATCGGCTGCAGGATGTTGCCCAGGTGCTTGGACATCTTGCGGCCGTCCTCGGCGAGGATGTGGCCCAGGCAGACCACGTTCTCGTAGCTGGACTTGTCGAAGACCAGGGTGCCGACGGCCATCAGCGTGTAGAACCAGCCGCGCGTCTGGTCGATCGCCTCGGAGATGAACTGCGCGGGGTAGCGCGCCTCGAACAGCTCCTTGTTCTTGTACGGGTAGCCCCACTGCGCGAACGGCATGGAGCCCGAGTCGTACCAGGCGTCGATGACCTCGGGGACGCGCACCGCGGTGTGCGCGCAGCCCTCGGCGGTGCAGGGGAACGTGATGTCGTCGATGAACGGGCGGTGCGGGTCCAGCTGGGACTGGTCGGCGCCGCTGAGCTGCGACAGCTCCTCGCGCGAGCCGACGCAGGTGAGGTGGTCGTCCTCGCAGCGCCAGATCGGCAGCGGGGTGCCCCAGTAGCGGTTGCGGGAGAGCGCCCAGTCGATGTTGTTCTGCAGCCAGTCGCCGAAGCGGCCGTGCTTGACGCTGCCCGGGAACCAGTTGGTCCCCTCGTTCTCCTCCAGGAGGCGGTCCTTGACGGCCGTGGTGCGGATGTACCAGGACGGCTGCGCGTAGTACAGCAGCGCCGTGTGGCAGCGCCAGCAGTGCGGATAGCTGTGCTCGTACGGGAGGTGCTTGAAGAGCAGGCCGCGGTTCTTCAGGTCCTCGGTGAGCGCCTCGTCGGCCTTCTTGAAGAAGACGCCGCCGACGAGGGGGAGGTCCTCCTCGAAGGTGCCGTCGGGGCGGACCGGGTTGACGACCGGGAGGCCGTAGGAGCGGCAGACCTTGAGGTCGTCCTCGCCGAAGGCGGGGGACTGGTGGACCAGACCCGTACCGTCCTCGGTCGTCACGTACTCGGCGTTGACGACGAAGTGGGCCTCGGCCGGGAACTCGACCAGGTCGAAGGGGCGCTGGTACGTCCAGCGCTCCATGTCGGCACCGGTGTACGACTCACCGGTCTTCTCCCAGCCCTCGCCGAGCGCCTTCTCGACGAGCGGCTCGGCGACGACGAGCTTCTCGGCGCCGTCGCTCACGACGACGTAGCGGACCTCGGGGTGGGCGGCGACCGCCGTGTTGGACACCAGCGTCCACGGCGTGGTCGTCCAGATCAGGAGCGCGGCCTGGCCGGCCAGCGGGCCCGAGGTGAGCGGGAAGCGCACGTAGACGGACGGGTCGACGACCGTCTCGTAGCCCTGCGCCAGCTCGTGGTCGGAGAGGCCGGTGCCGCAGCGCGGGCACCAGGGGGCGACACGGTGGTCCTGGACGAGCAGCCCCTTGTTGAAGATTTCCTTCAGCGACCACCAGACCGACTCGATGTACTCGGGGTCCATCGTGACGTAGGGGTCGTCCATGTCGGTCCAGTACCCCATGCGCGTCGTCAGCTCGGCGAACGCGTCGGTGTGGCGCAGGACGGACTCACGGCACTTGGCGTTGAACTCGGCGATGCCGTACGCCTCGATGTCCTTCTTGCCGCTGAAGCCCAGCTCCTTCTCGACCGCCAGCTCGACGGGGAGCCCGTGGCAGTCCCAGCCCGCCTTGCGGGCCACGTGGTAGCCGCGCATGGTGCGGAAGCGGGGGAAGACGTCCTTGAAGACGCGGGCCTCGATGTGGTGGGCGCCCGGCATGCCGTTGGCCGTGGGCGGGCCCTCGTAGAACACCCACTCGGGGCGCCCCTCGGACTGCTCCAGGGTCTTGGCGAAGATCTTCTGCTCGGCCCAGAAGTCGAGCACCGCGTGCTCGAGGGCGGGCAGGTCGACCTGGGCGGGCACCTGGCGGTACTGCGTCATCAGTCTTCCTCCGGCGGACGTGCTCTCTCCGTCGGAGGGACGAGAGCCGTGCGCCGTGTGCGGCGCGCTCCCGCGGTACCACCCTCCTTGGCCCCCGGTGCGTGGTGTGCTCCGGTGAGCCCCCTCATTGGGGTCGCGATGCCGGTTCTACTGTCCGCCACGCGTGCGTGGCGGTGTTCTTCCGACGGCTCCGGGGTGATCTTCACGCCGCGCTCGCCTCCGGGCTCCCACCGTCCCCGGATCGCTCTTGGCTGCGTACGCCGCTACTCGGCCCCATCCGTGCCTCTCGCTGGCCCCAGTGTACGGCGCCCGGACAACGGCGGCAGACCGCTTTTCGCGGGGTCGCCCGGCGCGGCGGACGACTGCGCGCGGTGACCCGAATGGCGATACGTACGGTGACTGATCCCGGCTGGTCGCCCGGCGGGGACCGGAAGGGGGCGGATCGCCGGGCCCACCGGGCGCCGACCAGGGCAGGACGCGCGCGGATCCGTCGCGCGGAGGCGGTGAGACGGCCGGATCGGCCTGTGTGCCCCGTTGCCGCGGGCCTGGAGTCGATTTATCGTCCCAGCACGATTCGCGTGCAAGATCACCATTTGTGAAGGGGTCCCGGCCATGGTGGCGAAGAAGACCACGGGGAGCACCCCTGAGAAGGCGGCGGGTGCGGGCGAGGCCGGATCTGGGAAACGTATGTCCAAGAAGGCGGAGAAGGCGGCCGGCACGTCCGAGAAGGCCGCCGGGCGCAAGGGTGCGAAGAAGTCGGCCGCCTCCGCGGCCGAGGGCGCGGCCGATGCCGCGAAGACGACGGGAGCCACGACAGTGGTTGCGAAGAAGAGTCAGGGCACGGCCACGGCGGCGCAGCAGCCCGGCGGGGTTCCCAAGGCGCGGGAGTCCGCCGTCGACGCCGGTGAGCTGGCCGTACGGCCCGGCGAGGACCCCTGGACGCCGGACGAGGTCGCGGAGGCCCGAGCTGAGCTGCAGAGCGAGACCATGCGGCTCGGCAGCGAGATCGAGGCGGCGGAGACCGGGCTCGCGGGTCTGATGCGGGACTCCGGGGACGGGGCGGGGGACGACGAGGCGGACACCGGGACGAAGAACATCACCCGCGAGCACGAGATGGCGCTGGCCGCCAACGCACGCGAGATGCTGGAGCAGACCCAGCGCGCCCTGGAGCGCCTGGACGCCGGTACGTACGGTCTCTGCGAGAACTGCGGCAACCCCATCGGCAAGGCGCGCATGCAGGCGTTCCCGCGGGCCACCCTGTGCGTGGAGTGCAAGCAGAAGCAGGAGCGGCGTTACTGAGTTCCGGGGGAGGCCGGGGGCGTACCGTCCATGGGTTCCCGCGCGCGTGTGCCGTACTCTCGTCCTCAGTCAGGTATCTAGGTCGAGGGACTCACGTGGCAGAGGCGGAGCGCATCATCGGTACGCCGGACACCCCGGAATCCGAAGCCGGGGCAGCAGCGGAGCCGGAGCCGGCGAGAGGCCCCCGGGGCAGGCGGCGGATCGCCGCGCTGTTCATCGTGGCGGCGCTGGCGTACGCCCTGGACCTGGGCAGCAAGCTGCTCGTGGTCGCGAAGCTCGAGCACCGGGACTCCATCCGGGTCCTCGGTGACTGGCTCCAGCTCGACGTGATCCGCAACCCCGGGGCCGCCTGGGGCATCGGCGAGGCGTTCACGATCGTCTTCACGGTGATCGCGGCGGCCGTGATCGTCGTCATCGCCCGCCTGGCGAAGAAGCTCTACAGCACGCCCTGGGCGATCGCGCTCGGCCTGCTGCTCGGCGGGGCGCTCGGCAACCTCACCGACCGGATCTTCCGCGCCCCCGGCGTCTTCGAGGGTGCCGTCGTCGACTTCATCGCGCCGAAGAACTACCCCGTGTTCAACCTCGCGGACTCGGCGATCGTGTGCGGCGGCATCCTGATCGTGGTGCTCTCCTTCCGCGGGATCGACCCGGACGGGACCGTCCACAAGGACTGACGGAGCGGGGCCCGGGGCGCTGATCGGCCGGGCTGGCGTACGAGGCTGTCGGTGCGCTCCTGCATACTCGATGCGTGAGCACCATTCCCGAGATCCGCACCCTGCCCGTGCCCGACGGCCTTGAGGGCGAGCGCGTCGACGCCGCCATCTCCCGCATGTTCGGCTTCTCCCGCACCAAGGCCGCCGAACTCGCCGCCGCCGGGAAGGTCACGGTGGACGGTTCGGTCGTGGGCAAGTCCGAGCGCGTGCACGGCGGTGCCTGGCTCGAGGTCGAGATGCCGCAGGCGCCCGCGCCCGTGCAGATCGTCGCCGAGCCGGTCGAGGGCATGGAGATCGTCCATGACGACGACGACATCGTGGTCATCGTGAAGCCCGTGGGCGTCGCCGCGCACCCGAGCCCCGGCTGGACCGGCACGACCGTCATCGGCGGGCTCGCCGCCGCCGGGTACCGGATCTCCACGTCCGGCGCCGCCGAGCGGCAGGGCATCGTCCACCGCCTCGACGTGGGCACGTCCGGGCTCATGGTCGTCGCCAAGTCCGAGCGGGCGTACACGTCGCTGAAGCGGCAGTTCAAGGAGCGCGTCCCGGACAAGCGCTACCACGCGCTCGTGCAGGGCCACCCCGACCCGATGAGCGGCACCATCCACGCGCCGATCGGGCGCCACCCGAACCACGACTACAAGTGGGCCGTCACGGCGGAGGGCAAGCCCTCGGTCACCCACTACGACCTCATCGAGGCGTTCCGCGCCGCGTCCCTGCTCGACATCAAGCTGGAGACCGGCCGCACGCACCAGATCCGCGTGCACATGTCCGCGCACCGGCACCCCTGCGTCGGCGACCTGACCTACGGCGCCGACCCCACCCTCGCCAAGCGGCTCGGGATCACCCGGCAGTGGCTGCACGCGGTCAGGCTCGGGTTCGAGCACCCGGCCGACGGGCAGTGGGTCGAGTTCGCCAGCGAGTACCCCGAGGACCTCCAGGTCGCGCTCGACCGGGTGCGCGCGGAGAGCGAGTGAGCTCCGCTCGGCAGGGGTACGTCGTGCGGGTCGCCGGGACCGGTGCGGACCGGGAGGCCTGCTTCGCCGTGCGCCGGGAGGTGTTCGTCGACGAGCAGGGCGTGCCGGAGGAGCTGGAGTACGACGCGTACGACGCCGGGGCGGTTCATGTGCTGGCGGTGCGGGACGACGGCTCGGCGCTCGGTGCGGGGCGGTTGCTGACCGGTGACGCCGCGGCGGTGAAGAACGGCGGGGCTCCGGATGTGGGGGCGCTCGGGCGGCTGGCCGTGCGCAAGGTTGCGCGCGGCCTGGGTGTCGGGGCGGCGCTGGTGCGGGGCATCGAGGACGCGGCTCGGGACCGGGGGATGACCGCGGTCGATCTTCATGCGCAGACGCATGCGCTGGGGTTCTACGAACGGCTCGGGTACGTCGCGTACGGGCCCGAGTTTCCTGACGCGGGGATTCCGCATCTGGCGATGAGGAAGTCCTTGGGCTGAGGCCCGTGGCCGTGCGCGGCGCCGTCGTGGCTGGTCGCGCCGTTCCCCGCGCCCCTGAGACGCGCACTGCGTGCGCCGGCTCGGCGCCATGGGGCTGCGGCGAAGCCGCATGTCCCAGGGGCGCGGGAACGGCGCGAGCGACCGCGACGAAAGCCGCAGCCGGACGACGGGAAGAAGTGCCGCACGAAGTGCGCATGACAGGGGCGCGGGGAACTGCGCGACCAGCCACGACGGCGCCGCACCCGCATTGAACCGGCACCCGGCCGATCCCTGGTGAGGCCGGGACGGCGTGGCACTCTTGAGGTCGAACGTTCTTGATCGTCGACCCTGGCCGGTGCACCCGTGGATCAATTGGCGCTGCTGTTCGTGCTCTTGCTCGGGGCCGTCCTGAGCGTCCCGCTCGGCGACCGGCTCAAGCTCCCCGCACCGGTGCTGATGACCTTGCTGGGCATCGTCCTGGCCCTGATCCGCGTCGTCCCGAACGTCGACATCCAGCCCGATCTGATCCTCCCACTGGTGCTGCCGCCCCTGCTCTACGCGGCTGTGCACCGCACCTCCTGGCGC
The DNA here is from genome assembly GCF_043523415.1 of Streptomyces sp. SGAir0957. Classification (NCBI taxonomy): domain Bacteria; kingdom Bacillati; phylum Actinomycetota; class Actinomycetes; order Kitasatosporales; family Streptomycetaceae; genus Streptomyces; species Streptomyces sp. SGAir0957. Next base: position 6,147,417 of record NZ_CP027293.1, read on the forward strand.
CAGTTCGCGGCCAACAAGCGGCCGATCTTCCTGCTGGCCGTCGCGCTCGTCTTCGTCACGACCGCCGCCGTCGCCGCCGTCGCGGGCGCCGTCGTGCCCGGTCTGCCGGTCGCCGCCGCCGTGGCCCTCGGCGCGCTCGTCGCGCCGCCCGACCCGGTCGCCGCGACCGCTGTCGCGGGGCAGCTCGGGCTGCCCCGGCGCCTGGTGTCGATCCTGGAGGGCGAGGGCCTCTTCAACGACGTCACCGCGATCACGCTCTACCACGTGGCGATCACCGCAGCGGTCAGCGGCAGCTTCTCGATGCCGCACGCCGCGCTCGAACTGCTCCTGTCCGCCGTCGTCGCCGTCGCGGTCGGTGTGGCGCTCGGCTGGGCCGCGAACCGGCTCATGGGCTACCTCGGCGACGCCACCCTCCAGATCGGCCTGACGCTCCTGGTCCCGTACGCCTCCTACGTCCTGGCCGAGGAGCTGCGCGGCTCGGGCGTCCTCGCCGTCCTGACCGTCGCCATGTTCCTGGCCGAGCGGGCCTTCGACGCCGACGACGTACTGACGCGGCTGACCGGGCGCGCCTTCTGGGACGTCGTCGACACCCTCGTCACCGGCGTCGCCTTCGGCCTCATCGGCCTGGAGGTGCACAACGTCGTCCGGACGGCGGAGGGGCACTGGAGCGAGATGCTCGGCTGGTCGGCGGCGGTCGTCGCCGTCGTCATCGTCGTCCGCCTGCTGTGGCTGCTGCCGATGACCTGGGTGACCCAGCGGCTGCACGCGCGGCGCGACGTCGCCGAGGAGATCCCGGTGAGCTGGCGCGAGACCGTGATCATGTGGTGGGCGGGAATGCGCGGGGTGGCCTCCGTGGCGCTCGCCCTCGCCATCCCGCTGACCATGGACGACAAGTCGCCGTTCCCGAAGCGGGACGAGATCATCTTCATCGCCTTCGGTGTGATCATGGCGACACTGATCCTCCAGGGCCTCAGCCTGCCCTGGCTCGTGCGGAAGCTCGGCGTCCAGGCCGACACCGTCCTCGAGCAGGAGTACGAGAAGGACCTCGCGCTGCGCGCCGCCAAGGCCGCCAAGCGGCGGCTCAAGGAGATCGAGGAGGTCGAGGACCTGCCGGAGGACGTGCAGGAGCAGATGGTCCGGCGCGCCTACGACATCGGCCTGCGGATCAACCCCGAGATGGGGGCGGAGGAGCGGCGGGCGACGCACGAGAAGCGGTACGCCCGGATCAAGCGGGTGCGGCGGATCCAGAACGAGATGCTGTCGGCGGCGCGCCACGAGGTGCTCGCCGCCCGCAGCGAGCCCGGCGCCGACCCGGAGGTCGTCGACCGGGTGCTGCGGCAGCTCGACGTACGCAGTCTGCGGTAGGGGCGGTAGGGGCGTCAGCCGCGGCCCGTGCGCGGGGCGCGGCCGTCCCGCATCAGCACGTGGTGGTCCGGCAGCGACGTGCCGATCTCGTTCGGGGCGATCAGCGCGGTCGCCGTGTTGATGCGCGGCAGCGCGTAGGGGTGGTACTCGGTCAGCCAGCGCAGCAGCTGCTCGCGCACCCGGACCCGTACCGTCCAGATGTCGTCGGCGTCCTTGGCGGTGACGACGGCGCGGACCTGCATCGTGCTGGGCGTGGTGTCGGTGACGGCGAGGCTCCAGTCGCGGCCGTCCCAGGCGGCGCAGTCGAGCAGGATGTCGTGCAGCTTCTCGCGCATCTGCGGGACGGGTGCGCTGTGGTCGAGGTGGAAGAAGACGGTGCCGGTCATCTGGGCGCCGCCGCGCGACCAGTTCTCGAACGGCTTCGATGTGAAGTACGACACCGGCATCGTGATCCGGCGCTCGTCCCAGGTGCGGACGGCGAGGTAGGTGAGGGTGACTTCCTCGATGGTGCCCCACTCGCCGTCGACCACGACCGTGTCGCCTATCCGCACCATGTCGCCGAACGCGATCTGGAACCCGGCGAAGAGGTTGCCGAGCGTCGACTGGGCGGCGACACCGGCGACGATGCCCAGGATTCCGGCGGAGGCGAGGAGCGAGGCGCCGGCGGCCTTGAACGCCGGGAACGTCAGGAGCATCGCGGACACCGCCACGACGCCGACGACCGCGATGACGATGCGCTGGATCAGGGTGACCTGGGTGCGGACCCGGCGGACCCGGGCGGCGTCGCGGTGGCTGGTGGCGTAGCGGGCGTAGGACGACTCGACGACGGCGGTGGCGATCCGCACGATCAGCCAGGCGGTCGCGCCGATCAGGACGAGGCTCAGGGTCTGGCCGATCCCGGCCGAGTGCTCCTTGCTGATCTCCGCGTGGTCGTAGGTGCCGCGCAGCAGGGCCGCGCAGAGCACCAGTTGCAGAGGCAGACGACAGCGGCGCAGCAGTCCCCACAGCGGTGTCTCGTGGTGGCGTCGGTCGGCGCGTTGCAGCAGCTGGTCGACGGCCCACCCGAGGAGGAGTGTGAGCACGACCGAGCCGCCGACAACGATCAGAGGGCGCAGTACGTTCTCCATTCCTCGACGGTAACCGGGATCAGCCGCCTCTAACCTGTGGCGTTCCTGGCACCATGGCCACCATGAACATCATGCTTTTCCACTCCACGTTCGGACTGCGGCCCGCCGTCGTGGCCGCCGCCGACCGGCTGCGCGAGGCCGGGCACGAGGTGTGGACCCCGGATCTCTTCGAGGGAAAGACCTTCGACACCGTCGAGGACGGGATGGCCCTCCGGGACGAGATCGGCAAGGACGAACTGCTCAAGCGCGCCGTGCTCGCCGCCGCGCCCTACTCGGACCGGGGCCTCGTCTACGCCGGGTTCTCGTTCGGCGCCGCGACCGCGCAGACGCTCGCCCTGGGCGACGACAAGGCGAAGGGGCTGCTGCTCCTGCACGGCACGTCCGACCTCGCGGAGAACGCGTCGGTGGACGAGCTGCCGGTCCAGCTGCACGTCGCCGAGCCGGACCCGTTCGAGACGGACGACTGGCTGACCGCCTGGTACCTGCAGATGGGCCGGGCCGGGGCGGACGTCGAGGTCTACCGCTACCCGGGGGCCGGCCACCTCTACACCGACCCCGGCCTGCCCGACTACGACGCGGAGGCCGCCGAGGCCACCTGGCGGGTGGCGCTCGGCTTCCTGGAGACCTTGTAGGGGATCCCCGCGGGGGTCAGCCCTTGAGGGCCTTGTCCACCGCGGTGTTCCAGTCCGCGACGGTGCTCGGCGCGTTGTCGCCGTCGGGGCCCGTGAGCTTCTTGCCGTCGACGACGAAGGACGGGGTGCCCTGCACGCCGTACTTGTTGTCGTCGAACTGCTTCGACATCTCCAGCGCCCACTTGTCGAAGGTGCCGTCCTTGACGTCCTTCTGGAACGTCTTGTCGTCCTTCAGCTCCGGGATCGTGTTCGCGACCTTGATCAGGTACGAGTCGTCCTTGAACTTGTCGGTCGTCTCCTCGGGGTGCCACTTCGCGGAGTACAGGGCCTCCTTGTAGTCCCAGAAGGCGTCCTTGGAGACGTTCAGGGCGGCGCCGAGGGCGCTCAGGGCGTTCTTCGAGCCCTCGCCCTGGAGGTTGTTGTCGAGGAAGGTCGCGCCGACGTACTGGATCTTGTACTTGCCGGCGTCCATGTCCTTCTTGACCGTCGGGCCGACGGTCTGCTCGAAGCTGGCGCAGACGGGGCAGCGCGAGTCCTCGTACGCGATGATCGTCTTCTTGGCGGAGTCCTTGCCGAGGACCACCGTGGTGTTGTTCTCGCCGCTGGTGTTCTTCGGCGCGACCAGGGCGTCGTCCTTCGCCGCCTCCCAGTACGAGGGCTTGTTGCCCTGGATCACCAGGTAGCTGACGACGCCGGCTATCGCGAGGACGCCGACGATGGAGCCCGCGACGATCGCCGTCCGCTTCGCCTTGTCCTTCTTGGCCTGGCGCTCCCGCTCGATCCGCAGCCGCTCGCGGGCCGCCGACTTCGCCTGCTGGCTGTTGCGCTTGCTCATGTTCTGTCGCTCCGTGAATACGTGAAAAGGATGGGGACTGTCGTGCTCTGCCGGTAGCCGTGGTTCAGGCGGCCGGGCACGGCGGTCCGCGTCGTCCCACGGAGTGCAGGGCGATCCGCGTACGGGCCACCCGCGCGCGCGTGCCCGGGTGCGGGCGGCGCGGGGTCGCCTCCAGGCGGCCGGTGACCGCGGCGAACGCGATCAGCAGCGGCCGGAACGCGAACGCGGCCACGGCGCGCAGGAGCTGCGCGAGGGCCTGCTCGCCGCGGCGCAGCCAGGCGGCCGCGAGCAGCCCCACGGTCACGTGCGCGCCGAGCAGCAGCCAGGACGCCGCCGGGTCGCTGTGGGCGAGCAGGGCGGCGGCCTTGTCGCTGGTGCCGCCGGTCATCCGGGCGAGGGGCGTGCCGACGCTCCCGCCGCACAGCACGTCGAAGCCGAGGTAGCGCAGCGGCCCGGCGACCGGGCCGCCCGCCTCGCCGTAGCAGACGTGCTGGCCGGTGGTGAAGAGCGTGTCGGCGGCCAGTTCCAGCGGGACGAGCAGCGCCGCGATCCGGCCGAAGCGGCGCTCACGGCCGGCCAGCGCGTACGCGATCACGAAGACGGCGACGGCGGTCGCGGCGACCGTCGTGAGCGGCAGCGGGACCCGGGACAGCAGGACGTGCGACGCGGCGGAGAGCGTCACGGCGAGCGCCGTGAAGAGGGCCGCGCGCACGGCTCTGAGCTGGGTCCCGGATATGTCGTCCATCGCTACGGAGTGTGCCATGGCTAGCTGTAGGCGATGGCTAAAGGACACCTGTGCGTTATGGAATCGTGGGCCGGCCCCCGCGCCTTCAGGCGGTGAGGCCCGGAATGCGGCCGTTGCGGAACAGGTCCACGAAGATCTGGTGGTCGCCGCGAGCGCGGGCGCCGTAGCTGTGCGCGAAGTCGACCAGGAGGCCCGCGAAGCCGTCCTCGTCGGCGGCGATGGCGGCGTCGATGGCGCGCTCCGTGGAGAACGGCACGAGGGACTGGCCGGAGAGGTCGTCCGCCGCCGCGTGCATGGCGGCCGTGGCCCGGCCGAGGTCGGCGACGACCGCGGTGATCTCGTCGTAGTCGTCGATGTCGCCCCAGTCCAGGTCGACGGCGTACGGGGACACCTCGGCGACGAGCTGCCCCGAGCCGTCCAGCTCGGTCCAGCCCAGCCACGGGTCGGCGTGGGCCTGGAGAGCGCGCTGGGAGATGACGGTGCGGTGGCCCTCGTGCTGGAAGTAGTCGCGGATCGACGCGTCCGTGATGTGCCGGGAGACCGCGGGGGTCTGGCCCTGCTTCATGTAGATCACGACGTCGTTCTCCAGGGCGTCGCTGTTGCCCTCCAGGAGGATGTTGTACGAGGGCAGGCCCGCCGAGCCGATGCCGATGCCGCGGCGGCCCACGACGTCCTTGACGCGGTAGGAGTCCGGGCGGGTCAGCGACGACTCCGGCAGCGTCTCCAGATAGCCGTCGAACGCCGCGAGGACCTTGTAGCGGGTCGCCGCGTCCAGTTCGATGGCGCCCCCGTCGTCGGCGAAGCGGCGCTCGAAGTCGCGGATCACCGTCATCGAGTCGAGCAGCCCGAAGCGGGTCAGGGAGCGGGCGTCCCGCAGCGCGTCCAGGAGCGGGCCCTCGGCCGTGTCCAGGGTGAAGGGCGGCACCTCGTCGCTCTTGGCGCCCGTCGCGAGGGCGTGGATGCGCTCGCGGTAGGCCGCCGCGTAGGTGCGCACGAGGTCGGTGATCTGGTCGTCGCCGAGCGCCTTGGCGTAGCCGATCAGCGCCACGGAGGCGGCGAACCGCTTGAGGTCCCAGGTGAAGGGGCCGACGTAGGCCTCGTCGAAGTCGTTCACGTTGAAGATCAGCCGGCCCGTGGCGTCCATGTACGTGCCGAAGTTCTCCGCGTGCAGGTCGCCGTGGATCCACACCCGGCTGGTGCGGTCGTCCAGGTAGGGACCGCCGTGCTGCTCCCGCTCCACGTCCCGGTAGAACAGGCAGGCCGTGCCCCGGTAGAAGGCGAACGCGGAGGCGGCCATCTTGCGGAACTTCACCCGGAACGCGGCGGGGTCCGCGGCAAGGAGCTCGCCGAACGCGGTGTCGAAGACGGCGAGGATCTCCTCGCCGCGCTGCTCAGCGGTGGGCTGCGGGACCGACATCGCCGGGTGCCTCCTGGTACAGGTGGTGCGTGGGCTCGTGTGACACGCAGGACAGGTCTTCTGTCCCGTCCAACGCCCGACCGTACTCCGGAGTGCCCGTCGGCTGTCAGATCGCGGTCGTAGACTTCCAAGTCGTCCCCGTCCCGTCGCCGCCCGTTCGCCTTTGGAGCAGCAACCGTGTCAAAGCCGCCCTTCACGCACCTGCACGTCCACACCCAGTACTCACTGCTGGACGGTGCCGCGCGCCTGAAGGACATGTTCAACGCGTGCAACGAGATGGGCATGACGCACATCGCGATGTCCGACCACGGCAACCTGCACGGGGCGTACGACTTCTTCCACTCCGCGCAGAAGGCGGGCGTCACGCCGATCATCGGCATCGAGGCGTACGTCGCCCCGGAGTCGCGGCGCAACAAGCGCAAGATCCAGTGGGGCCAGCCGCACCAGAAGCGCGACGACGTGTCCGGTTCGGGTGGTTACACGCACAAGACGATCTGGGCCGCGAACAAGACGGGCCTGCACAACCTGTTCCGGCTCTCCTCGGACGCGTACGCCGAGGGCTGGCTGCAGAAGTGGCCGCGCATGGACAAGGAGACGATCTCCCAGTGGAGCGAGGGGCTGATCGCCTCCACCGGCTGCCCCTCGGGTGAGCTGCAGACCCGGCTCCGCCTCGGCCAGTTCGACGAGGCGCTGAAGTCGGCCGCCGAGTACCAGGAGATCTTCGGCAAGGACCGGTACTTCCTGGAGCTGATGGACCACGGCATCGAGATCGAGCGCCGGGTCCGCGACGGGCTCCTGGAGATCGGCAAGAAGCTCGGCATCCCGCCCCTGGTGACGAACGACTCGCACTACACGTACGCGCACGAGGCGACCGCGCACGACGCCCTGCTGTGCATCCAGACCGGCAAGAACCTCTCCGACCCGGACCGCTTCCGCTTCGACGGCACCGGCTACTACCTGAAGTCGACCGACGAGATGTACGCGGTCGACTCCTCGGACGCCTGGCAGGAGGGGTGCCGCAACACGCTCCTGGTCGCCGAGCAGATCGACACGACCGGCATGTTCGAGAAGCGCGACCTCATGCCGAAGTTCGACATCCCCGACGGCTTCACCGAGGTCACCTGGTTCCAGGAGGAGGTCCGCCGCGGCATGGAGCGCCGCTACCCGGGCGGCGTCCCCGACGACCGGCAGAAGCAGGCCGAGTACGAGATGGACATCATCATCCAGATGGGGTTCCCGGGGTACTTCCTGGTCGTCGCCGACTTCATCATGTGGGCCAAGAACAACGGCATCGCGGTGGGCCCGGGCCGAGGCTCCGCGGCCGGTTCGATCGTCGCCTACGCCATGGGCATCACCGACCTCGACCCGATCACCCACGGGCTGATCTTCGAGCGGTTCCTCAACCCCGAGCGCGTCTCCATGCCCGATGTCGACATCGACTTCGACGAGCGCAGGCGCGTCGAGGTGATCAGGTACGTGACCGAGAAGTACGGCGCCGACAAGGTCGCCATGATCGGCACCTACGGCAAGATCAAGGCCAAGAACGCGATCAAGGACTCCGCGCGCGTGCTCGGCTACCCGTACGCGATGGGCGACCGGCTCACCAAGGCGATGCCCGCCGACGTCCTCGGCAAGGGCATCGACCTCTCCGGCATCACCGACCCCAAGCACCCGCGCTACAGCGAGGCGGGCGAGATCCGGGGGATGTACGAGAACGAGCCGGACGTGAAGAAGGTCATCGACACCGCCAAGGGCGTCGAGGGCCTGGTCCGGCAGATGGGCGTGCACGCGGCCGGCGTGATCATGTCCAGCGAGCCGATCGTCGACCACGCCCCGATCTGGGTGCGGCACACCGACGGCGTCACGATCACGCAGTGGGACTACCCGCAGTGCGAGTCGCTCGGCCTGCTCAAGATGGACTTCCTGGGCCTGCGCAACCTCACGATCATGGACGACGCCGTCAAGATGGTGAAGGCGAACAAGGGCATCGACCTGGAGATGCTCTCGCTCCCGCTCGACGACCCGAAGACCTTCGAACTGCTCTGCCGCGGTGACACGCTCGGCGTCTTCCAGTTCGACGGCGGCCCGATGCGCTCGCTGCTGCGCCAGATGCAGCCCGACAACTTCGAGGACATTTCCGCCGTCTCGGCCCTGTACCGGCCGGGCCCGATGGGCATGAACTCGCACACGAACTACGCGGAGCGCAAGAACGGCCGCCAGGAGATCACGCCGATCCACCCGGAGCTCGAAGAGCCCCTGAAGGAGACGCTCGGCCTGACCTACGGCCTCATCGTGTACCAGGAGCAGGTGCAGAAGGCCGCGCAGATCATCGCCGGCTACTCGCTCGGCGAGGCCGACATCCTGCGCCGCGTGATGGGCAAGAAGAAGCCCGAGGAGCTGGCGAAGAACTTCGTCCTCTTCCAGGAGGGCGCGAAGAAGAACGGTTACTCGGACGCGGCGATCCAGGCGCTGTGGGACGTCCTGGTGCCGTTCGCGGGCTACGCGTTCAACAAGGCGCACTCCTCCGCGTACGGCCTGGTCACCTACTGGACCGCCTACCTGAAGGCGAACTACCCGGCCGAGTACATGGCGGCGCTGCTCACCTCCGTCAAGGACGACAAGGACAAGTCGGCGGTCTACCTCAACGAGTGCCGGCGCATGCGCATCAAGGTGCTCCCGCCGAACGTGAACGAGTCGGTGCACAACTTCGCGGCCCAGGGCGACGACGTGATCCTCTTCGGCCTGGAGGCCGTGCGCAACGTCGGGACGAACGTGGTGGACTCGATCATCCGCTCGCGCAAGGCGAAGGGGAAGTTCGAGTCGTTCCCCGACTACCTCGACAAGGTCGAGGCCGCCGCCTGCAACAAGCGGACCACCGAATCGCTCATCAAGGCGGGCGCGTTCGACACCATGGGGCACACCCGCAAGGGCCTCACCGCGCAGTACGAGCCGATGATCGACAATGTCGTCGCGGTGAAGCGCAAGGAGGCCGAGGGCCAGTTCGACCTCTTCGGCGGCATGGGCGACGAGAACAGCAGCGAGCCCGGGTTCGGGCTCGACGTCGAGTTCTCCACCGACGAGTGGGAGAAGACGTATCTCCTCGCCCAGGAGCGGGAGATGCTCGGCCTCTACGTCTCCGACCACCCGCTGTTCGGCCTGGAGCACGTCCTGTCCGACAAGGCGGACGCGGGCATCGGGCAGCTGACCGGCGGTGACTTCTCCGACGGCGCCGTCGTCACGGTGGGCGGCATCATCTCGGGCCTGCAGCGCAAGATGACCAAGCAGGGCAACGCGTGGGCGATCGCGACCGTCGAGGACCTCGCCGGTTCCATCGAGTGCATGTTCTTCCCGGCGACGTACCAGCTCGTCTCGACGCAACTGGTCGAGGACGCCGTCGTGTTCGTCAAGGGCCGCCTCGACAAGCGCGAGGACGTACCGCGTCTGGTCGCCATGGAGATGCAGATCCCTGACCTGTCGAACGCGGGCACCAACGCGCCCGTGATCCTCACCATCCCGGCGCTCAAGGTGACCCCGCCGATGATCAGCCGGCTCGGCGAGATCCTCACCCACCACCGGGGCGACAGCGAGGTCCGCATCAAGCTGCAAGGTCCCCGCAAGACCACCGTGCTCCGCCTCGACCGGCACCGGGTGAAGCCGGACCCGGCGCTCTTCGGCGACCTGAAGGTGCTGCTCGGCCCGTCGTGCCTCGCGGGCTGACCCCGTAGCCGCGCAGTTCTAGAGGGGCGCACCCCGGATCCTGGGTGCGCCCCTCAGGCGTTGCAATGATGCGGCGCCGCGCGTCAGTTGTGGCCGAAGCGCTTCTGGTGCTTACGGGCCATGTCCGACGGGTTGCCCATGATCTGGGACTCCGTGGACTGCGTCTCCGACGCCGACCTGGACGGCTCCTGCGTCTCTTCCGTGACGGACGCGCGGTTCAGGTCGCTGTTCTGCTTGCGATTCTTGTTCTTGGCCATATTGATCTGCCTCCTATGGGGGGAGATTGGGAGATCTCGGGGCCAGTCGCGTTCAGACTCACATGGGGTATCAAAGATCGCATATCGGGCAATCACCGTCCGTGACACGGAGGAACGACGGCGCGCGCATACCACCTTCACCTCATCCGCCACGCCGAAGATCGAGTTCGGGCCGTTAACCCCCGCCCGGTCGGGCAGACTCGAAGGAAACCCGAAGCGAACCCGCGGGCGCCGCCCCGTGAGCGCGTCCGGACTGTCGTAAGTCGGCGAAAGAGGGTGGATCGCGTGGACCGCTGCATCGTCCTGGTGGATGCCGGATATCTCCTGGGGGCCGCCGCGAGCCTCCTCGCGGGCGAGCCCTCCCGGTCCCGTATCCACGTCGACCACGCCGCCCTCATCCAGGGCCTGCGCGATCGTGCCGAGTCCGAGACCGAGCGGCAGCTCCTGCGCATCTACTGGTTCGACGGCGCCCCCGACCGGGTGCCGCAGCCGGAGCACCGCAGGCTGCGCGTCATGCCCCGGGTCACCGTCCGGCTCGGCGCCCTGACCCGCAGCGACGGGCGCTGGGCGCAGAAGGGCGTCGACGCCGCCATGCACGCCGAGCTGACCGAGCTGGCCCGCAACCGCGCCTGCTCCGACGTGGTCCTCGTCACCGGCGACGGCGATCTGCTGCCCGGCATGATGGCCGCCAAGGAGCACGGCGTCGCCGTCCACCTCTGGGCCGTGCAGGCCGCCGACGGCGACTACAACCAGTCCGAGGACCTGGTCGCCGAGGCCGACGAGCGCCGGGTGCTCGACCGCATCTGGATCACCAAGGCCGTCCGCGCCAAGGAGATCGGCGGGATCTGCGCCCCGCAGTCCGTGCCGCGCCCGGAGATCGCCGCGATCCTGTCCGCGCCGCTGCCCGAATCGGCGCCGGGTGGTGCGGGACGCCCGGTGGACGACGCGGTGGACGCGCCGCCCGCCCAGCATGCGCCGTCCGCGCGGCCGCAGAGCGACGCGGAGGAGCGCACCAACGCGGCCAGGGGGGTCCCCACCCCGAAGGACCTGGCCGCACTGCGCGGCCCCGGCACGACGCCCCCGCCGACCGCCCAGCATCCGACGAGCGCGACCCTGCGCTGGTCGAGCGACAAGGGCTGGGTCGAGCGCCCCGGAACCGGCGGCGAGCCCCCGGAGGCGGCGTCGCTGCCGACCCTGGCGCAGCTCACCACGGCCGAGCAGCGGTGGGCGGACCGCGAGGAGGACATCACCACGGTCAGCGGCGACCCCTACGAGGTCGGACAGGTGTTCGCCCGCCGGTGGATGGCGCGCCTCGCCGACCCGGTGCAGCTCCAGAAACTGGCGACCATGTACCCGCGCGTGCCGCACCGCATCGACGGCGAGCTGCTGCGGTACGCGGCCCGGTTCGGCCTCCTCGCCCACAAGGACGACCAGATCGACGAGCACGACCGGTACGCGATCCGGGCCGGTTTCTGGCGCGAGATCGACGTGCGGACCGCCGAACACGCGACGGCGGGGGAGTAGCGCCGCCCGTGCGCGCGACCCGCCGCCCGCCTCATTTGTCCGGCCCCGCGCGCAATGGGGGCCGCCGGACCCCGTACTCTCGTTCCTCGTGAGTACGCGCACCGATGATGCTGCCCCGATCCATGAACGGGACGCTGTCGTGTGCGCGGTACGGGGCCTCAGCAAGACGTATCCCGCCGCGCGCGGGCGGCGTGGCGCGCCCGCGACCCCGCCCGTACGGGCCACCGACGACGTCCGGCTCGACATCGCCCGCGGCGAGATCTTCGGCCTCCTCGGGCCCAACGGCGCCGGCAAGTCCACCCTCGTACGCCAGCTCACCGGGCTCATGCGGCCCGACGCCGGGAGCGTGGAGATCCTCGGGCACGACATCGTGCGCCACCCCGAGCGGGCCGCCCGGATCCTCGCCTACCTCGGCCAGGAGTCGACCGCGCTCGACGAGCTGACCGTGTCGCTCGCCGCCGAGACCACCGGGCGCCTGCGCGGGCTTCCCCTGAAGGAGGCGCGGGCCGAGCGGGACGCCGTCCTGGAGGAGCTGGGGCTCGCCCCGCTCGCCTCCCGCCCGCTGAAGAAGCTCTCGGGCGGACAGCGGCGGCTCGCGTGCTTCGCCGCCGCCCTGGTCGGCGAACGCCCGCTGCTCGTCCTCGACGAGCCGACGACCGGCATGGACCCCGTGGCGCGGCGCGCCGTGTGGGCGGCGGTGGACCGGCGGCGCGCCGAGCGCGGCACCACCGTCCTCCTGGTCACGCACAACGTGATCGAGGCGGAGACCGTCCTCGACCGGGTCGCCGTGCTCGACGCCGGGCGCGTCATCGCCTGCGACTCACCGGCCGGGCTCAAGGACCGTGTCGCCGGAGAAGTGCGGGTCGAGCTGGTGTGGCGGGAGAAGGCGCCGCTGCACCTCGCCGAGGTCGCCCGGCTGCGCGAGCACGCGGTGGAGGCCGGCCGGCGCTGGTCGCTGCGGCTCGCCCCGGAGGCGGCCCGAACCGCCGTCGCCGCGGTCACCGGCGGCCCCGCTTTCGACTTCCTCGACGACTTCACGCTCGCCACCCCGAGCCTGGAGGACGTGTACTTGGCGCTCGGCGGCAGCCGCAGCAGCGTGAAGGGCCTGGTGAAGGCATGACCGTCGTATCCGCAGAGCCGTCCGCCGACACCGTGCGGCAGACCACCGGAGGGTCCAGGCCGTCCGCCGCGGCGCTCGACGACGGGCTCGCGCCCCGCGCTCGCTTTCTGCCCTCCCTCGCCGCCGTCTACCGCGCGCAGCTCTCCCGCGCGCGCGTGGCGCGCATCCCGCTGCTGTTCGTCGCGACGTTCCAGTCCATCGGCATCATGATCCTCATGCGCGGCGTGGTCGACGAGGGCGGCAGCGAGGCCCGCGCCGTCGTCGCGGGCTCCGCCGTGCTCGTCGTCGCCTTCGTCGCGCTGAACCTGCTCGCCCAGTACTTCGGGCAGCTCCGCGCCGCGGGCGGGCTCGACCACTACGCGACCCTGCCGGTGCCGCCCGCGTCCGTGGTCCTCGGCGCGGCGGGGGCGTACGCCTCCTTCACCGTGCCCGGCACCGTCGTCACCGCCGTCGCGGGCTGCTTCATGTTCGACCTGCCGCTGACGCACCTGTGGGTGCTCGCCGCCGTGATCCCGCTGGCCGGGGCCGCCCTCGCCGGGCTCGGCGCCGCGCTCGGGCTGCTCGCGCCGCGCCCCGAACTGGCGACACTGCTCGGCCAGTTGGGCATGTCGGCGGCGCTGCTCCTCGGGGTGCTCCCCGCCGACCGGATGCCGCAGTTCGTGCAGTACGCGCGTGATCTGCTGCCCTCCACCTATGGCGTCGAGGCCTTCGCGCGGACCTTCGGGGACCACCCGGACTGGCCGACCGTCCTGCTCGACCTGGGTGTCTGCGCCGCCGTCGGCGTCGCCTCGCTCGCCGTGGCGGCCTGGGCGTACCGGCGGGCCGCCGTCCGGTGACGCGCCCGACAGGTACGCCTGGCACGATGGCAGGGTGACCGCACCGCTGACGCCGCCGCCCCATCAGCCCCCGCACAACAATGGGCACAGTGACCCGTGGCAGGCCCCCGACCCCATGACGCACGCCCTGCCCCCCGCGCCCTCCACCGCCACGGACGACGGACCCGGGCTGCGGACCGAGGTGCGCGAGGCCGCCGTGGTGGCGGTGGGTGTCGCGCTCCTCGGCCTGCTGCTCGGGGCGCTGTGGCTGTGGCTCGCGCCCCGGGTTCCGCTCGTCTCGGACGCCTCGGCGGTCTACCTCAAGGACACCGAGGGCGAACAGGCCATCGGCATCGACGGCACGTTCACCCTGCTCGGCCTCGCGTTCGGCGCGGTCACCGGCGCCGTCGTCTTCCTGTGGCGCAGGCGCGGCGGCGTCCCCCTGGTGGCCGGGCTCGCGCTCGGCTCCCTCCTCGGCGGACTGCTCGCCTGGCGCTTCGGGATCTGGCTCGGCCCTGCGCAGGACGTGGCGGCGCACGCCAAGGAGGTCGGCAAGGGCGTCGTCTTCGACGCGCCCCTCGAACTGAAGGCCAAGGGGGCGCTGCTCGCCTGGCCGCTGGCCGCCCTGGTGGTCCACCTCGCGCTCACGGGCCTGCTCGGCCCGCGCGACCCCGACCCGTACGCGGGCTACTACGAGCACACGCCGCGGCCCGCGCAGGGATCAGCCGACAGCAACGGCTGAGGTGTCCCCGGCGGGCAGCAGCCCCGCCGCCACCAGAGCACGGCGTACGCGCGCGGACTCGGCCGCGTCCAGGGGGACCTGGGGCGCCGCCGTCGCCGGGCAGTCGATGATCCCCTGGAGGTGGGCCGCCGCCTTGAACGCGCCGAGCGCCGAGGACGAGCCGCCCATCCGCGCCGGATCGCCGGTGTCGACGATCGCGAAGAGCGCGGCGAGCCGGTCCTGTTCGCGCCGGGCCGCGTCCCAGTCGCCCGCGCGGGCGGCCTCGTAGAGCCGTACGTAGCCGTGCGCGTCCACGTTGCCGAGGCCCGGGACGACTCCGTCGACGCCCGCGAGCAGCGCGCCGTCCACGGTGAGTTCGGAGCCGGTGAGCACCGAGAAGGCGGGGGCGGCGGCGCGCAGCGGGGCGAGCAGGCGGCGCAGGGAGCCCTCGTCGCCGCTGGAGTCCTTGAGCCCGGCGAGCGTGCCGTCGGCGGCGAGGGCGAGGACGGTGTCGCGGCCCAGCTTGGTGTGGACGGCGGCCGGGATGTCGTAGGCGAACACCGGCAGGTCCGCGTCGGCCCGCAGCCGCCGGAAGTGGTCGGCGGTCTCGGCCGGGTGCGTGCGCGCGTAGAACGGGGCCGTCGCCACGAGCGCGTCCGCGCCCGCCTTCACCGCGTCCTTCGCGCGCTCCAGGACGCGCGGGGTGGTCGTCTCGACGACGCCCGCCAGCACGGGGACGCGCCCGGCCGCCGCCTCCACGGCCGCTTCGAGCGCGGTGCGCCGTCGCGCGTCCGTGAGGAAGGCCGCCTCGCCGCTCGAACCGAGCAGGAACAGGCCGTGCACCCCGGCCCCGATCAGGTGCTCGGCCAGGCGCCGCACCGAGGCCACGTCCACCTCGCCCTCCGGCGTGAGCGGGGTGATCAGGGGCGGGACGACGCCACGGAGCGGGGCGGGGAACGGGGCGCGGAGAGGCATGGCGGTGGTCTCCCGGAGCGGCTCGGCACAGCACGGCGAAACAGGTGATAGGTAGGACGTGGGACGTCCCACCTTGTCCGTGACAGTGCGGTACCGACGACAGCGGTGTCAAGGGTCCCGGAAGGTGCGCCCCCGCCCTGTCGCGCCTCGCAGTGCCACGCCTCGCAGTGCCGCGCCTCGCCTCAGGCGGGGCGACGCCCGTGGTTGGCCTTGCCCTTCTTGATCCGCCACTTCCGCTTGCGCGTCTTCTTCGACATGCCCTTGGTGCTTAGCCGAAGCGGCCCGGTCCGTCGAGGGGTCACGCACGCCCGACGGGCGCGAGCACCGCGTCGGTCAGCTCCGCCAGGTCCTTCGGCGCCAGCTCGACCTCCAGGCCGCGACGGCCCGCGGAGACACAGATCGTCGCGTGCCGCTCCGCCGAGGAGTCGACGACCGTACGGAGCTTCTTGCGCTGGCCGAGCGGGGAGATCCCGCCGCGAACGTAGCCGGTGGTGCGCTCGGCGAGGGCCGGGTCGGCCATGGCGGCGCGCTTGCCGCCGACCGCCGCGGCGAGCGCCTTGAGGTCGAGCTGGCCCGCCACCGGCACGACCGCCACCGTGAGCTGTCCGTCGACGTCCGCGACGAGCGTCTTGAAGACGCGGTCGGGGGAGACGCCCATCGCCTCGGCCGCCTCCTCGCCGTAGGAGGGGTGGGCCGGGTCGTGGTCGTAGGAGTGGACGGTGAACGCCGTCCCGGCGGCGGTGAGCGCCACCGTGGCGGGCGTCCCGCCGGACTGGTGCTGCTGCTTCTTGGCCTTCTTCGCCAACGTGAGCGTTCCTTACAGCTAGGTGCGACACAGCTGGGTGCGACACAGCCGGGTCCGGCTGATCGCGGCTAATTGCGGCTGGTGGCCTGGCGCGTCAGGTCCGTCGCGGGCAGCGACGGCAGGTGCCGGATGATCGCCGTCTCGGCGCGCAGCAGCTTCAGCTCGTCGCGCAGCCGGGACGCCGCGTCCGGGGCCTGGAGCAGCCGCTGCCGGGTCGGCACGTCGAGCACCGCGGCGGCCGCCACCAGGTAGGACACCACCGACGGCTCGTCGGGCAGCTCCGCGCCGGTCGCGAGCGTCCGCTCACGGGCCCCGGCCAGCCGCTTCTGGTACGTGCGGAACGCGCGCA
Source organism: Streptomyces sp. SGAir0957 (assembly GCF_043523415.1). Lineage (NCBI taxonomy): Bacteria > Bacillati > Actinomycetota > Actinomycetes > Kitasatosporales > Streptomycetaceae > Streptomyces > Streptomyces sp. SGAir0957. The sequence goes on from NZ_CP027293.1 coordinate 6,163,821, forward strand.
GGACGCCCTCGGCCAGGGCGCCCGCCTCGTCGCCGTCCTCCTCGGGCAGCTCCTCGACCTCGGCGGTCAGATAGGGGCCGGAGGCGTCCACGGAGTGCAGCTTGACCCGGCGGGTGCCGGTGGCCAGGACCTCGAAGCCGCCGTCGGCGCGCTCGCGGATCGTCGCCGCGTCCGCGATGCAGCCCGTCCCGTGGAACGACTTCAGCGGGTCGTCGCCGAAGCCGGCCGCGGGGCCCGCGCCCGCCTCCTTGGTGGTGATGTCGTCGGGCATCCCGGACGCGCTCGGCGCCACCTCGTGGCCGTCGCGGATCGCGACGACGACGAACTGGCGCGGCTCGTCCGAGACGGACGGCTCGTCGTCGTCGGTGGCGGTCGGGTCATCGGGGGACGCCTTCAACAGGTCGCGCATCAGGGCGCGGTAACGCTCCTCGAACACGTTCAACGGGAGGACGAGCCCCGGGAACAGCACCGAGTTGAGCGGGAAGAGCGGAAGCCGGACGGTGGTCACGACGGTCAAGCGTAATGGGCGTCCGAGCCGCCCGGTCCGCCGCGCAGCGGCAGTTGTGCCGCGACCTCCAGGCGGACGGTGTCCCGCAGCTCCAGGAAGCGGCCCAGCGGATCCTCCGAGAGCCGGTCCCAGGGGAACGACGTGGCGTACGGGCCGATCAGGCGGAACTGTCCCAGGGCGTCCGGCCAGCGTTCGAGTTCCGCGAGGACGCAGGTCAGCACATTGCGCACCTCAGCGGGCCACGGGTCGCCCGCCGGGTAGCGCCGGGAGAGGCCGACGGCGAGGTCCGCGGCGGCGTCGAGACGGGCGCGCGGGACGCCCCGCGGGGCGGGCGCCGTCAGGTACGCGAAGGCGGCGCGGGCGGGCAGCGCCTGCAGGAGGGAGCCGGGCAGGGCGTCCTGGGCCGCGCGCTCGGCGAAGTCGAAGCACTCGGCGTGGGAGCCGTACCAGGCGGCGGACAGGTAGCGCAGCGCCGCGACGTGACAGCCGTAGTGGTGCGGGGAGCGGCGCACCGCCTGCGCCCACAGCGCCTCGAACTCGGTGTGCGGGGCGTTCGTGCCGCGCGCCTGGTCCAGGGCGACGCGCCAGGGGACCGGGTCGCCCGGTTCGGCCTCGGCGGCGGCCGTGATCAGCGGGGTGACGTCGCGGAGCAGCTCGGCGCGGGCCGGTGAGCCGAAAGCCCGGTTCACGGCGAGTTCGGCCTTGACGAGCAGCAGGTCCGGGTCGTGCGGGGCCGCGGCCTGCCAGGCGCCGAACCACTCGGTGCGGAAGGCCGCGAACGCGGCGAGGTGCAGGACGTAGCGGTCGCGGTTCTCCCATTCGGCCGCCCCGCGCGTGTGGGCGAGGACCTCGGCGGCCGGCCCGTACGCGCCGCGCCCGGCGGCGACCAGGGCGGGGGCGAGCCGCTCGTCCGCGGCGTCGAGCAGCACCTCGTCGTCCGGCGGCAGACCGGCGGCGAGGGCGCCGGTGTGCCGGATCATGCGGGCGGTCCGGACGAAGGCACGCAGGAACGGCACGATGCTCCTCTGCGTACGGGTAGGGGGCCGGAACGGGACCGGACGACGGCCCTGGGATGACGGCCGGGGCGGCCCCATGGTTGCCCGGGTGCGGCTGTCGCCATTCTCACCTTGCGCGGAAGCGAAGTGCCTGGTCCGGGCCAGGGCGATGAACGCCTCAGTTCCGGCGCAGCAGCCGCGTCGCCCCGGCCGCCACCGTCGTCGCCAGGATCCAGCCGAGCATCACCATGACCGCCGCCGCCCACTGCCAGCCGCCCCGCAGCTGCCAGCTGCCGGCCTGGCCGAGGTCGATCACCGGCAGCAGGAGGTCGAGGGCGAACAGCGTCGAGTCCCACTCCGCGCCCCCGCCGGCCTGCGTCGGCGGGTGGGGTGCGTGCCGGAAGGCGAACGCGCCGACCGCCCACAGCACGGCCATCCACACGGCGGCCCGGCCCGGCCGGTACCCGTAGGCCACGGTCCAGTCCTGGAGGTGGCCCCACAGCTTCGCCGCGAGCGGCAGGGTCTCGCGGCGGCGCCGCTGCTTGGCGAGGAGCACCTCGCGCGCGTCGGCGTCCTCGCCGCTGTTGCGCAGCACCGTGGCGAGCCGCTCGTACGGCTCCGGGCTGTACTCGGGGGTCGCCGAGGCGAGCCACTCCAGGCGCCGGGTGAGCGGGAAGGGGCCGAGCGGGATCAGGTTCTCGTAGGCGAAGCCGCTGATCCGTATGTGCCCGGGGCCCGGCCAGCTCACGGCCTGGTCGACGAGGTTGACGACCTTCGCGCCGGACAGCACGACATTGCCGCGCTCAAGCCGCTCGCCGAGGAAGCGCAGCTCGGGCGTCTGGACGCGGCGCAGCGACAGCTCCTGGTCGTTCTGCAGGACGAAGCGGGCCGAGTCGAGGTCGACGGCGTCGCCGAACCGCCCGTCGTCGAGGCGGACCCCGCCGACGCACTGGAAGCTCTGCACGCGCGTGCCGAGCGCGGGCGTGGTGCCCCGGGTCTGCCACGGGTTGAGCCCGGCGGGGGTCAGATACAGCGTGCGCTCGACGCTGAGCTGCGGCGCGTTCAGGGCCCGCCGCCCCTGCGTGTTGCTCAGGCGGCTGCCGCGCAGGGACAGCGACACGCCGATGGTGGCGCCGCGCAGACTGACCTCGCCGTGCGTCTGGACCATCTCCGCCTGAAGGTCCTGGCCGACCGAGAGGCCGTCCGCCATCAGGGACTTGCCGCGCCGGTCACGGAAGACGACGGCCTGGTTGAGCAGCAGGTCCGTGCCGATCTGGGCGTCGGTGAGCCGGATGCCGTGGTGGAAGCGGCAGCGCGGCAGGTGGAGGTCGCCCTCGGTGTGGATCCGGGCCGCTTCGAGGCGCGGCACGGAGCAGTCGACCATGCGGACCGTCGTGAAGCGCGCCTCGGGCAGCAGCACCTCCTTCTCGAACCGGCACTGCTGCAGCTCCACGTACGGGCCGATCGTGCCGCCCGCCAGGTCGAGCACGTCCGTGATCTGGATGCCCTGGAGTTTGAGGGACGAGACACGCCCGGAGAGCGCGGGCGGGCCGTCGAGCAGCAGCCAGGCCACGATGCGTGCCCGCACGCTCCGCTCGGGCCCCCAGGCGTGTCCGCCGTGCGGGTCGTCCACCGCCGCGTTGCCGCTGCGCAGGTCGTAGACCGTGCCGTTGCGGAATGCGAGCCACATGCCGACCTCGGCGGCGCTCAGTCCTTCCGGTACCTCTCCGTCGTTCCCGCCAGTACTGGGGTGGTTCAAGCGGTGTGCCTCTCCCTGCTTCGAGTTACTCCTGGGTTCGTACAACCGTTCATTCCCGGTGCGTGACCCTCTGAAAGCCGAGGGCGGGGGTCTGCGGGGGACCTGTCCAAGAACGGCCGAAAACGGACGTGTATCACTCACTGATACGGGCCACCGGCCGAGATCCGGCGTCTGAGAGAATTGGTGCGTGATCTCTCGAATCGATCTGCGCGGCGCCGCCCTCCCCGAGGGTCAGGCCCTGCGCTCGCTGCTGCCCCGTGCCGACTTCGACGTCACGGCCGCCCTGGAGAAGGTGCGGCCGATCTGCGAGGACGTACATCATCGTGGCGACGCGGCGCTGATCGACTTCGCGGAGAAATTCGACGGCGTGACGCTGGAGAGCGTGCGCGTCCCGGCCGAGGCGATCGCCGACGCCCTGAAGACCCTCGACCCGGACGTCCGGGCCGCCCTGGAGGAGTCGATCCGGCGCGCCCGGATCGTGCACCGCGCCCAGCGCCGCACCACCGAGACGACGCAGGTCGTGCCCGGCGGCACCGTCACCGAGAAGTGGGTCCCGGTGGACCGGGTCGGCCTGTACGCGCCGGGCGGCCGCGCCGTCTACCCGTCCTCCGTGATCATGGACGTGGTCCCGGCGCAGGAGGCCGAGGTCCCCTCGATCGCCCTCGCCTCGCCCGCCCAGAAGGAGTTCGGCGGCCTGCCGCACCCGACGATCCTGGCCGCCTGCGCGCTGCTCGGCGTCGACGAGGTGTACGCGGCGGGCGGCGCCACCGCCGTCGCGATGTTCGCCTACGGCACCGAGTCCTGCCCGCCCGCCCCGATGGTGATGGGCCCCGGCAACATCTGGGTGGCCGCCGCCAAGCGCTACTTCACCGGCGTCATCGGCATCGACTCCGAGGCGGGCCCGACCGAGATCGTCGTCCTCGCCGACTCCACCGCCGACCCGGTGCACGTCGCCGCCGACCTGATCAGCCAGGCCGAGCACGACCCGCTCGCCGCCTCGGTCCTCGTCACCGACAGTGAGGAGCTGGCCGAGGGCGTCGTCAAGGAGCTGGCGGCCCAGGTCGCCGTCGCCAAGCACCGCGCCGAGCGCATCGAGCCCGCGCTCACCGGCAAGCAGTCCGCGATCGTCCTCGTCGACTCCCTCGACGACGGCCTCGCGGTCGTCAACGCCTACGGCGCCGAGCACCTGGAGATCCAGACCGCCGACGCCGCCGCCGTCGCCGAGAAGGTGCGCAACGCGGGCGCGGTGTTCGTCGGCCCCTGGTCCCCGGTCTCCCTCGGCGACTACGCGGCCGGGTCCAACCACGTCCTGCCCACCGGCGGCTGCGCCTGCCACTCCTCCGGCCTGTCCGTGCAGTCCTTCCTGCGCGGCATCCACGTCGTCGACTACAGCCGCGACGCCCTCGCCGAGATCACCCGGCACGTGGTGACCCTCTCCGAGGCCGAGGACCTGCCCGCGCACGGCGCCGCCCTCAAGGCCCGCTTCGGCTGGAAGGTGCCCACCGCGTGACCGGCATCGACGACCTCCCCGTACGGGACGAGCTGCGCGGCAAGTCCCCGTACGGCGCGCCCCAGCTCGACGTGCCCGTCCGGCTGAACACCAACGAGAACCCGTACCCGCTGCCCGAGCCGCTCGTCGCGCGGATCGCCGAGCGCGTCGCCGACGCCGCCCGGAACCTCAACCGCTACCCGGACCGGGACGCGGTCGAGCTCCGCACGGAGCTGGCGAAGTACCTCACCCGCACCACGGGCCACCCGGTCACCATGGAGCAGGTGTGGGCGGCCAACGGGTCCAACGAGGTGCTTCAGCAGCTGCTCCAGGCGTTCGGCGGCCCCGGCCGCACCGCCCTCGGCTTCGAGCCCTCGTACTCCATGCACCCGCTGCTCGCCCGCGGCACCAACACGGGCTGGCTCAGCGCCCCGCGCACGGCGGACTACTCGCTCGACGTGCCCGCCGCGATCGAGGCGATCAAGGCCCACACGCCGCACGTCGTCTTCATCACCAGCCCCAACAACCCGACCGGCAACGCGGTCGCGGCGGAGGACGTCCTCGCCCTGTACGAGGCGGCCGGCCGGGACGCGATGGTGATCGTCGACGAGGCGTACACCGAGTTCAGCCACGGAGAATCGCTCCTGCCGCTGATCGAGGGCCGACCGAATCTGGTGATCTCGCGCACCATGTCGAAGGCGTTCGGCGCAGCGGGGCTCCGCCTCGGCTACCTCGCCGCCGACCCGGCCGTCGTCGACGCCGTCCAGCTGGTGCGCCTGCCCTACCACCTGTCGGCCGTCAACCAGGCCACGGCGCTCGCCGCCCTGGAGTACACCGACACCCTGCTCGGCTACGTCGAGCAGCTCAAGGGCGAACGCGACCGCATCGTCGCCGAGCTGACCGGCCTCGGCTTCGACGTCACCGTCGCCGACGCCAACTTCGTCCAGTTCGGCGTCTTCGAGGACCCGCACGCCGTCTGGCGGTTCATCCTCGACCGCGGCGTCCTCATCCGTGACAACGGCGTACCGGGACGACTGCGGGTGTCCGTCGGCACCCCCCAAGAGAACGACGCGTTCCTGGACGCGGCCCGCGAAGCGACAAAGGAGTTCGGCCGATGAGCCGCGTAGGACGTGTAGAGCGCACCACCAAGGAGACCTCGGTCCTCGTCGAGATCGACCTCGACGGCACCGGCAAGGTCGACGTCGCGACCGGTGTCGGCTTCTACGACCACATGCTCGACCAGCTCGGCCGCCACGGCCTCTTCGACCTCACCGTCAAGACCGAGGGCGACCTGCACATCGACTCCCACCACACCATCGAGGACACCGCCCTCGCCCTCGGCGCCGCCTTCAAGCAGGCGCTCGGCGACAAGGTCGGCATCTACCGCTTCGGCAACTGCACCGTCCCCCTCGACGAGTCGCTCGCCCAGGTCACCGTCGACCTCTCCGGCCGCCCCTACCTCGTGCACACCGAGCCCGAGAAGATGGCGCCGATGATCGGCGAGTACGACACGACGATGACCCGGCACATCCTGGAGTCCTTCGTCGCCCAGGCGCAGATCGCCCTGCACGTCCACGTGCCCTACGGGCGCAACGCCCACCACATCGTGGAGTGCCAGTTCAAGGCCCTCGCGCGCGCCCTGCGCTACGCCAGCGAGCGCGACCCGCGCGCCGCCGGCATCCTCCCCTCGACGAAGGGCGCCCTCTAAGCCATGAACGGCCTCGCGACCGTCCTCATCCTCGTGGGCCTGTTCCTGCTCGGCGGCGTCTACTCGTTCGTCAAGCAGGGCATGGGCAAGAGCCTCATCACCCTGCTGTCCATCGGCGCGGCCATGTGCCTGATCGCCGGCGTGCTGCGGCTCGACTACTGGAACTGATCAGATGACAGTGATGACCGAGAAGAAAGTCGTCGTCTTCGACTACGGGTTCGGGAACGTCCGCTCCGCCGAGCGCGCCCTCGCCCGCGCGGGCGCCGACGTCGAGATCACCCGCGACTACGACAAGGCCATGAACGCCGACGGGCTCCTCGTCCCCGGCGTCGGCGCCTTCGCCGCCTGCATGAAGGGGCTCAAGGAGGCCCGCGGCGACTGGATCATCGGCCGCCGCCTCTCCGGGGGCCGCCCCGTCATGGGCATCTGCGTCGGCATGCAGATCCTCTTCGCCCGCGGCATCGAGCACGGCGTCGAGACCGAGGGCCTCGACGAATGGCCCGGCGCCGTCGAACCCCTCAAGGCCGACGTCGTGCCCCACATGGGCTGGAACACCGTCCGCGCGCCCGGGGACAGCCGCCTCTTCGCGGGCCTCGACGCCGACGAGCGGTACTACTTCGTGCACTCCTACGCCGTCCAGGACTGGCAGCTGGAGGTGCACAACCCGCACCTGCGCGCCCCGCAGGTCACCTGGGCCACGCACGGCGAGCCGTTCGTCGCCGCCGTGGAGAACGGCCCCCTGTGGGCCACCCAGTTCCACCCCGAGAAGTCCGGCGACGCCGGAGCCCAGCTGCTGAAGAACTGGATCGGAACCCTCTGATGGCTACCGAGCTCGAACTCCTCCCCGCCGTCGACGTCCGCGACGGCCAGGCCGTCCGCCTCGTCCACGGCGAGTCCGGCAGCGAGACCTCCTACGGCTCCCCGCTGGAGGCCGCCCTCGCCTGGCAGTCCGCGGGCGCCGAGTGGCTGCACCTCGTCGACCTCGACGCCGCGTTCGGCACCGGTGACAACCGCGCGCTGATCCGCGAGGTCGCCGAAGCCATGGACATCAAGGTCGAACTCTCCGGCGGCATCCGCGACGACGACACCCTCGCCGCCGCCCTCGCCACCGGCTGCACCCGCGTCAACCTCGGCACCGCCGCCCTGGAGACCCCCGAGTGGGTCGCCAAGGTCATCGCCGAGCACGGTGACAAGATCGCCGTCGGCCTCGACGTGCGCGGCACGACGCTGCGCGGCCGCGGCTGGACCCGCGACGGCGGCGACCTCTACGAGACCCTGGCGCGCCTCGACTCCGAGGGCTGCGCCCGCTACGTCGTCACCGACATCGCCAAGGACGGCACCCTCCAGGGCCCGAACCTGGAACTCCTGAAGAACGTGTGCGCCGTGACGGACCGTCCGGTGGTGGCCTCGGGCGGGGTCTCCTCGCTCGACGACCTGCGCGCCATCGCCGCACTCGTTCCGCTCGGCGTCGAGGGCTCCATCGTCGGCAAGGCGCTGTACGCCAAGGCGTTCACCCTGGAAGAGGCGCTCGCCGCCGTGGCGTCGTCATGAGCGAGCAGCCCGTGCGGCGGATCGGCTCCGGCGGCCCCTGGGAGGACGCCATCGGCTACTCCCGCGCCGTCGAACTGCCCAACGGCCTCGTCCTCGTCTCCGGCTGCACCTCCGTGGTCAACGGTGTCATCGACGCGGGCACCCCCTACGAGCAGGCGCTCAACGCCTTCGGGGTCGCCCTCGACGCCCTGAAGACGGTCGGCCTCGGCCGCGAGCACGTCGTCCGCACCCGCATGTACCTCACCCACGCGCGCGACGTCGACGATGTGGGCCGCGCCCACAAGGAGCTGTTCGACGAGGTCCGCCCGGCCGCGTCCATGCTCATCGTCTCCGGGTTCGTCGACCCGAGTCTGGTCGTCGAGGTCGAGGTCGAGGCGTACCGGCCCGCCGAAGCCGGGGCCGAAGCCGAAGCCGAAGCCGAAGCCGAAGCCGAGGCCGAAGCCGGAGTCGCGGGAGGGGACCGGTGAGCCTCGCCGTACGCGTCATCCCCTGCCTCGACGTCGACAACGGGCGCGTCGTCAAAGGCGTCAACTTCCAGAACCTGCGCGACGCCGGTGACCCCGTCGAGATGGCCAAGGTCTACGACGCCGAGGGCGCCGACGAACTGACCTTTCTCGACATCACCGCCTCCTCCGGCAACCGCGAGACCACCTACGACGTGGTGCGCCGCACCGCCGAACAGGTCTTCATCCCGCTCACCGTCGGCGGCGGCGTCCGCACCGCCGAGGACGTCGACAAGCTGCTGCGGGCCGGCGCCGACAAGGTCGGCGTCAACACCGCCGCCATCGCCCGGCCCGAACTGATCCGCGAGATCGCCGAGCGGTTCGGGCGGCAGGTGCTCGTCCTCTCCGTCGACGCGCGGCGCACCGAGACGGGCTCCTTCGAGGTCACGACCCACGGCGGACGCCGGTCCGCCGGGATCGACGCCGTCGAATGGGCCCACCAGGCTGCCGAACTCGGCGCCGGTGAGATTCTGCTCAACTCGATGGACGCGGACGGGACGAAGGACGGCTACGACCTCCCGATGATCGAGGCGGTTCGGCGGCACGTGTCCGTACCGGTGATCGCCTCCGGCGGGGCGGGGGCGCCGGCGCACTTCGCGCCGGCCGTCGCGGCCGGGGCGGACGCGGTGCTCGCGGCGTCGGTGTTCCACTTCGGGGATCTGCGGATCGGGGACGTCAAGTCGGCGTTGCGCTCCGCGGGGCGGCCGGTTCGATAGCGCCGCTGTCGCTAGCGCCGCTGTCGTTTCAGGTCTCGTCGCCGGGTGCGGCGTCCGTCGTGGCTGGTCGCGCGGTTCCCCGCGTGCGCGCCTCTCAGGGGCGCGGGGAACTGCGCGACCAGCCCCCACCGGGCCCGCGGACGAAATCGCGTTGCACCAACAGGCGGAACCGGTGATTTCGCCGATGCACAACCAGCGGGGCACCCCGCACCGTGGTCGCTGTCAGAAACCACGGTGGCTCCCCCCGGGACGGGGCACGCCACCCTCCCCCCGAGAGGACCGCATCCGTGCTGAAGATGCGAACCCGTCTGATCCGAACAGGCCTCGCCACCCTGCTGGCCCTCGGCGGCCTGGCCACCTCGCAGGCCGTGACCGCCCAGGCCGCCCCCACCGCCGACAACCCCTACGAGCGCGGCCCCGCCCCCAGCAACTCCAGCATCGAGGCGCTGCGCGGCCCGTACTCCGTGTCGGAGACCAGCGTGTCGTCGCTGAGCGTCTCCGGGTTCGGCGGCGGGACGATCTACTACCCGTCGTCGACGTCGGACGGCACGTTCGGGGCCGTCGCGATCTCGCCCGGCTTCACCGCCTACCAGTCGTCGATCTCCTGGCTGGGCCCGCGCCTCGCCTCGCAGGGGTTCGTCGTCTTCACCATCGACACGAACACGACGCTCGACCAGCCCGACAGTCGGGGCCGTCAACTCCTCGCCGCTCTCGACTACTTGACGCAGCAGAGTTCGGTGCGCGGCCGGATCGACTCCAGCCGGCTCGGTGTCATGGGCCACTCCATGGGCGGCGGCGGCACCCTCGAAGCCGCCAAGAGCCGGCCCTCGCTCCAGGCGGCGATCCCGCTCACCGGCTGGAACACCGACAAGACCTGGCCCGAGGTCAGCACGCCGACGCTCGTCGTGGGCGCGGACGGGGACACCGTCGCGCCCGTCGCCACGCACTCCGAGCCGTTCTACACGAGCCTGCCCAGCTCCCTCGACAAGGCGTACCTGGAGCTGCGCGGCGCCACGCACTTCACCCCGAACAGCTCCAACACCACGATCGCGAAGTACAGCATCTCGTGGCTGAAGCGGTTCATCGACAACGACACCCGCTACGAACAGTTCCTCTGCCCGCTGCCCTCCGCGAGCCTCACGATCGCCGAGTACCGGGGCACCTGCCCGCACACCTCGTAGCGTCATGAGCCTGCCGCCCTGTGCGTGAGCACAGAGTTCACCCGGCGCCGGTTGGGCCCGCTCCCAACCGGCGCTGCGGGCGCCGCGGCCCGCTCCTACGGTGACGTAAGTGACCGCGAGACATGTCCTGTTGCTGACGGCTGCCGCCTACGAGAGCGACCCGGACGGGCCGTGGGTGGACGGCGGGCTCGTGCTGCGGGCCGCCGCGCGCGCCGGACTCGGCGCCTGCGCCCTCGACGCCGCCGAACGCGCGGGCCTCGAACGCGGCCCCGACGGACGGCTGCGGCTCCCCGGCCGCCGCGCCGTGTACGAAGCGGCACGCCCCGCGGATCGCAGGGCCGCCCATCGCCTGCTGGCCGAAGCCGCACTGGGGGAGCGGCTTCGGCCGGCAGGTCTCCTGCACCGGGCGCTCGCCGCGGCCTACCCGGACAGCGCGCTCGGCACCGAACTCGCCGCCGCGGCGCGCCTGCCCGGCCCCTCCCACGGCGAGCGGGCCGCCGCCCTTGCCCACGCGGCAGCGCTCGCCGCCGACCCCGAGGTCCGCGCCGGACGGCTCGTCGCCGCCGCCGACCAGGCCCGGCTGGCCGGGCGTCCGCACCGGTCCCGTGAACTCCTGCGCCGCGTGGAGGAGTTGACTCCCACCGATGAAGTGCAGGGCAACGCCGCCCTCGTACGAGGGCTGCTCGCCCTGCGCGACGGGCCCATGGCCGACGCCCGCGCCTCCCTCCTCCTCGCCGCCCGGCTCTGCCCCGGCGAACGGGCCCTCGACGCCCGGCTCGCCGCCGCGGAGGCCGCATGGGCGCTCGGGGACGCCCGCGCCTACCAGGAAGCCGTCGCCGGGCAGCGGGACGGCGCCGCCACCGCCCGCGACTTCGGGCTCGGCATGGCCGCCGCCCTCGACGACCGGTACGCCGCCGGGCGCGTCACCCTGCGCCGGGTCATCGCCCAGGCGGCCTTCGCCGGAGCCCCCGACGCGCTGCTGCGGGCCGGGGCCGCCGCGCTCGTCGCCGGGGAGGTCGACGCCGCCTGCCGCCTCGGCAGCCGGGCCCTCGCCGCCGCCCGGGCCCTCGACGCGCGGCCCGAACTGCCCCGCGCCCTCGAACTCCTCGCCTACGGCGAACTGCGCGCCGGGCGCCACGGGCGCGCCCGCGCGCACGCCGAGGAAGGGCTCCGCGCCGCCCGCGCCACCGGGCAGCGCAACGTCCTCGCCCACCAGCACGCCATCCTCGCCCTCGTCGCCTCCCTCGACAGCGACGCCGGCACCGTCGCCCGGCACGCCTCCGCCGCGCAGGACATCGCCGCCCGGCACGGGCTCGTCCAAGCCGCCACCCTCGCGCAGTGGGCCCTCGCCCGCGCTGATCTGGCCCGGGGCCGGGCGGCCGAGGCGACGGCCCGGCTCGCGCCGCTCGTCCGGCCCGGGCCGCGGCAAGGGCACTTCGCCGTACGGATGCTCGCCGTGCCCTGTTTCGTGGAGGCGGCGGTGGCGGCGGGGGACCTGGGCGGGGCGCGGGCGGCTGTCGCCGAGTTCACCGTGTGGGCCGAGCGCGGGTACGACCCCCAGGCCGGGGCTCAGCTGGCCCGCTGCCAAGCCCTGCTGTCCTCCGGTGACCCCGTGCGCGCGGACGCCCGCTTCACCGAGGCGCTCGCCCGGCACGAGCGGGCCGGTGGGGACTTCGAGCGGGCCCGCACCGCTGAACTGCACGGGGAATGGCTGCGGCGTGCGCGTCGGCCCGCCCGGGCGCGGGTGCTGCTCCGCGACGCGCTCGTCGCCTTCGAGCGGTGCGGGGCGTCGGTCTGGGCCGCCCGTACGGCGGCGGAGTTGCGGGCCACGGGCGAAGCGCCTGCCCGTCCCGAACCCCCGGGCAGGCTGTCCGAGCTGACCCCGCAACAGCTCCGCATCGCCCACTGCGTGGCGGAGGGCGCCACCAATCGCGAGGTGGCCTCGCGTCTGTCGGTGAGCCCTCGCACGGTCGACCACCACCTCCGCAACGTCTTCGCCCAGCTGGGCGTCCGCTCCCGGGTGGAACTGGCCCGCTTGGTGGACCGGGCGGAGGGGACGCTGTGAAGATCCCGGACTGCGTTCCCGCGGAGTCCTGCGGGGGCACCCCGACACGTCCCCTCCCGTAGCCACGCGGGCGCACCGGGTGGCCCGTACGGGCGCCGGGTACGCCGGGCCGCCCAACCGGACAGAAGCGGCCGGCGCTCCACCCGGACTCGTTCGTCCTTTCACCATGTCGTTATCCCCGGGGGGCTGGAGACCGACCAGACGGTATGTCATTCTTCGGGGCCAGGGCCGCTCCGGCACGTCCTGGTGAGCTGAACCGAGGAGGACCGTGATGCCCGCGCACCTCGTACGCCCCCGCCCCCACCACCGGACCGGCACCACCCCCGCCGGAACGGACGCGATCGCCGTCCTGCGCCGCGCCGCACTGCCCCTGACGGGCCAGATCCCCGCCCTGACCGACCGGCTCACGGCCGAGCTGTACGCCAGGGAGCCCGCCTACCGCACGGCGATCGACACCGACCCCGGCGACGTACGCCGCGAGGTCCAGCGCTCCCTGCGGCACAGCGTCGCGTCGCTGCTCGACCCCGTCCGCTCCCGCGAGGCGGCCCGCGCCTGCACCGCCCGGATCGGGGCGGAGCGCGCCGCCCGCGGTCTCCCTCTCGACGCCCTGGTGCACGCCTTCCGGCTGGGCGGCGCCCTGGTTTGGCAGGCCCTGGTCGACGAGGTCACCCGGCACCATCCGCGCGACGCGCATCTCCTCGTCCACCTCGCCGCGGACGTCCGCGGCTTCGTCGACGAGCACTGCGCCTGCGTCGCCGACGCCTACCGCCGGGCGGAGCACGAACTGACCTGGCGCCGCGAGAACCGGCGCCGCCTCATGGCCGCCGCCCTCCTCGACGGAGCCACCCGTATCGCCGATCTCCCCGAGGCCGCCACCGCGCTCGGACTGCCGGAGCAGGGCCGCTACGCCGTCGTGCTCGTCGCCGGCGGCCGCCCCACGGCACCCCGCGCCACCGGCACCCGTACCGTCTGGCACCCGGGGCCGGACGCCGAGCGCGGCATCGTCGCCCTCGGCGCGTACGACGTACGGGAGCTCGCCGCCCGCTGGCGCGAGTCGACCGCCCCCGGCGACGGGGTGCGCATCGGCATCAGCTCAGCGGTGGAGGGACTGGCCGGCGTCGGTGTCGCCCGGCGCCTCGCCGAGACCGCCCTGCGGATCTGCCCGGCGGGCGGCGGCACCGTACTCCTGGACGACGAACTGCCCGCCGCACTGGTGGCCGGGGCCCCCGCGCTCGGCGCCCTCCTCGTCGACAAGGTGCTGGGCCCGTTGCGCGCCCTGCCGCCCGCGGACGGCGCCGTGCTCCTTGACACGCTCACCGCCTGGCTGGACTGCGACGGGTCGGCCCAGCGCGCCGCCGCCCGGCTCTACTGTCACCGCAACACGGTCCTGAACCGGCTGCGCCGCTGCGAGCAGCTCACCGGGCGCAGCCTGACCCGCCCGGCCGACCAGGTGGAGCTGGCCCTGGCGCTGCACGCCCACCGGCTGCGCCCGGCCGGGGGCAGCCCTAGAGCCCCAGCGCCTTCGTCTCGCTCAGCTGAGTGATCGCCGTCTTGTCGCCGTCGAGCTCGACCTTCGCCGCCTCCTGCCGGCCGAACGCGTACATCAGCAGCTCGGAGGGCTCGCCGGTCACCGTCACCACCGGTGCGCCCCGGTGCGCGACCGCCGTCTGGCCGTCGGGGCGGCGCAGGACCAGGCCGACGGGCGCCTTGCGGCCCATCACCCGGGCCATCCGCTCCAGGCGGGACCAGAGGACCTCGGCGAAGACGGGGTCGAGCTCGCGCGGCGACCAGTCGGGCTGCGCGCGCCGCACGTCCTCGGCGTGGACGTAGAACTCGACCACGTTCGCCGCCTCGTCGAGCTGTTTGAGGGCGAAGGGCGAGAAACGGGGCGGGCCCGTCCTGATGAGTTGGATCAGTTCCTCGTACGGCTTCTCCGCGAACTCGTTCTGGACCCGCTCCAGGCGGGAGGCGAGCTGCTTGACCAGGGTGCCGCCGGCCGCGTCGGGCCGGCGCTCGCGCACCACGACGTGCGCCGCGAGGTCGCGGGCGGTCCAGCCCTCGCACAGGGTGGGGGCCTCCGGGCCCGCCGCCTCCAACAGGTCGGCGAGGAGAAGACGTTCACGCTTGGCATGGGTCGACATGTCCGCAACCCTACGGCCGCCCGCACCGTCCGGACAGTGGACGCCCCGGGGGAGTCCCGCCGCGGCGCGGCACAATGGCCCCATGACCAGCGCGCCCCAGTCCAGCAGCCTCGATCCCGCCATCGCCGCCCGCCTCAAGCGCAGCGCCGACGGCCTGGTCCCCGCCATCGCCCAGCAGTACGACACCGGCGAGGTCCTGATGCTCGGCTGGATGGACGACGAGGCGCTGCACCGCACCCTGACCACGGGGCGCTGCACGTACTGGTCGCGCAGCCGGAGCGAGTACTGGGTCAAGGGGGACACCTCCGGCCACTTCCAGTACGTGAAGTCCGTCGCCCTGGACTGTGACGCCGACACCGTCCTCGTCCGGGTCGACCAGGTGGGGGCCGCCTGCCACACCGGCGCCCGTACCTGCTTCGACGCCGACCAACTGCCGGTCACGGGCCCGGTCGCGTAACACCTAAGCTCCTCCCATGGATCTCGAGACCTTCCGCAAGCTCGCGACCGACCGCCGAGTGATCCCCGTCAGCCGCAAGCTCCTCGCGGACGGCGACACGCCCGTCGGTCTCTACCGCAAGCTCGCCGCCGAGCGGCCCGGCACGTTCCTCCTGGAGTCCGCGGAGAACGGGCGCTCCTGGTCCCGCTACTCCTTCGTCGGCGTCCGCTCGGCCGCCGCCCTCACGTCCCGCGACGGGCAGGCCCACTGGCTCGGCACCCCGCCGGTCGGCGTCCCCACGGACGGCGACCCGCTCGCCGCGCTGCGCGCCACCATCGAGGCGCTGCACACCCCGCGCTACGACGGGCTCCCGCCGTTCACCGGCGGCATGGTCGGCTATCTCGGCTACGACATCGTGCGCCGCCTGGAGAAGATCGGCCCCGGTGAGCGCGACGACCTGCGGCTGCCCGAACTGACCATGCTGCTCACCAGTGATCTCGCCGTCCTCGATCACTGGGACGGTTCCGTTCTGCTCATCGCCAACGCCATCAACCACAACGACCTCGACACCGGTGTCGACGAGGCCTACGCCGACGCCGTGGCCCGTCTCGACGCCATGGAGGCCGACCTCGGCAAGGCCGCGCACACCGCCCCGGCCGCGCTCCCGCCCTCCGAACTGCCCGACTTCACCGCGCTGTGGGGCGGCGAGCAGTACCAGGAGGCCGTCGAGGACATCAAGGAGCGCATCCGGGCAGGCGAGGCCTTCCAGGTCGTGCCCTCGCAGCGGTTCGAGACGCCGTGCACCGCCAGTGCGCTCGACGTCTACCGCGTGCTCCGCGCCACCAACCCCTCGCCCTACATGTACCTGTTCCGCTTCGACGGCTTCGATGTCGTCGGGTCCTCGCCCGAGGCTCTCGTCAAGGTCGAGGACGGGCGCGCCCTGCTCCATCCCATCGCCGGGACCCGGCCGCGCGGCGCCACCCCGCAGGCCGACCAGGCGCTCGCCGACGAACTGCTCGCCGACCCCAAGGAGCGCGCCGAGCACCTCATGCTCGTCGACCTCGGGCGCAATGATCTCGGGCGGGTCTGCGAACCTGGCTCCGTCGAGGTCGTCGACTTCATGTCCATCGAGCGGTACTCGCACGTCATGCACATCGTCTCGACGGTGACGGGGCAGGTCAGCGCCGGTCGCACCGCCTTCGACGTGCTCACCGCCTGCTTCCCGGCCGGCACCCTCTCCGGCGCCCCCAAGCCCCGCGCGATGCAGATCATCGACGAGCTCGAACCCTCCCGGCGCGGCCTGTACGGCGGGTGCGTCGGCTACCTCGACTTCGCCGGGGACTCCGACACCGCCATCGCCATCCGCACCGCCCTCCTTCGCGACGGCACCGCGTACGTGCAGGCCGGGGCGGGCGTCGTCGCCGACTCCGACCCCGTCGCCGAGGACACGGAGTGCCGCAACAAGGCCGCCGCCGTCCTCCGCGCCGTCCACACCGCCAACCGCATGGGCGCCGCCGGAACCGGTGTGAAGTGACCCACGCCTCCCGCTCCCGGTACACACACAGGTGTGCGGACAGGCGATAGTGGAGTACGTGACTGCTGTACCGCACCCCCGAACCGAAGCCTCCGAGACCGCCGGGCCCAGCAAGAACGGCCGGCGCAGTCTCGGTGTTGCCCTGCTCTTCGGTGCCGCGGGCGCCGCGGTCGCGCTGCTCGCGTCCCGGCAGGAGTGGTGCTCCGGCGTCGCCGCCGTCGCGGGCGGGAAGCTGCCGCTGACCGCCAAGGGCAGCGACGTCACGGGCGTCCCCGCGGCCCTCGCCATAGTGGGCCTCGCCGCCCTGGTCGCCGTCTTCGCGGTGCGCAAGGCGGGCCGCGTCCTGGTCGCCGGCCTGCTCGCCCTGAGCGGTGCGGGCGCCGTCGCCGCCGCCCTCCTCGGCGCCGACGACAGCGCCGCCCTCGACGAGAAGGCCGCCCAGGCCTCCGGCGGCGCCACCACCGGCATCGACGCGCTCTCCCACACCGCCTGGCCCTACGTCGCGGCCGGCGGCGGCGCGCTCCTCCTCATCGCCGGGATCCTCGCCGTCGTCTACGGCGCCGCCTGGCCCTCGATGGGCGGCCGCTACGAGCGTGACGGCACCCCCCGCCCCCGTAAGCAGAAGGCGCTCGATCCGGACCGCCCCGAGGACCTGTGGAAGGCCCTGGACCGCGGCGAGGACCCGACGGGCACGGCCTGACCCCGGGTGCGGCCCGCACGCGCGCGTGCGGGAGAATGGAAGCGGAGAGTCGTGCGCCCTGCGTGCGCAGAGGCCAAAAGCAACGAGGAGCAAGCCATGGCGGACAAGAGCCACGGACACACCCCGGCCGCCTGGACCGGTGTCATCATCGCCTTCATCGGGTTCATCGTCGCCGGCACCTTCATGGTGATGGCGAACGTGGTGGGGTTCTGGGTCGGCATGGCGCTGCTGGTCCTCGCCGCGATCGTCGGCGGCATCATGAGCATGGTCGGCCTCGGCAAGCCCAAGCGCGCCGAGCTGGAGGTCGCGGGCTACGCCGCGGGCTCGCACGGCTGACCCGCCGGACACACCTGGCACTTCCGCCGCGGACAGGGGCGGGCGGCGACACGATCGCCGCCCGCCCCTTTTCCGTGCCACGCGCGCGTGGCACTCGCGCCTGCCCGCCTCCGCGTGTCGCCCGGGGGCGGAGCGCGCGACACCGGGGGACAATCCACGGGTGACCGTGCAGACGACCCGCACCGCCCGCCCCCACCCGCTGCGCCGCACCGCGGTCCCGCTGGGCGTCCTCGGCGGCGTCGCGGCGGCCTTCGCCTACGTCGGCGCCGTCGACCCGAACGAGGCGGGCCACTACCCCGCCTGTCCGCTCCTGGCCGCCACCGGCGTCTTCTGCCCCGGCTGCGGCGGTCTGCGCAGCGCCCACGCGCTCGTCCACGGCGACCTGGGCGGCGCCCTCGGCGCCAACGCCCTCGCCGTCGTCGGCTACGCCCTGTTCGCCGTGGTCTGGGCCGTATGGCTGACCCGGTCGGCGCGCGGGCGGCCCCTCGGCCTCGCCCTCACCCGCGGCCACCTGTGGACGCTCGGCGCCGTCGTCACCGTCTTCACCGTTGTCCGGAACCTGCCCCTGGGTGGCTTCCTACACCCTTGATCACCGACATTTGTCCAGGTAGTGAGAGTGCGGTCAACCGGATGCGGAGCCTCGGCCCTCCTGCGGATACCATCACAGTGACCGCTCGGTTGCTCAAAGAACCGAATTGTAGGAAAGGAAGTCCGCCCGCGTGAGTGTGCTCGACGAGATCATCGACGGAGTCCGTGCCGACCTCGCGGAACGGCAGGCCCGGGTCGGCCTCGACGAGCTCAAGGAGCGCGCGGCCAAGGCACCCGCCGCCAAGGACGGGGTCGCGGCGCTGCGCGGCGACGGCGTGAAGGTCATCTGCGAGGTCAAGCGGTCCAGCCCGTCCAAGGGCGCGCTCGCCGCGATCGCCGACCCGGCGGGGCTCGCCGCCGACTACGAGGCGGGCGGCGCCGCCGTCATCTCCGTCCTCACCGAGCAGCGGCGCTTCGGCGGCTCCCTCGCCGACCTGGAGGCCGTCCGCGCCAAGGTGGACATCCCGGTCCTGCGCAAGGACTTCATCGTCACCTCGTACCAGTTGTGGGAGGCCCGCGCGTACGGCGCCGACCTCGCCCTGCTGATCGTGGCCGCCCTGGACCAGCCCGCCCTGGAGTCCCTCATCGAGCGCGCCGAGTCCATCGGCCTCACCCCGCTCGTCGAGGCGCACGACGAGGACGAGGTGGAGCGGGCCGTCGACGCCGGGGCCAAGGTCATCGGCATCAACACCCGCAACCTCAAGGACCTGTCCGTGGACCGCGGCACCTTCGAGCGCGTCGCCCCGGACATCCCGGACCACATCGTCAAGGTCGCCGAGTCCGGTGTGCGCGGCCCGCACGACCTCATCGCGTACGCCAACGCGGGCGCGGACGCCGTCCTCGTCGGCGAGTCCCTGGTGACCGGCCGCGACCCGCGCTCCGCCGTCTCCGACCTCGTCGCCGCGGGCGCCCACCCGGCCCTGCGCCACGGACGGGGCTGACCCCACCCCATGCCCATCGCCGCCCGCCTCGCACCCGGCTGCCGCCCCCGCGGCTGCCGGGCGCCTGCGCGGCGCGTTCATGGTCGCCGGGTGCGGTACGTCATCGGGGATGAGCCGGGCCAGGTGAACGGGATGCGATGGCAAAGCGCCCCGCCAGGGGCGCGGAAAGCGGCGCGAGCGGCCACGACGTCACGTCGGCCGGACGATTCGTCTGCCTACTACGGCGCGTAGCCGTCCTCACCTCGGTGGGGCTTGCTCGCGCAGTTCCCCGCGCCCCTGGCGGGGGCGGTCGTATCCCATGATCACCCTGTCACGCCACGTGAGGTAGAGGCATGTCCAGCGAGTACTTCCACCCAGACCCGGACGGTCAAGTCCCCAGCGCCGAAGGGTACTTCGGCGCGTTCGGCGGCAAGTTCATCCCGGAGGCGCTCGTCGCCGCCGTGGACGAGGTCGCCGTCGAGTACGACAAGGCCAAGAACGACCCCGAGTTCGCCCGTGAGCTCGACGACCTGATGGTCCACTACACCGGCCGCCCGAGCAGCCTCACCGAGGTGCCCCGGTTCGCCGAGCACGCCGGAGGCGCCCGCGTCTTCCTCAAGCGCGAGGACCTGAACCACACCGGCTCCCACAAGATCAACAACGTGCTCGGCCAGGCGCTGCTCACCAAGCGCATGGGCAAGACCCGCGTCATCGCCGAGACCGGCGCGGGCCAGCACGGCGTGGCGACGGCCACCGCCTGCGCCCTGTTCGGCCTCGAATGCACCATCTACATGGGCGAGATCGACACCCAGCGCCAGGCCCTCAACGTGGCCCGGATGCGGATGCTCGGCGCCGAGGTCATCGCCGTGAAGTCCGGCAGCCGCACCCTGAAGGACGCCATCAACGAGGCGTTCCGCGACTGGGTCGCCAACGTCGACCGCACGCACTACCTCTTCGGCACGGTCGCGGGCCCGCACCCGTTCCCGGCGATGGTCCGCGACTTCCACCGCGTCATCGGCGTCGAGGCCCGGCGGCAGATCCTGGAGCGCGCGGGGCGCCTGCCCGACGCCGCCATCGCCTGCGTCGGCGGCGGCTCCAACGCCATCGGCCTCTTCCACGCCTTCGTCCCGGACACCGGCGTCCGCCTCATCGGCTGCGAGCCCGCAGGACACGGCATCGAGACCGGCGAGCACGCGGCCACCCTCAGCGCCGGCGAACCCGGCATCCTGCACGGCTCCCGCTCCTACGTCCTGCAGGACGAGGAGGGCCAGATCACCGAGCCGTACTCGATCTCGGCAGGACTCGACTACCCGGGCATCGGCCCCGAGCACGCCTACCTCAAGGACAGCGGGCGCGGCGAGTACCGCGCCGTCACCGACGACGCGGCGATGCAGGCGCTGCGCCTCCTCTCGCGCACCGAGGGCATCATCCCGGCCATCGAGTCCGCGCACGCCCTCGCCGGGGCGCTCGAGGTCGGCAAGGAGCTGGGCCCGGACGGGCTCATCGTCGTCAACCTCTCCGGGCGCGGTGACAAGGACATGGACACCGCCGCCCGTTACTTCGGCCTCTACGACGAGGGTGCCGACGCCGAAGTCGCGGCCGACGCCGCCGACACCGCCGAGATCGAGGGGGACGCCAAGTGAGCGGGAACGTTCGACTTCTCAACGACACCCTGGCGGGCGCGAAGGCCGAGGGCCGCGCCGCCCTCATCGCCTACCTGCCCGCCGGGTTCCCGACGGTCGACGGCGGCATCGCGGCGATCAAGGCCGTCTTCGACGGCGGCGCCGACGTCGTCGAGGTGGGCCTGCCCCACTCCGACCCGGTGCTCGACGGTCCGGTCATCCAGACCGCCGACGACATCGCGCTGCGCGGCGGCCTGAAGATCAAGGACGTCATGCGGACGGTCCGCGAGGCCCACGAGGCCACCGGAAAGCCGGTCCTCGTCATGACCTACTGGAACCCCATCGACCGCTACGGCATCGAGCGGTTCACCGCCGAACTCGCCGAGGCGGGCGGCGCCGGCTGCATCCTGCCCGACCTGCCGGTGCAGGAGTCGGCGACCTGGCGCGAGCACGCGGAGAAGCACGGCCTCGCCACCGTCTTCGTCGTCGCGCCCAGCAGCAAGGACGAGCGCCTCGCCACCATCACGGCCGCCGGTTCCGGCTTCGTCTACGCCGCCTCGCTCATGGGCGTCACCGGCACCCGCGAGTCCGTCGGCAACCAGGCCCAGGACCTCGTACGCCGCACCAAGGCCACCACGGACCTGCCGGTCTGCGTCGGCCTCGGCGTCTCCAACGCCAAGCAGGCGAAGGAGGTCGCCTCCTTCGCCGACGGCGTCATCGTCGGCTCCGCGTTCGTGAAGCGGCTGCTCGACGCCGAGACCGCCGGCGACACGGCGTCCGGGCTGAAGGGCGTCCGGGACCTCGCCGCGGACCTCGCGGCGGGCGTTCGGGGCAACGCGTAGCCAAGTCACCCATTTGGGTGGAAGTGGGTCGGGGAGGCACGCTCGTGCCTCCCCGGTTCGTTGGCGCAGGTGTGAGCGAGAAGAACCGTGAGGGAAAGCGCGCGGCCCGGGACCGGCTGGCCGAGGAGCGCGAGAAGCAGAGGGTCACCGAGAAGCGGCGCCGCACACTGATCGTGTCCGCGGCCGTCGTCTGCGTGCTCGGTCTGGCCGCCGTGATCGGCGTCGTGGCCGCCAATTCCGGGGGCGACAGTTCCAAGGACGCGTCGGGCTCGGCCGCTCCACCGAAGGGCGCCGCGGGCAAGGACGGCCTGGCCGTCCCGGTGGGCAAGGACAGCGCCAAGTCGACGCTCACGGTGTGGGAGGACTTCCGCTGCCCCGCCTGCAAGTCCTTCGAGGACGGATTCCGTTCCACCATCAATGAGCTGACCGACGCCGGACAGCTGAAGGCCGAGTACCACACGGTCACGCTCATCGACTCGAACATGGGCGGCAGCGGCTCCCTGCGCGCGGGGAACGCGGCGGCGTGCGCGCAGGACGCGGGCAAGTTCACCGCGTACCACGACGTGCTGTTCGAGAATCAGCCGAAGGAGACCGACGACACCTTCTCCGACAACGGCAAGCTGATCGACCTGGCCGGCAAGGTCGACGGCCTGGTTACGGACTCCTTCAAGTCCTGTGTGAACGACGGCAAGCACGACGGCTGGATCACCAAGTCCTACAAGGCGTTCCAGGACGCCGGCCACAAGGGCACGCCGACGGTGCTGCTCGACGGCAAGAACCTCATGGACGACCAGTCCATGACCCCGGCCAAGCTGAAGAAGACGGTCGAGGACGCGAACAAGTAGCCGCTGTCCCCGCACCCCCTTGTTATGGAGCCGTAGCCGGGCTGGCGGACGTGTCCCCGGCCCGGCACGGTAGCGTCGACCCTGCCATGGAACTTGCCTACATCCCCAGTCCGTCGCAGGGCGTGGTCCACCTCGGGCCCATCCCGCTGCGCGGCTACGCGTTCTGCATCATCATCGGCGTCTTCGTGGCCGTCTGGCTCGGCAACAAGCGCTGGGTCGCCCGCGGTGGGCAGCCCGGCACGGTCGCCGACATCGCGGTCTGGGCAGTGCCGTTCGGCCTGGTCGGCGGGCGCCTCTACCACGTGATCACGGACTACGAGCTGTACTTCAGCGAGGGCCGTGACTGGGTCGACGCCTTCAAGATCTGGGAGGGCGGCCTCGGCATCTGGGGCGCCATCGCGCTCGGCGCGGTCGGCGCCTGGATCGGCTGCCGCCGCCGTGGCATCCCGCTCCCCGCCTGGGCCGACGCCCTCGCCCCCGGCATCGCCCTCGCCCAGGCCATCGGCCGCTGGGGCAACTGGTTCAACCAGGAGCTGTACGGGCGCCAGACCGATCTGCCGTGGGCCCTGAAGATCACCTCGAACACGGACGGACGGGTGCCCGGCACCTACCACCCGACGTTCCTGTACGAGTCGCTGTGGTGCATCGGCGTCGCCCTCCTCGTCATCTGGGCCGACCGGAAGTTCAAGCTCGGCCACGGGCGGGCGTTCGCCCTGTACGTCGCGTCGTACTGCGCGGGGCGCTTCTGGATCGAGTACATGCGCGTCGACGACGCCCACCACATCCTCGGGCTGCGGCTGAACAACTGGACGGCGCTCGTCGTCTTCCTGCTCGCCGTGGTCTACCTGGTCGTCTCGGCGAAGAAGCGGCCGGGGCGCGAGGAGATCGTCGAGCCGAACGCCACCGACGCGAAGCCGGACGCCTCCGGCGGGGAGCCGGACGACGAGGCCGAGGAGAAAGACCCGGCCGACGCGAAGGTCACGGCTGAGAAGAAGGACCCGGCCGGGAAGACAGACCTGGCTGAGAAGCAGGACGCGGCCGCGGAGAAGGACACCGCTGACGCCGACAAGAGCTGACGGCCTCTGCTGTACGTCGACGAGGGCGCCGGACCTGAGGGTCCGGCGCCCTCTCGCGTGGGCTCCGTCAGACGCCGGAGCGGCTCCGGTCGCGGTCGGCGAGGGCGAGGACCCGTTCCGCGCCCGCCACCACCGCCGCGTCCACGAACCGCCCGTCCGGCAGCGCCAGCGCCCCCGCGTCGGTGGTCGCGGCCTGGACGATCTCCCGGGCCGCCGCCACCTCCGCCGCCGTCGGACGGAACGCCTCCTCGATCACCGGGAGCTGGCGCGGGTGGATCGCCGTACGGCCGAAGAAGCCGAGCGCGCGGCCCTCGGCGCAGGAACGGGCCAGGCCCTCCGTGTCGCGGACGTCCGGGTACACCGACTGGGGCGGCGGCGGCAGCTGCGCCGCGCGGGCGGCGACCACGGTCCGGCCGCGCACCCATGCGAGGCCGCGCGCGTCCGCGACGCCGAGGTCGGCGCGGAGGTCGGCCTCACCGAGCGCGATGCCGCGCACGGCGGGGTGGGACGCGATGTCGTAGGCGTGCTCGACGCCCAGCGCGGACTCGAGAAGGGCGTACAGGGGCGGGGCGGCGGTGCCCGCCCATTCGGTGACCCCGGTCAGGTCCGCCCGGTCGTGCACCTTCGGCAGGCGCAGCGCGTCCAGGCCGGGGAGCGGGGCGAGGCGGCGCACCTCCCGCTCCGCCAGGGGGCCGTCCAGGGCGTTCACGCGGACGTGCACGGGCAGCGGCGGGCGGTCGGTGAGCAGCTCCGCCGTCGCGTCGAGCGCATACGCCTTGCGGTCGGGGGCGACGGCGTCCTCCAGATCGACGAGGACCACGTCGGCGGAGGAGCGCAGGGCCTTCGCGACCACGTCGGGGCGGTCGCCGGGGACGTACAACCACGTCAGGTACAGGCTGCTCATACCGCACCAGCCTCCCTCAGGGCCGCGATCTCCGCCTCCGACAGGCCGAGGCCGCCGAGCACCTCGTCGGTGTCCGCGCCGTGCGGGCGGCCCGTCCACTTGATCGCGCCCGGCGTCTCGGACAGGCGGAAGAGCACGTTCTGCATCTTCACCGTGCCTAGGTCGTCGTCGGGGAGTTCCGTGATCGAGTTCAGGGCCCGGTACTGCGGGTCCTGGAGGACGTCGCGGATGTCGTAGACCGGGGCGATCGCCGCCTGCGCCTCCTCGAACGCGGCGACCACCTCGTCCCGGGTATGGGCCGCGATCCAGCCGCCGACCGCCGCGTCCAGGTCGTCCGCGTGCCCGGCCCGGCCGGAGCCCGTCGCGAACCAGTCCTCCTCGATGAACTCAGGCCGCCCCACCAGGCGCAGCACGCGCTCCGCGATCGACTGCGCCGACGTCGACACCGCGACCCACTTGTCGTCGCTCGTGCGGTACGTGTTGCGCGGCGCGTTGTTCGTCGAGCGGTTGCCGGTGCGCGGCTGGACGTAGCCGAGCTGGTCGTACCAGGTGGCCTGCGGGCCGAGGATCGCCAGCATCGGCTCGATGATCGCCATGTCGACGACCTGGCCGCGGCCCGTCGCGTCCCGGGCGCGCAGCGCCGCCATCACCGCGTACGACGTCGCGAGCGCGGCGATCGAGTCGGCCAGGCCGAACGGGGGGAGCGTCGGCGGTCCGTCCGGCTGGCCCGTGATCGCCGCGAAGCCGCTCATCGCCTCCGCGAGCGTGCCGAACCCCGGGCGGCGGGCGTACGGGCCGAACTGGCCGAAGCCCGTCACGCGGGCCAGGACCAGGCCCGGGTTGGCGGCGCTCAGCTCGTCCCAGCCGAGGCCCCACTTCTCCAGGGTGCCGGGGCGGAAGTTCTCGATGGCGACGTCCGACTCCGCCACCAGCCTGAGGAGGATCTCGCGGCCCTCGGGGGAGGAGAGGTCCAGGGTCAGGTTCTTCTTGTTGCGGCCCAGGTGCTTCCACCACAGGCCGACGCCGTCCTTCGACGGGCCGTGGCCGCGCGACGGGTCCGGTCTGCGCGGGTGCTCGATCTTGACGACCTCGGCGCCGAAGTCCCCGAGCATCGTGGCGCACAGGGGACCGGCGAAGAGGGTGGCCAGGTCGAGGACGCGCAGGCCCTTCAACGGGCCCGCGCCGTCCTGTGGTTCGGGTGCGTGGGGAGTGTGCGTGTTCATGCCGTGGCCTCCTGCGTCAGCCTGGCCAGTTCGTCGAAGCCGATGCCGTCGAACGCGGCGACCGTGGTCGCCAGACGGTTCTTCAGCGGTGCCGTCCACCGCTCGCCGAGCGCCGCGGGACCACCCGCGAGCAGGCCCGCGATCGAACCCGCCGTCGCCCCGTTGGAGTCCGTGTCCCAGCCGCCCGACACCGCGCGGCAGATCGAGCCCGCGAAGTCGCCGTCGGCGTGGGTGAGGGCGGCGGCGAGGAGGGCCGCGTTGGGGAGGACGTGGACCCAGTGGTGGGTGTCGGCGTAGGTGGCGTGCAGAGCGTCGACGACCGTGTCGAAGCTCTGGTCCCCGTGGCCGAGCGCCAGCTCCGTGCCCAGCCTGATGGCCTGTGCGTAGCGGCTGGCCGGCGGGATGACCTGCAGGCCCGTACGGAGCGCCTCGTGGACGTTCGGCGTGCCCGTGGCCGCCGAGGCGATGACCGCCGCCGTGAACATCTCCCCGTAGACGCCGTTCGCCGTGTGGGTCAGGACCGCGTCACGGTGGGCCTGCTCGGCCGCGCGGCCCGGGTCGCCCGGGTTCGTCCAGCCGAAGACGTCCGCGCGGATCTGAGCCCCGATCCACTCGCGGAAAGGATTGCGGTACGCGGCGGTCGCGGGGGGCTCGACGCCGTCCAGGAGGTTGCGGTACGCCACCCGCTCCGCGGTGAACGTGCGGCCCGCCGGAAGCTCGTCCAGCCACAGCCCCGCCACGTCGGCGGTGGTGAAGTCCGGGCCGTGGCGCCGGAGGAGGAGCAGGGCCAGCAGCGGGTAGTTGAGGTCGTCGTCCTCCGGCATCCCGTCGATGTTCTCGGCGAGCGAGGTGGGCGCGCTATGACGGTTCCAGGGGTACGCGGCGGCGGTCTCCGGGTCCAGGCCGATCTCCGTGAACCACGTGCTGAGCGGCCAGTTGCCGGTCGACCGGGCGAGAGCGCGGACGCCCGCCAGCGGCAGCTTCTCCACCGGTTTGCCCAGCAGGCAGCCGGCCGCCCGGCCCAGCCATGCCGCGTGCAGCGCGTCGTACGAGGCGGGGGTCCGGGTGGGCGCCGGGCAGTCCGGCCGGCCCGGCCAGTCCGGGCAGACCGCCTTGATCGCCGGGAGGTCGGTGGGCTCGGCGGCGGCCAGGGGGGACGGCAGCGCGGCGAGTTCGTCGAGCAGCGCCCCGGCCAGGGCGCGCAGCGCCGGGTCGCCGGGCGGCGGTGAGGCGCCCGCCCTGGCCGGGGCCAGGTGGCCGCCCGCCTTCAGCCAGCGCCGCTCGATCCGCGCCGCGTCCCTGCCGTCCTGCGCCGCCTGGCGCAGTTCGTGGCCCAGCAGATCCTCGGGCTGTACCCAGGTCAGACGGAGCATCGGCGTCCTCACAGCCCCGCGATCGCCGCGAACGCCGACTCGTGCGCGCGGCGCCGCTCCAGATCCCGGGTGTGCACCTCGCGGGCCACCTCGGTCAGCGCCGCCGCCGGGGCGTGCAGGTCCAGCCTGCTGGCCCGCGCCACCTCCGTGCTCCACTCCTTCGGCACCGCGCCCTCCCCGTACAGCGCGCCGACGATCGCGCCGCTCATCGTCGCGATCGAGTCGCAGTCCCGGCCGTAGTTGACCGACCCGAGCACCGTGTGCCGGAAGTCGCCCCCTCCGACGAGCAGCATCCCGAGCGCGATCGGGAGTTCCTCGATCGCGTGCAGGCGGGAGGGGCGGCGGGCGCCGAGCGACGGCTTGCGGTAGTCCGGGCCGACCGTGTCGAACGGGGTGATCGCTTCGCGGAGGGGGGCCAGCGCTTCCTCGAAGTCCGTGAAGCGGGTCGCTGTTTCGCAGACCGCCTCTATCGCCGACCTTGTTCCGTCTTTGGCCAGGGACAGCGCCTCCTCCACCACCGTGTGCGGCGTCGCGTCCGGCCTGAACGCCGCCGCCACCGCCGCCGCGAACACCGCCGCCGCCTCCCTGCCGTACGAGCTCTGGTGCGCGCCCGCCACGTCCAGCGCCTCCTCGTACGCCTTCAGCGGATTGCCCGCGTTCACCGCGCCCACCGGCGCCATGTACATCGCCGCGCCGCAGTTCACGATGTTGCCCACGCCCGCCTCCCGCGGGTCCACGTGGCCGTAGTGGATCCGCGCCACGATCCACTTCTCCGCCAGGAAGATGCGCTGCAGGGGCAGCGCCTCCGCCTCCAGCTCCGGGATCCAGCGGGGGGTGGTGATCAGATCCGGGACGAGGTGGTCGGCCACCGCGTACGCGTCCAAGTGGTCGCGGACCTTCTCGTACACGCGGATCAGCGCGTGCGTCATGAGCGTGTCGTCCGTCACGTGGCCGTCGCCCTTGTGGTACGAGGCGATCGGGCGGGCCGTCCTCCACTCGTCCTTGTAGAACGGCTCCACGATGCCGCGCACCCGGCCGCCGTGCCGCTCCGCGATCGCCTCCGGGGTCCAGCCCTCGACCGGGCCGCCGAGCGCGTCGCCGACGGCCGCGCCCACCAGAGCGCCCGTGGTGCGGTCCGCCAAGGTCGGGGTGGGGGTGGGGGTGGGGGTGGGAGTAGGGGGTGGGGTTCCGGGCGCGGTTCGGGGCGGGGTCTGGGGCGTGCTCATTTTGGGGTTCCTTCCGGGGTCGGTGAGGGGGAGGGGGCGGAGGAGAGGGCCGCGTTGTCGCGCGGTGTGGTGTGCGTTGCCGCCAGGCGTGCCGCGAGGTCCGTCAGATCCGTGCCCGCCAACCGGGGCAGCGCGCAGCCCGCCAGCGTGCGGCACGCCTCCCGCCAGCTGTCCGGCAACGCGTCCGCGCCGCCGATCGCGCCGGTCAGCGCGCCCGCCAGCGCGGGGGCCGAATCCGCCACGCGCGACAGACACGCGGTCGTCGGCACCGCCTCCGTCACCGCGCCCGCCGCCGCCGTCGCCACCGCCAGGGCCACGGGGACCGTCTCTGCGGCCGCGATCCCGTAGCTGTAGACGTGGTCGACGATCTCGTGCTCCAAAGTCGGGACCAGCGCGAACGCGTTCCCCGGCAGGCCCGGGCGGGCCGCCGCGGTCGCCCTGCCGAGCTCCACGGCGCGATGCGCGTTGCGGTGGATCTCCGTGCCCTCGGGGAGCTGGGCCAGCGCCGCGTCCACGCACGCCTCCACCGGGGCGCCGCCCAAAGCCGTCGCCACCGCCGCCGCCATCGCCCGTGCGCCGTGCACTCCGTCGCCGTCCTGCGTGTACCGGGCGTCGAACTCCGCGAGGTCCGCCGCGCGGTGCGGGTCCGCCGGGTGGACCGTCGCCAGGACCGCCGCGCGTACGCAGGCCGCGTCGTCGAAGTAGTGGGGGTTGTCGTGGCCCGTCGCCGGCGGGCGCAGGCCCGCGGCCAGATTGCCGAGGCCCGCGCGCACCGAGATACGGGCGCGGAGCGGGATCTCCGCCGACTCGATCTCGTCCGCGCGGGCCGCTGCCGCGGCGATCTCGTCGGCCAGGGTGTTCCAGGCGAGGGCCAGCGCGGAGCGGACCCGGTGGTCCGGGGGGAGGTCGCCCAGGCCGTCCGCGTACGCGTCCAGGATGGCCGTCGCGGTGAACGCGGCCCACTCCGCGTCGTCCGAGGGGCCCAGGCGGAGGGGTTCGGGGGGCTGGTTCAGGGCGATCGGGACGGGGAGGGTGGTCGTGGCGTTCTGCTCCGCGAACGTGTCCAGTTCGCGGGTGAGGCGGCGGGTCCAGTCGGGGAGCCGTGCCGCGCGATGTCGTCCCGACGGCCAGCCCGCCGCGTCGCCTGCGGCGATTCCGAGGAGCAGGCCTTCGATCCTGGCGGGTGCGCTGGCGCTGGCTCTCGGGGGGCTGTTCATGGGGGCCTCTCGGTGTGGGTGCGGGTGGGGGTGTGGGTGTGGGTGGGGGTGCTGTCGGGTGCGGGGGTGGTTACGTGCGGGGCGCTGGTGTCGCGCCTTGCGTACGAGGTGGGGCGGGGCCGCGCCGGGGTACCTCCTCGGCCGGATGGGCCTCATCGCCGGCGGTCCGCCATAGGCGCGTCCTCCGGCGCTGCATTCCCGCGGAGTCCTGCGGGGGCACCCCGACACGTCCCCTCCGGTCGAGACGCGGGTGCACACCGGTGGCCCTTACCGTCGCCGGGTACGGACCACCGGGGCGGCAGCCGTTCTCGTGGGCCGGAGGCCGGGGTCATGCCACCGCCCCCCGACTCGGCGGAGCCAATGCCTCCGCCACGTCCAGGACGTGGCGGCCCGCCATCGAGGGGAGGCAGCTGCCTCGGACGGGGCCGATCGCCGATGCCCAGGGCGCCGGGATGGCGGACTCGCCGCGCAACGCGCCCGCCAACGCCCCGGCCACCGCCGCGGTCGTGTCCGCGTCCCGCCCCATGTTCACCGCCGTGAGGACGGACTCCCGGAAGTCCCCGCGGGCCACCGCGAACGCCCCGAAGGCCAGACCGACCGCCTCCGGCGCCAGATCCGTCCAGGGGTAGCCGCCGATGACCACCGCCTTGCGTACCGCCCGTTCCATGGACAGCTGCGTACCGTCCGGGTCGCGCCGGGCCCGCCGCGCCGCCTGCACGGCCCGGTGCAGGGAGCGGGCGGTCCAGGAGTCGTCCGGCACCACGGAGAGCGCCGCCTGGACCACCGCGTCCGGGTTGTGCCCGACCATCGCCGCGGCGACGCCCGCCGCCACCGCCCGGCCGCCGTGGATGCCCTCGCCGTCGTGCGACACCGTGCCGTCGACGGAGACGAGGCGGGCCGCCTCCGCGGGGCGGCCCGCCGCGTACACCCCGAACGGCGCCGCCCGCATCGCGAGCCCGTCGCTCCACGCGTGCCGGTGCTGTGCGGAGATGGGCGCCGCAAGTCCGCGGCGCAGGTTCTCCAGCGTGCCGCGCTCGCTGAACCCCGCGCCCTTGAACGGCCCTTCGTCCCGGTCCGCGATCCATGTGTGCCACGCCGCTTCGACGTGGGCGAGGGTCAGCGCGGAGCCGTGCTCGGCGAGGAGCAGGCCGGAGAAGATCGCGTACTCGGTGTCGTCGGTGCCGGCCGGGTTGTCGGCGACGAAGTCCTCGATGCGGCCCCAGCGTTCCCGGATCTGGGACGGCTTCATGTTCTCGGCGGGCGCGCCCAGCGCGTCGCCGATGGCGAGGCCGAGGAGCGCGCCCCTGGCCCGGTCCCGCGGGGCGATCGCGCCGGGCGGTGGCGGCGGGGGGACCGGTGTGAGTCTGCGGCCGGCACTGTCGTCCGCGGGTGGGTCCGGGTCGACGCTGACGCTCATGGTGCTCGTGCTCTTTTCTGCAGTCGTGCGGGGCCGTGCGGGGTCGTGCCACGTCATGCGGTGGCGTGCGGGGTCGTGGACAGGTGCGGGTGGTCGTGGTGGTGCGCGTCGTGGTCAGCGTTGGTAGCGGTTCACGATGCGGTTGCCGTCGTTCGCCAGGCGCTCGCGGAGTTCGTCCACCCCGAACGCGCCGTTGTAGTACTCCTGGTAGGCCGGGGTGGCGATCTTGTCCTTCCATTCGGCGTAGCCGCGCACCCCAAGGACCGGGGACGGGCGCAGCGCCGTCGCGATGTCGGCCCCCGTCCTCCAGCCGTTCTTCCGCGTCGTCAGGGCGGGGTTTCGCAGCGCCGTCGTGCTGGTCGGCAGGAGCCAGTCCCCCCGGGCCAGTTCGACCTGGTGGTCCGCCTGCGTCAGGTAGGCGATGAAGGCGGCCGCCTCCTTCTTGTGCTTGCTGTCCTGCGCCACGGAGAGGGTCTGCGGTGCCGTGCCCTGGGCCAGGCCGCCCGCGCCCGCCGGCAGGGGGAGCACCGTCCAGTCGAAGCCGTCGGGTGCTTGTTGCCGGACCTGCTGGCGGTAGGAGAAGTTGAGCGGCAGCATCGCGTAGCGGCCCGCGAAGAAGCCGGGCAGTGTGTCGGAACCCGACATGCCCAGGCCCGACTTGGGCGCCGTGTGGTCCTTGTTGACCTGGCGGTTGATGAGCTGGGCGACGGCGGAGTCCTTCGCGTCGTAGCGGATCTCGTTCTTGCCGTCCTCGTTCTTGTAGAAGATCTTTCCGTCGGTGGACAAGGAGAGGTTGACGGACTGGCTCACCGGTTCCTTCATCGCCCAGGCCACCCCGTACGTGGCCGGGGTGTCTCCCGTTTTCTCGTGCGTGAGTTTCTTGGTCACCGATTCGAACTCCGACCAGCTCCACGGATGCGCGGGCGTGGGGATGCGGACTCCGGACTTCTTCAGCAGTTTCGTGTTCGCGATCAGTACGCGGGGTTCCTGGAGGAACGGGACGCCGTAGGTCTTGCCGTCGTCGTGGGTGGTGGTCTGCCAGGAGGCTTCCGGGATGTCCTTGCGCAGGGAGTCCGGGAGGTAGGGCGTCAGGTCGGCCAGGTAGCCGCCGTTGGCGAAGTCCGTCAGGTCCGAGGCGTCGTCGTGGAGGATGTCCGGTGCCTCACCGCCCTCGAAGGAGGTGAGGAGCTGGTCGTGGATGGTGTCCCAACTGCCTTGTACGTAATCGATTTTTACGTCGGCATGGGTGTCGTTCCACTGTTTGACCAATTTTTTGTTCGCGTCCACCGACTCTTTCTGCCAGGCGAGGCTCAGGAATTCGAGCGTGACCTTTCCGTTCGAATTCTCGTCGTTTCCGCCGCCGCAGCCGGCCAGCAGGGTGAGGGTCAGTGCCGTCGCCGCCACCGGCATCGCGTTGCGTGCTCGGTTCATCAGCCCTTCACCGCCCCGCTCAGCATTCCGCCCACCAATTTCTTCTGGAGCAGTGCGAAGAAGACGAGGCTGGGGATCGTGGCCAGGACCGAGGCCGCCGCCAGCGGGCCCAGGTCCGCGACGCCCTCGGCGCCGAGGAAGCGGGTGAGGATGACCGACATCGTCTGGTTCTCCGGGGACTTGAGCAGGACCAGGGCGAAGAAGAACTCGTTCCAGGCGGTCACGAAGCTGAACATCAGCGTCGCCACCAGGCCGGGGGCGAGAAGGGGAGGACCACGCCGGTGAGCGTGCGCAGGCGGCCCGCTCCGTCCATCGCCGCGGCCTCTTCGAGCGAGGCCGGCACGGATTTCACGTAGCCCTGGAGCATCCAGAGCGAGAAGGGCAGGTTCCAGACGACGTACACGATGATCAGGCCGGGGATGCTGTCGATCATGTGCAGGTTCTTCAGGACGAGGAACAGCGGGATGATCACCAGGACGAACGGGAACATCTGGCTGACCAGGATCCACGCCGTGCCCGCCCGGCTGACCCGGGTCCTGTGGCGGACCATCACGTACGCCGCCGGGACCGCGATCGCCACCGAGATCAGGGACGCGCTCACCGCCACGATCAGGCTGTTCAGCGCCGAGTGGAGGAGGGGCTGCGCGTCGAACGCCGCCCTGTAGTTGTCCAGGCTGGGGTGGAGCGGGAGCCAGGTCGGGTCGATCGAGCCCAGTTCCTGCGGGGACTTGAACGACGTCGACAGCAGCCAGAGAAGGGGGAACGCCAGGAAGACCAGGTAGCAGAGGAGCGCCGCGTACTGGCCCGCTCTGCCCGCCGCCCGGGGAAGTGCTCGGCTCGCGCTCATGTCGCGTCCTCCTTCAGCTTCTTGCGCAGGAACAGGGTGAGGAGGACCGCGATCACCGCGATCATGACCAGGCCCATCGCCGCGGCGTATCCGAACTGGCCGTACTTGAAGGCCTCTTCGTAGGCGAAGAGCATCGGCAGGCGCGTCTGACCGCCCGGGCCGCCCTGCGTCAGCACGTAGACCAGGCCGAACGAGTTGAAGTTCCAGATGAAGTTCAGGGCCGTCACCGCCAGGACGACCGGCTTCAGGGCCGGCCAGGTGACCGTCGTGAAGCGGCGCCACAGGCCCGCGCCGTCGAGTTGGGCCGCCTCGCGCAGTTCGTGCGGCACGTTCTGCAGGCCGGCCAGGAGGACGACCGTGGTCTGCGGCATGCCCGCCCATACGCCTACGACGATCACCGCGGGCAGCGCGTAGGAGAGGTCCGAGAGCCAGTCGACGTTCTCGTGGATCACGCCGAGTCGCGTGAGCGTCTTGTTCAGGATGCCCGCGTCCGAGTGGTAGACCAGCCGCCACATGATGCCCACCACCACCTCCGGCATCGCCCAGGGGACCAGCGCGAGCGTGCGGGCCAGCCAGCGGAAACGCAGGTTCTGGTTCAGGAGCAGGGCCAGGCCGAGCGCCAGGACGAACTGCAGCGCCGTCACGCACACCGCCCAGATCAGACCGATCCGGAACGACTCCCAGAACAGGCTGTCGTGGCGCAGGTCCAGGAGATTGTCGAGGCCCACGAATTGGGTGGGGGCCGTGCGTCCCGCCTGCGAGTCGGTGAACGCCAGCGACAGGCCGTACAGGAGCGGGCCGACGCTGAGGACCAGGATCGGGATCAGGGCGGGGAGCAGCAGGAACCAGGCGCCCTTGTCCAGACCCAGCGCTGTTCTGCGCTGACCGGGGGTGCGGGGCGGCGGTGTGCCGCGGCTGCCCGGGACGGCACTGTCCCGGGAGGCGGTGAGACTCATGGCTCGAACCTCGTGACTCTCAAGCGTCGGGCGCCGCCGGGCCCGTGGAGGCGCGGACGACGAGGCGGGGCGGGGCGGTGGTGGTGCTCGGGGTGTGGCCGGTGGCGGGGGTCTTCGCGGTCAGGCGCTTCAGGAGGAGTTCCGCCGCCTGCCTGCCGCGCTCCGTCGAACCGAGGTCGACGCTGGTCAGCGGGGGCCAGCCGGCCTGCGCCAGCATGCTGTCGTCCATGCCCGCGACCGCCACGTCCTGCGGGATGCGCAGGCCGCGCGCGTGCAGGGCGCGGGCCGCGCCGAGCGCCAGCTGGTCGTTGGCGCAGAAGACCGCGTCGGGGGAGTGGGGCAGGACGCGCGCCGCCGCTTCGGCGCCCGAGTCGATGCCGAAGTCGGTGTGGACGACCAGGGACGGATCGTGCGGCAGGCCGCACTCGGCCAGCGCCGTGCGGTAGCCCTCGTCGCGGTTGCGGCCGGGGACGGTGTCCGCCGGGCCGTTGACGAAGGCGATGCGGCGGCGGCCGGTCTCGTACAGGTGGCGTACGGCGAGGGCGGCGCCCGCGACGGAGTCGGCGCGCACGCTGTCCACCGGGACGTCGTCGGGGAGCGAGCCGATGACGACGACCGGGCCCGCCGCGTCGCGCAGCGCCTGGAGGTGGGCGTCGGTGATGCGGATGGGGCAGATGATGAGGCCGTCGCTGGTGCGGTCGCCGAGGCTGCGGAGCACCGCCAGCTCGTCGTCGACGACGGCGTCCGTGGAGTGCAGGAGCAGGCGGTAGCCGGCGGTCTTCGCGACCGCCTGGATGGCGCGGACCATGGCCACGTAGACCGGGTTGCCGATGTCGGGCATCGCGAAGGTGAGCTGGCGGGTGCGGCCGTCCTTGAGGGAGCGGGCCACCGCGTTGGGGACGTAGCCCAGGTCCGCCGCGGCGCGCTCGACCCGTTCGACGGTGTCGCGGCGGGCGCCCAGGCCGTTCAGGACGCGCGAGACGGAGGCGATCGAGACACCCGCCCGGTCGGCGATGGAGACGATCGTCGGCTGGCCCCGCTGCGGTGACGACGCGGCTGATATCGGCACCCATGCCCCCTTTTTCTGGTTCCTGTAAACGTTTCCGGTGGCTGGAAACGTTTACAGATGCTCGGCCGCGGCCCCCGTTCCGTCAACTGATCTTTCGAGTGATCCATCTCACGGGTGATCGCGGGAAGAGCGAGGTCAGGGGGTGACCGACGCGTTGCGCAGGGTGCAAAACCGCAGGTAAGTACGGCCTTCCTTGCTAGCGGCGGCCTCTCCTCGCGCGTACTTTCGAGGGTGTAGACGACCTAGGGGAGTGGAGTTCACGGACATGGCCATCATCGAGACCGAAGCGGCACTGCACGACGCGCACCGGGACAACCACACCCACCGCGACGTCAACGGCGGCTGGCTGCGTCCGGCGGTCTTCGGCGCGATGGACGGCCTCGTCTCCAACTTCGCCCTGATGGCCGGTGTCGCGGGCGGCGCCGTCTCGCAGCAGACCGTCATCATCACCGGCCTGTCCGGTCTCGCCGCCGGTGCCTTCTCCATGGCCGCCGGTGAGTACACCTCCGTCGCCTCCCAGCGCGAGCTGGTCGAGGCCGAGCTGGACGTCGAGCGCCGTGAGCTGCGCAAGCACCCCGTCGATGAGGAGCGCGAGCTGGCCGAGCTGTACGTGTCGCGCGGTGTCGAGCCGAAGCTGGCCGCGGAGGTCGCCAAGCAGCTGTCCAAGGACCCCGAGCAGGCTCTGGAGATCCACGCGCGCGAGGAGCTGGGCATCGACCCGGGCGAGCTGCCCTCGCCGATGGTCGCCGCGGTCTCCTCGTTCGGCTCCTTCGCGCTCGGCGCCCTGCTGCCCGTGCTCCCCTATCTCCTGGGGGCGAGCGATCTGTGGCCGGCGGTGGTGCTCGCGCTCATCGGGCTCTTCGCCTGCGGTGCCGTCGTGGCCAAGGTGACGGCCCGGTCGTGGTGGTTCAGCGGTCTGCGGCAGTTGGCCCTGGGCGGTGCCGCGGCGGGTGTGACGTATCTCCTGGGCAGTCTTTTCGGTACTGCAATAGGTTGACGGTTCGCCGGTCACGGCCGGAAGATGGCTATACAGGGCCTTGCATAACTAGTCGTTACTGGACTGTTTCGACTGTTTGACCACGGGGCATGAGCCGTAAGCGCTGTGGGCAATGAGGCCCACGTCGCGCCACGACGTATCGGCCCCCGGGTCACCCATCCACCCGCCAGGGTCTCTCTCCACCGCCACCGCGGTGTCCGCATGTTGGAATGAAGTATCCGATTCCCGAGATACGTTCCATCATGTAACCTGCACGAAATTTTGCAGCAGCATGAACTTTCGCAGAGGGCCAACGTCGTCCCTCGGCACGCAAATGCCACGACGACGACGGGAGAGCCGATGCGTACGCCGCGCCAGCCGTCCCAGCACTCCAACAACGGCTGGAACCTCATGAACCGGTCGCACATGGATGCTCGCCCTGCCGCCCAGGGCATGTACGACCCGCGCAACGAGCACGACGCCTGCGGCGTCGGCTTCGTGGCCACCCTCACCGGCGAGGCGAGCCACACGCTGGTCGAACAGGCGCTCACGGTTCTGCGCAATCTGGAGCACCGCGGTGCCACCGGCTCCGAGCCCGACTCGGGCGACGGTGCGGGCATCCTGTCCCAGGTTCCGGACGCTTTCCTGCGCGAGGTGGTCGACTTCGACCTCCCCGACGCCGGTTCGTACGCCGTCGGCATTGCGTTCCTGCCCGAGGAGGACACCGAGTCCTTCGTCTCGCAGATCGAGACGATCGCCGGTGAGGAGGGGCTCACCGTGCTGGGGTGGCGCGAGGTTCCCGTCGCGCCGCAGCTGCTCGGGGCCACCGCCCGCTCGACGATGCCCGTCTTCCGGCAGATCTTCGTGGCCGACGGCGTCAACAAGGACATTGCCCTCGACCGCAAGGCGTTCGTGCTGCGCAAGCGTGCCGAGCGTGAGGCCGACGTGTACTTCCCGTCGCTCTCCGCCCGCACCCTCGTCTACAAGGGCATGCTCACCACCGGGCAGCTGGAGCCGTTCTTCCCCGACCTGTCCGACCGCCGCTTCGCCTCGGCCATCGCGCTCGTCCACTCGCGCTTCTCCACCAACACGTTCCCGTCGTGGCCGCTCGCGCACCCGTACCGCTTCGTCGCGCACAACGGTGAGATCAACACCGTCAAGGGCAACCGCAACTGGATGCGCGCCCGTGAGTCGCAGCTCGCCTCCGACCTGTTCGGCGAGGACAAGCTGGAGCGGATCTTCCCGATCTGTACGCCGGACGCCTCCGACTCCGCGTCCTTCGACGAGGTCCTGGAACTGCTCCACCTGGGTGGACGTTCGCTTCCGCACAGTGTCCTGATGATGATCCCGGAGGCATGGGAGAACCACGACTCCATGGACCCGGACCGGCGCGCCTTCTACCAGTACCACTCCACGATGATGGAGCCCTGGGACGGCCCGGCCTGTGTCACCTTCACCGACGGCACCCAGGTCGGCGCCGTTCTCGACCGCAACGGTCTGCGTCCGGGCCGCTACTGGGTGACCGACGAGGGACTGGTCGTCCTCGGCTCCGAGGTCGGCGTCCTCGACATCGACCCCGCGAAGGTCGTCACCAAGGGCCGGCTCCAGCCGGGCCGCATGTTCCTCGTCGACACCGCCGAGCACCGCATCATCGAGGACGACGAGATCAAGGCCGGACTCGCCGCCGAGAACCCGTACGGGGACTGGCTCGAAGCCGGTGAGATCGAGCTGTCCGACCTGCCCGAGCGCGAGCACATCGTGCACACGCACGCCTCCGTCACGCGCCGCCAGCAGACCTTCGGCTACACCGAGGAAGAGCTGCGCATCCTCGTCGCGCCGATGGCGAAGACGGCCGCCGAGCCGATCGGCTCCATGGGCACGGACACGCCCATCGCCGCGCTCTCCGCGCGCCCGCGCCTCCTCTTCGACTACTTCACCCAGCTGTTCGCGCAGGTCACGAACCCGCCCCTGGACGCCATCCGCGAAGAGCTGGTCACCTCGCTGCGCTCCTCGCTCGGCCCCGGCAGCAACCTGCTCGCGCCGACGGCGGCCTCCTGCCGCTCGGTCACCCTGCCCTTCCCGGTGATCGACAACGACGAGCTGGCCAAGCTCATCCACATCAACGCCGACGGCGACATGCCCGGCATGAAGGCCGCGACCCTCTCCGGCCTCTACCGCGTCTCCGGCGGCGGCGACGCCCTCGCCGCCCGTATCGACGAGATCTGCGCCGAGGCCGACGCCGCCATCGAGGCCGGCGCCCGCCTGATCGTCCTCTCGGACCGGCACTCCGACGCCGAGCACGCGCCGATCCCGTCGCTGCTGCTCACCGCGGCCGTCCACCACCACCTCATCCGCACCAAGCAGCGCACCCAGGTGGGTCTGCTCGTCGAGGCCGGTGACGTCCGCGAGGTCCACCACGTCGCCCTGCTCATCGGCTTCGGCGCCGCCGCCGTCAACCCGTACCTGGCCATGGAGTCCGTCGAGGACCTGGTCCGCGCGGGCACCTTCCTGGCCGGCGACGAGAACGGCGACCCCGACCAGGCCATCCGCAACCTGATCTACGCGCTCGGCAAGGGCGTCCTCAAGGTCATGTCCAAGATGGGCATCTCGACCGTCGCCTCCTACCGCGGCGCCCAGGTCTTCGAGGCCGTCGGCCTGGACGAGGCCTTCGTCGAGAAGTACTTCAACGGCACCGCCACCAAGATCGGCGGCGCCGGTCTCGACGTCATCGCCGAAGAGGTCGCCGCCCGCCACGCCAAGGCCTACCCGGCCAGCGGCATCGCGCCCGCTCACCGCGCCCTGGAGATCGGCGGCGAGTACCAGTGGCGCCGCGAGGGCGAGCCGCACCTGTTCGACCCGGAGACGGTCTTCCGCCTCCAGCACGCCACGCGCTCGCGCCGCTACGACATCTTCAAGAAGTACACGGACCGCGTGAACGAGCAGTCCGAGCGGCTCATGACGCTGCGCGGCCTGTTCGGCTTCAAGGCCGAGGGCCGCGAGCCGATCTCCATCGACGAGGTCGAGCCCGTCTCCGAGATCGTCAAGCGGTTCTCCACCGGCGCCATGTCCTACGGCTCCATCTCGCGCGAGGCCCACGAGACCCTCGCCATCGCCATGAACCAGCTGGGCGGCAAGTCCAACACCGGTGAGGGCGGCGAGGACCCCGACCGCCTGTACGACCCGGCGCGCCGCTCCAGCATCAAGCAGGTCGCCTCCGGCCGCTTCGGTGTGACCTCCGAATACCTGGTCAACGCCGACGACATCCAGATCAAGATGGCCCAGGGCGCCAAGCCCGGCGAGGGCGGCCAGCTGCCCGGCCACAAGGTCTACCCGTGGGTCGCCAAGACGCGGCACTCGACGCCCGGCGTCGGCCTCATCTCGCCGCCGCCGCACCACGACATCTACTCCATCGAGGACCTGGCTCAGCTGATCCACGACCTCAAGAACGCCAACCCGGCCGCGCGTATCCACGTGAAGCTGGTGTCGGAGGTCGGTGTCGGTACCGTCGCCGCCGGTGTCTCCAAGGCGCACGCGGACGTCGTCCTCATCTCCGGCCACGACGGTGGTACGGGCGCCTCGCCGCTCACCTCGCTGAAGCACGCGGGTGGCCCCTGGGAGCTCGGTCTCGCCGAGACCCAGCAGACGCTGCTGCTCAACGGCCTGCGCGACCGCATCGTCGTCCAGACCGACGGCCAGCTGAAGACCGGCCGCGACGTCCTCATCGCCGCGCTGCTCGGCGCCGAGGAGTTCGGTTTCGCGACCGCGCCGCTCGTCGTCTCCGGCTGCGTCATGATGCGCGTCTGCCACCTGGACACCTGCCCGGTCGGCATCGCCACCCAGAACCCGACGCTGCGCGAGCGGTTCTCCGGCAAGGCCGAGTACGTCGTCAACTTCTTCGAGTTCATCGCCGAAGAGGTCCGCGAGCTGCTCGCCGGGCTCGGCTTCCGCTCCATCGAGGAGGCCGTCGGCCACGCCGAACTCCTCGACACCGAGCGGGCCGTCACCCACTGGAAGGCCCAGGGCCTCGACCTGGAGCCGCTGTTCTACGTCCCCGAGCTGCCGGACGGCGCCGTCCGCCACCAGATCGCGACGCAGGACCACGGCCTGGAGAAGGCGCTCGACAACGAGCTGATCAAGCTCGCCGCCGACGCCCTCGCCGCGAACGACCAGACCGACGCCCAGCCGGTCCGCGCCCAGGTCGCCATCCGCAACATCAACCGCACGGTCGGCACCATGCTCGGCCACGAGGTGACGAAGAAGTTCGGCGGCGCGGGCCTGCCCGACGACACCATCGACATCACCTTCACCGGCTCGGCGGGCCAGTCGTTCGGCGCGTTCGTGCCGCGCGGTGTCACGCTGCGTCTCGAAGGCGACGCCAACGACTACGTCGGCAAGGGCCTCTCCGGCGGTCGCGTCATCGTCCGCCCGGACCGCGGCGCCGACCACCTCGCCGAGTACTCGACGATCGCCGGCAACACGATCGCGTATGGCGCGACCGGCGGCGAGCTGTTCCTGCGCGGCCGCACCGGCGAACGCTTCTGCGTCCGCAACTCCGGTGCCACCGTCGTCTCGGAGGGCGTGGGCGACCACGGCTGCGAGTACATGACCGGCGGCCACGCGGTGATCCTCGGCGAGACGGGCCGCAACTTCGCGGCCGGCATGTCGGGCGGCACCGCCTACGTCATCGACCTGAACCCGGACAACGTCAACGTCACCAGCCAGGGCGCCGTCGAGCCCCTGGACGACACCGACAAGCAGTGGCTGCACGACGTGGTGCGCCGCCACGCCGAGGAGACCGGGTCGACGGTCGCCGAGAAGCTGCTCGCCGAGTGGACCGTGTCCGTGGAGCGCTTCAGCAAGATCATCCCCAGCACGTACAAGGCAGTGCTCGCCGCCAAGGACGCCGCCGAGCGAGCCGGTCTCACCGAGACCGAGATCACCGAGAAGATGATGGAGGCGGCGACCAATGGCTGATCCCAAGGGCTTTCTCAACCACGGGCGCGAGGTCGCCAGGACCCGCCCCGTCGGCGAGCGCGTCAAGGACTGGAACGAGGTCTACGTTCCCGGCTCCCTGCTGCCGATCATCAGCAAGCAGGCGTCGCGCTGCATGGACTGCGGCATCCCGTTCTGCCACAACGGCTGCCCGCTCGGGAACCTGATCCCCGAGTGGAACGACTACGCGTACCGGGAGGACTGGTCGGCCGCGCAGGAGCGCCTGCACGCGACGAACAACTTCCCGGAGTTCACCGGCCGCCTGTGCCCGGCTCCGTGTGAGTCCGCGTGTGTCCTCGGCATCAACCAGCCGCCGGTCACCATCAAGAACGTCGAGGTCTCGATCATCGACCAGGCGTGGGACCGGGGCGATGTCGCCCCGCAGGTCCCCGAGCGCCTCTCGGGCAAGACCGTCGCCGTCATCGGCTCGGGCCCGGCCGGACTCGCCGCCGCCCAGCAGCTGACGCGGGCCGGTCACACGGTCGTCGTCTACGAGCGCGCGGACCGCATCGGGGGTCTCCTCCGGTACGGCATCCCCGAGTTCAAGATGGAGAAGCGGCACATCAACCGCCGTATCGAGCAGATGCGCGCGGAGGGCACCAAGTTCCGTACGGGTGTCGAGATCGGCCGCGACATCGACGCCAAGAAGCTGCGCAAGCGCCACGACGCCGTGGTCATCGCCGTCGGCGCCACGATCTCCCGCGACCTGCCCGTCCCGGGCCGCGAACTGAACGGCGTGCACTTCGCCATGGAGTACCTGCCGCTCTCCAACAAGGTGCAGGAGGGCGACTTCGTGCAGCCCCCCATCACCGCCGAGGGCAAGCACGTCGTCGTCATCGGCGGCGGCGACACCGGCGCCGACTGCGTGGGCACCGCCCACCGCCAGGGCGCCGCCTCCGTCACGCAGCTGGAGATCATGCCGCGGCCGGGCGAGGAGCGGAACGCGGGCCAGCCGTGGCCGACCTTCCCCATGCTCTACAAGGTCACGTCCGCGCACGAGGAGGGCGGCGAGCGGGTCTACTCCGTCTCCACCACCCACTTCGAGGGCGACGAGGACGGCAACGTCCAGGCGCTGCACCTCACCGAGGTGGAGTTCATCGACGGCAAGCTCACCCCGAAGCCCGGCACCGAGCGCAAGATCCCCGCGCAGCTCGTCACCCTCGCCATGGGCTTCACCGGCACCGACCAGGAGAACGGCCTGGTCGAGCAGTTCGCCCTGGAGCTCGACGCCCGCGGCAACATCGAGCGCGACGGCGACTTCCAGACCAACGTCCCCGGCGTCTTCGTCGCCGGTGACGCGGGCCGCGGCCAGTCCCTCATCGTGTGGGCCATCGCGGAGGGCCGCTCGGCCGCCCGCGGCGTCGACCGCTTCCTGACCGGCGCCTCGGAGCTCCCGGCCCCGATCCGCCCGACGGACCGCGCCCTCATGGTGTGATCCCGCACCCCTGAACGTCCCGTACAACGGCGTACGGAACTGAGCGCGACGCCCATCCAACTGTCCCCGACCGGACGACAGGGTGGGCGTCGCGGCGCGCCCGGGGCCACGAGCCGCCGGGCGTCGGCTCAGAGGGCCGAGACCCTCACCACGGTCAGGACCACCAGCAGCGCCACTACCGCCCCGCACGCCAGCCCCTGCATCAGGTTCCTGCGCTCCCGGGGCGCGTACACCAGCCCCGCGGTCACCAGCGCGCCCGTGAGCAGACCGCCCAAGTGCCCCTGCCACGACGTGAATCCGGCGGAGATCAGCATCCACAGCAGGAAGTACGCCATGAACTGGTTGAGCTGGCGCCGGTCCGCCCCGAGCCGCCGCATGGTCACGTAGTACGCCGCGCCGAGTCCGAAGACCGCGCCGGACGCGCCGAGCGTCGGGGTCTCGGGCGCGAGCAGCAGCACCAGGACCGAGCCGCCGAGCGCGGAGACGAGATAGAGCGCGAGGTAGCGGGCGCGGCCCAGCTGGGCCTCGACGATCCGGCCGAGGCTCCACAGCGAGGCCATGTTGAACAGGATGTGCAGGAGCGCGAACGGGCTGTCGCCGGGCGGCAGATGCAGGAACGCGCCGGTCAGCAGCCGGTACCAGTCGCCCTCGGCCACGCCGTCGGTGTGGAAGCCCGCCGGGTAGAGCTCCTGGTAGTGGTACCGCACCCCGTCGGGACCGACCAGACCCCGGCCGACCATCTCCAGCTGCGCGACGACGCCGGGCCAGACGATCTCGGCGACGTACGCGATGACGTTCACCGCGATCAATACGTACGTCACCAGCGGCACGGCCGAGATCCGGCCCCCGGCCACCGTGCGAGCCTGGCGCACCGACCGCGACCCCTCGCGCACGCACTCCGGGCAGTGGAAGCCGACCGACGCCTCACGCATGCAGTCGGGCATATCGGCCGGTCGCACCGGGTGCAGCTGACGTGCGTCCCGACGTCGGTGTGGCGATAGCACATCGGTGTCGCGGCGGACTGAGAGGTGGGCTCCACGGCCGGCTCCTGAGGTCATCAACGTAGGCGCGACCAACATAACCAACCCGCTCGCCCGTTCGGCGCGGGTGTCCCGGCGTACCCTCGGCGACCATGATCGACCATGCTGTGCGGGTGCTGCCCGCCACCGACCGCACCGCCGTCGCCTGGAAGAACGGCGGCGGCACCA
This sequence comes from Streptomyces sp. SGAir0957, assembly GCF_043523415.1. Taxonomy (NCBI): domain Bacteria; kingdom Bacillati; phylum Actinomycetota; class Actinomycetes; order Kitasatosporales; family Streptomycetaceae; genus Streptomyces; species Streptomyces sp. SGAir0957. The sequence continues at coordinate 6,207,610 of NZ_CP027293.1, forward strand.
CCCGCGAGATCGTCTGCTCGCCGCCGGGCGCGGACATGACGGGTTTCCGGTGGCGGGTCAGCCTCGCCGAGGTGGCGGCGGACGGGCCGTTCTCCGCGTTCCCCGGCGTCGACCGGACGCTCACCATGGTCGACGGCGACGGGATGGAGCTGACCGTCGACTCCGCCCCCGTCCGCGTCGATGCCCGCTACGAGCCACGCGACTTCGCCGGGGACGTGCCCACCGGCTGCCGCCTCATCGGCGGGCCCGTCGTGAACCTCAACGTCATGTGGCGGCGCGGCGCCCTCCCCGCGCCCCCGGCCGTCGCCGTCGTGCGCGGCCGCCTGCCCCTCGCGCCCGGCCCCACCCTCGTCGTCGCCCTCACCGGGGACGGCGCCCAGGTCGCGGGGTACGAGCTCGGCCGCTACGACGCCGTACTCGTCGAAGGAGCGGGGGCGCTGCACGCACCGGGCCCGGTGGCCGTCGTCGGCGGCCTGTGACGGCGGACCACAATAGGGACGTGCCTACGAAGAAGAAGCCACAGGTCGCCCCCGACGAGCGGCGCCGCGAACTCCTGGAGACCGCCGCCGGGGTCTTCGCCGCCCAGGGCTACAACGCCACCACCGTCCGCAAGATCGCCGACGAGGCGGGCCTCCTCGCCGGCAGCCTCTACTACCACTTCGACTCCAAGGAATCGATGCTGGAGGAGATCCTGCGGACCTTCCTCGACGAGCTGTGGACCGGCTACGACACCGTGCTCGACGCCGGACTCGGGCCCCGCGAGACCCTGGAGGCGCTCGTCACCGAGTCCTTCCGGGAGATCGACCGGCACCGGGCCGCCGTCGCGATCTACCAGCGCGAGGCCAAGCAGCTCGCCGGGCAGGAGCGGTTCGCCTTCCTCGCCGACTCCCAGCGCCGCTTCGAGCGGACCTGGCTGACGACCCTGGAGCGCGGCGTCGCCGACCAGGCCTTCCGCGCCGACCTGGACCTGCGCCTCGCCTACCGCTTCGTCCGCGACACCGTCTGGGTCGCCGCCTCCTGGTACCGCCCGGGCGGCCAGCACAGCCCCGACGAGATCGCCCGCCAGTACCTGACCATGCTCCTGGACGGACTCGCGGCCCGCTGAAAAACCGTGCTAAGGTCAAGGCGTTGCAGTTTTGGTACCCATAGACTTTATGTGCGCCTGACGGGAATGTTCCTCAGGCGCATTATTGTTTTACCGGGAAATTCTCGGAAGTGGGGGGCTGCTACCTGTTTCAAGGAGAATTTCATGGCCACCGGTACCGTCAAGTGGTTCAACTCGGAAAAGGGCTTCGGCTTCATCGAGCAGGACGGCGGCGGCGCTGACGTCTTCGCCCACTACTCGAACATCGCCACCTCGGGCTTCCGCGAGCTCCAGGAAGGCCAGAAGGTGACCTTCGACGTCACGCAGGGCCAGAAGGGCCCCCAGGCGGAGAACATCCTCCCCGCCTGACCAGCATCACCGGGCCGGGGTCCGCACCTTCACGGTGCGGGCCCCGGCTCATGCTGTCCCCACCCCCCGGACCCCCGGAGATCCCCCCGGAAGGCATGCCGCATGGCCAGCTCAGCCCGCCCGTCCAGCCGTCGCAGTCCCCGCCCCGCAGCAGCCGGCAGGCGGCGCGCCCCCGAGCAACAGCGCAGGCAGCAGCCCACGCCGCCCCGCGAATTCACCATGCCGGAGAACACCAGCCCCGCGCTGCCCCCGGTCGAGGCCTTCGCCGACCTCGACATGCCCGCCGCGCTCCTGAAGACCCTCGCGGCCCAGGGCGTCACCGCGCCCTTCCCGATCCAGGCCGCGACGCTGCCCAACTCGCTCGCCGGACGCGACCTGCTCGGCCGCGGCCGCACCGGCTCCGGCAAGACCCTCGCCTTCGGCCTTTCGCTGCTCGCCCGCACCGCCGGGAACAAGGCCGAGCCGAAGACCCCGCTGGCGCTCGTGCTCGTCCCCACGCGCGAACTCGCCCAGCAGGTCACCGACGCCCTCACCCCGTACGCCACCGCCCTGCACCTGCGCATGGCCACCGTCGTCGGCGGCATGTCGATCGGCCGCCAGGCCGGGCAGCTGCGCCGCGGCGCCGAGGTCGTCGTCGCCACCCCTGGCCGGCTCAAGGACCTCATCGAGCGCGGCGACGTCGCCCTCGGCGAGGTGCGGATCACCGTCCTGGACGAGGCCGACCAGATGGCCGACATGGGCTTCATGCCGCAGGTCACCGCCCTGCTCAAGCAGGTCGCGCCGGGTGGTCAGACCATGCTCTTCTCGGCGACGCTCGACCGGAACGTGGACCGGCTCGTCAAGCAGTTCCTCACCGACCCCGTCGTGCACTCCGTCGACCCCTCCGCGGGCGCCGTCACCACGATGGAACACCACGTCCTGCACGTCCTCGACGAGACCGACAAGAAGGCCGTCACCGCGCGCATCGCCGCCCGCGAAGGCCGCGTCATCCTCTTCGTCGACACCAAGCGCTCCGCCGACCGGCTCGCCAAGCGGCTCCTGGCCAGCGGCGTGCTCGCCGCGCCGCTGCACGGCGGCCGCAGCCAGCCGCAGCGCAACCGCACCCTGGAGCAGTTCAAGGACGGCCGGGTCACCGCTCTGGTCGCCACGAACGTCGCCGCCCGCGGCATCCACGTCGACGACCTCGACCTCGTCGTCAACGTCGACCCGCCCACCGAGCACAAGGACTACCTGCACCGCGGCGGTCGCACGGCCCGCGCGGGCGAGTCCGGCAGCGTCGTCACGCTCGTCCTTCCCGAGCAGAAGCGGGACGTGCAGCGGCTCATGCGGGACGCCAAGGTGCAGCCCCGCACGACCCAGGTCCGCTCCACCGACGAGGAGCTGGTGACGATCACCGGCGCGCGCGAGCCCTCCGGTGTGGCCGTCACCATCGCCGTGCCCGAGCAGGCCACGGCGGAGACCGCGAACAAGCCGCGGCGCTCCTCGCGCCGCTCCCGCGGCGGTGCCTCCGGCGCCGGTCGCGGCGAGGGCCAGCGTTCGGCGCAGGGCGGTCAGCGGTCCGGCCAGGGCGGTCAGCGTTCGGCCCAGGGCGGTCAGCGCTCCGGGCAGGGCGCGAGCGCGTCCGGCGGCCGTCGCCGCTCGGGTTCGGCCTCCGGTGCGGCGGGCGCTACGGCGTCGGGTGGCAACCGGCGCGGTCAGGGGCCGCGCGGGCCCCGCAAGGCCGCGGCCTGAGTCCCGCAGGCACCGTAAGGCCGCCGTGGCCTAGACGCGCACCCTCCCTCCCACCTAACGTTTGTTTGGTGGGAGGGAGTGCTGTATGGCGGCGTCCGGCACGGACCTGAGCGGGCGGGTCGTCGTCGTCACGGGCGGCACCAGAGGCGTGGGCGCGGGCATCACCGACGCCTTCCTGCGCGCCGGGGCCCAGGTCGTCGTCTGCGCCCGCCGCCCGCCCGAACACCCCCGGCCCGGCTGCGTGTTCGTCCCGGTCGACCTGCGGGACCCGGCCGCCGTCCAGGACCTCTTCGCCGGGCTCGACCGCGTCGACGTCCTGGTCAACAACGCGGGCGGCACCCCGTACCGGCTGCTCGGCGACACCGACGCGGAGCGCCACGCGCGCGTGATCGAGCTCAACCTGACCGCGCCTCTCACGGCCTCCCTCGCCGCCCGCGCACAACTGGCCGCCGCGCACGGCTCCATCGTCATGATCGGCAGCGTCAGCGGGACCCGCCCCTCACCCGGCTCGGCCGCGTACGGGGCGGCCAAGGCGGGCCTGGAGAACCTGGCGCGGTCCATGGCCGTGGAGTGGGCCCCCGACATCCGCGTCAACACCCTCGTCCTCGGCATGGTCCGCACCGAACTCTCCGCCCTGCACTACGGGGACGACGCCGGGATCGCGGCGGTGGGCGCCACCGTCCCGCTCGGCCGCCTCGCCGAGCCGCGCGAGATCGGCGCCGCCGCCGTCTTCCTGGCCTCCGACGCGGCCTCCTACATCACCGGAGCGAGCCTGCTCCTGCACGGCGGCGGCGAACGCCCCGCATTCCTGGACGCGGCGACGGCCGACAAGGACGGCCGACAAGGGGGCGCGACATGACGGACGCGGACACCACCGGGGGCGACGGGCTGTGCGCGGGGCGGGTCGTGGCCGTCACCGGCGCCGGTCGCGGCCTCGGCCGCGCACACGCACTCGCCTACGCCGCCGAGGGCGCGCAGGTCGTCGTGAACGACCTCGGCGTCGGCCTCGACGGCACACCGGGCGCACACAGCCCGGCGGAACAAGTCGTCCGCGAGATCCGCGCGTCGGGCGGCGAGGCGACCGCGCACGGCGGCGACATCGCCACCAGCGAGGGCGCCGCCTCGCTCGTCGCCACCGCCGTCGACACCTTCGGCCGGCTCGACACCCTCGTCAACAACGCCGGGTTCCTGCGCGACCGGATGCTCGTGAACCTGGACGAGGACGACTGGGACGCCGTCATCCGCGTCCACCTGAAAGGCCACTTCCTTCCCCTGAAGCACGCGGCGGCGTACTGGCGGGCCCAGGCCAAGGCGGGCCGCCCCGTGACGGCCCGGGTCGTCAACACCTCCTCCGGCGCCGGGCTCCTCGGCTCGGTCGGACAGGGCAACTACAGCGCGGCGAAAGCCGGCATCCTCGGCCTGACCTTCGTCGCCGCCGCCGAACTCGGCCGGTACGGCGTCCAGGTCAACGCGATCGCGCCCGCCGCGCGCACCCGGATGACCCGGACCACGTTCGCCGCGTCGATGGCCGCACCCGAGCACGGCGGCTTCGACGCGATGGCGCCCGCGAACGTCTCCCCGCTCGTGGTGTGGCTCGGCTCCGCCGCCACCGGCGACGACGTCACCGGCCGCGTCTTCGAGGTCGAGGCCGGCCGCATCACCGTCATGGAGGGCTGGCGGCCCGGACCGACGGCCGAGAAGGCGGAACGGTGGACCCCGGCGGGCGCCGGTGCGGCGGTACGGGAATTGCTGGCGCGGGCGCAGGCGCCGGGGGCGGTGTACGGGGCGTCGTAGAAGTCGCCCAGGACCCCGGGTCTCACGTGTCGCACTCCAGCACCGTCCGGCACAACCCGCACCGCGCCCGCACCCGCCCTCGCACCGGAACCCGTATCCGCTGGTGGCACGTGGGGCACGGGAACGACACCCGCAGCCCCGCGCGGCCTTGCGGGCCGTCCGCCGAGAACGCGTACGGGCCCGCCGGGGCGGGGCCCCGGGTGCTGTGGTCCTGGGCGTAACGGCGGTCCTTCGCATAGCGGCGGCGGCCCGCCCAGCCCGCCGCCGTCAGCGGGGGCTGCTGCTCGTCACGGCGCGCCTGCGCCAGGCCCTTGGTGTACGCCGTGTACGCCTGCGCGCTGGTGAACCACGTCTCCGGCGCCTCCCCGAACGCCAGCGACCGCTTCGCCAGGACGTACCCGAACTCCTCCGGCGTCAGATAACCCAGCTTCTGCGACGACGCGCCGTCCTCCCGGTAGGCGTCCAGGAGCAGCCAGCCCGCGCCCAGATACGTGGCGGCGGTGTCGGTGAGGATCTCGTTGTCCCGCGTCCCCGGGAACGACAGGTCCAGGCGGTGCAGGTACACATGCATGATCTCGTGCGCGAGGGCCGCGCCGATGTCCCTGCGATGCGTACGGAACCGGTCGTTCAGCTCGATGAAGTACTCGGGCCCCGCCGCCAGTTCGACGCTCGCCGCGTGCTCCATCTCCCGGAACCCGACGATCATGCGCGCGTCGGGGAGGTGATAGTGGCGCACCAGCTCGCGCGCCACCCGCTGCGCCCCGAGATGCAGGTCGTCCTCGTCGCCGAAGGCCACGTCCGCCGGGGCCACACTCGTCGCGAACAAGTGCACCGTGTCGTACGAGAGACGCTTGTACAGCGCGGTGACCGCCGCCCGCACGGTCTCCAGATGCGGATAGCCGTGCACCACAGGACCGCCGTTCACCGCGCACCCCCAGGGGCCGCCGGGCCGTGTACCCCCGGGGCCCGCCCCCGGACCCGGCGCTCCCAGCGTAAGGCCGTCCGCCCCGACCTGTACGGGCCCGGCGGCCCTCGCACGTCGCCGCGCGTCCGTTAGTCCAACACCTGTCCCTCCTTTGTCCATGGGCGCCCGCGCCCCGCGCGGCGCATCGTGATCGGCACCTCGTCCCGAGCCGGGCACCAGCCCGCGTAAGGAGTGCAACGTGCCGCCCACCGCCCCGTCAGAGGAGTCCCAGCACCCCAGCCGCAGGGCCGTCGTCGCCGCGGGCACCGCCACGGGCGTGAGCCTGACGCTCGGCCTCACCGGCGCCGCCACCGCGCAGGGCACCGACGCGCAGGACCCGACCGCCGTGCTCCGCTCCCCAGGCCTCGACGTCCGCGTGGCCACCGGCTTCCCGGCCGTCGTCTCCTACACCGACCGCGCCCGCGGTGCCGTCCTGCACGGCACACCCGACCCGGTCACCACGGTCCTGATCGACGGCGCCCCGCACACCCCGAAGGTGACGTCGGACATCGGCGGGGACCGCGCCGACTACCGGCTCACCTTCTCCGGCGCCACCACCATCGACGTACGCATCACCGTCGAAGGACACCGCGTCGACTGGCGCGTCACCCGCATCCGTGACACCGCCGCCCTGCGCGTCGGCACCCTCCAGATCCCCGGCCTCGCCCTGCTCTCCGTCCGCAGCGACCAACCCGGCGCCGCGCTCCTCGCCGCGAGGATCCAGCTCGACAAGGCGCAGAGCGGCGACACCCTCGTCACACCGAAGCCCGACAGCCCCGCCGAGGCGCCGACCGGCTGCGCCTACGCCGTGCTCGCGCACGACACGCTCGGCGGCGCCGTCGAGACCAACACCGTCCACGACAAGCCGACCGGCGGCACGACCTGGGAGAACGGCCGCCTGTGGCGCGAGACCGTCGTGCGGGACACCGAGGGCCGCACGGAGGCCCGCCTCGCACCCGGCCAGTGGACGCACCGCGCAGCCACCGCCCCCGTCGACGCCACCGAACCCCTCCCGTACGCCACCGTCGTCATCACCGGGGACCGCAACGGCGACGGCCGCGTCGACTGGCAGGACGCCGCCATCGCCTTCCGGGACATCGCCGTCACCCCGCGCGGCGCCGACGGCCAGCACCTGCGGGTCGTCCCGCACATCCCCTTCAACTTCGCCTCGCAGGCGACCAACCCGTTCCTGGCGACCCTCGACAACGTCAAGCGGATCTCGCTCGCCACCGACGGCCTGCGCCAGTACACGCTCCTCAAGGGCTACCAGTCCGAGGGCCACGACTCCGCCCACCCCGACTACGCCGGGAACTACAACACGCGCGCGGGCGGCCTCCCCGACCTCAACACCCTGGTCCGCGAAGGCGCCACCTGGAACAGCGACTTCGGCGTCCACGTCAACGCCACCGAGTCCTACCCCGTCGCCCACGCCTTCTCCGAGACCCTCGTCGACAAGACGGACAAGCAATGGGACTGGCTCGACCAGAGCTACCGCATCGACCAGCGCCGCGACCTCGTCTCCGGCGACATCGTCAAGCGCTTCGCCGCATTGCGCCGCGACACCGAGCCCGCCCTCAACACCCTCTACATCGACGTGTTCCGAGAATCCGGCTGGACCTCCGACCGTCTCCAGCGCACCTTCCGCGACCAGGGCTGGAACGTCACCACCGAATGGGGCCACGGCTTCGAGAGGTCGTCGCTGTGGTCGCACTGGGCGACAGAGACGGACTACGGCCCCGACACCAGCCGCGGCATCAACTCGCGCCTCATCCGCTTCATCCGCCACCACCAGAAGGACGTCTTCGCCGACAAATGGCCGACCCTGCTCGGCGTCGCCCGGATGGGCAACTTCGAGGGCTGGACGGGAAAGACGGACTGGACGACGTTCTACCGCCTGATCTGGACCCACGCGCTCCCCGCCAAATACCTGCAGGCCCGGCCCATCAAGACGTGGAACGAGCACGAGATCACGTTCTTCGGCGACGAACGGACCGCCGTGAGCGACGAGACGGGCGCCCGCCGCATCACCACCGACGGCCGCCTCGTCTACGACGCCGGAACCTACCTGCTGCCCTGGGAACCGGCGAAAGCGGGCGACCCGGCCAAGCTGTACCACTACAACCCCGGCGGCGGCACCAGCACATGGCTGCTCCCGCGCGCCTGGACGCGATCGTCCCGCGTCGCCGTGTACCGCCTCACCGACCAGGGCCGCGTCTTCCACTCCTGGCTCCCCGTGGCCGACGGCAAGGTGACGCTCACCGCCGACGCCGACCAGCCCTACGTGGTGTACCGCCGCCGCACCGACCCCACCCGCGACCCCGCCTGGGGCGAAGGCACGCCGCTGCACGACCCGGGGTTCCACGCGGGGTCGCTGAAGGGCTGGCAGGTGACGGGCCCGGCGTCGGTGGAGCGCAGCGCCCTCGGCGACTACGAACTCGTCATCGCGCCCGGCGCCGCCGCGACCGTCGCACAGCGCCTCACCCGGCTCGCCCCCGGCACCTACGCCGCGTCCGTCCAGGTCGAGGTGGGCGCCACGGCGGGGGAGCGGCGCCGGGCCACCCTCGAAGTGCGCACGGCCGACGGTGTGACCGCCGCCAACTGGACGGACACCTCGACCGCCGGCAACCACGTCGCCGCCGACCGCAAGCACGGCACGCGCTTCCAGCGGATGTTCGTGCACTTCACCGTCCCGCAGAGCGGCGGCGCCACGACGCTCGCGCTGCGCGCCGCCGCCGGGGCGGCGCGGGTGCGCTTCGACAACGTCCGCGTGGTCGAGGCCGAACGCCCGGCCTCGCGGCCCGGTGTTCTCGTCTCCGAGGACTTCGAACACGTCCCGCAAGGCTGGGGGCCCTTCGTCAAGGGCGACGCGGGCGGCTCCACCGACCCGCGCACCCACATCGCCCAGCGGCACGCGCCCTTCACCCAGCGCGGCTGGAACGGCAAGACCATCGACGACGTCATCGACGGCACGCAGTCCCTCAAGTCCCGGGGCGAGAACGAGGGGCTCGTCTACCGCACGGTCCCGCACACGGCCCGCTTCCTGCCTGGGCGGCGCTACCGGGTGCGGCTGCGGTACGAGTGTGAACTCGCCGGCCAGTACGCCTGGATCACCGGGGTCGACGGGCCCGGCGCCCCGGAGTTGATCCGGCGGGAGCTGGGGGTGGCGGTGACGCCCGGCACGCTGGAGTACGAGGTGGCTGCGCCGGCGGAGGGGGAGATGTGGGTGGGGTTGCGCAAGGTGGGGGAGCACGGGACGGCGGAGTTCGTGCTTGACGGGTTCGAGGTGAGCGAACTCGATGTGACCTAGGCGCTGGGCCATCGGCGGGTGCGACGTGCGTCGTGGCTGGTCGCGCAGTTCCCCGCGCCCCTGAAATGCGCACTGCGTGCGCCATTTCAGGGGCGCGGTCGCCCGTCAACGGTCACTCGGCAGACGCGGGTGCGCGCAGCAGGGCCCTCGGTGGGCCCGCCCCCTCCAGCTCCAGTACCCAGACCTCGTTCGTACCCGCCCGCAGCACCGGTCCCGGTACGTACAGGCCCCGTTGCGGTCCCACCCCCCAATACCGCCCGACGCAGAATCCGTTCACCCACACGAAGCCCCGCGTCCACCCCCCGCCGAGTTCGAGCACCGCGTCCCCCGCGCCCGAGGCCACCTCGAACGCGCCCCGGTGCAGGCCCCGGCCCGCGTCACCCGGCGCACCCGCCGCCAGCGCGGCGACCGACTCGGGTGTGAACCGGTCCAGGCGGAGACCGCGCGCGCGGACGCCGTGCAGGAACTGCCGCTCGTGCAGCAGGCCCCCGGTGACGCCCTTGCGCTCACCCGTGCGCGGGCCGTAGTTGACGCGGCCCAGGGACTCGACCCACAGCTCCACGCGCGCGTGCCCGGCGACCGGTTCGGGGAGTTCCGGCTCCTCCTCCGTCAACACCCCGGCCCGCTTCCCGTCGACGTACACGACGGCGATGTCCCGCAACCCGTCCGCCCGGAGGGGGTACGGCTGCCGGGGCCCCGGCACGGTCACCGCGTACCGGACGAGGCCCCGGTCCACGTCGAGGTCCTCGAACGACGGCGGCACCGCATGTTCGGACTCGGGTCCGCCCAGCGCCGCGAGCACGTCCGCAAGCGGCGTGAACGCCTCCAACCCGGCCGTCACCGGCGCCGCGAGCACCGCCGGCGGCGCCGGAACCTCCGGCAGCTCCCCCTCCGCGTACGCGCCGAGCACCTCGCGGAACAGCCAGAACTTCTCGGTGGGGCGCCCGAACTCGTCGACGGGGGCGTCGTAGTCGTAGGAGGTGACGTCCGGCTGGAGCGGGCCGTCGTGCAGCGCACCGCCCCGGTTCGCCCCGGCCCAGCCGCCGAAACTCGTCCCGCCGTGCGCCATGTACAGGTTGACGGACGCCCCGCACTCCAGGATCTCGCGCAGCGCCCGCGCCGCGTCCGCCGGATCCCGTACGACGTGCTCGGCGCCCCAGTGGTCGAACCAGCCGCACCAGAACTCCATGCACATCAGCGGGCCCGTCGGACGGTGCCGGCGCAGCGTCTCGAAGGCTTCGCGCGCGTGCGAGCCGAAATTCGCCGTGGCGAGGATGCCCGGGACGGAGCCGCCCGTCAGCATGTGGTCCTCGGGCCCGTCCGAGGTGAACAGCGGCACGCTCACCCCGAGATCGAGCAGCAGATCGGCGAGGGCCCGCAGATAACGCGCGTCGGAGCCGTAGCTGCCGTACTCGTTCTCCACCTGCACCATGATCACCGGGCCGCCCCGGTCGATCTGCCGCTCCACGATGTGCGGCATGAGCACCCGGAACCAGCGCTCGACCGACGACAGGAACCCGGGGTCGCGGGTGCGGACGCGCGCACCCAGGGGGCCCGTCACCCAGTGCGGGAGGCCGCCGTTCTCCCACTCGGCGCACATGTAGGGGCCCGGCCGCACGATCACCCACAGGCCCGCCTCGCGCGCCGCGTCCAGGAAGCGGCCCACCGCCGCCGCGTCCCGCACCTCGCCCGCGCGCGGCTCGTGCAGGTTCCAGGGCACGTACGTCTCGACGCAGTTCAGACCCATCGCCCGCAGCATCCGCAGCCGGTGCCCCCACTGCTCCTCGTGCACCCGGAAGTAGTGCAGGGCGCCCGAGAGCAGCCGCACCGGACGGCCGTCCACCTCGAAATCGTCCCCGCCCACCCTGAACTCGGCCATGACGTGCCCCTTCGTGCCAGGTGGGCGCCTCACCCACCGCCCGCCACTGTCACCTCTGGCGGCCGACGGGGTCCATGGACAAAGATCGGCTGGTGTTGGACGCGAGCCACGGGAGCCCCGGCAGAAACACCGCGGGGAAGAGCACACCCGCACAAAACGCCACGGGAGGGGACACATGTCCACGTACCACACCTGGATGCGGTACTTCACACCCAGCCCCGTCCACCACCGCCTCGGCCTGGTCTGCCTCGGCGTCGGCCTCCAGCACGGACTGCTGCCCGCCGTCGGCCCCCGCACCCTCGACCACCACGTCGCCGTCGTCGTCACCGCGGGCAGCGGCTGGATCGAACTGCCCGACGGCGACCGCGCCCCCGTCACCGCCCCCGCCCTCCTCTGGCTCACCCCGGGCACCTCCCACCACTACGGCGCCGACCCGCACACCGGCTGGGACGAGTGCTTCGTCGACTTCACCGGACCCGCCACCACCACCTACACCGAACTCGGCTACATCGACGCCGACCGGCCCCTCGTACCGCTCTCCGAGGCCGCCCCCGCCCGCGCCGTCGTCGGCCGCATCGCCCGCGCCGCCCGCCGCGGCAACCCCCTCCTGGAGGTCGAGACCGGCGCCGCCGTCCACGAACTCCTCGTCACCCTGCGCCGCGCCCGCGCCGACATGGCCCCCGACGGCGACCCCGTCCTCCAGGCCCTCGCCCGCGACGCCTTCCGGCCGCTGTCCGTCGCCGAACACGCCGCCCGGCACGGCATGACCCCCGCCGAACTGCGCACCGCCGTACGCCGAGGCGCCGGATGCAGCCCCAAGGACTACCTCCTCGGCATCCGCCTCGGCCGCGCCAAAGAACTCCTCGCCGCCACCGAACTGCCCGTCTCCGCCGTCGCCCGCCGCGTCGGCTACGACGACCCCGCCTACTTCTCCCGCCTCTTCACCCGCCGCGTCGGCACCGCACCCGTCCGCTTCCGCGAACAGCAGGGCCGCACCGTCCCCGGCGGCTGGTCCGACCGCATCCCCGACCCTGACGACCCACCCATGCTCCACGTAGGCTGACCTGTCATGACTTCCGTTACGTCCGCATCACAGCCGCCCGTCGACCCGGCCGTCCGCGCCGAGCTCGACCGCCTCCGCGACAGCATCGACAACATCGACGCGGCCGTCGTCCACATGCTCGCCGAACGCTTCAAATGCACCCAGCAGGTCGGCCACCTCAAGGCCCAGCACGCGCTGCCCCCGGCCGACCCGGCCCGCGAGTCCCGCCAGATCGAACGGCTGCGCCAGCTCGCCGAGAACGCCAAACTCGACCCGGCCTTCGCCGAGAAGTTCCTCAACTTCATCATCAGCGAGGTCATCCGCCACCACGAACAGATCGCCGAGGACAGCAAGCGCTGACCGGGGCCGCCCTGTCCCCGCGCCCGAGCCGTACGGCAGCATGAGCCCATGCCCGTACTGACACGCGACGAAGCGCAGACCCGAGCCCGGCAGATCGACGTCCAGCGGTACACCGTCGACCTCGACCTCACCCGCGGCAGCGACACCTTCGACTCCCGCACCGTGATCCGCTTCACCGCCCACACCCCGGGCGACACCTTCGTCGAACTCAAGCCCGCCGAGCTGCGCTCCGTCACCCTCGACGGACAGGCCCTCGACCCGGCCGCCCTGGACGGCAACCGGCTGCCGCTCACCGGCCTCACCGAGGGCCCGCACGAACTGCGCGTCGACACCGCCATGCGCTACTCGCACACCGGCGAGGGCATGCACCGCTTCACCGACCCCACCGACGGGGAGACGTACGTCTACACCCAGCTCTTCATGGAGGACGTCCAGCGCGTCTTCGCCGCCTTCGACCAGCCCGACCTGAAGGCAGTCTTCGACCTCACCGTCACCGCGCCCGACGGCTGGAGCGTCCTCGCGAACTCCGTCACCGAGCACCTGGGGGAGGGGAAGTGGCGCGCCGCCACCACCCCCCTCCTCTCCACCTACCTGATCGCTGTCGCCGCGGGCCCCTGGCACTCCGTCCGCACCGAACACCGCGGCCTGCCCTTCGGCCTGCACTGCCGCCGCTCCCTCGCGCCCCACCTCGACGCCGACGCCGACGAGATCCTCGACGTCACGCGCGCGTGCTTCGACCGCTACCACGAGAAGTTCGCCGAGCCCTACCCCTTCGACTCCTACGACCAGGCGTTCGTCCCCGAGTTCAACGCCGGCGCCATGGAGAACCCCGGCCTCGTCACCTTCCGCGACGAGTTCGTCTACCGCTCCGCCGTCACCGACACCGAACGCCAGACCCGCGCCATGGTCATCTCCCACGAGATGGCCCACATGTGGTTCGGCGACCTCGTCACCCTCCAGTGGTGGGACGACATCTGGCTCAACGAGTCCTTCGCCGAGTACATGGGCTACCAGACCCTCACCGAAGCCACCCGCTTCACCGACACCTGGGTCGACTTCGGCGTCGCCCGCAAAACCTGGGGCTACGACGCCGACCAGCGCCCCTCCACCCACCCCGTCGCCCCCGAAGCCGTCCCCGACACGGCCTCCGCCCTCCTCAACTTCGACGGCATCTCCTACGCCAAGGGCGCCAGCGCCCTGCGCCAACTCGTCACCTGGCTCGGCGAGAAGGACTTCCTGGCCGGCATCAACACCCACTTCACCCGCCACAAGTTCGCCAACGCCACCCTCGCCGACTTCATCGACTCCCTCGCCACGGCCTCCGGCCCCGACCGGGACGTCCACGCCTGGGCGTCGGCGTGGCTCTCCACCACCGGCGTGGACACACTGACCGTGTCCTGCGCGGACGCCGCCTCCGCCCACGACACGGCGCCCGACGCAGGCGCCTCCGGCGCCACCCCGCCGCCGCGGCAGGGCCCCGCCACGAGCGACACCGGCACCTGGACCCTCGCCCTCGACCGCGCCGGCACCCGCCCCCACCGCGTCGCCGTCGGCCTCTACGACCGCGACCCCGCCGACGGACGCCGCTTCACCCTGCGCGAGCGCGTGGCCCTCGACGTACCGGGGGAGACCCGGACCTTCCCCGGACCCCGGCCCGCGCTGATCGTCCCCAACGACCAGGACCTCACCTACGCCAAGGTCCGCCTCGACCCCGCCTCCGAGGAAGCCGCCCTGCGCGGCCTCTCCGGCGTCCCCGACCCCCTCACCCGGGCCGTCCTGTGGAACACCCTCCGCGACATGGTCCGCGACGGCGACCTCGAACCCGCCGCCTACCTGGAGACCGCCGCCGCGCACCTCCCCGAGGAGACCGACCTCGCCCTCGTCCAGGGCGTCCTCGCCTTCGCCCGCACCGAGATCGCCGACCGCTACAGCACCCCCGCCGAACGCCCCGCCGCACTCACCCTCCTCACCACCCTCGGCGAGGACCTCCTGCGCCGCACCGACGACGGCACCGACCCCGGCCTGCGCCTCACCGCCGTACGCCACCTCATCGGCTCCGCCCAGCACGCCGACACCCTCCGCGACTGGCTCGACGCGAACACCGTCCCCGGCGGACCCGACCTCGACCCCGAACTACGGTGGCGCATCCTCGGCCGGCTCAGCGTCCTCGGCGCCATCGACGACGCCGTCATCGAGGCCGAACTCGCCCACGACCCCAGCGCCACAGGACAGGAAGGCGCCGCCCGCTGCCACGCCGCCCTGCCCGACCCGCAGGCCAAGGAAGCCGCCTGGACCGCCCTGTTCACCACCGACCCCGCCCAGGAACTCTCCAACTACCTGTTCACCGCCACCGCCCAGGGCTTCTGGCAACCCGAACAGGCCGACCTGCTGCGCCGCTACGTCCCCCGCTACTTCGACGACGCCACCGCCCTCGCCGCCCGCCGCGGCCCCGCCATCGCCGAAGCCGCGGGCCGCCACGCCTTCCCCGCCCACGCCGTCGACGAGGACACCCTCCGCCTCGGCGAGCAGTGCCTCACCGAAAGCGCCCCCACCCCGGCCCTGCGCCGCAAACTCGTCGACCAGCTCGACGACCTCGCCCGCGCCCTCAAGGTCCGCGCACCCCGCAACCCCTGAACACCCCGCAACCCGGAAACACCCCGCAACCCCTGAGCACCCCGTAATCCCTGAACACCCCGCAACCCCTGCCCCAGCCGTACCCAAACGCCCTATACACCACCAACACCCGTCACCCGTACACGAGTACCCCTTTCGGGTTGCCCTCCTTCCATTCGGTAAAGGCACCCTTACCTGAGGTCCAAGACTGGTGCGGCGCGGCTCACCCTGCCGCGCCCACCCCACCCGTCACCGGACCGAAGGACACGCATGAGCAGCACCCCGCCCCTCGCCGGAGGAACCCAGGGACCCGCCGCACTGCGGCCGCTGCTCGACACCGTCCTCGACGCACTCCACGAAGGCGCCGTCCGCCGCGACGGCCCCCTCCCCGCCGGCGGACCCGACGCCGTCGCCGCCCTGCTCCGCGCCCACGCGGGACCCTTACTCCCCGAACACGGCACCGGCGACCAGGACGCCCTGCGCACCCTCGTCAGTGCCCTCACCGAAGGCGCCGCCGACCCCGCCGACCCCCTGTGCGCCGCCCATCTGCACTGCCCGCCGCTCGCCGTCGCCGCAGCCGCCGACCTCGCCGCGAGCGCCCTCAACCCCTCCATGGACTCCTGGGACCAGGCCCCCGCCGCCTCCGCCCTCGAAGACCTCGTCACCGGCGTCCTCGCCCGCGAGGTCTACGGCACGAGCGACACCGCGCGGACCGCCGACGCCCTCGTCACCACCGGCGGCACCGAGGCCAACCAGCTCGCCGTCCTCCTCGCCCGCGAGACGAACCACCACCCCGAACCCGTCCAGCTCCTCGTCGGCGCCAACGCCCACCACAGCCTCCCCCGCGCCACCTGGCTCTACGGCCTCCCCCGCGCCCTCACCGTGCCCGCGCCCACCGGCACCCTCGACCCCGCCGCCCTCGACGAGGCCCTCACCGACCTCCCCGGCCCCACACTCGTCGCCGCCACCGCGGGCACCACCGACGCCGGCCTCATCGACCCCCTCCCCGAGATCGCCGACGTCTGCGAACGCCATGGCGCCCGCCTCCACATCGACGCCGCCTACGGCGCGGGCCTCCTCTTCAGCGCCCGCCACCGCACCCTCCTCAGCGGCCTGGAGCGCGCCCACACCACCACCCTCGACCTGCACAAACTCGGCTGGCAGCCGGTCGCCGCAGGACTCCTCGCCGTCCGCGACGCCGCCGACGTCGCCGCCCTCACCTACCAGGCCGACTACCTCAACGCCGACGACGACACCGAAGCCGGCCTGCCCGACCTCCTCGGCCGCTCCCTGCGCACCACCCGCCGCCCCGACATCCTCAAGATCGCCGTCACCCTCAAAGCGCTCGGCCGCACCGGACTCGGCGCCCTCACCGACCAGGTCATCGCCCTCGCCCACCACCTGGCCGCACTCATCGACGTACACCCCGGCTTCGACCTCTACGACACCCCGACCCTCTCCACCGTCCTCTTCCGCCCCCACGACGCCGACGCCGACACCATCGCCGCCATCCGCCGCGCCCTCCTCACCGAGGGCCGCGCCGTCCTCGGCCGCGCCCGCACCGCCGACGGCACCCTCTGGCTCAAGGCCACCCTCCTCAACCCCCACACCGACCCCGGCGACCTGTCGGCCCTCCTGAAACTGGTAGAGGGCCACATCCCCCGCTGACCCGACCCACGTCCGACGCCCTGCCCCCACCCCCCTGAAGATCCACATCCCGCGCTCCCCCCGCCCCCGGTGGAAGGACACACCCCCCGATGAACGCCGTGCCAGCCGAACGCCCCTCCGACTCGCCCCGCGACCTCGTCGGCATCGGCATCGGGCCCTTCAACCTCTCCCTCGCCGCCCTCGCCCACCCCCTCGCCGCCCTCGACACCGTCTTCTACGACCAGCGCCCCGCCTTCCACTGGCACCCCGGCCTCCTCATCGACGGCGCCACCCTCCAGGTCCCCTTCCTCGCCGACCTCGTCACCCTCGCCGACCCCACCAGCCCCTGGACCTTCCTCAACTACCTGCGCAGCCGCGGCCGCCTCTTCCCCTTCTACTTCGCTGAGCGGTTCCACATCCAGCGCGCCGAGTATGACGCCTACTGCCGCTGGGTCAGCGAGAACCTCCCCGCGCTGCGCTTCTCCCACCAGGTCGACGCCGTCCGCTGGAACCCCGAACGCGCCGCCTTCGAGGTCGACCACACCCAGCTCGACGCCGACGGCGAGGCCGAAGCCCTGGGACGCACGTACACCCGCAACATCGCCCTCGGCGTCGGCACCGAACCCCACATCCCCGAACCCCTCAAGCCCCTCGCCCTCGAACCCACCGTGCCCGTCCTGCACAGCGCCGACTACCTCACCCACCGCGAAAGCCTCCTCGCCGCCGAGCACGTCACCGTCATCGGCTCAGGACAGTCCGGCGCCGAGATCTTCCTCGACCTGCTCCGCGCCCGCCCCGCCGGCCGCGAGAAGATCCACTGGCTCGCCCGCACCGAGGCGTTCGCACCCATGGAGTACTCCAAGCTCGGCCTCGAACACTTCACCCCCGACTACACCCGCTACTTCCACCACCTCCCCGAGGCCGAACGCGACCACCTCGTCCCCGCCCAATGGCAACTCCACAAGGGCATCGACGCCGACACCATCGCCGCCATCCACGAAGAGCTCTACCGCCGCACCCTGCACGGCGGCTGGCCCGACGCCACCCTCACCCCCGGCGTCAGTGTCCGCACCGCGGGCCGCGTCGGCGCCGCCAAGGTCGAACTCCACCTCGAACACCGCCGCCAGGGCACCCGCTCACGCCTCACCACCGACGCCGTCGTCCTCGCCACCGGCTACCGCGAACGCCCCCTCGACCAGCTCCTCGCCGGCCTCGACCCCTACCTCCGCCGCGACAAGTCGGAGCGCCCCCGCATCGACGAACAGTTCCGCCTCGTCCTCGACGACACCGTCAAGGGCACCGTCTACGTACAGAACGCCGAACGCCACACCCACGGCGTCGGCGCCCCCGACCTCGGCCTCGCCGCCTGGCGCAGCGCCACCATCCTCAACACCCTGACGAGGAACGAGCCCTACCCGCAGCCCCGCCGCACCGCCTTCACCACCTTCGGCCTCACCCCACACGAAAGCCGCGCCCCCCGGCCCGGACACCAGGCAGGAGAGCGCGGCCCCCTCATCGAACTGCACAGCTAGCAGGGCTCCGGGTTAGAACACCGGCGTCCCGTCCCGCGTCAGCCTCCAGTCCACCGACGCGAAGTCCGCCGGGTCCAGGACGCCCTTCGCCGTCACCCACTCCGCGATCCGCGTCCGGATCTCCGTCGACTCCGACCACAGCTCCTGCGCCGACGCCACATGCGGGAACGCGCCACCACCGTTCGCCCGGTAGTTGTTCACCGCGAACACGAACTGCGCCGCGTCGTCCAGATCCGCACCCGCGAACTTCAGGTTCTTGATCCGCGACCCCGCCGGCTGCGCGATGTCGATGTCGTACGTCACGCCCGACACGTAGTCGTAGTTGTAGTCGGGCCGGTTCTCCGCGTTCGTCAGCTTCTCGACGTCCACCGGCGCCCCCGCCGCCGTCCGCACGAAGTACTGCGCCGAGAACTCCAGGTACGCCCGCACCTGCGCCCCCGTCAGCAACTTCGCGACCAGCGTGTTGTCGTACACGTACAGGCTCGACAGATCGCGGATCGTCACGTCACCGGCCGGGATCTCCGACGTACGGGAGAACGGCGACGCCTGCGAAAGCACCGGCAGCGACGCGTACTGCGTCGACTTCAGCGCCTCCGTCACCACATCCGCCTGCACCTTGTTGATCAGGTCGATGATCGGGGCGTCCTTGTACCGGGCGTCCACCGTCGTCAGCGTCGTCGTCGCCTGCCCGACCACCTGGTTCACATACTTCACGACCAGCGCGTGCTCGTCCGCGAGCAGCTTGGTGATCTTCGGGTCGTCCTTCACAGACGCCGAGTTCAGCAACTTCGACCGCACCGACTCGACCGACCAGCGGCCCTTCTCCCACACCAGATCGAAGTCGAACAGCGCGAGCCGCTCCGCGTAGCACAGCGGCTCCGCCAGCACGACGGACCTGCCCGTCTTCTCGTTCTTCACGACCTGCTGCTCGATCTCGACGTGCGCGTGCCCGACGAGGACCGCGTCGATCCCCGGCACCTTCGCCGCCATCGTCGCCGCCGCGTTCTCCACGTACGGCAACTGATCGCCCCACGACGACGTGCCCGACGCCCCCGAGTGCACCGACACGACCACCACGTCCGCGCCCATCGACCGCAGCTTCGGCACCCACAGCGCGGCCTGCTCCTCGATCCCCGGGAACTTCAGCTTGCCCTGTACGTACGCCTTGTCCCAGATCGCGATGCCCGGGTTCGTCAGCCCCAGGACCGCCACCTTCACGTCCCGCCCGTGCGGCGTCCGCAACTTCTTGATCACGTACGGGCGGAACGCCGGCTTCTCCGTCTTCGCGTCCACCGCGTTCGCCCCGAGCAGCGGGAACCTCAGCTGCGACTCGAACTTGCGCAGCGTGTCGATGCCGTAGTTGAACTCGTGGTTGCCGAGCGCCGCCGCGTCGTACCCGATCTCGTTCATCGCCTGCGCCATCGGGTGCACAGGACCGTTCTTCGCGGTGATCGGCTCCACCCGCGCGAAGTAGTACGTCAGCGGCGTGCCCTGGATCGTGTCACCCGCGTCGATCAGGAGCGTGTTGCCGCGCCCCTTCTCCTCCCGCACCTGCTTGACCAGCGTCGATATCCGCGAAAGACCCTGCGCGTTACCGGCCGCGTCCGTGTACTCGGCGTCCTTGTAGTAGTCCCAGTTGAAGACGTGACCGTGCAGGTCCGTCGTGCCCATGACGGTGAAGGAGTACCGCTTGCCCTTCGGCTTCTGCGGGTGGTGCGGGTGGTGGTGCGAGGACGCCTCCGCGGCGGGCGCGGCCACGGCACCCGTCAGCGCCACCCCCACACCCGTCGCGGCGGACTGTCCCAGAAACCTTCTGCGGTTCAACGGCATCTCTGTACTCCTTGAAGGGCACCACGGATCAACGCATCTGCAGCGACGCGCCTGTAACGCGCGTAGATGCTGGATTCTGGCTCAGAACACACCCCCCGCAACACCCCCCACAGGTTGCGATCCGATGACCGGAGGCTGACCGGACCAGGGCAGCGGTGCGACAGTGAGGCGCATGACCACCACACCCCCAGAGCCCTCCGCACCCCTCCCGTACGGCACCCCCGACACACCCCGCATCACCGTCCGCGGCGAAGCCCACCTCGAAGCCGACCCCGAACTCGCCCGCATCCGCGTCACCGTCCAGGCCCGCTCCACCGACCGCCGCACCACCCTCGACGACCTCACCCACCGCAACACCACCGCCCTCGACCTCATCAAGTCCTACGGCCAAGCCGTCGACAAGATCGAGACCAGCACCCTCTCCCTCGCCCCCGAACTCACCAAACACGGCCGCGGCGAACGCGTCCGCTCCTACCAGGGCCGCACCACCCTCACCGCCGAACTCACCGACTTCACCGCACTCGGCGAACTCACCACCCGCCTCGCCGACCTCGACCTCACCCGCGTCGACGGCCCCGAATGGCTCCTGCGCCGCACCTCACCCGTCCACGCCCAGGCCAGGAACCAGGCCGTCCACGAAGCCGTCCGACGCGCCCGCGAATATGCCGACGCCCTCTCCACCACCGTCGCCGCCCTGCTCGAACTCTCCGACACCGGCAAGGACACCTACACCTGGATGCACCACGAACAGACCCGCGGCTTCACAGGCCCCGACGACGAACCCGCCCCCGCCCTCGACCTAGAACCCCAGCGCCAGCACGTCCAGGCCACCGTCGACGCCGTCTTCACCCTCCACCCCCCGACCCTCTGAACCCCTTCATGTGCTCATCAGAGCGCCGCCGCGCGCATATTCAAAACTTGGCGGTGTTTGTCAATAGCCCTTTACGCAAAGGTTGTTGAGTAGTCGCCCCTGGCCAATTCTCTACCCGTCGGTAAGCCCTAGGCTCGAACCATGCGCCGAGCGAAAATCGTCTGCACCCTGGGCCCCGCGACCGACTCGTACGAGCAGATCAAGGCACTCGTCGAAGCCGGCATGGACGTGGCCCGCCTCAACCTCAGCCACGGCAGCTACGCCGAGCACGAGGAGCGCTACCAGCGCGTGCGAAAGGCCGCCGAGGAAACCGGCCGCAGCGTCGGCATCCTCGCCGACCTTCAAGGCCCGAAGATCCGCCTCGGCCGCTTCCGCGAAGGCCCCGTACTTCTTGAACGCGGCGACGAGTTCACCATCACCGTCGAGGACGGCGTCGAAGGCGACCGGCAGCGCTGCGGCACCACCTACAGCGGCCTCGCCGAAGACGTCACCCCCGGCGAACGCATCCTCGTCGACGACGGCAAGGTCAGCCTCCAGGTCACCGGCGTCGACGGACCCCGCGTCCACACCGAGGTCGTCGAAGGCGGCATGGTCTCCGACCACAAGGGCCTCAACCTCCCCGGCGTCGCCGTCTCCGTCCCCGCGCTCAGCGAGAAGGACCGCGACGACCTCCGCTGGGCCCTGCGCACCGGCGCCGACGTCATCGCCCTCTCCTTCGTGCGCAGCGGACGCGACATCGAGGACGTCCACCGCATCATGGACGAGGAAGGCCGCCGCCTCCCCGTCATCGCCAAGGTCGAGAAGCCCCAGGCCGTCGACGCCATCGACGACATCGTCGCCGCGTTCGACGGCATCATGGTCGCCCGCGGCGACCTCGGCGTCGAAATGCCCCTCGAACAGGTCCCGATCGTCCAGAAGCGCGCCATCAAGCTCGCCAAGCGCAACGCCAAGCCGGTCATCGTCGCGACCCAGATGCTCGACTCCATGATCGACAACTCGCGTCCGACCCGCGCCGAGGCAAGCGACGTCGCCAACGCGGTCATCGACGGCACCGACGCGGTCATGCTCTCCGGCGAGACCAGCGTCGGAAAGTACGCCATCGAGACGGTCCGCACGATGTCCCGCATCGTCGAAGCGGCCGAGGAAGACATCCTCGCCAAGGGCCTCCCGCCGCTCACCGAACGCAACAAGCCCCGTACCCAGGCCGGCGCCGTCGCCCGCGCGGCAGCCGACATGGGCGACTTCCTCGGCGCCAAGTTCCTCGTCGCCTTCACCCAGTCCGGAGACACGGTCCGCCGCCTCTCCCGCTACCGCTCGCCGATCCCGCTTCTGGCCTTCACGCCGGACACGGCGACGCGGTCGCAGCTCAACCTCACGTGGGGCGTCGAGACGTTCCTCGGGCCGCACGTCGAATCCACCGACGCGATGGTCGCGCAGGTCGACGAGATGCTGCTCAAGATCGGGCGGTGCGAGCGCGGTGACATGGTGGTGATCACGGCGGGCTCCCCGCCCGGGGTGGCCGGTTCGACGAACCTGGTGCGGGTCCATCACATCGGGGAGGACGACTCGCCCAAGTAGGCGCCGGGTCAGTATTTCGGGCCTACGTGGAGGTCCATGAGAGCGACGGAGGCTTTTCGGGCGACCGAGATATTGAACAAGTTGCCGCCCCGGGCCAGCGAACTCCACTCGACGCCGAGCGCGTCGAGTGTGTCCGTGTACAGCTTCCGGATGTCGTCGGACTTGTTGGTGAAGAAGTACCGAGGGTATTCGTAGCGCTTCCGAACGCCGCAGACCGTCTTCTCGGTCCAGTTCGTGATCCGGCACCCGTCGGAGTGGATCAGTCCCCGGACGAACTCCCAGGGGTGGGCGTCGACAAGCTCTTGTTGCCAGGACGCGAGGGCAATCTCGCGGCTGTGCTTCTTGCCAGGGCCGTGTTGGGGAAAGAGGCAAGGCCAGTGGTTGCTGTAGCAGGTCACGTTCTGGCAGCCCTGCCGTTGCACGCGGAACACTTTGTTGGCAGGCCGCACGGCTTGCATCGCTTCGGCGCAGGCTTCGATCAGGCCGGGCCAATCGTTGGCGCAGGTGACGCGGAGGAAGTAGGTGCCGCGCCGGAGGTGGCTGATACGCGCCGGAGGTGGCTGATACAGCCATCGCCAAGATAAAGGCCGAGCAGGTAGGTGTAGGCGACGGGGTCGGAGGGTGTCTGGGGCGTTTCCTGGCAGCGCGGACACGAGGCGGCACGGTTCCATCCGAGCGGTTCGATCCGGGCCTGCCAGGACCGGATTGCCGCACGGGAGATGCCGGTCTCCCGACTCACCGAATTCAGGCTGCGCCCCTGTGCCACCAGCGCCAGCGCCCGCTTGCGTGTGCCCATCTCGTACATGTGAGCACCGTGCGCCACCGGGCCGCGTGACACGCAGCAAAAAGCGGATGTTCACCGGTACGTGAGCATCCGCTTCAGGGCTACCTTGGAATTCAAGGAAAAGTGCCCCAGGTGGGATTCGAACCCACACTGTCCGCTGTTTGAGAGCGGCCTCTCTAACCAGTTGGAGTACTGGGGCCTTGCAAAGAAAGGGTACTGAGTACCCCCACGGCGCACCACCTTACCGCAGCTAGGTAGGCTCTTGTCAGCAGTACCCCCGCCCTGCATAACCAAGGAGCGCCCCCGTGACCGCCCCCGAGTCGCCCCAGCCCGTAGACGACGCCGACGACGACAAGTCGCACGTCCCGCCGCTGACGACCCGTGTCGTCATCGCCGAGGACGAGGCCCTGATCCGCCTCGACCTCAAAGAGATGCTCGAGGAAGAGGGCTACTCCGTCGTGGGCGAGGCCGGTGACGGCGAGCAGGCCGTCGAGCTGGCCCGCGAGCACAAGCCCGACCTCGTGATCCTGGACGTGAAGATGCCGAAGATGGACGGCATCAGCGCGGCCGAGAAGATCGCGGGGGAGTCGATCGCCCCGGTGCTGATGCTGACCGCGTTCTCGCAGCGCGACCTCGTCGAGCGGGCGCGGGACGCGGGCGCGATGGCGTACCTGGTGAAGCCGTTCAGCAAGAGCGATGTGGTCCCGGCGATCGAGATGGCTGTGTCCCGCTTCACGGAGTTGAAGACGCTGGAGAAGGAGGTCGCGGACCTCACTCAGCGTCTGGAGACGCGGAAGCTGGTGGACCGGGCGAAGTCGGTGCTGCAGACGCAGTACGGGCTGACGGAGCCGGCGGCGTTCCGCTGGATCCAGAAGACGTCGATGGACCGCAGGCTGTCGATGCAGCAGGTCGCGGAGGCGGTCATCCAGGACGCCGAGGAGAAGAAGGCGTCGAAGGGCTGAGGCCCAGAGCACTACGCAGCGCTGAGGCCCGCGTCCCGAGTGAAGCAATACTCGGGGCGCGGGCCTCAGCCACGTACAGGCACAAGAACCGGGTCAGTCCTCGCCGAGGTACGCCTTCCGCACCGACTCGTCCACCAGCAGGTCCTGCCCCGTCCCCGACAGGACGATGGAGCCGACCTCCATGACGTGCCCCTGGTCGGCCAGGGAGAGCGCCGCCTGGGCGTTCTGTTCGACGAGGAGGATTGTCGTGCCCTGCGATTTCAGCTCGACGATCGTCGACATGATCTTCTGCATCATGATGGGGGAGAGGCCCATGGAGGGCTCGTCCAGCATGAGCAGTTTGGGCTGGGACATGAGGGCGCGGCCCATGGCGAGCATCTGCTGTTCGCCGCCGGAGAGGGTTCCGGCCGCCTGCTTTCGGCGTTCGCCGAGGATGGGGAAGAGTTCGTAAGCCCGTTGCAGGTCCTTTTCTATGCCGGCCGGGTCTTTCCGGAGGAATGCGCCGAGTTGCAGGTTCTCCATGATGGACAGGCGCGGGAAGATGCGCCGGCCTTCGGGGGAGTGGGCGAGGCCCATGGCGACGATCTTGTGGGCCGGGATGCCGGTGAGGGGCTGGCCGTTGAAGGTGATCTTCCCGCTCAACGGCTTCAGGAGACCTGACAACGTTCGCAGGGTCGTGGTCTTCCCCGCACCGTTGGTGCCGATGAGGGTGACGACCTGGCCCTCCTCGACGGTGAAGGAGATGCCCTTGACGGCTTCGATCTTGCCGTAGGCGACCTTGAGGTCCTCGACCTCCAGCAGGGCGGTCACTTGTTCGTTCCTTCCGAAGAGCCGTCCGACGAAGCGCCCGAAGAGCCGCCTTCCGCGGCGTGCGCCTCCGCTGCCTGGACGTCCTGGAGCGCGGTGTCCTCGGGGGCGCCTTCGAAGGGGGTGCCGAGGTAGGCGGCGATGACGCGTTCGTCGGCCTGGACGACCTCGCTGGTGCCTTCGACGAGTTTTTCGCCCTGGACGAGGACGGCGACGCGGTCGCAGAGGTTGAAGATGAAGCGCATGTCGTGCTCGATGACGAGGACGGCGATGCCCTTGTCGCGGATCGCGAAGACGAGTTCTTCGGTGGCGCGGGTCTCCTGCGGGTTCATGCCGGCGGTGGGCTCGTCGAGGAGGAGCAGGCCGGGTTCGCTGGCCATGGCGCGCGCGATTTCGAGCTTGCGCTGTTCTCCGTAGGGGAGGGAGCGGGCCAGGTGGTCGCGTTTGTGGTCCAGGCCGATGAACTCCAGGAGCTCCATGGCCCGTTCCTCGGACGCCGCTTCGGCCTTCTTGAAGCCGGGGCCGCGGAGAAGAGCGGACCAGAGGCCCTCTTTCGTACGGGTGTGGCGGCCGACGAGGACGTTTTCCAGGACGGTCATGTTGGCGAAGAGCCGGATGTTCTGGAAGGTGCGGGCCATGCCGGCTTTGGTGACGAGGTGGGGCTTGGGCGGCAGGACGTTGCCCTTGTAGGAGACCTTGCCCTCGGTGGGGATGTAGAGGCCGGTGAGGCAGTTGAAGAAGGTGGTCTTGCCGGCGCCGTTGGGTCCGATGAGTCCGACGATCTCGCCTTGGTTGACGGTGAGGTCGACGGAGCGGACGGCGGTGAGTCCGCCGAAGCGCATGGTGACGTTGCTGGCTTCGAGGACGGTCTGGGTGGTGGTCTGTGCCGTGGTCGGTGTCGTCATGGTGGTCACGCCCCTGCCTTGGTCGCCTTGGCGGCGCCGGTGGTGCTGTCGGGCAGGCTCTGTTGCTCCGGGATGTCGAGTTGGCCTGTTTCGTGGAACTCCAGCTGGCGGCGGCGGTTGGCGATGATGCCTTCGGGGCGGAAGCGCATGAGGAGGACGAGTGCGATGCCGAAGGCGAGGAGCTGGTACTCCTTGAGGAAGTTGAGCTTCTCGGGGATGAGGTAGAGGAAGCTCGCGCCGAGGAGGGGTCCGCTGACGGTGCCCATGCCGCCGAGGACGACGGCGGCGAGGAGGAACGCGGAGTTGGGCGGTGCGGCGCCGGCGAACTGGTAGGGGCTGGGCACGACGCTGTAGGTGACGTGCGCGCTGACCGTGCCGGCGAGGCCCGCGAGGGTGGCGCCGAGGGCGAAGGCGATGAGTTTGACGCGGAAGCCGTCGATGCCCATGGCGGTGGCGGCGGTCTCGTCCTCGCGGATGGCGATCCAGGAGCGGCCGATGCGGGAGTCGGCGGCGCGGGTGAAGACGAGGACCACGATGGCCGTGATGATGAGCATCAGGAAGAAGTAGTTGGCGAAGCGGCCGAGGGTGAATCCGGCGACGTCGTGGCTCGCGCCGAGGTTGAACCCGAAGATTTCCAGGTCGGGGATGGAGGGGATGCCGTCGGGGCCGTTGGTGATGTCGGGTCCTGAGGAGCCGTCCATGTTGTTGACGGCGATGCGGAAGATCTCTCCGAAGCCGAGGGTGACGATGGCGAGGTAGTCGCCGCGCAGCCGCAGGGTGGGTGCGCCGATGAGGACGCCGAAGACGAGCGAGGCGGCCATGCCGGTGAGGGCGGCGGCCCAGAAGGGGAACTGGACGCCGGAGAAGCGGGAGAACTCGGAGCCGGAGACGAGGGCGGCGGCGTAGGCGCCGACGCCGAGGAAGGCGACGTATCCGAGGTCGAGGAGGCCGGTGAGGCCGACGACGATGTTGAGGCCGAGGGCGACGGTGGCGAAGATCAGGATGTTGACGCCGAGGTTGGCGTTGTGGTCGTCGCTCTGGGTGAAGGGGAAGATCGCGGCGGCGAGGAAGGCCATGCCGGCGGCGAAGCCCTTGTGGCGGGCGGCGAGGGCGGAGAAGCGGTCGAGCTGTCCGGCGTGGACGAGGGCCCAGGCGGTGAAGAGGATGAGCAGGGAGAAGCCGATGAAGGTTTCGCTGTCCTCGTCGGGGATGCCGATGCCGTAGGTGAAGGCGATGAGGCCGAGGGTGATGCCGGCGGTGATGACCAGGCGCTGGGCCCAGGGCGCGAGTTCGCGGGTGGGGGCGGGCTGGTCGGGTTTGGTGAGGTAGTCCTTGAGGGTGTGCCCGGGGTGGGGCAGGGCGAGGGCGCCGAGGACGGGGAGTGCCGAGGCGACCGCGGCGACGTAGGCGCCGGGGTCGAGGTTGGCGAGGCCGCCGAGGTCGACGGTGATGGCGATGGCCGAGAACCAGCAGACGGTGAATCCGGCGACCGCGGAGAGCAGGAGGGGTGAGGTGGCGCCGGCGGGGTTGAGCCAGCGCACTCCTCGGACGTCCCACAGGCGCAGGGCGAAGAGGAGGGTGATGATGCCGGAGACGAGGGCGACGACCTGGAGGCCCGCGGGGTAGCCGTAGACGGTGAGGTCGCCGGGGAATTCGTCGGTCCAGGTCCAGGACATGAAGGTGCTGGCGATGGTGCCGATCGCGCCGGCGGCGACGAGGATGCGGGCGGCGCCTTCGGGCAGGTGCACGAGGCCGGTGGCGGCGTCGGTCTTGCGGGGTGTGGTCTGGGGTGTGGTCATGGTGGTCACGCCCTGTCCGCGACGCGTTCGCCGAGTAGACCTTGTGGTCGTAGCAGCAGGACGAGGATGAGGAGGACGAACGCCCAGACGGAGGCCCAGCCCTGGCCGCCGAGTTGCTGCATGCCGGGGATGTCGGAGATGTAGGCGGTGGCCATGGCTTCGGTGAGGCCGAGGACGACGCCGCCGAGCATGGCTCCGTAGATGTTGCCGATGCCGCCGAGGACGGCGGCGGTGAAGGCTTTGAGTCCGGCGGCGAAGCCCATGTCGTACTGGACGGAGCCGTATTTGACGCCGTAGGCGACGCCGGCGACGGCGGCGAAGACACCGCCGATGGCGAAGGCGATGACGATGATGCGGTTGGTGTCGATGCCCATGAGCTGGGCGGTGTCCGGGTCCTGGGCGGTGGCCTGCATGGCGCGGCCGGTGCGGGAGAGGCGGACGAAGACGGCGAGGATCGCCATGCACAGCGGGGCGGCGATGATCAGGAAGATGTCGCCGCTCTGGATGCGGATGGAGCCGAGGTGGTAGGGCCCGAAGGGGAGTTGCGGGAAGACGCGGGCGGCCTTGGCGTCGGGGTAGAGGTTGAAGACGAGCTGCTGGATGGCGAGGGAGAGTCCGATCGCGGTGATCAGGGGTGCGAGGCGTGGTGCGCCGCGTAGTGGCCGGTAGGCGAAGCGTTCCGCTCCGACGGCGATGAGGGTGGCGACGAGGGCGCCGCCGATGAGCATGGCCGGGAGGGCTATCCACATGGATATGCCGTCGGGGAGTACGAGGTAGACCGTGAGCGCGCCGAAGCCGCCGGTCATGAAGATCTCGCCGTGGGCGAAGTTGATGAGCTGGACGATGCCGTACACCATCGTGTAGCCGATGGCGATCAGCCCGTACATCGAGCCGAGGAACAGCCCGTTGGCCAGCTGCTGCGGCAGCGTGTTCACCGCGTGGCCTCCATGGGTGGGAAGTCTGGGGCAGGGAGATGAGTTGGGGCCGCGCGGTGATGACGGTCGTCATTGGCCGCGCGGCCCCGGGGGTGGTGCGTGCGGTGCGGTCGGTTCAGCCGGCGTTGAAGGTGCCGCTCTTGACGGCCTTCCACTCGCCGTTGCTGACCTGGTACACGGTGAGCTGCTTGTTCGTGGTGTCGCCGTACTGGTCGAAGGCGACGGGGCCCGCGATGCCGTCGAACTTGCTGTTCTGGACGCCTTCGACGACCTTGGCGCGGGCGTCGGAGGGGACCTTGCCGTCCTTCACGACCTCGCCGACGGCCTTGATGATGGCGGTGGCGGCGTCGTAGGAGTAGCCGCCGTAGGTGCCGTAGTCACCGGGGTACTTCTTCGCCTTGTAGGTGGAGATGAACTCCTTGGCGGCGGGGAGGGTGGTGACGGGGACGCCGACGGAGGTGGCGAGGTCGCCCTCGGCGGTCTTGCCGGCGGTCTTGATGTAGGTCGGGGTGAACATGCCGTCGCCGCCGAAGAGCGGGATCTTGGCGCCGGCGTCCTTGAGCTGCTTGGTGAGGACCTGGGACTCGTCGTACTGGCCGCCGTAGTAGAGCAGGTCGGCGCCGGAGTTCTTGATCTTGGTGACGAGGGTGCCGAAGTCGCTGCTGCCGCCGCTGGAGATGGTGGTGACGTGGTCGGTGCCGACGACCTGGCCGCCCGCCTTCTTGAAGCCCGCGGTGAACAGCTTGGCGAGGCCCGCGCCGTAGGTCTGCTTGTCGTCGACGACGTAGACCTTCTTCTTCTTCAGCGTGTTGTAGGCGTAGTCCGCCGCGAAGCCGCCCTGGAGGGCGTCGGTGGTGGCGGTGCGGAAGTACGTCTTGTACGTGCGCTTCTTCGCGGTCTGCCAGTTCTTGCCCTGGGTCAGTTCGGGCGCGGTGTTGGAGGGGGAGATCTCGACCAGGTTGGCCGTGGCGAAGACCTGCTGCATGGAGGTGGCCACACCGGAGTTGAGGGGGCCGACGACTCCGAGCACGTCCTTGTCGGCGACGAGCGCCGTGGCGTTCTGCTGGCCGGTGGCGGGTACGGCCTTGTCGTCGAGCGCCTTGACCTTGAAGGTGACACCGGGAACGGTGTTCTTCTTGTTGGCGTCGTCGACGGCGATCTGGACGCCGTACTGGATGCCGAGGCCGGTCGCGGAGTTGGCGCCGGTCAGCGGGGCGTCGACGCCGATGACGACGGTGGTCTTCTTGTCGCTGCTCGACCCTTTGTCGTCGTCGCGTGATCCGCAGGCGGTGAGCGTCAGTGCTCCGGTGGTGAGCACGGTGGTGAGTATGAGCAGAGAACGGTGTCGCACGATCATTCCTCTCCCTGGCGCGATCCCCGTGGTCGGGGACCGTGTGTCTCGCCGGGCCGTACTGGTGGTACAGGGGCCGTGCAATGGACGCGCCCGGCGGCGCGGTGACTGGCCGTGACTATAAGCGCAGGTCGCAGAGTGGGGAGTAGTGCGGGAGAGGATGTGACGCTCTTGTTATGCCGGGGTGGCTCCGGGTGGGTGCAGTGGGGGCGATTGGGGCGTATGCATAGCGCACTCGGATGTTCGCAATGTGAGAACGCCCAGTTCCGCTAAGGGACTTGAGGTGATCTTGGTCCTTACTTCCTGAGCATTCGGTGGCGTCCAAGGGCTTGTCCTCGGGGTCCCGGCGGTGTAATGGGCGGGCGCGCGCGGAGTGCATGGGCACGTTACGGCGGTGGTAACTGAGTGTTACTTCCGCGCGTGATCGTCCGGGGCGTCGGTGCCGGATGGCAGGCGGCGCGGATCCACTGCCACAGGTCGCGGCGGTAGGCCTCGCCGAAGAGGAAGGCGTGGCGTTGCCGGGCGCGCCGGTTGCTCAGGGTCAGTTCGATGTAGGGCTCGTTGAAACCGTGCGGCAGGGACGCGCAGTGGTGCGGGGTGAGGCGGGCGGTGAGGTGCCAGGGGCTGCCCGGTTCGACGGTCACGGGGAGCGTGGGGGCGCTGTCCGCCGTCAGACGGGCCGGTCCGGTGGCGAGCCGGTGGACGGTGACCGGGTGGGCGCCGCTGACGTGGACGACGAACCGGAAGCGGCCCGGTTCGGGTCCCGGCCCCTCGTAGCGCAGCGCGGTCACCTGGGAGGGCCAGGGCGGGGGCGCGGGCGTCGCGGGCGCCGGCCGCAGCAGGAGGAGCGCCGGGGTGGCGACGGTGACCAGGGCGAGGGCTAGGGCGCCGCGCCGGCGCGGGGCGGGCACGGCGGCCCAGCGCTCGGCGAGGCGGGGGGTCTCGGAGCGGGGGGTCGCGAGGGTGTCGAGCCGGGGCCGGGCTCCGGGCGGTGCGTGGCTGCCGGTCGGTTCGCAGGGCTCGACGGGGCCGATGCCGGTCATGCCTGAAGGTAAGTCCGGCCGCCGCCCGCTACAAGGCCGTGCGCGCACCGTGCCCGCGCCGATGCCCTCTGGCGGGACGGGGTGAGGCGCGGTGGAATACGCGCGTCGGGGCGAGGCGCGGTGGGATACGCGCGTCCCGCGAGTGCACTCCCTTCTCGCGCCCTTGGAGGCACGATGGTGAGATCCACCGGTATGAGAGCACGTCGTCCGCGCGGTCCGTTCGTGGTGTGCGTGCTGGCTGCGGTGCTGGCGGCGCCGTCCGCGTACGCCGTCGAACAGCCCGCGCGGCGGGCTGAGTTGTCGATCGCCGGGGGTGAGACGCGACCCGTCTTCTCCCGGGCGGATGCCGTGTTGCAGCAGGTCGACGTCCAGACGGAGGCCGACAGTGACGGTGACGGCCAGCGCGACACCGTACGGATGCGGATTCTGCGGCCGAGGGAGACGGAGACGGCCGGGCTGAAGGTGGCCACGATCGTGGAGGCGAGTCCGTACTGGGCGGGCGGCAATGACGTGCCGAACCATGGGGTCGACCTCGACGAGGACGGGCTGCCGGTCGCCGGGCCGCCGGTGGCCGGGCCGCCACCGCAACTGGGCGCGCGGCGGCCCGGGTTGACGGGTCCGGCGGTCGCGTACTCCGGCTACTACGACAACTACTTCCTGCCCCGCGGCTATGCCGTGGCGCAGGTCGACAGTCTCGGTACGGGCGGCTCCACCGGCTGTCCCACGTCCGGCGGTCGCAACGAGACGCTCGGCGCGAAGGCCGCGATCGACTGGCTGGGCGGCCGGGCGAAGGGCTGGGACCCCGACGGGAATCCGGTGCGCGCCGGCTGGTCGACCGGGAACTCGGCCATGATGGGCATCTCCTACAACGGCACGCTGCCGACCGCCGTGGCCGCGACGGGCGTCAAGGGGCTCAAGGCGATCGTGCCGATCTCCGGGATCTCGTCCTGGTACGACTACTACCGGGCGAACGGCGGCGTCGTCGCTCCCGGCACCTTCCAGGGCGAGGACACCGACGTGCTCGCCCGCTACGTGTACTCGCGCGCCGACCAGGAGATCTGCAAGCCGGTCCTCGACGCCCTGGAGCGCGATCAGGACCGGGTGACGGGTGACTGGTCGCCGTACTGGCAGGAGCGCGACTACCTCAAGGACGTGCGCCGGATCAAGGCGGGCGTCTTCGTCGTCCACGGCCTGAACGACTGGAACGTGAAGACGAAGAACGCCGGGCAGTTGTGGGAGGCGCTGAAGAGGAACCATGTGCCGCGCAAGCTGTGGCTGCACCAGGCGGGGCACGCCAATCCGATGCCGCTGCGCATGGAGGAGTGGCTCGACCAGGTCCACCACTGGTTCGACTTCTGGCTCTACGGCATCCGCAACGGTGTGCTCGACGAGCCCCGGGTCGACGTCGAACAGGCCGATTTCAGCTGGCGCGAGCAGGCGGACTGGCCGGCGCCCGGGACGCGTGATCTGACGCTGCGGCTGCGCGCCGACGGGACGCTCGGGCGCGGGGCGGGGCCGCGGCAGGTACAGAGCCTGACCGACGCGGGCCGGACCGTCCCCGCCGAGCGGCTCGTCACCGCGCCCGACACGAGGAACCCGAACCGGCTCGCGTATACGACCGGACCGCTGGAGCGCGATCTGCGGCTCAACGGCGTGCCCGAGATCGACATCCGGTCGTCACTCTCCGGTACGTCGCCGTACGTGACCGCGCTGCTCGTCGACTACGGGCGTGCCACGCGGGCGACGTCCGGCACGGTCACCGACGCGTCGCAGCAAATCTGCTACGGCGAAGGCGTGCCGGGTCTGCCGGGTGAGACGGGCTGTGCGTACCGGACGAGGCACGCGACGGAGACCGCCGACTTCAAGATCGTGACGCGGGGCTGGCTCGATGTCCGCAACCGGCACTCCGCGGCCCGTCAGAGCAAGGTCGTGGAGGGGCGTGCGTACCGGCTGCGCTGGGACATGCAGCCCGAGGAGTACGTCTTCGCGGCCGGGCACCGGCTGGGCGTCGTCCTGATCTCGACGGACCACGACTACACGCTGCGGTACCCGGCGGGCACGCGGATGACGGTGCGCGCCGGGGACGGCGTGCTCAGGCTGCCGGTGGCGCCGTAGGCGCGGAGGGCGCGGAGGGTGCCGTGGGGGCTGTGGGGGCGTCCTTGAGGAGGCAGGTCAGGCGGGCCGTGCAGACCCGCTTGTCCTGCTCGTCGGTGATGACGATCTCGTACGTGGCGGTCGTGCGGCCGCGGTGGACGGGGGTGGCGACGCCGGTGACGAGGCCCGAGCGGGCGCCGCGGTGGTGCGTGCAGTTCAGGTCGACGCCGACGGCGATCTTGCCGGCGCCGCCGTGCAGCATGGAGCCGACCGAGCCGAGGGTCTCGGCGAGGACGGCGGAGGCGCCGCCGTGCAGCAGCCCGTAGGGCTGGGTGTTGCCCTCGACGGGCATCGTGCCGACGACGCGGTCCGCGGCCGCTTCCCTGATCTCGACGCCCATCCGGGTGCCGAGGTGCCCGGCGGAGAACAGGGCGGGAAGATCGACGCCGAGCGTCGCGTACTCGTCGATGACCTCTTGCGGGAACTTCACGTGGTTCTGCTCGCCCATGGGGCCCGGCTCCGTCCGTCGTGCCTGCGTTCCTGTGTCCGTGCAGCCGTGCGCTGCTGCCGTGCGGCCGCTGCCGCACGGCTGGCTGAGCAAACGCTCAGTCGGTGCTGGATTGTTCCAGGCGCACGACGACGGACTTGCTGGCGGGGGTGTTGCTGGTGTCCGCGGTCGCGTCGAGCGGCACCAGGACGTTGGTCTCCGGGTAGTACGCGGCCGCGCAGCCGCGCGCCGTCGGGTAGTGCACGACGCGGAAGCCGGGGGCCCGGCGCTCCACACCGTCGCTCCACTCGCTGACGAGGTCGACGTAGGCGCCGTCGGCCAGGTCGAGGTCCTTGGCGTCCTCGGTGTTGACGAGGACGACCCGGCGGCCGTTCTTGATGCCCCGGTAGCGGTCGTCCAGGCCGTAGATCGTGGTGTTGTACTGGTCGTGCGAGCGCAGGGTCTGCAGGAGGAGGCGGCCCTCGGGCAGGTGCGGGTACTCGACGGGCGCGGCCGTGAAGTTGGCCTTGCCGGTGGCGGTGGGGAAGCGGCGCTCGTCGCGCGGGGCGTGCGGCAGCGCGAAGCCGGCCGGGTCGGCCACGCGCGCGTTGAAGTCCTCGAAGCCCGGGATGACGCGGGCGATGCGGTCGCGGATCGTGGCGTAGTCCTTCTCGAACTCCTCCCACGGGATGAGGGACGTGCCGCCCAGGACGCGGCGGGCGAGGCGGGCGACGATGGCCGGCTCGGAGAGCAGGTGGCGGCTGGCGGGCTCCAGGCGGCCGCGAGAGGCGTGCACCATGCCCATGGAGTCCTCGACGGTGACGAACTGCTCGCCACTGTCCTGCGTGTCGCGCTCGGTGCGGCCGAGGGTGGGCAGGATCAGCGCGCGGGCGCCCGTGACGGCGTGCGAGCGGTTGAGCTTCGTGGAGACGTGGACGGTGAGGGCGGCGCGGCGCATGGCCGCCTCGGTGACCTCGGTGTCGGGGGAGGCGGAGACGAAATTGCCGCCCATGGCGAAGAAGACCTTCGCCTGGCCGTCGCGCAGGGCGCGGATGGCGCGGACGACGTCGAAGCCGTGCTCGCGCGGCGGCGCGAAGCCGAACTCCTTCTCCAGGGCGTCCAGGAAGGCGGGGGCGGGGCGCTCGAAGATGCCCATGGTGCGGTCGCCCTGCACGTTGCTGTGGCCGCGGACCGGGCAGACACCGGCGCCGGGGCGGCCGATGTTGCCGCGAAGGAGCAGGAAGTTGACCACTTCGCGGATGGTCGGCACGGAGTGCTTGTGCTGGGTCAGGCCCATCGCCCAGCAGACGACGGTGCGCTTGGAGGCGAGGACCAGCTCCAGGGTGCGCTCGATGTCCGCGCGGGACAGCCCCGTCGCCTTGAGGGTCTCGTCCCAGTCGGCGGCGCGGGCGGCTTGGACGAACTCCTCGTACCCGTGCGTGTGCTCGGCGATGAAGGCGTCGTCGGTGGCGCCCTCCGTTTCCAGGATCAGCTTGTTCAGGAGGCGGAAGAGCGCCTGGTCGCCGCCGAGCCGGATCTGCAGGAACAGGTCGGTGAGGGAGGCGCCCTTGGTGAGGCCCTTCGGGGTCTGCGGGTTCTTGAACTTCTCCAGGCCCGCCTCCGGCAGCGGGTTCACGGAGATGATCCGCGCGCCACCCGCCTTCGCCTTCTCCAGGGCGGAGAGCATGCGCGGGTGGTTCGTGCCCGGGTTCTGCCCGGCGACGATGATCAGGTCCGCCTTGTAGAGGTCCTCCAGGAGGACGCTGCCCTTGCCGATGCCGATCGTCTCGGTCAGCGCGGAGCCGGACGACTCGTGGCACATGTTCGAGCAGTCGGGCAGGTTGTTCGTGCCGAACTCGCGGGCGAACAGCTGGTAGAGGAACGCCGCCTCGTTGCTGGTACGGCCCGAGGTGTAGAAGACCGCCTCGTCGGGGGAGGAGAGCGCGGCCAGCTCGTCGCCGATGATGTCGAAGGCCCGCTCCCACGTCACCGGCTCGTACCGGTCCGAGCCCTCCGCCAGGAACATGGGGTGCGTGAGGCGGCCCTGCTGGCCCAGCCAGTACCCCGAGCGCGTCGCCAGATCGGCCACCGGGTGCGCGGCGAAGAACTCGGGGGTCACCCGGCGCAGGGTGGCCTCCTCGGCGACCGCCTTCGCGCCGTTCTCGCAGAACTCGGCCGTGTGCCGGTGCTCTGGCTCGGGCCAGGCGCAGCCGGGGCAGTCGAAGCCGTCCTTCTGATTGACGCGCAGCAGCGTCAGGGCGGTGCGCTTCACACCCATCTGCTCGCGGGCGATCTTGAGGGACTGCCGGACGGCGGGGATCCCCGCGGCATGGTGCTGCGGCGCCGCGACCTGCGGTGCGTCCTGAACCGGATCCGAGGCGGGCGGCTTGCTTGCCATGGCTGGCTCCCCTTCGAGCTGATCCTGCGAGCGTGCGGCGCAGCGCTTCCGCTGCTGTGGAGCGCGTCTGCTCACTGCTGTGAAGTGCGTCTCCGATCCTCGCACGTACGACTGACAGGGCCCCCGGCCGGTCGGGGATGGGCCGGGCTGTCAGTGGGGCGTGGCAGGATCGGGGACGTGGCAGAGAAAGCAGCGAAGACGGCGAAGACGACGGCGACGAAGGCGACCGGAGGTGCTGGTGGGCGCCCCCGGCTGATGCTCATGGACGGGCACTCCCTGGCCTACCGGGCGTTCTTCGCGCTGCCCGCGGAGAACTTCACGACGGCGACGGGCCAGCCGACGAACGCGATCTACGGATTCGCGTCGATGCTGGCGAACACGGTGCGCGACGAGGCGCCCACGCACTTCGCGGTGGCGTTCGACGTCTCGCGCAAGACGTGGCGCTCGCAGGAGTTCACCGAGTACAAGGCGAACCGGTCGAAGACCCCGGACGAGTTCAAGGGCCAGGTCGAGCTGATCGGCGAGCTGCTCGACGCGATGCACACGCCGCGCTTCGCCGTCGAGGGCTTCGAGGCCGACGACGTCATCGCCACGCTCGCCACCCAGGCCGAGGCGGAGGGGTACGAGGTCCTCATCGTCACCGGCGACCGGGACTCCTTCCAGCTCGTCTCCGACCACGTCACGGTCCTGTACCCGACCAAGGGCGTCTCCGAGCTGACGCGGTTCACGCCGGAGAAGGTCTTCGAGAAGTACGGCCTGACCCCGGCGCAGTACCCGGACTTCGCCGCGCTGCGCGGCGACCCGTCGGACAACCTGCCGGGCATCCCCGGCGTCGGGGAGAAGACGGCCGCGAAGTGGATCAACCAGTTCGGTTCGTTCGCCGAGCTGGTCGAGCGCGTCGACGAGGTCAAGGGCAAGGCGGGGGCGAACCTCCGCGAGCACCTGGAGGCCGTCAAGCTCAACCGCCGCCTCACCGAGATGGTGCGCGACGTCGAGCTGCCGAAGGCCGTCGGCGACCTGGAGCGCACGGCGTACGACCGTACGGCGATCGCGATGATCCTGGACACCCTGGAGATCCGTAACCCGTCGCTGCGCGAGCGCCTCTTCGCCGTCGACCCGGGCGCCGCGGAGGCCGAGGAGGCCCCGGCCGAGCCCGGCGTCGACGTCGACGGGACGGTCCTCACCACCGGCGAGGTCGCGCCCTGGCTGGCCGAGCACGCCGGCGCCGCCCTGGGCCTGGCCTCCGTCGACACGTGGTCGCTGGGCACCGGTTCGGTCACCGAGGTCGCGCTCGCCGCCGCCGGGGGAGAGGCCGCATGGTTCGACCCGTCGCTGCTCGACGAGGCCGACGAGA
The DNA here is from genome assembly GCF_043523415.1 of Streptomyces sp. SGAir0957. Lineage (NCBI taxonomy): Bacteria > Bacillati > Actinomycetota > Actinomycetes > Kitasatosporales > Streptomycetaceae > Streptomyces > Streptomyces sp. SGAir0957. The sequence goes on from NZ_CP027293.1 coordinate 6,245,130, forward strand.
AGGCGTTCGCGGCGTGGCTCGCGGACGAGGCCAAGCCCAAGGTGCTGCACAACGCCAAGGCGGTCATGCGCGTCTTCACCGAGCACGGCTGGACGGTGAACGGGGTGACGATGGACACCGCGCTCGCCGCCTACCTGGTCAAGCCGGGCCGCCGCTCCTTCGCGCTCGACGCGCTCACCCTGGAGTACCTGGGCCGCGAGCTGGCCCCCGCCGGCGCCCCCGACGGACAGCTCGCCTTCGGCAGCGAGGAGGACGAGCAGGCCGAGGCCGACGCGCTCATGGTGCAGGCCCGCGCCATCCTCGACCTCGGCGAGGCGTTCGACGCGCGCCTCAAGGAGGTCGGCGCCGCCGAACTGCTCACCGACATCGAACTGCCCACCTCCGCGCTCCTCGCCCGCATGGAGCGCTACGGCATCGCCGCCGACCGCCCGCACCTCCAGGACATGGAGCAGATGTTCGCGGGCGCGGTCCAGCAGGCGGTGCAGGAGGCGCACGCCTCGGTCGGCCACGAGTTCAACCTCGGCTCGCCCAAGCAGCTCCAGGAAGTCTTCTTCGGCGAGCTGGACCTGCCGAAGACCAAGAAGACCAAGACCGGCTACACGACGGACGCGGACGCCCTCGCCTGGCTCGCCCAGCAGACCGACCACGAACTCCCCGTGATCATGCTGCGCCACCGCGAGCAGGCCAAGCTCCGCGTCACCGTCGAGGGCCTGATCAAGACGATCGCCGCCGACGGCCGCATCCACACCACGTTCAACCAGACGGTCGCCGCGACCGGCCGCCTCTCCTCCACCGACCCCAACCTGCAGAACATCCCCGTCCGCACCGACGAGGGCCGGGCGATCCGGCGCGGCTTCGTGGTCGGCGAGGGCTACGAGTCGCTGATGACGGCCGACTACAGCCAGATCGAACTCCGCGTCATGGCCCACCTGTCCGAGGACGAGGGCCTCCTCGAAGCGTTCAACTCCGGCGAGGACCTGCACACCACGGTCGCCTCACAGGTGTTCAACGTGGGCCGGGACGCGGTCGACGCGGAGATGCGCCGCAAGATCAAGGCGATGTCGTACGGCCTCGCCTACGGCCTGTCGGCGTTCGGCCTCTCCGGGCAGCTCAACATCGAGCCGGGGGAGGCGCGGGTCCTGATGGACACGTACTTCGAGCGGTTCGGCGGCGTACGGGACTATCTGCGGCGGGCGGTGGACGAGGCGCGGGCCACGGGCTACACGGAGACCATGCTGGGCCGTCGCCGCTACCTCCCCGACCTCAACTCGGACAACCGGCAGCGCCGGGAGATGGCCGAGCGGATGGCGCTGAACGCGCCGATCCAGGGCACGGCGGCGGACATCGTCAAGATCGCGATGCTGAACGTGGACAGGGCGCTGACCGAGGCGGGGCTCGCCTCCCGGATGCTGCTCCAGGTCCACGACGAAATCGTCCTCGAGATCGCGCCCGGGGAGGCGGCCGCGGCGGAGGAACTGGTCCGCCGCGAAATGGCCGGAGCGGTTGCCCTCCGGGCGCCGCTGGATGTTTCGGTGGGGCTGGGGAGGGACTGGGAGTCCGCAGCGCATTAGCCTCCGGCGGGGCGGGGGATCGGGCGGTCGCGTCGCCGGGTGCGGGTGCGTCGTGGCTGGTCGCGCAGTTCCCCGCGCCCCTGGGGTGCGCACTGCGTGCGGCACCCCACGGGGTGCGCCGGTACCCGCAGCGCCCCTGAAGGCGCGGCAAAGCCGCAACCCTCCAGGGGCGCGGGGAACGGCGCGCTCAGCCACGACGCACCCGCGGTCGACCGACGGCCTCGGCTGGACAGCGCACGAAGTGCGCGTCCCCGGGGACGCGGGGAACGGCGCGCTCAGCCCCAACGCTCCCGCGGTCGACCGACGGCCTCGGCTGGACAGCGCACGAAGTGCGCGTCCCCAGGGGCGCGGGGAACTGCGCGACCAGCCACGACGCACCCGCACCCGCCGGTGAGAGCCCGCCCCCGGCAGACGGGACGGCGCACCCGGGCCAGCCACAACGCACCCGCTAAGCCGCAGGCACCCGCCCCCGGCGAACCCGGGTCGCCAGGGCGTACAGGAGTACCCCGAGCCCCAATCCGGCCCCCGCCCCGAAGCACAGCGTCGGGATGATCTCCCAGGGCTTCCAGGCGAGCCCGGCGTCCCGTACGTACGACAGCCACCGCGCCAAGCGGACCGCCGCGCACCCGCACACACACCCCCCGATCAGCAAGAACGCCACCCAGCGCCGCCGCGCGGAAACCCCGGCCGGCTCAAACGCCACCGGCCCCGGCGGAGTCCGAAGCGCGCGCCACAGAAACACCCCGAGCACCCCGAGCGCGACCGCGGAACTCCCGTACTGCACCCACCAGTACAGCGGTGAACCGGCCACTTTCTCGCCGAGTACGGGGAGGACCCGGGAGCCCCACCGCCCGGGATGGGTGAACGCGTCCCAGACGACGTGCGTCAGCCCGCCGAGCACCGCGGAGAGGTACGCCCACCCGGCCCGCCGGGGCCCGTCCGCCCGCCCCCGGAGCAGCGCCCCGACCCGGCCGCGTACCCGCCGGGGCAGCAGCGCGAGGACCGGTTCCCGGATGAGCCGCTCCAGGCCGACGAGCCCGAGCGCGATGAGGACGTCCACCGTGAGGACGCCCGGGAAGGAGTGCGTGACGTCGCCGAACTCCATCGCCCCGGGCACGGCGCTCGCGGCGAAGTACGTGACGTCCGGCGCGAACGATCCGGCGACGAGCAGCGACGGCACGAGCCGGCCCCGCCCGGAACCGTCCCGGCGCATGAACGGCAGCACCGCCGCGGCATGGCTGATGGTGAACGGCACGAAGTCCTCCGGGTTCGAATACGCGTAAGTACGTGCGAGCGTGGAGGTCGCGAGCCTATGACAACGCGTACATGGCCAATCGGTGAATAACGGTCACGAACGGGTGTATGCGCGCCGGAAGTTGTCGTAGTGTTCGGCGGGGTCCCTGCGCTGGGGAGCGTGGGAAGAGCGGCGTTGACGGACAAGTTGGCGGGCGATACGGGAGGGTTCGGCGCATGGCGGCGGTTATCGGCAGGAGGCTGCGCAAGAGCGCGATGACGGCAGCGGTCGCCGCCGCGGCGGTGGCGGCGCTCTCGGCGTCGCAGGCCCCGGGCGTGACCGCCCCGCGGACGGACGCGGGCGGCGGCCATGCCGCGGCGGACCGTTCCGACGAGCCGGCCCCCGACGGGGCGACGGGCCCCGACTACTACACGGAGCTGCCGCCGCTGGACAGCCCGACCGCCGACCCCTCCGCCTCCGCGGGGCCGGGCGCCGTCACCGGCGACATCGAGGCCGGTATCCCCGCCACCGTCCTGGACGCGTACAAGAAGGCGGAGGCCGAGCTGGCGACGAGCAAGCCCGGCTGCAACCTGCCGTGGCAGCTGCTCGCCGCGATCGGCAAGGTCGAGTCGAACCAGGCCGGCGGCGGCAACGTGGACGCGAACGGCACGACGATCAAGCCGATCCTCGGCCCGGCCCTGAACGGTCAGGGCTTCGCGCTCATCACGGACACCGACGGCGGCTCCTACGACGGCGACACGGAGCACGACCGCGCCGTGGGTCCCATGCAGTTCATCCCCTCCACCTGGGAGTGGGCGGGCCGTGACGGCAACGGCGACGGCAGGCGCGACCCGAACAACATCTACGACGCGGCCGTCTCCGCCGGCCACTACCTGTGCCGGGCCGGCCGCGACCTGTCCGACGCCTCGCACCTGAACGCGGCGATCCTCAGCTACAACAACTCCTCGGACTACCTCGCGACCGTCCTGTCCTGGCTGGAGTACTACCGCAAGGGCACGCACGAGGTGCCGAACGGTTCCGGCGTCCGGCCGACGACCCCCGTGGGCGCCGGCGCGTCCGCGTCGCCGACCCCCACCCCGACCACGCCGCGGCCCACGCCGAGGCCGTCGGGTTCCCACTCGCCGAGCACGTCGCCGTCCCCGGGCGGTGGCACCGGCACCCCGTCCAAGCCGCCGACCACGCCTCCGACCGAGCCGCCCACCACACCCCCGACCACGCCGCCGACCACGCCGCCCACGACCCCGACCCCGACCGAGTCGGTCACCAAGATCACCGACGCGGGCACCGGCGAGCTGAGCGCCATGGCGGGCGACACCTTCGCCGAGCAGGTCGCGGTGCGCCCGCAGGACGCCAAGGGCAAGGGCGTGGCCAAGGTCCGCGTGCGCTTCACGCTCGTCGGTGAGACGGACGCGCGGTTCGCGGGCGGCGAGGACAGCGCCGTCGCCGTCACGAACAGCGCGGGCGTGGCGAGCGCGCCCAAGCTGGTCGCGGGCGAGAAGACCGGCGAGTTCACGGTCCGCGCCGTCGTCGTGGGCCGCTCGCTGCCCGCCCTCGACCACACGGCGACCGTCACCGCGCGCGCCGCCGACGCGCTGGTCCGCACCGCCGGCAAGGAGCTGACCTGTGTCGCGGGCAAGGAGTTCGCGGACGCCGTCCAGCTGAAGGCCACGTACAAGGGCGCCGTCGCCGACGGCGTCGCCGCCACCGCCACCCTCGTCAAGGCGAAGGACGACCCGGCCGAGGCGGAGAAGGGCCCGTACTTCAAGGACGCGGACGGCAACAAGATCCGTAGCCTCAAGGGCCTGAAGACCGACGCGGACGGCCTCCTCACGCTCCCGAAGCTGTACGCGGACGACGCCACCGGCACGTTCCTGCTGCGGATCGGGACGACGGGCGGCGCGACGCTCCTCGTCGAGCTGAAGGTGACCGAGGCCCCGGCCGAGTCCCCGAGCCCGAGCCCGTCCGCGTAGGCGGCCACCGCATGAAGCCCTCCAGCCCGCCGGGGCCGGAGGGCTTCGCCGTGCGTCGAAGCTGTTTCCATCTCGTCCGCCCGTTGCTACGGTGCCCCGACCCAGAGGCCTGACGCCTCATCAGATCCCGTGGCCATGGGCCGCAGGGAGGTCGGACATGCGCGCCCTCATCGCCGCGGCGAGCGGACTCGCCCTCGCCGTCGCCCTGGTCCTCGCCCTCACGGCGATCGGCGCCCCGCCGGGCGAGACGTCCCCGAAACCGCTCCTGACCACCGTCCCCGACCACCCGTAGCGAGGGGGCCGCGAGATGCGCCGCAAGGCCAGCCTGATCCTGCTCGCCGTCGCCGTGTTCTTCGCGGCGCTGTCCCCACTGATGCGCTGGTACGCGTTCCCGCGCCTGGCGAAGGTCCCGCCGAGCCAGTACCAGACGATGGTCCTGGAGGCGAAGAACGCGACCCTCGTCAACTACGGCACCATGCGCGCGGAGACCGTCCCGAAGCTCACCGTCGTCCAGACCCTCAAGGGGAACGTGGAGGAGTCCGAGAAGATCGAGAAGAGCGCCGGGCGCGACGTCGTCGTCTGGGACGGGCTCAGCCACATCGTCGGGCCCGACGGCAAGTTCGTCTCCCAGATCCCCGAGCGCTACATCTTCGACGCGCACAGCCAGGAGCCCGTGCACGCCACCGGCGAATCCGTCGACGGCGACCCGGTCCGGCGCGAGGGCATCGAGTTCAAGTGGCCGTTCCTGACGGAGAAGCGGGACTACGAGTACTTCGACGCGCGCGCCCGGATCACCCGGCCCATCCACTACAAGGGCACCGAGACGTTCCGTGGCGTCGAGATCTACCGGTTCGAACAGACCATCCCCTGGACGAAGGTCCCCTTCCCCAAGAAGCTCCCCGTCGAGGGCATCACGTCGGACTCGCTCGCCAAGACCGGTACGCAGATGTGGTACACGACGGTCCGCACCTTCCTGGTCGATCCGACGACGGGCGCGCCCGTCTACGGCGAGGAGCGGCACAAGGAGGAGATGCGCGGCGGGACGCTGCTCGGCGACGGCAAGAAGGTCACCGCGTTCGCGGGCGACGTGAAGATGCGCGAGGACTACATCCGGTCCACGGTCGACCTGGTCACGTCCCAGCGCACCCTGATCCTCCTGCTCACGTCCTACCTGCCCTGGGGCTTCCTCGTCCTCGGGGTGCTGCTGCTCGCGCTCGCCCTGTGGCTGGAGGCCCGCTCCAGGCGTCCAGGGGAGCCGGAGGGGGCGGGCGCGCGGGAGCCGGAGCCGGTCAGCGCCTGAGCCGCGCGTTCGTGAACCGGGTCGGCTCCGCCGCGGCCGGGTCCTCGGGCCACGGGTGCTTCGGGTAGCGGCCGCGCAGGTCCGCGCGGACGGAGCGGTAGCCGTCCCGCCAGAAGGAGGCCAGGTCCGCGGTGACGGCGGCGGGCCGCCCCGCGGGGGAGAGCAGGTGCACGAGCACCGGCACACCGGCGAGGCGCGGCGTCTCGTCGAGCCCGAACATCTCTTGCAGCTTGACGGCGAGGACAGGCTGCTCGGGGTCGGCGTAGTCCACCCGAATCCGCGAACCGCTGGGCACCTCGATCCGCTCCGGGGCCAGTTCGTCAAGGCGTGCCGCGTCGCCGCTCGCCCAGGGCAGCAGCCGCCTGAGCGCCTGCCCGGCGTCGATCCGGCCCAGGTCGGCCCGGCGCCCCGCCGCGCTCAGCTCGGGCTCCAGCCACTCGTCCACGCGCGCGTGGAGCCCTTCGTCGCTCACGTCGGGCCACGGCTCCCCGGCCTGCCGCCGCACGAAGGCGAGCCGCTGGCGCAGCGCCTCGGCGTCCCGGTCCCAGCGCAGCAGCCCGAACCCCTCCCGCCGCAACCCCTCGACCAGCGCCTCCCGTACGAGGCCGGGCGCGGCCTTGCTGAGCGGCCGCACGGTCAGCTCGACGGCCCCGAGCCGGGTCACATGGCGGGCCACCAACTCCCCGCCGGCCCAGGCCACCTCGTCGCCCTCGGCGTACAGCGACGCGGCCGCCCGCCGCGCGACCTCCTCGTCCACGACCGCCCCGAGCCGCACGCGCGCGTGCCCGGCTCCCACCGGCCGGTCGGCCACCGCGACGGCCACCCACTGCGCGTGCCGCAGAGCCGAGCCGTCCCCGGCCTCCGCCCGCGTCCCGGACACCATCAGATACGAGCCGCCGTCCCGCCGGGCGACCCGCTCGGGGAAGGCGAGGGCGGCGACGAGCCCGGCGACATGGTCGTCGGAGGCCCCGGCACGGCCTTCCTGCCGCTCTTCGGGGCGGCGGGCCGGCTCGGACAGCCTGCGCGCCTCCTGCCGCCACCGCGCCCCGTACGCGTCGCCCCCGCGCCGCGCCGCACGCAGCGCCCCGGCCAGGTCGTCCCCGTACTCGCGCGGCGGCTCCTCGCTCAGCAGGGCGACCACCTCGGCCGCGCGCTTGGTGCCCACCTCCGGCGCCGCGTCGAGCAGGGCCCGGCCGAGGCGCGGGTGGAGGCCGAGGCGGGCGAGGCGGGTGCCTCGCCCGGTGACCCGGCCGGGGCCCGGCTCCACCGCGCCGATCGCCGCCAGGACGGTGCGGGCCGCCGCCATCGCTCCGGCGGGCGGCGCGTCCAGCAGGGCGAGGCCCGAGGCGTCCGGATCGCCCCAGCAGGCGGCCTGCAACGCGAACGCCGTCAGGTCCGCCACCTTGATCTCCGGAGCGGGGAAGCGCGGGAGGCGCCCGTCCTCCGCCTCCTCCCAGCAGCGGTACACGGTGCCCGGAGCCTCACGCCCGGCCCGCCCGGCGCGCTGCGCCCCGGCCGCGCGCGAAGCCCGTACGGTCGTCAGCGCGCTCAGCCCGCGCGCGTGGTCCACGCGGGGCTCGCGGGCCAGGCCCGAGTCGACCACGACCCGCACCCCCGGCACCGTGAGGGACGACTCCGCGACGGACGTGGCCAGGACCACGCGCCGCCGGGACCCCGGCGCGAGCACCGCGTCCTGCACCGCCGCCGGGGCGCGGCCGTGGACCTGGAGGACCTCCACGTCCCCGGGCGACCCCAACTGGCCCGCGACGCGCGCGATCTCGCCCACGCCCGGCAGGAAGCACAGGACGTCCCCGGAGCGCTCGGCGAGGGCCCGCCGTACCGTCGCCGCCACATGGGTCAGGAGCGCCGGGTTGACCCGCATCCCGTGCGGGGGCCGCACCGCGCGCGTGGGCGGCGCCCAGACCACGTCCACGGGGTGCGAGACGCCCGCCGCCTCGACGACCGGGGCGCCCCCGAGGAGCCCCGCCCACCCTTCCGCGTCGGTCGTCGCCGAGGCCGCCACCAGTTGCAGTTCCGGCCGCAATGCCGCGCGTACGTCGCAGAGGAAGGCCGTGACGGTGTCCGCGTCCAGGTGCCGCTCGTGCACCTCGTCGAGCATGACGGCGTCGACCCCGGCCAGCTCCTGGTCGCGCTGGAGCCGTTGCAGGAGCACGCCCGTGGTGACGACCTCCACGCGCGTGCGCGGGCCGACGACGCGCTCGCCGCGCACCGTGAAACCGACCCGCTCCCCGGCCTTCTCGCCGAGCAGCCATGCCATCCGCCGCGCGGCCGCCCGCGCCGCGATCCGGCGCGGCTCTGCGACGACGACCCGGCGCGGGGGCGCGTCCGCGTCGAGCAGCCCGGCAAGGACCAGCGGCACGAGCGTCGTCTTGCCGGTGCCGGGCGGGGCGACAAGGACGGCCGCCCCGCCCGCGTCGAGCGCGGTGCGCAAGGCGGGCAGGGCGGTCCGTACGGGCAGCTGGTCGAGGAGGTCGGCGCGGATCACCCGCTCAGTCTCCAGCACCCCCGGCGGGCGCGGCGTCCCGCTCGCAGACGAAGATCGTCGTACCCGGGATCAGGTTGCCGCGCAGGGGGGACCAGCCGCCCCACTCCTGCGTGTTCCAGGCCGGCCACTCGGGCTCGACGATGTCGATCAGGCGGAAGCCGCCCGCCACGACGGCGCGGACCCAGTCCCCGACCGTGCGGTGGTGCTCGACGTAGACGGCCCGCCCCTCGTCGTCCTGCTCGACGTACGGGGTGCGGTCGAAGTAGGAGGCGGAGACGCTCAGCCCCTCCGGGCCCGGCTCGTCGGGAAAGGCCCAGCGGATGGGGTGCGAGACGGAGTAGACGAAGCGGCCGCCGGGCCGCAGCACCCGGCGCACCTCGCGCAGCACCTGCACGGGGTCGGCGACGAAGGGCAGCGCCCCGTAGGCGGAGCAGGCCAGGTCGAAGGAGGCGTCCTTGAAGGGCAGGACGCCCGCGTCGGCCTCGACGAGGGGCACCTTGCCGCCGTCGATCCGCATCGCGTGCTGGAGCTGGCGGTGCGAGAGGTCCAGGGCGACGGGCCGCGCGCCCTGGGCGGCGAGCCAGCGCGAGCACTGGGCCGCGCCCGCGCCGATCTCCAGGACGTCCTTGCCCTCCAGCTCCTCGGAGGGGCCGAGCAGCTCGGCCTCCACCTCGTCCAGGCCCTCGGGGCCCCAGACGAAACGGTCGTCGCCGAGGAACGTGCCGTGCTCGGTCTGGTATTCGTCGGCGTTGCGGTCCCACCAGCCGCGGTTGGCCCGCGCGCTCTCCGTGGTGTCGGCGTCGCGCCGGGTGGCCGTCGACTCGTCGTCCACCGACGAGCCGCCCGTGCCGGCCGGCTCCTGCGTTTCCATTGGTCCGGACTCTTGGATGATCGGCTCCCTCGTCGTACTCTTCCGTCCAACCCGCGACAGGGGAGGGTGTCCACAGCGCGCCTTGCGGCCCGCGTAGCCTCGTGCGACAGGTTTTGTGCCGGGTATGCGGCGTTCCGCCCCCGGTGTGCGCCTTCGCGACATTGACCCTGCCCGGCGGCCCCCGTATGCTACAAGTTGCGCTGCGGGCCTGCGCACCTCAGACATAGCAGGCTGTGCTCGCATCTGTTGCATGTCCCCTCGGTTGTCGAGGCGCCGCCGCGGTCGTGGAAACACGACCTCCGGCTAGGCGCTTCCTAGGCTGTCCGGCTTCTTCGGTGCGAAACAGGCTCCCGGCGTAGCAGTACCCACCGACTTTCAATGTCCGCCGGAGCCCTTTCCCACATGACGAGCAGCACCGAGACCACCGCCACCACCCCGCAGGTTGCGGTCAACGACATCGGTAACGAGGAAGCTTTCCTCGCCGCCATCGACGAGACGATCAAGTACTTCAACGATGGCGACATCGTCGACGGCGTCATCGTCAAGGTTGACCGGGACGAGGTTCTCCTCGACATCGGTTACAAGACCGAAGGTGTCATCCCGAGCCGCGAGCTCTCGATCAAGCACGACGTCGACCCGAACGAGGTCGTGGCCGTCGGCGACGAGATCGAGGCCCTGGTTCTCCAGAAGGAGGACAAGGAAGGCCGCCTGATCCTCTCGAAGAAGCGCGCGCAGTACGAGCGTGCGTGGGGCACCATCGAGAAGATCAAGGAAGAGGACGGCATCGTCACCGGTACCGTCATCGAGGTCGTCAAGGGTGGTCTCATCCTCGACATCGGCCTCCGTGGCTTCCTGCCGGCCTCCCTTGTCGAGATGCGCCGCGTTCGCGACCTCCAGCCGTACGTGGGCAAGGAGCTCGAGGCGAAGATCATCGAGCTGGACAAGAACCGCAACAACGTGGTCCTGTCCCGCCGTGCCTGGCTCGAGCAGACCCAGTCCGAGGTCCGCCAGACGTTCCTCACGACCCTCCAGAAGGGTCAGGTCCGCTCCGGCGTCGTGTCCTCCATCGTCAACTTCGGTGCCTTCGTGGACCTGGGTGGCGTCGACGGTCTGGTGCACGTCTCCGAGCTGTCCTGGAAGCACATCGACCACCCGTCCGAGGTTGTCGAGGTCGGCCAGGAAGTCACCGTCGAGGTCCTCGACGTGGACATGGACCGCGAGCGTGTCTCCCTGTCGCTGAAGGCGACGCAGGAAGACCCGTGGCAGCAGTTCGCCCGCACCCACCAGATCGGCCAGGTCGTGCCCGGCAAGGTCACGAAGCTGGTTCCGTTCGGTGCGTTCGTCCGCGTGGACGAGGGCATCGAGGGTCTGGTCCACATCTCCGAGCTGGCCGAGCGCCACGTGGAGATCCCGGAGCAGGTCGTCCAGGTCAACGACGAGATCTTCGTCAAGGTCATCGACATCGACCTCGAGCGCCGTCGCATCAGCCTCTCGCTGAAGCAGGCCAACGAGGCGTTCGGCGCCGACCCGTCGGCCGTCGAGTTCGACCCGACCCTGTACGGCATGGCCGCGTCCTACGACGACCAGGGCAACTACATCTACCCCGAGGGCTTCGACCCCGAGACCAACGACTGGCTCGAGGGCTACGAGACCCAGCGCGAGGCCTGGGAGACCCAGTACGCCGAGGCGCAGCAGCGCTTCGAGCAGCACCAGGCTCAGGTCATCAAGTCCCGCGAGGCCGACGCTCAGGCCGAGGCCGAGGGCGCGTCCACCCCGGGTGCCGCTCCGGCGGCCTCCGGTGGCAGCGGCGGCGGTTCGTACTCCTCGGAGTCGGACGACAACTCCGGTGCGCTCGCCTCGGACGAGGCGCTCGCCGCGCTTCGCGAGAAGCTGGCGGGCGGCCAGAGCTGAAACGCTCTGCGCTAGCAGGTAGTTGAGCAGTGGGCCCGCACCTCTTGGTGCGGGCCCACTGCTCTTTTTTCTCCAGCGCCATGGGGGTTCTCGCCCGTCCGGCGGGTGCGCCCTGTGTGTGGTTGCTCGCGCCGTTCCTCGCGCCCCTGACCGGGCTGGGAATGCCTGGGGGCTGCTCGCGCGTTCTTCCTAGGAACACTAGGAGGAGCGGTCACAGTGCTTGATGCGCAGGATTTGTACACATGGGAGCCGAAGGGCCTTGCCGTGGTGGACATGGCGCTCGCCCAGGAGTCCGCCGGCCTTGTCATGCTCTACCACTTCGACGGATACATCGACGCGGGTGAGACCGGCGACCAGATCGTCGACCGGGTGCTCGACTCGCTGCCCCACCAGGTCGTCGCCCGGTTCGACCACGACCGGCTGGTGGACTACCGGGCCCGGCGCCCGCTGCTCACGTTCAAGGGCGACCACTGGACCTCCTACGAGGTGCCCTCGATCGAGGTGCGGCTCGTCCAGGACGCCACCGGCGCACCGTTCCTGCTCCTCGCGGGGCCCGAGCCGGACGTCGAGTGGGAGCGGTTCGCCGCGGCCGTGCAGCAGATCGTCGAGCGGCTCGGTGTCCGCCTCGCGGTCAACTTCCACGGCATCCCCATGGGCGTCCCGCACACCCGCCCCGTCGGCCTCACCCCGCACGGCAACCGTACGGACCTGGTGCCGGGGCACGTCAGCCCGTTCGACGAGGCGCAGGTGCCGGGCAGCGCCGAGGCGCTGGTCGAGTACCGGCTGATGGAGGCCGGGTTCGACGTCCTCGGTGTCGCCGCGCACGTCCCGCACTACATCGCGCGCTCCGCGTACCCGGACGCCGCGCTCACCGTCCTGGAGGCGATCACCGGCGCGACCGGGCTCGTCCTGCCGGGGATCGCGCACGGGCTGCGCACCGAGGCGCACCGCACGCAGACCGAGATCGACCGGCAGGTCCAGGCCGGGGACGAGGAGCTGGTCGCGCTCGTCCAGGGCCTAGAGCACCAGTACGACGCCGCCGCGGGCGCCGAGTCCCGGGGCAACATGCTGGCCGAGCCCGCCGACATCCCCTCCGCCGAGGAGATCGGCCTCGAGTTCGAGAAGTTCCTCGCCGAGCGGGAGGGCGACGCCTGAGCGGCGCCTGAGCCGGGGGCCCTAAGCTCGTGCCCATGGTGAAGGTGGGGTTGACCGGCGGCATCGGCGCCGGGAAGAGCGAAGTGTCCCGGCTGCTCGTGGAGCGCGGAGCCGTACTCGTCGACGCGGACAAGATCGCGCGGGAGGTCGTCGAGCCCGGTACGCCGGGGCTCGCGGCCGTCGTCGAGGCGTTCGGCGAGGAGGTGCTCGCCGCCGACGGCACGCTCGACCGGCCGAGGCTCGGCGCGATCGTCTTCGCCGACCCGGACAAGCTGGCCGTCCTCAACAGCATCGTGCATCCGCTCGTCGGGGCCCGGTCCGCCGACCTGGAGGCAGCCGCGGGGGCCGACGCCGTGGTCGTCCACGACGTACCACTGCTCACGGAGAACGGGCTCGCCCCGCTCTACGACCTCGTGATCGTCGTCGACGCGAGCACCGAGACCCAGCTCGACCGGCTGACCCGGCTGCGCGGCATGACCGAGGAGGACGCGCGGGCGCGGATGGCCGCGCAGGCCACCCGCGAGAAGCGGCGCGAGATCGCCGATGTCGTGATCGACAACGACGTACCCCTCGACCGGCTCGTCGAGCAGGTCGACGCGGTCTGGGCGGACCTGCGGCGCCAGGCGCACGCCACTGGCCGGGAATAGCCCTCGCAAGGCGCGGTGTTGATCCGGGGGACCAGGTGCGCGCACGCTGGTCCGACGTGATCCAAGCGGCCTGGTCCGTCCGACAGGTCGGCACGAGAAGGGAGTTCGCCGTGCCCGATGCCACCCCGGAGACGCACGTCATCGACTATCGCGCGGCCGAGCAGCTGCTGGCCGCGCGCGATCCGCGCGGCGCGGTGAAGCTCCTCGACGACGTGATCGCGGTGCACCCCGAGAACACGGCGGCCCGGCTGCTGCGGGCGCGCGCCTTCTTCGCCGCGGCGCAACTGCGCGCCGCTGAGCTGGAGTTCTCCATCGTCCTGGAGCGCGAGCCGGACAACGCGTTCGCGCACTTCGCCCTGGCCAGGACCTACGAGCGGTGGGCCAAGCCGCAGCAGGCGCGCCGCCACTTCCGGCTCGCCGCGGCGCTCGACCCGCAGCCGGAGTACCTGGCCGCGGCCCGCTTCGACGACTGACGCCGCCGACCGGCGCCGCGTACGCGCCCGAGCCCCGAGTCGGCGACCGGTCCCTCACGGGGTCCTTCGGTCATGGGGCCTTTCGGTACGGTGGGACGTCGCGGCCGGGCTGGTAGTGCGGGCCCTGGCGGATGTGGCGCAGGATCATGACGACGTCGACCGCCGTGATCAGCGCGAGGACTCCGCAGGCCAGCGCCCACCAGGGGCGGCCCGTCAGCGCGAAGGCGACGGTGCCGAAGGCGGTCCAGACGAAGCCGAACAGGGCCAGGCCGAGGCGGAGCCGCAAGGGGCTGCGCGCGGTGACCGGCTCGTCACCCGTACGGGCGAGATGCGTCGGACGCATGGGCACCATCCCCTCAGGACGAGGGGGCCACGAATGGCTCCCCCTCCCAGGGTGCCACCAGGAGCGAAGGAGCGGGTGTGCTGGACGTACTCAGGGGTGACGCGGCCTGCGGAGCGTGGCTGGCGTCGCTCGACGACCCGGCGATACCCCGCCTCCCGGCCGCGCTGCCGGACGCCCCCGACCTGCCCGACATCCTGCTCGACCTGGCCGTACCGCACGAGGACGTCAACGAGCTCGTAAGGCTGCGGGCCGAGCTGATCGTCTCGCCGGAGCTGCGGGACCTGCTCGAGCGCGCCGTCAGCGGGCTGCTGTGGCGGCTCGACGAGCCGGGTCGGGGCGCGGGCCTGCCGCTGTTCCCCGCGGCGGCCGGGGCGCTGGGGCGCTGCTTCGCCGTGCTCGTGTTCGTCGCGGCGCTGCCGCACACCCGCGCCCTGCACCACGAGCGCGGCATCCCCGACGACGTCTCCCGGCGCACCCTCGCCGACCTCGGCCGCAATATGGCCCTGCACCGCAGACGGTTCGGCACCACCGGCCTCTTCGTCCCCTGGTGGCTGACCCGGCACTTCCGGGGCGAGCTGTACCAGCTGGGGCGGCTCCAGTTCGAGCGGTTCCGGCTCGGGCGGCGCACGGGGGAGCGGCTGGCGTCCGCCGGTGCCGGCGCCGGGCCGGGGGATGCGGTGCTCGGCGTGCACATCCCGGACTTCCGCGGGCCCCTGACGCCCGAGGCGTGCGACGACTCGGTGGCGCGGGCGCGGGCGTTCTTCGCCCGGCACTTCCCCGAGGAACCGGCCGGGACCGCCGTCTGCCACTCCTGGCTCCTGGACCCGCAGCTGCGGCGGTACCTGCCGGCCGAGTCCAACATCGTCCGCTTCCAGGACCGCTTCGAGATCGCGTACGTGAACGAGGAGGCGGAGGACGACACCCCGGTCGCCTTCGTCTTCGGCGGCACGGAGACGCCGCGCGAGCGGCTGCCGCGCCGGACGCGTGTGCAGCGGGCCGTCCTCGACCACCTGGACGCGGGCGGGCACTGGCACTCGGGGCATGGCTGGTTCCGGCTGTAGCACCGGCGCGGGGGAACGGCGGGCGGGGACGGTTCGTTCCGCCGGCATGAGCCTTGAGATGCGGACGGGGTACGCGGGGACCGGGCCGGGCGCGATCACGCCCGACGGCTGCGCCGTGGAGCTGTACTCGAGACTGCCCGTCGAGGGCGAGCCGGACATCGTCGCGGGCGCGGTGCCCGCCGGGGCGACGCTGCTCGAACTCGGCTGCGGGGTGGGGCGGGTGACGCATCCGCTGGTGGAGCGCGGGTTCACGGTGACCGCGGTGGACGAGTCGCCGGAGATGCTGGAGCGGGTGCGGGGCGCGCGCACCGTGCGCTCCACCATCGAGGGGCTCGACCTCGGAGAGCGGTTCGACGTGGTCATGCTCGGCTCGATCCTGGTCAACACCGGGGACGCGGCGGTGCGGCGCGGCATGCTCGACACGTGCCGGCGCCATGTCGCCGAGGGCGGCCGTGTGGTGATCCAGCGCGAGCGCGACGGGGTGCACGAGGGGCTGCCGCGCGAGCATGTCCTGCCGGACGGGGCCGTCATCCGCAAGGTCGCGTCGGAGGAGGTGGCCGGGAGCGACGGGGTGCGGTCGGTGCGGGTCGAGTACGTGTTCCCGGACGCGGTGTGGACGCAGACGTACCGGATCCGGCCGATGGTCGTGCCGGAGTTCGAACGGGCGCTCGCCGAGGCCGGGTTGCGGGCCGACCGGTATCTGACGGAGGACGAGAGCTGGGTGCGGGCGGTGCCGGTGTGAGTGCGGTGCGGGTGGTGCGGGTGGTGCCCGGGTGAGTGTCGCGCGGGCGGGGCGATGAGTTCTGGTGGCGGCGCCGGTCTTATCCGGTGACAGCACACCGCGTCACACCGCTCGCCTAGCTCACCTGGCTCACCTCGCTCTCAGGAGACCGCCATGACGAACCTCGCCGCCACCCCCGCCACTCCCGTCGCTTCCGCCACCACCGTCCCCGTCCGCTCCCGGCGCGCCCGGATCACGCTGCGCACGACCGCGATCCTGCTCGCGCTGTTCTTCGGCGTCGCGAGCGGAGCGCCCAAGCTCTTCGCCGCGCCCGCCGCCGTGGAGGCGTTCGACTCGCTCGGGTGGGGCGCGCTGGGCATGTACGCGATCGGCGTGGCCGAGGTCGCCGGGGCGATCGGCCTCGTCGTCCCGGTGCTGTCCGGCCTCGCCCCGATCGGTCTGAGCGCGCTCATGGTCGGCGCCTTCGTCACGCAGGTCGTGGCGTTCGGCGGGGAGAACGCGGCGACTCCGCTGATCCTGATCGTCCCGCTGGCCGCCCTGGCCTGGGCGCACCGCGGCCGGAACCGGGAGCTCCTGGCTCTGCTGACCCGCCGCCCGGCCCTGCGTGAGGCCGGCGCCTGACCGTGCGGGGCCCGTAGTGCGCGCCCTGGCCGGGGTCCACCGCGGTGGACCCCGGTTCAGTGCTGACCGGAGTCCGCCGCGGGGTCCTGTTCCGGCCCCTGGCCGAAGATGCCGCGCAGCCGCTCCAGTTCCCTGCGGTCCCGCTTCGTCGGGCGGCCCGTGCCGCGGTCGCGGACGCCGACCGGGGCGACCACCTCGCGCGGCGGGGGCGGCGGCGAGTTGTCGACGTACGCCTCGGCGGCCACCGGGGCGCCGACGCGTTTGCGGATCAGCCGCTTGACCTCGACGAGGCGCTCGCGCCCGCCGGGCTGGCGGACCCGGACCTCGTCGCCGACGCGCAGCGCGTACGCGGGCTTCACGCTCACCCCGTTGACCTTGACATGGCCGCCCTTGCAGGCCGCGGCGCCCGCCGAACGCGTCTTGACGAGGCGAACGGCCCAGATCCAGCTGTCGACCCGCACGCTCGACGTCTGCGTCTCCGATGTCTCCGATGCCATGCGTCGACCCTAGTACGCGTGCCGGGGCCTATGGTCGAAGAGATGAACGACGGACCTCGACACGACGACGGACCTCGACACGACGACGGACCCCGACACGACGACGGACAGGGGGACGACGACGGACAGGGGGACGACGACGGGCTCGGGCGGCTCGACGAGCGGATCACGCACTGCCGGGCCTGCCCCCGCCTGGTCGAGTGGCGCGAGGAGGTCGCCCGGACCAAGCGGGCGGCCTTCGCCGACGAGACGTACTGGGGCAGGCCCGTGCCCGGTTTCGGGCCCCACGACGCGTCCTTGCTGCTCGTCGGCCTCGCGCCCGCCGCGCACGGCGGCAACCGCACCGGCCGCATGTTCACCGGCGACCGCTCGGGCGATGTGCTCTACAAGGCGCTGTTCGACGTGGGGCTCGCGTCCCGCCCCGACGCGCTCGGCATGGACGACGACCTCACCCTGCACGGCGTCCGCATCACGTCCCCCGTGCACTGCGCGCCGCCCGACAACAAGCCGACCACGGGCGAACGCGACACCTGCCGCCCCTGGCTGGTCCGCGAGTTGGAGTTGCTGCGGCCCACCCTGCGCGCCGTCGTCGTGCTCGGCGGTTTCGGCTGGCAGGCGGCGCTGCCCGCGTTCACCGAGGCGGGCTGGACGGTGCCGCGCCCGCGCCCCGCGTTCGGCCACGGCGCCCGTGTGGACCTCGGCGGCCTCACGCTCTTCGGCTGCTACCACGTCAGCCAGCGCAACACCTTCACCGGCCGCCTCACCCCGCACATGCTGCGCGGAGTGCTCCGCACCGCCGCCGTCGAGGCGGGGCTGGATGTGTCCCCGTTCGGCGCAACAGATCTGGAGCCGCCTCCCGAGGCTTCCTAGCCTGAAAAAGGTGACGACACCTTCCTCTGCGCCGAAGACGCCTTCCACGCCTTCCACGCCTTCTGCGCCGGCCTCGCGGACGAGCAGCCACCCCCCGGCCGCGGCCTACCGCAACCTGATCGTGGCCACGATCGGCTTCGCCCTCACCTTCTGGGCCTGGAATCTGATCGCGCCGCTCGCCGGGAACTTCGGCTCCGACCTGAAGCTCAGCTCGTTCGCCCAGTCGTTCCTGGTCGCCGTGCCCGTGCTGGTCGGTTCGCTGGGCCGGATCCCGGTCGGCGCGCTCACCGACCGCTACGGCGCCCGGCTGCTGTTCCCGCTGATCTCGGCGCTCACGATCATCCCCGTACTCCTGGTGATCCCCGCCCGGCACCACTTCGGGGCGATGATCGTCGTGGCGTTCCTGCTCGGCCTCGGCGGCACCACCTTCGCCATCGGCATCCCGCTGGTGAACTCGTGGTTCCCGCCAGCGCACAGGGGCCTCGCGCTCGGCGTCTTCGGCATGGGCATGGGCGGCGTGGCCCTGTCCGGCTACTTCACGCCGCGCATGGCGAAGCACGGCGAGAACCTGCCGTTCGTCGTCGTCGCCATCGCGCTCGCGGTCTACGCGGTGATCGCGGCGGTCCTCATCACGGACCACCCGGACCGCAAGATCCCCACGACGTCGCTCGGCAAGCGGCTCGGCGCGGCCGGGAAGCTGCGCGTGACGTGGGAGCTCTCCGCCCTGTACGCGATCGGTTTCGGCGGCATCGTCGCGTTCGGCGTGTACCTGCCCACCTACCTCAAGACCTGGTACGAGCTGAGCCCCACGGACGCGGGCACCAAGGCGGCGGGCTTCGCGCTCGTCACGGTGATCTTCCGGCCGATCGGCGGCTGGCTCTCGGACCGCATCCACCCGGCGACCGTCACCGCGTGGGCGCTCGCCCTCGTCGCCCTGTTCGCGATCCTCCAGGCCTTCGACCCGGCCCTGAACCCGATGGGCACCATCTGCTTCCTGCTGATGGCGGCGGGCCTCGGCACCGCGAGCGGCAGCGTCTTCGCCCTCGTCTCACAGGTGACCCCGCAGTCCCAGGTCGGCTCGGTCACCGGCATCGTCGGCGCGATGGGCGGCCTCGGCGGCTTCGTCCCGCCGCTGGTCATGGGCGCGATCTACAGCGCGAAGGACTCGTACTCGATCGGCTTCATGCTCCTGTCCGACCTGGCGCTCGCGGGGTGCGTGTACGCGCTGGGGCGGATGCGGAGCGCGAAGGCGGAGTGAGGAGGGCGGGGTTCATCGCGCCCGGCGCCGCCGCCGGACGCGCTCGCCCTGCGCCTCGATGAACTGCAGCTCCAGGGCGACGGGGGCGGGCGCGATGCCGGGGCCGCCCGCCTCCACCCACGCCAGGATCTCGTCGGTGGCGTCGTCCCCCATGGACCAGCCGACCCACGCGGCGCGCCCGCCCCGGGCGCGCCCCTGCCCCGACGGCTGCACCACGACGACGTTCGCCTGATCGCACGGTCCGAGACAGTCGCTGACCCGCACGGCGAGCCGCCCCCCGGACGCGGCGGCAGCGGCCCGCAGCCGCTCCAGCTGCCAGGCATGGTCGTAACCGGGATGCTTGCGGGCGTCACCACAGCAACAGCCCCGGCACACGACGAGCGTGCAGGGGCGGGTACGGGCGGCGCCTATGAGGGTGGGCACGGTGCTCCTGGGTTCTTTCACGCGGGGTTCTGGGCGTCGTCGTCACCGAAGAGATGACGCACGGTGGAACGGTAGTTGGTGCGTACGTGCCCCAGGGCCACGGCCCGCGCCCGCTCCGGATCACCGGCGGCGACGGCGTCGTACAGCTTGCGGTGCTCGTCGAGCTGGAGCGACCACGCCTCGTTGCGCCGGGTCAGCCAGCGCAGCCGGCCGTCGACGGGCTGCATGACGCCGATGAGGAGGCCGTTGCCCGCCATGGCGAGCAGGCGGTCGTGGAAGAGGCTGTTGATGTCGGCGATGGCCTCGTCGTCGCCGGTACGGGTGGCGGCCGCCGCGCGGTCCAGCAACTCCCCGAGCCGCGCCACGTCCTCCTGGCCGGCCCGTTCGGCGGCGAGCCCTGCCGCGTAGACCTCCAACGCCTCGCGCAGCTCGTACAGTTCGGTGACGTCCGTGCGGGTCAGCGTGCGCACGACGGCCCGGCGCGGTGTCTCGAACGTCACGAACCCCTCGGCGAGTAGCGCGCGGATCGCCTCCCGCGCGGGCACCCGCGACACCCCGAACCGCTCGGCCAGCTCCCGCTCGACAAGGCGGTCACCCGGGCGCAGGCGGCCACTGATGATGTCCTGCCGCAAGGTGGCGAGCACGCGCTCACGCACCGCGCCCAGGGGTTCGACCGTCGTCATGGGTCCATCTTCGCCGATGGGCGGGGTGGGCGGGCCCGGGGGCAACGTCATCGCCTGCGACAACAGTTGTTGTTCTTGTGATTGTGGTGTGGCGATTTCGTGTGTAAAGCTGCGCTCCTTCGCCGCGCGGAGCGGCTTCGCAACAGGGGGAACCACCGCACGTGAACGTTCGCGTCATCCTGCGCCGGTGTGCGACCGGCGGCGCCGCCCTCGCCCTCGCCGCGGCCGGTCTGTTCGTCGGCGCACCGTCCGCCCTCGCGCACCGGGACGGCTGCCACCGCTGGCACTCCTGCCCCTCCGACACCGGCTCCTACGTCTGCGGAGACCTCGGGTACTTCTCCGAATGCGGCTACGACAGCCTGCCGGACCCCGGTGCGGAGGACGACGCGGGCGCGGACCCCGGCCTCGACGACGACGATACGGACCTGGGCCCGGACCCGGATTATGGCGCGGAGGACGACGCCGTTACGGACCCCGAGGTGGATCCCGGCGCGGAGTACGGTGCGGGCGCGGGCTCCGGTGCGTACGACGGAGCGGAGGCCGCCGAGGACTACGAGGCTCCGGAGGCGCCGACGGCCGAGAAGCCCAGGGCCGGAGCCGGGGGCGAGGTGACCGTGACGGCGAAGGCCGAGAGCGGTTCGCGCATCGAGGTGCGGGAGGTCACCGACCCGGACTACCCCGAGGACGGCGACACGGTCGCGAAGGCGACGGCGACCGGCGCGGCCCAGACCATCCGCTTCAAGGCCAGGAGCGGCAAGCACACATACGTTCTGATAGCCGTCGACGCGGCCGACAACTCCAGCGAGCCGAGCGAGGAGTTCACCGTCGAGGTGGACGCCGAGGGGCCTGCCCTCGACGGCCTCGACGTCACCGACCCGGACGAGAACACGGGAGCGGTCAACCTCTCCTTCACCACCGATCCGGCCACCGACTACGACGTGCGCGTGGCGGGCACGACCATCCGGCTCCGCGGCACCACGGGGGACGGCGACTTCCTGGAGCCGCTCTGGCTCCCGAACGGGAAACACAAGATCTCCGGCTCCCTGCGGGACGAGGCCGGGAACGTCACCAAGCTCGACACGACAGCCGTAGTACGGATCGACGCGCTGACACCGCTGATCGAGTCGAAGTCCCCTTCGCGCGAGGGCGGCCGCTTCACCATCACCGGCCCGCGCGCGGCCCGTGGAACGTTCGAAGCCGGCACGGAGAAGCGCAAGGTCACGCTCGACGACGACGGGCACGCCACGGTCGCGCTGCCCCTCGTCGACGGCTCGTACTTGCCGAAGGTCGCTCTGACGGACCCCTTTGGTCGCGCCGCCACGGCTGTGGGGGCCAAGACGGTCGTGGACACCAAGGCGCCGAAGGCGACGCTCACCTACGACAAGGAACGCGCACGCCACAAGGAACTCGTGCTCGTCATCACGGGCGAGCCCGGCGCGACGGCCCGGATCACAGCACCGAAGGACCTCGCGGGCGGCGAGTTCACCCTGAACGGCGCGCACCGGCGCACGCTCCGGATGTCCGCCGCGCCCGGCGACATCGCCGTCGCGATGACCGTGACCGACGAGGCGGGCAACAGCAGCACGCGCACGCTCACCGTCCATGTCTCGGACGACTGGACCACTGGGCAGATCGTGGCGGCGCTGATTGTGTTGCTGCTGGTCCTGGTCGCCGTGGTCATGGCCTGGGTCCGCCGGGAGCACATCGCCGCACGGCGCGAGGCGAGGAGGCGGGCGCGGGTGGCCGCGGCGGCGGAGCGCGAGAGACGGCGCCGAGACGCGGAGCGGGAGAAGGAACGGGTTCGCAGGGAGGAGGCGGCCCGTCGCGCCCAGGCGGCGTACGAGCGCGAGCTGGCCACGTGGAAGGCGGAGCGCAAGCGGCTTGCCGCGCGGGTTTCCATGGCAAGCGACCTGGCGAGCGGGAAGATCGGCTCCGCTGTTGAGTGGCGGTGGAGCAAGCGACGCAAGGACGAGAAAGTTCTGTCGGTCGCGGCGGGGGCGCTGGTCGAGGTTCGGCAGCGACAGGGGCTTCAGTCCAACGAGAGAGTCGATCGGGGGAAGTGGTAGTCACGGACCGCCGTGTCCTGTTCGTCGGGTCGTCCCGGAAGAGGGAGTGGGACTACGCGAAATGGCTCGGGCACGACCACTTCACGCCCGGCCTGACGATGATGCTCGTGTCGAACCGGCAGAAGAGCTCGGGCATCGATGTCACGGGCCCGGACGCGGAGCGGCTGATGCTCTCCATCGATGTCGGCCTCAGCCAGTACCAGGGGGCATGCTCGTCGTTGCTCCACCGTCTGCGGAACGAGGTCGAGGACCATGCGCGTCTTCGTCCGGACCGGCCGGAGGAGCGGGACGGTGGCGTGCCGCTGGGCAAGCCGGTGGGGTGAGCGCGGCGGACGGACACTCAGGCGGGGGCTGGGTCACGGGGGCAGGCAGTCGTCGCCCAGACGGTCTTGCCGGGGCCGTCCGGCCGGGGTGTACAACCCCAGTCGTCGGCGAGTGCGGCTACGAGGAGGAGGCCCCGGCCGGACTCGTCGTCGGGGTCGGCGTCGCTGGGGGCGACGGTCTTGCGGGGGAGGCGCTCGCCCCGCGTGTCAGTGACCGCGATGCGGTAGGTGCCCGGGGCGGTCCGGGTGAGGCTGAGGTGGAAGTCGCGGCCCGGGACGTGTCCGTGGCGGACGGCGTTCGCGGTGAGTTCGGCTGTGATGAGGGTCAGGGTCTCGTTGACGGGGCTGGTGTAGGGGTGGCCCCAGGCGTCCAGACGGTGCGAGACGAGACGCCGGGCGAGGCGGGCACCGCGCGGGGTCGAGGTGAAGCGCATGGCGAAGTGGTGCGTTGGGGCGGTGGGGTGGGGGCTGGGTGTGGTGCGGGTGGCGTCGTGCATGGGATGAGCGTTGTGGGGTGCGCGGGACGGGCGCCAGGGGTTACGTGGTGACTGTGTGTGGTTGTACGTGGTCGAGGGCCGGGTGTCGGTGACCTGCGGACAGGTGGGGTGAACTCCCGTTCGGGTAGCGGACGTTGTCGAATATGCCCGTATTGGGGAGTTGGGTGATTGCTGAGAGTGGTCGGGGTGGGTGTGCGTAGCGTTGAGCGGGCTGACCGGGCGGTTCTGTACGCGTTGCGGTGTGTGTTGTACGCGGTCTGCGGCGTGACGGGCTTGTGGGTGCGGGGAGTTGTTCCGGGAAGCGCGACCGTGAAAGGGGCCGGTGTGGACGTGGACGTGGGTGCCGCCGAGGTTGGTGGCGGCGGTGAGGATGCCAGCGGGGTGCTGGTGTCGTTCGGGCGGCAACTGAAACGCTTCCGTGAGTGGAAGGGGCTCACTCGCGCCGAGCTTGGGGTGCGAACCGGGTATTCGGCGGCGACCATCGCGTCCTTCGAGCAGGGGCGGCGGATTCCACCGGCCCGGTTCATCGAGAGCGCCGATGAGGTGCTTGGGGCGCACGGGGTGCTGCGGGCGCGGGTGGAGGAGGTTGAGCGGGCGCAGTATCCGGGGTTCTTCCGCGACGCGGCCAAGCTGGAGGCCAAGGCCGTGGAGTTGCATGTGCTGGCCACGAAGGCGGTTCCTGGGCTGCTCCAGACGGCAGAGTACGCAGAAGCGATCTTCAGGATGTGGCGCCCTCTGCTCGACGAGGACGTCGTACGTCAACGCGTGGAGTCACGCATGGCCCGCCAGGTGATCTTCACGCGCAAGCCGTTGCCCACGTTGAGCTTCGTGATCGAAGAGGCGGTGCTGCGCCGTCCGCTCGGTGGGCGGGGGGTGTGGGGAGCGCAGTTGCAGCAAATCATGCGGCACGGGGTACGCCGGAACGTCGAAATTCAGGTGATGCCCACCGAAGGCGAGGAGCACGCTGGTCTCGAAGGGCCGTTCACCTTGATCGAGACGAAGGGCGGGCAGCGGGTCGCCTACGTCGAGTCGTACAAGACGAGTCGGCTCTTCTCGGACCGGGCATCGGTACGCGAGATCGCGGAGCAGTATGGGGTGGTCCGCGCGCAGGCGCTGACGCCGCGCGAGTCGCTGGCCTTCGTCGAAGAGTTGCTGGGAGAGAGATGAACCCCGAAGTACCTGAGCAGGTTGCCCTGAAGCTGGCCTGGCGTACGAGTAGTCACAGCACCGGGCAGGGCGGCGAGTGCGTTGAGGTCGCCGCTGGTGTCGTGGGGGTCCATGTGCGTGACACCAAGGACCGGGACCGAGGCACGGTGGACGTGCCGCCGTCCGCTTGGTCGGCGTTCGTGGGGTTCGCTGCGCGCGGCTGACGTATGGCGGGAGCGGCGGGCCAAAAATGCCAGGTGCGAGCGGTGGGTGCCTCGTTACCGTGACCGAATGCCCGAACTCGATGACGACGCCTTTCTCGACCGCCTGGCCGACCGGCTCGCCGCCCTCCCCGGTGTCCACGCCGTCAGTCTCGGTGGGTCGCGGGCGCAGGGGACGCATACCGAGGCCAGTGACTGGGACACCGCTGTGTATTACCGGGGGAGCGAGGGGCGGTTCGCGCCCCGGTTTCTGAGGGAGATCGGGTGGGAGGGGGAGGTCTCCGAGATCGGCGGGTGGGGCGGGGGCGTCTTCAACGGTGGGGGCTGGCTCGACGTCGACGGGCGGCGGGTCGATGTGCACTATCGGGATCTTGAGAGCGTCGAGCATGAGCTGAGCGAGGCGGAGGCCGGCCGATTTCGCATCGAGCCCTTGTTGTTTCATCTTGCCGGGATTCCGTCGTACATCGTCGTCGCCGAGCTTGCGGTCAATCGTGTGCTGAGGGGCGAGGCGCCCAGGCCCGGCACCTATCCCGCCGCCTTGCGTAAGGCCGCGTCCGAGGAGTGGTGGGGGCGTGCCGACATCACCCTGCATTACGCCCGTGCGGGCAACGTGCCGCTCGGTGGCCGTGCCGAGGTCGTCGGGGCCGTCGCCGTCGCCGCCATGCAGGCCGGGCACGCCGTGCTCGCGGCGCGCGGGGAGTGGGTGACGAACGAGAAGCGGTTGCTGGCGCGGGCCGGTTTGCGGGGGATCGACGCGTTGCTCGCCGACGGCGCGATCGGGCTCGGCGAGCTGGTGGACAGGGCGCGGGCACTGCTCGACCGTGCTGTGCGGGACGCCCGTCAACAGGGGCCGGTCAGCGGATAGTCCGCCGCGTCCCGCCACCCCGTGCCCGCCCCGTCCGTCACGATCAGGCGGACGGAGCGGATCTCCGAGCGCAGGGGGAGAGCGTGGGTGAAGGTGTTCGTCGGGACGGCGTCCGTGCCCGCGCCGCTCGCCAGCGTCAGGTGCGGGTCCAGGCCCTCGTCGCCGAAGACGCCCCGGTAGGGGACCGCCTCCGGCCAGCGTGCGCGCAGCGACTTCGTCAGGGTGCGGAACGGGTCCGCCGGGGCCGGATGCAGGTACACGACGCCGGGCCAGCGGCGGACCTCGGAGAACGTGCAGGTGAAGGGTGGGGTCGCGGCGAGGAGCGCACGGAGGTCCGCCGCCGTCTCCGACGTGATGCGCGTCACCGGCAGGAACGGGTACAGCACCGTCACATGGGCCCGTGAGCCCGTGCGGACCAGCGGGTCCGCCTCCGGGACGTGGATCGTCAGGGCGGTGTCGCCCGGGGTGTCGGGCCAGCCGTCGTCCGATGTCGTGTTCTCGGGTTGCTCGGGCACAGCCAAGTGTCACATTGCGGAAATCTGGGCGTTCCCGCACCTCACGCACCATCCAGTACCGTTGAGGCACTGATTCCAGTTCCAGTTTCAGGCTGGCCGATGTCGTCCGGCGCCACCGCGTCCACGTACGACAGGAGCCTGCGCACCATCATGATCCGCCCGCACACCCTTCCGCCCTGGCTCGGCCACGCCCTGCGCTCCCAGCGCGCGCCCGTGCCGTGGCCGGCCGTCGTGCGCGGGGCGCTCGCCGCCGGGCCGCTGCTCCTCGCCGGGGTCCTCGCCGGGCGGCCGTCCAGCGGGGTGCTGCTCGCGCTCGGCGCCATGCTCGCCGGGAACATCGACCGGCCGGGCACCCGGCGCGCCGCCCTCAGCCGGCTCGGCGGGCCCGCGCTCGCCGGGGCCCTCGGCATGGTGCTCGGCAACTGGCTCGCCGGGGGCGGGTGGGCGCTCGTCGGGGCGTTCGTCGTGCTCGGCCTTGTGGGCGGGGCGGTCAGCGCCGTCGGGCCCGTCGCGTCCGGCGCCGGGACGCAGTTGCTCGTGACCGCCGCCATGAGCGCGGGAATGCCGTTGCCGGAGAGCGGGTGGCAGCGGGCCGCGCTGTTCCTGTGCGGTGCGGGCTGGTTGATCTTGTTGCGGGTGGTGCTGCCGTCGCCCGTACGCGGGCAGCGGCTCGGGTATCTGTACGACGGTGAGCGTGCCGCTGTTGCCGCTGTGTACGACGCCGTTGCCGGGTTGTTGCGGGCCGCTGGTGGGGGCGATGCCCGTGCTCGTCGTGTGGCTCTGACCGCCGCGCTCGACCACGCGCAGGACGCCCTGCGCGGGCGCCCGCCCGGGACCCGGCGGCTGCGCGCGCAGCTCGGGGCGGCCCTGCCGCTCGCCGAGGCGGCGACCGCGCTTGCCTGGGCCGGGGCGCCCGTACCCGCGCGTGCGGCGGAGGGGCCCGCGCGGCTCGCCGCCGCCGTACGGTCCGGGGCGCCCGTCGGGCCGCTGCCCGCGCCGGCGCGCACCGGCACGGGGCTGCGGGCCCTGGACGACGCGCTGCTGCGGGCCGCCGACGTGTTCGACCGGGGGAGCGGCGCCGGGGGCGACGTCCCGCGCCGCCGGACCCTCGGACTGCGCCTGCGCAAGATGACCGGGCCCGCCGGGCGGGAGTACGGGGTGCGGGTCGGACTGTCGTACGGGGCCAGTGCCGCCGTCGCCCAGGCCCTCCAGCCCGTGCACTGGTACTGGCTGCCCGTCACCGCCGTCTTCCTCGTCAAGCCCGACCTCGGACCGCTGGCCTCCCGCGTCCTGTGCCGGGCCGCCGGGACCGTCGCGGGCGCGCTGCTCTTCGCCGGGCTCGCCGCGCTGCTGCCGCGCCCCTTCGGCCTGGTCGCGCTCGTCGCGGTGGCCGGGGCGCTCATTCCCGTCTCCCTGCGGCACTTCGCCGCGCAGACCGCCGTGATCACCGTTCTCGTGCTGGCCCTCGTCATGGTCGGCGGGGAGCCCCAGGCCTCGTGGAGCCGGATCTACGAGACGCTGCTCGCCTGCGCCCTCGTCCTCGTCGCCGGACATCTGCCGTGGCCCGGCGCGCACCACGGCGGCGGTGTCCGTACGCGGATCGCTGTCGCGCGGGAGGCCGCGCGGGTGTACGTGACACATGTGCTGAGCGAGGACACGGGGGGCGACCGGGCCGGGCGGTGGGAGTTGCGGCGCGACGCGTACCGGGCTCTGGCCGAGGCGTGTGCGGCGGTCGAGGTCGCCGCGGCGGAGTTGCCTGTGCTGGCGCGGGCCTCCGACGGGTCGCGGGGGGTCACCGTAGTGCTTGAGCGGTTGGTGGACGCGGCCACGGCTTGTGCGGTGCGGGTGGATGAGACCGGTGGGTTGTCGGCCGGGGACGCTGCGCGGATCGGGGTGCTCATGGCCGAGGCCGAGTTGGCGGCGTAGCACCGTGCGGCGTGCGGCGTGCGGCGTGCGGCGTGCGGTGGGTCGCCGGGTGCGGCCTCGTCGTGGCTGGTCGCGCCGTTCCCCGCGCCCCTGGTGGGGCGCAGGCTCGCCTGCGCCCCCCATCACAAGGTGGCTTACGGCTTGGGCAGGGCGCAGCCCGTTGCCGAGAGGTTGATCTGGTTGCCGGTGCCTACGCACGGGACGATCCCGTACGTCTCCTGCGCGTAGTTGATGCCCTGGCGGACCGTCACCTGGCCCGCCTCGTCGACCTCGCAGGGGTTGTTGTCCGTGCAGCGGCCGCCGTCCTCGTTACCGGTGTTGTTGACCGCGACGACCTTGCCCGTCGCCTGGTCGAGGACCGGGGAGCCGGAGGTGCCGCCGATGGTCTGGCAGGCGGAGGTGTAGCGGACCGAGTCCTTCCAGGTCCACTCGCCCTCCTTGAGGCGGTACGCGAACCCGTCGATCGCGCAGTTGTAGGTCCGCTTCCAGTAGCCGGAGACCACGCTGATCGCCGTGCCCTTGGTGGGGTGGGCGGCGGAGAGTTCCAGGGCCTTGATGCCGTAGGAGTTCTCGATGCTCTGGTAGGTGGAGGTGAGCTGGTAGAGCGAGACGTCCGTGTCGGTCATCGTGCCGTACGCGATCTTGCTCGCGCGCAGGGTCGCCACCTTGCTGCCCGCCGCGTTGAGCAGGCTGAAGGTGCGGCTGGAGGACCGGTTGACGAGCACTTCGCCGGGGCCGGGGAAGCCGGTCTCCAGGCAGTGGCCGTTGGACATGACCAGGGCCGGGTCGGTCGCCTTGGAGTTGGGGACGCGGACGACGGAGCCGGAACAGTTGCTGAGCGCGACGGTTCCGGCGAAGGAGACCGCCTGGGCTCTGGCGGGCGCGGGGGCGGGGGCGGCCGTCGACGCGTGCGCCGTGGCGGCGGGGACCGCCGTCGCGGCGCAGAGCAGGGCGCTGAAGGCCGCGCCGACGAGCGTCTTCTTGGTGTGGGGCTTCACGTGGGGGGTCCTCTCCCGTGCTGAGGGTGGTGCACCGGGTGGGGCGTACGCCATGTTTGGCATGAGCATTGTGATGGCGTACGGCTCAGCGGACAACAGCGCCTTCTCAGCGAACGGCTTGAACGGACCCCGACCCGCCTGCCTTTCGGCCTCCCTACCTTGTCAGGACGATCCAGACCGGCGCGTGGTCCGAGCCCGGCGCGTCCCTGCGTATGTCCGGGTCCTCGCCCACCGACGGCAGTTGCGCCGCGTCGTGCGGCAGGCCCGTGCCCGCGTGCGTGATGCGGTCGATCATGTCCCGGGTCACGAAGACGTGGTCGATCAGTTCGCGGCGGCCCGCCTGGACGCGTGAGTACCGCTGCTCCTCGGGGATGAGGGGCGCGATGTTCCAGAGGCGTTTCGCGTCGCCCTGGTCGGGGCGCTCGAACCCCGGCGTGCCGATCTCGGAGCCCGGCGGGCCCTGGAGTATCTGGGTGGTGGCCGCGCCGACCTCGTCGTTGAAGTCGCCCAGGACGGCGACGCGGGCGCGGCGGCCGTCCTCGCCGATCAGCGTGTCGGCGAGGGCGCGAACGGCCGCCGCCTCGGCCGCGCGGCGGTGCAGGGCGTACGTCGCGTAGCGGGCGCGCTCGCCCTCGTTGTGCGGCGCGAACCGGCCGCCGGGGTAACTGAGCAGCTTCGACTTGAGGTGGCAGACGGCGGCCGTCAGCCAGGTGACCCGCGTCGAGAACTCGACGACGAGGAAGCCCCGGCCGGCCCGGTCCGTCGTACGGCCGCTGTCGTCGACCTGGACGGGGCGCAGGCCGTCGGGGAACGCGGCGGTGTCGGCGACGACGTTCACCGGCAGGTCGCTCAGGAAGCCGACCCGGATGCCGCGCTCGTCGGGGAAGCGCGAGAGGGTCGCCGTGTACCGGCCGTCGAGCAGTTCGAGGAGGTCGTTGAGCGCCTGCGGGTCGCCGACCTCCTGGAGGCCGAGCAGGGTCGGGCGCAGCAGATTGACGGTGGTGGCGAGCGAGGCGAGTTTCGCGTCGTAAGCGGCTTTGTCGCGGGGCCCGAACGGTCCTCCGGGCCGGTAGAGGTTCTCCAGGTTCCAGGTGCCGACGAGCATGGCGGCCTCCGTCCTCGGATGTTCCGGCCCGTCCGGGGCCGGGGGCTCGCCAGCGTGCCAGTGGCTCAGCCGGGGGAACAGGGCACGGCCCCGATGCGCGGTCGGGGTGGGCGGGACGCAGGACGGGGTGATGGGCCGCCGGGCGTACGTGTGTCCGAAACCGCAACCGTGACGGGGGCCCCGCCAGAAATAAATCGCCGGGAGCGATGAGTTCCGTACCCGGCCGCGGTCCCCCCTCTCAGAGGCCCGACCCAGGGCCCTACCGGAGGAGGAACCATGGGGCTGCCCGAAGCGGTCACGCGGGAGCAATGGCGCATCGCCCGCGAGGAGTTGCTCGTCCTGGAGAAGGCGGCCACCCGGGCGCGGGACGCCCTGAACGCCAAGCGGCGTGAGCTGCCCATGGTCGAGGTCGACAAGCCGTACCTGTTCGAAGGGGCGGACGGGAAGGCCGAGTTGCTCGACCTGTTCGAGGGGCGGGCCCAGCTCGTCGTCTACCACTTCATGTTCGCGCCCGAGTGGGACGCCGGGTGCCGCAGCTGCTCGGGGTTCCTCGACCAGATCGGCCATCTGGCGCATCTGCGCGCCCGGGGCACGGCGTTCGCCGCGGTCTCGCGCGCGCCGTTCACGAAGATCCTGCCGTTCAAGGCCCGGATGGGCTGGACCGTGCCCTGGTACTCCTCGAACCTGAGCGACTTCAACCATGATTTCGGCGCCACCGTCGAGACCGAGGGCAAGGGCGAGACCGAGGGCAAGGGCGAGACCGAGGGCAAGGGCGAGAACGAGGGCGGGGGCGGGGGCGAGGACCGGGAGGGGCTGCAGGAGCGCCCCGCCCTCAGCTGCTTCCTGCGGGACGGGGAGCGGGTCTTCCACACGTACTCGGCGTTCGACCGCGGCCTCGACCACCTCGGCTTCACCTCCAACCTCCTCGACCTCACCGCCCTCGGCCGTCAGGAGGAGTGGGAGAAACCGGCCGGCCGCGCCTCCGCCCTCGGCGCGCCCGCGGGCAGCGCGGGGGTCCGCTATCACGACGAGTACGACGACTGAGCGCGCGGCGCGGTCGGTCACCGGCCCCGCCTCGATCCGTCTTCGTCCGCCTCCATCCGGCTCAACCCCGTACCGAGAAGGTGTCATTCTCGTCACGTTGCGAGTCCGGACCCGCCCTGTCAGCGTTCTCCCCCATGAAGCGTCGGAACGTTCCGGCGCCGTGCGCGGCGGAACGATCGCCGGGTACACCGGCACGATCACGGGGGCAAGGAAGAACGATGATCAACGGACGAGTGGTACTACGACGCTTCCCGGCGGGCGGGCCCCGCGGCTCCTGGCCCGCCGAGGAGTTCGCGAACCTGCGCCGCCTGGAGGGCCAGCCCGCCGAGGTGGTCATGGACCTGGCGACGGACGCGTTCCTGGTGATCGTCCGGGAGGCGGAGCCGGTGCCGGAGCCCGTCGGGTGAACTGGTCCGCCTGGAGCCCGTACAGCTCGGCGTAGACCCCGCCCGCGGCCAGCAGCTCCTCGGGCGAGCCCGACTCGACGAGCCGGCCCTGCTCCAGGACGTGGACGAGGTCGGCGTGGCGCACCGACGCGAGCCGGTGCGTGATCAGGATGACCGTCTGCCCTGTGCCCGCGAGCGACCGGATCTTCTCGAAGACCTCCAGCTCGGCCCGCGCGTCGAGCGCCGCCGTCGGCTCGTCCACGATGAGGATGCTGCCCCGGCGGTACGCGGCGCGCGCGATGCCGAGCCGCTGCCACTGCCCGCCCGACAGCTCGTGCCCGCCGCTGAACGCACGCGCGAGCAACGTGTCGATGCCGCGCGGCAGATCCCGTACGACCTCGCCCGCGCCCGCCTGGGTGACCGCGTCGCCGATCCGCTCCTCGGTCGGCTCGAACGCGGCGCGGCCGATGCCGACGTTGACGCGGGCCGTGAACGGCCAGCGCTTGAAGTCCTGCGCCACCATCGCGACCCGCTCGGCGAGCTGCACCCGGTCGGCGTCCGCCGCGTCGACCCCGTCCCACAGGATGCGGCCCTTCTGCGGGGCGTAGAGCCCGGCGAGGAGCTTGACCAGGGTCGTCTTGCCCGAGCCGTTCTCGCCGACGAGCGCGACGATGCGGCCGGTCGGCACGGACAGGGTGACGTCGTCGAGCGCGGGGCGCGTGGCACTGCCCGGATAGGCGAACGTGACGTGCTCGAAGGCGATCTCCTTCGGCTCGTACGGGAGACGCGCCCCGCCCGTCGGGATCGCGCGCCGCGCCGCCTCCACGTAGAGCCGCTCCAGGTCCCCGACGAACAGGGCGTCCTCGTGCAGCGAGTTGACCTCCAGGACGAGCGTGTCCAGGCTCTGCGAACCCGTGCGGATCGCGATGACCGCCGTACCCGCCACCGACAGGGCCATCGCGCCGGTCAGCAGGAGGAGGCCGAGCGTCGCGTACGTCGCCGTCGTCGCGAGCCCCGTCCACGCGGCGGCGACCAGGCCGGTCCGCGCCGCGAGCCTGGCGAGCCGCTCCTGCTCGGCCTCCTGCGTCTGCGACATCGAGCGGAAGTGGCGCAGCAGGAACGGGCCGACGCCGTGCACCCGGATCTCCGGCGCCGCCACCGTGTCGATGAGCAGGCTGCTGATCAGCCGGCCCGCGCGCGCGTGCTGCACCCACACGTGCCAGGAGCGGTAGCGGCGCCGCGCGATCGTCAGCGCGCTCCACGCGCTCGGCAGCGTCATCGTGAAGAGGAGCGGGAGCAGCGCCGGGTGCAGGACGGTCAGTACGCCCGCCGCCGCGATCAGCGAGATCATCGCGTTGACGAGGCGGGTGGCGGTGGCGATCATCCGGCGCGCCGACGACGCCCCGTACTGCGCGGTGTCGAGCAGCTTGTGGAACGCGTCGTCCTCGATCGCCGCCAGCTCCACGGCCGCCGCCCGCTCCAGGTACCGCTCGGTGGCGAGCCGTTCGACCTTCGGTTCGAGGCGGCCCGTGGCGTACGTCGACGCCGCGCGCAGCAGCGCCGCGACGAGGAGTACGCAGGCCATGGCGATCAGCGCGGGCGCGGCGTCGCGCAGCCGCTCCTCCATCGTGCCGCCCGCGACGAGCCGGGCCAGGACGCTGTTGACGGCGAGCAGGCTCACCGCCTGCGCGACGCCCCGGCCGGACTCGGCGGCGAGCACGGTCCCCGCCGCGCGCCGGTCCGCGTCGCGGGCGAGCCGGAAACTGGAGGCGAGCAGCGCGGGCAGCCGCGTCAGCATCGCCCTGAAGCTCAGTTCGAGGAAGGCGTCGTCATGCGCCGACCAGCCGATGTCGTACCGCAGGGGGCCGCCGAACAGCAGCTCCTCCGACTCCGACGTCGCCGGAGCGTCCGGCCCCGGTCCGGTGCCCGGCTTCGACCCCGGCTCGGTGTCGCGCTTCTTCCTGGCCATCGGACCACCCCGTCCCCGTGTGCGTCCGCCACGGGCGACATCCCCGGCTTCGGCGCCCTCTACGCCGAACCGGGTGGCGCAGTCAGGAAGCGCTGAGGGGGCGGGACCAGGAAGGCGTCGTTCCGGTCACCCGGCACAGCGCCAGGTACAGGGGGATGGGCGGGGTGTACGGCACGGAGCTGTCGGGGCAGTGGATCAGATCGGGGGCGCGTCCGGCGTCCGGCACGAGCGTGCCCGCCGTGTAGCGCGCGGGGGCGGGCCACTCCAGGGCCACGTCCGAGTCCGAGGGGACCAGCCACCACCAGTGCGCCCCGTCGGCGTAGACGCACCCCATGCGCGGCAGCCGCCGCGTCATCGCGCGGCCGAACGCCTCGGGCACCGCCACCGCGTCGCAGCCGAGGGGGACGGTCATGCCGTCCGGCACGCTGAGCCGAACGGTCCGGTCCTGGCGGGGGTCGCGCCTTCGCCGGGCGAGCCCGACCAGCGCGTCCAGCTGCATCGTCCGCGTCGTCACCACGCTGCGCCCATCCGTTCCCCGCTCACATGTTCGTCGTTCCGAGCCCGCCGTGGTCAGGGGCGGGCTTTGCTCACCAGGCCCAGCCGGCGCCGCCGATGGCGTCCGATACGGGCGCCGGGCCGGTCACGGCCCGCGCGTCCCGGGGCAGTTCCGCCCAGACGAGCAGTCCTGGGCCGGTCTCCTGGGCGCCCCACGCCGTGGAGACGGCGGCGACGAGCAGCAGACCCCTGCCGTGCTCCTCCTCGGGGGCGACACGCCCGCCGGTCCGCACGTCCTCGGGTATGCAGCCCTCGTCGCGCACGGCTATCCGCACGCGCTCACCTGCGTCGTCGCGCAGTTCGTGGAGCTCGCAGTGGATACGTCTGCTGGCGGTGTGCACGATCGCGTTCGTGACCAGCTCCGAGACGACGAGCGCCGCGGCGTCACAGGTGTCCTCGCACGCCCCCCATCCCGTGAGATGGGCACGTGTCATGCGCCGGGCCTGTGCGGCGGAGCCCGGGTGGGGAGCCAGTTCGAAGCTGCTGCGCCGGGTCGCGGACCCCTCGGGGGTGCCCAAACGGTCACTCAGCGTAGCTTCGCCGGCTTCTGTTCCTAAAGGCGCGGACGGAATCACGCTTGCCACTATCTCCCCGTCGTGAACACTTGGCAAGAGCCACTCTGAAAAGTGCAGAGTGCAGTGTGCCGCGCCGAAGGGACATGGCACACTGCTCCAGACAGCTCGTCGCGCGGCGCCCATCGCGGGTGTGCCACGGGGAAACCGCCGGTGAACGACCTCGCCGGGCCTTTCTCCGCGGCAGCAATTCGGCAGACTCGACTTCTGGGAGGTAAGCGGCGTGAGCGAACCGCGGTCCGCGCCGACGGTCGGCCAGGTCGTGTTGGGCCGACGCCTCCAGGACCTCCGCGAGAGCGCCGGGCTCAAGCGCGAGGACGCCGCGAAAGTACTCCGCGTGACCGCCGCGACCGTGCGTCGCATGGAGACCGCGGAGGTCGGACTCAAGATCCCCTACCTCCAGCTCCTCCTGAAGTCCTACGGCGTCACGGACGAGGAGGCCGACGCCTTCGTGCGGCTCGCGGAGGACGCGAACAAGCCGGGCTGGTGGCAGCGGTTCCACGACATCCTGCCCGGCTGGTTCTCCATGTACGTGAGCCTGGAGGGCGCCGCCTCGCTCATCAGGTCCTACGAGCCGCACTTCGTGCCCGGCCTGCTGCAGACCGAGGACTACGCGCGCGGCGTGCTCAGATCCGGCGCGATAGGGCGGGCCCTCGCCGACGACCCTGATCTCGTCGAACGCCACGTCGCCCTGCGCATGCAGCGCCAGAACCTGCTCACCCGCGAGGACGCGCCCCGGCTCTGGGTCGTCATGGACGAGACGGCGCTGCGCCGCCCCGTCGGCGACGCGGAGGTGATGCGCGGCCAGATCGACCGGCTGCTCCAGGTGATGGAGCGGTCCAACGTGACGCTCCAGGTCGCGGAGTTCGCGACGGGCCCCCACCCGGGCACGTACGGACCCTTCGTCCTGTTCCGATTTGCCATGTCAGAACTGCCGGACATGGTCTACAGCGAGTACCTGACCGGCGCCGTCTACCTGGACGCGCGCCCCGAGGTGGCCACCCACCTGGAGGTCATGGACCGCATGGCGGCGCAGGCCGCAACGGCACAACGCACAAAGGAGATCCTCCGCGATCTCCGCAAGGAGCTGTGAATGGACCGGATCAAGGACCGGATACGAGGCGTCGACGGGGAGCCGATCTACAACGGCATGCCCGCGCGCGACCTCGGCACCGAGGGCTGGCACAAGCCGTGGAGCGGTGGCAACGGAGGCAATTGCCTCGAAGCCATGAAGCTGGCCGACGGCCGGGTCGCGGTGCGCCAGTCCTCCGACCCGGACGGGCCCGCCCTGATCTACACGCCGGGCGAGATCAACGCGTTCATCGAGGGAGCGAAGGCGGGGGCGGCGGACTTCCTGCTGTCCTGACTCCTTCTCGTCCCCCTCGATCCGTCATGGGGCGGTCGTGCGCCCCGGCCGCCCGCCCAGGTGCCGGAGGCTAGGTCAGGGCCAGCACGAACGACGCCGATGCGGCGAGCGAGGCGGCGCTCCGCACGTGGTTCCAGGCGACCCACTCCCGCAGGTACGTACGCCAGTACGCGGCGCTGCTCCCGGACTCCTCGTCCTCGGCGAGCGCCGCGAGGGCGGTGTTGCGGGGGACGTTCGCCGCGACCGTCACCCCGAACGAGCCGACCAGGTACAGCGCGCAGCCGAGCAGCAGCTCCACGGTGCCCTCGTCGGGCCACAGCACGAACGTGACCACGGCGATCACCGCGCAGAGCAGCGCCGCGCCGAGGAAGACCACCATGAAGGCCGGGGTCACCGCCGCCCCGTTGATGGCGTTCATCGCCGCGATCGCCCGTGCGGCGGGCAGCGCGCCGAGCCCGCGCATCACGAACGTGGAGAACGCGACGAACACTCCGGCGACGAGTCCGCACCACAGCGCCCCGAGCACGACGAGCACGAAATAAGGCCCCTCGACCATCGCCGACCCCGCCCCCTTCAGAACACCTGTACGGCTTGCCCATTGGTGGGAGGGATCATCTCGCAGAAGCCCGCGACGCGGCAGCGCTTTCGCATGCCGAGGCGGGCGCCTTACGCCGCGGAGCCCGGGGCCCGGCAGCGCATTCGCACGCACGCCGAGGTGGGCGCCTTACGCCGCGGAGCCCGGGCCCGGCAGCGCATTCGCACGCCGGGACGGCCCGTCCCGGCGTGTTCTCAGCCCGCCCGCCAGGACTCGAGGACCGACGCCACCGTCCCCGCCACCCGCGCCCGCGCCTCCCGCCACCCCACCCCCTCCATCAGCCACCGGTCGTACGGGGTGTCGACGTGGCGTATCGCGGCCCGGACCGCCGCGGTGACCGCGCCCTCGGTCAGCACCCGGCCCGCCGCGCTGCGCCCGACCCGGCCGCTGCCCCGCGCCCCCGCGTGCCGGGC
The DNA here is from genome assembly GCF_043523415.1 of Streptomyces sp. SGAir0957. Classification (NCBI taxonomy): domain Bacteria; kingdom Bacillati; phylum Actinomycetota; class Actinomycetes; order Kitasatosporales; family Streptomycetaceae; genus Streptomyces; species Streptomyces sp. SGAir0957. Next base: position 6,281,849 of record NZ_CP027293.1, read on the forward strand.
GACAGCCGCCGCGCGCTCCGGCGGGCAGCCCGGGAACAGGCGCAGGATCTCCGCCGCGAACGCCGCCTCGAACCGCACGTCCTGGGCCGCGCGGTACGCCGCGTCCCGCTCCCGGCGCCGGGCCCGCGCCTCCGCGTCCGCGAGGCAGCGCGCCTCCGCCCGCGCGAGCGCCGCCTCCTCGACGAGGACGCCCTGCCGCTCGTACCGGCCGCGCCGCCGGTGGAACCGTACGACGACCGCCGAGAGCCCGCTCTCCTCCCGCGACCTGCGGGTCAACGCGGTGTCGCCGCGCGGCAGGAATACCAGGTGGGCCAGGTCGGCGCAGTCCAGACAGCGCGGCTGCCCCTCCGCCATGACGAGCAGGGGGAGCGGACCCGCGCGACAGGCACCGCACCGTCTGCGCTTGACCGCCTGGAAGACGACGGGCCCGCGCGCGGGCAGCGCGGAGGAGGGTGGCGTGCCGGTCATACGGACGTCATGCCCGCCCGGACGCCCTCGCCACCGCCCGGCATCATGGACCGTGTGCGACTCGAACCGATCACCTGGGAACGGCTCGGCGACACCCTCGCCGAACGCCTGCTCGACCTGAAGGCGGGCGACGGCGGCCCCTGGCCGAGGGTCGCCTTCGACGGCGCCCCCGCCGCCCGCCCCGGCGACCTCGCCGCCCGCGTCGCCGAGGCCCTGCGCGTGCGCGGCCGCTCCTCCCTGCCCGTCGGCACGGACGGTTTCCTGCGCCCCGCCTCCCTGCGCTACGAGTTCGGGCACGAGGACCCCGACTCGTACTACAGCGGCTGGTTCGACACGGGCGCACTGTGGCGCGAGGTCTTCGGCCCCCTGGAACCGGACGGCACCGGACGCGTCCTGCCCGACCTGTGGGATCCGGCCACGGACCGCGCCACCCGCAGCCCGTACGTCCAACTCCCGCCCACGGGCGCCTTGTTGCTGCACGGCCCGTTCCTGCTGAACCACTGGTTCCCGTTCGACCTGACGGTCCACGTCAGCCTGACACCGGGCGCGCTGCGCCGCCGTACGCCCGACGCGGAGCAGTGGACCCTGCCGGCCTTCGCCCGCTACGACGACGAGACCGCGCCGGCCGCGCAGGCGGACATCGTCATCCGCGCGGACGACCCGCGGCACCCGGCCTGGGCGCGGCGGTGACCGGCCGGGCCCGCGCCCTCACAGCCAGCCGTTGCGCTTGAACCCCCGGTGGACGACGACACAGATCACCGCGATGACGGACACCATCAGCGGATAGCCGAACCGCCAGTGCAGCTCGGGCATGTGGTCGAAGTTCATGCCGTAGATCCCGCACCCCATCGTCGGCACGGCGACGATCGCGGCCCACGCGGTGATCTTGCGCATGTCCTCGTTCTGCGCGACGGTCACCTGCGCGAGATGTGCCTGGAGGATCGAGTTCAGGAGTTCGTCGAAGGCCGCGATCTGCTCGACCGCGCGCAGCAGATGGTCCGACACGTCACGGAAGTACGCCTGTATCTCGGGCGGCACGACGGGGTACGGGCGCCCCGCCAGCTCCATCACGGGGCGGGCCAGCGGCGCCACCGCCCGCTTCAGCTCCAGGAGTTCACGCTTGAGCTGGTAGATGCGGCCGGGATCGGCCCGCGCCCCGTTCTGCGCGAAGACGTCCGTCTCGACCTCGTCGATGTCGGCCTGGATGTCGTCGATCACCGTCAGATAGTCGTCGACGACGCCGTCCGCGATGGCGTGCAGCACGGCGGCGGGCCCCTTGGCGAGCTGCTCGGGATCGGCCTCCAGGTTCTCGCGGACCGGCCCGAGCGAGCCGTGCCGCCCGTGCCGCACCGTGATCACGAAGTCCCGCCCGACGAACACCATGATCTCGCCGGTGTCGACGATCTCGCTGGTCGCGGTCAGCTCCGCGTGCTCCACGTAACAGACCGTCTTCAGGACCGCGAACAGCGTCTCGCCGTACCGCTCCACCTTCGGCCGCTGATGCGCGTGGACCGCGTCCTCCACCGCCAGCGGGTGCAGGTCGAACAGCTCGGCGATGTCCGCGATCTCCGCCTCGGACGGCTCGTGCAGGCCGAGCCAGACGAACCCGTCGTCCGCCTTGCGCACCGCCCGTACCGCCTCGACCAGGTCGCGGCCGCCGCGCTCGCGCACGCCGTCGCGGTACGTCACGCAGTTGACGACCGCCGAACCCAGCGGGGAGCGCGCCGGGTGGCTCAGATCGACCCGGCGCCGCCGCCGCGCGAGGCGCGCGACCTTCCGCAGTCCGCCCACCCCGCGCAGGCCACCGACCTTCCGCAGGTTGCCCGCCATCGACATGCTCGGCTCCTTGCGCCCGTTCGCGTTCTGGTTCTCGTTCTGGTTCTTCTACGTCGTCTCGTTCTCGTATGTGGCGGGCCAGTCTGCCAGCCACCACCGACAACGCCACGTCCGGGCGGACAGGGGGCCGCACGCGCGCGTGCGGCCCCCTGCCGTTCCTATCCGTTCCTGTCCGCTCCTGTCGTCCCTGTCGTTCCTCTCGGATCAGACCGGTCGTACGCCGGTCAGCGCGCCGTGCGGGTCGATGACGTACTTCCTGCTCGCGCCCTGGTCGAACTCGGCATAGCCGCGCGGCGCCTCGTCGAGGCCGATCACCGTCGCGTTGACTGCCTTGGCGATGTGCACCCGCTCGTGCAGGATCGCCATCATCAGCCCGCGGTGGTACTTCATGACGGGGCACTGCCCGGTCGTGAACCGGTGGCTCTTCGCCCAGCCGAGCCCGAGCCGCACCTTCAGCGTCCCGGTGCGCGCGTCCTGGTCGACGCCGCCCGGGTCGTCGGTGACGTAGAGGCCGGGGATGCCGAGCGCGCCGCCGGCCGTCGTGAGGCCCATCAGGGAGTTGAGGACGGTCGCGGGCGCCTCGGCGGAGTCCGGGCCGTGGGCGCGCGCCTCGAACCCGACCGCGTCCACGGCCGCGTCCACCTCGGGCACGCCGAGGACCTCGGCGATCTGGTCCCCGACGGTGCCGCGCGTCAGGTCGACGGTCTCGCAGCCGAAGCTCCGTGCCTGCGCGAGCCGTTCGGCGTTCAGGTCGCCGACGATCACCACGGCCGCGCCGAGCAGTTGCGCGGAGGCCGCCGCCGCGAGCCCGACGGGCCCGGCCCCCGCCACGTAGACCGTCGAGCCGACCTGCGTGCCGGCGGTCACCGCGCCGTGGAAACCGGTCGGGAAGATGTCCGACAGCATCGTGAGGTCGAGCAGCTTCTCGCGCGCCTGCTCCGGGTCGGGGAAGCGCAGCGCGTTGAAGTCCGCGTAGGGGACCATGGCGTACTCGGCCTGTCCGCCGACCCAGCCGCCCATGTCGACATAGCCGTAGGCGGCCCCGGGCCGTGCCGGGTTGACGTTCAGACAGATGCCGGTCTTGCGCTCCTTGCAGTTGCGGCAGCGGCCGCACGCGATGTTGAACGGCACCGAGACGATGTCCCCGACGTCCAGGAACTCGACGTCCGGGCCCTTCTCGACGATCTCGCCGGTGATCTCGTGGCCGAGGACCAGGCCCTCGGGCGCGGTGGTGCGGCCGCGCACCATGTGCTGGTCGCTGCCGCAGATGTTGGTGGCCAGGACCTTGAGGATCACGCCGTGCCGACAGCTGCGGCCGACGTTCGCCGACGCCACCCCCGGCCCGTCCTTCAGTTCGAGTGTGGGGTAGGCGATGGACCTGACCTCCACCGCACCCGGCTTGAGATAAGCGACTGCCTTGTTCCCGCTCATGCCTGATCGCCGTCCCTTCGGCTCAGTGACGCGGCGTCCGACGCGTCGTGCGGCGCGGATGTTCCGGCTGTGCGCACGGCGGAGTCTGCTACCGCACGGGCGCCCTGAGGAGCCCCGGCGGCCCGGTCGTCGGCCCGGTCGTTGAAGAGGGATCGGCGAAGGGCACGGCTGCGGGAGCGGCGATGGGAGCCGCGATGGGAGCGGCGGTGGCGCGCGGCCGGCCGTCGCTCAGCGGCGCACGCGACGGCCGCTGCCGCGGTCGAGCAGGGCGACACCGAGCGCCGCGAGGCCGATCTGGATCAGCCACTCGATCCAGTCCACGCCGTTCGTGTCCTGGACGCCGAAGCCCGCGGCGACCGCCGACCCGAGGAAGGCCGCCACGATGCCGACGACGATCGTCGCGACGACGCCGATGCGTTGCCGGCCGGGCAGTGCGAGCCGGCCCAGCACACCGACGACGATGCCGATCACGATGGCGCTCAGAATCCCCGCGATCTCCATGTCCTGCCTCCCGGTGACATGTCGGCACAACGCTTGAGGACCGTCTGCCCCTGGACGGCCCGTCCAGTCGTCGGGGCGGACGCGGTACGAGGCGTCCAGTGAAGGGAGGGGCGCGGGACTCCTAGGGTGACGCCTCATGACCACCACGAACCAGCCCGCTTCCGCGTCGCCGCCCTCCTTCGCCGTCCACGTCCCCGACGTGGAGCTGGAACCGGAGCCCCTCGACCCGGCCCAGATCGTCTCGGGCGACCCGGTCGTCACCGGCGCCGTGCTGTGGGAGTCGGCCGACGGCAAGCAGGTGCGCGGCCTCTGGCAGATCACGCCCGGCGTCGTCACCGACACCGAGGCCGACGAGCTGTTCGTGGTCGTCAGCGGCCGCGCCACCGTCGAGGTAGAGGGTGGCGGGGTGCTCGAACTCGGCCCCGGCACGGCGGCGGTGCTCCGGGCGGGCGACCGTACGACGTGGACGGTGCACGAGACGCTCCGCAAGGCGTATCACCTGACGCTGAGCTGAGCCGACCCGTTGCCCTGCCGGTCGCTACGGTATTCGGGTCCGGGCGGTGAACAGCGCGAAGGCGGCGAGCGGCAGCAGCAGGCACGCCGCCGCCAGGTTCAGCCACGCGTAGCTGGCCGTCGCCACCACGAGGCCCGCCGTCGCGCCGCCGATCCCCGCCGACAGGCTGGTCGTGAGGTCGGAGAGGCCCTGCGCCGCGGCGCGCGCGGCACCCGGCACCGAGTCGGTGAGCAGCGCGGAGCCCGCGACGAGCCCCGCCGACCAGCCGAGCCCGAGCACGAACAGGCCCGCGGCGCTCTGCGCGTGGCCGCCGCCCGCGGTCCCGGCGAGCAGCGCCGCGCAGGCGAGGAGCCCCACCGCGAGGCCGATCACCGTCAGCCGCCCGTACCGGTCCGCGAGGCGCCCCATCACCGGCGAGAACGCGTACATGCCGGCGATGTGCCCGCTGATGACCAGGCCGATCAACTCGATCCCGGCGCCGTGGTGTTCCAGGTCGACCGGCGTCATCGACATGACGGACACCATCGCGGTGTGCGACACGGCGACGGTCACCAGGGCGAGCCGGGCCCGCGGTGACGCGGAGACCGCGGCGAACCCCGCGCGCAGGGAGCGGGCCTCGCGGGTTCGCTCCTCGGCGGGGGCTAGCGCCCGCGCGGTCAGGAGCGGGTCGGGGCGCAGCGTCAGCTGGACGAGGCCCGCGGCGGCGAGGAACACCCCGGCCGCCCAGACGAAGGGGCCCGCCTCGGCGGGTATGCCGAGCCCGGCGACGCTGCGGCCCGCGGGCGCGGCTATGTTCGGGCCGAGGACGGCGCCGATGGTGGTGGCCCAGACGACGGTGGAGATGGCGCGGGCCCGCCGGTCGGGCGCGGCCAGGTCGGCGGCGGCGTAGCGGGCCTGGAGGTTGGCGGAGGACGCGGCGCCGAACCCGGCGAGCCCGATGAGCAGCAGCGGGAAGTTCCCCACCCCGGCGGCGAGCACGGTCAGGGCGGCGCCCAGCGCGCCGACGACGTAGGCGAGCACGAGCCCGGCCCGCCGCCCGCGCGCGTTCATCAGCGCGGCCAGCGGCATCGAGAGCACGGCCGTCCCCGCGACGCTGGCCGTCGACGCGAGCCCCGACAGCGCCTCGTCCCCGCTGACCTTCTTGGCCAGCACAGCGGCGAGCGCGATCCCGGTGGCGGTGCCGAGCCCGCCGAGGATCTGCGAGGCGACGAGCACGCGCTGAGTACGCCGCTGCAGGACGCTCAGCCCGGCGCCGCCCACTTCCACCAGGCGCTCCTGCTCGACCAACCCCACCCACCCCCAAGTTTCCGCGATGCCGTGCCCCGCCAGGGGCGCGGGGAACCGCGCGAGCAACCACAAAGCAACGGCCGGCCGGCCGCGCGAGACTCCGAGCCCGAACGACGCAAGGCGTCCTCGACGCTGCCCCGGACCCTCTCGGAAGGGCGCCGCTCCGGACTCTCTCGGAAGGGCGCCGCCCCGGACCCTCTCGGAAGGGCGCCGCCCCGGACCCTCTCAGAAGAGGGGCTCGGGCAACACCCCCTCCAGCGCGAGCAACTTCCGTTTGGTCTCCAGCCCGCCTCCGAACCCCCCGATCCCCCCGTCCCGCTCGACCACGCGATGGCACGGCACCACGACGGGCAGCGGGTTCGACCCCATCGCGGCGCCGACCGCCTGCGCGGCCCCGGGCTGCCCGACCCGCGCGGCCAGGTCCCCGTACCCGGCGACCGCCCCGTAGGGCACCCCGGCGGCCAGCGCGCGCAGCACCTCCCGGTTGAAGCCGGTGCTCAGCGACCAGTCGAGGGGGAGGTCGAAGGCGCGGCGCCGCCCGGTGAAGTACTCCGTCAGCTGATGCCGCGCCGCCGCGACGAGCGGTGCGTCCGGCGCCTCGACCGGCGCGGCCCCGAAGCGGGCGCCGAGCCGGCCGAGTATGTCGTCCCGTACGGCGTCGGTGGCGTGGAAGACCACGCTCACCAGACCCTCGTCCGTCGCGGCGAGCAGCAGCGGCCCGATGGGGCTGCCCATGACGGCCCACACGACCCGGCCCTGACCGACGGAATCCTGCCCGGCGGCCTCCCGACCGACGGAATCCTGACCGGCGGCCTCCTGACCGGCGGCCTCCCGACCGACGGCATCCGGACCGGCGACGGTCCTTTGCTCGGCGGCGTCCGGCCCGACGGCATCCTGCCCAGTGGCGTTCATGCCGACCACGTTAGGGCCGGGCACTGACAATGCCCGGCCCGCCGCCGCTCGGGCTCAGTCGCCGAGCGCCCTGCGCACCACGTCGGGCGCGTTCGTGATGATCCCGTCGACGCCGAACGCGGCCACCCGCTGGGTGGTCGCGGCGTCGTTGACCGTCCAGGTGTGAACCTGGAGCTGCTTCTTGTGCGGCCCCTTGAGGGCGTGCACGGCCTGCACGTAGTCCGCGGAGAGCGTGCTGTTGCTCGGGTTGATCTGATCGGTGAACGCCGCGTAGGAGGGCAGCTCGGCGACGGCGGGCGTGCCCAGGAACCCTGTGACGATGTCCGGGCGCAGTGTGTGGACGGTCCGTACGCTGTCCGCGCTGAAGCTCTGGATGACCAGGCGGCGCTTGACGTGTCCCCGGCTCAGCCAGCCGTCGTTGCGCAGTTCGCGCATGATCTGCGCCTCGATGCCCGGGTACAGCTCGGGCGACTTGATCTCCATGAGGAGCTTCTGGTGGTTGTGGTCGACGCGCCGCAGGTACTGGTGCAGGGTCGGGATCCGCTGACCGGCGAACTGCGCACCCTTCCAGCTGCCCGCGTCGAGCTTGGCGATCTCCGCCGCGGTGAAGTCCCGCACGTTCCAGGGCGCTCGGTCGGGGTAGAGCTCCTCGACGTCGGTGGTCCGGTTCAGGGTGGTGTCGTGGATGATGACGAGCGCGCCGTCCTTGGTGCGCTGCACGTCGTTCTCTACCCAGTCGAAGCCGAGGTCGTCGGCCTGGTCGATGGCTTCGAGGGTGTTCTCGGGAGCGTAGGCGGAGGCGCCGCGGTGAGCGATTATCACGGGGCTGTCGTGCCGGGAGGCGGCCTGGGCGGCGGTGGGCAGGACAAGGACACCGATGACCGCGGAGCCGGTCACGGTGGCCAGGGCGGCTACTGCGCGTACGTACACATCTGCTCCTCGTGCGTGATGAGAACACGGACGGGACGAGACTGACAGGGAGTGGCCGACAGAACACAGGCGAAGGATGGTCATAAGTTGAACGGAGTTACTCATCCGCGACCCACCCCGCGTGCGAAGCGCGGGTTTCTTTGCCGGAAAATCAATCGGACGTTCCGGGGTGCGCTTTAATTTCAGCCTCAACCACGGCCGCCCCAGTGGTCGTTGACAGGGGACGTATCAGACATCTCGGACACGGCATCGGGTGGAAGGGCTGCGGTACATGCAGGGGACGGTCGACGGCTTCAGTTATGGGCTGGTTACGCCATTCGTGGCGTACTTCATGGCCTGCCTCGGTGGAGCCCTCGGACTGCGGTGCACCACCAGATCGCTCCGCGTGGCCAGCACCTGGCGCGCCGGATGGCTCGCGCTCGGCTCGGCGGCGATCGGCTCGGGCATCTGGACGATGCACTTCATCGCCATGATGGGCTTCACCGTCGAGGGGGTGCCGATCCACTACGACAAGGCACTCACGTTCGCGAGCCTCGGCCTCGCCATCGTCATGGTCGGCGTCGGCGTCTTCATCGTCGGCTACAAGGGCGCGACCGGCCCCGCCCTGTTCACCGGCGGCACGATCACCGGACTCGGCGTCGCGTCCATGCACTACCTGGGAATGGCCGGAATGCGGCTTCACGCGACGATCGAGTACAACACCTTCGTCGTCGGCGCCTCGGTCGTGATCGCCATGGTGGCCGCCACCGCGGCGCTCTGGGCCGCCGTACAGGTCCGCGGCATCCTCTGGAGCGTCGGCGCGAGCCTCGTCATGGGGCTCGCCGTCTCCGGCATGCACTACATGGGGATGGCCGCCGTCAGCGTCCACACCCACGGCGACGTCAGCGGCTCCCCGGGCGGCGACTCGGCCGCCGGGATACTCGCCCCGATGATGATCGGCCCCCTGTGCTTCCTGCTCCTCGCCGGCGTGGTCGTCATGTTCGACCCGCTGATGGTCATGGGCCGCCCCGACTGGCGCGACGCCCTGGAGGCGGAGCGGGAGGGCCTCTCGCGCGCGGGCGTCCCGCGTCCCCGCGGCGTCACCGAACGGCCGCCGTCGCGCATCCCGCACGGCTGGTAGGAAGGCGCCCCGCGCCCCGGATCACCCCCGGTTGTCAGTGGCGGGTCGTACGGTTGATTTCATGCGGCCCGTAACGAAGATCGAACGCACGGTGGCACCCTTCGAGGTCGTCAGCCCGTACCAGCCCAGCGGCGACCAGCCCGCGGCCATCGCCGAGCTGGACAAGCGCATCCGCGCAGGCGAGAAGGATGTCGTCCTGCTCGGCGCGACCGGCACCGGCAAGTCCGCCACCACCGCGTGGATGATCGAGAAGCTCCAGCGCCCCACCCTGGTGATGGCCCCCAACAAGACGCTCGCCGCCCAGCTGGCGAACGAGTTCCGCGAGCTGCTGCCGAACAACGCGGTCGAGTACTTCGTCTCGTACTACGACTACTACCAGCCCGAGGCGTACGTCCCGCAGTCGGACACCTACATCGAGAAGGACTCCTCGATCAACGAGGAGGTGGAGCGCCTGCGCCACTCCGCGACGAACTCGCTGCTGACCCGCAAGGACGTCGTCGTGGTCGCCTCCGTCTCCTGCATCTACGGCCTGGGCACGCCGCAGGAGTACGTGGACCGCATGGTCCCCCTGAAGGTCGGCGCCGAGATCGACCGGGACGAGCTGCTCCGCCGCTTCGTCGACATCCAGTACACGCGCAACGACCTGGCGTTCCAGCGCGGCACCTTCCGTGTGCGCGGCGACACCATCGAGATCTTCCCGGTCTACGAGGAGCTCGCCGTCCGCATCGAGATGTTCGGTGACGAGATCGAGGCGCTCTCCACGCTGCACCCGCTCACCGGCGAGGTCATCAGCGACGACCAGTCGCTCTACGTCTTCCCCGCCTCGCACTACGTGGCGGGCCCCGAGCGCCTGGAGCGCGCGGTCAACGACATCGAGAAGGAGCTCGGCGAGCGCCTCACCTCCATGGAGAAGCAGGGCAAGCTCCTGGAGGCCCAGCGCCTGCGCATGCGCACCACCTACGACATCGAGATGCTCCGCCAGATCGGCACCTGCTCCGGCGTGGAGAACTACTCGATGCACTTCGACGGCCGCGAGCCCGGCTCCCCGCCGAACACGCTGCTCGACTACTTCCCGGAGGACTTCCTCCTGGTCATCGACGAGTCGCACGTCACGGTGCCGCAGATCGGTGCCATGTACGAGGGCGACGCCTCCCGCAAGCGCACGCTCGTCGACCACGGCTTCCGGCTGCCGTCCGCGCTCGACAACCGCCCGCTGAAGTGGGAGGAGTTCCAGGAGCGCGTCGGCCAGACCGTCTACCTGTCGGCGACGCCCGGCAACTACGAGCTCTCGCGCGGGGACGGCTACGTCGAGCAGATCATCCGCCCCACGGGCCTCGTCGACCCGGAGGTCGTGGTCAAGCCCACCGAGGGCCAGATCGACGACCTGGTGCACGAGATCCGCACGCGCACCGAGAAGGACGAGCGCGTCCTGGTCACCACGCTCACCAAGAAGATGGCCGAGGACCTCACGGACTACTTCGTGGAGCTCGGCATCCAGGTGCGCTACCTGCACAGCGACGTCGACACCCTGCGCCGCGTCGAACTCCTCCGCGAACTGCGCGCGGGCGAGTACGACGTCCTGGTCGGCATCAACCTGCTGCGCGAGGGCCTCGACCTGCCCGAGGTCTCCCTGGTCGCGATCCTCGACGCCGACAAGGAGGGCTTCCTGCGCTCCGGCACGTCCCTCATCCAGACCATCGGCCGCGCCGCGCGCAACGTGTCGGGCCAGGTCCACATGTACGCCGACAAGATCACCCCGGCGATGGAGAAGGCCATCGACGAGACGAACCGGCGCCGCGAGAAGCAGATCGCGTACAACAAGGCGAACGGCATCGACCCGCAGCCGCTCCGCAAGAAGATCAACGACATCGTGGCGTCCATCGCGCGCGAGGACGTCGACACCGAGGCGCTGCTCGGCACCGGCTACCGCAAGGGCGGCAAGGACGGAAAGCCCGCCAAGGCGCCCGTCCCCGCGCTCGGCAAGGCGGACACCAGCAAGAAGAAGAAGGGCAAGGCGGCCGAGACGCCCCCGACCGACCGTCCCGCCGCCGAGCTCTCCGAGCAGATCGAGGAGCTGACGGACCGGATGCGGGCCGCCGCGGCGGACCTCCAGTTCGAGGTCGCGGCGCGCCTTCGCGACGAGGTGTCCGAGATGAAGAAGGAGCTGCGCCAGATGCGGGAGGCGGGCATCGCCTGACCCATATACGACGGGCGGGGCGCGGTGGTGTGTTGCAATGCCGCCACAAAACCCCGCCCTCGGTGGCGTCGTCGCCGGTGGCGCCCCATAGGGTTTGCCCCACCGCGCGCACGTCGCGGCACAGGGGACGGTACGAGAGGGGACTGCGCGTGACGGCCGACTTTTCCAAGGGCCCCGGCATCAGCTTGACCAAGGGCCAGGCCATCAGCCTGGAGAAAAAGGGCGGGGGCACCCTCACCGCCGTGCGCATGGGCCTCGGCTGGCAGGCCGCCCCGCGCCGCGGCCTGTTCGGCTCCCGCACACGGGAGATCGACCTGGACGCCTCCGCGGTGCTCTTCGCCGACAAGCAGCCCGTGGACGTGGTCTTCTTCCGCCACCTCGTCAGCGACGACGGCTCGGTGCGGCACACCGGCGACAACCTGGTCGGCGGCGTCGGACAGGGCGGCGACGACGAGGCGATCCTGGTCGACCTGGAGCGCGTCCCGGTCCACATCGACCAGATCGTCTTCACGGTGAACTCCTTCACCGGACAGACCTTCCAGGAGGTGCAGAACGCGTTCTGCCGTCTGGTCGACGAGACGACCGGCGAGGAGCTCGCCCGGTACACGCTCGACGGCGGCGGCCAGTACACGGCGCAGATCATGGCGAAGGTGCACCGCGACGCCGCGGGCGGCTGGAAGATGACGGCCCTCGGCACGGCGGCCAACGGCCGCACGTTCCAGGACCTCATGCCCGCGATCCTGCCCGGCCTGTAACGGGACCGACGATGGCGGCCGAACTGGTGCGGGGCCAGAACCACCCGCTGACCCGGACGCGTCTGGAGATCAGGGTGTCGGCCGGCCGGCCGGTCGTCGCGGGCGCCACGCTCGCCGACGACCGGGGCACGGTGCGCGGCCCCGGCCAGGTCGCGCATCCCGGCGCGCCCGCGCTGCCGGGCCTCGAAGTCCCGCGCCAGGCCGCCGCCGACCACCGGCTCGCCGTCGACCTGGACGCGATGCCCGAGCACGTGCACCGGGTGACCGTCCTGCTCGCCCTGCCGCTCGGCACCGGCGGACCCACCCGGTTCGGCGCGGTCGCGGCCCCGTACGTCGCGGTCACCGGGCTCGACGGCGTCGAAGTGGCCAGCTACACCATCACCGGGCTCGACACCGAGTCGGCCGTCACCGCCCTGGAGCTGTACCGCAGACAGGGCGCCTGGAAGGTCCGCGCGGTCGGCCAGGGCTACGCCGACGGACTCGCCGCCCTCTTCGCCGACCAGGGAGTGCCCGACGCGCACACCCTCGCGGGCGCCGTCCACCAGGCGGTCGCCCAGAGCCTGGCCCGTACGGTCGCGCCCGCGCCGCGCCCCGCCGACGAGCCCCAGGTCCGCGCGGCGGCCACGGCAGGCCAGGCGGCGAGCCCCATACCCGCGCAGCCCGCCCCCGCCCCCGCCGCGGCCCCCGGGGGAGCGTCCGGCCCCATCGACTACACCCACCCCGGCCGCCAGGCCCCGCCGCCGCCCGCCCCGGCCCCGGCCGCCGCGCCCGGTGGCGGGCCCGCCGCACCCGTGGCGGGCGACGCGACGGGCTGGTCGATGGACGAGCGGCTCTACAACCAGGTGTGGGGCATGTTCGAGGACCTGGCCCGCACCGCCGCCGCCTACCGCAGCGCCGTCGACTTCGCCGACTCCCGCATGGAGCAGGAGCTCGACCGTGTCCTGTCCGACCCGCGCAGCCGTATCGGCGGCCAGGCCGACGCCGCGCGCGAGAGCGCCGCCGCCAAGCATGCCGCCCTCGTCGACCGTGTGCGGGAAGCGCTTGACCGGGACCTGGCGCAGCTCGTCGCCGAGTCCGAGGTCGTCGAACCCGCGCTCCCGGCCCCGTACGCGGGCTGGGAGAACCCGTGCTGGCACGCGTACCGCAGCCCGATGGAGATCCCCATGGCCGTCCGCCTGGGCGAGCTGCGCCTTCCCGAGAGCGACAGCGTCGGCCTGCGCATCCCCATGCTGGTGCGACTCCCTCTGGAGCGCGGCCTGTGGATCGACGCGGGCGCCTCCGACCCGGAGGTGCTCGCCGACGCCGACGAGCTGCGGGCCCGCGCCGCCCGCACCGCCACCGAGCTGGTCGCGCGGCTGCTCGCGGCCTACCCGGCGGGCGAGTTCAGCGTGCATGTCATCGACCCGGCGGGCACGGCGTCCGGGGCGCTCGCCCCGCTCGTCGACGCCGGGGTGCTCGCCGGCCCCGTGGCCCGGGGGGCGGCGGGGGTGGCGGAGACGCTCACCCGGCTGACCGAGCGGGTCGACCTCGTGCAGATGGCGGTGCGCAGCGGCGCGGTGGACGCCCTGCCGCCCGATCTGGACGTCGCCGAGCAACTTCTCGTCGTGCACGACTTCCCGCACGGCTTCGACGACCGCGCGGTGACCCGGCTCCGCTACCTCGCGGACGAGGGTCCGCGCGTCGGCGTCCATCTGATGCTGGTGGCCGACCGCGAGGACGCCGCCGAGTACGGCCCGCTCCTCGACCCGCTGTGGCGGGCCCTGCTGCGGCTGACCCCGGTCCCCGACGACCACCTCGCCGACCCCTGGGTGGGACACGCCTGGACGTACGAGCCGCCGCTGATTCCGGACGGCAGCGCGGTCCTGCGCCAGGTGCTGGAGGAGGTGGCGGGGGCGCGCCGGGAGCGGGGCCTGAACCCCTGATCCCTTTGCTTTTCTCGACCCCTCCGACCTGCGCTTTTGGGATGACCTTTACCTAAACCTTTACCTTTCATGGGTCTTTCGAGTACGCTCCTTTACGCGGAGGGGAGTACTCCCGTACGCGGCGTTCCCGTCAATACGGACGATGCGGCCCGATGGCCGCCGATCCCGGGGCGTCGGCCCGAGGTGCGGCACGCGCCCGGGTGGAAGAGACCTCCGGCAGCGACGACGCTGATCAGTAGCCGTACGACGCCGGAGGCGCAGTGGACGTATCGATGACCCTTTGGGTGCTGACCATTCTTGGTCTGTGCGCCCTGATCGCGGTCGACTTCTTCATCGGGCGCAAGCCCCACGACGTATCCATCAAGGAAGCCGGGATCTGGACCGTCGTCTGGATCGCGCTCGCCGTGCTCTTCGGCATCGGCGTGACCATCTGGGGCAGCAGCCAGGCGGGCGGCGAGTTCTTCGCGGGCTTCATCACCGAGAAATCGCTCAGCGTCGACAACCTCTTCGTCTTCATCCTGATCATGGCGAAGTTCTCGGTGCCGACCCATCTGCAGCAGCGCGTCCTGCTCTTCGGTGTGCTGATCGCGCTCGTGCTGCGGGCGATCTTCATCGCGGCGGGTGCCGCCGTCATCGCCAACTTCTCGTGGGTCTTCTACATCTTCGGCGCGTTCCTCATCTACACCGCGTGGAAGCTCGTCAAGGAGGCCATGGGCGATGACGAGGAGGAGGAGTTCGAGGAGAACCGCCTCCTGAAGTCCATCGAGACGAAGTTCGGCGTCGCCGACCGCTACCACGGCACGAAGCTCTTCATCCGTGAGCACGGCAAGAAGATCATGACGCCGCTCCTGGTCGTCATGCTCGCCATCGGCATGACCGACGTGCTCTTCGCGATGGACTCGATCCCGGCGATCTTCGGCCTGACCCAGGACCCGTACATCGTCTTCACGGCCAACGCGTTCGCTCTCATGGGCCTGCGCCAGCTGTACTTCCTCATCGGCGGACTGCTCAAGAAGCTGGTCCACCTCAGCTACGGCCTGTCGGTGATCCTCGGCTTCATCGGCGTGAAGCTGGTCCTGCACGCCCTGCACGAGAACGGTGTGCACGTACCGGAGATCTCCATCCCGGTCTCGCTGAGCGTCATCTGCGGCGTCCTGATCATCACCACGATCACCAGCCTCATCGCGTCCAAGAAGCAGGCCGAGCGGGAGGCGGCGGCCGGCCGCAAGGACAGCATCGACGTCTGACGTCCGACGTCTCCGCCCGCCTGACGGTTCGGGCGTAGGAAACACCAGCACCGGGTGGTGTGCGCGGAAGGTTGCCGCGCGCGTCACCCGGTGCTTGCTTGTGCTCTGAGCGCACCCCGGCCCGGGGAGCGCCGGCCGTGCGGGGGAGGCCCCATGAGCCAGAAATTCGTACAGATCGTCGACTTCGAGACCCGGCGCTTCGACGAGATGAAGGCGCTCCTCGACCGGTTCGAGCAGCGCATGGCGGGAGAGACAGGCGGGCCCACGCACCGCATCCTGCTCCAGGACCGCGACCACGCCGGGCGCTACCTCGCGGTCATCGAGTTCGAGTCCCCCGACGAGGCGAAGCGCAGCGACGCCCGCCCCGAGGTCGCCCAGCTGAACGAACAGCTGACCGCCCTCTGCACACGACCGCCCTCCTTCGGCAACTTCGACGTCAAGGACGCGCGCGAGCTGAAGTGACGCACGGGCCGCGACCCAGGAGGCGAAACCGGCGTCGCGGCCCCGCCCCCCGCGATGCTGGCGGTCGCCCCGTGACGGCCGCGTGATAGACCCACAAGGAGCATCCGCCCGACGTACGGAGGTCCTTGTGCCGCACACCCTCGCCACCGCGCCGATCCTGGTCCTGAACGGCCCGAACCTGAACCTCCTCGGCAAGCGCCAGCCCGAGATCTACGGGCGCGACACCCTGGCCGACGTCGAAACCCTCTGCGTCAAGGCGGCGGCGGCCCACGGCGCCACGATCGACTTCCGCCAGTCCAACCACGAGGGCGAACTCGTCGACTGGATCCATGAGGCCCGCGAGCACCACGTCGGCATCGTCATCAACCCGGCGGCCTACTCCCACACGTCCGTCGCGCTCCTGGACGCCCTCAACACCTGCGACGGCCTGCCCGTGGTCGAGGTCCACATCTCGAACATCCACCAGCGCGAGACCTTCCGCCACCACTCCTACGTGTCGCTCCGCGCGGACGGAGTCATCGCGGGGTGCGGAGTGCAGGGGTACGCGTTCGGGGTGGAACGGGTGGCGGCACTGGCGGCGCCGGGGGCCGCGCGCGCGTATCGGTGAACGCGGTTCACCAGCCCCGCGCGCGCCACTCCTGAAGGTGCGGGCGCTCGGCGCCCAGGGACGTGTCGTTGCCGTGGCCCGGGTAGACCCAGGTCTCGTCCGGGAGCGGGGTGAAGATCTTCGTCTCGACGTCGTCGATGAGGCTCCGGAACGCCTCCGGGTCCTTCCACGTGTTGCCGACGCCGCCCGGGAAGAGGCAGTCGCCGGTGAACACGTGGGGGTGGCCGTGCGGGTCGTCGTAGATCAGGGCGATGGAGCCCGGGGTGTGGCCGACCAGGTGGCGGGCGGTGAGTGTGATCCGGCCGAACTCGATCGTGTCCCCGTCGGCGACCGGGACCTGTGTCGGCACCGGGATGCCCTCGGCGTCGTCGCGCCCCGCGTACGTGCACGCGCGCGTGGTGGCCACGACCTCGGCGAGCGCCTGCCAGTGGTCGCCGTGGCGGTGCGTGGTGACGACGGCGTCGATGCCGTCGTCGCCGATGAGGCGGAGCAGCGTCGACGCCTCGTTCGCCGCGTCGATGAGCAGCTGCCGGTCGGTCGCGCGGCAGCGCAGCAGATAGGCGTTGTTGTCCATGGGCCCGACCGCGACCTTGGAGATCATCAGGTCCTGCAGCTCGTGCACGTCCGCCGGGCCGCCGACCTTCACCGTTCCGCTGTACGTCATGCGCTCAGCCTATAGCGGGGGCAGCGCGGGCAGGGAGCCCCGGTCGACGGTGAGGCCGGCGCCGTCGCGGCGGCCGGAGAGCCAGCCGAGGAGATCGGCCGGAGCGCCGTCGATGGCGGACGGGTCCGGCAGGTGGTCGCGGAAGCGGTGTGTCAGGAAATCGGTCTCCCGCCGGGTGAACTCCTCGGACAGGTCTTCGAGCTCGTAGCCGATGCCGAGGTCCACGTGGTGCAGCTCGATCTCGGCCCAGCGCCGGAAGGGGATGCGGGAGGCGGTGTCCTTGACGCCGTTGCGGAGTTCGACCGTGCGGGACCAGTCCGCGTCCTTTGCGCCGACCGCCTGGAAGCGCTCCGCGCTCTCGCGTACGTCGTCGAGCTGGGCGCGCAGTTCGCGCGGGGCGCCCCGTTCGATGTCCGCGTCCCGCGCCTCGGCGCTCTCGTACATGGGGCGTCCGGCGAGGACGTTGACGAGCGCGTCCGCGTTGCGGGCAAGGTGGGAGAGGACATGGCCGCGGGTCCAGCCGGGCAGGCGTGACGGGTGCGTCACAGCGGCGTTGTCCAGGGTGCCGACCGCGGCGAGCAGTCGTTCGGTCGCTTCGCGTACAG
Source organism: Streptomyces sp. SGAir0957 (assembly GCF_043523415.1). Classification (NCBI taxonomy): domain Bacteria; kingdom Bacillati; phylum Actinomycetota; class Actinomycetes; order Kitasatosporales; family Streptomycetaceae; genus Streptomyces; species Streptomyces sp. SGAir0957. The sequence continues at coordinate 6,299,307 of NZ_CP027293.1, forward strand.
ACAGCAGGTCACGCTCGTGATGATCCATGGCGCAGACGGTAGCGGTGCCACACGTTCGGGTGAAGGTGGCCGACATTATGCCGGAATCGAATGTACGTGCTATATGGTCGAGGGTGGCTTCGGGCATTCTTGAAGGTCCGGGTTTGTTACCGAAGGCGGGAAGCCGACCGCGTTGTCAGTGGCTCCCTCTAGTCTTCGAAACGGCAGGCTTCCCCTCGGTTCCCTGCCGCACAGGGCTTCCTGTCACTTCTCCAAGGAAAGGTACGGACCGGCGTGGCCGACCGTCTCATCGTCCGTGGCGCGCGCGAGCACAATCTCCGGAATGTCTCGCTCGACCTCCCGCGCGACTCCCTCATCGTCTTCACCGGTCTGTCCGGCTCCGGCAAGTCCTCGCTCGCGTTTGACACGATCTTCGCCGAGGGACAGCGGCGCTACGTGGAATCGCTGTCCTCGTACGCCCGCCAGTTCCTCGGCCAAATGGACAAGCCGGACGTCGACTTCATCGAGGGCCTCTCCCCGGCCGTCTCGATCGACCAGAAGTCGACCTCGCGCAACCCGCGCTCCACGGTCGGCACCATCACCGAGGTCTACGACTACCTGCGTCTGCTCTTCGCGCGCATCGGCAAGCCGCACTGCCCCGAGTGCGGCCGCCCCATCGCGCGCCAGTCGCCGCAGGCCATCGTCGACAAGGTCCTGGAGCTGCCCGAGGGCAGCCGCTTCCAGGTGCTGTCGCCGCTGGTGCGCGAGCGCAAGGGCGAGTTCGTCGACCTCTTCGGCGACCTGCAGACCAAGGGCTACTCCCGCGCGCGGGTGGACGGCGAGACGATCCAGCTCACCGAGCCGCCGACGCTGAAGAAGCAGGAGAAGCACACCATCGAGGTGGTCGTCGACCGCCTCACGGTCAAGGACTCCGCGAAGCGCCGCCTCACCGACTCCGTGGAGACCGCGCTCGGCCTGTCCGGCGGCATGGTCGTGCTCGACTTCGTCGACCTCCCCGAGGACGACCCCGAGCGCGAGCGCATGTACTCGGAGCACCTGTACTGCCCGCACGACGACCTGTCGTTCGAGGAGCTGGAGCCCCGCTCCTTCTCCTTCAACTCGCCCTTCGGCGCCTGCCCCGACTGCACGGGCATCGGTACGCGCATGGAGGTCGACCCCGACCTGATCGTGCCGGACGAGGAGAAGTCGCTCGACGAGGGCGCCATCCACCCCTGGTCGCACGGCCACACCAAGGACTACTTCGCGCGGCTCATCGGCGCGCTCGCCGACGCCCTCGGCTTCCGTACGGACATCCCGTTCGCCGGACTGCCGCAGCGCGCCAAGAAGGCCCTCCTGCACGGCCACAAGACGCAGATCGAAGTCCGCTACCGCAACCGGTACGGGCGCGAGCGCCGGTACACGACGCCGTTCGAGGGCGCCGTGCCGTTCGTGAAGCGCCGCCACAGCGAGGCCGAGTCGGACTCCAGCCGTGAGCGCTTCGAGGGCTACATGCGCGAGGTGCCCTGCCCCACCTGTGCGGGCACGCGCCTCAAGCCGATCGTCCTGGCCGTCACGGTCATGGAGAAGTCCATCGCCGAGGTCTCGGCCATGTCGATCAGCGACTGCGCCGACTTCCTCTCCAAGCTGACGCTGAACGCGCGCGACAAGAAGATCGCCGAGCGCGTCCTGAAGGAGGTCAACGAGCGACTTCGCTTCCTCGTCGACGTGGGCCTCGACTACCTCTCGCTGAACCGCGCGGCCGGCACCCTCTCCGGCGGCGAGGCCCAGCGCATCCGCCTCGCGACCCAGATCGGCTCCGGCCTCGTCGGCGTCCTGTACGTGCTCGACGAGCCGTCCATCGGCCTGCACCAGCGCGACAACCACCGCCTGATCGAGACCCTGGTCCGGCTGCGCGACATGGGCAACACGCTCATCGTCGTCGAGCACGACGAGGACACCATCAAGGTCGCGGACTGGGTCGTCGACATCGGCCCCGGCGCGGGCGAGCACGGCGGCAAGGTCGTGCACAGCGGCCCGCTGAAGGAGCTGCTGAGCAACGCGGAGTCGATGACCGGCCAGTACCTGTCGGGCAAGAAGGCCATCCCGCTCCCGGACCTCCGGCGCCCCGTGGACCCGTCGCGGCAGCTCACCGTGCACGGCGCCAAGGAGAACAACCTGCGGGACATCGACGTGTCCTTCCCGCTCGGTGTCCTCACGGCCGTCACCGGCGTCTCGGGCTCCGGCAAGTCCACGCTGGTCAACGACATCCTCTACACGCACCTGGCCCGCGAGCTGAACGGCGCGCGTTCGGTTCCCGGCCGCCACACGCGCGTGGAGGGCGACGACCTCGTCGACAAGGTCGTGCACGTCGACCAGTCGCCCATCGGCCGTACGCCCCGCTCGAACCCGGCGACGTACACCGGCGTCTTCGACCACGTCCGCAAGCTCTTCGCCGAGACGACGGAGGCGAAGGTCCGGGGCTACCTGCCCGGGCGCTTCTCCTTCAACGTCAAGGGCGGCCGCTGCGAGAACTGCTCCGGTGACGGCACCATCAAGATCGAGATGAACTTCCTGCCGGACGTCTACGTCCCGTGCGAGGTCTGCCACGGTGCGCGGTACAACCGGGAGACCCTGGAGGTCCACTACAAGGGCAAGTCCATCGCCGAGGTCCTGGACATGCCGATCGAGGAGGCGCTCGACTTCTTCGAGGCCGTCCCCGGGATCGCCCGCCACCTCAGGACGCTGAACGACGTCGGCCTCGGCTACGTCCGTCTCGGCCAGTCCGCGCCGACCCTGTCGGGCGGTGAGGCACAGCGCGTGAAGCTCGCCAGCGAGCTGCAGAAGCGTTCCACGGGGCGCACGGTGTACGTGCTCGACGAGCCGACCACCGGTCTGCACTTCGAGGACATCAGCAAGCTGATCACCGTTCTGTCCGGCCTGGTCGACAAGGGCAACTCGGTGATCGTCATCGAGCACAACCTGGACGTCATCAAGACGGCGGACTGGGTCGTCGACATGGGCCCCGAGGGCGGCAGCGGCGGCGGCATCGTCGTCGCCGAGGGCACCCCGGAGCAGGTCGCGTCGGAACCGGCCAGCCACACCGGCAAGTTCCTGCGGGACATCCTCGGCGCCGACCGGGTCACGGACGCGTCGGCGCCCGCGGGCCGGGCCCGCAAGAGCGCGGCGAAGAAGAAGACGGTGGCGGCGAGCGCGGCCCCGGCGAAGAAGACGGCCACGGCGAAGGCCTCCGGCAAGGCGAGCGCCGCCTCTGGTAAGGCCAGCGCCTCGGGCAAGGCAGCCGGCGCCTCCGGCAAGGCGGCGAAGTCGGCCTCGGGCACGGCCGCCGCCAAGCCGGCGGCGAAGAAGCCCGCCGCGAAGAAGCCCGCCGCGAAGAAGGCGGCGACGACTCGGGCCCGTAAGGCCTGATCGGTCGCCTGATCGGTCGCCGGACCGGTTGAACGAGCAGTGCGCCCCCGCGGGAGTTTTCCGCGGGGGCGCACTGCGTTCAGGGGCGCGGGCGGCTACAGGGCGCCCACCTCCGACGCGTACGGAGGTTCGGCCCCCGCCCGCGAGCAGGTGACGGCCGCCGCGCGGGCCGCGAACCGCAGCAGCCGCGCCCAGCCGTCTCCGCTCAGGTCCGCGAGCGCCGAGGGCGACAGGGCGTCCTGCCGGGCGAGGCCGTGCAGCAGCGCCGCGTTGACCGTGTCACCCGCGCCGATCGTGTCCACGACGTCGACGCGCTCGCCCGGCACCGACTGCTCGCCGCCGTCCTGGGTGAAGACGGTGAGCCCGTCGCCGCCCCGGGTGACCACGACGGCCGCGGGCCCCGCCGACAGCCACTCCCGCGGCGTCCCGCCCAGCCACGCGGCATCCTCCTCGGAGAGCTTCAGGAGGGTGGTGGACGGCAGCCAGCTCTTGAAACGGGCCCGGTAGGCGTCCGCGTCCGGGATCAGGCCCGCGCGGATGTTCGGGTCGAGGGCGGTGCACAGGCCCTGGGCCGCGGCCCGGCGCATCAGCTCCTCGTACGCGCTCGCCCCTGGTTCCAGGACGAGGGAGCAGGTCCCGAACGACACCGCGCGCGTGCCCGCGGGCAGCGCGTCCGGCACCGCGAAGAGCCGGTCGGCGGTCCCCTCGACGTAGAACGAGTAGCCGGCCGAGCCGTCCGCCCCGATGGACGCGACGGCGAGCGTCGTCGGCTCGTCGCCGCGCTGCACAGGGGCTACGTCGACACCGGCGGCCCGGAGCCCGTCGAGCAGGGCCTCGCCGAACGCGTCCCGGGACACGCGCGAGCAGAACGCGGTCGGGGAACCGAGCCGGCCGAGCGCCACCGCCGTGTTGTACGGGCCGCCGCCGAGCCGGGGCGCGAGCGCGGGCAGCGCGGAGGCGGCGCCGTCACCGCCCGCGCTCAACGGGACGAGGTCGATCAGGGCCTCTCCGGCGACGACGATCACGGTGGTTCCTCTCGGACGGGGACGGGCCGCGCGGGGCGCACCCGGGTGCCGACGGCAGGGTAGAACGTCCAGGCCCGACGGTCAGCAGGCGACCTGGATACGGGCATGGCGGGGCGGGGGTACGGGCATGGGGGCGGTGGGTTCGGGCAGTTCTGGGGTGGGTGGGCGGCGCCGGGGGCTCGGGGGCTCGGGGGCTCAGAGGTGCATGGCGCGTCGGGGATGCCTGGTGTGCCTGGGGTGCCTGGGGTGCCGTGGGCGGGTGATCGCTGGTCGGTATCGTCTGATCTGTTACGCACGTCCGTTCCAGTTCCCGTTCCCGTTCCAGTTCCCGTTCTGTTCCTGTTCCCGTTTCCCCTTCGCCCGCCCAGGCGCGATCCCGCGCGTTCACGTTCATGGAGCTCAGATGCCCGGCACGACCCCTTCCCGTATCTCCCGTCGCACCGCCCTGCGCGGTGCCGCCGTCGCGGGGACGGCGGGGCTCGGGCTGACCGCCTGCTCCACCGGGTCCGGCGACGGCGCGGCGGCCGCGCCCACCGCGCCGGTCGATCTCGGCAAGGCCGACGAGGTGCCCGAGGGCGGGGCGAAGCTCTACAAGGACGAGCATGTCGTCGTCAGCCGCGCGGAGGGCGGGCAGTACCGGGCTTTCAGCACCATCTGCACGCACGCCGGATGCCCGATCGGGATGCTGGAGGGCACGGAGCTGACCTGCAACTGCCACGGCAGCAAGTTCGACGCCACGAACGGCAAGGTGCTGCACGCCCCGGCGACGTCCCCGCTGGAGGAGCTGTCGGTGAAGGTCGAGGGCGGGAAGATCGTGGCCGGCCCGCAGAAGTAGCCGGACGGCAGGCGGAGGGCGGGGACCGGGCCCTCAGGGGCCCCGGGCTACTCCCAGTCCCAGCCGATCCCGAGAAGCCCCGTCCGCACCTGCTGTTCCACCAGGTGCACGGAGCGGGGCCGGCCGGTCGGCGTCAGTTCCTGCCGTCCCACGCGCGGCGCGGCCGTCGACTGCTGCGCGAACCGGTGGCAGCGCACGGGCAGCGCGCCGTCGGCGAACGCGACCTGCAGTACGTACTGTCCGCCCGCGCCGCCGAACCCGCGGACGTACTCCGTCGAGGCCCCTGCCGTGCCGTCCTCGAAGCCGTAGCGGAACAGATGGGTCTCCCCGGCCCGCAGGCGCGCGTCGAAGAGCAGTTCCGCCACCAGGACGCCGGTCGCGCGGTCCCAGCGCACCCGGCCCGTACGGCAGTTCTCCATGGCGTGCACGGCGACGTCGCCCGGCGCGCATCCCGGGTCGCCCTGGTGGACGGCGATGTAGCGGTCGACCCCGTCGCGCCGGGCGCGTATCACGTGCTGGGAGTCCCTGCCGAGCAGTTGCCCGCGCGGGCCGATGCGGACCCGTTCGTGCAGGCCGACTCCGAGCAGGCCGCAGTCCGGCGGCGCGTCGAGGTCGGCGAGCAGCCGGTGCAGGACGCCGGACGCCCGGACGAGCGAGCGGTACGGGCGGGCCGGGGGCCGCTCGGGCGCGCCCGCGGGGAGGGCCGGGCCGAGCAGCCGGATCAAGGACTCGTCCGGCAGGTCGAGGATCTCCTCCAGGGCGCGTACGGCCCGCATGGACTCGGAGCGCTGCGGGCGCCGGGCACCCTGCTGCCAGTAGCTGAGGCTCGTGACACCGACCTTGATGCCGTGACGGGAGAGATGGTGCTGGACCCGGTGCAGCGGCAGCCGCCGTGCGGCGATCGCGGCGCGCAGGGCGAGGTGGAACGGGCCGGTGCGCAGGACCGCCTCCAGGGCGGGGTCCCGCACGGCCTGCGCTTGTACGTCCGGTCGCCGCATGGCGGGTGCCCGTGCGGCTTGTGCCTGCACGGCTTGGGCCGCCTGAAGGGCCCGTGCCGTTATGGCCTGTGCCTGAACGGTCTGTGCCTGAACGCTCTGTGCCTGTACAGCCTGTAAGTGTGGTTCCTGACGATCGTGTCGGTCGCCGAGTCGCATCCGGCCTCCTGCCATCCGCGCGTGGGGGCACCGGCATTGAAGCGTTGTTGTCCTGCACTCGACAAGCCCCGCGAAGGCCGCGCGGAAGCCCCGTCCCCAGGAGCGCCGGACTGTCACACCCCGCCAGTAGGGTGTCTGACATGGCCGACCCCTCCAGCTACCGCCCCAAGCCGGGACAGATTCCCGACTCCCCAGGGGTGTACAGGTTCCGCGACGAGCACCGCCGGGTGATCTACGTCGGAAAGGCGAAGAGCCTGCGCCAGCGCCTGGCGAACTATTTCCAGGACCTGGCGAACCTGCACCCCCGTACGCGCACCATGGTCACCACGGCCGCCTCCGTGGAATGGACGGTGGTGCGCACGGAGGTCGAGGCGCTGCAGCTGGAGTACTCCTGGATCAAGGAGTTCGACCCCCGGTTCAACGTCAAGTACCGCGACGACAAGAGCTACCCGTACCTCGCGGTCACCATGAACGAGGAGTATCCGCGCGTCCAGGTGATGCGCGGCCAGAAGAGGAAGGGCGTGCGCTACTTCGGCCCGTACGGGCACGCGTGGGCCATCCGCGACACCGTCGACCTGCTCCTGCGCGTCTTCCCCGTCCGTACCTGCTCCGCGGGCGTGTTCAAGAACGCGGAGCGGACCGGCCGCCCCTGCCTGCTCGGATACATCGGCAAGTGCTCGGCGCCCTGCGTGGGCCGCGTCACGCCCGAGGAACACCGGGACCTGGCCGAGGAGTTCTGCGACTTCATGACCGGGCGCACGAACACGTACATCCGCCGCCTGGAGAGGGAGATGGCGGAGGCCGCCGACGACATGGAGTACGAGCGCGCGGCTCGCCTCCGTGACGATGTGGGGGCGCTGCGCAAGGCGATGGAGAAGAGCGCGGTCGTCCTCGCCGACGCCACCGACGCCGACCTCATCGCCCTCGCGGAGGACGAGCTGGAGGCCGCCGTCCAGATCTTCCACGTACGGGGCGGACGCGTCCGGGGTCAGCGCGGCTGGGTCACGGACAAGGTCGAGGCCGTCACGAGCGGCGACCTCGTCGAGCACGCGTTGCAGCAGCTCTACGGGGAGGAGAGCGGGGACGCCGTCCCCAAGGAGGTGCTCGTCCCGGCGCTGCCCGACCCCGTCGAGCCCGTCCAGGCGTGGCTCACCGAGCGGCGCGGATCCGGCGTATCGCTGCGCATTCCGCAGCGCGGTGACAAGAAGGCGCTGATGGAGACCGTGCACCGCAATGCGCTGCACGCCCTCGCCCTGCACAAGACCAAGCGCGCCTCCGACCTCACCACGCGCTCGCGCGCCCTGGAGGAGATCGCCGAGGCGCTCGGCCTCGACAGCGCGCCGCTGCGCATCGAGTGCTACGACATCTCGCACCTCCAGGGCGACGACGTCGTGGCCTCCATGGTGGTCCTGGAGGACGGCCTCGCCCGCAAGAGCGAATACCGGCGCTTCCAGATCAAGGGGTTCGAGGGGCAGGACGACGTCCGGTCCATGCACGAAGTGATCACCCGGCGCTTCAAGCGGTACCTCTCCGCGCAGGAGAAGTCGGGGGAGTGGTCCGACGCGGAGCCGGTCGACGAGGACGGGGAGCCCAGCGAGGCCACCCTCTCCACCCTCACGGAGGAGGACGGCCGGCCCAAGAAGTTCGCGTACCCGCCGCAGCTCGTCGTGGTCGACGGCGGTCAGCCGCAGGTCGCCGCGGCCAAGCGGGCGCTCGACGAACTGGGCATCGACGACGTCGCCGTCTGCGGTCTCGCCAAGCGGCTCGAAGAGGTCTGGGTGCCGGACGAGGAGGACCCCGTCGTCCTGCCCCGCACCAGCGAGGGCCTCTACCTGCTCCAGCGCGTCCGCGACGAGGCCCACCGCTTCGCCATCACCTACCAGCGCACCAAGCGCGCCAAGCGCTTCCGCGCGGGGCCGCTCGACGACGTACCCGGTCTCGGCGACACCCGCAAACAGGCCCTCATCAAGCACTTCGGCTCCGTCAAGCGCCTCCGCGCCGCGACGATCGACCAGATCTGCGAGGTCCCCGGCATAGGCCGCAAGACGGCAGAAACGATCGTGGCCGCCTTCGCGCAAGCGGCTCCCGCCGCGCCCGCGGTGAACATGACCACCGGCGAAATCCTGGACACCGAGGATTCCAACGGCCCGACCGAGCCGTCGGACTCCGCCCGGGAATCCGCCCAGGAACAGAACGACCCGGCCGAGGACGACGTCCGGGGGGACATCCAGGGCGGGGCACAGCGCAATGCCGAGGGCAGTGCCCAGCGCGACGCCGATGGCGAAGCCCCGAGCGGCGCTCACGGCGGTGCCCGGCCTGGCGGGCCAGGCGGTGCCCCGGACGCAGCGCCAGGCGGTGCCTTGAACGAAACTGAGGTCGGCACTCCGGGCGAAACCGAGGTCGGCACTCCGGGCGAAGCCCAAAGCGATGCCCACGCCGGAGCCCCATCCGGCGCCGGGCGCGGCACCCGCGACGACACCCCGGGCGGCGCCCCGTCCGGCGCCCAGCGCGGCACCCGCGACGACACCCCGGGCGACGCCCAACACACCGCACCGCAGAGCACACCGCACACCGCGCCGCGGAGCACACCGCACACCGCCGCGCACCCCACCCAGCAGGATGATCACCGCAGCGACGCGCGCGTCGCGCACCACACCCAAGACACCACCACGGAGCACGCCGAAGGCGGGCCTGGGGGTGAGGAGCCCGTTGGGGCGGGCGCCTCGGAAGAACGACGGGGGCAGGAGCCATGAGCGACTACGACGAGCATGTGAGCAGCGACATGAGCGACAGCAGTGATACCAGCCATGGCAGCGGCATCAGTGATACCGGGGACCCGGCGCCCAGCCGTACCGACCCGGCGGAAGCGGAGCACGGAGTTCAGGTGAGCAGCGGTACTAACAGCGGTACGCATAGCAGTACTGACAGCGGTGCTCATGGCAGCACCGGCAGCGGTGCTCATGGCAGCACCGGCAGTGGCGCGGCCAACGGGAAGATCGACGCCCCCGGCATTCCGGAAGCCGTCATCCCCGAGTTGGTGATCATCTCCGGGATGTCCGGTGCGGGCCGCTCCACCGCGGCGAAGTGCCTGGAGGACCTCGGCTGGTTCGTCGTGGACAACCTGCCGCCCGCGCTGATCCCGACGATGGTGGAGCTGGGCGCCCGTTCGCAGGGCAATGTCGCCCGGATCGCGGTCGTCGTCGACGTACGAGGGCGGCGGTTCTTCGACAATCTGCGGGAGTCCCTGGCCGATCTGGAGGCCAAGCACGTCACCCGCCGCATCGTCTTCCTGGAGTCCTCCGACGAGGCCCTGGTGCGCCGTTTCGAGTCGGTGCGCCGCCCGCACCCCCTCCAGGGCGACGGCCGCATCGTCGACGGCATCGCGGCCGAGCGCGAACTCCTGCGCGAGCTGCGTGGCGACGCGGACCTGGTCATCGACACCTCCAGCCTGAACGTGCACGAGCTGCGCGCGAAGATGGACGCCCAGTTCGCGGGCGAGGAGGAGCCCGAGCTGCGGGCCACGGTCATGTCGTTCGGGTTCAAGTACGGGCTGCCCGTCGACGCCGACCTCGTCGTGGACATGCGGTTCCTGCCGAACCCGCACTGGGTGCCGGAGCTGCGGCCCTTCACCGGCCTGAACGAGGAGGTCTCCAACTACGTCTTCTCGCAGCCCGGCGCGAAGGAGTTCCTCGACCGGTACACCGAGCTGCTCCAGCTGATCGCCGCCGGTTACCGCCGCGAGGGCAAGCGGTACGTGACCATCGCCGTCGGCTGTACGGGTGGCAAGCACCGTTCCGTCGCCACTTCGGAGAAGCTCGCGGCCCGGCTGGCCTCGCAGGGCGTGGAGACCGTGGTCGTCCACCGGGACATGGGCCGCGAATGACAGGACGCACGCTGCGGCTCACCAGCAGGCTGAGCCGCAGGAACGCACCGGCGATGCGCCGCAGGGGCGCGACCCCCAAGGTCGTCGCCCTGGGCGGCGGCATGGGCCTGTCCGCATCCCTCGCCGCGCTGCGCCGCATCACCGGCGACCTGACCGCCGTGGTTACGGTCGCCGACGACGGCGGCTCCAGCGGCCGCCTGCGGGACGAGCTGGGCGTGCTGCCGCCCGGCGACCTGCGCAAGGCGCTCGCGGCGCTGTGCGGCGACGACGACTGGGGCCAGACCTGGGCCCGCGTCATCCAGCACCGTTTCCAGTCGCCGGGCGAGATGAACGGGCACGCGGTCGGCAACCTGCTGATCGTCGCCCTGTGGGAGCAGCTCGGCGACCATGTGCAGGCGCTCGACCTGGTCGGCAAGCTGCTCGGCGCGCACGGGCGCGTGCTGCCCATGTCCGCCGTGCCGCTGGAACTCCAGGCCCTGGTCAAGGGGCATGACCCGGAGCGCCCCGACGACGTGGACACGGTGCGGGGGCAGGCCACGGTCGCGCTCACGCCCGGCGAGGTGCAGTCCGTGCACCTCGTGCCGAACGACCCGCCGGCCGTGCCGGAGGCCGTCGCCGCCGTGCTCGACGCGGACTGGGTGGTGCTCGGTCCGGGCTCCTGGTTCTCCTCCGTGATCCCGCATCTGCTCGTCCCCGAATTGCTCGACGCGCTCGTCGAGACGAAGGCGCGCCGGGTCCTCTCGCTGAACCTCGCTCCGCAACCCGGAGAAACCGATGGCTTCTCCCCGCAGCGTCATTTGGAGGTTTTGGGACGACACGCCCCTAAACTCGCCCTGGACGTGGTGCTGGCCGACGAGGCCGCCGTGCCCGACCGCGCGTCATTGACCGACACCGCCAAGGAGCGTTTCGGTGCCGCGGTCGAGCTGGCGCCGGTGGCCAGGCCCGATGGGACTCCGATCCATGATCCGGAGCTGTTGGCCGCCGCGTACGACCGTATTTTTCGGATGCATGGAAGGATCGGCCCATGGCGATGACGGCAGCGGTGAAGGACGAGATCTCCCGGCTCCCCGTCACCCGGACGTGCTGCAGAAAGGCCGAGGTCTCGGCGATTCTGCGGTTCGCGGGCGGCCTTCACCTGGTGAGCGGCCGCATCGTGATCGAGGCGGAGCTGGACACCGCGATGGCCGCGAGGCGGCTCAAGCGGGACATTCTCGAAATCTTCGGGCACAGCTCGGAGCTGATCGTGATGGCGCCCGGCGGGCTGCGCCGCGGCTCGCGTTTTGTCGTACGAGTGGTCGCGGGCGGCGATCAGCTGGCCCGCCAGACGGGGCTCGTGGACGGCCGCGGACGCCCCATCCGGGGTCTGCCGCCGCAGGTGGTCTCGGGGGCCACCTGCGACGCGGAGGCGGCCTGGCGCGGCGCGTTCCTGGCGCACGGCTCGCTGACCGAGCCCGGCCGCTCCAGCTCTCTGGAGGTGACGTGCCCGGGTCCCGAGGCGGCGCTCGCCCTGGTCGGCGCGGCCCGCCGGCTCTCCATCGCGGCGAAGGCCCGTGAGGTGCGCGGCGTGGACCGGGTGGTCGTCCGTGACGGCGACGCGATCGGCGCGCTGCTCACCCGGATGGGTGCGCACGAGTCGGTGCTTGCCTGGGAGGAGCGGCGGATGCGCCGCGAGGTCCGGGCCACGGCGAACCGTCTCGCCAACTTCGACGACGCGAACCTGCGCCGCTCGGCCCGCGCGGCCGTCGCCGCGGGCGCCCGGGTGCAGCGCGCCCTGGAGATCCTCGCCGACGAGGTTCCCGAGCACCTGGCCGCCGCGGGCCGTCTGCGCATGGAGCACAAGCAGGCGTCCCTGGAGGAGCTGGGCGCCCTCGCGGACCCGCCGCTGACCAAGGACGCGGTCGCGGGCCGTATCCGCCGCCTCCTCGCGATGGCCGACAAGCGCGCCCAGGATCTCGGCATCCCCGGCACGGAGTCGAACCTGACGGAGGAGCTGGCCGAGGAGATGGTGGAGGAGATGGCCGAGGAGATGGCCGACAGCCTCGCGGAGAACATGGCGGGCTGACCCGGAGGCCGGGAACCAGCCCATACAGGTGGTGGCGGCGCCCGCTGAGGCGCCGCCACCACTTTTTTTACCGCCCCGGCCTACTTGCTCGCCTCCGGCCAACCCCCTTGACGCCCCCTTGACTTGACCATGAACCGTCATGAGTCTGGCGCCAGTTCGCTTCTGTGGCAGTGGCCACGACCGCGGCAGACAACTGCAAGGGGGGCTCATGGGACGAAGAGCGAGATCGATCCTCGCTGTCGGAGCACTGGTGCTGGGGGTGGGGGGAGCCGCGCTGGCGCCCGTCGCCCACGCGGACGGCGGAAGTCCGCGGAGCGACAGGGCCGCGAGCGCGGATCCCGGCGCGGACGCCGTCAAGGTGTTCCGTGCCGAGGTCACCAAGGAGCAGATACCCCTGCTCCTGCAGGCCGGGCAGGACGCCCACGAACTCAGCGAGCAGGCGCCCGAGAAGGGCACCGCCGAGGTCGAGGTCTACCTCACCGACCAGCAGGCGGGGGCGCTGCGCGGCAAGGGCGTGAAACTCGCCGAGCACAAGGTCGCCGCCAGGACGGAGGCCCGCCTCAAAGCCGCTGGTGACGGTGTCTTCCGGCCCTACAGCGGCAAGGGCAACCTCCAGGAGGAGATCGTCCGCACCGGGCAGGAGAACCCAGGCCTCACGAAGGTCGTCTCCATCGGCAAGACGATCCAGGGCCAGGACATCCTCGCGCTGAAACTCAGCAAGGACGCCAAGAAGGTCAAGGACGGCGCCAGACCGTCGGTCCTCTACATGTCGAACCAGCACGCGCGCGAGTGGATCACCCCCGAGATGACCCGCCGCCTCATGCACTACTACCTCGACAACTACGCCAAGGACCGGCGCATCAAGAAGATCGTCGACACCACGGAGCTGTGGTTCGTCCTGTCGGCCAACCCGGACGGCTACGACTTCACGCACAAGGCCGCCGCCAACCGCCAGTGGCGCAAGAACCTGCGCGACGTCAACGGCGACGGCGCCATCACCCCCGGCGACGGTGTCGACCTCAACCGCAACTTCGCCTACAAGTGGGGCTACGACGACGAGGGCTCGTCACCGCGCCCCGCCAGCGAGACCTACCGCGGCACCGGGCCGAACTCCGAGCCCGAGACCAAGGCCATCGACGCCTTCGAGAAGCGGATCGGCTTCGACTACGCCATCAACTACCACTCCGCCGCCGAGCTGCTCCTGTACGGCGTGGGCTGGCAGGTCGCCACGCCGACCCCGGACGACGTGCTCTACCAGGCGCTCGCCGGCACCCCGCAGAACTCCGCGATCCCCGGCTACCACCCGCAGGTCTCCTCCGAGCTGTACACGACCAACGGCGAGGCGGACGGCCACGCCGGCAACGTCAACGGCATCTCGATGTTCACCCCCGAGATGAGCACCTGCCAGACCGCGTCGAACGTCGACCCGAACGACGCCTGGCGCCCCCAGGACTGCGCGTCCATCTTCACGTTCCCGGACGATGAGAAGCTCATCCAGGCGGAGTTCCGGAAGAACATCCCCTTCGCGCTCTCCCTGGCTGAGACGGCGCACCACCCCGACCAGCCGTCCTCGGCGGTCGGCCTGGAGGCGGCCGACTTCACCCCGGCCACGTTCCCGACCTCGTACGCGCGCGGGGGCGACCAGGAAGTCTCCGTCGTGGCGCGGAAGTCCGTACGCGACAAGGAGCTGAACTACCGCATCAATGGCGGCCGTTCGCACGACGAGGAATTGCGCGCCTGGAAGGGCGGCGAGACCTACGGCGGTGAGGACAATCTCCACTTCGACGCGTATCGGGCGAAGGTGGAGGACGCCGATGTGGGCGACAAGGTGGAGGTGTGGTTCACGGGCCGGACGAAATCCGGAAAGGCCACGTCCAGTTCCCACTTCACGTACACCGTCGCCGAGCGCCCGAAGGCCGACACGCTCGTCCTCGCGGAGAACGACGCCGCCGGGCAGCAGACAGCGGCGTACGTGGACGCGCTGAAGGCGGCCGGGCGCAAGGCGGCCGTCTGGAACGTCGCCAAGCAGGGCACCCCCGACCCGCTGGGTGTGCTCGGCCACTTCGGGACGGTCGTCCACTACACGAACGCGGACAGGCCGGGACTCACCACTCAGCTCGCCATACGCGACTATCTGAACGAGGGCGGCAAGCTGATCGAGGCGGGCGAGAAGGCGGGCGGCTCCGTCGACATCGGCGACACCACGACGAACGACTTCAGCCAGTACTACCTGGGCGCCTACTCCCGCACCGCGGCCCCGGTCGCCACCCGGTTCGAGGGCTCGGGCGAGCTCTCCGGCATCACCGCCGCCCTGGGCGACGCGCCGGGCAACCCGCTCAACAGCGCCGGCCTCTACGAGGTCACCTCGGCCACCCTGCCGCAGTTCGAGAGCGCCGGGGCGGGCCAGTACGAGGGCGCGGGCATGGCCGCCGCCGTGCACACGGACGACGCCTACAAGCGCCTGACCCGCACCATCGACCTCACGGGCGTCACCGCGGCCCAGCAGCCCGCCCTGCGGACACAGCTCCTGTGGGACACCGAGAGGGGCTACGACCACGTCCTCCTGGAGGCGCACACGGTCGGCGCCGAGGACTGGACCACGCTGCCCGACACAACCGGGTTCACATCCAGCGCCGTGCCCACGGAGTGCGAGGCGGGCTTCCTCCTGGCCGACCACCCGGCGCTGACGCGCTACCTGACCGGAGGCGGCGCCGCCTGCCAGAACACCGGCACCACGGGCGCGTGGAACAGCCTCACCGGCTCCTCGGACGACTGGAAGACGGTCAGCTACGACCTGAGCGCCTACGCGGGCCGCTCCGTCGAGGTCTCGCTCAGCTACGTGACCGACCCCGGCTCCGGCGGCGAGGGCGTGCGCGCCGACAACCTGGCCGTCGTCGTCGGGGGCCAGGTCACCCAGAACGAGGACTTCGAGACGTCCCTGGGCGTCTGGACGGTCCCCGGGCCGCCCGCGGGCAGCCCGCCCGCCGTCGAGGACTGGGCGCTCGCCAAGGACCTGTTCACGACCTACGGCGCGGTCAGCACCCCGGACAGCGTTCTTCTGGGATTCGGTCTGGAACACGTCACCGCGACCGCGGATCGAAATGCGCTCATCAGAAAGGCGCTGCGCTCAATTAGCGACTGATTGACGCCGAAATACCGGGGAAATAGGCAGCGGCCCGTACGTTACTGACGAGTACGGGCCGCTGTGTCCTGCATAGGACCGCTCGATGTCACCCCAAGCCCTTATGAGAGGTAGGGTCGAAGGCGGTCGGGGACATCCCAATACATCTCGCCGGCGTCGAATCCGGCGTACCAACGAGGAGATCGGTTCGTGACGATCCGCGTAGGCATCAACGGCTTTGGCCGCATCGGTCGCAACTACTTCCGCGCACTGCTCGAGCAGGGTGCGGACATCGAGATCGTGGCTGTCAACGACCTGGGTGACACCGCGACCACCGCGCATCTTCTGAAGTACGACACCATCCTCGGCAAGCTCAAGGCCGAGGTGTCGCACACCGAGGACACCATCACGGTCGACGGCAAGACCATCAAGGTCCTGTCGGAGCGCAACCCCGCCGACATCCCGTGGGGCGACCTGGGCGTCGACATCGTCATCGAGTCGACCGGCATCTTCACCAAGAAGGCCGACGCCGAGAAGCACATCGCGGGCGGCGCCAAGAAGGTCCTCATCTCGGCTCCGGCCAAGGACGAGGACATCACCATCGTGATGGGCGTCAACCAGGACAAGTACGACGCTTCCCAGCACCACGTCATCTCCAACGCCTCCTGCACCACCAACTGTGTGGCGCCGATGGCCAAGGTTCTCGACGAGAACTTCGGCATCGTCAAGGGCCTGATGACGACGGTCCACGCGTACACCAACGACCAGCGCATCCTGGACTTCCCGCACAAGGACCTGCGCCGCGCCCGCGCCGCCGCCGAGAACATCATCCCGACTACGACGGGCGCCGCCAAGGCCACCGCCCTGGTCCTGCCGCAGCTCAAGGGCAAGCTCGACGGCATCGCGATGCGTGTCCCGGTCCCGACCGGCTCCGCCACCGACCTGGTCGTCGAGCTGCAGCGCGAGGTCACCAAGGACGAGGTCAACGCCGCGTTCAAGAAGGCCGCCGACGACGGCGACCTGAAGGGCTACCTCTTCTACACCGAGGACCCGATCGTGTCGTCCGACATCGTCAGCGACCCGGCCTCCTGCACCTTCGACTCCGCCATGACCATGGTCCAGGAGGGCAAGACGGTGAAGATCCTCGGCTGGTACGACAACGAGTGGGGCTACTCCAACCGCCTCGTCGACCTCACGGTCTTCGTCGGTGGTCAGCTCTAAGGTTCCAGAACAGCAGAGCATCTCGATGTGAGCGAAGGTCCGGACCCGCGCGACGCCGCGCGTCGGTCCGGGCCTTCTCCGCGTCCGTCTCACAGCCTTAGGGCGCCAACCGGAACAGCTTCACTACAGGAGTAGCCCAGTCATGAAGACCATTGAGGAACTTCTCGCCGAAGGGGTCGACGGAAAGCGGGTGTTCGTCCGCGCCGACCTCAACGTGCCGCTGGCCGACGGCCTCATCACCGACGACGGCCGCATCCGCGCCGTCCTGCCCACCGTCAGGGCGCTCGCCGACGCCGGCGCCAAGGTGATCGTCGCCTCGCACCTGGGCCGCCCCAAGGGCGCGCCGGACCCGCAGTTCTCGCTGCTGCCCGCCGCCGAGCGGCTCGGTGAACTCCTCGACAAGCCCGTCGCGTTCGCCCAGGACACGGTCGGCCCCGCCGCCCACGACGCGGTGAACGGTCTGGAGCCCGGCCAGGTCGCCGTCATCGAGAACCTGCGCTTCAACGCGGGCGAGACCAGCAAGGACGACACCGAGCGCGGCGAGTTCGCCGACCAGCTGGCCGCCCTCGCCGACGTCTACGTGAGCGACGGCTTCGGCGCCGTGCACCGCAAGCACGCCTCCGTCTACGACCTGGCGAAGAAGCTCCCGGCCTACGCCGGTTACCTCATCGCCACCGAGGTCGGCGTCCTGAAGAAGCTCACCGACGACGTCAAGCGCCCGTACGTCGTCGCGCTCGGCGGCGCCAAGGTCTCCGACAAGCTGGCCGTCATCGACCAGCTGCTCGGCAAGGCCGACCGGCTGCTCATCGGCGGCGGCATGGTCTTCACGTTCCTCAAGGCCAAGGGGTACGAGGTCGGTATCTCGCTCGTCCAGGAGGACCAGATCTCGGCGGTGGCCGAGTACCTGGAGCGCGCCGAGAAGAACGGCGTGGAGATCGTGCTGCCGGTGGACGTCGTGGTGGCCCCCGAGTTCCCCGACCTCAAGGCGAAGGCCCCGACGCACCCCACCACCGTCCCCGCGGACGCCATGCCCGCCGACCAGATGGGCCTCGACATCGGTCCGGAGTCCGGCAGGCTGTACGCCTCGAAGCTCGCCGACGCGCAGACCGTGTTCTGGAACGGCCCGATGGGCGTCTTCGAGCACCCCGACTACGCCGAGGGCACCAAGGCGGTCGCCCAGGCCCTCCTCGACTCCCCGGGCTTCACCGTGGTGGGCGGCGGCGACTCCGCCGCGGCCGTCCGTACCCTGGGCTTCGACGAAAAGGCATTCGGCCACATCTCGACCGGTGGCGGCGCCTCCCTCGAGTACCTCGAGGGCAAGACGCTGCCCGGTCTCGCCGCACTGGAGGACTGACCCTTAATGAGCACCCGCACGCCGCTGATGGCGGGCAACTGGAAGATGAACCTCAACCACCTCGAGGCCATCGCCCACGTCCAGAAGCTCGCCTTCGCCCTCGCGGACAAGGACTACGAGGCCGTCGAGGTCGCCGTCCTGCCGCCCTTCACCGACCTGCGCTCGGTCCAGACGCTGGTCGACGGCGACAAGCTCAAGATCAAGTACGGTGCCCAGGACCTGTCGGCGCACGACTCCGGCGCCTACACCGGTGAGATCTCCGGTGCCATGCTCGCCAAGCTCAAGTGCACGTACGTGGCGGTCGGGCACTCCGAGCGCCGCCAGTACCACGCCGAGACCGACGAGCTCGTCAACGCCAAGGTGAAGGCCGCCTACAAGCACGGCCTGACCCCGATCCTGTGCGTCGGCGAGGAGCTGGACGTGCGCGAGGCGGGCAACCACGTCTCCCACACGCTCACCCAGGTCGAGGGCGGCCTCAAGGACCTGACCGCCGAGCAGGCCGAGACGATCGTCATCGCCTACGAGCCGGTCTGGGCCATCGGCACCGGCAAGGTCTGCGGCGCCGACGACGCGCAGGAGGTCTGCGCCGCCATCCGCGGCAAGGTCGCCGAGCTGTACGCGCAGGACGTGGCCGACAAGGTGCGCATCCAGTACGGCGGTTCGGTGAAGTCCGGCAACGTCGCCGAGATCATGGGCAAGCCCGACATCGACGGCGCCCTGGTCGGCGGTGCCTCCCTGGACGCCGAAGAGTTCGTCAAGATCGTCCGCTTCCACGAGCAGTGATTAGCGGATGATGGCCGAGTGGCGCGACCTGTGAGTATGCGCTAGCGGCGATACGTCGTACCCTTGCGGGGCCGAAGCTCTTCTCCTTGATGAGAGCCTCGGCCCCGTCGTCCGAAAAAGTCCGAGGAAGTTGGTCCAGCCGTGGTTATGGGGTTCTCGATCGCCCTGATCGTCTTCAGCCTGCTGCTGATGCTCCTGGTGCTCATGCACAAGGGAAAGGGCGGCGGCCTTTCCGACATGTTCGGTGGCGGCATGCAGTCCTCCGTCGGCGGCTCGTCCGTCGCCGAGCGGAACCTGGACCGGATCACGATCGTGCTCGGTCTGCTCTGGTTCGCGTGCATCGTGGTGCTCGGCATCCTGATGAAGATCAACAACTGATCCTCCGGGGCTGAACCCTCGGTTCCACCCGTCACAACTGCACAGAGCTCACGTAAAGCCCCATGTCCGGTACGCGCCCAACAGCGCCGCCTATCATGGGGCTTGCGTCTAGGTGAGACGAGGTAACTCCAATCACTGGACGCGCGTTGGGCCTTACGTAGACTGAGGCGCTCCGCGGCGAAGCGAGACGCCGACACGCTTCGCGGCACCATCACGCAGGGAGTTACGACCGTGGCAAGTGGCAACGCGATCCGAGGAAGTCGGGTCGGGGCGGGGCCGATGGGTGAGGCCGAGCGCGGCGAGTCCGCGCCCCGCCTGCGCATCTCCTTCTGGTGCTCGAACGGGCACGAGACGCAGCCGAGCTTCGCCTCCGACGCGCAGGTGCCGGAGACCTGGGACTGTCCGCGCTGCGGCTTCCCCGCCGGGCAGGACCGGGACAACCCGCCGGACCCGCCCCGTACCGAGCCGTACAAGACGCACCTCGCATACGTACGGGAGCGGCGCAGCGACGCGGACGGCGAGGCGATCCTCGCCGAGGCGCTGGCGAAACTGCGCGGCGAGATCTAGACACCAGGACGAACCGGCCGGGTGCCCCCGAGGCACCCGGCTGTCGCTGTTCCACGCCCTCAGGGCCGGCGGCGCGGGCGCGCCGCGTGCTCCTCGGAGATGTGCGCCGTCAGCGCGATCGAGGCCGTCGCCCGGTCATAGGTCAGCTGCGCCACGCGCGCGTAGAGGCAGTCGAGGATCAGCAGCGCCGAGTGGCGCGCGCCGAAACTGCCGCGCCGGAAGCTCGTCTCCGCCGCGGTCCAGGTCAGATGTACGGCCGCGGCCTGGGCGACGGGGGAGCGGGGGTCGCCGGTGACCGCGATCGTCGTGGCGCCCCGCTCGGCGGCGAGCCGCAGCGGCCCGAGGACCTCACGGGTGCGGCCCGAGTGGGAGAGGGCCACCGCCGCGTCGGCGGGGGTCAGGAGCGCCGCCGAGGTCTCCGCCGCGTGCACCTCCGTCCAGCCGCGGGCCGGCATCCCGATGCCGAACAGACGGGCCTCGGTCTCCCGCGCGAGGACGCCCGAGCCGCCCACCCCGTACACGTCGATGCGGCGCGCCTTGGCGAGCGCCTGGGCGGCCGACTCCAGGGCCCGGCGGTCCAGTTGGTCGCGGGTGCTGCGCAGCGCCTGGAGGTCGGCGTGGGCGACGACGGAGATCAGGTGCTCCAGGTCGTCGTCCGGGCCGATGTCGGGGCCGAGGGGGCGCTCCTGGCCGTCGCGGCCGGCCCCCTGGTCGTTCTCCCCCTGCTCCTTGGCGAGTTCGAGCAGCAGCCGCTGGTAGGTCTCCAGGCCGAGCGCCTGGCAGAACCGGGTGACGGTGGCCTGCGACGTGCCGGTCCGCCGCCCGAGGTCGGCCGCCGAGGTCCCCGCGACGGCGGCCGGGTCGGCGAGGACGTAGGCGCCGACCTTGCGCAACGAGCCGCTGAGGGTGGGCAGTTCGGAGCGGATGCGGGCTGTGATCATGAGGCTCTTCCGTGCCGACGGTGTTGTCCGATCCTGAATCTATCAATCATCATGCGGTGTGCTCACTGAATCCATGGATCGCACCGGGCCGTACGCGGCCCCGCTCGCCGTCGGCATCGACGCCGGCGGCACCCAGGTGCGGGCGCGCTGCGTCGACGCGGACGGCAGGATCGTCGGCACCGGACACGGCGGTCCGGGCAACGCGCTGAGCGTCGAGCGGCCCGCACTCGTCCGGCACCTGGCGCAGGCGCTGGAGTCGGCCGTGCCGGAGAAGCTGCGCGGCGCGGTCGCCGGGGTCGTCGGCGGATTCGCGGGCGCCGGCGAGGGCGGCGCCCCCGCGCGCGGGCGCGGCGCGGCCGAGGGGTGCCTGGCCGAGGCGCTCGACCGGCTCGGCATCGGCGGCGTGGCGCTGCGCGTCTACGGCGACGTGGAGGTGGCCTGCGCCTCCGGGCCCGGCGCCCCGGCCGACGGGCTCGTCCTCATCGCCGGGACCGGCGCGGCGGCGGCCCGGGTCGCCGGGCGCCGCACGGTGCGGGTGGTGGACGGGGACGGCTGGCTGCTCGGCGACACCGGAAGCGGCTTCTGGCTCGGGCGGCAGGCGCTGCGCGGGGCGCTGCGCGCGGTCGACGGGCGTGCGGAGTGGGGCCCGCTGGTGACGCTGGTCCTGGACCGGGTGGTGCCGGGCCGCGCCGACCCCGCGCTCGACTGGGCGGGCCGGCACCGCCTCAAGCAGCACATAGCCCTCTGGGCGTACGCGCAACGGCCGGTCGTCCTCGCCGAGATGAGCCCGCTCGTGGTGGCGGCGGCGGAGCGCGGGGACACCTGGGCGCGCTCCCTGCTGGACGAGGCCGCCGCTCAGCTCGCCGACACGGTGCGGGCGTTGGAGCCGGAGCCCGGCGAGTCGCTGATCGTCACCGGCGGGCTCCTCGGCCCCGGCGGCCCGTTGGGGGAGCGGCTGCGCGCGGCCGTGGAGCCGATGGCGTTGCGGTGCTCGGCCGTGCCGGACGGTGTGGGCGGCGCGGTCGCGCTGGCCCGGCTGCTGGCCGACGGATCACCCGGGATGCCTTGACGGCGACACCGGCTTGGTTCAATCTTTCGATCAGCACGGCTCGAACTGAATCGATGAACCGAAGGTGGACGCGGTCATGACGGAACAGCAGCTCGGCGCGGACGTGTTGGCGGACCAGGTGCGCGAGCACGTCGAGCGCGCCGTCGCCACGAACAAGGAGGGCGTCGCCGCGGCCGCCCGGCTCATCGCGGACTGCGTCGCCGCCGACGGGGTCGTGCACGCGTTCGGCACCGGCCACTCGCAGGCGACCGCCCTGGAGATCTCCGGGCGCGCGGGCGGCCTCATCCCCACCACCCGCGTCGCCCTGCACGACCTCGTCCTGCGCGGCGGCGAGGACCGCTCCGTGCTCGACGACCCGCTCCTGGAGCGCCGCCCCGGACTCGCCGCCCGGCTCTACGAACTCAGCACCCCGCGCCCGCAGGACCTGTTCGTGATCATCTCCAACTCGGGCGTCAACAACTCCATCGTCGACATGGCCCTCCTGGTCAAGGAGAAGGGCCACTCGCTCGTCGCCCTCACCTCGCTCGAACACACCCGGTCCGTGCCCGCCCTGCACGCGAGCGGCAGCCGCCTCGCCGACCACGCCGACGCCGTCCTCGACAACTGTGCCCCGACCGGCGACGCCATCCTTCCGCTCCCCGACGGCGGCACACTCTGCGGCGTCTCCACGATCACCTCCGCGCTGCTCGTCCAGATGGTCGTGGCCGAGGCCGTCGCCCTGCTGCTCGCCGAGGGTCACGAGCCGCCCGTCTACGTCTCCGCCAACCTGCCCGGCGGCTTCGAGCGCAACGGCCGCCTGGAGGACCACTACGCGGGGCGCCTGCACCGCGGCGGCCACTGACCGCGCGCCTCCCCGGACGGCCGCCCCTGCCCCGGACAGACCGCTCATACCGGCCCCTGATCGATTAGGTTGGTCGCAGAGCGGGGCATGGCACGTACGCACGTACGAGAGGCAGCTGAAGTCCGAGATGAACGCGTTCGAAGCAGGCGCAAAGAGCCGCGCGCGGCTCACCCAGACGGCCGAGTGGCAGGCGCTGGCCAAGCACCGGGAGCAGCTGAGCGACGTGCACCTGCGCGAGCTGTTCGCCGCGGACCCGGCGCGCGGCACGCGCCTGGTGCTTGACGTCGGCGACCTGCACCTCGACTACTCCAAGCACCTGGTCACCGAGGAGACGCTCCGGCTGCTGCGCGAGCTGGCCGCCGCCACCGGCGTCTTCGGCCTGCGGGACGCCATGTTCCGCGGCGAGAAGATCAACACGACCGAGGACCGGGCCGTGCTCCACACCGCGCTGCGCGCCCCGCGCGACGCGGTCATCGAGGTCGACGGCGAGAACGTCGTCCCGAAGGTGCACGCCGTCCTCGACAAGATGGCCGTCTTCTCCGACAAGGTGCGCTCCGGCGAGTGGACCGGACACACCGGCAAGCGCATCAAGAACATCGTCAACATCGGCATCGGCGGCTCCGACCTCGGACCCGCCATGGCCTACGAGGCGCTGCGCTCCTTCACCGACCGCGACCTCACCGTCCGCTTCGTCTCCAACGTCGACGGCGCCGACCTGCACGAGGCCGTACGGGATCTGGACGCCGCCGAGACGCTCTTCATCATCGCCTCGAAGACCTTCACCACCATCGAGACGATCACCAACGCGACCTCCGCGCGCGACTGGCTCCTCACCGAGCTGAGGGCCGGTCAGGACGCCGTCGCCAAGCACTTCGTCGCCCTGTCGACCAATGCCGAGAAGGTCTCCGACTTCGGCATCGACACGGCCAATATGTTCGAGTTCTGGGACTGGGTCGGCGGCCGCTACTCCTTCGACTCGGCCATCGGCCTCTCGCTGATGATCGCCATCGGCCCGGACGCCTTCCGCGAGATGCTCGACGGCTTCCACCGCGTCGACGAGCACTTCCGCACCGCGCCACCCGAGACCAACGTGCCGCTCCTGCTCGGCCTCCTCGGCGTCTGGTACGGCAACTTCCACGACGCCCAGTCGCACGCGGTCCTCCCGTACTCGCACTACCTGTCGAAGTTCACGGCGTACCTCCAGCAGCTCGACATGGAGTCCAACGGCAAGTCCGTGCAGCGCGACGGCGAGGAGGTCGGCTGGCAGACCGGGCCCGTCGTGTGGGGCACCCCCGGCACCAACGGCCAGCACGCCTACTACCAGCTCATCCACCAGGGCACCAAGCTGATCCCGGCGGACTTCATCGGCTTCGCCGAGCCCGTCGCCGATCTGCTGCCGGGCCTCGTCGCCCAGCACGACCTGCTCATGGCCAACTTCTTCGCCCAGACGCAGGCCCTCGCCTTCGGCAAGACGCCGGACGAGGTGCGCGAGGAGGGCGTGCCCGAGGAGCTGGTGCCGCACAAGACGTTCAAGGGCAACCACCCGACGACGACGATCCTCGCCACGTCCCTGACGCCGTCCGTGCTCGGCCAGCTGATCGCCCTCTACGAGCACAAGGTGTTCGTCCAGGGCGCCATCTGGAACATCGACTCCTTCGACCAGTGGGGCGTCGAGCTCGGCAAGGTCCTCGCCAAGCGCGTCGAACCGGCCCTGACCGAGGGCGCCGACGTGCCAGGACTCGACGCGTCGACCCGGGCGCTCGTCAGTAAGTACCGCTCACTGCGCGGACGTTCGAGTTAATCGGATGCGGGGGTGCCGCCCGGCGGGCGAGACTGCCCGTCCGTGACCCTGCCGGGAGGCACCCCAGTGGACCAGCTCATGTCGGCGCTCGCCGACCCCGAACGACTCAGGCTGTACGCGCGCATCGTCCTCGACGAGCTGCCGCCGCGCGAAGCCGACTCCCCGGCCGCCCGCAGACATCTGGGCAAGCTGATCGGCGCCGGGCTCGTCGAGCGCCTCGACGACGGGTCGCTGCGGGCAGGACCCGAGGTGTTCCGGCGCGCCCGGCCCCCGGAGCCCGCCA
Organism: Streptomyces sp. SGAir0957; assembly: GCF_043523415.1. Lineage (NCBI taxonomy): Bacteria > Bacillati > Actinomycetota > Actinomycetes > Kitasatosporales > Streptomycetaceae > Streptomyces > Streptomyces sp. SGAir0957. Next base: position 6,324,030 of record NZ_CP027293.1, read on the forward strand.
CCACCGGGGTCCCGCGCCATCTCACCGGCTTCTTCGCCCGCGGCCGGCTGACCACGATCCCGGTCCGCGCCTCCGTGCGCCACGACCTCCTCGTCCACCTCACGGGCACCCTCTTCGACACCGACCGCACCTACAGCGAGCGCGAGATCAACGCGGCGCTCGGCACCGTCCACGACGACACCGCCGCACTGCGCCGCTACTGCGTCAACGACGGCCTGCTCGTACGGGAGAAGGACGGGTCGGACTACCGGGTCCCGGAGCACGCGTAAGGCCCCGCATCTTCACGATGCGGGGCCTTACGCCTTTGGCGCTGTCAGGCGATCGCCGGCGGGTAGAGCTCCGGCGGCAGCTGGGAGGCCGCGGCCGAGTCGAGCAGCCACAGCGTCCGCGAGCGGCCGTACGCGCCCGCCGCCGGGGCCTGGATCTCCCCGGCCCCGGACAGGGCGATCGCGGCCGCCTTCGCCTTGTCCTCGCCCGCCGCGAGCAGCCACACCTCGCGCGCGGCCCGGATCGCCGGGAGCGTGAGCGTGATGCGGGTGGGCGGCGGCTTCGGCGCGCCGCGCACGCCCACCACCGTGCGCTCCGTCTCGCGGACGGCGGGCAGCTCGGGGAAGAGCGACGCGACGTGCGTGTCGGGGCCGACGCCGAGCATCAGGACGTCGAACGTCGGCACCCCGCCATGGTCCTCGGGCCCGGCGGCGGTGGCGAGTTCGGCCGCGTAGATCTCGGCCGCGGCGTCCGCCTCGTACGGGCCGTCCGACGCGGGCATGGGGTGCACGCGCGCGGGGTTGAGCGGCACCGAGTCGAGGAGCGCCTCCTTGGCCTGCGTGTAGTTGCGCTCCGGGTCCCCGTTCGGCAGGAACCGCTCGTCGCCCCACCACAGGTCGAGGCGGCTCCAGTCGATCGCGTCACGGGCGGGGGCGGCGGCGAGCGCGGCAAGGAGGCCGTTCCCGTTGCGCCCGCCCGTGAGCACGACGGACGCGTAGCCGCGGGCCGCCTGAGCGTCGACGATCTTGGTGATGAGGCGGGCCGCGGCGGCCTGCGCCATCAGCTCCTTGTCACGGTGGACGACGAGTTGGGGTGCCGCGCTCATTTCGCCGCCGCCTTCTTGGCCGGAGCCTTGGCCGCCTTCTTGGCGGGTGCCTTGACCGGCGCCTTCTTGGCCGCGGCCTTCTTCGCCGGTTCCTCCTGAGCGGACGCCTGCTTGGTGGCCGTCTGCTTGGTGGCCGTCTGCTTCGCCGGTGCCTTCTTGGCGGCCGCCTTCTTCACCGGACCCGGGGCGTCCTGCGCGGGGGAGGGCGCCGCGGACCTGGACGCGTCGGCCTGCCCGGCCGCCTGCCGCGCGGACGCGGCGAGCCGGTCCACGCCGAACCGCAGCGCCGCCGCGTACGTGTCGTCCGGGTCCAGGCGCCGCAGCTCCTCGGCGATCAGCTCGGACGTCTCGCGCCGCTTGAGGGCGACGGAGCGGTCCGGCTGGCCCTCGATGGAGAGCGTGGCGAGGATGCCGTCGGCCCGGTCGAGGACGATCGGGCCGCAGGTGGAGTCCATGCGGACACCGGTCAGGCCGGGACCCGGCGAGTACGAGCGGGCCACCGGCACGTCGAGCCGCTCCGCGAGCCACATGGCGAGCAGCTCGCAGCTCGGGTTGAACTCCTCGCCCTCCACCTCGACCTGAGTGACGTCGCACGTCACCTGGTCCAGGGCGGCGGCCAGCATGGAGCGCCACGGCGTGATCCGGGTCCAGGACAGGTCCGTGTCGCCGGGTGCGTAGAACTCGGCGCGGGCCTCCAGCTCCTCGACCGGCTGCTCGGCCGCGTACGTGTCCGTGACGCGGCGCTGGGCCAGGGCGCCCAGCGGGTCCTTGGCGGGGTCGAGCGGCGCGTCCACCGCCCACCACACGACCGTCGGGGCGTCGGGGAGCAGGAGCGGCAGCACGACCGACTGGGCGTGGTCGATGATCTCGCCGTAGAGGCGGAGCACGATCGTCTCGCCGGTGCCCGCCTCGACGCCGACCCGCACCTCCGCGTCGAGCCGCGACTTCGTGCGGTCACGAGGGGAGCGGGAGACGCGCTTGATGACGACGAGCGTGCGCGAGGGGTGCTCGCGCGACGCCTCGTTGGCCGCCTTCAGGGCGTCGTAGGCGTTCTCCTCGTCGGTGACGATGACGAGGGTGAGGACCATGCCGACGGCAGGGGTGCCGACGGCGCGGCGGGCCTTCACCAGCGCCTTGTTGATCTTGCTGGAGGTGGTGTCCGTGAGGTCGATCTTCATGGCCGGCGCCAGCTCCGTCCGTCTCGTGCGAGCATCTCGTCCGCCTCCGCGGGCCCCCACGTGCCGGACGGGTACTGCGCGGGCCTGCCGTGCTTGTCCCAGTAGTTCTCGATCGGGTCGAGGATCTTCCAGGACAGCTCGACCTCCTCCGTGCGCGGGAAGAGGTTGGAGTCGCCGAGCAGGACGTCCAGGATGAGCCGCTCGTACGCCTCCGGGCTGGACTCGGTGAACGACTCGCCGTAGGCGAAGTCCATCGAGACGTCCCGGATCTCCATCGAGGTGCCCGGCACCTTGGAGCCGAAGCGGACCGTGATGCCCTCGTCCGGCTGGACGCGGATCACGATCGCGTTCTGGCCCAGCTCCTCCGTCGCCGTGTGGTCGAAGGGGGAGTGCGGGGCGCGCTGGAAGACGACGGCGATCTCGGTGACGCGGCGGCCCAGGCGCTTGCCGGTGCGCAGGTAGAAGGGGACGCCCGCCCAGCGGCGGTTGTCCACCTCCAGCTTCACGGCGGCGTAGGTGTCGGTCTTCGACTTGGGGTCGATGCCCTCTTCCTCCAGGTAGCCGACGGCCTTCTCGCCGCCTTGCCATCCGGCCGCGTACTGGCCGCGCACCGTGCTCCTGCCGAGGTCCTTCGGGAGCCGGATGGCGCCGAGCACCTTGGCCTTCTCGGCGACGAGCGCGTCCGCGTCGAAGGAGGCGGGCTCCTCCATCGCGGTGAGCGCCATCAGCTGGAGCAGGTGGTTCTGGATGACGTCACGGGCGGCGCCGATGCCGTCGTAGTAGCCCGCGCGGCCGCCGATGCCGATGTCCTCGGCCATGGTGATCTGCACGTGGTCCACGTAGGACCGGTTCCAGATCGGCTCGAACATCTGGTTGGCGAAGCGCAGCGCCAGGATGTTCTGGACGGTCTCCTTGCCGAGGTAGTGGTCGATCCGGAACACCTGGTCCGGGTCGAACACCTCGTGCACGATCGCGTTCAGCTCCTTGGCCGACGCGAGGTCGTGGCCGAACGGCTTCTCGATGACGGCGCGCCGCCAGGAGCCCTGCGGCGCGTCCGCGAGGCCGTGCTCCTTGAGCTGCTTGACGACCAGCGGGAAGAACTTGGGGGGTACGGAGAGGTAGAACGCGAAGTTGCCGCCCGTGCCCTGCGACTTGTCCAGGTCCTGGATCGTCGACTTCAGGGTCTCGAAGGCATCGTCGTCGTCGAAGTTGCCCTGGACGAAGCGCATGCCCTGGATGAGCTGCTGCCAGACCTCTTCGCGGAAGGGGGTGCGGGAGTGCTGCTTGACCGCGTCGTGCACGACCTGGGCGAAGTCCTCGTCCTCCCAGTCGCGGCGGGCGAACCCGATCAGCGAGAAGCCCGGCGGGAGCAGACCCCGGTTGGCGAGGTCGTACACGGCGGGCATCAGCTTTTTACGTGACAAATCGCCCGTGACACCGAAGATCACCAGACCCGACGGCCCCGCGATGCGCGGGAGCCGTCGGTCTGCGGGGTCACGGAGCGGGTTGGCTCCGTGTGCGGTCAAGGTTTCAGCCCTCCGAGGGGGCGAGGCGCTTGAGCTCGGCCTCGGTCGACTTGAGCAGGTCGGTCCAGGACGCCTCGAACTTCTCGACGCCCTCGTCCTCGAGCAGCTGCACGACCTCGTCGTACGAGATGCCGAGCTTCTCCACCGCGGCGATCTCGGAGCGGGCCTGGTCGTAGGTGCCCTTGATCGTGTTGCCGGTGATCTGCCCGTGGTCGGCGGCGGCCTCCAGGGTCGCCTCCGGCATGGTGTTCACCGTGTTCGGCGCCACCAGCTCGTCGACGTACAGCGTGTCCTTGTAGGCCGGGTCCTTGACGCCGGTCGAGGCCCACAGCGGACGCTGCTTGTTGGCCTGCGCCTTGTCGAGCGCGGCCCAGCGGTCGGAGGAGAAGACCTCCTCGTACGCCTCGTAGGCGAGGCGGGCGTTGGCGAGGGCGGCCTTGCCCTTGAGGGACTTGGCCTCCTCCGTGCCGATGGAGTCCAGGCGCTTGTCGATCTCGGTGTCCACGCGGGACACGAAGAAGGACGCCACGGAGTGGATCGTGGACAGGTCGAGGCCGCGCTCCTTGGCCTTCTCCAGGCCGGCGAGGTAGGCATCCATGACCTTGCGGTAGCGCTCGAGCGAGAAGATCAGCGTCACGTTGACGCTGATGCCGAGGCCGATGGCCTCGGTGATCGCCGGGATGCCCGCCTCGGTGGCCGGGATCTTGATGAGCGCGTTCGGCCGGTCCACCAGCCAGGCGAGCTGCTTGGCCTCGGCGACGGTCGCCTTGGTGTTGTGCGCCAGGCGCGGGTCGACCTCGATCGACACACGGCCGTCCTGGCCGCCCGTCGCGTCGAAGACCGGGCGCAGGATGTCGGCGGCGTCACGGACGTCCGCCGTCGTGATCATGCGGATGGCTTCCTCGACCGTGACCCGGCGGGCGGCGAGGTCGGAGAGCTGCTGGTCGTAACCGTCGCCCTGCGAGATCGCCTTCTGGAAGATCGACGGATTGGTCGTGACGCCCACGACGTGCTGCTGGTCGATCAGCTCGGCGAGGTTGCCCGAGGTGATCCGCTTGCGCGACAGGTCGTCCAGCCAGATCGCGACGCCCTCCTCGGAGAGGCGCTTCAGTGCGTCTGTCATGGAAATTGCATCTCCTACGTGTCGTATAGAGGCGTCAGCGCTGGACCGCGGCGAGGGATTCCCGCGCCTTGGCCACCACGTTCTCGGCGGTGAAACCGAACTCCTTGAAGAGGACCTTGCCGTCGGCCGAGGCACCGTAGTGCTCCAGCGAGACGATGCGGCCGGCGTCACCCACGTACTTGTGCCACGTCAGACCGATCCCGGCCTCGACGGCGACACGGGCCCTGACCGCGGACGGCAGGACGCTCTCCCGGTACCCCTGGTCCTGCTCCTCGAACCACTCGACGGACGGCATGGACACCACGCGGGTGGCGATCCCGTCCGCCTCCAGGGTCTCGCGCGCCTCGACGGCGAGCTGCACCTCGGAGCCGGTGGCGATGAGGATGAGGTCCGGAGTCTCCTTCGAGGCCTCGACCAGGACGTAGCCGCCCTTGACCGTGGACTCGTTCGCGTCGTACGTCGGCACGCCCTGACGGGTCAGGACGAGGCCGTGCGGCGCGCTCTTGCCGTAGTCCTTCTTGCCGCGCCTGAGGATCTCGCGCCAGGCGATCGCCGTCTCGTTGGCGTCGGCCGGGCGGACCACGTTGAGGCCCGGGATGGCGCGCAGCGACGCGATGTGCTCGACCGGCTGGTGGGTCGGGCCGTCCTCACCGAGGCCGATGGAGTCGTGCGTCCACACGTACGTCACCGGCAGGTGCATCAGGGCCGACAGGCGCACGGCGTTGCGCATGTAGTCGGAGAAGGTGAGGAACGTGCCGCCGTAGATACGGGTGTGGCCGTGCAGCGCGATGCCGTTCATCTCCGCGGCCATCGAGTGCTCGCGGATGCCGAAGTGGATCGTGCGGCCGTACGGGTCGGCCTCCGGCAGCGCGTTGCCCTCGGGCAGGAACGACGACGTCTTGTCGATCGTCGTGTTGTTCGAGCCCGCCAGGTCGGCGGAGCCGCCCCACAGCTCGGGGATGACCGGGCCGAGCGCCTGGAGGACCTTGCCGGAGGCGGCGCGGGTGGCGACGCCCTTGCCGGTCTCGAACGCCGGGAGCTTCTCCTCCCAGCCGGCCGGCAGCTCGCCCGCGTTGATCCGGTCGAACTCGGCGGCGCGCTCCGGGTTGGCCGCACGCCACTCCTGGAACGACTTCTCCCACTCGGCCTTGGCCTCGGCGCCGCGGTCGCGGGCCTTGCGGGTGTGGGCGATGACCTCCTCGGAGACGTCGAAGGACTTCTCCGGGTCGAAGCCGAGGACGCGCTTGGTGGCGGCCACCTCGTCGTCGCCGAGCGCCGAGCCGTGCGCGGCCTCGGTGTTCTGCGCGTTCGGGGCGGGCCAGGCGATGATCGAGCGCATGGCGATGAAGGACGGCTTGTCCGTGACCTTCTTCGCCGCCTGGATGGCGTTGTAGATGGCCTCGTGGTCGAGGTCGCCGTCCGGCTTCGGCTCGACGCGCTGGACGTGCCAGCCGTAGGCCTCGTAGCGCTTGCAGGTGTCCTCGGAGACGGCCGTCTCGGTGTCGCCCTCGATCGAGATGTGGTTGTCGTCCCACAGTAGGACCAGGTTGCCGAGCTTCTGGTGGCCCGCGAGCGAGGACGCCTCGGAGGAGATGCCCTCCTGGAGGCAGCCGTCACCGGCGATGGCGTAGATGAAGTGGTCGAACGGGGAGGTGCCGAGGGCCGCCTCCGGGTCGAACAGGCCGCGCTCGTAGCGGGCGGCCATCGCCATGCCGACTGCGTTGGCGACACCCTGGCCGAGCGGGCCCGTGGTGGTCTCGACGCCGGTGGTGTGGCCGTACTCGGGGTGACCGGGGGTCTTGGAGCCCCAGGTGCGGAACGCCTTGAGGTCGTCCAGCTCCAGGCCGAAACCGGCCAGGTAGAGCTGGATGTAGAGGGTCAGGGACGAGTGGCCCGCGGACAGGACGAAACGGTCCCGGCCGACCCAGTCGGCGTCCGCCGGGTCGTGTCGCATCACCTTCTGGAAAAGGGTGTACGCGGCCGGGGCCAGGCTCATCGCCGTACCGGGATGGCCGTTGCCGACCTTCTGTACGGCGTCGGCGGCCAGGACGCGCGCGGTGTCTACGGCCCGCTGGTCCACATCGGTCCACTCGAGGTCAGTGGTGGTCGGCTTGGTGCTCACCCTGAGTCAGGGCTCCTCTCCACATGGGTCATACCGGTGATGTCGGTCTCACCGGCTGTTGTCGAGCCTACCCTTGCTGGAACAAGCATTCTTTCGATCCATTCCAGCCTGCCGGGACTCTTTCGCATCCGCCTCCTGACGAGGAATGAAGCGGGTCATCACGTGAATACGGGACCGCTCAAACGGGGGCTCAAAAGCGGGGCGGGAAGCTCATCCGGAGTACCCGCTCAACACGACCCCACCCCCGCGAAGGGCGAGGTATAGGCAACGTCTACAGTGGCGTGGTACGCGCGAGTCTTTACCGGGACCTCACATCAAGTGAACGGCCTGGGGCTCGCTGGAGTCTTTGTCAGGGGTGTGCGTGACGGCCGTCGAATCCCGTCCAGCGGGAGCGCTGACGAGCAGCAGCAACCAGGGCCGGCGGCCGTTCGGGGCTCGCGTCAAGGCGTTCGTGGCGCTGACCAAGCCGCGGATCATCGAGCTTCTGCTGATCACCACGGTGCCGGTGATGTTCCTCGCCGAACAGGGAGTACCCGATCTGAAGCTGGTGCTGATCACCTGCCTCGGCGGCTACCTGTCCGCGGGCGGCGCCAACGCGCTGAACATGTGGTACGACCGCGACATCGACGCCCTCATGGACCGCACGTCGCAGCGTCCGCTGGTCACCGGCATGGTGAGCCCGGCCGAGTGCCTGGTCTTCGGCATCTCCCTCGCGGTGATCTCCACGCTCCTGTTCGGCTTCGCGGTCAACTGGCTGTCGGCCTGGCTGTCGCTCGGCGCGCTCCTCTTCTATGTGGTCGTCTACACGATGATCCTGAAGCGGCGCACCTCGCAGAACATCGTGTGGGGCGGCATCGCGGGCTGCCTGCCGGTCCTCATCGGCTGGTCCTCGGTGACCAACTCGATGTCGTGGGCGCCGGTCATCCTCTTCCTCGTCATGTTCTTCTGGACGCCGCCGCACTACTGGCCGCTGTCCATGAAGGTGAAGGACGACTACGCGCGCGTGGGCGTGCCGATGCTGCCCGTCATCGCCTCCAACAAGGTGGTCGCGCGCCAGATCGTCCTCTACAGCTGGATGATGGTCGCGGTCTCGCTGCTGCTCACGCCCCTCGGCTACACGGGCTGGTTCTACACGGTGGTCGCGCTCCTGTCCGGCGGCTTCTGGCTGTGGGAGGCGCACGGGCTGCAGAACCGCGCGAAGGCCGAGGTCACGGGCGGCAAGCTCAAGGAGATGCGGCTCTTCCACTGGTCGATCACCTACGTCTCGCTGCTCTTCGTCGCGGTGGCGGTGGACCCCTTCCTGCGCTGAGCGGCGACTGATCCGCACTGGTCCTCACGATGGGTGGGGTGCGTGGCCCAGGCCACGCACCCCACCCATCGCCAGTTTGGCTACTCGTCGGTAGCATCCTGTCCATGGCAGAGACTGAAGCGGTGGAGCAGCCCCGTCGGGCCGCGAAGGACGAGCGCCGGGCGGCCAGGCTGGCCAAGGACATCGGCGCGTTCGCCAAGGCGCACGGCGGCGCCGAGGGACAGCTGGCGTACGTCGGCGAGCGCGGCACCCGCATCGTCCTCGTCGGCGAGGACGGCGGCTGGGGCGACCTCATGGCCCGCACGTACGAGATCGCGCAGAAGGCGGTCGAGAAGGCCGGCATCACGGTTCACGAGGACTTCGACGGCGAGTTCGCCGCCAAGGTCGAGACGGGTCCTTACGAGTGGAAGCGCATGGCGGGCATCCAGCTCGGCGGCTGAGAGCCCGGCCCGGCGGTGTCATGGGCGCAGGTGTGCGAACCGCGGTTCAGCAACACCGGGCGCCCGTTCACCCGTTAGGACCGTAGGAGCACGGTCCACCGACGGGAGCCCCGGATGATCGAAACGCCGTCCCTGGTGGATCAGTACTGCCACGGGGTGCTCCGCACGGAACTGGGCCTCGGCACGTTCGAGGCCCACCTCGGCCGCGGCGAGGGCCCACCCGCCCCCGGCACCACCTTCTTCGACACCCAGACCGGGTTCGCCGTACGCCGCTGGTGCCCGCCCCTGCTCGGCCTCGAACCGCACTGCGCGCCCGCCCGGTACCTGGCCAGACGCCGTGAACTCGGCGTGTTCGAAGCCGGCCGGCGTCTCCTGCGCGGCAGCGGCATCACCACCTACCTCGTCGACACCGGACTGCCCGGCGATCTCACCGACCCCGCCGAACTGGGGCGGGCCGCCGAGGCCGACGCCCACGAGATCGTGCGCCTGGAACTCCTCGCCGAACAGGTCGCGGACACCTCGGGAACCGTCGAGTCGTTCCTCGCCAACCTCGCCGAGTCGGTGCACGGCGCCGCCGCGCACGCCGTCGCCTTCACCTCGGTCGCGGGCGTACGGCACGGCCTCGCGCTCGCGCCGCAGCCGCCGGGGCCCGGAGAGGTACGGGGAGCGGCGGGGCGCTGGCTCGCGGCGCGTACGGTCGGCGGCCCGCTGACGGACCCCGTCCTCCTGCGCCACCTGCTCTGGATCGCGGTCGCGTCGGGGCGCCCGCTGCAACTGCACGCCGGGCTCGGTGAACCGGGCCTGCGCATCGACCGGACCGACCCGGTCCTCCTCACGGACTTCGCCCGTGCGACAGCGGGCCTGGGCACCGATCTGATCCTGCTGCACGGCTACCCGTACCACCGCCACGCCGCGCACCTGGCGGGCATCCTGCCGCACGTCTACGCCGATCTGGGCCCGGCGCTCGCCCGCACCGGGGCGCGGGCCGCGGCGGTCCTCGCGGAGATCCTGGAGCTGGCCCCGTTCGGCAAGCTGCTGTTCTCCAGCGGGGCCCACGGCATCCCCGAACTGCACGTGGTCGGCGCCCGCCTCTTCCGTGACGCGCTCGGCCGCGTCCTCGGCACCTGGGTCGCCGAGGGCGCCTGGTCGCTCACGGACGCGCAGCGGGTGGCGTCGATGATCGCGGCGGGGACGGCGCAGCGGGTCTACGGGCTCGGCGACCCGGCCCCTGCCTGAGGGGCCCGGCTCAGACGGCCGAGAGCTCCTGGCCCGCCTGCGCCGGGACACCGGCCGTGACCTGCGGGCGCTCCCGCAGCGACAGCAGGACGCGCAGGACGCCGATCCACACGAGGGCCGAGCCCAGCATGTGCAGGCCGACGAGGACCTCGGGCAGGTCCGTGAAGTACTGGACGTAGCCGATGACGCCCTGGGCGAGCAGGATCAGGAACAGGTCGCGGGTGCGGTGCAGCGGGCCCTTCGGCGCGTCGACGGCCTTCAGGACGAACCAGAGCGCGAACGTCAGCGTGACCACGATCCAGGCCAGGACCGCGTGGCCCTTCGCGACCGTCTCCCAGTCGAGCGGCATCCGGTGCACGTCGCTGGAGTCACCGGCGTGCGGGCCCGCTCCGGTCACGACCGTGCCGACCGCGACGAGCAGCCCCGTCACCACGACCAGGACCCAGACGAGCTGCTTGATCGCGGCGCCGACCAGCGGGCGCGGCTCCGCGTCGCCCTCGCGGGTGCGCTGCCACATCAGCACGGCGACGGTGAGGAGCGCGGTCGTCAGGATGAAGTGGGCCGCGACCGTGTACGGGTTGAGGCCGACCAGGACGACGATGCCGCCGAGCACCGCGTTGCCCATGACCACCCAGAACTGGGTCCAGCCGAGCCGGGTCAGCGGGCGCCGCCACGGCTTCTGCGAACGGGCGGCGATGATCGCCCAGCCGACCGCCGCGCACAGCGCGTACGTGAGCATGCGGTTGCCGAACTCGATGACTCCGTGGAAGCCCATCTCGCTCGTCGTGGTCAGCGACTCGTCGGTGCACTTGGGCCAGGTCGGGCAGCCGAGGCCCGATCCGGTCAGCCGGACGGCGCCGCCGGTCACGACGATGACGACGGTCATCAGGACGGCGGACATGGCCGCTCGGCGGACCGTCCGCTGCGTGGGGGTCCAGCGCTCTGCGATGAAGCGAAGCGGGTTGCGGATCGCCTGGGCGGCGTCGGCACGGGTCACGTTGGGCACGCGCACCATCGTAGGGGGCCGCTTGTGCACGGCTTCACGAGGGGGACGTATCCGGGCCATCTGTGACGCGCGCAACGGCGCCAGGCTCACTCCCAGCGGAAGAAGCGGCCCGCCGCGCCGAGCCCCACGACCGCCCACACCGCGAGGATGCCCAGGTCGCCCCAGGGCATCGCGGCACCGTCGCGCAGGACGTCGCGCAGGCCGTCGGAGAGCGCCGAGATGGGCAGCAGGCCGAGCACCGACTGGGCGGCGTCCGGGAACTTGTCGAGCGGCACGATGACGCCGCCGCCGACCAGGAGGAGCAGGAAGACCAGATTGGCGGCGGCGAGCGTGGCCTCCGCCTTGAGCGTGCCCGCCATCAGGAGGCCGAGCCCCGAGAAGGCGGCGGTGCCGAGGACCAGGAGGAGCAGCACCGCGAACGGGTTGCCGTGCGGCGACCAGCCGAGCGCGAAGGCGATGACCGTGAGGAGGACGACCTGAAGGACCTCCGTGACGAGCACGGAGAGCGTCTTGGCGGCCATCAGCGCCCAGCGGGGGAGCGGGGACGCTCCCAGCCGCTTGAGGACCCCGTAGCGGCGCTCGAAGCCCGTCGCGATGGCCTGGCCGGTGAACGCCGTCGACATCACCGCAAGGGCCAGGATGCCGGGCGTCAGGAAGTCCACCGCCTCGCCCGAGCCGGTGTCCACGATGTCGACCGTGGAGAACAGCACCAGGAGGAGCGTCGGGATGACGACCGTGAGCAGAAGCTGCTCGCCATTGCGGAGCAGCATCTTCGTCTCGAGGACGGCCTGCGCGGTGATCATGCGGCCCAGCGGGGCGGCGCCGGGGCGGGGGGCGTACGTGCCGGCGCTCATCCGCGCAGCTCCTTGCCGGTCAGTTCGAGGCTGTGTCTTCCCGGGAGCAACCCCCGGACCCCCGGCCGGGGAGGTCGGATCCGTGCTCATCCGCGCAGCTCCTTGCCGGTCAGTTCCAGGAATACGTCTTCGAGGGTGTGCCGCTCGACGGAGATCTTCTCCGGCATCACGCCGTGCTGCGCGCACCAGGAAGTAACGGTCGCCAGAAGCTGCGGATCGACCTTGCCCGTCACCCGGTAGGAGCCCGGGGTCAGCTCGGCGGCGGCGGAGTCGGTGGGCAGCGCCTTGAGGAGCGAGGCCACGTCCAGGCCGGGGCGGCCGGAGAAGCGCAGGGTGTTCTCGGCGCCGCCGCGGCACAGCTGCTCGGGGGAGCCGTGGGCGATGACCTTGCCCGCGTCGACGATCGCCACGTCGTCGGAGAGCTGCTCCGCCTCGTCCATGTGGTGCGTGGTGAGGATGACGGAGACGCCGTCCGTGCGCAGGTCGCGGACGAGGTCCCAGGTGGCGCGCCGGGCCTGCGGGTCGAGCCCCGCGGTCGGCTCGTCGAGGAAGACCAGCTCGGGCCGGCCGACGACGGCCATGGCGAGGGCGAGGCGCTGCTGCTGGCCGCCGGAGAGCCGCCGGTACGTCGTCCGGCCGCAGGAGCCGAGGCCGAGCCGCTCGATGAGGGCGTCCACGTCGAGCGGGTGGGCGTGCAGCTTGGCGACATGGCGGAGCATCTCGTCGGCGCGGGCACCCGAGTAGACGCCGCCCGACTGCAGCATCACTCCAATGCGGGGACGCAACCGCGCCGCCTGCTTGACGGGGTCGAGCCCGAGCACCCGGACGGTGCCGGAGTCCGGTTTGCGGTACCCCTCGCAGGTCTCGACGGTGGTCGTCTTGCCGGCGCCGTTGGGGCCGAGGACGGCCGTGATGCCGGGGCCGGTCTCCAGGTCGAGGCCGTCGACCGCGGTCTTGTCTCCGTACCGCTTGACCAGACTCGAGATCCGGACGACGGGGTCGCTTCGCATGGTGACCAAGTCTAGGGAGGCCGCGCCGGTGCCCGGCGCGCGGGTCGAGGGCATCGCGCGGTGCGCCGTAGGTACTGCTGCCCGTGGGCGTCTGAGGGTCGCGTCGTGGCTGGCGGCGCAGTTCCCCGCGCCCCTGAGGGGCTGGCCGACAGGCCGTGCCCTCAGGGGCGCGGGGAACTGCGCGAGCAACCACGACGTGACCCGCAGACGCCCCCACCCGTGCCCCGCAACGGCGCCTCGCCCCACCCGCACCCCGCCCACCTGCGACGATCGGCCGCGGACCGTTTCCGCAGGTCACACGGGGTACATCACTTAGGTATGCCTAAGTGATGTACCGCACCGCCATCCGCCGAGGACTCCGCTTGTCAGGGTCTGAGGAATTACGCAACAATGGCGTTGTGAAAAACGTCGGCGAGGCTCAGGAGGCACCCACGGGGGCCCCTCAGGAAGAGCTCGCGACCGGTGAGCGTTCGACGCGCAACCGGGTCGCGCGCTCCATCCTGGACCACGGCCCGTCGACCGTCGCCGATCTGGCCGGGCGTCTCGGTCTCACCCAGGCCGCCGTCCGCCGCCACCTCGACGCGCTCGCGGCCGACGACGTGGTCGAGGCCCGCGAGCAGCGGGTCTACGGCGCGCGCACGCGCGGGCGGCCCGCGAAGGTGTTCGCGCTGACCGACTGCGGCCGGGACGCCTTCGACCAGTCCTACGACAAGCTCGCCGCGGACGCGCTCCGCTGGATCCAGTCCCAGCCGGGCGGGGACGAGGCGGTCGTCGCCTTCGCCCGCGCCCGGCTCGCCGCGCAGGCCGAGGCCTACCGCGCGGCCGTGGAGGGCGCCCCGGCCGGTGACCGCGCCGCGGCACTGGCGAAGGCGCTCAGCGCGGACGGGTACGCTGCTACGGCCCGCAGCGCGCCCCTCCCGCAACAGGGCGAGCAGCTCTGCCAGCACCACTGCCCGGTCGCCCATGTCGCCGAGCAGTTCCCGCAGCTGTGCGAGGCCGAGACGGAGATGTTCTCGCAACTCCTCGGCACGCATGTGCAACGGCTGGCCACCATCGCTCACGGCGACGGCGTCTGCACGACGTTCATCCCGCAGAGCAATGTGAAGCACGGCAAGAACACCCCGAAGACCGATACCAACGCATCTGCACGCACCGCCGGGAGGAACCCCGCATGACTCTCCCCATCGAGGAGACTGCCCACCCCGAGCTCGAGGGCCTGGGCAAGTACGAATACGGCTGGGCAGACTCCGACGCGGCCGGTGCCTCTGCCAAGCGCGGCATCAACGAGGACGTCGTCAAGGACATCTCCGCCAAGAAGTCCGAGCCGGAGTGGATGACCAAGCTCCGTCTCAAGGGCCTCAAGCTGTTCGGCAAGAAGCCCATGCCGAACTGGGGCTCGGACCTGTCGGGGATCGACTTCGACAACATCAAGTACTTCGTGCGCTCCACGGAGAAGCAGGCGGAGTCCTGGGAGGACCTGCCCGAGGACATCAAGAACACGTACGACAAGCTCGGCATCCCCGAGGCGGAGAAGCAGCGCCTCGTCGCCGGTGTCGCGGCCCAGTACGAGTCCGAGGTCGTCTACCACCAGATCCGCGAGGACCTGGAGGAGCAGGGCGTCATCTTCCTCGACACCGACACCGCCCTGAAGGAGCACCCGGAGCTCTTCAAGGAGTACTTCGGGACCGTCATCCCGGCCGGTGACAACAAGTTCGCCGCGCTGAACACCGCCGTGTGGTCGGGTGGCTCCTTCATCTACGTGCCGAAGGGCGTGCACGTCGAGATCCCGCTCCAGGCCTACTTCCGCATCAACACGGAGAACATGGGCCAGTTCGAGCGGACGCTGATCATCGTCGACGAGGACGCCTACGTCCACTACGTCGAGGGCTGCACCGCGCCGATCTACAAGTCGGACTCGCTGCACTCCGCGGTCGTCGAGATCATCGTCAAGAAGGGCGCCCGCTGCCGCTACACGACCATCCAGAACTGGTCGAACAACGTCTACAACCTGGTCACCAAGCGCGCCGTGGCGTACGAGGGCGCGACCATGGAGTGGATCGACGGCAACATCGGCTCCAAGGTCACCATGAAGTACCCGGCCGTCTACCTGATGGGCGAGCACGCCAAGGGCGAGACGCTCTCCATCGCCTTCGCGGGCGAGGGCCAGCACCAGGACGCCGGCTCCAAGATGGTCCACATGGCGCCGAACACGTCGTCCAACATCGTCTCGAAGTCCGTGGCGCGTGGCGGTGGCCGCACCTCCTACCGCGGTCTCGTCGAGATCGGTGAGGGCGCCCCGGGCTCGAAGTCGAACGTGCTGTGCGACGCGCTGCTCGTCGACACGATCTCCCGCTCCGACACGTACCCCTACGTCGACGTCCGCGAGGACGACGTCTCCATGGGTCACGAGGCGACCGTCTCCAAGGTCTCCGAGGACCAGCTCTTCTACCTGATGAGCCGCGGCCTGAGCGAGTTCGAGGCCATGGCGATGATCGTGCGCGGCTTCGTCGAGCCGATCGCCAAGGAGCTGCCCATGGAGTACGCGCTCGAGCTCAACCGGCTGATCGAGCTGCAGATGGAGGGCTCGGTCGGCTGACCTCAGCCACCCGATCCACCCGTCAAGCCCCTTACGTATGAAAGCGAGCGCTACGACAGCCATGGCTGAGGCTCAGAACATCCCCGGTGGTTCCACCACCGCCGGAACGATCGCGGTGGCCGCCGAGTCGACCGTCGCCACGCGCATGAGCGCGCCCCCCTCCTACGACGTCGAGGCCTTCCCGGTCCCGCACGGCCGCGAGGAGGAGTGGCGGTTCACGCCGCTGGAGCGGCTGCGCGGCCTGCACGACGGCACCGCCGTCGCGACCGGCACCGGTGTCAAGGTCGACGTGGAGGCGCCGGCCGGTGTCACCGTCGAGACCGTCGGCCGGGACGACGCCCGGATCGGTAAGGCCGGCAAGCCGGTCGACCGTGTCGCCGCGCAGGCGTACTCGGCGTTCGAGCAGGCCTCGGTCGTCTCCGTGCCCAAGGAGACGGTGCTCTCCGAGCCGATCCGCATCCGCGTGCACGGCGAGGGCGGCACCGCCTACGGCCACCAGGTCATCGAGCTGGGCGCCTTCGCCGAGGCTGTCGTGATCCTCGACCACACCGGTGACGCGGTGCTCGCCGCCAACGTCGACTACCTGCTCGGGGACGGCGCGAAGCTGACCGTCGTCTCCGTCCAGGACTGGGACGACAAGGCCGTCCACGTCGCCCAGCACAATGCGCTGGTCGGCCGCGACGCCTCCTTCAAGTCCGTCGTCGTCACCTTCGGCGGTGACGTGGTCCGCCTGCACCCGCGCGTGAGTTACGCGGCCACCGGCGGCGAGGCCGAGCTGTTCGGCCTCTACTTCACCGACGCGGGCCAGCACCAGGAGCACCGCCTCCTGGTCGACCACAACACCCCGCACTGCAAGTCCAACGTCGTCTACAAGGGCGCGCTCCAGGGCGACGACGCGCACGCCGTCTGGATCGGTGACGTCCTCATCGAGGCCGCCGCCGAGGGCACGGACACGTACGAGATGAACCGGAACCTGGTTCTGACCGACGGTGCCCGCGTCGACTCCGTGCCGAACCTGGAGATCGAGACCGGCGAGATCGTCGGCGCCGGTCACGCCTCCGCGACCGGCCGCTTCGACGACGAGCAGCTCTTCTACCTGATGGCCCGCGGCATCCCCGCGGACGAGGCGCGCCGCCTCGTCGTGCGCGGCTTCTTCGCCGAGCTGGTCCAGCAGATCGGTGTCCCGGACATCGAGGAGCGCCTGCTCGACAAAATCGCCACCGAGCTGGAGGCGTCGGTCTGATGGCTGACACCCCCGCGTACCTGCGCGCCTGCGCAGTGAGCGAGCTGGCGGACTCCACCCCCAAGCGGGTGGAGCTCGACGGCACGCCGGTCGCGGTCGTCCGCACCGAGGGCGAGGTGTTCGCGATCAACGACATCTGCTCGCACGCGAACGTGTCGCTCTCCGAGGGCGAGGTGGAGGACTGCCAGATCGAGTGCTGGCTGCACGGCTCCGCCTTCGACCTCCGCACCGGCAAGCCGTCCGGCCTTCCCGCGACGCGCCCCGTCCCCGTATACCCCGTAAAGATCGAAGGGGACGACGTGCTCGTCTCCCTCTCCCAGGAGTCCTGAGGCACCCATGGCAACGCTTGAAATCCGAGACCTGCACGTCACCGTCGAGGCCGACAACGCCACGAAGGAGATCCTCAAGGGCGTCGATCTCACCGTGAAGCAGGGCGAGACGCACGCCATCATGGGCCCGAACGGCTCCGGCAAGTCGACCCTCGCCTACTCCATCGCGGGTCACCCCAAGTACACGATCACGCAGGGCACCGTCACCCTCGACGGCGAGGACGTCCTGGAGATGTCCGTCGACGAGCGTGCCCGCGCCGGCATGTTCCTCGCCATGCAGTACCCGGTCGAGGTCCCCGGCGTCTCCGTCTCCAACTTCCTGCGCTCCTCCGCCACCGCGATCCGTGGCGAGGCCCCCAAGCTGCGCACCTGGGTGAAGGAGGTCAAGTCCGCCATGGAGACGCTCCAGATGGACCCGGCCTTCGCCGAGCGCAATGTGAACGAGGGCTTCTCCGGCGGTGAGAAGAAGCGCCACGAGATCCTCCAGATGGAGCTTCTCAAGCCGAAGATCGCGATCCTCGACGAGACCGACTCCGGCCTCGACGTCGACGCGCTGCGCCAGGTGTCGGACGGCGTCAACCGCGTCCGTGAGACCGGTGAGGTCGGCACCCTGCTGATCACGCACTACACGCGCATCCTGCGCTACATCAAGCCGGACTTCGTGCACGTCTTCTCGGCGGGCAAGATCGTCGAGTCCGGTGGTCCCGAGCTGGCCGACACCCTCGAGGCCGAGGGCTACGAGAAGTACACGAAGGGTGGCGTATCCGCGTGACAGTGGCCCACCAGGGGCTCACCGGCCTCCTCGACACCGAGGCGATCCGCAAGGACTTCCCGATCCTGGATCGCACGATCCACGACGGCAAGAAGCTCGTGTACCTGGACAACGCGGCGACCTCGCAGACGCCGCGCCAGGTGCTCGACGTGCTCAACGAGTACTACGAGCAGCACAACGCCAACGTCCACC
Source organism: Streptomyces sp. SGAir0957 (assembly GCF_043523415.1). Lineage (NCBI taxonomy): Bacteria > Bacillati > Actinomycetota > Actinomycetes > Kitasatosporales > Streptomycetaceae > Streptomyces > Streptomyces sp. SGAir0957. The sequence continues at coordinate 6,342,059 of NZ_CP027293.1, forward strand.
GCGGCGTGCACGTCCTCGCCGAGGAGGCCACGGCGCTCTACGAGGGCGCCCGCGACAAGGTGGCGGCGTTCATCAACGCGCCCAGCCGCGACGAGGTCATCTTCACGAAGAACGCCTCGGAGTCGCTGAACCTCGTCGCCAACATGCTCGGCTGGGCGGACGAGCCGTACAAGGTCGACCACGAGACCGAGATCGTCATCACGGAGATGGAGCACCACTCCAACATCGTGCCGTGGCAGCTGCTCTCGCAGCGCACCGGCGCGAAGCTGAAGTGGTTCGGCCTCACCGACGACGGCCGGCTCGACCTGTCGAACATCAACGAGGTCATCACGGAGAAGACGAAGATCGTCTCCTTCGTGCTCGTGTCGAACATCCTCGGCACCCACAACCCGGTCGAGGCCATCGTGCGCCGCGCCCAGGAGGTGGGCGCGCTCGTCCTCGTCGACGCCTCGCAGGCCGCGCCGCACATGCCGCTGGACGTGCAGGCGCTCCAGGCCGACTTCGTGGCCTTCACCGGCCACAAGATGTGCGGCCCGACCGGCATCGGTGTGCTGTGGGGACGCCAGGAGCTCCTGGAGGACCTTCCGCCGTTCCTGGGCGGCGGCGAGATGATCGAGACGGTTTCGATGCACTCGTCGACGTACGCTCCCGCGCCGCACAAGTTCGAGGCCGGTACGCCGCCGATCTCGCAGGCCATCGGCCTGGGCGCGGCGATCGACTACCTCAGCGCCATCGGCATGGAGAACGTCCTGCGGCACGAGCAGGCGCTCACCGAGTACGCCGTGCGACGGTTCCTCGAAGTTCCGGACCTCAAGATCATCGGTCCGACGACGGCCGAGGAGCGCGGCGCCGCGATCTCCTTCACGCTCGGCGACATCCACCCGCACGACGTGGGCCAGGTCCTCGACGAGCAGGGCATCGCCGTCCGGGTCGGCCACCACTGCGCGCGGCCGGTCTGCCTCCGGTACGGAATTCCTGCGACCACGCGAGCGTCGTTCTATCTGTACTCCACGCCGGGCGAGATCGACGCGCTGGTCGACGGCCTGGAGCACGTACGGAACTTCTTCGGGTAGCGGGCAGGACGGTCGACTGATGAAGCTGGATTCCATGTACCAGGAAGTCATCCTGGACCACTACAAGCACCCGCACGGGCGGGGCTTGCGGGACGGCGACGCCGAGGTGCACCACGTCAACCCGACGTGCGGCGATGAGATCACGCTGCGCGTGAAGTACGACGGCGAGACCATTGAGGACGTGAGCTACGAGGGGCAGGGCTGTTCGATCAGCCAGGCGTCGGCCTCCGTGCTCAACGACCTCCTGGTCGGCAAGGAGCTGGCGGACGCGCGCAAGGTCCAGGAGACGTTCCTGGAGCTGATGCAGTCCAAGGGCCAGATCGAGCCGGACGAGACGATGGAGGACATCCTGGAGGACGCGGTCGCGTTCGCCGGGGTCTCCAAGTACCCGGCCCGAGTGAAGTGCGCTCTCCTGAGCTGGATGGCGTGGAAGGACGCGACTGCGCAAGCTTTCGCGGAGGAGGCGAAGACCGCATGAGTGACAGCACGGCAGTGGAGATGAAGCCGGCCTCCGAGGAGGAGGTCCGCGAGGCGCTGTACGACGTCGTCGACCCCGAGCTGGGCATCGACGTCGTCAACCTGGGCCTGATCTACGGCATCCACATCGACGACGCGAACATCGCGACGATCGACATGACGCTGACGTCCGCGGCCTGCCCGCTGACCGACGTCATCGAGGACCAGGCGAAGTCCGCCACCGACGGCATCGTCAACGAGCTGCGGATCAACTGGGTCTGGATGCCGCCGTGGGGCCCGGACAAGATCACCGACGACGGCCGCGAGCAGCTCCGCGCGCTCGGGTTCAACGTCTGATTTAGCGCCGGTAGGGGCGCGGGGAACTGCGCGACCAGCCACGGCGAAAGCCGCAGACGCGTCTGCTCGGTACATGAGCAGACGCGTCTGCGGCTTTTCTATGGCTGAGCGCGCAGTTCCCCGCGCCCCTGGGCGGCGCTGTTCGGCCCCCGTACGCAAGATCGACACCCGCCGTTGGCACAGGGAGCGGAGTCTTCCGTCGACATCAGGTCGACGAAGGAGCACCCCGTGCCGCACCCCGCCCCGCGCACCCGTATACGCCGCGCGGCCCTCGCCGCTGCCACCGGTGGCCTGCTCACCCTGGCCGTCGGCCTCCCCGCAGGGGCCTCCGCCTCCGCCACGCCGACGATCTCGCTCTCGGCGGCCTACCTCAGCGGAGCCGTTGGCGGGGTCGGTGACCCGACCGTCACCGTGAAGATCGCGCAGAGCGGCACCGACGCCTCCGCGCTCACCGTCACCGCGAGCGCCAGCAGCAAGACCTCCGTGGCCCGCACCACCGACGTCACCGTGACCGGCACCGGAACGACCCGCACCGTGTCCGTCGCCGCGCGCGGCCAGGGCTACACCGACCTGACGCTGAAGGTGACGGGCAGCGGCGGCTCATCGGCCACCACCAAGCTGCACTACGCCGCGTCGGCGGCGGTGAGCGGCGCGGCCGACGCCCGCTATCTCACCGGCTCCTCCGACGCGTCCGCCGCCGTCGACGTGGGCGGCGGCTACGTCGTCGTGGCGGACGACGAGTCCAACGTGCTGCGCCTCTACAACGGCGCGATATCCGGCGCCCCGGTCAAGACCTGGGACCTGTCCTCCAAGGTCGGCGCCGACAAGGAGATCGACATCGAGGGCGCCGCGCGCGTGGGCAACCTCATCTACTGGACCGGCTCGCTCGGCAACAACAAGGACGGCGAGTACAAGGCCGACCGCAACACCGTCTTCACCACGACGGTCAGCGGCTCCGGCGCCGCCACCGAGCTGACGTACGCGCACGCCTACAAGAAGCTCCGCGACAAGCTCGTCGACTGGGACGAGGCCAACGGGGACCGGTACGGGTTCGCCGCCGGGACCGCCGACGGCCAGGCGCCCAAGCAGATCGACGGGTTCAACGTCGAGGGCCTGGAGTTCGCGCCCGGCTCCACCACCACCGCCTACCTCGGGTTCCGGGCGCCGCTCGTGCCGCCGAAGGAGGGCGGCAAGGGCCTGATCGTGCCCGTCACCAACATGGACAAGGTGGTGGCGAACGGGGCGTCCCCGGTCTTCGGCACGGCCATCGAGCTGGATCTGGGCGGGCTCGCCGTGCGCGACCTCCGCAAGAACGCCGCGAACCAGTACCTCATCGTGGCCGGGAGCTGGGCCGCCGACGACAACTCGGACCCGTACGCCCTGTACGCGTGGGACGGCGTCGCGGGCCACGCCCCGGTCAAGCGGATGGATCTGCCGACCAGCGACCCGGGTGGCTGGGAGGCGATCGTCGCCGTACCCGACCTGACGGCGGCCGGGCAGCGCGTGCAGGTGATCACGGACAGCGGTGCGGCGGACCTGTACGGGGACGGGACCGAGGCCAAGGACCTGGACCACGACGAGTGGAAGAAGGCGCGGGCGGCCTGGTTCACCGTGTCGTAGCAGTCCGAGTTTGTGTACGGGCGTACGCAACGATATGTACACTCGTACGCATGGGATACGTGCTGCTTGCGGGGGCCATCGCCGCGGAGGTGGCCGCCACGACCGCCATGAAGTACAGCGAGGGCTTCAGCAGGCTCTGGCCCTCGCTCATCACCGTCACCGGGTACGTGATCGCGTTCGCCCTGCTCGCCCAGACGCTGAAGACCGTCCAGATCGGGACCGCGTACGCGATCTGGGCGGGCGTCGGCACCGCCGTCATCGCCGCGATCGGCATGATCTTCCTCGGGGAGGGGCTGAGCGTCGCCAAGGTCGCCGGGATCGTCTTCGTCATCGGCGGCGTCGTGCTGCTGAATCTGGGCGGGGCGCACTGATGCCGCGCCGCTACGACCCCGAGCGGCGCCAGCGGATCATCGACGCGGCGATCCGGGTGGTGGGGGAGAAGGGCATAGCCGGGCTCAGCCACCGCACGGTCGCCGCCGAGGCCGATGTGCCGCTGGGCTCGACCACGTACCACTTCGCCACGCTCGACGAGCTGCTCGTGGCCGCGCTGCGGCAGGCCAACGAGGGGTTCGCCAAGGTCGTCGCGGCGCGCGGCGCCTTCCAGGACCCGCGGCTCGACCTGGCCGACGAGCTGGCCGGGCTGCTCGGCGAATGGCTGGCCGGGGACAAGGTCGGCGTGGAGCTGGAGTACGAGCTGTACCTGGCGGCGCTGCGCCGCCCCGCGCTGCGCCCCGTCGCCGCGGAATGGTGCCAGGACCTCGCGGGCCCGCTGGCCGAGCGCACGGACCCGGTGACGGCCCGCGCCCTGGTCGCCCTGATGGACGGGGTCTGCTTGCAGGTGCTGCTGACGGGCGGGGAGTACGACGCCGCGTACACGCGCGAGATGCTGGCCCGGCTCATCCCGTAGCCCGAGACGCGGCCGGGGCGGGTTGGCCTCGGGAACCCCGGGCCGGTTAGGTTGCCCTCATGACCGACACCACTGCTCCTCGTTCCACCGGCGCCGTCGCCGCGGGCCTGGCCACCGTGGCCGCCGACGGCACCGTTCTCGACACCTGGTTCCCCGCGCCCGAGCTGGTCGCCGAGCCCGGCCCGGCCGGCACGGAGAAGCTCTCCGCCGACCAGGCCGTCGAGCTGCTCGGCGAAGGCGCCGCCAAGGCCGTCGGCCCGGACGCCCGCCGCGGCGTGGAGATCGTCGCCGTCCGTACGGTCATCGCCTCCGTGGACGACAAGCCGCTGGACGCGCACGACGTCTACCTGCGCCTGCACCTCCTCTCGCACCGCCTGGTCAAGCCGCACGGCGTGAACCTCGACGGCCAGTTCGGCTTCCTGCCCAACGTCGCCTGGACCTCGCTCGGCCCGGTCGCCGTGGACGACATCGAGAAGGTGCGGCTCAACGCGCGCGCGGAGGGCCTGCACCTCCAGGTGACCTCGGTCGACAAGTTCCCCCGCATGACCGACTACGTCGTGCCCAAGGGCGTCCGCATCGCCGACGCCGACCGGGTCCGCCTCGGCGCCCACCTCGCCGAGGGCACCACGGTCATGCACGAGGGCTTCGTCAACTTCAACGCGGGCACGCTCGGCACGTCGATGGTCGAGGGCCGCATCTCCGCGGGCGTCGTCGTCGGCGACGGCTCCGACATCGGCGGCGGCGCCTCCACCATGGGCACCCTCTCCGGCGGCGGCAACGTCCGCATCGTCATCGGCGAGCGCTGCCTCATCGGCGCCGAGGCGGGCGTCGGCATCGCGCTCGGCGACGAGTGCGTGGTCGAGGCCGGTCTGTACGTCACGGCGGGCACCCGCGTGACCATGCCCGACGGCCAGATCGTCAAGGCCCGCGAACTCTCCGGCGCCTCCAACATCCTCTTCCGCCGCAACTCGGTGACGGGCACCGTCGAGGCCCGCCCGAACAACGCGGTGTGGGGCGGCCTCAACGAGGTCCTGCACAGCCACAACTAGGCGCTCAGCACCTCCTCGTACGCCACCCGCAGCCCGTCGACCGCACCCCGGTCGGCGGGCTGCAGTGGTGCGCGGACGGGGCCGCCGCCCGGCAGGCCGAGGTCGGTGAGCAGGGCCTTCGCCGTCACCGCGCCCGGGAGGCCCGCGTTCATCATCAGGTCCGTGAGCGGGAGGGTGCGGCGCTGGAGGCGGGCGGCCGACGCGGTGTCGCCCGCGTCGTACGCGTCGAGGATCGCGCGGAACGCGGCCGGGGCCACGTTCGCGACCGTCGAGACGTAGCCGGCGCCGCCGAGGGCGTACAGCGCGAGGACGTACTCGTCGCAGCCGGTGTAGTAGGCCAGATCCGTCGCGGCCATGACCTTCTGGGTGGCGAGAAGGTCGTACGCGCAGTCCTTCACGGCGACGACGCGGGGGTGCTCCGCGAGGCGCAGGAGGGTGTCCGGCTCGATCCGGGTGCCGGTGCGGGCCGGGATGTCGTACAGCATGACGGGGAGATCCGTCGCGTCCGCGAGCGCGCGGAAGTGGGCCTCGACGGCGGCCTGCGGCGGACGGCTGTAGTACGGGGGCGTCGCCAACAGGCCGTCGGCGCCCGCCCGTTGGGCCTGGTCGGCCAGGCGCAGGGTGTGGCGGGTGTCGGCCGTGCTCACGCCCGCGACGATGCTCGCGCGGCCGTCGACCGCCTCGCGCACCGCCCGCACCAGGTCCGCCTTCTCGGCGTCCGTCGTGGTCGGGGACTCGCCGCTCGTGCCGGACAGGACGAGGCCCTCGCAGCCCCCGGTGACCAGGCGGTCGGCGAGCTTCTGCGCGGCGTCCAGGTCGAGGGCGTCGCCCGCGTCGGTGAAGGGCGTGACCATGGCGCACAGGGCGCGGCCGAAGGGCGCGGTGGTGTTCGTGTCGCTCATGGGGGCAGTGTCGGGCGTGCCCATCATGAAGCTCCACTTAAATCCGCTACGAGGACGAGCGGAGCAGTGCTGAAGAGTGGGCGGGGCGAACGGCTCATTCCGGCCTTTCTCGGTGATCCTCCGTGCGCCACCATGAGCCCGTGGCCCTACAGGGGAGGCAGCATGAGGCTCGGTAAAGCACTCGCCACCGGGATCGCCGAAGAAGCCCCGCGGGAGGCGGAAACCGCTCGTGCGGAGCGGGAGCCGGAGGACGCGGCCGTCGTCGTCGAACCCCTGCCGGAACCCGTCGAGGCCCCGGGCGTCCGATGAGGGCGCGGCTCCCCGAGGAACGCCCTGCGGAGCCGCCCACCGGATACAAGATCGCGCACCCTGTGCTCGACGCGGACGGCGGGCGCGCCGGATTCCTCGGGGTCTCCCTCGGCGCGGCGGCGCCCTACCGTGTGCTCGACGAGGCGCGCTGCGTCTACGGGCGGCGGCACCGCGCCCCGCACCGGCGCTGCGACTGCGGCTTCCACTGCCTGCACGAACGCCGCGTCGCCGAAGGGCTGCTGGTCCACGCCGAGCACCGGAGGGCCGTTCTCCTGGAGGTCTCCGTGCTCGGGGCCTACATCCGCTTCGAGCGCGGCTTCCGGTACGCGCGCCAGCGGGTGCGGGCCGCCACCGTCGGGCCGTGCCCGTGCGACGTCACCGCGTCCGTGCTCGCCGACGCCGGGTGGGGGCGGGACGGGCGGCGGGTCCTGGAAGCGGCCTGCGCCGGATGTGTGGGCGGGCGGCAGCGCTGGACCCTCGACGCGTTCGCGCGGCTCGGCGGGGACGGGCTCGCCGTGGGTGCCGCGCCCGGCACCGAGACCGTGAGCACCTCGACGGCCGGGGTGCCGGAACTCGCCGCCGAGGCCGCCCTGTTGCAGGCCCGGCTCGACTGGTTCCAGGGACAGCTGGCCCGCCTCGGCCGCGCGGGAGGCGGCGGAGACGGGCCGGTACGGGCGGACGACTAGGGGCGGACGCGCAGGACCTGCGGGTCGTGGTCGCTGATCTGGTCGTGGAACTCGCTGTTGATGTGCACGCTGTCGTAGCGGAAGGCGCCCTTCTTCCGGATCGACGGGCTGACCAGGATCTGGTCGAGGACCTGGCTGTTGCCCTGGTAGTCGTACGTGTACCGCTCGTCGCGCGGCAGCGACTTGATCGCCGACCAGAGCGCGCCGCCGTCCTCCAGGCGCTGCGCCGTGCCGGAGAACTCGAAGTCGTTGATGTCGCCGAGCGCGATGACGTCGGCGTCGCGCTGGACCTTGAGGACGTCCTTCACGAACGCGTTCACGGAGTCCGCCTGCGCGTGGCGCTGCGTCTCCGAGCTGCGCGCCGGCGGCTGGAACTGCGCGGTCAGGGGCTGGTCGCCGCCCTTCGACGCGAAGTGGTTGGCGATGACGACGACCGGCTTGCCGCGGAAGGTGAACTCGCCGGCGAGCGGCTTGCGGCTGTTCTTCCACGCCTCGTTCGCCGGGTCGATCCGGCCGGGGGACACGGTGAGCGCGGCCTTGCCGTGGCTGCGGACGACGCCGACGGGCGTGGTGGCGTCGCCGCCCGCGCGGTCCGTGAAGGACACCCGCTCCGGGTTGAAGAGGAAGACCTGGCGGATGTTGCCGCCGGGCTCGCCGCCGTCGGCCTTGTCGACCGGGTCGATCGAACGCCAGTCGTAGCGGGGGCCGCCCGCCGCGACGATCGCGTCGATCAGCTTGTTCACCGTCACGTCGGCGGCGACCGTGCCGTCGTCCTTCGCGCCGTTGTTGTCCTGGATCTCCTCAAGGGACACGATGTCCGGCGACTTCAGGTGCGTGACGATGGCCGCCGCGTGCTCCTCGAAGGTGGCGTCGGCCGGGTCGAGGTTCTCGACGTTGTACGTGGCCACGGCCAGCTCGTTCTTCGCCTGGGCCCGGGTCGTCTCGCGCTGGAGACCACCCTGCCTCAGCGCGCCGATCTCGCGCGCGACCAGCGTGTATCCGCCGTACTGGCTGAAGTCGAGCGGGCCCTCGGTGGTGCCGGACAGGACGTCGCCGACGTCCGCCACGGGGAAGTCGGCGACCGCGCCGAGCGACTGGATCTGGAGGCGGCCGGTGTTCTGCGAGGTGTACGAGCCGTAGCGGGCGCCGCCGCGCTCGGTCGTGTTCTCGTGCGGCTTCACCGTGACCCACAGCTCGGCGTACGCGTCCGAGGCGGTGACGACGCGGGAGGAGCCGATCCGGACGTTCTGGCCCTCGAGGGACTCGTAGTAGTCCAGGGCGTACTTGTCCGGGCGCAGCGTCAGGCCGTTGATCGAACCGTTCGCCGCCGGGTCGCCCGCCGGGGTGTACGCGGCCGGGACCGACTTGGCGCTGATCGTCGTCACGGGCACCGCGTTGCCGGACGAGTCCACCGTCACCGTCGGCTTGGTGATCTCGGTGAGCGACTGGTTGCCGGACGAGGTGCCGCCGGGCACGTACTCGGTCACCGTGCCCGAGACGGTCACCGCGTCGCCCGTCCGCACCGTCGGCGCGGAGCTGGTGAAGACGAAGACGCCCTCGCTGGTGGCCGGGTCGGCGTCGGGCTTCGTGTCCTGGAACCAGAAGCCGCGGGAGCCGTACGTTCTGACCCCGGTCACCACGCCGGTCACACCCGTGACCTGCTGACCGGCGAGCGGGGATATCCGGGTCGAGCCCTGGATGTCATGGATGGCGGCGACCGTGGCCGCGTCCGCCGGGCCCGCCGTGACCACGGCGTACGACGCGCAGCAGGCGGTCGTCACGGCGAGGGCGGCGAGCCGGGAGCGGGAGAAGACAGAGAGCAGAGGATGAGCGGTCTTGCTCGGCAAGGGGATCCCTCCGGGGACGTGCGGGTGGCGAGCGCCGGGACGAGGGTGGCTGCCGGGCGGTGGCCGGAGGCAGCGTTTCTACGCGCGTCAATCTCTGGCCTGTGACGGGGAGTTGTCAAGGTTTCGCGGATGGATACGGGGCGGCCGGAATGCGACGAGTCCATGAACCCGACAGCAAAGGGTCAAATCCGTCTAGGCTGAGCGGTCGCACCGTACGCCTCCAAGGAGAACCAGCCGATGTCAGACAGCTCCCCCCTGCCGCCGGTCCGGCTGCCCGCCGAAGCGGAGCTGGCGCGGGACGCCCTCGCCACGCCCCTGCTCTCCCGCGCCGTGCGGCTCGCCCGCTGGGCCGGGCCCGGAACCCGCGTCGGCGCGGGCGGCGAACTCGTCGAGGAGCAGTTGCCCGCCGCCGCGGCCGAGCTGGGCCTCGGCGAGGACGAGGAGGGGCTCGCCTACGCGAGCGAGGCGTGGAACACCGCCGTCGACACCGGGCTCGTCGAGGTCGTCGACGAGGAGGAGGGCACCGTCACCGCCGGCGAGGAGCTGACGACGCTCACCTCCGGCGGGCCCTCCGACGTGCTCGCGCTGTGGCTCGCGGCGCTCGACACGGTGCTCGCCGACGCCAGCGTGCCCGACCTCGACGACATCATGGGCGCCCTGGAGGAGGGCGGCGGCGAGATCGACTTCTCGCAGCTCGACTGGGACCCCGAGGCGGAGTCCGAGTTCCTGGAGGGCGTGCTCGGCAATCTGTACCTGCTGACCGTCTCCGAGGGCGCGGGGGACGGGCCCGTGCCGCTGCCCGCGCTCGCCGCGTCGATGATCGTCCCCGACGACATGGGGGAGCCCACCGACGACGTCCTGGAGCAGGTGTCGGACGCGATGATGCGCCTCGACGACCAGTTCCGGCTGCTCGAACCGGTCGGGCTCGTGGAGTTCCAGCCGGTCGACGAGGCGCTGATGGCCGAGGTCGACGCGGACGAGCCCGTCGCCGAGCCGGTGGACGAGGCGGACGTCGCCCGGTACGGCATGGTGCGGCTCACCCCGCTCGGCCTGTACGGGATCCGCTCCCGGATGCTGGAGGCGGGTATCGAGGCGCCCGCGGTCGGAGACCTCGTGGACAAGGGGGCGGACACGCTCCTCGACAGCACGTCGTCCTTCCCGCAGGCCGCCGCGCAGGCCGAGATCGAGCAGTGGCTCGCCCGGCGCGAACCGCTGGGCGCGGCGCGGGAGTTGCTCGCGGCGGCGCGGGGCGCGGACCAGGGGGCGCCCCTGCGCCGGCTCCGTTGCCAGCAGGCGCTGTCCCTGGTCGGCGCCGAGGCCGAGCCCGCGCTCCGTGACGTCCTCGACGACGCGGAGCTCGGCGGTCTCGCCCGGGTGTGGCTCGCCGAGCACGGTGCGACGGACGTGCCCCCGCCCTCCGAGGCGCTCATCTTCTGGCTGACCATCGACACGATCGCCGCGCAGCTCTCCCTGGAGGGCAACTCCGACGAACTCCAGTCCCTGGTCGAGGGGCTCGCCGCGCAGCACAGCGGCTTCTTCTCGACGGCCTGGCGCGTCGATCACCCCGCCACGGCGGACGTCCTGGAGGCGATGGGGCGCCTCCACCCGGACAAGAAGGTGGCGAAGGAAGCGCGGAAGGCCGCCTTCAAGGCGAGGTCGGCGTCCGCCGGTTAACGGGCCTTGTGTACAGCCCCGCTCCCTCGGGCTGCCCCGGCCCCGCCCCTGGGGCGCACGGAGTGCGCCTTTCAGGGGCGCGGGGAACTGCGCGCTCAGCCCCCACCGGCGCGCGGACGTGTCTGCCTCGCGAGGCTTCACGGCGCCTGCGGCTCGTACGTGGCTGGTCGCGCAGTTCCCCGCGCCCCTGGCGGGGTCGGTGAGGGCCTGCGCGGGCCCTCACCGACCCCGCCCGACACCCGCTAGCAGAGATAGCGCGTCGTGTGCTTGAAGCTCGACGTCGCTCCGTCGAAGCCGTAGGTCCCCCGGTACGCCGGAGGGTTCTGGTATTCGCCGACCACGGTGATCGTGTTGGCGCACGACCCTTGCCCCGCCCGCTTCGCGTCGAGCCGGAGCGTGTCACCGATGAAGCCACCGGTGATGTCCCACGGGGCCCCGCAGATGCCGGACGTGATCTGGCCGCCGGTCACCACGTAGGGGTGCGTGTTGGGGTTGATCTTCGCGGTGATGGCGAAGGTGACCGCGCCGTTGTTGAGCTCCAGCTTGCAGTCGACCGACACGGCCTCCGCGGACACGTCCTGCTGCGCGGCGAACGCCTCGTCGCGCGTCTTGACCTCCGCGCCCTGCGGATTGTGGAAGCGGTGCTCGCCGCGGGTCTGGCCCTTCTGCTTGCGTGCCTGAGTGGTCATGGACCGGCCTCCCTTCGGGTGTGGGTGTTCAGGCGAGCAGTTCGGCGACCTCGACGCGCAGCAGCGCGCGTACGGTCTCGATGTGGTTCAGGATGGTGACCTGCGACGATCCGGCGTACAGGAGGCCGACCGCCACGTTGTCGTGGGAGGTCACGAGGGAGCCCGAGTCGCCGCCCGCCGACATGTTGGTGGTCATGATCTGGTCCTTGAACCGGGCGGTGCCGGCCGTGCCGTAGTTGACGTCGACCGTCGCGTCGGTCGCGATGATGCGGCCGAAGGAGATGTTCGTCGTGCGGCCGGACTTCTTGACGAGGTCGCCGACCGCGACGTTCGCCTTGCGGCGCCAGGCGCGCGGCGCCCCGCTGAAGTACTGCTCGCGGGTCGCGTCCTGGAACTGGACCTCGCCGAGCGCGCAGTCGACCACGTTGTTCTGCTGGTCGAGCGGGGTCTGGGGGGCGAACTGGATGGTGATGAACCGGGACAGGGTCGCGATCCGGTCGGCGGGGTTCGTGCCGCCGTCGAAGGTGCCGGGCTGCACGATGGCGCTGCCGAGCTGGGCCCTGTTGGAGTCGGCGAGGACGTGGTTGTTGGACAGGATGTAGAACTTGGACGGGGTGCCGAGCCCGGCGCCGGGCGGGTCGACGGTGGCGCCCGGCAGGAAGTCGTAGACGACGCTGCCGAGGGTGCCGGCGGTGACGGCCACGTTGCCGACGGAGAATCCGGAGGGGGCGGGCCTCATGCGGCGGACGAGGAGCTGCGGCTCGAACGTCGCCATGGAGCCGTACTCCTCGCGCAGCGCATGGCCGTACTGGCCGTACTGCTGGGAGACGCCGCCGTCGGGCCCGTAGGTGATGCCCTCCTCGGAGCGTGCGCCCGACGGCCTCGACTGGCGCCGCTGGGCGGAGATCTGGCCGACGGCCACGATGTCGGTGGGCGTGCCGTCGTCCATCTGGCGCGGGATCACATCGCGTTCGGGCAGCAGCGATTCGGGCACCTTCTGGGTGACGAAGACGAGGACGGCGGGTTCGCCCGTCGGCTGCCCGTCGATCCATTTCACGCCGTGACCGAAGCCGACGACGTTGGCGAGCGGCCCCTCGCGCCGCAGGAAGTCACTGGTCGCCTGCTGGCGGGAGCTGTCGCTGAGCTGACCGCCGGCGGGTCCTCGCATCAATTCGGGCTGGTTCACGCCAGACCACCTCTTCCCCTGACTTTCGCCTGAGTACGTGGTCCCTACGGCTCGCCGCCCGCTGCGTCCTGGGCGTCGAGGCCGCCGACCGCGAGCACGCGGACCGGCACGCCTTCGAGCTCGTCGGGGATCACGTCGTGCGCACGGAGCCGGTCGCGGGGCACTTTCCGGACGACGAAGACGACGATGACGTCCGCGCCCGAGTGCTCGTCCTTCCCGGTGGCGACTCCGTTGACATTGGCCAGCCGCAGCAGCCGGTCGGCATGGAGGTCGCGTGCCTGGCGTGCGTCCACTGGGCTCGCCACCCCCTAGACGGGTGATGCGGTGCTGCGGTGATGCAGGTAGGGCTTGTCTATTGCCGTCCGGGAAGGGGGTCAAGGCGTTCCGCGTGAATTCTTCACTTCCCTCCCGCGGTGCGCCTGTTGACCTTCTTTACGAAGATTCTTCCGACCATGCGCGTACGCCCGCCGGAGCCCCGGACGTTCACGGAAGTCGGCGAAGCGGGCCCCTGGACGTAGGGCCGCGTTCAACCGCTGTTCAGGCGCGGGCGGGAACGTGTGGCCGGAAACAGGGTCCGTGACCCCACCCGGCCCCGCCCCCGTTCACCGTCAGCAGGAGACAGCCACCATGTCACTCTCTCGCAGGGACTTCGCCGTACGCTCCGCCGCCACCGGCGCGGGTGTCGCCCTGGCCGGGTCCGTCGGCGCCCTGGCCACGGCGCCGGGCGCGCTCGCCGCCACGGACGACTTCGACGACACCGCTCTCGCCGGCAAGGGACACGGGCACGACCACGGCCACGAGCACGGCCACCACGGCGCCGGGTACGGTCCGCTGCGCTCCGACCCGAAGGGCATCCTCGCGCTGCCCGCCGGGTTCTCGTACAAGATCGTCACCTACTGCGGGAAGACGAAGCTGGAGTCCGGCGAGTTCACGCCCTCCAACCACGACGGCACGGCCACCTTCGAGGGCCCGCGCGGCGCCACCCTCCTCGTCAACAACCACGAGCTGGCGGGCGCCCGCGCCGACTGGCCGCACCCGGTGCCGCTGACCGAGGGCCTGGTCTACGACCCGATGGCGGCCGGCGGCTGCACGGTCGTCGAGGTGCGCCGCGGCGGCGAGGTCGCCGAGTGGGTCGGCATAGCGGGCACCGCCACCAACTGCGCGGGCGGCTCCACCCCCTGGAACACCTGGCTGACCTGCGAGGAGACCGAGGACAAAGCCGGAAAGAACGGCTTCACCAAGGACCACGGCTACGTCTTCGAGGTCGACCCCGCCGACCGCCGCGCCAACCGCTCCCCGAAGCCGATCAAGGCCCTTGGCCGGTACGCGCACGAGGCGGTCGTCATCGACCCCAAGCGCGGCCACGCGTACCTCACCGAGGACGCCTCCGGCCCCAACGGCCTGCTCTACCGGTGGGTGCCGCCGCACGGCTTCCACCACGGCCGCGGCAAGCTCCGTACGCTCGCCGACGACGCGGGTGTCCTCCAGGCGTTCAAGTGCTTCGACTCGGGCGGCCGGTTCGTCGACGACCTGTCCCGCGCCACGAAGACCGGCACGGTCTACGGCGTCGACTGGGTGGACGTCCCCGACCGCGACGCCAAGACGGTCTCCACCCGCAAGCAGTTCAAGGACGGCGAGATCACCCGCGCCCGCAAGCTGGAGGGCATGTGGTGGGCGGACGGCGGCGCCTACGTCGTCTCCTCCTTCGCCCGCTCCGAGAGCCCGGTCGCGCACGACGGCCAGGTCTGGTTCTACGACCCGAAGCGCCGCACGCTGACCCTCAAGGTGCTGCTCGGGGTCAACCCCGACCCGTCCGTCGACGGCGCCTTCGACGGCCCGGACAACATCACCGTCTCCCCGTACGGCGGTCTGGTCATCGCCGAGGACGGCGAGGGCGTCCAGCACCTGTTCGGCGCGACCGAGCGCGGCAACACCTACCCGATCGCGCGCAACGAGCTGAACATCGGCACCGCCGAGGACCCGGAGTACAGCGAGTTCACCGGCGTCACGTTCTCGCCCGACGGGCGCACCCTGTACGCCAACATCCAGACGCCGGGCATCATGCTGGCGATCACCGGCCCCTGGAAGCGTCAGCGCTGATCCGGGGACGGGGCTCTCAGCCCATGGGGTCCACCGGGGGCGCCTCCCGCTCGGCGGCGATCCGGTGGACCCTGCGCCGTACCGCGAACCAGCCCGCCACCAGGGCGAGCGCGACGGGGACGAGCAGCAGGACGGTGTCGCGCCCCGGCCCGTCCGTGTCGAACCACATCATCACGAGCACCGCGAGCAGGAACGCGATCGTCGCCAGTTCGATCCACGGCGAGCCCCACAGCCGGAACGCGGGCCGCCGCACGAGCCCCTGCTTGGCGCGGCGCACGAACACCAGATGGCAGAGCATGATCATGCACCAGGTGGAGATGACGCCGAGCGAGGCCACATTGGTGACGATCCCGAACGCGTCTTCGGGCAGCCATGCGTTGAGCGCGACGCCGAACAGGGCCACCGTCGAGGTCAGCAGGATGCCCGCGTACGGGACGTGGCTGCGGCTCATCCGCGCGGTGAAGGACGGCGCGGAACCGGCCATCGCCATGGAGCGCAGGATGCGCCCCGTCGTGTAGAGCCCGGAGTTCAGGGACGACATCGCGGCCGTCAGCACGACCAGGTTCATGATGCCGCCCGCCGCCGGGACCCCGATCTTCGACAGGACCGTCACGAAGGGGCTCTCGCCCGCCGCGTACGCCGTCCACGGCAGCAGCAGCGTCAGCATCACGACGGAGCCGACGTAGAAGATGGCCACGCGCCACATGATCGAGTTCACCGCCTTGGGCACCACCGTCTCCGGGTCTGCGGTCTCGCCCGCCGTCACGCCGACCATCTCGACCGCCGAGTACGCGAAGATCACCGTCTGCGTGATGAGGACGACCGGCAGCACGCCCATCGGGAACCAGCCGCCGTTGTCACTGATCAGCGAGAGCCCCGCCGCATGGTTCTCGATCTCCTGGCGCGAGGCCAGGAAGAAGACGCCGATCAGCAGGAACACCACGATCGCGGCGACCTTGACGATGGCGAACCAGAACTCCATCTCGCCGAAGCTCTTGACCGAGATCAGGTTCACCGTGAGCACGATGGCGAGGGCGATCGCCGCGAGCACCCACTGCGGCACGGAGGTGAACATCGACCAGTAGTGCACGTAGAGCGCGATCGCGGTGATGTCGGCCATGCCGGTGGTCGACCAGTTCAGGACGTACATCCAGCCCGCGACGTACGCGCCCTGCTCGCCCAGGAACTCGCGCGCGTAGCTCACGAACGAGCCCGAGGACGGCCGGTGCACGACCATCTCGCCGAGCGCCCGGACGACGAAGAACGCGAACACACCGCTCACCGCGTACGCGAAGGCCAGCGCGGGGCCCGCCTTGGCGAGGTTGCCGCCCGCGCCGAGGAAGAGCCCCGTGCCGATCGCGCCGCCAATGGCGATCATGCTGATGTGCCGGGATTTCAGGGCCTTGCTGTAACCGAGGTCGCCCGCGTCGGCGACTCCCTCGGCGGCCGTGGGATCGTCCGACAGGTGTCCGTGTTGTTCGTTTGATGAGTTTTTGCGCAGATTCACGCCCGGAACTCTCGCACTGCGCGCGGCCGATCCACGGCTTCCGCGACAGGGCCCGTGCCGTGTCGTCCGTACGGGGGAGGCGGCGGCCAAAAAGGCCTTCGGTAAGGGAACGGTAAAGCGGAGTCGCTCGTTATCCCCGGCATGACAGCAATGACCCCTGGTTCGAACATCCCGCTCACGGCGCAGCGTGTGGCGGTGGACGTCTCGGCCCCCGTGCGGCTCGACGTGTCGGGCCTGCTGCTCACCGCCGACGGCAAGGTGCGCTCGGACGACGACTTCATCTTCTACAACCAGCCCTCGGGCCCCGGCGTCACCTACACCTCGGGCGGCGGCACGAGCCCCGACTCGATCACCGTGGACACCACCGCGGTGCCGCCGGGCATCGAGAAGATCGTCGTCACCGCGAGCCCCGACGCCGCGGGCCAGACCTTCCAGGGCATCGAGCCGACCGCCACGATCCGCAGCGCGGACGACGGCTCGGTCCTCGCCACGTTCACGCCGCCGCAGCTCGGCACGGAGACGGCCCTCGTCGTCATGGAGGTCTATCTGCGCAACGGGGCGTGGAAGGCCCGCGCGGTCGGCCAGGGCTACGCCGACGGGCTCGCGGGGATCGCCACCGACTTCGGCGTCTCGGTCGAGGAACCGGCGGCGCCCGCCGCGCCCGCCGCCCAGCCCGCAGCGCCCGCCGCCCCGCCCGTCGCGGCCCCCGCCGCAAGCCCGGCCGCCGCCATGCCCGCGCCGACCACCCCGCCGGTCGACCCGCGCATCGCGCCGCCCCCGCCGCCCGCCGCGGCCCCGGCAGCTCCGGCCGCGCCCGCGCCCGGCTCCGGGAAGATCAACCTCGACAAGGGCCGTGTCTCCCTCCAGAAGAACCAGACGGTGTCCCTGGTCAAGGGCGGCAAGCCGCTCCTCAGCCAGGTCAAGATGGGTCTCGGCTGGGAGCCCGCGTTCCGCGGCAAGGACATCGACCTGGACGCGTCGGTGATCGCGTACGGGCCGCAGCGCAACCACATCGACAGCTGCTACTTCGGCAAGCTGTCGATCGTGAACGGCGCGATCAAGCACTCCGGCGACAACCTCACGGGCGAGGGCGCGGGTGACGACGAAGTGATCGTCGTCGACCTCGGCCGCCTTCCGCAGGAGGTCACGGGCCTGGTCTTCACGGTGAACTCGTTCTCGGGCCAGAAGTTCACCGAGGTCGCCAAGGCGTACTGCCGTCTGCTCGACGCGGCGACCGGCGAGGAGCTGGTCCGCTTCGACCTGACGAGCGCGGAGGCGCAGACCGGCGTGATGATGGCGAAGCTGATCCGCCAGTTCTCCGGCGAGTGGGAGATGACGGCGATGGGCGACTTCGTGAAGTCGCGCACGGTGCGCGGCATGGTGAAGCCGGCGGCCCAGGCGCTCTGAGGTCCAGGCCCTACCGCTGGTTGCGCGGGTGGGAGCGGGCCTGCCGCTCGTTCCCCCTGCGGTAGTTCCCGGTCCAGCGGGCCATGACCAACTGGTCGTCGCCCGCGACCACTTCGGCCAGGAATTGTTCCGCCCGCGCGCCGCGCAGCACGCCCGCGTCGCGCCCTGAGTGGGTGATCGTGACGCTGCCGTCGGCGCGTTCGGTGTAGGTGAATCCGTGAGGTCTCGGCACGGTCGGAAGGTAGTCCCGACCGCGCCGAGGGCACCACTCGTTTACGGGACGACGACGATCTTGCGGCCGACGCCGGACGCGAACTGGTCGAGCGCCTGCGGGTACTGGTCGAGCGGCAGCCGGTCGCTGATGAAGACCTCCGGGTCGAGGACCCCGCCCGCGAACAGCTCGGCGGCCCGCTCGTAGCTGTGCAGGACGGCCATCGAGCCGGTGATGGTGATCTCCTGGTTGTAGATCCGGTACGGGTCGATCTCCACCCGGGTCGCGTAGTCGGCGACGCCGAACTGGAGGAACGTGCCCGCCTTGGCGACGCGGCCGAGGCCGTCCTGGATCGCCGCCGCGTTGCCCGTCGCGTCGATGACCACGTCCCAGCCCTCGGGCCGGTCCAGCTCGTCGGGGTTGGCGGCGGAGGCCGAGACGCCGAGCTGCTTGGCGGTGGCGAGCCGCTCCGGGTTCAGGTCGACCACGTCGACGGTGGCGGCGCCGGTCCGCTTGGCCAGCTCCAGCATCATCAGCCCCATGGTCCCGGACCCGTAGATCAGGACGTGCGAGGCGAGCCGGGACTGGAGCACGTCGTAGCCTCGCACCGCGCAGGACAGCGGTTCGATGAGGGCCGCGTCCTGGGTGCGTACGTGGTCGGGGAGGCGGACGCAGTTGGCGACGGGGGCCAGGGCGTACTGGGCGGCGCCGCCCGCCGTGGTGACGCCGATGGCGGCCCAGCGCTCACAGAGGTTGCCGCGTCCGGCGCGGCAGAAGCGGCACTCGTGGCAGTGCAGCGACGGGTCGACCGCGACCCGGTCGCCGACCCGCACCTCGGTGACGGCGCTGCCGACCTCGGCCACCGTGCCCGCGAACTCGTGGCCCGGCACGACCGGAAGGGTCGGGGCGAACTCGCCCTGGCGGATGTGCAGATCGGTCCCGCAGAGGCCGCAGGCCGCCACCTCCACGACGACGTCCCGGGGCCCCGGTGTGGGGTCGGGCACCTCGCCGACGACGACCTTGCCGACGGACTCGACGATCGCGGCCTTCATTTCACAGCTCCCAACGACAGGCCCTGGACCAGCTTGTCCTGGGCGGCGAACCCCGCGGCGAGCACCGGCAGGGAGATGACGAGCGACGCGGCGCACACCTTCGCCAGGAACAGGCCCTGGCTCGTGATGAAGCCGGTCAGGAAGACGGGGGCGGTCTCGGCGACGACGCCGGTCAGCACCCGTGCGAAGAGCAGTTCGTTCCAGCTGAAGATGAAGCAGATCAGCGCGGTCGCCGCGATGCCGGGCAGCGCGATCGGGGCCACCACCCGGGTCAGGACGGTGGGCAGCCGCGCGCCGTCGATCTGCGCGGCCTCGATGACCGCGACCGGCACCTCCGCGAGGAACGAGTGCATCATCCACACCGCGATCGGCAGGTTCATCGAGGTGTAGAGGATGACGAGCAGCCAGATGTTGTCGAGGAAGTCGGTGTTCTTCGCGAAGAGGTAGAGCGGGAGCAGCCCCGCGACGACGGGCAGCATCTTCGTGGAGAGGAAGAAGAAGAGCACGTCGGTCCACTTCTTCACCGGCCGGATCGACAGCGCGTACGCCGCCGGCAGGGCCAGGACCAGGACGAAGAGCGTCGAGGCGAGCGAGGCGACCGTCGAGTTGATCAGCGCGGGCCAGGGGCTCGCGCCGCCGCCCGAGCCGAAGAACTCGCGGTAGCCGTCGAGGGTGAGCGATGCCGCGAAGGACGGCGGGTTGGTCGCCGCGTCCTCCTCCGAGTGGAAGGAGGTGAGCACCATCCACGCGATGGGCAGGAAGAAGACGATGCCGAGCAGCCAGGCGGCGAGACCGAGGCCCTTGCTCTTGAAGAAGCCCTTGGTGGGGCGCGGGCTGTCGCTGATGCCGGTGGAGGTCATCCGCGTGACACCTCCTCGCGGAACAGGGACGACACGACGCGGAGCGCGAACGTCGCGATGATGATCGAACCGATGACGACCAGGACGCCCGCGGCCGAGGCGAGGCCGTTCTCGTGGGCCTGGTAGAAGCTCTGGTAGACGGTGTAGGGCAGGTTGGCCGTGCCCAGGCCGCCGGAGGTGAGCGTGAAGACGGCGTCGAAGTTCTGCACGATGTAGATCGAACCGAGCAGGGCGCCGAGCTCCAGGTAGCGACGCAGGTGCGGCAGGGTGAGGTGGCGGAAGATCTGCCAGGGGCTCGCACCGTCCATCCGGGCGGCTTCGATCTGTTCGGCGGAGCGCGACTGCAGGCCCGCGAGCAGGATCAGCATCATGAACGGGGTCCACTGCCAGATCAGCGCCATCTCCACCGCCATCAGCGGGGTGTTGGAGATCCAGTCCGGCTGGGGCCCGCCGACGTAGTGCAGCAGGCCGTTGAAGAGGCCGTACTCGGGGTTGTAGAGCACGTGCTTCCAGAGCAGCGCGGCCGCCACGGGCACGACGAGGAACGGTGCGATGAGCAGCGTCCGGACGATGCCGCGCCCGCGGAACTTGCGGTCCAGGAGCAGCGCGAGACCGAGCCCGACGACGAGGCTGACGATGACGACGGTGACGGTCAGGACGATCGTCGTCAGGACCGATTTACGCAGGTCGGGGTCGGAGAGGACCTCCGAGTAGTTGCCGAACCAGGTGAAGTGGCGGGCGTCCGGGTAGAGCGCGTTCCAGTCGAAGAGGGAGATCACCAGCGTGGCCACGAACGGCAGCTGGGTGACGACGATCATGAAGATCAGGGCGGGAAGCAGGGGCGCGCGGGTGGCCCAGGCGCGGAGCCGGTTGGGCGCGTCGGGCCGGGCGCCGGGCGCGTCGGGCCGGGCGGCGGGCGCCGCGGGCACCGGCGGGGTCGTCGATGTGCTGGTCATCGGCCCTCGTACTCCTTCGCGATGTCGGCGGCGAGTTCTTGGGACTTGTTCAGGGCCGAGTCGACGGACTGACGTCCGGCGATGGCCGCGCTGATCTCCTGCGAGACCTTGGTGCCGAGGTCGGTGAACTCGGGGATGCCGACGAACTGGATGCCGGGCGCGGGCCGCTTCTGCACGCCCGGGTCGCGCGGCCGGGCGCCCTCGATGGCGGTGCGGGTCACGTCGACGAAGGCGGCGGCCTCACGCCGGTACTCGGGGATCTCGTACGTGGAGGCGCGCTTGCCGGCCGGGACGTCGGACCAGCCGACCTTCTCGCCGACGAGCTTCTCGTACTCCTTGCCGGAGGCCCAGGAGATGAACTTCCAGGCGTTGTCGGGGTTGTGGGACGCCTTCTGCAGGCCCCACGCCCAGGTGTAGAGCCAGCCGCTGCCCTCCGTCTTCACGACGGGCGCGGGCACGTACCCGATCTTGCCCTTGACCGGGGAGTTCGCGGATTCGAGCGAGCCCGCGGCGGAGGTCGCGTCGTACCACATGGCGGTCTTGGACTGGGTGAGGTTGTTGAGGCACTCGGCGAACCCGGCCTGGGCGGCGCCCGACTCACCGTGCTCGCGCACGAGGTCCACGTAGAACTTGGTGGCGTCCTTGAAGCCCTTGTCGTCCAGGCGCGCGGTCCAGTCCTTGTCGAACCAGGTGCCGCCGAAGGTGTTCACGACGGTCGTCAGCGGCGCCATCAGCTCGCCCCAGCCGGGCAGGCCGCGCAGGCAGATGCCCTTCATGCCGGACTGCGCGCCGTCGGCCTTCGCCGCGAGGTCGGCGACCTGCTGCCAGGTCGGGCGGTCGGGCATCTTCAGCCCCTTCTTGGCGAAGACGTCCTTGCGGTACATGAGGAAGGACGACTCGCCGTAGAAGGGCTCGCCGTAGAGCTTGCCGTCGTCGCCGGTGAGCGACTCGCGCATCGGCTTGAGGATGTCCTGCTGGTCGAAGCCGGAGTCCTTCTGCACGTACGGGTCGAGGTCGTGCAGCCAGCCGTTGCGCGCGTATATGGGGATCTCGTAGTTGCTGAGCGTCGCCACGTCGTACTGGCCCGCCTGGTTGGCGAAGTCCTGGCTGATCTTGTCGCGGACGTCGTTCTCGGGCAGCACGGTGAAGTTGACCTTGATTCCGGTCTCCCGGGTGAAGTAGCGGGAGGTCAGCTTCTGCAACTGGGTCATCTGCGGGTTGTTCACCATCAGTACGTTGATGGCGTCGCCGCCCGTACCGAGCCCGCCGGCGCCGGCCCAGCAGCCGGACAGGAGGGGGATGAGCAGCGTCCCTGCGGCGGCTGTGGCGAGCAGGGCGCCCGGCGGCCTCCGTCGGCTGTGGGTTCGCATGGTTGCTCCTGGACTTATGGGGCGTATGGGGATGAAGGGGAAGATGCGCGGGCAGGGGGGTGCCCGAGTGGGGGTGCGGTGTTCTTCTGCTTGTTCCTGTTCGTTCTCCGCCGGTCCGTCCGTGACGGGGGTCAGACGCGGATGACCTGCGGGCCCATCAGGGAGTAGCGGTGGGCTTCGGACGTGGGCAGCTGGCTGCCCGTGACGATCGCCTCAAGGGCGCCGACCGGCGCGAAGCGGCAGAAGCTGACCGCCCCGAACTTGGTGTGCACGCCCGTGAAGACGGTGCGCCGGGCGGCCCTGATCGCCTGCGCCTTCACCTCGCTGACGGCCGGGTCCGGGGTGGTGAGGCCGTGGTCCCGGGAGATGCCGTTGGCGCCGATGTAGGCGAGGTCGAGGACGAACCCGGCCAGCATCTTCGTCGTCCAGTGGTCGACGGTGGCGAGCGTGCCCGCGCGGACCCGGCCGCCGAGCAGCAGCACGGTGGTGTTGTCGGCCTCGGCGAGCGCGCCCGCGGTGGCGAGCGAGGCGGTGACGACGGTCAGCGGCCGGTCCCGGGGCAGCGCCTCGGCGATCAGCTGCGGGGTGAACCCCTCGTCGATGAAGACGGTCTCGGCGTCGCCGAGCAGATCGGCGGCGGCCGACGCGATCCGCCGCTTCTCCGGCACGTGCATCGTCGTACGGAACGCGAGTGTCGTCTCGAACCCGGCGCTCTCCACCGGATACGCCCCGCCGTGCGTGCGCCGGACCAGGCCGTGGTCCTCCAGGGCGCGCAGGTCGCGGCGGACGGTCTCCTTGGCGACACCCAGCTCGATCGCGAGTTCCGTGACGTCGACGGACCCGGTGCGGCGCGCGGTGCGCACGATCTCCCGCTGGCGTTCCTCCGCGCTCATGCCGACCCGCCTCCCTTGGCAGCAGCTCCGTTGCCCGTTCGGGCCCGGAAGAGCCCGCACCGGAAGTTCTACCGGCGCGGGGCGGCGGTTACCAGGCCTGTTGCGGACTTGATGCTGCCCGTATCGGCCCGTTCGGAATACGGGCCGCCCGCCGTGGACCTGCGCGGGAGCGGTGCGGCGTGTCTGTTCGGGCGCTCCGGATGCCCGAACGGCGGGGCGGACGGGCCCGTTCGGTGCCCGCCCGCCCTTGCGCCTGTCCGTAATGCGGTGCTCAGTGTGGCCAGATCGGGGGGTCGTTGATGAAGCGGCCGCCCATGTATCGATGGGCCGGGTTGTCGTCCGTCAGGGGACCGAACTCGGCGAGGAGGGTCTCCGCGTACTCCTCGGAGTCGTCCTGCGGGTCGTAGCCGAGGGCGCGGGCGCTGGAGAGGTCCCACCAGAGGCGGGTGTTGGCGGAGGAGCCGTAGACGACGGTGTGGCCGACGTCCGGGGCGGTCAGGGCCGCGGAGAAGAGGCGGGCGCCGTCCGCGGGGCTCATCCACACCGACATCATGCGGACGTCGGTGGGCTCCTTGAAGCAGGAGCCGATCCGGACCGAGACGGTCTCCACGCCGAACTTGTCCCAGTAGAACTGCGCCAGGTCCTCGCCGAACGACTTGGACAGGCCGTAGTAGGTGTCGGGGCGGCGGAGCGTCGAGACGGGGACGAGCGGGGCGCCCTCCTCCGTGTGCGGGCGCGGGGTGAAGCCGATCGCGTGGTTGGAGGAGGCGAAGACGACACGGGGGGCGGTGCCGTCGCCGCGGCTCCCGGCCTCGGCGCGCACGGCCTCGTAGAGGTGGTGGGTGCCCTTGATGTTCGACTCGAGGATCTTGTCGAAGGTGGACTCGAGGGAGATGCCCGCCAGGTGCAGCACGCCGTCGACGCCGCGCACCGCCTCGCGCAGCGCCTCCGTGTCGTTCAGGTCGGCGACGATGGCGTCCGGCGCGTCCGCGATGGGCCGGACGTCGAGCAGCCGGAGCGTGTAGCCGTGCGGGGGCAGCAGCTCCCGCATCAGCGTGCCGAGCCCGCCGGCGGCGCCGGTGAGGAGAATGGTGCGGGGTCCGGCGGGCGGTGAGGACGGCGAGGGCTCTGACATGCGCGTGATCTCCGTGTCTTCGAGCTGCATTCACATGCGTGGACACACTGGGGGTCACGTTATGGAGCGGCGTCCGAGCCCGTCAAGGGTGGTGCTCGTGCGGCGAGTTCAGGTGCTTGACCGTCCCCTCCGGGGCGGCTTACCGTGAGCACGTTCAGAAATGTAGACGCGGATCATAAACGTGCACGTGATCAAGATCATGTCCAGGGAGAGCCCGTGACCTCAGCCGCCCTCGCCGCCCGACTCAGCGTCCCCAGCGGTCCGCTGTTCTTCCCCGTCACCGCGTACGGGCCCGACGGCGACGGCGCCGCTGTCGACCTCGACACCTACCGCGCCCACGTACGGCGCGGCGTCGAGGCCGGGGCCGCCGCCGTCTTCGCCTGCTGCGGCACCGGGGAGTTCCACGCGCTCGCCCCCGAGGAGTTCGAGGCGTGCGTCGCCGCCGCCGTCGAGGCGGCCGAGGGCCGGGTGCCCGTCGTCGCGGGCGCCGGCTACGGCACCGCGCTCGCCGTCCAGTACGCCCGGCTCGCCGAGCGGGCGGGCGCCGACGGCCTCCTCGCGATGCCGCCCTACCTCGTCGTGGCGGGGCAGGAGGGGCTCCTGCGCCACTACACGCAGCTCGCGGAGGCGACCTCCCTCGACGTCATCGTCTACCAGCGGGACAACGCCGTCTTCACCCCGGAGACCGTCGTCGAGTTCGCCCGCCACCCCAAGATCCTCGGCCTGAAGGACGGCCTCGGCGACCTCGACCTGATGCAGCGCATCGTCAGCGCCGTACGCGCCGAGGCCCCCGGCGAGGACTTCCTCTACTTCAACGGGCTGCCCACCGCCGAACTCACCGGCCTCGCCTACCGCGGCATCGGCATCACCCTCTACTCCTCCGCCGTCTTCTGCTTCGCGCCCGACATCGCGCAGGCGTTCCACAAGGCGCTGAACACCGGCGACGACGCGACCGTGCACAAGCTCCTCGACGGCTTCTACCGGCCGCTCGTCGAACTCCGCAACCAGGGCAAGGGCTACGCGGTCTCCCTGGTCAAGGCGGGTGTGCGGCTGCGCGGGCTCGACGTCGGCGAGGTCCGCCCGCCGCTCCAGGAGCCGGCCGGGGAGCACGTCAAGCAGCTCGCCGAGCTCATCGAGCGCGGCGAGGCGCTGCTCGAAAGCACCGAGGGGGGCGACGCGTGAAGGTCTCCGCGTTCGTCTACCCCTGGGACGTCAACGGCGACCCGGACGCCGCCCGCCGCATCGCCGGCCTCGGCGTCCAGCAGGTCACCCTCGCCGCCGCCTACCACTCCACCCGGGCCCTCACCCCCCGCCACCCGCGCCACCGCATCGTCACCGCCGAACACGCCTCCGTGCTGTATCCGACGGACGAACAGCGGTGGCACGGGCGGGAGTTGAGGCCCTACGCCGCCGGGGACTGGGCCACCGGTGACGCGTACGGGGAAGCCGCCGCCGCGCTCGCCGACGCCGGGCTCGACGTCCACACCTGGGTCGTCCTCGCCCACAACAGCCGGCTCGGCGCCGAGCACCCGCACACCTCCGTCCGCAACGCCTACGGCGACCGCTACCCCTGGGCCCCGTGCATCGCCCAGGCCGCCACCCGCGCCTACCTGACCGCCCTCGCCGCCGAGGCCGCCACCCGGCCCGGCGCCCGCGGCACCGAGCTGGAGTCCCTCGGCTGGTACGGCCTCGCCCATCTGCACGCCCACGACAAGACGGCCGGTGTCGGCCTCGGCGAGGCCGGGCAGTACCTGATGTCCCTGTGCTTCTGCCCGGCCTGCGAGGAGGGGTACGCCCGGCACGGGCTCGAAGCGGCCGGGCTGGCGGCAGCCGTCCGCACCGCCCTGGAACCCCTGTGGCGCGGCCGGGCGTCCGACGACGGCTGGCCCACCGTCGAGAAGCTCCTCGGCGCCGGAACCGCCACCGCCACCCGCGCGTACCGGGACGCGACCGCCCGCTCCCTCCAGGAAGCCGCGGTGGCCGCGGTACGGGAGGCGGCCCCGCCGGACTTCCAGGTCCTGCTCCACGCCGACCCCGTCTCGTACCACTGCGGCGCCAACGTCGGGGTCGACCCGGCGCACATCCTCTCCGTCGCGGACGGCGTCGTCGTGCCCTGCACGGGCGGCGCGGACCTCGTCGGGCCGTTCGCCGCGCAGGGCAAGGGCGTCGTCGCCGCGAACCTCACCGTCGTACGCGGCATGGGCGGCAGCCCCGGCACCCTCGCCGAGGACGCCCGCGCCGCCCGTGACCTGGGCGCGAACGAGCTGCGGCTCTACCATGCGGGGCTCGCGTCGGACGCGGACCTGAGCGCGGTGAAGGAGGCGCTCGCCCAGCTCTGATCGTGCGCGGCGATGAGTTCCGGGTGCCGGGGGAGTCCACAGTGCTGAAGAACCTGGAGTCCACAGTGCTGAAGAACCCCGTACTCACACCGGAAGGGCGCCCCATCGTCATGAGTGACACCACCCTGGACCTCGGCCCCCAGGCCCGCATCGTCGCGCGCCTCGCCCACGGCGTCCGCGAGGACCAGCTCGGCCTGCCCACCCCGTGCCCCGACTACACGGTGCGCGAGCTGCTCGGCCACCTCGTCGGCCTGGCCGCCGGGCTGCGCGCCGCAGGGCGCAAGGAGACCGAGGGCGGCAACCCGGGCCCCGGGCTGCCCGAACTCCCGGCCGACTGGCGCGCCGCCCTGCCCAAGGCGCTGGACGCGCTGGTCGACACCTGGAACGAGCCCGCGGCCTGGGAGGGCATGACGCGAGCGGGCGGCCTCGACCTGCCCGGCGCGGTCGCGGGCCTGGTCACCGCCGACGAGCTGGTCGTGCACGGCTGGGACCTGGCCCGCGCCACGGGGCAGGAGTACGTGCCCGACGAGGCGGCGGTGCGGGCCGCCCGCGATCTGCTCACCCCGCAGGAGAGCGCCGAGGGCGACGGGCGCGACGGCCTGTTCGGGCCCATCGTGCCCGTGCCGGACGGCGCCCCGCTGCTCGACCGGGTCATCGGCCTCAGCGGTCGCGACCCGGCCTGGAAGGCGTGACCGGGGTTTCGCCGACCGATTCCAACTGCCCTCCGTGAGCGTGCACTTGAGCCGACCGCGGTGGGCAGTCGGCTTTTTCGGGGCCGGTCGAACTTCTTTCGTCGGAAGCGTTGACGAAACATCGCCGTGCTTCTAGCTTCAACGCGTCGTACTTCGTACGTCATATATGAGACGCGATACGAGATACGCGATGCGAGACACGCGATACGCGAAACACGATCAACGATCAGCCCCACATCACACGTGACACGCGAGAGGCGCGCATGACCTCAGTGCCCACTCCGATCCCCTCCTCCCGTACGCAATACGTGCAGGACGAGATCAAGCACCGCATCCTGACCGGGCAGTTGAGGCCGGGCCAGCCACTGGTGGAGACCGACCTCGCCGCGCAGTTCGGCGTCTCCAAGACGCCGGTGCGCGAGGCGCTCAAGACCCTGGCCGGGACCGGACTCGTCGTGATGAGCCAGTACAAGGGCGTCACGGTGCGCATGGTGGACGCGGACATGGCCCGCGAGGTCTACGACGTGCGCCTCCTCCTCGAACCCGAGGCGCTGCGCCGCACCGTGCACCGCCGCGCCTCGCTCGACGCCGCCCGCGAGGCCCTGGAGCGCGCCGCCACCGCCGACGACACGGCCCAGCGCTCCCTCGCCAACCGGGAGTTCCACCGCGCGCTCTACGTCCCGTGCGGCAACCCGCTGCTCGGCAAGATGCTCGACGAGGTCCGCGACCAGGCCGCCCTCGTCTCCGCCGTGGCCTGGGCCGCGCACCCCTCCTGGGACCGGGAGGCCACCGAGCACCGGGAGATCCTGGAGCTGGCGCTCGCAGGTGACGCGCAGGGCGCCTCACGAGCCCTGCGCGACCACATCGCCTCGTTCGTGCGGCGGGCGTTCCCCGAGATCGAGATCCTCGGCCCGGATCAGCCGAATCAGCCGAACCAGCCGGACCAGCCGAACCAGAAGGGTGAGCCGCGCTCATGACAGGCACGACAGCGTCGTACGCGTTCCAGACCCAGCGGGCCGCGCTGGCCGACGTGGTGGCGATCCCCGTGACCCCGTTCGCCGAGGACGGGACGGTCGACGAGGCCGCCTACACGGCCCTGCTGCGGCGGCTGCTCGACGCCGGGGTGCGCACGCTCACGCCGAACGGGAACACCGGCGAGTTCTACGCGCTGACGCCCGGGGAGCGGCGCCGCGTCACCGAGCTGACCCTCGCCGGGACCGGGGCGGGGAAGAGGCCCGGGACCGCCGTCCTCGTCGGCGTCGGGCACGACGTCCCGACCGCCGTCGACGCCGCCCGGCACGCCCGTGACCTCGGCGCCCAAATGGTGATGGTGCACCAGCCCGTGCACCCGTACGTCTCCGAGGGCGGCTGGGTCGACTACCACCGGGCCATCGCCGACGCCGTCCCGGAGATCGGTGTCGTCCCGTACCTGAAGAACGCCGCGCTGCCGGGCGCCCGGCTCGCCGAACTCGGCGCCGCCTGCCCGAACGTGATCGGCGTGAAGTACGCCGTGCCGGACGCCGCGCGGTTCGCCGCGTTCGCCCGGGACGCGGGTCTCGACCGGTTCGTCTGGGTCGCCGGGCTCGCCGAGCCGTACGCGCCCTCGTACTTCTCGGCCGGCGCCACCGGCTTCACGTCGGGGCTCGTGAACGTCGCACCGGGCGTCTCGCTGTCCATGATCGAAGCACTTCGATCGGGCGACTACCCGAAGGCCATGAAGGTGTGGGAGCAGATCCGCCGCTTCGAGGAGCTGCGCGGCGCCGACGCCTCCGCCAACAACGTCACCGTCGTCAAGGAAGCCCTCGCCTCGCTCGGCCTGTGCCGCCGTGACGTACGCCCGCCCAGTCAGGAACTGCCGCGGGCGGAGCGCGCCGAGGTCGCCGAGATCGCCGCGGGGTGGTCGATATGACCGACGTCCCGAGAGCACGGCTCACACCCGAGCGGCTGCGCTCCCACCAGTGGTACGGCACCGAGGGCGCCCTGCGCACCTGGTCGCACAACGCCCGGATGCGCCAGCTCGGCTATGAGGCCGAGGAGTACCGGGGCCGCCCGGTGATCGCCGTCCTCAACACCTGGTCGGACATCAATCCCTGCCACGTCCACCTGCGGGAACGCGCCGAAGCGGTCAAGCGGGGCGTATGGCAGGCGGGCGGCTTCCCGCTGGAGTTCCCCGTCTCCACGCTCTCGGAGACGTACCAGAAGCCGACCCCGATGCTCTACCGCAACCTGCTCGCCATGGAGACCGAGGAGCTGCTGCGCTCCTACCCGGTCGACGCGGCGGTCCTGCTCGGCGGCTGCGACAAGTCGACCCCGGCCCTGCTCATGGGCGCCACCTCCGCCGACGTGCCGTCCCTCTTCGTGCCCGCCGGGCCGATGCTGCCGGGACACTGGCGCGGCGAGACCCTCGGCTCCGGCACCGACATGTGGAAATACTGGGACGAGCACCGCGCAGGCAACCTCACCGACTGCGAACTGCGCGAACTGCAAGGCGGCCTCGCCCGCTCGCCCGGTCACTGCATGACCATGGGGACCGCCTCCACGATGACCGCCGCCGCGGAAGCGCTTGGCATGACACTGCCCGGCGCCTCGTCGATCCCCGCGGTCGACTCGGCGCACGAGCGGATGGCCGCCGCGTCCGGGCGGCGCGCCGTCGACCTCGCCTGGACCGCCCTCAAGCCGTCCGAGATCCTCACCGCGGACGCCTTCGAGGACGCCGTCACCACCGTGCTCGGCCTCGGCGGCTCGACCAACGCCGTGATCCACCTGATCGCCATGGCGGGCCGCGCGGGCGTCCGCCTCACCCTCGACGACTTCGACCGCGTCGCCCGTACCGTGCCGGTCCTCGCCAACGTGCGGCCGGGCGGACAGACGTACCTGATGGAGGACTTCTACTTCGCCGGCGGCCTGCCCGCGTTCCTCTCCCGCATCCCCGACCTGCTCCATCTGGACCGCCCGACCGTCAACGGCCGCCTCCGCGACCAGCTCGAAGGCGCCGCCGTCCACGACGACGACGTCATCCGCGCCCGCGAGAACCCGGTCGCGACCGAGGGCGGCGTCGCCGTCCTGCGCGGCAACCTCTGCCCGGACGGCGCCGTCATCAAGCACATCTCCGCCGAACCGCACCTGCTCAAGCACACGGGGCCCGCAGTCGTCTTCGACGACTACCGGACGATGCAGCGCACCATCAACGACCCGGGCCTCGGCATCACCGCCGACACCGTCCTGGTACTGCGCAACTCAGGACCCAAGGGCGGCCCCGGCATGCCCGAGTACGGGATGCTGCCGATCCCCGACCACCTGCTCAAGCAGGGCGTACGCGACATGGTGCGGATCTCCGACGCCCGCATGAGCGGCACCAGCTACGGGGCGTGCGCGCTGCACATCGCCCCCGAGTCCTACGTCGGCGGACCGCTGGCGCTGGTCCGCACCGGTGACTCGATCACCCTCGACGTCGCCGCCCGCACCCTGCGACTGAACGTCCCCGACGCAGAGTTGGAGCGCCGCCGCGCCGCATGGACCGCGCCGCCCGAGCGGTACGAGCGCGGCTACGGCGCGCTCTACAACGAGCAGATCACCCAGGCCGACACCGGCTGCGACTTCGCCTTCCTGGCCAAGCCGGGCGCGGTCCCCGATCCCTACGCGGGCTGACCCGCCCCCTCCTCCTCTCCTCTCTCCTCCTCCCGCCCTCACGGGCCGCCACCGCCCAGCGCCCAGACCCACCGCACCCCCTCTGGAAAGCGCTTTCGAGAACGGAGTCCAGTCATGGCCCAAGCCACCGCCGTGGCGAAAGCCCCGCCCGCCCGGCGCCGCACGTCGGCCACCCCGCGCAGACTGCCGTACCTGCTGATCGCCCCCGCCGGGCTGCTGATGCTGGGCTTCATCGCGTACCCCGTGCTCAGCGTCTTCTATTACAGCCTCCAGCACTTCAACCCCACCAAGCCGTGGCGCAACGGCTTCGCGGGCCTGGACAACTTCGTCACCGCGTTCACCGACGACCCCGACTTCTGGCACACGCTCGGCTTCAGCCTCCAGTGGGTCGTCGTGCAGGTGGTGCTCCAACTGCTGCTCGGCCTCGGCCTCGCGCTCGTCGTCAACCAGACCTTCGTCGGCCGCGCCATGGCCCGCGCCCTCGTCTTCTCCCCGTGGGCCGTCTCCGGCGTGCTCACCTCCGCCGTCTGGATGCTGCTCTACAACTCCCAGACCGGCATCACCCGTTACCTCGCCGACGTGGGCGTCGGCTCGTACGGCACCTCGTGGCTCTCCGACACCGCGACCGTCTTCCCGGCCGTCGTCACCGCCGAACTCTGGCGCGGCGTCCCCTTCTTCGCGATCCTCATCCTCGCCGACCTCCAGTCCGTCTCGAAGGACCTGTACGAGGCCGCCGAGGTCGACGGCGCCAGCCGCTGGCGGCAGTTCCTGCACATCACGCTGCCGCACCTGAAGGACGCGATCATCCTGTCCACGCTGCTGCGCGCGGTGTGGGAGTTCAACAACGTCGACCTGCTCTACACCCTCACCGGCGGCGGGCCCGCGGGCGAGACGACCACCCTGCCGCTGCGCATCGCCTCCATCGCCGTCGACTCGCACGACTTCGGCTACGCGTCCGCGCTGACCTCCATCGCCTTCGTGATCCTGCTCTTCTGCTCGATGGTCTATCTGCGGCTGAGCAAGTTCGGGGGCGAGGAGAAGTGAACGTCAAGGAAGCCCGGTTGACCACCGCCACCGCACCCGCCGCCACGACGCCCGGGGGCCGCCACCGGCTCGCCCCCGCCCCGCCGGAGAAGGGCCGCTCCTACGACGACGTACCGCGCTGGCAGATCTACCTGCCGCTCGGCGTCTACCTCCTCTTCACGCTCGTCCCGTTCTACTGGATGCTGCTGTTCGCGTTCCGGCCCGCCGGGTCCACCTCGCTCGTGCCGTGGCCGCTCACCTTCGACCACTTCGACAAGGTGTGGAACGAGCGGTCCTTCGGGATCTTCTTCCAGAACAGCCTGCTCGTCGGCGTCGCCTCGATGCTGATGACGACGGTCGTCGCGCTGGCCGGCGGCTACGCCCTCGCCCGCTTCAACTTCCGGATCAAGCAGGGCTTCATGCTGGCGCTGCTGTGCTCGCAGTTCATCCCGGGCGCGCTGATGCTGGTCCCGCTGTTCCAGATCTTCGCCAACCTGAAGATGATCAACTCGCTCGGCTCCGTCATCATCGCCGAGACCGTCTTCCAGCTGCCGCTCACGATGATCCTGATCAGCGGGTTCATCAAGAACGTGCCGTACTCCCTGGAAGAGGCGGCCTGGGTCGACGGCTGCGGCCGCTTCCGCGCCTTCTGCGCCGTCGTGCTCCCGCTCCTTCGGCCGGGTCTGATCGCGGTCGGCTCCTTCGCCTTCGTGCACAGCTGGAACCACTTCCTGTTCGCCCTGATGTTCCTCTCGGACCAGGACAAGCAGACGATCCCGGTCGGCCTCGCCACGCTCATGGGCGCCGACTCGGTGGACCTGGGCGCGCTCGCCGCCGGTGGTGTCGTCGCGGCCGTCCCCGTCGTCATCGTCTTCGCGTTCATCCAGAAGTGGCTGGTCACGGGGTTCAGCGCCGGGGCGGTGAAGGGATGAGCGGGGCACGGATCGCCGAGCCGGTCCTCGTCGTCCTCGCCGGGGCGCGCGGGCACGGCCGCTGGCACCTGAACAATCTGCGGCGCCTCGCGGATGCCGGGCGCGTCACGCTCGCGGGCGTCTGCGAGCTGACGCCCCTGGAGGGGCCGGAGCTGGACGGGTTCGGGGCCGACGGCCGAGGCGGGGCCGTCGCGCAGGGCGACGACCTCGGCGCCCTCCTCGACGCGACCGGCGCCCGCGTCGCCGTCATCTGCACGCCGATCCAGACGCACACGGAGCTGGCGCTGGTCGCCGCGCGCCGGGGCGTCCACCTCCTTCTGGAGAAGCCGCCCGCGCCGTCGTACACGGAGTACGAGCGGATGG
This sequence comes from Streptomyces sp. SGAir0957, assembly GCF_043523415.1. Taxonomy (NCBI): domain Bacteria; kingdom Bacillati; phylum Actinomycetota; class Actinomycetes; order Kitasatosporales; family Streptomycetaceae; genus Streptomyces; species Streptomyces sp. SGAir0957. The sequence goes on from NZ_CP027293.1 coordinate 6,375,302, forward strand.
TCCGGGGCGTGACGGAGGCGGGGATCGCCTGCCAGATCGGGTTCCAGTCGCTCGGCTCGCACGCGATGTCCCATATACGAGATCTCGTACGGGACGGCCATATCGGCGACCCCCTCGGCATCGGCGCCGCCGGCGCCTGGGTCCGCGACGAGGCCTACTTCCGGCGCGCCCCCTGGGCCGGCCACCGTCGGCTGCCCGACCCCACCGGCAGCGGCACCGGCCCCATCGATGTCGTCGACGGCGTCCTCACCAACCCCCTCGCCCACGCCGTCTCCACCGCCCTCGCCCTCTCCGGCGCGACCGGCGGCGACGACCTCGCCGCCGTCCGCACCGAACTCTTCCGCGCCCACGCCATCGAGGCCGACGACACCTCCTTCGTCGAGATCACCCCGCGCGACGGCGTCCGCGTCACCGTCGCCGCCACGCTCTGCGCCGAGCACGCCGCAGAGCCGTACGTCGTCGTGCACGGCAGCCGGGGCCGCATCACCTTCTGGTACAAGCAGGACCGCGTCCTCGTGCAGCGCGCCGGGCACGGCCCCGAGGAGACGGTCCTCGGCCGCACGGACCTCCTGGAGAACCTCCTCGACCATCTGACGTCCGGCGCCGGCCTCCTCGTACCGCCCGTGGCGACCGGCGCCTTCATGCGCGTCGTCGAGGAGGTCCGGCGCGCCCCGGACCCGCGCGCCCTGCCCGCCGACGCCTGGACCTCCGTCCCCGGCGCGGGCGAGGGCGCGGCCCCCCGCCGTGTCGTGCACGGCATCGACGGACTCGTCGCCGCCAGCGCGGACTCCCTCACCGGCTACGCCGGGCTCGGCGCGCGATGGGCCCGGCCCCGGTCAGGACTGGAGGCAGCATCATGAACCGACTCGCCACCGCCCCCCTCACCCTCAGCTGCGCGGGCCGCCCCGTCGCCCGCTACGACCTGCGCCCCGACGTCGGGCACCGGCTCTCCCCGCGCCCCTGCCTGCACCCGGTGAGCACCCTCGGCGGCGTCCCCGTCACCGAGTTCGCGCCCGCCGACCACCCGCACCACCTGGGCGTCGGTGTCGCGGTGCCGGACGTCGCCGGGTTCAACTTCTGGGGCGGGCGCACCTACGTCCGCGACCAGGGCCCCACCGCGCTCGACAACCACGGCGAGCAGCGGCACGTCGAGTTCAAGCTGTGCGACCCGGACGGCTTCGTCGAGGACCTGGAGTGGACGGCGGGGGGCTGTCTCGTCCTGCGCGAGCGCCGCACCGTCGCGACGACCCGGCTCGGGCCGGACGCCTGGGCCCTCGACCTCACCTTCACGCTCACCAACCCGGGCGGCGAGGAGATCAGCATCGGCAGCCCCGCCACCAACGGCCGGCCCGGCGCGGCGTACGGGGGCTTCTTCTGGCGCGCGCCCAAGGAAACGGCCCCGCCCGCCGTCTTCACCGCCGCCGCCGAGGGCGAGTCCGCCGTGCACGGCCGCGCCGCCGACTGGCTGGCCCTCGCGGGCGACGGCTGGACCCTCGTCTTCGCCGGGGCCACCGCCGGGACCCGCCGCGACCCCTGGTTCGTGCGCACGGGGGAGTACCCGGGCGTCGGCTCCTCGCTCGCCTCGCAGGCGCGGCTGCGGATCGGCGCCGGGGAGACCGCCGTGCGCCGCGTCGTCACGGTCGTCGCCGACGGCCGCCTCGACCGGACCCGCGCCGCAGCCCTGGTCCGCAAGGCGGTGACCGCGTGAGCGCCCCCGCCCGTACCGGGGACCTCGGCGACGGCACCTACCGCAACCCCGTCCTCGGCGCCGACTGGTCCGACCCCGACGTCCTGCGCGTCGGCGACGACTTCTACCTGACCGCGTCGAGCTTCGGCCGCGTCCCGGGCCTGCCGCTCCTGCACTCCCGCGACCTCGTGAACTGGACGCTCGTCGGGCACGCCCTCGACCGGCTCGAACCCGCCGAGGCGTTCACGACACCCCGCCACGACTGCGGCGTCTGGGCGCCGTCCCTCCGCCACCACGACGGCCGCTTCTGGATCTTCTGGGGCGACCCCGACCACGGCGTCCACCAGATCAACGCCCCGTCCGTCCGTGGCCCGTGGACCGCACCCCACCTCCTCAAGGCGGGCAAGGGGCTCATCGACGCCTGCCCGCTGTGGGACGAGGAGAGCGGCGAGGCGTTCCTCGTGCACGCCTACGCCAGATCGCGGGCGGGCATCAAGAACCGGCTCACCGGCCACCGCATGAGCCCCGACGGCCGCGAACTCCTCGACGAGGGGCAGGTCATCGTCGACGGGGACGCGATCCCCGGCTGGTTCACCGTCGAGGGCCCGAAGGTCTACCGGCACGACGGCTGGTACTGGATCTTCGCCCCGGCGGGCGGTGTGGAGACCGGCTGGCAGGGCGCGTTCCGCTCCCGCTCGTTCTTCGGGCCGTACGAGGAGCGCGTCGTCCTGGAACAGGGGGACACCGCGATCAACGGCCCCCACCAGGGCGGCTGGGTGCGGACCGGCGCGGGCGAGGACTGGTTCCTGCACTTCCAGCAGCGCGGCCCGTACGGGCGTGTCGTGCATCTGCAACCGATGCGCTGGGACGCGGACGGCTGGCCCGTACTCGGCGACAGCGACGCCCCGGGCGCCCCCGGCACCCCCGTCCTCGTGCACCGCAAGCCCGCACTGCCCGCGCAGCCCGTGGCCGCGCCCGCCACCGACGACGACTTCCCCGGCGGCCGGTTCGGGCGGCAGTGGCAGTGGACGGCCAACCCCCGCGACGGCTGGGCGAGTGCGCACTCCGGGGACGGGCTGCGGCTGGCCTGTGTGCGCTCCGCGGACGGGGTGCGGGACCTGCGCCGCGTACCGCATCTGCTGACCCAGCGGCTTCCCCTGCTGCCCTCCCGGGTGGAGGCCGGTCTCGCCCTCACCAGCAGCGCGCCGGGCGCCCGTGCGGGCCTCGTCGTCCTCGGTGACGCGTACTCCTGGATCGGTCTGGAGCGCGGCGAGGACGGCACCGCCCGCGCCGTGCACCGGTTCGCCGAGACGGTCGCCGACGCCGAACGCGACGCCGCCGTCGCACGCCCCGCGCCGGACGGCACCGCCCGGCTGCGGATCGACGTCAGCGACGGGGCGCGCTGCCGCTTCGCCCTCGACACGGGCGACGGCGCCGGGTTCCTGCCCTCGGGCCAGGTCTTCGCGGCGACGCCCTGGCGCTGGGTCGGCGCGCTCCTCGCCCTGTTCGCGGCGGCGCCGCCCGGTCCGGGACCGGCCGGAACCGCCCTGTTCACGCACTTCCAGATCAGCACCGGCACTGACCCCCAGTTGGATCCAGAAGAAGAGAGCCGACCATGAACATCCGTATGCGCAAAGGCGCGCTCCGTACCGGTACCGCCCTCGCCGTGACCACCGTCCTCGCGCTCACCGCGACCGCCTGCGGCGACGACGGCAGCGGCGCGGGCGGCGACAAGGGCGACGAGGGTTCCGGCAAGGGGGAGATCACCTTCTGGGACAACAACACGGCGGTCCGCCGCGACGTCTGGATGGAGATCATCAAGGACTTCGAGAAGGCGAACCCCGGCATCAAGGTGAAGTACGTCGGCATCCCCGCCGAGAACGTGCAGTCCAAGTACGACACCGCGATCCAGGGCGGCGGCCTCCCCGACGTCGGCGGTGTGGGCACCGCGATGCTCGCCGGGATCGCCGCGCAGAACGCCCTCGAACCCCTTGATGACCGGCTCGCCACCAGCTCACTCAACGGCAAGCTCAACGACGCCTTCGTGGAGTCGGTGCAGTCCGCGGGCGGCTCGGGCTCGAAGCTGTTCACCGTCCCGACCTCGGCGAACAACGGCGTCCTGTACTACCGCACCGACCTGTTCAAGGCGGCCGGCGTGGACGCGCCGACGACCTGGACGAAGTTCTTCGACGCCGCCGCGAAGCTCACCGACACGGGCAGGAACAAGTTCGGCTACACCATCCGCGGCGGCGAGGGCTCCATCGCCCAGGCGCTCGACGCGATGTACGGGCAGAGCGGCATCACGTCCTTCTGGGACGCCGACAACACGAAGACGACGGTCAACGACCCCAAGAACGTCGCCGCCCTGGAGAAGTACGTCGGCCTCTACAAGAAGGCCACGCCGTCCGCCGACGTCAACAACGACTTCACGAAGATGGTCGCCCAGTTCGACAGCGGCCAGATCGGCATGCTCAGCCACAACCTGGGTTCGTACGGCGACCACGTGAAGGCGTTCGGCGACAAGTTCCGCGGCCTGCCCAGCCCGACCGGCGAGGACGGCACCCGCGTCCAGGTCTCCAATCCCGTCGACGGGCTCGGCCTCTTCAAGGCCGGCAAGAACAAGCAGGCCGCCTGGAAGTTCATCGAGTTCGCCGCCTCGCACGCCGAGAACAGCAAGTGGAACGAGCAGGCCAAGCAGATCCCGGCCAACACCGACGCCGCCAAGGACGCCTGGGTCCAGAAGTCGGAGCCGACCCGGCTCGCCGCCGAGGCCCTCTCCTCCGGCTCCACCAAGATCGTGAACCTGCCGTACTACCTGCCCGACTGGAACACGATCTCCAAGGCCGACAACGAGGACGACCTCCAGAAGGTCATGCTCGGCAAGCAGTCCGCCGGGAAGTTCCTCGACACCCTCGCCGAGCAGCTGAACAAGGCGCAGGACGAGTGGAAGGCGCAGGCCAAGTAGGGCCCGGGACCGCCACGCGCCCGTACGAGACCGGTCCGGCGGCGGGATGAACCAGGCTGCCCCGCCGCACTCCCGCCGCCGGACCCACCCACCCGCACCCATCGCAGTTTCGAGGAGCCGCACAGTGAACACCGTTGGATGTCATGCTCGCGTCATTGCCGGAGTCGTCGGCTGCACCGCTCTCGTCCTCGCCCTCACCACCACAGGCGCCGCCCAGGCCCACGGCCGTGACCTGGCGCGCCAGACCCTGCCCGCGCGCGACGGCTGGGCCGCCGCGACGACCGGCACCACGGGCGGCGCCGCCGCCACCGCCGACCGGGTCTTCACCGTCACCACCTGGGCCGGGTTCAAGGCGGCCCTCGCCGCCGGCGGCACCGCCCCGCGCATCATCAAGGTCAAGGGCGTCCTCGACGCGGACGGCGCCGACTGCTCCGAGTTCGCCGTCGCCGGCTACGACTTCGGCCGGTACCTCGCCGACTACGACCCCTCCGTCTGGGGTTACGACACGGACCTGGAGGGCGAGAAGGCGACCCCCGGCACCCAGGAGTATCTGCGCGACCGGTCCGCGTCCGCCCAGGCCAAGGCGATCAAGGCGGCCGTCCCCGCCAACACCACGATCATCGGCGCGGGCCGGGGCGCGGGCATCGTCGGCGGCAGCCTCCAGATCAACGGCGTCGACAACGTCATCGTGCGCGGCCTCACCCTGGAGTCCCCGCTCGACTGCTTCCCGCAGTGGGACCCGACCGACGGCTCCACCGGCAACTGGAACTCGGAGTACGACGCCGCCGTCGTCTACAACGCCACGCACGTCTGGCTCGACCACAACACGTTCACCGACGGCGACCACCCCGACTCCACGCTGCCCAGCTACTACGGCCGGATCTTCCAGCAGCACGACGGCGAACTCGACGTCGTCAGGGGCGCCGACCACGTCACCGCGTCCTGGAACGTCTTCGAGGACCACGACAAGACCCTGATGATCGGCAACAGCGACAGTGCGGCCGCCACCGACGAGGGCAAGCTGCGGGTCACCCTGCACCACAACCTCTTCAGGAACCTCGTCGAGCGGGCGCCCCGGGTGCGCTTCGGGCAGGTCGACGCGTACAACAACTCCTACGTCGCGGGTGCGGGGTACGGGTACTCGTTCGGCATCGGGTACAAGTCGCAGCTGTTCGCCGAGAAGAACGCGTTCGCGCTGCCGCCCGGGGTGGGGGCATCGGCGGTGCTGCACCGGTGGAACGACTTCCCGCTCACCGCCGTGGGCAATGTCGTGAACGGTGCCGGGACCGATCTCATCGGTGCCTACAACGCGGCCAACCCCACGGCCCCGGTGGCCTCGGGGGCCGGGTGGACGCCGACGCTGCGTACGCATGTGGATCCGGCGAAGGCCGTGTCCCGGGTGGTCGCTCGGGGGGCCGGGGCGGATCGGCTTCGTTGAGGTTCTGTCGTTCGCCGGGTGCGGGGGCGTCGTGGTCGCTCGCGCAGTTCCCCGCGCCCCTGGCTATCCGGAGTGCACGCATGTTTCATCAGCAACGCCAACACGGTCTCTCCCGACGGGCGTTCGTGTCCGCCGGTGTCGGTGCCGGGCTCGCTCTCGCGGGCGCCGGCGGAGCCCACGGGGCGCCTGCTCGGCGGCTCGGGGCGCGTACGCTCTACGTCGATCCGCGCGGCGGCGGTGATCACACCACCGTCCAGGGCGCCGTCGACGCCGTCGACGGGGAGGGGTACACCCTCGTCCTCGCGCCCGGCGTCTACCGCGAGACCGTCTCCGTGCCCGCCACCGCCACCGGCATGACCTGGATCGGCGCCGCCCGCGATCCGCGGCGTACCGTCGTCGTCTTCGACAACGCGGCGGGCACGGTCAGGCCCGACGGGTCCGGGACGTACGGCACGAGCGGGTCGGCCACCGTGACGCTGCGGCCCGACGGGTTCACCGCGCGCGGCATCACCTTCGCCAACGACTGGCTGCGCGCCGACCACCCCGGTGTCACCGGGACGCAGGCGGTCGCGCTCAAGGTCATGGGCGACCGTTCCGCCTTCCTCGGCTGCCGCTTCCTCGGCCACCAGGACACGCTGTACGCGGACTCGCCCGCCCTCACCACGTTCGCGCGGCAATACTTCCGCGGCTGCTACGTCGAGGGCGACGTCGACTTCGTCTTCGGGCGCGGCACCGCCGTCTTCGAGGACTGTCACTTCCGCACGCTCGCCCGTACCGACCTGACGGGCGCCCCGTACGGCTTCGTCCTCGCGCCGTCCACCGCCGGCGCCAACCCGCTGGGCTACCTGGTCACCGGCTGCCGGGTCAGTTCGGCCGCGCCCGATGCCTTCTACAAGCTGGCCCGGCCGTGGGTGCCCAGTTCCGACACCACGGCCCGGCCGATGCTCGTCGTGCGGGACACGCATCTGGGGCCCGGCATCGACGCCGTCGCGCCCTACGCCGCCATGTCCGACGCCTACCCGTGGCAGGAGCAGCGGTTCGCCGAGTACCGCAACTCGGGTCCGGGAGCGGTCGTCACCGTGCCCGCCAACCGGCCGCAGCTCAGCCGCTCCGAAGCGGCCCGGCACACCCGGCCCGCCTACCTGGGGGACTGGCGGCCCCGCGCCTGACGGGCTAACCCAGCTGCCACAGCGCGTACACGATGCCGAGGAGGACGAGCCCGGCGAGGGCCAGGAGAGCACCGAGCAGTCGCGGCTGCCCGGCGGTGTGGGTGCGCCGTACGGGCAGTCCGCGTATGTCGAACGCCCAGCTCAGCCCGGCCCACAGGGCGATGACGCCGCCGACGGCGAACACGGTGAGCAGCACGGGCGACTGCCCGTGTGCGGAGGAGGCGACGGTGAACTGCGGCTGCACTGGGTGAGCGTAGGACGGGGCGCCCAAAGGCCAGGTCAAGCCGCCGCCATTGCTGAGCAATGGTTCGACCGATACGTGTATCGATCCAGTAACCCCTCTCGCGCCGCCGCATGTGATGCGCGTAGACACGGGCCATGCGGAAGACCATCACACTCGCGGGCATCGCCGCCGCGTGCGCTCTCGCGGGCGGCGCCCTCTACGGCACCGGCACGGCCGGCGCCGGCGCCCCCACCGCCGGGACCACGGCCGAGCCCTACAACATCGGCAAGCTCGTCGGCGACATTACGTCGTACTACGGCGCCGCCCAGGACGCCGACGGCACCTGGCAGGCCGACCCCCGCAGCGCCTATGCCGACGACCTGGCGCGCATCCAGGCGCGGGCCAAGAAGGACATCGCCAAGGCGGCCCAGAAGGCGCGGCACCACCACGCCAGGCCCGCGGTCGTCTTCGACATCGACGACACCCTGCTGCTCAGCCTCGACTACGAGGTTCGCACCCACTACGTCTACAACAGCGCCACCTGGGCGGCCTACGTCGCCAAGGCCGACCGCCCGGCCGTCTTCGGCACCCCCGCCCTCATCGCGTACGCGCGGAGCAAGGGCGTCGAGGTCTTCTACAACTCGGGCCTGACCGAGGCGCAGCGCGACTCCGCCGTCGCCAACCTGAAGAAGGTGGGCATCAACACCGACTTCGACGCGCGCCACGTCTACCTGAAGAACGCCGACGACCCGCCCGCCTACCTCGGCGGCTGCGCCACCGCCGGGGCCTGGAAGTGCACGACCGTGCAGTACAAGGCGGGCACCCGCAGGCACATCGAGTCGCTCGGCTACGACATCGTCGGAAACTTCGGCGACCAGCAGTCCGACCTCGACGGCGGCTACGCGGACAAGACGTACAAGTTCCCGAACCCGACCTACTTCGTGGGCTGAGGGCCGGCCGCGGACCGGCCGCGGACCGGCCGCGGGCCGGGCGCCGGTACGCCGGCGCCCGGCCGCCACGGCTCAGTCGTAGGTGAGGTCCGACGCCGTGTACTGGCAGTACGTGCCGTCGGGGCCGCTGCCGACCTCCGTCGGCTCGGCGCCGGTGCTGTTGCCGTTGTAGCGGACGCACGGCTTGATCTTCTTGCTGCTGTCGCCGTGGACGCGGATGTTGCGCAGGGCGGCCGTGTCGCCGTAGTTGGAGTTGATGCCGACGATCGACTTGCCGGGGGCGGTCACGTCGACGTCGTTGATGATGATGTTGCGGTTCTTGTACTGCGTCGAGCAGTTGCCGCACGAGCGGACCAGCTTGCCGAAGTCCGCCACCTGGAACTTGGTGACGACGAGCTTGCCCGCGCCGTTGAACTGGAACACCTTGTCGGACGCCTTCTTCGCGCCGCCGCCGTACACCGTGTAGACCGACGACGTGGACTTGCCCTTGAACGTCGCGGCGTCCTCGCCGACATCCTCCCACCAGACGTTCTGCAGCGTGCAGCTGCCCGCGCAGTGCACGCCGTCGGCGGCGGGGGAGCCGATGATGACGTTCTTCAGGGTGGCGCCGTCCTTCAGGTTGAAGATCGGGTCCTGGCCCTCGTCCTGGCCGTCGCCGCCGAGGTCGCCGGAGCCGTAGAACCGCTTGTAGGAGCCGTCGTAGGTGCCCGACACCGAGATGCTGCTGCTCACGGCCTGCGTGCCGGTGGCCGTCGGCCAGGCGGTGGCGGCCCCGGCCGGGGTGAGCATGCCGGTGGTGGCGAGGGCGGCGCCGGTGAGGGTCACCGCGAGGAGCCCGCCGAGGGTGGCCCTGCGCGGGGTGGTGCGGCGCCGGTGGCGGTGCGGGGAGGGGGTGTCTGTCTTGGTCATGCCCGTTGGTCGCCGGTCCGCCGGGAAAGGTTGCCGCCTCCCGCGCGTCCGCCCGCTAGCCGAAGTCCCCGCTCACGGCCACCTGCTCGCCGTCCACGGTGCGGCCCCACACCGAGTACGAGTCGCCGCCCGCGTCCCGGTCGCCCTCCGCGTGGTTGTACTGCCCGGCGAACACGTACCGCCCGGCCGGTACCGTGCGGCCGTTCTTCAGCACCCACCGGTACACCAGGAAGCCGCCGCGCTCGCCGACGGAGACCGTGAAGTCCCCGGCGGGCAGCGACCGCCAGTTGCCGGTCCCGGCGACCTGGCCCGTCTGCGCGACCCTCAACTCCAGTGTGAGCGCGGTCAGTTGACGCCGCACCTTGAACGTGATGTCGCTCTGCGCCCAGTACCTGTTCGAGCCGGGGTCGACGGTCCCCTCCGACCACATGCTGGGCACAGCGGAGCGGCTCGGGGCCGGGGTCGGTGTCACCGCGACCGTCTGGCGCGGGCCGCCGTCGTCCTCGCGCAGCGTCGCGCCCACCGCGAACGCGCCCACGGCGAGGGCCCCCGCGACCCCGGCGACCGCGCCCGCGATCCGCACCCACCCGGTGGCGTTGCCGCGCCGCGTGCCCGGGGCGGGGTCCGGCCCGGACATGCCGCGCTCGATCCGGGCGAGCATCCGCTCCCGGTCGGGCCGGTGCGCGTCGGCGGACTCGCGCAGCCGCCGCCGCACTTCGTCGCTCACCGCCGGCCTCCCTCCGCCGTCGCCCCGACGGCCCGTACGCGGCGCGGGGCCGGGTCCTCCCGCTCGCCGGAGCCGAGCCGCTTCTCCAGCTCGGCCATGCCCTTGGACGTCTGGCTCTTCACCGTACCCACCGAGATGCCGAGGGTGAGCGCGGTGTCCTTCTCCGACAGGTCGAACGCGTGCCGCAGCACCACACAGGCCCGCTTGCGGAACGGGAGTTCGCGCAGCGCGCCCTGCACGTCGACCACGGCGGGCACGTCGGGGTCCTCGGCGCGCTCCTGCCGGCCCGACCAGAACAGGGCCACGCGCCGCCGCTCACGGACCGCGCTGCGGATCCGGGTGCGGGCGAGGTTGGCGACGACGCCACGCGCGTACGCCACCGGGTGATCGGCGTCCCTGACCCGGTCCCAGCGGTGCCAGAGCGCGAGCAGCGCGTCCGCGGCAAGGTCGTCGGCGGCGTCCGGCTCGCCGGTCAGGAGGTGGGCCAGGCGGGCGAGTTCTGCGTGGTGCCGTTCGAAGAAGGCATGGAACTCGGCGGAGTTGTCGTCGTCCACGACAGTGCTCACGCGGATCCCTCCCCTCACTGTGCGGCTCGATGCGGGTCGACGGGATGCGAGAGCGTACCAGCGTTACGTACGGCGGTTCGAAGGGTGTGCGAGATTTCGGACATGATCGGGTGGGGGAGCACTGTCGGTCTGCGACCTAGGTTGCGTCACTAACTAGGTAGCCGTACGGTCTACGACCATGAACGCCGCGCTGCACCTCTCGCCGCACCTCACCACCGCGTCCGTCGTCACGGCCGCCGCCGTCGCGCTCTACCTCGCCGTCGGCGAGCCCTTCGTGGGGCGGCGCATGTACGCCTCGCTGGCGCGGCGCCGCGACACCGAACCGGCGGCGCTGGTGCGGTACTTCCGTACCGTGCTGGGTTTCTGGGCGGTCCTGGGGGCGCTGTGCGGCGCGGTGTACGCCCTGTCGCCCGGTCTCACGGCGGCGGACCTCGGCCTCGCCGTCGGGGACGGGCCGGTGGCGGTGACCGCGTTCGCCGGGGCGCTGCTCGTGGCCGTCGTGCTCGGCGGGCGGAAGCTGGGCGGCCTGGCCCGCGACGGCAAGCACGTGCCCGGCCTCGACGCGGTCTCCGCGATGCTGCCCCGCACCCCCCGGGAGCGGCGCCACGCGGTGGCGGTCGCCCTCGTCGACGCGGCCGGCTCCGAACTCCTCCACCGGGGCCTTCTCATCGCCTTCGGCGTCGGCGCGCTCGGTCTGAACATCTACGTCGCCGCCGCTCTGGCCCTGCTGGTCTACGCGGGCGCCGGGCTCTACCAGGGTCGCTCCGGAGTCGTCGTCTTCGCCCTGTTCGGCGGCGTGTGCACCGCGCTCTACCTGCTGACCGGCAGTCTGCTCCTGCCGGTGGCCGTGCATGCCCTGGTGTCCCTGCGCGACCTCGTCTACCTCCCGGCCGCCGTCATGAAGGGCAGGACCGCGTGAGCGGCGACCGTCGAGCCAGCTGGTTCAAGGGCGTGCTCGACCTGCTCGTCCTCGCCTCCCTCACCGACGGCGAGAGCTACGGCTACGAGATCGCCAAGACGCTGGACGGCGCCGGGTTCGGCCAGATCAAGGGCGGCACCCTCTACCCCGTGCTCAACCGCCTGGAGGAGGCCGGACTCGTCGCCGCCGAGTTCCGCGCCACGGAGAAGGGGCCGGGCCGCCGCTACTACACACTCACCGGCGTGGGCCGGGCCACCCTCGCCGAACAAGGGGCGCTGTGGCGGGAGTTCGACACATCGGTACGGGCCATGCTGGCCAAGGGAGGCGTGCGATGACGGACTCCGCCGACGTCACGGGGGAGTACCTGGCCGAGTTGGGGCGCCTCCTCCGCGCCCACGGGCTTCCCCCGGGCCACGTCACCGCCACCGTCGACGACCTCGCGGCGCACCTCGCCGAGTCAGGACCCGCCGCCGACCCGGCCGAGGAGTTCGGGCCGGTCGCGGAGTTCGCCCGGCAGCTGGCGCCGGAGAGCGCGGCCCCGGACGGCGCGGCGCCCGACGAGCACGTCGAGACCTGGCGCTGGACCGCCGACACCTACGCCGACGAGGCGCTCCTGGACCGCTTCGGGGACGAGGGCTGGGAGGTCGAACGCATCGACGCGCTCGGTCGCTTCGTCAGCCACCGCGACCCCGAACAGCCGCAACGCTGGGAGTACCGGCGCGAACTGGTGACCCGGGGGCGCGCCGCCCTGGACCGGCGGCTCGCCGTCGAGGGCTGGGAGCCGTGCGGCAACTGGGTCGTGTACGGGTGGTACAAACGCCCGAAGGCGGCGACGCTCGGGCCGGCCGCGGACTTCACGGTCCCGCCGCCGGCCGCGCCCGCGCGCCGCGCGTTCTTCAGTCGCCGTTTCCACGCGACGCTGGCCGTCGTCGCCGTGCTGCTGGTCGCGGCGGGGGTCGCGGTGGCCGTGCGGGACGGGGACGCGGGTACGGGGGCGGGGTTCGTCACGGGGGCGCTGGTGGGGGCGGCGGTGCCGTTGCTGGCGGGGTGGGCCGTCGTCGCGTGGCGGGTGCGGCGCCGCCGTGGCTGATCGCGCAGTTCCCCGCGCCCCTGAAAGGCACACTGCGTACGCCGTCCCAGGGGCGCGGGGCCCCCAGGGTGCTGAGAGGCTCGCCGCGTGTGTGGGCTCGGGGGTGCGGCCTGCGGTCGGGGTCAGTTCTTCAGCGCCGCCGACATCATCGCCTTCGCGATCGGCGCGGCCAGGCCGTTGCCGCTGACCTCCGAGCGGGCCGCGTCGGACTGTTCCACCAGGACCGCCACCGCGACCTGCTTGCCGGTGGAGTCGTCCTTCGCGTACGAGGTGAACCAGGCGTAGGGCGTCTTGCTGTTGTTCTCGCCGTGCTGGGCCGTGCCCGTCTTGCCGCCGACGGTCGCGCCCGCGATCCGCGCGTTCGTGCCCGTGCCCTTCGTGACGACGGTCTCCATCGCCGACCGGAGCTGGGACGCGGTCCGCTCGCTGACGACCCGCTCGGTGTCGGAGTCCGGGTAGCTCTTGACCGCGTCGCCGTCCGCGTCGGTCACCTCGGAGACCATGTGCGGGGACGCCTGTTCGCCGCCGTTGGCGAGGGTCGCGGAGACCAGCGCCATCTGGAGCGGGGTGGCGGTCACGTCGAACTGGCCGATGCCGGAGAGCGCGGTCTGCGCCTTGTCCATGCCGGAGGGGTAGACGCTCTCGGCGGCGCGTACGGGCACGTCCTGCTTCGTGTCGTCGAAGCCGAACTTCTCCGCCATGGCCCGGACCTTGTCCTGCCCGAGCTGGACGGCGATCTTGCCGAAGACGTTGTTGCACGAGTACTGGAGCGCGGTGCGCAGGGAGGCGTCCTCGCAGGGCGCGCTCGCGCTCTCGTTCTTCAGGTAGGTGCTGGTGCCGGGCAGGAGGTACGGGTTCGGGGAGTCCGTCTTCTCGTCGACCGACGTGTACAGCCCGTTCTCCAGCGCGGCCGCCGCCACGACCAGCTTGAACGTGGAGCCCGGCGGCAGCGCCTGCTTGAGGGCGCGGTTCAGGGTCGGCACGTCCTTGTCGTCCGACAACTCCTTCCACGCCTTCGCGTCGGACGGGCCGGAGCCGCTGATCTTCGACGGGTCGTACGACGGCGACGACACCATGCCGAGGATCCGCCCCGTCTCCGGGTCGATCGCGACGGCCGCGCCCTTCGTCGAGCCGAGCGCCTTCGCCGCCGCCTTCTGCACGGCCGGGTCGATCGTCGTGACCACGTCACCGGGGGCGGAGCGTTTGCCGGTGAGCGTGTCGAGCGGGCTCTTCAGCCGGGTCGCCGTGCCGTCGAGCACGTCCTGGTACAGGGACTCCAGCTGCGTGGACCCGTACACCTGCGAGGTGAAGCCGGTGACCGCGGAGTACAGCGAGCCGTCCTTGTAGGTCCGCTTGTACTTCAGGTCGCTGCCGCCGCCCGTCGGCGCGGAGCCGGTCACCGCCTTTCCGCCCACGATGATGTCGCCGAGCGGATACGCGTACTGCGCGATCGTCTTCCGCCGGTTCTTGTCGTTGTCCGCGAGGGCCCGGCCGTCGTAGAACTGCACCCATGTCGCCCTGACCAGCAGAGCGAACACGAGGAGCAGACTGAAGACCGAGGCGCGCCTGATCGTCTTGTTCATCCCACCGGTAGGACGAGCGGGCGGGAGCGAATCGTTCCGATAAGCCCCGCTTTCTCAGGAAGCTCTCATCCGGCGGAACGGACGGGCGCCGGAACGGACGGGCGCCGGAACGGACGGGCGCCGGAACGGACGGGCGCCGGGTCAGAGGCGGCGCGTCGCGAGCGTCAGCCGGTCCCGGGCGTCGAACAGCGCGTCCTTCACCATCTGCTCGTGCGCGGGCGTGAGCCGCGCCACCGGCACCGAGCAGGAGATCGCGTCACGGGCCGGGGTCCGGTAGGGGATGGCGACGCCGAAGCAGCGCAGGCCGAGCGTGTTCTCCTCGCGGTCCACGGCGAAGCCCTGCTCCCGCACCGCGTGCAGCTCCTCGATGAGCTTCTCGCGGTCGGTGATCGTGTGCTCGGTCAGCGCGGGCAGCGTCTCCGGGAGCATCTTGCGGACCTGCTCGTCGCTGTAGGTGGCGAGCAGCGCCTTGCCGAGCGAGGTGGAGTGCGCGGGCAGGCGGCGCCCCACGCGTGTGAAGGGCCGCAGGTAGTGCTGGGACTGGCGGGTGGCCAGGTAGACCACGTTGGTGCCGTCGAGCCGCGCCAGGTGGATGGTCTCCGTGGTGTCGTCGGAGAGCCGGTCGAGCGTGGGCCGGGCGGCGGCCACGACCTCGTCGCCATCGATGTAGGAAGTGCCGACGAGCAGCGCCCGCACCCCGATCCCGTACCGCGTGCCGGTCGCGTCCGTCTCCACCCAGCCCAGCTCGACGAGCGTGCGCAGGAGCATGTAGAGGCTCGACTTCGGGTAGCCGACCGCCTCCTGGACGGCGGCCAGGGAGTGCATGCCGGGACGGCCCGCGAAGTATTCGAGCAGTTCGACCGTGCGCACCGCCGACTTGACCTGCGCGCCACCCGCTCCCGCGCCCGCGACGGCCCCCGTCTCGTCTGCCGACATCGCCCTTGACCCCTTCGTTCGACGAGAAATAGTCTCCGTGGTGTTCATCGACAGAGACAGCGTTCAGTATATCGAACGACTCCCGTGGCTCGTCCTGCGAGCCGCGGGAAAAGCTGGAGGAATTCGCCGTGGCAGCAGCACCAGTCTGGAGTGTCGACCCCCGAACCGGGAAGCAGCGGGAGCAGGTCGCGACCGAGGCCACGGCCCAGGAGGTGGACCAGGCGGTCCGCGCCGCCCACGACGCCCGTTCCGCTCTGAAGGACCGGACCGTCCGCGCCGCCTTCCTGCGCACGGCGGCCGCTCTGCTCGACGAGTCCAAGGATCACCTGGTCGAGGCCGCCGACGCGGAGACCGCCCTCGGCCCGGTCCGGCTCAGCGGTGAACTCGCCCGCACCAGCTTCCAGTTGCGGGCCTTCGCGGACATCGTCGACGAGGGCGCCTTCCTCGGCGTCGTCATCGACCACCCCGACGACACGGCGACCCCGCCCATCCCGGACCTGCGCCGCTACAAGATCCCGCTCGGCGTCGTCGCCGTCTACTCCGCGTCGAACTTCCCCTTCGCCTTCTCCGTGCCCGGCGGCGACACCGCGAGCGCGCTCGCCGCGGGCTGCCCCGTCGTCGTCAAGGCGCACCCCGACCACCCGGCCACCTCCGAGCTGGTCGCCTCCGTCATCCGCCGCGCCGCCGCCCGGCACGACATCCCGGAGGGCGTGCTCGGTCTCGTGCACGGCTTCGAGGCGGGCGTCGAGCTGGTCAAGCACCCGCTGGTCGCCGCCGCCGGGTTCACCGGCTCCGTACGCGGCGGGCGCGCGCTCTTCGACGCCGCCGCGGCCCGCCCGGTGCCGATCCCGTTCCACGGCGAGCTGGGCTCGCTCAACCCCGTCGTCATCACCGAGGCGGCCGCCGCCGAGCGCCCCGAGCAGATCGGTACGGGCCTCGCGGGCTCCATGACGCTCGGCGTCGGCCAGTTCTGCGTCAAGCCGGGCCTCGTCCTCGCGCCGAGCGGCGAGGCGGGCGACAGCCTCGTCAAGTCCCTCACCGCCGCCGTCAGCGACACCGCCGGGGGCGTCCTCCTCGACCACCGGATGCGGGACAACTTCGTCGCGGGCGTCGCCGAGCGCGCCCAGCTCCCGGACGTCGAGGCGCCGGTGACACCCGGCGCGGGCGGCGAGCACACCGTCAGCCCCGGCTTCCTCACCGTCCCGGCCACGAAGCTCGCCGTCGAGGGCTCGGAGCACGACCTGCTCCTCGAGGAGTGCTTCGGCCCGGTCACCGTCGTCGCCCGCTACGAGAGCACCGACGAGATCACCGCCGTCCTCGGCCGCCTGCCCGGCAACCTCACCGCCACCGTGCAGCTCTCCGTCGAGGAGGCCGCGGGCGGGGGGCGCGGCGCCGAGATCCTCGCCGAGCTGACCCCGCTCGCGGGCCGCGTCCTGGTCAACGGCTGGCCGACCGGCGTCGCCGTCGCCCCCGCCCAGCACCACGGCGGCCCGTACCCGGCGACGACCTCCACCTCCACCTCGGTCGGCGGCACCGCGATCGAGCGCTGGCTGCGCCCGGTCTCGTACCAGACGACGCCCGAGGCGCTGCTGCCGCCCGAGCTGCGCGACGACAACCCGCTGAACCTGCCGCGCCGCTACAACGGCCGCCTGGAGAACTGAGACCGATGGAGAACGCAGAACTGCGCATCCCCGAGCTGCCCTTCCCGCTGCACGCCCACGGCCCCGACGGGCACTGGAGCTACGCGGACGGCGCGCTCACCGGCCGCGCGGGCGCCCGCCAGGACCGCTTCGTGCCGCCGGCGGGCGGCTCCCTCGAACCCGCCTCCGACGCGCCCCGCCTCCTCGGCGCCGCACCCGAGGGCGACTTCCAGCTGATCGCCCGCGTGACGGTCGGGTTCGCGGCGGCGTTCGACGCGGGCGTTCTCTACCTCCACGTCGGGGAGCGGGAGTGGGCCAAGCTCTGCTACGAGCGTTCCCCGGACGAGCCCACCATCTGCACGGTCGTCACCCGGGGCCGCTCGGACGACGCGAACTCCTTCGTGGTCCCGGGCTCCACGGTCTGGCTGCGGATCACCCGCACCGGCACCGCGTTCGCCTTCCACGCCTCCACCGACGGCGAGAAGTGGACCTTCGTCCGCGTCTTCGCCCTCGGCGACGAGCAGTCCGCGGCGGCGGCCCGGGTGGGCTTCCTCGCGCAGTCGCCGACGGGGGAGGGGTGCGCGGTCACGTTCGACTGCATCGAGCTGCGGCCGGGCGCGCCGAAGGACCTGAGGGACGGGAATTAGCCACCGGTCCGGGAGGTTGACGTACGGCGCAGGGCACCCCCTGTGCCGTACGTATCCACTGGAGCGAGAGACCCCATGCGCGTCGAGATCTGGACCGACATCAACTGCCCGTTCTGCTACATCGGCAAGTCCCGGTTCGAGCAGGCCCTCGACGCCTTCCCGCACAAGGACCAGGTCGAGGTCGTGCACCGGTCCTTCGAGCTCGACCCCACCATCGCCAAGGGCGACACCGGCCTCGTCGTGCCGCACATCGCCGAGAAGTACGGCATCAGCGAGGCGCAGGCCGCCGCCAACGAGCAGGGGCTCGGGCAGCAGGCGCAGGCGCTCGGCCTGCCCTACCTCACCGAGGGCCGCGACTACGGCAACAGCTTCGACCTGCACCGCCTGCTCCACCTCGCGCACGAGAAGGGCGTCCAGGACGCCATGATCGACGCCCTGTACCGCGGCAACTTCGCCGAGGAGGGCTCCGTCTTCGCCGACGAGGAGCACGTCGTGCGCCTGGCCGTCGCCGCCGGGCTCGACGAGGCCGAGGTCCGCGCGGTCCTCGCCGACCCGGACCGGTACGCCGACGAGGTCCGCGCCGACGAGCGGGAGGCCGCCGCCCTGGGCGCGACCGGCGTGCCCTTCTTCGTCCTCGACCGCAAGTTCGGCGTCTCCGGCGCCCAGCCCGCCGAGGTCTTCACCCAGGCCCTCACCCAGGCGTGGGACAGCCGCTCCCCGCTGACCGTGATCGACAGCGCGCAGGGCGGCGACGCGTGCGGCCCTGACGGCTGCGCGGTCCCGCAGAGCTGAGCGACGGGCGCGCGGGGCCGGGCGACGGGCGCGCGGGGCTGAGCCGGGGGCGCGTCGAGCTGCCCGAAATGAGCGCGTGGCCGCCCACCCGCTCGGGCACAGTGAGGTCATGCAGACCACTGACGATCAGCAGCCCGGCACCCCCGTCGACGCCCTCGTGGACGTCCCCGTCCTGGACCTCCCCCCGGAGCCCGCGCTCGACCTCGACCTCGTCCGCGCCCAGTACCACCCGGACAGCACCTACCTGAACACCGCCGCTTTCGGGGTGCTGCCCGCGCGGGCGGCCGACGCGGTGCGCATCGCCGTCGACACCATGGCGGCGGGCCGCCCCCTCGACGCCCTGTTCGCCGACGTGGAGGAGGCCCGCGCCTCCTTCGGGCGGATAGTCGGGGCCCCGGTGGGCCGGGTCGCGGCCGGCGCGTCCGTCGCGGTCTACGGCGGCCTGGTCGCCGCGTCGCTGCCGCCGGGCGCCGAGGTCCTCACGGCGGAGAGCGACTTCAGCTCCACCGTCAACCCGTTCCACGTCCGGGGCGACCTCAAGGTCCGCGTCGTCCCGCTGGACGAGATCGCCGAGTCGGTCGGCCCCGACACCGCACTCGTCGCCGTCAGCGCGGTGCAGTCCGCCGACGGCCGCGTCGCCGACCTTGCCGCGCTGCGCGAGGCGACCCGTGCCCACGGCGCCCGCCTCTACATCGACGCCTCGCAGGCCGCGGGCTGGCTCCCGCCGCAGGAGCTGGACGCCGACTATCTTTCCGCCGTCGCCTACAAGTGGCTCGGCTGCCCGCGCGGCACCGCCTTCTTCGTCGGCCCCGAGGACCCGGACGAGCTGCGCCCGGTCTTCGGCGGCTACGTCTCCGGCGAGATCCCCATGGACAGCTGCTACGGCCCCGTCACCGAACCCGCCCGCTCCGGACGCCGGTTCGACGTGGCGCCGAGCCTCCTCTCGTACACCGCCGCCCGCCAGTCCCTCGCCCTCGTCGAGGAGGTGGGCACGGACGCCGTCCGCGCGCACGACCTGGCGCTCGCCGACCGCTTCCGCGCGGGCCTCGCCGACCTCGGCCACGCGCCGGTCCCCTCGCCCGGCTCCCCGATCGTCGCCGTGCCTCAACTGGGCGCCAAGCAGGCTCAGTTGCGGGCGGACGGCTTCGAGGTCGCCAACCGTGCGGGCAACCTGCGGGCCGCCTTCCACCTCTACAACACGACCGAGGACGTCGACCTGCTCCTTGCCGCTCTGTCCCACTGACCACCCCTCGCCACCGCCGTTCCGCACCGTCTGGCGCGCGGGCCCGCCGGACGCTAGGAAGGCAGGGACGAGGTGGTGGTGCCGGTGGCCCGCAAGCACGGGACAGGACCGACGGCCGACGCCGAGCTGCACCGGCGGCTGGTCTACGGCGACGAGGCCGCGCTCGCCGAGGTGTACGCCGCCTACGGCGGGCTCGTGCGGGCGGTCGCGGTCCGGGTGACCCGCCAGACCGGGGCCGCCGACGACGTCGCCCAGGAGGTCTTCGCCCACCTGTGGGCCCGGCCCTACGCCTACGACGCACGCCGCGGCACCCTGCGCACCTGGCTGACGATGCTGGCCCACCGCCGCGCCGTCGACTGGGTGCGCAGCGAGGCCAGGCACCGCAAGGCGGCCGCCGCCGACGACGAGGTCCTGCACGCGATCCCGGCGCAGGACCCGGGCCCCGACGAGCGGGTCGTGGACCGCGAACGCGCCCTCCTGCTCCACTCCGCCCTCGCCGAACTCCCCCTGCACCAGCGGCAGGTGGTCCACTTGGCGTACTTCGCCGGACGGACGTACCGTCAGGCGGCGGCCGAGCTCGGCATCCCCGAGGGCACCGCGAAGACCCGGCTGCGCACGGCCCTGCACCGGCTGGCCGAGACCCTGGCCGACCCGCCGGACCCGGCCAGGGAAAGGAGCGCGTGATGGCGACCGACGCCTACGACCACGCGGCGGTCTGCGACCTCCTCGGCGCCTGGGCCGTCCACGCCCTGCCCGCCGACGAGGAGCGCGCCGTCCCCGGACACCTCGCACAGTGCCCGGAGTGCGCGGCGGAGGCGGAACGGCTGCGGGAGACCGTACGACTGCTGGACGGCCCGATGGAGAACCCCGACACCGCCCCGCCCGGCGCGGGCGACGACCTCCTGGCCCGCGTCCTCGCCGCCCGCCCCGCCGTGCCCCGCACCGCCCCGCACGCCGAGCCGTACGCCGCCGCCGTCGCCGCGCTCCAGGCGCTCCTCGCCGAACTCGACCCCGAGCCCGACGCCGCGCCGGACCCGGACGTCTGGCGGACGCCCGTCGTCCACGACTGGACGGTGCAGGACACCGTCGCCCACCTCATCGCCGCCGACGAGCACCTCGCCGTCCACCTGGGGCTTCCGGCCAACGAGCCGCCGCAGGGACCGGCCGCGCCGGACGGCACCGGCTGGCGCACGGCCTGGGCCACCCGCACGCACCGGGTCATCGCCCACGAGCGGGGCCGTGCCCCGCATGCCACCGTCGCCACCTGGCGCGCGCAGGCCGCGGCGCTGCTCGCGACCCCGGCCGCGCACGACCCCGAGGTCGCCGCGCTGCCCGCGGAGCTGGTCGGGGCGCGGCTGCCGGTCGCCGACCACTTCCTGGTCCGGGGCTTCGAGGCGTGGATCCACGCCGACGACATCGGACGCGCCCTGGGCCGCCCGGTGCCCCCGCCGCCCGCCGCCCACCTGTGGCGCCTGGTGCGGCTCGGCGTCCGCATCCTCGGGATCGCGCTCGGCACGGCCGCCGAGCCCGTCGCCCTCACCGTCACCGACGCCGACCGCTCCACGGAGTGGGTCCTCGGCGCGGAGGGTGAGCCGATCCGCGCCGAACTCGCCCTGGAAGCCGTCGACTTCTGCCTCCTCATCGGCGGCCGCGTCGCCCCGCACACCGTCCCCATGGCCGCCCGGGGCGACGACCGGGCCGTGCACGCCGTCCTCGACGAAGCGGCCCGGCTCGCCTGGCTGTGAACACGAGTGGGGCGGGACCGGCCAGCGGTCCCGCCCCACTCGTGTGCGTACGCGCGCTACCTCACCGGGGTGAAGTCCCGCGCCCCGATGAACTCGGGGCGGCGTACGGGCGCCGCGAACGGCTCCACCGCCGTGTTCTCCACGCTGTTGAACACGATGAAGACGTTCGAGCGCGGATAGGGCGTGATGTTGTCGCCCGAACCGTGCATGGCGTTGCAGTCGAACCAGGTGGCCGAGCCCGCCTTGCCGGTGAACAGCTTGATGCCGTGCGCGTCGGCGAACTTGGACAGCGCCTCGTTGGAGGGGATGCCCGCGTCCTGCATCTGCAGCGACTTCTTGTAGTTGTCCTCCGGCGTCTCGCCCGCGCAGCCGAGGAACGTCTTGTGCGACCCCGGCATGATCATGAGGCCGCCGTTGGTGTCGTAGTTCTCCGTCAGGGCGATGGAGACGGACACCGTCCGCATGTTCGCGAGGCCGTCCTCGGCGTGCCAGGTCTCGAAGTCCGAGTGCCAGTAGAAGCCACTCGCCCCGAAGCCGGGCTTGACGTTGATCCGCGACTGGTGGACGTAGACGTCCGAGCCGAGGATCTGCCGCGCACGGCCCACGACGCGCTCGTCGCGCACCAGGTTCGCGAACACCTCGCTGATCTTGTGCACCTCGAAGACCGAGCGCACGTCCTGCGACTTCGGCTCGACGATGGAACGCTCGTCGGCCTTGATCGACGGATCGGTGATCAGCCGCTGGAGTTCGGCCTGGTAGGTCCCGATCTCGTCCGGGCCGACCAGCTCGTCGATGGCGAGGAAGCCGTCCCGCTCGAAGCCCGCGAGGTCCGACTCGCGGATCGGGCCCCGCGCCCCCGGCGCCGACCAGACGACCGGGTCGACGCGCGGGGTGGCCACCTCCGAGGTGCCGCGGGTCGGGTACAGATCGGCGATGCCGTGGTCCGCAGAGATGGCGGTCATGGGGATCAGGCCTCCTCGTCCTCGGTCAGCAGCGGGTAGGCGCCGTGCTCGTCGTGGTCCTCCCGCCCGGTCACGGGCGGATTGAACACGCACACGCAGCGGAAGTCCGTCTTGGGGCGCAGCGTGTGGTGCTCGTGGCCGTTCAGGAGGTACATGGTGCCCGGCTCGATCCAGTGCTTCTCGCCGGTCTCCTCGTTGGTGAGCTCGGCCTCGCCCTCGACGCAGAGTACGGCCTCGATGTGGTTCTTGTACCACATCTTCGTCTCCGTACCCGCGTAGAGAATCGTCTCGTGCAGGGAGAAGCCGACCTTCTCCTTGGCGAGGACGATGCGCTTGGTCTCCCACGTGCCGGACGCCGACTTCACGTGCCGGTCGGTGTTCTCGATCTCCTTGAACGAACGGACAATCACGGTGTGTCGCTGCCTTTCCTTGTTGCGTTCCCTGAGGGATGTCAGGCGGTCTCGCGCACGGCCCTGGTGAGCGTGCGCAGCCCCTCTTCCAGCTCGTCGGGCGTGATCGTCAGCGCCGGGAGGAGCTTGACGACCTCGCTGTTCGGGCCGGAGGTCTCGATCAGCAGGCCGAGTTCGAAGGCGCGCTTGGCGACCTTGCCGGCCCGCTCCTTGTCGCGGAATTCCAGGCCCCACACGAGGCCGCGGCCGCGGTACTGCACGGTCTCGTCGCGGAACTCGTCGCGCAGCGCGCCGAGGGCCTCCTCGATCTGCTGGCCGCGGGCGAGCGTCTGCTTCTCCATGGCCGGACCGTCGGTCCAGTACGTCTCCAGGGCGGCGGCGGCCGTGACGAACGCGGGGTTGTTGCCGCGGAACGTGCCGTTGTGCTCGCCGGGCTCCCAGACGTCGTGCTCCGGCTTGAACAGGCACAGGGACATGGGGAGTCCGTACCCGCTGATGGACTTCGAGACGGTGACGATGTCCGGGACGATGCCCGCCTCCTCGAAGGAGAAGAAGGCACCGGTGCGGCCGCAGCCCATCTGGATGTCGTCGACGATGAGCAGCATGTCCCAGCGCTCGCACACGTCGGCGAGCTTGCGCAGCCACTCGGCGCGGGCCACGTTGATGCCGCCCTCGCCCTGCACCGTCTCGACGATGACGGCGGCGGGCTGGTTCAGGCCGGAGCCCTGGTCGGCGAGGAGCCGCTCGAACCAGATGAAGTCCGGGGTCTGCCCGTCCAGGTAGTTGTCGAACGGCATGGGCGTGCCGTGGACCAGCGGGATGCCCGCGCCGGCCCGCTTGAACGCGTTGCCGGTCACCGCGAGCGAGCCGAGCGACATGCCGTGGAAGGCGTTGGTGAAGGACACGATCGACTCGCGGCCCTTGACCTTGCGGGCCAGCTTCAGCGCGGACTCGACGGCGTTGGTGCCCGTCGGGCCCGGGAACATGACCTTGTAGGGCAGGTCGCGCGGGCGCAGGATGATGTTCTGGAAGGACTCCAGGAAGTTGCGCTTCGCCGTCGTCGACATGTCCAGGCCGTGCGTGACGCCGTCGCGCTCCAGGTAGTCGATGAGCGCGCGTTTCAGCACGGGGTTGTTGTGGCCGTAGTTGAGCGACCCGGCGCCCGCGAAGAAGTCCAGGTACTCGTGGCCGTCCTCGTCGTACATACGGCTGCCGTGGGCCCGGTCGAAGATGGTGGGCCAGCCGCGGCAGTAGCTGCGCACCTCCGACTCAAGGGTCTCGAAGACGCTCAGGTCCGGCTGGGTGATGGTCACAGCGAAAGCTCCTCTTGGGAGGGGAGTAGCGGGGGGTTGGCTTGAATGGCTTCGGCTTGTGGGGCCGTGCCGGGCCGGCTAGGCGGTGGCCGGCGGGGCGGCCGGTGCGAGCGGCCCGATCCGGTACAGCTCTTCCGGCAGGTGCCCGTCGTCGGGGAAGAGCCCGGCGTCGAACAGGACGGTGCGCTCCACGCCGGCCCCGTGCCTGCGGGCGAAGGAGCGGAACAGCGCCTGCGACGCCTCGTTGTCGGGTGTGATCGTCGTCTCGACGGTGGTGACCTGCCGCTCGGCGATGACCTTGGCGGCGAGACCGTCCAGGAGTTCGCCGGCCAGACCGTGCCCGCGGTGGGCGGAATCCACGGCTATCTGCCATACGACCAGAGTGCCCGGTCGGTCCGGCCGTGTGTACCCGGTGACGAACCCGGCGACCTCGCCGTCCTCGTCCCGTGCGACGGCAGAGGTGGCGGCGAAGTCACGGCACCAGAGCAGATAGCTGTACGAGGAGTTGAGGTCGAGAACCTTGGAGTCACGTGCGATACGCCAGATCGCGGCACCGTCGGCCACGCCGGGCTGGTCGAGTCGGAATTTCGCTTGTACGGCGGTCATGCAAATTGAATTTACCCAGCAATTTCTACGATTGCATCTGGGCGCGGGGTTACGTGGCGCGGCGATCTGTGTTATCGCGCGCAGGTGAGCACGCGCATGAGTGGACGGAGAAATATACCGATTTGCCGTGTCCATATGGGACATAACGCCGCACGTGTGGAGTACGTCACACCGTTCCGTCCGGTCGGAGGGTGTCCGATTCGCGTCGTCCCGCGTTGTTGAAATCTTAGTGTTTACCCTCGAGTGATCCGGGCAGAAGCAGTACGGAAGGCTGCTCCGATAATAAGCGGAAGAATGTAGTTCAGTAGTTCTTGCGGAAGATAAAGAAAAGCGCCGCCCGGAATGGGCGGCGCCACTTTGTGGACGGCGGAATTGCTGGTATTCCGATCTTCGGCAGCGCGGGCGTCAGGCCCAGGCAGCGGCGACGGCCTTCCGCGCACCCTCCAGGTCCACCGCGGACCCCGCCTCCGCGAGCGCCCCGCCGAGCGCGGCCAGCGAGGACTGCACGACACCGCGCGTGGCCTGCGGACCGTAGTGGTTGACCCGGATCATCTCCTGCGCGAGCGCGCCGCCGCCCGCCACCAGCGGCAGCACCGGATCGACCGCGAGCGCCTTCGCGACCAGCTCACGCGCGTCCGTCCCGGCGGGCGCCCGCAGCGTCGTGGCGACCGGCGCGGCGTCCCGCGCCTCGTGCACGTACGGCTCCAGTCCGCCGCCCAGGGCCAGCGTTCCGGCCCGGGTCGTCGCCGCCGCACTCGCGTGACGGGCCATCAGGGCGTCGAGGCCCTCGCTCTCGATCCGCTCCACGCACGCTTCGAGCGCGAGCATCTCCAACTGCGCGGGCGCGTGCAGCAGCGCCTTGCGGCCGCCGTCGATCCAGCGCTGCTTCCAGTCGAGCAGCGACAGGTAGGAGTGGCGCGGCGCCTGCGGGTTCGCGGCCATCCGTGCCCAGGCGCGCGCGCTCACCGACACGGCCGAGACCCCGGCCGGGCCGCCCATCGCCTTCTGCGCGCCGATCACGCACAGATCGACGCCCCAGGCGTCCGGCAGCACCGGCTCGGCCGCGATCGACGCCACCGCGTCCAGGTAGAACAGGGCGCCGTGCTCGCGCACCACCTCGCCGATCTCGGCGACGGGGTTGGTGTTGCCGGTCGCGGCCTCCGCGTGCACGAGGGAGACGAAGTCGATGTCGGGGTGCGCGGCGAACGCCTCCCGGATCTGCGCGGCCGTCACCGCCGTGTGGAAGGGCACCGCCAGGTCGTGCACGGTGGCCCCGCAGTCGCGCAGCCAGTCGCCGAAGGTCTGCCCGTACGGGCCCGTGATCACGTTGAGGGCGACGGTGCCGGGCCCGGCGACTCCGCGGATCGCGCCCTCAAGGGGGAGCAGCGCCTCACCCTGCATGATCACGACGTCCTGGGAGGTCTCCAGGAGACGGGCCACACGGTCCTCGACGGCGGCGAAATGCTCGGCGCTCAGGGGGGCCAGATCGAGAAACGGATGCGTCACGGTGGTGCCTTCTTCGCTCACGGGTTCGGACGGATGCCGCTGTCGAGCGTACCCACCCGCCTCATAGGCTTCGCGCATGAGTGAGCCGAGCCCGGCGGGGGCGCTGCACGTGACCGGACGGGTCCTGGCCGGACCCGATGACGTACGCGACGAACTCTGGGTGGTCGACGGCCGGATCACCTACGACCGCCCGCGCACCCCGGGCCCGGACATGACCACGGTCCACGGCTGGACCCTGCCCGGCCTGGTCGACGCGCACTGCCACGTCGGCCTCGACGCGCACGGGCCCGTCCCCGCCGGGACCGCCGAGAAACAGGCCCTGACCGACCGCGACCACGGCACCCTGCTCCTGCGCGACGCGGGCTCGCCCTCCGACACCCGCTGGATCGACGACCGCGAGGACCTGCCGAAGATCATCCGCGCGGGCCGGCACATCGCCCGCACCCGCCGCTACATCCGCAACTACGCCCACGAGATCGAACCCGGGGACCTCACCGCCTACGTCGCCCAGGAGGCCCGGCGCGGCGACGGCTGGGTCAAGCTCGTCGGCGACTGGATCGACCGCTCCACCGGCGACCTCGGCGCCTGCTGGCCGCGCGGCGCCGTCGAGTCGGCCATCGGCGAGGCGCACCGGCTCGGCGCCCGCGTCACCGCCCACTGCTTCGCCGAGGACTCGCTGCGCGACCTCGTCGAGGCGGGCATCGACTGCATCGAGCACGCGACGGGCCTCACCGAGGACCTGATCCCGCTCTTCGCCGAACGCGGCGTCGCGATCGTCCCGACCCTGGTCAACATCGCCACGTTCCCGGACCTGGCCAAGGGCGGCGAGGCGAAGTTCCCGCGCTGGTCGGCCCATATGCGCCGGCTTTACGACCGCCGCTACGACACGGTGCGCGACGCCTACGACGCGGGCATCCCGGTCTACGTCGGCACGGACGCGGGCGGCTCCCTCGCCCACGGCCTCGTCGCGGGCGAGGTCGCCGAACTCGTGAAGGCCGGCATCCCCCCGGTCGAGGCCCTCTCGGCCACCGCCTGGGGAGCCCGCGCCTGGCTCGGCCGCCCGGCCCTGGAGGAGGGCGCCCCGGCGGACCTGGTGGTGTACGCGTCGGACCCGCGACAGGACGTACGGGTGCTGGCGGCTCCACGGAGGATCGTGCTGCGGGGCAGGGTGGTCGGCTGAGCCACCAGGGCGTCGTCCGCGCTGAGTTGACGCAGCGTTACCTGCACGGGCGGCGGCTCGTTGCACACCACTTCGCCGCGCCCGCGCTGTCAACGGCGTACGCGGGGCGGGTGAGCGGCTCGGGTGACATCAGGGGGACACCAGGGAACATCCGAGCCCCAAGATTCGAAGACATGCGCTAAAACCCCTCGTTGGGGTGAACTGACCCCGGGTTGCCGCCCGTTCACTCTCAGTGCGTAAAGATTCCCTCATCGATGACCAGTCGACACCGTCGGCGGCGCACGTGCTGTCCCTGTGCGCGCCCGCCGAGGGGGGAACCGTTCTGACCATCGCCTGTCCTGATTCTGTTCTGTCCTCTCCTGGGGGTCCCACCAGCATGCCCAGCTCCACTGTCACCACCGCCCCGCGCACGACCGCCCGCCGCCTCGCCGCGACGGCCGTCGCCACCGTGCTCGCCGCGGGACCCGCCGCGCTCGCCGCCGCAGGTCCCGCCGCCGCCACGGGCGACCACGGCGGCAAGGCCGGTGCGGTCGTGCTCCGCACGGGCCTGGACGTCTCGCTCCTGAACAAGACGGTGAACGTCCCCCTCAAGGTCGCGCTGAACGAGGTGCAGGCGCCCGCGAGCGCCGAGAAGACCGCGCTGACCGTGAACCTGGACGGTGTCGACAACGGCCGCCCGTTCAGCGTCCTGCGCGCGGACGTGGCCAAGGCCAGGGCGACCGTCGACGCGAAGAAGGCGGAGGGCTTCACCCAGCTCGTCCACGCCAAGGTGCACGTGCCCGGCCTTCCCCTGCTCTCCCTCATCGAGGTGGACCAGGTCACGTCCAAGGCGCTGTGCGAGGCGGGTAGGAAGCCGGTCGCTGAATCGAATCTGCTGGGCTCCGTCACGGTCCTCGGCAAGAAGGTCACGCTGACGGCGGGCGGCACGACGGAGGTCAAGGTCCCGGGCGTCGGCGAGGTCTCCCTGGCCCTCTCCTCCACCTCCACGACGTCCCGGACGGCGGCCGCCTCCGCACTCCAGCTCAAGGTCTCGGTCAACCCCTTGAAGCTGAACGTCGCCGAGGTCAACGGTGAGGTCACGCTGGCCGGCGCCACCTGCGAGGCCCCGAAGGCCCCGGCCCCCGAGAAGGAGACCCCCGTGGTCTCCACCCCGTCCCCCGACACGGTCGTCCCCCAGGGCGGCAAGGAGGAGCCCCCCGCCGACCTCGCCGAAACGGGCGGCAACTCCGCCACCCCGTACATCGCGGGCGGCGCGGTACTCCTCCTCGCGGCAGGCGGCGGCGCCCTGGCAATGACCCGCAGGAACCGAGCAAGGGCCTAACCCGAACACGGGGCGCCGACAACCCGGCGCCCCGCAAGGGGCGCGGGGAACGGCGCGACCAGCCACGACGAGAGTCGAGGATGTTCACGGGGGGCGCCCCGTAAGGGGCGCGGGGAACGGCGCGAGCAACCACGACGAGAGTCGAGGATGTCCGCCGGGGGCGCCCCGTAAGGGGCGCGGGGAACGGCGCGAGCAACCACGACGAGAGTCGAGGATGTTCACGGGGGGCGCCCCGCAAGGGGCGCGGGGAACGGCGCGAGCAACCACGACGAGAGTCGAGGATGTTCACGGGGGGCGCCCGGTCAGGGGCGCGGGGAACGGCGCGAGGAGCCACGGCGCGCGGGCCGGTTGGCGCCCGGACGCGCCACCCTCACGGCGCGAAGGCCCCACCCCCGCCCCCCTCGGCAAGAGAATTCAGCACACCCCGCAACTCACCGACAAACCCCGCACTGACCTCCCGCCCGCGCACAGCGACCCGCACCCACCCCGCCCCCAGCCCGGGAAACGTATCCCCCCGCCGCACAGCAACCCCCCGCCCCCGCAACAACTCCCGCACCACCCGGGCCCCGGGCACCCGCACCAACACGAACGGCCCGGCCGCAGGCCCCGCCACCTCCACCCCGAACTCCGCCAACCCCTCCAGCAGCCCCACCAGATACGCCCGGTCCGCGGCAACCACCCGAGCCGCGCTCTCCGCCTCGGCAAGACCCCGCCCGGACACACACGCCTGCGCAGCGACAAGCGCGGGCGAGGACACGGGCCACAACGGCTGCGCCCGCTCCAGCGCCGCGATGATCTCCGGCTCGGCCAGCACGTACCCGACCCGGAGCCCCGCGAGCCCCCACGTCTTGGTCAGACTCCGCAGCACGACGAGCCCGGGCACGTCGGTCCGCCCGGCCAGGGCTTCCCGCTCACCCGGCACCGCGTCCATGAACGCCTCGTCGACCACGAGCACCCGCCCCGGCCGCGCGAGCCGGACGATCTCCTCGGCGGGATGCAGGACGGACGTCGGGTTGGTCGGATTGCCCACGACGACGAGGTCCGCCTCCTCGGGCACGAGCCCCGCGTCGAGCCGGAACCCGTCCGCCTCCGGCAACAGCACCCGCCCCACCACGTGCCCCGCGTCGGCGAGCGCCGCCTCCGGCTCCGTGAACTGGGGATGCACCACGACGGGCCGCCGCACCCCGAGCGCCCGGGCGAGCAGCACGAACGCCTCGGCGGCGCCCGCCGTGAGCAGCACCCGCTCCGGGGACACCCCGTGCCGGGCGGCGACCGCCGCGCGGGCCGCGCGCCCGTCCGGGTAGGCGGCGAGCCCCTCCAGGGACGCGGCGATGTGCTCCCGCAGCCAGGGGGGCGGCGTGCCGGTACGGACGTTCACGGCGAGGTCGATCAGCTTCTCCCCGTCGTCGCGGACCTCGGCGTCCCCGTGGTGGCGCAGATCGGGCCCGCTCGCACCGCCCGCCGCCGCGGCGGGAGCCCCGACCCGCACCTCTACCCCCGTACGCGCCCCGGCCCACTCCAGGGCCGGGACCCGTACGTCGTCGGGGGCGACGCCCTCGTACGGCTGCACGACGACCCGGCGCGCCCCGAGCGCCGCACACCGGTCGAGCCCGGAGACCACGTCGGGGGAGGCGCCCGAGACGAACGCCGGCTCGACCCCGGCGAACCCGCCGTCCTCCCACAACATCCGCGCGGCGGCGACGAGTTCGGCGTTCACCGCGGGGTCGGTCGAGCCGCGCCCCACGAGCAGGACCACCACGTCGTCCCGCCCGGACGCAAAGCGGTCGGCGCTCTGCGCCAGGGCGGCGAGCAGGGCCGGGGCAGGGGTGAGCACGGAACGGACTCCTAGTGATGAGAACGAGGTGGGATACCGGGGGGACGGGGGAGACCGGCGGCGGCCACCGCACAGGTGACCCGCCCGCCCCGCACCCGCTTGGGCACGACCAGCGCGCCCCCGGAGGCGAGGAGCGCCGCCGCCTCCGCGACCGACGGCGTACCGGCGGCCCCGGCCACCCGCCGCGACGGGTGCGGCACCGGCACGGCGGCCAGGACCTCGGCCGCGTACGTCATGAGCGGCACCCCGAGCGCCCCGGCCGCCGCCACGAGCCCCGGCTCCCGCCCTTTCGCGTCGACGCTGGCGAGGGCGGCGACGTCGCCGGGTGCGGCACCGGCCTCGTCGAGGACGGCGCGGATGAGCCCGAGGATCTCGTCGGCGGAGACCCCGGCGCGGGCGCCGACCCCGACCACCACGATGTGCGCCGGGGGTGCCGGATGGGTTAGCAAAGGCGCATGGCGGTGTTCGTGGCGCTCGGCGCCTTTGTGATGACCCTGGTCGGCGGCTGGACCGCGAGGAGGGTCACCGACCGGCGCCATCTGGTGCTCGGGCTCGCGGGCGGCCTGATGCTCGGCGTCGTCGGCCTCGACCTGCTGCCGGAGGCGCTCGACGCGGCCGGCGGGCCGGTCTTCGGGGTGCCCGCGGCGCTGCTGCTCTTCGTCGCCGGGTTCCTCGCCGCGCACGTCCTCGAACACCTCCTCGCCCAGCGCCAGGCGGCCCACGGCGCCGGTGGGCACGAGGGCGGCCGGGTCCCCGAGGTGGGTCTGACGGCGGCCGGGGCGATGGTCGGGCACAGCATGATGGACGGCATCGCGATCGGCGCCGCGTTCCAGGTGGGCGGCGGTATGGGCGTCGCCGTGGCGCTCGCGGTGATCGCCCACGACTTCGCCGACGGCTTCAACACGTACACGATCACGCGCCTGTACGGGAACGCCCGCCGCAAGGCGACGATCATGCTCCTGGCCGATGCGGCGGCGCCCGTCGCGGGCGCCGCCTCCACGCTTCTGTTCACCATTCCGGAGCAACTGCTCGGCGGCTATCTCGGCTTCTTCGGCGGCGTCCTGCTCTACCTGGCCGCCGCCGAGATCCTGCCCGAGGCCCACCACGACCACCCGGCCCGTTCGACCCTGTTGTGCACGGTCGCCGGAGCGGCGTTCATCTGGCTCGTCGTGGGCCTCGCCGGCTGAGGTCACGGCGCGGCGCACCGGTCCACGAGCCGCCGGGCGATGTCCGGCAGCGCCGCCCAGTGCGTGTGCAGATAGCTGGCGTGCACGCCCTGCTGCACGAAGCCCTCGACGCGGGGTTCGGGAAGGCGCATGCCCCACGCCGGGGACGGGCCCGCGCCCGGGTCGAGAACGGTGCGGTGGAACTCGTGGCCGCGCAGCCGCGTCCCCGCCGGGGCCAGCACGCTGTCGGAGACGGCGACCGCGTCCCGGTAGCCGAGCGTGAGCCGCTTCGTCATCCGGGCGTCGGCGTCCAGGACCCCGCACATCTCCTGGCCGTCGAGGGATCTGGCCAGGTACAGGAGGCCCGCGCATTCGGCGACGACGGGCGCGCCCGTGCGGGCCAGCTCCGCCACGGCCTTGCGGAGCTGTTCGTTGGCGGAGAGCTCCGGGGCGTAGACCTCCGGGAAGCCGCCGCCTATGACGATGCCGGTGGTGCCCTCGGGGAGGTGTTCGTCGTGCAGAGGGTCGAAGGTCTCCACCTGGGCGCCTGCCGCCGTGAGCAGTTCTGTGTGCTCCGCGTAGGAGAAGGTGAAGGCCGCGCCTCCTGCCACTGCCACCACTGGTTTCGACGGCGGGTGCGGCGGCGTTGTGGCTGGTCGCGCAGTTCCCCGCGCCCCTGGGACAGCTGGATTCCAGCCCTCCGCGGACAGCGGCGGGGCCGTTCTCGCCAGCGTCAGCAAGCCCTCCAGGTCGCAGCCCTCGCGGACCATCTGCGCCGCCGCCCGTACCGACTCCACCGCCCCGGCGCTTCGCTCGGCCACCGGCACCAGGCCCAAGTGGCGTGACGGCGTCTCCACTTGCGGGGCCCGGCGCAACGCCCCGTGGACCGGGACGCCCACCTCCTCCAACGCCTCGCGGAGCAGCTGTTCGTGGCGGTCCGAGCCGACCTTGTTGAGGATGACGCCCGCGAGCCGGACCTCCGGGTCGAACGAGGCGAAGCCGTGGACGAGCGCCGCCACCGAGCGGGACTGCGACGACGCGTCGACGACGAGCACGACCGGCGCCTTGAGCAGCTTGGCGACGTGGGCCGTGGACGCGAGTTCGCCCTGTCCGGAGACCCCGTCGAAGAGGCCCATCACGCCTTCGACGACGGCGAGGTCGCAGCCCTGCGCGCCGTGCGCGAACAGCGGGCCGACGAGGTCGGGGCCGCACATGTACGCGTCCAGGTTCCGGCCGGGACGGCCGGTGGCGAGGGCGTGGTAGCCCGGGTCGATGTAGTCGGGCCCGACCTTGTGCGGCGACACGGTGAGGCCACGCTCGGCGAACGCGGCCATCAGGCCCGTGGCCACGGTCGTCTTGCCGGACCCGGACGCGGGCGCGGCGACGACCAGGCGGGGTACGGCGGATGCGGACGTCACCACTCGATGCCCCGCTGGCCCTTCTGGCCCGTGTCCATCGGGTGCTTCACCTTCGACATGTCGGTCACGAGGTCGGCGAACTCGACGAGCGCGGCCGGGGCGTTGCGCCCGGTGATGACGACGTGCTGGGTGCCGGGCCGCGCCCGCAACACCTCCACCACTTCCTCCACGTCGATCCAGCCCCAGTGCAGCGGGTAGGCGAACTCGTCGAGCACGTACAGCTTGTACGTCTCGGCGGCCAGGTCCCGCTTGACCTGCTCCCAGCCCTCGCGGGCCTTCTCCTCGTTGTCGGCCTGGTCGTCGCGCTGGACCCAGGACCAGCCCTCGCCCATCTTGTGCCAGTCGACGGTGCCGCCCTCGCCGGAGGCGCCGAGCACCTTCAGCGCGTTCTCCTCGCCGACCTTCCACTTCGCCGACTTGACGAACTGGAACACCCCGATCGGCCACCCCTGGTTCCAGGCGCGCAGGGCGAGCCCGAAGGCCGCTGTCGACTTCCCCTTGCCGACGCCCGTGTGCACGAACACCAGCGGACGGTTGCGGCGCTGCCGCGTCGTCAGTCCGTCGTCCGGTACGACACTCGGCTGTCCCTGCGGCATCAGGCGGCCCTCCTGCGGGTCTGGTGCGGTGCTTGTGCTTGTCCCTGTACGTCCTTGACGAGCCCGGCGATGGCGTCCGCCCGCAGCTCGTCGAGCGTGACGGCGGTGCCGCCCAGCTGACCGGCGAGCTGGGTGGCGAGCCCGAGCCGGACCATGCCCGACTCGCAGTCGACGACCACGGACGCGATGCCCTCCGCCGCGTGCAGCCCGGCGGCCCGGCCCGCCAGCTTCACCGGCTCGGGCCCGCCCGTGGCCCGCCCGTCGGTGACGACGACCATCAGCGGGCGGCGCGCCGGGTCCCGCAGCCGCTCCACGCGCAGCACCTCGTGCGCCGTGAGCAGCCCGGCGGCCAGCGGCGTACGCCCGCCGGTCGGCAGCGTCTCCAGGCGGGCCGCGGCGGTGTCCACGCTCGACGTCGGCGGCAGAGCCACCTCGGCGCCGGTCCCGCGGAACGTCACGAGCCCGACCTTGTCGCGCCGCTGGTACGCGTCGAGGAGGAGGGAGAGGACGGCGCCCTTCACGGCGCCCATCCGCTGCCGCGCGGCCATCGACCCGGAGGCGTCCACGACGAAGAGCACGAGGTTTCCCTCGCGGCCCTCGCGCGTCGCCTGCCGCAGGTCGTCGCGGCGCACGACGAGCCCGGGGCCGGAGCGCCCGCGCACCCGCTGGTGCGGGGCCGCCGCCTGCACGGTGGCGGCCAGATGCAGCTTGGTCAGCGCGCCCCGGGGGCGGACGGCCCCGGTCGTGCGGCCGTGCTCGGTCCGCGCCCGCGACCGGCGCCCGGCGGCGCCGTCGCCCAGGCCCGGGACGCTCAGCATCTTCGTACGGAAGGGCTCGCCCGCGGAGACGGGCCGCTGCTCCTGCGCTCCGCGCGGGGCGGGGGAGGCCGCCGGTTCCCCGGGGGCCTCCGGCGAGTCGGGGACGTCCTGCGGGCCGGGGGCGTCCTGCTCAGGTCCTTCCTGGTCAGGGGTGTCCTGTTCAGGGGTGTCCTGCGCGGGCCCGTTCTGAGGCGGCAGGCCCCCGCCGCCGTCGGGGCCACCACCATCGGGGCCACCACCATCGGGGCCGCCGTCGTCGGGGCCGTCCGGCTCGGGATCGTCGTCCGGGGTCTCCGGCTCGTCGGGGCCGAACTCGTCCAGTGTCTCGTCGAGCTTGTCCTCGTCGAGGCCCGGCGCGTCGAACGGGTTGCGGCGGCGCCGGTGCGGCAGCGCGAGCAGCGCGGCCTGCCGGACGTCCTCGGCGAGGACATCGGTGCGCCCGGCCCACGCGGCGAGCGCGGTCGCGGTCCTGGCCATCACGATGTCGGCACGCATGCCGTCGACCTCGAACGCGGCGCAGGTCGCGGCGATCCGCGTCAACGCCTGGTCGCCGAGGCGGACGTGGGGCAGCAGGGCCCGCGCGGCGGCGATCCGCTCCCGCACGCCGGCCTCCTCGGCGGCGAACCGCGCGGCGAAGCCGTCGGGGTCGTCGTCGTAGGCGAGGCGCCGCTTGACGACCTCCACGCGCTGCTCCGGCTCCCGGGACGCGGCGACCTCGACGGTCAGACCGAACCGGTCGAGCAGCTGCGGCCGCAGCTCGCCCTCCTCGGGGTTCATCGTCCCGACGAGGAGGAAGCGCGCGGCGTGCCGTACGGAGACGCCTTCGCGCTCCACGTACGAGGCGCCCATGGCGGCGGCGTCGAGGAGCAGGTCGACCAGGTGGTCGTGGAGGAGGTTGACCTCGTCGACGTAGAGGATGCCGCGGTGCGCGTCCGCGAGCAGGCCCGGCTCGAAGGCCTTCACGCCCTCGGCGAGCGCCCGCTCGATGTCGAGGGCGCCGACGAGCCGGTCCTCGGACGCGCCGACCGGCAGCTCGACCATCCGCGCCGGCCGCTGCACACCGGGCCCGATCTCGTGCGGCCCGTCCGGGCACTGGGGGTCGGGCGCCCCCGGGGCGCAGGAGAACCGGCACCCGGGGACGACGTCCACGTCGGGCAGCAGCGCGGACAGGGCGCGCACGGCGGTGGACTTGGCGGTCCCCTTCTCCCCGCGCACGAGGACCCCGCCGACCGCGGGCGACACGGCGTTGAGCAGGAGAGCGAGCCGCAGATCGTCCTGCCCGACGAGCGCGGTGAACGGGTACGGATCGGGCATCAGCGATCAACCTCCGGTGAACGGAACGTGCCTAGGGGCGCGGGGAACTGCGCGGCGCACCCCCACCGGCCCGCACTTGCGAACAAGTCGATGGGGGTCCGGGGGCGCGGCCCCCGGGGACGGGACGGGAAGGGGCGGCGGGGGCGACTCACAAGCCGCGCGCTCACGACGGCGCCCCGGGCGGCACGAACGGCAACCCCTTCGGAGCGCCCCCCTCGATCAGCCGCCACAACGCATCGGTATCGGCATACCGCTCGACCAGATCCCCCAGCCGGTCGAGCTGCTCCTCCCGCAACGCCGCGAACGACGTGTCAGCCGCGGGCACGAACCCCCGCCCGGCCGCATCGGCAACGGCCCGCAAGAACGCCCGCCGGAACCCGTCCGACTCAAGAGACCCGTGCCAGTGCGTCCCCCACACGGCCCCCACCCGACACCCGTCGAGAAACGCCTCCCCGCCGAGGATCTCGGCGACCCCGTGATGGATCTCGTACCCCTCGACGTACTCGCCGAGCGCCTCACCCACCGGCCGCGCGAGCGTCTTCTCGCGGGCGAACCGTACGCGTACGGGGAGCAGTCCGAGCCCGTCCACGACACCGGCCCGGGATTCGACCTCGTCCTCGATGCGCTCGCCGAGGAGCTGGAACCCGCCGCAGATGCCGAGCACGGGACGCCCTTCGGCGGCCCGCCGGGCCAGCGCGTCCGCGAGCCCACGCTCGCGCAGCCACTCCAGCGCCTTGACGGTGCCGCGCGTCCCGGGGACGACCACGAGATCCGCGTCGACCAGCTCTTCCGCACGGTCCACGAAGCGGACCACGACGCCCGGTTCGGCGGCCAGCGCGTCGACGTCCGTGAAGTTCGACATGAGCGGCACCGCGCACACGGCGACCCGCAGCACGTCGGCGCCGACCGGCGGCGCCACGACGGACTCGCGCACGGCGCCCCGCATGGACACCCGCAGGCCGTCCTCCTCGTCGATACCGAGCCCGTGCTGGTAGGGGAGGACCCCGTAGGTCGCGCGCCCCGTGAGGGACTTGAGCATGTCCAGGCCCGGTTCGAGGAGGCTGACGTCGCCCCGGAACTTGTTCACCAGGTATCCGGCGAGCAGCTCCTGGTCCTCGGGGGCGAGCAGCGCGGTCGTCCCGAAGAAGGAGGCGAAGACCCCGCCCCGGTCGATGTCGCCGACGACGAGCACGGGCAGCCGGGCCGCCCGCGCGATGCCCATGTTCACGATGTCGGTACGGCGCAGGTTGATCTCGGCGGGGGAGCCGGCGCCTTCACAGATCACAGCGTCATGACTGCCCCGCAACTCCTCCAGGCACCCCACGACGGTGTCGAGCAGCGCGCCCTGCCGCGCCCCGTGATACCCGCGCGCGCTCATCTCGCCGACCGGCTTGCCCATCAGCACGACCTGGCTGCTGCGGTCGCTGCCCGGCTTGAGCAGCACCGGGTTCATGAGCGCGGTCGGCTCGACCCGGGCGGCCTGCGCCTGCATGGCCTGCGCCCGGCCGATCTCGGCGCCCTCGCGCGTCACGAACGAGTTCAGGGACATGTTCTGCCCCTTGAACGGCGCGACCTTCACGCCCTGCCGTACGAGCCACCGGCAGATCCCCGCGGTGACCACGCTCTTCCCGGCGTCGGAGGTCGTGCCCGCGACGAGCAGCCCGCCGCCCGTCATCGACCTGCTCATCGGCCCGCCCCCGTGCCGCTTCGCCTCCGCGCCCACAGCGCTCGTCCGCCCACGCACACTCCCCATGCCAGCCAGCTGACTCGCCGCGACAGCCGCGCGGCCCGTTCGACGTCCCCGACGCGCACCGGGCGCCCGGCCGCGTGGAGCACCGGCCGGTGCTCGACCCGGCCCCCGTACGCGAGCGTCCCGCCGAGCCGGACCCCGAGCGCGCCCGCGAAGGACGCCTCGACGACGCCCGCGTTCGGGCTGGGGTGGCGTTCCGCGTCGGCGCGCCAGGCGCGGGCGGCCTCGCGCGGGCGCCCGCCGGCCAGCACGGCGAGGGCGCCGGTCAGCCGCGCCCCGGGCCACCCGGCGACGTCGTCGAGCCGTGCGGACGCCCAGCCGAACCGGCGGTACTTCGCGGACTTGTGCCCGACCATCGCGTCGAGCGTGTTCACGGCGCGGAACGCGAGGAGGCCCGGCACTCCGCCGACGGCGCCCCACACCAGCGCGCCCACGACGGCGTCCGAGGTGTTCTCGGCGACGGACTCGACGACCCCGCGCGCGATCCCGTCGGCGTCGAGCCCTTGCGGATCCCGCCCGCACAGGCGCGGCAGAAGTTCACGGGCCAGCTCCACGTCACCGGCCTCCAGGGCGGACGCGACCCCCCTGGCCTCCCGCCCGAGGGAGGTGCCGCCGACGACGGCCCAGGTGGCGGCGGCGGTCAGCGCGGCAGAGGCGAGCGGGGAGGTGCGGACCCCGCGGGCGGCGAGCGCTCCCAGCGCCGCGGCGCCCCCGGCGCAGACGGCGGTGTGTGCGGCGCCCCACCCTCGGTGGTCCCGCCACAGCGTCCGTTCCACGGAGCCCGCGGCCCGGCCGAAAGCGGCGACGGGGTGCCCTCGGCGCGGATCACCGAGCAACAGGTCGGCCAGGAGTCCGGCGGCGGCACCGTACGCGAACACGCGCTCGGCCCGCACCGTGCCGCGCGGGGCGAACATGGTGGCAGTTGTCCTCACTCAGGGTGTCCACGCCCTGGTTCGACGAGACCGGCAGCAGAGAGTTCCTGGCTCGCCCCCCGGACGGGAGGCTCACAGTGGCGGGACCGCGCCGGATTCGCACCGGCTTCCTCGGACTGCTGACGTATATGGCGGGGGAAGTCCACCACGCTCCGCGAAGGCACGTCAACTTGCTGTTGACCTGGGGGAGCGCAGTGTGGGGAGACCCACAGGACATGGCGAAGGGTGGGGGCGGGACGCACCGCGTCCCGCCCCCACCCTTCGGACGAGGTGTCAGACCACGATCAGATAGATCCCGTACGCGACGGCCGCCGCGCACAGCGCGAAGCACACGTACGCGCCCGAGGTGACCGCCGTCGCCGAGGCGCCGCGCTGGGCCGCCGCCTCGCGCTTGGAGAGGCCGACGATGCCGAGGGTGAACAGGCCCACGAGGAGCACGGTGGTCACGAGGCTGACGCCGAAGACGGAGCCGAGGGCCGCCCAGTCGATGTTCATGGCTGTCGTTCCCTTACAGCGTGGCGCCGGCGGGGCGCGCGGGGTCGGCCGCGGCCGGGGCCGAGGCGGGGGAGGGGATCGCGGGGATCGTGGACTTCAGGTCGACCGGGGCGCCGGTGTCCACGACGGTGGCGACCGGCGGCGGGGAGACCGCGGCGATGGCGGTGGTTATGACCCCGGCGGGCTCCTCCACCGAGCCCGAGCCCGAGCCCGAGCCCGGCGTGTCCGGGGTGACGCTCGTGTGGTCGACGGTCTCGCGCCGGGACAGCTTCCAGATGACCGCGGAGCCGCCGACGAGGAGGGCCGCCGTGAGGCCGACGCCCCAGGGTCCCTGCTTGGTCAGGAACTCGGCGCCCGCGCCCACCAGACCGGCGGCCGGCAGGGTCAGGCCCCACGCCACGAACATCCGGGTCGCGGTCGACCAGCGGACGACACCGCCCTTGCGGCCGAGGCCCGCGCCCATGACGGCGCCCGAGCAGACCTGGGTGGTGGAGAGGGAGAAGCCGATGTGCGAGGAGGCGAGGATCGCGGTCGCGGCGCTGGTCTGGGCGGTGAAGCCCTGCTGCGGCGCCAGCTCGGTGAGGCCCTTGCCCATGGTGCGGATGATCCGCCAGCCGCCCAGGTAGGTGCCGAGCGCGATGGCGATGCCGGCCGAGACGATGACCCACAGCGGCGGGTTGGCGCCCGGCGCGAGGACGCCGCCGGTGATCAGGGCGAGGGTGATGATGCCCATCGTCTTCTGCGCGTCGTTGGTGCCGTGGGCGAGGGAGACGAGCCCGGCGGAGGCGATCTGCCCGGCGCGGTACCCCTTCGAGGTGGCCCGCTCGTCGGTGTGCTTGCTGATCCGGTAGGTCAGGCGCGTGGCGAGCGTCGCGGCGAGGCCCGCGACGATCGGCGCGGCGACCGCGGGCAGCAGCACCTTGGTGACGACGGTCCCGCCGTTCACCGAGGACCAGCCCATCGACATGACCGCGGCGCCGATGAGGCCGCCGAACAGCGCGTGCGACGAGCTGGAGGGCAGGCCGACCAGCCAGGTCACGAGGTTCCAGAGGATGGCGCCGACGAGCGCCGCGAAGATGACCTCTGTCTTGAGGCCGTCCTCGTTGATGATGCCGCCGGAGATGGTCTTCGCGACCTCCACGGAGAGGAACGCTCCGACGAGGTTCAGCACGGCGGACATGGCCACCGCCGTCTTCGGCTTGAGGGCGCCCGTCGAGATGGTCGTCGCCATCGCGTTGGCCGTGTCGTGGAAACCGTTGGTGAAATCAAAGACCAGTGCGGTAACGATCACGATCGCCAGGAGCAGCGTGATGTGTTCCATTTACCCAGGCTTCGGTTGGACGTCAGTGGCACGCTGAACGTAAGTAAGCAGGGTGAACGGAAGATGAACTGGGCGGGGCGTCATGGTGACCCGATCCGGAGTGATCTCACCCTGCTTGGCACGGCGCGGCGCGCGCGGTTCCGGATCGGCCCCCGGAAAGCCCCGGAATGCTGGGTTCCGGGGGGCCCGATCTCCGCTCCGCTACCCCTTGGCCAGCCGCCGCAACTGGGTCATCGACCCGTTGAAGAGATTCTGGTCACCCGGCAGGCTGCCGCCGTTGTCGTACTGCCAGAACGTCCAGAAGGACCATCCGGCGGGCAGCGGGCCCGAGCTCTTGCTGTAGTGGGCGAGCCAGAGCGGGTGCTTGGCGGCGAAGGCGCGGCTGTTGCCGGTGCACAGCTTCCACCAGCGCGCATTCGTGTAGATCACCGGATACCGGCCGGTCCTGCGCCGCGTCTCGGCGCTGAAGGACTTGATCCACGAGACCATCTTGGCCTTGCTGAGCCCGTAGCACTTGGCCTTGCTGTACGGGTTGTACTCGATGTCGAGCGCGGGCGGCAGTGTCCAGCCGTCCCCCGACCAGCCGCCGCCGTTGCGCACGAAGTACGAGGCCTGCGCCTTGCCGGAGGATCTGTTCGGCAGGGCGAAGTGGTAGGCGCCCCGGATGATGCCCGCGCGGCGGGCCCCGTTGTACTGCTGGGTGAAGTAGGGGTTCTTGTAGGAGGTGGACTCGGTCGCCTTGACGTAGACGAACCGGGACCCCTTCTTCTTGGCGCTCGCCCAGTTCACGCTCTTCTGGTGCGAGGACACGTCGTGCCCCCTCGGGTTGGCCGCGGCCTGCGCGGGCGGCTCGGCGAGAACGGTCGCCCCCAGCGCGAGAGCGGCCACCGATGTCGCCAGGGTGAGGCGGGCGCGGCGGCGGGACGGTCGGTGATCGCGAGCCATGGTTCCCCCGGATCTGCTCGGCACAGCCCGCATCGGCGTCTGTGGTCGTTTTGTACCCATATGCGACTTAGGATGCCTGACAGGATGC
Organism: Streptomyces sp. SGAir0957; assembly: GCF_043523415.1. NCBI lineage: Bacteria > Bacillati > Actinomycetota > Actinomycetes > Kitasatosporales > Streptomycetaceae > Streptomyces > Streptomyces sp. SGAir0957. Next base: position 6,416,506 of record NZ_CP027293.1, read on the forward strand.
TCCGCATGACGCAACTCGAGCAGGCGTGGCAAGAATTGGTGGAGACGGCCCGCAGAACCGTGCGCGACGGCCTCGTCGTCGGCACGTCGGGCAATGTCTCCATACGGGTCGGGGACACCGTCCTCGTCACCCCCAGCGGCGTGCCCTACGACCGGCTCGGCCCGGACGACCTCGTCGCCGTCGGCCTCGACGGCGAGCAGCGCCACGGCGCCCTCGCGCCGACCAGCGAACTCCCCATGCACCTCGCCCTCTACCGGCACACGGACGCCCGCGCCGTCGTCCACACCCACGCCGTGCACGCCACCGCCGTCTCCACGCTCGTCGCCGAGCTGCCCGCCATCCACTACATGACGGCGGCCCTGGGCGGCCGGGTCCGGGTCGCCCCCTACGCCACGTACGGCACGCAGGAACTGGCCGGGAACGTGCTCGCCGCCCTCTCCGGGCGCACCGGCTGCCTCCTGCGCAACCACGGCACCCTCACCCACGGGGACACGATCGCCGCCGCCTACGACCGCACCGCGCAACTGGAGTGGATGTGCCGCCTCTGGCTCACCGCCCACTCCGTCCCGGGCCGCGCCCCCTCCCTCCTGTCCGACGCGCAGCTGCGGGAGGCGGGGGAACGGTTGAGCGGCTACGGGCAGCCCTGACGCCCGGGGCCGGGGCGGCGGGGAAAAATCCTGACACGTCCGGATCAAGGCGCCCCGCGCGTCACCCCGACCCCCCACCCCACTGGCCCGCGCGCGCCGTGACGCGGACACTGGACGGGTGCGTATCGCCAGAGCGACGGCCGCTGCCGTCACCGCCGTCCTCGGAACCTCCGCTGCCGCGATCGCCGCCGGCCGGCTGGCCAGCGACGCCGCGCTCAAGGCGCCCGCGGGCCGCCCCCTGCCCACCGAGCCCCGGCTCACCGTCCACACCACCGCGGCCGGGCACATCACCCTGACCCGCGACCTGGCGTCCCTGCGTCCGGGCACGTACGGGCTCGCAGGCGAGGGCTGGCACGCGGTCGTCGGACCCGTGATCGAGTCCGCGGAACACCCCGCGGACACCGTCGTACGCCGTCTGGAGCGGGTCACGCACGGCGCGCCCGCACCCGGCGCCAAGGCCTGGCTCACCCCGCAGGTGCACACCGGCGACCCCAAGACCGCGCTCGGCCTCGACCACGCCGACGTCGACGTGCCCGGCGAACTCGGGACGCTGCCCGCCTGGTTCCTGCCCGGCGTCCGCGAGACCTGGGTCATCACCGCGCACGGACTCGGCACCACCCGCGAGCACGCCTTGAACCTCATGGGATTCCTGCGCCACCAGCAGTTCCCGGTGCTCGCCCCCGCCCAGCGCGGCGACCCCGGCGCGCCCCTCGCCCCGGACGGCCTGAACCACTTCGGCACGACCGAGTGGCGCGACCTGGACGCCGCGATCCGCTTCGCCGTGCGCAACGGCGCCCGCGACGTCATCCTCCACGGCTGGTCCACCGGCGCCGCGATGGCCCTGCGCGCCGCCACGTACTCGGCGCTGCGCGACCGCGTCAGCGGCCTGGTCCTCGACTCCCCGGTGCTCAGCTGGGAGGCGACCGTACGCGCCCTGGCCGGCGCCCGGCACACCCCGTCCGCGCTCCTGCCGCTCGCGGTCCGCGCCGCACAGGGCCGCGCCGGGCTGACCGGCGACCGGTTCGCCGAGGTGGCCGTGCCGGGCACGCTCGCCGTCCCCACCCTCCTCGTGCACGGCCCCGACGACGAGGTGGCGCCCTGGGAGCTGTCCCGCCGCCTCGCGGACCGCCGCCCCGACCTCGTCACCCTCCACACGGTCGACGACGCCCCGCACAACGCGATGTGGAACGCCGACCCGAAGGCGTACGAGGAGACGCTGCGGCGCTTCCTGACCCCGCTGATGTGAGGCGCGGGCGGCGGGGCGCCCCGCCGCTGCGAATGGCGGCGCGAACTCCGAACACGGGCTCCCGTTTGGGAATTCACGGGGTCACCCTGGACACTGCTCCAGTGACGTCCCGTACCCCGCGCGACTCCAGGCTCCGACTCGTCAGCCCGCGCCACCGGCCCCTCGCCGCAGCAGCCCCACGCGCTGCGGTCCGAAGGCCCGCGCCGCGCCCCCCGGAGGGCACCCCGCCCCCCGCCGAACTGGCCCGCTCCGCCCGCCAGGGCCTGGCCGCCGCCGTCCGCGTGGCCCGCTGGGCGGACACCACGCTGAGCCCCGGCAACGGGACGGGGGCGCGCGACGGCAAGGGCACCCTCTCGGACGCCACCGCGCGCCGCGCGGCCGACGATCTGGGGCTCACGGTCGCGCAGGTCCGCGCCGACTGGGACACCGCGCGCCTCGCCGGCCTCGTCGAGGTCCACGGCGACGTCGCCCGGCCCGGCTGGCGCCTTCGCGTCTGGGACCGCGACGACACGGCCGTACTGCGCGGCTGGGTCGCCCTGTTCGACGCCTGGTCCCTGGTGCACCCGGCGCCGGACTCCCTGGAACCGGCCGCGGTCGCCGAAGTCGTCGAGGCCGTCCCCCAGTTGCTCTCCTTCTGCCAGCTGATGGCGGGCCCCGTGCCCGCCGCGCAACTCCTCGACCTCCTCGACCAGCGCGTCGCCGAACTGCGCACGGAGCGCTGCGAGATCCCCTACGGCCCGCAGCCCGAACCCGTGCCGCCGCAGGACACCCCGCTCCTCCCGCTGCTCGACTGGGCCCTCGCCGGACTCACCGCCGTCGGCGCCCTGACGTACGCCGACGAGCACGCCACCCTGACACCGCTGGGCAGTTGGGCGGTCTGGGTCAAGCTGGAGCAGATCTGCGTCGCCGCCCAGTCCCCGGCCGGGAACATCGAGGTCTCCGCCGAGGACATGCTGCGCGGCTGCGCCCGCCTGCGGCCGAACGCGGCCCGCGCCGAGTACCGCGCCTGGCTCGCCGCCCGCGACATCGGCAACGCTGTCACCGAACTCCTCGCGGCGGCCCGCGGCGAGGACGCCCTGCTGCGCGGCCTCGCCTTCGAGGCGCTTCGCGTCGTCGGAGCCCCCGCCGAGCCCGAGGTGCGCCGCTGCGCGCAGGAGCCGGGCCTGCGCGCCTACGCCCTCCTCTGGCTCGCCGAGTACGAGGGCGCCGACCCCGAGGACGTCCACACGGTCCTCACCCGCGAAGAGGCCACCTGGCTCTGGGTCGACACGGCGGCGGCCGTCGCCGACCACGGGGAAGCGCCGCTCCTCGTACGCCACTTGGAGTCCGCGGTCCAGCCGACCGTCCCGGCCCTCCTCGACGAGATCCGCGCCGTCGACCACCCCCGCACGGTCCAGGTCCTGGTCGCCCTGGCGGCCGCCCACCCCGACCCGGCCCTGGCGAAGGCGGTGCGCCGGGCGGCGTTCCAGGTCCACACCGGCGGCGCGTAACCGTTCCACTGGGCGGCGGGATCGATACGGGCCCGGGGTTCCGTCCCCCCGGGCCGCCCGCACCACACCCGAACGGGCGACACCGGGCCCGCCCCCCGGCCCCGCTGCTTGGCCCCAGGCCCCGCGCCCCTGCACTCTGCGCCCTATTCACGATGCACGACGAACAGCGGCACAAGGGGTACGGGGATGGCGGTGGGCCCGCTGAGGGTGGGGACGACCGGTGCGCGGGGCGAGGCGGGCGCGCGGACACCGTCGGACGGGGCCGGTGCGCCGCCCCGGGTGCCTGTCCCCGAGACCGGCGTCGCCCTCACGCGCCCCGCGATGAGCGGCCCGCGCCCGCGCCCCGCCCCCCGGCACCCCTGGAAGGCCCCGCTCCTGGCCCTGGCCGGCCTGCTCCTCGTGGCCGGTGCCGCGTACGTCCGCCCCGCGCCCTACGGGGACCACCTCGTCCGGTACGCGTCCGCCGACGGCGGCGTCCACCTGCGGGCGCGACGCGGCGTCGTCGAGGCGTACGGCGAGGACGGCGCCCCGCGCTGGCGGTACGGCCGGGAGGGGCGGCGGCCGGTCGCCGTGCGGCGCGTCGCCGGGGAGGCGCTCGCGATGTGGAGCGACGGCATGGTCACCGACACCGACGGCGCCGGGGCCGTGCGCTGGCACCGGGGCGTCCCGGGCGCCGCCGCCTGGCTGCGGACGCCGGGCGCGCGCGGGGGACGGGGCGTGCTGCAGCCGCTCGGCCCGGCGGCGCGGATGCTCGCCGTCGTCACCCGGGACCGCGTCGCCGCCTACCGCGTGGCCGACGGCGACCTGCGATGGGTGCTGCCCGCGCGCGAGGGCTGCGCCTTCGCACCGGCCGCGGCGGTACGGCGCGGTGGCGCGCTGCTCATCGCCCAGCCCTGCGCGGACGACACCGTGGCGTGGAGCGAGCGGATCGTGGCCGTCGACGGCCTGGGCCGGATCGTCCCCGGGCGGACGCCCCTGGGCAATGACCTGCCGGGCGGCCCCCGCCCTGGCGCCCCGGGAAATCCGCTTGCATCACCCCGTTAAACTGGTTCTCATGACGTTTCTTCTCTGGGTGGATTAGCGGCGCCGACCGGCCCTCGCCTTGTCAACCAGCCGTAAACCCTGTCCTGGAGCACCCCCGTGATCACCGCATCCGGTATCGAACTGCGCGCCGGCGCCCGCATCCTCATCGAGAACGCCTCGTTCCGTGTCGCCAAGGGCGACCGCATCGGCCTGGTCGGCCGCAATGGCGCGGGCAAGACGACCCTGACCAAGTGTCTCGCCGGTGAGGGCATCCCGGCCGGCGGCACCATCTCGCGCTCGGGCGAGGTCGGCTATCTGCCGCAGGACCCGCGCACCGGCGACCTCGACGTGCTGGCCCGCGACCGCATCCTGTCCGCCCGCGGCCTCGACGTCCTGATGCGCAAGATGCGCGAGAACGAGCAGCGCATCGCCAACGGCTCGGGCGCCACCCAGGCCAAGGCGCTCAAGCAGTACGAGCGCCAGGAGACCGAGTTCCTCACCAAGGGCGGGTACGCCGCCGAGGCCGAGGCCGCCACGATCGCCGCCGCGCTCAACCTCCCGGACCGGGTCCTCGGCCAGCCCCTGCACACGCTCTCCGGTGGTCAGCGCCGCCGTATCGAGCTGGCCCGCATCCTCTTCTCGGACGCGGACACCCTGCTCCTGGACGAGCCGACCAACCACCTGGACGCCGACTCCATCGTCTGGCTGCGTGACTACCTGAAGACCTACAGCGGCGGCTTCATCGTGATCTCCCACGACGTCGAGCTGGTCGAGACGGTCGTCAACAAGGTCTTCTACCTGGACGCGAACCGTTCCCAGATCGACGTCTACAACATGGGCTGGAAGCTCTACCAGCAGCAGCGCGAGGCCGACGAGAAGCGCCGCAAGCGCGAGCGCCAGAACGCCGAGAAGAAGGCGTCCGCGCTGAACGCGCAGGCCGACAAGATGCGCGCCAAGGCGACCAAGACGGTGGCCGCGCAGAACATGGCCAAGCGCGCCGACAAGCTCCTCGCGGGCCTGGAGGAGGTGCGCCAGTCCGACAAGGTGGCCAAGCTGCGCTTCCCCGAGCCGTCGCCGTGCGGCAAGACGCCGCTGATGGCCGAGGGCCTGTCGAAGTCGTACGGCTCGCTCGAGATCTTCACCGACGTCGACCTGGCCATCGACAAGGGGTCGAGGGTCGTCATCCTCGGTCTCAACGGTGCGGGCAAGACGACCCTGCTCAAGCTGCTCGGCGGCGCCGAGAAGCCCGACACCGGGCAGATCATCGAGGGGCACGGCCTCAAGCTCGGCTACTACGCGCAGGAGCACGAGACCCTCGACCCGGAGCGCACGGTCCTGGAGAACATGCGCTCGGCCGCCCCCGACCTCGACCTGATCCAGGTGCGCAAGACGCTCGGCTCGTTCCTGTTCTCCGGCGACGACGTCGACAAGCCGGCCGGGGTCCTCTCCGGCGGCGAGAAGACCCGTCTCGCGCTCGCGACCCTGGTCGTCTCGTCGGCGAACGTCCTGCTCCTCGACGAGCCGACGAACAACCTCGACCCGGCCAGCCGCGAGGAGATCCTCGGCGCGCTGCGCACGTACAAGGGCGCGGTCGTCCTCGTCACGCACGACGAGGGCGCCGTGGACGCGCTCCAGCCCGAGCGGATCATCCTGCTCCCGGACGGTGTCGAGGACCTCTGGGGCCAGGGGTACGCGGACCTCGTCGCCCTCGCGTGACCTCCCGGGCCCTTGCGTGACGTCCCGAAGGGGCCTCGCGGGCGTCAGCACCGCTTGATCGAATGACTGATCCACTGAGTATGGATCATTCGGCCGATCCGTGATCCATCATCTGAGTGAGATCGCCTCGTACTGCGGTGTGTCATACACGGATTTCGCTGCTCATCGCGGTGCGCGGCCCTTCTCTCGCGGGCTCGTCGCTGACCTGCCGGTTTCCCGGAATAGGCGGCGGCGGGCAGCAAAAAAGGCATCCGGAATTCCCTGTTCCGGTCGGGTGGATCGCCTTCCCGGCAAGAATTGTGCGGCTACCGACCTTGCCGAATGGGTGGCCAGGAACGCCGCAAGGGGTGATCATGGGAATTCCAGAGCGCACTTCCCATGAGGAGGCACGGGTGGCCGAGACTCTGAAGAAGGGCAGCCGGGTGACCGGCGCCGCGCGCGACAAGCTCGCGGCAGACCTGAAGAAGAAGTACGACTCCGGTGCGAGCATCCGGGCACTGGCCGAGGAGACCGGCCGCTCGTATGGCTTCGTGCACCGGATGCTGAGCGAGTCCGGGGTCACGCTGCGAGGTCGCGGCGGGGCCACACGAGGCAAGAAGGCCGCGGCGAACTGACGCGTCCGACCTGCCCTCACGGCCTGGCAACGGGCCCGTTCGGCTCACTGGTTCCTTCGGTGACCACCCGGTCGGTCGACTGACCGGCCGGGTGGTTACTGTGCAGTCACTTATGACCGCGCAGACTCGGAGGCCCCGATGACTCAGCCCGCACCGCTCCTCGACAAGGACGGCGTCCGGCTCACCGTAGACGACGCGATCGCCACGGTGACCCTGAGCAACCCGGACAAGCGCAACGCCCAGAGTCCCGCGCTGTGGCGGGCGTTGAGCGAAGCCGGGCGCTCGCTGCCGGGCTCCGTGCGCGTCGTCGTGGTGCGCGGCGAGGGCAAGTCCTTCTCCGCGGGCCTCGACCGGCAGGCGTTCACGCCCGAGGGGTTCGACGGCGAGCCGTCCTTCATCGATCTGGCGCGCGGCGGTGAGGAGTACCTCGACTCCGCCATCGCCGAGTACCAGTCCGCGTTCACCTGGCTGCGCCGCAGCGACCTGCTGTCCGTCGCCGCCGTGCAGGGGCACGCGATCGGTGCCGGGTTCCAGCTCGCCCTCTCCTGTGACCTGCGCGTCGTCGCCGACGACGTGCAGTTCTCCATGCGCGAGACCAGCCTCGGCCTCGTCCCCGACCTGACGGGCACGCACCCGCTCGTCGCCCTCGTCGGGTACGCGCGCGCCCTGGAGATCTGTGTCACCGGCCGCTACGTCCACGCCGACGAGGCCGTCGCCGCGGGCCTGGCCAACGTCGCCGTACCCGGCGACCAGCTGACCGCCGCCACCGACGACCTCGTCGCCGCCCTGCTCGCCGCCCCGCGCGACGCAGTCATCGAGACCAAGGCCCTCCTCCAGGGCGCGGCCGGCCGCACCCTGGACGAGCAGCGCACCGCCGAGCGGGCCGCACAGGGGCGCCGCCTCCGGGACCTGGCGGGGCTCGGCGACTGACCCGGCGTCACCCTTCCCACCTCTCCTGAGCCCGCTCTAGGCCCGCTCGACCGCCGTCACCAGGACCGCGACCGACGGCGCGTCCGGGAACGCCGTCGTCACCGCCCGGCGGACCTGGCGGGCCACGTCCAGGGCGCGGGCCCGCGCCGACACCGCCAGCTCCACCCGGACGTGACGGCGCGGCAGCGCCCCCGTACCGGCCTCCCGCTCCTCGATGTGGACCGCGCGGCTCATCCCGCCCAGGGCGCCCGTCAGCGCGGCCACGCCGGGCACGGACCGCGCCGCCTGGGCCGCGCGCGCCTCGTCCCCGGAGAGCGGGCGCGGCTCCGACGACTCGTCAGGGGCGGGGGCCGGCCCGGCGGGCTCCTCGGTGCCGGCCTCCAGCAACTCCGTGACCTGGAGGTCCACCGCCTCCACCACCAGGCCGAGTTCGTCACCGGCGGCCCGCGCGAGCGTCATCCGCAGCCGGGTCGTGACCACCGGCAGCGGCTCGTCGGCGGCTGCCGCGCACCCGGCCACGATCCGCAGCGGACCCGGCGGCAGCGCGCCCGGCGGGGCGGGCACCGCGGCCTCGTACGTGCCCTCCGGGTCGGCCTGTTCGAGGCGCAGCGCACCCAGGCGCACCCCGCGCAACGACGCCACCGCGACACGCAGTACGTCCCGCGCCGCGGACTCCGCGATCCACGCCCCGTCACCCGGCCCGCCCAGGGGGACCAGCCTGCCGATACCGAGTTGGTGCCGTACCGCCTGTGCCCATCGATCTACCGTCATTCCCCCAGGCTGCCCCATCCCGGGCGCGAGAGAGGGTAACCGCACTTAATGTGGGCAAAAGAAAGCACCATCCCACCGAGATCACTCTCAAAGAAGAGGGGACGGGTCGATGAGCGAAACCACGCACCAGCAGTCGGGCGGGGCGACGGCGGCCGCCGCGCGGACCAACGTGACCAAGCGGGGCGGCGGCGACCCGGGCAGCCGGGGCAAGACCACCATCGCCGACGGCGTCGTCGAGAAGATCGCGGGTCTCGCGGCGCGTGACGTGGACGGCGTCCACGCGATGGGCAGTGGCCTCTCCCGTACCTTCGGCGCGGTGCGCGACCGGGTGCCGGGCGGCGGCAAGTCCGTGACGCGCGGGGTGAAGGCCGAGGTCGGCGAGGTGCAGACCGCTCTCGACCTGGAAATCGTCGTCGAGTACGGCGTGTCGATCGCGGACACCGCGCGCGCCGTGCGGGAGAACGTCGTGGTGGCCGTCGAGCGCATGACCGGGCTCGAGGTCGTCGAGGTGAACATCGCCGTCAGCGACGTGAAGCTGCCGGACGAGGAGGACGACGAGCCGGAGTCGAAGCTCCAGTGAGACCCGCACCCGCCCGCAGCATCGGCATGAGGAGCGCACGATGAATCTGGCCGTGGTCGGCATGATCGCCGGCATGGCCCTCGCATTCGCCGGATACTTCGGCGGCTTCGGGGCCTTCCTGCTGGTGGCGGCGCTCGGCGCCATCGGCTTCATCGCCGGGCGGTTCCTCGAGGGGGACATGCAGCCCGGCGAGTTCTTCCGCACGCGCGGCGACCGGCGGCGGTGACCCGTGGCGACACAGGTCGCGTCCGCCGAACGCGGCGCGACCCGGATCGCCGACCGGGTCGTCGCGAAGATCGCCGCGTACGCGGCACGAGAGGCGCTGGAGACCGTCCCGGCCGACGGCTCGCCGCCGCACGCCACGGTCGCCGTGCACCGCGGCGCCGCCCGGGTCCGCATCAGCATGGACCTCGGCTACCCCGCGGACATCGGCGGCCAGTGCGGTGCCGTACGGCGCCACGTCGCGCACCGGGTACGGACGTTGACGGGCATGGAAGTGCCTGAAGTGGCCGTCCAGGTCGAACGGCTGCACCCGGAAGGCACAGGCACGGAGCGCGGGAGGATCCGGTGAGCGAACCCACCCAGCGGCTGCCCGTCGCCGAGCGCACCGGGGACGACCCCGGTGACCGGCCGCAGGCCGCGGAGGAACGGCCGCCGGAGCGCGGCAAGAAGACCGGCCGCTGGTGGTCGGCCCGCCGCGTCCCGGCGACCCTCGCCGCGCTCGTGCTCCTCGGCGGCATCGGCATCCTGCTCTACGACATCGCGTCGGTACGGTCCGGCCGCCCCGGCATGGAGTGGCGCCGCACCCTCGCCCGGGAGCTGGCCGAACGCCCGCTGGACGACACCCCGGTCCTGATCGGCGCGGGCGTCGCCGCCGCGCTCGGGCTCTGGCTGCTCCTGCTCGCGCTGACCCCGGGGCTTCGCGGGGTGCTGCCGATGCGCCGCGTCCACCCCGACGTCCGGGCCGGGCTGCAGCGGGACGCCGCCGCGATGGTGCTGCGCGACCGGGCCATGGAGGTGCCGGGCGTGCAGTCCGTCAAGGTCCGCGTCAAGCGCGCCAAGGCGAAGGTGCGGGCGGTCTCGCACTTCCGCGAACTCGACGACGTACGGGGTGACCTGGACTCCGCGCTCGGCGACACCGTCCGGGGTCTCGGTCTCAGCCGCGACCCGCGGCTCTCCGTGCGTGTGGCCCGCCCCGGCAAGAAGGGATGACGGCGTGCTGAGAACAGTGAACCGGATCGTGCTCGCGCTGCTCGGCATCGTCCTCGTGGTCGCAGGCGGCTCGGTGCTCGCCGTCGGCCTCGGCGTGAAGCCGCCGTCCTGGTGGATCCACGACGGCCGCAAGGACGTGCTGCTCAGCGTCGCCGACCGGAACCGCTGGCGCGACGAGGGCTGGTGGTGGCCGGTGGTGATCGCCGCGCTGGCCGTCCTCCTGCTGCTCGCGCTGTGGTGGCTGGTGGCGCAGTTGCGGCGGCACCGGCTCTCCGAGGTGCTCGTCGACACCGGGGACGGCGAAGGGGCCCGGCTCCGTGGCCGCGCCCTGGAGAGCGTTCTCGTCGACGGGGCCGAGTCGCTGGACGGCGTGGAGCACGCGGGCGCCGTCCTGACCGGCCGTCGGTCCTCGCCGCGGGCCCGCGCGCGCCTCACCCTGGCGCCGCACGCGACGCCCGGTGAGGCGCTGCGACGGCTCGGCGAGGACACGCTCGGCCAGGCCAAGCGGTCGGCGGGGCTCGACGCGCTCCCGGCCGAGGTCCGGCTGCGCGCGGTCAAGCACCGTGCGGAGCGCGTCAGTTAGCTCAGTGAGAGATGTCCGGCAAGGGTGCGGGGCGACGACCGGTCGCCCCGCACCCTTCGCGCGTACAGGATCAGAAGCCGTGCCTGGAGCCGCCGTCCACCGGCAGCATGACGCCCGTCAGGTACGAGGCGGCCGGTGACAGGAAGAACGCCGCGGCCCTGCCGAACTCGGCCGGGGTCCCGTAGCGGCGCAGCGGGATGCGCGACTCGTTGGCCACCCGGGTCGCCTGCGGGTCGGCCGACATGCCGTCAAGCTCGCGCACCCGGTCCGTGTCGATGCGGCCCGGGAGGAGGCCGACGACGCGGATGGAGCGCGGGCCCAGCTCGTCGGCGAGGGATTTCGCGAACCCGGCGAGCCCGGGGCGCAGCGCGTTGGAGATGGTCAGGCCGGGGATCGGCTCGTACACGGAGCCGGAGAGCACGAAGCCGATGACGCCGCCCTCGCCGAGTTCGGCCGCGGCCCCGCGCGCGAGCCGTACCGCGCCGAGGAACACCGACTCGACCGCCGCCTGCCACTGCTCGTCCGTGGTGTCCGCGACGAAGCCGGGGGCGGGCCCGCCCACGCTGACGAGGATGCCGTCGAAGCGGCCGAAGTGCTCCCGCGCGGCGGCGATCACCCGGTCGGCGACCCGCGGATCGGCGTTGTCGACGCCGATCCCGACGGCGTTCGCGCCGATGTCGGCCGCCGCGTCCTTGGCCTTCTGCTCGTCGCGTCCGGTGATGACCACCTTCGCGCCGTCGGCGACGAGTTCGCGGGCGGCGGCGTTGCCGAGGCCACGGGTGGCGCCGGTGACGACGTAGACACGGTCCTTCAGTCCAAGATCCATGGTGCCTATCCTGCCTCTCCGGCGTCGTCGGTGCCGAACAGGGTCAGCGCGGTGGTCACCAGACCGATGTGGCTGAACGCCTGCGGGAAGTTGCCGAGCTGGTGGCCCGCCGCCGGGTCGTACTCCTCGGCGAGCAGCCCCACGTCGTTGCGGAGCGCGCAGAGGCGTTCGAACAGCTCGCGCGCCTCCTTCGTGCGCCCCGTCATGTGCAGCGCGTCCGCCAGCCAGAACGAGCAGACGAGGAAGGCGCCCTCGTCACCCGGCAGGCCGTCGACGGTGGTGTGGTCGGTGCTGTAGCGGCGGACGAACCCGTCCTGCGCCAGCTCCGCCCGGATGGCGTCCACGGTGCCGATCACCCGCGGGTCGTCCGCGGGCAGGAACCCGACGCGCGGGATGAGAAGCGTCGCCGCGTCCAGTTCCGAAGAGCCGTAGGACTGGGTGAAGGTGCCGCGCTCGGCGTCGTAGCCGCGCTCGCACACGTCCTGGTGGATGGTGTCCCGCAGGGTGCGCAGACGGTCGAGGTCGCCGGGCAGGCCCGGGTCCTCCTCCATGGCGCGCACCGTGCGGTCGACGGCGACCCAGGTCATGACCTTGGAGTGGACGAAGTGACGGCGCGACCCGCGCACCTCCCACAGCCCCTCGTCGGGTTCGCGCCACGCGTCCTGGAGGAAGTCGAGCAGCGCCAGTTGCAGCTGCCACACGTGCGGCTTGTCCCGCAGCCCGGCCCGGCGCGCGAGGGCGAGCGAGTCGACGACCTCCCCGTACACGTCGAGCTGCAACTGCTCCACGGCGTCGTTCCCCGTGCGGACGGGGCGCGAGCCGCGGAACCCGTCCAGCCAGCCCAGCTCCTCCTCGGGCAGCCGCCGCTCGCCCGCGAGCCCGTACATGATCTGCAGCTTGGCGGGGTCACCGGCGGCCGCGCGCACGAGCCAGTCGCGCCACGCCTCGGCCTCGTCGAGGTAGCCGGCCCTGACGAGCGCGTTCAGGGTCATGGTGGAGTCGCGGAGCCAGCAGTAGCGGTAGTCCCAGTTCCGTACGCCGCCGATCTCCTCCGGCAGCGAGGTGGTGGGGGCCGCGACCATGCCGCCGGTCGGCGCGTACGTCAGCGCCTTCAGGGTCAGCAGGGAGCGGAGCACGGCCTCGCGGTGCGGGCCGTCGTAGCGGCACCGGTCCGCCCACGCCTGCCAGTCGGAGAGGCTGTGCCGCAGCGCCTTGTGCGGGTCGATCAGCTTGGGGCGGTGGTGGTGCGAGGGGTGCCACGTCAGGACGAAGGCGACGGTCTCGCCCGCCTCCACGGTGAACTCGGAGTGCGTGCCGAACGACTCGCCCCATGTGTGCACCTCGGGCTCGCTGCGCAGCCAGGCCGCGTCGGGTCCGGCGACGGCGACCCGGTGCCCGTCGCTCCGCCGCACCCACGGCACGACGTTGCCGTAGTCGAACCGGAGCCGCAGGCTGCCGCGGACGGTGACGCGGCCGCTGACGCCCTCGACGATGCGGACGAGGTCGGGCGCCTTGTCGCGCTGCGGCATGAAGTCCGTGACCCGGATGTGGCCCTCGTCCGTCTCCCACTCGGTGTCCAGGACGAGGGTGCCGGGCCGGTAGGAGCGGCGTGTGCAGTCGCCCGCACCCTTGGGGGCGAGCCGCCAGTGGCCGTTCTCCTCGTCGCCGAGCAGCGCGGCGAAGCAGGCGGGGGAGTCGAAGCGGGGCAGACAGAGCCAGTCGACGGAGCCGTTCTTGCCGACGAGGGCCGCGGTCTGTTCGTCGCCGATGAGGGCGTAGTCCTCGATATAGGGGTGCACCCGATCCGCGTTCCCGGCGCCCCGGCCCGGCAATCCAGGACGCGACCGCATGAGTGATCGAATCGGTCGCGCTCTCGGACCGCCAGGTCGCTCAGACCGCTGCGGGCGTCGCGTCCTGGGTCTCGCGCTCGGACTCCGCCTTCTTGCGGCGGTCGCGCAGCTCGCGGCGGAGCAGGACGACCCAGCCGACCGGCACGGCCGCGGCGAACAGCCACCACTGGTACGCGTACGCGAAGTTCAGCGCCGCGTCCTCCTGGCCCGGCTTGCCGATCAGCTCCGGGGTGTCGCCCTTGGGCTCGGGGGCGGTCTGCGCGAGGTAGCCGCCGAGCACCTCTGCGCGCAGCCGCTGGGCCTGTTCCTCGCTGTTGACCAGCATGATCTGCCGGTCGGGCAGTCCCTTGAGGTCCTTGATGCCGCTGGCCTCGGTCGTCTCGTCGGGCATCAGACGGCCGGTGACGGTGATCTCGCCGCGGGGCGGGGCGGGGATCTTGGGGAAGGCGGTCTGGCTCGGCCCGTCCGCCGGGATCCAGCCGCGGTTGACGAGCACGACCTTGCCGTCGGTCAGCCTGAACGGGGTGAGGACGTGGTAGCCGACCTCGTCGTCGGAGTTGACCCGGCGGCGCACGACGACCTCGTCGTCGGTGTCGAAGCGGCCCTTCGCCGTCACGGCGTGGTAGCGCTCGGCGCTGGTGACGGTGTGCCCGGGGGACGTCAGGGATTCCACGGGCACGGGGTCGGCCGACAGCGCGTCCGTGACCAGCTGGTTCCGGTGGGCACGCTCGTCATGGCGGTGCATCTGCCAGATGCCCAGCCGGATCATCGTGGGGATGAGGACGAGAGCGACCAGGGTGAGGATCACCCACTGCCGGGTCAACAGGAAGCGGTACACCCCATGACGGTACCGCTCGGTCATGGGGTGTTTTGGACGGGGGTGCACCTGATGCGGGCGGGGCCGCCCCCGACGGCGCGGAACCGGTCAGACGTTGTCGACGATGCCCACCATCCCCTCCGCCCGGGAGCAGTGCGCCCCGCAGAACCAGTGTCCGTCGACCTCGACGCCCTGCCCGATGATGCGGCACCGGCAGTGCTCGCAGATCGGCGCCATGCGGTGGATGGCGCAGGAGAAGCAGTCGAAGACGTGCACCGCTCCCTGGGCGTGCACCTCGAAGGACATGCCGTAGTCGTTTCCGCAGACTTCACAACGTGCCATGCGCCACAGGGTGGGCTCCGGGGCGGCGCCGGGCGAGCGGGCGCGGGGCGAGTCGCCCCGCAATCACCCGTCTGTCGCGTCCGCGGGCTCCACCGTATGGAGCAGCTGCCCGAACGCCGCCTCGTCCATCACCGGCGTCCCGTACTGCTTCGCCTTCACGACCTTCGAGGTGTACGAGTCCGGGTCGTTGGTCACCAGGAGGCTCGTCAGCCGGGACAGGCTCGTCGCCACATGCAGCCCCGCCTCGACCGCCCGGTCCTCGAGGAGTTCCCGGTCGACCGAGGTGTCCCCGGAGAACGCGACCCTCATGCCCTGCTTGAGCGGTTTGCCAGGTTCGTACCGGCCGGGGTTCGGATACGGGCACGCCGGCCTCTTCCTGGACGGCCGCCAACTGCCCGCACCGCCGCCCCGGTAGGGCGAGCCGTACGAGGCGCCCGGCTGGCGCGGCACCGCGGGCTCCGACCACTCCATGAGCGGACGGCACTCCAGGAGCGGCAGCCGCACGTTCCCCGCGGCCGCCGCGCGCAGGCTCGGCAGGAACGCCTCCGCGAGCACGCGCGCGTCGTCGAGGGCGTGGTGCGCGCGCTGCTGCACGACGCCGAAGTGCGCGGCGAGCGACTCCAGCTTGTGGTTGGGCAGCGGCAGCCCCAGCTCCTTGGAGAGCGCGATGGTGCACAGGCGCTGGCGGACCGGGGCGGTGCGCTTCGCGCGCGCGTACTCGCGGGCGATCATGGACCAGTCGAAGACCGCGTTGTGCGCGACCAGGACGCGGCCCTCCAGGCGCGCCGCGAACTCCTCGGCGATCTCCGGGAACAGCGGGGCGCCGGACAGCACGTCGCTCGTCAGACCGTGGATCCACACCGGGCCCGGATCGCGCTCGGGGTTGACCAGCGTGTACCAGTGGTCCTCGACCGTGCCCCGCGCGTCGAGCCGGTAGACGGCGGCCGAGATGATCCGGTCGTCCCTGGAGAGGCCGGTGGTCTCGACGTCGACGACCGCGTATCCCTGCGGGTACGCGGTCGGCCAGTCGGTCGCGGACGATACGGTCGGGCGGTCTTCGAGCATGGTCCCTGAGGATACGGCCCGCGACTGACAGCGTGGTCGCCGCCCGCCCGGTGCGTCGTGGCCGCCGTCAAGTACCGGGCGTGAGCAGGGACTTCACCAGGGCGGTCACGGAGGTGGTGAAGAGCCGCTCCGGATCCACCGGCGCGGCGAGGGCCTTGGCGAGCGCGCGGTCGCTCCCGGCCGCCGTGTCGGCTGTGTCGCGTTCGCCCCACAAGTCCTCTTCGCCCGGCCGCTGGACGGGGGACCGCTCCCGGTTCCGCTCGACCAGGACGTGCCCGACGACCAGGAACTGCACCGCGCGTACGGCCTCGGCGGCACGGGCCCCGCGAAGACCCGCCGCGTGGACCTCGCGCACCAGGGCCTGTTGCGCGGGCAGGAACATGCGCTCGGTCAGGCCTCGCTCGTGGACCATCGCCACCAGATGCGGGTGGGCGCGCAGCTGACGGCGCAGCGCCCGCGCGACGGAGACCACGCGCGCGTGCGGAGTCGCCCCGCGCGGCCGGATCTCGCCGAGGTCGGCGACCGTGCGCTCCACGAGCGCGTCGAGCAGCGACTCGCGGTTGCCGACGTGCCAGTAGATCGACGTGACCGCCGTGCCGAGCTCGGCCGCGAGCTTTCGCATGGTCAGGGCGTCCGGACCGTGCTGCTTGACCAGGTTCGCGGCGGCGGTCAGCACCTCGTCGCGGGTGAGCGGTGGGCGGGACACCGGATCGCCCCCTTCACGAGCGTGCGCCTCCTGGCCGGTGCGCGTGTCTTTACCCTTCATCGCCGCCGGTGTAACTGTGTTACAGAGCCGGCGTCCCAGGGCCGCGCTCGACGCGCCACGCGCACGACCCCCCGCACGTCGAGGACGAAGGGCGGTACGACATGGCACGCGTACGGTACGGAGCGCGCACCGAGGCGGAGATCGCCGCCGCGCGCGCGGCGAGCAGCGCACTCCCCGACATCTGGTCCACCGGCGTGGTCGCCGTGTGGGAGTCGGACCCGGACACGGTCGCGGCGGTGCTGCCGCCGCCGCTGAAGCCCGCCGGGCGGCCGCTCGTGCGGGCCACCATCAGCAAGGTCGATCTGCCGGGCTATCCGCTGGGCGCGGGGTCCGTCGCGGTCGCCGCCGAGCACGCCGGGGTGGCCGGCTGGTATCCGCTCGTCATGCCGATGACGCACGAGCGGGCCCTGACCGGCGGCCGCGAGGTGTTCGGCGAGCCGAAGAAGCTCGGTGACGTCACGGTGGAGCGCGACGGGCTCGTGGTGCGGGCGGCCCTGGCCCGGCACGGCATCGCGTTCGTGGAGGTGCGGGGCGCGGTCAGCGGGGCGCTGCCCGTGCCGGAGCCGGCGCGGAAGACCGACTTCTACTTCAAGTTCCTGCCCGCCGTGGACGGTTCGGGGTTCGACGCGGACCCGCTCCTCGTGCACTGCGTACGCGACGAGAAGGTCAGGAAGCTGGAGCGCATCACCGGTGACGTGGTCCTGCGCGAGTCCATGTACGACCCGGTCGCCGACCTGCCCGTCCGCACCCTGGTCGAGATCACCGTCGGCGAGAAGACCACCGACCAGAAGGGCAGGGTCGTCGAGCGCGTCGACGGCCAGGCCCTGCTCCCGTACATCCATCAGCGCTACGACGACCCGCGGCAGATCCTCGATGGGCCGCCCGAGGGGAGCGTCTGATGCGCCTGGCGGCGGGCCAGGTCGCCGTCGTCACGGGCGCGGCGAGCGGCATCGGGCTCGCGATGGCGCGCCGGTTCGCGGCGGACGGGCTCAAGGTCGTCCTCGCCGACGTGGAGGAGCGGGCCCTGGAGAGCGCTGCCGAGGGGTTGCGGGCGGACGGGGCGACGGTGCACGCGCGCGTGGTCGATGTCGGCGAGCGGGCGGAGGTGATGGCCCTCGCCGAGGACACGTACGCGGCCTTCGGCCACTGCCATGTGCTGTGCAACAACGCGGGCGTCGGCTCGGGCGCCGAGGGCCGCATGTGGGAGCACGAACCCAACGACTGGAAGTGGGCGTTCGCCGTCAACGTGTGGGGCGTCTTCCACGGCATCCAGGCGTTCGTGCCGCGCATGATCGGCTCCGGTGAGCCGGGACACGTCGTCAACACGTCCTCCGGGGACGGCGGGATCGCGCCGCTGCCGACCGCGTCCGTGTACGCCGTCACCAAGGCGGCCGTCGTCACCATGACCGAGTCGCTGTACGCGCATCTGAAGGCGGAGCACGCGCGCGTGGGCGCCTCCGTGCTCTTCCCCGGCCCCCACATGCTGCGCACCGGCCTGTGGGAGTCGCACCGCAACCGGCCCGGCCGGTACGCCAAGGAGCGGCCCCGCAGGACGCCCTACCGCAGCCTCGACCAGTGGGAGGCGGCGATGAAGGAGGCCGGGCGGGAGGTCGCGTTCACCCCGGTCGAGGAGGTGGCGGACCTCGTCGCCGAGGGCATCGCGGCGGACCGGTTCTGGCTGCTCCCCGCGAGCGAGCACAGCGACCGGCAGATCAGGGCGAGGGCGCGGTCGATGCTGGACCGGGCGGACCCGGCGTACCTGGAGAGCTTCATTCTCGACTGAGGGGTGACCCGCGATGACGGCTCAGCGGAACGACGACCCGTACCTGATCATTTCCTCCGACTGCCACGCCGGACTGCCCACCGAGGAGTACCGGCCCTACCTGGAGCGCCGTTTCCACCGCGCCTTCGACGACTTCCTGGGCGAGCGCGACGCCCGCCGCGAGGAGGCGACCCGGCTCGGCATCCGCAACGACGCCTTCGCCGCGAAGTGGTTCGCCGACCATGAAGAGGGGCTGCGCGGCGGCTGGGACGCGGCCCAGCGCCTCAAGGAACTGGACGGTGACGGGGTCGCCGCCGAGGTCGTCTTCCCCGACGCGGACGCCGTGGACAGCCGGACGGCGGCCCCCTTCGGCGTCGGCCTCGGCCTCTCCGGCGACCAGGACCCGGACCTCGGCATGGCGGGCGCCCAGGCCCACAACCGCTGGCTCGCCGACTTCGTCGGGCAGCACCCCGAGCGCCATTGCGGGGTGGCCCTGCTGCCCATCACGGCAGCCATCGACCAGGCGGACAAGATCGTGGCGGAGGTGCACCGCGCCAAGGAGTCCGGCCTCGGCGCGCTGATGATCCCGTCCATGTGGGTCGACAAGGACCCCTACCACGCGAGCCGTTACGACCCCGTGTGGGCGGCGGCGGCCGAGTGCGGGATGCCGGTGGTGACCCACTCCGGCGCCGCACCCCGCCACGAGTACGGCGACCACCTCGGCATCTACGTCAGCGAAGTCACCTGGTGGCCCGCGCGCCCGCTCTGGTTCCTGCTCTGGTCCGGCGTCTTCGAACGCCATCCGGGACTCAAATTCGGCGTCGCCGAGTCCGGCTGCTGGTGGCTGCCGAACCTCCTGTGGTTCATGGACCGCCTCTACCTGGGCGCCCACGGCGGCAAGAAGCTCTCCCCGTTCGCCGAGCTGAAGCGGCCCCCGCACGAGTACCTGGACCGCCAGGTCTTCGTCTGCGCCACCAACACCAAACGCCGCGAACTGGCCCAGCGCTACGAGATCGGCGTCGACAACATCCTCTGGGGCAGCGACTTCCCGCACCCCGAGGGCACCTGGCCCGACACGCGCGCGTGGCTGCGCAGGACCTTCCACGACATCCCCGTCGCCGAGACCCGCCGGATGCTCGGCCTGGCCGCCGCCGAGGTCTTCGGCTTCGACACCGCGAAGCTTGCGCCCCTCGCGGCCCGTATCGGCCCGACCCCCGCCGACCTCGGCCAGGACGCCGACCAGAGCGCCGTGGAGGCGTCCTGGGCGCGCTCGCGCGACGTCGGCAGGCACTGGCTGACCGACCACGACTTCCCGACCCTGGGGGTGACCCCGTGACCTCACCGACCGACCGGTACACGGTGATCTCCGCCGACTGCCACGCCGGCGCCGATCTCCTCGACTACCGGCCCTACCTGGACCGCGCCCACCACGACGCCTTCGACGCCTGGGCCGCCACCTACGTCAACCCCTACGAGGACCTGCTCGCCGACACCGCGGACCGCAACTGGAACTCCGCGCGCCGGATCGAGGAGCTGGAGCGGGACGGCATCGTCGCCGAGGTCGTCTTCCCCAACACCATCCCGCCGTTCTTCCCGTCGGCCTCGCTCATGGCCCCGGCGCCCACGCGCGCGGAGTTCGTCCAGCGCTGGGCGGGCCTGCGCGCCCACAACCGGTGGCTCGCGGACTTCTGCGCCGCCGCACCCGGCCGCAGGGCGGGCGTCTTCCAGATCCTCCTCAACGACGTGGAGGAGGCGGTGAAGGAGATCCGCTGGGCGGCCCGAGCGGGCCTGAACGGCGGCCTGTTGCTGCCCGGCACCCCGCCGGGCTCGGGCCTCCCCGAGCTGTACTCGTCGACGTACGACCCCATCTGGCGGGCCTGCGCCGAACTCGGCGTCCCGGTCAACCACCACGCGGGCTCCGCGTCCCCGCCGCTCGGCGACGAACCGGCCGCCCGCGCCGTCTTCATGGTCGAGACGACCTGGTTCTCGCACCGCGCCCTGTGGCATCTGGTCTTCGGCGGCGCCTTCCGCAAGCACCCCGGTCTGAAGCTGGTCCTGACCGAACAGGGCTCCGGCTGGATCCCCGGCGTGCTCGACATGCTGGACTACTACCACGGCCGGCTGGTCGCGGCGGCGTCCAAGGCGGGCACGGCGGAGTCCAAGTTCGGCGCGGGCCTGGCCGATTCGATGGGCAAGGGCCCCTCCACCGTATGGCGCGAGAACTGCTTCGTCGGCGCCAGCTTCATGCGCCCCCACGAGGTCCCGCTCCGTGACCGCATCGGCCTCGACAAGATCATGTGGGGCAGCGACTACCCGCACGACGAGGGCACGTACCCCTACAGCCGCGAGGGCCTGCGCATCGCCTACGCGGGCCTGCCGCCCGCCGAGATCGCCGCGATGGCCGGCGGCAACGCGGCCCGCGTCTACGGCTTCGACCTCGCCCTCCTCGACCCGATCGCCGCGCGCGTGGGGCCGACGGTCGCCGAGATCGCCGAGCCGCTCAAGGAGGTGCCGGGGGACGCGACGAGCCCGGTGTTCGCGACAGGGGGTTCGGTCCGGGTGTGGTGAGCGAGGGGGCCGGGGCCCGGCAAGGCGGGGCGTACCGCCGGTAATACTTGTCGGTAACAACCCCTAGCCGGGGCCCGTCACCCGCCCGTACGGTGCACGCATGTCGTCGCCGAACCTGCCCGATGTCGTGCTGTGGTCGATACCCGCCTTCGTGCTGCTCACGATCGTCGAGATCGTGAGCGTGCGGATCCATCCCGACGAGGACGCCGCCGGATACGAGACCAAGGACGCGGCCACCAGCATCACCATGGGGCTCGGAAGCCTGGTCTTCGACTTCCTGTGGAAGATCCCGATCGTCGCGATCTACGCGGCGGTCTACGAACTGACACCGCTGCGCGTGCCCGTCCTGTGGTGGACGGTCCCGCTGATGCTGCTCGGGCAGGACTTCTTCTACTACTGGTCGCACCGCGGGCACCACGTCGTCCGCATCCTGTGGGCGTGCCACGTCGTGCACCACTCCAGCCGCAAGTTCAACCTGTCGACCGCGCTGCGCCAGCCCTGGACGAGCCTCACCGTGTGGCCGTTCTACCTGCCGCTCATCGCGTGCGGCGTGCACCCGGCGGCGCTCGCGTTCTGCTCGTCGGCCAACCTCGTCTACCAGTTCTGGATCCACACCGAACGCGTCGACAAGCTGTGGCGGCCCTTCGAGTTCGTCTTCAACACGCCCTCCCACCACCGCGTCCACCACGCCTCGCAAGGCGGCTACCTGGACCGCAACTTCGGCGGCATCCTCATCGTCTGGGACCGCCTGTTCGGCTCCTGGGTCGCGGAGGAGGAGCGGCCGGTGTACGGGCTCACCAAGAACATCGACACATACAACCCGCTGCGCGTCGCCACCCACGAGTACGCGGCGATCGCAAGGGACCTGAAGACGGCCACCACTTGGCGTGCGCGGGCCGGACACGTCTTCCGCGGACCCGGCTGGCGGCCCGCGCCGGTGAGCACGCCGGACCCGGCGCAGCGGAGCAGCCCCTCGCCGAAGGTCCCCGAGGGCGCCGCGTGACCTTGCCGCGGGCCCTGCGCACCGCCTTCCTCGTCGTCTGCGCCGTCGACCTCGGCGCGCTCCTCGCCGGGGCGGACACGGCGCACACCGTCGCCAAGCCGCTCCTCATGCCCCTGCTCGCGGCCTACGTGGTCGCGCGCGGCGGACCCCGGCTGCTGTGCGCCGCATTGCTGTGCGGCTGGGGCGGCGACGTCCTGCTCCTCATGGACCAGGACGCCGCGTTCCTCGCCGGAATGGGCTGCTTCGCCGCCGGGCACGTCTGCTACCTCGTGCTCTTCAGGCGGTACGGGGCTCCCCGCGCGCGTGGCCGCCTGCTGGGCGTCCTCTACGGCGTCGCGCTCCTCGCCATGGTGGCCGCGCTCCGGCCCGGCCTGCCCGCGGACATGCGCGGCCCCGTCGCCGCGTACAGCGTGCTGCTCACCGCCATGGCGTACGGAGCGTCGCGGCTCGGGCCCGTCGCGGGCGTGGGCGGCGCGCTCTTCCTGCTGTCCGACTCGCTGATCGCCATGGGGGTCGCCGACTGGCCGCGCCTGCCGCCGGCCGACTTCTGGATCATGCTCACGTACGTCGCCGCGCAGTATCTGCTGGTGCGGGGGGTGCTCGGGGCGCGCACCGAGCCTGGTGAGGCGTACCGTGAAAAGAGTGCCGAGACCCGGCGCACCCCGCTTTGACCTGCACAAAGGAAACACCTCATGCGCGCCACCACCATCCACGCCCCGTTCGACCTGCGGGTGGAGGACGTCCCGGACCCCGTCGTGACCCTGCCCACCGACGCCGTCGTGCGCGTGCTGCGCGCCTGCATCTGCGGCAGCGACCTGTGGGCCTACCGGGGCGAGGCGGCGCGGCAGCCGGGGCAGCGCATCGGGCACGAGTTCCTCGGCGTCGTGGAGGAGACCGGCTCCGAGGTGACCACGGTGCGCCGCGGTGACCTCGTCGTCGCGCCCTTCATGTGGTCGGACGGCGTGTGCGACTTCTGCCGCGAGGGCCTGACCACGTCGTGCGAGCACGGCGGGTTCTGGGGCGCGGTCGGCTACGACGGCGGCCAGGGCGAGGCCGTGCGCGTGCCGTACGCCGACGGCACCCTGGTCGGCCTGCCCGCCGACGCGGCCTCCGACGACCGGCTGCTCTCCGCCCTGCTCACGCTCTCCGACGTGATGGGCACCGGCCACCACGCGGCGCTCGGCGCGGGCGTCCGCGAGGGCGTCACGGTGGCCGTCGTCGGGGACGGCGCGGTGGGCCTGTGCGGGGTGCTCGCGGCCAAGCGGCTCGGAGCCGAGCGGATCATCGCGCTCGGCCGCCACGAGGCGCGGACCGCCATCGCGCGCCGCTTCGGCGCCACGGACGTCGTCGCCGAACGCGGCGAGGCCGCCGTCGAGGCGGTCCGTGAGCTGACCGGGGGCCGGGGCGCGCACTCCGTGATCGAGGCCGTCGGCACCGAGCAGTCGATGCGCACGGCCGTGGACATCACCCGCCCCGGCGGCGCCATCGGCTACGTCGGCGTCCCGCACGGCAGCTCCACCGGCCTCGACCTCGGCGTCATGTTCGGCCGGAACATCGCCCTGCGCGGCGGCGTCGCCCCGGTCCGCACCTACATCCCCGAGCTGCTGCCCGACGTCCTGGACGGCACGATCGACCCCTCGCCGGTCTTCGACATGACGGTCGACGTCGAAGGCGTGCCCGGCGGCTACAAGGCGATGGACGAGCGCACCGCCCTGAAGGTCATGGTCACCAACTAGCGCCGACGCGACAGGGCGGGGAGGAGCCGCCCGGCCCCTCCCCGCCCTGTCGTGCGTATGGCCCTACTTGGTCACGGCGTCCAGCGCGTCCGCCGCTCCCGCTCCGTAGAAGCTGTTCTTGTTCTTGCCGCCCTCGCAGACCGCGTCGACCGTGCCGTCCCCGTCGATGTCGTACGGGTCCGTGCACGGCGTCGCGTCGGCCTGCTTGTAGAGCAGCGCCTTGACCTGCGCGGCCGACGCCTTCGGATGCGTCGACTTGATCAGGGCCGCGACGCCCGCGACATGCGGCGACGCCATCGACGTACCGGCCTTGTAGCCGTACTTGCCGCCTGGCAACGTCGACAGGATCAGGCCGCTGGTCGCCGGGGGAGCGGGCGTCTGGTAGGCGGTGCTGTCGCCGCCGGGCGCCGCGATGTCGATGACGTTCCGGCCCCAGTTCGAGTACGACGCCTTGATGCCCTTGGCGCCGGTCGCCGAGACGGTGACGACGCCGGGCAGCTGCGACGGGATGTCGATGCAGTCCTTGGTCCTCACCGTGCGCGGTACGGGCGTCGAGTCGTCCGGCGAGGAGTCGTCGACGATCTCGTCCTGCGCGAGGTCGGTCGAGGCGTTGCCCGCCGCGGCGACGTTCACCGCGCCCTTGCGCTCCGCGTACCGCGAGGCCCGCTGGACCGCCGTGACGAGCGCCTTCTGGTCGGCGTCCGTCTTGCAGTTGAAGAGCCACGGGTCGGTGTAGTAGCTGGAGTTGGTGACGTCGACGCCGTGGTCGGCCGCCCACACGAAGCCGCAGACGACGGCCTCCGTGTAGTACATGCCGGTCGCCGGCTCGGCCACCTTCAGGCTCGCCACCTTCACGCCGGGCGCGACACCGGTGACGCCGACGCCGTTCTTCGCGGCGGCGATGGTGCCGGCCACGTGCATGCCGTGGTCGGACTCACCGGCGACGGGGCGCCAGGCGTTGTCCTTCTGCACGGGCACGCCGCCCAGGCAGCTCGCCGACGCCTGCCGGTCGAAGTTCGGCGCGATGTCCGGGTGGGTGTCGTCCACGCCGGAGTCGAGGACGCCGACGGTCACCTTCGGGCTGCCGAGGGACTTCTCGTGGGCGCGGTCCGCCTTCATGGCGGGCAGGTCCCACTGCAACGGCTCCAGCGGGTCCTGCGCTGCCGTCGCCTTCCCGGCCGCCTTCTTCGCCTCGGCGGCGGTCAGGACCTGCTCGGTGGCGAGGTCGTCGCTGGACTGCGCGGCCAGCGGCGCGGTGCGGGTGGCCCCGGCCGACTGGACCCCCTTGACCGTACGGATCGTCTTGGCGAAGTCCGGGTTCTTCGAGTGGACGACAAGGACGCCGATCTTGTCGTACGCGATGACGACGCTGCCGCCCGCCTTACCGACCGCCCGCTCGGCACGGACCGCGTTCCCGTGGCCCGCCTTGACGTTGACGACATAGCTGAGTTCGGGGCCGTCCGCCTTGCCGGACGCCTCCGCCGCGCCCGCGTTCGGCACGACCGCGAGCGCGGACGCCATGGCGAGACCCGCGGGGAGTGCGAGGGTGCGGACGAGACGCTTGCTCATGCGCGGGGCCGTCACTTCTTCACCGCCTTGAGCGCGTCGACGACGCCGTAGCCGTAGAAGCCGTTGCGCTGCTTGCCGCCCTTGCAGACCGCGTCGACGACACCGTCGCCGTCACCGTCGTACGACGCCGGGCAGACCTCCTCGTCGGCCTGGGCCTTCATCAGCGCCTGGAGCTGCGCGGGGGACGCCTTCGGGTGCGTCGACTTCAGGAGCGCGGCGACACCGGCGGCGTGCGGCGACGCCATCGAGGTGCCCTGGAGCCAGCCGTACTCGCCGCCGGGCAGCGTGGAGAGGATGCGGCCGTTCTTCGACGGGGTGTCGGCCGGGATCTGGTACTTGTCGCCGCCGGGCGCCGCGATGTCGATGACGCCGTTGCCGTACGAGGAGTAGTAGGCCTTGGCCTTGGTGATGCCGGTCGAGCTGACCGTGACGACACCCGGGAGCTGCGTCGGGATGTCGAGGCAGGTGTGCGGGTCGATGGTGCGGGGCACCGCGGTCGAGTCGTCCGGGCTGCTGTCGTCCAGGATCGCGTGCGAGTCCAGGTCGTGGTTGGAGTTGCCCGCGGAGGCGAAGCTCAGGGTGCCCTTCTTGGTGGCGTAGAGCTGGGCCCGGTTCACCGCGTCGACGATGGCCCGCTGGTCGGCGTCGTCCACGCAGTTGTACTGCCACGGGTCGACGTAGTAGCTGTTGTTGGTGACCTCGATGCCGTGGTCGGCGGCGAACACGAAGGCGCAGACGACGCTCTCCGGGTAGAACAGCTCGCTGACCGGGTCGGCCACCTTGATGCCCGCGACCTTGACGCCGGGCGCGACGCCCGCGACGCCGATCCCGTTGCGCGCGGCGGCGATCTCACCGGCGACGTGGGTGCCGTGGTAGTGGTCCGGGTTCGCGGGCCGCCAGGCGCCCGGCGAGGTGTCCGCCTTGCCGCCGACACAGCTCGCGGACTGGGCGGCGGAGAAGTTCGGGGCCAGGTCGGGGTGGGTGTCGTCGACGCCGGTGTCGATGACGCCGACCGTGACGTTGCGGCTGCCCGGGTTGATCTTCGCGGCCTTGTCGGCGCCGATCGCCCGCAGGTCCCACTGGTCGGCCTCAAGAGGCTCCTGGGCCGCCGGAGCCTTGGCGGCCAGCGCCTTGGCCTCGGCCTTCGAGAGCTTCTGCACGGCGCCCTCGTCGGTCGTGCCCGCGGCGGTGAGCGGCGCCGTACGGGTCGCGCCCGCCGTCGCCACGCCCTTGGCCTTGCGTATCTGCTTGCCGAAGTCGGGGTTCGAGGAGTGGACGACGAAGACGCCTATCTTCCCGTAGGTCTCGACTATGGAGCCGCCGGCCGCGGATATCGCCCTGCCGACGGAGGCGAGGGTGCGGCCGTCGGTGCCGCGCGTGTTCACCACGTACGCGAGCGACGCCGCCCCGTCCGTCGAAGTCGCCGTCGCCGCCGGGGAGTCGGCCGGTGCGGCGGACGCGGACGGCAGGAAGCCGAAGGAGGCCGTGAGCGCGATACCGATCGGCAGGGCGAGAGCGAGGCGGCGGCGTCTGGCGGGCAGATGAGCCATGGGGTCTCCACATCATCCGGGCGTATTTCGGTGAATACGGAAAGCCCGAACACATGTGGTGCTCGGGCAGGTACATGACGCGTGTTGCGGTGTGAACGTATCCCGGTCGGCGCAGGTCAGCAACGGCTTCCGAAAGAAAACAGCGGAGTTGAACCGCCGCGCCCGCACCTCCGTGCCGTTGTGCAGGGGGCGCTGGCCGAAACCGGCCCCCTGTCGGATCACGCCGGAGAGCCCTACCATCGCGAGCCGACTGGCGTGACCCACGTCACTTGAGAAACATCCGTCCCCGACAGCACCCGCATCACGAGGAGACTCCGTGGCCACCGACGCACCACCACCCCAGAAGGGCAGCCCCGACGCCGGTCCGGCCCTGCCCTCGACCGAGGAGTTCGTCGCGGCGCAGGCGAGCGCGGAGTTCGGCGAACTGCGCAAGGCGCACCGCTCGTTCGCCTTCCCGCTCACCATCGCGTTCGTCGCCTGGTACCTGGTCTACGTCCTGCTCTCCAACTACGCGGGCGACTTCATGGGCCACAAGCTCTTCGGCAACATCAACGTCGCCTTCGTGCTCGGCCTCGCCCAGTTCCTCACCACGTTCCTCATCGCCTGGTGGTACTCCCGGTACTCCGCCGCGAAGCTCGACCCGAAGGCCGAAGCCATCAAGTCCCGTATGGAGGGCGGCGCATGAGCCCCGCAGTGCACGTACTCGCCGCCGCCGAGGCCAGTGAGCACCGGCCGCTGATCATCACCCTGTTCGCCGTCTTCGTCGCCGCGACCCTCGTCATCACCGTATGGGCCGGACGGCAGACCAAGAGCGCCTCCGACTTCTACGCGGGCGGCCGTCAGTTCACCGCCTTCCAGAACGGGCTCGCCGTCTCCGGCGACTACATGTCCGCCGCGTCCTTCCTCGGCATCGCCGGCGCCATCGCCCTCTTCGGCTACGACGGCTTCCTCTACTCCATCGGCTTCCTGGTCGCCTGGCTCGTCGCGCTCCTCCTGGTCGCCGAACCGCTGCGCAACTCGGGGCGCTACACGATGGGCGACGTCCTCGCCTACCGGATGCGCCAGCGCCCGGTCCGCACGGCGGCGGGCACCTCCACCATCGTCGTCTCGATCTTCTACCTGCTCGCGCAGATGGCGGGCGCGGGCGTCCTCGTCTCGCTGCTGCTCGGCATCACCTCCGACGCGGGCAAGATCGGCATCGTCGCCCTCGTCGGCGTCCTGATGATCGTCTACGTGACCATCGGCGGCATGAAGGGCACCACCTGGGTGCAGATGGTCAAGGCCGTGCTCCTCATCGCGGGCACGATCCTGCTGACGTTCCTGGTCATGCTGAAGTTCAACTTCAACATCTCCGACCTGCTCGGCACCGCCGCCGAGAACAGCGGCAAGGGCTCGCCGTTCCTGGAGCCGGGCCTCAAGTACGGTGCCACCGCCACCTCGAAGCTCGACTTCCTCTCGCTCGGCATCGCCCTCGTGCTCGGCACCGCGGGCCTTCCGCACATCCTGATCCGCTTCTACACGGTGCCGACCGCCAAGGCCGCCCGCAAGTCCGTCAACTGGGCCATCGGCATCATCGGCGCCTTCTACCTCATGACGATCGCGCTCGGCTTCGGCGCGGCGGCCCTCATCAAGCCCGACGAGATCATCGCCTCCAACCCGGCGGGCAATACGGCAGCGCCGCTGCTCGCGCTCCATCTGGGCGGCGTCGACTCCAGCTGGGGCGCGATCCTCCTCGCGTCGATCTCCGCCGTCGCGTTCGCCACGATCCTCGCGGTGGTCGCGGGCCTCACCCTCGCCTCGTCCTCCTCCTTCGCGCACGACATCTACGCGAACGTCATCAAGAAGGGCCAGGCGGACGAGAAGCAGGAGATGCGCGCCGCCCGCTGGGCCACCGTCTTCATCGGCATCATCTCCATCGCCCTCGGCGCACTCGCCCGCGACCTCAACGTGGCGGGCCTGGTCGCCCTCGCGTTCGCCGTCGCCGCGTCCGCGAACCTGCCGACGATCCTCTACAGCCTCTTCTGGAAGCAGTTCAACACCAGCGGGGCGCTCTGGTCGATCTACGGCGGCCTCTTCACGGCGGTCTTCCTCGTCCTCTTCTCGCCGGTCGTCTCCGGCAACGAGAAGACGTCCATGTTCAAGGGCGTCGACTTCCACTGGTTCCCGCTTGAGAACCCCGGCATCATCTCGATCCCGGTCGGCTTCGCGCTCGGTGTCATCGGCACCTACCTCGGCAAGGAGAAGGCCGACAAGGGCAAGTACGCCGAACTGGAGGTCCGTTCCCTCACCGGCACCGGAGCCCACTGAGCCTTGCCGGTCGTGCCCGGGTCCCGTCGCGGCTCGTCGCCGCTCGTCGTAGAGAGCTACGACAGGACCCGGGCACGCTCGTGGGATCACCGTCCTGCCTCTGTCGGACCTGTCACGTAGGCTCGTTCGGTACAAGGCAGGACCACGTACCAGGGAGGGGGCCCACGTGCTCATCGACACCTACGGCCGAACCGCCACCGACCTGCGGGTCTCGCTGACCGACCGGTGCAATCTGCGGTGCACGTACTGCATGCCCGAAGAGGGCCTGCAATGGCTGGCCAAGCCCGACCTGCTCACGGACGACGAGATTGTCCGCCTCGTCCGCATCGCCACCACCCACCTCGGCATCACCGAGGTCCGCTTCACCGGCGGCGAGCCGCTCCTGCGCCCCGGCCTCGTCGGCATCGTCGAGCGGGTCGCCGCGCTGCCGTCGCGCCCCAGGATGTCCCTGACGACGAACGGGATCGGGCTGAAGCGCACCGCGAAGGCCCTCAAGGAGGCCGGGCTCGACCGGGTCAACGTCTCCCTGGACACGCTGCGCCCCGACGTCTTCAAGACCCTCACCCGCCGCGACCGCCACAAGGACGTCATCGAGGGCCTGGCCGCCGCCCACGAGGCGGGCCTCACCCCCGTGAAGATCAACTCGGTCCTGATGCCGGGGCTCAACGAGGACGAGGCCCCGGAGCTCCTCGCCTGGGCCGTCGAGCACGGCTACGAGCTGCGCTTCATCGAGCAGATGCCGCTCGACGCCCAGCACGGCTGGAAGCGCGAGGGCATGATCACCGCGGGCGACATCCTGGCCTCCCTGCGGACGCGGTTCGAGCTGACCGAGGAAGGCTCCGAGGAGCGGGGCTCCGCCCCGGCCGAGCGCTGGGTCGTCGACGGCGGCCCGCACCGCGTCGGCGTCATCGCCTCGGTGACCCGCCCGTTCTGCGCCGCCTGCGACCGCACCCGGCTCACCGCCGACGGCCAGGTCCGCACGTGCCTGTTCGCCACGGAGGAGACGGACCTGCGCGCGGCGCTCAGGGCGGACGGTGCGGAGAACAGCGACGAGAACATCGCCCGTATCTGGAAGCTCGCCATGTGGGGCAAGAAGGCGGGCTCGGGCCTCGACGACCCGTCGTTCCTCCAGCCCGACCGCCCGATGTCGGCGATCGGCGGCTGACGCCCCGGCCCTCGGGGCGCCGCCTCACTCCACGCGCGCGTCCCACTCCTCAAGGCTCACCACGTCCTTGAGGAAGCCGCGCACCCCGAGGAACTGGGCGAGGTGCTCACGGTGCTCCTCGCAGGCGAGCCACGTCTTGCGCCGCTCCGGCGTGTGCAGCTTGGGGTTGTTCCACGCGAGCACCCACACGGCGTCGGCGCGACAGCCCTTGGCCGAGCACTGCGGGGAAGAGGGGTCCGGGGAGGACGGTCCGGAGAGGTTCGCGAGGTTCACGCCCCCAGCCTAAAGGCACCCGGAAAGGGCCCGGAAATGGCGACGCCGAGCAGCCACGGGGGGAGCTGCCCGGCGTCGGTCCGTCGCTCCGACGGGGGATGCGGAGCGCGTACGCAGTATGTCACGCGGGACCCGCCGCCCGGCACCTGAACTACATGATTGATCTGAGCTTTTCTTGAGCTTTGAGTACGGGGCGACCGGACCGGCCCCGTCGACGGGCGCGGACACGCGCTCAGACGCGGTCCTCCGGACCGGGTTCCGCCGGGGCGACGGCCGGTCCCGGCGCGATCATCGGCCGGCTCGCCGCGGGCACGAAGGTCGACGGCAGTCCCGGCGCGTTCTCCCGGCCCGCGTTGGCGATCACCACCGCGACATAGGGGAGCAGGGCCCCGAACACCAGCGTCACGATGGCGACCGGCCGCTCGACGTTCCACAGCACGGCCGTGAGGATCACCGACACCGTGCGGATCGCCATCGAGATGACGTACCGGCGCTGCCGGCCCCGCACGTCGTCCGCGAGTCCCTGCCGGGCTCCTGTGATGCGGAAAACCTGTGCTCCGCCGTTACCGCTGCGCTTCCGCATCACACTCCACCACCCGACCGTTTCGCCGGACTCTCCCCGGACCGGACTGCCTCCACGGTACGCCCGGGGTCCGCCTGCTACGAGACCGGGGGCGCCCGGAGCCGGGCGTGTGGCCTGCGCCGTACCGCGTACGGCCCCGCCCGACATGCGCCGTACGGGGTACGGACCGAGACTGATGTGACGGTGCGCACGCGCGTATGCGCACGCCGCATGAGGAGGCGACGGCATGAACTGGTTGTGGGCAATCATCGTGGGTCTTGTGCTCGGTCTGATCGCGAAGGCGATCCTGCCGGGCAAGCAGCAGATCCCGCTGTGGCTGACGGTGATCTTCGGCATCCTCGGCAGCGTCCTGGGCAACTGGGCGGCCACGGGCCTCGGGGTCAACGACACCAAGGGCATCGACTGGATCCGCCACCTGCTGCAGCTGATCGGCGCGGTCATCGTCGTCGGTGTCGGTGACGCGGCCTGGTCGGCGATCCGCGGCAACCGCAGGCGGGCCTGACCCCACGCCGAAGGGGCCGGACCCGCATGACGCGGACCCGGCCCCTCAAGGCGGTTCCTAGGCCGTGACCTCGACCGCGGCCAGGTTCTTCTTGCCGCGCCGCAGCACGAGCCAGCGCCCGTGCAGCAGCTCGTCGGCGCCCGGGACGTGGTCCTCGGCGGCCACCTTGACGTTGTTCACGTAGGCGCCGCCCTCCTTCACGGTGCGGCGCGCCGCCGACTTGCTGGCCACGAGACCGACCTCGGCGAACAGGTCGACGACCGGGCCCACCTCCGTGACCTGGATCTTCGGCAGCTCGGAGAGCGCGGCCGCGAGCGTCGCCTCGTCGAGGTCCGCGAGGTTGCCGTCGCCCTGCCCGAACAGCGCCTTCGACGCGGAGATCACGGCCGCCGTCTGGTCCGCGCCGTGCACCAGCGTCGTCAGCTCCTCGGCGAGCGCCCGCTGCGCGGCGCGCGCCTGCGGCCGCTCCTGCGTCTGCCGCTCCAGCTCGGCCAGCTCCTCCCGCGACCTGAACGACAGGATGCGCAGGTACGTCGAGACGTCCCGGTCGTCCACGTTCAGCCAGAACTGGTAGAAGGCGTACGGCGTCGTCATCTCCGGGTCGAGCCAGATGGCGCCGCCCTCGGTCTTGCCGAACTTGGTGCCGTCCGCCTTCACCATCAGCGGCGTCGCGATGCAGTGCGCCGACGCTTCCGGCTCCAGGCGGTGGATCAGGTCCAGGCCCGCCGTCAGGTTGCCCCACTGGTCGGAGCCGCCGAGCTGCAGCGTGCAGTTGTGGCGCCGGTACAGCTCCAGGAAGTCCATGCCCTGGAGCAGCTGGTAGCTGAACTCCGTGTAGCTGATGCCCTCCTGCGACTCCAGACGCCGGGCGACCGAGTCCTTGGTCAGCATCTTGTTGACGCGGAAGTGCTTGCCGATGTCCCGGAGGAACTCGATGGCCGACATGCCGGCCGTCCAGTCCAGGTTGTTCACCATCAGCGCCGCGTTCTCGCCCTCGAAGGAGAGGAACGGCTCGATCTGCGTGCGCAGCCGGGAGACCCAGTTCGCGACCGTCTCCGGGTCGTTCAGCGTGCGCTCCGCCGTCGGGCGCGGGTCGCCGATCTGGCCCGTCGCGCCGCCGACCAGGGCCAGCGGGCGCAGGCCCGCCTGCTGGAGGCGGCGCATGGTCAGGACCTGCACCAGGTGCCCGACGTGCAGCGAGGCCGCCGTCGGGTCGAACCCGATATAGAACGTGACAGGACCGTCCGCGAGAGCCTTGCGCAAAGCGTCCTCGTCGGTGGACTGGGCGAAGAGCCCGCGCCACTTCAGCTCGTCGACGATGTCCGTCACGGTTCTGTGTCTCCTTGAACAGTCCTGATGGGTCCCGCCCAGTCTATGGGCGAAACGATGCGGGCCGGACGCCGTGCGGGTCAGACGCCGTGCATGTCAGACGCCCTGGCTGACCGAGCTCATGTTGAAGTCGGGCACGCGCAGCGCGGGCATCGCCGCTTTAGTGAACCAGTCGCCCCACTCCCTCGGCAGCGTCTTTTCCGTGCGCCCGGCCTCGGTGGCCCGGCCCAGCAGGTCGACCGGCGACTCGTTGAACCGGAAGTTGTTGACCTCGCCGACGACCTCGCCGTTCTCCACGAGGTACACGCCGTCCCGGGTGAGCCCGGTGAGCAGCAGCGTGGCCGGGTCGACCTCGCGGATGTACCAGAGGCAGGTGAGGAGCAGCCCGCGCTCCGTGGCGGCGACCATCTCCTCCAGGGACTTGCCCGGGCCCGAGCCGCTTTCGAGGACGAGATTGTCGGCGGCGGGCGCGACCGGGAGCCCGGTCAGGCCCGCGCTGTGCCGGGTCGTCGACAGATGGCGCAGCTCACCCCGGGAGATCCACTCGGTGGCGCCCACCGGCAGCCCGTTGTCGAAGACGGACGCGTCGTCCCCGGAGGCGTGCGCGATCACGAACGGGGCGGACTCGATCCCGGGCTCGTTCGGATCGCTGCGCAAGGTCAGCGGCAGCTCGCTCAGCCGGTCGCCCACGCGCGTGCCGCCGCCCGGCCTGGAGAACACGGTCCGGCCCTCGGCGGCGTCCCGCGCGCCCGCCGACCACAGCATGTAGATCAGCAGGTCCGCGACGGCGGTCGGCGGCAGCAGCGTCTCGTAGCGCCCGGCCGGCAGGTCCACGCGGCGCTCGGCCCAGCCCAGCCGGGTCGCGAGGTCCGCGTCGAGCGCCGCCGGGTCGATGTCCTTGAAGTCCCGGGTGGAGCGGCCCGCCCACGCCGAGCGCTTGCGGTCGGTGGACTTGGCGTTCAGCTCCAGGGTCCCGTCGGGCTGGTCGTGCCGCAGCCGCAGCCCGCTGGACGTACCGAGATACGTGCTGGTCAGCTCATGGTTGGCGAAGCCGTACAGCTCGCGCCCGCCGGACCTCGCCCGAGCGAACGCCTCGCCCAGCGCGGGCGCGAAGTTCGCGAAGACGGCCGACGAGGTCTCGGCGGGCGCCTCCGTGAACGCGGGGGAGTGCGGGACGCCGTCCACCAGCGGCTGCGCGTCCTCGGCGGGCCCCGCCTTCGCCGCGGCCTCCTCGGCGGCCCGCACCAGCGGTTCGAGGTCGTCGGCGGTGACGGCGGAGCGGGAGACGACACCGGTGGCGGTGCCCTCCTTGCCGTCGACGGTGGCGACGACGGTGAGTTTGCGCCCGCGCGTGACCCCGTTCGTCGTCAGCGCGTTGCCCGCCCAGCGCAGATTGGCGGTGGACGTCTCGTCGGCGATGACGACACAGCCGTCGGCCCGCGACAGTGCGAGGGCGCGCTCGACGATCTCGTGCGGCTTGTTCGTACGAGGGCTCATCGGCCGGCCTCCTGCGTCGTGTTGAGGATGTTGACGCCCTTGAAGAGGGCCGAAGGACAGCCGTGCGAGACGGCCGCGACCTGGCCCGGCTGGGCCTTGCCGCAGTTGAAGGCGCCGCCGAGGACATAGGTCTGCGGCCCGCCGACCGCGGCCATGGACCCCCAGAAGTCGGTGGTGGTCGCCTGGTAGGCGAAGTCCCGCACCTGCCCGGCGAGCCGACCGTTCCGGATCTCGTACGCCCGTTGCGCCGTGAACTGGAAGTTGTAGCGCTGCATGTCGATGGACCACGACCGGTCCCCGACGAGATAGAGCCCGTGATCGACACCCCCGATGAGGTCCTCGGTGGAGAGCCCGCCCGGATCGGGCTGCAGCGAGACGTTGGCCATCCGCTGCACGGGGACATGGCCGGGGGAGTCGGCATAGGCACAGCCGTTGGAGCGCTCGAAACCGGTCAGTTTGGCGATGCGCCGGTCCAGTTGGTACCCGACGAGCGTGCCGTCCTTCACCAGGTCCCAGGACTGCCCGGCCACGCCCTCGTCGTCGTAGCCGATGGTGGCGAGGCCGTGCTCGGCGGTGCGGTCACCGGTGACGTTCATCAGCTCGGAGCCGTACTTGAGCTTGCCGAGCTGGTCGAAGGTGGCGAAGGAGGTGCCCGCGTAGGCCGCCTCGTAGCCGAGGGCGCGGTCCAGCTCGGTGGCGTGCCCGATGGACTCGT
Source organism: Streptomyces sp. SGAir0957 (assembly GCF_043523415.1). Taxonomy (NCBI): domain Bacteria; kingdom Bacillati; phylum Actinomycetota; class Actinomycetes; order Kitasatosporales; family Streptomycetaceae; genus Streptomyces; species Streptomyces sp. SGAir0957. Next base: position 6,451,543 of record NZ_CP027293.1, read on the forward strand.
GGATGGTCAGCCACAGGTTGGACGGGTCCACGACCAGGTCGTACGAGCCCGCCCGCACGCTCGGCGCCCGCATCTTCTCCGCGAGCAGCTCCGGGATCTCGTCGAGCTCGCGCTGCCAGTCCCAGGCCGTGCCCGCCTTCCCCGTCAGGTACTCCCAGCCGCGCCCGGCGGGCGGGGCGAGCGTGCGCATCGAGTCGAACTCGCCGCTCGCCTCGTCCACGGCGACCGCGTTCAGCGACGGGTGCAGGCGGACGCGCTGCTGGGTCGTCGTGGTCCCGGCCGTGTCCGCGTAGAACTTGTTCTCGTGCACGACCAGGAGGGACGCGTCGACGTGGCTGACGCCCGGGGCCGCGAGCAGCCGCGCGCTCCAGTCGGCGAGCAGCCCGGCGCGCTCCTCCTCCGGCACGGAGAACGGGTCGACCTCGTAGGAGGAGACCCAGGTCCGGTCGGCGTGCACCGGCTCGTCCGCGAGTTCCACGCGCTCGTCCGACCCGGCGGCCTCGATCACCCGCGCGCTCAGCTTGGCCATCGCGACGGCCTGCGACGCTACCTTCGCCGCCGCGTCCATCGTCAGATCGACCCCGGCCGCGAACCCCCAGGTCCCGCCGTGCACGACACGCACCGCGTACCCCAGGTCCGTGGTGTCCGACGACCCGGCGGGCTTGGCGTCCCGCAGCCGCACCGCGCCGCTTCGCACCCGCTCCAGGCGGAAGTCGGCGTGGTCGGCGCCAAGGGCGCGGGCGCGGGCGAGCGCGGCGTCGGCCAGGGCGCGCAGCGGCAGCGCGGTGAAGGACGGGTCGATGTCATGGGCCATGGGCGGCCTTCCCTTGTCGTCGTTGACGGGCCAGCCAACGTATGCCGCGCCGCGGGGGTTTTCCAAGAGCCCCACCGGCCTCATGGACCCGACCGGTACGCGGTGGGAACTGTGGGGATCCCACAGTTCCCACCGCATCGCCCTGTCACCCCCGGATTCGGCGCCCGGTACCGGGCCGGGATAGTTTCGACGGGTACCTGACCGCCGATCGAAAGGGTGATCCGTTGAGCCGCTCGGTTCTCGTCACCGGAGGCAACCGGGGCATCGGCCTCGCCATCGCCCGTAGTTTCCTGGAGCAGGGCGACAAGGTCGCGTTCACCTACCGTTCCGGCGAGCCCCCCAAGGAGCTCACCGACGCCGGCGCGCTGGCCGTCAAGTGCGACATCACGGACACGGAGCAGGTGGAGCAGGCCTACAAGGAGATCGAGGAGAAGCACGGCAACGTCGAGGTCCTGATCGCCAACGCCGGCATCACCAAGGACCAGCTCCTCATGCGCATGTCGGAGGAGGACTTCACGTCCGTCCTCGACACCAACCTCACCGGGACCTTCCGGGTCGTGAAGCGCGCCAACCGCGGCATGCTGCGCGCCAAGAAGGGCCGGGTCGTGCTGATCTCCTCCGTCGTCGGTCTGCTCGGTTCGGCGGGGCAGGCGAACTACGCCGCCTCCAAGGCGGGCCTGGTCGGCTTCGCGCGCTCCCTCGCCCGCGAGCTGGGTTCGCGCAACATCACCTTCAACGTCGTCACCCCCGGCTTCGTCGACACCGACATGACCCAGGCGCTCACCGACGAGCAGCGCACGGGCATCATGGCGCAGGTGCCGCTCGGCCGGTACGCGCAGGTCGGGGAGATCGCCTCCGCGGTGAAGTTCCTCGCCTCGGACGACGCTTCGTACATCACTGGTGCCGTCATTCCCGTTGACGGCGGACTGGGAATGGGTCACTGAACATCATGGCTGGAATTCTCGAGGGCAAGAAGATCCTCATCACCGGTGTGCTGATGGAGTCCTCCATCGCCTTCCACGCCGCGAAGCTCGCCCAGGAGCAGGGTGCGGAGATCATCCTCACCGCCTGGCCGCGGCCGACGCTCACCGAGCGCATCGCCAAGAAGCTGCCCGACCCGGACAAGGTCAAGGTCCTGGAGCTCGACGTCTCCAACGACGAGCACCTCGCCCGCCTGGAGGGCCAGGTCCGCGAGCACCTCGGCGACCGGCTCGACGGCATCGTGCACTCCATCGGCTTCGCCCCGCAGGACGCGCTCGGCGGCAACTTCCTGAACACGCCGTTCGAGTCCGTGGCCACCGCCATGAACGTCTCCGCCTTCTCGCTGAAGTCGCTGACGACGGCGCTGCTGCCGCTGATGACCGAGGGCGGCTCCGTCGTCGGCCTCACCTTCGACGCGCAGTTCGCCTGGCCGCAGTACGACTGGATGGGCCCGGCCAAGGCCGCCCTGGAGGCCACCAGCCGCTACATGGCGCGCGACCTCGGCAAGCAGAACATCCGCTGCAACCTGATCTCGGCGGGCCCGATCGGCTCCATGGCCGCGAAGTCGATCCCCGGCTTCAGCGAGCTGGCCGCGGTCTGGGACAGCCGCTCGCCGCTGGAGTGGAAGCTGGAGGACCCGGAGCCGGCCGGGCGCGGCATCGTCGCGCTGCTCTCGGACTGGTTCCCGAAGACGACGGGCGAGATCGTCCACGTGGACGGCGGTCTGCACGCCATCGGCGCCTGACCCCTGCTTGATCGCCGTCCGGGCGGCGTCCGGGCGGTGTCCGGGCACCGCCCGAAACGAGGTGTCCCCCGTTCGGCCCACCGGCCGGGCGAGGTGAAGGGGCCTCCCCGCACTCTGGTGCGAGGAGGTCCCTTTCCGTGCGCCTGTCCTCTCGCATAGCCCCCGCCCTCGCGGCCGCGGCCCTGCTGGCCGCGCTGCCCTACGACGCGGTGTCCGACACCGCGGCCCAGCGCCACGATCCCGGCCACGCGCGCGTGGCCGCGAAGACGCCCGAACGGTTCGGCGCGGGCTGCCGCACCCTCGTCAAGGGCGTACGTGTGACCGCCGACTGCCACAACCCGTACCCCGGCGTCGACCGGGTGGCCCTGCACATCGAGTGCGACCCCTGGTGGGACATCGACACCGACACGGCCCCGGCCGACGTGGGCCCGGCCGAGACGGTCCGGATGAACGGGCGGTGCTGGCGGAGCGTGCGCAGGGCGTGGGTCAGCCACGAGAAGGCCGACCGGCTGCGTCAGGCGGGGGAGGGCCCGTCCAGCCTGCGGGAGGGCCCGTCCAGCCTGCCCGGACGGCACAGGAACGGATAGGACGCCGCCTCCGCGGCCGCCGTCTCCGCGTCGCCCTCCCGGATCGCGTCGACCAGGCGCGCGTGGTCCATGTGGTTCTCGGCGGTCAGCCGCTCGCCCACGTCCTCGCGCAGCCAGTCCCGCAGCACCTCGCCGAGGTCCGCGTACATCGACGTCATCACGTCGTTGTGCGACGCGGCGACGACGGCCAGGTGGAGCGTCGCGTCGGCCGCCACGAACGCCTCCGCGTCGCCCGCCTCCCACGCCTCCTCCCGGCGCAGGTGCAGGGCGTCCAGCTGCTTCAGATCGCGCTCGGTGCGCCGCTCGGCCGCGAGCCGCGCCGCGCTCGACTCCAGCGTGGAGCGCAGCTCGGCGATGTGGCGCGGATCGGCGTCCGCGAACCGCCGCTGCATGACCCCGGCCAGCTCACTGGTGGCCACGACGTACGTGCCCGAGCCCTGCCGGATGTCGAGCAGCCCGTTGTGCGCGAGGGCGCGTACGGCCTCCCGCACCGTGTTCCGGGCGACGCCCAGCTGCTCGACCAGTTCGGGCTCGGTCGGGATGCGGGAGCCCACCGGCCACTCGCCCGACGAGATCTGGGCGCGCAGGGCGGAGATCACCTGCTCGGACAGGGCCGAGCGGCGCGGAGAGGTCAGTGGCATCGACGGTTCTTCCCTTGTCTCTTCCCTTGTCGCGGCGGTCCGGCTGCGCGGTGGCGTCGAGCGGACTTTACCGAGCCCGCTCCGCCGAGTGGACAGCCAATCATCCCATGATTCTAAGATGGGCCCCATGGCCAGTGAGGAAACCCCGACGACGACCCCGACGATGGCGCCGCCCCCGTCGACCGCCGAGACCCCGATATCCACCCCGCGCGACGACGGACGGGGCGCCCCGCGCGCGTGGGCCGTACGCCTGGTCACCGTCGGCATCGTCCTCGCCGCCCTCAACCTGCGCCCCGCCATCACCAGCCTCGGCGCCCTCCTCGAAGAGGTCCGCGACGGGCTCGGCATGAGCGGCGGCGTCGCCGGGCTCCTCACCTCCGTGCCCCCGCTCTGCTTCGCGGTCTTCGGCGTGATGGCGCCGCGCCTCGCCAGGCGGTTCGGCGCCAGCGCGGTCGTCTGCGCGGGCATGGTCGCGATCGCCGCGGGCCTGATCATCCGGCCCTACGCCGGGAACACGGCCGGTTTCCTCGTCGCCAGCGCCCTCGCCCTCATGGGCATCGCGGTGAGCAACGTCCTCATGCCGGTCATCGTCAAGCGCTGGTTCCCCGACCGCGTCGGCTCCATGACCGGCCTGTACTCGATGGCCCTCGCCATGGGCACGTCCCTCGCGGCCGCCGCCACCGTGCCCGTCACCGACGCGCTCGGAGGCAGCTGGCAGACCGGCCTCGCCGTCTGGGCCGCCCTCGGCGTCGCCGCCGTCCTGCCGTGGGCGCCGCTCGCCCGCGCCAGGAGCGCGGGACCCGCCGAACCGGCCCACACCACCGCGGCCGGCCAGGGCGACGCCCTGCGCATCACCCGCAGCCGCACCGCGTGGGCGCTCGCCGTCTTCTTCGGGCTCCAGGCCACCGCCGCCTACATCACGATGGGCTGGATGGCGCAGATCTTCCGCGACGCCGGGGTCTCCGCCTCGACCGCGGGCGTCCTCCTCGCCGTCACCATGGCCATGGGCATCCCGCTCGCCTTCGTCATCCCGCGCGTCGCCGCCCGGCTGCCGAACCAGGGCCCCATCGTGGTCATCCTCGGCGCGTGCGGCCTCGCCGGTTACGCGGGCCTGTACTTCGCGCCCTCCTCCGGCGCCTGGGCCTGGGCGATCCTGCTCGGCATCTCCAACTGCGCCTTCCCGCTCGCCCTGACCATGGTCGGCATGCGGGCCCGCACCGGCGCGGGCGTCGCCAAGCTCTCCGCGTTCGCCCAGTCCACCGGCTACCTGATCTCCATCCCCGGACCCCTCCTCGTCGGCGTCCTCTACCAGAGCAGCGGCGGCTGGGGCGTCCCCATCGCGCTCATGGCCGCGCTGATGGTGCCGCAGATCGTCGTCGGCGTCCTCGCGGGCCGCAACCGCACCGTGGAGGACGAGGCCGCGAGGCCCTGGGCGCGTTCCTGAAGTCCCGTCGTCCGCCCGAAGGGCGGCCCCGGCGTCCTGACGCCGACGGACAGGTGCGACACTTGCCGCATGTCGCCTGTGCTCGAGCCGAACCCCCAGAACGGCCAGAAGAAGCTTCTGCTGGTGATCGGCGCGATGCTCGCCGTCACCGTGGTCGTGGCGATCATCGCGACGATCGCCTCGCCCTGACACCGGTGCCTCGCCCTGACACCGGCGCCGGGCCCGCGAGGCCGGGGACGGCCCCGGGGTGGGGTTAACTCCACCATCCCCTAGGGGGCCAGTGTCAGGGTGAAGTGGGTGGATCACCGGATGGGGCCGGGGCCGCAGGATCCGTAGGTTCGAAGTGTCGCCGACAGCGTCGGCGCACGGACGGGAACCACGGCCTCGCGGACCACGGAGGACACCATGTCGGCCCCCACGCACCCCCGGACCCACCCGGCAGCCACGGGCGGCGTCGACATCCGGCTGCCCTGGTGGGCGATCGCGCTGCCGGCCGTCGCCTTCGTGGCGCTCCTGCTGCTCATCCTCAACCCGGCCGACGCCCACGCCGCGGCGGGAGATCCGACCCTCGGCCACATCCTGGAACGCGCCAGGGAACTGGTGGCCGGCTAGGACAGGCCGGCGGGCGGGGGCGGACCGCCAACTCCCTGCGCCCCGTGGTCGGTTTCGTGCGAAGCTGGGACGTATGAGCGTCGCAGAACCCCGCAGGATTGTCCTTTTCCGGCATGCCAAGGCGGACTGGCCTCAGGTGTCCGATCACGAGCGGCCGCTGGCCGAGCGCGGGCGCAAGGACGCCCCGATCGCCGGCCGCAAGCTCGCCGACTCCGGCATCGCCCTCGACCTGGCCCTCTGCTCGACCGCCACGCGCACCCGGGAGACGTGGAAACTGGCCGTCTCCGAGCTGCCGGAGCGCCCCAAGACCGTCTACGAGGAGCGCATCTACGAGGCGTCCCCCGGCGAACTCATCGCGGTCCTCAACGAGACGCCGGACGACGTGACGAACGCCGTCATGGTCGGCCACAACCCCGGTATGCAGGGCCTCACCGAGGCCCTCGCGGGCGACTCCGCACCGGACGCGGCCCAGCGCCTCGGCCGCTCGGGCTTCTCCACCGCGGCGTTCGCCGTACTGACCTTCACCGGGCCCTGGAAGTCCCTGGAGCCGGGTGCCGCGAAGCTGGTCGACTACTGGTCGCCGAACGACTGAGACACGCCCCCGCGATGTGAAAGGGCCCGGTACCGAATGATCGGTACCGGGTCCTCCGACGTATCGGGTCCTCCGGCGTACCGGGCCCTCCGGCGTACCGGGTCCTCTGACGTACGGGACGGATCGGATCAGACGGCGCTGACCACCGTCTCCTCCTCCTGGGTGTCGGCCGCCTCGACCTCCTCGCGGGTGATGCCGAGCAGGTACAGGACCGTGTCGAGGAAGGGCACGTTCACGGCGGTGTGGGCCGCCGCGCGGACCAGGGGCTTGGCGTTGAAGGCGACGCCGAGACCGGCCGCGTTCAGCATGTCCAGGTCGTTCGCGCCGTCGCCGATCGCCACGGTCTGGGCGAGCGGGACCCCGGCCTCCGCCGCGAACCGGCGCAGGAGGCGCGCCTTGCCCGCCCGGTCCACGATCTCGCCGGTGACCCGGCCCGTCAGCCTGCCATCGACGATCTCCAGGGTGTTGGCCTGCGCGAAATCGAGGCCGAGCCGCTCCCGCAGATCGTCGGTGACCTGGGTGAACCCGCCCGACACGACGCCCACTTGATAGCCCAGGCGCTTCAGCGTACGGATCAGGGTGCGGGCGCCCGGCGTGAGCCGCACCTCGCTCCGCACCTTGTCCACCACCGACGCGTCCAGGCCCGCGAGCAGCGCCACGCGCGCGTGCAGCGACTGCTCGAAGTCCAGCTCGCCGCGCATCGCCGCCGCCGTCACCTCGGCGACCTTCTCCTCGCAGCCCGCGTGCGCCGCGAACAGCTCGATCACCTCGTCCTGGATGAGCGTCGAGTCGACGTCCATCACGACGAGCCGCTGCGCGCGCCGGTGCAGACCGGACGCGACGACGGCCACGTCCAGGCTCTGCCTCGTCGCCTCTATGGCGAGCGCCGTGCGCAGCTCCTCCGTGCCGGTGCCCGACACGGCGAACTCCACGGCCGTCACCGGGTACTTGGCGAGCCGGAAGATACGGTCGATGTTGCCGCCGGTCCGCGTGATGGCCGCGGCGATCGCGGCCGTCGACTCCGCGGTGAGCGGGTGCCCGAGCACGGTGACCAGGGAGCGGCCCATGCCGCGCGGCCGGTTGTCACCGATGCCCGAGATGATCTCGGCCTGCATCCGCATGGACTCCGCCCAGCTGTGGACGGTGGCCCGCAGGTCACCTTCCAGGCCGGCCGGGGGCTCCGTCACCAGGGCGCACAGGACGATGCGGCCCCGGGTGACGACCTGCTCGATGTCGACGACGTCGACGGAGTAGGCGGCGAGCGTGTCGAAGAGGCCGGCGGTGAGGCCGGGCCGGTCCTTGCCGAATATCTTGACCAGGAGGGTCGGGACGTCGGCCGGCACGTACGGGTCCGAGTCGACGTGCGGGGCATCAGCGGGGTGCGTGGGCTGCGAGGCGCTCATGATGCCCTTACGTTATCGGGCGCGTGTACGCATCGCGGCCCGGGTCCAACCACCGGACACCCCGGCTCCGCCGCGCACGGGGCCATGCGAGATGCCCCGGCAGATCTTGCTCCGGGTCCGGCGCGGGGCCGCGAGGTACGCGTGCCCGGGTGCCGCCCGCCCCGTTCCGGCCGGAGGCCTCAGCGTTCGTCCCGGTCTCCTCGGCGCCATCGACCGTCCCGGGTCCGGCCCGGGGCCGGGGGAGGCGGGGGCGCGGGCGGGGGTGGGGGCGGCAGGCCGGTGTCATCACTGTTCCGGGGCCGTCGGGGTGACGGCCGGGGTGACGGCCGGGGTGACGGCTCCGGCCGGGTCGGACCGGCGACCGTGGGGGCGCCGGTCAGGTCGTCACCCTGCGCCGGGCCGCCCTCCGGACCCCACCCGTGCTGCTCACGCCCCGGCACCCCCCGCCCGTACCCCTCCGCGCCACGCGCCCCCGGGTCCTGGCCTCCTGGCCCCCGCGGGTCCGCGCCGCCCCCCTCGTACGGCCGCATATAAGGGTTCGTGTCCGCGTTGGACGGCCGGTACGGGCGGCTCTCCCGGTACGGCCCTGACGGGCTCGGGGCCGGGGCGAGGGACGGGTCCCGGGGTGCGCTCGGCCCTGGCGGCGCCGCCGAGGCCGTCGCCAGGGGGGCCGCCCGGCTGCCCGCCGCTCCGGACGCGTGGGCCAGCGCGGCGCCGAGCGCTCCCGCTCCCGCCCCCCACACCGCCCCGAGCAGCAGCGCCATCCCGACCCGTCCGTGCAGCTCGATGCCCGCGCCGAACGCGTCGAAGCCCAGCACCGTCAGGGACGCGTTCGCCGAGATGTCCGTCAGCCAGACGAGGAGCGGCAGCGTCAGCGCCGTGACCACGCCGAGGCGCAGCGCGCAGGCGGCCGCGAAGGAGGGCAGGCGCGGGCCCCGGCCCCGTACGAACGGGGTACGGGCCGCCGTCAGGACCCCGGCGAACAGCATCATCAGGGCCGTCGCCACGGCCAACAGCCATACGCGGCCGTCGAGTTCGGCGAGGCGGCCGAGTGTCACGGGCCCCGCGTCCGCCCGCAGAAGGTCGTCCATCGGATCGGGGAGCAGCCGCGACAGTTCACCCGTCGCTTTGCCGTCCCAGGGCACGAACAGGCCGATCGGCACCCCGAGCCACACCCCGTTGGGCGCGCCCAGAAGCGCCGCGCCCGCGATCCGCCGCGGATGGTCGTCGCCGATCATCGCGTACGCCGCCGCGGCGAGCCCCGCGAGAACGGCCACCAGGAGAACGGTCACGAGCGCCGACACCGCGGGCCGCACCACCCGGTGCACCGGCGCGAGCGCGCGCGGCAGGGGCGTGCGCCGCGACGCGAGCAGGGCGATCACCAGCACCCCGGTCACGAACGCGGCGCCGCCGAGCAGCGTCGCCCCCGTCCGTACCGTGAACCCGACGGAGGCCTCCGCATTGACCAGGTCGTTGAGCCGGTCCGGCAGCAGCCCCCCGACCCCGCCGGGCAGCTTGTCCTTGATGTCGCCCGGCAGCCCACCCGCGCCCGGAATGTCGTTCACCCCGAGCTTCGAACCGTCAATCGTGATGATGTCGTGACCCGCCCATACGAGCCCGCCGAGCAGCGTCAGGAAGAGCACGAGCACCGCCCCCGCGCGCGCGAGCAGTTCCCCGGGCGAGACCTCAACTCCCCGCGCGCGCAGGCCCCGTAGGAAGAACCAGCTGAGCAGGAGCGCGCCGACGAGCCCCACGCCCAGTGGCGCGACATCGATGGCGGTGTGCGCCTGCGCGCTGTCGAGGCCGAACGCCGACACGTCGCCGGACGGCGTCACGCGGCCGCCGACGCCGAGCGCCACCACCGCGGCCGTCATCGGGGCGAGTGAGCCTGCGGAGTCGGCGTCGAGGAGGTGAAGGCCGAGCGCCGCGACCCCCGTCATCCCGATGAACGCCCAGCTCACCGCCGCTACGGCGGAGAGCAGCACGTCGCCGGCGGGGATGCCGCCGCGCCGCTTCGTGTCGTGGCCGGTCACCATCAGGACCCCCCGATCCGTACCGCCTCGCCCCCGGACGACCGCTTTGCGCATGATCAGCGTGATGCGCATGATCCGTGGGGAGTTGTGGGCGCCTCCCACCCTTCCGGGCCGCATCTGTCACGTCAACGGGCGCGGGCACCGGGAGCGCCCGAGAGTCTTCACAAGCTCCGACGCAAGGCCCGACTTTCGGTCACGGGGCCGTTCCTGAAATAGTTCCTCACGATGTTCGACATCCCTAGACTCCCCATGACGGGGCACAACTTCGGGGGACAACTCAGTGGGGCATGGAGTGCCTGAACTCGTACTGGAATCGAATGGCAGGACCTGGACGCTCGACCCGTCCAGGCCTTACACCCTCGGCCGTGATCCGGGGGGAGACGTCGTGCTCGATGACGCCAGGGTCTCCTGGCGGCACGCCACGATCAGCTGGGACGGCCGGAGCTGGGTGATCCAGGACCACGGCTCGACCAACGGCACCTATGTCCAGGGTCAGCGGATCCATCAGATGGAGATCGGCCCCGGCTCGTCGGTGCACCTGGGCAACGCGACGGACGGCCCGCGGGTCAACGTGCGGGGCAGTGCGCAGGCCGCCGCCGTCTCCACGCCGCACCAGGCGCAGCAGCAGGCCGCGGGGCTGACGCAGCAGCCCCCGCCGCAGCAGCAGAACGCCGCCCCCGACTGGCAGCAGCAGGCGCCCCGGCAACAAGCGCCCCGGCAACAAGCGCCCCAGCAGCAGGCGTGGCAGCAGCAAGCGCAGCCGCCCGTGCAGAAGGTGCCGGGCCAGCAGGGACCGCAGGGACCGGGCGGCGTCGCGGGGGCCCCGCCGGTCTACGGCGACCGCAGCCCCACCACGTTCCACCAGCTCGCGCTCGGCCGCGTCATGCGCATCGGCCGCGCCCTGGAGAACGAGCTGGTCGTCTCCGACCTCCAGGTCTCGCGGCTGCACGCGGAGTTCCACGCGACGCCCGACGGCCGCTTCGAGATCCGTGACCTCGGCTCGCACAACGGCACGTACGTCAACGGCCAGCCGATCGCCAAGGGCGGCACGGCCCTGCTCGGCCCGAACGACATCGTCGGCGTCGGCCACTCGACGTTCCGGCTCGTCGGAGACCGCCTCGAGGAGTTCGTCGACACCGGTGAAGTCTCCTTCTCCGCACGGCACTTGACGGTCACCGTCGACGGCGGCAAGCAGATCCTCAAGGACGTCTCCTTCGGCGTCCCCGAGAAGTCGCTGATCGCCGTCATCGGCCCGTCGGGCTCCGGCAAGTCGACGCTCCTGAAGGCGCTCACCGGCTACCGCCCGGCCAACGAGGGCGACGTCCTCTACGACAACCGGAACCTCTACAAGCAGTTCGCCGAGCTGCGCCAGCGCATCGGTCTGGTCCCGCAGGACGACATCCTGCACAAGGAGCTGACCGTCAAGAAGGCGCTCAAGTACGCCGCGAAGCTCCGCTTCCCCGCGGACACCAGCGAGCAGGAGCGCCAGCAGCGCATCGACGAGGTGCTGCGCGAGCTGAAGCTGGACATCCACAAGGAGAAGAAGGTCACCTCCCTCTCCGGTGGCCAGCGCAAGCGCGTCTCCGTCGCCCTGGAGCTGCTCACCAAGCCGTCGCTGATATTCCTCGACGAGCCGACCTCGGGTCTCGACCCGGGCATGGACCGCGACGTCATGCAGCTGCTGCGCGGCCTCGCCGACGACGGGCGCACCGTCCTCGTCGTCACCCACTCCGTGGCCGAGCTGGCGATCTGCGACAAGCTGCTCGTCATGGCGCCCGGCGGTTCGGTGGCGTACTTCGGCCCGCCCGAGGAGGCCCTCAACTTCTTCGGCTACGAGACCTGGGCCGATGTCTTCTCCGCGTTCGAGAACTACCGCGACTACGACTGGGCGGGCCGCTGGAAGGGCTCGCAGCACTACCAGATGTACGCGGCCGACATCGACGCCGTGGCCGCGCAGTCGGTGCAGATGCCACCGCCGGCCGCCATCAAGCCGCCCAAACCGCAGCCGTGGGGCGCCCAGCTCATCACGCTGATCCGCCGCTACATCTCGGTGATCGCCTCCGACAAGGGCTTCATGGGCCTGATGGTGATCCTGCCCGCGGTCCTGGGCGTCGTCTCCGTCGTCATTCCGGCCGATTTCGGACTGGCGCCGCCGAAACCGCCCTCGAAGTTCAACGGCGACGCGGGCACGATCATGCTGATCATCGCCGTCGGCATGTGCTTCTCGGCCGCCGCCAACTCGGTCCGTGAGCTGATCAAGGAGCGGGTGATCTACGAGCGGGAGCGCGCCACCGGCCTGTCCCGCTCCGCGTACCTGATGTCGAAGGTCATCGTCCTCGGCGTCATCACGGCCATCCAGGGCGTCATCATCTGCGCCATCGGCTTCGCCCCGCGCGAGCTGCCCAAGGAAGGGCTGCTGATGCCGCCCGCGATCGAGCTGTGCGTCTCGATCATCGCGCTCGGCTTCACGTCGATGATGTTCGGCCTGGTCATCTCCTCGCTCGTGAAGACCAGCGAGAAGACGATGCCGCTGCTGGTCATGTTCGCGATCGTCCAGGTCGTCTTCACCGGCGTCCTCTTCCAGATCTACGGATCGATCGGCCTGGAGCAGTTCGCCTGGCTGATGCCGTCCCGCTGGGCGGTCGGCGCGGCCGGGGCCACCCTCGACCTCTCCCACCTGATGCCGCCGTGGGACCCGAAGAAGCCGAACGACCTCGACCCGCTGTGGGAGCACTCGGTCACCCAGTGGGGCATCAACCTCACGATCCTCATCCTGCTCGGCGTGGTCTGCGGCTTCGCGGTCGCCCGCCTACTGCGCCGCCACGAGCCCGAGGTCATGCGCAAGTAGCAGCGCTTACGGGCGAGGACCAGTGAAGGGCGGCACCCTGTCGGGTGCCGCCCTTCACTGGCATGGGGGTTCAGCGTGTTCCGGACCCAGAGGTCCCGTCAATGGGTGTCAGTACGCGCTGTTCACGTTGTCGATCGAGCCGTACGTGGCGGCCGCGTAGTTGGCGGCGGCCGTGATGTTCGCGACCGGGTCGTAGATGTTCGTCGAGGTGCCCTCGACGTGGTACGCGTCGAACGTCGGCTGGATGACCTGGAGCAGGCCGATCGACGGGGTGCCGTTCTGGGCGTTGATGTCCCAGCCGTTGATGGCGTTCGGGTTGCCCGTGGACTCACGCATGATGTTGCTGTAGAGCCCGTTGTAGGAGCCGGGGATGCCCTTGGCCTGCATGATGTCCAGGGACTGCTTGATCCAGCCGTCCAGGTTGTTCGCGTAGACCGGCTTGCGGGCGGCGGCACGGGAGGCGGCCTCCTTGGCCTCGCGCTCCTGCTTCGCCTTCGCCTCGGCGTCGGCCTTCGCCCTGGCGTCGGCATCGGCCTTCGCCTTGGCGGCCGCGTCCGCCTTGGCCTTCGCCTCGGCGTCGGCCTTCTTCTTCGCCTCGGCCTCCTGCTGCGCCTTGAGCTTCGCGGCGATCTGCTGGGCCTTCTGCGACGCGTTGGCCTGCTGGTTGGTGACGCTGGCCTGCACGTCCTTGATCTGCTGCGTGCCGGCGTTCGTGGTGAACGCGACGGGCGCAGCGGAGACCGTCTCGGACGCCTGCGCCTGCGTGCCCTGGCCCGGCACGAGGGTCACGGCGAGCGCGGCCGCGCCGAGGGCGGCGACACCGGCCATCGAGACCTTGTGGGGGCGGGACAGCTGGCTATGGCCGGGGAGGGTGAACTTGCGCATGGGAGATGGGGACCTCTCGGAGAACGGGGAGCCGCTCGCCGACCGAACCGGACGGGCTCGTGTTTCGAACACGGACGCCGTGGGTACAACCGGTCGGCGCTGAGCGACGGAGGCCATTGTTAGCGGGCGCAAAATTTTGTGGCAACGATGTGACGTACGAAGCCGCCTAGTGGAGAGCGGGCACGCCAAAGGGGGCCGAAAGTCGACATTCGACCTTCAGACCCCGCCCTGCCTCGGCAAACGGTGAGCGCGCTGACCCACTACGGACCTTCGTACGTGATGCGCGCCCTATGCGCGGCGTCACATGACCCCACTCCGGATCTCACATCTGGTTGCCACTGCAATGCACAGGGTGAGCGTTCTCCTCCGGAAGGATGAGGTGCACGTCGCCGAACTCGTGCCACAGGTAGAGCTCCCGCACCGCCTCCTCGTACGCACGGCCCACCGCGGCCCGCCCCGCGATCGCCTCCAGCATCAGCAGATGCGACGCCGCCGGCTCGTGCAGCCCGGTGAGCAGCCCGTCCACCACCCGCACCCCGCGCCCCGGCTCCACCACGAGGTCGGTCCAGCCGCCCGCCGCCCGCACCACCCCGTCCGCACCGGCCGCCGACTCGACGGCCCGCACGGCGGTCGTCCCGACGGCGACGACCCGGCCCCCGCCCGCCCGCGCCGCGTTGATGAGCCTCGCCGACGCCTCCGGCACCGCGTACCGCTCCGGGTACGGCGGCTCGTGCGACTCCGCCGACGCCACCCCCGTGTGCAGCGTGACCGGCGCGAACTGCACGCCCCGGCTCACCAGCCGCGCCACCATCCGCGCCGTGAACGGCCGCGCCGCGCTCGGCATCTCCGCGCTGCCCGCCCCGTCCGCGTACGGCAGCGCGAACACGGTCTGGTAGGCGGACAGCGGCTGGTCCCGCTCCGTGTAGGCGTACCGGATCGCCCGCCCGTGCCCGCGCAGCAGCGCCGGCACGTCCCCGGCCACCCGCGCCCACCACAGCCGCCCCGAACCCGCGGCGACCGGCTCCTCATATACGAGGCCCGCGCCGCCGGGCAGCGACACCACCGTCCCCCCGGGTCCACCCGCGCGCGGGCGCGTGGTGCCCCGCCCGTCCGGATCGCGCAGCTCAACCGCCCAGCGCCCGTCCTCGCCCCGCGTCGAGAAATGCACGACCACGCGCGCGTGCCCGAGCCGTCCGTCCACCGCGGCAGCCAGCGTGGGGGAGGTGTTCACGACGAGCACGTCCCCGGCCCGCAGTTCGCCCGGCAGCCCGGCGAACCGGCGGTGCGCGACCTCGGTCCCACGCGACACCAGGAGCCGCACCGACGACCTGTCCCGGCCCGGACCCCGCTGCTCGGCCGGCACCCGCGCCGACCGGTCCGCCGGGATCCGCAGCGCGAGCGTCACCGCGTCACCAGCAGCGAAGGCGCCGCGTACCGCCCGCTCGCGGGCCGCCGCTCCAGAAGGCTCAGGAAGGCCGGCACCACGTCCTCCGGGCGCGGCACCCCGCTCAGGTCCTCGTCCGGCTCGGCGGCCGCCAGCATGTCCGTCCGCATCCCGCCCGGATCCACCGCCCACACCCGCAGCCCCGGCTCCTCCACCGCGAGCACCGCCGACAGCTGGTCGAGCGCCGCCTTCGTCGCCCCGTACCCGCCCCACGTGCGGTACGCCTCCGACGCCGCGTCCGAACTCAGATTGATCACCGCCCCGGCAGGCGCCTCGCGCAGCAAGGGCAGCGCCTCCTGCACCAGACCGAGCGGCGCCACCACATTGACCTCCAGAGCCGCCCGGAAGTCGTTGAGCGCGTGCTCCTCGAGGGGCACCAGCGGGGCGGCCCCGAGCACCCCCGCGTTGTTCACCAGGAGATCGAGCCCGCCCAGGTCCCACGCCGCCCCGATCAGCTCCGCCCGGTGCCCGCCGTCCGCCACATCGCCCGCCAGGGCCGTCACCGCACCGCCCCGCTCGCGCAACGCGGCGGCGACCTCCTCCAACGGGCCCGCGGACCGCGCGTCCAGGACGAGATCCCAGCCGCGCCCGGCGAGCGCCGTGGCCAGCGCCCGCCCGGACCCCCGCGACGCCCCCGTGATGATCGCAACTGCCATGACAACCGTCCCCATGTCGTGCCGACGCCGTCCGGGCCGGCTGTCCTCAACGTAGGAACGCGGGGGACCCCGCCACCTCCTGCGCGGGTCGCGACGTCTCCGGGCCCTTCGGCCTACGCCCACCGCCCTACGCGGCCGCCGCCACAAGGCCGATACGGACTGTCACACCCCGCCGGTACGGTGAGAATCATGAGTCACGGCCCACGGACGGGACTGGCCGCGGTGAGCGCCGCGTTGCTGGCCATGAGCAGACACCTAGAGGTGCGCGACGTCCTCAAGACGATCGTCGCCTCGGCGCGCGAACTGCTCGACGCCGAGTACGCGGCGCTCGGGGTGCCCGACGACCACGGCGGCTTCGCCCAGTTCGTCGTCGACGGCGTCAGCGACGAGCAGTGGAAGGCCATCGGCCCGCTCCCGCGCCAGCACGGCATCCTCGCCGCCATGCTGCGCGAGGCGAAGACGGAACGGCTCGCCGACGTCCGCGAGGACCCGCGCTTCGAGGGCTGGCCCTCCGCCCACCCCGACATGTCCGACTTCCTCGGCCTGCCCATCAAGGACGGAGACGAGACGATCGGCGCGCTCTTCCTCGCCAATAAGAGGTGCCCCAAGCCCCAAGGCGGCTGCGGCTTCACCGAGGAGGACGAGGACCTGCTCGGCATCCTCGCCCAGCACGCCGCGATCGCCCTCACCAACGCCCGGCTCTACGAGCGCAGCCGCGAACTCACCATCGCCGAGGAACGCTCACGCCTCGCCCACGAACTGCACGACGCCGTCAGCCAGAAACTCTTCTCCCTGCGCCTGACCGCCCAGGCCGCCGCCAAGCTCGTGGACCGCGACCCCGCGCGCGCGAAGGGCGAGCTGAGCCACGTCGTCGAGCTCGCCGCCGAAGCCACCGAGGAGCTGCGCGCGGCCGTCGTCGAGCTGCGCCCCGCCGCCCTCGACGAGGACGGCCTCGTCGCCACCCTCCGGACGCAGATCCAGGTCCTCGACCGCGCCCACACCGCCCGGGTCACCTTCGGGACCGGGGGGATCAGGGCCCTGCCCGCGGCCCAGGAGGAGGCGATGCTCCGTGTCGCCCAGGAAGCGCTGCACAACGCGCTGCGTCATTCCGGCGCGGAGCACGTCCAGGTCACCGTCGACAAGCGGGGCACCGGCGCCGCGCTGCGCGTCACCGACGACGGCTCGGGCTTCGACCCCAGAACCGTCCGCCGCGCGGGCCGCCACCTCGGCCTGGTCTCCATGCGCGACCGGACGAGCGGGGTCGGCGGCCGGCTCACAGTGGAATCGGAGCCCGGCAAGGGCACCACGATCGACATGGAGGTTCCCGGTGGCTGAACCGATCAAGGTTCTTCTGGTCGACGACCACCAGGTCGTCCGCCGCGGCCTGCGCACGTTCCTGGAGGTCCAGGACGACATCGAGGTCGTCGGCGAGGCGGCGGACGGCGCGGAAGGGGTCGCCCGCGCCGAGGAGCTGCGCCCCGACGTCGTCCTCATGGACGTCAAGATGCCGGGCATGGACGGCGTCGACGCGCTCCGCAAGCTCCGCGAACTGGCCAACCCCGCGCGCGTGCTCATCGTCACCAGCTTCACCGAGCAGCGCACCGTGGTCCCGGCCCTGCGCGCGGGAGCCGCCGGCTACGTCTACAAGGACGTCGATCCGGACGCGCTCGCCGGTGCCATCCGCTCCGTCCACGCGGGTCACATTTTGCTCCAGGCCGAGGTGGCGGGCGCGCTGCTCTCGCAGGAGGAGGCGAACGGCGGGCAGGGCAGGGGCGGTGCGCTCACCGAGCGGGAGCGCGAGGTCCTCGGCCTGATCGCCGACGGCCGCTCCAACCGGGAGATCGCCCGCGCCCTCGTCCTCTCCGAGAAGACGGTGAAGACGCACGTCTCCAACATCCTGATGAAGCTCGACCTCGCCGACCGCACCCAGGCCGCTCTATGGGCGGTGCGGCACGGAGCCGCGGGCTGAGCGCCTGTGTCATATCCCCGGTCGGGCGCGCGACGCACTACTGCACCCCGCCGGGGCGGGTTCCCGCCCGGTGAGAGATTCATACTGTCGTGTATACGTCCCCCGTTCGGCGTATCCCTCCGGGCCGGTCCGCGTTCTCCAGTGCGTGCCGCGGCGGCTGGCCGCGGCAATCGCAAGGAGGACTTTGAAGTGAAGAACCTGAAGAAGGCCGCGGCTGTCACCCTCGTCGCCGGTGGCCTGGTCGCCGCCGGTGCCGGTCTCGCCTCCGCCACTGACGGTGCGCACGCGAACGGCAACGCCGTCCACTCCCCGGGCGTCGGCTCGGGCAACCTGGTCCAGGCCCCGGTCCACATCCCGGTCAACGCCACGGGCAACAGCGTGAGCGTCATCGGCGTGCTGAACCCGGTCTTCGGCAACCACAGCCACAACGGCTGACACACGCAGCTCTCTTCGAGACGATCGGCCTCCCGGGCGCACCCGGGAGGCCGATGGCGTTCCCGGCCCGCCTGGAGCGCGCTGCGCGGGTGATCCTTTCGGGCGTATCGCGGTGCCGAACCCGTTCCCTCCGACCGGTGGTCACGTTGCCCCGGGTGCGGCCCGTCCCTGGGGCCGAAACGCACCATCTGGAGGAACACTTCTCATGAACATCGCCAAGAAGGCCGCCCTGGCCGTCGCCGTCGCCGGTGTCGCCGCCGGTGCCTCGGCCGGTGCCGCCGTCGCCGACGCGGGGGCCGAGGGCGCGGCCACGGGTTCCCCCGGTGTCCTCTCGGGCAACGCGGTCCAGGTGCCGGTCCACGTCCCGGTCAACGCCGTGGCGAACAGCATCAACGTCATCGGCCTGCTGAACCCGACCTTCGGCAACCCGGCGGCCAACGACTGACCTCCGCCTCACCCCCGGAGCCCCGCGCGGCCGCCCGCGCGGGGCTCCGGTGCGTCGCTCCACCTTGCCGCTCGCTCAGCCCCGGTTCCGCTCCTCCACGAACGCGTTGTACGCCGCCACCTGCGCCCGTCGCGCCGTCCGCTCCACCGGCCGCAGCGCCACCGCGCGGGCCGACATCTCCGAGGCGCTCACCGCGCCGCCGTGCCCGCTCCCGTACGCTGTCTCCACCAGGAGCCCGACGCGCTGCGCCAGTTCGAGCACGCGTACGGCCCGCGGGGGATACCCGGGGGCCAGGACCTCGCGGCCCCGCTCGGCGCGCGCCCGGTACGCCTCGATCGCCGCCTCCGCGACGGGCCCCGAGCCCGCCACGTCGAGGCGCGTCAGCACCTCCGTCGCCTCCCGGAGGGCCTCCGCCAGCTCGCGCTCGGCCTCGCCCAGGGACGGCACGTCGGCGGGCGGCGCCTCCCGCACCGGCAGGCAGTGCCACAGCACCCGCACATGGAGATCGCCCTCGGGCCCGGCCTCGTCCACCTCGGGGACCAGCCCGAGCGCCGCACCGAAACAGACGACGGCCTCCTCGGCGGCGACGGCCCGCGCGTTGAACTCCGGCGGCCCGCTCAGGCCCAGCGGATGCCCCGGCGCGGGCAGGGCCACGCGCAGACCGCTCACGCCGAGCGCCCGCAGCCGCCCGAGCGCGAGCGAGAGCCCGACGGGTCCCGCCTCCCCGGGAATCCCCTCGACGCGGTGCACCGCGTCCTCCCCGACGATCGCGAGCACCGCGTCATCAGGAGCAATAAAACCGGCCAAAAGGGCATTTCCCCATGCGGCCAGGCGTCCGGAGCGTGGTTCTGTGAGCATGCGCCCCACCATAGAAGCCGGAGAAAGTCCCCGGGAAAGCACGGGACGGGCACCGGACGCGTACCGGACGGCACCAAAACACCCACCGAGGGAAGGGGCCGCCCCGGCGGTGGCGTAGGTTTTACCCGGGGGCTGCGTCCAGTGCCGAAACAAGCCGAACCTCTACGGACGCACGCGAGACGGCCGAGACTGCAATGGGAGACAACGCGCTCATGAGCGATGTACTGGAGCTGGAGGACGTATCCGTGGTCCGCGAGGGCCGGGCTCTGGTGGACCAGGTCTCCTGGTCGGTGAAGGAGGGCGAGCGCTGGGTCATCCTCGGACCCAACGGAGCGGGCAAGACCACCCTCCTGAACATCGCCTCGAGCTACCTCTACCCGAGCGGCGGCACCGCCACGATCCTCGGCGAGACGCTGGGCAGGCCCGGCACGGACGTCTTCGAGCTGCGCCCGCGCATCGGCATCGCCGGCATCGGCCTCGCCGAGAAGCTGCCCAAGCGCCAGACCGTCCTGCAGACGGTGCTCACCGCCGCGTACGGCATGACGGCCGGCTGGCAGGAGTCCTACGAGGACATCGACGAGCTGCGCGCCCGCGCCTTCCTCGACCGCCTCGGCATGAGCGAGTACCTGGACCGCAAGTTCGGCACGCTCTCCGAGGGCGAGCGCAAGCGCACCCTGATCGCCCGCGCCCTGATGACCGACCCCGAGCTGCTCCTCCTCGACGAGCCCGCCGCGGGGCTCGACCTCGGCGGCCGCGAGGACCTCGTCCGGCGCCTCGGCCGCCTCGCCCGCGACCCGATCGCACCCTCCATGATCATGGTCACGCACCACGTCGAGGAGATCGCCCCGGGCTTCACCCACGTCCTGATGATCCGTCAGGGCAAGGTGCTCGCCGCGGGCCCGCTCGAGCTGGAGCTGACCTCCCGCAACCTGTCGCACTGCTTCGGCCTCCCGCTCGTCGTCGAGCAGCGCGGCGACCGCTGGACCGCCACCGGCCTCCCGCTGAGCTGAGCCGCCGTGCGCCCGCGGACCGGTCGTCCCCTGTCGGCATGACCGTCCGCGGATCTACCATGACCACGTGGCAGACATCGACGCATGGGTGTGGTGGCTGATAGGGGCGGCCGCGCTCGGAATCCCGCTCGTCATCACCGCCATGCCCGAACTGGGCATGTTGTCCGTGGGCGCCTGCGCGGGCGCCGCGACGGCCGGACTGGGCGGCGGCCCCGTCCTCCAGGTCGTGGTCTTCGCCGTCGTCTCCTGCGCCCTGATCGCCGTCGTACGCCCCATCGCCGTACGACAACGTGCGCAGAAACCGGTCCTGGCCACCAACATCGACGCCCTGAAGGGCAAACAGGCCGTCGTCGTCGAGCGCGTCGACGCGAGCGGTGGCCGGATCAAGCTCGGCGGCGAGATCTGGTCGGCCCGCACCCTCGACGAGAACGCGACGTACGAACCGGGCCGCCAGGTCGACGTGGTCGAGATCGAAGGAGCCACCGCGATCGTCATCTGAACCAGATCCGGAACCCGATCCGCACCCGCGGGTGACCTGAACCGGCCCCGCCACATGGGTGGTTCTGACAGACTCGACCAGCAGGAACCCATGATCCTTCCGGCGGGCGGCGCCGGGGGACAACGGCACGAAGGAGCGCAGGAGACGCGATGTCAGCGATCATCATCGTCCTGATCATTCTGGTGGTGTTGGTCTTCATCGCCCTGATCAAGACCATCCAGGTCATCCCGCAGGCGAGCGCGGCGATCGTCGAACGCTTCGGCCGCTACACCCGCACACTCAACGCGGGCCTGAACATCGTCGTCCCCTTCATTGACTCCATCCGCAACCGCATCGACCTGCGCGAACAGGTCGTTCCGTTCCCGCCGCAGCCGGTGATCACCCAGGACAACCTCGTCGTCAACATCGACACCGTCATCTACTACCAGGTGACCGACGCGAGGGCCGCGACCTACGAGGTCGCCAGCTACATCCAGGCCATCGAGCAGCTCACCGTCACGACCCTGCGCAACATCATCGGCGGCATGGACCTGGAGCGGACCCTGACCTCCCGCGAGGAGATCAACGCGGCGCTGCGCGGCGTCCTCGACGAGGCCACCGGCAAGTGGGGCATCCGCGTCAACCGCGTCGAGCTCAAGGCGATCGAGCCGCCGACCTCCATCCAGGACTCGATGGAGAAGCAGATGCGCGCCGACCGCGACAAGCGCGCCGCGATCCTCACCGCCGAAGGTATCCGCCAGTCCCAGATCCTCACCGCCGAGGGTGAGAAGCAGTCCGCGATCCTGCGGGCCGAGGGTGAGGCCAAGGCCGCCGCCCTGAAGGCCGAGGGCGAGGCCCAGGCCGTCCGTACGGTCTTCGAGGCGATCCACGCCGGAGACCCGGACCAGAAGCTGCTCTCCTACCAGTACCTCCAGATGCTCCCGAAGATCGCCGAGGGCGACGCCAACAAGCTCTGGATCGTCCCCAGCGAGATCGGCGACGCCCTCAAGGGCCTCAGCGGCGCCATGGGCAACTTCAACCCGATGGGCGGCGGCACCCCCGGCCCGTCCGCGGTGGGCAAGGAGCGCCGGGAGCAGCCGCCGATCGACTAGCCGGTCGGCAGGGGGAGTGGCGGCCTACGCGGCCGCCATCTGCTCGCCCAGCCACTCCGGGAGAGCGGCCCGGTCGGCCGACGCGAGGGACGCCAGCATCGCGTCCGCAGGCGTCGGCTCGAACGGCTGCGTGAGCAGCAGCATCCCCGCCTGCTCCGGCGTCCGGTCGGCCTTGCGGTGATTGTCCTCGGCGCACGAAGCCACCGTATTCAGCCAAGTGTCCTGCCCGCCCCGCGACCGCGGCACCACGTGGTCCACGGTCGTCGCCCGCCGCCCGCAGTACGCGCACCGGTGCTGGTCCCGCACGAGCACACCCCGCCTCGACCACGGTGCGCGTCTTCGGAACGGCACCCTCACGTACCGGCAGAGCCTGATCACCCGCGGCACGGGCATGTCGAGGGCGGCGCCGCGCATCCGAAGCTCGGGGTGGGCCTGCTCGACGACGGCCTTGTCCTGCAGCACCAGCACGACGGCTCGGTTCAGCGTCACCGTCGAGAGCGGCTCGAAGCTCGCGTTCAGCACCAATGTGTCCCGCACCCTGCCCACCTCCCGTACGCAGCGGATCACCCCTCGGCGTCCGTGCGTCAACTCTGGCCGCGCGCGCCGAGATGGACAACGCAATAAAAAATGCCCACCTCCGGTCCCTTTCAAGACTGGAGGTGGGCAAACGTTCAATGAACGTTATAGGGGGCTCGCCGACGCCGTTACCGCTCCGCGGGAGCCGCGTACTCGGCGACGACCTGCGCGCGCGCCAGCGTGTGGAACCGCAGATTGAACCCGACGGCCGCGGGCGACGTGTCCGAGTCGATCCCGAGCTTCTCCTCGTCCACCGCGTACACGGTGAAGACGTAGCGGTGCGCGGGGTCCCCGGCCGGCGGCGCGGCGCCGCCGAACTCCTTCGTCCCGTAGTCGTTGCGCACCTGGACCGCACCCTCGGGCAGGCCCGCGAACTTGCCGCTGCCCGCTCCGGCCGGCAGCTCGGTCACCGAGGCCGGGATGTCGAAGACGGACCAGTGCCAGAACCCGCTGCCCGTCGGCGCGTCCGGGTCGAAGCACGAGACGGCGAAGCTCTTGGTCTCGGCGGGGAAGCCCTCCCACCGCAGATGCGGCGAGGTGTTCCCGGCCGCGTACACCTGCGCGTCGTCGAGCACCCCACCTGCCTCGAAGTCCTCACTCACGACGGTGAACGAGGGCACCTGCGGATGGAAGTCGTGCGGCAGCGGCGCGCGATCGGGCTGCTCGGTCACAAGGACACCTCCTGAAGCTCACGGGTCTGCGGAGCTCACAGCTCCACAGAGTCCCGGGTTCTACGGAACGCGGACGCTGAAACCCTAGAACCAGTTCTTCCGGCTGCCGACCTCCGACAGCCACTGGTGCAGGTACGCCGACCAGTCCGTGCCCTGGAAGTCGTGGTGCCCGACGACGAACGAGCGGAACGTGTCGCTGCCCTCGCTGAACAGACCGGCCTTCTTGTCCATCTCCAGGACGACGTCCATCTCCCGGTCGTCGGCCACGAAGCTCAGCTCCACCTGGTTCAGGCCCCGGTACTGCTGCGGCGGGAAGAACTCGATCTCCTGGTAGAACGGCAGCTTCTGCCGCGTGCCCCGGATGTGCCCGCGCTCCATGTCCGCGCTCTTGAAGCGGAACCCGAGCCGGATGAACGCGTCCAGGATCGCCTGCTGCGACGGCAGCGGGTGCACGCTGATCGGGTCCAGGTCCCCGGAGTCCACGGCCCGGGCGATCTCCAGCTCGGTGGTCACGCCGATGTTCATCCCGCGCAGTTGCTGCCCGTCGATCGTGGTGACCGGCGTCTCCCAGGGGATCTCGAGGCCGAAGGGCACCGCGTGCACGGCGTTGGCCTGGAGGGAGAAGGCGCCGCCGAGCCGCACCTTCGTGAACTCGATGTCCTGCTTGACCTCCTGGTCACCGCCCTCGACCTCGACGCGGGCCTGCAGACCGACGGACAGCCCCTCGATCTCCTGGTCCACGGAGCCGCCCTGGATCCGGACCTCACCCTGGACCACGCCACCGGGCACGACATTGGCCTCGGTCAGCACCGTCTCGACGGACGCCCCGCCCGCACCCAGACTCGCCAGCAGTCGCTTGAAGCCCATGACTCGATCTCCTCCGTAGGTGAACCGTGATCCGGCGACGCCAGCCGTCGCCGGAGAACCGGAAGCAGGGCCCACCCGTCCCGACCCGCCGGTCCTGCTGACTACAAACGCGGTGGACGGGGCCCCGGTTCCGCACGTGCCGCGGCCACCCGTTCCGTTACCCTCGGACGGCATGATCGCGGCCCCTGACCGTACGCCCCTGACCCGCTCGTTCTTCGACCGGCCCGTCCTGGACGTCGCCCCTGACCTCCTGGGACGCATCCTCGTGCACCACACGGAGGACGGCCCCGTCGAACTCCGCCTCACCGAGGTCGAGGCCTACGACGGTGCGAACGACCCCGGGTCCCACGCCTATAGAGGACAGACGGCCCGCAACCGCGTGATGTTCGGCCCGCCCGGACACGTGTACGTCTACTTCACCTACGGCATGTGGCACTGCATGAACCTGGTGTGCGGCCCGGAGGGCACCGCGAGCGGGGTCCTGCTGCGCGCCGGCGAGATCGTGGAGGGCGCCGAGTCCGCCCGCAAACGTCGACTCTCGGCCCGGAACGACAGAGAACTCGCCAAAGGCCCGGCACGCCTGGCCACGGCCCTGTCGGTCGGCCGCGACCTCGACGGCACGGACGCCTGCGCCCCCGGCGACTCCCCGGTGGAGGTCCTGCACGGCACGCCGATCCCCGTTGACCAGGTGAGGAACGGCCCCCGCACCGGGGTCGCCGGTGACGGTGGCGTCCACCCATGGCGCTTCTGGATCGCCGACGACCCGACGGTCAGCCCTTACCGGGCGCACACGCCGCGCCGCCGCCGAACTTGACGCACTCTTGAGCGATCCGTAAGGTAGTCCGAGCCGCTTGACCCGGGTAGGCGTTCAGCCGACAACCGGATGCGGCCAAACCACTACTCACGATCTCCTTCAACGGGGACATTTCTGCGTGCTCGCACGTCGAAATTCGAACCCGCGAAACTCAATTATGAGTTGCGGCGGGAATCGGTTAACGTAGTGGAAGAGCCGAAAGGCAAAGGCCCTCCAACGGCCACCGGAAATGAAATCCGAACCGGAAACGGAACGGAAAACGGATCTGGTAAGGTTGGAAACGCAAGACAGCAAGATAGCAAGACCGAAGGGAAGCGCCCGGAGGAAAGCCACGAGAGAGTCTCTCGGGTGAGTACAAAGGAAGCGTCCGTTCCTTGAGAACTCAACAGCGTGCCAAAAGTCAACGCCAGATATGTTGATTACCCCGTCTCCGGCCGTCGCATGATGGTTGGGGCGAGGTTCCTTTGAAATAAACACAGCGAGGACGCTGTGACCGGACGGGACTATTCCTCCCGCCCGGTCCGCTCTCGTGGTGTCACCCCGATCACGGGGAAACATTCACGGAGAGTTTGATCCTGGCTCAGGACGAACGCTGGCGGCGTGCTTAACACATGCAAGTCGAACGATGAAGCCCTTCGGGGTGGATTAGTGGCGAACGGGTGAGTAACACGTGGGCAATCTGCCCTTCACTCTGGGACAAGCCCTGGAAACGGGGTCTAATACCGGATAACACTTCCGTCCTCCTGGACGGTGGTTAAAAGCTCCGGCGGTGAAGGATGAGCCCGCGGCCTATCAGCTTGTTGGTGAGGTAATGGCTCACCAAGGCGACGACGGGTAGCCGGCCTGAGAGGGCGACCGGCCACACTGGGACTGAGACACGGCCCAGACTCCTACGGGAGGCAGCAGTGGGGAATATTGCACAATGGGCGAAAGCCTGATGCAGCGACGCCGCGTGAGGGATGACGGCCTTCGGGTTGTAAACCTCTTTCAGCAGGGAAGAAGCGAAAGTGACGGTACCTGCAGAAGAAGCGCCGGCTAACTACGTGCCAGCAGCCGCGGTAATACGTAGGGCGCAAGCGTTGTCCGGAATTATTGGGCGTAAAGAGCTCGTAGGCGGCTTGTCACGTCGGTTGTGAAAGCCCGGGGCTTAACCCCGGGTCTGCAGTCGATACGGGCAGGCTAGAGTGTGGTAGGGGAGATCGGAATTCCTGGTGTAGCGGTGAAATGCGCAGATATCAGGAGGAACACCGGTGGCGAAGGCGGATCTCTGGGCCATTACTGACGCTGAGGAGCGAAAGCGTGGGGAGCGAACAGGATTAGATACCCTGGTAGTCCACGCCGTAAACGGTGGGAACTAGGTGTTGGCGACATTCCACGTCGTCGGTGCCGCAGCTAACGCATTAAGTTCCCCGCCTGGGGAGTACGGCCGCAAGGCTAAAACTCAAAGGAATTGACGGGGGCCCGCACAAGCAGCGGAGCATGTGGCTTAATTCGACGCAACGCGAAGAACCTTACCAAGGCTTGACATACACCGGAAAACCCTGGAGACAGGGTCCCCCTTGTGGTCGGTGTACAGGTGGTGCATGGCTGTCGTCAGCTCGTGTCGTGAGATGTTGGGTTAAGTCCCGCAACGAGCGCAACCCTTGTTCTGTGTTGCCAGCATGCCCTTCGGGGTGATGGGGACTCACAGGAGACCGCCGGGGTCAACTCGGAGGAAGGTGGGGACGACGTCAAGTCATCATGCCCCTTATGTCTTGGGCTGCACACGTGCTACAATGGCCGATACAATGAGCTGCGATACCGCAAGGTGGAGCGAATCTCAAAAAGTCGGTCTCAGTTCGGATTGGGGTCTGCAACTCGACCCCATGAAGTTGGAGTTGCTAGTAATCGCAGATCAGCATTGCTGCGGTGAATACGTTCCCGGGCCTTGTACACACCGCCCGTCACGTCACGAAAGTCGGTAACACCCGAAGCCGGTGGCCCAACCCCTTGTGGGAGGGAGCTGTCGAAGGTGGGACTGGCGATTGGGACGAAGTCGTAACAAGGTAGCCGTACCGGAAGGTGCGGCTGGATCACCTCCTTTCTAAGGAGCATCTAGGCCGCCAAGCTTGCTTGGTGGTCCAGGGCCATAACGTCGGCAAACGTTCGACGGTGGTTGCTCATGGGTGGAACGTTGACTATTCGATCTGGTTGTCGGGTCGGAGGCTGTGAGTACTGCTCTTCGGGGCGTGGAAAGCATGATCTCCGGACGGGACCGGGTCGGGCACGCTGTTGGGTATCTGAAGGTACGGCCGATATGGCTGCCTTCAGTGCCGGCCCCAGTGCACTCGAATCTACTGGTTCGGGGTGATGGGTGGTTGGTCGTTGTTTGAGAACTGCACAGTGGACGCGAGCATCTGTGGCCAAGTTTTTAAGGGCGCACGGTGGATGCCTTGGCACCAGGAACCGATGAAGGACGTGGGAGGCCACGATAGTCCCCGGGGAGTCGTCAACCAGGCTTTGATCCGGGGGTTTCCGAATGGGGAAACCCGGCAGTCGTCATGGGCTGTCACCCGCTGCTGAACACATAGGCAGTGTGGAGGGAACGCGGGGAAGTGAAACATCTCAGTACCCGCAGGAAGAGAAAACAACCGTGATTCCGGGAGTAGTGGCGAGCGAAACTGGATGAGGCCAAACCGTATACGTGTGAGACCCGGCAGGGGTTGCGTATGCGGGGTTGTGGGATCTCTCTTTTACAGTCTGCCGGCTGTGAGACGAGTCAGAAACCGTTGATGTAGGCGAAGGACATGCGAAAGGTCCGGCGTAGAGGGTAAGACCCCCGTAGTCGAAACGTCAGCGGCTCGTTTGAGAGACACCCAAGTAGCACGGGGCCCGAGAAATCCCGTGTGAATCTGGCGGGACCACCCGTTAAGCCTAAATATTCCCTGGTGACCGATAGCGGATAGTACCGTGAGGGAATGGTGAAAAGTACCGCGGGAGCGGAGTGAAATAGTACCTGAAACCGTGTGCCTACAAGCCGTGGGAGCGTCGCTGTATGTGCTTGCACATACAGTCGTGACTGCGTGCCTTTTGAAGAATGAGCCTGCGAGTTTGCGGTGTGTTGCGAGGTTAACCCGTGTGGGGAAGCCGTAGCGAAAGCGAGTCCGAATAGGGCGATTTAGTAGCGCGCTCAAGACCCGAAGCGGAGTGATCTAGCCATGGGCAGGTTGAAGCGGAGGTAAGACTTCGTGGAGGACCGAACCCACCAGGGTTGAAAACCTGGGGGATGACCTGTGGTTAGGGGTGAAAGGCCAATCAAACTCCGTGATAGCTGGTTCTCCCCGAAATGCATTTAGGTGCAGCGTCGTGTGTTTCTTGCCGGAGGTAGAGCACTGGATAGGCGATGGGCCCTACCGGGTTACTGACCTTAGCCAAACTCCGAATGCCGGTAAGTGAGAGCGCGGCAGTGAGACTGTGGGGGATAAGCTCCATGGTCGAGAGGGAAACAGCCCAGAGCATCGACTAAGGCCCCTAAGCGTACGCTAAGTGGGAAAGGATGTGGAGTCGCACAGACAACCAGGAGGTTGGCTTAGAAGCAGCCACCCTTGAAAGAGTGCGTAATAGCTCACTGGTCTAGTGATTCCGCGCCGACAATGTAGCGGGGCTCAAGCGTACCGCCGAAGTCGTGTCATTGCAGCAATACGCCCAACGGCGGCTGTGATGGGTAGGGGAGCGTCGTGTGCCGGGTGAAGCCGCAGCGGAAGCTAGTGGTGGACGGTTCACGAGTGAGAATGCAGGCATGAGTAGCGATACACACGTGAGAAACGTGTGCGCCGATTGACTAAGGGTTCCTGGGTCAAGCTGATCTGCCCAGGGTAAGTCGGGACCTAAGGCGAGGCCGACAGGCGTAGTCGATGGATAACCGGTTGATATTCCGGTACCCGCTGTGAAGCGTCAAACATCGAATCCAGTGATGCTAAGGCCGTGAAGCCGTTCCGGACCCTTCGGGGAATGGAAAGTGGTGGAGCCGCCGGTCCAATCTGGTAGTAGGTGAGTGATGGGGTGACGCAGGAAGGTAGTCCAGCCCGGGCGGTGGTTGTCCCGGGGTAAGGGTGTAGGCCGTGCGGTAGGTAAATCCGTCGCACATTAAGGCTGAGACCTGATGCCGAGCCGATTGTGGTGAAGTGGATGATCCTATGCTGTCGAGAAAAGCCTCTAGCGAGTTTCATGGCGGCCCGTACCCTAAACCGACTCAGGTGGTCAGGTAGAGAATACCGAGGCGTTCGGGTGAACTATGGTTAAGGAACTCGGCAAAATGCCCCCGTAACTTCGGGAGAAGGGGGGCCATCACTGGTGATCCGATTTACTCGGTGAGCTGGGGGTGGCCGCAGAGACCAGCGAGAAGCGACTGTTTACTAAAAACACAGGTCCGTGCGAAGCCGTAAGGCGATGTATACGGACTGACGCCTGCCCGGTGCTGGAACGTTAAGGGGACCGGTTAGTGCACTTTCGGGTGTGCGAAGCTGAGAACTTAAGCGCCAGTAAACGGCGGTGGTAACTATAACCATCCTAAGGTAGCGAAATTCCTTGTCGGGTAAGTTCCGACCTGCACGAATGGCGTAACGACTTCTCGACTGTCTCAACCATAGGCCCGGTGAAATTGCACTACGAGTAAAGATGCTCGTTTCGCGCAGCAGGACGGAAAGACCCCGGGACCTTTACTACAGTTTGATATTGGTGTTCGGTTCGGCTTGTGTAGGATAGGTGGGAGACTGTGAACTCTGGACGCCAGTTCAGGGGGAGTCGTCGTTGAAATACCACTCTGGTCGTGCTGGATGTCTAACCTGGGTCCGTGATCCGGATCAGGGACAGTGTCTGATGGGTAGTTTAACTGGGGCGGTTGCCTCCTAAAGAGTAACGGAGGCGCCCAAAGGTTCCCTCAGCCTGGTTGGTAATCAGGTGTTGAGTGTAAGTGCACAAGGGAGCTTGACTGTGAGACCGACGGGTCGAGCAGGGACGAAAGTCGGGACTAGTGATCCGGCGGTGGCTTGTGGAAGCGCCGTCGCTCAACGGATAAAAGGTACCCCGGGGATAACAGGCTGATCTTCCCCAAGAGTCCATATCGACGGGATGGTTTGGCACCTCGATGTCGGCTCGTCGCATCCTGGGGCTGGAGTCGGTCCCAAGGGTTGGGCTGTTCGCCCATTAAAGCGGTACGCGAGCTGGGTTTAGAACGTCGTGAGACAGTTCGGTCCCTATCCGCTGTGCGCGTAGGAGTCTTGAGAAGGGCTGTCCCTAGTACGAGAGGACCGGGACGGACGAACCTCTGGTGTGCCAGTTGTCCTGCCAAGGGCATGGCTGGTTGGCTACGTTCGGAAAGGATAACCGCTGAAAGCATCTAAGCGGGAAGCCTGCTTCGAGATGAGGACTCCCACCCCCTTTGAGGGGTTAAGGCTCCCAGTAGACGACTGGGTTGATAGGCCAGATCTGGAAGCCCGGTAACGGGTGGAGGTGACTGGTACTAATAGGCCGAGGGCTTGTCCTCAGTTGCTCGCGTCCACTGTGTTGTTCCCAGACAACGAACAGGCTGTGCTGGCTGAACAGTTACACCTATCAATTGAAGAGTGTGCTAGTTCGCCGCCCTGTTCTTATGTCCCTCCATGAGGGACGTCTGAAAGGGTTTCGGTGGTCATAGCGTGAGGGAAACGCCCGGTTACATTCCGAACCCGGAAGCTAAGCCTCACAGCGCCGATGGTACTGCAGGGGGGACCCTGTGGGAGAGTAGGACGCCGCCGAACTATTATTGAGAGGACCCTTGGTCCCGGCACACATGCTGGGACCAAGGGTCCTTTTTGTATTTCCAGAGCATTCCGGAGTTTTTCTCGGAGCGCGCCGGCTACCCGGCTGCGCGAGAATGATTGCGGTACCGAAGACAGGAGTCCCCCGATGTCCCCCAACTCTCCCGACGAGCGACCGGAGCGCGACCAGCGCCGCCGGGACAGCGGCGACCGGGGCGGCTACCGCGGGGGCGCTCCGCGCGGCGACCGGCGCAGCGACCGTCCGCAGGGCGACCGGGATCGTGGGCCGCGCCGTGACGGTGACCGGCCCTCGTACCGGCGTGATGACCGGCGTGACGACAATCGTGGCGGCGGGTTCCGGCGTGACGACAGCCGGGGCGGCGGGTTCCGTGGGCGTGATGACCGGCCCTCGTACGGTGGCGGCGACCGTGATCGGGACCGTGGGCCGCGCCGTGATGGTGACCGGCCGCCCTTCCGTCGCGACGACCGACGGGATGACCGTCGCGACGACCGACGTGACGACCGGCGGGATGACCGGCGTGACGACAATCGTGGTGGCGGGTTCCGTGGGCGGGACGACCGGCCCTCGTACGGCGACCGTGACCGGGATCGTGGGCCGCGCCGTGACGGTGACCGGCCCTCGTACCGGCGTGATGACCGGCGTGATGACAATCGTGGCGGCGGGTTCCGGCGTGACGACAGCCGGGGCGGCGGGTTCCGTGGGCGTGATGACCGGCCCTCGTACGGTGGCGGCGACCGTGATCGTGATCGGGATCGTGGGCCGCGCCGTGATGGTGACCGGCCGCCCTTCCGTCGCGACGACCGACGGGATGACCGTCGCGACGATCGTCGGGACGACCGGCGTGACGACAATCGTGGTGGCGGGTTCCGTGGGCGGGACGACCGGCCCTCGTACCGGCGTGACGACCGGGATCGCGATCGAGACCGTGGGCCGCGCCGTGATGGTGACCGGCCGCCCTTCCGTCGCGACGATCGCCGGGATGACCGACGCGACGACCGTCGGGATGACCGGCGTGGTGGTGGGTTCCGTGGGCGGGACGACCGTGGCGGGCGGCCCGGTGGCGGCTACCGCGGGCGGGACGACCGGCGCGATGACCGTCGGGACGACCGTCGTGGCGGCGGGCGGTTCCGGGACGAGCGGGACCGGGACCGTGAGCCGATCAAGCGGCTGCCGATTCCGGAGGACGTCTCCGGGTTCGAGCTCGACCGGGATGTGCAGCAGGAGTTGCAGTCGCTGCCGAAGGGGCTCGCGGAGGACGTCTCCAAGAACCTCGTCATGGTCGCTCGGCTGATCGACGAGGACCCGCAGAAGGCGTACGGGTACGCGAAGGTCGCGCTGCGGCTCGCGTCGCGTGTGGCCGCTGTGCGCGAGGCCGCCGGGTTCGCCGCGTATGCCTGCCAGGAGTACGGCGAGGCTCTCGCCGAGTTCCGGGCGGCTCGGCGGATGACCGGGCGCGTGGAACTCTGGCCCGTCATGGCCGACTGCGAGCGGGGGCTCGGGCGGCCGGAGAAGGCGCTCGACATGGCCGGGGCGCCCGAGGTGCAGAAGCTCGACAAGGCCGGGCAGGTCGAGATGCGGCTCGTCGCGGCCGGCGCTCGGCGTGACATGGGGCAGCTGGACGCGGCCATCGTGACGTTGCAGAGCCCCGAGCTGGCGTCGAACTCCGTGCAGCCGTGGACGGCGCGGCTTCGGTACGCGTACGCCGACGCGCTGCTGGCGGCCGGGCGTGAGGGCGAGGCGCGCGAGTGGTTCGCCAAGGCCGTGGAGTCCGACAAGGACGGCAGCACGGACGCGTCGGACCGCCTTGCCGAGCTGGACGGGGTCGAGTTCGTCGACGCGTTCGACGGTGACGAGGACGACCACGACGACGCTTCCGGAGCGAAGGAAGAGAAGTAGAAGTAAGTGAAGTCGGCGGCGTCCCCGCTGAAGTGAAGTGAAGTGAAGTGAGGTGACGGGCGGGCCCTTCCGGGTCCGCCCGTCAGTCGTTTTCGCCGGTCGTGCCGGTCGTGCCGGTCGTGAGCGTGCGCATGACCAGGCCCGTGGCCGGCTTCGGGCCGAACGAGGTCGACTTGCGGGGCATCGTCACGCCCTGGCGGGCCAGTTCGCGGACGACCTCCTCACGGACCGGGTGCATCAGGACCGCTGTGCCCCCGTCACGGCGGGCCTTCTCGACCGTGGCGTCCGTGGCGTGGATGTAGGTGACGTCGGCGGGGGAGTCCTCCGGGATGCCCCACAGGTGGGCGAGGAGCGTGGAGTGCAGGACCGTCGCGTCCAGGGTGCGCCATGCCTCGGGGCGGTCCTTCGGGACCGTGCGGTCGAGGAGGGCGGGCTCGGGGCGGTCGAGCAGGTAGTACCTGTCGGCGGTGCCGGTCAGCAGGAACGCGTTGCCGTGGCCGGCCGCCTCGGCGAGGGCCTCCATCGCCTGGGGGAGCGGGCCCGCGACTTCCCTGGTGCGGAAGTAGGGAGCCGCCGCTG
This sequence comes from Streptomyces sp. SGAir0957, assembly GCF_043523415.1. Taxonomy (NCBI): domain Bacteria; kingdom Bacillati; phylum Actinomycetota; class Actinomycetes; order Kitasatosporales; family Streptomycetaceae; genus Streptomyces; species Streptomyces sp. SGAir0957. Next base: position 6,484,737 of record NZ_CP027293.1, read on the forward strand.
CCAGCGCCTCGTCGAGCGGAAGGTTGTTGAGGAGGCGGTGGATGGCGCGGACGCGCAGGGGGTAGCGGGCCGTGTCGACGAGGAGGACCAGGCCGTGGTCCCACGGGGTCGGCGACGGATGTTCGGCGCGCAGCCGCAGGTAGGTGGCCCAGCGGTGGTGGCCGTCGGCGATGAGGGCCTGGCGGTGCGACAGGTCGTCCTGGACCGCGCGGATGTCCGCCGGGGCCTTGATCGCCCACAGGCGGTGGCTGTAGCCGTCCTCGGTCGTCGTGGAGAGCAGGGGCTCGGAGTGGCGGGTGGTGTGCTCGATGAGGGTCGCGGCGGCGCCGGGCGCCTCGGCGTCGCTCGGACCATTGTCCGGATCGTTGCCGAGGTAGGTCAGCAGGAGGGGCTCGAAGTTGGCCCCGGTGGTGCGCATGAGGCCCGCACGGTCCTCGACGATGTGCGGCATGACGTCCTCGTGCGGCAGGACGACGCCCTCGGCCGCCTCCGACAGGCGCAGGGCGCCGATGAGGCCGCGCTGGAGGAGGTGGCCGTTGCGCTGCTCGTAGACGTAGAGGGCCGGTTCGGGGTCGGCGGCGAGGATGCCGTCGGCGAGCCAGCGGTGCAGGGTGGCGGCCGCCTGGTCGTCGCGCGAGCGCTGGGACGTGGCCTGCGGAAGGATCAGGCGGACGATGTTGTGCGGGTCCGCGCTCTCCAGGTGGAGCAGGCCGTCCGGGCGGACGACGACGTCGTACGGGGGTGAGGTGACGGCCGCGAGGCTGCCGATGCGCTCGGGGTCGTAGCGCACCCCGCGGAAGGGGCGCAGATCCAGGCCGTCACCTGCAGTGTTCATCCGTGCATCGTACGAGTGTCAGTGGCGTGGGGGATGATCGGGGGAGTGGGTTCGAGGAAGGGCGGAACGGAATGAGCCAGAGTGCGAGCGGTGCGGCCGGCGCGGAGCCGCGGGTGCGGCCGGGGAGCAGTGCGCGGGCGCTGAGCGAGGCGTACGACACCGCGCTGCTCGACCTGGACGGGGTGGTGTACGCGGGCGGGCACGCCATCGACCATGCCGTGGAGTCGCTCGCCGACGCGCGGAAGGCCGGGATGGCGCTCGCGTACGTCACGAACAACGCGTTGCGGACGCCGGACGCTGTCGCCGAGCACCTCGTGGAGCTGGGGATCCCGACCGAGGCGGATGACGTCATCACGTCCGCGCAGGCCGTCGCGCGGCTCGTCAGCGAGCAGGTGCCCGAGGGGGCGCGGGTCCTGGTCATCGGCGGGGAAGGGCTGCGGGTGGCGCTGCGGGAGCGGGGGCTCGAGCCGGTCGACTCGGCGGACGACGAGCCCGTCGCCGTCGTGCAGGGGTACGGGGGGCCCGACATGGCGTGGGGGCGGTTCGCCGAGGCCTGCTACGCCATCGCCGGGCGTGGTGTGCCGTGGTTCGCGTCCAACACCGACCTGACGATCCCGAGCGCGCGCGGCATCGCCCCGGGGAACGGGGCGGCGGTCGAGGTCGTCCGGATCGCGACGGGGGCGGAGCCGCAGGTCGCGGGGAAGCCGTTGCCGCCGATGCACCGGGAGACCATTCTGCGTACGGGGGCGAAGACGCCGCTGGTGGTCGGGGACCGCCTGGACACGGACATCGAGGGGGCGTTCAACGGGGAGGTCGACTCGCTCCTGGTGCTCACCGGGGTCACCGACGCGGCGCAGCTCCTCGCCGCACCGCCGCAGCACCGGCCCACCTATGTGGACCGGGACCTGCGCGGGGTGCTCACGGGGCAGCCCGAGGTGACGGAGGAGGGGGACGGGTTCCGGTGCGGGGGATGGACCGCGTCCGCGGGGGAGGAGCGGCTGGAGCTGGAGGGGGACGGCGAGGCGATGGACGGACTGCGTGCGCTGTGCGCGGCGGCCTGGACGGTCGCGGGGGACGGGGTGTGCGAGCTGGACGCGGAGAAGGCGCTGGGACGGCTGGAGCTTTAGGGCTCCGCCGGGCAGGTGGGCAGGGCGGGCAGGGCAGATAGGACATGCAGGGCAGGTAGTACATGCAAGGCAGGTAGTACATGCAGCGCTAGTGCCGGGGTCACCGGCCTTGCCGTGTCACCCGCATCGTCGCGTCACCGGCCTTGCCGCCTCACCCGTGTCGCCGCGTCACCGGCATCGTCAACGCGGGAGCCTCTTCGACTCCGTGATGGCCGCTGCCAGGCGTTCCAGGACCGGGGCGTAGCCCGCGTAGCTGTAGCGCTCCTCCATGGCCCACGGGGTGGTCTGGCCCGCCTTGACGGCGGGGAGGGCGGCCCAGGTCGGCTTCTTCGCGAGCTGCTGCTCGGTCATGGCCGAGGCGCGGTTGTCGATCATGATGAGGTCGGCGTGGTACTTGTCGACGTTCTCCCAGCTCAGGAACTCCCAGAAGCCCCACTTGTCGCTCTTCTTGCCTTCGACGAAGTCGACGCCGAGGTCCTTGAAGTAGTGGAGGTCGCAGTAGGAGTCGGGGACGGCGACGTACATGTTGTCGGCGTCGCCGGTCATGGCGAGGACCTTGAGGCCGCCGTTCTTCCTCGCCGCCTCGCGGAGGGTGCGTTCCGCCTTCTCGAAGCGGGCCTTCGCCGCGACGACCGCCTCGGCCTCCAGGTCGGCGCCGAGGGACTCCGCGAGCTCCGTGTAGCGGCGCAGCGGGACGCGGAGGGAGGCGTGGGCGACGCTGATGCCGACCGTGGGGGCGAGCGCCGCGATCTTCTCGCTGCTCTCCTCGGGGACGAACCAGAGGTCGGGCGGCGGGAACATGTTGCTGATGAGGAGGTCGGGGCGGAGGGCCGCGTACTTCTCGACGCTGAACTGGCCCCATTCCTCGCCGACGCTGGTCAGCTCGGTGACGTCCACCGTGCCCGCCTGCGGGTTCGGCTTGCCGTCGACCGGTTTCGACGGGCCGAAGACGCCCTTGCACTCGATCCCGTAGTCGTGGAGCGCGGCGGCGGCGCTGACGAACGCGACGATGTTCTTGGGGGTGTGGCCGACCTTCGCCGTCTTGCCGCGGTCGTCCTTGAAGGTCCAGGGGCCCGCGGCGGATCGGGAGGCGGAGGAGTCCGAGGCCGCCGCGCCGCCCCGTTCGCCGTTCCCGCACGCCGTGAGCAGTGCGCCCAGGCCCAGCCCTCCCGCGGTGGTGAGGAGGGCGCGGCGTGACAGGGCAGGGGGCATGAGGGATGCTTCTCTCGGGCAGGGGGACACGGGCCACGGCAGCCAGCAGGATTGGGCCGAATTGCAGGGTAGGCTAACCTAACCTCGTGTTGGTCGACAGTCCTCCAGAAACAAGCGCGGACACCGCTCCCGCGCCACCCGGCCGCCGTACGGCGATACGCACGGCCGGGCTGGTCGCCGCGGTCGTCGTGCTGATCGCCGTCTGTGTGGCGAGCATCGCCGTCGGCGCCAAGCCGCTCTCGCTCGACCAGGTCTGGCACGGGCTGTTCCACGACTCGGGGAGCTACGCCGACATCGTCGTCGGGGAGCGTGTCTCCCGGACGCTGCTCGGTCTCCTCGCCGGGCTCGCGCTCGGCCTCGCCGGCGCCGTGCTCCAGGCGCTGACCCGCAACCCGCTCGCCGACCCCGGCATCCTCGGCATCAACATGGGCGCCTCCGCCGCCGTCGTCACCGCGATCAGCTTCTTCGGGGTGACCTCGCTCAGCGGTTACGTGTGGTTCGCCTTCGCCGGGTCCGCCGCCGTGGGCGTGCTCGTGTACGTCCTCGGCGGTACGCGCAGTGCGACGCCCGTGCGGCTCGCGCTCGCCGGTACCGCGATCACCGCCGCGCTCTCCGGCTACCTCTACGCCGTGATGATCACCGATGACGTGGCGCTCAACCGGATGCGGTTCTGGCAGGTCGGCTCGCTGGCCAGCGCCAAGACGGACACGATCGAGCAGGTGCTGCCGTTCATCGCGGTCGGCGCCGTGCTCGCGCTCGGCCTCGCCCGGCCCCTCAACGCGATGGCCATGGGCGACGACACCGCCCGCGCCCTCGGCGCCCACCTCGGCCGCACCCGCGCGCTCAGCATGGCCGCCGCGACGCTGCTGTGCGGCGCCGCCACCGCCGCCTGCGGCCCCATCGTCTTCGTCGGCCTGATGGTGCCGCACATCGTGCGCTCGTTCACCGGGCCCGACATGCGCTGGATCCTGCCGTACGCGGCGGTCCTCTCACCCGTGCTGCTGCTCGGCGCGGACGTCGTCGGCCGGATCGTCGCCCGCCCCGCCGAACTCCAGGTCGGCATCGTCACCGCGGTCATCGGCGCCCCGGTCTTCATCCTTCTCGTACGACGCCGGAGGTTGGCCCAGCTGTGAAGACCACCAAGGCGATCCGTACCCCGGGCGGACTCTCCCTGCGTCTCGACGTCCGCTCGGCCGTCGTCGTGGGCGTGCTCGTCGTCGCCGCGCTCGCCGCGAGTGTCGTCCTCATCGGCACCGGCGACTTCCCGATCCCGGCCCTCGACGTCCTGCGCACCCTCGCCGGGCACGGCGACGCCGGGCAGGAGTTCATCATCAACGACCTGCGCCTGCCGCGGGTCCTCGTCGGCCTCCTGGTCGGCGGCGCGCTCGGCCTGTCCGGCGCGCTCTTCCAGTCCATCTCGCGCAACCCGCTCGGCAGCCCCGACGTGCTCGGCCTCGGCCAGGGCTCGACCGCGGGCGCGCTCGTCATGATCGTCATCTTCGGCGGCAGCGCCGCGCAGGTCGCGCTCGGCGCGCTCGTCGGCGGACTCGTCACCGGGCTCGCGATCTACGTCCTCGCGTGGAAGCGGGGCGTGCACGGCTACCGGCTCGTCCTGGTCGGCATCGGTGTCTCCGCGTTCGTCACCGCCGTCAACGGCTATCTGCTCACCAAGGCCGACTTCGTGGACGCGGCGCGCGCCACCGTCTGGATGACCGGGTCCCTGAACGGACGCGGCTGGGAGCAGGTGTGGCCGCTGCTCATCCTGTTCGCGGTCCTCGTGCCGGTCGTCGCCGCGTTCGGGCGCCCGCTGCGGATGCTGGAGATGGGCGACGACTCGGCCGGCGCGCTCGGCATCCCCGTCGAACGGACCAGGCTGCTGCTGCTCACCGCCTCCGTCTTCCTGACCGCGGCCGCGACCGCCGCCGCCGGACCGGTGACCTTCGTGGCGCTCACCGCCCCGCAGATCGTCCGGCGCCTCACCAAGTCGCCGGGCCCGAACCTGCTGGCCGCCACCTGGATGGGCGCCACGCTGCTGATCGTCGCCGACCTGGTCTCGCAGCGGATGTTCGGCGCGGACCAGTTGCCCGTCGGCGTCGTGACCGGCGTCGTCGGCGGCGCGTACCTGCTGTGGCTCCTCGTCACCGAGCGCAAGGCGGGCCGGATATGAGCGGCCGCCGCACCGAGAACTCCCCGGCGGACCAGCCGCACCAGAACCTCCAGAACGCAAGGAGCACCGCTGTGAACAGGCTGATAGCCGACGACGTGACCCTCGGCTACGACCAGCGCGTCATCGCCGAGAAGCTGTCCGTGGAGATCCCCGACCACTCCTTCACGGTGATCGTCGGCCCGAACGCCTGCGGCAAGTCCACCCTCCTGCGCGCCCTGTCGCGGATGCTGAAGCCGAGCGCGGGCCGCGTCCTGCTCGACGGCAGCGTCATCCAGTCGATGCCCGCCAAGAAGGTCGCCAAGACGCTCGGGCTGCTGCCGCAGTCCTCCGTCGCGCCCGACGGGATCTCCGTCGGCGACCTCGTCGCCCGCGGCCGCTACCCGCACCAGGGCCTGCTGCGCCAGTGGTCGCCGGAGGACGAGAAGGTCGTCCGGGAGTCCATGGAGTCGACCGGCGTCGCCGACCTCGCCGACCGGTACGTGGACGAGCTGTCCGGCGGCCAGCGCCAGCGCGTGTGGATCGCCATGGCGCTCGCCCAGCAGACGCCGCTGCTGCTCCTGGACGAGCCGACCACCTACCTCGACATCCAGCACCAGATCGACGTCCTCGACCTCTGCGCCGAACTGCACGAGGAGCAGGGCTGCACGCTCGTCGCCGTCCTGCACGACCTCAACCACGCCGCCCGGTACGCGACGCACCTCATCGCCCTGCGCGGGGGCGAGGTGATCGCCGAGGGCGCGCCGAAGGACATCGTCACCGCCGACCTCGTCGAGCGGCTGTTCGGGATGAAGTGCCAGGTCATCGACGACCCGGAGACGGGGACCCCGCTGGTCGTGCCCGCGGCCCGCAAGGCGCGGAAGCCGGCTCACCCCAAGGCCCCGGAAGTGGCTAAAGCAGCGTCCTGAGGCGCAGCAGGTCGCGGAACGACGCCTCCAGCCTGACCCGCCCCGCGGCCCACGCCTTCGCGAAGTTCAGCCGCCCGTCCACCAGGGCCACCAGATCGTCGCCCGTCATCGCGAGCCGGATCTGCGCCTTCTCGGCAGGCGGTCCCGGGTATGTGGAGAGCACCTCGATCCGGCCGTCCTTCAGGCGGCCGGAAAACGTCACGTCCAGGTCCGTGATGCGGCAGCTCAGGGTGCGGTCGAGCGCCGCGGCGGCCCGGACGTCCCCGTCCGCGCCCGCCATGGTGTCCGAGAGTTTGTCGAGTGCCGCGCGGCACTCCTCCGTAGTGGCCATCGTGATCGACGGTACACCGGGCTTCCGAGGTAGCGTCTGAGCATGAGCGAGACCCCCGCCGAGCACCGCGCCGAGCACCCCGGCGAGCACTCCGTCGAGCAATCCGCCGGACAGCCGCACGAGCCGCACGAGCCGTACGAGCCCGCTGCCCCGGCGCCCCTCGGCATCCTGCGCACCCCCACGGGGAACGCCGACGTGGACGCCCAGCTGGAGCGGCTCGGCGATGTCGACCACCTCGCGGCGGACGAACACGTCGAGGTGTACGAGGATGTACACCAGGGCCTTCGCACCGCGCTGACCGCGCTCGACGCCGGGCCCCAGCCGTCGGCGCCCTCACCGGCACCGTCACCGGCGCCCTCATCGACGTACGAGCACAGGAGCTGAACCGACCGTGGCAGGTGTGGCACGTCGCCGCCTCGACGCCGAACTCGTCCACCGCAAGCTGGCGCGCTCGCGGGAGCACGCGAGCCAGCTGATCGCCGCCGGGCGGGTGAGCGTGGCCAAGATCGTCGCGACCAAGCCGGCGACCCAGGTGGAGAACGGGGTGTCCATCGTCGTCGCCTCCGACGACAGCGACCCCGACTACGTCTCGCGCGGCGGGCACAAGCTCGCGGGCGCGCTCGCCGCGTTCGGGCCGCGAGGGCTCGTGGTGAAGGGGCGGCGGGCGCTGGACGCCGGGGCGTCGACGGGCGGCTTCACGGACGTCCTGCTGCGCGCCGGGGTCGCGCACGTCGTCGCCGTCGACGTCGGGTACGGACAGCTCGCCTGGTCACTCCAGAGCGATGAGCGCGTCACCGTCAAGGACCGTACGAACGTACGCGAATTGACGCTGGAGGCGATCGACGGAGTGCCGGTGGACGTGGTGGTCGGGGATCTTTCCTTCATCCCGCTCGGCCTCGTGCTGCCCGCCCTCGCGCGGTGCGCGGCGCCCGACGCGGACCTCGTCCTCATGGTGAAGCCGCAGTTCGAGGTGGGCAAGGAGCGGCTCGGCAGCGGCGGCGTCGTGCGCAGCCCCGAGCTGCGGGCCGAGGCCGTACGCGGGGTGGCCGCACAGGCGTACGCGCTCGGGCTCGGGGTGCGGGGCGTCACCGCGAGCCCCCTGCCCGGCCCTTCCGGAAATGTCGAGTACTTTCTGTGGCTGCGTGCCGGGGCGCCCGAACTGGACCCGGCCGACGTTGACCGTGCAGTGGCGGAGGGGCCGCGTTGACTCAGACCCGAGCTCGTACTGTTTTCCTGCTCGCGCACACCGGGCGGCCCGCGGCCATCCGCAGTGCCGAACGCGTCGTGGAAGGGCTGCTCAAGAGCGGCCTCGGCGTGCGGGTCCTCGCCTCGGAGGCGGCGGACCTGCCGCTGCCGCCGTCCGTGCAGCTCGTGCAGGAGGCCACCCCGGCCTGCCTCGACGGGTGCGAGCTGCTCATCGTCCTCGGTGGTGACGGGACGCTCCTGCGCGGTGCCGAGTTCGCGCGGGCGTCCGGGGTGCCGATGCTCGGGGTGAACCTCGGGCGGGTCGGGTTCCTCGCGGAGGCCGAGCGCGACGACCTCGACAAGGTCGTCGACCGGGTCGTCACCAAGGAGTACGAGGTCGAGGAGCGCATGACGATCGACGTCGTCGTGCACCGCAACGGTGACGTCGTGCACCGGGACTGGGCGCTCAACGAGGCCGCCGTGCAGAAGACCGAGCCCGAGCGGATGCTCGAAGTCGTCCTCGAGATCGACGGGCGGCCCGTGACCGGGTTCGGGTGTGACGGGATCGTGTGCGCGACTCCGACGGGGTCCACGGCGTACGCGTTCTCGGCGGGTGGGCCTGTGGTGTGGCCCGAGGTGGAGGCGTTGCTGATGGTGCCCATCAGCGCACACGCGCTGTTCGCCAAGCCGCTCGTCACGTCGCCGAACTCGGTGCTGGCGGTGGAGGTGCAGCCGCACACGCCGCATGGGGTGTTGTGGTGTGACGGGCGGCGGACCGTGGGGTTGCCCGCGGGGGCCCGGGTCGAGGTTCGGCGGGGGGCTGTTCCTGTGCGGCTCGCTCGGCTGCATCATGCGGTGTTCACGGATCGGCTCGTGGCCAAGTTCGCGTTGCCCGTCGCGGGGTGGCGCGGGGCGCCTCACTGAGGGTCCCGTCCGCCCGGTCGTCGCGGGATCGCTGCCGGGCGCGCTGTTCTTCGCGCCCCTTTCGGGGCACTCGGGCAGGGGGCCGTCGCACGGACCGCCCCTCACCTCGTAAGGTCGTGTTCGTGTTGGAGGAGATGCGGATACGGTCGCTCGGAGTCATCGACGACGCGGTGGTCGAGCTGTCACCCGGATTCACGGCGGTGACCGGCGAGACCGGCGCGGGCAAGACGATGGTCGTCACCAGCCTCGGGCTGCTGCTCGGCGGGCGGGCCGACCCCGCGCTCGTGCGGATCGGCGCGAAGAACGCCGTGGTGGAGGGGCGCGTCGCCGTGCCCCCCGGTTCGAGTGCCGTGGCGCGGGCCGAGGAGGCCGGGGCCGATCTTGAGGACGGGGTGCTGCTGGTCAGCCGTACCGTCTCCGCCGAGGGGCGCTCGCGGGCGCATCTGGGCGGGCGGTCCGTGCCGGTCGGAGTCCTCGCCGAGCTGGCCGACGAGCTCGTCGCGGTTCACGGGCAGACCGACCAGCAGGGGCTGCTCAAGCTGGGGCGGCAGCGGCAGGCGCTCGACCGGTACGCCGGGGACGCCGTCGCCGTGCCGCTCACCAAGTACGCGACCGTCTACAAGCGGCTCAGGGCCGTCAGCGGTGAGCTGGACGAGATCACCACGCGGGCGCGGGAGCGGGCACAGGAAGCCGATCTGCTGCGGTTCGGGCTCGACGAGATCGCCGCCGTGGAGCCGCGCGCCGGTGAGGACGTCGAGCTGGGGGAGGAGGCGTCGCGGCTCGGGCACGCCGAGGCGCTCGCCTCGGCCGCCGCCGCCGCGCACGCCGCGCTGGCCGGGAACCCCGAGGACCCGGAGGGGGTCGACGCCACCACTCTGGTGGGCGGCGCCGCCCGTGCCCTGGACGCCGTGCGCGCGCACGATCCGGCGCTCGCCACGCTCGCCGAGCGGATCGGTGAGGTGCAGATCCTGCTGACCGACGTCGCCGCCGAACTCGCCGGGTACGCCGACGACCTGGACGCCGACCCGCTGCGGCTCTCGGCCGTCGAGGAGCGCAGGGCCGCGCTGACCCAGCTCACCCGCAAGTACGGCGAGGACGTCGCGGGCGTGCTCGCCTGGGCCGAGTCGAGCGCCGCACGCCTCCTCGAACTGGACGGCGACGACGAGCGCATCGAGGAGCTGACCGCCGAGCGCGAGTCGCTGCGCGGGGAGCTCGGCGCCCTGGCGCAGGAGCTGACCGCCGCCCGTACCGAGGCCGCCTCGCGGTTCGCGGCCGCGGTGACCGAGGAACTCGCCTCGCTCGCCATGCCGCACGCGCGCGTGTCCTTCGACATCCGGCAGAACGAGACCGACGGCGCCGACGGTGTCGAGGTCGACGGGCGGACCGTGGTGTGCGGGCCGAGCGGCGTCGACGAGGTCGAGCTGCTGCTCGCGCCGCACCCCGGCGCCCCGCCCCGGCCCATCGCCAAGGGCGCGTCCGGCGGTGAGCTGTCCCGCGTGATGCTCGCGGTCGAGGTCGTCTTCGCGGGCACCGACCCCGTGCCCACCTACCTGTTCGACGAGGTCGACGCCGGGGTCGGTGGCAAGGCGGCCGTCGAGATCGGCCGGCGCCTCGCCAAGCTCGCCAAGTCCGCGCAGGTCGTCGTCGTCACCCACCTGCCGCAGGTCGCCGCCTTCGCCGACCGGCAGCTCCTCGTCGAGAAGACGAACGACGGGACCGTGACGCGCTCCGGTGTCACCGTCCTCGAAGGGGAGGACCGCGTACGGGAGCTGTCGCGGATGCTCGCGGGCCAGGAGGACTCGGAGACGGCGCGGGCGCACGCCGAGGAGCTCCTCGAAGCGGCCCGCGCCGATGCCTGAGGCCGCCCGCAGCCTTCGCGCCGCCGCACTGGCCGCGGGCGTCACCCTGGCCGCCCGCGGTGCCCTGCGCCGGACGAAGCCGGGCGGCGCGCGGCTGTGGGACCGGAAGAACCACGCGGGCCGGGACGTCGATCTGTGCCCCGGGCCCGCCGTCACCGTCGGTACGGCCCTCGGGGTGCTCGCCGCCGACCCGGGGACGCGCGGCGCCGCCCTGATCGCCACGCTCGCGGCCGGGGCCTGCGGCGCGTACGACGATGTGGTGGGCGCGGACGACCCGCGGCGCGGCTTCCGCGCCCACCTCGGCGCGCTGCGGCACGGCGAAGTGACCAGCGGCGCCGTCAAGTTGTTCGGCATCTCGGCGGCCGGACTCGTCGCGGGCGCGCTGCTCAAGGAGCGGTGGGCCGACAAGGTGCTCGCCGGGGCCGTCGTCGCCGGCACGGCACACTTCGTCAACCTCGTCGACGTACGTCCGGGACGCGCGGCCCAGACGGCGCTCGCACTCGGCGGCGCCGGGCTGCTGCGCGGTTCGCTCGCCGCCGCGCCCATGGGTGCCGCCGCCATGGCGCTCCCGGACGACCTCGCGGAGCGCGGCATGCTCGGCGACGCGGGGGCGCACGCCCTGGGCGCCGCGTTCGGCGTCGCCATCGTCGCGGGGAACGGGCGGGCCGGGCTCGTCGCGCACGCCGCCGGTCTCGTCGCGGCGGCCGCTCGCGGGGAGCATGTGAGCGCGTGGGCCAAGAGGGACTCGGTGTTCTAGGACCCGTATCGACTCACCCGTGTGAGTGATCCGGTGCGCCGGGTTGCCCGAGACGGCCGGGTGGGGGACCGTGGCCGGTGCCGGAACGTCCGTACGGGCTGGCATCCTTGGCCTGGACCACTTCCGGGCCCGCACCGTTCCCGGGCCGGGACCCACTCGAACCACCGCATCAGGAGCCACGCCGCGTGAGCCACGTGAGCAGCCACTCAGCGCACGGACAGTCGCCGCTGCGCACCGTGCAGGTCCTGGGTGGCGGCAGCGCGGGCAGCAGCGCCCACGTCCGGTCGCTCGCCGCGGGGCTCGTCGCCCGCGGGGTGCGCGTCACGGTCTGCGCCCCGTCCGAGGCCGAGCGCGCGTACGGGTTCGGGGACGTCGGCGCCCACCATCTCGCGGTGCCGCGCCGCAGCGACCCCGCGTCCGTCGCCGCGCTCCGCGTGGCCTGCGCCGACGCCGACCTGGTGCACGCGCACGGCCTGCACGCCGCGCTGCGCGCCTCCCTGGCGCTGCACGGCCGCAGTGTCCCGCTCGTCGTCACCTGGCACACCCGCGGCTTCGCGGAAGGGGCCCGCGCCCATCTGCTGCGGATGCTAGAGCGCCGCGTGGCCCGCGCCGCGTCCGTCGTCCTCGGCACCTCGTCGGAGCTGGTCGACCGGGCGCGGGAACGAGGCGCCCGGGACGCCAGGCTCGCCGCCGTCTCGTTCCCGGCGCGCCGCGCGGAGCGGGTCGACGCGGAGGACGCGGAGCGGGCCCGCAACAAGACACGGGCCGAACTGGGCGCCGTGGACCGCCCGTTGCTGATGGCCGTCGGCAGCCTGGAACGGCATCGCGGCTACGACGTGCTGCTCGACGCCGCGCACGCCTGGCTCGACCTCGACCCGGCGCCGCTGCTCGTCATCGCGGGCGAGGGGCCCGAACGGGGCGCGCTGCAAAGGCGGATCGAGACCGAAGGGCTGCCCGTACGCCTTGCGGGGCGCCGGGACGACGTCGCCGAGCTGCTGCCCGCCGCCGATGTGGCCCTGCTGCCCAGCAGTTGGGAATCGCGCTCGCTGCTCGCCCAGGAGGCGCTGCACGCGGGAGTGCCGCTGGTGGCGACCCGGGTCGGCGGCATCCCCGAACTGGTCGGCGAAGCCGCCGAATTGGTGCCCTACGGGGACGCCCCGGCGCTCGCCCGCGCTGTCGAGCGGCTGCTCTCCGACCCCGCGCGCCGCGCGGGACTCCGGGACCTGGGCCTGGCGCAGGCCGCGTCGTGGCCGACCGAGGACGCGACGATCGCGCAGGTCCTCAGTGTCTACGACGAGTTGACGGGCGCGTTCTGACCCCCTTGTTCAACTGTGCAACTTGCCCGTCCGTTCATGGAGAAGGGCTCACTGCACGTGGCGGCGGGCCCGTAGCGCCAGGCTCAGCGCGAGGACCGTCTGCGGATCGTCGAGATCCGTGCCGAGCAACTCCCCGATCCGGGCGAGGCGGTTGTAGAGGGTCTGCCGGTTCAGATGCAGCTCGCGGGCGGTCTCCGCCTTGCGGCCCGCGTGCGCCAGGTAGATCTGGAGCGTGGGCAGCAGCGGCGGCTTCGCCCGCCGGTCGTGGTCCTGGAGCGGGCCGATCGCCCGCTCGACGAACGCGGCGAGGGCCCCTTCGTCGTGGCGGTGCAGCCGCCAGAGCAGCAGGTCGATGTCGAGGCGCCGGGCGTCGTGCCACGCCTTGTCGTCCAGGCCCTGCGCCGCCGTCGCCGTCTCCGCCGCGTGGCGCAGGCCCGCCGCCGCCGCGGCCCAGCCGCCCGCGCCGCCGACCACGACGACCGGGGCCTGCGCGCCCGCCCGCCGCATCCCGGCCCGTTCCACCCCGGCCCGCAGTGCCGCCGCGACCCGCGCCGCGACCGTCGGGCGCTCCGCCTCCGCGCGCAGGCCGAGCAGGAGCGGGACCCGCCCCTCGACGGGCCGCACGCCCAGCAGGACCGGGACGCCGACCGAGGCCAGCTCCTCGGACACGGCCCGCGCGAGCACCGCCCAGCCGCCGCCCGGCGAGGAGCCGACCGGGGTCTCCGGCAGCCGCATCACCACGGGAAGGAGCGGTCCCTGCCCGGTCGGCTTGAACCCGAGGACGCGGGCCTGCGCCGGGGCGTCCTCCGGGGCGATCCGGCCCTCCGCGAGGTCGGTGAGGAAGTCGCCGCGCCCGCGCGCCGCCAGCTCCTCCTCCTGCCGCGCCTGCATCAGCACCACGGCGAGGGACCCGGCGGCCCGCTCGGCGGCGATCCGGTGGACCGGGGCGAGCGGCGCCACCACCGGAAGGAGCACGAGCCGCGCCCGCACCGAACCGGCGCCGGGCCCGCCGCCCGGCACGTCCACGAGCACGGCCCCGCCGGGCGGCTCGTCCTGGTGGGTCGCGCGCATCCCCTCCCACACCTGGAGCGGGTCGGCGACGTCACCGGCGGCGCCCGCCGCGTACAGGAGCTGCCCGTCGACGGTCTCCAGGAAGACGGGGTTGCCGCTGAACCCGGCGAGGACGCGCAGCACTTGCGGGACCCCGCCGCCGCCCAGCAGGGCCTCGGTGCAGCGGCGGTGCACGTCCTCGGCGCGGCGAAGGAGCGCGTAGTGCCCGTTGACGATCTCGGTGTGGATCTCCTCGGTGACCGTCACGAACGGGACCTCGCGGTGCAGCTGCACCAGCGGGAGGTTCGCGGCCCGTGCCGTCTCGACGAGCGCGGCGGGCAGCCGCTCGAAGCGCTGGCCCAGCTCTATGACGAGCGCCGCGATGCCCCGCTCGGCCAGCTTGCGGACGAAGGCCCGCTGTTCGGCGGGCCGGGTCCCGAGCCCGTAGCCCGTACTCAGGAGCAGTTCGCCGCCCTTGAGGAGCGACGCGATGTTGGGCACCTCGCCCGCGTGCACCCAGCGCACCGTCCGCTGGAGCCGGTCCGCGCCGGCCACCACCTCGGGCAGCCCGCTGCGAAGGCCCGGCAGCTCCAGGGCGCGCTGCACGGTGATGCCCCCGGGGGCGTTCTGCGGGGTGCGGGAGCTGTCCATGGGGCGGACGCTACCTGCGCGCGCGCCCCACGAACATCCCGGGTCAGCCGCTGTACGCCCCGGAGGACGTGAGCCGCAGCGCCGTGTCGATCAGGGGCACGTGGCTGAACGCCTGCGGGAAGTTGCCGACCTGGCGCTGCAGGTGCGGGTCCCACTCCTCGGCGAGCAGGCCCAGGTCGTTGCGGAGGTTGAGCAGCTTCTCGAAGAGCTTGCGGGCCTCGTCGACCCGGCCGATCATCGCGAGGTCGTCCGCCATCCAGAACGAGCAGGCGAGGAACGCGCCTTCGTCGCCGGGGAGCCCGTCGAGCCCCGCGTTGTCGCCGTCGGTGGGGTAGCGCAGGATGAAGCCGTCAGGGGTGGACAGCTCCCGCTGGATCGCCTCGATGGTGCCGATGACGCGCTTGTCGTCCGGCGGCAGGAAGCCCATCTGCGGGATGAGCAGCAGCGACGCGTCCAGCTCCTTGGAGCCGTAGGACTGCGTGAAGGTGTTGCGCTCGGCGTCGTAACCGCGGGCGCACACGTCCCGGTGGATGTCGTCGCGCAGCTCGCGCCAGCGCTCCAGGGGCCCGTCCGCGTCGCCGGACTCCAAAAGCTTGATGGTGCGGTCGACCGCGACCCACGCCATCACCTTCGAGTGCACGAAGTGGCGGCGCGGACCGCGCACCTCCCAGATGCCCTCGTCCGGTTCGTCCCAGTGCTTCTCCAGGTACTGGATGAGCTTGAGCTGGAGCAGCGACGCGTAGTCGTTGCGGGCCAGGCCCGTCATGTGCGCCAGGTGCAGCGCCTCGGTGACCTCGCCGTACACGTCGAGCTGGAGCTGGTGCGCCGCCCCGTTCCCCACGCGTACGGGCGTCGAGTTCTCGTAGCCGGGCAGCCAGTCCAGCTCGGCCTCGCCCAGCTCGCGCTCGCCCGCGATGCCGTACATGATCTGCAGGTTCTCCGGGTCGCCCGCGACGGCGCGAAGCAGCCACTCGCGCCAGGCGCGGGCCTCCTCGCGGTAGCCGGTGCGCAGGAGCGAGGAGAGGGTGATCGCCGCGTCCCGCAGCCAGGTGTAGCGGTAGTCCCAGTTGCGTACGCCGCCGATCTCCTCCGGCAGGGAGGTGGTGGGCGCGGCGACGATGCCGCCGGTCGGCGCGTACGTGAGCGCCTTCAGCGTGATGAGGGAGCGGACGACGGCCTCGCGGTACGGGCCGTGGTACGTACAGTGCTCGACCCACTCCCGCCAGAACTCCTGGGTCGCCGCGAGCGCGCCCTGCGGGTCCGGCAGGGACGGCGGCTTCTGGTGCGAGGGCTGCCACTGGATGGTGAACGCCACCTGTTCGCCGGGCGACACCGTGAAGTCGGAGTACGTCGTCAGGTTCTTGCCGTACGTCTCCGCCTCCGAGTCCAGCCACACGGAGTCCGGGCCGGCGACCGCGACCGTACGGCCGTCGACCTTGTGCACCCACGGGGTGATCCGCCCGTACGAGAACCGCATCCGCAGCGCCGAACGCATCTGGACGCGCCCGGTGACGCCCTCCACGATGCGGGTGAGCTGCGGCGCGCCGTCACGCGGGGGCATGAAGTCCGTCACGCGGACCGTGCCGCGCGGGGTGTCCCACTCGGACTGGAGGATCAGCGAGTCCCCGAGGTAGCCGCGGCGTGTCGCGGCGGGCGGTTCGGAGTCGGCGGCGTGCGCGGGGCCAAGGCGCCAGAAGCCGTGATCCTCGGTGCCGAGCAACCCGGCGAAAATGGCATGCGAGTCGAAGCGGGGCAGGCACAGCCAGTCGACTGTGCCGTCCCGGCAGACCAGGGCGGCGGTCTGCATGTCTCCGATAAGTGCGTAATCCTCGATGCGCCCGGCCACGTGCGTCTCCAGTCGAACGGCCACGTACGCCCCAGGACCGCGACAGTGGGTCGAGGGGCGATCGCAAATGCGGTCTCAGCGGTCTGCGGTCATAGGTCTAGATGATCGGTCAACGGTCAACGGTCAACGGTTCACAAACGGAAGTCAACGAATCGTCTTGATACGTCGTCGGGGCACGTCGTTGCAAACGAGACGATCAGCCGGTTGTTCCGGCGACGGCACCTGCGGTACGGACGGGGGGTGGCGCCGTTGTGCTGCCGTTTTCCTGTGTGACTCGCCAAGCCGACTGTCGCGAGCAGGATACGACGCGCCCCAGTGATCCGCTTGCCGCTCCTGACAACGCGCCTGCGCCGAAAGGGTGACCACCGGGTGACGATGTCGTGCACCTGTGGTGGGGTGTGCGCGGAGCGTGGCCGGAAGCACCCTGCCCGAGGCGCTGATACCCTGGTAGCCCGTGAGCCGGTGGTCATCGAACCCCCGAACCGCAGCGACGGCGCCTCCCCCCGACAAGGCCGGAGACAGCGCCGGTACGCACCTCCAGACCGCGACCACGGGAGCCCCCTCTTGGCCATGACGCCCAAATCCACGACGACCAAGCACATCTTCGTCACCGGGGGTGTCGCCTCCTCCCTCGGCAAGGGCCTCACCGCCTCCAGCCTCGGGATGCTGCTCAAGGCACGGGGCCTCCGCGTCGTCATGCAGAAGCTCGACCCGTACCTCAACGTCGACCCGGGCACGATGAACCCCTTCCAGCACGGTGAGGTGTTCGTCACCAACGACGGCGCCGAGACCGACCTGGACATCGGCCACTACGAGCGCTTCCTCGACGTCGACCTCGACGGCTCGGCCAACGTCACCACCGGGCAGGTCTACTCCCAGGTCATCGCCAAGGAGCGGCGCGGCGAGTACCTCGGCGACACGGTCCAGGTCATCCCGCACATCACCAACGAGATCAAGCACCGCATCCGGCGCATGGCGACCGACGAGGTCGACGTCGTCATCACCGAGGTCGGCGGCACCGTCGGCGACATCGAGTCGCTGCCGTTCCTGGAGACCGTCCGCCAGGTCCGCCACGAGGTCGGCCGCGACAACGTCTTCGTGGTGCACATCTCGCTGCTGCCCTACATCGGCCCCTCCGGCGAGCTGAAGACCAAGCCCACCCAGCACTCGGTGGCCGCCCTGCGCAACATCGGTATCCAGCCGGACGCCATCGTGCTGCGCTGCGACCGCGAGGTCCCGACCGCCATCAAGCGCAAGATCAGCCTGATGTGCGACGTCGACGAGGACGCCGTCGTGGCCTGCCCCGACGCCCGCTCCATCTACGACATCCCGAAGACCGTGCACGGCGAGGGCCTCGACGCCTACGTCGTCCGCAAGCTGGACCTGCCGTTCCGCGACGTGGACTGGACGACCTGGGACGACCTGCTCGACCGCGTCCACAACCCCGACCACGAGATCGTCATGGCCCTGGTCGGCAAGTACATCGACCTGCCCGACGCCTACCTGTCGGTGACCGAGGCGCTGCGCGCCGGCGGCTTCGCCAACAAGGCCCGCGTCAAGATCAAGTGGGTCACCTCCGACGACTGCAAGACCCCGGCCGGCGCCGCGAAGCAGCTCGGCGACGTCG
The DNA here is from genome assembly GCF_043523415.1 of Streptomyces sp. SGAir0957. NCBI lineage: Bacteria > Bacillati > Actinomycetota > Actinomycetes > Kitasatosporales > Streptomycetaceae > Streptomyces > Streptomyces sp. SGAir0957. The sequence goes on from NZ_CP027293.1 coordinate 6,502,529, forward strand.
ACGCCATCTGCATCCCCGGCGGCTTCGGCGAGCGCGGCGTGTCCGGCAAGGTCGGCGCGATCCGGTTCGCCCGCGAGAACAAGGTGCCGCTGCTCGGCCTCTGCCTCGGCCTGCAGTGCATCGTCATCGAGGCCGCGCGCAACCTCGCCGACGTGCCGGACGCCAACTCCACCGAGTTCGACCCCGCCACCGCCCACCCCGTCATCGCCACGATGGCCGAGCAGCTCGACATCGTCGCGGGCGAGGGCGACATGGGCGGAACGATGCGCCTCGGCATGTACCCGGCCAAGCTCGCCGAGGGCTCCGTCGCGCGCGAGGTCTACGACGGCAAGGAGTACGTCGAGGAGCGCCACCGTCACCGCTACGAGGTGAACAACGCCTACCGCGCCGAGCTGGAGAAGAAGGCCGGTCTGCAGTTCTCCGGTCTCTCCCCGGACGGCAAGCTCGTCGAGTACGTCGAGTACCCGCGCGAGGTCCACCCCTACCTGGTCGCCACCCAGGCCCACCCCGAGCTGCGCTCGCGCCCGACGCGTCCGCACCCGCTCTTCGCCGGTCTGGTGAAGGCGGCGGTGGAGCGCAAGGTCGCCGCGGCGCAGGGGGCCAAGAAGGCCAAGTAAGGCCTGTCGCACCAGCGATGTACGGTTACCGGGGTGCGTGCCTTTTGCGGCACGTGCCCCGGTTTCTTTTGTGTGTGCGTGGGAGGAAGTGGCGACATGACCGCGATCAAGGACACCGCCGAGCACTGGGAGGTCCGGGCCACCGAGACCCCCTTCGTCGGGAACAAGACCTCCGTACGCACGGATGAGGTCGTCATGCCCGACGGATCGGTCGCCAAGCGCGACTACCAGGTGCACCCCGGCTCCGTCGCCGTCCTCGCCCTCGACGACGAGGACCGCGTCCTCATCCTCAAGCAGTACCGCCACCCCGTCTCCATGAAGCTCTGGGAGATCCCCGCGGGCCTTCTGGACGTCCCCGGCGAGAACCCGCTGCACGCCGCGCAGCGCGAGCTGTACGAGGAGGCGCACGTCAAGGCCGAGGACTGGCGCGTTCTCACCGACGTGTACACCACGCCGGGCGGCTGCTCCGAAGCGGTCCGCATCTTCCTCGCGCGGGGTCTCTCCGAGGCGGAGGGCGCCCGCTTCGAGGTGGAGGACGAGGAGGCGGACATGGAGCTGGCGCGGGTGCCTCTGGCGGACCTGGTTTCCGGGGTGCTCGGGGGAGACCTTCACAACAACTGCCTTGTGGTGGGGGTGCTTTCGCTCAGCGCGGCGCGGTCCGAGGGGCTTGTGGAGGGGTTGCGGCCGGCCGAGGCGGAGTGGCCTGCGCGGCCGTTCGACGCGTAGTCGCCGTGGGGGCGACGGTTCTCGGGCGTCCTCGGCTGCGTCGTGGCTGGTCGCGCAGTTCCCCGCGCCCCTGGAGCATGCGGCTTCGCCGCAGCCCCATGGTGCGCTGAGATGCCGCACGCAGTGCGCATCTCGGGGGCGCGGGGAACTGCGCGACCAGCCACGACGAGAGCCGCGCTCGTCCGCTCACCGCAGATCCGCGGCGCAGTCGTCACCCCCCGAACCGGCGGAGCCCACCGCTAATGCGACAACCCGCTGATCCGATCGGGCGATCTTGGCGCGCCGCTCGCCCGGGGCGGACCCGTTCACTGAACTAGGCTCGGGAACGCCCCTGCCGACCCCCGGAGGGGCTGGGTGAGACGGAGCGTGGCCCGTGACGGATCAGGCGGTCGAATCGGACGACGAGACGGCGGTCGGGCCGTCCCCTCGTGGCGTGACGGGCCGTCAGTTCCTGGGCCGCAGGCGGGAGTTGAAGGAGCTGCGGGCGGACATCGAGCGCGCGGGGCTCGACACCCTGTCCGGCCGGAAAGCCCCCCGCGCCCGAGTCCTGCTGATCGCGGGACGCCCTGGCACGGGCCGCACCGCACTCGCCGAGGAGCTGCTGCGCCAGGTCGCCGACCGGTACCCGGACGGGGCGCTGCGCACCCGGCTCACCGCGCCGGACGGCACCCCCGTACCGACCGAACGGGTCGCCCGTGACCTGCTGAACGCGCTCAAGCTGCCGGCGCCCGCGGGGGAGTCGGCCGACGACCTGGCCGAGCGGTTGCGCGAGGGGCTCTCGGTGCGCCGGGTCGTGCTGCTGCTCGACGACGCGGGGGACGCCGAGCACGTCGACCCGCTGCTTCCGGACACCCCGGACTGTCTGGTCGTCGCCGTCGCCGAGGGCCCGCTCACCGGTATCCCGGACGTACGGCCCTGCACGGTCGGCGGGCTCGACACCAAGTCCGCCCTCGAACTGCTCACCGAGCACATCGGGTCCGTCCGCGTCACCTGTGATCCGCGCTCGGCCGAGTCCCTGGTCGAACTGTGCGCCGGGGAGCCCGCCGCCCTGGGGATCGCCGGTGGCTGGCTGGCCAGGAGGCCCAAGGAGTCCGTCGCCGATCTCGCCCGGCAGCTGCACGCGCAGGACGGCGACGGGCCCGCACTCGTACGCGTCTTCCGGCACTCCTATGCGGCCCTGCCGGGACCGGCCGCCCGCATACTGCGCTATCTGTCGCTTGCCCCCGAGGGGTATGTCGACCCGCACACCGCGTCCGCGCTGGCCGGCTGCTCCGTCTCCGCGGCCCGCGCCACGCTCGACGACTTCGTCGCCCTCGGGCTCGTCCGGGCGGTCGGCACGCGGCTGCCGCAGTACGAGGTGCCGAGCTGCCTGATCCCGTTGTTGCGCGGGCTCACCGAGACCCAGGACCGGCCCGGCGAACTCCAGCTGGCCCGCGCCCGCATGCTGGAACGGACCGTCCGCCTGCTGAGCTCCTGCCGCGCCGTCACCGAGCCCGCCGACAGCCCGGCCCGCAAGAAACTCGCCGGACTGCCCAGCGCCCTGCGCTTCTCCGACCCGGCCGCCGCGGCGGAGTGGCTGCACGCCAGGCAGCCCGCGCTGCTCGCCGCGGCCCGGCTCGCCGTGGCGGACGGCGACCTCGACACGCTGGCCCGGCGGCTGATGGCCGGGCTCGTGCGGGCCATGGTCGCGCACCGGGGCACCGAGACCGCCGCGCCCGAGCTGTACGCGATCCACGGCATGGTCCTCGACGTCGCCGAGCGGCGGAACCTGCCGAGGGAGAAGGCCGCCGCGCTGCTCAACCTCGGCGACCTGGACGCCGGGACCGGGCGGACACGGGAGGCGCTGGCCCGCTACCGGACCGCGCTCGACGCCGGACGCGCCGCGCAGGACCCGTACGCCACGGGCCGCGCGATGGAATCCGTAGGCGGCGCGTACCAGCAGCTGGAGGACTGGCACCGGGCCGCCGACTGGTACGGCCGGGCCCTCGCCCAGCGGCTCGCCCGGGGTGAGCGGAGCGACGCCGCGCGGCTGCACGGGCGCATCGCCACCGTCCACACGTACGCGGGGCGCTACGGCGAGGCGCTGCGCGGCTGGCGCTCGGCGATCGCCGGGTACCGCAAGGAGGGTGACGTGCCCGCCCAGGCGCGGGCGCTGAGCGAGCTGGCCCGGGTGCAGGAGTACGCCGGGCGGCCCGAGGAGTCGCTGCGCACCTGCCAGGAGGCGGCCGAGTGGGCGCGGCAGGCCGAGGACGTACGGCTCCAGGCGGCGCTCCAGCTGCGGCTCGCGGACACCCTCGAACGGCTCGGCGACCCCGCCGCGGCCAAGCTGCACCGGGGTGCCGCCGAGCGCATGCTGGGAGAGGAGGCGGTGGCGGGCACCGCAGACGGCGCTCCGGAAGCAAACCCTTCGGAACAAGCAGCTAACACCTGCGAAATCCGTAGTGCTTCACCTGAAGATTGATGTATCGAAAGGCTAGACAGCTCGAAAACCTTCATTAGACTGGCTCCGCCGCGTGCTTCCGTGGCGTCTCCCGGTGTGTCCTTCGGCGCACTGGTATGCAGTGCAATGACCGGTATATCCCCAGAGCCAAGGACCGTGATCGACGATGAAGGTCGGCATCCCCCGCGAGGTCAAGAACAACGAGTTCCGGGTGGCCATCACCCCCGCAGGCGTGCATGAGCTGGTGCGCCACGGCCACCAGGTCTTCGTCGAGCGGAACGCCGGTGTGGGCTCCTCGATCCCGGACACGGAGTACGTCGCCGCGGGGGCGCGGATCCTCGACACCGCCGACGAGGTGTGGGCCACCGCCGACCTGCTCCTCAAGGTCAAGGAGCCGATCGCGGAGGAGTACCACCGCCTCCGCAAGGACCAGACGCTCTTCACCTACCTGCACCTGGCCGCGTCCAAGGAGTGCACCGACGCGCTCCTGGAGTCCGGCACGACCGCCATCGCCTACGAGACGGTCGAGACCGCGAACCGCCAGCTGCCGCTGCTCGCCCCGATGTCCGAGGTCGCGGGCCGGCTCGCCCCGCAGGTCGGCGCCTACCACCTGATGGCCGCGAACGGCGGCCGCGGTGTGCTGCCCGGCGGTGTCCCCGGCGTCCTCGCCGGCAAGGCCGTCGTCATCGGCGGCGGCGTCTCCGGCTGGAACGCCGCGCAGATCGCCATCGGCATGGGCTTCCACGTGACCCTGCTCGACAAGGACATCAACAAGCTCAAGGAAGCCGACAAGATCTTCGGCACGAAGATCCAGACCGTCGTCTCCAACGCCTTCGAGCTGGAGAAGGCGTGCCTGGAGGCCGACCTCGTCATCGGCGCCGTCCTCATCCCCGGCGCCAAGGCGCCGAAGCTCGTCACCAACGAGCTGGTGTCGCGCATGAAGGCGGGAAGTGTCCTTGTCGACATCGCGATCGACCAGGGCGGCTGCTTCGAGGACTCGCACCCGACGACGCACGCCGAGCCGACCTTCCCGGTCCACAACTCGGTCTTCTACTGCGTCGCCAACATGCCCGGCGCCGTGCCCAACACGTCGACATATGCGCTGACCAACGCCACGCTCCCGTACATCGTCGAGCTGGCCAACCGCGGCTGGGCCGACGCCCTGCGCCGTGACCGCGCGCTCGCCCTGGGCCTCAACACGCATGACGGCAAGGTGGTTTACAAGGAGGTCGCGGAGGCCCACGGCCTCGACCACGTCGACCTCGACACGCTGCTCGGCTAGCACCGGCCGGGAGGGCGCCGCCCGGCGGCGTCAACAAAAGTCGTCAATCTCACGCTTACGGCCGGACCTTGCCAGGGGTCCGGCCGTAAGCGCATGGGTACGGACTTGGTCAACTCGCGGTGAACGTAACCCTTTAGCCGATTCGCGCCCCCGCGAAACGCCCCGAAGAACCGCCGCACGCCCTTGACATGAGGGTGTTCCGTTGCCGACACATCCTGCCGGGTACGGCGGATTGTGTTGCTGCGGAGCGGTGACACGCCATAGAGTCGCCAACCGTCGGCATGGTGCCACGCTGACCTATCGATAAATTGTTCCTGGTCACATCCAAGGAGGTAAGACGACTTGTGAATGAGTCGACATTTACTCCCGGAGGTGCCCAGCCAGGCGGACAGGGACCCGCGGGGCTTCAAGCTGTCGGCTCCGTAGCTGTGCGTACCTTCGCGGCCCACCAGAGCGGCTTCCAGAGCAGCACTCACCAGCAGCCGAGCAGCCCCCAGCCAAAGCCGACGCAGACAGCACACCAGAGCATGGATGGCCATCACGTGAACGCCATGGCCGGCGACCGAAGCGGCGACACCTCACCCAGCCACTTCGCCGACTACGACGAACTGTCCCCCGAGGGGCACTTCTACGACCCCGACGCCGAGTACGAGCCGGACCCCGAGTACGCGGCCACGCTTGCCCCGGACGCTGCCAGGCAGCGCCGTGAGCGCGTCGGCCCCACCGGGCGCCCGCTGCCGTACTTCCCGATTCCAGGACCGCTGACCGACCACGGCCCCGCGAAGATCATCGCGATGTGCAACCAGAAGGGCGGCGTCGGCAAGACCACGTCGACCATCAACCTGGGTGCCGCGCTCGCCGAGTACGGCCGCCGGGTCCTGCTCGTCGACTTCGACCCGCAGGGCGCCCTGTCGGTGGGCCTGGGTGTGAACCCGATGGAGCTCGACCTCACGGTCTACAACCTGCTCATGGAGCGGGGCATGTCGGCGGACGAGGTCCTCCTGAAGACCGCGGTCCCCAACATGGACCTGCTGCCGAGCAACATCGACCTGTCCGCCGCCGAGGTGCAGCTGGTCAGCGAGGTCGCGCGCGAGTCCACGCTCCAGCGCGCCCTCAAGCCGCTCATGGCCGACTACGACTACATCGTGATCGACTGTCAGCCCTCGCTCGGCCTGCTCACGGTCAACGCGCTCACCGCAGCGCACAAGGTCATAGTGCCGCTGGAGTGCGAGTTCTTCGCACTGCGCGGTGTGGCCCTGCTGACCGAGACCATCGAGAAGGTCCAGGAGCGGCTCAACCCCGAGCTCGAGCTCGACGGCATCCTCGCCACCATGTACGACTCCCGCACGGTGCACAGCCGTGAGGTGCTCGCGCGCGTGGTCGAGGCGTTCGACGACCACGTCTACCACACGGTCATCGGGCGCACGGTCCGCTTCCCGGAGACCACGGTCGCCGGTGAGCCGATCACCACGTACGCCTCGAACTCCGTCGGTGCCGCGGCCTACCGCCAGCTCGCCAGGGAGGTGCTCGCCCGGTGTCACGCCGAGTGAGTCTGCCGGGGGCCGACGAACTGTTCCGTACGACCGGGGGAATGGCACTGCAGGCGTCGTCACCGCGGCGCCCGGCGAACGGCGAGGCACGGGTCCCGGGCCCGGCGGGCGAGAGCGACGAGGCGGCGGCCGCGCCCGCCGCCGCCGACGAGTCCGACTCCGAAACGGCGTCCGCGTCCGCGCCCGCCGGCGAGCACACGGCGTCGGACGCCGAGTCGGAGGGCGGCTCGCGCAACCGGGCCGCCACCGCGGAGGCCGGGGAGAAGTCCACCCGGCGCGTGTCCGGCACGGCGCAGGAGGGTTCCGGGGGAGGGCGCAGCTCGACCGCGGCCGCCCGGCGCCGCTCCCGCGCCGCCAACCGGCGCCCCAGCGGCCGCGAGCGGCACGACGAGAAGATCACCGTGTACGTCTCCGCCGAGGAGCTGATGGACCTCGAGCACGCCCGCCTGGTGCTGCGCGGCGAGCACGGCCTCGCCGTCGACCGCGGCCGTATCGTGCGCGAGGCGGTCGCCGTGGTCCTGGCCGACCTGGAGTCCCGCGGGGACGCGAGCATTCTCGTACGCCGCCTGCGCGGACGCTAGCCGCGTCGGCGGTAGCCTCCGGCAGTGATGCCCGTGAACGATTCCTCTCCCGCGCCCGGCCGGGGCGCGCGCCGGCGCGCACTGGGCCGCGGGGTGGCTCCGCCGGTCGAGCCGGGGCAGGTGGCGGGGGAACCGGAGATCGCCGAGCCCGAGCCCAGGTCAGAGTCCGAGTCTGATTCCGGGGCGGTGCCCGAGGCCGGGCCGGATGTCGTGGCCGCGGCGGACGCTGTGCCGCAGGCCGGTGCGGGACCGGAGCCGGTCTCCGAGAGCGTGCCGGTCTCCGAGGGCCTGCCGGTCCCCGAGAGCGTGCCGGTCCCCGAGGATGCCGGGGCCGGGCCCGAGGGTGATGACGGGCGCTTCAAGGTGCGGCTCGCCAACTTCGAGGGGCCGTTCGACCTGCTGCTCCAGCTCATCTCCAAGCACAAGCTGGACGTCACCGAGGTCGCCCTGTCCAAGGTCACCGACGAGTTCATGGCGCACATCCGAGCCATGGGCCCCGACTGGGACCTCGACCAGACGACCGAGTTCCTCGTCGTCGCGGCGACGCTGCTCGATCTGAAGGCCGCCCGGCTGCTGCCCGCCGCCGAGGTGGAGGACGAGGCCGACCTCGCGCTGCTCGAAGCCCGCGACCTGCTGTTCGCGCGGCTCCTGCAATATCGCGCGTACAAACGGATCGCCGACATCTTCAGCGGGCGGCTCGACGACGAGGCGCGGCGCTACCCGCGCACCGTGGGGCTCGAGCCGCACCATGCCGAGCTGCTGCCCGACGTCGTCATCAAGATCGGCGCCGAGGGGTTCGCCGAGCTGGCGGTGAAGGCGATGCAGCCGAAACCCAAGCCGCAGGTGTACGTCGACCACATCCACGCGCCGCTGGTCAGCGTCCAGGAGCAGGCCGGTCTCGTGGTGGCACGCCTTCGGGAGATGGGCGAGGCGACCTTCCAGGTGCTGGTGGCCGACACCGAGGACACCCTGACCGTCGTCGCACGCTTCCTGGCACTCCTTGAGCTGTACCGGGAGAAGGCCGTCGCCCTGGAGCAGGAGGAGGCGCTCGGTGAGCTGCTCGTGCGCTGGACCGGCGAGGAGACGACGCGGCCCGTCGTGACCGACGAGTTCGACCGGGCGCCCGAACCGGTGGCCGACAACGAGGAGAGGGAGAAGGAGTGAGCGTGGAGACCGAGATCACCGAGGACGGGGTGGCCGGGCTCGCCCTGCGCCCCGCCCTCGAAGCCGTCCTGATGGTCGTCGACGAACCCGCCACCGAGGAGCACCTCGCCAAGATCCTCCAGCGGCCGAAGCGGGCCGTCGCGGACGCGCTGCGGGAGCTGGCCGACGAGTACACGGTGCAGGGGCGCGGTTTCGAGCTGCGCCTGGTCGCCGGTGGCTGGCGCTTCTACACGCGGCCCGAGTACGCGGCGGCCGTCGAGGGATTCGTGCTCGACGGGCAGGTCGCCCGGCTGACACAGGCCGCCCTGGAGACGCTGGCCGTGGTCGCGTACCGCCAGCCGGTCAGCCGTTCCCGGGTCTCCGCCGTGCGCGGAGTGAACTGTGACGGGGTCATGCGGACCCTGTTGCAGAGGGGGCTGGTGGAGGAGGCGGGCGCGGAACCCGAAACAGGTGCGATCCTGTACAGGACGACGAACTACTTTCTGGAGCGGATGGGCCTGCGCGGCCTGGACGAGCTGCCGGAGCTCGCGCCCTTCCTCCCCGAGGCGGACGCGATCGAGGCCGAGACGCTGGAAGGGGTTCCGTCGTTCGATCCGGACGCACCCGATGCGCCGGGTTCCGAGTACGGCAAGTACTCCGATCACCCCGATCACGCAGCCGACTAGACGGAAATTGTGATGCGAAGCAGCAGCGGCAGGAACAGCAGCGGAAACAACGGCGGGAGCCGTGGTGGCAACAGCGGCGGCCGCGGCGGTAGCGGCGGTGGCGCCCGTGGCGGAAGCGGCGGCGGCGGCCGTGGCGGAAGCGGCGGCGGCCCCCGCGGCGCGAGTGGCGGTGGCCGCGGCTCCTACCGCGGTGCCGACAACGACCGCGACGAGAAGCAGGCCGGCGCGGGCCGTCCGAAGAAGCCGCGTCCCGAGGAGCGGCGTTACGACGTGGGCCCCGGCTCCACGCAGGACGGTCCGAAGTCGGGCCGTGGCGCGTCCGCGCGCGGCGGCGCCAAGGGCGGCCCGAAGCGCGGGCAGCAGCCCGGGCAGAGCCGTGGGCGCTGGGTTCCGGCGACCTCGCGCGAGTACGAGGCGCGGGCCGAGGAGCGCAACCGCGAGCGGTATGCGGGCAAGAAGGAAGTGAAGCTCCCCAAGACCTTCCCCGGCGCCGAGCAGGAGGGCGAGCGGCTGCAGAAGGTCCTGGCCCGTGCCGGTTACGGCTCGCGCCGCGCCTGCGAGGAGCTGGTCGAGCAGGCCCGCGTCGAGGTCAACGGCGAGATCGTGCTCGAGCAGGGCATGCGCGTCGACCCGGAGAAGGACGAGATCAAGGTCGACGGCCTGACGGTGGCCACGCAGTCGTACCAGTTCTTCGCCCTGAACAAGCCGGCCGGCGTCGTCTCCACGATGGAGGACAACGAGGGGCGGCAGTGCCTCGGCGACTACACGAACAACCGTGAGACGCGGCTGTTCCACGTCGGGCGGCTCGACACCGAGACCGAGGGCGTCATCCTGCTCACCAACCATGGCGAGCTGGCGCACCGGCTGACCCACCCCAAGTACGGCGTGAAGAAGGTCTACCTCGCGCACATCGTCGGCCCGATCCCGCGCGACCTGGGCAAGCAGCTCAAGGACGGCATCCAGCTGGAGGACGGGTACGCGAAGGCGGACCACTTCCGGGTCGTCGAGCAGACCGGCAAGAACTACCTGGTCGAGGTGACCCTGCACGAGGGGCGCAAGCACATCGTGCGGCGCATGCTCGCGGAGGCCGGGTTCCCCGTCGACAAGCTGGTCCGGGTCGCGTTCGGCCCGATCACGCTCGGCGACCAGAAGTCGGGCTGGCTGCGGCGGCTGTCCAACACCGAGGTCGGCATGTTGATGAAGGAAGTCGACCTCTAGGCCGTCGTCAGGCGTGCGGGCCGTGCGAAAACAGCCGTAGGGCTTGTTCGTGGCAGCCCCCTCCCTTTAAAGTCTCATGGACCAATAAGGGAGGGGGCTGCCGTATGCACGGCTACGACAAGCACGCCTATGAGCCCTTCGCCGTCACCGTCGACCTCGCCGTCTTCACGCTCCGCGCGGGCCAACTGCAGATCCTGCTCGTCGAGCGCGGGCAGGAGCCGTACGCGGGCCGCTGGGCGCTGCCCGGCGGGTTCCTGGAGCCCGCCGAGTCCGCGGAGAGCGCGGCGCGGCGCGAGCTGGCCGAGGAGACGGGGCTGAGCGATGTGGCCGGGCTCCACCTGGAGCAGTTGCGCACCTACAGCGAGCCGGACCGCGACCCCAGGATGCGGGTCGTCTCCGTCGCGTTCGCCGCGCTCGTCCCCGACGCCCCGCAGGCGCACGGCGGCGGGGACGCGGCCCGCGCCGCCTGGCTGCCCTACGAGCCGGGGGCGCGCGGCGCGTACGGGCCGCTCGCCTTCGACCACGACCGGATCCTCGCCGACGCCCACGAACGGATCGGCGGCAAGCTCGAATACACCTGCCTCGCCACGGCGTTCTGCCCGCCCGAGTTCACCCTCGGCGAGCTGCGCCAGGTCTACGAGGTGGTCTGGGGCAGCGAACTCGACCCGGCGAACTTCCGCCGCAAGGTCCTCGCGACCCCCGGCTTCGTCGAACAGATCCCCGGCGCCTCCCGGCTGACCGGCGGCCGCGGCAAACCCGCCGCCCTCTACCGGGCGGGCGGCGCGACCGCCCTGCTCCCGCCCCTGCTCAAGCCCGTGTCGGACGCCACGGAGGGAACCCGCTGATGACCCCGACGACTCCGCTGACCAAGAACCCCGCGACCGGCTCCCTGCTCGGGCTCGCCCTGGGCGACGCGCTCGGCTTCCCGACGGAGTTCAACGACGTACCGGCGATCCTCGCCAAGTGCGGCCCCTGGCGCGAGATGGAGCTGCCGGGCCCGGTCGCGTACATCACGGACGACACGCAGATGGCGCTCGCCGTCGCCCGCGCGCTGCGCACCGCGACGGGGCGCGGACCGCTCGACGCGGCACGCTTCGAGCCGCCCCTGCGGGCCGAGTTCGTGGCCTGGTACCGCTCGCCGGAGAACAACCGAGCGCCCGGCAACACCTGCCTGCGCGCCTGCGACCTGCTCACCGCCGAGGACCGGCGCTGGCAGGACGCGAGCCAGATCCACTCCAAGGGCTGCGGCGCCAACATGCGGGTCACCCCGCTCGGCCTGCTGCCCGGCCTCAGCGACGAGCAGCGGGCGGGCGCCGCCCAGCTGCAGGCCGGACTCACCCACGGCCACCCCACCGCCCTCGCCGCCTCCGACCTCACCGCACACGCCGTGCGCCTCCTCGCCGAGGGCGCCGAACCCACCGGCCTCGTGGGCCTGCTCCGCTCGTACGCGTACGAGAACCGCGAGACCTACCACGAGCGCTGGCTCGGCGACCTGTGGACCCGGAGCGACGCACCGACCCCCGCGGCCTTCATCGCCGCGGGCTGGGACGAATGCCTCGCCGCCCTGGACCGCCTCCGCGACGCCCTGCGCTCCCCGTCCCCGGAGACCGACCCGTGCCTCGCCACCGGCGCCGGCTGGATCGCCGAGGAGGCCCTCGCCACCGCCCTCCTGTCCTTCCTCCTCTTCGTCGACGCCCCCGCCCTCGCCCTCCGCCGCGCCGCCTGCACCTCCGGCGACTCGGACTCGATCGCAGCCCTGACCGGCGCCTTCGCAGGAGCCCACCTGGGCACGGACGCCTGGCCGAAGGAATGGGCGGAGCGAGTGGAACACCGGGACGAGCTGAGGGCTTACGGGGCGGAGTGGGACGCGCTCTGACCAGCGGCTGAGGCGCGGCGGGTGCTGATCAGGAAGTCCTCCACGCGGGGGCGGTCCGGGGTTTTGGGGAGGGGGGTGTGGCGGGCCGCGTCTTCCGTTTCTGTTGCCAGGCGGGTCATTCGGCGGTCGATCTCCGGCCACGGGACCTCGCCGCGTTTCACCGCCAGCAGTGCCTCGCGCTGGTCGCCCACGTCGATGGTCAGGCTGCCCGTGCGCAGCAGGTCGCGGCAGGAGGTGAGCAGGCGGAGCAGGTGCATGGCGTGTTTCCAGCGCGGGGCGCCGTGGGTGCGGACGTCGGCCTCCAGTTTGCGGCGCTGGCTGACCGCGTACCGGGCGAACGTCTCGTGGGCCTGCTGGGAGAGGAAGGCGTCGCGCAGGGAAAGGAGTTCGCGGCCGGTGTCCGTCAGGTGCTCGACGACGGGGGAGTGCAGGCACTCCAGGACGTTCGGGTTGGCGCGCAGGGCCAGTTCGCAGAAGCGCTCCAGCTCCCAGGAGAACTGTTCCTCCGCCGGGCCCTCGACGTGCGTCGGCGGCTTGTCGAACCGCCAGAACAGCGGGGTCGGCGCCAGGTACACGCCCCGGCGGTCCGTGTCGCTGCCCTCCGTGGCCAGGCCGAAGGCGTGCGAGCCCATCACGCAGGCGTAGATCGTGTGGTCGCGCACCAGCTCGTACGGGTGCGGCTCTTCCCGTTCCATCCCGGGAGCGTACGGGGCCGGCTCAGCCCAGCGAGATCGATTTTCCGGTGACCGTGATCTTCTGGGGCGGCAGCGGGCGCGGCGCGGGGCCGCCCGCCACCGACGCGTCCGCGATCCTGTACTTCGAGCCGTGGCACGGGCAGTTGATCGTGCCCCCCGACACCGAGTTCACCGTGCAGCCCTGATGCGTACAGACCGCCGAGAACGCCTTGAAGTCGCCCTGCGCCGGCTGCGTCACCACGACCTTCTTGTCGGGGAAGATCTTCCCGCCGCCGACCGGGATGTCGGACGTCTTCGCCAGTTCGTTCGCGGCGGCGGAAGGCTTCCCGGACGGGTTGGCGCCGGAGGGCCCCGAGGACGCGGCCGTGGCCGAGGACTCCTCGCCGCTCCCGCCGCCCCCCTCGCCGTACTTGCTGCACCCCGCCGCGAGCGCCGCCGCCCCCGCCACGAGCACGCTGCGCCGCGTCGCCGCCGGCTTCATGTCGTCACCCCCACCGTGCGGAAGAACCAGAGCGCCGACGTCAGCCACAGCAGCGTCAGGACCGCGAACGCCAGGCCGCCGACGACCGGGAGCAGCCAGCCCGGCAGCCGCTCCGCGCGCAGGAGCAGCATCTTGGCGCTGAACGCGCCGAAGAAGAAGCAGCCGAGGAAGGAGTGCCACATGACGCGGGTCGAGTACGTCTGATAGCCGAGCGCGTACAGGCAGTGCACCGCCACGGGCACGGCGAGGAGGAAGGCGACCCGGCCGGACCAGCGGTGCAGGGCGGGCGCCCACGCCGGGCCGCGCAGCTTCCCGTAGACCATGAACGCCGACACCACCTGGACGAGCGCGAAGGCGAACGCCGCCGTCGCCAGCCAGGACTTCACCGCGCTCGTGCTGGAGAAGCCCGCCAGGTTGAACGCCGTGCCCTCCGGGTCGTGGGCCTTGCCGTACACACCGAGGCCCACCGCCACGGCGGCCGCGACGACGGCGGGCACCAGATAGCGGGCCGCGCCCGGACCCCGGCCGGGTTCGGGGCTCGGGAAGCTCTGGGTCGGGGCGTTCGGGTCGATGGTCATGACTACCCCTTGCGAAAGTGGTCAGGGCACGACGGGACGCGCGGTGAGCTGTTCGCCGCCGACCGTGACGGCGCCGGTCTCCGGGTCGACGGGGGGTGCGGCGGACGGTGTGCCGTTCTCGCGGACGATGCCGACCTGGCGGCCGTCGGGCAGCACGATCCAGCCGCCGTCGATCTTCGCGCCGCGCACCTCGGTGGTGGCGCGGTACAGGCCGGACGGCTTGACGGCCTTCTTCGCGGTGAAGTCCTGCGGCCCGTCGTGGACGCGGACGGTGCCCCGGATCCGCTCGTCGGCGAGGGTCCCGGCCAGTGTGGCGCCGTTCTTGCCGGTGAGCCTCATGGAGCCGTCGTCCTCGACGTCGCCCTTCAGCCAGGACTCCTTGGTGCGGCCGTCGCAGTAGTACGCGATCGCTTTCCGTCCCCGTACGGAGACGGAGACGGCCGCGACGTCGTCGTTTGTGCGGCCCGCGTACTGGGTCTTTCCGCGGGCCGCCGTCCGCGACGGACCGGGGCTCGCGGCCGGGCCCGCCTTCGAGGCGCTCGGCGAGGGGGAGACCGAAGGCGACGCCGTGGCCGCCGGAGCGCCCGCGTACGATGCGTTCCCCTCGCCCGTCGTCGCGTTGAGCGACAGCATGATCAGCGCCAGGGCGAGCCCGGCGTACAGCGTGTAGAGCGGTCCCGAGCGCTTCATCACGAGCCTCCCCCGAGGCGGCAGGTACCGCCCTCCATGCAAGCAGCTCCGGGGGGACGGCGACAGGGTTCCGTCCGGGCCAACTAGGCTGGACCCCTGCCTCCCCGCTGCCGCCGCCCCGCGCAAGGACATCGCCCCGTGAGAACCGCACTCGTCATCGGAACCGGCCTCATCGGCACCTCCGCCGCCCTGGCCCTGGCCTCGCGCGGCGTCGCCGTGCACCTCGCCGACCACGACACCGCGCAGGCCCGCACCGCCGCCGCGCTCGGCGCCGGGACGGACGAGGCGCCCGGGGGCCCGGTCGACCTGTGCGTCGTCGCCGTGCCGCCCGCCCATGTCGCCGCGACGCTCGCCGACGCCATGCGGAAGGGCGCGGCCCGCGCCTACCTCGACGTCGCCAGCGTCAAGGGCGGCCCGCGCCGCGACCTCGAAGCGCTCGGCCTCGACCTGACCTCGTACATCGGCACGCACCCGATGAGCGGCCGGGAGCGCAGCGGCCCGCTCGCCGCGACCGCCGACCTCTTCGAGGGCCGCCCCTGGGTGCTGACCCCGACCCGGGACACCGACACCGAGGTCCTGAACCTCGCCCTGGAACTGGTCGCGCTGTGCCGGGCCGTGCCCGTCGTGATGGACGCCGACGCCCACGACCGGGCCGTCGCGCTCGTCTCGCACATGCCCCACCTGGTCTCCAACATGGTCGCGGCCCGCCTGGAGAACGCCGAGGAGAGCGCCGTACGCCTGTGCGGCCAGGGCATCCGCGACGTGACCCGGATCGCCGCCTCGGAGCCGGGCATGTGGATCGACATCCTCTCCGCGAACCCGGGCCCCGTCGCCGACCTGCTCTCCGCCGTCTCCGCCGACCTCGACGAGACGGTCCAGGCGCTGCGCTCCCTCCAGTCCAGCGACGACGCCAAGCGCCGCGCGGGCGCCGAGGGCGTCGAGACCATGCTGCGCCGGGGCAACGCGGGGCAGAGCCGGGTCCCCGGCAAGCACGGCGCCGCCCCGGCCGCGTACGAGATCGTCGCCGTCCTCATCTCCGACCAGCCCGGCGAGCTGGCCCGGATCTTCGCGGACGCGGGCGCCGCCGGCGTGAACATCGAGGACGTCCGCATCGAGCACGCCACCGGGCAGCAGGCCGGTTTCGTGCAGCTCATGGTGGCGCCCGCCGCCGCGCCCAGGCTGGCGGCGTCGCTGCGCGAGCGTGGCTGGGCCATGCGGCAGTAGGAGCGGCCGTAAGAGGCGCTCGCGGGAGCCAGTAACCTTGTGCGGGGTGCCTTCGCGCCCCGTCCTCCTGCCCCGTGCACTCAGAAAGGTGTCCGTCACCGTGGAAACCGCCGCTCCGGCAGCCGTGATCGTCGCCATCGACGGACCCTCCGGTACGGGCAAGTCGAGCACCTCCAAGGCCGTCGCCGCCCAGCTCGGCCTGAGCTACCTCGACACCGGCGCCCAGTACCGCGCGATCACCTGGTGGATGGTGAACAACGGGATCGACCTGACCGACCCCTCCGCGATCGCGGCGGTCGCGGGCAAGGCCGACATCGTCTCCGGCACGGACCCGGCCGCGCCCACCATCACCGTCGACGGCACGGACGTCGCGGGCCCGATCCGCACGGGCGAGGTCACCTCGCGGGTCAGCGCCGTCAGCGCGGTCCCCGAGGTGCGGGCCCGGATCACCGAGCTGCAGCGCTCCATCGCCGCCGCGGCCGCCGCCGACGGCAGGGGCATCGTCGTCGAGGGCCGTGACATCGGGACGACCGTGCTGCCCGACGCCGACCTGAAGATCTTCCTCACCGCCTCGCCCGAGGCCCGCGCCGCCCGCCGCTCCGGCGAGCTGAAGGGCGCCGACGTCAAGGCCACGCAGGAGGCTCTGGTCAAGCGGGACGCGGCGGACTCCAGCCGGAAGACGTCGCCCCTCGCCAAGGCCGACGACGCCGTGGAGGTGGACACCACGGAGCTCACGCTCCAGCAGGTCATCGAGTGCGTCGTCACCCTCGTCGGGGAGAAGCGGGCCTCCAAGTGAGCTCCTCGGAACGTGGGGCCGAAGTCGGCCGGCGCATCGGCGTCGGCCTGATGTACGGGCTCTGGAAGCCGCGCGTCCTCGGCGCGTGGCGGGTCCCCGCGAGCGGCCCGGTGATCTTCGCCGTGAACCACTCGCACAACGTGGACGGGCCCATGGTCATGGGCGTCGCCCCGCGCCCGACGCACTTCCTGATCAAGCAGGAGGCGTTCATCGGGCCGCTCGGCACCTTCCTCGAAGGGATCGGGCAGCTGAAGGTCGACCGGACCAGCACGGACCGGAAGGCCGTCACGCGGGCGCTCGACATCCTTTCCGCCGGGGGAGTGCTCGGCATCTTCCCCGAGGGCACGCGCGGCGAGGGCGACTTCGCCTCGCTGCGGGCCGGGCTCGCGTACTTCGCGGTGCGCAGCGGCGCCCCGATCGTCCCGGTCGCCGTACTGGGAAGTACGGAGAAGCGCGGACGGTTGATAAAGAAGCTGCCGCCGCTGCGCAGCCGCGTCGACGTCGTCTTCGGCGACCCGTTCGAGGCGGGCGACGGCACCGGGCGGCGTACGCGCACGGCGCTCGACGCGGCGACGGTGCGCATCCAGGGGCGGCTGACCGCGCACCTGGCCCATGCCAGGCGTCTGACCGGGCGCTGAGCGAGACTTTCAGTAGTGGATCGCCGTACACGAACACGGCGGCCCACCGATCACCACGAATGAACGACGAGGTACGGACTTCATGAACGACCAGATCCAGCCCGAGGGCTCCTCGGAGCATGAGCACGGGGCGCTCGGCGACGCGGAGTACGCGGAGTTCATGGAGCTCGCCGCCGAGGAGGGCTTCGACGTCGAGGACGTCGAGGGCGCCATCGAGGAGGCGGGCCACGGCCCGCTGCCCGTCCTCGCCGTCGTCGGCCGCCCGAATGTCGGCAAGTCGACCCTGGTGAACCGCATCATCGGCCGCCGCGAGGCCGTCGTCGAGGACAAGCCCGGCGTCACCCGCGACCGCGTCACCTACGAGGCCGAGTGGTCGGGCCGCCGCTTCAAGGTCGTCGACACCGGCGGCTGGGAGCAGGACGTGCTCGGCATCGACGCGTCGGTGGCCGCGCAGGCCGAGTACGCGATCGAGACGGCCGACGCGGTCGTCTTCGTCGTCGACTCCACGGTCGGCGTCACCGACACCGACGAGGCCGTCGTCCGCCTGCTCCGCAAGGCGGGCAAGCCGGTCGTCCTCTGCGCCAACAAGGTCGACGGCCCGAGCGGCGAGGCCGACGCCACCGCCCTGTGGTCCCTCGGCATCGGCGAGCCGCACCCGGTCTCCTCGCTGCACGGCCGCGGCACCGGCGACATGCTGGACGCCGTCATCGAGGCGCTGCCCGACGCGCCCCCGCAGACCTTCGGTACCGCGATCGGCGGCCCGCGCCGCATCGCCCTGATCGGCCGCCCGAACGTCGGCAAGTCCTCACTGCTCAACAAGGTGGCGAACGAGGACCGCGTCGTCGTCAACGAGCTGGCGGGCACCACCCGCGACCCGGTCGACGAGCTGATCGAGCTGGGCGGCGTCACCTGGAAGTTCGTCGACACGGCGGGCATCCGCAAGCGCGTCCACCTCCAGCAGGGCGCCGACTACTACGCCTCGCTGCGCACCGCCGCCGCCGTCGAGAAGGCGGAGGTCGCGGTCATCCTGATCGACTCCTCCGAGACGATCTCCGTGCAGGACCAGCGGATCGTGACGATGGCGGTCGAGGCGGGCCGCGCGATCGTCGTCGCCTTCAACAAGTGGGACACCCTCGACGAGGAGCGCCGCTACTACCTGGAGCGCGAGATCGAGACCGAGCTCGCCCAGATCGCGTGGGCGCCCCGGGTCAACGTCTCGGCGCGGACCGGCCGCCACATGGAGAAGCTGGTTCCGGCCATCGAGACCGCCCTGGCCGGCTGGGAGACCCGGGTGCCGACCGGCCGCCTCAACGCCTTCCTCGGCGAGCTGGTCGCCGCCCACCCGCACCCGATCCGCGGCGGCAAGCAGCCCCGCATCCTCTTCGGGACGCAGGCCGGTACCAAGCCGCCGCGGTTCGTGCTCTTCTCCTCCGGCTTCATCGAGCACGGCTACCGGCGCTTCGTGGAGCGCCGGCTGCGCGAGGAGTTCGGCTTCGAGGGGACGCCGATCCACATCTCGGTGCGGGTGCGGGAGAAGCGCGGGCGCAAGAAGTAGCGATCCTGCTGCTACGGCCTACGCGGTGCGGGCGGCAGCGCGGCCGGGAGATGACCTCCATGGCCGGGCTGCCGCCCGTTCTGCTGCGGGTAGTGATGGCCCGTC
This sequence comes from Streptomyces sp. SGAir0957, assembly GCF_043523415.1. Classification (NCBI taxonomy): domain Bacteria; kingdom Bacillati; phylum Actinomycetota; class Actinomycetes; order Kitasatosporales; family Streptomycetaceae; genus Streptomyces; species Streptomyces sp. SGAir0957. Next base: position 6,521,410 of record NZ_CP027293.1, read on the forward strand.
GCGTAGTACGGGGTGTGGTGCCGGGCCACGTACGTCCCCGTCCCGAAGGGCGCGAAGCCCAGCTGCTCCTCTCCGCTGCGGTCGCCGGGCAGCGTCCTGAAGGAGCGCCGGTACTCCGCGTAGAGGGCGTCGTAGATCGGCGTGGCCGAGCGGCCCGCCGCGTAGTCCTGCGGGGGACGCATCGCCGGAATGTAGTTCGGGTACGGCTGGCGGCGTCCGGTCTGGGATGAGGTGGGGTCGTATGGGTGCACATACGTGCCAACGACCCGGGCCCCCGACGGATGCGCCCTTGGCCTCGGCTTTCGCGGGGCGTCAGCAGGGTGACCGGCGTGTTCGTGGGGGCCCGGGTCGTGCGGGGGCGGTGGCTCAGGTGCCCGCGAGCGGCATGGCGGCGGCGACGAGCCTGCCGTTCGCCGCGGCCTTGTCGAGCGCGTCCCGCAGCAGGTCCTCACGCGGCTGACGGCCGATCGAGCCGACGGGCGCGGCGAAGACGAGCACCGTGTGCGTCTTGTTGGCGGCCGTCCGCCAGCCCTCGGTGACCACGAGCGGCTGGTGCGCCTGCCACCAGGCGACCTGCGAGGGGGCGCCGCCGGTACCGGGCTGGAGCACGGCGTGCAGCTGGCCCATGGCGAGCAGCACCGACCAGCCGGGCAGCGCGTGCGGCGGCTCGGTCAGCTCGGTGACCGGCATGAAGCCCTGCTCGATCAGGAGCGGCAGGAAGTCGTCGCCGCCCACGCCCGCGGTGGTGGACCCGGGGCGGGCGATGGGGCCGGTCGGCTCGATGACGAGGGCCGGGTGCAGCTCGCCCTCGATCAGGACCAGGCCGCTGGTCACACCGAGCACGGCCTGCGGGGCGCCGGACTGCGCGGGCACGGTGGCGCTCGCCGCGTCCGAGGCGGCGACGGCCTGCACGGCGCCCTGCAACTGGTCCTCCGCGACCCGCACGACCTGCGAGGGCAGGCAGCCGGCGTGGGCGAAGGCGAGCACGGCCGTCTCGTCCCCGACGAACAGGACGGTGCTGGTGCGCTCCTGAAGGGTGTCGCCCGGGGTGCGGCAGGACGTGCAGTCGTACCCGCCCGGGGTGTTCTCGCCGGCGAGCAGCCGGTCTGCTTCTTCGTCGCCGATCTCGGCGCGTACGTCGTCACTCACGTCGAGCAAGCGCGGCACGGGGGCTCCTCTGTATCGATGTATCGATGGGGGTGAAGGCGGATGCGTACTGATAAAGGGACAACGGGCGATCTGTGGCCGGAGTCACGCCCGGAACCGAACGGAATCCACCCATCCGCAGCAGACCGTGAAGAGCCGCCCGGAATCTGTCACTCCACGCCAACTTGTTGGGAATGCAAGGAAGTTGAGTGGGTGAGGTGAGTCACAGATCGTCGTGGTGACAGGTCGACAAATCATGAAATCAGTGAATGAAGTGGGTGGCCGGAACTCGCCGCTACTTCAGGTAACGGTTCATTGACCTGGCGTGACGGGGCGTCAGTTGATGCGGCTCCGTGCGCTGCCTAGATTCCACCGCCGTCTGCACACCGCAGTCCACGAGGTCCACGAGAGGGAATCTCATGTCCGTGCCGATTCGTACGGCTCGAACGACCGTGGTGATCGCCGGGGCGGCTCTGCTCGCCCCCCTCGGCCTCCTCGCCACCGCCGGCTCCGCACACGCGGACGGTGGCGTCTGGGACCGCATCGCCCGCTGCGAGAGCGGCGGCAACTGGAACATCAGCACCGGCAACGGCTACTACGGCGGACTCCAGTTCTCCGCCGGGACCTGGCGCGCGTACGGCGGAGGGGCCTACGCGCCGACGGCCGACCGGGCGACGAAGGCGCAGCAGATCGCGGTGGCCTCCCGGGTGCAGCGCGCCCAGGGCTGGGGCGCCTGGCCCACCTGCTCGGCCCGGGCCGGCGCGTACGGCAGCGCACCGGCGGCACCGGCCGCCCCCGCCGCACCCAGAGCGGCGAAGCCCGCGCAACCGCAGCAGGTACAGCCCAAGTCCGCCCCGGCACGGCGGAACTCCTCGGGCGCCGACCGCGGGGCCGCGCGCGGCGGCGGCTACGTCGTCCGCGGCGGCGACACCCTGAGCCGGATCGCGGCGGCGCACGGCACCGGCTGGCAGCGCCTGTACACGATCAACCGGGCGGTGATCGGCGCCGATCCGGACCTGATCATGCCGGGACAGCGGCTGCTGATCGGTTAGCGGGCCGATCGGCGGGCGGGCCGGTCGGTGAGGGCGCCGGCCGGCCGGGGCAAGGGGCTCGCGGCTCCGCCCGGTCGGTGCGTTGATGCGATAAGCCGACCGGGTGGGGTCGCGGGCCTCGCGGCGCGGCGGCGGAGGCCGCCGGACGCAGGTGCTTAGCGTGGCGCGATGCACCTGAAGCGCTTGATGCCACTGAAGCCCCTGAGCCCGGTGAAGTCCCTCAAGCCCCTGAGGTCTTCACCGCCGAGGACGTGCGGCCGGGCGGCGGTCGTACTGGGCGGCTTGCTCGCACTGACCTGCACCCCCGTCGCGGCGTCGGCCGCTCCGGGACCCGCCCCCGGCGCGGGGAGCGGCCTGGGGAACCTCGTCACCAAACCCCGCGACTGCGCCCGCGACCAGCGGCTGTGGACCTGTCTCGCCGAGTGCGAGAGCGGCGGCCGCTGGAACGCGAACACGGGGAACTCGTTCTACGGCGGGCTCCAGTTCACGCAGTCCACCTGGGAGGCGTACGGCGGCCTGAAGTACGCGCCGCGCGCCGATCTCGCCTCCCGCACCGAGCAGATCACGGTCGCCGAGAAGGTCCTCGACGACCAGGGCTGGGGCGCCTGGCCCGCGTGTTCGAAGCGGTACCGGCTGGCCGGGCGCGTGGTGCAGAGTGCCGCGCGGAAGCCGCAGAAGAAGGAGCGGCGGCCCTCCCGCTCGGAGGCGGGCACGACGGCGATCATCCCGAGGTAGCGACCGCGCCGCCCACCTCGCCCGCCTCGCCCGCCTCTCCGCTGAACACGACGGTGCCGCGCCGCAGTACGTGTACGAGCACGGTGCCGCCGCCCGTGCGCAGCCCCGGCGGCAGCCGCTGCTCGGCGAGGACGACGGCGGCGTCCAGGTCGCGCAGCAGGGCGTACGTCCGGGCGGCGACCTTGGGCGCCATGCCCTGGGCGGGCTCGTCGACCAGGACGACACGCGCGCGGGCGAGCAGGGCGCGGGCGACGGCGACCATGCGTTGTTCGCCGCCCGAGAGGGTGCCCGCGCGGCGGTCGAGGAGCGGGCGGAGCTCGGGGTAGGCGGCGAGCGCGGGGCGGTGATCGCCGTCCGGGGCGGCGAGCCGCAGCTGCTCGGCGACGCCCAGGGCGGCGAACACGGCCTGCCGGTCGGGGACGAGGCGCAGCCCCGCGGCGGCGCGGGCGTGCGCCGCGTGCCGGGTGACGTCGGCGCCGTCCCAGACGACGGACCCGGCGCTGAGCCTCGCGGTGCCGGCGAGGGCGCGCAGGACGGTCGTACGGCCCGACCCGTTGCGGCCGAGCAGCACGGTGACCGTCCCGGCGGGAGCGGCAAGGTCTACGCCGTGCAGGGCTTCCAGCGGCCCGTACCGCACGCGGGCGGCGCGGAGTTCGACGCCGCGCCTCACGGGCGGGCCCCGCCGGCGTGTTCGAGCACACTGGACGGCGGCCCTGACGCCACGATGCGCCCCGCGCTCATGACGTGCACGACATCGGCCAGATCCGCGACGAGATCGAGATCGTGCTCGACGACCAGGAGCCCGGCCCCGTCGGCGGCGAGGGCCCGCAGCAGCCGGGCCATGTCTTTCACCTCCATGTCGTCCAGTCCTGCGGCGGGTTCGTCGAGCAGGAGGGTGTGCGGGCGCCCCGCGAGGGCGCGGGCGAGCTCGACGCGGCGCAGGGCGCCGGTGGGCAGCTCGGACGTGCGTTGCTCGCCGCGCAGGCCGAACAGGGTGAGCAGCCGCCGGACGGCCTCCGGGTCCTGCACGCGGCCCTGCTCTGCGCCGACCCGGACGTTCTCGGCCACGGTCAACGACGGGAAGACCGCCAACTCCTGGAACGTACGGGCCACCCCGAGCCGGGTCCGCGCGTGCGCGGGCAGCGCCGTGACATCCCGCCGCCCCAGCCACACCCGCCCCGCCCCCGGCCGCAACGACCCGGCCAGACAGTGGAACAGCGTGCTCTTCCCGGCCCCGTTCGGCCCGACGACAGCCACGATCCGCCCGGCAGGCACCTCGACATCGACCTCCCGCACCACGGACCGCCCGCCGAAGGTGACGGTGACCCGCGACGCGGAGAGCAGGGGCTCCGCCCGGGGGCCAGGTGTGCGGCCGGACGCGCCCGGGAGGTGCTCCGCCGGACGGTCACGAGGAGGCGCTGGTGCCCGCGCCGCCGGGCCTTGACCGGGTGGACAGAGCGCATCGCGGGGGCCGACTGGGGATGGTGAGCGCGGCGGTTGCCGGGTGTCGGTGCCGGGCGATGCTTCCGGCGCTGGCTGTCCGGCCTCGGCTGGGGACGGTGAGCGCGGCGGCTGCTGAGTGTCGGTGCTGGGTGGTGCTTCCAGGGCTGCCGGTCCGGTCCCGGCCGGGGACGGTGCGCCCGGCGCTGCCCGCCCGCCCCCGGACGGCGAGCGTCGCGGCTGCCGAGTGCCGGCCCCGGGCGGTGCGCCCGGCGCTGACCGTCCGGCCCCGGACCGGCGACGCGACAATCCCCGCACCCTCAGCCCCCGCTCCGTCAACCGCCCCCGCCCCCCACCCCGTACAAACCCCCTCCGCACCGCCTCGTGCACCCCCTCCGGGAAGCGGCCCGCCAGGAGGCCCAGTACGCCGATCGCGGCCGCCGCGACGCCGCCCCGGGTGCCCGCGTCCAGGCCGACCAGGAGGGCCGCGCCCGCCAGGGCGGCGAGGAGGCTGTCCGCGCCGAGGACGACCAGGGCCGCGAACCAGAGCAGGCCGCGTACCGGGTCGTACGCGCCGGGGTCGAAGGAGCGGGCGCCGAGTGCGAGCAGGCCGCCGCCGAGCGCCGCGAGCCCGGCGCCCGCGACGAACGCCGCCACTTTGAGCGCGGGCACCCGCACCCCGGCCGCCGAGGCGCCCGCCTCGTGGTCCCGCATCGCCGCGAGGGCGCGGCCGGTGCGGCCCCGTCGCAGGACGCCGACGAAGAGCAGTGCCGCCGCAAGCAGCACCAGCTCCAGGACGTAATACGCGCGGTCGTCGTCGAAGCCCGCCGGTCTGCCGGGCGCCAGGCCCGAGGCCGCGTACGGCTGGGCGAAGACGAACCGGCTCACGCCCACCCCGACCGCGAACGTCGCAAGGGCGAGAGCCAGGCCGTGCCGCCCGATCGCGGGGACCGCCGTGAGCAGGCCCAAGGGGGCCACCAGGAGCACGGCGAGGAGCAACGCCGCCAGGCCCGGTACCTCGGGCAGCAGCGGGAAGCGGCCCAGCGTCAGCAGTGTCGCGAACAGCGCGCCCAGGCCCGCGAACGCGCCCTGGCCGAGCGCCGGCTGACCCGCCCGCCCCGTCACCACCACGAGCGAGAGGAGGATCATCGCGAGCGCCGGTACCTGCACCGACGTCCGCAGGTCCGCCCCCGCGAACCCGAGCGGCAGCAGGAACAGCACCGCAGCGACCGGCCACGCGCCCGGCGGCGCGGGCAGCCCCCGGCGCGTCATCGCGCGCGGCAGCGCCCCGCGTCCGCCGATCCCGGGCAGGGCGAGCGCCGCGACGAGCAGCGCGACGACGAACAGGTTGGCGCCGACGGCCTGGAGCAGCGGCTCCGCCCATCCGCCGGGGTGCGCCCGGGTCAGCTGGCTCTGCGCGATCCCGAGGGCGAGGGCGACGAGGACCGCCACGGAGAGGAGCCGCATCCGCGCGGCGACCGCGACCGCCATGACCTCCATCACCAGCAAGGGCAGCCCGTACGGGTCGAGCCGTACGTACGGGGCGAGCAGCACCCCGGTCAGGCCCGCCGTGAACGCGCCGAACGCCCAGCCCGCCGCCGCGACCCGGTCCGCGTCGATGCCGCCGAGCACGGCGAGCGGCCGGTTGTCGACGACCGCCCGCAACTCCCCGCCGAACCGCGTCCACCGGGTCACCGCCCACACCGTCAGGGCCACCGCGCAGGCGACCGCCAGTTGCCCCCACGGATCGGCCCCGATCAGCGTCGGCGCGTCCTCCCGCGCGCCCGTGCCCCACAGCAGCGCCGCCGCCCCGACCAGGAGCACGAAGACGCCGATCGAGGCGACCAGGGTGCGGCCCTGCTCGGCGCCGTCCACGGCCAGTGGGCGGAACACGCCACGCTCCAGGGCCAGTCCGATCCCCGGTGCCACGACCAGGAGCACCAGCGCGGCGCCCGCCCACAGCGGCCAGGACCACTCCACCACGCACTGCCGCAGCAGATACGCGCAGAGCATCGCGATCGCGCCGTGCGCGAAGTTCAGGACGCCCGTCGCGCGGTAGGTGACGCTCAGTCCGGTCCCGGTGAGCGCCGCCGCCGCGCCCACCGACAGGCCCGCGAGCGTGAGGTCGTACGTGAGGGAGGCCACGCCTCAGCCCTCCGCGGGCGGCTCGCAGACGGGGCAGGGGCCGAGCCCGCCGCCCGCCCGCGCCCCCGCGTCGGCGGGCACGGCCTCGGGCCTGCCCGCCACGAGCGGGCAGTCCGCGCGGTGCCACAGGGTGCCGCCGGGGAGCATGAGGAGCGCCTCCGCGGTGGCGACGGGGCCGGTCACGGGCGGCGGTGCGGCCGGTTCGTCGGCGACGAGAAGCTCGTACAGCTCCTCGATCCGCGAGGTGGCGAGCGCGCTCCTGCCGTACGTGAGGACGACCGCGCCCGCGACGATCAGCGCCGCCCCCGGCACCGTGCACGAGGCGAGATAGGGCAGTTGCCGCTCGGCGAACCGTTCGCCGGAGACGCCGTACCAGCCGGCCACGCACAGCACGGCGCCGGCGGCGAGGGTGGCGAGCCCGGCCCACAGGTTGGGGGGCACGGTTCGGAGCCGGGCAGTCCGCATCGGTGACCCCCACGTCATGACGGAGTGTGCCTGCGCGTGTCTGGTCTTGTCGGCCGATCGCTTGCACTATGCCTTCTGCAGGCCAACCTCGAAAGCTCCGGGCGGAGTCGAGGCCCGGACCGACACCCGGTGGTGAGCCAGATGGTTCTCGGGCACAGGATCAGGGTCCGGCCGGGCCGCACGCGGGGCGCGGCGCTCGCCCTCGCCGCGGCTCTGGCGCTCGGCCCGGCGCTGACGGCGTGCAGCGACGACAACGGCGGCGACGAGAGCAGTCCGCCGACCCCGTCCACCCAGGAGCCCTCCTCGCGGGAGCCCTCCACCGAGGCGCCCACCCGGTCCGCGCCCCCCGACGCGGCGGCGGCCCGCAAGGAGATCAGGGAGAACTGGCGGAAGTTCTTCGACCCGGCCGTGCCGCAGGAGGAGAAGGAGCAGGTCCTGGAGGACGGGACCCGGATGCGCCCGGTCCTGGAGAGCTTCAGCGGGGACAAGCGCGGCGGCCAGGTGCAGGCGAACGTCACCGCCATCCGGTTCACGTCGCCGACCGACGCCGAGGTGACGTACTCCCTCGCCCTGAAGGGGGCCACGGTGCTGCCCGGCGCGAAGGGCACCTCCGTCGAGCGGGACGGCACCTGGAAGGTGTCCGTGCGGACCTTGTGCGCGCTTGTGCGGCTGAGCGGCAATGCGTCGGCGCCCGCGGGCTGCTGAGGCGCTCGCGGCGGTGCTCGCCCTGAGCGCTCTGCTCGCGCTCTCCGGCTGCGGTTCCCGGCTGCCGGAGAGCGCCTTCGGGGACGGGGCGGAGCGCCGGACGACGGCGCGGACGACGGCGCCGATCCATGTCGGCATCCTCACCAGCGCCACCAGCCCGGTCGGCGGCGCCACCTTCACCGACACCCGCGACGGCGCCCAGGCGTACTTCCGCACCCTGAACGACAAGGGCGGCATCGACGGGCGCCGCGTCGAGACGCACCTGTGCGACGACGGCGGCAGCGGTGTCGGCAACAACGCGTGCGTGCAGGAACTCATCGACGAGAAGAAGGTCGTCGCCCTGGTGGCCACCACGTCGCTCGACTACGCGGGAGCCGAAAAGGTCTCCCACGCGCGCGTGCCCGACATCGGCGGCCAGCCGATCGGCGCCGCCTACGACACCTATCCGCATCTGTACGGGATCTACGGCAGCCTCGCGCCCCGCGACGGCACGCCCGGCTGGGGCGGCAAGCTGTACGGCGGCACCGAGGTCTACCGCTACTTCGCGCGGGAGCAGGGCGCCCGCACGGCCGCCGTCGTCTCGTACAACCAGGCCGCCTCCGCCGCGTACGCGCGCCTCGTGACCCGGGGCCTCAAGGCCGAGGGCTACAAGGTGATCACCGAGCAGCTCGACTTCGCGCTGCCGAACTTCCGCGCGGCCGCCGCCGACCTCAAGGACCAGGGCACCGACCTGGTCTTCGACGCCATCGACGCGCATGGCAACGCGCGGCTGTGCCGGGCCATGGACCAGGTCGGCGCCCGGGTCACCGCGAAGGTCATGACCGTACAGAGCTGGTCCTCGACGGTCGCCGATGACTACAAGGATGCCCCGCACTGCCGCGCCTCCCTCTGGGCGACCGGCGCGAGCCGCAACTTCGAGGACACCGGGCACCCGGCCGTACGCGCCTTCCGCGACGCGACGAAGGGGCTGAGGACGCACTCGCAGTGGCAGCTGGAGGGCTGGGCCGCCGCCCTGTGGTTCACGGACGCGGCACGCTCGTGCGTCCGCGCCGGGGGAGACGTCACGCGCGCGTGCCTGGACCGCTTCATGAACCGCCCCGCCCCGTACACCGCCGACGGACTGCTGCTGCCCGTGACGTACCGCACCTTGCCCGAGCCTCCACGTACCCGCAGGACGTGTCTTTCGGTCGCCAGGTGGACGGACGAACGGGGCTGGAGCACGCGGAACGGCGACATGAACCGTACGTGTTTCGGCGTACCGCAACTCGCCTACCAGCCATGACGTAACCCTGATGGACGAAGAGATGAACCGGTTCCCCGACTTGCGTACCGATAAGGCAACTGTTCTGGAACAAGATGATGATGATGGACAACCCTCGCCGGAGAACACCTGTCTAACCACCGGTAGGCGGGGTCACCCGGGACGGACCGAGACCGTCCGGACTGTCGCCGCGAAACAGTGGGATTCGGGGACGCATGCAGATTTCTTTCCTCATTCACAACGCGTACGGGATCGGAGGGACGATTCGCACCACGTACAACCTGGCCAACACGCTGGCCGAGCATCATGACGTGGAAGTGGTCTCCGTCTTCCGGCACCGTGAGGAGCCCACGTTCGCGCCCGACCCGCGCGTGCGCCTGCGCCACCTCGTCGACCTGCGCAAGGACTCGCCGACGTACGAGGGCGACGACCCGGAGTACAAGAAGCCCGCATCGGACTTCCCCAAGCACGAGGGGCGCCTCGCGCAGTACAGCGCGCTCACCGACCGGCGGATCGCCGCGCACCTGGCGGGCGTCGAGGCGGACGTCGTGGTCGGCACCCGGCCGGGGCTCAACGTGCACCTCGCGCGCCAGACCCGGCGCGGCCCGCTCCGTGTCGGCCAGGAGCACCTCACGCTCGACACGCACTCCCCGGGGCTCCGCCGCGAACTGCGCAGCGTCTACCCCCGTCTCGACGCGCTGACCACGACCACCGAGGCCGACGCCCGCGCCTACCGCGCCGGGATGCGGCTGCCCGGCGTCCGTATCGAGGCCATGCCCAACCCGGTGCCCGCGCCCCGTGTCGCGCCCGCCGACGGCAGCGGCAAGTGGGTCGTGGCGGCGGGCCGGCTCGCCCCGGTCAAGCGGTACGACCTGCTGATCAAGGCCTTCGACCAGGTGCGGGCCGAGCGCCCCGACTGGCGGCTGCGGATCTACGGCCACGGCAAGCAGAAGGACAAGCTGCGCCGCCTCATCGACCAGCGCGGCCTCTACAACCACGTCTTCCTCATGGGCACCGCCAACCCCATCGAGCCGGAGTGGGCGAAAGGTTCCGTCGCCGCGGTGACGTCCACCTTCGAGTCGTTCGGCATGACGATCGTCGAGGCCATGCGGTGCGGCCTCCCCGTCGTCTCCACCGACTGCCCGCACGGTCCGGGCGAGATCATCGACAACGGTGTCGACGGACGCCTCGTCGAGGTCGGCAACGTCGACGCGATCGCCGCCGGGCTGCTCGAACTCATCAACGACGACGAACTGCGCAAGCAGATGGCGGCGCGCGCCCTGACCCACTCGGAGCGCTTCGACCCCGCCCGCATCGCCGAGCGCTACGAGGACCTCTTCTCCTCGCTCAGCGGCCGCAACGGCTCCGTGGGCCTGCTGCACCGGGCCCGCGGCTCCCTGCTGAACGGCGCCTTCGCCGTGCGGGACGTGCTCAAGTCCGCGGAGAAGGGACGCACCGCATGACGACGCCGCTGGCCTCGCCCGCACCGATCCCCCCGTCCGACGACAGGACCGTCCGCATGCCACCCCGCGCCGACTGCATCGCCGACTCCGCCGGCGGCCTCACCTTCGACGTCTCCGACCACGGCTCGCCCTCCCCGGCCAGCCTCGTCCTGGTCGACCGGACCGCGGCGGAGGAGGTGCGCCTTCCGCTCACCCCGATGGGCGACGGCCGCCTGCGCGCCTCCCTGCCGATCAGCGTCGGCCTGCCCGAGGGCCGCTGGGACGCCTACGTCCAGGTCTCCGGCGAGGACCCGGCGCGCCTCGTGCCCGGCATGAACGACCTGCGCTCCCTCGTCGACCGGGCGCCCAGTGGCTCGCGCGGCTACGTGGCCGTGCGCATCCCGTACGCGACCAAGCACGGCAACCTGACCGTACGGAGCTGGCTGCGCACCCCGCACGCCGAGGCCGGCGATGTGCTGATCGCGGGCGGCGAGCTGACCGCCAAGGGGCGCGTCTACGGCACGGAGTTCACCGCCAAGGCGCACGCGGAGATACGTTCCCGCGCCACGTCGGGCCCGGTGCTCCGGGGCGAACTGACCATGGACGGACCCGAGTTCGCGCTGCGCATCGGCTACGACGAGCTGACCGAGGGCCACTGGGACCTGTGGCTGCGGCCCGCGGGTGAGGACGGGCCCGAGGTGCGCCTCGCCCGGCTCCTGGACGACATCGCCGACAAGAAGCCGATCTTCGCCTACCCCGCGGTGAAGGTGACCGCGGGCGGCCGCGAGCTGACCGCCGAGCCGTACTACACGGCGGACAACGATCTCGCGATCGAGGTGCACGCGGGGGCCTGAGCCCCTTGGAGCAGACAGGCTCCTACTCGCCGACGTGGGCTCCGGTGTCCGGATTGTGGGTGTCGGGACCGGAGCCCGACTGCGCCGCGTAGGCGGCGAACTCCGGATGATGGAGATCGAACGCCGGGGATTCCGAGCGGATCCTCGGCAGCGTCGTGAAGTTGTGGCGGGGCGGCGGGCACGACGTCGCCCACTCCAGGGAGCGGCCGTACCCCCACGGGTCGTCGACCTCGACCCTCACCCCGTACTTGGCCGTCTTCCAGATGTTGTAGAGGAACGGCAGCGTCGACAGTCCGACGAGGAACGCGCCGATCGACGACAGCGTGTTGAGGGCCGTGAACCCGTCGGCGGCGAGATAGTCCGCGTACCGGCGCGGCATCCCCTCCGCGCCCAGCCAGTGCTGCACCAGGAACGTCGTGTGGAAGCCGACGAACAGCGTCCAGAAGTGGATCTTCCCGAGCCGCTCGTCGAGCATCTTCCCCGTCAGCTTCGGCCACCAGAAGTAGAACCCGGCGAACGTGGCGAAGGCGACCGTGCCGAAGACCACGTAGTGGAAGTGCGCCACGACGAAGTACGTGTCCGAGACGTGGAAGTCCATCGGCGGCGACGCCAGGATGACCCCGGTCAGACCGCCGAACAGGAACGTGACGAGGAAGCCGCACGACCACAGCATCGGCGTCTCGAAGGACAGCGAGCCCTTCAGCATCGTGCCGATCCAGTTGAAGAACTTCACGCCCGTCGGCACGGCGATCAGGAACGTCATGAACGAGAAGAACGGCAGCAGCACCCCGCCCGTCGTGAACATGTGGTGCGCCCACACGACCACCGACAGGCCGGTGATCGCCATCGTCGCGCCGACCAGCATCGTGTAGCCCCAGATCGGCTTGCGGCTGAAGACCGGCAGGATTTCGCTGACGATCCCGAAGAACGGCAGCGCGATGATGTAGACCTCGGGATGGCCGAAGAACCAGAACAGGTGCTGCCACAGGAGCGCGCCGCCGTACTGCGCCTCGAAGACCACCGAGCCGAACCGCCGGTCCGCCTCCAGGCAGAGCAGCGCGGCCGCGAGGACCGGGAACGCGAGCAGGACGAGGATCGACGTGAACAGCGTGTTCCACGTGAAGATCGGCATCCGGAACATCGTCATGCCGGGCGCCCGCATCCCGATGATCGTCGTCAGGAAGTTCACCGAGCCGAGGATCGTGCCGAACCCGGCGAGCGCGAGCCCCATGATCCACATGTCGGCGCCGATGCCGGGGGAGCGGGTCAGGCTGTTCAGCGGCGCGTAGGCGAACCAGCCGAAGTCCGCGGCCCCGCCCGGCACCACGAGCGAGGCGAGCACGATGAGCCCGCCGAAGAGGAACAGCCAGTACGAGAGCATGTTCAGGCGCGGGAACGCCACGTCGGGCGAGCCGATCTGCAGCGGCATGATCTCGTTGGCGAACCCGGCGAACGTCGGCGTCGCGAAGAGCAGCAGCATGATCGTGCCGTGCATCGTGAACAGCTGGTTGTACTCCTCGGCGGAGACGATCTGCAGCCCGGGACGGGCCAGCTCGGCCCGCATCACCAGCGCCATCAGGCCGCCGACGAGGAAGAAGGCGAACGAGGTGACGAGGTAGAGGTGGCCGATCTTCTTGTGGTCGGTGGTGGTCAGCCAGTCCACGATCACCCGGCCCGGCTGCCGCTCCCGCGGCCCCGCCACCGCCCCGGCACCGGCCTGCACACCGGTCGTTCCCATCGCTTGCCCCCTCGCTGCTCACGCGCCCCGGGCCTGCTTGCCGAACTCACGCCATGATGCGCGCGCGGCCCCCGCCGCGACAGGGTGCGCACACCTCTTTGTGGCATGGACAGGCAATTCCCGGACGATCTCAACTCGCGCGCGGCGGCACCGGATTCGGAATACGCGGGGAATTGCGCGCGGGGCCCCCGGTAAAGGAAGGGGGCGCGCTCCGGCGGAATCCGGGGGCCTTGTTGAATTCCGTACGCGGTGGCCGGAGCGGCGCGGATGAGAACAGTATGAGAAGTGCGGAACCGCCCGATCGTGTGAGGAAGTTCGACCAAAACAACCGTCGTGATCTTGTGACGAAAGCGTGACCGTACGAAGTCGCGCGGGGCCCGTCGGACCGGGCCTGGCGTCGCCCGCGCACACCGCCTACGGTGGCCGTATGGCACCCATTCCGACCCCGCCCGCAGAGCCTCAGGACACCCCGGACGCCTACGTCGGACTCGCCGCCGAACCCGCCGAGCGCCAGGCGCGCGGCCGCGGCTGGTCGACCGTACGGCAGTTGCAGCCGGGGGCGATCATCACGATGGAATACCGCGCGGGACGCCTGAACTTCGAGGTCACGGACGGCAGAGTGACCCGCTGCTGGAAGGGCTGACCGCCCGCTCCCGTCCACGACGAAGGGCCCGGAACCGTGGAGGTTCCGGGCCCTTCGCTCATGCGGGCTGGCTGTGCGTACCGTGCCCGCTGCTGGTGGGGTGCCTGTCAGGCCCGCTGCGGGTCCGTCGAGGCCGCCCGGGCGGTGCCGCGCACCGCCGCCGGGCGTCTGCTGCCCGCCGGTGGCGTGCGCTCGCCCCGCGGGGTGTGCGGGCCGGGCGCGAGCAGCGCCGAGGGGCGGGCGGCGGGACGCGCGGCGGTGACCGGCTCGCGCGCGCGGACCGCGTCCTCGGCGGGCGCGGCGGCCGGCGCCGTGAGGGGCCCCAGATCCATCGCGGGCGCCGCGGCGGGCTGCGGCAGGGGCGCCCCGGCTCCGGCGCGGCGGGCACGCCAGCGGGCGCGCAGCGAGAGGATCACCGCTTCCGCGCGGCTGACCAGCGGCTCGAACCAGGGCAGCGCGAGGAGGATGAGCAGGCCCGCGGCCCAGCCGAGAAGGACGTCGCTCAGCCAGTGCGTACCGAGGTAGACGGTGGTGAGGCCGACGCTCAGGGAGATGACCGCGGAGAGCGCGGAGAGCCAGCGGCGGGCGCGCGGCGTGGAGGCCAGATAGGCCAGGATCCCCCAGGTCACCACCGCGTTCGCGGTGTGTCCCGAAGGAAATATATCGCCGTTCTTCCACATCTCGTTCGAGCCGATGACGGTGGCGTAGTGCGGGCCCGCGCGGCCCATGCCGTACTTGGCGGCGCCCACCGTGGCGTTGAGCAGCAGCAGCGCGGCACCGAACATCAGGAGCGGGCGCAGGGTGTGCTGCCGCCAGGCGCGCCAGCCGAGCCACGCCATCACCATGACGGCGGTCGGGCCGCGCTGGCCGAGGACGACCCAGTAGTCCAGGAAGGCGTGGATCTCCGGCCACTGCTGGTAGGGCCGGAAGAACATGACCTGCCAGTCGAAGGCGACCAGCCACGTCGTGGCCAGGACGGCGACCACGATCGCGAGGTAGAAGGCGAGGGTCAGGCCGAGGAGGACGACGCGGTGCCGGCTCATCCTGGGCATGACCAGGTTGCCCGGCCGTTCGGGCTCACGGTCGAGTCTCGCGAAGACCCGCTCGAGGCGGCGGGTCAGGTTTCGTTCGGTACGCACCCAATCGACGCTACAGCGGGCGCGCTGCCGACCAGGACGAAACAGTGGCTTTGTGATGACGATGTGATGTGGGATTGATCTCAGGGACCCCTTTATCCCCGGTAATGCGGAAACGGGAGCGAAAGGTCCACGGGAATGCGGCGACCGTTTTCCGGATCTCCTTGTCGCGCGCTGATGAATGTGTTCACCCCGTGCTGGCACGGAATTCTCCGTCCGCTCATCCGGCCCGTCGAAGTCGATCAAGGTCGGCCGGGCCCGGTCGCGGCTGCCCCGGGGCCGGTCAGGGCGGGCCCGACCCGTTCAGCCAGAACGCGCCGTAGACCGCCGAGACCAGCGCGAGCCCGCCGAGCAACCACGCCGACCTGCTGGTACGCCACCGGGCCAGGGCCACCGCGACCGGCAGGAGCAGCGGGAACGCGGGCAGCAGCAGACGCGGCTTCGATCCGAAGTACCCCGAAGCACACAGGGCAAGCAGCACGACGAGACCCGTGTAGACGAGCAGCGGCACCGGCTGGCTCTGCCGCACCCCTGCCACGTACAGCCGGATCACCAGGGCCACTGCGACGATCAGGCCGATTCCGGCGAGCGCGCCCAGCGGTGACGTGAACTTCCCGGCGACGAAGCGGGCGAAGGCGGCGCCCCCGTCGAACCCGTTGCCCCACTGCCCCTGCACGTCGAGGTAGCCGAACAGGCCGCCGCCCGTGCGGTGCCCCACCCACAGCACATACGCCGCCGCGCCCACCGGGGCGAGGAGCACGCCGAGGACCATCCGCCACGACGCGCGGCGCTCGCGCGCGACCCGCAGCGCGCCCGCCGCCCACACCGCCGCCACGACGGCCGCGCCGATCGGCCTGGTCAGACCGGCGAGGGAGGCGAGCAGACCCGCGCTCACCCAGTGCTGTCGCAGGACCGCGTAGAGTCCCCAGGCCGCGAGCGCGGTGAACAGGGCCTCGCTGTACGCCATCGACGCGACGATCCCCACCGGCAGCGCGCCCCACAGGACCGCGAGGCAGACGCCGGCCCGGCGCCCGTACAGATGCGCGCCGACCGCGAAGATCCCCCAGGCCGCCGCGAGCGAGGCGAGCCAGCTCACCGCCAGGCCCGCGTCGGCGGGGGAGAGGGGGCTGATCGCGGCCCCGGCACGTTCCAGCCAGGGCAGGAGCGGGAAGAACGCCAGATTGGAGTGGACACTGCCGTCCGGCAGCGTCACCGACCAGCCGTACCCGTCCCCGGCGACCCGCGTGTACCAGAGCGAGTCCCAGCGCGCGCTCAGCAGGGTGTGCGGGCTCTTGCCCTCGGCCGCGCTCCACAGGGCGAGCGCGAGCAGGCCGAGCGCGCGTACGCCCGCATAGGCGAGGAGCGCGGGCAGCGCTTTTCGCAGGGTGGGAGGCTCGTGCTGATCGACGTCGTTCACGGGCCCGATTATCGGCGCCGGCACCCGGAGCACCGTGCGCCGCCCCCGCCGCCCCAGTGGCGCACGCCACATGAGCCGACGGGCTCCATGAGAGGTCCGCCACGTGTACGTGGCCTGAACTCGCGTACGCTGACGGCTCACTCGCCTTCCGCAGCGGGGCCGGGAGAACCGCTCCTCCCGAGCCGAAGACCGCGGGCATCCCCGGCCCGCGGATCCGCCGGACACGAGGATTCACTGGGAGGTACGCACATGTCCGGGACGAGCACGGCCGCCGGGCGGCTGCACCATCGCCTCGCCGCTCTCGGAGGCCGCGCGAACCGCTGGGTCGTCCTCGTGGTCCTGTGCATGAGCCTTCTCCTGGTCGCCCTCGACTCGACCATCCTCTACGTGGCGCTGCCCTCGGTCACCGAGGACCTGCGGCCCACCTCCGTCGAGCTGCTGTGGATCGGCGACGCCTATCCGCTGATCTGCGCCTCGCTCCTCATCCTCTTCGGCACCCTCGGCGACCGCATCGGCCGCCGGCGGATCCTGCTGCTCGGCTACGCCCTGTTCGGCGCGGCCTCCGCCCTCGCCGTCCTCGCGGGCAGCGCGCAGGTGCTGATACTGGCCCGCGCCCTGCTCGGCATAGGCGGGGCGATGATCATGCCCGCGACGTTGTCGATCCTGCGGGACGTCTTCCCCGACCGGCGCGAGCGGGCCGTCGCCATCGGCGTCTGGACGGCGGTCGCCGCGATCGGCGCCGCGACCGGTCCCGTCCTCGGCGGCTTCCTCGTCGAGCACTACTGGTGGGGCTCGGTCTTCCTCATCAACATCCCGCTGATGGCGGTGATGCTGCCGCTGTGCCGGATCCTCGTCCCCGAGTCCAAGGGGCGGTCGGACGGGCCCTGGGACCTGTTCGGCGCGCTGCTCGCCGCGCTCGGCGTCCTCGGTGTCGTCTACGGCATCAAGGAACTGGGCATCGACCGGGACCTCCTCGACGCGGGCGCCGTCCTGCCCTTCCTCGCGGGCCTCGCGCTCCTCGTCCTCTTCGTCCGCCGCCAGCGCAGGCGCGAGCACCCGCTGATCGACATGCGGCTGTTCACGCGCGCCGCGTTCTCCACGTCCGTGGGGTGCATAGTCATCGCGATGCTGGCGCTCGTCGGGCTCGAACTGATCGCGGTCCAGTATCTGCAGCTCGTCCTGGAGATGACGCCGCTGGAGACCGGCCTGCGGATGCTGCCGCTGACCTTCGCGGCGATGATCGCGGGCGTCCTCGGCACCCCGATACTGCGCCGGTTCGGCCCGCGCACCATGGTCAGCTGCGGCTTCACCCTCACCGCCTGCGCGGTGCTCCTGCTCTGCCTGATGGGCGAGCACGACCGGCCGTTGCTGCTCGGCGCCGGGTTCGTCCTGCTCGGCTTCGGCTTCCAGTCCACGCTGTTCGGCGCCTACGAATCGATGCTCACCGAGGCACCGGCCGACGACGCGGGCGGCGCCGCCGCCATCGGCGAGACCTCCTACCAGCTCGGCGCGGGCATGGGCATCGCGCTGCTCGGCTCGGTGATGAACGCGGCGTACGCGCCCGGACTCGGCCGGGTCCACGGGGTCCCGGAGGCGGCGAGCGGGGCGGCCGGGCATTCGCTGGGGGAGGCGTACCAGATCGCCGCGCGGCTCGGGGGCGGGGCGGGGTCCGCCCTGCGCGAGGCGGCGCGCGGCTCGTTCGTGCACGGCCTGCATGTGACCCTGGTGGTCAGTGCGGTGCTGCTGCTTCTCGGCGCGGGCGCGGCGCTTCGGCTCCCGCGCCGCATGGACTGCGAGACGCCGGCGGCCCAGGAGCACGCACCCCGCGCGGAATCGCCGGTCGCCTGACCGGCGGCTCGGCTGCTCCGGTGGGCGTCTGCGCTGATCGGCCCCGGTGATCAGCTCTGGTTGAAGAAACCATCCGGCTGGGTGCGGGACTCACGGCCCGACACGATCTGGGTGTCCGCCGGGGTGAGGAGGAAGACCCGGGTGGCCACGCGGTCGATGGAGCCGCGCAGACCGAAGATGAGGCCCGCCGCGAAGTCGACGACGCGCTTGGCGTCGGCCGGCTCCATCGACGTCAGGTTCATGATGACCGGGGTGCCCTCACGGAACATCTCACCGATCCGCCGCGCGTCCCGGAAGCTGTCCGGCGTCACGGTGCCGATGCGGCGCCCCTCCTCCTGGGCCTCCTCCGCGGCGACCTTCACGCGCGGGTCCGTCACCCAGGCGGCCGGGCTCGCGGCGGCGGGCTCGGGCCCCTCGTCGTAGTCGTCGTCGTAGTAACGCTCGTCATCGTTGTCGTCGACGAGGCCAAGCCAGGCACTTGCCTTACGCACCGATCCCATGGACGCCTCCTCTCACAGCGGTTCCTCTGCGTTCCGTATCCCTATGGTCGTCCATGATGCTGATGCCGCGCCAAGTGGATAGTCGCCGCGCGGGGTTTTCGTGACGGTACTGGTGCACAGTCAACACGGGGTTGTCCCAAGGTTTCCAAGGGTCGTGCGGGTCAAGGGTGCTGACTGAGCATGAAATATGATCCTTCGCGGCGTTCGGGTGATCTCGGGTGCGTACGGGTGAACGAAAGGGTGTCGTGATCGCTCGGTACGATCGGACGTACCCGGTCCGCGCGAGTTGACACCGCTCTCTCGTGTGTTGACGGGCCATCATCCGACGTACGGGGGAGACGTCTTGTTCGGAATCGTCCGGCCTTGCAGCCATCGGCTCGGTGAGGACCTCAAGACCCAGTGGATGGCGCACCTGTGCGGGCTCTGCCTGGCGCTGCGCCGCGACCACGGGCAGTTCGCCCGGATCGTCACCAACTATGACGGTCTGCTCGTCTCCGTGCTGACGGAGGCTCAGACCGGGACCGCGACCGCGGGCGACGGCCGCAGGCAGGCGGGCCCCTGCCCCCTGCGCGGTATGCGCACCGCCTCCGTCGCCCGGGGCGAGGGTGCCCGCCTGGCCGCCGCCGTCTCGCTCGTCCTCGCCTCGGCGAAGGTCCGTGACCATGTCGAGGACCGGGACGGCCTGTTCGCCCGCAAGCCCGTCGCCGCCGCCGCGAAGAAGGTCGCCGCGAGTTGGGGCAGGGCCGGGGCCCGCGGCGGATCCGCCATCGGCTTCGACACGGCCGTGCTCGTCGACGCCGTCGAACGGCAGGCCGGGATCGAGGCGCTCGCCGGGCCCGGCACCGCCGTGCCCGAGGTGACCGAGCCGACCGAGACCGCGACCGGCGCCGCGTTCGCCCACACCGCCCATCTCGCGGGCCGCCCGCACAACGCCGAGCCGCTCGCCGCCGTGGGCCGCATGTTCGGCCGGCTCGCGCACCTCCTGGACGCCGTCGAGGACCGCGCCGCCGACGCCGCCGCCGGTGCCTGGAACCCGCTCACCGCCACCGGCACCGGGCTCGTCGAGGCGCGCAAGCTCGCCGACGACGCCGTGCACCGCATCCGGCGCACGCTGCGCGAGGTCGACTTCGCCGACGGGAAACTCGCCCACCTGCTGCTCGCGCACGAGCTGAGACGCTCGGTCGACCGGGCCTTCGGAACGGACGCGTGCGCCACCGGGCACGGGCCGCACGCCGCCACGGCCTCCACGCCCCAGGGCGGCGGCACCCCGGACGGCTGGGTCCCGACCGGGGCGCCGGGCGGCCCCTACGCGCCGACCGGCCAGGGCCCGTACACCTCCCCCAACCCCTACGGCGGCGGACAGCCGGCGCAGCCGGTCCACCCCGGCGGGCCCGGCGGGCCCGGCGACCCCGGCTGGTTCGGCGGCCCCGGCGGCGGGGGCGGGCACGAGCCGCACAAGCCCGGCAAGCGCGGACTCCTCGCCGGGTGCGCCGTCGCCATCGGCCTGTGCTGCACCTGCAAGGTGTGCTGCGCCGACGAGTTCGAGGGGCCCTGGTCCCGCAAGAAGCGCGAAGGCGCGTGCAGCAGTTGCGACTGCAGCTGCTGCGAGTGCTGCGAGGCGTGCGAATGCTGCGAGTGCTGCTCCTGCTGCGACTGCGGGCTCTAGGCTCCAGGACTCCGGCGCCTCCAGCCTTCAGCCTTCAGCCTTCAGCCTCCAGCCTCCAGGGCTCTGCGGGCGGGGCCCTCAGGGCTCCAGGACTCTGATTGCGGGGCGCCGCGGGGGAGCCGTCAGTCCTTGATCTCCGGCGGGGAGATCTTGGACGTGTCGATGCCGGACGGGGCCGTGCCCCACTTCTTCAGGATCTTCGCGTAGGTGCCGTCCGCGATCAGCTTGTTCACCGCCGCCTGGAACGCCGGGGCCAGAGGGGTGCCCTTCTTGAAGGCGAAGCCGACGTCCAGGCGGTGGAACTCGTTGAGGAACTTCAGCCCCTCCTGCTGCTTCACGGCGTACCGCAGGCCGTTGATCGTGCTCATCACCACGTCGGAGCGGCCCTGCTGGAGCGAGGACCAGACGGCGCTCGGCTCGGAGTACGTCTTCACGTCGTACGGCTTCTCGCCCGCGTCCGCGCAGGCCTTCTTGTTCTCCTCCAGGGTCGCTTCGAAGGTGGTGCCCGCGCCCGTCGCCACGTTCAGGCCGCACAGCTGCTTCAGGTCGGTGACCTTCTTCAGGTCGCTGTCCTTGCGGACGGCGAAGCCCTGGCCGTCATTGATGTAGGTGACGAAGTCGATCGTCCTGCGGCGCTCGTCGGTGACGCCGAAGTTGCCCGTGCCCAGGTCGTACTTGCCGCTGCCCAGGGCGGGGAGGATCGCCTCGAAGCTCGCGACCTCCTGGTCGAGCTCGATGCCGAGCACCTTGGCGACGGCGTTCGCGAAGTCGATGTCCTGGCCGACGATCGTCTTCCCGTCGGGCAGATACGTCGAGTTGGGCGGATTGCCGCCGACGGTCACGGCGATCTTGAGGCTGCCGCTCTCGCGGACGCCGGCGGGCAGCAGTCTCGCCGCCGCGGGATCTCTCGCGAGGCCGGAGACCACGTCGGTCGTGGGGATCTCGGCGTTCTTGGCGGCGGCGGTCTCCGCGCCGCCCCCGCCGTCGCCCGAGCCGCAGGCGGTGAGGCCCAGCGTGGCGACGGTGATCAGCGCGAAGGTGGAGGTCAGGGAGGTGGAGCGCATGGCGTGGGGTTCTGCCCTTCGATGACGGCACGACAGGACGGCACAGCGGCACGACAGGACGGCACAGCGGCACGACAGGACGGCACAGCGGACGGATACGCGAGGGGAGGGGAGAGCGCGGCAGGGCGAAGGCGCGGGCAGGTACGCGAAAGCGCGCGTACCGGGACGCGTGAACAAGGGGTGGTGCGGGGCGCGACGCGCGCGGAGAGCGAGGACGTGGACGTGCGCTCACACGGTCATGCGGAGGCGACGTCGTGCGCTCGCGGAAACCAGCGCGGGAAGAGCAGACCAGACGCGGACAGAAGGCGTCAGAAGGGCATCAACAGGATGCGGACCACACTCGACCGAAGTCGATGTGGGAGCGCGTGACCAGCCACTGCTGCGGATGCATGCGCCAAGTGGAACAGGCATCCGTTTCGGCGTCAACTCACTTGAGACGTACGGCTCACACTGTGGACACCCTTGACAGAGCGCGCGCAAGGGCCCGTACTCTCAGGGGCGGTACCGCTGCTGAGGGGCTCCGGTGCCGATTCCCGTGCGCACGCAGGTGTCGAAGGCAAGACCAGGCCGGCCATCCAGGATGTCCGGTCCCACGGAGCCTTCTCATGTCATCGGACATCCTCGCCAAAGTCCCGCCCTCGGCCCCGCCGGCCGCCGCCTCCGCCGCACCGCGCATCGTTGCGCGCCGCCGCCCCGGACAGTGGGTGGCCGCCGCCCTCGTCCTCGTCCTGCTCGGACTCGCCGTCAGCTCGGTCCTGCGCAACGAGGCGTTCCAGTGGGACGTGGTGGGGGAGTACTTCACCTCGTCGTCCGTCCTGCGCGGGCTCGGGCTCACACTGTGGCTGACCGCGCTCGTCATGGCGCTCGGCTTCGCGATCGGCACGCTGCTCGCCATCATGCGGCTCTCCGCCAACCCCGTGCTGCGTGCCGTGAGTTGGGGCTACGTGTGGCTGTTCCGGTCCATGCCGATCCTGGTGCAGCTGCTGTTCTGGTTCAACATCGGCGCCCTGTACCCGACGCTCCTCGGCGTGAAGACCGTCGACCTGTTCGGCCCGGTCACCGTCGCCATCATCGGGCTCACCCTGCACGAGGCCGCCTACGCCGCCGAGGTCGTGCGCGGCGGCATCCTCTCCGTCGACCGGGGCCAGATCGAGGCCGCCCAGGCGCTCGGGCTCAGCCGCGCCCGCCGCTGGCGCCGGATCGTGCTGCCGCAGGCCATGCGCTCCATCGTGCCGCCCGCCGGGAACATGCTGATCGGCACCCTCAAGGGCACCTCGATCGTCAGCGTCATCGCCGTGCAGGACCTGCTCTACTCGGTGCAGCTCGTCTATCACCGCACCTACCAGGTCATCCCGCTGCTCCTGGTCGCCACCATCTGGTACGTCGTCGTCACGTCACTGCTCAGCGTCGGCCAGTACTACATCGAGCGGCACTACGCGCGCGGGACGACCCGGTGAGCGCGGCGCGGCAGTCCCTCGTGATCGTGGGCGCGGGGCCCCGGGCGACCGGCATCCTGGAGCGCATCGCCGCCAACACCGCCGAGGACGGCGCGGAGTTGGCGCTCGACGTGCATCTCGTCGACCCGTACCCGCCGGGCGCCGGACGCATCTGGCGGCGCGAACAGTCGCCGCTGCTGTGGATGAACTCGCAGGCGCAGGACGTCACCATGTTCACCGACGACACCGTGCAGGTCGACGGCCCTGTACGGCCCGGCCCCGCCCTGCACGAGTGGGCCGGCCTCGACGGGCGCGTCTTCGCCGACCGGCGCAGCCAGGGCCGCTACCTGCGCTGGGTGTACGAGAAGGCCGTCGCCGCGCTGCCCGAGGGCGTCGTCGTCCACCACCACGCGCGGCGCGCCCTGCGGGTCGACGGGCCGCGCGACGGACGCCAGCAGGTGTGGCTGGAGGGCCGCACCAAGCCGCTGCTCGGTGACACCGTCCTCCTCGCCCAGGGCCACCTGGACGCCGAACTCGACGACGGACAGCGCGAGTTGCGCGCCTACGCCCTGCGGCACGGGCTCGTCCACCTGCCCCCCGACTTCACCGCCGACTCCGACCTGAGCGCGCTCGCGCCGGGCCAGGACGTCCTCGTACGCGGCTTCGGGCTCGCCTTCGTCGACCTCATGGTGCTGCTCACCGAGGGGCGCGGCGGGCGCTACGAAGGGGACCGGTACATCCCCTCGGGCCGCGAGCCCGTCCTCCACGTCGGCTCGCGGCGCGGCGTCCCGTACCACTCGAAGATCGGCTACGACTGGGACGCGGCGGCGGGGGAGCGCCCGCCGCTGCCGCGCTTCCTCGGCCCGGCCCAGATCGACGCACTCCTCGCCAGACCGGACGGGTTCGACTTCCGCGCCGACGTGTGGCCGCTCATCGACAAGGAACTCGGCTTCGCGCACTACCACCGCCTCTTCACCGCGCACCCCGAGCGCACCGCCATGGCCTGGACCGACTTCGAGGAGAAGTACGCGGCCGCCGCCCCGCTCGGCGCCGAACTGCACGCCCTCGTCGCCTCCGCCGTCCCCGACCCCGCCGACCGGCTCGACCTCGACGCCCTCGACCACCCCCTCGCCGGGGTCCGGCACACCTCCTACGACGATCTCCAGGCCGGCCTTCGCGCCTACATCACCGCCGACCTCGACCGTCACCACGACCCGGCGCACAGCCCCGACCTCGCCGTCTTCATCGGCCTGCTCTCCGTGTACGGGCAGGTCATGCGGCTCGGCGACATCGGCGACTGGTGGCACGGCTTCTTCAGCTATCTGGCCTCGGGGCCGCCAGGACCCCGTCTTCGCCAGCTGCTCGCGCTGTCCCGCGCGGGCGTCGTGAAGTTCGTCGGGGCCGACATGCGGGTCAGCGCCGAGGACGGGGTGTTCCGGGCGACCGGTGCCACCGTGCCGGGCCATGTCGTGGAGGCCCGCGCCCTTGTCGAGGCCCGCCTTCCGCAGCCCACGCTCGCCCGTACCCGCGACCGGCTCCTGCGCGAGCTGCACGCGGACGGGGCCCTGTCGACCCCGGCCGGGCTGCTCGCCGTCGACCCGGACGACGGACGCGTCCTGTACCGCGACGGCGGCGCCCACCCGCGCCGCTTCGCCCTCGGCCCGCACACCAACGCGCGGGGCGCCGGAGGCTTCACCCGGCCGCGCACCAACAGCCCGTCCTTCCGGCAGAACGACGCCACGGCGCGCGCCATCCTCGCGTTCCTGCGGGGCCTGTCCTGTCGCGCCACCGCCGCCTGAGCGGCCCCGCGTCCTCCCTTCCTCTTGATCACTTCGAGGTACCCCTATGTCTCTGACCAGCGACCCACCCGTCCAGCACGAGGGAAAGGCGGCACCGTCGCCCCCTGACTACGCCCAGCTCAAGGTCGTCCCCGTCCGCCACCCCTGGCGCTGGGTGGCCATCGCCGCGACCGCCGTGCTGCTCGCCCAGTTCGCGCACGGCCTGGTCACCAACGCGGGCTGGGAGTGGGAGGTGTTCGCGGAGTTCTTCACCGCGGACGTCATCCTCAAGGCCGTCTGGACGACCCTCCAGCTCACCTTCTACGGGACCGCGCTCGGCTTCGCCCTCGGCATCGTGCTGGCCTTCATGCGGCTCTCGCGCAGCCGGTTCCTGAAGACGGTGGCGTTCGGCTACATCTGGGCGTTCCGCTCGATCCCGCTCATCGTGCAGCTCCTCTTCTGGTTCAACCTGGCCTACCTGTACAAGGAGCTGCAGTTCGGCATCCCCTTCGGGCCCGGCTTCTTCTCCTTCGACACGATGGGCCTGGTCGGCGCGATGAGCGCCGCCGTCCTCGGGCTCGCCCTGCACCAGGCCGCGTACGCGGCGGAGATCGTGCGCGGCGGCGTCCTCGCCGTCGACAGCGGTCAGCTGGAGGCGGCGGCCGCGCTCGGCATCCCGCGCCTGCGCCAGATCCGCCGGATCGTGCTGCCGCAGGCGATGCGCTCGATCCTGCCGAACGCCGCCAACGAGGTCATCTCCCTCTTCAAGGGCACCTCGATCGTCTCCGTCATGGCGATCGGCGAACTCTTCTACCAGGTGCAGGTCATCTACGGCCGCAACGGCCGCGTGGTGCCGCTCCTCATGGTCGCCACCGCCTGGTACATCCTCCTGACCAGCGCGCTCTCCGTACTCCAGCACTACGTGGAGCGCCACTTCGCGAAAGGCACGACCCGATGAGCGCCCCCGCCCCCGAGGCCCCGGCCCCCATGGTCGACATCAAGGCCGTCCACAAGAGCTTCGGCTCCCTCGAAGTGCTGCGCGGCATCGACCTGGAGGTGCGGGCCGGCGAGGTCACCGTCGTGCTCGGCCCCTCCGGCTCCGGCAAGTCGACGCTGCTGCGCACCATCAACCACCTGGAGAAGGTCGACAGCGGCTGGATCAGCGTCGACGGCGCGCTCGTCGGCTACCGCCGCTCCGGCGACAAGCTGTACGAGCTGCGCGAACGCGAGGTCCTCAAACAGCGCACCCACATCGGCTTCGTCTTCCAGAACTTCAACCTCTTCCCGCACCTCACCGTCCTGGAGAACGTCACCGAGGCGCCCGTCGCCGCGCTCAAGCGGCCCCGCGCCCAGGCCGTCGAGTCCGCGCGCGCCCTCCTCGCCCGCGTCGGCCTCGCCGACAAGGCGGACGCCTACCCCCGCCAGCTCTCCGGCGGCCAGCAGCAGCGCGTCGCCATCGCCCGCGCGCTCGCCCTGGAGCCGAAGCTGCTCCTGTTCGACGAGCCGACGTCCGCGCTCGACCCGGAGCTGGTCGGCGAGGTCCTCGACGTCATCAAGGACCTGGCGCACCAGGGCACCACGATGATCGTCGTCACCCACGAGATCGGCTTCGCCCGCGAGGTCGCCGACACCGTCGTCTTCATGGACGAGGGCCGCATCGTCGAGCGCGGCGCCCCCGGCGACGTACTGGACGCGCCGCGCGAGGACCGCACGAAGGCGTTCCTGTCGAAGGTCCTCTGAACCCCCGCTTTCCCTTGTCGCGCAACCACTTAGGAGTACGTCCATGCTTTCCCGCCGCACCCTCGCCGCCTCCGTCGCCGCGCTCGCCCTCTCCCCGCTCCTCGCCGCCTGCGGGGGTGACAGCGACGCCGCCACGACCACCGGCAGCGGCGGCACCAAGAAGGTCGGCAGCATCAACATCGGCCCCGACCAGCACCGCATCCGGGGCAAGAAGGACGCCAAGATCGCGGCCCTGGTGCCGGAGGCGGTTCGCGAGCGGGGCACGCTGCGGCTCGGCGGCAGCGCCGACGCCTCGCCACCGCTCGGCTTCTTCGCCACCGACGACAAGACGCGGATCGGCTCCGAACTCGACATCGCCACCCTCGTCGCGGACACGCTCGGCCTCAAGCTCCAGTCCGAGCTGGTGAGTTGGGAGAACCTCTTTGTCGGGCTCGACAGCGGCAAGTTCGACGCCGTGTTCTCCAACGTGACCGTCACCGAGGAGCGCAAGGAGAAGTACGACTTCGCGACGTACCGGCTCGACAACATCGCCTTCGAGGCGAAGAAGGGCACGGACTGGCGGGTCAAGGGGCCGAAGGACGTCGCGGGCAAGACCATCGCCGTGACCTCGGGCACCAACCAGGAGAAGATCCTCGTCGACTGGAGCAAGCAGGACGAGAAGGCCGGTCTGAAGCCCGTCACCATCAAGTACTTCCAGAAGGACACGGACTACTACCTGGCGCTCCAGTCCGGGCGTATCGACGCCTATCTCGGCCCGAACCCGTCCGCCGCCTACCACGTGGCCTCCGCCGGGCAGTCGCAGATCATCGGCACCATCTCGGGCGGCGGCGACCTCGTGCAGGGCAAGATCGCGGCGACGACGAAGAAGGGCAGCGGCCTCGTCGACGCCTACGCGGCCGCCCTGGACCACGTGATCGCGGACGGCTCGTACGGGCGGGTCCTCAAGCGGTGGGACCTGTCGAGCGAGGCCGTCGCCAAGTCGGAGATCAACCCCAAGGGCCTGCCGAAGCCGTGAGCCCTTCCCTCCTCTTACGCTCCCGAAAGGTCCACCAGCCATGACCAGCCAACCGGGCCGGGGCCTGCTGCACCTCGCCGCGGCCGTCGACCTGCCCGGCACCTTCGACGCCGGACCCCATCTGCAGCTCGCCCGCCTCGCCGAGCACGGCGCCCTCGACTTCGTCACCCTGCACGACGGCTTCGGCGGGCCGGGCCTCGACAGCCTCTCCGTGCTGTCCCGGATCGCCCCGCGCACCTCACGCGTCGGCCTCGTGCCGACCGTGACCACCACCCACACCGAGCCCTTCCACGTCCAGGCCGCCGTCGCCACGCTCGACTGGGTGAGCCGCGGCCGGGCCGGCTGGCGGCCCGACGTCTCGCCCGGCGACCACGAGGCGCGCCTCGTCGGGCGCCGGGACGCCGCCGCCCCCGCGGACCTGTGGCGCGAGGCGGGCGACGTGGTCGACGTGGCCCGCAAACTGTGGGACAGCTGGGAGGACGGCGCCGAGATCAGGGACGCCGCCACCGGCCGCTTCGTCGACCGCGACAAACTGCACCACGTCGACTTCGAGGGGCGTACGTTCTCCGTGCGCGGCCCGTCCATCGTGCCGCGCCCGCCGCAGGGCAACCCGGTCGTCGTGATCGACGCGACCCTGCCGTACGCGTACGACGTCGCCGCCCGGCACGCCGATGTCGCCCTGGTCGCCGTCGCCGAACCGGACCGGCTCGCCGCCGCCCGCGACGGGCTGCGGCGCCGCGCCGCCGAGCACGGCCGCGACCCCGGCACCCTGCGCGTCCTCGCCGCCCTGCGGATCGACCTCGGCGACGGCGAGTACGCGGCCCAGCCGGGGCACGGCGGCGGCCCGCTGCCCACGAGCGAGGGCCCGCTGTACCGGGGCGGGCCCGTCGACCTCGCCGACCTCATCACCGACTGGCACCGCGCGGGCGCCGCCGACGGCTTCCACCTGACGCCGCTCGATCCGCGCCGCGACCTGGAGCGCCTGGTCAACGGGACGGTGCCGCTGCTCCAGCACCGCGCCCTGTTCCGCACCTTCTACCCGGGCAGCACGCTCAGGGAGCACCTGGGGCTGGCCCGGCCCGCCAGCCAGTACGCCGCCCTCGCGGGAGACCCCTCATGACCCTGCCACGCAGCACGCGCGGTGACCGCAAACAGATCCACCTCGCCGCCCACTTCCCCGGCGTCAACAACACGACCGTCTGGGACGATCCGGCGTCGAGGTCGCAGATCGACTTCGCCTCCTTCGAGCACCTGGCCCGCACCGCCGAACGCGGCCTCTTCGACTTCTTCTTCCTCGCCGAGGGGCTGCGGCTGCGCGAGCACAAGGGCCGCATCCACGACCTGGACGTGGTGGGCAGGCCCGAGTCGCTGACCGTCCTCAACGCGCTCGCCGCCGTCACCGACCGGCTCGGGCTCGCCGCCACGGTCAACGCCACCTTCAACGAGCCCTACGAGACCGCCCGCCGCTTCGCCTCCCTGGACCACCTCAGCGGCGGGCGCGCGGCCTGGAACGTGGTGACCTCCTCCGACGCGTTCACCGGCGAGAACTTCCGCCGCGGCGGCTACCTCGACCGCGCCGACCGGTACACCCGCGCCGCCGAGTTCGTCGAAGTGGCGCGGAAGGTGTGGGACGCGGGCACCGGGCGCCCGTTCCGGCACGCGGGGCGGCACTTCACCGTCGAAGGGGAGCCCTCCGTCCCGCGCCCGCCGCAGGGCCACCCCGTCGTCATCCAGGCGGGCGACTCCGCCGAGGGCCGCGAGTTCGCCGCGTCCACCGCCGACGTCATCTTCACCCGGCACGGCACCCTGGATGCCGGGCAGGCGTTCTACGCCGACGTGAAGGCGCGGCTCGCGGCGTACGGGCGGGAGCCGGACGACCTCAAGATCATGCCCGGGGTGACGGTCGTGCTCGGCGACACCGCCGCCGAGGCGCAGGAGAAGGCCGCCGAGATCCGCCGCCGCCAGGTCTCCCCGCAGAACGCGATCCTCGCCCTGGAACAGGTCTGGGGCGTCGACCTCTCCTCGTACGACCCGGACGGGCCGCTGCCCGCCATCGACCCGGTCGTCGACTCCGGGCTCTCGCAGGGGCGTACGCACCGCGGTGACGTGCTCGCCCTCGCCGAGAAGTGGCGGGCCCTGTCCCGCGCCAAGGGCCTCTCCATCCGGCAGACGGTGATCGAGGCGAGCAGCCGGCAGTCGTTCATCGGGACGCCGGACGCGGTCGCCGCCGACCTCGACGACTTCGTCCAGGGCGACGCGGCCGACGGATTCATCCTCGTCCCGCATCTGACCCCGGGCGGGCTCGACGCGTTCGTGGACCGGGTGGTGCCGCTCCTCCAGGAGCGGGGTGTGTTCCGCACGGCGTACGAGGGCACCACCCTGCGCGCGCATCTGGGTCTGCGCCCCGCCGCATCCGGAGCGCCGACTTCCGGCCATCCCGTGGCGGCCGGCCGGGGCGGTGGAACCTGAGGGCTCCGCAGCCCGTCTACCCCGAAGGAGCCGAGCCCCGGCGGCGTACGGGATGTACGAGTGAAGCCGTCGGGGCGTTCCGTCGTGCATGCGGAGATCCCGTGCACGTCTGAAAGGCGCTCTTGAGTCGATCATTTGAATCGCCGAATACTCCCGGGCAAGCGCTTGTCAGGAACACGGCGTGTTCGGAATCCGGACGCCCGCCCTGGCCGCGCCTCACGGGCCCCGACCCCACGCGGGCCCCCGACTTCCCCTCGGGAGGAACGAGCAGTGAGGATCAAGCGCACCACCCCCAATGGCACGGTGAGACGGACCAGGCTGATCGCCGCGGGCACCGGCTTCCTTGCCGCGGCAGCGTTCGCCGTACCCTCCGCGCACGCCGCCGACGCCCCGCAGACCTTCAGCGCCGCCGAACTCACGCAGACCAGCGACGCGGTGCGCAGCGCCGACATCGCCGGTACGGCGTGGGCCGTCGACCCCGCGACCAAGCAGGTCGTCGTGACCGTCGACGAGTCGGTCTCGCAGGCGGAGATATCCCGCATCAAGCAGGAGGCGGGCGACACCGCCGGGGCGATCAAGATCAAGCACACCCCCGGCACGTTCAACAAGCTGATCTCCGGCGGCGACGCCATCTATGCGAGTAGCTGGCGCTGCTCGCTCGGCTTCAACGTCAAGAACAGCGCCGGGGCCGACTACTTCCTGACGGCCGGGCACTGCACCGACGGTGCGGGCACCTGGTGGTCCAACTCGGGCCACACCACGACCCTTGGCACCACCGCCGGGTCGAGCTTCCCGGGCAACGACTACGGCCTCGTGCGCTACACCAACACCTCGGTGACCAAGTCCGGCACCGTCGGCAGCGTGGACATCACCAACGCGGCCACGCCGTCCGTCGGCACGACGGTCACCCGGCGCGGCTCCACCACCGGCATCCACAGCGGCCGGGTCACCGCCCTCAACGCCACCGTCAACTACGGCGGCGGCGACGTCGTCTCCGGCCTCATCCAGACCACGGTCTGCGCCGAGCCCGGCGACTCCGGCGGCCCGCTGTACGGCGGCACCACCGCCTACGGCCTGACCTCCGGCGGCAGCGGCAACTGCTCCTCCGGCGGCACCACGTTCTTCCAGCCGGTCGTCGAGGCGCTCAACGCCTACGGGATGCACGTCTTCTAGTCCCGGCCCCGACATCCGGCGTCCGTGCCCGCGCAAGCACGGACACCCAGCACGGCCAGTGTGCGAAGCCCCCGCCGGTCCGGCCCGGCGGGGGCTTCCTCGTCCGCGCTTCTCCTCGCCGCCCGGCTCTCCCGCCCCGCCCCCTGCCGGGGTTACCGTCGAAGTGCTGCGTTGCTGCGCCCACTTCGGACCCAGGGGGGCCGTGCGATGGTCGAGGAATTGGTGGCGGCCGGGGTGGCCGCGGTCTGCGCCGGAGCGGTGTACGGGATGGCGGCGGCGCGGGTCGTGCGCCAGTACGAGCGGGGGGTGGTGTTCCGCCTCGGCCGGCTCAGGTCGGCGGTGCGCGGACCCGGGTTCACGATGATCGTCCCGTTCGTGGACCGGCTCCACAAGGTCAACATGCAGATCGTCACGATGCCCGTGCCCGCACAGGACGGCATCACCCGGGACAACGTCACGGTGCGGGTGGACGCCGTCATCTACTTCAAGGTGGTCGACGCGGCCGAGGCCGTGGTGCAGGTCGAGGACTACCGGTTCGCCGTCTCGCAGATGGCCCAGACCTCGCTGCGCTCCATCATCGGCAAGAGCGACCTCGACGACCTGCTCTCCAACCGCGAGAAGCTCAACCAGGGCCTGGAGCTGATGATCGACAGCCCGGCCATCGGCTGGGGCGTGCAGATCGACCGCGTCGAGATCAAGGACGTGTCCCTCCCGGAGACCATGAAGCGGTCGATGGCCCGGCAGGCCGAGGCGGACCGGGAGCGGCGGGCCCGCGTCATCAACGCCGACGCCGAACTCCAGGCGTCGAAGAAGCTCGCCGAGGCGGCCGGGGTCATGTCGGACCAGCCCGCCGCGCTGCAACTCCGGCTCCTGCAGACCGTGGTGGCGGTCGCCGCCGAGAAGAACTCGACACTCGTCCTGCCGTTCCCGGTGGAGCTGCTGCGCTTCCTGGAGCGGGCCACGCCGGGGGACGCGGGGCGGGCGGCGGAGGCGGCCGTGCGGCACATGTCCGCACCGGACGCCTTGGAGGGACTCGACGGGAAAGCCCGGCGCGCGCAGGAGCCGGTGGCGGAGGAAGAGACTCCGCGGGCCACATGAAGCAACGGGCCGGGCGCTTTTACACCACCGATTTTCGGACAGGACCAGACCTTACCCTCCGCCGAACCTCCCGAGCACAGGGTGTTTGCAAAGGGGACCGACGTGGGCCGCCAGGGGCGTACAAGGTACGAAAGGCGCACGGCAGTTCCCGTACGCGCGTCCTGAAGTCGACCTTGTGTGCTCCCTGTGACGCTCGGGATAGTGGGCTCGTCAGCCTCACGGAACACGGCCCACCCCCACATCGGGCCTGTTCCGAACCCCCCACAGGAGGACATGAGTTGAAGCACCGACGCATACCCAAGCGGCGCGTCGCCGTGGCCGGGGCGGGAATCGCCGCTCTGGTCGCCGCGGGCATCACCTTCCAGACTGCGAACGCCAGCACCCCAGCGGCGGATCCGGCGCCCCAGACGCTCTCCGTCGCGAAGGCCGGAAATCTCGCTTCGTCCCTGGCGAAGAGCCTCGGTACGGACACGGCGGGCAGCTACTACGACGCCGACGCCAAGCACCTCGTCGTCAACGTCCTCAACGAGGACGCCGCGCAGGCCGTCCAGAGCGCCGGCGCCAAGGCCAGAGTCGTCGAGAACTCCCTCGCCGCGCTCGACGGCGCCCGCGCGACGCTGAAGAGCGACGCGACCATCCCCGGCACCTCGTGGGCCACCGACCCCGCCACCAACAAGGTCGTCGTCACCGCCGACCGTACGGTCAAGGGCGCGGCCTGGGAGAAGCTGAACAAGGTCGTCGACGGGCTCGGCGCCAAGGCCGAACTCAAGCGCACCCAGGGCGAGTTCACCAAGTTCATCGCCGGTGGTGACGCCATCACGGGCGGCGGCGGACGCTGCTCCCTCGGCTTCAACGTGGTCAAGGACGGCCAGCCGTACTTCATCACGGCGGGCCACTGCACCGAGTCGATCTCCACCTGGTCCGACTCCAGCGGCCAGGTCATCGGCACCAACGAACAGTCCAGCTTCCCGGACAACGACTTCGGTCTGGTGAAGTACACCGCCGACGTCCCGCACCCCAGCGAGGTCGACCTCTACAACGGGTCCGCGCAGACGATCACCCAGGCCGGGGACGCCACCGTCGGCCAGCAGGTGACCCGCTCCGGCTCCACGACCCAGGTCCATGACGGCACGGTGACCGGCCTGGACGCCACCGTGAACTACGGCAACGGCGACATCGTCAACGGTCTCATCCAGACCGACGTCTGCGCCGAGCCGGGCGACAGCGGCGGTTCCCTCTTCGCCGGCGACACGGCGCTCGGCCTCACCTCCGGCGGCAGCGGCGACTGCACGTCGGGCGGCGAGACGTTCTTCCAGCCCGTACCGGAAGCGCTGTCCGCCACGGGGTCGGAGATCGGCTGATCCCGCGTAGCAGTGTCAAGACCCGCCCCCGCCGCCAGCGGGGGCGGGTCTTTGCGCGACCCGGGCGGGTGCTGCCGGGGCGCGGGAGGTCCTACGACGCGACACCCACGTGGGTCGACCCGTTCTCCGGGCCCCGTCCCACCCCGTTCCGCGCGCCGCCGCGCCTGCGCTGACGCAGCGCCGACACGGCCAGCGTCACCACGACGCCGAGCACCGCCCAGCCGGAGAGGACGAGCAGCGACTTCGTCAGGTCGTTGCCGTGGAAGTACGCGATCGAGCGCGCCGCCCAGGTGCCCGCGCCCGGCGGCAGCCACGGCCCGATCGCCTGCCAGAACGGCGGCAGCATCGGCAGCGGGAAGGCGCCGCCCGCGCTCGGGTTGCCCGCGATGACGACGAGCAGCACGGCCAGGCCGATGCCGACGATGCCGGTCAGCTCCTCCAGGGCGAGCGTGAGCGCGCCGACCGCGAAGGTGACCAGGGCGCCGAGCCCGGCGAGCCCCCAGAACGAGCCGGGCAGCGCGCCGAGGATCGAGTCGCCGATGATCCACGAGCCGCCGATGCCCCCGACGACCGAGACGACCGCCATGGCGCCGAGCCGGATCGCCGCCCGCTGCGGGCTGCCGGCCTTGGACCCGGCGCTGATCGACATGATCGACGCGCACAGGTAGCCGCCGACGCACCAGCCGACGACGAGGTAGAACGCGGAGAGCCCGTCGAAGTCGCTGGGCGAGGCGGGCGCCACGTCGACCTTCTGCACGGTCCGCCGCTCGGCGCCGTCGACCTTCGTGGCGATCGTCTCCAGGGCACTGGCCAGGACGGTGCCGCCGCCCGACGCGACGAGCAGGGTGTCCTTGGTGCCGCGCGGGTCGAGAATCAGGGCGCCGTCGATCTTCCGGTCGAGGATCTGCCGCCGCGCGGTCCTCTCGTCGGCGACCACGCGGGGGTCGAGCGGGGACCCCGGCAGCCGGGCCATCCGCTGCTCGGCCTGGCGTGCCGCCTGCTCCACCGGGGCGACGACGCCGAACGGCACGTCCTTCGGTGTCGGATTGTGCAGCGCCCCCACGTAGGAGGCGATGAAGAGCAGCTGGAGGGCGAGCACGCCGATCACAAGGAGCGTGGCGCGCGGGGTGACGGCGGATCTGAACTCATCGGCGAACCTCATGCCCCAACGCTCCGGCGGCGGCCGGTGTCGTGCAGGCGGGGTGGGCCGAACGGGGGCGTAGGCCGGCACGGCGGTGCCGCCTCTCGAACGACTGTCGTACACGCGTTCGAAAGTTGGTCTATGGTGGAGGTGGGGGAGGTGAGATCCGATCGGCTCGAGGTGTGCTGGAGGTGCGTGCGGTGGACTTCACGCATCTGCACACCGTCTCGGGGTTCTCCGTGCGCTACGGCGCCTCCCACCCGGAGCGGCTCGCCGAGCGCGCCGCCGAGCGGGGCATGGCCGCCGCCGCCCTCACCGACCGGGACACCGTCGCCGGAACCGTCCGCTTCGCCAAGGCGTGCGCCGAGCACGGGGTGCGCCCGCTGTTCGGCGCCGACCTCGCGGTGGGCGCCCGCGAGCCGGGCATCAAGCGCCCGGCCCCCGTACGCGGCGGCGCCTTCGTCGACGAGTCGGCACCCCGCGCCACCTTCCTCGCCCGCGACGGAGCCCGCGGCTGGGCCGACCTCTGCCACCTGATCACCGCCGCGCACGCCGGGGACGACCCCAAGGACGTCCGCCTGCCCTGGGACGCCAACCACGGCGACGGCCTCACCGTGCTGCTCGGCCCCGACTCCGACGTCGGCCGTGCCCTCGCCGCCGGACGCCCCGACCGCGCGGCGGCGCTGCTCGTCCCCTGGCGCGAGGTCTACGGCGACGCCCTGCGCCTCGAAGCCGTCCACCACGGCAGGACGGGCACCGGACCCGGCTCGCTCCGGCTGGCCGCCCGCACCGTCGGCTTCGCCGCGGAGCAGGGCGTCCGCCCGGTCCTGAGCAACGACGTCCGCTACGCCGACCCGGGCGCGGGCCCCGTCGCCGACGTCCTGGACGCCGCGCGCCGCCTCGTCCCCATCGACCCGACCAAGGAGCTGGACAGCGGCGAACGCTGGCTGAAGGACCCCGCCGCCATGCTGGCCGAGGCCGAGCGGATCGTGGAGGCGGCGGGCTTCCACCGCTCCACGGCCCGCCGGCTGCTCGAACAGACCGAGCGGACGGCCGCCGCCTGCCGCGTCGACCCCGAGGACGACCTCGGCATCGGCTCCGTCCGCTTCCCCGAGCCGCACCTCGTGGGCGCCGGGCGGCGCACCGCCCAGCGCGTCCTCGCCTCCCGCGCCACCGCCGGCATGGTCCGCCTCGGCCACGCGGGCGACCGCGCGTACTGGGAGCGGCTCCACCGCGAGCTGGACATCATCGCCCACCACGACTTCGCCACCTACTTCCTCACCGTCGCCCAGGTCGTCGACGACGTGCGGGGCATGGGCATCAGGGTCGCGGCGCGCGGCTCGGGCGCCGGATCGCTCGTCAACTACCTGCTCGGCATCGCCAATGCCGACCCGGTCGAGCACGGCCTGCTCATGGAGCGCTTCCTGTCCAAGCGCCGCTCCGTCCTGCCCGACATCGACGTCGACGTGGAGTCCGCGCGCCGCCTGGACGTCTACCGCGCGATCCTCGACCGGTTCGGGCCCGAGCGCGTCGCCACCGTCGCGATGCCGGAGACCTACCGGGTCCGGCACGCGATCCGGGACGTCGGCGCGGCCCTGTCCATGGCCCCCGCCGACATCGACCGCATCGCCAAGGCGTTCCCGCACGTCCGCGCCCGCGACGCCCGCACCGCCATGGCCGAGCTGCCCGAACTTCGGGACATCGCGGGGGAGTTCGGCGACCATCCGCGTCTCTGGGACCTCGTCGAGGCGCTCGACGCGCTGCCCCGGGGCGTCGCCATGCACCCGTGCGGGGTGCTGCTCTCCGACGCCTCCCTGCTCGCCCGTACGCCGACCGTGCCGACCAGCGGCGAGGGCTTCCCCATGGCCCAGTTCGACAAGGAGGACGTGGAGGACCTCGGCCTGCTCAAGCTCGACGTGCTCGGGGTGCGGATGCAGTCCGCGATGGCGCACGCCGTGGGCGAGATCGAGCGGACGACCGGTGAGTCCGTGGACCTCGACGCGCTGCCCCGGACCGACCCGGACACGTACCGGCTCGTCCAGTCCACCGAGACGCTCGGCTGCTTCCAGATCGAGTCGCCGGGCCAGCGCGACCTGGTCGGGCGGCTCCAGCCCGCCACCTTCCACGACCTGGTCGTGGACATCTCGCTGTTCCGGCCGGGACCCGTCGCCGCCGACATGGTGCGCCCGTTCATCGAGGCACGGCACGGCCGGGCCCCGGCCCGCTATCCGCACCCCGACCTGGCGGAGGCGCTGCGCGAGACGTACGGCGTCGTCGTCTTCCACGAGCAGATCATCCAGATCGTCGACATCATGACCGGCTGCGGCCGCGACGAGGCCGACCGGGTGCGGCGCGGCCTGTCCGACCCCGCGTCGCAGGAGCTGATCAAGTTCTGGTTCGCCCAGCACGCGGCGGTGCGCGGCTACGACGCCGAGACCATCCAGCGGACCTGGGCCATCGTCGAGGCGTTCGGCTCGTACGGGTTCTGCAAGGCGCACGCCGTGGCCTTCGCCGTCCCGACCTACCAGTCGGCCTGGCTGAAAACCCATCATCCCGCCGCGTTCTACGCGGGGCTGCTCACGCACGACCCCGGCATGTACCCGAAGCGGCTGCTGCTCGCGGACGCGCGGCGGCGGGGGGTGCCGGTGCTTCCACTGGACGTGAACAAGTCGGCGGTCGATCATCAGATCGAACTGGTGTCCGGGGACGGGAAGTCCGGGGACGGGGTGTCCGGGGACGGGAAGTCCGGGGATGGGGAGTCCGGGGACGGGAAGTCCGGGGATGGGGAGTCCGGGAACGGGAAGTCCGAGGGGACGTGGGGCATCCGGCTCGCCCTCTCCGACGTCTACGGCATCAGCGAGGCGGAGGCCGGACGCATCGCCGCGGGCCGCCCCTACGCCTCCCTGCTCGACTTCTGGGAACGGGCCCGCCCGAGCCGCCCGCTCGCCGGCCGGCTCGCCCAGGTCGGCGCCCTCGACGCGTTCGGCGCCAACCGCCGCGACCTGCAACTCCACCTGGCCGAACTGCAGCGCTCGGGACACGGCGCGCGCGGCGAGCAACTCCCGCTGACCGGCGGCCGCCGCACCGCATCCGCCGGACTGCCCGACCTCGGCGACGCGGAACGGATGAGCG
This sequence comes from Streptomyces sp. SGAir0957, assembly GCF_043523415.1. Taxonomy (NCBI): domain Bacteria; kingdom Bacillati; phylum Actinomycetota; class Actinomycetes; order Kitasatosporales; family Streptomycetaceae; genus Streptomyces; species Streptomyces sp. SGAir0957. The sequence continues at coordinate 6,559,010 of NZ_CP027293.1, forward strand.
CCGAACTCGGCGTCCTCGGCATGGACGCCTCCCGCCATCTCATGGGCGACTACCAGACGTTCCTCGACGAGCTCGGCGTCGTCTCCGCGCGGCGGCTGCGCGACGCCGAGCACGGCAGCACCGTCCTGGTCGCCGGGGCGAAGGCGGCCACCCAGACCCCGCCGATCCGGTCCGGGAAGCGCGTCGTCTTCTCCACCCTCGACGACGGCACGGGCCTCGTCGACCTCGCGTTCTTCGACGACGCCCACGCCGCCTGCGCGCACACCGTCTTCCACTCGTGGCTGCTCCTCGTACGGGGCACGGTCCAGCGGCGCGGACCGCGCAGCCTGAGCGTGGTGGGCGAAGCGGCGTGGAACATGGCCGAGCTGACGGAGGTCTACGGCGAGCAGGGGCTCGACGGGGTGGCGCGGCGCATGGCCGAACCGCCGCCCGGCGCGGAGTCCGGCCAGGAGCGGGGCGAGAGCGGCCGGCGGATCCAGATGGCGAACGGGTTCGTCCTGAACCCGTGGGCCGACCTGAAGCCGGCCGGTGACGGGAACACGGGCCCGCGGCGCAAGCTGTGGCACCAGAGCCAGGGGAGTGCGGGATGAGTACGGCCGAGCACGGGCCGGGCGGTGTGCTGTGCGTACGGTTCCTGCTGCCGCCCGGCGACGAGACGTCCCTGCCCCGCCTCCTCGGCCTGCTCTCCGCGTTCAGCCCGGCCGTCGAGGCGCTGCCGCCGGACACCGCCCTGGTCGATCTGCGCGGCGCCGTACGGTACTTCGGGCGGGGTGCCCGGCAGATCGCCTCCGTCATCCGGGTCAGGGCCGTCGCCCTGCACGGCGTGGAGTGCCTGATCGGGGCCGGTCCCGGCCCGATGCTCGCGCGCATGGCCGCCCGCGAGGCCGCGCCCGGCGTGACGTACGCGGTGCGGGACGCGCGGGAGTTCCTCGACGGCCGGCCGGTCGGCGCGCTCCCCGGCGTCGGCGCCGCCACCGCGCGGACCCTGGGCGAGTACGGGCTCGACACCGTCGGCCGCCTCGCCGCCGCGCCGCTGTCCACCCTGCAACGCCTCACCACCGCCCGCGTCGGACGCGACCTGCACGACAAGGCGCGCGGCATCGACCGCACCCGCGTCGTCCCGAACGCCGCCGCGCGCTCCCTCGCCGCCGAACGCGGCTTCCCGCGCGACGAGTTGGACCCGTACCGGCACCGCCGCGCCCTCCTGGCCGCCGCCGACGAGCTGGGCGCCCGGATGCGGGACGAGGGCCAGGTGTGCCGCTCCCTGACCCTCACCGTGCGCTACGCCGACCGCTCCGCGACCGTACGCGGCCGGACGCTCGCCGAGCCGAGCGCCCACTCCGTCGCCCTGACCGGGACCGCGTACCGGATGTACGACGCGCTGGGGCTGCAGCGGGCCCGGGTGCGCGCGATCGCCCTGCGCGCCGAAGGCCTCGGCCCGGCCGGGGCCGCCACCCGGCAGCTGACCTTCGACCCCGTGGACGAACGGGCCAGAACCCTGGAGGCGGTGGCCGACCGGGCACGGGCCCGGTTCGGCCCCGGGGCGATCGTCCCCGCCTCCCTGGCCGCCTGACCTCAGGCGTTCGCCCAGGGCGGGGCGATCCGCGTACCGTCCGCGAGCTCCGCCTCCAGCCCCACGGAGGTCGTCACCCACATCGTGGCCGGGGCGTCCGCCGGGTTCTCGACCCCGAGAGTCGCACCCGGGTTCACGATCGCCGTGTCCCCGGCGCTGAGAGTGTGGGCGGCGCCGTCGATCGTCAGGCGCAGCGCGCCGGTCAGGAGGTGGAGGATCTCCTCGCGGGTGACGGTGTGGACGGGCGCCTTCGTGCCCGCCGGGATCTCGGCCCGCCAGGCGGCCAGCTCCTTGCTGCCCGTGGCGGGGGTGGCGTACGAGACGAAACGGGTTCCGTGCAGTTCGTGGACGACGGGCTCGGCGGCGCGGACGACGGGCATGGCTGCTCCTTGTTCGACACGTACAGGTGGTCAAGCTGCTTGTCCATATAGTCAAGCTGCTTGACCATCTCGTCAAGGGTGTTTCAATACCCGCGTGCAGAACTCCGACGCCATGGCCCTGTCCGTCGCCCTCCTCGCCGCCGCGGGCGACCTGACGCACCGCATCCACGCCTCCGTCGTCGCCAAGGGTTTCGAGGGGCTGCGGCCCGCCCACGGGTTCGCCTTCGTACGGCTCTCCACCGGGGACGCCACCGCCACCGACCTCGCCGCGCACCTCGGCGTCACCAAGCAGGCCGCCGCGCAACTCGTCGACGAGCTGGTGCGCAAGGGGTACGCCGAGCGCCGCCCCCACCCGGCCGACGCGCGGGCCCGGCTCGTCGTGCTGACCGAACGGGGCCGGGCCTGCACCCGGGCGGCCGAGGAGGCCATGGCCGAGGCGGTGCGGCCGTGGGTGGAGCGGCTCGGGGAGCGCGGGGCGCGGGCGCTGGCCGAGCAGCTGACGGCCGTGGCGCCCGCGGGTCCGATCAAGCCCGCCTGGTGACCTGGCCTGGCCTGGCCTGACGTGACCTGGCGTGAGGTCAGCGCGTCGCGCGGCGGCGCACCGAGATGAACAGGCCCGTGGCGCCCAGCGCGAGCGCGGCGGCTCCGCCCATCGCGAGGTAAGGGGTGGTGGAGTCGCCGCCGGTCTCCGCGAGGTTCTGGGTGTTGCCCTGGGCGGCAAGCTGCTCGTCCTGCACCGGGGTGGCGGACTCCTGCGCCTCGTCCGCCGCCTGGTTCTCGTGGGCCTCGTGAGCCTCGTGGCTCTCGTGGCTCTCGTGCGGGGCCGTCGTGTCGTCCTCGCCGCTCATGTCCATGCCGCTGTGGTCGACCGTCGACTTGTCGGCGTCCTCCGCGATCTGCTCGTCGGTCGGGGCGGACGGCGCCGGGGCCGCGCCCTCCGACGAGGCCGAGTCGCCGCCGTACGTCACGTCCGAGCAGGAGTAGAACGCCTCCGGGCTGTCCGAACGCTGCCAGATGCCGTAGATCAGCTGGCGGCCCGTGCGCTCGGGCAGCGTGCCGGAGAAGGTGTAGAAGCCGCCCTCGGCCGTCGGGTCCGTCTTCGTCGCCACCGGGTGCTCCAGGTCCAGGTCCGACCAGGCGAGCGGCTTCGACGCGTCGTAGCCCTGCTTCGTCAGGTACAGGTTGAACGTGCCCTTGTGCTGGGCCGTCACCTTGTACTTGAACGTGTACGAGCCCGCCGAGACCTGCGTCGCGGGCCAGTCGGCGCGGGCCAGATCCATGCCCTTGAACTCCTCGGAGTTCGCCGAGCAGAGCTTGCCGTCCGGGATGCGCTCCTGCGACTTGCCGCCGGCGGCGCCGTCCCGGATGCCGTTCCAGTCGTACAGGGCCTGCGGGCCGCCCGCGGCGACCGCCGCCTTGCACGCCGCCGACGTGGGGCTCTCGGCGCCCTCCGCGTAACAGGCGGCGACGCGGCTGACGGGGTCGCCGAGCGTGCCGTGCGCCGCCGCGGGGGTGGTCGAGACGGCGAGCAGGGCGAGGGGGGCGATGCCGGTGGCGGTGAGTGCGGCGAGCTTTCGGGGGGTGGGCATGAGTGCTCCTGGGCGGTTTCGAACGGGGGGTCGTGACAGCGAAGTTAGCCCGGGATGTTGCGCGGATCTGCCCGTCCGAGGGGTCTGAGTTGATCTTTATGGCGCGCTTAAGGCGCGGCTCAGATTGTGCTCAGGAAGAGCGGCCTCAGCGCCGTAGGCGCATCGTTTTTTGTTGGCGGGTGCGGGTGCGGGTGCGGGTGCGGGTGCGGGCGCGGGTGCGTCGTGGTTGCTCGCGCCGTTCCCCGCGCCCCTAGGCCGTCCATGTGTACCGGCGCTCCGGGCGGCCCGTTCCGCCGTACCTCAGCGTCACCCGCGCTCTCCCCGTCTCCGTGAAGAACTCCAGGTACCTGCGTGCGCTGACCCGCGACAGGGAGCCCGCCTCCTGGGCGCATTCCGTGGCCGAGAGGCCCTGGGGGTGGGCGCGCAGGGTGCGTTCCACCAGGTCCGCCGTGTGTGCGGCCAGGCCTTTGGGCAGCTCCCGGGAGCCGGGCGGGCGGGCGCCGAAGATCTGGTCGACGTCCTCCTGGCGGGCCTCGTCCAGCGTGTCGAGGCGGGCCCGTACCGACGCGACGTGCCGCAGTTGTTCTTGCAGCGCCGCCTGGTTGAACGGCTTGATCAGATAGTGCAGCGCACCCGCCCGCAGCGCCGCCCGGACGATCTCCGCGTCCCGCGCGGCCGTGATGAACAGCGCGTCCACCGGGGCCCGTGACGGATCCCGTTCCTCGGCGGCCCGCAGCTCCCGCAGCACGTCGATGCCGTCCATGTCGGGCAGGTACACGTCGAGCAGCACCAGATCGGGGCGGGCCGCCTCCGCCGCGCGGAGCGCCTCCGCGCCGCTGTGCGCCACGGCGGCCACCTCGAAGCCGTCGAGGGCGGACACGTACCGGCTGTGCAGCTTGGCGACCATGAAGTCGTCGTCCACCACCAGCACCTTGGTCACCAGCGCCTTTGTCACTGGCGCAGGGTAGGCGCGCGACCACAAGGACCACAACGTTCCTTGCTTGCGGAAGAGAGACAGTCCGTTAACGCGACGGCAACATGTGGGCCACCTCACAACCCCCGCACACCCGACCCGTACTCGACAGGTGGTGGCACCCGTGCGCCTGCGCACACCCCTCGCCCTGCTCGGGGCCGCGGCTCTCGTCCTGGTGGGGCCGCCGCTGCTCACCACCGGCAGCGGCGCCGACACCGGCACGCAGATCCCCGGCCTGCGCCTCATGGTCCCCAACACGCCCGGCGGCGGCTACGACATCACGGCGCGCACCGCCGCCAAGAACGCCGAGGACGCCGGACTCACCCACAACATCGAGGTGTTCAACCTGCCCGGCGCGGGCGGCACCGTCGGCCTCACCCGGCTCGTCGGCGAGCACGGCAACGGCAAGCTGGCCATGTCCATGGGGTTGGGGGTCGTGGGCGCCGCGCGGTCGAACCACTCCCCGAAGACCCTCGCCGACACGACCCCCATCGCCCGCCTCACCGAGGAGGCGGATGTCGTCGTCGTCGCGAAGAACTCCCCGTACAAGGACATCGAGCAGCTCGTCGAGGCGTGGAAGAAGAACCCCGGCAAGCTGCCCGTCGGGGGCGGGTCCTCGCCCGGCGGGCCCGATCACCTGGCGCCGATGCTGATGGCGCGGGCCGCCGGGATCGCGCCCAAGAAGGTCAACTACATCCCCTTCGACGGCGGCGGCGAACTCCTCGCCTCCATCCTCGGCAGCAAGGTCGCCTTCGGCGTCTCGGGCGTCGGCGAATACCTCGACCAGATCAAGAGCGGTGAGCTGCGGCTCCTCGCCGTCACCGGACCCGAACGCGTCCCGGGCCTCGACGGGCCGACGCTCAAGGAGTCCGGTTACGACGTCGACTTCACCAACTGGCGCGGCATCGTCGCCCCGCCCGGCCTCTCCGACACCCAGCGCACCAAACTCACCACCCTGGTGCGCGAGTTGCACGCCTCGAAGGAGTGGAAGCAGTCGCTGGAGAAGAACGGCTGGGGCGACGCGTTCCTCACCGGCGACGACTTCGGGGACTTCCTGACCGCCCAGGACGAGAACGTCGTCTCCGTACTGAAGGAGCTGGGGCTGTGACGGCCTCCACCGAGACCCGCGCACCGGCGGCGCCCGCGCGCTCCTGGCTGCGCGACCACTCCGAACTCGGCGTCTGCGTCCTGCTGCTCGCCCTCGGCGTCCTCGTCCTCACCGACGCGCTCACCATGGACGTCGACCTGACCCAGCGCGGACCCGTCGGCCCGAGGACGGTCCCGTACGTCGTCGGCGGCGGGCTGCTGCTCGTCGCCGTGCTGCTCGCCGTCGACGTCCTGCGGGGCGGGCGCGGCGAGGCCGAGGCCGGCGAGGACATCGACCTGTCCGAGCCCGCCGACTGGCGCACGGTGCTCCTCCTCGCCGGGGTCTTCCTCGCCTTCGCCGTCCTCATCGAGCCGCTCGGCTTCCCCGTCGCGGGCGCCCTCCTCTTCTGGGGTGCGGCCTACGCCCTCGGCAGCCGCCACCCCCAGCGGGACCCGCTGATCGCCGCCGCCCTCTCCCTCCTCACCTACGTCCTCTTCGACAACCTCCTCGGCGTCCCCCTGCCGGGCGGGCCCCTGATGGGAGCGCTGTGACGCCATGAACGCCCTCACCTCCCTCATGGACGGCTTCGGCACCGCCCTCACCCCGGTCAACCTGCTGTGGGCCGCGCTCGGCGTCCTGCTCGGCACCGCCATCGGCGTCCTGCCCGGCATCGGGCCCGCCATGGCCGTCGCCCTGCTCCTGCCGGTCACGTACGGGCTCGAACCGACCGGCGCGTTCATCATGTTCGCGGGCATCTACTACGGCGCGATGTTCGGCGGCTCGACGACCTCGATCCTGCTCAACACGCCGGGGGAGAGCGCCGCCGTCGTCGCCGCCATGGAAGGCAACCCGATGGCGAAGGCGGGCCGCGGCGCACAAGCGCTCGCCGCCGCGGCCATCGGGCACTTCGCGGGCGGCATGATCGGCACGATCCTGCTCGTCGCGCTCGCCCCCAAGGTCGCCTCGCTCGCCGTCGACATCGGCGCCCCCGACTACTTCGCGATCATGGTCCTCGCGTTCATCGCGGTGACCTCCGTCCTCGGCTCCTCGCGCGTGCGCGGTCTCGCCTCGCTCCTCATCGGACTCACCATCGGCCTCGTCGGCCTGGACCAGATGACCGGCCAGCAGCGGCTCACCTTCGGCTCGTTGCAGCTCGCCGACGGGGTCGACGTCGTCATCGTCGCGGTCGGCCTCTTCGCCATCGGCGAGGCCCTGTGGGTCGCCGCGCACCTGCGCCGCGGCGGCGGCGGCGAGGCCATCCCCGTCGGCCGCCCCTGGCTCGGCAAGGCGGACGTGCGCCGCACCTGGAAGTCCTGGCTGCGCGGCCCGCTCATCGGCTTCCCGTTCGGCGCGATCCCCGCGGGCGGCGCCGAGATCCCCACGTTCCTCTCCTACGTGACGGAGAAGCGCCTCTCCCGGCACAAGGACGAGTGGGGCAAGGGCGCCATCGAGGGCGTCGCGGGCCCGGAGTCGGCGTCCTCCGCCTCGGCGGCCGGCACCCTCGTCTCCATGCTCACCCTCGGGCTGCCGACCACGGCGGTCGCCGCCGTCATGCTCGCCGCCTTCCAGCAGTACGGCATCCAGCCGGGGCCGCTGCTCTTCGAACGCGAACCCGACCTCGTCTGGGGCCTCATCGCGTCCCTCTTCGTCGGCATGGTGCTGCTGCTCGCCCTCAACCTGCCCCTGGCCCCGGTCTGGGCGAAACTCCTCCGCATCCCGCGCCCCTACCTCTACGCGGGCATCCTCTTCTTCGCCGCGGTCGGCGCGTACGCGGTCGGCGGCGACCCGCTGGACCTGGTCATCCTGCTGATCATCGGCCTGATCGGCTTCGGCATGCGCCGCTACGGACTGCCCGTCCTGCCCGCCGTCATCGGCGTCATCCTCGGCCCCAACGCCGAACAACAGCTGCGCCGCGCCCTCCAGATCAGCGACGGCAGCGTCCACGGCCTCGTCAATACGCCCTTCTCCGTGACCGTGTACGCCGTGGTCCTGCTCATCGTGGCCTGGCCCCTGGCCCAGAAGCTGGTGGCGCGGGGCAGGGGCGGTGACGTAGACAAGGTGGCATGACCAGCGCAGACCATGCGGCGACCGGCGTGATCCGCCGCGCGACCGCCGCCGACGTGACGGCCGTGAAAGCCGTCACCGACGCGGCGTACCGCCCCTACCTCGCCCGGATCGGCGTCGTGCCGCAACCGATGGAGGCCGATCACGCCGCGAACATCGCGGCGGGCCTCGTGCATGTGACAGGAAACCCGGAGGTGACCGGCCTCGTCGTCGTCGAGGCGCGCCCCGACCACCTCTTCCTCGACAGCGTCGCGGTCCACCCCGCCGCCCACGGGCAAGGGGTCGGCCGCGCCCTGCTCGCCTTCGTCGACGAGCACGCGCGCGCCCTCGGACTGCCCGAAGTACGGCTCTACACCAACGCGTTGATGTGGGAGAACCGGAAGATCTATCCGCGGTACGGGTACGAGGTCGTGGAGCGCCGCGCCGACGGGCCCTACGACCGCGTCCACTACCGCAAGCGTCTCAGCCGCATGTGACCGGCCCGCCTACTCGTCGGGCCACCACGTCTTGCGGACGTCCTTGCGTACTTCGGGGCGCTCACGCACCGTCTCCGCCGCCTCTTCCCGCAGCCGGCGCGTCACGGTGCCCGCTCCGGTCGGTTTGTGCATGGTCACTCGGCGCATGGTGCCTCCTGTACCTACACGAGTTCCAACATCGTGCTGTTGTAGACCTGTTCCCGGCTGATTCCTCATCGAAGCGCAATTGTCAGTGGCGGTTGTCAGGATGTGGGAATGACGCACTCTCTGGGACATGCCGAGTGGGACGCCGCCGCGGCCGGTTTCGACGACGAGCCCGACCACGGTCTGCGCGCTCCCGAGGTCCGGGACGCCTGGGCACGGCGCATGGCCGACTGGCTGCCTGACCAGCCAGGAGACCTTCTCGACCTCGGCTGCGGCACCGGCTCCCTCGCGCTCCTCGCGGCCGAGCGCGGACACCGGGTGACCGGGGTCGACTTCGCCGCGAACATGCTGGATCTCGCCCGCGGAAAATTCGCGTCCCACGACGCCCGGTTCCTGCTCGGGGACGCCGCGTCGCCCCCTGTCCCGGCCGGTTCCTGCGACGTGGTCCTCGCGCGGCACGTGCTGTGGGCCCTGCCCGACCCGGCGGCGGCCCTGCGGACCTGGGTGTCGCTGCTCCGGCCGCGGGGGCGGCTCGTCCTGGTGGAGGGCGTGTGGGGCGATCTGAGTCCGGTGGGCATCCCGGCGGACCGGCTGCTCGGGCTCGTACGGGAGTTGGTCGGCGGCGCCGGCGTACGGCACGAGGAGCTGTCGTCCGACGCGCTGTTGTGGGGCAAACAGGTGCGGGACGAGCGGTACGCGGTCGTCGCCGTGCGCGACTGACCGGCGCTCAGCGCAGCAGGGCCGCGAAGTCGCCGCTGCGCGCGAGGAGTTCCAGCTCGTCCAGGGCGCGGGAGGCCGCGTCGGCCGCGGCCGGGTCCTGTTCGGCGAGGCCGCTGGCCGCGAACTCGTCCTCGTCGAGGCGGAGCACCTGGGCGCCGTCGGCGGAGACCCACAGGTCCAGGTCGAGGTCGACGGAGACGATGTCGCCCGAGCCCCCGCCCGAGCCCCCGCTCTCGGCCCCGCTCTCGGTCCCGCTCTCCCGGACCGCCGGGCGCGTGATGTCGCAGTACCAGCCCTTCAGGGTGCCGTCGCCCGCCCGGACCTCCTTGATCGCGTACCAGCGGTCGCGCCAGTAGTGCTCGGTGAACACGTCGCCTGGCTCGAAGCGCACGAAGCCGAAGTCGCGGACGCCATCGCCCGCCCAGTCGGCCCGCACGGTGATGTGCCCGCCGTCGTCGGAGAGGAGCCGCGCCGGATAGTCGATCTTCGTGCGGCCCGCCTTCACGAGCTTCACCCGCACCACGTCAGAAGTCACTGCGCTCATGTGCCGCACGCTACGGGCCGACCGCACCCGGCTGCCTCCCCTTTTCCGGCGGCCGGGCGGTGCCTGCGCGACAATCGTGCGGTGACCTTGAAGATCCGCATTGACGACAGCGCCGCGCCCTACGAGCAGGTGCGGGCCCAGATCAGCGAGCAGGCCAGGGCGGGGGCGCTGCCCGTCGGGTACAAGCTGCCCACCGTGCGGGGCCTCGCCGAGGAGCTCGGGCTCGCCGCGAACACGGTGGCCAAGGCGTACCGGGCCCTGGAGGCGGACGGGGTGATCGAGACGCGCGGGCGCAACGGCACGTTCGTCGCCGCCGCCGGTGACGCCGCCGCCCGGGAGGCCTCGGCCGCCGCGCAGACCTTCGCGGACCGGGCCCGCCGTCTCGGCCTCTCCGAGGAGGCGGCGCTGGCGGCGGCCCGGGACGCGGTGCGCGCCGCGTACGCGTAGAGCGCCCGGACCTACGAGCACCGCCCGGACCTGCACGCACCGCCCCGGGCCTACAAGTCCTGCACGCACCGCCCCGGGCCTACAAGTACAGTCCTGCCTCCGACTCGCCGCGCTGGTCCGGTACAGACGTCGGGGAGATGCCCCGGCGCAGGGCGAACAGTTCGGCCAGGGTCGCGCCCTCGCGGCCGACGCCTTCCTCGGTGCCGAGCCAGCCGGTCGCCTCGCGGCGGGTCAGCGGGCCGACCTCGATCCGGGCGAGGCAGCGGCCGGGGCGGACGACGGCCGGGTGCAGCCGCTCCAGGTCCTCGTTGGTGGTGACGCCCACGAGCACGTTGCGCCCCTGGCCGAGCAGGCCGTCGGTCAGGTTGAGCAGCCGGGACAGGGCCTGGCCCGCCGTGTGCTTGGCCTCGCCGCGGATCAGTTCGTCGCAGTCCTCCAGGAGGAGCAGCCGCCAGCGGCCCTTCGCCGTGCCGTCGTCCTCGCCGATCGCGATGTCCATCAGGTAGCCCACGTCGGAGAAGAGCCGCTCGGGGTCGAGCACGCAGTCGACCTGGCACCAGTCCTGCCACGACCGGGCCAGGGTGCGCAGCGCCGACGTCTTGCCCGTGCCGGGCGGGCCGTGCAGGAGGAGGAGGCGGCCCGCGATGTCCTCGGGCCGCACCTTCATCAGCTGGTCCATGGCCTCGGCGACCGGCTCGGTGTAGTTGCTCCGCACCTCTTCCCAGGTACCGGCCGAGATCTGCCGGGTGGTGCGGTGCGGGCCGCGCCGGGGCGAGACGTACCAGAACCCCATGGTCACGTTCTCCGGCTGGGGTTCCGGTTCGTCGGCGGCGCCATCGGTGGCGTCGCTGAGCACCTTCTCCGCGAGTTCGGCGCTGGTCGCCGTGACGGTGACGTCCGCGCCCCGGTTCCAGCGGGAGACGAGCAGCGTCCAGCCGTCGCCGTCGGCGAGCGTGGCGCTGCGGTCGTCGTCGCGGGCGGAGCGCAGCACGCGGGCGTCCGGCGGCAGCAAGGTGACGCCGGAGCGGACCCGGTCGATGTTGGTGGCTCGGGAGTGGGGCTGCTCGCCCGTGGCGAAGCGGCCCAGGAACAACGCGTCGATGACATCGGAAGGGGAGTCGCTGTCGTCGACGCCCAGCCGGACGGGCAGCGCGTCGAAGGGGTTCGCGGACATGGCGCCATGATCCGTCACGGACGGCCGGATCGCACGGAGATTTCCGGTGTGCGGCCCGGACCCGGCTGATTACCCTCGGAGTTGATGCGACGCCATGAGGGGGGTCAGGGGGCGCGGCGGTGGCGGCTCACCGCTCTGCTCGGCGTGGGGGCGGCGGCCCTGGCCGTGGCCCTCGCGCTGCTCTCCACCCTCGCCGGCCGCGACCACACGGCCCGGGGCCCGTCACCCGGGCCGGTGCCGGTAGCGGGGCGGCCCGGGGTCGGCTGGGGTCTGACCCACACCGAACACTCCGCGGACGAGGGCGCGCCCGCCGCCCGCGCCCGCGTGGAGAGGCTGCTCAGGGCACGGCCGATGCCGCAGAACGAGGCGATCATGGGCTGGGGAGCGGGCAACCCCGAACCGGCGCCCGGACGGTACGACTTCGCCGCGATGGACAGCCGCATGGAGCTGATCCGCGGCTCCGGCGGGACCCCCGTGATCACACTGTGCTGCGCGCCCGACTGGATGAAGGGCGGGAGACCGGGCGCGGAGAACACGGACTGGAGCCGGGCGAACCTGGAGAAGGCGCCGCTGCCCGCGCACTACCAGGACTTCGCGGACCTCGCGGCGGCCATCGCCCGGCACTACCCCTTCGTCCGTCACTTCATCGTCTGGAACGAGTTCAAGGGGTTCTGGGACGAGGAGCGCGGACGCTGGGACCACGAGGGTTACACGAAGCTCTACAACCGCGTGTACCGGGCGCTGAAGAAGGTCGACGAGGACATCCGGGTCGGCGGTCCGTACCTGGGCATGGACAGTGCCGGTCCGGGGCGGACGGACGGTGGGGCGGCGGACGGGGCCGAGGGCGCCTGGGGGCGGTTGGACCAGCGGGTCGTCGACGCGTTCGACTACTGGAACGCGCACAAGGCGGGCGCGGACTTCGTCGTCGTCGACGGCGCCACCTACCCGGCCGGTGGTGAACCGCGGCCCGACGCCTTCGCGGCCACCGACAAGTTCACCGACGTCAGCGAGTGGATCAGGAGACGGACCGGCGGTCTGCCGCTGTGGTGGGCCGAGTACTACGTGGAGCCCGCCGGCGCCGACGGGGTCCGGGAGGGCTGGAGCGAGCAGCACCGCGTCGCCGTGCAGGCCGCCGGTCTGATCGCCCTGGCGAAGGGCGGCGTCACGTCCGCCTTCCACTGGAACCCCGAGACCCGGACCGGCCGTTCGTGCGCCGGCTGCATGTGGCGGCCCACCGGGCGCGCCTCCGGCGGCGGTCCGCTCCCCATGTACGGCCTGGTGGCGGGGTTCCAGGAGGAGTTCGGCCCGGGCACGAGGTTCCGGAGCGTGGCCGTCGCAAAGGCGGACGAGGCACGGGTGCGCGTCCTCGCCGACGACGAGGCGGTCCTGCTCGTGAACACCCTGGACCGGCCGATCGACGCCGAGGTCGACGGCCGGATGTTCCGGCTGCAGGGCTACGAGGTGAAGTGGCTGCGCCGGTGAGGCGGACACGGGCGGGCGTCAGGACGGGCCCAGTGTGAGGAACCGCCGGACCAGCGCAAGGACGACCACCGCGAGCAGCGCCAGCGCCCACCGGAACGTGCGCCGTAGCCACCGCAGTTGCCGCACGCTCGGCGGGCGCGCCGCCCGGACCACCTCGCGCACCGCGAGCAGCAGGGTCAGCGCGATCGCCGCCAGAGCGCCGAGGACGGTCCACGGCGTCCAGGTGATGTGCGGCCCGGCCGGGCCCGAACCGGCCCGCTCGACCGGACCGGCCGGCTCCGCCCGCGCCCGGTACAGGGCCACGTCCTCGTTGACGTAGACCTTCCGCAGTTCCCGCCGTTCGTCGAGGTGGCGCAGGAGCCGCCCCTGCCAGGTGCGCGTGTAACCGGCGTCGAGGCGGAGGAACGCGGCCTGGCTGTCGTTGACCATCAGGTACGCGTGCGGGCCCGCGGTGGTCACCGCCCTGACCAGGCCGTCGACGAGGACCGGGTCGGCCGGCGCGCGCACCGGCACGTACGTGACCCGCTCCATGGCGCGGGCGCCCCACGGCAGCGACGGCGTCACGTCGGCGGCCGGGTCGCGGCTCAGCCACAGCAGCTGTACGGGGTCCGGCTCGTCATGGGCGTAGACGTACTCCATCGCCGCGACCTCGCCCGGCCTGACCCGTTCGAACGGCTCGTTGCCCCAGCGGGCCACCAGGAAGCCGCCCATGAGCAGCAGCCCCGCGAGGAGCGCGGCCAGCGGGGCGACGCTGATCCGGTCCCGTTCGCGCTCCTTGACGGTCAGCCCGGCGCGGGGGAACAGGGCGAGACCGGCGAGGAGCGCGGTGCCGGGGAGGGCGAACAGGAAGACGCGGAGCGCCATCTCACCCCCGTACGACTGCAGGGCGAGACCGAGGAACGGGACGCAGGCCAGGACCGGGAGGGAGCGCTCGCGGTACCGCCACTCGCGGCGGCGCCACCAGCCGTACAGGGCGCCGGTGAGGACGCCGCCCGCGAGCAGCACGCGCGCGTAGAGGACGAGGGCGTGGTCGGGGTCGCCGCCCCGGAGACGGCCCGTGACCGACGCGGAGATGTTTGTGCCGATGCCGCCGACGCCGCCGAAGAGGTCGCCCAGGTGTCCCGCCCAGTACGGCTCGGCGGCGAAGCCGAGCCAGCCGACAGCGATGACCGCGCACAGCAGCGGCAGGCCGGGCAGTTCGCAGCGGCCCGCCAGGACCAGGCCGGTCAGGACGCCCAGCATCATGAACGGGGTGAGCTGGTGCGCCGCGACGGTCGCCGCGAACAGGGCGAGCAGGAGCACCACGAGCGCGACGCGCTGGCGGGGGGCGGTCGGTTCGACCTCCGTCTCGCCGGGCCGCCGCTTGTCCCACAGCACGCGCGGCGGCCGGAACCAGACGAGCAGGATCGCCACGAACATCAGGTACAGCAGGTAGGTGAAGCCCTGCGGCGAGAAGTAGTCCTGGCCGACCCAGCCGCACAGGACGAAGATCCACAGCCCGGTCCACTTGGCCCGCCAGTTCGCCCGCACGGAGCGCAGCAGCAGGAACATGGGGATGAGACAGAGGAGTTGCAGGGCCGGCGGCCACCAGCGCAGGAGCTGGACCGGGTCGTCGACGCCGCAGGCCCGGGTGAGGAATGCGGTGGCGGCGAAGAAGCCGGGCCAGCTCCAGCGCGCGTCCAGGCCGGGGGAGGCGGTGCCGGTGCGGTCGATGTGGTCCACGAAGCCCAGATGCCGCCAGGCCGTCGCGAACCGGGGCTCGTCCTCGACGACGGCGGGCAGCGCGTGCAGGGAGACGACGGTGGCGAGCAGCGTGAGCAACAGCAGCGGCCTGTGCGGGGATTCGAGCCACAGCAGCGACGTGAAGACGACGACGAGCAGCGCGGCGCCGATCAGGGTGGCCGGGGGCAGGACCGAGACGAGGCCGAGCCCGCCCATCGCGTCGAGATCCGCGTCGTCCATGCCGAGGACCGGGCCCCAGTAGAGGCCGAGCGCGGCGACGAGCAGCAGCGCCAGGGCCACGACGGTGGGGCGCGCGGCCGGTCGCGGCGGTGCCGGGACCGGGACGTCGGCCGCGTCGTACAGCGGGTCCGGGGCCTTGGCGCGGGCGTCCTGCTGGAGCCGGATCACGAACCGCAGCGCGGCCGAGTCGACGGCGTCGCGCAGCGCTTCGACGGCGGTCCGCGGCCGGGAGCGGTCCCTCGGCGGCGGGCCGAGATCGGCGAGGTCGCCGTCGGGCGGAGCGTCCTCGGGCGGACCCGTGGGCGGGGCGGGGCGCACGACGCGCCACAGCTTCGGCGCGGCGATCGCCAGGACCACGGTGAGCGCGCAGACCTCGGCGACGCCCGCCCCGGCCAGCCCGAACGCGGGCAGGAACAGCGGCGTCAGGCCGAGGACCAGGACGCAGAGCAGCCCTTGCAGCCAGGCGAGCCCCGACGTCCTGCTCCGGGCCCGCAGCACCGCGAAGTAGATCTCCATGAGCATGCGCAGCGCCGCGCCGAGGGCGAGCAGGCGCAGCAGCGGGGTGGCCGCGTCCGCGTAGTCCCGCCCGAACACGCGGAGCACGTACGGCGCGAGGAGCAGCAGCAGCCCGCAGACCGGCAGCATGATGCGGGCCATGCGGCGCAGCGCGGCCCGGGTGTGCGCGGCGAGCAGCGCGGGGTCGTGCGCGCCCTCGACGGTCAGGGACGCGCCCATGTTGACGGCGAGGAGGTTGACCGTGCCGCCGATGGTCGCGGCGACGTAGAAGTAGGCGTTGTCGGCGGAGGAGACCTGCGAGGCGATGATCACCGGCACGAGGAAGACCACGGCCAGGGAGAACAGGGAGCCCGTGGAGTCGCCCGCCAGGAAGCGGCCCACCTCGCGCGCGGTCGGCGGCGCCCCGGCCCCGCCCTCGGTGGCCGCCACATGCCGGGGCACGAGCCGCCGCAGGACCAGCCAGCCCAGGGGCAGCAGCGAGAAGGCGATGGCGGCCGCCCACGCCACGAAGACGCCCGTGGCCGGAAGGACGGCGGCGAAGGCGACCAGCAACGCCAGCTTCACCACCGAGAACACGGCGTTGCCGACCGGCACCCACAGCGCGCTGCGCAACCCGGTGAGCACACCGTCCTGCAAGGTGAGGAGCGACCAGGCGACGACAGCGGCGACGAACCCGAGGCCCGGCAACGGTCCGTGCAGGAAGCGGTAGGAGGGCCCCCAGGCGTCGAGGGTCAGCAGGAAGACGAGGGCCGCGAGGGAGACGGCGGCCGCGCTCCCCGCGTACGTCCGCAAGACGAAGCGGCCGGTGGCGTGGCCCGCGACGGGCAGGAACCGGGCCAGGGCGCCGGTCAGCGCCACGGCCGTGAGTCCGGCGAGGAGCTTCATCGCCGCGATCGCGGCGGAGCCCCGGCCGACCGCGTCCGCCGGGTAGGAGTGCGCGGCGGCCAGCCAGAAGCCGACACCGAGAACGCCCGAGACGACGGTGTTCAGCATCAGCGCGTAGGCGTTGCGGAACAGATGGGCGTCCTGCGGCCCCGGCCCGGGACCGGGCGGCGACCCCTGGGCGCTGCCGGTGCCCGTCACCGTGTCAGTCACGGGCCCGTGCCGTTCGCCGGGCGGCGCGGAGCACGGCGTACGCCTTGGTCAGCGCCCTGTCCCCGGCGAAGTGCGGCCCGATCGCGCGGCCTTCGGCCAGCCGCTCGAAGGCGGCGGTCCCGGTGGAGCGGCGCACGGTGAGCCGGTGCAGGGCGTACGGTCCCTGGCGGCGCCGGGCGAGTGCGTTGCCGACGGCGAGGGCCTGCGCGAAACCCGCCGCGCGGACGGCCTCCCGCACCCGCCGGTCGGAGTACCCGTAGGGGTGGGCGAAGGAGACGGGCGGCGCGCCCAGTGCGCGCCCGATCACCTCCGCGCAGTGCCGCACCTCGTGGTGGAGCGCGGCGGCGCCGAGCTGGTCGAGCTGCGGGTGCGTGTGGCTGTGGCCGCCGATCTCCACGCCGTGCGCGGCCAGTTCCCGCACCTGCCCCCAGTCGAGCATCCGGCCGGGCCCGCCCCCGGCGCCGCACGGGCCCCGCAGCCAGCCCGTCGTCACGAACAGGGTGGCCGGGAACCCGTACCGGGCGAGCACGGGCAGGGCGTGCCGGTGCACCCCTTCGTACCCGTCGTCGAAGGTGAGGAGCACGGGCCGCGCGGGCAGCTCCCCGCCGCGCCCGCGCCAGAGCGCGGCGAGTTCCGCGACGGTCAACGGGGTGCGGCGGAGCGCGGCGAGGATCTCCATCTGCGTGGCGAACTGCGAGGGCGACACCGACAGGCGCCGGAGCGCGGGGCCCGGCTCGTCCGCGACCGCGTGGTACATCAGCACCGGGACGGCCGCACGGCCTGCTCCCCGCGCGGGCGCGCTCACGCCGCCGCCCTCTCCCGCACGTAACCGGCCGCCGCCATGACCACCCCGGTCACGAGGGCTCCTGCGCGGGCCGCGCCGTACGGGCGGGCCAGGAGGGCGTCCCGGGCCGCGCGCGCCAGCGCGGCCGGGAGTGTCCGCGTGACGTAAGCGCGTTCGGAGCTGAGCCCGCGCCTCGTGCCGACCCTCCTCGTCAGCCGGGCCTTCGAGAGCCCCTCCGCGTAGGTGCGGGCACGGAAGTAGGCGAACCGTTCCCGTGCGGGCGGGACCCGGTGGTGGATCACGGCGCGGTCGTCGATCAGCAGGACGGCGTCCGGCCGCGCGCGGGCCAGGCGGACGCACAGCTCGGTCTCCTCGCAGCCGAGCGGGCGCGGGCCGCCGTCGCGGCCGATGCCGGTGGCGAAGCCGCCCGCCGCCGCCAGGGCGGTGCGGCGGTACGAGGCGTTGCCGCCCAGCACGTTGCGGACCCGCGCCGTGCCGGGCGGCAGCCCCCGGTAGGTGCAGCCCACGACCCAGTCGAACTCCGCCGGGAACCAGCCGGGCCTGCGCCCCGACGCCCAGACCGGCTCGGTCCTGCCGCCGGCCGCCACCACGCGCGGGTCGGCGTACGCGGCGGCGAGGTGGCGCAGCCAGTCCCGCTCCGCCACCGCGTCGTCGTCGAGGAAGGCGACGATCTCACCGGACGTGGCGGCGATCCCGGTGTTGCGCCCGGCGGAGAGCCCGCGCGGCCCCGCGTTCGCGAGGACCCGGAGGCCGGCCGTCCGCGCGTACTCCCCGCTCAGCCGGTCGAGGAGCGCCGGACAGTGGTCGACGACGAGGACGATGTCGAGGACCGGGTACGACTGCGCCCGGACGGAGCCGACCGCCGCGAGGATGTCCGTCCAGCGGTCCTCGGTGTAGGCGCAGAGGACGACGGACACCGTGGGCGCCTGTCCGCCCTGTCCGCCCTGTCCGCCCTGTCCGCCCTGTCCGCCCTGTCCGTCCTGTCCGTCCTGTCCGTCCTGTCCGGCCTGTTCGTCCTGGTGGCCGGTCAAGACAGCCGTCCTCGCGCCGCGTCGGGCCGTGTGGCGAACGGCCGGAGCCGGGGCGGGCGCCGGTTCGGCCGCTCCTTCAGGATCACCCTCAGGACCCGCAGCCCGTCCCGCACCGCGCGCAGGTTGCTGGCCCCGTGGATCCGCACGTGCTCGTGGCTCGGGATCTCCCGCACCCGCAGCCCCGCCTTGACGACCCGGATGTTCATCAGGGTCTCCACCTCGAACCCCGTGCAGTCCAGGTCGATCGCGTCCAGGCAGCGGCGCCAGAACGCGTTGTACCCGTAGCAGAGATCGGTGTAGCGGGCCCCGAACTTGGCGTTGACCACCGCGCACAGCGCCCGGTTGCCGAGCCTGCGGACCGTCGTCATGTCGTCGGTGGCGCCGCCCCGCACGAACCGCGAGCCCTTGGCGAAGTCGGCGCCGGAGACGAGCGCGGAGACGTAGGAGGCGATCTCCCGGCCGTCGGCGGAGCCGTCCGCGTCGACCATCACGATGATGTCGCCCGAGCACGCCCGGAACCCGGTGATCAGCGCGTCGCCCTTGCCCTTTCCCGGCTGCGGCACGACGACGACGCCGGGCCGCAGCGCGCGGGCGACCTCGACGGTGCCGTCGCTCGAATCGCCGTCGACCAGGACGACTTCGTGGATCCAGTCCGGCAGGGTGGCGAAGACGTACGGGAGGTTGCGTGCCTCGTTCATGGCGGGGACGACCACGCTGACGCGCGGCGCGGCGCACCGGGCGGGCGTGCGGGCGGGCGTACGGGCGGGCCCGGGAACGGCGGCGGGCGCCGGGCGCGCGGCGGGGCTGCTCACAGGTCTGGCCCTCTCGTCCGGTGGATGTGCGGACGGTGGACGTGCGAACGGTGGACGTGCGAACGGGACGGCTGGGGCTGGGCTCTACGGGTGGTGCCGCGACCGGAACGCGTGCCGGCCCATGAAGGCGAGGGCGCTCAGCGCCCCCACGACGATCACCCCGCCCTCGACCGACCAGTGCCGGACGGCGAGCATGCCCTGCGCCACCAGCACCACGACGGTGACCGCGCCGGTGAGCGACAAGGCGCCGCGCGCCCATGGGTCAAGGCCGCGCAGCGCGGCGGCGAACACGGCGCCGGGCGCGGCGAGGAGGTAGCAGAGCGCGAGGGGTGCGCGCAGCGGGAAGCGGGCGTCCACGAGGACCAGGACAAGGCCCGCGCCCCCGGTGAGGACGGCGGCGCCCGCGAGCAGACGGGGCGCGCCGCTCGACGGGCGCTTGATCCGAAT
Organism: Streptomyces sp. SGAir0957; assembly: GCF_043523415.1. Lineage (NCBI taxonomy): Bacteria > Bacillati > Actinomycetota > Actinomycetes > Kitasatosporales > Streptomycetaceae > Streptomyces > Streptomyces sp. SGAir0957. The sequence goes on from NZ_CP027293.1 coordinate 6,578,331, forward strand.
GGCGTGCATTGGCGACTTTGCCCCCCGAAGCGCCGGATGCCGGACTTCAATGTGGCGCAGCGCCGAAGAGGCGTCAAGACGCGAGGTGAGGGTAAGTCAGTTCCGTGACATGCACCTGTAATTGAACGCTGAGCGAATGCTCGGTCGGGGTACTTCCCGGTAACTGTGACGCGTGGTACCACAGTTACCAGCAGAGATCCTGCTAAAGGAGGTTCCATGAGACGTTTCCGACTTGCGGCATACGTGACCTCGTTCCTCTTCGCCACCGCGGCGGCCCTCACCGGGGCGGGCGCGGCCCACGCCTCCGGCACCGCCGCGGCCACCGGCTACGTGGCCCTCGGTGACTCGTACTCCTCCGGGGTCGGGTCCGGCAGCTACGACAGCGCCAGCGGCGACTGCAAGCGCTCCACCAAGGCCTATCCCGCGCTGTGGGCCGCCGCCCACTCGCCCTCCAGCTTCAACTTCACCGCGTGTTCGGGCGCGAAGACGGGGGACGTCCTCTCCGGTCAGCTCGGCCCGCTCGGCTCCGGCACCGGTCTCGTCTCGATCAGCATCGGCGGCAATGACGCCGGATTCGCCGACGTCATGACGACCTGCATCCTCAACTCCGAGTCCGTGTGCCTCAACCGCATCAACCAGGCGCGCTCGTACGTGACCTCCACCCTCCCCGGCAACCTCGACAAGGTGTACTCGGCGATCTCGGCCAAGGCGCCCGCCGCCCACGTCGTGGTGCTCGGCTACCCCCGCTTCTACAAGCTCGGCGGCTCCTGCATCGCCGGCCTGTCCGACACCAAGCGGTCGGCCATCAACTCCGCCGCCGACCTGCTCAACAGCACCATCGCCAAGCGCGTCGCCGACCACGGCTTCAGCTACGGCGACGTGGCCACCAAGTTCACCGGGCACGAGATCTGCTCGGGCAGCGCGTGGCTGCACAGCGTCAACTGGACCAACATCGGCGAGTCCTACCACCCGACGGCCGCCGGACAGTCGGGCGGCTACCTGCCCGTGCTGACCTCCGCCGCGTGAGCGCCGGACGACAGTTGGGGCTAGTACGTCGGTGAACCGGTGGCGGTCCCGCTCGACGACGTGGACGGTGTCGAGGACGTGGAGGGGGTCGGCGGCGCCGACGAACTCGGCGGCCTCGACGGCGTGGTCGTCGGGGCCGTCACCCCGCACGTGACGGAGTACGCCACATAGTTGGAGGTCGTCGCGCGCGGGCTGCGCACCTCCACCCCGATCCGGTTGTGCAGGGTCCCGCCCGCCTCGTACGCCGTCTGCGTCGTGTCGACCGTACGGGTGCGCGCGCCGCCCGCGCCGAAGCTCAGCGTCTTCCAGCCGGGCTCCGACGCGCTCCCGCTCCGCGTGACCCAGCGGTACTCGACCTGCGCCGGGGTGCGCCCCACGGTGATCCTCGCCGCGAAGGCGGGCGCCCGCGCGGCGGACGGCGGGCACGTCCCCGCGTAGCTGCCGCGGAGAGCGCTCACGCCGACCCGGACGGACTGGGCCGGTGCGTCGCTGCTCCCGCCGCCGCCCGCACCACCCCCGCCGGCGGTGCTGTCCCCGCCGGAGCCGGTGCCGCCGGAGCCGCCCGATGAGCCGGAGCCGCCGGTCTTGCCGCCGTCGTCCCGGTTGAGCAGCGCGTACGTCAGACCGCCGATCGCGAGGAGCAGGACGACGATGCCGGCCAGCAGGGCGAGCGAGGCGCGGCGCGCGGAGCGCCGGCCCGCGTCGTCGTCCGGGACCGTCGTCGTGGTCGCCGCGTCGCCGGACGGGAGCGGCGCCGACACCGGGAAGGGCAGCGGAGGGGTGGACGTGACCGGCTGCCCGGCCGTCACCGTCGGCATGCCCGCTGTCGGACCCGGATAGCCGTACGGGCTGCCGCCCGCGCCAATGATCCGCAGATCCCGCTCCGCGTCCGCCGCGGAGGTCCGCTCGGCCGGGTCCTTGCGCAGCAGACCCTGGATGACCGGGGCGAGCGGGCCCGCCCGGCGCGGCGGCGGCAACTCCTCGTCGACGACCGCCCGCAAGGTGCTGAGCGGGGTGTCCTGCCGGAAGGGTGAGTACCCCTCGACCGCCGCGTACAGCAGCACCCCGAGCGACCACAGGTCCGACTCCGGCCCCGGGGCGCGGCCCAACGCCCGCTCGGGCGCCAGGAATTCGGGGGAGCCGACGATCTCGCCGGTCATCGTCAGCGCCGAGGTGCCCTCCACCATGGCGATCCCGAAGTCGGTGAGCACGACCCGGCCGTCGTTCGACAGGAGGACATTGCCGGGCTTCACGTCGCGGTGCAGGACCCCCACGTCGTGCGCGGCCCGCAGCGCGGCAAGCACCTCGGCGCCGACGTGCGCGGCGCGGGCCGGCTCCATCGGGCCCTCGGCGTCCAGCTGTTCGGCCAGCGAGACACCGCGGACCAGCTCCATGACGATCCAGGGCCGGTGGTCCTCCGTGGCCACGTCGTACAGCGTCACCACATTGCGGTGCGCGACGCGGGCGGCGGCCCACGCCTCTCGCTCCAGACGGGCGTACATCCGCTCGACGTCGGTCGTTGGCAGCCCGGCCGGGGCCCGTACCTCCTTGACCGCGACCTCACGGCCGAGGACCTCGTCCCGGGCCCGCCAGACCGTGCCCATGCCGCCTTCGCCGAGCGGGTCGATCAGCCGGTACCGCCCCGCGACCACACGCTCACTCACGGGTGCCCCCATTCGCGGCAAGACAAGTCTGAACAAAAGTAGCTCAACCGAGCGCGGTTGCGGCCCCTTGAAGACCAATCCGCAGCCGAGCGCCAGGACGACGCAGGCCGACCCCAGCGGCACGAGCCGCCGCACCGCCCGCCGCCCCCGCGCCCTGCTCCCCGCGATCCGCCGCGCCGCGAACGCCCCCGCCCGTACGACGACGAACCCGGCGGCGGTCAGGGTGACGGCGAGCCCGGCCCCGTACGCGAGCACGAGCAGCACGCCGAACCACGCCTGCCCGAGCGCGGCGGCGCCGACCAGGACGACGACGGCGGACGGACTGGGCACGAGCCCCCCGGCGAACCCGAGGAAGAGCGCGCCGCGCAGCCCTGTCCCGGGGGGACCGTGGTCATGGTCATGGTCATGGTCATGGCTGTGGCTGTGGCTGTGGCTGTGGCTGTGGTCGTGATCGTCACTGTGGCTGTGGTCGTGGTCGTGGTTGTGGTCGTGACCGTGCGGGTGTGGCCTGTTCCGCCACGCCTTGCGGACGAGCGTCACGCCCGCGGCCGTCACCAGGACGCCGCTGGCCACGCCGAGCCAGGCCACCACCGACGGGGCCGCCGCCGAACCGCCGATCACGAGGGCGCCGAGCGCGACGACGCCCAGCGTGTGCGTCACCGTGACCGACGCGGCGAGCGGCAGGACGTCGCGGAGCCGGGCCCGGCCGCGGGCCGCCGCAGTGGCCGCCATCAGCGTCTTGCCGTGGCCCGGCGCCAGCGCGTGCAGGGCGCCGAGCACGAGGGAGGTGGCCAGGGCGAGCGCGGCGAAGCCCGGAGTGAGGTCGTGCCGGGCGACGAGCCCCGTCAGCGCGCTGGTCCACCGGTCGGCGCCGCGCGGCAGCACACCCGACGCGTCGGGCCCGCCCGGCCCCACGTCGCGCAGGGCGGGGCCCCCGGGCGTGACACGCAGCTCGGCGGCGGTGGCGCTGGGCGGCGACTTCAGCAAATCCTCGGGGTACCGGGTGAGTACGTGCGAGAGGGACGTGCGCGGCACGCTGCTGCGCGCGAGGGTGGTCCGGTCGCCCCGCGCGGTGATCTCGTGCCAGCCGGGCCCCGCCCGCCCGGGCACGCGGAAGCCCACGGTGGCCGCGCGGTCGCGGGGGAGCGGAGCCGTCGCCTCGCACTCGACGCGCAGGGTCCGCAGCCCGGCCTGACCGGGCCGGTGGGCGGCACGGCCGCTCCGCAGGCTGACGGGGGCCCGCGCCCCGTCGACGGTGACGTGCGCACCCCGCACCGCCTTCGCGCACCGCTCCCGGGCCCACTTCCCCACCCCGGCCCGCTCGACCGCGCCCCGCACCTGCGTCGCCGGAATCTCGGCGAGATCCTCGACGTGCGTGATCCGCAGCCGCCCCGGACCGGCGACGAGACCGTCGTACGTGTTGGTGGTGAAGTTCCCGAGCGGATGCGCCTGGACCCGGGGAGCCGGGACGAGGAGCAGAGCGAGGAGGAGAGCGAGGAGGAGAAGGAGACCGGGTACGGCCCGGCGGGCGATCCGCGCCGGGCCGCCCCGGATCATGACGCCCCCCGCAGCAACGCCCGCGCCGCCTCCGCCCCCACCGGGGAGAACGCCGGATTCAGGCGCAGCGCCCGGGTCAGCCACTCCTTGCGTTCCGCCCCGCGCGCGACGGCTCCGCGGTGGTAGGCGAAGGCGGCGTCGCGGTAGCCGGTGCGGGTGGCGATGCGGGCGTAGCGGAGGGCCTCGGTGTCGCGGCCGTTCCTGTGCAGGGCCCAGGCCAGGGCGTCGGCCGTGTGGACGGTGCGGCGGCGGGACCACTCGGCGCGGGCCGCTCGCAGCGCGGCCCGCCGGTCGCCGTGGTCCGCGGCGGCAAGGGCGGTGTCCAGGTCGACGTCGACCCCGTTGGCGCGGGCCAGCCTCGTCCAGGCCGAGACCAGGCCGTACTGCTCGCGGGCCGCCGCCTTGTCGCCCCGCGCCTCGTACAGCTCGCCGAGCGCGACCAGTGGGCCGGGCAGCGGGTAGCGGGCCACGACGGTCCGCAGGTCCCGGACGGCGCCCGCCTCGTCGCCCCGGCCCGCGCGGGCCCTGGCGCGGCACTCCAGCGCGGCCACGTAGCCCGGGTCCGCGCGCAGCGCCCGGCCGCAGTGGCGCAGGGCGGCCTCGAAGTCGCCTTGCCGCCACGCCAGTTGGCCGAGGGAGGTGGCCGTGTAGGAGACATCGCCGGGGGCCGTCGCCCCGGCCAGCGCCTGCTCCAGCGGGCGCCGGGCCCCCGCCACGTCGCCGCGCAGCTCCCGTACGTACGAGAAACGCGTGAAGACGGGCACCCCCGGGCGGCGGGCGTCCGCCTCGTCCGCGGCGCGGGACGCCTCCCGGTAGCGGCCCAGTTCGACGAGCGCGTCGATCCGGGTGGACAGGGCGCGCTCGCTGTACGGGTTCACGGCGAGCGCGCGGCGGGCGTCGCGGAGCGCGCCCGTGAAGTCGTGCCGGGCGGCGGCGAGTGCGGCGCGGCCCGCGAGCGCGGCGTCATTGCCGCCGGGGCGCAGCCGCAGCGAGCGGGCCAGGGCCCGGTCCGCCTCCGCGTAGCGGGAGGGATCGCCCTGGGTACGGGCCTGTTCGACGTAGGCCGTGCCGAGGTTCGCCCAGCTCGCGTGGTCCTTCGGCTGGACCCGCAGGTGCGCCTGCAACGCCCGTACGCCCGCGTCGAGTTTCCCGGTGCCGAGGCCCTGGGGCGGCGCGGCGGGCGCGACGGCGGCGGGCGCCGGGCCCCGCGCGCCGCCGCTCCCGCCGACGGCGATCGCGCCCCCCGTGAGCGCGAGCGCGAGGGCGCACGCGGCGACAGCGGTACGTCCTGAGAAGCGCGGAGCCATGGCAGGTCCTCTTCTTGATCGGATCCTTGATCGGATTTCTGAGCGGATTTCTCTGAGCGGATTTCTCTGAGCGGATTTCTGATCGGACTTCTGATCCGGAACGGAGGGGAGGCGCGGCCCGTGGGGGGCTCACACGGGCCGCGCCGTTCATGAGGGGCTACGCGGCGCCTCCGCGCCGCCCCCGGGTCCGCCACCACGCGAGGCCGAGCCCGATGAGCAGGGCGCCCGCCGCACCGGCCGCGGCCGACGCGATCAGTACGGCGTCGGTGTCGCCGGACGAACCGGTGGACGCGCCCGTGTTCACCGCGCCGCCGTTCAGCGCGCTGCGGCTCTGGTCCCCGCCGTCCGCCTTCTTCGCCGTCGGGCCGCGCGACCCGGCCGTGGGCAGCGCCACGTACGGGAAGGCGGAGCCGAACGCCTGGTCGTTGGTGTTCACCGCGTCGCCCAGGTCGTTCTTGTTGCCGAGCAGTTCGCCCTCGACGGCCTGGAGTTCGATGTCGACGACGTCGTCGGTGAGGCGCCGCCCGTTCGGGAACCCGGCGTTGTCCCCGTCGAGCACGCCCAGCCGCTTCGGTGAGTCCGTCGGCTTGACCGAGGTGTTCAGGCGCAGCATCTCGGCGGGCCGGACGTTCGGCGGCCGCGTCAGCCCCTTCACGCCGGTCAGGAACACCGACACGAGGTCGTCGCGCGGCTCCGCCGGGGCCTTCAGGCCGTAGATCTTCTCCAGGAGCTTCGGCAGCTCCGGCTTGGTGACGTACGGCAGGAAGTCCGCGTCGTTCCACGGGTGCGAGGCGTTGAACTTGTCCTTGTCCTTCTGCGGGACGACGACCTCGTTGACCAGCGGCGAACCGAGCCGCGAGACCTGCGTCCAGCCGCCCTTGGCGTTCTTGCGCTGGGTCGTCGACCAGACGCCGATGACCGGCTGCTTCTCCGACTGCCGCAGCTGGGCCGTCGGGACCTGGAGGGCGATCGTGTTGACGTTGTACCCGGCGAGCGTGTCCCGGCCGACCTCGGACAGGTCGCCGCCGTACAGCAGGTCGAAGACGCGCAGATCCAGGAAGAACGGGTCGTCGGCCTGCCCGGCGAACGCGGTGCCGCCGCCCTTCGTCTGCCGGACCGCCTGGTCGCGCAGGGTCTTGTAGTTCGGCATCGAGGCCTTGCCGACGTTCGACGGCGCGACCGGCACGTCGTTCGCGATCCTCGACGTGGAGACGACCTTCTGGTCCTTCAGCCTGAGCAGGTCGATGTCGTAGGTCTGCGTGACGTTGAGGTCCGGGTCGTCGAGGCTCGTGACCGGGCCCGTGTTGTAGAGGAACGTGTCGCCGTTCTTGGTCTGCGTGTCGAACGTCCAGCGGTACAGCAGGTCGCCCTGCCCGTCGCCGTCGCTGTCGATGTGGATGTCGTGCTGGGACTTCTCCGCGAACGGGTAGAAGTTCGGCCCGCCCGCCGGCTCCTCGAACGGCAGCCAGTTCGCGACGAGCGTCGTCGTGTCCGGCTTGTCGGGGCTGACGAACGCGTACACGTCCGTGTTGTCGTGGAGCGGATCCCCGGAGATCAGCGGGGCCTCCCGGTGGCTGGAGGCATGCGCCTGTCCTGGTTGAAGCACGGTCGCACCGGCGGCTGCGAGCCCCCCTGCGGCCAGCGCGCCCGCGACGAGCGCGGCCAGGGGGCGAACCCCCCGTCGACTCCTGGCAGTTGCTGTCATCGCGTCCGAATCCCCTCTCGGGTGTCACCACACCGCCCGCGCTGCGCGGGCGTCATGACGGCCATTCGGCGACGGGCGCTTCGCGGATTGGTGGGGAGTGCGGGGCGCTCGCGCGGGGCGCGGGGCGCGGGGACGGGGTGCGGGGCACCGAGCCGGTCGTGGCTGATCGCGCGGTTCCTCGCGCCCCTGGCCGGGGGCATCGTGTCTGCGGGTTCGGTCTGGCTGGTCCGTGCTCTCGGGCGGGGGCCATCCGGGCGTAACCCTGTCTCCGAACCACTCGCGGCAGCACAATGCGCGCAAGGGGACCGATGGGGGACCGATGGACGTCACGGACGCAGCCGATGAACTGCTCACCCGCGTGGGGCGCGGGGACGAACGGGCCTTCGAGGAGCTGTACGAGAAGGTGGCGGGGCCGGTCTACGGCCTCGCGCGGCGCGTCCTGCGCGACCCCGCGCAGGCCGAGGAGGTCGCCCAGGAGGTCCTCCTCGAACTGTGGCGGACCGCGGCGCGCTACGACCCGGCCCGCGGCGGCGCCCTCTCCTGGGTCCTCACCCTGGCCCACCGCAGGGCCGTCGACCGGGTGCGCAGCGTCCGCGCCGCGGGCGAGCGCGAGCAGCGCGTCGCCCGGCGTGCGGAGGTCCCCGCCTTCGACCAGGTCGCCGAGGAGGTGGAGAGCGGCCTCGAACGGGACTGGGTGCGCCGCTGCCTCGGCCGCCTCACCGACCTCCAGCGCCAGGCCGTCACCCTCGCCTACTACGACGGCTACACCTACCGCGAGGTCGCCCGCCGGCTGTCCGTGCCGCTCGGCACCGTGAAGACCCGGATGCGCGACGGGCTCCTGCGCATGAGGGCCTGCCTCGACGGGGCGTCGGCGTGAGCCCGCCGCTCCGGGGGGAACTGACCCGTACTCAGGAACGGCTCGACGCACAGCGGTCCGGGGCACGTGAGATCGCCCACGTTCTCGCCGCGCCGGACGCCCGCGCGGCGCGGACCGACGGGCTCGCCGCCGTGGTGTCACCGGCGCGCGGCGAGGCGGTGATCACCGTCACGGATCTGCCGCCCCGCCCCGTGGACAAGATCACCAACTCTGGCCGATGTCGGACGCGGAACCCCCGCGATCCCTTGCCGTACCGCCCGACCGGGGCCCCGACACGCCGTTCCTGGCCTCCGGCTTGACGGCGAGCGCTTCTTCACTGGCTGTGACGGAGAAGCCCGACGGCGGCTCGGAACGCCCGACAAGTGCGCCGCTTGTCCAACTCGCCCTGGATTCGGTCGTATTCGGAGAGTAATCGACTTTGCGTCGTCAACCTCTCCACGGGGTAGGTGAATCGTGCGGCCGGGATACACGAGTGTCCCGATGGGGCGATAGGGTTAACCTGCCCGGGCCGGGTGCCCTCGTACGGGTGGGGAGTGACATGGAACAGATAACAGTGCGCAGCAGGCCGCGTGTGCCTGCGATCACGTGCGGAAGCAGCGCGACCAGTTCGCGTCTCGACCGCCATCTCTCGGTGCTCGGCGGTCCCGCCGTGCCCCAGGGTGAGGTGGCGGAAGCGACGACACTGATGCGTGAGCTCACCGCGCGTGACACCGCGCACAGGCGCGGCGGCAGCGCCGCGCGGGTGCGGCGGGTCTCGCTCTTCGCACCACTGCGGCGCCTGCGCCGCACGCTGTTCGGCGGCCACTAGCGGGCCGCCCGTCCAGCAGTCTCGGGCCCGCGTCCGACCTCCGCGCCGTTCCGGCGTACCGCTGCGCATCTTCGCGACCGTCATCCCCACGGCTTGCGGCGGGCGCCCCGGCGAGGAGGCGGGGTGCGGGCCCTTCTCTGTGCTTCTACGTGCGTTCGCCCCGGGTGTGGCGGCGGACCGCGAGCGGCACGCACAGCAGGAGCAGGGCCGCGCACCAGCCGAGCGATCCGGCGACCGGGTGCGCCACCGGCCATGAGGCGCCGTCCGGCACCGGCGCGTTGCCGAACAGGTCGCGGATCGCCGTGCAGACCGCGCTGATCGGGTTCCACTCGGCGAGCACCCGCACCCAGGAGGGCATCCCGCCGGTCGGGAGATAGGCGTTCGACAGCAGCGGCAGCATGAACGTCGCGCTCCCCAACTGGCCCGCCGCCTCCTCGCTCCGCGAGACGAGGCCGAGCAGGATGCCGACCCAGGTCGTGGCGAACCGGAAGAGCAGCAGCAGCCCGAACGCGGCCACCGCCCCGGCCGCCCCGCCCTCGATCCGCCACCCCATCGCGAGGCCCACGAGCACCAGTGGCACCAGACCGGCCGTGGTCGTCAGCAGATCGGCGACGGCCTGCCCGAGCGGTACCGCGGCGCGGCTCATCGGCAGCGTGCGGAACCGGTCCATGACCCCGCGGTGTGTGTCCTGCGCCGCCGTGAACATCCCCGTCATGATTCCGCCCGCAGCCGTCGCCACGAGCATGCCCGGCACCAGATAGGCGCGGTAGTCGGGGCCCGGCATGGCGAGGGCGCTGCCGAAGACGTACCCGAAGAACAGCAGGAACACGATCGGCATGGTCTGCGTCATGACCGTGATGGCGGGGGCGTGCCGCACGCGCCGGAGGTGGCGGCCGAGCATCGCCGTGCCGTCGTACAGGAGCGCGGTGCTCATGCGGCGACCTCCTCGGTGTGCCGTGGACCGGCGGTGCGGGTGAGGCGCAGGAACACCTCGTCGAGCGTCGGAGGGCGCAGGGTGGCGTCCATCAACGGGACACCGGACGCGTCGAGTTCCCGTACGACGCGGGGGAGCGTGACGGCCGGGTCGAGGACGACCGCGCCGACCGTGCGCTTCTCCGCGTCCAGGCGGGGCCGGGCGCCGGTGAGCTGGTCGAGGACGACGGCGGCCGCGTGCAGCGCCTGCTCGCCCGCGTCGGCGGGGACGACGACCTCGGCGTAGTGTCCGATCCGCGCCTTGAGCGCGGCGGGCGTGCCGGAGTGCGCGGCGCGGCCCTCGTCGATGAGCACGATCTCGTCGGCGAGCTGATCGGCCTCCTCCAGGTGCTGCGTGGTCAGGACGACGGTCGTGCCCGCGCGGGCCAGTTCGCGGACCGCGTCCCATATCGCGTTCCTGCTGTGCGGGTCGAGCCCGGTCGTCGGCTCGTCGAGGAAGAGCACGGCGGGCCGTGTGATCAGGCTCGACGCGAGGTCGAGGCGGCGGCGCATACCGCCCGAGTACGTGCGCGCCGGCCGGTCCGCGGCCTCCGTGAGCGCGTACCGCTCGATCAGCTCGTCCGCCCGCGACCGGGGCGCGCGCAGCAGCCGCGCGAACAGGCGCAGGTTCTCACGGCCGGTCAGATCCCCGTCGACCGACGCGTACTGGCCGGTGACGCCGATGCCGCGGCGGACGGCGTCCGGGGCGCGCCCGATGTCGTGCCCCGCGACCCGCGCGGTGCCCGCGTCGGGGCGGAGCAGGGTGGTGAGCAGCCGGACCGCCGTGGTCTTCCCCGCCCCGTTCGGCCCGAGCAGGCCGCACACCGTGCCCTCGCGCACGGCCAGGTCGAGCCCGCGCACGGCGTGCACCGCCTTGCCTCCCGACCCGAACCGCTTCTCCAGACCTTCACTAAGTACAGCGTACGTAGAAGTCATGGGTGCACCGTACCGCACTACGTACGCCGTACGTAACTAGGATGGTGCGCGAGGTGATGATCAATGGCGGTCCGACCGGCCGTACCCGAAGTGATCTGGGCGCGCCCCGAGCGCACCGGCCGTGGTCCCCGTCCCGCGCACAGCAGGGACGACATCGCGGCCGCGGCCGTGCGCGTGGCCGACGCGGAGGGCGTCGACGCGGTCTCCATGCGGAAGATCGCCGGTGAACTCGGCATGGGCACGATGTCGCTCTACAACTACGTGCCGCGCAAGGAGGACCTGTACGAACTGATGGTCGACGCGGTCAGCGCGGAGTACGCGTATCCGGAGCCGAGCGGCGACTGGCGCGAGGACGTGCTGTCGCTCGCCCGGCAGACGCGGCTGATCATGCACCGGCATCCATGGCTGCCGCGGCTGATGTCGCCGGTGTACGGGTTCAGCCCCAACGCGCTGACGTACCTGGAGTACTGCCTGCGCTGCCTGGACCCGCTGGAGCTTCCCTACGGGACGAAGATGGAGCTGATCGCCGCCGTCACGGGGGTGGTGACGACGTACGTCTCCAGTGAGATCTCCGGCGTCGAACGGACGCGGTCACTGCCGTGGAGCGCCGAGCAGGAGCAGGCGGTGCGGATCGCCTATCTGGGCGGTCAGGTGGCGTCGGGGCGGTATCCGCGGCTGGCGGCGGCGTTCGCGGAGGACTCGGGGCCGATCGATCTGGAGGCGGTGTTCGAACGGGCGTTGCGGCGGACCCTGGCGGGGTTCGTGGGCGGGTGAGCGCCCCGGGGCGGGTGGTCCCGTCCTCGTGCGATCGACGCCTCGTCGTGGCTGGGCGCGCGGTTCCCCGCGCCCCTGCGAGGCGCACTTCGTGCGGCCTCCCTCAGAGGAAGGCGAACTGGCCTCCTGGGCCCTCCTCCGGCTGGTCCAGGACCGTTGCCGGGCGGCGGGTCGCCGGGGGGACCGGGAGGATGCCGGCTCGGCGGAGGTCGTAGGGGCCCAGGAGCGGGCCCGGATCCGCGCGCAGGTCCTGGTGGCGTGGTGCCAGTTCCGCCAGGAGCGCCAGCACCGTGATGAGTTCGAGCAGCTCCGAGGTCCACTGCTGGGGCCAGGCCGACGGGCGGACGGCCGCCAGCGTGCCCGGTTCGGCGGGTGCCGTGCGGCGGGCGAACCATTGCTCCATGACGCGGACGCCGCTGACGTGGAAGTCCCAGGCCGCCGCCGGGACCGGGGAGATACGGCCGTCGCCGACGAGGAGCGCCTCCTCCTCGCGGTCGTAGAGGAGTTCGGTCGGGCGCGGGGGCAGCGGGGCGCGGACGTACGGGCGGCGCCCGCCGGGGAGCCTGGGGCGGTCGGCGCCGTCCCCGCGCCGGTGCAGCCACAGGACGCGGCGGCCGAGTTCCACGCCGCGCGCCCACACCTCGGGGTCCACGGGCAGCGGCACGCGAACCTCCTTCGCGTCCCGGGTGGCGGTGGCGAGGCACCAGGCCAGGAAGGACTCGGGGTGCACCTCGTGGCCGTAGAGGGCGGACAGGTGGGGGAGCAGGCCGGGGGCGACGTTGGGCTCGGTGGCGTCCGGGCGCCGGTACAGCGGGCGGATGCGGCCCGGCCGGCCGGCGGGGGAGCGGCCCTCGGGGAGGATGGCACAGGCAAGGAGCGCGGGGCCGCCCGCGTCCGGCACGTAGCCCTGCTCGACGAGGAAGAGCTGGCGGTCGTCCGCCACCCGCCACAGTTCGGGGCGGGCCGCGTCGATGAGGCGCTGGTCCGGGATGAGCCACTGTTCGTCGAACGGCCCGTGCAGCACGCGGACCGGGTCCGGGCACGGGCCCTCCGCGCGCGCCAGCGGTTCGGTCCCCGCGCGCTGCCGCGGCAGTTGCGCGGCGGCCATGTGCAGGGTGCGCGAGCGCGACGGCTGGAGCAGCGCCTCGCGCCGCTCCCGCGGGGCGGCGACGAACGCGTCCCACCGCGCCTTCAGCGACGCCGCGTCCGGGGCGACCGGCCAGGACCGGCCCAGGCGCAGGGGCGCCACGGACCACGGCATGAGGTCCGCGAGCGGCATGGCGTCGGTGAGCGGCCCGTCGTTCGTCACGCCCGGCATGCTACGTGGCCTCCGTGTCCCGTCAGTGGGCGTCCAGCGTCACCGTGAACGAGAAACGGTCGCCGCGATAGTGGATGACCGCCACGTCGAGGACCCTGCCCTCCTCGTCGTAGGTGACGCCCGTGTAGTGCAGGATCGGGCTGAGCAGCGGCACCCGGAGCAGCCGGGCCGTCTCCGGGTCCGCGAGGCGGGCCTCCACCGAGTCCGTGATCCGGCTGATCCGAGCCCCGACCACGTCCCGCAGCACCTTCGTCATCGGCCAGCGCGCCAGATCCGCGACGTCGACCTGGCGGCCGAGGTCCGGGCGGACGTAGTTGCGGGCGTGGTTCGTCGGCTCGCCCGTCTTCTCGTCGCAGCGCAGCCGGTGGTACGTGGCCACGGACTCCGTCCCCGGGAACAGCTCCGCGTACTGCACCGGGACCGGCGCCGGGCCGTGCGCGAGGACCTCCGTCACCATCCCGGACTGCTGCGCCACGATCGCGTCGACCGAGCCGAGCAGCCGTACGGGGGCGCCCTGCTGGGCCGTCGGCTCGATGAACGTGCCGCGGCGCCGGTGCCGCGTGATCAGCCCCTCGTCCTCCAGCTCCTTCAGCGCCTGGCGCATCGTGAGCACGGAGACCCCGTAATGCAGCGCGAGCTGTTCCTCCGTGGGGAGGCGGAGGGGGTCCTGGGGGGAGCGGCCCAGTATGGAGGCGCGCAAGGACTGCGACACCTGATACCAGAGCGGGAGTTTGCGGTTCAGGACGATCGAGTCCGGGGCGAATGACGTCACGGGTTATCCGTATCTGTCGGGGCCGGGGTCGTGCAATGCGGATGCCGCTTCGCGTGCCGGGTTCCGGTTCGTGCGCGGCCGCGGGCCGATCAGCCCCTGAGATGGCGCACGAAGTGCGCATCTCAGGGGCGCGGGGAACTGCGCGACCAGCCACGACGCGCCGTCGGCCGGCCCCACGACCGACACCTGGCAGACGCCGAGGCGCACCCCCTACCCCCTGAAGTGACGTTCGAGGCCGCGCCACACATCGTCGTAAGCCCGCTGCAAGTGCCCCGCACCGGACGCCTGCCCCGTAGCCGTGATCGGCCACCGCGTCTCGAACATGAACGCCAGCCCGTCGTCGACCCGCTGAGGCACGAGCTCCGCCGCGCTCGCCTTGTCGAACGTCTCCCGGTCGGGCCCGTGCGCGGACATCATGTTGTGCAGCGACCCCCCGCCCGGAAGGAAGCCGGAGGCCTTCGCGTCGTAGGCGCCCTCGATCAGGCCCATGTACTCGCTCATGACGTTCCGGTGGAAGTAGGGCGGCCGGAACGTGTCCTCGCCGACCAGCCAGCGCGGCGCGAAGACGACGAAGTCGACGCCGGCGAGGCCGGGGGTGTCGGACGGCGACGTGAGCACCGTGAAGATCGACGGGTCGGGGTGGTCGTAGGAGATGGTGCCGAGGACGTTGAAGCGGCGCAGGTCGTACACGTACGGGACGTGGTTGCCGTGCCAGGCGACGACGTCGAGCGGGGAGTGGTCGTAGGTGGCGGTCCAGAGGTTGCCGCAGAACTTGTTGACGACCTCGACCGGGCCCGCGCCGTCCCCGTCGTCCTCGTAGGCCGCGACCGGGGCCCGGAAGTCCCGCGCGTTCGCGAGGCCGTTGGCGCCGATCGGGCCGAGGTCGGGGAGGCGGAACGGGGCGCCGTAGTTCTCGCACACGTAGCCGCGCGCGGTGTCGTCGAGCGGTTCGACGCGGAAGCGGACCCCGCGCGGGATCAGCGCGACCTCGCCGGGCTCTGCGGCGAGGAGGCCGAACTCGGTGCGCAGGAGCAGGCCGCCGTGTTCGGGGACGATGAGGAGTTCGCCGTCGGAGTCGCTGAACACCCGCCCGGTCATGGGGGCGTTGGCGTGGTAGAGGTGCACGGCCATGCCGGTGCGCTGCGTCGCGTCGCCGTTGCCGCCGAGGGTCCACAGGCCGGACAGCCAGTCCGTGCCGGGCGCGGGGGCGGGCAGCGGGTTCCAGCGGCGCCGGTTGGGGTCGGGGACGGCGTCGGTGAAGGGGGCGGTGCGGACCGTGCCGTTGTCCACGCGCCTGAACTCCGGATGCGCGGCCGAGGGGCGGATGCGGTACAGCCACGAGCGGCGGTTGTGTGCGCGGGGCTCGGTGAAGGCCGTGCCGCTGAGCTGCTCCGCGTAGAGGCCGAGCGGGGCGCGCTGGGGGGAGTTGCGGCCCTGCGGCAGGGCGCCCGGTACCGCCTCCGACTGGTGCTCGTTCCCGAAACCGGACAGATAGGCCAGACCCTCGGCCGCTTTGCGTGCGTCCCGGCTCATCTTCGCTCCCTCGTCCCTGATTCCTATGCACAACCGTAGGATTCGGAGATCACCCGCGCAAGAGGCCTTTCAGGACGGCCGGACCTCCTCCCCGAGGGGGATCCGTGAAGGTGAGCGCTGCTCTACTCTCGCGGTCATGATCCCGGCCATGATCCCGGTCACCTTCAGGACGCCGTGGCTCCGCGCCGCCGCCACCGCCCTGGCGTGCGCCGTGCTGACGGCGCCCGCCGCCGGGTGCGGGAGCGACGGCGACGGTCCGCGCACGGCCGGGGAGGTCGTCGCCGAACGCACCGACGACGAGGGCAGGCCGTACCGGGAGATATCCGGGGAGGACATCCCCGAGATCGGCGTCGTCGTCCAGCCGGACGGCGCGCGGCCGGGCGGCTGGGACGTCCGGATCCGGGTACGCCACTTCCGCCTCAGTCCCGAGGGCACCCCCGCCGAGGCCGTGCGCGGCCGCGGCTACGCCCGGCTCTCCCTGGACGGCCGCCCCCTCGCCCGCCTCCGCACCACCACCTACCGGCTGCCGCCCACCCGCCTCGCCCGCGGCACCCACCATCTGACCGCCCGCCTCTACGCCGACGACCACACGGTCTGGGCGGTCGGGGGGAGCCCGTCGAGGCGACGGCCGACCTCACCGCCTCGGGCGCCGAACCGTCCCCGTAGCGCCCCGTAGGCTGACCGGCATGTCCCACCCCACGTCCCTGCGGCGCGCCCCCGTCCAGCAGCGCAGTGCCGAGCGGCTGAGCCGGATCCTCGACGCCTGTGCCGAACTCCTCGACGAGCAGGGCTACGACGACCTGAGCACCCGGGCCGTCGCCACCCGGGCCGACGTGCCGATCGGCTCGGTCTACCGGTTCTTCAGCAACAAGCGCGCCATGGTGGACGCCCTGGCGGAGCGCAATCTGGAGCGGTACGCCGAGCGCGTCGCCGAGCGGCTCGGCGCGATCGCGGCGGACGACTGGCGCGGCGCGATGGACGCCATCCTGGACGAGTACCTGGCGATGAAGCGCACGGCGCCCGGCTTCTCCCTCGTCGACTTCGGGACGCAGATCCCCGTCGGCGACCCCGACGCCGACCCCAACCTCCGGGTCGCCGACACCCTCACCGACCTCCTCGCCCCGCACCTCGGCCGCACCCCGGACGCGGCCCTGCGCCGCGCCTTCCTCGTGGCGGTGGAGGCCGCGGACGCCCTGGTCCGCCTCGCGTTCCGGCTCGATCCGGCGGGGGACGAGGGGATCATCGAGGAGATCCGGCAGCTGCTGCGGGCCTATCTGGCCCGGGTGCTCGACTGAACGGTCCCGCGCGGAGCCGGTGTGTTCGGTTTCCACCGGCCGACTCCCCCTTCTCCATACCGCTCGGTATGCTCGACCCGCCGCACGCCAGGCAACCGCTCAGCGAACGCCCCGGGAGACGACATGCCCCGCACCGCCCTGCGCATCTGCCCGCTCTGCGAAGCGACGTGCGGACTCAGCCTCACCATCGAGGGGACCCGCGTCACCGGCGCCCGCGGCGACCGCGACGACGTGTTCAGCGCCGGGTTCATCTGCCCGAAGGGCGCCTCCTTCGGGGCCCTCGACGACGACCCCGACCGGCTCACCCGGCCCCTCGTCCGCAAGGACGGGCGGCTCCAGGAGGCCGACTGGGACGAGGCGTTCGACGCCGTCGCGGCCGGGCTGCGGCCCGTCGTCGAGGAGCACGGGCCGCATTCGGTCGGCGTCGTCCTCGGCAACCCCAACGTGCACACCATGGCCGGCGCCCTCTACCCGCCCGTCCTGCTCGGCGCCCTGCGCACCCGCAGCCTCTTCACCGCCTCCACCGTCGACCAGATGCCCAAGCACGTCTCCAGCGGGCTGCTCTTCGGTGACGCCCACGCCATCCCGGTGCCCGACCTCGACCGCACCGACCACCTCCTGCTCCTCGGCGCCAACCCCGTCGAGTCCAACGGGAGTCTGTGCACCGCCCCCGACTTCCCCGGCAAGCTCAAGGCGCTGCGCGCCCGCGGCGGCACCCTCACCGTCGTCGACCCGCGCCGCACCCGCACCGCGAAACTCGCCGACCGGCACGTGGCGATCCGGCCCGGCACGGACGCCCTGCTCCTCGCCGCGCTCGCCCACGTGCTCTTCGAGGAGAAGCTCGTCGACATGGGCCCGCACCTCGCGGAGCACGTCGAAGGGGTCGGTGAACTGGCCGACGCGCTGCGGGAGTTCAGCCCCGAAGCCGTCGCCGCCCGGTGCGACGTCCCCGCCGGCACCCTGCGCACCCTCGCCCGCGAACTCGCCGCCGCCCCCACCGCCGCCGTGTACGGCCGGGTCGGCAGCAGCACCGTCGCGTTCGGTACCGAGGCCAGCTGGCTCGTCGACGTCCTGAACGTCCTCACCGGCAACCTCGACAAGCCGGGCGGCGCCCTCTTCCCGCTCTCCGCCACCGCCCCGGCGCCCCGGCCCGCCGGGCCCGGCAAGGGCTTCGCGCTCGGCCGCTGGCGCAGCCGCGTCTCCGGGCACCCCGAGGCCAAGGGCGAACTGCCGCTCGCCGCGCTCGCCGAGGAGATCGACACCCCGGGCGAGGCGCCGGGCGACGCCCCGGGCCGGGGCCCGATCCGCGCGGTCATCGCCATCGCCGCCAACCCGGTCCTGTCCGCACCCGACGGCGACCGCCTCGACAAGGCGCTCGACTCGCTCGACTTCATGGTCAGCGTCGACCCGTACCTGAACGAGACGTCGCGCCACGCGCACGTCGTCCTCCCGCCGCCCCCGCCGTCGCGCAGCGCCCACTTCGACTTCGCGTTCAACACCTTCGCCGTACGCAACCAGGTCCGCTACACCCGCGCCGCCGTCCCCCTGGAGGACGGACAGCCCGACGAGTGCACCCTGCACGCCCGCCTCGTCCTCGCCGCGAGCGGACAGCACGGGGCGCCCGCCGAGGCCGTGGACGACATGGTCATCAGTGCCGCGCTCGCCAAGGCCGTCACCACCCCGCACTCGCCCTGCTTCGGTGCCGACCCGGAGCGGCTCGCCCGCGAACTCGGCGGGACCAGCGGCCCCGAGCGCCGCCTCGACATGATGCTGCGCCTCGGCCCGTACGACCTCACCCTCGACGACCTGCTCGCCCACCCCCACGGCATCGACCTCGGCCCGCTGGAGCCGCGCCTGCCCGGCCTGCTCAAGACCCGCAGCGGACGCGTCGAACTGCTGCCGGAGGCCATCGCCGACGACCTGCCGCGCCTGCGCCGCGCCCTCGCGGACGAGGACCACGGGCTCGTCCTCGTCGGGCGGCGCCATCTGCGCTCCAACAACAGCTGGATGCACAACATCCCGGCCCTCGTCGGCGGCACCAACCGCTGCACCCTCCACGTCCACCCCGACGACGCGGCCCGCATCGGGCTGCGCGACGGTGCGCCCGCGCGCGTGCGCGCCGCGGGCGGCGAGGTCGTGGCGCCGGTCGAGGTGACCGACGCGGTGCGGCCCGGCGTCGTCAGCCTGCCGCACGGCTGGGGCCACGACCGGCCCGGGACCCGGCTCGGGGTCGCCGCCCAGGACCCCGGCGTCAACGTCAACCAACTGCTCGACGGCAGCCTCCTCGACCCGCTCTCCGGCACCGCCGTGCTCAACGCCTTCCCCGTAGAGGTCGAGGCCGCCTCGCTCTCACCGGCGTGACCTGGAGTTTTGCGCTTATTGCTCACGTGTCAACGTCTTGTTAACGCGTTCGTCGCGCCCCTAACGTCTCGCTGACCGCCACCCCCCGGGCGGCAGTTCAACGGCGAACAGAGACCTTAGGGACCCCTCCATGCTGACCATCCTCGGCTTCGCCATGATCGCCACCTTCCTGGTGCTGATCATGGCGAAGAAGGTGTCGCCGATCGCGGCGCTCGTGCTCATCCCCGCGCTCTTCTGCGTCCTGGTGGGCAAGGGCGCGCACCTCGGCGACTACGTGATCGCGGGCATCGGCGACCTGGCGCCCACCGCGGCGATGCTGATGTTCGCGATCGTCTACTTCGGCGTGATGATCGACGTCGGCCTCTTCGACCCCATCGTGCGGGCCATCCTGCGCTTCGCGAAGGCCGACCCCGTCCGCATCGTCGTCGGCACCGCCGTGCTCGCCGCGATCGTCTCCCTGGACGGTGACGGCTCCACCACCTTCATGATCACCGTCTCGGCGATGTACCCGCTCTACAAGCGCCTGAAGATGAGCCTGATCGTGATGACCGGCGTCGCCGCCACCGCCAACGGCGTCATGAACACCCTGCCCTGGGGCGGCCCGACGGCCCGCGCCGCCACGGCCCTGAAGGTCGACGCCAGTGACATCTTCGTCCCGATGATCCCCGCGCTCGCCGTCGGCATGGTCGCCGTCCTCCTCCTCGCCTACGTTCTCGGGCGCCGCGAGCGCAAGCGGCTCGGCCACCTCTCCCTGGAGCCCGAGCCGGTCGTCGAGACCGCCGACGAGAAGGTGCTGGTCGGCGCCGGTGGCGGGAGCGAGCCCGACGCACCCGCGTCCTCGTCCTCGCCCGCGTCCTCGTCCTCGTACGAGGACCCCTCCCACGCAGACGGGGACGGGGACGGCGACACCTTCACCGGCCTCGACCCGCACCGCCCCACCCTGCGCCCCAAGCTGTACTGGTTCAACGCGCTCCTCACCGTCGCCCTGCTCACCGCGATGATCATGGAGTTGCTGCCGATCCCGGTCCTCTTCCTGCTCGGCGCCGCGCTCGCCCTCTCCGTCAACTTCCCGCACATGCAGGACCAGAAGGCGCGGATCGGCGCGCACGCCGAGAACGTCCTCAACGTCTCCGGGATGGTCTTCGCCGCCGCCGTCTTCACCGGCGTCCTCCAGGGCACCGGCATGGTCGACCACATGGCCGAGTGGGTCGTCGGCGGCATCCCCGACTGGATGGGCCCGCACATGGCCCTGGTCACGGGCGTGCTGTCCATCCCGTTCACGTACTTCATGTCGAACGACGGCTTCTACTTCGGCATCGTGCCGGTCCTCGCCGAGGCCGGGAACGCGCACGGCGTCTCCACCCTGGAGATCGCCCGCGCCTCCCTCGTCGGCCAGCCGCTGCACATGTCGAGCCCGCTGGTGCCCGCCGTGTACGTGCTCGTGGGCATGGCGAAGGTCGAGTTCGGCGACCACACCAAGTTCACCGTCAAATGGGCCGCGCTGACCGCCCTGGTGGTCCTCGGCGCGGGCCTGCTCTTCGGGATCGTGTGACCCGGTGAGCCGGACCCCGAGCCGGAGCTGGCTGCTGCGCCTCGTCATCGCCTTCAGCTGCGCCCAGGCGGCGGTGTCGATGGCGCGGCCCGCCGTCTCCTACCGGGCGCTCGCCCTCGGCGCCGACGAGCGGGCCGTCGGCGTCATCGCCGGTGTCTACGCCCTGCTCCCGCTCTTCGCGGCGGTCCCGCTCGGGCGGCGCACGGACCACGGCCGCTGCGCCCCGCTGCTGCCCGTCGGCGTCGTCCTGATCTCGGGCGGCTGCGCGCTCAGCGGCCTCGCGCACTCCCTGACCGCGATGGCCGCGTGGAGCGGGGTGATGGGCCTCGGCCACCTCTGCTTCGTCATCGGCGCCCAGTCGATCGTGGCCCGCCAGTCGGCCCCGGACGCACAGGACCGCAACTTCGGCCACTTCACCATCGGCGCCTCGCTCGGCCAGCTCGTCGGGCCCGTCGCGGCGGGCGCCCTCATCGGCGGCCCGGACCTGGCGGGCACCAGCGCGCTCGCCCTGCTCGTCGCGGCGGGCGGCTGCGCCCTCGCGCTCACGTCGCTGTGGCGCATCGAGCACCGGCGTACGGGGTCCGGGGCGCCGCGGAGCGGGGCGCCGAGGGTCCCCGTGCACCGCATCCTGCGTACGCGCGGCGTCCCCGGCGGCATCTTCATCAGCCTCGCCGTGCTGTCCGCGACCGACATCCTCACCGCCTACCTCCCCGTGGTCGGCGAGCACCGGGGGATCGCCCCGTCCGTCGTCGGCGTGCTGCTCAGCCTGCGCGCGGGCGCCACGATCGCGTGCCGGCTCGTGATGACGCCGCTCATCGACTGGCTCGGCCGGTCCGCGCTCATCGTCACGACCTGCCTGCTCGCCGCGCTGCTCTGCGCGGGCATCGCGCTGCCCGTCCCCGTCTGGGCGCTCGGCGTGATGCTGGTGCTGCTCGGGTTCTGCCTCGGCGTCGGCCAGCCGCTGTCGATGACGACGGTCGTGCGGGCGGCGCCCCCGGACGCCCGTTCCACCGCCCTGGCGCTGCGGCTCACCGGCAACCGCCTCGGCCAGGTCGCGGCGCCCGCCACGGCCGGGCTCGTCGCGGGCCTGGTCGGCACGGCGGCCCCGTTCGTGATGCTGGGCGGGCTGTTGCTGATCGCGGCGGCTCTCGGTGTCCGGGGAGCGGAGGGGGGTGACAAGCGTCTCTGGCGCCGGAAAACTATCAGCGCTAGTTTGGGTGCCCCGAGGAGCCAGAGCGAACGCCAGAGCGCGCAGCAGGAGGAGAGCCCATGAAGGCCCACGACGGCATGTACATCGGCGGCGAGTGGCGGGCCGCCGCGGGCGGGGACACCATCGCCGTCGTCAACCCGGTCGACGAGCAGGTCATCGGGCACGTCCCCGCGGGGACCGCCGAGGACGTGGACACCGCCGTGCGCGCCGCCCGCGCCGCCTTCCCCGGCTGGGCCGCCACCCCGCCCGCCGAGCGCGCCGCGAAGCTCGCCGCCCTGCGCGACGTGCTCGCCGCCCGCAAGGACGAGATCGCCGAGACGGTCACCGCCGAACTGGGCGCGCCGCTGAAGTTCTCGCAGACCGTGCACGCGGGCCTCCCCCTCATGGTCGCGGGCTCGTACGCGGAACTGGCCGCGTCGTACCCGTTCGAGGAGAAGATCGGCAACTCCACCGTCTACGCCGAGCCGGTCGGTGTCGTCGGCGCCATCACGCCCTGGAACTACCCGCTCCACCAGATCGTCGCCAAGGTCGCCCCGGCGCTCGCCGCGGGCTGCACCGTCGTCCTCAAGCCCGCCGAGGACACGCCGCTCACCGCCCAGCTCTTCGCGGAGGCGGTCGACGAGGCGGGCATCCCGGCGGGTGTCTTCAACCTCGTCACCGGCGTCGGCGCGGTCGCGGGCCAGGCCCTCGCCGAGCACGCCGACGTCGACCTGGTCTCCTTCACCGGCTCCACGGCGGTGGGCCGCCAGATCGGCGCGACCGCGGGCGCCGCCGTCAAGCGCGTGGCCCTGGAACTCGGCGGCAAGTCCGCCAACGTCATCCTGCCGTCGGCCGACCTCGCCAAAGCGGTCAACGTCGGCGTGGCCAACGTCATGGGCAACTCCGGCCAGACGTGCAGCGCCTGGACCCGGATGCTCGTCCACACCTCCCAGTACGACGAGGCCGTCGAGCTGGCCGCGGCCGCCGCCGCCAAGTACGGCGACCGCATCGGCCCGCTCGTCAACGCCAAGCAGCAGGCGCGCGTGCGCGGCTACATCGAGAAGGGCGTCGAGCAGGGCGCCCGCGTGGTGGCGGGCGGCGCCGAGGCACCGCGCGAACAGGGCTACTACGTCCAGCCGACCGTCTTCGCCGACGTCACCCCCGACATGGCCATCGCCCAGGAGGAGATCTTCGGCCCGGTCGTCTCGCTCCTCCGCTACGAGGACGAGGACGACGCCGTACGGATCGCCAACGGCACCGTCTACGGGCTCGCGGGCGCGGTCTGGGCGGGCGACGAGTCGGAGGCCGTCGCGTTCGCGCGGCGCATGGACACCGGGCAGGTCGACATCAACGGCGGCCGGTTCAACCCGCTCGCCCCGTTCGGCGGGTACAAGCAGTCGGGCGTGGGCCGCGAGCTGGGCCCGCACGGGCTGTCGGAGTACCTCCAGACGAAGTCGCTCCAGTTCTGAGGCCCTCTCCACAGGACCTCTCACCCGTAGCCGCACGTCGAACCCCCGAACGTCCCGCACTCCCGAACGTCCCGTACTCCCGAACTTCCGAAGGAGAACGATCTCTTCATGGTCCGCGCCGCAGTCCTGCCCGCCGTCGGCTCCCCGCTGGAGATCACCGACATCGACCTGCCCGCGCCGGGCCCCGGCCAGGTCCGCGTCAAGCTCGCCGCCGCCGGGGTCTGCCACTCCGACCTGTCCCTGAGCGACGGCACGATGCGCGTACCGGTGCCCGCCGTCCTCGGGCACGAGGGCGCGGGCACGGTCGTGGCGGTCGGCGAGGGCGTCACCCACGTGGCGCCCGGCGCCGAGGTCGTCCTCAACTGGGCGCCGTCCTGCGGGAGTTGTCACGTGTGCGCCCTCGGCGAGGTCTGGCTGTGCGCGAACGCGCTGGCCGGGGCCGGGAACGTCTACGCCCGCCGCGCCTCGGACGGCTCCGACCTGCACCCCGGCCTGAACGTCGCCGCGTTCGCCGAGGAGACGGTCGTCGCCGCCAACTGCGTCCTGCCCGCGCCCGAGGGCGTCCCGCTCGCCGACGCCGCCCTCCTCGGCTGCGCCGTCCTCACCGGCTACGGCGCCGTGCACCACTCGGCGCGCGTGCGCGAGGGCGAGACCGTCGCGGTGTTCGGCGTCGGCGGGGTCGGCCTCGCCACGCTCCAGGCCGCGCGGATCGCGGGCGCGTCGAAGATCATCGCGGTGGACGTGTCCCCGGAGAAGGAGGGCCTCGCCCGCGAGGCGGGAGCCACGGACTACGTGGTCGCCTCCGAGACGACCGCCCGCGACATTCGCGGCCTCACCGGCAAGCAGGGCGTCGACGTGGCCGTCGAGTGCGTCGGACGCGCCGTCACCATCCGCACGGCCTGGGAATCGACGCGGCGCGGCGGCCGCACCACGGTCGTCGGCATCGGCGGCAAGGACCAGCAGGTCACCTTCAACGCCCTGGAGATCTTCCACTGGGGCCGCACCCTCGCCGGCTGCGTCTACGGCAACTGCGACCCGTCGGTCGACCTGCCGGTCCTGGCGCGGCACATCCGTGCGGGGCGGCTGGATCCGGGCGCGCTGGTGACGGAGCGCATCGCCCTGGACGACATCCCGACCGCGTTCGACCACATGCGCGCGGGCAAGGGCGGCCGGGCCCTGATCATCTTCTGACCGCCCCTCGCCCGCCGCTCTCGTCGTGGCTGGTCGCGCAGTTCCCCGCGCCCCTGAAACGCGCACCGCGTGCGCCATTTCAGGGGCGCGGACGCCCGTCGGGCGAGGCGCGGCGCAGCCGCAGGCCTCCAGGGGCGCGGGGAACCGCGCGACCAGCGACGACGCACGCGCACTCGCCGACGAGGACCAACCGGGCAGACGCCAGGGCGTCCCACGCGGGCGGTCAGCGCGCGGCCGCGACGACGGCTTCGTACTGCACCCCGAGCCCGTCGAGCAGCGCCGCGAGCCCCGTCTCGAAGGCCCGGTCGTCGACGACGTCCTGGTGCTCGGCGAGGAGGTGCGCCTGCCCGAGGTGGGGGTAGTCGGCGGGGTCGTACGCCGTCTCGTCGTCGACGAAGCCCCCGGCGAAGGAGCCGAGTGCCGACCCCATCACGAAGTACCGCATGAGCGCCCCGATGGACGTGGCCTGCGCGGGCGGCCACCCGGCGTCGACCATCGCCCCGAACACGGCGTCGGCGAGGCGGAGTCCGGCGGGCCGTCGCCCGGGCCCCTGGGCGAGGACGGGGACGATGTTGGGGTGTTCGCGCAGTGCGGCCCGGTAGGAGACGGCCCAGTCGTGCAGAGCGGCCCGCCAGCCCCGCGGGTCGCCCGCCTCGAACATCGACAGATCCACCTGCGCGCTGACCGAGTCGGCGACCGCCTCCAGGATCTGGTCCTTGGTGCGGAAGTGGTTGTAGAGGGAGGGCCCGCTCACTCCGAGTTCGGCGGCGAGCCGCCGCGTCGAGACGGCCGCGAGCCCCTCGGCGTCGACGAGGGCGCGGGCCGCGTCCACGATGCGGTCGGTGCTCAGGAGGGGCTTGCGCGGTCGGGCCATGCGGCACATAGTAGGGCTGTCCGCATTAAACTAGCAGTGCTAATTAAAGGCCTTCCGGGAGTCGTCCGTGAATCTTGAGCTGAGCGAGGAGCAGACGGCCGTCCGTCGGCTCGCCAAGGACTTCGTGGACCGCGAGATCACGCCGAACGTGGTGGCGTGGGACCGCGCCGAGGAAGTGGACCGCGGCATCGTCAAGAAGCTCGGCGAGGTCGGGTTCCTCGGCCTCACCATCGACGAGGAGTACGGCGGCTCGGGCGGCGACCATCTCGCGTACTGCCTGGTCACCGAGGAGCTGGGGCGCGGCGACTCGTCCGTGCGCGGCATCGTCTCCGTCTCCCTCGGCCTGGTCACCAAGACGGTCCAGTCCTACGGGAGCGAGGAGCAGAAGCGGCACTGGCTGCCCCGCCTCACCGCGGGCGACGCGCTCGGCTGCTTCGGTCTCACCGAGCCCGGCACCGGCTCCGACGCGGGCAACCTGTCGACGCGGGCCGTCCGCGACGGCGGCTCCGACGGGGATTGGGTGATCAACGGCTCCAAGATGTTCATCACCAACGGCACCTGGGCCGACGTGGTGCTCCTCTTCGCCCGCTCCACCGACGCCCCCGGGCACAAGGGCGTCTCCGCCTTCCTCGTCCCCACCGACACCCCCGGCCTGACCCGCCGCACCATCCACGGCAAGCTCGGCCTGCGCGGCCAGGCCACCGCCGAGCTGGTCCTGGAGGACGTGCGCGTCCCCGCCACCGCTCTGCTCGGGCCCGAGGGCAAGGGCTTCTCCATCGCCATGTCCGCCCTCGCCAAGGGGCGGATGTCGGTCGCCGCGGGCTGCGTCGGCATCGCCCAGGCCGCCCTCGACGCCGCCGTCGGCTACGCGGGCGAGCGCGAGCAGTTCGGCAAGTCCATCGCCTCGTACCAGCTCGTGCAGGAGCTGATCAGTGACATCGCCGTGGATGTGGACGCGGCCCGCCTCCTCACCTGGCGCGTCGCCGATCTCATCGACCGCGGTGAGGACTTCGCCACCGCCGCGTCGAAGGCCAAGCTCTTCGCGTCGGAGGCCGCCGTCCGCTCCGCCAACAACGCCCTGCAGGTCTTCGGCGGCTACGGCTACATCGACGAGTACCCGGTCGGCAAGCTGCTGCGCGACGCCCGCGTCATGACCCTGTACGAGGGCACGAGCCAGATCCAGAAGCTGATCATCGGCCGCGCCCTGACCGGGGTCTCCGCGTTCTGAGTACCTGCGCGGCACATGAGCGGCGGCACCTGAGTAGGTGAGCGGATGTGGCCGCGGCCACATCCGCCGCATGCTGTGCGGCATGAACGACACACCGGTCAAGCAGCAGAACACCGCCGCCTACTACGGGCAGGCCATCGCGTCCTTCGCCCTCGCGCTCACCGCCGTGTCCGTCGGGATCTACCGTCTCGACGTGAGCGGCTGGATCCGCGCCTTCCTCGCGATCTCCGTCCTCTACCTGACGACCTCGGCCTTCACCATGGCCAAGGTCATCCGGGACCGCCAGGAGGCCGGCCAGATCGTCAGCCGGGTCGACCAGGCCCGGCTGGAGAAGATCCTCGCCGACCACGACCCGTTCAAGCCCGTCGCCTGAGCCGGGCGATCATCCACCGAACGGCACTAAGCGCCCGCTCACCCCGGAGGGTATGGTGTGGGCGCACGTACCCGGGAGGATGTGAGCGGACCGATGACGCAGGACGAGCGGGCCCTGGACCAGGCCGTCGACGAAGTGCCGTGGGCCGAGGTCACCCCCGACGCGGCCCGGCGGCTGCTCGTCGCCGCCGTCGAGGCGTTCGCCGAGCGCGGCTACCACGCCACCACGACCCGCGACATCGCGAGCCGGGCCGGCATGAGTCCGGCCGCGCTCTACATCCACTACAAGACCAAGGAGGAGCTGCTCCTCCGCATCAGCACCATCGGCCACGAGAAGGCGCTGATGATCCTGCGCCGCGCGGTCGACGGCGGGGGCAGCGCGACCGAGCGGCTCACCGAGGCGGTCCGCTCCTTCGTCCGCTGGCACGCCGGGCACCACACGACCGCCCGCGTCGTCCAGTACGAGCTGGACTCGCTCGGCGAGGAGCACCGCCCCGCGATCGTCGCCCTGCGCCGCCGCAGCGACGCCGCCGTCCGCGAGATCATCACCGACGGGGTGAAGGCGGGGGAGTTCGACGTCCCGGACGTCCCCGGCACCACCGTCGCCGTGCTCTCCCTCTGTATCGACGTGGCCCGCTGGTTCAACGCGGAGGGGCGCAGGACGCCCGACGAGGTCGGCGCGCTCTACGCCGACCTCGTCCTCAGGATGGTGGGGGCTCAGAAGTAGTAGCGGGACACCGACTCCGCGACGCAGACCGGCTTCTCGCCGCCCTCGCGCTCCACGGTGAACGCCACGGACACCTGCACCCCGCCCTGCACGTCCTCGACGGACGTGATCGTCGCCGTCGCCCGGAGGCGCGAGCCGACCGGCACCGGGGCGGGGAAGCGCACCTTGTTGGTGCCGTAGTTGACGCCCATCTTCACGCCCTCGACGGAGATCAGCTGCGGGCCGAACAGCGGCAGCAGCGACAGCGTCAGATAGCCGTGCGCGATGGTCGTGCCGAACGGGCCCTCCTTGGCGCGCTCCGGGTCGACGTGGATCCACTGGTGGTCACCGGTCGCCTCGGCGAACTGGTCGATCCGCCGCTGCTCGACCGTCACCCAGTCCGTGTGGCCCAGCTGCTCGCCGACCGCGGCCTTCAGCGCGTCGGCATCCTTGAAAACCCGCGGCTCCGCCATCTCCAGTGACCTCCCAGGTCCGTTGTCTAAGCGCTTGCTCAGCTCTCCCGTCATGCTAACAACGTCCCTCGCCCGCCGACTAGGCTCGGCCGGGTGCCACAGATTCCGGAGAAGATCCACGAGCTCACCGTCGGCCAGCTCTCGGCGCGCAGCGGGGCCGCCGTCTCCGCCCTGCACTTCTACGAGTCCAAAGGGCTGATCAGCAGCCGCCGCACCCCGGGCAACCAGCGCCGCTACACCCGCGACACCCTGCGCCGGGTCGCCTTCGTCCGCGCCGCGCAGCGCGTCGGCATCCCGCTCGCCACGATCCGCGAGGCCCTCGCCGAACTCCCTGAGGAGCGCACCCCGAACCGCGAGGACTGGGCGCGCCTCTCCGAGGCGTGGCACGGCGAACTGGAGGAGCGCATCAAGCAGTTGGGCCGCCTGCGCGACCACCTCACCGACTGCATCGGCTGCGGCTGCCTCTCCATGGAGACGTGCGTGCTCTCCAACCCGGACGACGTCTTCGGCGACCGTCTCACGGGTTCCCGGCTGATGGCGGAGCGCCGTTCGGGCCGTGAGCGCCGGTCGGATCAGGAGCGGCGGTCGGATGAAGAACGCCGGTCGGATCGGGAACGCCGGTCGGATCAGGAACGCCGGTCCGATCAGGGACGCCGGTCGGACCGGGAGCGCTGTGCGGACCAGGAGCGTCCGGCGCGGGCGTGAGCGCGGGCCCGAGGAGCCGGAACACCGCGCTGAGCACCACCGCCGCGATGGCGCCCGCCGCGACCCCGCTGCCGAACAGGGTGCGGGCCCACGACGGCAGATCCGCGTACATCTCCGGCGCCACGATCGGCAGCATTCCGATCACCAGCGCGAGCGCGATGACGACGCTGTCGGTGCCGTGGAAGAGGTCGGTGCGGGAGAGCATTCCGAAGCCCATCACGGCGATCACCGCGTAGATGACCAGGCCCGCGGCGCCCACCACCGGCTCGGGGATCGCCGCGAGCAGCCGGGTCAGCGGCGTCAGAAGCCCGCAGACGATGAGCAGGACCCCGGCCGCCGCCGTCACGAACCGGCTGCGGACGCGGGTGAGCTGGACGATGCCGATGTTCTCGGCGCTGGTCACCATCAGCGACGTACCGAAGAGCCCGGAGCCGAGCGAGACGAGGGCGTCGGCGCGGGCGATGCGCGGCACGTCGCGGCCCGGGTCCGGCTCGCGGCCGACGGCCTCGCTGTTGAGGACCGTCTGCCCGGTGGCCTCGGCGAGCGAGGCGAGGGCGAAGACGAGCAGCGGGATGGCGGCCAGCAGGTCGAAGTGCGGGGCGCCGTACGGGAAGAGGTCCGGCAGGGCGAACGTGCCGCCGTGCGCGACGTGCAGCTCCGTACCCGTGAGGACGGCGATCAGCGTGCCGCCGGCGAGCCCGAGCAGCACCGCCATCTGCCGCCACACCCCGCGCAGGACGAGGAAGAAGACGGCGATGACGGCGAGCGTCGCGAAGCCCAGCCCCCGGCCCGAGGCGACCATCGGCGCCGTCACCTTGATCATGTTGATGCCGATGAGGACGACGGTCGTGCCCATCACCAGCGGCGGGAACAACCGGACGAGCCGGCCGTAGAACGGCAGCACGCAGAGCAGGAACGCCGCCGCGACCAGGACCGAGCCCGACGCCGTGGCCGGACCGTACTCCGTGGCGATCTGGAGGAAGATCGCCACGGCGGCACCGCCGGGCAGCATCAGGAACGGAAGCCGCGCGCCCACCCGCAGCGCCCGCACGCCGAGCGACTGGAGCAGCGCGCCGACCCCGCACAGCACCAGCGTCGCGCTGAGCAGCGACGCGGTCTGCCCGGCCGACAGCTTCAGCGTCGTCGCGATGAGGATGACGGAGGAGACGGGCGCGGCCACGCCCGCGAGCAGGTGCTGGCAGGCGAGGGGGAGAAGGCGCGCGAGCGGCAGCCGCTCATCGACCGGCCGAGTTCCCGGCGCCGCCGTGGCGGTCACCGGTCGAGCCAGGGCAGCTCGGCGGCGGAGTAGCGGTAGGAGCGGAAGACGGCGTTGGGCTCGGAGGGGAACAGTTTGCGGACCTCTTCCTCCTCGTAGCCGCCGAAGAACGGGACCACGTACTCCCAGCAGAGGTAGCCGTCCGCGGTCACTTCGAAGAGGCGGCCCGCGGGGGAGTCGGTGACCAGCGTGTTCCCGTTCGGCAGGCGCTGGGCGGCGCCCATGAAGGGGGCGAAGAACGACTCGCGCGCCGGGTCGTGGTACTCCCACACGATCTTGCCGCTGGAGCGCTCGATCTCGATGACGCGGCTGAACGGCACGTCCCAGTGCGGCCGGAAGACGCCGTTGTCGAAGACGAGGAAGTCGCCGTTCGGCAGCTCGGTCGGGCAGTGCTGCTGCGAGACGACGCCCGGCTCGGAGCGCCAGACGATGTCGCCGGTGGCGCGGTCGATGACGACGACGGCCGACACGGAGCGGAAGCTCGCCAGGATGTTCCCGTCGGCGAGCGGAAGGACGCTGTTGATCAGCGGGTAGTGCTCGCGCGCGTAGTCCGGGTGGAGGGGGAACTCCGCGCGGTCGAGGCGCTCGGAGACCTTCCACTCCCAGGTCCGCCTCCCGTCGGCGTCGACCTCGACGATCGTGTCGGCCCACACGGTGTCGCCCCCCGCCTCCGAGCCGGGGACCCCGCCGCGCACGGCCGCGGCGGCGTCACCCGTCAGCGGTTCGAGGGCGGTGTACAGGACGCGCCCGTCGCCGTAGTGGTGGGCGTCGTGGTGCTGGAGCGGATCGCGGTGCTCGCGCACGAGCGTGCCGTCCGGGGCGATCTCCTGCATGAGGCCGCCCCGGTACTTGTGCCACATCGGGAACAGCGCGGGTTCGCCGGGCAGGACGCCGCTGTAGGCGAGGTTGCCGTTGGGGAGGATGCGGGCGTGCCGCCCCGGCCGGTGCGGCAGGTTCCACTGGTGGACGACTTCGCCGCGCAGGTCGATCAGGTACACCTCGCCGGTCCCGGTCAGCGGCGTGAACAGCGTGTACCCGGGGTACGCGGCGTCCTCGTCCAGGGCGATCAGGCCGGTGCCGCGGCGCCGGCGCTGGTTCTGGTCCACACGAGCCATGGAGCCCTCCCTGCGTGCTTAACTTTTTTAAGTGACGGTTAACGAGTTAAGCACGGGGCTAGGCTGCTCCGGAACAGGTACCGAGGCGGAAGGGCGTTACAAGTTCATGAACGTGGGACCGGGCATCCGGCGCAGGCGACGCGCCCTGGAACTGACGCTCGCCGAGGTGGCACGGCGCGCGGGCGTCTCCGTGCCGTTCCTGAGCCAGGTCGAGAACGGCCGCTCCCGCCCGAGCATGAGCTCGCTCCAGCGCATCGCCGACGCGCTCGACAGCACGGCCGTCGAACTCCTCGCCGCCGCCGAGTCGCCCCGCCCGGTCGACGTGGTCCGCGCGGCGGAGGCCCCCGCGACGGACGGCGGCGCCCGCCCCCTCGTCCGCGGCCACCAGCGCCTGCACGCCCTGGAGTTCACCGGCGACCACGACTGGGACCGCGCGTACCGGCACGCGGGCGACGAGATCCTCTACGTGGCCGACGGCAGCGCGGAGGTGGAGGTGGACGGCGCCCACCACATCCTGGAACAAGGCGACACCTTGTACATCACAGCCCAACGCCCCCACCGCTGGCGCCCATTGAAACCAGGAACAAGAGTCCTGGTCATGGGCGAAGCCCCGTAAGGGGCGCGAGGAACTGCGCGAGCAACCACGCACAACGTCCACTCGCGCCCCGCGCAGCAACCCGGCAGACGCCTGGGCGCCGCCAGGGGCGCGGGGAACTGCGCGACCAGCCACCCCCAACGGCCACCCCAACGGCCACCCGCACGGCCAGCGATCCAGGCAGCCGCCTACGCGCCCGAGAAAAACCCCAGGGCAGCCGAAACAAGCTCCGCGTTATTCGCGGCGAGCGCCCCGTCCGGCAGCACCAGCACATCCTCGAGCCCCACCCGAGTGGCAAGCCCCAGCCGCACGGCAAGCCGCACAACAGGCCAGGCCCCGCCCTCCTCCCCGTGCAGCAACACGGGCCGCCCATGAGCCGAACCAAGATCGCGGAGCAAGGAACGCGCGGCCTCCTCGGCGGCCCCGGGGTCCTGTGCGGTCACCTCGGCGAGAACCCGCAGCACCCGCGGCCCGAGCGGAGACACCGCGAACCTCTCCGCCGCGTCGGTCCCCGAGTAGATACCCGCCTCGACCCCGACCCCCCGCTCAAGAAGCGCCGCCGCGACCTCCTCGGCCCCGTCCTCGTGCCAGTTCACGGACGCGTGATCCGGCAACGTCGTCCAGGACCGGATCCGCGCGACCCGCGCCGCCGGATCGGGTTCGGCCCACGCGCCCGTCGTCACGCCGACCGGCACCGACACCCGCTCCCGGATCGCCTCCAGGGTCGCCGCAACCGAACGGGGCGCCAACGTGTCTTGTCCACAAGGGGTCTTGGGGTGAACATGCACATCCGATGCGCCGGCCGCGACCGCCGCCGCGGCGGCCTCGGCGAGCGCCCCGGGCGAGAGCGGCACCGCCGCTCCGTCTCTCGCCTCTCGCGCACCGTTCAGACACACTTGTACGAACACCATGAACCCGATGGTGTCAGCAGCGAACCGGCGGCGGGGATCGGACACGACATGCCAGTAGCAGTCTGCTCACTCAAGTACGAGTCCGCGCACTCGGGCGCGCAGAAGATCACCCACGACAGCGACGGGTACCACCTCGTGCGCTTCCCGTACGCGACGTCCGAGGAGTCGTACGACCCGTGGAAGATGCACGATCCGGCCGCGGGCGGCGCCACCTCGAAGTACCCGGACGGGCGTTCCGGTCTGATCTGGCCGAGCCACGACGGCTGGGCCACCCTGTCCGCGCTCATCTTCTGGGCGCCCGACAGCCGGGCCACCGAGTACCGGGCCCGCTTCGTGCGCGACCCGCTGAACCTGTCGACCCGCTACGACTCGACCGCGACGACGGACATCTCGGCCACCGGCGGCGGCCAGTACCGCTCGTACACCTGGCAGATGTTCGTGCACCCGGGCACCCCGGTCGGCTTCAAGGTCTCGGCGCGGACCGGTGACACCAAGCTCGCGGTGCCCATCACCCTGGCCGAGTTCAAGCTCGCGATCCAGACGGACGTGATCAGGCCCTGACCCGTCCGGGCGGCCCCGGCCGACCGGAGCGTCCCGCGTCCCGGCGCCTCGTAGAGTCGGGGGCGTGACAGCACACGAGACGCCCGACGCCCCACGGCCCCCGCACGCCACCGACCAGCCGGGCGACCCCGGCGCCGACGCCTCCCAAGGGGGCGGCGGCGCCGAGGAGTTGCCGGCGCGGACCTGTCTGCGGCTCGTGCCGCCCGGGGCCGTCCCCGCCGGGGCCGCAGACGGGTTCACGTACGTGCGCGGGGTCGCCGAGGGGCTGGACCTCGCGCTCGCCCTCGACGGGCCCGCCTCCGTGCGGCTGCTCACCGACCGGGAGGTGGAGCGCGCGGGCGCCGACGCGCTGTGGGAGGCGGGGCGGCGCAACCTCGTACGGGAGCCGCTGCGTTCGGAGGAGGTGCGGCTCGACGGGCACGCCGTCCTGTACTCCGTGTACGGCGACTCGCCCTTCGTGTCGACCAAGGCGCTGATCCTGCCGGAGCTGGTCGCCGAGGTCACCGGGCGCCGGATGCCGGAGGCGGGCGCGCTCGTCGTCGTTCCCACCCGGCATCTGCTCGCGTTCCACCCGGTCGTGGACGGCGGCGCCGCCGACGCGATCAACGACCTGGCCACGTACGCCTTCAGGGCCCACGAGGACGGGCCCGGATCGCTGTCGCCGCGCGTGTACTGGTGGCACGACGGACGGCTGACCTCGCTCACCGTCATCGACCCCGGCACCCGTACCTTCTCGCTGCGCCCGCCGCCCGAACTGCTCGGCGCGATGCGGGCGCTGCACCGGCTCGACCGCTCGGGCCACCTCGCCTCGGACGCGTCGGCCGCCGACACGGTGGACCTCGACGCCCGTACGGCGGCGACGGCCGACGCGATCGACGGCCTGGACGCCGGACGGCCGGACCCGGACGCGCTCGGCGACGCCTTCACCCGCGCGCTCACCCTCGCCCACGCGCGCGCCGAGACCGATCCGGCCGCCGACCGGGTGGAGACCCTGGACGCCTGGGTCGCCGCCCTGCACCTCGGCACCGCCCTGTTCACGCAGGTCGACGCGGTGACCTGCCTGCTCGGCGGGCGAGAACTGACCGTGCCCGCCACCGAGCCCGGGGTGCGCGGTGACGCCCGCGCGTGGCTCGACGCGTTCTACGTCAGCCTGGTCCTGCGCGAGCGCGACCGCACGACGCGGCTCTGCGAGGTCCCGCTCGACGCCCTGCGCGGCGGTGACACCCCGGTCGACGCCTATGTCCTGCACTGGATCGACACGTTGCGGAGCCATTGGCTCGGCCGGCCCGTGGACGACGTCGTGGACCTGCTCGTCGCGACCATCGAGGCGTCGCACCCGAAGACGGCGACGCTCGCCCCGAAGGACTTCGTGAACGCCGTCGACTACCAGCCCGTCGCCCTGTTCCACCGGCTGCTCACACAGGATCACGACGCGTTCGCCGACGCGCTGAAGGAAGCCCTCGCGCAGCACGGGAGCTACTGGGCGGGCTCGGCCGCACCGCGCGCCCGTGTGGCGCTCGGCCCGTTCGCGCTTGCCTGCCTCGCCCACGACATGGAGTTCCCGGTCGCCGTAGACGCGCCGTATCTGCCAAAGCACCTGCTCGACCGCGCCCGCCTCGAACACGTCCCCGGGCAATGGTGAAAGCCGGGGGTGCGGCGGCACCCCCGTCGCGCTGTACGTTCCGCTACGCCGTGACCAGCTGCCGCACCCGCCTCGACTCCGCCGCGGCCGCGTCGGTGAGCACCGGGCGCGGCACGACTATGCCGCAGTGGGAGCAGACGGGGCCCGACGACGGTTCATGGGCCAGGTCGTGCTGCCAGACGAGGGCGGTGTCCGCGCACACGGGGCAGCTGTCGCCGGGTTCGCGCTCCAGGGCCGTGATCAGCCGGCGCAACACCTCGGCCAGCGGTGCCGCGGGGTGCACCGTGGGGTCGTTGCACCAGGCGACGCCGAACCCGCCCCAGGTGAGGCGGTGCCAGTCGTCGACGCTGCCGGGGCGGCGCAGTCCGTCGTGCTTCTCCTTGCGCCGCCGCTGAGCGAAGGCGACCTCGTACGCGAGCCAGACGGCCCGCGCCTCCTCCAGCTCCTCCAGGGCCGCCACGAGACGGGCCGGCTCGGGGGAGCGGTCCTCGGGGCCGAACCCGGCCCGCGAGCACAGATGGTCCCAGGTGGCCCGGTGACCGTAGGGAGCGAACCGCTCCAGGCACTTGCGCAGCGAGTAGCGCCTCAGCGCCAGGTCGCTCCTCGGGTCGCGCACCTGTCTTGCCAGACTTCGGAATCCTGCCATCGCCCTGCACCTCCGTCACACGTACGTCGGCGTCGCCGCAGCAAAAGAACGACGTCGCCGAGTAGACGTATCGACACGCGAATCGGATCCCTTTTCCAGACGGTGATTTTCTGTTCCTGTGTGGATTCCGAAAACGTGACGCATGTTCATCTTCTGTCGTCGGCTAACCGCCGGTAACCTCCGGCTCACCATCGTCGGGAGGAACAGGCATGCGACGACGCATCCCACGAACCACCCTGCACAGAAAGCCCGTCAGCCAGTCCGTCGGTCGGTCCGGCGGCCCTTTGCGGAGAATTACGGCCGC
Organism: Streptomyces sp. SGAir0957; assembly: GCF_043523415.1. NCBI lineage: Bacteria > Bacillati > Actinomycetota > Actinomycetes > Kitasatosporales > Streptomycetaceae > Streptomyces > Streptomyces sp. SGAir0957. Next base: position 6,614,045 of record NZ_CP027293.1, read on the forward strand.
CGCGGCGCTCGTGCTCACCGCGGGACTGCTCTCCCCTCTCTCGACGGCCACGGCCGCCGACGAACCCGCACCCGTCAGCGACTACTGCAAGGGGCAGTGCGCGGACATCCTGCCGCCCGGGGCGAACGGCAGCGCCACGCTCGCCGAGATCCTCGCCCACAAGCTGCTGGGTACCCAGCCCGCTCACGCCGACGATCAGCTCGGCCCCTATGACGCCCTGTCCTCCGGCTACCCCTCACTCACGGATGACACGCTCACCAACTTCTTCAACGATGCCTCCTTCGGTGTCCCCGACGGTCAAGTGGGATCCGTCACCCGCCCTCGCGACGATGTGACGATCACCCGTGACAAGAAGAACGGCGTACCCCACATCAAAGGTTCCACGCGCTACGGAACCGAGTTCGGCGCCGGATACGCCGCAGGTCAGGACCGGATGTGGTTGATCGACCTGTTCCGGCACATCGGGCGGGGCGAGCTGACCTCGTTCGCCGGCGGCGCCCTCGCGAACCAGGGCCTGGAGCAGGAGTTCTGGCCGCAGGCCCCGTACACCGAGGACGACCTGCAAAAACAGGTCGACTACATCAAGAGCACGGGTGGCGCCCGCGGCCAGCAGGCCATGGACGACGCGCAGGCCTACATCGACGGCCTCAACGCCTACCGTGTCAAGTCGAAGAACGGCCGGTACTTCCCGGGCGAGTACGTCCTCACCGGCAAGGTCGACGCGATCACCAACGCCGGTGAGATCCAGCCGTTCAAGATCACCGACATGATCGCGCTGGCCTCCGTGGTCGGCGGCCTGTTCGGCAACGGCGGCGGGGGAGAGGTCGACGCGGCCCTCTCGCTCCTCAAGGCACAGGAGAAGTACGGCGTCGAGAAGGGCACCCAGGTCTGGGAGTCCTTCCGCCAGCGCAACGACCCCGAGACCGTCACCACCATCCACGACGGCACGAGCTTCCCCTACGGCCAGAAACCGGCGAACGCCCGCGGCCAGGCCCTCCCCGACAAGGACTCCGTCACCCGCGAACAGCTCGTGTACGACCGTACGGGCTCGGCCGCGACCGCCGCGAAGTCCGGCACCGTCGCCAAGGACCCGGTGAAGGCGCCGTCGAAGCTGAAGCCGCTCCAGGGCATGTACGACGACGGGGTGCTCCCCGCCGGCATGTTCAAGGACTCGGCGTCCAAGAAGGGCATGTCCAACGCCCTTCTCGTCTCCGGCCGGCACACCGCCTCCGGCCACCCGGTCGCCGTGTTCGGACCGCAGACCGGCTATTTCGCGCCACAGCTGTTGATGATGCAGGAGCTGCAAGGGCCCGGGATCAGCGCGCGCGGCGTCTCCTTCGCGGGCGTCGGCATGTACATCCAGCTCGGCCGCGGCCAGGACTACTCCTGGTCCGCGACGTCCGCCGGGCAGGACATCACCGACACCTACGCGGTCCCGCTGTGCGAGCCCGGCGGCGGCACCCCCACCAAGAACTCCACCTCCTACCTCTACCGGGGCACCTGCACCCCGATGGAGAAGCTGGAGAAGACCAACTCCTGGAAGCCGACGGTCGCCGACTCCACGGCTGCGGGCTCCTATCGGATGCAGGTCTTCCGCACCAAGTACGGCATCGTCACGCACCGCGCCACCGTCGACGGCAAACCCGTCGCCTACACGGCGCTGCGCTCGACCTACCGCCACGAGGCCGACTCGATCATCGGCTTCCAGATGCTGAACGACCCGTCCTACGTCAAGGACGCCGCGACCTTCAAGGAGGCGGCCCAGCACATCAGCTACGCCTTCAACTGGTTCTACGCCGACAGCCGCGACATCGCCTACTACAACAGCGGCAGCAACCCGGTGCGCGCCAAGGACGTCGACATGTCCCTGCCCGTCAAGGGCGAACAGGCCTATGAGTGGCAGGACTTCGATCCGGCGAACAACACTTCGGCGCTGACCCCGCCCTCCCAGCACCCGAACTCCGTCAACCAGGACTACTACATCTCCTGGAACAACAAACAGGCCAAGGACTTCACCGCGGCCAACTTCAGCCTCGGTGCCGTGCACCGCGGCAACCTCCTCGACGACCGTGTGAAGAAGCTGACCGCCAAGGGCGGTGTCACCCGCGCCTCGCTCACCCAGGCCATGGAGGAGGCCGCCGTCACCGACCTGCGCGGCGAACAGGTGCTGCCCGAGCTGCTCGCGGTGATCCGCAGCGCGCCCGTCACCGACCCGGCGGCCGAGAAGGCCGTGCAGCAGCTGGAGGCCTGGGGCAAGGCGGGAGCCCAGCGCAACCAGACGGCGGCGGGCTCGAAGACGTACGCGCACCCGGACGCCGTACGGATCATGGACGCCTGGTGGCCGCTCCTGGTCGAGGCCGAGTTCAAGCCGGGGCTCGGCGCCGATCTCTACCAGGCGCTGAGCGGCCAGCTCAGCATCGACGAGGCACCGTCGGCCGGGCACGGCCCGACCGGTTCGCACGCCGGGTCCTCGTTCCAGTACGGCTGGTGGGGCTACGTCGACAAGGACCTGCGCACGGTCCTCGGCCGCCCGGTGCAGGGCAAGCTCGGCGACACGTACTGCGGCGCCGGGTCCGTGTCGGCCTGCCGCACCGCGCTGCTCACCAGCCTCGCCGCCGCCGCGGCCAAGCCCGCCACCGAGGTCTACCCCGGTGACGACAGCTGCAAGGCCGGGGACCAGTGGTGCGCGGACACCATCGTCCACCGGGCGCTCGGCGGGATCACGCACCGCGGCATCCAGTGGCAGAACCGTCCGACGTACCAGCAGGTGGTGGAGTTCCCGACGCACCGCTGAGGGGGGCGCCGGCGCGGCGGGCGGCCTACGACCGCCCGCCGCGCGAGCCCTACGCGCGCACCCGTCCGGCGCCGAGCACCACCCGCGCCAGCTCCTCGTGGAGGATGTCGCTGTGGGCGCCGGCCGGGGGCGCCCCGCGCCGTACGACCTGGGCCGCGTCGACGCTGACGCACCCCTTGCCCGGCACGCCCGACCGCAGCGCCTCCGCGAGCGTGAGCCGGACGGCGCCCGGGACGTCCTGGATCCCGTCGTACCCCATGGCGCCCCAGCGGACCCCGAGATCGATGGCGCTGCGATCGTCACCGGCGAGCCGGGACGCCAGCGGGTACATCGTGGACAGCGCCGTGTCGAAGTGGGAGTAGCAGGAGACCAGCGGGCCGTCGATCCGTGCCTGCTTGCCCTTCAGCGCGCCGCGGCCCGCGAAGGTGTAGTGCGAGAACGCGCCCTGGAGCAGCGTCACCGACTTCACGTTGCGGGCGGCGTCCGCCATCCCGGACAGCGCGAACGACACGAGCCGCGCCCCGAAACTGTGCCCCACCAGATGCACGCGGACGTCCGGGGCGTCGTGCGCGAGGCGGCCGATCAGCGGCCCGAGCCCGTCCTTGCCGACCTTGCCCGCGCGCTTCTTCATCGCGAAGTACGTGGCCTGACGCAGGAGTTCATGGGCGCCCTTCCACGCCTTGGCGAGGCCGCCGGGCAGTCTGAACTCCGCGAGCGTCGCAGCCGCCTCAAGGGCCTCGGCGAACTGCTCGCAGACCGCCTGCGTGTTCTCCTGGAGCATGGCGGGCGCGGTGTGCGGGGAGCCCTCGCCCTCGACGTCCGCGCCGAGCGCGGTGGGGCGGATGCCGACCAGCTGGCGGGTCAGTCCGCCGAACTGGTCGAAGGCGTCCGTCCCCGCCGGATGCCCGTCGAGCAGCTCGGCCAGCCGGCGCACGACCGTCCCGCTGTGCGGGAAGGTCTTCTCGAGCGCCTGCCGGGTGCCCGTGTCGAGGGTCGTGCGGAGCGCGGGTGCGGGCGCGCCGGTGGCCGCGCGGGCCCGCGCGAAGTCCGGGATCTCCTCGTCGGTGAAGCGGATCGACGGCCAGAGGAGCCCCGCGTAACCGATCTTGGCGCCGGGCGCCAGCGACGGGAACGGCGCGAAGAAGCGGTCGTAGAGCTGGACCGCCATGTCGCGGTCGTTGTTCCAGCCGTGCGTGAGGACGATCAGGTCCCGGACGCCGCGCTCGCGCACCTCGCGCAGCAGCCGGTCGCGCCGTCCGGGCTCCGGGTCCCCGTCGGCGTCGAACACCAGCTCCCAGTAGGGACGTACCTGTACTTCCGGTCCGGCCATGGCCCACCCCCGTGGCAGTAGTCCGTGCGGTGTGCCGCATCGTCCTGCCGGAGCCGGGGGATGGCCATACGCCCGTCGGGTTCTCGTGTCTTTAGGCCAGTTCCCGCTCGCGCGTCTCCGGCAGGGCGAGGACGCACAGCAGCGAGACGACCGCCATCGCGCTCACGTACCAGCCCACCGACGACGACCCGAACGCGTCCTGCAGCCGCGTCGCCACCAGCGGCGCCACCGCCCCGCCCAGCACACCGCCCAGGTTGTAAGCGAAGGAGGCGCCCGAGTAGCGCACCCGCACCCCGAACAGCTCCGGCAGATAGGCGCCCATCGGGCCGTAGACGACACCCATGCAGAACAGGGCGCCGCCGAGCGCGAGTGCGATGAGGACGGGCTGCTCGGTGTCCATGAGCGGGAAGAGAGCGAGCCCCCAGACGACCGCGAGAGCCGAGCCCGCGAGGACCGTCCTGCGCCGGCCGCCCGCGTCGGAGCGGGTCGCGGCCAGCCAGGTCCCGGCAGCCAGAAACAGGCACGCCACCAGGGACACCGCGAGCATCGTGGAGCGCGGCACGCCGAGCGTCTTCGTGCCGTACGCCAGGCAGTACGTGGTCGCCGTGTAGAAGAGGCCGTACGCGACGACCATGCCGCCCGCGCCGAGCAGGATTTCCCGGGGATGCCGCTTGAAGACCTCCAGGGCGGGCGCCTTGCTGGCCTCCTGGTTCTCCATGACCTTCGCGAAGACCGGCGTCTCGCTGATCTTCAGCCGGACGAACAGGCCGACGGCGACCAGGAGGAAGGAGAGCAGGAACGGGATCCGCCAGCCCCACGACTGGAACGCGTCGTCCGACAGCGACTCCGAGAGCAGCCAGAAGATGCCCGTCGCCGCGAAGAACCCGACCGACGGGCCGAGCTGCGGGAACGCCGCGAACATGCCGCGTCTGCCGCGCGGCGCGTGCTCCACCGCAAGGAGCGCGGCGCCGCCCCACTCGCCGCCCAGGCCCACGCCCTGGAGGAACCGGAGCAGGACGAGCAGCAGCGGCGCCCACACGCCGAGCGTGTCGTAGCCGGGGAGCAGGCCGACGCACGCCGTCGACAGGCCCATCAGGAGCAGCGACGCCACCAGGACCGACTTGCGGCCGATCCGGTCGCCGAAGTGCCCGAAGATCAGCGAGCCGATCGGGCGGGCGGCGAAGGCGACGGCGTACGTCGAGAACGAGGCGAGGGTCGCGTTGAGCGAGGACAGGTTCGGGAAGAACGCCTCGTTCAGGACGAGTGCGGCGGCCGTCCCGTAGACGTAGAAGTCGTAGAACTCGATGGCGGTGCCGATGAAACTGGCCACGGCCACGCGTTTCAGGCTCTCCGCCTGGGGGTGCCTGTTCTGTGTGGCCGGGGCTTCATCATGCCTGGTGGGGTCGGAGTTGAGCACGCTCCGTACTGTTGCGGTCGCTGTATCTTGCAGTCAATGGGTGGGATGCGCCGTCTCGGTTTTTGAGATCGTCGCCATGTGCGGGCTGTCGGTGGCTGGGCGCGTAGTTCCCCGCGCCCCTGGCGGCGACTACCTGTACGCCAGATATTTCGCTCGGGTCCTGCGGAATGTGCGCAACTCGTCCTGCCACGCCGCCACCACTTCGTCCGTCGTCGCACCCGCGTCGATCATCGTGCGGACCTGGGTGGAGCCCGTCAGTTTGTCGATCCAGTTGTCCGGGCGCCAGGCGAAGCCGGGCCAGGTCGCCTTCGCCGTGATGAGCAGGGCGATGCCCGTGCGGACCGGGTCGAAGGAGCCCCTGTCGTCCACGTGGAGTTGTACGCCGCCGATCGTCTTGCCCTGGAACTTGGAGAACGTCGGGGCGAAGTACGCCTCCCTGAAGTGCACGCCGGGCAGGTTCTCCTCGTTGGCGCGGGCCGCCCAGCGGCCGTCGATGCCGTCGGCGCCGAGGAGTTCGAAGGGGCGGGTGGTGCCGCGGCCCTCGGAGAGGTTCGTGCCCTCGAAGAGGCAGGTGCCGGAGTAGACGAGCGCCGTGTCCGGGGTCGGCATGTTGGGGCTCGGGGGGACCCAGGGGAGACCTGACACGTCGTAGAAGTCGTCGCGCCGCCAGCCGGACATCGCCACGGTCGCCAGCTCGACGGGGCGGGTCAGGTACTCGGCGTTGAAGAGGCGGGCCAGCTCCGTGACCGTCATGCCGTGGGCCTGGGAGATCTCCCGGCGGCCGACGAACGTCGCGAACTCCTTGTGCAGGATCGGGCCGTACGCGTTCCGGCCGGTCACCGGGTTCGGCCGGTCCAGGACGACGAACCGTTTCCCCGCGAGCTGCGCCGCCTCCATGCAGTCGTACAGCGTCCAGATGTACGTGTAGAAGCGGGCGCCCACGTCCTGGATGTCGAAGACGACCGTGTCGACGCCGGACGCCGTGAAGATGTCGGCCAGCGCCTGCCCGCTCTTCAAGTACGTGTCGTAGACGGGCAGTCCGGTCGCCGGGTCGTCGTAGCGGCCCTCCGAGCCGCCCGCCTGCGCGGTGCCGCGGAAACCGTGCTCGGGGCCGAACACCGCGACCAGGTTCACGCGGTCGTCGGGGTGCATCACGTCGACGATGTGCCGGACGTCGCGCGTGACCCCGGTGGGGTTGGTGACGATGCCGACCCGTTCTCCGTCGAGCAGCCGGTAGCCGTCCGCGCGGAGCCGGTCGAAGCCGGTCCGCAGGCGGTGGCCGCCGCCCGGGGGCGCGGCGCTCGCCGTCCCGGCCGCCGCGAGCGGGGCGCCGGCCGCGCCCACCGCCCCCGCGCTCACCGCGAGCAGCAACCGTCTCGACACGTTCATGCGAAAACCTCCGGCGTCGGTGCCCACCTCGGTGGAGCTGGCATGGCCATGCACGCTAACGCCCCGACCGGCCGCAGGGAACGAGCCGCACGCGGATCACCTGCCGGGAACCCCTTCCCCCACGACATACCGACTGGTTAGTCTGCTGAGGCAACCGAGCCGTTGCGCGTCATGCCGAAGTCGTGTCGAAGGAGACCGATGGTGGAGAGTCTGCAAGGCCAGGGGATCGTCGTGACCGGCGCGGGCGGCGGCATCGGCGCCGCGCTCGCCCGCCGGTTCGCCGCCGAGGGAGCCCGCGTCGTCGTCAACGACCTGGACGCCGACAAGGCCGCCAAGGTCGCCGTGGAGATCGGCGCGACAGCCGTCCCCGGCGACGCCTCCGCGATCATCGACGAGGCCCGAGACGCGCTCGGCGGCACCGTCGACGTCTACTGCGCCAACGCCGGACTCGCCTCCGGCGGCACCGAGGCCGCCGACGAGCAGGTGTGGGCCCTGGCCTGGGACGTCAACGTCATGGCGCACGTCCGCGCCGCGCACGCGCTGATCCCCGACTGGCTGGAGCGCGGCAGCGGCCGCTTCGTCTCCACCGTCTCCGCCGCCGGGCTGCTCACCATGGTCGGCGCGGCCCCGTACAGCGTCACCAAGCACGGCGCGTACGCCTTCGCCGAATGGCTCTCGCTCACGTACCGGCACCGCGGGATCAAGGTCCACGCGATCTGCCCGCAGGGTGTGCGCACCGACATGCTGACGGCGGCCGGATCGGCGGGCGAGCTGGTGCTCGCGCCGACCGCGATCGAGCCCGAGGACGTCGCGGAAGCGCTGCTCACGGGGATGGCCGAGGACCGCTTCCTGATCCTGCCGCACCCCGAGGTCGCCGAGTACTACGCGGCCCGCGCCGCCGTCCCCGAGCGCTGGCTGACCAACATGAACCGCATCCAGCAGAAGTGGGAGGACGCCCGGTGACGGACGCGACGACGGGCTCCCTCTACGCGGCCCGGCCCTGGCTCGGCGTGCTCAACGACGCGCAGAAGGCGCCGGTCCACCCGGCCGCCACCCTCGCCCACGCCTTCGCCGACGCCGTCGGCCGCGCCCCCGACCGCACCGCCCTCGCCTACTTCGACGGCCGCCTCTCCTACGCCGAGGTGGACGCCCTGTCGGACTCGGTGGCCGGGCATCTCGCCGCCAAGGGCCTTCAGCGCGGCGACCGCGTGGCGATCATGCTGCAGAACAGCCCGCACTTCGTGCTCGCGCTGCTCGGCGCGTTCAAGGCGGGCGCGGTCGTCGTCCCCGTCAACCCGATGTACAAGTCGGGCGAGGTCGGGCACGTCCTGCACGACGCCGAGGTGACCGCCCTCGTCTGTACGGACCGGGCCTGGGAGGCGTACCTGCGCGGGACGGCCGCGGACTCGCCCGTCCGCATCGTGCTCACCGCCTGCGAACTCGACCTCCAGACGCGGGGCGACGAGCGGGTCCTGAAGTTCGACCGGGTGACCCCGCAGGCCGAGGACGCCGACGACCTGGTGGCTGTCGCCCGGCAGGGCCACGCGGCGCCCGCGGACCGCCTGCCCGCGGCGGACGACATCGCGCTGATCAGCTACACGTCCGGGACGAGCGGCACCCCCAAGGGCGCCACCAACCTGCACCGCAACATCATGTACAACGCCGAGCGGCAGCGCACGGGCCTCGGGATCGCCGAGGGCGCCACGTACTTCGCGCTCGCGCCGCTGTTCCACATCACCGGCATGGTCTGCGAACTCGTCGCGAGCTTCGTCAACACCGGCACCCTCGCCCTCGCCTACCGCTTCGAGCCCGGCGTCGTCCTCGACGCGTTCACCGAACACCGGCCCGCCTACACGGTCGGCCCGTCCACCGCGTTCATGGCGCTCGGCGCCCAGCCGCAGGCGACCCGCGAGCACTTCGCCTCCTTCGTCTCCATCTCCTCGGGCGGCGCGCCGGTGCCGCCCGCGCTCGTGGAGAAGTTCCGCGCCGCCTTCGGCCCCTACATCCACAACGGGTACGGGCTCACCGAGTGCACCGCGCCCTGCGCCTCCGTGCCGCCCGGCGTCGAGGCGCCCGTCGACCCGGCCTCCGGCACCCTCGCGGTCGGCGTGCCGGGACCCGACTCCGTCGTCCGCATCCTCGACGACCTCGGCCACGAGGTGCCCTTCGGCGAGCAGGGCGAGATAGCGGTGCGCGGCCCGCAGGTCGTGCCCGGCTACTGGCGCCGCCCGGAGGCCACCGAGGAGGCGTTCCCCGACGGGGAGCTGCGCACCGGCGACATCGGCTTCATGGACGCGCAGGGCTGGCTCTACGTCGTCGACCGCAAGAAGGACATGATCAACGCGTCCGGCTTCAAGGTCTGGCCGCGCGAGGTCGAGGACGTCCTCTACACGCATCCCGCCGTGCGCGAGGCGGCCGTCGTCGGCATTCCGGACCCCTACCGCGGCGAGAGCGTCAAGGCGTACGTCAGCCTGCGCCCCGGTGCGGACGCCACCTCCGCCGAGCTGTCCGCGTACTGCGAGGAACGGCTCGCCGCGTACAAGTACCCCCGCGAGGTGGAGGTCCTGCGCGAGCTTCCCAAGACGGCGAGTGGGAAGATCCTCCGGCGGGAACTGCGTTCTCCCGCGGTATGACCCGTCACCTCTCCCGGTGATGGGCGAAGGACGAGAAAGGCAGGTGGCGGCAGTGGCCAGGACGACGGACGGCGACGGCACGCCCGTTCCGCAACGACTCCTCGCGGCCGCCACCCGGCTGTTCGCCGAGCGCGGCTACGACCGCACGTCGGTGCAGGAGATCGTGGAGGCGGCGGGCGTCACCAAGGGCGCCCTCTACCACTACTTCGGCTCCAAGGACGATCTCCTGCACGAGGTGTACGCGCGCGTGCTCCGCCTCCAGCAGGAGCGGCTCGACGCGTTCGCCGACCGGGACGAGCCGGTCGAGCGGCGCCTGCGCGAGGCGGCGGCCGACGTCGTGGTGACGACGATCGACAACCTCGACGACGCGTCGATCTTCTTCCGCTCCATGCACCACCTCAGCCCCGAGAAGAACAAGCAGGTGCGGGCCGAGCGCCGGCGCTACCACGAACGGTTCCGGGCGCTCATCGAGGAGGGCCAGCGGACCGGCGTCTTCTCCACCGAGACCCCGGCGGACCTCGTCGTCGACTACCACTTCGGCTCGGTCCACCACCTGTCCACGTGGTACCGGCCCGACGGCCCGCTCACCCCGCAGCAGCTCGCCGACCAGCTGGCGGACCTGCTCCTTCGGGCGCTGCGTCCGTAAGGTGCCGCGGGAGCGCCTCGGCCGCGGGCGCGTCCGGCCGCGACGCACCCGCACCCGGCGACTGACTTAGAGGTACCGCTTCAACTCCCGCCGGGCGAGGGAGCGCTGGTGCACCTCGTCCGGGCCATCGGCCAGGCGCAGCGTGCGCGCGCCCGCCCACAGCTCCGCCAGCGGATAGTCCTGCGACACCCCGCCGGCCCCGTACAACTGCACCGCCTTGTCGATGATGTCGACGACCGTGCGCGGGGTGGCGATCTTGATGGACTGGATCTCGGTGTGGGCGCCACGGTTGCCGACGGTGTCCATCAGCCAGGCCGTCTTGAGGACGAGGAGGCGCAACTGCTCCACGGCCACGCGCGCGTCCGCGATCCACTCCTGCACGACGCCCTGCTGGGCGAGCGGCTTGCCGAAGGCGGTGCGGGAGACGGCCCGCTTGCACATCAGCTCGATGGCGCGCTCGGCCATGCCGATGAGGCGCATGCAGTGGTGGATGCGGCCGGGGCCGAGCCGCGCCTGGGCGATGCCGAAGCCGCCGCCCTCCTCGCCGATGAGGTTGCTCGCGGGCACGCGCGCGTGGTCGAAGACGACCTCGGCGTGGCCGCCGTGCCAGTGGTCCTCGAAGCCGTACACGGTCATGGCCCGGCGGACCTCGACGCCCGGGGTGTCGCGCGGCACGAGCACCATCGACTGCTGGCGGCGGATGTCGGGCCCGTCGGGGTCCGTCTTCCCCATGACGATGAAGATCTTGCAGTCCGGGTTCATGGCGCCCGAGATGTAGAACTTGCGGCCCGTGATGACGTAGTCGTCGCCGTCGCGCTCGATGTGCGTGGTGATGTTCGTGGCGTCCGACGAGGCGACCTCGGGCTCCGTCATCGCGAACGCGGAGCGGATCTCCCCGGCGAGCAGCGGCTCCAGCCACTGCTTCCGCTGCGCCTCGGAGCCGAACTGGGCGAGCACCTCCATGTTGCCGGTGTCGGGCGCGGCGCAGTTCAGCGCGGTCGGCGCGAGCTGCGGGGAGCGGCCGGTGATCTCGGCGAGCGGCGCGTACTGGAGGTTGGTCAGGCCCGCGCCGTGCTCGGCGTCCGGCAGGAACAGGTTCCACAGGCCCTGCTTGCGGGCCTCCGCCTTCAGCTCCCCGACGATGGCCGGGGTCTGCCACGGGGAGTCGAGCGCGGCCCGCTGCTCACCGGCGACGGCCTCGGCCGGGTACACGTGCTCGTCCATGAAGGCGAGGAGCCGGTCCCACAGTTCCTGCGTACGGGCGTCGAATGCGAAGTCCATGAGGGGATCAGCCTTCCTGAAGGTCCTGGAGGGTGGTGAGGCCGTGCTCGATGAAGACCGGGACCAGTTCGCCGATCCGGTCGAAGCCCGCGCCGACGGTCTGGCCGAGCGTGTAGCGGTAGTGGATGCCCTCGAGGATCACGGCGAGCTTGAACCAGGCGAACGCCGTGTACCAGGCGACGGCCGACACGTCGCGCCCCGAGCGCGCGGCGTACCGCTCGATCAGCTCGGCCGGTGCCGGGTGCCCGGCGGCCGAGGCCGTCGTCGAGATGGGGGAGTCCGGCAGCTCCAGCTTGGCGCTGTACATGACGAGGAGGCCGAGGTCGGTGAGCGGGTCGCCGAGGGTGGACATCTCCCAGTCGAGAATCGCCTTGATGCGGTCGACGCCGTCCTTCTCGTCCCGGCGGATCAGGACGTTGTCGAGGCGGTAGTCGCCGTGCACGATCGTCGGCGCGGGCGAGGCGGGCAGCGAGCGGCCGAGCGCCGCGTGCAGCTCGTCGATGCCCGCGAGGTCGCGGTTGCGGGACGCGTCGAGCTGCTTGCCCCAGCGGCGCAGCTGCCGGTCGAGGAAGCCCTCCGGACGCCCGAAGTCGGCGAGGCCCACCTCCGCCGGGTCCACCGCGTGCAGATCCACGAGCGTGTCGACGAGCCCGAGCACGGCGGCCCGGGTCCGCTCGGGCCCGAGCGGCGCCAGCTCCTCGGCGGTCCGGTACGGCGTGCCCTCCACGAACTCCATGACGTAGAACGGGGCGCCGAGCACCTCGGTGTCCTCGCACAGCAGCAGCGGCTCCGGGACCGGTACGGCGGTCGGGTACAGGCCCGCGATCACCCGGTGCTCGCGCTTCATGTCGTGCGCGGTGGCCAGGACGTGCCCGAGCGGCGGCCTCCTGACCACCCACTTCCCGGTCCCGTCGGTGACCTCGTACGTCAGGTTGGAGCGCCCGCCCTCGATGAGCCGCCCGGACAGCGGACCGCCGACCAGGCCGGGCCGCTCACGGTCGAGGTGGCCGCGCAGCTGGTCGAGGTCGAGGCCAGGGGGGTGACTCATCGAGGTCCTCCGGAGTCCGGTCGGGCGATCTGGGTGCGGCGGGACGGTGCGACGCCGCACCTCATCATGCCGACCAGTCGGTATGTCGTCCAGTGAATGGAGGAAACGTGACAGCCGTAACGCCGCGCGGGCCTGTGGCTCCGGCGCCCCTGGCTCCCGTGCCCCCCGCGTCGAGGCGCACTGCCCCCTAGAGCACCAGGGCCGTCGCGAACACCGCCAGGGCCACCGTGCACAGCGCCGCCGTCACCGCGCCCCGGCGGGACAGCAGCGGGGGCGCCGCCTCGTGCAGGGCGAGCGCGGTGATCCGGCGGTGCGCGACGGCCAGGAAACCCAGCCAGACCACGAAACACAGCGCCGCCGCCACGACGCCGAGCGGGCCGATCCCGCCATGCAGCACCGTCTTCGCCGCGAGGACCGCCGCGACCGTGCAGGACAGCGTCGTACGCCGCCACGCCAGCCGGGTCCTGGCCGGCTGCAACCCCGGATCACGCGCGGGCACCTCGTCCGCGCGGCTCACCCCTCCCAGCCCACGATCACCACGACGACCATCGCGACCGCCACCAGCGCCACCACCAGGCTCAGCACCGCCGGGAACCTCGACACCGGCAGATCCTCGCCCCGGCGCATCGCCCGCTCGCACCGCACCCAGTGGCTCACCGCCCGCAGCGAACACAGCACGCCCGCCGCGAGCAGCGCGAGCGCGAGGCCCACGCGCCACGCCCAGCGCAGGTCCGGCAGGAACTGGTCCACGGCGAAACCGCCGCCGATCAGCGCCAGGGCGGTGCGGATCCACGCCAGGAACGTGCGCTCGTTGGCCAGCGAGAAGCGGTAGTCCGGGGTGTCCCCCTCGTCCCTGATCCGCTCCGGGGCGAACCACAGCCGGACGTTGCGCACGAAATCGATCACTGGCACGACCTTACCCGTGCGTCACGCTCCGCTCCTGAGCCGCTCGTACGCCGCCAGGCCGTCCGGGGTCCACGGCCACTCCGTGAGGCGGCGCTCCAGTTCCTCCCGGGGCAGGAAGGCGTACCAGTCGATCTCCTCGGCCTGCGGGTGCACGGGGTGCGCGCAGACCACCTCGTACACGTACGACCACCAGGAGCCGCCGCCGTCGGCTCCGCCCTCGTACAGGAACTTGAACCTTGGGGTCGGCTGGGGGAGGCCGCTCACCCCCAGCTCCTCCTCCGCCTCCCGCAGCGCGGCCTCGTCGTAGGTCTCGCCCGCGCCGACGACTCCGCCCACGAACATGTCGTAGTGGGACGGGAACACGAGTTTGGTGGGGGTGCGGCGATGAACGAAGACGTTGCCCTCCGGGTCGCGGGCCAGGATGAACGCGGCTCGGTGCCGCAGGCCGCGGGCGTATGCCTCGCCGCGCGGGGCCTGCCCGATGACACGGTCCTGGTCGTCGACAATGTCCAGAATTTCCTCGGCGGGGTCCATACGGGTGAGGCTAGTGGGGGCACACCCTCGTCCCGGCCGCGACTCCCGTCGTGGTTGCTCGCGCAGTTCCCCGCGCCCCTGGGGATGCGCACTTCGTGCGGCGATCCCCCCGTTCTCGGGTGCGACTCTCGTCGTGGCCGGTCGCGCAGTTCCCCGCGCCCCTGGGGGGTGCGCACTTCGTGCGGCTACCCCCTTCGTTCTCGGCTGCCGGTCCCGTCGTGGTTGCTCGCGCCGTTCCCCGCGCCCCTGAGATGCGCACTGCGTGCGCCATCTCAGGGGGAGGCGCGGCGCAGCCGCATGCCTCCAGGGGCGCGGGGAACTGCGCGCTCAGCCACGACGCGACCCGCACCAGGCAACGCGCCCGCGGGGAACTGCGCGACCAGCCACGACGAGAGTCGCACCCGGCGACGGAGTCGGTCAGTGGCCGGTGCGGATCTGGGCCCGGTCCCGCGCGGCAGCGCCTGGCATGGCGGGGTGCAGCCCCAGCAGGATCACCCCGCACACGATCCCGGCCAACCCCACCGCCTGCCACGCCAGTGCCCCCGCGTCCATCCGCAGCTGATCCCCGAGGAACCCCACCCCGCACACGATTCCGGCAAGCGGCTGCGCCGCGGTCAGCGCGGGGAGCGACATGCGGAGCGGGGCCGTCTCGAAGGCGCTCTGGACGAGGACGAGCCCGGTCACCCCGAGGGCGAACACGGCGTACGGCTGCCAGGAGGTGAGCAGGCCGGCCCAGCCGTCCGCACCGAACCGCTGGCCGGAGACGCGGGTCAGCGCGTCCTGCACCCCGTACAGGAGTCCCGCCGCGACGGCGAGCAGCGCGGGCCCCGCGCTGAGCCGGGAGCGTTTGGCGAGCGCGGCGAGAGCGAGGGCGCCGCCGACCATGACGCCGATGATCAGCCAGTGCCGGAGGGGATCCGTGACCGCCGTGCCGCCGCGCGGCTGACCCGCCACGATGAACGCCGTCACGCCGCCCGCGAGCAGCAGCAGCCCCGCCCACCCCTGCCGCCCGAGCGGCTGTCTCGTCTGGCGGCGGGAGAGGACGAGCGCGAAGAGCAGGTTCGTCGCGAGGAGCGGTTCGACGAGGGTCACCTCGCCCCGCCCGAGCGCGACCGCGCCGAGCGCCATGCCGCAGATCATGAATCCGATGCCGGCGAGCCAGCGCGGCACCCGGATCAGGTCGACGAGCAGCCGGGGGGAGAGGAAGTCGCCGAGCGGGGCGTGCTGCGCCGCGTTCTGCTGGAGGACGAAGCCGATGCCCAGGCAGAACGCCGCGCTCACGGCGAGGACGAGTACGAGTACCGACACGCTGCGCACCTCGGACGGCTGCGACACGGGCAGAGGGCTATGTGCCGACGATAGCGCCCCCGGGCGTCCGCCGCCCCGCGACGGGCGGCACGGGCGCCCCTAGCGGCACCCTAACTCGGCCGGTGAAGGGCCGAGTTGATCAAGTTCGTCACCGGATCACCCTTGACGCGGAGGTTCTCCTACCGGTTTGCTGTGCGTGATCATTCGTAACGGGGCCACGCAGTGTCGCGTCGGTGCCGCACGTCCGCCACTCCGTGGCTGAGAAGGCCCTAGCAGAACCGTCTCAGCCGAACCGTCGCAGCAGAACTGTCGTAGCTGAGAAGTCGTAGAGGAACCGCCGCGGTGTCCCCACCCCCGCCTCCGCTCGGGCGCCCCCGCAAGAAGGCCGCGCACTCCTTCGACCCCGCGCTCGACGACACCGGGCTCATCGCCGCCCGCACCGCGCTCGCCCAGGGCCGGTGGACCGAGGCGCGGGCGCTGCTCGCCGACACCGGTGCCGACTGGGACCGCAGGGGCCATCGTGTGATGGGGCTCGCGCAGGAGCCCACCGCCGTCGCCTGGGTCCGGGACTGGCGTCTGGCCGAGCCCGAGTCCACCGACGGCGCCGTCCTGCTCGCCTGCGCCACCGTGTACCGCGCCGTGGCCGGAAAGGGCCGCCCCGACAAGGCGCGCGCCGCCTGCCGCGAGGCCGCCTCGCTGGTGCCGCGCGACCCGACGCCCTGGCTCGGACTGCTGCTCCTGGAGCGCGAACTGGGCCGCGAGGAGGACGTCGTCCGCCTCTTCGACGAGGTGCGGCTGCGCTATCCGGTCCACCACCACGCCCATCACCTGATGGTGGCCAGGCTGGCCGAGCGCCGCGCCGCCGCGGGCCAGGACCCGCTGCACGAGGTGTACGACTTCGCGGCGTGGGCCGCCGAACAGGCGCCGCCGGACTCGCCGTTGGCGGTGCTCCCGGTGATCGCGCACGCCGAGCGCTACCGCGTCCTCGCCAAGGCGGGTGTGGAGCCGCCCGATCCGAAGGCGTCCGGGCACTGGACGGGGCGGCGGGCCCGCGTCGTCATGAAGGCCGCGTTCGACTGGTGGCTGGAGTGGGGCGACCCGCACGACCGGGCCGGCGCCGCCCATCCGCGGGGCCGTATCGACCTCAACTTCCTGGCGCACGCCAAGTACTGCGAGGGCCGCCCCGCCGAGGCCGCCGCCCTCTTCCACCGCATCGGCACGCATCTCACCCCGGCGCCCTGGTCCTACCCGGACCGGGACCCGTACGAAGCGTTCCACGCCGCGCGCAACGAGGCGCTCGGCGCGGCCTAGACGACCCAGAGCGGCACAGACGACCAAGAGAGGACAACCCCGCGATGACGACGGGCAGTTCGAGCACGAGCGACAGAGCCGTGGCGGCCGAGCCGGGCATCAGCACCTATCTGGGCGAGGAGAGCGCGCTGCGCGCCGGGCGCCTCGGCACGGCCGGGCTGCTGCTCTCCGTGCTCGCGGCGACCGGCCCGCTGATGGTGGTCGCGGGCGTGATGCCGACGACGTTCGCCGTCATGGGTGTGGTTGGCATGCCCCTGCTCTTCCTGATCCTCGGTGTCGTCCTGACCCTCTTCAGCGTCGGCTACGCCGAGATGAGCCGGCACGTGCACAACGCGGGCGCCTTCTACGCGTACATCTCCCGCGGCCTCGGCCCGACCACCGGCGCCGCGGCGGCCCTGGTCGCGCTCGTCGCCTACAGCGTCCTCCAGGTCGGCATCTTCGGGATCTTCGGCTTCGAGGTCGCCGGGCTCTTCCAGCAGTACCTCGACGTCGAACTGGCCTGGTGGATACCGGCGCTCGTGGCCGTCGTCGCGGTCGGCGTGCTCGCCCTCCTGAAGATCGACGTCAACGCGAAGGTGCTCGGCGTCCTGCTGCTCCTCGAAGTCGCCGTCGTGGTCGTCTTCGACATCGCGGCGATCGGCGACCCGGGCCGCGAGGGCCTGTCGCTGCACGCCTTCAACCCGTCCACGCTCTCCGGCGTCGGCCTCGGCACCGCCCTGTGCTTCTGCATCGCCGCGTTCACCGGCTTCGAGCAGGCGCCCGTGTACGCGGAGGAGACCAGCCGCCCGCACATCCTCGTGCCCCGCGTCATGTTCCTGGCCGTCGGCGGCGTCGCGCTCTTCTTCGCGTTCAGCTCCTGGGCGCTGACCGTCGCCACCGGCCCGGCCGGGATCGTCGGTGAGGCGCAGAAGCAGTCGGCGGGCCTGCTGTTCGGTCTGACCGAGGACCGGCTCGGCTCCACGTTCACCGACGTCGTCCACGTCCTGTTCGTCACCGGCATGTTCGCGGCGCTGCTCAGCTTCCACAACGTGGTGGCCCGGTACGCGTTCGCCATGGGCCGCGAGGGCCTGCTCCCGGCCCGCTTCGGCCGCACCAACAGCGGCAGCGGCGCGCCCGGCACCGGCTCGATCCTGCAGTCCGTGATCTCGCTGATCGTCGTCGTCTGCTTCGCGGTCGCCGACGACGGCGAGGCGGGCGACCCGACCGCGCCGGTCCTCCACCTCTTCACGTGGGGCGGCAACGTGGGCGCGCTCGGCGTCATCCTGCTGATGGCCACGGCGTCCCTCGCGGTCATCGTCTTCTTCGTGAAGCGCGGCGCCGCGGGCGCGCAGGCCTGGCGTCTGGTGGCCTCCGGCATCGCGGGCCTCGCGCTGCTCGTCATCGCCGGTTACACGATCAAGGACTTCGACGTCCTCGTCGGCTCGGGCTCCGGCTCCGCCCTCAACTGGCTGCTGCCCGGCGTCATCGCCCTCGCCGCGGTCGTCGGCGTCGCCTACAGCCTCGTCCTGCGCTCCCGCAACCCGCGGGCGCACGCCAGGATCGGCCTGGGCAACGAGGCGTTCCAGCTGGAGAAGAAGGCCGGCTGAGACAGGCCACCGGGCCGCCGAGGAGAACCGGCTCCGGCCCCGCCCCCCGTCACACCTGGTGACGGGGGGCGGGGCCGGAGCCGGTTCGCGTCGGAGCGGTCGTGGACGGCCGGCTACAGGACCAGCGAAAGGAGCAGGACCAGGGCGCCCGCGACGACGGAGATGATCGTCTCCATGATCGACCAGGTCTTCACCGTCTGGCCGACGCTGAGCCCGAAGTACTCCTTGACCAGCCAGAACCCGGCGTCGTTGACGTGGCTGAAGAACAGCGAGCCCGCGCCGATCGCAAGGACCAGGAGCGCCGTGTGGCTGTCCGACATGTCGGCCGCGAGGGGCGCGACGAGACCGGCGGCCGAGACGGTCGCGACGGTGGCCGAGCCGGTGGCGAGGCGGATCACGACGGCGATCAGCCAGGCGAGAAGGAGTGCCGGGATGGACCAGTCCTTGGAGATGTCCAGGACCATCTGGCCGACGCCGGAGTCGATGAGGGTCTGCTTGAAGCCGCCGCCCGCGCCGACGATGAGGAGCACGCCCGCGATCGGGGCGAGGGACTTCTCGGTGGTCGCCTGGAGCCTGCCCTTGGTGAATCCGGCCGGGCGGCCGAGCGTGAACATGGCGACGATGACGGCCACCAGCAGGGCGGTCAGCGGGTTGCCGATGACGTCGAAGACGCGCTGCACGGTGGCGTCGGGGTCGTCCACGACGATGTCGACCAGGGCCTTCGCCAGCATCATCACGACCGGCAGCAGGATGGTGACGACGGCGGCGCCGAAGCTCGGCCGCTTCTCCAGGTCGTCGGAGGCGCGGCCCGGGACCATCTTGTCGGGCACGGGCACGTCCACCCAGCGGGCGGCGTACTTGGAGAAGACCGGACCCGCGATGATCACCGTCGGGATGGCGACGACGATGCCGAGCGCCAGCGTGATGCCCAGGTTGGCGCCGACCGCGTCGATCGCGACGAGCGGGCCGGGGTGCGGCGGGATCAGACCGTGCATGACCGACAGGCCGGCGAGCGCCGGGATGCCGATGCGCATCAGGGAGTAGTTGCCGCGCTTGGCGACCATCAGGACGACCGGGATCAGCAGCACGATGCCGACCTCGAAGAAGAGCGGCAGCCCGATCACGGCGGCGATCAGGACCATCGCCCACGGCATCGCCTTGCCGCCGGACTTGCCGGCCTTGGCGAGGATCGTGTCGACGATCTGGTCCGCGCCGCCGGAGTCGGCGAGCAGCTTGCCGAGGATCGCGCCGAGCGCGATCAGCACGCCCACACCCGCGACCGTGGAGCCCAGGCCCGCGGTGAAGCTGGTGATCACCTTGTCGAGCGGTGCCCCGGCGACCGCGCCGAGCGCGAGCGAGCCGATGGTGAGCGCCAGGAAGGCGTGGAGCTTGAACTTCGTGATGAGCAGGACGATGACGGCGATGCCCGCGAGGACGGCGATCCCGAGCTGGGCATGGCCCGCGGAGGTGATCGGCTCGACGGCGTCCGCTGCCAGCATCTCGACGCTGAGACTGGTCACGGTGGTGGATCCCTTGGTACGTGGGGAGGGGTTCGGGTGAGGGGCTGCGGGTTACTCGGAGTCGAGCGCGGTCAGGGCCTCGACGGCCCGGTCGGCGATCTCCTCCGGGGAGCCCGACACATCGACGCCGACGCCCGCCTCGTCCGCCGCGAGCGGCTGGAGGGTGGCGAACTGCGAGTCCAGGAGCGCGGTCGGCATGAAGTGGCCCTGCCGGTGCGCCATCCGGTCCTCGATCAGTCGACGGTCGCCGGTGAGGTGGACGAAGACGACGCCCGGGGCGGCGGCCCGCAGCCGGTCGCGGTAGGCGCGCTTGAGAGCGGAGGAGCTGACCACCCCGCCGAGCCCGGCCCGGCCGTGGGCCCACTCGCCGATGGCGTCCAGCCACGGCCAGCGGTCCTCGTCCGTGAGGGGCGTTCCGGCGGTCATCTTGGCGATGTTGGCCGGGGGGTGGAAGTCGTCGCCCTCGGCGTACGGAACGCCGAGCCGTTCGGCGAGCAGGGGACCGATCGTTGTCTTGCCGGTGCCCGCTACGCCCATGACCACGACGACGTGGGGGGTGCTCATCGCTGCCTCGCTGTCTGCAATCGCTGTCTTCATCGACATCGCTGTGTCACGACACTGAAACGCAATAGGTCTGACTAATTCAAGAGACTGTGACTTAAAAGTCAGACTTTTTGTTGGCCGTGCCCGAACCGTACGCTGAACCCCATGACCACGAAGGACCGGGGACTGCACGCCCGCGTACTGGACAGCCTCGGTCCCGCCATCACGGCCGGCGAGTACCCCGAGGGCAGCGTGTTGCGCACGGACGAGCTCGCCCAGCGCTACGAGGTGTCGCGCTCGGTGATGCGTGAGGCGGTCCGGGTCCTGGAGTCGATGCACCTGGTGGCGTCGCGGCGCCGCGTCGGCGTCACCGTCCGCCCGGCAGCCGACTGGAACGTCTACGACCCGCAGGTCATCCGCTGGCGCCTGGCCGGCGCCGACCGGCCGCGCCAGCTCCGCTCGCTGACCGTGCTGCGGTCGGCGGTCGAACCGGTCGCCGCCGGGCTCGCCGCGCGCTACGCGACGGCCGGGCAGTGCGCCGCGCTCACCGAGTGCGCGCTCGGCATGGTCGCCACCTCACGCGGCCAGCAGCTGGAGGCGTACCTCGTCCACGACATCGAGTTCCACCGGATCGTCCTCAACGCGTCGGGCAACGAGATGTTCGCCCACCTCGGCGACCTGGTCGCGGAGGTCCTCGCGGGCCGCACGCACCACCAGGTCATGTTCGAGGACCCGGACCCGGCGGCGGTCACCCTGCACGTGTCGGTCGCGGAGGCGGTGCGGGGAGGCGACGCGGAGCGCGCGGAGGCGCTCACGCGCGAGATCGCGGTCGGGGCGCTCCAGGAACTCGACATCCTGGCGCCCTGAACCGCTGTACAGGCAGAAGGACTTACTCGATGAAGTCCCCGTCGACGTACACCCAGGCGCCGCCGACCCGCAAGAACTGGCTGCGCTCGTGCAGCGCGCCCGCCCGGCCGCCGTCCTTGTAGCGGGCGCGGAAGGTCACCGTGCCGCTCTGGTGGAACGCGGACCCTTCGGTGGCGTCCAGGATCTCCAGACCGGCCCAGGTCAGCGCCGGGTCGAACTCGATCACCGGCGGCCGGGTGTCCGGGTGCCAGGTCCGCAGCAGGTACGAGGCGTCCCTGCGGGCGAACGCCGTGTACCGCGAGCGCATGAGGGCCTCGGCCGTGGGCGCGGCGGCGCCGCCCGAGTGGTAGCGCCCGCAGCAGTCCTCGTACGGCCGGGGAAGGCCGCACGGGCAGGTGGGCGGGGTGGGGGAGGAGGGGCGTGCCATGGGCACATTGTCCCCCACCCCCTTCCCGCGGTGAGGTGCGCTACGCGGGGGTCACGGTGAGGGGCGCCCCCTGGGTGCGGTCGGACGCCGGCCCCGTCTCCACCTCGTACGTGCCCGCCTCCACCGCGAGCCGCAGGTCACGGCCGACGGAGGCGAGGGTCTCGGCGCTCACCCCGAAGGCCACCTCGCGCCGCTCGCCCGGCGCGAGCTCCACCCCGGTGAAGCCGCGCAGTTCCCGCAGGCGCGGCCACGACGTGCCGCCCGTGACGCGCCGCACGTAGAGCTGCACGGTCTCGCGGACGGCCGCCGCGCCGGTGTTCTCGACGGTGACCGTGCAGGTCAGAAGCGGGTCGTCGGCGGGCACCTCGGGCCGGCTCAGTGTGGGCGCGCCATAGGTGACCGTCCCGTACGAGAGGCCGTGGCCGAAGGCGTACCGGGCGGTCGCGGGCTGGTCGACGTAGCCCCGGTAGCCGTGATCCTTGCCGTTGTAGAAGACGGGGAGGTGGGCCGCCGAGCGGGGCATGGAGACCGGCAGCCGCCCGGTGGGAGAGGCCGCGCCGAACAGCACGTCGGCGACGGCCTTGCCGCCCCACGGCCCCGGGTACCACGCGCAGAGGAGCGCCCCGACGCGTCCGGAGAGGTCGGGCAGGGCGTGCGGGCGGCCCTGGATCAGCACCGCCACGACGGGCGTGCCGGTCGCCGCGACGGCGTCGAGCAGAGCCAACTGGACGCCAGGCAGGCTCAGTTCTGCCAGGTCCACCCCTTCGCCGCAGGTCATGCCGACGGGGTGGCCCGACGAGACGACCGCCGCTCCGTTGTCCTCGAACCGGGTGCCGTCCTCGCGGGCGCTCGACCCGCCGAGCACGAGCACGGCGACATCGGCGTTCGCGGCCAGGGCGACGGCCCCGGCGATCCCGGAGCGGTCGTCGCCGACCAGGTCGCAGCCGCGCGCGTACGTGACCTCGCGGCCGGGTCCGGCGGCGGCGCGGATTCCGTCGAGCACGGTGGTGCCGGTGCCGGGGCGCTGCGGTGCCGTGTAGTCGCCGATCTGCTGCGGCACGGAGTCGGCGTTCGGGCCGAGGACGGCGATCCGGGACACGACGGGCGGCAGGGGCAGGGTCGACCCGTCGTGCTCCAACAGAGTGATCGATGTACGGGCCAGTCGCTCGCTCGACCTCCGTGTCTTTACGGAGCTTTCCGCACCCTTGGCACGGACATAGGGAGACTCGAACAGTCCGAGCCGGAACTTCAGCGCCAGCACCCGTCCGACCGCCCGGTCCAGCGTCTCCTCCGCCACGAGCCCGCGCTCGACGGCCTCGGCGAGGCGCGGGAAGGCGTCGTCCCACAGGCTGAGGTCCGTGCCCGCGGCGAGGGCGGTCGCGCCCGCCGCCGCCGGATCGCCCGCGAGCCGCACCAGCCGGTCGAGCGCCTGCCCGTCGGCCATCACTATGCCGTCGAACCCCCACTGCTCCCGGAGGACCTCGGTCAGCAGGTACGGGCTGGCCGCGCACGGCAGGCCGTCGAACTCGTTGTACGCCGCCATGACCCCGGCGGCCCCGGCCCGCACCCCGGCGCGGGCCGCCGCCAGATGGATCTCGTGCAGTTCGCGCAGGCCGAGATCGGTCGCCGCGCTGTTGCGCCCGCCGACCGTCGCGCCCTGCCCCGCGAAGTGCTTGAGGACCACGCCGACGCCCTCGGCGCGCGCCCCGCGTACCAGCGCCTCCGTGAACCGGGCCGCGAGGTGGGGGTCCTCGCCGAAGCACTCCTCGGAGCGGCCCCAGCGCGGGTCGCGTATCAGGTCGAGGGCGGAGACCAGGGCGATGTGCCCGCCGCGTGCCCGGAGTTCGGCGGCGGCAGCGGCGGCCGCCTCCTCGTACAGGCCGGGGTCCCAGCTCGCGCCGACGGCCAGGTTGACCGGCAGGACCGTGCCGTCCAGGGCCTGATGTCCGTGCGGCATTTCTTCGACCATCAGCACGGGTATGCCGAGCCGGGTGCCCTCGATCACGTGCCGCTGCACCGCGTTCGCGACCCCGGCCGCGTCCGCCGCCGTGATCCCGTCGGCGAAGGTCACACCCGACCACGGATCGGCGCGCTGCAACCCGTACAGGGCGCCCATCCCGTCGTACGCGGCCACCTCGGCGCGGAAGGCGTCGGTGAGCCGGTGGCGTCCGTCCGGGCCGCGCTCGTAGGCGTGCCAGCCGTACAGGCGCTGGTTGACCTGGCCGACCTTCTCCGTCAGCGTCATGCGGCCGAGCAGATCGCGTACGCGGTCGGGGACGGGGGCCGACGGGTCGCGGTAGAGCGGATCGGACGGGTCGCGGTGGAGCGGATCGGACGGGTCGCGGTAGAGCGGTTCGGGCCGGTCGCTCATCGCAGTTCCAGGACGCGGACCCCGAAGGCGGGCAGGGTGACCGCGTCGAGCCGCTCCCCGGAGCGCAGGTCGTGCAGGGTGCCGCACCCCGTCTCCGGGCGCACGGTCGTCTCCTCCTCGGCCTGGCTGACCAGCCACACGAAGCGGCGCCCGTCCTCGTGCACCAGGACGTCGGCGCCGACGTGCGGCTCGTCCACCGTCACCGCCCGCTCCACCCCGGCGACCTCGGCGAGCGCCGCGTACAGGCGGTGCGTCTGCTCCGGGTTCACCCGCGCCGTGCGGGCCGCCATGTGCTCCAGCGGGTACGTGGCGAGGACGGTGCGCCCGCGCCCGGTCTCGCGGCACAGCAGGGCCGGGCGGCCGTGCCCGTCCACCGCCACCACCCGGGCGTCGAGCGGCACGACGGGCAGGTAGGCGCGGCTGTCCTCGTTGCCCGCGACCGGGAAGCGCAGCACGTCACCGGCGCGAATGCCGCCGAAGTCCTCCCGGAACGTCATCTCCAGGGTGTCGTCCTCGATGGGCTCCGCGACCCCGTACGACAGCTGCTGCTCGACGCCGAACAGGCCGTCCAGGTCGTCGAACCAGGCGCCGCGCGTGCCCGGGTGCTCGCCCGAGCAGAAGGAGAGGTAGACGGTCGCGCCCTCGTCCGCCCGGCGCTGGAGCGCGCGGCGCGTCCGCGTCGTCAACTGGCGCGTCGCGGGCAGCAGGTACAGGTCCGCGTCCTCGGCCATGCCGTCCGCCTCACGGGTCAGGCCCACCGGGAGATCGGCGGCGCGCGCGGCGACGTAGCCCTGGTGCAGCGACGTGAAGATCAGCGGGCGGTCGGCGGGGCGGCTGTACGGGTAGCCGCGCTCCAGGAACGCGGGGACGACGAAGGCGGCGCCCGCGTCCGCGCGGCGGCAGCGCGCGAAGTCGACGCCCTTCAACACCTCGGCGAAAGCGGCCAGTTCGCGCAGCGGCTCCTTCGGCGCGCCCTTGCTGTCGGTGATGCCGAAGTGCATCTCGAAGGGGTGATGGTCATAAGGGGACTGGTCCCACAGGTCGTCGTAGTCGGTGTTGTTCCAGGCCATCCAGCCCGTCGCGCCGCCGAGGAGCGAGTTGTGCAGGGTCTGGCGGTAGTACACGCCCGCGTTGGCGGCGGACACCGTGTCCGTGGACAGGCCGAACTCCTCCAGGACCACCGGCTGCCCGGTGACCGCCGCCAGCTCGCACTCGAACGCGGCGCGGTAGTGCTGGCGCGCCTTGTCCGTGTCCGAGCGGTAGACGTGCGGGCCGACGAAGTCCACGTACTCGGCGGTGTCCCGGAGCGAGAAGCCGTTGTCGCGGCCGGTGACCTCGATGCCCCAGGCGCCGTCGCCGAGCGAGACGGGCTGGGTGGCGCCCGCCGCCCGTACGGCGTTGCACATGGCCTGTGCCCACGCGGTCACCACGTCACTCGACGGCGGGTCGACCTGGTAGACGCGGCCGTAGCCCGGCATCTCGTTGGTGATCAGCCAGCCGGTGACGGCAGGGTGGTCCTTGAAGCGGCGCGTCATCTGCGCGGCGAACCACGCCTGGCGACCCACCATCCACACGTCCTCGTACAGGTCGCGGCCGCCGCGCCACGCCGGGTCCCAGTTCTCCCCGGACATGTGGCCGACGATGAACGTCGGCACCGTGCCCATGCCCAGCTCGCGGTGCGCGTCCAGGAAGTCGCGGAACTTCTCGCACAGCGCCTCGTCGACGCGGTGCGGCTCCGGGTGGAAGTCCGGCCAGTAGAAGAACGAGCGCGTCATGTTCAGGCCGTGCTCGCGCAGCACCCGCAGCTCCTCGCGCACCACCTCCGGGTCGTAGTCGCGCCACATCAGGGGCCCGCCCGTGCGGGACCAGAAGTTGGCGCCGAGCCAGGGCAGGACGGCGGCGTCGTGGGTCAGGTGGGCGCTGTGGCGTCGCATGGTGGTACGGGTCTCCGTTGCGTTGCTGTGGTGCGTGCGGTGATACGTCAGAGGTGGGGCGCGGGCCCCGTCGATTCGCGGACGACGAGCCGGGGCCGGTCCACGAGCGGCGTCGCGGGCAGATCCTCGCCGCACTGGGCGAGCAGGGTGCGGGCGGCGGCCGCGCCGACCCGCTGCACCTGCTGGTCGACGGTGGTCAGGCGCGGGTGCAGCCAGCCGCCGAGCGGCAGATTGTCGTAGCCGACGACCGACAGGTCCTCGGGGACGCGCAGTCCGGCCCGCTGGGCGGTGCCGATGCCGCAGACCGCCATCGAGTCGTTGGCGTAGACGACGGCGGTCGGCCGGTCCTCGGCGGCGAGCAGCTCACGGGTCGCCGCGACGGCCGCCGCCTCCGAGAAGTCGGTGTGGCGCACGGCGGCGGGGGCGAGCCCGGCGGCGGTCAGGGTCTCCTCGAACACGGCGAGGCGCAGGCGGGTGTGCTGGAGTTCGGCGGGACCGGCCACATAGGCGATCCGCGTGTGGCCCAACCCCCGCAGGTGACGCACGACTTCGACGACGCCCGCGCCCTGGTTGCCGAGCCCGACCACCGGCACCGACGCGTCCGGCGTCGGCGCGCCGAGCAGGACGGCGGGCAGGCCGAGGCGGGTCAGGAGCGCCGGGCGCGGATCGTCGGCGCGGGCGTCCGTCAGCACCGCCCCGTCCACCCGCTTCTCGGCGGCGAGCCGCTCGTACAGCGCGCCCTCCTCCTCGACGCCGGCGACCAGGTGCAGGAGCAGGCCGTAGCCGCGCGGCGCCAGCTCGCCCTCTATACCGGTGATCAGCTCGCTGAAGTGCGGGTCCGCGCCGAGCACGTCGGTCGGCCTGCGCACGACGAGCGCGAGCGTACGGGTACGGGCGCTGCGCAGCGCCGACGCCGACGCGCTCGGCGACCAGCCCAGGTCGAGGGCCGCGTCGAGGATCCGCTGCCGCGTCGCCTCGGCGAGCCGGCCCTTGTCGTTGAACGCCTGCGACACCGCCGCCGTGGACACACCCGCCGCTGCCGCCACCGCCTTGATGGTCGGACGCCCCGGTTTCTTCGTCTTCTTCGTCGTAGGGGTACTGCTCACATCTTCACCGCCCCGCTCACCAGTGCCTGCTGCATCCGCTTCTGCAGCACCGTATAGACCACCCACACCGGGACGAGGGTCAGGACGGTGCCCGCCGTGAGGACGCCGTAGTCGGTGCCGGTGATGGCCTTCAGGGTGGGCAGCGCGACCTGCACGGTGCGCTGCGCCGGGTCGGGGCCGATGATGACGAGCGAGTACAGGTACTCGTTCCAGAAGGTCAGGAAGTTGAGCAGCAGGACCGTCGCGATACCGGGCAGGCACATCGGCGTGTAGACGTGGCGCAGGACCGCGAAGGTGGACGCGCCGTCGAGCCGGGCCGCCTCCTCCATCTCCTTCGGGATCGTCCGCATGAACTGCACCAGGATCACCACCGACAGCGGCATCGCCGTCGCGGGCAGGAACAGCACCATGAACGTCCGCGTGTGGAACAGGCCCGTCGCCGCCGCGAGGAGGAACGTCGGGAACAGCGCCGCGAACGTCGGGATCAGGAAGCCGAGCGAGAACACCTTCTCGACGAGGGAGGCGAGACGGCCCGTCGAGCGGGCGAGGGCGAACGCCGCAGGGATCGCCAGGGCCAGCGTCAGGACCAGCGAGAAGACCGTCACCAGAACCGAGTTGACGACGGCCAGGCCCAGATCAGCGCTCTCGAACGCGGTCGAGAAGTTGCCGAAGCCGAAGTGCGTCGGCAGCGCGAAGGGGTGCGCGAAGATCTCGTCGTTCGTCTTGAACGCCGAGGCGACGAAGTAGTAGAGCGGGATGACCAGGAGCACCGCGTACAGCCACACCAGGATGTGCGCGGGCAGCCAGGACCGGCCGAAGCGGGAACGTGCCGAGGACTTCAAGGCGTACTCCGATCAGGAACTGGCGGTCAGTAGCTCTGCCGGAACACCCGCCGGATGGCGAGCAGACCGACGAGGCCGACGAGGAAGAGCAGGACACCGACGGTCTGGCTGTAGCCGAGATCCGCCGCGATGAACGCCTTCTGGTAGACGAGGAACGACAGCGTCGTCGACGAACTGCCGGGGCCGCCCTGGGTGAGGAGCAGCACGTGCTGCGCCGAGCCGAACAGCGTCCACAGGAACTGGAGCATCGTCACGACACCCACGTAGTCCTTGATCACCGGGAAGTGGACGCGCCACATCGTGCGCCAGTGCCCGGCCCCGTCGAGCTGCGCCGCCTCGCCCAGCTCCTCCGGCACACTGCCGAGCCGCGCCGCGAACAGGACGGCGGTGAAGCCGATCCCGGCCCAGATGTCGAGCGCGATCAGGCAGGCCAGCGCGGTGGAGGGCGAGGCCAGCCACGCGTCGGCGAGCGAGCCGAGGCCGACCGCCTCCAGGCCGCCGTTGAGCAGCCCGTCGGGGGAGAGGGCCGCGTAGAAGACCATGGCCTTCGCGGGCGTCGAGATGAGACCCGGGATGAACAGCAGGTACCGGATGACCCGGTGGCCCGGCGGCCTCTGCGCCACGTAGTAGCCCAGCATGTACGCGCACGCCACCATCACCGGGATCGCGACGACCAGCTGGATCGCGGTGTTGGACACCGCGTCCCAGAACACCGGGTCGTCGAGGACCGCGCGGACGTTGTCGAACCCGGCGAACGACACCGGCTGGAGCATGCCCGGCCAGTGCAGCGCCGCCACCACGAAGATGGCGACCAGCGGGCCGACCATGAAGACCAGGTACCAGACGAGCGCGGGCAGCGCGAGCACCGTGCCGCCCTGACGGCGCGGCCGGCCCCCGGGGCCCGGGGAAGAGGGCGGGGTGGGGCGGCTGACCGCTGCCTCGCCCGCTGTCGACGTCATCGTCGTCATAGGATCAACTCCCTGTGCGTGAGCGGCGGTCAGATGCCGCGGTAGGCGGCTTCGAGGACCCGGCGGACCTTCGCGGCGCTCGTGCCGCGCGTGAAGGACGTACTGGTGGCGGTGATCAGGCCCTGCGTCGCCGCGGGCGGCACGAACAGGTCGGGCAGCAGCACCTGGCCCACGTCGGAGCCGAGCTTCTGCGCCGCCGCGACCAGCGGGAAGCCGGTGCTGACCGCGTCCGAGCGCAGCGCCATGTCGCGCCCGGACTCCTTGATGAACCGCGCGACCGTGTCCTCGCGGTAGAAGAACTTCAGGAACTTCTCGACGGCGTCGATCTTCTTCGTGCCGTTCGGGCTGATCCAGAAGCCGATGAGCGTGTACGTGCGCAGGATCGTCGGCTTGTCGTGGGCCGCGCCCGGCGCCAGCGGCCAGCCGCCCACGTCCGTGTGGCGGGCCACCGCCTCCGGCACCTTCGCGAGCGCCGACGACATGGCCGACTGCATCGCCGCGGCCTGCGTGTTGAACTGCGTCGTCATCGTGTCCGAGGTCAGGCCCTGCGCCTTGTCGGCGAAGACCCCGGCGTCGCGCAGCTCCACGAAGTAGTCGATGCCCCGGCGCGCCCCGCGGCCGCTGAAGTCGCCGCTCTCGTAGACGTGGCGGGCCTCGTCCTCGGTGAGGAACGTCTGGATGATCTGAGCGAGCAGCTTCTGCCCGGTCCAGTCGTTGCCACCGGTCGTGACGGGCGCGATGTTCTTCTTGCGCAGCTTGCCCGCCGCGCGGATCAGCTCGTCGCCGGTGGTGGGAAGGGAGTCGACGCCCGCCCGGTCGAGCAGCGCCCGGTTGAAGGCGACCGGCCAGTTCGTCGCGAAGTACGGGAACGCGCGCAGCCGGCCCTTGGCGTCCGTCCAGGCGTCGAGCGCGACGGGCAGCACGCGCTTCCGCAGGCCCCAGTCGTCCAGATACCCCTTGACGTCGACGGTGGCGCCCACGTCCGTCCAGGCCAGCGTCTTGTCGTACAGGTTGACCATGACGACGTCCGGCTCCTTGCGGGCCAGGCGCGAGGTCTCGTAGACCTGCGCGAGGTCGTCGCCGTTGACGAGGTTCCTGACCTTGAGGCCGGTCTCCTCGCGGAAGCGGTCCAGGGCGTCGAGGTAGGTCGGCGAGCCCGGCGCGGTGGTGCCGAGCTGGCTGTGGACCACGAGCGTGTCGGGGTCGTCGTCGGCCGCCGCCAGGGAGGAGCAGGCGGACAGGGCGGGGGCGGCGGCGAGCGCGCCACCCGCGGCGAGGAAGCCGCGCCGGCTCATCGCCGAGGACGTGAAGGGGACTGGGGGCACGGCGGTACGTCTCCAACCGGGGGATGGTTAATCGATATACCTGCGGAGGTGCGAGCACCGTACGAGGCCCCTGGGAAACGGTCAACCCCCCGTTGCGCATGGTGAAACGGGGGGTTTCGGGATATTGGCGTGAGCCGGGATGCGGGGATCAGACCTGCTCCGCGCGGAACGCCGCCGGAGTCACCCCCGTGTGCTGCTGGAAGTACTTCGAGAAGTTCGCCGAGTCGCCGAACCCGACGGCGACCCCGATCCGCCCCACGGGCAGCTCCGTATGCGCCAGCAACCGCTTCGCCTCCAGGACCACGCGCCGGTCGATGAACGCCTTCGGGGTCTGCCCGGTCGCGGCGCGCACCGCGCGGACCAGGGTGCGGCGCGAGTAGCCCAGCTCGTCCGCGTACGCGCTGACGCTGTGGTTCGTGGTGAAGCCCTGCTCGACGGCGGTGCGGAAGCGGCTGAACGTCGTGTCGGGCTGCGGCTCGCACGCGTCGGCCGCCGCCCGCGCCGACACGTGCGCGACGCGCAGCATGAACGCGGTGAGCGTGTGGCGCAGAACCGAGGTGTGCAGGCTCAGCGGGAGCGTCGTCGTGTCGAGGTACTCGCGCTGCAACTGCTCCAACGACGCCTCGATCGCGCCGAGTTGGGCCTCGTCCGGGTGGAGGACCGGCGGCCGGTCGTAGCGGTACATGCCCGTCGCCTCGACGGTCGCGCGGGGCAGGAAGCCGGGCTGCATGGTGAGCGCCGTGCCGACGTAGGGGTCCGTGGTCGAGAAGCCGTGCACCTGTCCGGGCCGGATCCACAGGATGTCCCCGGCCCCGACCTCGTACTCGGTAAAGTCGATCATGTGGCGGACGGGGCCCTCGCGGAAGAAGAGCAGGACGTGGAAGTCGATGCGGTGCACGCGCCGCGACAGGCCGACGCCGCCCGCCCACGGACCGTCCGTACCCATCGGCCCGACCTGGATCCCGACCCCGGAGACGCTCGCGCTCGGATCGAAGGGATACGTGCGGATGTGCTCCGCCGCTCCCAGATGTGCGCTCGTCTGCGCGGTGCCCTGCTCCGTCATGCACTTTCCTTGGTTTCGGCCTGGTTGCGTGTCCCATTTTCACCGAACGCTGGCACGGGCGCACCTACCGGGCCAAAAGTATGACCTTTACCGTCGTACCTGGTTCGACCTGGGGCTTTGGCCTCAGCGGGCCGCCGCCTCAGGGCACCGCTACAGCACCACGGATGCGAAGGAAGTCATACAGATGAGCACGCAGACACCGAACGGCCTCGACCCCTTCGAGCAGCCCTTCGAGTGGACCGATCTCGACCAGCGTGCCGTCGACACCGCCCGCCTCCTGGCGGCCGACGCCGTGCAGAAGGTCGGGAACGGTCACCCCGGCACCGCCATGAGCCTCGCGCCCGCCGCGTACACGATCTTCCAGAAGGCGATGCGCCACGACCCGGCCGACCCGGAGTGGACCGGGCGCGACCGCTTCGTCCTCTCGCCGGGCCACACCAGCCTCACCCTCTACACCCAGCTCTTCCTCTCCGGCTACGAGCTGGACCTGGACGACCTGAAGGCGTTCCGCACCCAGGGCTCGAAGACCCCGGGCCACCCCGAGTACGGCCACACCGCCGGTGTCGAGACCACGACCGGGCCGCTGGGCCAGGGCCTCGCCAACGCCGTCGGCATGGCCATGGCCGCCCGCTACGAGCGCGGCCTGTTCGACCCCGAGGCGCCCGAGGGCACCAGCCCCTTCGACCACACCATCTGGGCGATCGTCTCCGACGGCGACCTGGAGGAGGGCGTCTCCGCCGAGGCCTCCTCGCTCGCGGGCCACCAGAAGCTCGGCAACCTCGTCTTCCTCTACGACGACAACCACATCTCCATCGAGGGCGACACCGCCACCGCGTTCTCCGAGGACGTGCTGAAGCGCTACGAGGCGTACGGCTGGCACGTCCAGCGGATCACGCCGCGCGAGGACGGCGACGTCGACGTCAAGGCCCTGTACGAGGCGCTCGCCGCCGCCAAGGCCGAGACCTCGCGCCCCTCGATCATCGCCATGCGCACGATCATCGCCTGGCCCGCCCCGAACGCCCAGAACACCGAGGCGTCCCACGGCTCCGCCCTCGGCGCCGACGAGGTGGCCGCCACCAAGCGCGCCCTCGGCTTCGACCCCGAGCAGTCCTTCATCGCCGAGGAGAAGGTCGTCGCCCACACGCGCGGCGCCCTGGACCGCGGCGCCGACGCGCACGCCGCCTGGGACAAGCAGCTCGCCGAGTGGCGCGCCGCCAACCCCGAGCGCTCCGAACTGCTCGACCGGATCGTCGCGGGCCGCCTCCCCGAGGGCTGGGAGCAGGCGCTGCCCACCTTCGAGACCGGCACCAAGGTCGCCACGCGCGCCGCCTCCGGCAAGGTCCTCCAGGCGCTCGGCCCGGTCCTGCCCGAGCTGTGGGGCGGCTCCGCCGACCTCGCGGGCTCCAACAACACGACGATCGACAAGACGTCGTCGTTCCTCCCCGTCGGCAACCCGCTGCCCGAGGCCGACCCGTACGGCCGCACCGTGCACTTCGGCATCCGCGAGTTCTCGATGGCCGCCGAGATGAACGGCATCGCGCTCCACGGCAACACCCGCGTCTACGGCGGCACGTTCCTCGTGTTCTCCGACTACATGCGCAACGCGGTCCGTATGTCGGCGCTCATGCAGCTCCCGGTGACGTACGTCTGGACGCACGACTCGGTCGGCCTCGGCGAGGACGGCCCGACGCACCAGCCCGTCGAGCACCTGGCCTCCCTGCGCGCCATCCCGGGCCTGAACGTGGTCCGCCCGGCCGACGCCAACGAGACCGCCGTCGCCTGGCGCGAGATCCTGCGCCGCGGCTCCGTCAAGCCCGCCCCGCACGGCCTCGCGCTGACCCGCCAGGGCGTGCCCACGTACGAGACGAACGAGAACGCCGCCAAGGGTGGCTACGTCCTCGTCGAGGCGTCCAAGGAGACCCCCGACCTCATCCTCGTCGCCACCGGCTCCGAGGTGCAGCTCGCCGTCGAGGCCCGCGAGACCCTGGAGGCCGAGGGCGTCGCCACCCGCGTCGTCTCGATGCCGTCCGTCGAGTGGTTCGAGGAGCAGGAGCAGTCCTACAAGGAGAGCGTCCTGCCCGCCGCCGTCAAGGCGCGCGTCGCCGTCGAGGCCGGCATCGGCCTGACCTGGTACCGCTACGTCGGTGACGCCGGGCGCATCGTCTCCCTGGAGCACTTCGGCGCCTCCGCCGACGCCAACATCCTGTTCCGCGAGTTCGGCTTCACCGCCGAGAACGTCGCCGCGAAGGCCCGCGAGTCCCTCGCCGCCGCCCGCGTCTGAACCCTCCCTCCCGTAGAACGCCGTAGAACGCAGTCCCGAAAGAAGATGAAGCAGAACATGAGCAACGCCGCCCCCTCCGCGTCGGCCCTCGCCTCCCTCTCCGACGCAGGCGTTTCCATCTGGCTGGACGACCTGTCGCGCAAGCGCATCGAGTCCGGCAACCTGGCCGAGACCATCGAGAAGAGCCACGTCGTCGGCGTCACCACCAACCCGTCGATCTTCCAGGCCGCCATCGGCTCCGGCGAGGGCTACGAGGAGCAGCTCGCGGAGCTCGCGGTGCGCAAGGTCACCGTCGAGGAGGCCGTGCGCATGATGACCACGGCCGACGTCCGCGCCGCCGCCGACATCCTGCGCCCCGTGTACGACGCGACGCAGGGCCGTGACGGCCGCGTCTCCATCGAGGTCGACCCGCGCCTCGCCCACGAGACCGAGGCGACGATCGCCGAGGCCAAGCAGCTGGCCTGGCTCGTCGAGCGCCCCAACGTCATGATCAAGATCCCGGCGACCGAGGCGGGCCTCCCGGCGATCACCGAGGTCATCGGCCTGGGCATCTCCGTCAACGTCACCCTGATCTTCTCCCTGGACCGCTACAAGGCCGTCATGGACGCCTACCTCGCGGGCCTGGAGAAGGCGCACGAGCGCGGCATCGACCTGGCGGGCATCCACTCCGTCGCGTCGTTCTTCGTCTCGCGCGTCGACGCCGAGATCGACAAGCGCCTCGACAAGGTCGGCACCGACGAGGCCAAGGCGCTCAAGGGCAAGGCCGCCCTCGCCAACGCCCGTCTGGCCTACGAGGCCTACGAGCAGGTTTTCGCCGGTGAGCGCGCCGCGAAGCTGGCCGCCGCCGGAGCCAACAAGCAGCGCCCGCTGTGGGCCTCGACCGGCGTCAAGGACCCGGCCTACAAGGACACCCTGTACGTCGACGAGCTGGTCGCCCCGGGCACGGTCAACACCATGCCGGAGGCCACCCTCCTCGCCACCGCCGACCACGGCGACATCCACGGCGACTCGGTCACCGCCACCTACGACGCCTCCCGCGCCGAGCTGGCCGCCGTCGAGAAGCTCGGCATCTCCTACGACGAGGTCGTGGGCCAGCTGGAGGCCGAGGGCGTCTCCAAGTTCGAGATCGCCTGGAACGACCTGCTCGCCACCGTCCAGGGCCGCCTGGAGGGCAAGGAATCGGGCAAGGAAGGTGCCTCCAAGTGAGCGTCACCGCTTGGCAGAACCCCCTGAGGGACCCGCGTGACCGGCGTCTGCCGCGCATCGCGGGCCCCTCCGGGCTCGTCATCTTCGGCGTCACGGGCGACCTGTCCCGCAAGAAGCTGATGCCCGCCGTCTACGACCTCGCCAACCGGGGCCTGCTCCCGCCGGGCTTCTCGCTCCTCGGGTTCGCCCGCCGCGAGTGGGAGGACCAGGACTTCGCGCAGGTCGTCCACGACTCCGTACGCGAGCACGCCCGCACCCCCTTCCGCGAGGAGGTCTGGGCCCAGCTCGCCGAGGGCATGCGCTTCATCCCCGGCGACTTCGACGACGACACCGCGTTCAAGCAGCTGCGCGAAGCCGTCGACGACCTGGACGAGAAGCGCGGCACCAGCGGCAACTACGCCTTCTACCTGTCGGTGCCGCCGAAGTTCTTCCCCAAGGTCGTCCAGCAGCTCAAGAAGCACGGGCTCGCCGACGCGCCCGAGGGCTCCTGGCGGCGCGCCGTCATCGAGAAGCCCTTCGGCCGCGACATGGAATCGGCCAAGGAGCTGAACGCGATCGTGCACGAGGTGTTCGACCCGGACCAGGTGTTCCGGATCGACCACTACCTCGGCAAGGAGACCGTCCAGAACATCCTGGCGCTGCGCTTCGCCAACCAGATGTACGAGCCCGTCTGGAACCGGTCCTACGTGGACCACGTGCAGATCACCATGGCCGAGGACATCGGCATCGGCGGCCGCGCGGGCTACTACGACGGCATCGGCGCCGCCCGTGACGTCATCCAGAACCACCTCCTCCAGCTGATGGCGCTCACCGCGATGGAGGAGCCCGCCTCCTTCGACGCCGAGTCGCTCGTCACGGAGAAGCTGAAGGTCCTGCGCTCCGTCCGGCTCCCCGCCGACCTGGAGCGGTCCACGGTCCGCGCCCAGTACGCGGCCGGCTGGCAAGGCGGCGAACGCGTCAAGGGCTACCTGCAGGAAGACGGCATCGACCCCGCGTCGAAGACCGACACCTACGCCGCCGTGAAGCTGGAGATCGACAACCGCCGCTGGGCGGGCGTCCCCTTCTACCTGCGCACCGGCAAGCGGCTCGGCCGCCGCGTCACCGAGATCGCGGTCGTCTTCCAGCGCGCCCCGCACTCCCCGTTCGACTCCACCGCGACGGAGGAACTCGGCCAGAACGCGATCGTCATCCGCGTCCAGCCCGACGAGGGCATGACCGTACGCTTCGGATCGAAGGTCCCGGGTACCTCGATGGAGATCCGGGACGTGTCCATGGACTTCGCCTACGGCGAGTCGTTCACGGAGTCCAGCCCGGAAGCGTACGAAAGGCTGATCCTGGACGTCCTGCTGGGCGATGCCAACCTCTTCCCCCGCACGGAGGAGGTGGAGGAGTCCTGGCGCATCCTCGACCCGGTCGAGGGGCACTGGGACAGCCACGGCACGCCCGCCCGGTACGCCTCGGGAAGCTGGGGCCCGAAGGAAGCGGACGAGATGCTCGCACGAGACGGACGGAGCTGGCGCAGGCCATGAAGATCGACCTGACCGACACCACGGCAAGCAAGATCAACAAGGCGCTCGTCCAAGGGCGCCGCGAGATCGGGACCCCGGCCGTGGGCATGGTCCTGACGATGGTGATCGTCACCGACGAGGAGAACGCGTACGACTCGATCAAGGCCGCCGAGGAGGCGTCCCGCGAGCACCCGTCCCGCACCCTCGTCGTCATCAAGCGCACCGCCCGCACCCCGCGTGACCGGCAGGGCAACCGCCTCGACGCGGAGGTCAGGGTCGGCTCCGACGCGGGCACCGGCGAGACCGTGATCCTGCGCCTGCACGGCGAGGTCGGCCAGCACGCCGACTCCGTCGTCCTGCCGCTGCTCCTCCCGGACGCCCCGGTCGTCGTGTGGTGGCCGGTCGACGCGCCGGACGACCCCGCCAAGGACCCGCTGGGCGCGCTCGCCGCCCGCCGCATCACCGACCTGTACGCCGACGAGGACCCGCTGAAGGCCCTCGACCGGCGCGCCGCCTCCTACGCGCCCGGCGACACCGACCTGGCCTGGACCCGCCTCACCCCGTGGCGCTCCATGCTGGCCGCCGCCCTCGACCAGGCCCGCGCCGACATCGTCTCCGCGGCCGTCGAGTCCGAGGCCGAGAACCCCAGCGCCGAACTGCTCGCGCGCTGGCTCGGCTCCCGCCTCGGCGTCAAGGTCGAGCGCGTCACCACGGGCGGCCCCGTCGTCACCGCGGTCCGCCTCGGCACCGCGAACGGCGACATCCGCATCGACCGCCCCGAGGGCCCCCTCGCCACGCTCACCCTCCCGGGCCAGCCCGAGCGCACGCTCGCCCTCAAGGTCCGCTCGACCGCCGAGCTGATCGCCGAGGAGCTGCGCCGCCTCGACGCCGACGAGATGTACGCCGTCGCGCTGCGCGGGGACGCCGCCGAGATCGCGCGGGCGCCGAAGGCCGAGAAGAACCCTCCGGCCCCGAAGGCCACTCCGGCCCCGGTGGGTACGGGCGCCCCGGCCGTCAAGAAGAACGCGAAGGCTTCCAAGGAGTCCGCAGACCATGCCTGACACCACCCCCCTCCTGACGCGCCGCCCGCAGTGGACCGCTCTTGAGGACCACCGCGCGAAGTTCAACGGCACGCACCTGCGCGAGCTGTTCGCGGACGACCCCGAGCGCGCCCAGCGCTACACCGTCCAGGTCGGCGACCTGCACATCGATTACTCGAAGCACCTGGTCACGGACGAGACGCTCGCCCTGCTCCAGGAGCTGGCCACCGCCACCGACGTGTTCGGGCGGCGCGACGCCATGCTGCGCGGCGACAAGATCAACACGACCGAGGACCGCGCCGTGCTCCACACGGCGCTGCGCGCCCCGGCCGACGCCGTGATCGAGGTCGACGGCGAGAACGTCGTCCCGAAGGTGCACGCCGTCCTCGACAAGATGGCCGTCTTCGCCGACAAGGTCCGCTCGGGCGAGTGGACCGGACACACCGGCAAGCGCATCAAGAACGTCGTCAACGTCGGCATCGGCGGCTCGGACCTCGGCCCCGCCATGGCCTACGACGCGCTGCGCCCGTACACGGCCCGCGACCTCACCTTCCGGTTCGTCTCCAACGTCGACGGCGCCGACCTGCACGAGGCCGTCCGCGACCTCGACCCGGCCGAGACGCTCTTCATCATCGCCTCGAAGACGTTCACCACGATCGAGACGATCACCAACGCGAAGGCGGCCCGCGCCTGGCTCCTCGCGGGCCTCGGCGGTGACGAGTCGGCGGTCGCCAAGCACTTCGTCGCCCTGTCGACCAACGCCGAGAAGGTCTCCGACTTCGGCATCGACACGGCCAACATGTTCGAGTTCTGGGACTGGGTCGGCGGCCGCTACTCCTTCGACTCGGCCATCGGCCTCTCGCTGATGATCGCCATCGGCCCGGACGCCTTCCGCGAGCTGCTCGACGGCTTCCACCGCGTCGACGAGCACTTCCGCACGGCCCCCGCCGAGGCCAACGCGCCGCTCCTCCTCGGCCTCCTCGGCGTCTGGTACGGCAACTTCCACGGCGCCCAGTCGCACGCCGTCCTGCCGTACAGCCACTACCTGTCGAAGTTCACCGCCTACCTCCAGCAGCTCGACATGGAGTCCAACGGCAAGTCCGTGGACCGCCAGGGCCGCCCGGTCGAGTGGCAGACGGGCCCGGTCGTCTGGGGCACCCCCGGCACCAACGGCCAGCACGCCTACTACCAGCTCATCCACCAGGGCACCAAGCTCATCCCGGCGGACCTCATCGGCTTCGCCAAGCCGGTCGAGGAGCTGGGCGACCTGGCGGGCCAGCACGACCTCCTGATGGCCAACCTCTTCGCGCAGGGCCAGGCCCTCGCCTTCGGCAAGACGCCGGACGAGGTACGCGCCGAAGGCGTCGCCGAGGACCTGGTGCCCCACAAGACGTTCAAGGGCAACCACCCCACGACGACGATCCTCGCCACGGAGCTGACCCCCTCGGTCCTCGGCCAGCTCATCGCGCTGTACGAGCAGAAGGTCTTCGTCCAGGGCGCCATCTGGAACATCGACTCGTTCGACCAGTGGGGCGTCGAGCTCGGCAAGGTCCTCGCCAAGCGCGTCGAACCCGCACTCACCGAAGGCGCGGAGGTCCCCGGCCTCGACGCCTCCACCCAGTCCCTCGTCGCCACCTACCGCGCGCTGCGCGGCCGCACCAACTGAAAGTAAGTGAACTGACATGCAGCTTGGTCTCATCGGTCTCGGCAAGATGGGCGGCAACATGCGCGAGCGCATCCGCCGCGCGGGCCACACCGTCATCGGCTACGACCGCAACCCCGAGGTCTCCGACGTCGACTCCCTCGCCGAGCTCGTCGAGAAGCTCGAAGGCCCGCGTGTGGTGTGGGTGATGGTCCCGGCGGGCGCCGCGACCCAGTCCACCGTCGACGAGCTGAAGGAGCTGCTCTCCGAGGGCGACGTCGTCGTGGACGGCGGCAACTCGCGCTGGACGGACGACGAGAAGCACGCGGCCGAGCTGGGCGTGAAGGGCATCGGCTTCGTCGACTGCGGCGTCTCCGGCGGTGTGTGGGGCCTGAAGAACGGCTACGCGCTGATGTACGGCGGCACCGAGGAGAACATCGCCAAGGTCCAGCCGGTCTTCGACGCGCTGAAGCCGGAGGGTGACTTCGGCTCGGTGCACGCGGGCAAGGTCGGCGCGGGCCACTTCTCCAAGATGGTCCACAACGGCATCGAGTACGCCATGATGCAGGCCTACGCCGAGGGCTGGGAGCTGTTGGAGGCCGCCGACTCGGTGACCGACGTGCGCGAGGTCTTCCGCTCCTGGCAGGAGGGCACGGTCATCCGTTCCTGGCTGCTCGACCTGGCGGTCAACGCCCTGGACGACGACGAGCACCTCGGCAAGCTGCGCGGCTTCGCGGCCGACTCCGGTGAGGGCCGCTGGACCGTCGAGGCGGCCATCGACCACGCGGTGCCGCTGCCCGCGATCACCGCGTCGCTCTTCGCCCGCTTCTCCTCGCGGCAGGAGGACTCGCCGCAGATGAAGATGATCGCCGCGCTGCGCAACCAGTTCGGCGGCCACGCGGTGGAGTCCGTCAAGGAGAACTGAGTCCGTACGCGCGGCGGCCCCGGTCCGGTGCGGACCGGGGCCGCCGCACGTCCGCGCCCCGACGACACCCGCGCGGGCCCGTGCTCAGAGCCTGTCTTTGAACCCCCGCCTGCGCCCCGACGCCCGGCACGCACTCCCCCAAGCTCTCGGCTCCGCTCGAGCAGGGGGGACCCCCATGCCGCACGGAGGTCCAGGACAGGTGGCTCCGCCACATGACCTGGACCTCCGCACGCCGATCGCACGCACCGACCGCCGCTGCGCCCGCGCTCCGCGCGGACGACGGGGGTTCGAAGACAGGCTCTCAGCGCCGCGGCCACAACCTCAGCTGGAGCATCGCCGCGAACCGCGCGTCCGGGTCCGTGAGATCGAGCCCGCCGACCTCCGCCAAGCGGCGCAGACGGTACCGGAACGTGTTCGGGTGGACATGGACCGCGGCCGACGCGGCCACCACGTCGCCGAAGGCGTCCAGCCAGGCGGCCAGGGTCTCCACCAGGCAGGTCCGGTGCGCCCTGTCGTAGGCGGCCAGCCGGGCGACAGGACCCGACGGCGGATCACCGCGCTCCGCGATCAGGTCGGCGAGCTCCAGCAGCAGCGAGTCGACGAGCACGTCACCCAGGCGGGCCACCGGGCCGGGGGCCGAACCCGCGCGCAGCACCCGCAGCGCCCGGTCCGCGCACGCCCGCGAGTGCGGGAGCGAGGCGACGTCCCGCGCCACCGGGCCCACCCCGGCGAGCAGACGCTGCCGGTCGCCGACCCGGGCCAGGAACTCCGCCGCCACCCGCGCCGCCCGCTCCTCCGCGCCCCCCTGGTCGGCGCCCGCCGGCACGATGCCGTAGACGACGTCACCGACCAGCGCCGCCGCCGAACGCGGATGCGCCGCGCCGAGGTGCACCGCGAACGCGTCCGCGATGCGCTGCCGCTCCCCGGTGTACCGCGCGTGCCGCGCCGCCGAGCCGTCCTCGCCCGGACCGTGCGCGAGAGCGAGGGCCAGGACGACCCCCGGCTGGTCGGCGAGGCCGAGACGGGCCACCGCCTCCGCGCCCCCGGGCCCGCCCTCCAGCGCCGTGCCCACGAGATCCGCCCGAAGGCGCCGCTCCACGTCCGCCCCGGCCCGCTGCCGCAGCAGATGCAGCGCCACCAGCTTGGCCGCGTCCTGGAGGGCCTGCGCGCGCTCCGCGCTGAGCGGGCCCCGCACCGCCGCCCAGATCGACCCGAGGATCTCGTCCCCGGCCCGCACCGCGAGCGCCACGCGGGGCATCCCCGCGCCACCGTCGGCGACCCCGGCCCCGGCCAGCGGCTCCACGTAGACCGCCCGGTCGTCGCGGTACAGGTCCTGGAAGACGCCGCGCTCCTCCAGGACGCGGGTGAACCGCTCCGGCACCTGCCGGCCGAGGATCGTCTCCACCCGGTGCGGATCGGCCTCGTCCTGCCGCCCGGAGAACGCCAGCACCCGCGAGCTGCGGTCCTCGATGGTGACCGGCGCGTCGAGAAGCGCCGCGATCGCGTTGGCCAGCGCGAACAGGTCACCGGACGGCACCCCGCCCAGCGTCTCCTGCCCGGACGCCCCGATGTCGCCCTCGGCGATCAGCGAGCGCACCATCGCCGCGAGCTGCGCCCAGGTCGCCCCGCGCGTGAGGCCGAGCAGCGCGACCCCGGACCTCGCGACCGCCTCCGCGACCCGCGCGTCGGCGGCGACGGGGGAGCGGACCACGAGCCCCGCCGCACCGTGCCCGCCCAGCGCGTCGAGCAGCTCGACCAGCTGCTCGGGCGTGTGCACGGCGACCCCGAGAACGAGGGCCTGGCGGGGCGGCACCGGTTCGTCCAGGGGGTCGTGGATGACGACGCCGCCGATGTCGTCGGCCCGGTCGGGGTCGCCGAGGACCAGGTCGAGGAGGGTGGAGCCGAGATCGTCCAGGAGGCGCCGGAGACTGGCTCGGGGGTGGGCGTTCACCGGGATCAGCACGCTTCCTACCGTATGGACGCGAACCGGGCGCGGGTTCGTCGTATGCGCCGAGATCCTAGGCGGCGTTCGTCGCACACGACAGGGCCCGGGGCCGATCATTCCCGTCGGGACTCACTCACCCCGCGATCCGCTCACGCCGTGATCCATTCCGTTGCCACCGTCACCTCCGCCAGCGCGTCCGCGAGCGGTTCGACGCCGAGGCCGGGGCCGGTCGGCACCGGCAGATGCCCGTCGGCCAGCGTGAACGGCTCGGTGATGTCGGTGCGGTAGTAGCGGTCGGAGGCCGACGTGTCGCCGGGCAGGGTGAACCCGGGGAGCGCGGCGAGCGCCACGTTCGCGGCGCGGCCGAGGCCGGTCTCCAGCATGCCGCCGCACCACACGGGCACCCCGTGGGCCACGCACACGTCGTGGATGCGGCGGGCCTCCAGATAGCCGCCGACCCGGCCGGGTTTGACGTTCACGACGCTGGTCGCGCCGAGCGCGATCGCGTCGGCCGCCGCACGCGCCGAGGTGATCGACTCGTCGAGGCAGACCGACGTACGGAGCTGCCGGGCGAGGGCGGCGTGGCCGCGGATGTCGTCCTCGGGCAGCGGCTGCTCGATGAGGAGCAGGTCGAACGGGTCGAGCCGGGCCAGCTGCCGCGCGTCCGCGAGGGTGTACGCGGTGTTGGCGTCGACCTGGAGCAGCACGGCGTCGCCGAACTCCTCCCGCACGGCCCGCACGGGCTCCACGTCCCAGCCCGGCTCGATCTTCAGCTTGATCCGCAGGTACCCGGCGGCCAGATATCCGGCGACCGCGTCGAGCAGCGCCGGCACCGAGTCCATGATCCCGACGGACACCCCGCACGGCACCCGCTCGCGCACGGCCCCCAGCTCCCGCGCGAACGGCACGCCGCGCTGCCGCAACTCCGCGTCCAGGACGGCCATCTCGAGCGCGGCCTTGGCCATGGGATGCCCCTTGAACGGGGCGAGGGCGGGCGCCACGAGCGTCGCGTCGAGCCGGTCCCGGCCGAGCAACGCGGGGACGAGGAAGCGGCGCAGCACATCCGCGCAACCGTCCACGTACTCCGGCGAGTACAGCGGATCGCTCATCGCGACGCACTCGCCCCAGCCCTCGCCGTCGGCGGTCTCGACGCGCAGCAGCAGCGTCTCCCGCACGGTCTGCGTCCCGAACGACGTACGGAACGGCGCCACGAGCGGCATCCGGACCCGGCGCAACTCCACTCCGGCGATCTTCACTTGACGCTCTCCTCCTCGTGCGTGGCCCCGGCGCGCGGGGCGGTCTCGACGACGTACCAGCCCGACCGGTCGAACCCGGTGACACGGGCGCCCCCGGCGAGCAGCCCGCCGAGCGTCTCCCGCAGGGCGTGCCGCCACGCGGTCGCGCACCCGGGGTCCCGGGCCCGCAGCGCCTCGACGTCCTCCGGCACCGCGACCAGGACGGTGGGCCCGTCCGCCGAGCCCGGCACGGGCCGGCCCCGCGACGAGAGCCCGAGGGCGACGGCGGCACCGGGCATGTCGGCCGCGCGCGGGGCGGCGGGCGCGGCCTCGCCCGAACACGCCGCCGCGACCTCGGGTGCGTCGAGTGGCCAGCCCACGAGCAGCCGGTCGGTGGCGTCGGCACCGTTGATCCCGTCGTTCATCGGGCCGTAGAAGTCGGCCAGGTACTCGAGCGGCGTCGCGGCGAGCTTGCCCAGGTTGAACCAGGCGTTGCGGCGCACGAGCGGGTCGAACGTCCAGGACACGGACGACACCCCGTGCCGCAGCGCCCACGCCCGCTGGTGCAGCTTCAGCGCATAGCCGACATGGCGCCCGCGCATCCGCGCCGCCACCCCCGCGATGTGACTGTGCAGCGCCCCGTGCGCGGGCGGCGAGAAGAAGCCGACGCAGGCGCCCACGAGGTCGTCCCCGTCGAACGCGCCGCCGACGTAACTGCCCGCCTTGGCGAGCGCCCGCAACAGCTCCGTCGTCACGGGCGGCGCCTTGCCGTCGGGCCGCCAGATCGACTCGTAGAGCCGCTGCACCGCGACCAGTTCGGGCAGCGCGTCCAGCTGCCGTACGTGGACCCCGGCGGCGCGGGCTGCGCGTTCGGCGTCGGCGACAGCCGTCACAGAGGTCGTCCTCCTCGCCGTCGATGCGCCGGTCATGGTGTGCCCGGACGGGAGTGGGCGGCCCGGCCGGCCGTGCCCGACGGTGCGGCCCCGCCCCGCTCCTCGGCGAGCAGGTGGTGGACGAGCGCCGCGACGAGCGCGGTCCGCCGGGGCAGTTCGGCCACCTCGACGTGCTCGTGGTCGGCGTGCGCGCCGCCGCCCACCGCGCCGAGGCCGTCGAGCGTGGGCGTGCCGACCCCGGCCGTGAAGTTCCCGTCCGACGCCCCGCCGACCGCCACCTGCCGCAGCGGCCCGATGCCGAGCCCCTCGGCGAGCGCGGCGGCCCGCGCGAACAGGTCCCGCGAGGCGCCGGCGGCGAGCGGCGGCCGGTTCGGGCCGCCGAGCACCTCGATCCGGGCCCCGTCGAGGACCGGCCGCAGCCCGTGCATCGCCGCGTCGACCCGGTCCTGCTCGGCGGCGCCCCGCACCCGCACGTCGACCGAGAACCGCCCCTGCGCGGCGACGGTGTTGCCGGTCGTCCCCGACGTCAGGACGGTCGGCGTCACCGTCGTCCCGGCCGCGTCGTCGCCGAGCGCGGACACGGCGAGGACCTGATGCGCGGCCTCGATCGTCGCGTTGACCCCGAGATGCGGTTCGAGCCCCGCGTGCGCGGCCCGCCCGTGGACGACCACCTCGTACCAGGACACCCCCTTGCGCTCCGTCTTCAGCGCCCCGCCGTCCGCCGACGCCTCCAGGACCAGCGCGGCGGCACACCCGCGCGCCTCCTCCTCGATGAGCGCCCGCGACGACGGCGACCCCAGCTCCTCGTCCCCGGTGACCAGCAGGGACACCCCGTCGGGGCAGCCGAGCGCGGCGACGGCGTGCAACGCCATGACCAGCCCCGCCTTCATGTCGAAGCAGCCCGGCCCGCGCAGCACCCCGCCCTCCACGGAGAACGGCCGCGCCGCCAGCGACCCCAGCGGCCACACCGTGTCGTGGTGCCCGACGAGCAGCACCCGACGCGGCCCGGCGCCGAACCGCCACCGCAGATGCGTCCGCCCGTCGCGCACGATCCGCTCCGGGGCGGCACCGAGGAGCGCGCTCCCGACCCGCCCGACGACGTCGGCGCTGCGGGCCACGGCGGCGAGATCGGCGGACGGCGACTC
Source organism: Streptomyces sp. SGAir0957 (assembly GCF_043523415.1). Taxonomy (NCBI): domain Bacteria; kingdom Bacillati; phylum Actinomycetota; class Actinomycetes; order Kitasatosporales; family Streptomycetaceae; genus Streptomyces; species Streptomyces sp. SGAir0957. The sequence goes on from NZ_CP027293.1 coordinate 6,659,014, forward strand.
GCAGCGGACCAGTTGCCCGATGTCGGCGACGAGCCGGGGGAGCAGCTCCTCGAAGTGTTTTCCGGACAGCTCCATGTCAGCCCGCCTTCGGGTTGGCGCGGGCCTCGAAGTGCACGTACGCCTCACCGGTCGACAGTGCGTAGAACGTCACGGGCGTCCACGCCTTGCTCCCCGGCGTCCGGCACACGTACAGACCGTCCTCCACCGGTACGAGGTCGAACTCCCGGACCGGCGACGGCGTGAGCGAGGCGAGCGGCCCGGTGACGGTGTGCGTCAGCCGCAGCCCGCGCTCCGCCTCGGCCACCTCGATGCGTGCCCCGGAGCGCTCGTACAGCCCCACGTGGCGCGACCCGTCGATCTCGGGTGGTGCGGCGGCGGGGGCGAGCGGGGCGGGCAGCGCGACCCCGGCGACCTCCGCGAAGATCTCCCGGAAGAGGTCCTCGTACAGATCGGCGGCGTGCCCCCCGTTGGTGAGCAGCACGACGGCGAGCCCCTGTTCGGGCAGCAGCCGCAGGAACGCGGACTGCCCGATGGTGTTGCCGTCGTGCCCGAGCAGCCGGTGCCCGCCCCACCCGAACCGGATCCAGCCGAGCCCCCACGAGTCGCCGAGCGTGTACCGGTCGGGCAGGTCCGTCTGGTGCGCGGCCATCGCGGCGGCGGACGCCTCGCTCAGCACACGCGTGCCGTCGGCCGCCAGCCCGCCGGTCAGGTGCGCCCGGGCGAACGCGAGCACGTCCCCGGCGGCGGCCGTGACGAGCCCGGCGGGCCCGGCCGACCTCGGCAGCCCCCACACGGGCGCGGGCGCCGGCTCCGCGTCCCCCTCGGCGACGTGCCCGACGGCGGCCCGGTGCAACAGGGCCTCCTCGGGCAGCGTCACGGTACGGGCCAGCCCCAGCGGCACGATCAGCCGCTCCCGCAGCGCCTGGTCCCAGGTCTGCCCGGTGACCTTCTCGACGACCCGCCCCAGCAGACTGAACCCGGAGTTGCAGTACGAGAAGGTCGCCCCCACCGGATGGTTCTGCCCCGCCTCCCCGAGCCGCGCGGCATACCGCTCCAGACAGTCGTCACCGCGCCCGGTGTCCGTGAACACGTCCCCGTCGATGCCGCTCGTGTGCGTCAGCAGATGCCGCACGGTCACTTGCTTGGTCACCTCGGCATCGGAGAGCCGCAGCTCGGGCAGCACCTCCACCACAGGCGTCGCAAGATCGAGCACCCCTTCGTCGACGAGCTGCATCGCGAGGGTCGCCGTCCACACTTTGGTGATCGACCCGATCTGGAAGACGGAGTCCTCGGTGACGCCGACCCCGGTGCCCTTGCTCAGCACACCATGCGCCGCCAGCACGACATCATCCCCCGCGCCCCCCGCCCCCACCCGAAGCACACCGACCACCGCCCCGGGCACGCGACACCGCCCGGCAAGCTCAGCGAGGCGGCGCTGCCAGTGGGCGGCGTCCAGGAGAAGCGAGTCTCGGGTCACGTGCGGTACCTCTTCCTCGTAGTGCGCGATGCGGCGTTCAGGACAGGCTGCTGGTGAGCAATGTGTGGACGTTGCCGCCGAGCACCCGGGCCACATCGTCGTCGGGCCAGCCGCGGCGCACCAGGGCCTCGGTGAGCAGGGGGAGGCCTGCAGGGCCCTCGAGGCCGGGCAGGAAGCGGTCGGTCGGGACGCCTTCGATCGGGGCGTGTTCGCAGCAGGGCGGGGTGGTGTCGGCGAGGACCTCTTTCACGAAGTCCGGGCCCAGGCCGACGTGGTGGACGCCCGCCACCGACGCGAGGTGCTCGATGTGGTCCACGAGCCGGTCCACGGTGAAGTCGCTCTCGTGCAGGAACGGGGCGAAGAAGTTCACGCAGATCACGCCTCCGCCGTCGGCGACGCCCTTGACCTGGGCGTCCGTGAGGTTGCGGTGGTGGTCGCGCAGCGCCCGCGCCGACGAGTGCGTGGCGATCAGGGGGCGCGTCGCCAGTTCGAGGACGTGCTCCACACCGGCCGCGCCGAGATGGCTGATGTCGTAGAGCATGGCCAGGCGTTCCATCTCGGTGAACGCGGCGACCCCGGCCCGGGTGAGGCGGCTGCCGGCCGCGTCCTCGCCGCTGCCGTCGGCCAGCGCGGTGCGTCCGAAGTGGGCGAGGGAAGCGATCCGTACGCCGAGGCGGTGCAGGGTCTCGATGAGTTCGACGTCCTCGCCGATGCCGGGCGCGCTCTCCAGGGCGAGGACGAGCGCGATGCGGCCTTCGGCGAGCGCCGCGTCGATCTCCGCGCCGTCCGCGCAGAGCCGTACCGCGTCGGCGTTCCCCTCCGCGATCCGGTGCGCCGCCTCGATCATGCGCAGCGTCCGGCGCAGCGCCCCCTCGGGCCGGTAGGCGTCGTCGACGAAGACCGGGAGGACCTGGATGTCCACGCCGCCCGCACGCAGTTGCGGCAGCCACTGTTCGCGGAAGAAGGTGGCCCACCGCTCGACGGGCCGTGCCACCACCGCGCACAGCAGGTCGTTGTGGGTGTCGGCGACGACGCTGCGGTGGTGCAGTGCGAGGGGGCTGCCCATGCGGGTGCTCCGTTCTGCGGTGCGGGGGAGGTCCGGGGGAGGGCGGTGCGCGGTGGCAGGCGGACCCCCGCAGTGTCATGCCGGGCGGGCGGCCGTGTATTCGTCGGCGCCGACAAGAAGCGGGGCCGCACTGGTGCCGCCCGACGAACCCCGGTCCTTTCGACCGTGCGGACCACCTTGACAACAGCATTGGTCCATACCAACTTATGGGGGTCACCCGTTCCACCCGGTTCGCGCACGTCCCGAAGTACCCCAAGTCCCCCTTGAACACAGGGAGTTCGCGTGTCCCCACACCGAACGCACGGCCGCACCAGACGCACCGGCCGCGCCAGACGCACCGCAGGCCCCCGCAGACCCCGCCTCCTCGCCCTCGTCGGCTCCGCCGCCCTCGCCCTGGCCGGCGCCGTCGCGCTGCCCGGCACCGCGCAGGCGGCCAACGTCCTGACCGACCCGGGCTTCGAGTCCGGCTCGCTCGGCGCCTGGAGCTGCACCGGCAACCTCGGCTCCGTGGTCTCCAGCCCCGTACACGGCGGGAGCAAGGCCCTCGCGGGCGCGGCGAGCGCGAGCGACAACGCCAAGTGCGCCCGCACCGTCGCCGTCCAGCCGAACACCGCGTACACCTTCTCCGGCTGGGTGCGCGGCAACTACGTCTACCTCGGCGTCGACGGCGGCGCCTCCACCTGGACCCAGTCCCCGTCCGCGTACAGCCAGCTGACGGTCAAGTTCACCACCGGCGCCTCGCAGACCAGCGCCACCCTCTACACCCACGGCTGGTACGGCCAGGGCACCTACTACGCCGACGACCTCGGCCTCGACGGCCCCGGCGGCTCCACCGACACCCAGGCCCCGACCGCCCCGTCCGGCCTCACCGTCACCGGCAAGACCTCCAGCAGCGTCTCCCTCTCCTGGGGCGCGGCGAGCGACAACGTCGGCGTCACCGGCTACGACATCTACAGCGGCGGCGGCAACAAGCTCACCACCGTCTCCGGGACCTCGGCCACCGTCTCGGGCCTGAGCCCGTCCACCGCGTACAGCCTCACGGTCAAGGCCCACGACGCGGCGGGCAACAGCTCACCCGCCTCCAACACCGTCAACGTGACCACGGACGCGGGCACCGGCCCCGGCCCCGGCTTCAAGCAGGCCGCGCCCTACCTCTACACCGGCTGGGGCTCCCCGCCGAGCCCGACCACCGTCATGAACGCGACCGGCGTCAAGTGGTTCACCATGGCGTTCATCCTCTCCTCCGGCGGCTGCAACCCCGCCTGGGACGGCCAGCGCCCGCTCACCGGCGGCCAGGACCAGACCGCCATCAACGCGATCCGCGCGGTGGGCGGCGACATCGTCCCGTCCATCGGCGGCTGGAGCGGCAACAAGCTCGGCCCCAACTGCTCGACCCCCGAGGCGCTCGCGGGCGCCTACCAGAAGGTCATCGACGCCTACGGGCTGAAGGCGATCGACGTCGACATCGAGAACACCGACGAGTTCGAGAACGCGGCCGTCCAGGACCGCATCCTGAACGCCCTGAAGCTCGTCAAGGCCAACAACCCGGGCCTGCGCACCATCCTCACCTTCGGCACCTCCACCACCGGGCCGACGTCCTGGGGCAACCGCCTCATCGAGCAGTCCAAGGCGCTCAACGCCAACATCGACGTCTTCACGATCATGCCGTTCGACTTCGGCGGCGGCGCCGACATGTACGGCAACACCGTGAACGCCGCCGACGGCCTCAAGAACAAGCTGAAGTCGGTCTTCGGCTGGGACGACGCCACGGCCTACGCCCACCTCGGCATCTCCGGCATGAACGGTCTCAGCGACCAGCAGGAGGTCACCACCCCCGCCATCTGGACGCAGATCAAGGACTGGGCGAACAGCAAGCACATCGCCCGCCTCGCCTTCTGGTCGGTCAACCGCGACCGCCCCTGCGCGGGCGGCGGCGTCAGCGAGAACTGCTCCGGCATCGCGCAGGACACCTGGCAGTTCACGAAGATCACCGCCGGCTTCACCGGCTGACCCGGCGCCATGAGCTGACCGGGCGCAAGGAGCAGTGACAACAAGAAAGACCCCAGAATCCTCTGGGGTCTTTCGCTGTGTCCGAGGGGGGACTTGAACCCCCACGCCCGATAAAGGGCACTAGCACCTCAAGCTAGCGCGTCTGCCATTCCGCCACCCGGACAAGGTGTCTGCCGCCTCTTTGCGGGGTGTTTCCCGCGGCGACACAGAGAACATTACCAGGGATTCCGAGTGCCCCGATCACGCCGCCCACCCGGCCGGACGTCCTGTGAACGGCGCGTGACGAGCATGGCCCGGCCTTGGGCGCGGGCCTCCGTGGAGAGAGGATGAGGGGGATCCACTGGGAGAGAGGAACAAGCGTGAGCGAGTCGAGCACGGGCAGGGCCGTCTCCGGACAGGACGAGGTCGTCGACCTCTGCCGTGAACTGATCCAGATCGACACCAGCAACTACGGCGACCACTCGGGTCCGGGCGAGCGCAAGGCCGCCGAGTACGTCGCGGAGAAGCTCGCCGAGGTCGGCCTCGAGCCGAAGATCTTCGAGTCCCACCCGGGGCGCGCCTCCACGGTCGCCCGTATCGAGGGCGAGGACCCGTCGCGGCCCGCCCTCCTCATCCACGGCCACACCGACGTCGTCCCGGCCAACGCGGTGGACTGGACGCACCACCCCTTCTCCGGCGAGGTCGCCGACGGGTGCGTGTGGGGCCGCGGCGCCGTCGACATGAAGGACATGGACGCGATGACCCTCGCGGTCGTCCGCGACCGGCTGCGCACCGGGCGCAAGCCCCCGCGCGACATCGTCCTCGCCTTCCTCGCCGACGAGGAGGCCGGCGGCACCTACGGCGCCCACCACCTCGTCGACCACCACCCGGACCTGTTCGAGGGCGTCACCGAGGCGATCAGCGAGGTCGGCGGTTTCTCGTTCACGGTGAACGAGCAGCGCCGGCTCTACCTCGTCCAGACGGCCGAGAAGGGCATGCACTGGATGAAGCTGACCGTGGCCGGCACCGCCGGGCACGGGTCGATGATCCACCGGGACAACGCGATCACCGAGCTGTCCGAGGCCGTCGCCCGGCTCGGCCGTCACACGTTCCCGGTCCGCGTCACCAAGACCACCCGCGCCTTCCTCGACGAACTGGGCGACGCGCTCGGCACCGAGCTCGACCCCGAGGACATGGAGTCGACGCTGGCCCGGCTCGGCGGCATCGCCAAGCTCATCGGGGCGACGCTCAGCAACACGGCGAACCCGACGCAGCTCGGCGCCGGCTACAAGGTCAACGTCATCCCCGGCGAGGCCACCGCCCACGTCGACGGCCGCTTCCTGCCGGGCCACGAGGACGAGTTCCTCGCCGACCTCGACCGGCTCCTCGGCCCGCACGTCCGGCGCGAGGACGTGCACGCGGACAAGGCCGTGGAGACCACCTTCGACGGGGCGCTCGTCGCCGCCATGCAGACCTCCATCGCCGCCGAGGACCCGATCGGCAAGACCATCCCGTACATGCTCTCCGGCGGCACCGACGCCAAGTCCTTCGTCGAGCTGGGCATCCGCAACTTCGGCTTCGCGCCGCTGCAGCTGCCGCCTGAGCTGGACTTCGCGGGCATGTTCCACGGCGTCGACGAGCGTGTCCCGGTCGACGGGCTGAAGTTCGGCGTCCGGGTGCTCGACCGGTTCATCGACGCCTCCTGACGTCAACCTGGTGTGTACGTCAACATTCGTGCGGCTGTACGGAGTTGCCCGGAAAGAGTGAAAGGGATGATCTGCTCGTAGCCCCGTCGGTTCCCCCTCGTTACAGGGAGTGCAGTCCGCGGCTGGGACTGCATTGCCAATGAGGAGGAACAATGATCAAGAAGGTCGTCGCCGCCGTGGCTGCCACTGGTGGCCTCGTGCTCGCGGGTGCGGGCATCGCCACTGCCGACGCCGGTGCCCAGGGTGCCGCCGTGAACTCTCCCGGTGTGCTGTCGGGCAATGTCGTCCAGGTGCCCATCCACGTGCCGGTGAACGTCTGCGGCAACACCGTCAACGTGATCGGGCTGCTGAACCCCGCCTTCGGCAACACCTGCGTCAACGACTGACGTCGTTGTGCCTCATCCCTTGAGGGTCTGAGTCCTTCGGCCCCGGAGCGCGCTCGTGCGCTCCGGGGCCGTCGGGCTTTCGGCGCGGCGCAACCGGCCCCGCGCCTTCGGTAGTGCCCGCTCCTTCGGTAGTGCTTGGGCAGAGTTTGAAGGCAGGAAACAGCTATGCGACAGGTCACACGCAAAGGCCTGATCACCGTGGCGGCCGCGAGCGGCGTGCTTGCGGTCACCGGTGGATACGCGCACGCCGACGCGGGCGCGCAAGGAGGTGCGTCGAACTCTCCGGGCGTCGCCTCGGGCAACGAGGTCCAGGCCCCCGTGCACGCGCCGGTCAACCTGTGCGGCAACACGGTCAACGTGGTCGGACTGCTCAACCCGGCCATGGGCAACAACTGCGGCAACCCCTCCCACCAGGGCGACGGCGGCGGCAAGGGCCATGACGGCAAGGGCCACGGCGGCAAGGGCGGCGAGCGCGGGGGCAGCGGCTCGCACGACGACGGCGGGTACGGCAGCGACTCGCAGGCCCAGGGCTCCACGAGCAACTCACCGGGCGTCGGCTCCGGCAACCATGTGCAGGCCCCGGTCGACGTGCCCGCCAACGCCTGCGGCAATTCGGTCAACGTGATCGGCATCGGCAACCCGGTCTTCGGCAACGACTGCGGCAACCCCGCCGAGCACACCCCCGAGCAGCCCGGCGAGCCCGAGCAGCCCCCGGCGGAGCCGGAGGAGCCGGGCACCCCCGAGCACCCCGGGAACCCCGGCACGCCGGGCACCCCGGAGACCCGCGGCGGCCACTTCGTCGGCGACAAGACGCCGAAGACCCCGAACCGTCCGGAGGCGCAGAGCATCGTCGAGGGCCCCGAGTCCGAGTCCCAGCTCGCCATGACCGGCAGCTCGCTGCCGCTCGGCGCGGCCATCCCGGTGGGCGCGGGCGCGCTCCTCGCCGGCGCGGTCCTGTACCGGCGCGCACGGGCCAACGCGTGACGCACTGAGCCCGGCAGGCAGCAGCAGGTAGTAGGCAGCAGGCAGCAGGGACGGAGCGAGCCCCCACGCGGGGCCCGCTCCGTCCCTGTTCGCACTCTTTTTCAGGTCACCATGTGGCCCGTACCTGACGGATGATCCGCCGACGAAGGCGTACGCGGCGACTGCCGTCGCGGCGCAGGCTCAATCGGTCCAACTCCCAGTGTCCGTACTCAGCATGGTCTGTCAGCAGACGCGTCGCATCCTTGCGGGACACCCCGCGCGGTACGTACACGTCGACAAATTCGTATTCCGGCATCGCATCTATTGTGCGGGCAGGGGCCCGGTACGGATAGCGTCTGCACCATGTCTGATGCTGCGCAGCCCACCGCTGCCGAGGTACGCGCCGCCGCCGAGGCGGTCAAGACCGCGCTCGACCGCCACCTGGCGGCCGTCGAGCGCAGGTCGGGTGAGGACGACCCGGCCGTCTACGAGGCGTTCAACGAGCTCGCCACCGCGGCCGAGGAGTACGACGAGCTCCTCTACGACCGCTACGACGAGGTCACCCCGTTCGAGATCCCCGGCGCGGAGGACTCGCTGCCGCCGTACACGGGACCCGAGGAACCGAACGCGCTGAGCGTGCTCATCCGACGCGACTACGCCGTGGTGGAGCCGCAGCGTCTGCTCGCCCAGGCAGGCCGGGTGGCCGACCTCGACGGCGACCCGGACATCGACACCGAGTCGGCGACCGGCGCGGGCAGCAGCGTCCATGCCGCGCTCGGCGTCCTCTTCGGCGAGTTCGAACCCGACGAGATCGCCTCGCGCCACAAGGAGTTCGGCCTGGAGGAGGCCGACTCCACCCTCTGGGTCCTCGCCGCGGACGAACCGGCGGAGCCCGGCGAATGGCTGGAGGCCCCCTTCGACCAGGCCGACCCGCAACGCGTCGTGTGCCGCTTCGACGTCAGCGCGGTCTTCGACGACGACGATGACGACGCGGCCGACGCGGTGACGGTCGCGGCCCCGCTGGAGGACCCGGACGCGCTCATCGACGTGGAGGACGTCGAGGACCTCGCGGACGCCGAGGACCTCGCGGACGCCGAGGACGGGCCCCTGGAGGAGGCGGACCGCTGACCCGCCGCCCTCCGGGGCCGCCCTGCACCGTCACGCCTGCGGCAGCTGGGCCGTGACCAGGCGTTGCAGACGCGTCGTGCGCGGCTTGGCCGGGATCTCGGCCACCGCGCGCGGCAGCGCCGCGTCCACGCCGTGCACGACAGAGAGGTGGCGCTCACCGCGGCCGAACGCCGTGTAGACCCAGGGGCGGCTCAGCGCCTGCGTCGCGTCCCCGGGGAGAACCACGACGGCCGCGGCGCTGCGCAGGCCCACGGCCTGATGGGCGGTGAGCGCCCAGCCGTGCCGGACGGCGCCCCGCTCCACCTGCTCCTTCGGTACGAGGACGGGCTCGCCGTCGCACTCCAGGCGCAGCCCCTCCGCGTCGGCCCCGCGCACCAGGCCGGTCCTGACCTGGCCCGGCGCCGGTACGTAGGCCACGCGGTCCCCGGGGTCGAAGCCGCCGAAGCGGCCGGGGCCTGGGTTCAGCCGCTCCTTGAGTGCCGCGTTCAGCGCACGCGTCCCCGCCGCGCCGCCGTGCCCGGGGGTGATCACCCGGGTCTCCTCGGCGGGCACGCCGATCGCGCGCGGCACCGAGTCGGCGACGAGCTGCACGGTGCGGTGGATCGCCTCGGCCGCGTCCCGCACGGGCACAATGACGACCTCCTTGCCCGGCGCCTCGACCTGGTTCAGCTCGCCGATGCCGATGCCGGAGACCAGCTCGCCGATCGGCCCGGGGTCGGGGGTGCGGGAGGAGACGCGCGGGCAGATCCCGGCCGCGACGAGGTCCGCGAAGACCCGCCCGGGGCCCGCCGACCAGAGCACCCCCGGGTCTCCGCTGAGCAGGAGGCACGCCCCGTCGGGGAGCGACTCGGCGAGCACCGCGGCGGCGTCCACGTCCAGCTGCGGGGCGTCGAGCACGACGAGCAGGTCCACGGCGATCGCCCCGTCGCCGTCCCGGCCGGGCCCCTCGGTCTGGGCGAGCAGCCCCGCGACCGTCGCCGTGGCGGACTCGGGCGCGCCGTCGCCGAGGCGGCGCGCGGCCCGGCGCCGTCCGTCCGTGCCGTGCGCGGCGACGCACACCCGGAGGCCGAGCCGGGCGGCGGCGGCAGCCGTGTCGACCGGCTCCACGCGGGCCGCCTCGCCGCCGGTGTGCAGGACGAGGGAGTGCGTGTGCACGGCCCGGATCAGCTCGGCCGTCGTGCCGCCCGCGGCGACGGCGGCCTCCTCCCACTCCGGACCGGCCGCGCGGCCGTCCTTGGGCGCCGAGTTGATCAGCCGGGCCAGGCCGTCGGCGAGGCTCTCCTCGGCCAGCGCGGTCCGCTCCAGGCCGACCAGGACCCGGACGGGACGCTCGGCCGCCTCCACGTCCTCATCGGCCTCGGCGTCCTGCGCGGGGGCGGGCTCGGGCGCGTCGTCCAGGGCGTCCTGGAAGAGCAGCGCCTCGCCCTCCGCGACGGCGCTCTCCACGGCGGCGTCCGGCTGGGGGACGCCGCGCTTGCCGAGCGCCTCGACGAGCACGGGCAGATCGAGCGCGGTATGCCCGGCGACGGTGGCCTGTTCGAGCAGCCAGACGGTGACGGCCCGGCCGCGCCGCTCGTCGTCCGGCGCGCACTCCGCGCCGAGCAGCGCCCGCGCGAACCCGTCCGCCTGCTCGGGGCGCACGCCGCTCAGGCGAAGGAGCTGCCAGGGGTCGGCGCGCAGCCGTTCACCGGCGTCCTCGCCCAGGGTGCGGGCGGCGGCCACGGCGAGCGTCTCGGGCGCCCCGCCCTCGGCGAGTACGGCCCGCACCGCGTCCACCGTCCCCGCGTCGGGGCCCGTCTGCACGGCGGGCGCGACAGGCGCGGGCCTGCGCACCGGTTCGGCGGTGACGACCCGGCGCGGTCCGCGCTCCGGCTCGGCGAACACGGCGGCGGGTTTGTCGCCGCTCTCCACGGCGCGGACGGCGGCCAGCAGATCGGCGGCCGTGCCGCTCAGCTTGGCTCCGGCGTCGACGGGGCCCTCCTTGGCGGCCTTGCGCTCCGCGATCCGCTCCCGCAGGGCCCGCTGAGCGGCCAGCTCCGCCTCGGCCTCGGACAGCTGCTCCCCGCCCGTCGAGCCGTCGCCGCTGTCGGCCGGTTCGGCGGTCTCGTCCGTCTCGCCGCTGTCAGCCGTCTCGCCGCCCTCGGCCACATTGCCGCTGCCGGCCGTCTCTTCGCTCCCCGCCGCATTGCCGTTCCTGGCCGTCTCTTCGCTCTCCGCCGCCTCGCCGGTCTCGTCCGTCTCAGCGGTCTCGACGCCGTCACCGGTCTCGACGCCGTCAGCGGCGCCCTCGGGGTTCTCCGGTTCGTCGACCCCCACAGCGCCCTCAGCCTCGGCGTCGGGGCTCGCCCCTGACTCGTTCTCCGCGGCGGCGGACTCCGTACTCACAACGTGCTCCAGTCCTGATCGGGATAGCGGTGCACGGGCGCCGACACGTCGTCGAGCGCCTGGCAGATCTCGTCAGGAAGACTAAGCGCCTCCACTGACAATGCCTCCGCGAGCTGCTGCGCGTTGCGCGCGCCGATGATCGGGGCCGCCACCCCGGGCCGGTCCCGCACCCAGGCCAGGGCCACCTGCAAGGGCGTCACCGCGAGCCCGTCGGCGGCTATGGCGACCGCGTCCACGACGTGCCCCGCCGCCTCGTCCAGGTACGGCGCGACGAACGGCGCCATGTGGTCGGAGCCGCCCCGCGAGTCCGTTGGGGTGCCCGAGCGGTACTTGCCGGTGAGCACGCCGCGGCCGAGCGGCGAGGACGGCAGCAGGCCGATGCCGAGGTCGAGGGCCGCGGGCAGCACCTCGCGCTCCACACCGCGCTGGAGCAGGGAGTACTCCATCTGCGTACTGGCGAGGCGGGTGCGCGAGCCCGGCGCCGCGAGCTGCCACGTGCCCGCCTTGGCCAGCTGCCAGCCGCAGAAGTTCGAGACGCCCGCGTACCGCGCCCGGCCGCTGCTGACAGCGATGTCGAGGGCCTGCAGCGTCTCGTCCAGCGGGGTCCCGGTGTCGAAGGCGTGGACCTGCCACAGGTCGACGTAGTCCGTGCCGAGGCGGGCGAGCGAGGCGTCCAGGGCGGCGAGCAGATGGCCGCGCGAGCCGTCGAAGCGCCGGTCCGGGTCGGGCACGCAGCCCGCCTTGGTGGAGATCACCAGATCCCGGCGCGGCACGAGCCCCTCGACGAGCCGCCCGAGCAGGTACTCGGACTCTCCGTCGCCGTACACGTCGGCCGTGTCGACGAGCGTGCCGCCCGCCTCCCAGAAGGTCTTCAACAGGTCGGCGGCGTCGTGCTCGTCGGTGTCCCGGCCCCAGGTGAGGGTGCCGAGCCCGATGCGGGACACGCGCAGACCGGTGCGGCCGAGATGCCTCTGCTCCATGGGCGCTGAGATTACTGGCCCAAGGTCGCGAAGTGGCGCCCCTGTGGACAACTCTCGCGCGGCCCGTCGCGCTAGGGTGCCGGACAAGGCACGTTACCGATGGGTAAGCCAGCGGATCCGCACGGCGATAAGGGGATGTGGTCAATGAGGCTCGGCATCAATCTCGGGTACTGGGGCGCGGGCATGGACGCGGACAACCTGGCCGTCGCCAAGGAGGCCGACAAGCTCGGCTACGCGGTGTGCTGGGCCGCGGAGGCGTACGGTTCCGACGCCGCGACCGTCCTCGCGTACGTGGCCGCGCAGACCGAGCGGATCGACGTCGGCTCGGCGATCTTCCAGATCCCGGCCCGCCAGCCCACCATGACGGCGATGACCGCCTCCACCCTCGACTCGCTCTCCGGCGGCCGCTTCCGGCTCGGCCTCGGCGTCTCCGGGCCGCAGGTCTCCGAGGGCTGGTACGGCGTCAAGTTCGACAAGCCGCTGGCGCGCACGCGCGAGTACGTCGAGATCGTCCGCAAGGCGATGAGCCGCGAGCGGGTCTCCTACGACGGCGCCCACTGGACGCTGCCGCTGCCCGACGGGCCCGGCAAGCCGCTCAAGCTGACCCTGCACCCGCAGCGCGAGCACATCCCGCTCTACATCGCGGCGATCGGCCCGAAGAACCTGGAGCAGACCGGCGAGATCGCCGACGGCGCCCTGCTGATCTTCCCCTCCGCCGAGCACCTGGAGGAGACCACGATCACGCACCTGCGCGCGGGCCGTGAGAAGGCCGGCAGGACGATGGAGGGCTTCGACGTCTGCCCGACGCTGCCGCTCGCGCTCGGCGCCGACAAGGACGTCGCCGCCCTGGCCGACTTCTTCCGCCCCTACACCGCGCTCTACGTCGGCGGCATGGGCAGCCCCAAGCAGAACTTCTACAACCGCCTCGCGCAGCGCATGGGCTATGAGAAGGAAGCCGCCGAGATCCAGCAGAAGTACTTGAGCGGCGACAAGGACGGCGCCGCCGCGGCGGTCCCGCACCAGCTCATCGACTCCACGACGCTGCTCGGCTCCGTGGACCGCATCGCCGACCGGATGCGGGCCTATGCGGCGGCCGGTGTCACCACCCTGACGATCAACCCGGCGGGCTTCACGCTCGACGAGCGGGTGGCCGCACTGCGCGCCGGCACGGAGGCGCTGGAGCGGGCGGGGCTGGCCTAGAAGGGGCCGGGAGGGGGCCGAGAGGGGGCCGCCGGGAGAGGGCTGGGGGAGGGCCGAGAGGGCCCGGAAGGTTTTGAGGCCGTGGTGGGGGCTCGGGGGTCTTCCCCGCCACGGCCGTCACGGGGAACAACGCGTCATCGCGCGCGTGGTTACGCCTCCCTCCGGCACTCCGCCTCCCTCGTTCGGCCGAGTTGGCCGTCACACCTGTTGCCCCTCTCCGCGCACCGCATTTGACTCGTCTTTTGCGGAACACCGGATGCGGTGCGGAGGCAGGGAGGTCCCAGGGTGCTGTCGGCCAAGAGCTTGTTCCAGGAGATCATCGACAACGACGAGTCGTTCCGGCTGTTCTGTTCCATCGCGGCGAGCGGCGAGTCGCAGGGCGGCTGGGAGAACGGCCGCATCGCCGCCCTCGTCCCCGACAGCGAGCGCGCCCTCGCCCCCAAGGTGGCCCGGCACGGCGCCGACGAGGACAAGCACGGCCGCATCTTCAACGCCCTGATGAAGAAGCGCGGACTCGGCCCGGTCCCCGTGCCGCCCGAGACCGACTACACGCTGCTCCTCGAACAGCACGGCATCGGCCTCGCCCACGATCAGCTCAAGCGCGACGAGCCGCTCTCCACCCAGGACATCGTCACCTACCTCGCGCACAGCCGCGTCACCGAGCAGCGCGCCTCCGAGCAGATGCAGATGCTGCGCAAGCACTTCGCCGACGACCCGGACCTCGGCCGCGCGGTCAGGATGATCTCCCAGGACGAGGACAACCACCTCGCCTACTGCCACGAGGAACTGCTCCGCCTCGCCCGCGCGGGACACGGCCGCACCATCCAGCGCGTCCTGCGGGAATGCGCCCTCGCGGAGATCGCCATGTACCGGGACGTCAGCCTGGCCGTCATGGACCACATGGGCCGCATCCTCGGCTGGTCACGGCCGAAGGCGGCCCTGCTCGCCGCCGGGATCCGCGCCATGTACGCCTACGAGCGGGCCGGCGGCTGGCGGCGCATGGTGTCCCTGGCGATGCCGGAGCGCCGGGACGCCCTCGGTGGGCCCGCGACCACGGCCGTCGAGTTCGCCTGACCCGCCCCACGGACCTCCGCTACATCCAGCCGCGCTTCTTGAACATCCGGTACAGGAACCACTCCAGGACCACCATTACCGCGATCACCACCGGGTACGACCACATCCAGTGCAGCTCGGGCATGTGGTCGAAGTTCATGCCGTAGATGCCCGCGATCATCGTGGGCACCGCCGCCATGGCCGCCCACGCCGAGATCTTCCGCATGTCGTCGTTCTGCCGCACGCTCATCTGCGCCAGATGCGCCGAGAGGACGTCCGACACCAGGCGGTCCAGGCCGTCCACGGACTCGTTGACCCGGGTGAGGTGGTCGTTCACGTCGCGGAAGAACGGCTTGGCGTCCTCGTTCACGAACGGCACCTTCGCGAGCCCCCAGGGCCCCACCCCGGAGAGCCGTTCCATGGGCAGGGTCAACGGCACCGTGGCCCGCCGGAATTCGAGGACCTGCCGCTTGAACGTGTAGATCCGCGACGCGGTGTCCCGGGAGCCGCCGCCGTCGGGGGAGAAGACCTCCGCCTCCAGCTCCTCCAGGTCGGTCTGCAGCTCGTTCGCGACCTCCAGGTAGTGGTCGACGGTGGCGTCCGCGATCGAGTAGAGCACCGCCGTCGGCCCCTGCTTCAGCATCCCCGGATCGGCCTCCAGGCGCTGCCGTACGGCCTTCAGCGGCGCGCCCTCGCCGTGCCGCACCGTCACCACGAACGAGTCGCCCAGGAACAGCATCAGCTCGCCCGAGGACACCTTGTCGCTCTTCGGTTCGTACACGACCGGTTTCAGGACCACGAACAGCGAGTCGTCGTAGACCTCCAGCTTCGGCCGCTGGTGCGCCTTCAGGGCGTCCTCGACCGCCAGCGGGTGCAGCCCGAACTCCTGCGTGACCTGCTCGAACTCGTCCTCGGTCGCCTCGTGCAGACCGATCCAGACGAACGCGTCCCCCGTCGACCGCGCCTGTTCGAGGGCGTCGGAGAGGTCCGACGGGCCCTTGGTCCGGTGCCCGTCCCGGTAGACGGCACAGTCGACGATCATGAGGTGCATTCTCCCCAGGGGGCGACAGAGACGCACGCGCGCGTGCGCCTAGGCTGATCCGTATGCCCACGTTGATTCTCGTCCGGCACGGACGCTCCACCGCCAACACCGCGGGTCTGCTCGCCGGGTGGACCCCCGGCGTGGCCCTCGACGAGAGGGGCACCGCGCAGGCCGCCGCGCTGCCCGAGCGGCTGAAGGACCTGCCGCTCGCGCGGATCGTCACCAGCCCCCTGCAGCGCTGCCAGGAGACCCTCGCGCCGCTGCTCGCCGCGCGCCCCGACGTCCCCGTCGGGACCGACGAGCGCATCGGCGAGTGCGACTACGGCGACTGGTCCGGCCGCAAGCTCGCCGAACTCACCGGTGAGCCGCTCATGGAGGTCGTCCAGCAGCACCCGACCGCCGCCGCGTTCCCCGGCGGGGAGTCGATGCGGCAGATGCAGCACCGGGCCGCCGAAGCGGTGCGGGAGTGGAACGCGCGCGTGGCGGACGAGCACGGCGCCGACGCCGTGTATCTGATGTGCTCCCACGGCGACATCATCAAGTCGCTCGTGGCGGACGCCCTCGGGCTGCATCTGGACCTCTTTCAGCGGATCTCTGTCGAACCGTGTTCCATCACGGCGATCCGTTACACCCGGCTGCGCCCCTTTCTCGTACGCCTCGGCGACACCGGGGACTTCGCGTCCCTGGCGCCGCGCGAGGAAGCGCAGGGGCCGGACGCACCCGTCGGGGGCGGCGCGGGCGCACCGTGATCGTCGGCCGCAGTAGGGTGAAGCAGCCGTCAACACGGTCGGGTCCTGTCGTCCACGGCCGGACTTGATCAGTCGTTCCCCGAATCCCATGGAGTCAGGACGTGTCCCGTCAGGTGTTCCTCTACGACCCTCCGGAGCGGTTCGTCGCCGGTACGGTCGGGCTCCCCGGACGCCGCACCTTCTTCCTGCAGGCCTCGGCAGGAACCCGGGTCACCAGCGTGTCGCTGGAGAAGACCCAGGTCGCCGCGCTCGCCGAGCGCATGGAGGAACTGCTCGACGAGGTCGTGCGGCGCAGCGGCGGCAACGCCCCGGTGCCCGCCGTGGTGCCCACCGAGACGACCGACACGGCGCCCCTAGAGGCGCCCGTCGACGAGGAGTTCCGCGTCGGCACCATGGCGCTCGCCTGGGACGGCGACGAGGAGCGCATGATCGTCGAGGCGCAGGCGCTCGTCGAGGTGGACGCCGAGTCCGAGGAAGACCTGGCCGAAGCCGAGGAAAGGCTTCTCCAGGACGAGGAGAACGGCCCGCCGATGCTCCGGGTCCGCCTCACCGGCACCCAGGCCCGCGCCTTCGCCAAGCGCGCCCTGGACGTCGTCAACGCGGGCCGCCCGCCGTGCCCGCTGTGCAGCCTGCCGCTCGACCCGGAGGGACACGTATGCCCGCGCCAGAACGGATACCGGCGCGGCGCGTGAGCGACCGGGATCTCACGCTCCTCGCCGAGGGGGAGCTGCACGTACTGGGACAGATCCGCGAGGCCTCCAACGCGGTCCTGCTCTGCACCGTCACCCATGAGGGCCGCGAGGCGCGCTGCGTCTACAAGCCGGTGCGCGGCGAGCGCCCCCTGTGGGACTTCCCCGACGGGACGCTCGCCCAGCGCGAGGTCGCCGCCCACGAGGTCTCCGAGGCGCTCGGCTGGGCCCTGGTCCCGCCGACCGTGCTGCGTGACGGGCCGTACGGCGAGGGCATGTGCCAGCTGTGGATCGACGGGCCCGACGAGGACACGGAGTCCGGCGGGGAGGGGACGGAGGCCGGCAAGCTGCTCGCCCTCGTCGACGCCGAGGAGCCGGCCGAGGGCTGGAAAGCCATCGGGTTCGCGGAGATCGAGGAGGGCCGCACGGCGCTGCTCGTGCACGCCGACGACGCGCGCCTGCGCCGCCTCGCCGTCCTCGACGCCGTGATCAACAACGGTGACCGCAAGGGCGGCCACCTCCTCGTCGACGCCGCCGGGCACCTCTACGGCATCGATCACGGGGTCACCTTCAACGTCGAGGACAAGCTGCGCACCCTGCTGTGGGGCTGGGCGGGCGAACCGCTGACCGACGAGGCCACCGCCGCCCTCGAAGCGCTGCGCGAGCGGCTGCGGGACGGCGAGCCGCTCGCGGTCCGCCTTGCCGGCCTGATCACCGGCGCCGAGCTGGAGGCCCTGCGGGAGCGGGTCGCCGCCCTGCTGAAGTCCGGCCGGCACCGCGAGCCGAGCGGGGAGTGGCCCGCGATCCCGTGGCCGCCGATCTGACCCGGCATCCCTCCTGACCTGGAGATTTGCCTTGTGCGGGGGCGGTTGTCAGTGGGCGGCACTACCGTCGGAGGCATGACCAGGCTGATTGTCGAGGACCGTGTCGAGCGCCCCGCCGCCGAGGTGCTCCACACGATCGTGCGCCCGGAAGCACTGTCGGCCTTCTTCGAGACGGTCACCGAACAGCCCATGGGGGACGGGGCCGAGGGCGCCGCCCGTCGCCGTGGGTCAGACACAGAGCTCGTCGGGTAGCGCGTCCGCCATGACCGCGCAAGAGCGCCTCGTCGGCCATCGGAGCAGGTCCGGTTCGTATGCGGACGCACCGTCCGGTTACGCTCAAGGCATGCATGCCTGGCCCGCTTCTGAGGTCCCCGCCCTGCCCGGCAAGGGCCGCGACCTTCGGATCCACGACACCGCGACCGATGGGCTCGTCACACTCGACCCCGGTCCCGTCGCCCGTATCTACGTCTGCGGCATCACGCCGTACGACGCGACCCATATGGGTCACGCGGCGACCTACAACGCGTTCGACCTGGTGCAGCGCGTGTGGCTCGACACCAAGCGGCAGGTGCACTATGTCCAGAACGTGACGGACGTCGACGACCCGCTCCTGGAGCGCGCCATCCGCGACGGCATCGACTGGGCAGGCCTCGCCGAGCGCGAGACCGCCCTGTTCCGCGAGGACATGAGCGCCCTGCGGATGCTCCCGCCGCAGCACTACATAGGCGCCGTCGAGGCCATACCGGGCATCGTGCCGCTCGTCGAGCGGCTCCGTGACGCCGGCGCGGCCTACGAGCTCGACGGCGACATCTACTTCTCCGTCGAGGCCGACCCGCACTTCGGCTCCGTCTCGAACCTCGACGCCGAGACGATGCGGCTGCTCTCCGCCGAGCGCGGCGGCGACCCGGACCGCCCCGGCAAGAAGAACCCGCTCGACCCGATGCTGTGGATGGCCGCGCGCGAGGGCGAGCCCAGCTGGGACGGCGGCTCGCTCGGGCAGGGACGCCCCGGCTGGCACATCGAGTGCGTCGCCATCGCCCTCGACCACCTCGGCATGGGCTTCGACGTCCAGGGCGGCGGCTCCGACCTCGCCTTCCCGCACCACGAGATGGGCGCCTCGCACGCGCAGGCGCTCACCGGCGAGTTCCCGATGGCCAAGGCGTACGTGCACGCCGGGATGGTCGGGCTCGACGGCGAGAAGATGTCCAAGTCCAAGGGCAACCTCGTCTTCGTCTCGCAGCTGCGCCGCGACGGCGTCGACCCGGCCGCGATCCGGCTCGCGCTCCTCGCCAACCACTACCGGGCCGACTGGGAGTGGACGGACCAGGTCCTCGCGGACGCGGTGGCCCGGCTGGGGCGGTGGCGGGCGGCCGTGTCGCGCCCGGACGGGCCCGCGGCCGAGGCGCTCGTCGAGGAGATCCGGGCGGCGCTCGCCGACGACCTGGACTCGCCCGCGGCCCTGGTCGCCGTCGATCGCTGGGCGGAACTCCAGGCGGCCGAGGGCGGGGACGACACGGGCGCGCCCGGTGTCGTCTCGCGGGCGGTCGATGCATTGCTCGGGGTCGCGCTCTAAGGCCCCCGAATCCGCCCGTTTCCCTGTTCGCCCCTCCGGGGCGAGGAGTGGAGGTCACGGGGCTCTGCCCCGGACCCCGCTCCTCACTCGCCGGAGGGGCTTTTTGCTGTTGGTGTTGCTGCGGGGCGGCGCCGGGCGGAGGGCTGATGTCCGCCCGGCGCCGCCGGTCCGCACGCGCGCGGGCGCGCGTCAGCGGAGTATCAGGGCAGCGTGACGGCGATGCCGACCAGGAGGCCCGGGTTGCTCGTGTCGTAGTACCCGTAGACCCGCTGGCCGAAGATGAACGCGGTCTGCACCTCGGCGTGGGTCTCCTGCTTCGGGTCGATCAGGACCCGCCACTGGCCGTCCACGTACAGGTAGAGGATGTCGGCCTGGCCCGGGAACGGCTGGACGAGGTCGAAGAAGCTGACCGCGACACCGGTGACGAGGGACTGCGTCGAGACCTGCGGGATCTCGGCCTGCGGCACCCGGTGCTGCTGCTGGCCCTGCTGCCCCTGCCCCTGCTGGCCCTGGACCCCCTGCTGCTGGCCCATCTGGTGCAGCAGGTGCTGGAACGGCTGCTGCTGCCCCATCTGCTGGAGCTGCTGCTGCAACTGCGGCGGGAGCTGCTGCTGGCCCTGCATGCCCTGCATCCCCTGCGGACCCTGCATACCCGGCATCCCCAGCGGGCCCTGCATGCCCTGCATCCCCTGGCCCATCTGCTGGAGCTGCGGCGGGACCGTGCTCGGGCCCTGCGGCCGGCCCTGCTGACCGAACGGCTGCTGCCCGAACTGCGGCGGCCCGAACGGCTGCTGTTGCTGGCCGAACGGCTGTTGCTGCGGGCCGAAGGGCTGTTGCTGTTGCTGGCCGAACTGACCCATCTGCGGGGTGGTGCTCATACTCGTACCCCTTCTCGTCGTTGCGTTGGGGACCGTCAGCCCGTGACCACCAGGCCGACGACCTCGTCGTCCGAGAACCAGACACGTACGTCGGGCCGTCCCCCGGCGAAGGCGGCGTGCACCGCCTGGCGGATCTCGGGGGACGGATGGTTGAGATTGCGCCAGTCGCCCGCCACGAACAGGCGGATACGGGGCGGCAGTTCCGGCGGGTACGGGATCAGCTCGTCCCAGAACCGCTCGGCCTGGCCCGAGCCGACCGTCGACGGCAGCACGTTGGTGACCGCGCCCTTGAGGTCGGGCCGGTTGCCGATGCGCTGCGACGCGGGGCGGCCCGGCGCGTCCTGCTGCGGCGAACCCGTCGCCCGGAGCACCTCACGCGCCCGCTGCGACGTCATCGGGCGCTGGCCCCCCGCCTTGAGCATGCCCTGGAGGCAGGCCAGCGCGCCGACGACCACCGGGGAGGCGGACGAGGTGCCGGAGAAGGTGTCCGTGTACCAGGCGATCTCCTCGCTGCCGCCCTGGAGGTCGCCGGGCCGGTCCCAGAAGCCGCCCGTGGTGGTGACCTCGCGGCCCCAGCCCTGGGCGTCCAGGCGGGCGCCGAAGTTGGAGAACGCGAGCCGTGAGCGGTCCGGGCCGTGGTCGCGGCCGTGCGTGCCGGGCGGCGGTGCGCCCGCGCCCACGAGGACCGCGCCGGAGGACCTGTTGGACGGGTTGAACGGGTTGTGCCACCAGGACGGGAACTCGTCCGGGCGCCGCTCGTACACCGCGTCGTCCAGCGACTCCGCGCCGTTGCCCGCCGCGCCGACGACCACGATGCCCTTGGCCGTCGCGAACTTGATCGCCGCGAAGTCGTCGGGCCACCACTCCAGGGGGATGTAGCCGCGCTGGTCGTCCCGGGGCGCGAAGTCGAAGCGCGGACCCGGGCGGTGCAGTTCGATCAGGACGATGTCGCCCGGGGAGAGGCGCTGCGCGGCCGCGTGGATCGCCGCCGCCGTGCCCACACCCTGGAACGAGGCCGCCGCCGTCACCGCCTCGGGGGCGATCCCGGTGACGCCGTGCTCGCCCCGGTCGCCGCCGATCACACCGAGGACCGCCGTGCCGTGGTTGCGCCAGGCGACGTCCGCGATCGGCGTGCCGACGACCAGGCCCGCGAGCTTGGCCGACAGGTCCTCGTGGCCGAGCTGCCAGGCGCCCTCCATGTCGATGACGGTGACGCCCTCGCCGCTGCCGCCGAGCCGCTGCCACGCCCAGTGCGCGTCCACGCCCTCGGGCGCGGGGCCGAGATAGCGCTGGCGGGCGGTGAAGTCGGGGGTCGCGGCGGTCTTCTCCTTCATCCGCCGCGCCTCGTCGAACTCCTCGGGCATCGACGCGGGCACCGCACCCGGCTTCACGTACGCCGTCACGATGCCGGGCAGCGCCGAGATCCGGGACCGCAGCTCCTGCGCCCGGTCGCCGCCGCCCCGTACCCGGTAGAACAGCGCCAGGTCGGGGACGTCCGCGCCGGCCGCCGACGCCTCGGAGACGCCGTGCAGCCGCTCCTCGCTGCCGAACAGCGGCTCCATGGCGAGCTGTTCGTCGCCGAGGAACATGTTCAGGGCCGACACGTCCGCGCCCGCCGCCGAACGTACTCCGTCGGCCTGGACGCGCAGCCGGGCCTCGGGCCGCGCCAGGACGATCAGTTCCTCCTCCGCGCCGCGATAGGTGAACCCGGACCCGTCGGGCCCTGGACCCGCCGCTCCGGGCCCCGCCCCCGGGCCGTGCGCCGGCTCCGCGTGCTGATCGGTCATCGCTCCACAGCTCCCCTCGCCATGTCCGGTCGTACGGGTGTGCCTGTGTGCTGGTGCCGCGCTCGTCGGGGCACACCCTGCTACGGCCGGGGGCGGTCGTCCAGACCCGCCGCCTCAAGGGAGTTTGAAATGAAGTTGAAGAGGGGACACTCGGCCATCGGTTTTCATGCCGGAGACAAAGGCGCGCGGCCCATGACAAACGTGCCCATGGCGAACGTGCCATGACGAACGCGCGGCCCATGACGAACGCGCCCATGACGAACGCGCGGCCCATGACGAAGGCGGGCGCCGTGGCGCCCGCCTTCGTGCCGTGCTCCCGCTCCGTGCTCCTACTCGTCCCCGCTCTCGCCCTCCGGGCGCGGCGGCTTCGGCGGCCGCGTCCGGTCGCCCGGGTCGCGGTGGCGCAGATAGCGCTCGAAGTCGCGGGCGATGGCCTCGCCGGACGCCTCCGGCAGCTCCGCCGTGTCCCGCGCCTCCTCCAGGCTCTGCACGTACTCGGCGACCTCGCTGTCCTCCGCCGCCAGCTGGTCCACGCCCACCTGCCAGGCGCGGGCGTCCTCGGGCAGGTCGCCCAGCGGGATCGGCAGGTCGATCAGGTCCTCGAGGCGGTTGATGAGGGCCAGGGTGGCCTTCGGGTTCGGCGGCTGCGACACGTAGTGCGGGACCGCCGCCCACAGCGAGACCGCCGGGACGCCCGCGTGCGTGCACGCCTCCTGGAGGATGCCGACGATGCCCGTCGGACCCTCGTACTTGGTCTCCTCCAGGTCCATGCGCGTGGCGAGATCCGGGTCGGAGGTGACCCCGGACACCGGTACCGGACGCGTGTGCGGGGTGTCACCGAGCAGGGCGCCCAGGATGACGACCAGCTCGACGCCCAGCTCGTGCGCGAAGCCCAGGATCTCGTTGCAGAACGAGCGCCAGCGCATGGACGGCTCGATGCCCCGGACCAGGACCAGGTCGCGCGGTTTCGCCCCGCCGACCCGGACCACCGAGAGCCGCGTCGTCGGCCAGGTGATCTTCCGCGCGCCGTCCTCCAGCCACACCGTGGGCCGGTTGACCTGGAAGTCGTAGTAGTCCTCGGCGTCCAGCGCCGCGAACACCTCGCCCTTCCACTCCTTGTCGAGATGCGCGACCGCGGTGGAAGCGGCGTCGCCGGCATCGTTCCAGCCCTCGAACGCGGCCACCATGACCGGGTCGACCAGCTCGGGAACCCCCTCGAGCTCGATCACCCAGCACCTCCTTCCGACGTTCCCTCGCGTACCTGCCCACCTTACGGCGTCCGCTGGTACGCCCCGCTCCCCCCTGGAGTGCGGAGACTGCCCGGAACACTTCCCCGACTCGGACGATCGCACTCCACCCGGAGGGATCACTTCGTCACAAGGCCGAACGGAGCCACTGCTCCACGCTCGCGATGTGCACCGTCGCCCACGACCTGGCCGCCTCCGCGTCGCGGTCGCGCAGCGCCGCCACGATCGCCCGGTGTTCGCGCAGGGTGCGCCCGACCGCGTCCTCCTGGGTGAGGCCGCGCCAGACGCGGGCCCGGGTGGTCGGCCCGGACAGGCCGTCGAGGAGGGAGCACAGGACGGCGTTGCCGGACGCGGCGACGACGGAGCGGTGGAAGTCGAGGTCGGCGGCGACCAGCTCCTCCACCGACGGTTCGGCGCCCAGCGCGTCCAGCTGCGCGTCGAGCGCGTCGAGCCGCTCCGCCGGGATGAGGGGGGCGGCCATCGCCGTCGCCGCCGGCTCCAGGATGCGGCGTACGGCGAGGAACTCCAGGACCGTGTCGTCGCGGTGGAAGTCGACGACGAAACTCAGCGCCTCCAGGAGGAGTTGCGGATCGAGGCTGGTGACGTACGTGCCGTCGCCCTGGCGCACGTCGAGGATGCGGATCAGCGACAGGGCGCGTACGGCCTCGCGGAGCGAATTGCGGGACAGGCCGAGGTCCCCGGCCAGTTCACTCTCCCTGGGGAGCCGGTCGCCGGGGCGCAGGGCACCCGAGACGATCATGCCTTTGATCTTCTCGATGGCCTCGTCGGTGACGGCCACGGCGGCCCCCTCTGCTCGTCCCCGGAGGGCACACACCCCCGATGTCCGGGGACCATTATGTGCGGGCGCGCTCCTCGGCGTCCGCGCGGTACAGACGGCGCAGCCGGACCACGCCGAGGTCGTGCTGGTACAGGTTCTCGCGCTGGTCGGCGTCGGCCGGCATGGCCTCCAGCATCACCCGGTCCTGCTCCAGGACCGCCCAGTGCCGCTCCTCGATCAGCGTCTTGTAGAGGAACCGCCAGCTGTCCCGCTGCCAGCCCCGGACCGTGCGGTAGCGCCAGAAGAAGACGGCGCAGCGCCCGGCGTCGACCGGCCGCACCATGCCGACGATGCCGAAGGGGCCGCCGGGCCCCGCCGAGGGCGGGTACGGGATCGACAGGTCCACCCAGTCCACCCCGGTACGGCACAGTTCGACCCAGTCGAAGTTGACGCCGCGCTGGTCGGTCTTCTCGAAGAAGTAGCCGCGGTCGGTCTCCCGGATACGGAACTTGGCGGTCGTGTCGCCGTCGAACATCGTGTGCGAGTCGTGGTGCAGGAACGCGCCGTGCATCGGGTCGAGCAGGTTCTCGACGGCGTAGCGCCACGGCACGTCCCACTCGGCGTAGCAGAGGATCGCGTCGGTGCCGGGGTCGGTCAGCGGCTCGGGCAGCGTCAACTCGACCGGCTGGGGCCGCTGTTCGGTGCCGAAGTAGGCGAGGACCGCGCCCGACACCTCCCGCACCGGGAGCGAGACGACGAGCTGTTTGCCCTCCAGGTTGCAGCCCGGCAGGCCGGGGACGGACGAGACGGTGCCGTCCGTCTCGACCTCCACGCCGTGGTACCAGCAGGCCACCCGGTCGCCGAGGTGTTTGCCGAGCGACAGCGGGGCGCCGCGGTGCGGACAGCGGTCGGCGAGCATGCTCAGCGCGCCGTCCGAGCGGCGGAACAGCAGCCACTGCTCGCCGAGGACGGTGACCTTGCGCATGGCGCCGGGCGCGACGAACGAGGACGGGACGACCGGGTGCCACTGCCCGCGCAGGCCCGTGGCGTACTGGTGGTCGGCGGACGGCCTCGTGGTGGTCAGGGCGGTCATGGCGGTCACGCTCCCAGTCGGTGCAGCTCGGCGCGGAAGGTCTCCTCGGTCCACGGCGCCCCGTCGGGGGCGTGGACCTGGCGGGCGTTCAGCCCGCGCACGACGTCCGCCAGCTCGTGGCCCTCTTTGGTGAAGACCTCTTCGAGGGTGGCGGCGAGCTTGTACTCGTAGGGGCTCGGCCGGTGCGAACGGGACTGGTGGATCTCCAGGTAGGGCCAGTCGGTGCTCGTGCTCATGGGTGTCTCCAGGATCCAGGGGGTCGGTCGGTCACAGGTCGAGGACGAGGCGGCCCGACGCGCAGCGCGAGACGCAGATCATCATCGAGGCGCCCGCGGCGCGCTCGGCGTCGGAGAGCAGGAAGTCGCGGTGGTCCGGGGCGCCGTCGAGCACCCGTGTCTCGCAGGAGCCGCAGATGCCGTCGCGGCAGGAGCTGGCCACGTCGAGCCCGGCCTCCTCGGCGGCGGCCAGGATGGAGGTGTCGGAGCCGACGGTGAGGGTGAGCCCGGAGGCGGCGCACTCGACGACGAACTCCCCGTCGTCCGCGCCGGGTTCGACGGCCGGCGCGGCGAACCGTTCGACCCGCAGCCGCTCGGCAGGGCACACCGCCTCGACGGCGGCGAGCAGTGGTTCCGGCCCACAGCAGTAGACGAGCGCACCCTCGGGCAGGCCGGCGAGGGCGGCGGCCAGGTCGATGTGGCCCAGCTCGTCCTGCGGTACGAGCGTCAAGGCGCCGCCCAGGGCGTCGAGTTCGCCGGTGAACGCCATCGAGGCCCGCCCGCGCCCGCCGTACACCATCCGCCAGTCGGCGCCCCGTCGCGCCGCCTCCCGCGCCATGGCGAGGAGCGGCGTGACACCGATGCCGCCCGCGACGAACACGTACGCGGGCGCCTCCTCCAGGGCGAAGTGGTTGCGCGGCTCGGAGACCGTGACCCGCTGGCCGGGGCGGAGCGCGGTGTGCACGTGGCGGGAGCCGCCGCGCGAGGACGGCTCGTGGAGGACGCCGACGCGGTACGTGCCGCTCGCCGCCGGGTCGCCGCACAGGCTGTACTGCCGGATCTGCCCGCCCACGTGCACGTCGATGTGGGCGCCGGGCTCCCAGGCGGGCAGCGGCTTGCCGTCGGGGTGGGTCAGCTCGACGGACAGGACGCCGTCGGCCTCCCAGGTCATGCGGCGGACGAGCAGGGACAGGCGACGCTCGTCGGCCGTCCGGCGCTCTTCGCTCGTCCGGCGCTCTTCGGTCGTCGTCATGGGCGCGGCCTCCCTACGCGGTGGGGATCTTCACGGGCGGAGTGAACGGGTTCTTCATCGGACCGAGCGCCGCCAGGTCCACCTCGACGAGCGTCGGCCCGTCGGCGGCGACGGCCCGCTCGATCACCGCACGGGCGTGCCCGGCGTCCGCGATCCGCAGGTACGGCAGGCGGCAGGCGCGGGCGAGCAGGGCGAAGTCGGGCGTGATCAGGTCGACGCCGGAGCGGCGCTCGCTGTAGCGGTCCTGCATGTTGCGGAGCACGCCGTAGCCGCCGTCGTTGAAGACGAGGACGGTCAGGCGCGGCCGTTCCTGGGCGACGGTGAGCAGTTCGCCGAGGTGCACGGCGAGCCCCCCGTCGCCCGCGATGACGACGGTGGGCCGCCCGGGCGCGGCGAGCGCCGCGCCGATGCCCATGCCGAGCCCCTGCCCGATGCCGCCGCCGCGCGGGAACACGTTGGACCTCGGGTCGTACATCTCCAGGAGCCGGTTGCCCCAGCTGCTGGACGCGATGGTGACGTCCCGGGCGACCACCGCGTCCCGGGGCAGGACGGCCCGCAGGGCGTCGCAGATCGCTGCCTGCGGCCCGATGTTCTCGTGCAGCGCGGCGCGCACCTCGCCCCGCACCCGTCCGATCCGGCGCGTCCACCCGGGGTCGGCCGTACGGGCGTGGGGGAGCAGGGCGGCCAGGACGTCGGCGGCGTCGCCGTGCAGGGCGTGGGCGGCTGGGTAGACCCGGCCGAGGGCCGCCGAGTCCACGTCCGCCTGGATGTGTGCCGGGGGCAGGACGAGCCCGTAGTCCGCCGTCTCGTTGGACCGGAAGTGCGTGCCGACGCTGAGCAGGACGTCCGCGTCGGCGAGCAGCGCGCGCCCCGCCGGGGTCGTCGCGAAGTTCCCGACGACCTGCGGGTGGTCCTCGGGGACGGTGCCCCGCCCGGAGTTGGAGGTGAGCAGCCCGGCACCGGTCGCCTCGACGAGCGCGGCGAGTTCGGTACGGGCGCCCCGCGCGCCGCCCCCGGCCCAGATGAGGGGGCGCTCGGCGGAGCGCAGCAGGTCGCCCGCGGCCCTGAGCTGTGCGGCCGTGGGCGCCGGCCGCCCGGGTGC
Organism: Streptomyces sp. SGAir0957; assembly: GCF_043523415.1. NCBI lineage: Bacteria > Bacillati > Actinomycetota > Actinomycetes > Kitasatosporales > Streptomycetaceae > Streptomyces > Streptomyces sp. SGAir0957. The sequence continues at coordinate 6,686,357 of NZ_CP027293.1, forward strand.
GGGAGGCGGCACGGGCGTGTCGTCCTGCGCCGCGTACTGCAGGTCGATCGGCCACTCCACGCTCGCCGGGCCGCCGGGCGAGGCGAGCGCGGCGCGGGCCGCCTCGCGCAGGACCCGGCCCGCGTCCGCCGCGGACGGCACTGTCGCGGCGTACACGGAGACCGCCCGCAACATGCCGAGCTGGTCCTTCGTCTCGTGGATGAAGCCGCGCCCGCTGCCCAGGTGGGCGGATTCGACCTGCCCGGTGACGTGCAGCACCGACGTGCCGGAGGCGAGGGCCTCGACGAGCGATCCGGCCGCGTTGCCCGCGCCCGTGCCCGTCGAGGTGAGCGCGCAGCCGAGGGAGCCGCGGGCCCGCCCGTAGGCGTCGGCGGCGTTCACCGCGCTCGCCTCGTGCCGCACCGGTACGAAGCGCAGCGCGCGGTCGACCGCCTCCACGAGCGGCAGATTGTGCACGGAGACGATCCCGAAGACCGTGTCGATGCCGAGTTCTTCCAGGACAGCGACGAGGAGGTCGCCCCCATCGGCGTACTGCATGAGCGCTCCTCGGGGAGTTCGGATCATGGAGAGGTTCAGAGGATTCCGCGGCCGACTCCGCCGCAGACGTCGACGCCGGTCCCGGTGATGTACGAGGCCCGGGGCGCGAGCAGCGCGAGGACCGCGTACGCGACTTCCTCGGCCCGGCCGAGCCGGCCGAGGGCGATACCCCGGTCGGCGGCCAGCTCCGCCTGCCAGTCCTCGTACGACAGGCCGGAGCCGGCGGCGGCGTGGCGGCGCGTCCACTGCCCGGTGTCGATGAGGCCGAGACAGACGGAGTTGACCCGGATGCCGTCCGGCGCCAACTCCGTGGCCAGCGATTTCGAGAGGTTGAGGATGCCGGCGCGGGCCGCGCTCGTGGTGATGAGGCGGGGCTCCGGCTGTTTGGCGAGGACCGCGTTGACGTTGACGACGGAGGCCGCGTCGGACCGCTTCAGGAGGTCCCGGGCGGCCTGCAACGGGTTGAGGACGCCCGCGAACTTCAGCTCCAGCTCGTCGCGCCAGTCCTCCGCCGTCGTCTCGTCGAGCCGTTTCATGCGGGACTGCCCGGCGTTGTGGACGAGCCCGTCGAGCCGTCCGCCGAACGCGTCGGCCGAGGCGGCGACGAATCGGCGTACGGCGTCGGCGTCGCGCACGTCGCAGACGGCCGTGAACAGCCGCTCGTGGGTGCCGACCCGATCGAGGCGGGCGGCGTCGCGCCCGCACGTGGCGACGTGGGCGCCCTCGTCGAGCAGGGCGCGGACCGTGGCCAGGCCGACGCCCGAGCTGCCGCCGGTGACCAGATAGGCCCGGTCGGCGAGGCCCAGATCCATGAGTTCCCTGTCCCTTGCGTCAGTTCATCGTGAAGCCGCCGTTGACGGCGATCACTTGTCCGGTGAGGTAGCGCGACTCCTCGGAGAGGAGGAACGCGGCGAGGCCGACGAGGTCGTCCGGCCGCTGAGGCCGGGAGATCGCCCGGTGCGCGGCGTAGAGGCCGTGCCGTTCGGCGGGGACGGACTCGGTCGCCTCGCACTCGGTCAGGCCCGGGGCGAGGGCGTTGACGCTGATGCCGCGTTCGCCGAGTTCTCGCGCCATGGCCCTGGTCAGGGCGATGACGGCGCCCTTGGAGGCGATGTAGTGGGCGAGGCGCGGGGATCCGTGGAGCGCCGCGTCGGAGGCCAGGTTGACGATGCGGCCGACCGGCCCGAAGAGCGGGTACAGCGCCTTCGCCACGAGCCACGGGCCGCGCGCGTTCACCGTCATCAGCCGGTCCCAGACCTCGATGTCGATGTCCTGGAACTCCTTGCCGCCGACGCCGTTGGCGAGCGCGGCGTTGTTGACGAGCCCGTACAGTCCGCCCAAGTCCCTTACGTTGTGCGCGAGTTGCTCGACCGAGTCCGGATCGGCGACGTCGCACCGTACGAAGTGGGCGTCGATCCCCTCGCTCCGCAGCGCGCCGGCGGCCCGCGCGCCCCGTTCCGGGTCGACCTCCGCGACGACGACCCGGAAGCCGTCCGCGCCGGCCCGGCGGGCCATGGCCAGCCCCAGGCCACGGCCCGCCCCGGTCACGACGACCAGCGGGGCGTCAGTCACGGGTGACGCCGTGCATCGGCGAGTACGCGGGGTACGACGGGACCTGCGGCTTCGGCGCGCCGATGACGACGCAGAACAGGGCGTCGGTGTCGCCCTCGTTCTTCAGCGAGCGGGTCACCCCGGCGGGCACGACGATCATGTCGCGGTAGCCGAGTGTGCGGTACTCCGCCTCCTCGGCGCCGCGGTGGATGCCGACCCGGACCTCGCCCTCCAGGACGAAGAACGCCTCCTCCACGTCGTGGTGGGTGTGGGCCGGGCCCTCGGCGCCGGGCGGCAGCAGCATGTTGGAGAAGGTGAAGCCGCCGGACGGGAGGATCCGCCGGTCGCCCTCGTGGTTCCCGGTCGCGCCGGAGCCCACGTAGCGGATCTGGCCGCGCCGGTACTGCGGGCCCGCCTTCTCCTGGAAGGACAGCGTGTCGAAGTCGGCGACGCGGGAGTCCTTCGTGGCGATGAGGGAGTCGGTGTACGCGGCCAGGTCGTCGCCGTTGTCGTACGCGGTGGTGGTCAGAGGCATGGGGGAAGCCCTTCTTCAGCTGGTGACGATGTGCAGGTGGGACAGGACCCAGGCGTTGAACCGCGCGGGCCGTTCCTGGTTGGCCAGGTGACCGGCGTCCTTGACGATCACGAAGGCGGTCCTGTGCAGGCCACCGGCGAGGACCTGGGAGGCCTCGACGCCGGTGACGGTGTCGCGGTCGCCGCACACGACGAGCGCGGGCGCGGTGACGGCGGACAGTTCGGGGCGCAGGTCGGCGCCCGCCATGGCCTCGGCGGCGTACCCGTAACCGGGCAGCCGGACCGCGCCGGCCATGGTGTCGACGACCCGATCGACGAGCGCGGCCGGGGCCAGGTCCGAGACGAGCCGGGGCCCGCGCCGCTCGGCGAACGTCCGGGGCCCGAGCGCGGCCAGCTCCCCGGCGCGCGCCCGCATCCCGGCCGCCTTCGCCGGGTCCGCGGCGGAACCGGCGCTGGAGTCGGCGAGGATCAGCGAAGCCACCAGTTCCGGGTGGCGGGTGGCGAGCCGGACCGCGATCACACCGCCCCAGGAGACGCCGAGGACGTGGGCGGCGGCCCCGTACGAGCGGATCACGCCTGCGGCGGCGTCGGCGAACCCGTCGAGGTCCAGGGGGCCGTCGGGGTCGGGGGACCGGCCGTACCCGGGGGCGTCCCAGGCGACGACGCGGGCGTGCGCGGCGAGGGCGTCGAGCTGCGGGGCGAACGCCGCCGAGGACGAGCCGATGCCGTGCAGGCACAGGAGCAGCGGTCCGTCCGCACCGGCCTCTTCCAGGTGCACGGCGGTCACAGGATCTGCCCCGTCCGCCCGGCGAGCGCCGCGAGCGACCGCAGCACCGCGTAGGGCACGACCTGGCTCGTCGCCGGGTTCGCGGGGTCGGGCCGGTGCGCCACCTCGAAGCGGTACGCGCCGTGCGGCCCGGATGCCTCGATCACGTGCCGGGTCCGCTCGGCCGCCGGGTCCGCGACGACCCGGACCCGCACAGCGTCCAGGTCGCCGACGGCGAGGGCGACGGAGGCCGCCACGTTCGTCGACTTCGGGAACTTCACCGGCACCTCGCGCGCCGTACCGGTCATGACCTCGACGGGGCCGGTCGCCGCACGCAGCCGGGCCAGGAACTCCGCGTCCATCCACGGCTGTTCGAGGGTGGCGGGCAGTTTCGTCGTGGTGAGCCGGACCTCGTCCAGGGGGCCGAGGGAGCGCACCGCCTGGAGCAGGTCGAGGCCGCCGACCGCGCCGCCGGTGAAGTAGACCCGGCCGGGCCCGGCGGCGAGGAGGCGCTTGGCCAGGTCGTCGTCGGTGAGGGCCCCGGTCGAGGCGACGAGGAGGTCGGTGCCCGCGCCGAGGACGCGCTCGCCCCATTCCCGTACGACACCCTGGCCGGCGGCCTCCACGATCAGGTCGCAGCGCTCGACGGCGTCCTCGAAGGAGACCTGCGGCGCGGGAGCCGCCTCGCCGAGCGGACGGTTGTCGACGACGCACACCAGCTCGGCGCCGGGCACGTCCTGGCGGGCGAGGGCGGTACCGGCGACGCGCCCGATGGCGCCCCAGCCGACGATCCCCACCTTCAGCGGTGTCCTGCTGGTCATACGTGCACCCCTTCCGGCCTGCCGGCCATGTGGCAGCGGATCTCCTTCGACGGCGGGCCGGCCGTCCCCCACAGGTCGGACAGTTCCGGCACGCGCCGCCACACCTTGGCGATCCACCGGTCCTCGACGACCTGCGCGACCTCGGAGGTGTACTCGCAGACGAGCCCGGTCGGGTCGGTGAAGTAGGAGAAGGTGTTGTTGCCGGGGCCGTGCCGCCCGGGGCCCCACTTCGGGACGATTCCGTGGTGCCGAAGCCGTCCCAGGCCGCGCATGAAGTGGTCGACCGAGCTCATCTCGTACGCCACGTGGTTGAGGGAGACCCACTCGGCCTGGTTGAACGCGACGCAGTGGTGGTCGCCGTTGCAGCGCAGGAACGCCATCTGGTGCTCGGACCAGTCGGAGACGCGCAGGCCGAGGACGTCGCGGTAGAAGGCGACGGCGGCGTCGATGTCGGGGGTGTTGAGGACGGTGTGCGTGACACCGACGGGGACGGCTTCGTCGCGCCCGCGCGGGCGGACCGCCCAGGTGTCGGCGGACAGTTCGACGAGGCGGCCCTCGTGGTCGTGGAAGCGCACTCCGTAGCCGCCGCCGACCTGGTCCAGCGGTCCGGGCCCGGCGAGCGGCGTGATGCCGCGCGCTTCGAGACGGCGGGCCGCCTCGTCGATCTCGGCGGGTGTGGCGACGGCGAAGACGAGCCGGCCGAGGCCGGTCCGCCCGGAGCGGGTCAGCTGGAGGGCGTGGTGCTCGTCGCCGGTGCCGCGCAGCCAGCTCGCGCTGTGCTCGGACTCGACGACCTCCAGGCCCCAGGCGTCCTCGTAGAAGTCGGTGGCCTCGGCGAAGGCGGGGGTGAGCAGTTCCACGGAGCGCAGGGCGCGCAACCGGGCGATCGGGGGGTGGGGCATGGGGGACTCCGGTGAGATGGAAGGGTCACTCGGCCCAGGGCAGCGGGGCGTCGGAGGTGGACCAGTACAGGGACTTCTGGCGTTGGCAGGCGCGCAGGGCGTCGCGCCCCTTCTCCGTGCCGAGGCCGCTCTCCTTCACCCCGCTGAACGGGGTGGAGGCGCTGAACTGCTTGTACGTGTTGATCCAGACGGTGCCCGCGTCGATCCGGCGGGCAAGGCGCCATGCGGCACGGTGGTCGCGGGTCCAGATTCCGCAGGCGAGCCCGTACACCGAGTCGTTGGCCTGGCGGACCAGATCGTCCTCGTCGTCGTAGGGGAGGGTGACCAGGACGGGGCCGAAGATCTCCTCCTGGCAGGTGCGCGAGGAGTTCGGCAGGCCGGTGAGGACGGTGGGCAGGTAGTACGCGCCGTGCTCGTACCCGGGGCCCTCGGGCGCGGCGCCGCCGCACAGCACCTCGGCGCCTTCGGAGCGGGCCAGGTCCACGTACGCGGCGACCGAGTCCCGGTGCTTCACATGGACGAGCGGGCCGACCTGGGTGTCGGGGGCGGTCCCGGGGCCGACCCGCAGCCTGCGCACCCGCGCGACCAGTTCGGTCACGAACGCGTCGTGGATCTCACGGGCGACGAAGAGCCGGGAACCCGCGACGCAGGACTGCCCGCTGGAGGAGAAGATCCCGAACATCACGCCCGCGAGGGCCTGTTCGAGGTCCGCGTCGGCGCGCACGACGGTCGGCGACTTGCCGCCCAGTTCGAGCGAGGCCGGGATCAGCCTGTGCGCGGCGATCGCCGCGATGGACCGGCCGGTCTCCGTGCCGCCCGTGAACCCGATCCGGCCGACCAGCGGATGCCGGACGACGGCGTCACCGACCACCCGGCCGCTGCCGGGCAGGACGGACAACAGAGCGGTGGGCAGGTCGTGTTCGGTGAGCGCCCGCGTGATGAGCCGGCCGAGCGCGAGGGAGACGAGCGGGGTCCAGGCGGCGGGTTTCAGCAGGACCGCGTTGCCTGCCGCGAGGGCCGGCGCGATCTTCTGCGCGTCGCTGGCGACCGGCGAGTTCCACGGATTGATCGCGCCGACGACGCCGATCGGCTCGTGCACGCTCATCGTGACGTACGGGCCCCGCGAGGGGGTGAGAGCCTCCTCGGCGGTCTCCAGGGCGGCGGCCAGGTAGCGGAACGTGCCGGCCGCGCTGAGCGCGAGGGCCTTCGTCTCGGCGAGCGTCTTGCCGGTGTCGGCGGTCTGCGTCGCCGCGAGGTCGTCGGCGGCCTCCTCGGTCAACTCGGCGATGCGGTGCAGGAGTCGGGCCCGCTGATGGGGGAGCAGGTCGCGCCAGGCCGGGTCGACGGCGGCGCGCGCCGCCGCCCGCGCCGCCTCGTCCACGTCGTCGGCGGACGCGGCGCGCAGGGTGGCGAGCACCTCCCCGGTGGCCGGGTCGACGGTGTCGAAGGGCTCACCGCCGCCGCGACGCCACCGGCCCGCGACGAGGATCTCGGCAGGGATCTTGGACACGGCGGCCTCCGAACGGTGATCGGTGAAGTGCTAGAAAGCTAAGCGCTTAAATGTTTTCCCGCAAGACCCCCTGTGGCGACAGTCGTTGTTCATATGGCTAAGCGCCTAACCATTGACCACTTAGGTGTCTGCTCCTACTGTCGGCGGAACTCCTCTGTTCGCGTGTTCGCGGAAGGACCCCTCCATGACGACTGTGGCCGGTAAACAGGGCCTCGGCTCGATCGCAGCCAGGCTCGAACGGCTGCCGCACTCCCGCTGGCACGTCAAGGTCCGCTTCCTGATCGGAGCCGTGACCTTCTTCGAGGCCTTCGACCAGCTCCTCGCCGCCTCCGCCCTGCCGGTCCTGACCGAGGACTGGCACCTGTCCACCGGCCAGGCCACCTTCGCCGTCACCACCGCCTCCGTCGGCATGCTGATCGGAGCCCTGGTCGCGGGCTGGCTCGGCGACCGGATCGGCCGGGTGCGGACCGTCGCCCTCGGCGTGGCGACCACGGGCGTGGCCAGTCTCGCCGTCGCGCTGGCCAACGGGATCGAGCTCTTCTCCCTCTTCCGGTTCGTCCAGGGCCTCGGCATTGGCGGCGTCGTCCCCGTCGCGGCCACGTACATCAACGAGATCGCCCGCTCCGACAAGCGCGGCCGCTTCGTCCTGCTGTACGAGATGATCTTCCCGGCCGGGCTCGCGGCAGCCAGCCTCGTCGCCGTGTGGGTCGTGCCGAACCTCGGATGGCGCGCGATGTTCGTGATCGGCGCGCTGCCGGTCGTCGTCGCGGCGCTGCTGCCCAAACACGTCGCCGAGTCGCCCCGCTGGCTGCTCACCCAGGGCCGCGACGAGGAGGCCGAGCGGGTCATCGCGCGGATCGAGGCGGAGGTCGAGAAGGCGGTCGGCGAACCGCTGCCCCAGCCGTCCGGCGCCCCGGCGGAAGAAGTGGTGCGGGGACGGCTCCGCGACCTGTTCACCGGCCGCTACCTGCGCCGCACCACCGTCCTGTCCGCCCTGTGGTTCGTCGCGTACTACGTCAACCACGGCATCTCGACCTGGCTGCCCTCGCTCTACACCAAGAACTTCGGCCTCGACCTGACCACGGCGCTCGTCTACACCCTGCTCAGCAATGTCACCGGGCTCATCGGCACCTTCGCCGTCGCGCTCGTCATCGACCGGATAGGCCGCCGCCCCGCCCTCGTCGCCGCGCTCGCCGGCACCGCGCTCGCCCTCGGCACGCTCGCCCTCGCCGGCGTCACCTCCGGGCTCCAGGTCGCCGTCTTCGCCTCCTGCACGACCTTCTTCGTCTACGCCATCAACGCGGGCCTCTACCTCTACTCCCCGGAGCTGTACCCGACGTCCAACCGGGCCAGGGGCGCCGCGTTCGGCGGCCTGTGGAACCGGCTCGGCGTCATCCTCGGCCCCATCACGGTCGGCGCCGTCCTCGGCTCGGGCGGCAGCCTCAGCCTCGTCTTCGCCCAACTGGCATGCGTGGCGGGCGCGGGTGCCGTGATCGCCCTGTTCGCCGTCGAGACGAAGGGGCGCACGCTGGAGGAGCTGAACGCCTGAGCGGGGGCCCGCCCCACGCCATCGCTTGAGGGGTAGAATTTTCAGGGGCGTACGAATTCCGGCGCCCACCCGGCAAGCGGTGCGAGGGGCGGGCATGGCCGAGCGGAAGGCGACACGGCAGGACGCCGTGGCACAGATCGTGGCGGACTGGGCGCGCGAGCGGCCCGAACTCGACACCGCCCCGCTCGAAGTCCTCGCCCGGCTGCACCGCTCGTTCCTGCGCTACAACACCAAGCTCAACGCGTCGATCGAGCGGCACGGCCTGTCCGTCGCCGGGTTCGACGTCCTCACCGCGCTGCGCCGCTCGGGCGCGCCGTTCCGGCTCACCGCCGGACAGCTCGCCGACTCCGGACTCGTCTCCTCCGCCGGGGTCACCCTGCGCATGGACCGCCTGGAGAAGGACGGCCTCATCGTGCGCGAGCGCGACGCCGAGGACCGGCGCGTCGTCTACTCCCGGCTCACCGACGCGGGGCTCGCCAAGGTCGACGAGGTCTTCGCCGAGCACCTCGACAACGAGGGGCGGATGCTCGCCGGACTCTCCCCGTCCGAGCGCCGCCAACTCGCCCGGCTGCTCGGCAAGCTGGAGCGCTCCATCGTCGACTCGGACGCGGCGGAGTAGGGGCGGGCGGCGCTACGCCCACAGGGCGGTCGGCGCCTCCGCGCGCACCACCGGCGCGATCTCCTCCGCGAACCGCTGCAACGTCTCGATCTGCTCGCTCACGCCCTGCCCGAACGTGTCCACGGTGACGGACTGCAGATCGTGCCGGTACACCTCGTGGTAGCCGAGGATCTTGTCGATGATCTGCTGCGGCGAGCCGATCAGCTGCGGCCCGTCCGCGATGGCGTCCTCGATGGTGCGGAACGGCGTGTTGTAGCCCGCCTTCCCCGCCAGATGCGGCTTGAAGGACTGGGCGACCTTCGCCTCGTACAGCTCCTTGTACCGTGCCACGGCCTGCTCGTGCGTGTCCGCGATGAGCAGCCCGCCCGAACCCGCCGCCACGTGCGCCCGCGCCGGGTCGTGCCCGTACGCCGCGAACCGCTCCCGGTAGTGGTCGATGAGGCGCGCGTACGCCGCCCGCGGCTGGATCGCGTTCGCCGTGAACAGCGGATCGCCGTGCCTGGCCGCGAGATCGGGGGAGTTGAGGGACGTCGCCGAGCCGTGCCAGATGCGGGGGAGCCCCGCGTACGGACGCGGCACCGTCGTCACCCCCTTCAGGGCGGGCCGGAACTCGCCGTCCCAGTCGACGCCCTCCTCCGTCCACAGGCGGCGCAGCAGCTCGTACTTCTCCTTCTGCAGGTCCCACTGGCGCGCCTCGTCCAGGCCGAACAGGTCGAAGTGGCCGGCCTCCGCGCCCTTGCCGATCACCAGCTCCACGCGGCCGCGCGAGAGCTGGTCGAGCGTCGCGTAGTCCTCCGCGACCCGCACCGGGTCCAGGATCGCCACGACCGTGACGCCGGTGAGCAGCCTGATCCGGGTCGTGCGCGCCGCAAGGGCGCCGAGGATCACGGTCGGGCTCGACGACAGGAAGGGGCCCGCGTGCCGCTCGCCGACCGCGTACGCGTCGTAGCCGTACCGCTCCGCCGCCACGCCGACCTCGACGACCTCGGCCAACCGGTCCGCCGCCGACGGGAGTTCACCGGTCAGCGGGTGCGGGGCGTGGCCGATGATGGACAGGACCTGGAATCTCATGGCTCAACTGTCGCCCGCGCGTATTGCTGACGTATGTCGGCCGCATGGCGGCGCCAGGGGACGGGTAAGGGGCGGCCCACCATAGGAGCCGCCCCTTACATGTACAGCCGGGCTACTTCTTGTCGAGCATGTCCTGCACCTTGCCCCGCACCTCGTCCGTGGCGAGGCCGCGGATCGTCAGCGTGGTGCGGCGGCGCAGCACGTCGTCGGGGGTCTCGGCCCACTCGTGGTCGCGGGCGTAGGCGACCTGCGCCCAGATCTCCGGGGCGTCGGGGTGGACCCGCTCGCCGAGGTCCGGGTTCTCGTTGGCCAGGCGCGCGATGTCGAAGGCCAGCGAACCGTAGTGGGTCGCCAGGTGCTTGGCGGTGTCGGGCGCCATGCGCGGGCCCGGCTCCGGGTTGTCGATGAGGAGGCGGTGCGCGACGGCGCGCGGGTTGGCGACACCGGGGAGCGGCATCCGCTTCGGCAGCTCGCCGATGGGCTCGAAGTCGTTGCCGAGCGGGTGTCCCGGAAGCGACTCCAGCTTCTTCATCACCGTACGGCCGATGTGGCGGAACGTCGTCCACTTGCCGCCCGCGACGGACAGCATGCCCGCCCGGCCCTCGGTGACGACCGTCTCGCGCTTGGCCTTCGACGTGTCGCCGGGGCCGCCCGGCAGCACGCGCAGACCGGCGAACGAGTAGGTGATGAGGTCCCGATTCAGCTGCTGGTCGCGGACGGAGAAGGCGGCCTCGTCCAGGATCTGGTCGATGTCCTTCTCGTTGACCGCGACGTCCGCCGGGTCGCCCTCGTACTCCTCGTCGGTCGTCCCGAGCAGCAGCATGTCCTCCCAGGGGAGGGCGAACGTGATGCGGTACTTGTCGATCGGAGTGGCCAGCGCGGCCTTCCACTGCGAGGTCCGCTTCAGGACCAGGTGCGCGCCCTTGGACAGGCGGATCGACGGGGCCGCGTCGGGGTCCTCCATCTTGCGGAGGTGGTCGACCCACGGGCCCGTCGCGTTGAGCACGAGCCGGGCGTTGACGCCGAACTCGTCGCCGCTCGTGCGGTCCTTCAGCTCGGCGCCCGTCACCTTGCCCTTGGTGAAGCGCAGCCCTGTGACCTCGGCATGGTTGAGGACGACGGCGCCCGCGTCGACGGCGGCGCGGACCGTCATCAGCGCCATCCGCGCGTCGTTCATCTGGTCGTCGCCGTACACGGCCACGGCCTTCAGGTTCTCGGTGCGCAGCTCGGGCACGTCCTGCTGCGCCTTGGCGGGGGAGAGCAGATGCCCGACGCCGTCGCCGAACGCCGACAGGGCGCTGTACGCGAAGACGCCCGCGCCCAGCTTGGCCGCGCCGTGCGGGCCGCCCTTGTAGACGGGCAGGTAGAAGGTGAGGGGGTTGGCGAGGTGCGGCGCCACGTTCTTGGACACCGCGCGACGCTCGAAGTGGTTCTCCGCGACGAGCTTGACCGCGCCGGTCTGCAGGTAGCGCAGACCGCCGTGGAGCAGCTTCGAGGAGGCGGAGGACGTGGCACCGGCGAAGTCACCGGCGTCGACCAGGGCCACCCTGAGACCGGACTGCGCGGCGTGCCAGGCGGTGGAGATGCCCAGGATGCCGCCGCCGATCACCAGGAGGTCGTACGTCGCCTTGGAAAGCTGCTCGCGGGTCTCGGCGCGGCTCGGGTTGGAGCCGGCGGCCGGGTGCGTTCCGAGGGCAGGCACGGTCTGCAGGGTGGTCTTGGTAGTCATGGTGGGGTGTTACTCCTCGACAGAGCTGTCTTCGAGCCAGCCCATGGACCGCTGCACGGCCTTGAGCCAGCTCTTGTACTCACGGTCGCGGGTGGCCGCGTCCATGCGGGGGGTCCATTCGGCGGCGCGGCGCCAGTTGGCGCGCAGGTCGTCGGTGGAGGACCAGAAGCCGACGGCGAGACCGGCGGCGTAGGCGGCGCCGAGGCAGGTCGTCTCGGCGACCATCGGGCGCACCACGGGCGCGTCCAGGAAGTCCGAGAGGGTCTGCATCAGCAGGTTGTTGGAGGTCATGCCGCCGTCGACCTTGAGGGCCGTGAGCTCGACGCCGGAGTCCTTGGTCATGGCGTCGCTGATCTCACGGGTCTGCCAGGCCGTGGCCTCCAGGACGGCGCGCGCGATGTGCGCCTTGGTGACGTACCGGGTCAGGCCGGTGATCACACCGCGGGCGTCGGGGCGCCAGTACGGGGCGAACAGTCCGGAGAAGGCCGGTACGAAGTAGGCGCCGCCGTTGTCCTCGACCGACGACGCGAGCGTCTCGATCTCGGCGGCGGACTTGATGAGGCCCATCTGGTCGCGCATCCACTGCACCAGCGAACCGGTGACCGCGATGGAGCCCTCCAGGGCGTAGACCGGCTTCTGGTCGCCGATCTGGTAGCCGACGGTCGTCAGCAGCCCGGAGTAGGAGTTGATGGCCTTGTCACCGGTGTTGATCAGCATGAAGGTGCCGGTGCCGTACGTGGACTTGGCCTCGCCCTCGGCGAAACACGTCTGGCCGAACAGGGCGGCCTGCTGGTCGCCGAGCGCGGAGGCGACGGGGATGCCGCCGAGGAGGTCGCCGAGCTTGCCGCCGGTGACCTCGCCGTAGACCTCGGCGGAGGAGCGGATCTCGGGCAGCATGTTCGCCGGCACGCCGATGGAGGAGCAGATGCGCTCGTCCCACTCCATCTTGTGCAGGTTCATCAGCATGGTGCGGGAGGCGTTGGTGACGTCGGTGACGTGCTTGCCGCCGTCGACACCGCCGGTCAGGTTCCAGATGACCCAGCTGTCCATCGTGCCGAAGAGGATGTCCCCGGCCTCGGCGCGCTCGCGCAGGCCCTCGACGTTGTCGAGCAGCCAGCGGGCCTTGGGCCCGGCGAAGTACGAGGCGAGCGGCAGGCCCGTCTCGCGGCGGAAGCGGTCCTGGCCGACATTGCGGCCCAGCTCGCGGCAGAGGGCGTCGGTGCGGGTGTCCTGCCAGACGATGGCGTTGTGGACGGGCTCACCGGTGTTCTTGTCCCAGAGCAGCGTCGTCTCGCGCTGGTTGGTGATGCCGATGGCCTTGATGTCGTCGCGGGTGATGCCGGCCTTCTTGACGGCGCCGGCGACGACCTCCTGGACGTTGGCCCAGATCTCGTTGGCGTCGTGCTCGACCCAGCCCGGCTTCGGGAAGATCTGCTCGTGCTCCTTCTGGTCGACCGAGACGATCCGGCCGTCCTTGTCGAACACGATGCAGCGGCTGGACGTGGTGCCCTGGTCGATCGCCGCGATGAAGGGGCCTGCGGTGTGTGCGTCGCTCACGGGGTGCTCCTGAGAAAAGTCTTGGTGCTCGGGCGGGTTCGCGCGGACTCGGTCGGACCGGGGGCCTACTTGAACGCCACGTTGTAGAGGCCACCGGCTATGGCGCCGCCGATCAGCGGACCCGCGATCGGGATCCAGGCGTACGACCAGTCGGAACCGCCCTTGTTGGGCAGCGGAAGCAGCGCGTGCACGATGCGCGGGCCGAGGTCACGGACCGGGTTGATCGCGTACCCCGTGGGGCCGCCGAGCGAGAGACCGATGCCGACCACGACGAGCGCGGTGATCAGGGCGCCGAGGGTGCCCAGGCCGTTGCCGCCGTCGTTCAGGCCCTGCGTGAGGATGGCGAGGACGAGCACGACCGTCGCGATGATCTCCGTGATCAGGTTCTGCACGCCGTTCCGGATCTCCGGGCCGGTCGAGAAGACGCCGAGCACGGGGCCCGCCTTGGGCGCGGACTTCTGGTCGACCAGGCCGTCCTCGTCCGGCTGCGCGGCGAGCACCTCCGGGTCGGTCAGGTGCGCGTGGAACTGGCCGTAGTACGTCGCCCAGACCAGCACGGCGCCGATCATCGCGCCCAGCAGCTGCGAGGCCAGGTAGAGCGGTACGTCGCTCCACTTGGTGCCGCCCTCGATGGCGAGGCCGATGGTCACCGCCGGGTTCAGGTGGGCGCCCGAGACGCCGCCCGCGAGGTAGGCGCCGGTCAGGACCGCGAAGCCCCAACCGAAGGCGATGGCGACCCAGCCGGCCCCGAAAGCCTTCGAGCGCTTGAAAGTGACGGCGGCGCAGACGCCACCGCCCAGCAGGATGAGCACGGCGGTACCTATGGTCTCGCCGATGAAGATGTCGGAGCTGGACACCCGCGACTCCTTTGTCCTTCGTCCAGGGAAACCGAACCCCGGGTCCCTCTCCGGTGGTCCGCGCCCTCCAGTGAGGGCGGTCTCGGCCTGGCCTCGCCACACTCTAACGCGTATTGCCGGTAGGTGTTCGACAATGCCGACCGATGGACGCGAGTTTGCTCTTGGCCTGGTTCGATCGTCAAGGGTTCTGTTATTCAAAGCACGATCGTTATTGATCGAACGTGCCTATCGGTGACGCTGCGGTCATGGGCGGTGCGTGGACGTGCCTCGATGGTCCCGCGCGAAGGTGCAGCCTGCACCTTGAAACGGAAGCGCCCCGTCCGGAGACGGGGCGCGCACGGGGGAGCGGAGCGGCTCAGAAGCGGCTGGCACCCAGGTCGCGGGAGACCGCCCGCGCCGTGTCCCGCACGGCCGCGATCAGCTCCGGGCGCAGGGCGCCCCGGTCGTCGTCCTTGCAGACCCGCTCGACCGCGCCCGTGATACCGACCGCGCCCACCGGCATCCGGTGCCGGTCGTGGATCGGCGCCGCGACCGACGCGACGCCCTCCCAGGTCTCCTCGACGTCCTCGGCGTACCCGCGCGCCCGGGTCAGGTCCAGGACGCCCTCGAACCCCGCCAGGTCGCTCACCGTCCGCGCCGTGAAGTCCTTGCGCTCGGCCTCCATGACCTCGCTGTGCGCCACCGGGTCGTACGCGGACAGCACCTTGCCCAGGGCCGTGGAGTGCAGCGGCTGCATCGCCCCGACCTCCAGGACCTGCCGGCTGTCGTCGGGCCGGAACACGTGGTGCACGATCAGCACGCCCTGCTGGTGCAGCACGCCCAGATAGACGGCCTCGCCGCTGGAGCGGGCCAGATCGTCCGTCCACACCAGGGCGCGGGCCCGCAGCTCGTGCACGTCCAGGTAGCTGTTGCCCAGGCGCAGCAGCTCGGCGCCCAGCTGATAGCGGCCCGATGCCGCGTCCTGCTCCACGAAGCCCTCGGCCTGCAAAGTGCGCAGGATGCCGTGGGCCGTGCCCTTGGCGAGACCGACGGCGGAGGCGATGTCGGAGAGGCCGAGCCGCCGCTCGCCGCCCGCGAGGAGCCGCAGCATCGCCGCGGCTCGTTCGAGCGACTGGATGTTGCGTGCCATCGCAGTCCCTTCCTCCTACGGTTGCTCTGGCGATCCGCGATTTCTCTCGCGACCCGTGTCGCCGGGTGACGTTCGACAATGCTGAACAGTATCGGTCGTTGCCGACCTCCTGCTAATGCGGCGTGAGCCTATTCCCCGCCCCGCCCCCTGTCAGGAGCCGCCGCCGGACAGTCTCCGGCCAGTGTGGCGCGCCCGCCCCGTGCGACATTCCACGCCGTGGACGTCTTCCCCCGCGAACCCTGGTCCCGGCTACCCTGACCGGGTGCGCCTCCAGCAGTGGAGCCGCAAAGCCGACAGCCGTCGCACCTCAGGGAGCACTTTCATGGCCTCGTTGCCGACGCCCGCCACCGAACCCCGCGCCCGCGTGGACGCCCTCCGCGAAGCCCTCGCCACCCGTGTCGTGGTGGCCGACGGCGCCATGGGCACCATGCTGCAGGCCCAGGACCCCACCCTTGAGGACTTCCAGCAGCTGGAGGGCTGCAACGAGATCCTGAACATCACCCGCCCCGACATCGTGCGCTCGGTCCACGCCGCGTACTACGAGGTGGGCGTCGACTGCGTCGAGACCAACACCTTCGGCGCCAACCACGCGGCGCTCGGCGAGTACGACATCGCCGAGCGGGTGCACGAGCTGTCCGAGGCCGGCGCCCGGGTCGCCCGCGAGGTCGCCGACGAGTTCACCGCGAAGACCGGCCAGCAGCGCTGGGTCCTCGGCTCCATGGGACCCGGCACGAAGCTGCCGACCCTCGGCCACGCCCCCTACACGGTCCTGCGCGACGCCTACCAGCGCAACGCCGAAGGGCTGATCGCGGGCGGCGCCGACGCCCTCCTCGTCGAGACGACCCAGGACCTCCTCCAGACGAAGGCGTCGCTCATCGGCGCCCGCCGCGCCCTGGACGCCACCGGCACGAACCTGCCCCTGATCTGCTCGGTCACCGTCGAGACGACCGGCACCATGCTCCTCGGCTCCGAGATCGGCGCGGCCCTCACCGCCCTGGAACCGCTCGGCATCGACATGATCGGCCTGAACTGCGCCACCGGCCCCGCCGAGATGAGCGAGCACCTGCGCTACCTCTCCCGCCACTCCCGCATCCCCGTCTCGGCGATGCCCAACGCGGGCCTCCCGGTCCTCACCAAGGACGGCGCGCACTACCCGCTGACCGCGACCGAGCTGGCGGACGCGCAGGAGACCTTCGTCCGCGAGTACGGCCTCTCCCTGGTCGGCGGCTGCTGCGGCACCACCCCCGAGCACCTGCGCCAGGTCGTCGAGCGCGTGCGCGGCGTGCGGCCCACCCAGCGCGAGCCGCGCCCCGAGCCGGGCGCCGCCTCCCTCTACCAGACCGTCCCCTTCCGCCAGGACACGGCGTACATGGCGATCGGTGAGCGGACGAACGCGAACGGGTCGAAGAAGTTCCGTGAGGCGATGCTGGAGGCCCGCTGGGACGACTGTGTGGAGATGGCGCGGGAGCAGATCCGTGAGGGCGCGCACATGCTCGACCTGTGCGTCGACTACGTGGGCCGGGACGGCGTCGCCGACATGGAGGAGCTGGCCGGCCGCTTCGCCACCGCCTCCACCCTCCCGATCGTGCTGGACTCCACCGAGGTCGACGTGCTGCGCGCGGGCCTGGAAAAGCTCGGCGGCCGCGCGGTCCTGAACTCGGTCAACTACGAGGACGGGGACGGCCCGGACTCCCGCTTCGCGAAGGTCACCCGCCTCGCCCAGGAGCACGGCGCGGCGCTGATCGCGCTGACGATCGACGAGGAGGGCCAGGCCCGCACCGTCGAGCACAAGGTCGCCATCGCCGAACGCCTCATCACCGACCTGACGACGAACTGGGGCATCCAGGAGTCGGACCTCCTCATCGACTGCCTGACCTTCACCATCTGCACCGGTCAGGAAGAGTCCCGGGGCGACGGCATCGCGACGATCGAGGCGATCCGGGAGCTGAAGAAGCGCCACCCGGACGTGCAGACCACGCTCGGCCTGTCCAACATCTCCTTCGGCCTGAACCCGGCCGCCCGGATCGTGCTGAACTCCGTCTTCCTGGACGAGTGCGTCAAGGCGGGCCTGGACTCCGCGATCGTGCACGCCTCGAAGATCCTGCCGATCGCCCGCTTCGACGAGGAGCAGGTGCAGACCGCCCTGGACCTGATCTACGACCGCCGCGCGGAGGGCTACGACCCGCTGCAGAAGCTGATGGCGCTGTTCGAGGGCGCCACCGCCAAGTCCCTCAAGGCCGGCAAGGCCGAGGAGCTGGCCGCGCTGCCGCTGGAGGAGCGCCTCCAGCGCCGCATCATCGACGGGGAGAAGAACGGCCTGGAGGCCGACCTCGACGAGGCGCTGACCACCACCCCGGCCCTGGACATCGTCAACAACACCCTGCTCGCGGGCATGAAGGTGGTCGGCGAGCTGTTCGGCTCCGGGCAGATGCAGCTCCCCTTCGTCCTTCAGTCGGCCGAGGTGATGAAGAACGCGGTGGCCTATCTGGAGCCGCACATGGAGAAGTCCGACTCCGAGGGCAAGGGCACCATCGTCCTGGCCACCGTGCGCGGCGACGTGCACGACATCGGCAAGAACCTCGTCGACATCATCCTGTCCAACAACGGCTACAACGTCGTCAACCTGGGCATCAAGCAGCCCGTCTCCGCGATCCTGGAAGCCGCCGAGGAACACAAGGCCGACGTCATCGGCATGTCGGGCCTCCTCGTCAAATCCACCGTGATCATGAAGGAGAACCTGCAAGAGCTCAACCAGCGCAAGATGGCCGCCGACTACCCCGTCATCCTCGGCGGCGCCGCCCTCACCCGCGCCTACGTCGAACAAGACCTCCACGAGATCTACGAGGGCGAGGTCCGCTACGCCCGCGACGCCTTCGAGGGCCTGCGCCTGATGGACGCGTTGATCGCGGTCAAGCGCGGCGTCCCCGGCGCCACCCTCCCTGAGCTGCGCCAGCGCCGGGTCAAGGCCACCGACGTACCGGTCGCGGAGCAGCCCGACGAGGGCCCCGCCCGCTCCGACGTCGCCACCGACAACCCCATCCCCACCCCGCCCTTCCAGGGCACCCGCGTCATCAAGGGCATCCAGCTCAAGGAGTACGCCTCCTGGCTCGACGAAGGCGCCCTCTTCAAGGGCCAGTGGGGCCTGAAGCAGGCCCGCACCGGCGACGGGCCCACCTACGAGGAGCTCGTGGAGACCGAGGGCCGCCCGCGCCTGCGCGGCTGGCTCGACGAGCTGCACACCAAGAACATGCTGGAGGCGGCCGTCGTCTACGGCTACTTCCCCTGCGTGTCCAAGGGCGACGACCTGATCATCCTCGACGACGAGGGCAACGAGCGGACCCGCTTCACCTTCCCGCGCCAGCGCCGCGGCCGCCGCCTCTGCCTCGCCGACTTCTTCCGCCCGGAGGAGTCGGGGGAGACGGACGTCGTCGGGCTCCAGGTCGTCACCGTCGGCTCGAAGATCGGCGAGGCCACCGCCGAACTCTTCGCCTCCGACTCCTACCGGGACTACCTCGAACTCCACGGCCTCTCCGTCCAGTTGGCGGAGGCGCTCGCCGAGTACTGGCACGCCCGCGTCCGCTCCGAGCTGGGCTTCGCCGGCGAGGACCCCGCCGAGATGGAGGACATGTTCGCCCTGAAGTACCGGGGCGCCCGCTTCTCCCTCGGCTACGGCGCCTGCCCCAACCTGGAGGACCGCGCAAAGATCGCCGACCTGCTCCGGCCCGAGCGGATCGGCGTCCACCTCTCCGAGGAGTTCCAGCTCCACCCCGAGCAGTCCACCGACGCCATCGTCATCCACCACCCCGAGGCGAAGTACTTCAACGCCCGCTAGGAAGCGCGATACAACGCGCGGAAATCATCGCCGTCGTACACTGGTCGGTCCAGCACAGGCCGGTCGCCCTCCCGCTCAGGGAGGGGGACCGGCCTTCTCGTCCCTCATGGAGGTGTACTCGGATGACCAGTACGGTCCCCGCACTCGGTACCCGAACGGCCGAAGGCTCCACGCTGCAGGCCGTGCTCCTCGACATGGACGGAACACTCGTCGACACCGAGGGATTCTGGTGGGACGCCGAGAGCGCCGTCTTCGAGGCGCTCGGCCACACCCTCGACCCCGCCTGGAAGAAGGTCGTGGTCGGCGGCCCCATGACCCGCAGCGCGGGCTTCCTCATCGAGGCGACCGGAGCCGACATCACCATCCCCGAGATGACCGTCCTGCTCAACGACGCCTTCGAACGCCGCATCAGCCAGTCCCTGCCGCTCATGCCGGGGGCCGCGAGACTCCTCGGGGAACTGGCGGCCCACCAGGTCCCCACCGCGCTCGTCTCCGCCTCGCACCGGCGCATCATCGACCGCGTCCTGCACTCCCTCGGCGCCCGCCACTTCCGCCTCACCGTCGCGGGGGACGAGGTCAGCCGGACCAAGCCGCACCCCGACCCGTATCTGCTCGCGGCGAGCGGCCTCGGCGCCGAGCCCGCCCGCTGCGCCGTCATCGAGGACACCGCCACCGGCGTCGCCGCCGCCGAGGCCGCGGGCTGCCACGTCGTCGCCGTCCCGTCCGTCGCCCCGATCGAGCCCGCCCACCGGCGCACCGTCGTGCCCTCGCTCGAACACGTCAACCTGCCTTTCCTGCATGGCCTGATGACGCCCTGAACTCTCCCGAGTGGCCGAATCACCGCCCCCGCCCACCCGGTTGAACCTGTGACCTTTCCCACTCGGCGGGGGCTCGACAGGTACGCCGCGCCGTGCTGCGCGCCCGCCACGCGCCCTACCGGACGAGACCTTGTGTCCCGATTGATGAGCCCCTGCGCGAAACCTTCCCCCTAACGTGTTTTCGGTGCGTCCACGCCTGATTCCGCAGCGTGATGGGGGCCCCTCCGAAGCACCCGTGAGCCCTCACGGCGGGCCCGGTTAATGTCGTCGCGAGAACCTCGTCACAACCCTCCCGTGTCCCGCGCACACCACCCCTGTTACGCCCCACGGGATCGACAGCTCTGGAGAACTTCGAGCATGAACCGCAAGACCTTGGTGCTGCCGGCAGTCGTCGGTCTGCTGGCTCCCGTGCTTGCCGCCTGCGGGGGGTCCGACGGCGGGGGCAAGGGCGGCGACGCCATCTCCGTGGGCACCACCGACCGGTTCGTGGCGTCGAAGGCGGTCCCCGCCCCGTTCGACCCCGCCTACGCCTACGACGTCGGCTCGTGGAACGTGCTGCGCCAGACCGTGCAGACCCTCATGACGATGCCCCGCAGCGGCAGCGGCGACCCGGTCCCCGAGGCCGCCGAGAGCTGCATCTTCAGCGACAACGGCAGCGAGCGGTACGTCTGCACCCTGCGCAAGGACCTGAAGTTCGCGAGCGGCGACCCGATCACCGCCGCCGACGTGAAGTACTCCATCGACCGGGTCCGCACCATCAAGGCCGACTCCATGGTGTACGGCCTGCTCTCCACGATCGACACGATCGAGACGCAGGGCACCCGCAAGGTGATCTTCCACCTCAACACCCCGGACGCCACCTTCCCGTACAAGCTGGCCACGCCCACCGCCGGCATCGTCAACCCCGACGACTACGCGAAGAACGCGCTGCGCAACGGCTTCGAGGTGGACGGCTCCGGCCCGTACACGCTGCAGGCCGAGGTCAAGGACAACGCGGTCGTCAAGACCGTCTTCACCAAGAACCCCAACTACCAGGGCCAGTTGCAGCCGAAGAACGACAAGGTCGAACTGGTCTCCTTCGACGGCGCCGACGCCATGGGCAAGGCGCTGGAGAAGGGGGACCTCGACGTGATGACGCGCGCCATGTCCCCGGAGCAGATCAACACGTACTCGACCAACCCGCCGAAGAACGTCAACCTGGTCGAGTCGCCCGGCATGGAGATCCGCTTCATCGGCTTCAACACCGCGACGGGCAGCGCCAAGAGCAAGGCCGTCCGCCAGGCCATGGCCCACGTCATCGACCGCGGCGAACTCGTCTCCAAGGTCTACGGCACCACCGCCGAACCGCTGTACTCGCTGGTGCCCGCGGGCATCACCGGCCACCAGAACTCGTTCTTCAACAAGTACGGCGAACCGGACAAGGCGAAGGCCACGGCGGCGCTGAGCCGGGCGAACATCACCACGCCGGTCAAGATGACCCTGCACTACACGACCGACCACTACGGCTCGGCCACCAAGAAGGAGTTCGAGGTCCTCAAGGACCAGCTGAACTCCAGCGGCCTCTTCGACGTCGACGTCAAGGGTGCCCCCTGGGACACCTTCCGCGACGCCGAACTCGACGGCAAGTACGACGTCTACGGCATGGGCTGGTTCCCCGACTTCCCGGACGCGGACAGCTTCCTCGCGCCGTTCCTCGACAAGGACAACACGCTCGGCTCGCCCTACGCCAACAGCACCATCCGCAGCCAGCTGATCCCGGCCGAGCGCCGTGAGGCCGACCGCCTCACCGCGTCCAAGAGCCTCCAGCAGATCCAGAACATCGTCGCCGAGGACGTGCCGACCCTGCCGCTGTGGCAGGGCAAGCAGTACGTCGCCGCCCGTGACGACGTCACCGGCGTGGAGCGGACCCTGTCCTCCTCCGCCGTCCTCCAGCTCTGGGAGCTGGGCCGCGGCATCAGCGAGTAAGCGGACCCCGCGCAACTGGAAAGGCGGCGGCCACCTTTGGGTGACCGCCGCCTTTCTCGTGTGCGTGAACCGCCGCGTACGGGGACGGGCTGATCCGGTGCCGTTCGAGGACAGGGCTGATCCGGCGCCGTACAGGGGCGGGGCTACTGAGCGCCCGGCCGCACCAGACCGCTCTCGTACGCGTACACCGCCGCCTGCACCCGGTCGCGCAGCCCCAACTTCGTCAGCACATGGCCCACATGGGTCTTCACGGTCGTCTCGCTCACGAACAGGTCGGCCGCGATCTCCGCGTTCGACAAGCCGCGCGCCACCAGCTTGAGCACCTCGACCTCGCGCTCCGTCAGCGTGTGCAACGTGTCCGGCACCGGCTCGTCGCCCGACGGCAGATGGTCCGCGTACTTGTCGAGCAGACGGCGCGTGATGCTCGGCGCGAGCATCGCCTCACCGGCGGCGACCACCCGGATCGCCTGCACCAACTCGTTCGCCGGAGCGTCCTTCAGGAGGAAGCCGCTGGCCCCCGCCTTCAACGCCTCCACGACGTACTCGTCGAGGTCGAACGTCGTCAGGACCAGCACCTTCGCCGGGCCGTCCTTGTCGGGTCCTGTGATCTGCCGGGTCGCCTCGACCCCGTCCATCCGCGGCATCCGGATGTCCATGAGCACCACATCGGGCTGCAACGCCCGCACCTGATCGAGAGCCTGCAGGCCGTCTCCGGCCTCGCCGACGACCGCGATGTCCTGCTCGGCCTCCAGAATCATGCGGAAGCCGGTGCGCAGCAGCGGCTGGTCATCGACCAGTAGGACGCGGATGGCCACGAAACTCTCCTTCGCTCGTGCGGCCCATTCTGCCCTGCTAGCTCTCCCGCGACTCGGCCACCCTGATCGGAAGCGGGTACGGCGGCGGGGTCCCCCCGAATTCCGGGCAGAACGCCTGGTGGTCGCACCAGCCGCACAGCTTCGTCTGCCGCGTGCGCCACTCGCCGGTCTCCGTGGCCTCCTTGATCGCGTCCCACAGCGCGTGCAGCTTGCGCTCCACCCGCTCCAGATCGGCGATCACCGGGTCGTACGTCAGCACGTCCCCGCTGCCCAGGTACACGAGCTGCAGCCGCCGCGGCACGACACCCTTCAGCCGCCACACCACCAGGGCGTAGAACTTCATCTGGAACAGCGCGCCCTCGGCGTACTCGGGCCGCGGCGCCTTGCCCGTCTTGTAGTCGACGATGCGGACCTCGCCCGTCGGCGCCACATCGACCCGGTCGATGATGCCGCGCAGCCGCAGCCCCGAATCCAGCTCGGCCTCGACGAACAACTCCCGCTCGGCGGGCTCGAGCCGCGTCGGATCCTCCAGCGTGAACCACCGCTCGACGAGCCGCTCCGCGTCCCCCAGCCAGCGGGCCATCCGCTCGCCCTCGGCGTCCTCGGCGAACAGCTCGCTCAACTCCGGACGCGCCTCGCGGAGCCGGTCCCACTGCCCCGGGATCAGCGCCTTGGCCCGCGGCGCGGTCCGCTCACCGGCCGGCGCGTCGAACAGTCTCTCCAGGACGGCATGGACCAGCGTCCCGCGCGTCGCCGCCTCGCTCGGCTTCTCCGGCAGCTTGTCGATCACCCGGAACCGGTACAACAACGGGCACTGCATGAAATCGCTCGCGCGCGACGGCGAGAGCGACGCCGGCGCGACGGCGACACCCTCTTCACGGCCCGAACCGGTACTGGTCTCCATGTCCCACGACGATACGGCCCGCCACTGACAGTCAGGCACCTGCGCGTCCCCCGGCGTCTTGCGTAGCGTGGCCCCGGGGGAGTCGACGGGGGCCACCGGGCACCGTCCGCATACCATCGACGCCAGAACGTCCCGCCCGGCGGGAAACGCTCGAACGAGGGGACCGAGGGATCACCGTGGACGAGAGCGGGCGGCCGCAGTCCAGCACCGGCGACACGACACGACCTGGGAAGGACGCCCCCCGCCCTTCCCAGGCCCGTCCCCACCCGACCCCCGGGCCCGGCCGCCCGGAGCGGCCCGACTCCACCGGACGGACCGGCGACGGGGAGCGCACGCCTCCCGGCACCGAGGGGACGATGCCACCCGAGGCCGATCCGGGGGCGCCAATGGCGGGCCCGGAAAGCGGCAGCGCGGATGGCTCGCCGCAGGGGGAGCAGCACCGGCCCGGGTCGGTCCCCGGCGGGGCGGCGACACCCGCGCGCGGGGACACGCCGAGCGCCCCCGGCAACCAGCACCCGAGCGGGCAACGCCGCCCAGACGCGGACAGCGAGGACGGGGCGCCGCCCGCCGAGAGCGACGCATCGGTGCCGCCCGCCCACAGCGGTGCGGCTGTGCCCCACACCGACCGCACCCAACCGGTGCCGCCTGACGAGAGCGACGCAGCGGCGCAGCACACCGACCGCACCCAACCGCTACCGCCCGCCCAGAGCAACGACCCGGCACCGTACACCGACCGCGACGTTCCGGTGCCGCCCGCCCAGAGCAACGACCCGGCGCCGCTCACCAAGCCCTGCGAACCCGCACCGCCTGCCCAGGGCAATGAACCCGCACCGCCCGCCCAGAGCAACGAAACTCCCCCCTCACCTGGCCACCCCCACCCCAACCCCCACGACACCCACCCCGACCGCGCCGCCGCCACCTCCGGTAAGCGGAAAGGGCCCGCGCAGCCGCCGGCCAATCCCCGGGGCGGGATTCTCATGGGGCGGCCGTTCGGGGTGCCCGTGTATGTCGCCCCGAGCTGGTTCCTCGTCGCCGCGCTGATCACCTGGGTGTTCGGCGGGCAGCTGGACCGGGTCCTGCCCGAACTCGGGGCCGCCCGCTACCTGGTCTCCTTGTTCTTCGCGGTCGCGTTCTACGCCTCCGTGCTGGTCCACGAGCTGGCCCACACCGTCGCCGCCCTGCGCTTCAAGCTCCCGGTCCGCCGGATCCAGCTGCAGTTCTTCGGCGGCGTCAGCGAGATCGAGAAGGAGTCGGAGACCCCGGGGCGCGAGTTCGTGCTCGCCTTCGTCGGCCCCCTGCTCTCCCTCGTCCTCGCGGGCGTCTTCTACCTGGGCATGATGGCCGTGGAGCCGGGCACCGTCCCGGGCGTGCTGCTCGCGGGCCTGATGGTCTCCAACCTCATCGTCGCCGCGTTCAACCTGCTGCCCGGCCTCCCCCTGGACGGCGGCCGTATGCTCCGCGCCGTCGTCTGGAAGATCACCGGCAAGCCGATGAGCGGCACGATCGCCGCGGCCTGGGTGGGCCGCGCCCTGGCCGTCACCGTCCTCATCGGGCTGCCTCTGCTGACCCAGACCGGCGCCCTCGGCGGGGACGCGGAGGACGTCGGCGGCATGGACACCGTCACCGACGCCCTGCTCGCCGCCATCCTCGCCGCGATCATCTGGACCGGCGCGGGCAACAGCCTCCGCATGGCCCGCCTGCGCGAGCACCTCCCGGAGCTGCGCGCCCGCACGCTCACGCGCCGCGCCGTCCCCGTCGAACCCGCGACCTCCCTCGCGGAGGCGCTGCGCCGGGCCAACGAGTCGGGGGCCCGCGCCCTCGTCGTCGTCGATCCGGACGGCGAGCCCCGCTCCCTCGTCCGGGAGGCCGCCATCGTCGGCGTCCCCGAACACCGCCGCCCCTGGGTCCCGGTCAGCGGCCTCGCCCAGGACCTCACGGACGGCATGAGGGTCTCCGCCGAGCTGGCCGGCGAGGATCTCCTCGACACCCTGCGCGCGACCCCGGCCACCGAGTACCTCGTCGTGGAGAACAACGGCGCGATCTACGGCGTCCTCTCCGCCGCCGACGTCGAACGCGCATTCGTCAAAGCCATGGCCCGCCCCTCCTGACCGCACGGCGACCGGCGTGGTCGGCACCCGCCCCCACGCCCGGTACGCTGGTCACATGTCCGAACCGACCGGTGCCGCCCGCCGACGCGGGCCCTTCAAGGTCGGGGACCAGGTACAGCTGACCGACCCCAAGGGCCGCCACTACACGTTCACGCTCGAGGACGGGAAGAACTTCCACACCCACAAGGGTTCCTTCCCGCACGACGAGCTGATCGGCGCTCCCGAGGGCAGCGTTGTCCGCACCACCGGAAACGTCGCCTACCTCGCGCTGCGCCCCCTGCTCCCCGACTACGTCCTGTCCATGCCCCGCGGCGCCGCCGTGGTCTACCCCAAGGACGCGGGGCAGATCCTGGCCTTCGCCGACATCTTCCCCGGCGCCCGCGTCGTCGAGGCGGGTGTGGGCTCCGGCTCGCTCAGCAGCTTCCTGCTGCGTGCCATCGGCGACGAGGGCATGCTGCACTCGTACGAGCGCCGCGAGGACTTCGCCGAGATCGCCAAGGGCAACGTGGAGCGCTACTTCGGCGGCCCGCACCCCGCCTGGCAGCTCACCGTCGGCGACCTTCAGGACAACCTGACCGACGGCGACGTCGACCGCGTCATCCTCGACATGCTCGCCCCCTGGGAGTGCCTGGACGTCGTCAAGAAGGCGCTCGTCCCCGGCGGCATCCTGTGCTGCTACGTCGCCACGACCACCCAGCTGGCCCGCACCGTCGAGTCCATCCGCGAGATCGGCTGCTTCAACGAGCCGACCTCGTGGGAGTCGATGATCCGCAACTGGCACGTGGAGGGCCTCGCCGTCCGCCCCGACCACCGGATGATCGGCCACACCGGCTTCCTGCTGACCGCCCGCCGCCTCGCGGACGGCGTCGAGCCGCCCATGCGCCGCCGCCGCCCCGCCAAGGGCGCCTACGGCGAGGACTACGACGGACCGAACGCCGACGGCGGCAACCGGGGCCGCTGACCACGGCGAGCCGGCGAGCCACCTCCTGCGAACGCGTCGGCGCCGCCGTCCAGTTCCCCGCCCCGTACGGGAACTCGACGGCGGCGCCGACGCGTTGTCACGGCGAACGAACGCCCCGAGCCGCGCGCGGCGCACTCCGCGTGACAAACGTCCCACCCCGCCGTTCCCCCGGACTGTGACGTATGGCACGATGCTGGCCACTCCCACCGGCACAGCCCTCACAGGAGACAACTTCCTCGTGCAGCAACCCGCCGTCCCGGAACTGGCGCACACCACCACCCGGCCCATCCACTGGCTGGCCACCGCCGCGGCCCTCGCCGCCGTGGTCGCCGCCTCGGGCTTCCTCCAGCCCGGCTCCGCCACCGCGGCCCAGCCCGGGGCCCCGAAGAACCAGGCGGCGCACGCCGCCGGCCCCGCCGTCGCCGCGCCCGATCCGGCCGCGGCCGACTTCCCGCTCAACTGCGGCCCGGTCAAGGTCGTGGTACAGCGCAAGGCCTCCGGCGACCTCGACGGTGACGGCCGGCCCGAGACCGTCGCGGCCGTACGCTGCGACGCGGGCTCCGGTACCCCGCCCAACGGGGTCTATGTCCTCACCCGGTCCGCCGGCGGCAAGCCCCGCGTCGTCGCCACCCTCGTCGACCCGAAGGACCAGTTCACGGTCACGGCCCTCGCCGTACGCGACGGCGCCGTCACCGCCACCCTCGACGGCTACTCCTCCGACGACGTCCCGCGCTACCGCCCCGACGTCCACGACCGCGCCCAATGGCATTGGCGCAACGGGGCGTTCGTCCGCTCCACGCCCGCCAGGGCGAGCAGCGTCTGAGCGGACGCGCACGGACGACCCCACGCGAAGGGCCCCGCCTCGGCGGGGCCCTGCCTGCTAGATGTGACGGCGGTCACACTGTCCGGGTCACTCCGCGTCGGGCCCGTACACCTCGACCCTGTCCGAAACCCGGCGTACGTGGATGCAGTCGCCGGGGCACTCCCGGGCCGACGCCACCACGTCCGTGAGAAGCGGCAGCGGCACGGGCGTTGAGGCCCCCGCGTCCTGCAGCAGCTCGTCGTCCGCGCTCTTCACATACGCGAGGCCGTCGATGTCCAGCTCGAAGACCTCCGGCGCGTACTGGGCGCAGATCCCGTCCCCGGTACACAGGTCCTGGTCGATCCACACCTCCAGCGGAACGCCGCTGTCGGCGGTGGATCCGGCCTCTTGCCGTACGGTCATGTCTCCTGCCGTTTCCTGCGTCGCAGCCCCGGCTAACCCACTTCACAGGAGCAAGTCCGGCCAGGCCTGACGGGTGTTGAACACTTCGACCCTACAACCGCCCGCTTTCCGATGTTGTTGGGTGGGTATTCCACTGGCGTGAGGGAGAGCGCAAGGGTGAAGATCAGACACACCTCGACCGTCTTTGTGATCTAGGGGTTTCAATCAACACCCACCCAGGTAGGGTCTGGAAGCGTCCAGCTCCCCTTGGAGGAGGTGAGGACCGTGGCAGCCCACGACGACGACATCAACCGCGGCATCCGCCCGGGACGAGGGTCCGACGACCCCGCCGGGCAGATTGCCTATCTCGAGCAGGAAATCGCCGTCCTGCGGCGCAAGCTCGCCGACTCTCCGCGTCATACGAGGATTCTCGAAGAGCGGATCGTCGAGCTGCAGACCAATCTGGCCGGCGTATCCGCACAGAACGAACGGCTTGCGAACACGCTCCGCGAGGCCCGCGACCAGATCGTGGCCCTCAAGGAGGAGGTCGACCGGCTCGCACAACCGCCGGCCGGCTTCGGAGTCTTCCTCACGGCCAATGAGGACGGCACCGCCGACATCTTCACCGGCGGCCGCAAACTCCGGGTGAACGTGAGCCCGAGCGTCGAGCTCGAAGAGCTCAGGCGCGGCCAGGAAGTCATGCTCAACGAAGCGCTCAACGTGGTCGAGGCCATGGAGTTCGAGAGCGTCGGCGACATCGTCACCCTCAAGGAGATCCTCGAGGACGGCGAGCGCGCCCTGGTCACCGGCCACACCGACGAGGAGAGGGTGGTCCGGCTCGCCGAACCGCTCCTCGACGTCGTCATCCGGCCCGGCGACGCCCTGCTCCTCGAACCCCGCTCCGGCTACGTCTACGAGGTCGTTCCGAAGAGCGAAGTGGAGGAACTGGTCCTCGAAGAGGTCCCGGACATCGGCTACGACCAGATCGGCGGCCTGGGCAACCAGATCGAACTGATCCGCGACGCGGTCGAGCTGCCGTACCTCTACCCGGACCTGTACCGGGAGCACGAACTGCGGCCGCCCAAGGGCGTCCTCCTGTACGGCCCTCCCGGCTGCGGAAAGACCCTGATCGCCAAGGCGGTCGCCAACTCCCTTGCCAAGAAGGTCGCGGAAGTGACCGGACAGGGCCAGGGCAAGAGCTTCTTCCTCAACATCAAGGGTCCCGAGCTTCTCAACAAGTACGTCGGCGAGACCGAGCGGCAGATCCGCCTCGTCTTCCAGCGTGCGCGGGAGAAGGCCAGCGAGGGCACCCCCGTCATCGTCTTCTTCGACGAGATGGAGTCCCTCTTCCGCACCCGCGGCTCCGGCGTCAGCTCGGACGTCGAGAACACCATCGTCCCGCAGCTCCTCGCCGAGATCGACGGCGTCGAGGGCCTGCAGAACGTGGTCGTGATCGGCGCCTCCAACCGCGAGGACATGATCGACCCGGCCATTTTGCGCCCCGGCCGACTCGATGTGAAGATCAAGATCGAGCGTCCGGACGCCGAAGCGGCCAAGGACATCTTCGGCAAGTACCTCACCCAGCGCCTGCCGCTGCACGCCGACGACCTCGGCGAGCACAGCAGCGACCGGGCGGCCACGGTGGCCAATATGATCCAGACCGCCGTGGAACACATGTACGCGGAATCCGAGGAGAACCGCTTCCTGGAAGTCACGTACGCCAATGGCGACAAGGAAGTCCTGTACTTCAAGGACTTCAACTCCGGCGCAATGATCGAGAACATCGTCGGCCGCGCCAAGAAGATGGCCATCAAGGCCTTCCTCGAACAGAATCAGAAGGGCCTCAGGGTCGCCCATCTCCTCCAGGCTTGCATCGACGAGTTCAAGGAGAACGAGGACCTTCCCAACACCACGAACCCCGACGACTGGGCCCGAATCTCCGGAAAGAAGGGCGAGCGGATCGTCTACATCCGCACCCTCGTGACCGGAAAGCAGGGCGCGGACACCGGACGTTCCATCGACACGGTGGCGAACACCGGGCAGTACCTGTAAAAGACAGGGTGGCTGCGGGTGCCCGGACCGGGTACCCGCAGCCCACTGTTTTTCCGGGCAACTACCACGCGGCCAGCCGCTTCACGTCGGAGCGAAGCAATGACGCAAATGATCTCCCCACCAGCGCAGAGGCGTTCTAGGCTCTTCCATACCGCCGAGTCGCGCCGTGCGGGGACGGGCACCGCACGCGCATCGGAGAACCAGCGGTACTTGAGCGCCGCCCCCGACCGAGGGCGCCGCCGGGCAAGGAGGGCCGCATGACCGTACGGCGAGTAATGGGCATCGAGACGGAGTACGGGATCTCCGTCCCCGGCCACCCCAATGCCAATGCCATGCTCACCTCGTCCCAGATCGTCAACGCGTACGCGGCGGCGATGCACCGGGCCCGCCGCGCCCGCTGGGACTTCGAGGAGGAGAACCCGCTGCGCGACGCCCGGGGCTTCGACCTCGCCCGCGAGGCCGCCGACTCCAGCCAGCTCACCGACGAGGACATCGGCCTGGCCAACGTCATCCTCACCAACGGCGCGCGCCTCTACGTCGACCACGCACACCCCGAGTACAGCTCCCCGGAGATCACCAACCCGCGCGACGCCGTCCTGTGGGACAAGGCCGGCGAGCGCATCATGGCGGAGGCGGCCGACCGCGCGGCCCAGCTGCCCGGCGCCCAGCCGATCCACCTCTACAAGAACAACACCGACAACAAGGGCGCGAGCTACGGCACGCACGAGAACTACCTGATGAAGCGGGAGACCCCCTTCTCGGACATCGTGCGCCACCTCACGCCGTTCTTCGTCTCCCGTCAGGTCGTCACCGGAGCGGGCCGCGTCGGCCTCGGCCAGGACGGGCACGAGCACGGCTTCCAGCTCAGCCAGCGCGCCGACTACTTCGAGGTCGAGGTCGGCCTGGAGACCACCCTCAAGCGCCCCATCATCAACACCCGGGACGAGCCGCACTCGGACGCCGAGAAGTACCGCCGCCTGCATGTGATCATCGGCGACGCGAACCTCTCCGAGATCTCGACGTACCTCAAGCTCGGCACGACAGCCCTGGTCCTCTCCATGATCGAGGACGGCTTCATCGCCGTCGACCTGGCCGTGGACCAGCCCGTCCGCACCCTCCACCAGGTCTCGCACGACCCCTCCCTCCAGCACCTGATCACGCTCCGCAGCGGCCGCACGCTCACCGCCGTACAGCTCCAGATGGAGTACTACGAGCTGGCCAGGAAGTACGTCGAGGAGCGCTTCGGCGCCGACGCCGACGACCAGACCAAGGACGTCCTCAGCCGCTGGGAGGACGTGCTCGGCCGTCTGGAGAGCGACCCGATGAGCCTCTCGGGGGAGCTGGACTGGGTCGCCAAGCGCGAGCTCATGGAGGGCTACCGGCGCCGCGACAACCTCGACTGGGACGCCGCGCGCCTGCACCTCGTCGACCTCCAGTACGCCGACGTACGAGCCGAGAAGGGCCTGTACAACCGTCTGGCGGCCCGGGGCAAGATGAAGCGCCTCCTGACCGAGGACGAGGTCGAGAGGGCCCGTACGTCACCGCCCGAGGACACCCGCGCGTACTTCCGCGGGCGGTGCCTGGAGCAGTACGCGGACGACGTCGCGGCCGCCTCCTGGGACTCGGTCATCTTCGACCTGCCCGGCCGTGACTCACTGCAACGGGTCCCCACCCTCGAACCCCTTCGCGGAACGCGTAATCACGTGAAGGAGCTGCTCGACCGGTGCCGGACGGCCGAAGATCTGGTCCGCGTGCTCTCCGGCGGCTGATCGACGGCTGAAAGGCCCGCGGCGGGGGAATCACAGAGGTGGGCTCCGCAGGTTGCGGCAACTGCGGGGCCGATGTCGGACCCGACTTGTAGGGTTCTGATCACGAACAGCCTGTACGACACGTACGACGTGTATGTCGACCCGAGCGGGGTGAGCTGGATATGGCGACCAAGGACACCGGCGGCGGACAGCAGAAGGCGAATCGCACCTCCGAGGAGGTCGATGAGCAGGTCGAGGACGCGCAGGCGACTGACGACCTCAAGGAGCGCCAGGAGAAGCTGAGCGACGATGTCGACTCGGTTCTGGACGAAATCGACGATGTCCTAGAGGAGAATGCTGAGGATTTCGTGAGGTCCTTCGTTCAGAAGGGTGGGGAGTAGGGTCTCGATTCCTTCGAATCGAAGGCCCACTCACTATGAGCGAGTCGGAGGGCCGCCGCTGCTCGCGATGCAGGCAGACGCTGTCGCGAGCGGCGTTCGCGAGCAACAAGTCCTTGCCGGACGGCCTTCAGGCGTACTGCCGTGAGTGCTCCGCCGAGTACTACCGGCAGCGCCAGGAGGCCAAGGGCAAGACGGTGCGCGCGAAGGTCGACGTGCCGACGGGCCACAAACGCTGCCCGCAGTGCGAGATCGTCAAGCCGCACTGCGAGTGGGAACGCAACAAGTCCTCTTCGGACGGTTGGTCGAGCTACTGCCGAACATGCCGGGCGGAGCGGAACCGGATCAGCTACTTCAAGCGCAAGTACGGCCTCGCGCCGCACGAGTTGGACGCGCTGATCCAGGAGCAGAGGGGCGTGTGCTGCATCTGTCTTTCTGCTCCGGCCGAACATGTGGATCACTGCCATGAGACGGGTAGGGTCCGTGGCGTACTGTGCTTCAGCTGCAATGCAGCCCTGGGGCAGTTCAAGGACCGGCCCGACGCGATAAGGCGGGCCGCCGCTTACGTGGAAGGAAACGCGTGGAAGCCAACCCTCGTAGCACCGGGCGTCTACCGGCTGCCTTCCTGACGCCCGGGTCGTCGTCCTTCATGGACTTCCTGGCCGAGCACCAGCCGGAGATCCTGCCGGGCAACCGGCAGTTGCCGCCGACGCAGGGCGTCATCGAGGCCCCGCACGGCACGACCATCGTCGCCGTGACGTTCCCGGGAGGCGTCGTCCTCGCCGGCGACCGCCGCGCCACGATGGGGAACGTGATCGCGCAGCGCGACATCGAGAAGGTCTTCCCGGCGGACGAGTACTCGGCCGTCGGTATCGCCGGCACCGCCGGTCTGGCCGTCGAGATGGTGAAGCTCTTCCAGCTGGAGCTGGAGCACTTCGAGAAGGTCGAGGGCGCCCAGCTGTCCCTGGAGGGCAAGGCGAACCGGCTGTCCACGATGATCCGGTCGAACCTCGGCATGGCGATGCAGGGCCTGGCCGTGGTGCCGCTGTTCGCCGGGTACGACGTCGACCGCGAGAAGGGCCGCATCTTCTCGTACGACGTGACGGGCGGGCGCAGCGAGGAGCACGGGTACGCCGCGACCGGTTCGGGTTCGGTCTTCGCGCGCGGGGCGATGAAGAAGCTCTACCGCGGCGACCTGACGGAGGAGCAGGCGACGACGCTGGTCGTGCAGGCGCTGTACGACGCGGCGGACGACGACTCGGCGACGGGCGGTCCCGACATGGCACGTCGGATCTTCCCGATCGTGACGGTGATCTCGGAGGACGGGTTCCGTCGTCTCGGTGACGACGAGTCGTCGCAGATCGCCCGGTCGATCCTGGAGCGGCGTCTGGAGCAGCCGGACGGTCCGCGCGCGGCGCTGCTCTGAGCCGCGGATCGCTTCTCTTTCCCCACTGACGCGTTACTGACAGAAAGGGACGGATAGCCGGTGTCGACGCCGTTCTATGTCTCACCCCAGCAGGCGATGGCCGACCGCGCGGAGTACGCGCGCAAGGGCATCGCCCGCGGTCGCAGCCTGGTTGTGCTGCAGTACGCCGACGGCATCGTGTTCGTCGGCGAGAACCCGTCCCGTGCCCTGCACAAGTTCAGCGAGATCTACGACCGGATCGGTTTCGCGGCCGCCGGTAAGTACAACGAGTACGAGAACCTGCGGATCGGTGGCGTCCGCTACGCGGATCTGCGGGGGTACACGTACGACCGGGACGATGTGACGGCCCGTGGTCTGGCGAACGTGTACGCGCAGACGCTGGGCACGATCTTCTCCAGTGCGGCCGAGAAGCCGTACGAGGTGGAGCTGGTCGTCGCGGAGGTCGGTGAGACGTCCGAGGGCGACCAGATCTACCGGCTGCCGCACGACGGGTCGATCGTGGACGAGCACGGTTCGGTCGCGGTCGGTGGTAACGCCGAGCAGATCAGCGGCTATCTGGACCAGCGTCATCAGGACGGCATGTCGCTGTCCGAGGCGTTGAAGCTGGCCGTGCAGGCGCTGTCGCGCGACACGAACGGGAGCGAGCGGGAGATTCCCGCCGAGCGTCTCGAGGTGGCGGTGCTCGACCGTACGCGGCCGCAGCAGCGCAAGTTCAAGCGGATCGTGGGGCGGCAGTTGTCGCGGCTGCTCACGGCGGAGGGCGCGGCGGAGACGTCGAAGGCGGCGTCCGACGCGGTGTCCGACGACGTCTCCGACGACAACGGGGACTCCTCGGAGGAGTAGCCGCCGCCAGTCGACAGTTCGTCATACGTGTGCCCCGGCCGGATACGACATCCGGCCGGGGCACACGTATGTCGGCCACCGGCACACCTTCATGCCTCGGTGCGGGGTGGCGGTGCCGTCGAGCCGCGTACGACGAGTTCGACCGGGAGCGGGGTGGTGTCGGGTGTGCGGCCCTCCAGGACGGCGAGGAGGGCGGCCATGCCGCGCTCGCCGAACTGCTCGGCGGGCAGGCGGACGGTGGTGAGTTCGGGGTCGACGGCGGTGGCGAGGGAGAGGTCGTCGAAGCCGGTGACGGAGAAGTGTTCGGGGATGCGCAGGCCCATGCGGCGGGCGGCTTTGTAGGCGCCGGTGGCGAGTTTGTCGTCGTCGCAGACGAGGGCGGTGGGCAGGGTGGGGCCGCTGGTGCGCAGGGCGCGTTCGGTGGCGGCCATGGCGTCCTCGACGGTGAGGGCGGAGCGGACGGTGCGGACGGTGGTGCCGGG
Organism: Streptomyces sp. SGAir0957; assembly: GCF_043523415.1. Lineage (NCBI taxonomy): Bacteria > Bacillati > Actinomycetota > Actinomycetes > Kitasatosporales > Streptomycetaceae > Streptomyces > Streptomyces sp. SGAir0957. Next base: position 6,721,045 of record NZ_CP027293.1, read on the forward strand.
CAAGAGGGCGGTCCGGGCGGCGAGTTCGCGGGCGCGCACGTCGAAGGTCCAGGACGGGACGGCGGAGGCGAGGTGCAGGAAGTGCCGGTGGCCGAGGGCGAGCAGATGGTCGGTGAGCTGCCGGATGCCGTCGGTGAGGTCGAGGTTGACGGTGGTGGCGCCGGGGCTGCCCGCCGGGTCGCTGTCGAGCATGACGAGCGGCAGGTCGTCACCGCGCAGTGCGGTGACGGCGTCGGCGGCCATGGATGAGGCGAGGATGCCGTCGAGGGCGGCGCGGGCGGAGGGGAAGGGGTCGCGGGCCGGGCCGATGCCGTCGGGGGAGGGGTAGAGGACGACGCCGAAGCCGTGCTCGGCGGCGAGGCGGGCGGCGCCGGTGTAGACGCCGGCGAAGAACTCGTTGGTGAGGGCGGGGACGACGAGGAGGGCGGTGCGGGTGCGGCCCATGCGGAGGTTGCGGGCGGCGAGGTTGGGGCGGTAGCCGAGGGCGCGGGCCGCCTCGCGGACGCGTTCGGCGGTGGCGGGGGCGACGCGGCCGCGCCATTTGTCGCCCATGACGAGGGAGACGGCTGCCTGGGAGACGCCTGCGGCGCGGGCCACGTCCCGGCTGGTGGGGCGGCTGGTCGCCGTCCCTTCCGTACCGCTGGTCACTGCTGCCTCCGTGGGTCCGCTGTCGGGGGTTGTCGCTGCCCGGCGTGTGGGTCGTGCGCGGTGGCTGACGTTAGCGGGTGGCTCCCGCGCCGACGCACGTGGTACGTATAACCCCGACACGTGATACGTATAACCCCACGGCGTTATACGTACAACTTGAGACGGAAGGGCGGGCCATGGCCGCCGGATATGCGGAGATCCTCCGGGCGCGGCACGCGATGCGGCTGCTCACCGGCACGCTCGTCGGCAGGCTGCCCAATGCCACGGCGTCCATCGCCATCGTGCTGTTCATCCGCGCCGAGGGCGGCTCGTACTCGCTGGCCGGCGCGCTCGCCGCCGTGTACGGGGTGGCCAACGCGGTCGGGCAGCCGGTGCTCGGACGCCTCGTCGACCTGCGCGGGCAGCCGACGGTGCAGCTTCCGGCCGCCGTCCTGTCGGCGCTCGCGATGACGCTGTTCGCCTTCGGCGGCACCGGCTCGCCGGGCGTGGCCTACAGCGCCGTGGCCGCCGCAGGACTGTTCACACCGCCGCTCGAAGGCGGCCTGCGGGCGCTGTGGCCGAGCGTGCTGCCGCGCGAGGAGCAGGTGCACAAGGCGTACGCGATGGACGCGATCGCCCAGGAAGTCATGTTCACCGTCGGCCCGTTGCTGGTGACCGTGTGCGTGTCGCTGTGGTCGGCGCAGGCCGCGCTCGTCGTCCTGAACGTCATCGGCGTCCTCGGTGCCCTCTCCGTCGTCCTGTCGAAGCCCTCGCGCGCGTGGCGGTCCGCGCCGCGCGAGGCCCACTGGCTGGGCGCGCTGCGCTCGCCGGGCCTGCTCGTCCTGCTCGCCGCCTTCCTGTTCGTCGGGCTCGCGCTCGGTTCGATCACCGTGGCGGGCGTCTCGTACGGGGACGAGCACGGCGGCGACGCGGTGTACGGCTGGATGATGGCGGCGCTCGGGCTCGGCGCCCTGGTGGGCGGCGCGGTGTACGGCGCGCGGGAGTGGAGCGGCGCCCCCGAGGCGCGACTTCGCCGCCTTGTGGCCCTTCTGGCGCTGTTCTACGTGCCGTTGGCGCTGATGCCGGGCCCGGTGGCGATGGTGGCGCTCACGGCGGTCGCCGGGGTGTTCCTCGCGCCGTGCATCGCGTGCGCGTTCATCGTCGTGGACCGGCACGCGCCGCGGGGGACGGTGACGGAGGCGTTCTCGTGGCTCGTGACGACGTTCACGGTGGGGGCGAGCGTCGGTACGGCCGTCGCCGGGCCGGTCGTCGAGTGGGGCGGGACCCGGTGGGGTTTCGCCGTACCGGCGGCCGCCGGGGCGCTCGCGCTCCTGGTGTTGCTGGCCACGCGGCGGGTGCTCGGGGACCCGCGCACGCCCGGGCGTGTCGCGGCCGGTTCGGAAAATGATCCAAACCGTGCTGTCGAACCCCGTTTCAGCTCGGGGGATCGGGCGTAATGTTCAGACATGGACCGCCGCATTTTCGGGCTGGAGAACGAGTACGGCGTCACATGCACGTTCAGGGGACAGCGCCGTCTGTCGCCTGACGAGGTGGCGCGGTACCTCTTCCGCCGTGTCGTGTCATGGGGCCGCAGCAGCAATGTCTTTCTGCGGAACGGTGCCCGCCTCTATCTGGACGTGGGATCGCATCCGGAATACGCAACGCCGGAATGCGACAACGTGACCGAGTTGGTCACCCACGACAAAGCCGGCGAGCGCATTCTGGAAGGCCTGCTCGTCGACGCCGAACGCCGCCTGCACGAGGAGGGAATCGCGGGCGACGTATACCTCTTCAAGAACAACACCGACTCGGCGGGAAACTCCTACGGCTGCCACGAGAATTATCTGGTGGCCCGCCATGGGGAGTTCTCGCGGCTCGCGGACATTCTCATTCCCTTCCTGGTGACGCGTCAGCTGCTGTGCGGCGCGGGCAAGGTGCTGCAGACCCCGCGCGGTGCGGTGTACTGCGTGAGTCAGCGCGCCGAGCACATCTGGGAGGGCGTCAGCTCCGCGACGACGCGTTCCCGGCCGATCATCAACACCCGTGACGAGCCGCACGCGGACGCCGAGCGCTACCGGCGCCTGCACGTCATCGTGGGCGACTCGAACATGTCCGAGACGACCATGCTGCTCAAGGTCGGCGCCACCGACCTGGTGCTGCGCATGATCGAGGCGGGCACGGTGATGCGCGACCTGACCCTGGAGAACCCGATCCGGGCGATCCGCGAGGTCAGCCACGACATCACGGGCCGGCGCAAGGTGCGTCTGGCCAGCGGCCGCGAGGCCTCCGCACTGGAGGTGCAGCGGGAGTACTACGAGAAGGCCGTCGACTTCGTGGAGCGCCGGGGCATCCGCACCGGCACCGTCGACCAGGTTCTCGAGCTGTGGGGCCGCGCGCTCGACGCGATCGAGTCGGAGGACCTCGACCGCATCGGCACCGAGATCGACTGGGTCATGAAGTACAAGCTCATCGAGCGCTACCGGGCCAAGCACAACATGACCATGTCGCACCCGCGGGTGGCGCAGATAGACCTCGCCTACCACGACATCCACCGTCGCCGCGGGCTCTACTACCTCCTGGAGAAGAAGGGCCAGGCCGCCCGGATCTGCAACGACCTGAAGATCTTCGAGGGTAAGTCCGTGCCGCCGCAGACCACGCGCGCGCGGCTGCGCGGCGACTTCATCCGCCGGGCCCAGGAGCAGCGCCGTGACTTCACGGTCGACTGGGTCCATCTGAAGCTGAACGACCAGGCGCAGCGCACGGTGCTGTGCAAGGACCCGTTCCGCAGCGTGGACGACCGGGTGGAGAAGCTGATCGCCGGGATGTAGGACCGGTTCGGACCCATCCTGGTACCGGTTCGGACCCATCCTGCCGGGGGCCTCGTACGAATCATTCGTACGGGGCCCCCGGCGTGCTTGTCGGCACCTGGCAAATGTGGCGGGAGGGCCTAGAGTGGCCGAACCGTATTCGAGCGACCTGAGGATCCCTGTGCGACGCCGACTTGCAGCTCTACTGATCGTGCCGGCACTGGCGCTGACCGCGACGGCCTGTGGCAGTGACGACGGCAAGGACGGGGCGGACAAGGCCGACTCCTCGGCGTCCTCGTCGCCGAAGGCGGCGTCGGTGCCCAAGGCGGTCGACACGGCGGAGCCCATGCCGACGGTGAAGGGCGCGTACGGCAGCAAGGCGACGATCTCGCTGCCCAAGGGCGAGCCGAGCGGCAAGTTCGTCGTGCACACGCTCTCCGAGGGCAAGGGCGCGGAGGTGAAGAAGGACGACATGGTGTCGATGAACTTCACCGGCAAGATCTGGAAGGGCGCCAAGGACCTCGGCACGACGTACGGGCAGCAGAGCAACGGGCAGATCGTGACGGCGGCGTCCGAGAGCCAGCTGCCGGCGTTCTCGCAGGCCGTCGTCGGCGCGAAGGAGGGCAGCCGGATCCTCGTGGTGGCGCCGCCCGCGGCCGGTTACGGCAGCCAGGGCGCCCAGCAGTACGGCATCACGGGCTCCGACACGCTGGTGTTCGCGCTGGACGTCGGCGACATCGTCCGGGACTCGGCGCAGAAGCAGGCGGCGATCCCCTCCGACCTGCCGCAGATCAAGGCGGACGCCCAGGCGCCCGCGAAGATCACCGTGCCGAAGAACGACCCGCCGGCCAAGCTCGTCGACAAGGTCCTCATCCAGGGCAAGGGCGCCGAGGTCAAGAGCGGCCAGACGGTCTCCATGCACTACAGCGGCGCGGCCTGGAAGCTCAACCAGGGCAAGGACAAGGCCGAGCTGTTCGACTCGTCCTTCAACACGGGCCAGCCGTTCCAGACGCAGATCGGCAAGGGTCAGGTCATCAAGGGCTGGGACACGGGCATCGTCGGCAAGCACGTCGGCGACCGCGTCCTCCTCGTGATCCCGGCCGACCAGGCCTACGGCGACCAGGAGAAGGGCAAGACGCTGCCCGCCAACTCGACGCTGGTCTTCGTGGTCGACATCCTCGCCACGCACTGATCACCGCCGGGGAAGTGGCAGACTGTCCCGGTTGCCCGATAGCCGACAAGCAGGAGCACTACACGTGAGCATCGACAAGCCCGAGATCGACTTCCCCGAGGGTCCGGCCCCGACGGACCTCGAGATCGTGGACCTCTGGGAGGGCGAAGGATCCGAGGCGAAGGCGGGCGACACCGTCTCCGTGCACTACGTGGGCGTGGCCTTCTCCACCGGTGAGGAGTTCGACGCGTCCTGGAACCGTGGCACCCCGCTGCAGTTCCAGCTCGGTGCCGGCCAGGTCATCCAGGGCTGGGACCAGGGCGTGCAGGGCATGAAGGTCGGCGGCCGCCGCCGGCTGACCATCCCGGCGCACCTGGCGTACGGCGACCGCGGCGCCGGTGGCGGCCGCATCGCCCCCGGCGAGACGCTGATCTTCGTCTGCGACCTGGTCTCCGTCTGAGTCGTCAGAACAGCCGTCCGCGTCGAGCGGACACCGACCCGCGCGGTCGTTCACAGGGCCCATGCCGTCCGGCATGGGCCCTGCCGTATCCCCTGGCTTTTGCCGGTACACCCACTGGCGGTACGGTCGTCCGTCGGGAGTTACATGAGGAAAGGGCGTCGATGGCCATTGCCAAGGCCGAGCGGCTGATGAATCTGGCGCTGTGTCTGCTCGGGACGCGGCGGCCACTCAGCAAGCGCGAGCTGCGGGGGTCCATCGAGGCCTACCTGGAGGCGGGCAACGACGACTCCTTCAACCGCATGTTCGAGCGCGACAAGGACGACCTGCGCGAGCTCGGCCTGATCATCGACACCGTGGAGAACCTGGACGGCGAGGTCGGCTACCTCGCCCGCCGCGACAGCAACCGGCTGCCGCCCGTCACCCTCGACGGCGAGGAGGCCGCCGCGCTCGGCCTCGCCGCGAAGGTGTGGCAGCAGGCCCGCCTCGCCGGTGCCGCCAGCGGCGCCCTGCAGAAGCTGCGCGCCGCCGGTATGCCCGAGGACGTGGACCCGTACGAGAGCCATGGCGCGCTCGAACCGCGGATCCCGGCGCACGAGGCGTCGTTCGAGCCGCTGATGCTGGCCTGCCGCGACCGGCGCCCCGTCGTCTTCGACTACCGCAAGGCGACCGCCGCACGGCCCGAGCAGCGCCACGTCGAGCCGTGGGCCCTGGAGTGCTGGCGCGGCCACTGGTACCTGGCGGGCTGGGACCGCGAGCGCCGGGCCGAGCGGGTCTTCCGGCTCTCCCGGATCACCGGCAAGGTCCGCTCGCGCGCGGGCCAGTTCAAGGCGGACGTGCCGGACGTGGTGACCGTACGGGAGACCGTCGCGGGCTGGGCGGGGGAGAGCGCCACGCGCTCGGCGCGGATCAGGCTGCGCACGGGCGCGGGCTACCCGCTGCGCGCCAAGGCCACGTCGGTGCGGGAACTGGGCGAGGGCTGGGACGAGTTGGAGATCCCGTACGGGCACGGGCTCGACGCCTGGCTCGTGGAGTTCGGGCCCGACGTGGTCGTCCTGGAACCGGCCGAGCTGCGATCCGACGTCGTGGACCGGCTGCGCGCCGTGGCCAAGGGCTGAGCGCGGGACTGAAGGGGAGTACGGACAAGCATGGCTTCCAACGCCATCGACCAGACCCGGCGGATGCTGTCCCTGGTGACGTATCTGCGGGAGCGCCCCGGCGCGCGCGTGGAGGACGTCGCACGGGCCTTTGGCATCACCGAGGACGAGCTGATCTCCGACCTGGACGTGCTGCCGCTGTGCGGGACGAGCTTCCGCGGCGGCGACCTCCTCGACATCGACACCGACGGCGACCGCATCTGGTGGCACAACGCGGACGATGTGGCCGAGCCGCTGCGGATCGCCGCCGACGAGGCGACGGCGCTCCTCGTGGCCGCCCGAGCGGTGGCGACGCTGCCCGGGCTGCGCGAGAGCGACCGGCTCGCCCTGCTGCGCGCGACCGCGAAGCTGGAGGCGGCGGCCGGTGAGGTGGCGAGCGCGAGCGCGCGGCTGAACGTCACGTTCGAGTCGGAGGGCGGGGTCTTCGCCGATGTCGACCGGGCGATCTCCGAGCGGCGGCGGCTGTGGATCCGCTACTACTCGCCCGCCCGTGACGAGGTGACCGAGCGGGAGATCGACCCGATCCGCCTGGTCAGCGTCGGGCACACCTATGTCGAGGCGTGGTGCCGCCGGTCGGAGGCGCGGCGCACGTTCCGGCTCGACCGGGTCGCCGAGATCCGGATTCTGGACGAGGCCGCGGCGCCGCCCGAGGTGGAGCTGCGGGACCTGTCCGAGGGGCTTGTGCAGCCCGCGGCCGAGGACCCGGAGGTCATCGTCGAGGTGGGGCCCGGCGGGCGCTGGGTGGCGGAGTACTACCCGCACGACAGCGCGGAGGAGCTGCCGGACGGCGGGCTGCGGATCACGCTGCGCACGCCTGACCCGTCGTCGCTGCGGCGGCTCGCGCTGCGGCTCGGCCGGGACGGGCACATCGTGGCCCCCGCGGAACTCGCGGTGAGCGCGCGGGACGCGGCGCGGCGGGCTCTGGCGGCGTACGACGAGGTCGCGTGAGAGGCCGCGCGGGGACGTCGGGCCCGACCCCGGACAGTTCGGCCCCGGACGGTTTACGGGGCGGAACAACTCATGGGGCAGAACGGATGAAAGGTGCGAAGTGGACAACGGAATGACCGGTGTGGCCGGTTTCACTGATATCTCCACGATGTCCGCCACGGTCGCCGCCCCGGCGCCCGTCGTCTTCAAGGCCGCCTGCCCGGACTGCCGGGCCCGCTTCGAACTGACCGCCACCGCGATCCGGCTGGCGATCGGCGCGAGCCGCCGCACCACCTTCTACTCGTTCACCTGCCCCGAGTGCGACACGTCGGTGCGCAAGCCCGCGGGCGAGCGCATCATCGAACTCCTCACCGGGGGCGGGGTGCGCACGCTCCGCCTCCACCAGACCGTCTAGGCTCGGCGCATGTTCTGGGCGATGCTGGCCGTGGCGTTGGGGTTCGTGGGACTGGCCGTACTGGCCGTCTTCGCGATCAAGGTGTTCGTCGAGGCGCAGCGCCTCGGGCGGCAGGTCGCCGACACGACGCAGCAGATCAATCGGGCGGCGGAGGAGCTGGAGCGGGCCGCGGTGAGCGTGGCGAAGGCCGGGGGTGACGCGGTCTGAGCGGGGAGTGTCCCGAGGTGGGGCGTGGAAAGCGCTTTACCGCCGCGGCCTGTCCCGTGCGCAGGTCGGGCGGGTACGCTCCTGTACACGGCCTGGGAGTGAGGCGCCGGCCGCACTGGGAGTACGCACAGGGATTGCCCCGTGTTCACCCCCACGGGATACGATCGCTGCCAGCACACGGTGGTCGGACACCAGTCCGAAGTCCGATCGGTACCGGCAGTCCCGCCCCTGCCGCCTCAGTGAGAAGGTAAACGCATATGTTCGGTGGAAAGATCGGCGCCCCCGAGTTGATCATCATCCTCGTGGTCGTCCTCCTTCTGTTCGGTGCGAAGAAGCTCCCGGACATGGCGCGCTCGCTCGGCAAGTCGGCCCGCATCCTCAAGAGCGAGGCCAAGGCCATGAAGAGCGAGGGTGGCAACAAGGAGGCCGCTCCCTCGGACCCGCCGAAGAACGACGAGCAGCCGCCGGCCCCGCGCACCATCCAGGCCGCCCCGGGCGACGTGACCAGCTCGCGCCCCGTGTCCGAGCCGACGAACCACACGACGAAGAGCTGACAAGAGCTGATCGAAGGCCGCCCCAGTGACGGCGGCCTGTCGCACGAGATGAGGACGTGGGTTGCTCAAGTCTGCCCGCAAGCAGGAGAAGGACCCCGAGGGGCGGATGCCGCTCGCGGAGCACCTGCGTGAGCTTCGCAACCGGCTCGGGAAGGCCGTCCTGGCCATCCTCGTCGTGACGATCGTCGCCGCCTTCTACTACAAGGACATCATCGAGTTCTTCACGAACCCGGTCCTCGACTCCGTCGGCTGCGACAAGTCCTTCTCGGAGCTGACGGTCAAGGCCGCCGAGAACAAGGACGCCAACGAGCAGTGCGCCCGCATCGTGCTCAACGGCCTGATCACGCCCTTCACGCTCGCCCTGAAGGTGTCGCTGATGGCCGGTGTCGTCGGCGCGTCGCCGATCTGGCTCTACCAGCTGTGGGGCTTCGTCGCGCCCGGCCTGCACAAGCACGAGAAGAAGTACGCCACCGGCTTCGTGGCGACCGGCGTCCCGCTCTTCCTCGGCGGCGCCTTCTTCGCGTACAAGACGCTGCCGACCATGGCGCGCGTGCTGCTCGACTTCTCGCCCGAGAACATCGACAACCAGCTGCCGCTCGACGAGCTGCTCGACCTGATCACCCGCATGGTGATCGTCTTCGGTCTCTCCTTCGAGCTGCCGCTGCTCCTGGTCATGCTCAACCTCACGGGCGTGATCACCGGCAAGCGGATGCTCGGCTGGTGGCGCGGCATGATCATGGGCATCACCGTGTTCGCCGCGGTGGCGACGCCCAGCACCGACCCGCTGACCATGATCGCCCTCGCCGGTCCGATCTGGGTCCTGTACTTCGCGGCGACCGCCTTCTCCCTGCTCAACGACCGTCGCAGGCGCCTCCTGGCCGCGGCCGGACCCGGTGACGACGAGGCGTCCGAGCTCGACCTGACGCCCGAGGACATCGGCGAGGTGGAGACCGTCTCGGCCAGCAGGTCGCTGCCGGAGCAGTCGAAGGGCGACACCGACCGGATCAACGGTTACGACGATGTGACCTGAGGTAACCCCTGTTCGCGGCCGGGCTGTTGTTAAGGTCCGGCCGTGACCAGCGAGATCACCCTCTTCGTCAATCCCACCGCGGGACGCGGCCGGGGCGCGGGCGCCGCGCAGCCGGCCGCTTCCGCGTTGCGGACGGCCGGTTTCTCCGTGCGCACCGTCATCGGTGAGGACGCCGGGGACGCTCTGCTACGCGCGCGTGCCGCCGTCTCCGAGGGCACGGGCGCCCTGGTCGCCGTCGGCGGCGACGGGCTCGTGAACCTCGCCCTCCAGGCCGTCGCCGGGACGCGCACCCCGCTCGGCGTGGTCGCCGTCGGCACCGGCAACGACTTCGCCCGCTCGCTCGGCCTGCCCGTCCGCGCCCCGGCCGCCGCGGGCGCGCTCGTCGCCGAGTCCCTCAAGGGCGAGCTGATCCGCGACATCGACCTGGGGCGGATCGGCGGCCACTGGTTCGGCACCGTGCTCGCCTCCGGCTTCGACTCCCGGGTCAACGACCGCGGCAACCGGATGCGGCTTCCGCTGGGCCGGTTCAAGTACGACCTGGCGATCGTGGCGGAGCTGGCCTCGTTCGAGCCGGTGCCGTTCCGTCTGACGCTCGACGACGGCTCCGTGCGCGAGATCGCCGCGACCCTCGTCGCCGTCGGCAACGGCACGTCGTACGGCGGCGGCATGAGGATATGCGCCGGCGCCGACATGGCCGACGGCCTCTTCGACGTCACGGTGGTCGGCGCGTGCTCCCGTACGACGCTGCTGCGGGTCTTCCCGCGCGTCTACAAGGGGACGCATCTGAGCCACCCCGTGGTCAGCACCTACCGGGCGGCCCGGGTGGAGCTGGTCACCGAGGCGGGCGCGGGCATCACCGGGTACGCCGACGGGGAGGCGGTCGGGCCGTTGCCGCTGGTGGCCGAGTGCGTGCCGGGGGCCGTGCGGGTCCTGTCCGGCCGGCGCCCGGCCGGACAGGACCCCTCCGGAGAACGCCCTACCGGATAATGATCGTCCGTTGTCAGCGGGGGCCGGTAGGCTCGAAAGCACGATGACAGAGGACCTCTCACCGGCCGAGCGGTATGCGGCAGCCCGTCAGCGGGCCGCCGAGCAGGCCACCGCGCTCGCGTCCTTCCGCGAGATGTACGACTTCGGCCTCGACCCCTTCCAGATCGAGGCCTGCCAGGCGCTCGAGGCGGGCAAGGGCGTCCTGGTCGCCGCACCCACCGGATCGGGCAAGACGATCGTCGGCGAGTTCGCCGTGCACCTCGCGCTCCGGCAGGGCAAGAAGTGCTTCTACACGACGCCCATCAAGGCGTTGTCGAACCAGAAGTACCAGGACCTCGCCAAGCGCTACGGCGCGGACAAGGTCGGCCTGCTGACCGGCGACAACAGCGTGAACAGTGACGCGCCGGTGGTCGTGATGACCACCGAGGTGCTGCGCAACATGCTGTACGCGGGCTCCCAGGCCCTGATCAACCTCGGCTATGTGGTCATGGACGAGGTGCACTACCTCTCCGACCGCTTCCGGGGCGCCGTCTGGGAAGAGGTGATCATCCACCTCCAGGAGTCCGTGACGCTGGTCTCGCTGTCGGCCACCGTGTCGAACGCGGAGGAGTTCGGCGACTGGCTCGACACCGTGCGCGGCGACACCGAGGTGATCGTCTCCGAGCACCGGCCCGTGCCGCTGTTCCAGCACGTGCTCGCCGGACGCCGGATGTACGACCTCTTCGAGGAGGGCGAGGGCAGCAAGAAGGCGGTCAACCCGGACCTCACGCGCATGGCGCGCATGGAGGCCAGCCGCCCCTCCTACCAGGACCGGCGGCGCGGGCGCGCCATGCGCGAGGCCGACCGCGAGCGCGAGCGGCGCCAGCGCTCCCGGATCTGGACCCCGGGCCGCCCCGAGGTCATCGACCGGCTCGACGCGGCGGGGCTGCTGCCCGCCATCACCTTCATCTTCAGCCGCGCCGCCTGCGAGGCCGCCGTCCAGCAGTGCCTGTACGCGGGCCTGCGGCTGAACGGGGAGGAGGCGCGGGCCGAGGTCCGCGAGATCGTCGAGGCGCGCACGGCCGCCATCCCCGACGAGGACCTGCACGTCCTCGGCTACTACGAGTGGCTGGAAGGGCTCGAGCGCGGCATCGCCGCCCACCATGCGGGCATGTTGCCGACGTTCAAGGAGGTCGTGGAGGAGCTGTTCGTCCGCGGCCTGGTGAAGGCGGTCTTCGCCACCGAGACGCTGGCGCTCGGCATCAACATGCCCGCCCGTTCGGTGGTCCTCGAGAAGCTCGTCAAGTGGAACGGGGAGCAGCACGCCGACATCACCCCGGGTGAGTACACGCAGCTCACCGGGCGCGCGGGCCGCCGGGGCATCGACGTCGAGGGCCATGCCGTCGTGCTGTGGCAGCGCGGTTTCAGCCCGGAGCACCTCGCGGGGCTCGCGGGCACCCGCACGTATCCGCTGAAGTCCAGCTTCAAGCCGTCGTACAACATGGCGGTGAACCTGGTCGGGCAGTTCGGCCGGCACCGGTCGAGGGAGCTGCTGGAGACCTCGTTCGCGCAGTTCCAGGCCGACAAGTCCGTCGTCGGCATCTCGCGGCAGGTGCAGAAGAACGAGGAGGGGCTCGAGGGCTACAAGGAGTCCATGACCTGCCACCTCGGCGACTTCGACGAGTACGCCCGGCTGCGCCGCGAGCTGAAGGACCGCGAGACCGAGCTGGCCAAGCAGGGCGCGGCGCAGCGCCGGGCGCAGGCGGCGGCCGCCCTGGAGAAGCTCAAGCCCGGGGACGTCATCCACGTCCCCACGGGGAAGTTCGCGGGCCTCGCCCTCGTCCTGGACCCCGGGATCCCCGCCGGGCGGTCCAACGGGCACCGCGGGTTCGAGCACCACGACGGGCCGCGCCCGCTGGTGCTGACCGCCGAGCGGCAGGTCAAGCGGCTCGCCGCGATCGACTTCCCGGTGCCCGTCGAAGCCCTTGAGCGGATGCGGATCCCGAAGTCGTTCAACGCGCGCTCGCCGCAGTCCCGGCGCGACCTGGCCTCCGCGCTGCGCACCAAGGCCGGGCACATCGTGCCCGACCGGCACAAGAAGGGCCGGGCCCCGGCCGCCGACGACCGGCAGATCACCCGGCTCCGCGCCGAGCTGCGGGCCCACCCCTGCCACGGCTGCTCCGAGCGGGAGGACCACGCGCGCTGGGCCGAGCGCTACCACCGGCTGCGCCGGGACACCGCGCAGCTGGAGCGCCGCATCGAGGGCCGGACGAACACGATCGCCCGCACCTTCGACCGCATCGTGAAGCTGCTGACCGAGATGGACTACCTGCGCGGTGACGAGGTCACCGAGCACGGCAAGCGGCTCGCCAGGCTCTACGGCGAGCTGGACCTGCTCGCGAGCGAGTGTCTGCGCGACGGCGTCTGGGAGGGCCTGAACCCGGCCGAACTGGCCGCCTGCGTCTCGGCGTTGGTGTTCGAGGCGCGGGTCTCCGACGACGCGCTCGCGCCCAAGGTGCCCTCGGGCAAGGCGAAGGCCGCGCTCGGCGAGATGGTGCGGATCTGGGGCAGGCTCGACGCCCTGGAGGAGGAGTTCCGGATCAACCAGGCCGAGGGGGTCGGGCAGCGCGAGCCCGATCTCGGGTTCGCCTGGGCCGCGTACCAGTGGGCCTCGGGCAAGGGGCTCGACGAGGTGCTGCGCGAGGCGGAGATGCCGGCCGGTGACTTCGTCCGCTGGTGCAAGCAGGTCATCGACGTGCTCGGGCAGATCGCGGCGGCGGCTCCGCACGACGGGTCGTCGACCGTGGCGCGCAATGCGCGCAAGGCCGTGGACGGACTGTTGCGAGGAGTCGTGGCGTACTCGTCCGTCGGCTGAGGCGCCGGCAGGCTCGTCGAAAGGGGCCCGGGACCTTATGTCCCGGGCCCCTTTTCGCGTGCCCGGAGGTACGTGTGTTCGGGTACTGGATTCGCTTACTCCATGTGTGCGAATCGATGCCCAGCGTGCAAATGGGAGCGAGTGTATGCCTGCCGTGGGCGTTGGTGCAGAGGCTTGCTGAATATGACTCAGCGATGATCCGGTCGGACTAAGCTCGCCCGCAGCGCACCGAGTTGAGATGTATTCGGGCGTTTGTTCCCCCGTGTGCGGATCGTCCCCAGATCCCCCGGAACGCATCCCCCACTTCCCCGATCCGACTGTTCAGAGGGCATACATGGTGAGTGTTCAATCGCCTCCCGGTGGCCGAGACGTCCCCTACGCACGCGTGCTCCTGCTCCCCGCCATGGTCATGGCCGCCGCCACCGGAGCGGCCGTCGGCCTGGTCACCCAGCCCGCCCGCCTCGCCGTCGGCCTGTGCGGCGCGCTCGGCACGCTCCTGGTCATCGCCGTCGCGGCCGAGGCCGTCCGGCGGGGCCGCCTCCTCAAGGGGGTGCGCGCCCAGTACGCGCGGCACGTCGCCGACCTGGAGGGGCAGCTCGACGCCAAGGAGCGGCGGACGCTGCGCATCGCCAAGGAAGCCCTGCCGGCAGCCCTGTACCGCATGCACACCGGCGACAACCCGAAGGACGCCGTCCGCCACACCTTCGACGCCGACCCCGCCTTCCGGGACGCCACCCCGGGCGAGCGCGAACTGCTGCGCATGGCCCTCAAGGAGATCGACCTCGAGGAGTCGATGCGCGACGCGGCACAGCGCGCCTTCGTCTCCATCGCCCGCCGCGTCCAGGCCATCGTCCACAAGCAGGCCCAGGAACTCCGCGAGATGGAGGAGGACCACGGCCGCAACCCCGAGGTCTTCGACGACCTCCTGCGCATCGACCACGGCACCGCCCTGATCGGCCGCCTCGCCGACTCCGTCACCGTCCTCGGCAACGCCCGGCCGGGCCGCCAGTGGCCGCAGCCCGTCCGCCTCTACAGCGTGCTGCGCGGCGCCATGTCCCGCATCCTCGAATACCCGCGCATCGACCTGAAGGCCATCTGCGATGTGGCCATCAGGGGCGTCTCCGTGGAACCCCTCATCCACGCCTGCGCCGAACTCCTCGACAACGCCACCCGCTACTCGCCGCCGCAGACCAAGGTGCACGTCACCGCCGTCGAGGTGCAGACCGGCATCGCCATCGAGATCGAGGACGGCGGCGTCAGCCTCAGTGAGGAGCAGCGCCTGCGGGCCGAGCGGATGCTCGACAAGGCCAAGGCCGGCATCGACCTCAACGACCTCGGCGAGAACCCGCGCCTCGGCCTCGCCATCGTCGGCCGCCTCTGCTCCATGTACAACATGGACATCTCCCTGCGGCAGTCCGCCTACGGCGGCGTCCGGGCCGTCCTCGTCGTCCCGCGCGACATGATGAGCACCGGGCCCGCGCCCGGCCTCGCCCACGGCATCGGCGCCTCCGCCGTACCGCGCGTCGACCACAACGGCGTACCGATCAAGGAAGAGCCGCGGCTCAAGAAGACGCGGCGGCCCACGACGGGCCCGCGCCACTCCGCCCCCGTCGCGCCCGCGATGGAGGACGACGTACCCGTGGTCACCGAATGGCGGCCCAACGGGCTGCCGCAGCGCCGCCGGAAGGTCGACACCAAGATCGTCGACTCGCAGATCATCGTGACACCGCGCCATCCGGACCTGTCGGGCTCTGCCCCCGCCTCCGACTTCCCGGGTACCGGCGGGCCGGGCAACGGCTCCGGTACGGGGTCGTGGGGCGAGCCGTCCGGATCGTACGGGGGCCCGTCCGGGGCGTACGGGAACGCGTACGGCGAGCCGGAGGCCGAGGAGCGGCCCCAGCCCGAACCCGGGCTCTGGGTCGAGGCGTTCATGAACGGGCTCAAGCCCGACGAGCCCGGACAGACCGACCGGACGGACGAGCACGGCGACGCCGGGCCCTTCGGCGCGGGCGGTACATCCGACGCGCACACCAAGCAGGCCGACGAGGGAGACCACCAGTGATCCAGCAACGCGCCAACTTCGACTGGATGCTCAAGGAGCTCGCCGACGGCGTGCCCAACGTGCGCCAGGTCGTGGTGCTCTCCGCGGACGGCCTGCGCATCGCCCGGTACGGCGGCGACCCCGACGGCGCCGACCGGATCGCCGCCGCCTGCGCCGGACTCCAGTCCCTCGCCTCCGCCGTCGCCTCCGAGATCCCGGAGAGCAACGGCAAGATGAACATGGTCATCATCGAGGTCGACGGCGGCTTCTTCTATCTGATGGCCGCGGGCAAGGGTGCCTACCTGGCCGTCCTCGCGGATCCGTATGTGGACGCGGGTCTCGTCAGCCACCAGATGCGTGACCTCGTCATCCGCATCGGCGCCCACCTCACCAGCCCGCCGCGACGCAACGGCCAGACCGTATGAGTCCGCGCCCCCCAGAACCCCCGTTCCGCGACGACGAACCGGCGCCGCCCCGGCGCGAGCGGCGGTACGCCAACGACTCCGAGGGCCCCGCGCCCGAACACCGTGACCCGCAGGGGCCCAAGGACCCGAGGGACCCCGAGCGGCTCTACGTCATCACCGGCGGTACCGACGGCACCGACCGCGCGACGCTCGACCTCGTCACCCTCATCGTCGCGCGCGCCGACCCTCCCGCCGCCACGCCCCCCGAACAGACCGCCGTCCTGCGCATGTGCCGGACGCCGCTGTCCACGGCCGAGATCTCGGCCTACCTCAATCTGCCCTTCAGCGTGGTCACCGTGCTGCTCGGTGAGCTCCTCGCGGCCGAACTGGTCCACTCCCGCGCCCCGGTCATCCGGAGCAACGTCGCGGACCGTTCCCTCCTCGAAGCGGTGATGCATGGACTACAGAAGCTCTGACCCCGCCGGCGCCGCGGACCTGACCACCGGGGGGCCGCACCTTCCCGGCCCGCGCGCCGAGGACCGGATGCCCGACACCGTCACCTCCGCCGTGAAGATCGTCATCGTGGGCGGTTTCGGCGTCGGCAAGACCACCATGGTCGGCTCCGTCAGCGAGATCCGGCCGCTCACCACCGAAGAGACCATGACGCAGGCCGGGATCGGCGTCGACGACAACTACGGGTCCGACACCAAGACCGCCACCACCGTGGCCATGGACTTCGGCCGGATCAGCATCACCGAGGAGCTCGTCCTCTACCTCTTCGGCACCCCCGGCCAGGAACGCTTCTGGTTCCTGTGGAACGGCCTGTTCGAGGGCGCCCTCGGCGCCGTCGTCCTCATCGACACCCGGCGCCTCGAAGTCAGCTTCGACGTCATCGGGCGGCTCGAGGAGCGCGGCGTCCCCTTCGTCATCGCCAACAACGCCTTTCCCGACGGGCCCAGTTACCCCGTCGACGAGCTGCGCGTCGCCCTCGACCTCGATCCGCACGTGCCGATCATCGAGTGCGATGCCCGGCGGCGGGCCTCCAGCCGCGATGTCCTGCTCACCCTCATGCGGTATCTGCATGAGATGGCGCTGCAGCACGTCTGACCGGTTCGTCCGGCTTGTTCCTTCCGCCGGTTCGTCCCGCTCGTTCGTTCCGTCGGCTCGCCGCTGTTCCCGTGCGGCTTCAGACCGATGTGGTTTCCCACCGTTCGCCTTACCAACGGAGTCAGCGTGACGTCTCCCTCCTCCTCCTCGTCCCAGGCCTCCTTCGGGGGCGATCCGCTCCAGGATCCCCTCGGCGGGCCGCCGCCCGGCTGTCCCGCCCACGCGCTCGGACCCGACGGGGCCCGGCGGCTCTACGGGCCCGAGGCCGAGGCCGACCTCCCCGCCGTCTACGAGAAGCTCCGCGCCGAACACGGCTCCGTCGCCCCCGCCCTCATCCACGACGACGTGCGCGTCTGGGCCGTCCTCGGCCACGGCGAGAACCTCCACATGGTCCGCACCACCTCCCAGTTCAACCGCGACGCCCGCAACTGGACCGCCCTCAAGAACGGCACCGTCAAACCCACCCACCCCCTCGCCCCCGTCTTCAGCTGGCAGCCCATCTGCTCCATGGCCGAGGGCGCCGAACACCTCAGGCTGCGCGGCGCCGTCACCTACGCCCTCGAGATCATCGACCACCGCAGCCTGCGCCGCGCCATCAACAAGGCCTGCCAGGAGATCATCAACCGGTTCTGCGAGCGCGGCTCCTGCGACGTCGTCAGCGAGTACGCCGAGCATCTGCCGATGATGGCCATGCTCGACGTCTTCGGCGCCTCCGAGGCCTACAGCGAGCGGTTCGTCCAGTCCGCCCGCGACATGATCAAAGGCACCGAGACGGCCATCGCCAGCAACGAATACATCATGGGCATCCTCATGGAGCTCACCGTCCGGCGCCGGGCCGCCCCCGAGGACGACTTCATCAGCCGGCTCATCGCCGCGCCCGCCGCCCTCAGCGACGACGAGGTCGGCCAGCACCTGCGGCTCGTCCTCATCGCCGCCTACGAAGCGACCGCCAACCTCATCGCCAACGTCCTGCGCACCGTCCTCACCGACCCGCGCTTCCGCGCCCAGCTCAACGGCGGGCAGATGACCGTCCCCGAGGCCGTCGAGCAGTCCCTCTGGGACGAGCCGCCCTTCAGCGCCATGGTCGCCTACTTCGCCAAGGTCGACACCCAGCTCGGCGAGCAGTACGTCCGCGCCGGTGACGCCCTCATCTTCGGCATCGCGCCGGGCAACGTCGACCCCGCCGTGCGGCCCGATCCGACCCGGCACATGCAGGGCAACCGGTCCCACCTCGCCTTCGGGGGCGGGCCCCACGAATGCCCCGGGCAGGACATCGGGCGCGCCATCGCCGACATCGGGGTCGACGCGTTCCTCATGCGCCTGCCCGACGCCGAACTCTCCGTCGACGAGGAGCAGTTGCAGTGGCGCTCCACCATCCTCTCGCAGCACCTCGTCTCGCTGCCCGTGTCGTTCACGGCCCGTGCGCAGCAGGATGTCGTCGCCCGGCCCAGCATGGTGCCGCCGCCCCGGCCCGACTGGCTTGTCTCCTCCGGTGGGGGTGAGGTGACTTCCCCGGCTTCCCCGGCTGCCCCGGTTTCCCCGGCCGCCGCTGTCTCCGCTCCCGTCCATGTTCCGCCGCCGCCTCCCGCGGCTCCGGCCGGTGCGGTGCCTGCCGGTGGGGCCTGGCAGCGGTTCCTCCGGTGGTGGCGCGGCTACTGAGCCCAGGTCTCGTACGACTCCCAGGCCTCCAGCCGCCGGTCGCTCACGAAACGGCGGTCCCGGTGCGTCACCGGGTCCCTGAACTCCAGTGTGCGTGCCAGTAGTTGCAGAGGTCTGCGGTAGTCGTCCGGGGGCGTGGCTTCCGCGATACGGGGGTAGAGCGGGTCGCCCAGGATCGGGATGCCCAGGGAGTTCATGTGCACCCGTAGTTGGTGGGTGCGGCCCGTGTGGGGAGTCAGGCGGTAGAGCGCCAGGGTGTTCCGGGTCTGCTCCCGCGCGATGCTCGTTTCCGCGTTCGGTTCTCCGCCCTGCACCTCGTGCGCTGTCAGTACGCCCCGCTCCTTCTCGATCCTGCTGCGGAGCGTCAGGGGAAACGGCTGTTCCGTGGTGTGCCGTGCCACCGCCTCGTACTCCTTGTGCACCCTGCGGTCCCTGAACAGGGTCTGGTACCTGCCCCTGTCCTCCGGGCGTACCACGAACAGCACCAAGCCCGCTGTCAGGCGGTCCAGGCGGTGGGCCGGGCTCAGCGTCTCCACGCCTGTCTCTCTGCGCAGGCGGGCCAGGGCCGTTTCCGTCACGTGGCTGCCGCGTGGGGTCGTCGCCAGGAAGTGGGGCTTGTCCGCCACGACGATGTGGGCGTCCTGGTGCACGATCCGCAACTCGAAGGGGACCCTGGGCTCCGTGGGCATGTCCCTGTGGAACCAGACGTGGGTGTTCGGGGTGTAGGGCGTGGTGGCCGTGATCGGGGTGCCGGTCGCGTCCACGATCTCCCCCTCTTCGATCATCGCGTCGATCTTCGTCATGCCTGCGGGGGACAGTCGGGCGATCAAGTGGTCGCGTGTCGTTGCCCAGGCGCCGTCCGGCGGCAGTCGTACGCGTACCGCGTCGATGCCGTCGCGCTGGGGGAGCGGGGAGGGGGGTGTGCGCCTGCGGTGTCTCATCTCGGGGTCAGCGTACGCAGTGAGGGGAGGGTGGCCGTCCGGGGTTCGTCCGGCGGCTTTCCGTCGTCTCCGACAGGTGTCGGGGTGGGTACGGGGCCGACCGGGGTATGTCCGTGCTCGCCATCTTGCTGGCATCGCCGCTTGTGACGGTCGCCGCCACCGCGTGGACCGTGCTGCGCGCGGACATACCCCGGTCGGCCCCTTCCGTCTCGTCTCCGGCTGACCGGCCGGCCAGATCATCAGAGGGCCGGGCTGCCCAGCCCTGCGCCGTCCGTGTCAGGGCTGCTGCGTTTCCTGTTCCACCTCCACCTGGGCGTTCCAGTCGCGCTTCGATGCCTGCCAGCCGTCCTCGTTGTGGCCGAGCCGCCAGTAGCCGGAGATCGACAGGTCCTCGCGCGGGATCTGGCGGTCGATGCGGAGATGGCGGCGGAGTTCCTTCACGAAGCCCGCCTCGCCGTGGACGAAGGCCTGCAGGCGGCCCTCGGGGAAGTCCAGGTCGGTGACCGCCTTGATGAGGGACTGGCCCACCGGGCGGCCCTCGCGGTGGAGCCAGGTGATCTCGGCCTGGGTGTCGATCTTCTGCTCTTCCTCGGCGCTCTCGATCTCGAGGAAGACGTGGGCCTTCGCCCCCTGCGGCAGCGCCTCCAGGGCCGCGGCCACCGCGGGGAGCGCGCTCTCGTCGCCCACCAAGAGGTGCCAGTCCGCCTCGGCGTCGGGTGCGTAGGCGCCGCCCGGGCCCATGAAATAGATCGTCTCGCCGGGCTCGACGTTCGCCGCCCACGGGCCGGCCAGGCCCTCGTCGCCATGGACCACGAAGTCGAGCGTCAGCTCGCGGGCCTGCGGGTCCCAGGCGCGCACCGTGTAGGTACGGGTCACGGGCCACTGCTCGCGCGGCAGTTCCTCCCGGATGCGCTCCATGTCGAACGGCTCCGGGTAGCTCTCTCCCTTCGGCGGGAAGAGCAACTTCACGTAGTGGTCCGTGTATTCGAGCTCCGGGAGGTCCGCCAGTCCCTCACCGCCGAGCACCACGCGCTGCATGTGCGGCGTCAGTCGCTCGGTGCGCACGACCTGCGCCGAGCGGGCCTTACGGGGCTTGCGTGCGGGACGCTCGGCCATGTGTGGTCTCCCTCGAAATGCTAGTTAGGTAACCCTAAGCTAACACTTCAGGCGGAGAGCGTGGTGAGGAGGCGTTGCAAAGGACCGCCCAAGCCCCAGCGTGTCCCCAGGTGCTCCAGGAGTTCGGGGTCGCGCGGCTTGCCGGGGAGCGCGGTGGGGAGGTCGGGGAGGGGGACGTCCGTGGCGACCTGGACCACCTTCGGAGCCACCGCCAGGTAGTCGTGCGCTTCCGTCAGGCGCTTGCGCTGGGTCGGGGTGAGCTTCGACGCCGGGTCGTTCGCCGCCTCGACGATGCCGGCCAAAGTGCCGTACTCGGCGAGGAGTTTCGCCGCCGTCTTCTCGCCGATGCCGGGGACCCCGGGCAGGCCGTCGCTCGGGTCGCCGCGCAGGGTCGCCATGTCCGCGTAGCCCGAGCCGTCCACCCCGTACTTGTCGCGGAGGAACGTCTCGGTGGTGATCTGCAGCGTGCCGACGCCCTTGACGGGGTACAGGACGCGCCGCTGCTTCTCGTCGTCCACCAGTTGGTAGAGGTCTCTGTCGCCCGTGACGATGTCGACCGGGGTCGCCGCTCCGGAGGTGTAGGTGCCGATCACGTCGTCCGCCTCGTAGCCCTCCACGCCCACGCGGGTGATGCCCACCGCGTCCAGGACCGCCTCGATGATCGGCACCTGCGGGGAGAGCGTGTCCGGGATCTCCTCCTCGTCCGGGGTCCCCGTCGGCTTCTCCTCGGCCACCCGGTGTGCCTTGTAGGAGGGGATGAGGTCCACGCGCCATTGCGGGCGCCAGTCCGCGTCCATGCACGCCACCAGATCCGTGGGGTGGTGGTCGTGGACGAGGCGGGTGATGAAATCGAGCAGCCCGCGCACCGCGTTGACCGGGGTGCCGTCCGGGGCCTTGACGGAGTCCGGGACTCCGAAATACGCCCGGAAGTACAGGGATGCGGTGTCGAGCAGCATCAGGCGCTGGGTTTTCTGGGTCACGTTCCGCATCATGCCGTACCGCACTGACAGTGACTGTGTGTGCGGTATCTGTGCGGTTTCGTTAACCGTGTGTGAACTGGACCACTCTTTTGTTTGTGGTGCATAAGTTCGGGCAGGCGCCGCCTCGGAGCGGACCCGGTCACACGTTCAACTATTGAATGCGTCACCGGACGAACACGGGCAGACCCCGTACCGCACCACGGCCCGCCGGCGGGGGAGGCGGGCCGTCTTGGTTCGACCCGAGAGGTGTATGTGTCCAGGCTTGAAGCCGAAGACCTGTACAAGGTGTTCGGCAGACGACCCGATGAGGCGGTGGAGAAACTCCGCCGCGGAGCCGACCGTGAGGAACTGCGCGCCGACGGCACGACGGCTGCCGTGATCGACGCGTCTTTCACGGTGGAGCCCGGCCAGATCTTCGTCGTCATGGGTCTTTCGGGATCCGGTAAGTCCACGCTTCTGCGGATGTTGAACGGACTCCTCGAGCCTACGGCGGGACACGTCCGCTTCGACGGCGACGACCTCACCGAGCTGTCCCCGCGCGAGCTGCGCGAGGTCCGCTCCAAGAAGATCAGCATGGTCTTCCAGCACTTCGCCCTCTTCCCGCACCGCTCCGTCCTGGAGAACGCGGCCTACGGGCTCGAGGTGCAGGGCGTGGCGCGCCCCGAGCGCGAGGAGCGGGCCAACGAGGCGCTGCGCCTCGCCGGTCTCGAGGGCTGGGAGAAGTCCTTCCCCGACGAGCTGTCCGGCGGTATGCAGCAGCGTGTCGGGCTGGCCCGCGCGCTCGCGACCGATGCCGATCTGCTGCTGATGGACGAGTCCTTCAGCGCGCTCGACCCGCTGATCCGGCGCGACATGCAGGACCAGCTGCTCGATCTGCAGAAGACGCTCAAGAAGACGATCGTCTTCATTACGCACGACCTCAACGAGGCCATGCGGCTCGGTGACCGTATTGCTGTCATGCGCGACGGGCGCATCGTCCAGATCGGTACCGCGGAGGACATCCTTGTCACTCCGGCCGACGACTACGTTGCCTCCTTCACGCAGGACGTCGACCGCTCCCGTGTGCTGACCGCGGGCGCCATCATGGGCACCCCCGGCGAGGGGTACCGGGTCTCCGACGCGCCGGCGACGGTCGCCGAGGACACGCCGATCATCGAGCTGTTCACGCCCTGCTCCACCAGCGAGATACCCGTCGCCGTCACCGGCGAGGGCGGAGAGCTGGTGGGCGTCGTGCCGCGCGAGCGCTTGCTCGCCGTGCTCGGTGAACCCATGAAGTCCGTGGAGAGTGACGACGGCGCGGAAACGCGCGATGCCGTCCCCGCCTCGCGCGGCGAAGGTGACGGTCCGGTCGAGAAGGTGAACGCCGGTGCCTAGGATCCCCTTCGGTGACTGGGTCAACGATGTGGTCGAGTGGCTGCTCAACCACATGGCATGGCTCTTCGACTTCCTCAAGACCTGCTTCGACGGCGTCTACACCGGCATCACCGATGTCCTCCAGGCGCCCGAGCCGCTGCTGCTCGTCGGCATCTTCGCCGTCATCGCCTTCTGGCTCCGCGGCACCCTGGCGGCCGTGCTGACCTTCGTCGGCCTGTGGTTCATCGACAACCTCGAGTTGTGGGACCACGCCATGCAGACCTTGTCGCTGGTGCTGGTCTCGACGCTCATCGCGTTGATCATCGGTGTGCCGCTCGGCATCTGGGCCGCGCGGTCCAACCGGGTCAGCGGGCTGTTCCGGCCCGTGCTCGACCTGATGCAGACGCTGCCCGCGATGGTCTACCTGATCCCGGCCATTCTCTTCTTCGGCTCCGGGGCTCCCGCCGGCATCGTCGCCACGCTCATCTTCGCGGTGCCGCCGGGCGTCCGCATGACCGAGCTGGGCATCCGCCAGGTCGACAAGGAGCTGGTCGAGGCCGCCGAGGCGTTCGGTACGAAGCCCGGCAACACCCTTCTCCGGGTGCAGCTGCCGCTCGCGCTGCCGACCATCATGGCCGGTGTCAACCAGGTCATCATGCTGGGCCTGTCCATGGCCGCCATCGCGGGCATGGTCGGCACCGAGGGGCTCGGTGCCGACGTCAACGAGGCCATCGGTCAGCTGAACGTCGGTCTGGGCGCCGAGTCCGGCATCGCCATCGTCATCCTGGCCATCTACCTCGACCGCATGACCAGCTCGCTCGGTCAGCAGGTCTCCCCGCTCGGCCGCCGCGCGCTCGCCAAGATGCGCGCCGCGCAGGGGCTGCAGATCTGGTCCTACCGGCCGCGGCCCGTCGTCGCCGTCGTGGGTGTGGTCGTGCTCGCTCTGGTCGCCGGCGGCATGGGGATCTTCGGTGGGTCCTCCACGTCCACCGCCTCCGACGACGGGACGAACGTCGGGCAGGGCAAGAAGATCACCATCGGCTACATCCCCTGGGACGAGGGCGTCGCCTCCACGTACCTGTGGAAGGAGATCCTGGAGCAGCGCGGCTTCGAGGTCGAGGCCAAGCAGTTCGACGCGGGCCCCCTCTACACCTCGCTCGCCCAGGGCAGCGTCGACTTCGAGACCGACTCCTGGCTGCCGACCACCCACGCGCAGTACTGGAAGAAGTACGGCAAGGACCTCGAGGACCTCGGTGCCTGGTACGACGAGACGTCCCTGGAGCTGACGGTGCCCGCCTACATGGACGGAATCGACTCCCTCGCCGACCTCAAGGGCAAGGGCGCCCAGTTCGGTGGCAAGATCACCGGCATCGAGGCGAGCGCCGGTGAGACCGGGCTGCTCAAGAGCAAGGTGCTCAAGGCGTACGGCCTCGACAAGGAGTACAAGGTCGTCGACAGCTCCACGCCGGCGATGCTGGCCGAGCTGAAGCGCGCCTACGCCAAGAAGAAGCCGATCGTCGTGCCGCTCTGGTCGCCGCACTGGGCGTACAACGACTACAAGCTGAAGAAGCTCAAGGACCCGAAGGGTGTCTGGGGCAAGGGCGACGGTGTGCACTCGCTGGCCCGCAAGGGCTTCGGCGGTGACAACCCCGAGGTCGCCAAGTGGCTCAAGGACTTCAAGATGAGCGAGAAGCAGCTCACGTCCCTTGAGGCCGAGATCAACAAGGCGGGCAAGGGCAAGCAGCAGGACGCTGTCAAGGCGTGGCTGAAGTCCAACCCGGGTGTCGTCGACAAGTTCGCCCCTGTCGAGAAGAAGGACAGCGGCAGCGACTCCAAGGACCCCGTGAACGTCGCCTGGTTCCCCTGGGACGAGGATGTCGCCGTCACCTACCTCTGGAAGAACGTTCTGGAGAAGCGCGGCTACAAGCTCAACCTGAAGCAGATGGACGTGGGCCCTGTCTACACCGGGCTCGCCAGCGGTGACCTCGACGTGAACTTCGACGCCTGGCTGCCGCACGCCCAGAGCAACTACTGGGACAAGAGCAAGGACAAGCTGGTCGACCTGGGCAGCTGGTACAGCCCGACCTCGCTCGAAGTCGCCGTCCCGTCGTACGTGAAGGGCGTCAAGACCCTCGCGGACCTCAAGGGCAAGGCCGACACCTTCGACGGCCGGATCATCGGCATCGAGCCGGGCACCGGCGAGATGAGCCTCCTGAAGAAGGAGGTGCTCCCCGGCTACGGCCTCGACAAGGAGTACAAGGTCGTCGACGGCTCCACGCCGGCGATGCTCGCCGAGCTGAAGCGCGCCTACGCCAAGAAGGAGCCGGTCGCCGTCGTGCTCTGGTCACCGCACTGGGCGTACAGCGAGTACGAGCTGACCAAGCTGGCCGACCCGAAGAAGAAGTTCGGCGAGGGCAACACGATCCGCACCATCGCCAACAAGGAGTTCCCCGGCGAGTACCCGCAGCTCACGAAGTGGTTCAAGAACTTCAAGATGAGCGAGGACGAGCTGGGCGGCCTGGAGGCCGAGATCAAGAAGCGCGGTCAGGGCCAGGAGGAGAAGGCCGTCTCCGCGTGGCTCGAGACGCACCAGGACGTCGAGAAGCGGATGACCGCTTCCTGACCCTGGCGGGTGATCGAACCCCTCGCGGGTGAACGAAAGGGTGGGTTCCGCCGTAGCAGAGGCTGCGGGGGGACCCACCTTTCGTTCGTTCCGTGACCCGGGACGCCCTGATCGTGACCCACCGCTTACCGCGCTCGTATGAAACTGTCGGACGAACATGCGTAGGGTGCCTTCAAACGAGCAGAGCAATGCGGTGGGAGGGAGCGGACCCATGGACGAGCACAAGGAGTCATTGCGCGTGGGCGCGGCTGTCCGGCGCCGGCGCCGGACGCTCGAACTGACCCTCGCCGCCGTCGCCGAGCGCAGCGGCCTGTCCGTGCCCTTCCTCAGCCAGGTCGAGAACGAGCGGGCCCGGCCCAGCCAGCGCTCCCTGGAGAAGGTCGCCGACGCCCTCGGCACCACCGCCGTCGAACTCCTCGCCGCCGCCGATCCCGCCCGCACCGTCGACCTCGTACGCGCCGACGACACGAGCGTCGAGGACGGCAAGGACCCCGTCGTACGGTCCCTCGTGCGCGGGCACCACCAGATGCACGCCCAGGAGTTCGTGGGCGACCACGACCCGGGGCGCGAGTTCCAGCTCCGCAATGACGTCCTCATGCATGTCACCGAGGGCGCCGTCGAGGTGGAGGCCGAGGGACGCGCCTACCGGCTCGTGCGCGGCGACACCTTGTATCTGACCGGTGGCGTACGGCACCGGTGGCGGGCGACCGTGGCCGAGGCCCGGGTCCTCGTCGTGGCGGTCGCCGAGCACATCGACGCGGTCGACGAGCCCGGACCGAAGTAGCCGCCCGTCGTGCGTGTCGTCTCCCTGGTTCCGTCACTGACCGAGGCCGTCGCGGTGAGCGTGCCGGGTGCGCTGGTGGGGGCCACCGACTGGTGTGGCCATCCCGTGGGGCTCGACGTGGCGCGGATCGGCGGCACCAAGAATCCCGACGTGGCCGCCGTCGTCGCCCTCCGGCCCGACCTCGTCGTCGCCAACGAGGAGGAGAACCGGGAGCCCGATCTGGACGCCCTGCGCGCCGCCGGGGTCGCCGTGCTCGTCACCGAGGTGCGGCGGCTGTCCGACGCCTGGGGTGAGTTGGATCGGCTGCTCCGCGCCTGCGGGGTCTCCTCGCGGCCGCGCTGGCTCGACGAGGCCGAGGCCGCCTGGTCGGCCGTCGTCCCCGGCGAGCGGCGCCTGCGGGCCGTCGTCCCCGTCTGGCGGCGGCCCTGGATGGTGCTCGGGCGGGACACCTTCGCCGGTGATCTGCTCGCCAGGCTCGGCGTCGAGAACGTCTACGCCGGTCATGCCGAGCGGTATCCCCGGATTCCGCTCGATGAGCTGCGGGCCGTCGGGGCGGAGCTCGTGGTCCTGCCCGACGAGCCCTACCGGTTCACCGCCGAGGACGGGCCCGAGGCGTTCGACGTGCCCGCCGCGCTCGTCAGTGGACGCCATCTGACCTGGTACGGGCCGTCGCTGGGGGAGGCGGTGCGGGTGCTTTCCGGTGCGTTGAGCGCCGCGGGCGAGAAGTGAGTCGGTGAGTCAGGCCCTTGCCGGGGTGGGCGGGGCCAGGAGGCGGCCGTTCAGTACGCCCCGCGTCGTGTGCAGCGCCGCCACCGCCCAGGCCGCCACCAGGGCGACGTAGAGCGTGACGGCCAGGACGTCGAAGACCGGCAGGTGCGTGTGGGCGGCCAGGCCCTCGGCGCCCGTCACGCACGTGCCGACCGGGAACGTGAACGCCCACCACGTCATCGAGAACCCCATGCCGCCGCGTCGTGCCCGCGCCACCAGCGCCACGGCGAGCGCCAGCCACAGCAGCGCGAAGCCCGTCACCGGCACGCCGTAGAGGATCGCGAACGCCTCGAAACCGTGGGCGTAGGGCGCGGGCAGGACGCCGGGCGCCGCGTCCGCGAACTTGTTGGCCGCCGTCGTCGACTGGCCCAGGGGCCCGAGGACGAGGAAGAGCGACGGGGTCAGGGCCAGGGGGAGCGGGCCCGTCGTCACGAGGCGGGCGAAGATCAGGGGCAGCATCACGAGCGTTGCCAGGAGGCTCATGCCGAACATGGCGTAGCAGGCCAGGAGCAACGTCTGCTGCCACGCGCCGGGCGGCAGGTGGGGGAGGAGCAGGGGGCCCAGCGCGGCGGACACCATGGGGGCCACCACCGGGAGCAGCCATACCGGGGACGCCTGGCCCGGCCCGATCCGGTGCCGCACCACCATCAGGTAGGGGATCGCCACCGCCGCCGCCAGTCCGGTCAGCGTGCCCGCGGTGAACAGCACCGTGTCGATCGCCAGCGCCGCCTCGACGCCGATCCAGTCCCGGCCCACCAGCAGCGTGCCGCCGCCCACCGCGAGGAGCGCCATCGACAGGCAGCCGTAGAACGGGGCCGCCGCCGGGTCGAGCAAGTGCGCCCGCGCCTGGTCGCGGTGGTGGGTCCAGTGCAGGGCCCTCGCGGTGAGCACGGCCAGCAGTGCCGCGAAGGACAGGGCCCAGATCGCCGTGCACGCCGTACGCAGTCCCGGGAAGCCCTGCGGCAGGGTCGCGCCCGCGTTCGCGACGATGGCGGTGCCCATGACGGCCGCGTACCAGTTCGGGCCCAGGTGGCGGACGGCGATGGCGCGAGGCGCTGACACTGCGGTGGGGTGGGCGGCGGTGACCATGCATCCACCGTCGCGCGCGGGCACCGGGCCCACCAGGGACGTCGTCACTATGGGGGCATAAGCTGCCTTTATGAGCAAGGAGCGCAGCGAGCCCACGGATCCCGCACAGCCGCCGGGCATGCTCGCGCACCGCGTTCCCGACCTCGGGGCGCTCGAACTGCTGCTCGCCGTGGCGCGGCTCGGCAGCCTCGGGGGCGCCGCGCGCGAACTCGGGATCACCCAGCCCGCCGCGAGCAGCCGGATCCGGTCCATGGAGCGGCAGCTCGGCCTCGCCCTCGTCGACCGTTCGCCGCGCGGGTCCCGGCTCACCGCGACGGGCGCCCTGGTCACGGACTGGGCGCGGCGCGTCGTGGAGGCGGCCGAGGAGTTCGACGCCGGGGCGCAGGCGCTGCGCGACCGGCGGGACTCGCGGCTGCGGGTCGCCGCCAGCATGACGATCGCCGAGTACCTCCTGCCGCGCTGGCTGATCGCGCTGCGGGCGGCGCGGCCCGACACGGCGGTGTCGCTGCTCGCCGGGAACTCGGCGGCGGTCGCCGAGCGGTTGCTCGCCGGGGAGGCGGATCTCGGGTTCGTGGAGGGGCTCTCGGTCCCGGCCGGGCTCGACGCGACCGTCATCGCCCATGACCATCTGATCGTCGTGGCCGCGCCCGGCCATCCCTGGGTGCGGCGGCGCCGGCCGCTCACGGCGGAGGAGCTTTCCGCCACGCCGCTCATTCTCCGGGAGGAGGGGTCGGGGACCCGGCAGGTGCTCGACGCTGCGCTCGGCGGGCTGGCCCGGCCGCTCATCGAGTTGTCCTCGACCACGGCGGTCAAGGCGGCCGCCGTGAGTGGGGCCGGGCCCTCCGTCTTGAGTGAGTTGGCGGTGGGGGAGGAGTTGGCCTCTCGGCGGCTTGTTCGGGTTCCGATGGAGGGGGCTCTCCTGGCGCGGGATCTGCGGGCCGTCTGGCCGACGGGGCATCCTCCTGTGGGGCCCGCGCGGGATCTGCTCGGGTTGACGCGGTCTCGTTGAGCGGGGGGTTTCGCGGGGCGGCGGGGTTGCGGCTCGGGTCGCGGGGCTCTGCCCCGGACCCCGCTCCTCAATCGCCGGAGGGGCTTGAATGCGGAGGGGCTTGAATGCGGAGGGGGTTGAGCGGCGGAGGGGGTTGAGCGGCGGAGGGGGTTGAATGGCGGAAGGGCTTGAACGGGCGGAGGGGCTCGAACGGCGGAAGGGCTTAAACGGCGGAGGGGCTTGCAGTGGTCAGAAGCCGTGTGGGGCCGATGCCGCTCGGATCAGGCCCTCCGTCACCCTGCTGTCCTCGCCCATCTCCGGATGCCACTGCACGCCCATCACCCATGTCATGCCGGGCAGTTCCACCGCCTCGATCGTGCCGTCCGCCGCGTACGCCGAGGCGACCAGGCCGCGGCCCAGGCGGTCGACGGCCTGGTGGTGGTAGGTCGGGACGTCCGAGGGCTCCGGGACGAGCTCGCCGTAGCGGGTGCCGGGGACCGGGGTCACGGTGTGGCGGCCGAACGTGCCGACCTCCTTCACATGGCCGTCCAGGTGCTGCGTCAGCGTCCCGCCGAGCGCCACGTTCAGGAGCTGCATGCCGCGGCAGATCCCGAGCAGCGGGGTGCCGGAGGTCATGGCGGCCCGGATCAGGGCGAGTTCCCAGGTGTCCCGCTCCGGCGCGGGCGGGCCCGTGCGCGGGTCGCGTGCGGCGCCGTAGCGGTCGGGGTCCACGTCGGGGCCGCCCGCGACGATCACGCCGTCGAGCCGCGCGACCACCGAGGGGGCCTGCGCCGGGTCGTCGGGCGGCAGCATCGTGGCGAGCCCGCCCGAGCGCTGGACCAGTGCGGGATAGCCGGCCGGGAGGAGCGCCGCGGGCAGCTCCCACACACCCCAGCGGGTCTGCCGCTCCAGATAGGTGCTGATGCCTATCAGAGGCCTCACCATGGTGCCGTGCTCCCCAACCTCGGTCGTGCTGCGTGCGGTGCGGTCTTCTCCGGTCCGGCCGGGCTCAGAGCGTAGGTGATCGTCGCGCGGGCCACCGGGGCGTTCAGCATGCGGGCACCTCATTGGCATGGCTCCACACCATTGCGGAACGGTGCTCAGGTCAAGAAGCCGCGCAGCAGCGCCGCCGTGCCGCCGCAGTGCTCGCGCGTCATCTCCCGCGCGCCGTCCGCGTCCCCGTCGAGCACCGCCTCGACCAGCGCGGTGTGCTGGCGCTGGGAGTGCTCCAGGTTCCGGACGAGCAGGGGGATGCAGTCCAGGAGGTCGTTCAGCGTGGCCCGGACCGCCGCGTACTGGGCGGCCAGGGTCGGGGAGCCGGACAGCTCGGCGAGGGTCAGGTGGAGCAGGGTGTCCTGGCGGCGGTAGTGCGCGAGCGGCGCGTCGTGCGTGGCGGCGAGCGCCGTGCGCAGCCGCCCGGCCCCTTTCGCGTCGAGGGGGTGCGCCGCGCACAGGCCCGCCGCGCCCACCTCCAGGACCTCCCTGAAGCGCAGGACGTCTTCGATGTCGACGCCCTCGACGCGGCGCCGCAGCTCGTCCTCGCCGGCCGCGCCGGAGCGCGGCAGCACGAAGGTGCCGCCGTAGCGTCCGCGCCGCGACTCGACGAGGCCCTGTTCCTGAAGCACCTTCAGGACTTCGCGCAGGGTGACCCGGCTGATGCCGAGGCGGTCCGCCAACTCCCGCTCCGACGGCAGGCGTTCGCCGTCCGGGACGAGGCCGAGCCGGACGACCTGGAGTATCTGTTCGAGGGCTTCCTCGAACCCGTTGCCCGCCCGGACCGGGCGCAGCACCGTCCCGAGGCCGCCCTCGCCGTCCGTGTGCGCCATACGGACCGGTCCCCTTCCCAAGCAATGGTCTGCCGCAATACCTTATGGCTCCCGGCCGACCCAAGGGACCCTCGGGACCCAAGGAGGTTTCTTCCGTGGCAGACCGCAGCGTGGCGGACCGCACATCCCCGCTCGGCGTGGAGGAGTTGCACGCCCTGGTCGCGGGCGGCGAGATCGACACCGTCGTCCTCGCCTTCCCCGACATGCAGGGGCGGCTCCAGGGCAAGCGGTTCGCCGCCCGCTTCTTCCTCGACGAGGTCCTGCACCACGGCACGGAGGGCTGCAACTACCTGCTCGCCGTCGACGCCGAGATGAATACCGTCGACGGTTACGCGATGTCGTCCTGGGACCGCGGCTACGGCGACTTCGCCATGCGCCCCGACCTGGCGACCCTGCGCCGCATCCCCTGGCATCCCGGCAGCGCCCTGCTCATCGCCGACCTCGCCTGGGAGGACGGCTCGCCCGTCGTCGCCGCGCCCCGGCAGATCCTGCGCCGCCAGCTGGAGCGTCTCGCCGGGCACGGTCTTCGCGCCCAGGCCGGCACCGAGCTGGAGTTCATCGTCTTCAAGGACACCTACGAGCAGGCCTGGGACGCCAACTACCGCGGGCTCACCCCGGCCAACCAGTACAACATCGACTACTCCGTCCTCGGCACCGGCCGCATCGAGCCCCTCCTGCGCCGCATCCGCAACGAGATGGCGGGCGCGGGCCTCACCGTGGAGTCCGCCAAGGGCGAGTGCAACCCCGGCCAGCACGAGATCGCCTTCCGCTACGACGACGCCCTCGTCACCTGCGACCAGCACGCGATCTACAAGACGGGCGCCAAGGAGATCGCCGCGCAGGAAGGCGTCTCGCTCACCTTCATGGCCAAGTACAACGAGCGCGAGGGCAACTCCTGCCACATCCACCTCTCGCTCACCGATGAGGACGGGACGAGCGTGATGGCGGGCCCGGACGGCATGTCCCAGGTCATGCGCCACTTCCTCGCCGGGCAACTCGCCGCCCTGCGCGACTTCTCCCTCCTCTACGCCCCGCACATCAACTCCTACAAGCGGTTCCAGCCCGGCTCCTTCGCCCCGACCGCCGTCGCCTGGGGCCACGACAACCGCACCTGCGCCCTGCGCGTCGTCGGCCACGGCCCCTCGCTCCGCTTCGAGAACCGGCTCCCCGGCGGCGACGTCAACCCGCACCTCGCCGTCGCGGGCCTCGTCGCGGCGGGCCTGTACGGCATCGAGCACGAGCTCGACCTCCCCGACCCCTGCGCGGGCAACGCCTACGACGCCGGGTACGACCACGTGCCCACCACCCTGCGCGAGGCCGCCGAACTGTGGGAGAACAGCTCCATCGCCGCGGCCGCGTTCGGCGACGAGGTCGTCGCCCACTACCGCAACATGGCCCGGGTCGAGACCGACGCCTTCGACGCCGCGGTGACCGACTGGGAGCTGCGCCGCTCCTTCGAACGCATGTGAGGAGCGCCCCCGTTGTCCCGTCCGGTGTCCCTTCCCTCGTCCCTTCCCTCGTCCCTTCCGTCGTCACAGGCGGCACTTGAGGTACTCAATCCCGCGACCGAAGAGGTCGTCGCGTCCGTCCCCGCCGCCGACCCCGGAGCCGTCGACGCGGCCGTCGCCCGCGCCGTCCGCGCCCAGCGCGCCTGGGCCGCCGCCGCACCCGCCGACCGGGCCCGCCTCCTGCGCCGCTTCGCCGACACCGTCGACCAACACGTCGAAGAGCTGGCCCGGCTGGAGGTCCAGGAGGCCGGGCACCTCATCGGCAACGCCCGCTGGGAGGCCGGCAACGTCCGCGATCTGCTCCTCTACGCCGCCGGTGGCGCCGAGCGGCTCACCGGGGCGCAGATCCCCGTCCCCGGCGGCTGGAACGTCACCTTCCGCGAACCCCTCGGCGTCGTCGGCGTCATCGCCCCCTGGAACTTCCCCCTGCCGATCGCCGCATGGGGCACGGCCCCCGCCCTCGCGGCGGGCAACGCCGTCGTCCTCAAACCCGCCGAGACGACCCCGCTGACCGCCCTCCGCCTCGCCGAACTCGCTCTTGAGGCCGGGCTGCCCGAGGGCCTCTTCCAGGTCGTGCCCGGACACGGGAGCGTCGCGGGCCGCGCCCTCGTCGACCACCCGGACGTGGCGAAGATCGTCTTCACCGGGTCGACCCGCACCGGCCGCGAGGTCATGGAGCGCTGCGCCGCGCAGGTCAAGCCGGTCACCCTCGAACTCGGCGGCAAGAGCCCCAACATCGTCTTCGCCGACGCGGACCTGCCCCGCGCCCTCGACCCGTTCTCCTTCCTCGACAACTCAGGCCAGGACTGCTGCGCCCGCACCCGCATCCTCGTTCAGGAATCGATCCACGAGGAGTGCGCGGCGCTGCTCACGGAGGCGGTCGGCGCCGTCGTCGTCGGCGATCCGCTGGACGAGAAGACCCAGATGGGGCCGCTCATCTCACGCCACCAGCTGGACCGCGTACGGGGCATGGTGCCGGACACCGCCGACGGCATCCGGGGCAGCGCGCCCACCGGGCCCGGCTTCTGGTTCCCGCCGACCGTGCTCACCGGCGAGGCGGCCGACTCCGCCGCGGCCACCGAGGAGATCTTCGGGCCCGTCGCGGTGCTGCTCCCGTTCACCGACGAGCAGGACGCGATCCGCCTCGCCAACGCCACCCCGTACGGGCTCGCCGGGTCGCTGTGGACCCGGGACCTGGGGCGCGCCCTGCGCGTGTCCGGTGCCGTCCGCGCCGGCAACCTGTCCGTGAACTCGCACTCGGCCGTCCGGTACTGGACCCCCTTCGGCGGCTTCAAGCAGTCCGGGCTCGGGCGCGAACTCGGCCCCGACGCGCTGACCGCCTTCACCGAGACCAAGAACGTCTTCATCAGCACGGAAACCACGGAGGGCCCCGCACTGTGAGCGAAGAGAACATCTGCCGCCGCCTCGTCGGCCGCACCGCCGTCATCACCGGCGCCGGGAGCGGCATCGGCCTCGCCACCGCCCGCCGCCTCGCCTCCGAGGGCGCGCATGTCGTCTGCGGCGACATCGACGAGGCGACGGGGAAGAAGGCCGCCGAGGAGGTCGGCGGGGTCTTCGTCCCGGTCGACGTCACCGATGCCGAGCAGGTCGAGGCGCTGTTCAGGACGGCCTACGACACCTACGGCTCCGTCGACATCGCCTTCAACAACGCGGGCATCTCGCCGCCCGACGACGACTCCATCCTCGACACCGGCCTGGAGGCGTGGAAGCGCGTCCAGGACGTCAATCTCACCTCTGTCTACCTGTGCTGCAAGGCGGCGATCCCGTACATGCGGCGCCAGGGCAAGGGCTCCATCATCAACACGGCGTCGTTCGTGGCGCGGATGGGCGCCGCCACGTCGCAGATCTCGTACACCGCCTCCAAGGGCGGCGTCCTCGCCATGTCGCGGGAGCTGGGCGTGCAGTTCGCGCGGGAGGGCATCCGGGTGAACGCCCTGTGTCCGGGGCCGGTGAACACCCCGCTCCTCCAGGAGCTGTTCGCCAAGGATCCGGAGCGGGCCGCCCGGCGTCTCGTGCACATTCCGGTCGGGCGGTTCGCCGAAGCCGACGAGATCGCGGCCGCCGTCGCCTTCCTCGCCAGCGACGACGCCGCCTTCGTCAACGCCACCGACTTCCTTGTCGACGGCGGCATTTCGGGCGCGTACGTCACGCCTCTGTAGGGGACACGCCAGGTCGGTGTACGGTCCCCGAATGCGTAACAGAAATGTTGCCGCGTGGACCTCGGCCGTGGTCACCTCCCTGGTGGCCGCGGCTCTCGTCTCTCCTGCGGCCGCCGCCACGTCCGCGTCCCCCACCACGTCCCGGGCCTGTCCGCAGCTGTCGAAGAAGCTGCCGTGGTACGGACACAACCGCGCCAAGCTCCAGCGCATGATCGACGAACGGGGCAGTTGCAACGGCCACCGGGGGCCGCGTCCCGTCGCCGCGTTCGACTGGGACAACACCGTCTCCAAGAACGACGTCACCGACGCGACCATCGCCTGGTCCCTCAAGCACGACAAGATCCTGCGCCCCGCCAGCTGGAAGAAGACTAGCAAGTGGCTGACGGACGACGCCGACAAGGCGCTGACGAAGGCCTGCGGCACCCGCGTCCCCGTCGGCGCCCCCCTGCCCACCTCCACCGACACCGACTGCACGGACGAGATCTTCAACATCCGCGAGTCCGGCAAGACGATGAGCGGCGCCGCCGCCTTCGCGGGCGACTGGAACCACCGCCGCACCGTCCCCCAGTACGCCTGGGTGCCGCAGCTCTTCGCCGGGCACACCGTCCCCGAACTGGAGTCCTACGCGGCCGCCGCCCGCAAGGAGGCCCTCGCCGCGCCCGTCGGCGCCACCCAGAAACTGGGCACGCACACCATCCCCGGCTACGTCCGCTACTACGCCCAGCAGCGCGACCTCATCCGTACGCTCCAGAAGGCCGGCTTCGACGTCTACATCGTCTCCGCCGGGTCCGAGCCGGTGACCGAGGTCTGGTCGCGCGGCGTCGGCATCGACCGGAAGCACACCGTCGCGATCCGCTCCGTACTGGACCGCAAGGGCCGCATCACCAAGTACAACGAGGGCTGCGGCGGCGTCGGCAGGACCCAGGGCGAGGCCATCCCGTACATCGACGGCAAGCGCTGCTGGATCAACCAGGAGATCTACGGCGTCAAGGGCAAAGCCGCCTGGAACAAGCAGAGCTGGGGCAAGCGCATCGCCCTCGGCGGCGGTGACGCCGACACCGACGTGACCTTCGTCGGCGACGCGACCGGCGCCCACCTCGTGCTCAACCGGAACAAGAACGAGATCATGTGCCGGGCCTACGACAACGCCGACGGACGCTGGGTCGCCAACCCCATGTTCATCGAGCCGCTGCCGAGGAAGCCCGGGACCTACCCGTGCTCCACCGCCGCCTACAACCTGCCCGAGGGCGGATTCGGCCCGCTGTACCGGCCGGACGGCTCGGTCGTACCGGATCAGGTCGACTCGGTGCACTGAACCAAGGGCGTCCCCGCCGTCACCCCGGTCGTCCCCGTCGCCGCGGCGGGGACGACCGGGTGGCGGCGTCACCGCGACGGGCGGGGCGGGTTCAGAGGAAGGTGTAGCCCTCGCCGCGGTACGTGGGCACGGTCTCGGTGATCGCGTCCCCCTCCACCAGGTGCAACACCTCGAACCGCTCGCACAGTTCACCGGCCTTCGCGTGCCGGAACCACACCTTGTCGCCGATCAGCAGATCGTCGGCGGCCGAGCCGAGCAGCGGCGTCTGCACCTCGCCCGGCCCCTCCTGGGCGTCGTAGCGCAGCCCCTCCGGGAGATACGGCACCGGCAGCCGGTCCGGGCCCGCCGCGCCCGACGCCGGATAGCCGCCGCCCAGCACCGTGACCACGCCGACGCCGGGCCTGCGCACGACCGGCTGCGCGAACAGCGCGGCCGGACGCCCCCTGAAGGAGGTGTAGTTGTCGAAGAGCCGCGGCACGTACAGCCCCGACCCGGCGGCGATCTCGGTGACGGCGTCCTCGGCCGCGGTGTGCTGGACGCTGCCCGTCCCACCCCCGTTGACGAACTCCAGGTCGGGCGCGACCGCCCGCACGGCCCGCACCACCTCGGCACGGCGCCCGGCCAGCTCCTTGCGCGCCGCCGCCTGCATCAGCCGGATCGCCCGCGACCGCACGGGGCGGCCCGTCACCGCGTCGCCGACCCCGGCCACATGCCCCTCGTACGCCATGATCCCGACGAGCCGGAACCCGGGCCTGCGCGCCACCGACCGCGCCAGCTCGGCGAGTTGGGCGGGGGTGCGCAGCGGCGACCGCAGCGCCCCGATCCGCACCCGCCCGCCCAGCACCTGCCACGAGGTGTCCAGCTCCAGGCAGACCCGGATCTCCTCACGGCCCCCGTCCCGGGCACCGTCGATCAACTGCAACTGCGCCGGATCGTCGATCATCACCGTCACGGCGGCGGCCAGCTTGGGGTCGTGCGCCAGCTCGGCGAAGGCGGCCCGGTCGGCCGACGGATACGCCAGCAGTACGTCATCGAACCCGGACCGCGCCAGCCAGACCGACTCCGCCAGCGTGAACGACATGATCCCGGCGAACCCGTCCCGGGCGAGGACCCGCTCCAGCAGGGCCCGGCACCGAACGGACTTGCTGGCCACCCGGATCGGCTTCCCGGCGGCACGGCGTACGAGATCGTCGGCATTGGCGTCGAAGGCGTCCAGATCCACGAGCGCCAGCGGGGCGTCGAGGTGTGCGGTGGCCCGGTCGAAGCGGGCCCGGTCGGCGGCGCGCGGTGTCATGGACGCAGCCTGCCAGACCCGATTACCGCAGGGTAGAGGGACGTTCCGGGCAGATCGGCCGCGCCCGTGGACTGCATGGTCCGGTCCGTGGGCGAGCCCGTTAGAGTGACGCGCACGCAGGCTCAGGAAACGGGGAGGCATGAGCACGGAAGCCCGCAGCGTCCCGCCGCGCCCGACCCAGCCCCCCGCCACCCCACCGATGCCCACGACCCCACCCCCACCCCTCCCTTCCTCCCGCCTCCCGGACAAC
This sequence comes from Streptomyces sp. SGAir0957, assembly GCF_043523415.1. Classification (NCBI taxonomy): domain Bacteria; kingdom Bacillati; phylum Actinomycetota; class Actinomycetes; order Kitasatosporales; family Streptomycetaceae; genus Streptomyces; species Streptomyces sp. SGAir0957. The sequence continues at coordinate 6,758,464 of NZ_CP027293.1, forward strand.
CCACCGGCCCCGGCCAGAGGCACAGGGAACCCGCAACCCAGCCCCGCCGGGGGCGCGGGGAACGGCGCGAGCAACCACGACGGCGCCGCACCGCCGGCGATCCCGACGCCCGGCGCGCCCGTCAGGGGCGCGGGGAACGGCGCGACCAGCCACAACGGCGCCGCACCCGCAACGCCTCCGCCGACCCCTCACGGCGCCCCCGCGCACCCGAACGAAACCACCGCCCGCCTACGCCCCATCCCCCCGGCCCCGCCCCAGGCACCCGCCCCGACCCAGGCACCCGCACCCGTACCGGCCCCGCCGACACCCCCGCCGACACCCCCGCCGCCCCGGAGGCCGGTGGCCACGGTCGACCTCACCCCGAACCCCCAAACGGCCGGCAGGCCCTTCGTCACGTTCGCCCGCCCCGAGCACTACGACGACAGCACCACACGGCTGCGCCCCATCGGCGCCCGCCTCCGCCCGCGCGCGGCGGCAGCCGCGGCCTGCCTGGTCCTGGGTCTGGGCCTGATCGGCGGCGCGGCCACCGGCACCTTGCTGACCGTCGACGACAGCGACGCCGCCGTCTCCGCGCAGAGCGCCTACCGCGACGCCGCCGACCTGTGGCACGCCATCCCCGTGGACCGGCTCTTCCCCCGCACCCTGAACGGCGAGGGCGCGGGCCCCGGCGGAGCCGACCGCACCTGGACGCGGATCGGCGTCGCCCCCGACAGCGGCTGCGGGGACGCCTTCGACCCGCTGCTGAAGAAGGCGCTGCGCCCGGCGGGCTGCCAGCGCCTGCTGCGGGCGACCTACACGGACGCGACCCAGTCCCACGTCACGACCGTAGGCCTGCTGTTCACGAGCGCCGACGCCGAGACGGCCAAGTCGTTGCGCACCCGGTTCTCGGAGGAGGGCCTGGACCGCCGCGCGGACCTGCTGCCCCGCCCGTACGCGGTCCCCGGCACGGACGCGGCGCACTTCGGCGACGCCCAGCGCGCGTCCTGGACGCTCAACGTGCTGACCGACGCCCCGGTCGTCGTCTACGCGGTGTCCGGCTTCGCCGACGGCCGCACCGTCGCCGACCCGCAGCCCGCCGCCGAGGCCATGAAGACGGACGCGACGACCGCCCCCGCCCAGGCGGGCCTCGGCCACGAGGCGCAGGGCATCGCCGACCGGGTCGAGCGCGGACTGCGCAAGGCCGTCCAGAAGTCCACGGAGCAGACGTCATGAACCGCCTTCGCCGGATCGCCGCGCTCGCGGGCGCCGCGGCCCTCGCCCTGCTCCCGGCCGCCGCCGCGCACGCCGACTCGGTCCGCGCGCAGCAGTGGGGCCTGACCGCCCTGCACACGCAGGAGGCGTGGCGTACGACGAAGGGCGCGGGCATCACCGTCGCCGTCCTGGACACGGGCGTCGACGACCAGCACCCCGACCTCGCGGGCAACGTCCTGGCCGGCAAGGACCTCATAGGGTTCGGCGCCGGACGCGGCGACACCCCCTGGGCCCGGCACGGCACCGCCATAGCGGGCATCATCGCGGGCCACGGACACGGCGCGGGCAACGGTGACGGCGTCATCGGCATCGCCCCGGAAGCGAAGATCCTTCCCGTCCGCGTGATCCTGGAGGACGGCGACAGCTCCCGTGCGAAGGCCCGCGAGACCCGGGGAAACGCCCTGGCCGAGGGCATCCGCTGGGCCGCGGACAACGGCGCCGACGTCATCAACCTCTCTCTCGGCGACGACTCCCCGACCGCCCACGCGGAGGCGGGCGAGGACGAGGCCGTGCAGTACGCCCTGAAGAAAGGTGTCTCCGTCGTCGCGTCGGCGGGCAATGGCGGCAAGAAGGGCGACCACATCTCCTACCCGGCGGCCTACCCGGGCGTCATCTCCGCCACGGCCGTCGACTCGGACGGCAACCGCGCGGACTTCTCCACCCGCCGCTGGTACGCCAGTGTCGCCGCGCCCGGCCGGGGCATCGTCACCGCCGATCCCGACCGCAAGTACTACTCGGCGTGGGGGACCAGCGCCGCCTCCGCGTTCGTCTCGGGCGCCGTCGCCCTGGTCCGCGCCGCGCACCCGGGCCTGAGCCCCGCCCAGATCAAGCAGCTCCTGGAGGACACGGCGGGGAACCCGCCGGCCGGGGGCCGTGACGACTCGCGCGGCTTCGGCATGGTCGACCCGGCCGCCGCGATCGGCGCGGCCGCGAAGCTGCAACCGCAGGGCCTGACCTCGGCCGCGTACGGCGAGAAGTACTTCGGCCCCGGCCCGGACGACCCGGACGACGACGAACCGGCGGGCTGGGTCGCGCCGGTCGCCTATGTCCTCGGCGCGCTGCTCCTGGGCGCGGCGTTCCACCTGTGGCGGGGCCACCGCCTGAGCCGCCGCCGCTGACCGGCCGCCTCGCCGGGCCCCGGGTCCTGCGGCTTCACCCACCGTCGCCGACGGCCTTCACCGCCGCCTTCGCCACGTCCTCCACCAGTGAGATCCCGTCGTCCTTGGTGGTGCTGCCGTTCGACACCACCGCGACCAGGTACCGCTTCCCGGCCACGCTCACCCGCCCGACGCTGTTGATCACCCACAGCTCGGTGGTGGACCGCCGCAGCCAGCCGTTCTTCAGCTCGGCGGCGGTCCCGGACGAGGCCGCGGCGGAGACGCCCCACGCCTGATCGGCCTCGACGTTCCCCATCAGCTCCTGGACGTACGCGCGCGACGCCGCGCTCAGTGCCGAGCCGCCGACGCCGAACACCTGCCTGAGCAGGACGAGCTGGTCGGCGGCCGTGGTCTGGGTCAGCCCCCACAGCGGCCCGTCGCCACCGGCGGTCGCGGTGAGGCCGAGGCGTTCGTTCGCCGCGTCGAGCCCGTCCGCGCCGCCGATGGTCTTCCACAGGGCCGTCGTCGCGTCGTTGTCGCTGCGCTCGATCATCGCGGCGGCGTACGCCTTCTCCTGGGCGGTCGGCGTCCGGCCGTCGTCCTGCGCCTTCAACAGCAGCGCGGCGAGCACGTCGACCTTCACGATGCTCGCCGTGTCGTACGTCGTCCCGTCGCCGGGCGTGTACGCGGCGCTCGTACCGCCCGCCACGTCGAGCACGGCGACGGAGACCGCGCCCTCGTGCCCGGCGGCCACCGCGCGGACGGCCTCGGCGAGCTTGGCGTCCTGGTCCACGGGGCTCCTCTCAGGGGTGGGCGTCGAGGCCGTCGAGCCGGTCGAGACCCTGGAGACGAGCGCGGCCGCGTCGTGGGCCTGCGCCTTCACGTAGACCGTAGTGCCGGCGGTGGCGGCGAGGAGCACCGCCGAGGCGACGGCGGCACGGCGCAGAGGGCGCCCGCGGCCGGCTCCGCGGTGCCCGTGGGGCGTGGGGGACATGGGCCCGATGCTGCGACGGCGTCCTGTGCGGACCATGAGCCGCACCTCAGGGTCCGCTGAGAATGTGCCCCGGGCGGCTCGGTAGGGTCGGTGAACGTGGCGAACAAGAACATTCCCGACCCCGGCTTCTCCGACGACGACGGCACCGCGGACCCGCGCCTGGCCGAAGCCCTGACCGCCTGGTCCCAGGACCGCACGGCCCACGGCCCGGTCCTTGAGGCGCTGAAGGGGGCCCGCCTCCTGGTCCCCGTCGTCGCGGTACTCGGTGAGGTCGAGGAGGACGAGAACGGGCTGCGCCGCGAGAAGACCAGCGACATGGCCGTCCCCACCCTCAAGGCGGGCAGCCGCACCGCGCTCCCCGCCTTCACCTCCACCCACGCCCTGGCCCTGTGGGACCCGGAGGCGCGGCCGGTCGCCGTCCCGCTGCACCAGGCGCTCCAGGCGGCCGCCCACGAGAAGGCCGACACCGTCGTCCTCGACCTCGCGGGCCCGGTCCCGTACGAGATCACGGGCGCCGCCCTCTACGCCCTCGCCGAGGGCCGTGCCTCCGCCGACCCGCTGGCCGACCCCGCGGTCACCGGCGCCGTGCGCGCCGCGGTCGCCGCCGAGCCCGCCGTGCACCGCGCCCACCTGGGCCCCGGCTCGGCGGACGGCGTCCTCGCCCTGGTCCTCGCACCGGGCGCCGACCCGGCGGCGACGGCCCGCGCCGTGGCCGGGCGCATTGCCGCCGACACAACACTGAGGGCCCGCCTGGTGCGCGGCCTCGACCTGGCACTTCTGCCGGCCGAGGCGACGCCACAGGGCGAGCCCCTCTTCGTACGCGAGACCTGAGTACGGGAGATCTGAGTACGGGAGATCTGACTACGGCAGATCTGACTACGAGAGACCTGACTACGGCAGATCTGGGCGGACCGCGGTCCTAGCCGTACACGGCCCCCGTGTACTTCTCGCCCGGACCCTGGCCCGGCTCGTCCGGGACGAGCGACGCCTCGCGGAACGCCAGCTGGAGCGACTTCAGGCCGTCGCGCAGCGGGGCCGCGTGGAAGGAGCTGATCTCGGTGGCGCTGCCGTCGAGCAGCCCGGCCAGGGCGTGGATCAGCTTGCGGGCCTCGTCCAGGTCCTTGTGGGCGTCGCCCTCCTCGGTCAGGCCCAGCTTCACCGCGGCGGCGCTCATCAGGTTCACCGCGACCGTCACGATGACCTCGACGGCGGGCACCTCGGCGATGTCGCGGGTCAGCGCGTCGTAGTCGGGCGTCTCAGGGGCAGCGGCGGAAGAGGCCGCGGGGGTGGGCTCACTCATGCCCCACACGATATGCCGCCCACGTCGCACCGCCGTCCGCGCACCCGGTTGGGCCCACCCCCCGAGAGCTGCTAACCTTGTGTAACGACCGGCCGGACACCCACGTCCTCGCACACCGAGCGACCTGAGTACCCGGCCCACAAGTGGAGGCTCCGATCTCCCACCCGGCCACCCTCACGGGAGGCGGGTCACCGGTCAGGCGGTCCCCATCGTTCCGTACGGACGATGGAACCGTCCGAGTTTGCGCCCCGCGGTCCACCGTGGCGGTGCTCCGGTATTTCCTTGGAGCCCCGCGTGTGTACCGTCCGGGGCATTTTTTGTGCGTCGGCGCGGTTGGTAGTCATCAGAAGATACGCGGCGGTCCGCCAGGCCGTCGTGTGGTGCTAACCGAGGAGGATCCATCAGCGCCGAGCCCCGCATCAACGACCGGATTCGCGTTCCCGAAGTGCGTCTTGTCGGTCCCAGCGGCGAGCAGGTCGGGATTGTTCCGCTTGCCAAGGCCCTTGAGCTCGCTCAGGAGTACGACCTCGACCTGGTCGAGGTGGCGGCGACGGCCCGTCCGCCCGTCTGCAAGCTCATGGACTACGGCAAGTTCAAGTACGAGTCGGCCATGAAGGCCCGTGAGGCGCGCAAGAACCAGGCGCACACGGTCATCAAGGAGATGAAGCTCCGGCCGAAGATCGATCCGCACGACTATGACACCAAGAAGGGTCACGTCGTCCGGTTCCTCAAGCAGGGCGACAAGGTCAAGATCACGATCATGTTCCGTGGTCGCGAGCAGTCCCGGCCGGAGCTCGGCTACCGACTGCTCCAGCGTCTCGCGAACGACGTCGAGGACCTCGGGTTCGTCGAGTCGAACCCGAAGCAGGACGGCCGAAACATGATCATGGTCCTCGGTCCGCACAAGAAGAAGACCGAGGCGATGGCCGAGGCCCGCGAGGCGCAGGCCGCCCGCAAGGCCGACGCGAAGGCCAACCCCGGTAAGTCGCAGAACGCGGCTGAGGGCGAGGCCGTCATCGAGGACGCCGAGGCGCCCGCCGAAACCCCCGCCGAGGCACCTGCCGAGGCATGATCCGACGGCGTACAGCCTGTGCGCCGCGGATACCAACTGAGACAACTGACGTTCCCAGACGGCCGGTCCGGGCCCACGGCACGGACCGGCCGGGAGCGCCACTGACGAGGAGAGAACGGCGCTATGCCGAAGAACAAGTCGCACAGCGGTGCCAGCAAGCGCTTCAAGATCACCGGCTCCGGCAAGGTGCTCCGTGAGCGCGCCGGCAAGCGCCACCTGCTCGAGCACAAGTCGTCCCGCGTGACGCGCCGCCTCACCGGCAACGCCGAGATGGCCCCGGGCGACGCCGCGAAGATCAAGAAGCTTCTCGGCAAGTGACCTGCCGGCGCTTCGGCGCCGCGCACGTCGGCTGAACCGGGACCTATTCGAATTCGGGTCGGGTGAGTCCAACCCCGGCCCCGCTACAAGGAGTTAACAAGTGGCACGCGTCAAGCGCGCAGTCAACGCGCACAAGAAGCGTCGGGCGATCCTCGAGCAGGCCAGCGGCTACCGCGGTCAGCGTTCGCGTCTGTACCGCAAGGCCAAGGAGCAGGTCACCCACTCCCTGGTCTACAACTACAACGACCGCAAGAAGCGCAAGGGCGACTTCCGTCAGCTGTGGATCCAGCGCATCAACGCCGCTGCCCGCCAGAACGGCATGACGTACAACCGCCTCATCCAGGGTCTGAAGGCCGCCAACATCGAGGTGGACCGCAAGATCCTCGCCGAGCTGGCCGTCAACGACGCGAACGCCTTCGCGGCGCTCGTCGAGGTCGCGCAGAAGGCGCTGCCCGCGGACGTCAACGCGCCCAAGGCTGCGGCCTGACGCTCCGCTGAGCCGGTGTAATCGGACCCGCAGGTCAGCTGGCCTGCGGGTCCGAGTGCGTCTGCCCCCGTCCGTTCTCTGCGGGCTCTGCCACCGTCGTGGTCGCTCGCGCAGTTCCCCGCGCCCCTTCGTCGTTCCAGGTGAGTTCTTATGGTTGCCGCCCCCGAGTTGATCTCTCCCAAGTCGTCCCGGGTCTCCGCCGCTCGGCGGCTGGCCAAGCGGAACTTCCGGGGGAAGGAGCGGCTGTTCCTCGCCGAGGGGCCGCAGGCCGTGCGGGAGGCCGCCGCACACGGGGCACTGGTCGAGATGTTCGCCACCGTCGACGCCGCCGAGCGCTACGCCGACATCGTCGCCGAGGCCCGCGCGATCGACGCCCGGGTGCACCTCGCCGACGAGGACGTCATCGCCGACATCTCCACGACCGTGACCCCGCAGGGGCTCGTCGGGGTCTGCCGCTTCCTGGACACGCCGTTCGAGGAGATCCTCGCCGCCCGGCCCCAGCTCGTCGCCGTACTCGCCCACGTACGCGACCCCGGGAACGCCGGGACCGTGCTGCGGTGCGCCGACGCCGCCGGCGCCGAGGCCGTCGTGCTCACGGACGCGTCCGTCGACCTCTACAACCCCAAGGCCGTACGTGCCTCGGTCGGCTCCCTGTTCCATCTGCCGGTCGCCGTGGGCGTCCCCGTCGAGCAGGCCGTCGCCCGGCTCAAGGAGGCGGGCGTACGCATCCTCGCCGCCGACGGAGCGGGCGAGGACGACCTCGACGACGAGCTGGACAAGGGCACCATGGGCACCCCGACCGCCTGGGTCTTCGGCAACGAGGCGTGGGGGCTGCCCGAGGAGACCCGCGCCCTTGCCGACGCCGTCGTCCGCGTCCCCATCCACGGCAAGGCCGAGAGCCTCAACCTCGCCACGGCCGCCGCCGTCTGCCTCTACGCCTCCGCGCGCGCCCAGCGCGCCCCCGGCGGGTGCCGCCACTGAGCCCCAGGGGCGTCCGCGGTGACTGGTAGTCGGTCACTCGTGACTAGTAGGGTGACGCACTCGAGGCCCACTGCGCCGTTTCGAGAGGTGGGGTACGGGGACATGACGGTCCGCACCAGCAGGACAGCAGGGGTGAGCACACCCCCTGGGGCCCTCACGCCCGGTCCCGCCGGAGCCGGCCTGACCCCCGACGACCTGCCCGACGGACTCGTCGTCGCCGACGAGAGCGGCCGCGTCGTCTGCTTCAACCTCGCCGCCGAACGCATCACCGCCGTCCCCGCCGCCCGCGCCCTCGGAGCGCCCCTCGATCGCGCGCTGCCCCTGGAGGACCTGGAGGGGCGGCGCTGGTGGCAGCTGACCGACCCGTACGGCGGGCTCGCCACGCGCAAGGGGCAGCCCGAACGCAATCTGCTGCTTCCGGGCGGGCGGGAAGTGCTGGTCAGCGCCCGTTACGTGCGCACCCGGCCCACCGGCCCCGTCCGCCGCGTCGTCGTCTCGCTCCGCGACACCGAGGCCCGGCGCCGCACCGAGCGCAGCCACGCCGAGCTGATCGCCATCGTCGCCCACGAGCTGCGCTCCCCGCTGACCAGCGTCAAGGGGTTCACCGCGACGCTGCTCGCCAAGTGGGAGCGGTTCACGGACGAGCAGAAGCGGCTGATGCTGGAGACCGTCGACGCCGACGCGAACCGGGTCACGCGGCTGATCGCCGAGCTGCTCGACATCTCCCGCATCGACTCGGGCCGCCTCGAGCTGCGCCGCCAGCCCGTCGACATCGGGGCCGCCGTCTCCCGGCACATCCAGGCCCACGTCGCCTCGGGGCAGAGCGCCTACCGGTTCCTGCTGCGGGTGCGGCAGCCGCTGCCCGACCTGTGGGCCGATCCGGACAAGGTCGACCAGGTGCTGAGCAACCTGCTGGAAAACGCGGTGCGGCACGGCGAGGGAACCGTCACCATTGACGTGGAGCCCTCCACGACGGCCAGGGAATCGACCTCGGTCACCGTCAGCGACGAGGGCCCGGGCATTCCGGAGGAGTCCATGAACCGCGTCTTCACCCGCTTCTGGCGGGGCAGCAAGCGCGGCGGCACCGGGCTCGGCCTGTACATCGTCAAGGGCATCGTCGAAGCCCACGGCGGCACGATCACCGTCGGCCGGGCGCCCGGTGGCGGCGCCCGCTTCCGATTTACGTTGCCCGTGGCGGCCCCGGCGTATCTGAGCGCCTGAGCGGTATCGGCCCCACGGGCGCATTCACACACGTCACCCCCGTTAGACTCGTCCTTTGGCACATTGCGTCTCCACGTCAGGGCGCGTCAGGAACGACGAGTCACCGACGGGGCCATCCGCCAGCCAATCGGAAGTACGGGAAGAGATGTCGGCACCGAACAAGTCGTACGACCCTGTCGAGGTCGAGGCACTGAAACCGGAAGAGATCGAGCGCGTGCGGGACGAGGCGCTCGCCGCCTTCGCCGCCGCGGACTCGCTCGAGGCGCTTCAGGAGGCCAAGGTCGCGCACACCGGCGGCACGTCGCCGCTGTCGCTCGCCAACCGCGAGATCGGCGCGCTGCCCCCGCAGGCCAAGGCCGCCGCGGGCAAGCTCGTGGGCCAGGCCCGCGCCGCCGTCGGCCGGGGCCTCGCCGCCCGCCAGGCCGAGCTGGAGGCAGAGCGCGACGCGCGCGTCCTGGTCGAGGAGGCCGTGGACGTCACGCTGCCCTACGACCGCACCCCGGCCGGTGCCCGCCACCCCCTGACGACCATGATGGAGCGCGTCGCCGACGTCTTCGTCTCCATGGGGTACGAGGTCGCGGAGGGCCCCGAGGTCGAGGCGGAGTGGTTCAACTTCGACGCCCTGAACTTCACGCCCGACCACCCGGCGCGGCAGATGCAGGACACCTTCTTCGTCCAGGGCCCCGAGGGCACCGAGGGCGACGAGTCCGGTGTCGTCCTGCGTACGCACACCTCTCCCGTGCAGGCCCGCACGCTGCTCGACCGCGAGCCGCCCGTCTACGTCGTCTGCCCGGGGCGGGTCTTCCGCACCGACGAGCTGGACGCCACGCACACCCCGGTCTTCCACCAGATCGAGCTGCTCGCGGTGGACGAGGGCCTGACCATGGCCGACCTGAAGGGCACCCTGGACCACATGGTCAAGGCGCTCTTCGGCGCCGACATGAAGACGCGCCTGCGCCCGAACTACTTCCCGTTCACCGAGCCGTCCGCCGAGATGGACATGGTCTGCTACGTGTGCCGCGGCGAGTCCGTCGGCAACCCGGACCGTCCCTGCCGCACCTGTGGCAGCGAGGGCTGGATCGAGCTGGGCGGCTGCGGCATGGTCAACCCGCGCGTGCTGACCGCGTGCGGCGTCGACCCCGAGAAGTACAGCGGATTCGCCTTCGGGTTCGGCATCGAACGGATGCTGATGTTCCGCCACAACGTCGAAGACATGCGAGACATGGTCGAGGGTGACGTCCGGTTCACCCGGCCGTTCGGGATGGAGATCTGATGCGGGTCCCGCTTTCCTGGCTGCGGGAGTACGTCGACCTCCCCGCCACCGAGACCGGCCGTGACGTGCAGACCAAGCTGGTCGGCGTAGGCCTTGAGGTGGAGACCGTCGAGCAGCTCGGCGCCGACCTCAAGGGCCCCCTGGTCGTCGGCCAGGTCCTGACCATCGAGGAGCTCGAAGGCTTCAAGAAGCCCATTCGCTTCTGCACCGTCGACGTCGGCACCGCCAACGGCACCGGCGAGCCGCAGGAGATCGTCTGCGGCGCCCGCAACTTCCAGGTCGGCGACAAGGTCGTCGTCGTGCTGCCCGGCGCCGAGCTGCCCGGCGGCTTCGCGATCGCCGCGCGCAAGACGTACGGCAAGACCTCGCACGGCATGATCTGCTCCACCGACGAGCTGGGCATGGGCGACGACGGCACGCACGGCATCAGCGTGCTGCCGCCGGAGCACGAGGCCGGCACCGACGCCATCGAGCTGCTCCAGCTCGTCGACGAGGTGCTCGACATCGCCGTCACCCCCGACCGCGGCTACTGCCTCTCCCTGCGCGGCATCGCCCGCGAGACCGCCACCGCCTACGGGCTCCCGCTGCGCGACCCGGCGCTCCTGGACGTGCCCGCGCCGAACGCGCACGGCTACCCGGTCCGCGTCGCCGACCCGATGGCCTGCGACCGCTTCACCGCCCGCACGGTCACCGGGCTCAGCCCCGAGGCCCGCTCGCCGATCTGGCTCCAGCGCCGCCTGCAGAAGGCGGGCATGCGCCCGATCTCGCTCGCCGTCGACGTCACGAACTACGTGATGCTGGAGCTCGGCCAGCCGCTGCACGCCTACGACCGCTCGCTCATCCAGGGCGCGATCGGCGTGCGCCGCGCGCTGCCCGGCGAGAAGCTCAGGACCCTCGACGGCGCCGAGCGCACCCTCGACGCCGAGGACCTGGTCATCACCGACGACCGCGGTCCGATCGGCCTCGCCGGTGTCATGGGCGGCGCCAACACGGAGATCGGCGACCACGAGGAGGGCGCCGGGACCACCGACGTCGTCATCGAGGCCGCGCACTTCGACGCGCTGACCATCGCCCGCGCCTCGCGCCGCCACAAGCTGTCCTCCGAGGCGTCCAAGCGCTTCGAGCGCGGCACCGACCCGCAGGCCACGGCCGCCGCGGCGCAGCGCGTCGTCGACCTGCTCGTGCTGCTCGCGGGCGGCACCGCCGAGCAGGGCGTCACCGAGGTCATCGCGCCGGGCGCGCCGCGCACCATCACCATCCCGGCCGACCACCCGGACAAGGTCGCGGGTGTCGCCTACGGCCGCGAGACCGTGGTGCGCCGCCTCCAGGAGGTCGGCTGCGACGTCTACGGGCAGGACGCCCTCACGGTCACCGTGCCGTCCTGGCGCCCCGACCTGACCGACCCGAACGACCTGGCCGAAGAGGTCATCCGCCTGGAGGGATACGAGAACCTGCCCTCCACGCTGCCGAAGCCCCCGGCGGGCCGCGGCCTGACCGAGCGCCAGCGTCTGCACCGCCGCGTCGGCCGCGTCCTCGCGGGCGCCGGATACGTGGAGGCGCCGAACTACCCGTTCATCGGCGAGGCCGTCCTCGACCAGCTCGGTCTGGAGAAGGACGACCCGAAGCGCCGCGTCGTCACCCTCGTCAACCCGCTCTCCGACGAGGAGCCCGCCCTCCGTACGACGCTGCTCCCGGGCCTCCTGTCCGCGCTGCGCCGCAACGACGGGCGCGGCAACCACGACCTGGCTCTCTTCGAGACCGGCCTCGTCTTCCACCCGCGGGAAGAGCTGCGTATCGCGACGCGCCTGCCCGTGGACCGGCGGCCCACCGAGGACGAGATCGCCTCGCTGACGGCCGCGCTCCCGCACCAGCCCCGGCACGCCGCGGTCGTCCTCGCGGGCGCCCGTGAGCAGACCGGCTGGTGGGGCAAGGGCACCCCGTCGATCTGGGCCGACGCCGTCGAGGCGGCGCGCGTCGTCGCCCACGAGGCGGGCGCCGAACTCGTCGTGGAGCAGGGCCAGTACGGGCCGTGGCACCCCGGCCGGTGCGCCGCCCTGTACGTCACGCTCGACGGCGCCAAGACGCTCGTCGGGCACGCCGGTGAGCTGCACCCGCGCGTCGTCAAGGCGCTCGGCCTGCCCGCCCGCACCAGCGCCATGGAGCTGAACCTCGACCTCGTCGAGCAGGCCGGCGCCGGTGTCGTGCAGGCGCCGCGGATCTCGACGTTCCCCGTCGCCACCCAGGACGTCGCGCTCGTCGTCGACAAGGACGTCCCGGCCAAGGCCGTGGAGGACGCGCTGCGCGCGGGCGCCGGTGAACTCCTGGAGTCGCTGCGCCTGTTCGACGTGTACGAGAACGCGGAGCAGCTCGGCGAGGGCAAGAAGTCCCTGGCCTACGCGCTGCGCTTCCGTGCCGCCGACCGCACCCTGACGGTCGACGAGGCCAGCGCGGCCCGTGACGCGGCGGTCGCGCGGGCGGCCGAGGCGACGGGCGCGGTGCTGCGCGGCGCGTAAGCGGGGCGAGCACAGCGCTGATGAGGGGCGCATCCGGGACCACCGGGTGCGCCCCTCACTCGTTCGGGTGACGACCTCCCATGAGGCGACCGGATCGGGGGCAGGCGTTGTGGAACCGCCGCCGGGCCGTCCGGCGCGCGCTCGCACCGGGCCGAGGGGGCCGCCGGCATGATGATGCGGAACAGGACCAGGGCGCCCACCCGCACCGCCTTCCGGGCCCGGCTGCGGCGCGCCGCGCTCCTCGGTCTGCCGACGCTCTGGGGCGGCGCCGCCGTCACCTGGGAGCTGACCTGCCCGCTCGCCCAGCAGCACAGCCTCGGCGCGCGGATCGTCAGCAGCGCCGTCTTCTTCCTGGTCGGCAGCGGGCTCGTCCTCCACGTACGGCAGGGGCTGCTGCGGGAGCTGCGGGACGTCAAGGCCGTCGCGGGCGCCGCCCAGTCCGTGCTCCTGCGGCCGCTGCCCGCGCGGCTCGACGGGTTCGCGCTCGCCGCCGGGCAGCTCTCCGCCGACCCCGCCGCCAGCATCGGCGGCGACCTGTACGACGTCGTCTCCACCGACCACGGCGTCCGGGTGGTCATGGGTGACGTCCGCGGCCACGGGCTGAGCGCGCTCGCCGGGGTCGGCGCCGTCCTCGGCAGCTTCCGCGAAGCCGCCCACGACGAGGCCGAACTCGTCGGGGTGCTGCGGCGGTTGGAGCGGGCCCACGGCCGCCATCTGCGCCGGCACGCGGGCGACGAACATCCGGCCGCCCCGGCCGGGAAGACCGACTGCCCGCTCTCCGAGGAGTTCGTGACCGTCCTGCTCCTGGAGATCCGGCAGGACGGCACCGTGTACGCCCTCAACTGCGGGCACCCCTGGCCGTACCTGCTGCGCCCGCGCGCCGCGCGCTGCGCCGAGCCCCTGACCGGCGGCGAGCCGATGCCGCCGGTCGGCATGTTCCCGCTGCCCGCGGACGCCGCGCCCGTGCGGTGCGGTCGGATCGCGCCGGGGGAGGGGCTTCTTCTGCACACCGACGGCATCGAGGACGCCCGGGACGCCCACGGCCGGTTCTTCCCGCTGCAGGAGGAGCTGTGCGCCGCGGTCCGCCGCCGCAAGGTGATCGTGCCGGAGGCCGTCATCCGCGCCGTGTACGGCCGACTCCTCGGCCACGCGGGCGGGCCGCCCGGTGACGACGCGGCCCTGCTCGTCCTGCGCAACGACCGCGGACGCGTCCCCGTCCAGCACACCGAGCTTCTCGGCCGCGCCGCCCAGCGGGTGCACTGAAACCGGCGGCGCCGCCGGCGCCGTCCGCCCGCCGCGGAGTTGTGGGCAGGCGAGCGGGCGGACGGCACGGGATCGGACCGCCGTCTGCATTCGAGGGGGAGCCGACGGCCCGGTCGGCCTCTTACGAGGCAGTTCAGTCAAGCGGGAGACGGCGGGCCGGAACAGAGTGCAGAGGCCCCGGAGTTGGGCATTCCGTTCACACCCCGTGCGAACGGACCCGGGCTAGGCTGGCAGCAACGAGCCCACGGAGGGCATCCATGCAGCCCAACACCCTGCTCGACGCCATACTCGACGAGGCCGGAATCTCGCACGCGGGCCTCGCGGCGCACGTGAACCACGCGGGCCGCGCCCGTAACCTGGCGTTGCGCTACGAGCACACCGCCGTCGCCCGCTGGCTGAAGGGCCAGCGCCCGCGGGGCCAGGTCCCCGACCTGATCTGCGAGGTGCTCAGCGCGCGCCTCCAGCGCCCCGTCACCCTCGACGACATCGGCCTCGGCATCCCCGGCGAACCGGCCGCCCCGCACGCCTCCACGCTCTCCGGCTTCGTGGAGCGGGCCACCGCGGTGTGGCGCTCCGACGAACAGCAGCGCCGGCACATCCTCGACGCCCCGGCCGTCACCGGCACGCCCGCCGTCATGCCCGTGTGGGAGTGGGAGAACCCGCCGGAGGACACCGACGTCTCGCGCGGCGGGCGCCATGTCGTCAGCCCCGCCGACATCGAGATGATGCGCTCGGCCCGTACGCACTACGAGCAGATGTACCGCAAGGCGGGCGGGATCGCGACGCGCACCCGCATCGTCGGCTTCCTCAACACGGAGGCCGCGCCGCTGCTGCGCGGCAGCTACACCGACGCCACCGGGCGCCAGTTGCACCGCGCCACCGGCGGACTCGTCGCCATCGCGGGCATCTGCGCCTACGACTCCGACGCGCACGGCCTGGCCCAGCGCTACTTCCACCAGGCGCTGCGGCTCGCGAAGGCGAGCGGGGACCGGGGGCTCGGGGCGTACGTCATAGCGCTCCTGGTGAACCAGTCGCTGCACATGCGCGAGCACCGGCAGGCCGTCGCCTTCGCCGAGGCCGCGCTGCGCGCCGCCGGGCGGCACATCACCCCGGCGCTCGCCTCGGATCTGTATGCCATGCAGGCGAAGGCGTACGCCCACCTCGGCGACGGTACGAGCGCCCTGGAGTGCATCCGGCGTGCCGAGTCCGCCGCCGACCGGATCCGGCGGGGGCACGAACCGGACGAGACGGGTTACGTCCAGCCCGGCTTCGTCAACGTGCAGGTCGCGGAGGCGTTGTTGAGCCTCGGCGACTACGCGGGCGCCCGGGAGCACGCCACCGAGGCCGTGCACACCCCGGCCCACGACCGCGGCCGGGTCCACCGGCTCGCGGTGCTCAGCCAGATCCAGCTCAGACAGGGCAACACCGAGCAGGCCGTCGCCACCGCCGTGGAGATGGCCGAGGCCGCGCGGGGGATGGAGTCCCAGCGCCTGCGCGACAGACTCCGGATGGTCCGCGAGCACCTCATGCGCAGCGGCTGCGCCGGCACGGCCGAGGCCGCCGAACTGATCGACGGAGCGCTGCGCGTACCCCTCTGAGCCCTTACCGGGGAGCCCGGTTCCGCTACTGCTGCGATATTGCCAGCAACTCGGCGGAAGGTGGCAGAACCGTGCAGTGGACGAAACAAAACGAACAAACTGTGTATGAAAACCGGTGGTTCACCGTCAATCTGGCGGACGTCGAACTCCCGGACGGCCGACACCTCGACCACTTCCTCATCCGGCTGCGCCCGGTGGCGGTGGCGACGGTGGTGAACGAGGCCAACGAGGTGCTGCTGCTGTGGCGGCACCGTTTCATCACCGACAGCTGGGGGTGGGAACTGGCCGCGGGTGTCGTCGAGGACGGCGAGGACATCGCGGAGGCGGCCGCGCGAGAGCTGGAGGAGGAGACCGGCTGGCGACCAGGACCTCTGCGGCACCTGATGAGCGTCGAACCGTCCAACGGACTCACGGACGCCCGGCACCACATCTACTGGACCGACGAGGGAACATACCTCGGCCACCCCCAGGACGACTTCGAATCGGACCGCAGGGAATGGGTCCCACTCAAGCTCGTCCCCGACATGATCGCTCGTGGAGAGGTCCCGGCCGCCAACATGGCGGCCGCGTTACTGCTCCTGCACCATCTCCGGCTCGGCTAGCGCCTCCCGCGCGCTAATGCCCGACCGCCTGCCAAATCGCGATGGCCAGGGCTCCGATCGCCGTCAAGGCGGCGACCGCGGGCAGAGGCCATCGGGTGTGCTCCAACGCGCTGATCCGTGAACTCAGATCGTCCTGATCCTTGACGGTCTGGTCGTCACGGTGAGCGAGAAGGGTGAGTTGGCCGTCGATCCGAGTCAGACCTACCTCGAAGACACGGCGTAACTCAGCGAGTTCCTCCGGGACCACGGAATACTCCGGGTCGGTGGTCACTGATCCGCTCCTTTCTGTAGCGGTCCCATCCCTGATGTACGCAACAGAAGTGAACTCGCCTGGTGGGCACGGCGACAGCGTGTGCGAAAGGCATATGCGAGTCACCCTCGCACTCCCCGTGCGAACGCAATGGGCCCGGTGCTCCGAAGAGCACCGGGCCCACTGACGAACACGGAGTGTGTTCGGGCTCCCGCGTGATCAGCCGTAGGTGTAGAACCCCGAACCGGTCTTGCGGCCGAGCCTGCCCGCGTCGACCATCCGCTGCAGCAGCGGCGGAGCGGCGTACAGCGGCTCCTTGTACTCGGCGTACATCGAGTCCGCGATCGAGGCGATGGTGTCGAGCCCGATCAGGTCGGAGAGCTTGAGCGGGCCCATCGGGTGGGCGCAGCCCAGCTCCATGCCGTTGTCGATGTCCTCGCGGCTGGCGATGCCGGACTCGAACATCCGGATGGAGGAGAGCAGGTACGGCACGAGCAGCGCGTTCACCACGAAGCCCGAGCGGTCCTGGGCGCGGATCGCGTGCTTGCCGAGGATCTTCTCCACCAGGACCTGGGCGCGGCTGATGGTGCCCTCGGAGGTGGTGAGCGCCGGGATCAGCTCGACGAGCTTCTGGACGGGCGCCGGGTTGAAGAAGTGGATGCCGATCACGTGGTCGGGCCGCGACGTCGCCACGGCCAGCTTCACCAGCGGGATGGACGAGGTGTTCGAGGCGAGGATCGCGTCGGGGCGGGTCACGACCTGGTCGAGGACCTGGAAGATCTCCGTCTTGACCTGCTCGTTCTCCACGACGGCCTCGATGACGAGGTCACGGTCGGCGAACTCGCCGAGGTCCGTGGTGAAGGTGAGCCGCTCCTGCGTCTCCGCCAGCTCGGCCTCGGTGATCTTGCCGCGCTCGGCCGCCTTGGCGAGCGAGTTGAGCAGCCGGGTCCGACCGATCTCCAGGGCCTCGCCGGTGGTCTCGGCCACCATCACGTCCAGGCCGCTGCGGGCGCACACCTCGGCGATGCCGGCCCCCATCTGGCCACAGCCCACCACGCCCACGCGTGTGATGTCAGTCAAGACGTCCGTCACCTCGTGCCTTTCGCTGTTTCGTCCGGGGCCGCCGGCAGGCAGAATCCCCCCGGGCCTTTCGGAGCTGCACGTTACCCCGTACGTCCGGGGCGGGTGGAGCCCGGGTTAACGCCTGTTCATCCAGGGACTACCGTGACACACGACATCGGGGGGAACCATGGGACGTATCTCACGCCGCGCCTTCGCTCTCGGCGCCGGACTCGCACTGGCCGGGCTGACCGCCGGTGACGCCGTGGCGGGCAGCGGCCACCACCACCGCCCCCGGCACGACATGCGCGGGATGTGGCTGGCCACCGTCGCCAACCGGGACTGGCCCTCGCGCCCCGGGCTGAGCGCGGACGCACAGCGCGCCGAGCTGCTCGCCCACCTGGACACGGCGGTCCGCCGCAAGCTGAACGCGGTGATCTTCCAGGTGCGGCCCACCGCCGACGCGCTGTGGCCCTCCCGCCACGAGCCGTGGTCCCAGGTGCTCACCGGCGTCCAGGGCGAGGACCCCGGCTGGGACCCGCTCGGCACCGCCGTGCGCGAGGCCCACCGCCGCGGCCTCCAGCTGCACGCCTGGTTCAACCCGTACCGCGTCGCCAACCACACCGATCCCGGCCGCCTCGTCGCAACGCACCCGGCGCGCGTCCACCCCGACTGGGTCGTCCCGTACGGCGGGAAGCTGTACTACAACCCGGGGCTGCCCGACGTCCGGCGGTTCGTGCAGGACGCCATGCTCGACGCGGTCACGAAGTACGACATCGACGCCGTCCACTTCGACGACTACTTCTACCCCTATCCGGTCGCGGGCCAGACGTTCGACGACGACGCGGCGTACGCGCGGTACGGCGGAAAGTTCGCGGACCGGGCCGCCTGGCGGCGCGACAACATCGACCGCCTGGTGCGGGAGATGTCCCGCCGCATCCGCAAGGCGCGGCCCGGGACCCGGTTCGGGATCAGCCCCTTCGGGGTGTGGCGCAACCGGGCCACCGACCCGGAGGGCTCGGACACCACGGCGGGCGTGCAGACCTACGACGACCTGCACGCGGACACCCGTAAGTGGGTGCGCGAGGGCTGGATCGACCATGTGGTGCCGCAGGTGTACTGGAACATCGGCTTCCCCGCCGCCGACTACGCGAAGCTCGTGCCCTGGTGGGCGGAGACCGTACGCGGCACCGACGTCGGCCTCTACATCGGCGAGGCCCTCTACAAGGCGGGCGACCCGGCCCAGCCCGCGGCCTGGCAGGACCCCGCGGAGCTGTCGCGGCACCTCACCTTCGCGGGGCGGTTCCCCGAGGTGCGGGGGCACGTCTACTTCTCCGCGAAGGAGGTCGGCCAGGACCGGAACGGCGCCCTGGCCCGGGCCGTCGCGGACCATTACGGCCGGTTCTAGGGCCGGTGGCCTCCGGCCGGTTCTCCTCCGGCCGGATCTCCTCCGGCCGGATCTCCGGTGGCCGGTTCTCCGGTGGCCGGATCCGGCCAGACCCGGCTCCGGCTCACTCCTTGCGGCCGGTGACCGGCTGGACCACCGCGTCCGGGCCCGGGGACATGATGGCCTCGTGGCCGTCCTCGAAGCGGACGCGGAACGGGGGACCGCCGTCGGCGCCGAGGACCTCGACGATCTGTGCGACCCGGTTGTGCTGACCGACGATCCGGCCGCGCATGAGCAGCCGGTCGCCCACGGTTGCGTGCATCAGGAGTGACCTCCTCGCCGTGCCCGTATGGTGCGCCAAGTCTACGGCGGGACAGGGGAGTTGGGACCCCGGTCGTTCGGTCAGCCGCGGGCGCGCTGGGTCACCGCGATACAGACCAGGACCGCGACGGCGGTGAGCGGCGCCGCGATGGTCAGCGACTCGCCGAGCAGGAGCACCGACCACACGAGCGTCAGCAGGGGCTGCGCGAGCTGGAGCTGGCTGGCCTTCGCGATGCCGATCAGGCTCATGCCCTTGTACCAGACGACGAGGCCGAGGAACTGCGAGCCCGCCGCCACCCACAGCAGGCCCGCGACCGCGTGCCCGGTGAGCCGGACCGGCTCGGACGCCAGCGCTACCGCCGTACCCGCCACGGCCGGCGGCAGGCACAGGACGAGCGCCCACGCGATGACCTGCCAGCCGGGCATGGCCGAGGCGAGCCGGCCGCCCTCGGTGTATCCGGCCGCGCAGATCAGCAGCGCGCCGAACAGGTACAGGTCGGCCCGGGTGAGGGCGCCCCCGCTCTGCTGCACGGTGAACGCGATCACCGCCGCCGCGCCCGCGCAGGCCGCGATCCAGAAGGCGCGGGAGGGCCGGGCCCCGGTGCGCAGCGAGGAGAACACGGCCGTGGTCAGCGGCAGCAGGCCCACGACGACCGCCGAGTGCGCGGTCGTCGCCGACTGGAGGGCCAGCGTCGTCAGGATGGGGAAGCCCAGGACCACGCCGGCGCCGACGACGGCAAGCCCCGGCCAGTGCCGCCGGGCCGGTACGGGAACGCGCAGGACGAGCAGACCGCATCCCGCGATGAGCGCCGCGAGCACGCTGCGGACGGCCACCAGCGACCACGGACCGAACCCTTCGAGGCCCCAGGCGGTGGCGGGAAAGGTGAGCGAGAAGGCGAGGACGCCGAGCGCGGCCAGCGCCGTGCCGGACGCGGCGGGCCGTGGAGGCGCGGGAGCGGTGACCGCTATCGGTGAAACGTCGGTAGCGCTATTCTGTGTCCTCATGCACGAGCGTAGCAGCGTGAATGAACTGGCGAAACAGCTGCGGGACGAGCTGAACCGCTACTCAGAGGGTGAGAAGCTGCCGTCGAGCCGGGCGCTCGTCGACCGGTTCCGGGTCAGCCCGGTGACCGTCTCCCGCGCGCTCGCGCAGCTCGCCGGGGAAGGGCTCGTGGTGACCCGGCCGGGCGCGGGAGCCTTCAGGGCCGCCCCGCGCGCCACCGCCCCCGTGGGCAACACGTCCTGGCAGGAGGTGGCCCTCAGCGCCGACTCCGCGGCCGAAGCGGTGCCGCGCTCGGTGGACGCCTCCGGGGTGCTGGCCACGCTGGCCGCGGCGCAGCCCGGCGTCATCGAGTTCAACGGCGGCTATCTGCACGAGGCGCTGCAACCGGTCGGCGCGATGTCCGCCGCGCTCGCCCGTGCGGGGCGCCGCCCCGGCGCCTGGAACCGGCCGCCCATCGACGGCGTGCCCGAGCTGCGGGACTGGTTCGCGCGCGGCATCGGCGGCGCCGTCACCGGCGCCGAGACCCTGGTCACCTCGGGCGGCCAGTCCGCCCTGGCCACCGCGTTGCGGGCGCTCGCCCCGCCCGGCGCCCCCGTCCTCGTCGAGTCGCCCACCTACCCCGGGATGCTGGCGCTCGCGCGCGCGGCGGGCCTGCGCCCCGTCCCCGTCCCCGTCGACCGGGACGGCGTCCGCCCCGAGCTGCTGGCGCAGGCGTTCCGGGCCAGCGGCGCCCGGCTGTTCGTGTGCCAGCCGCTGTTCCAGAACCCCACGGGGGCGGTGCTCAGCGCCGAGCGGCGCCCCGAGGTGCTGCGCATCGCGCGCGAGGCCGGGGCGTTCGTCGTCGAGGACGACTTCGTGCGCCGCCTCGTGCACGAGGACGCGGGGCCGCTGCCGCGCCCGCTGGCGAGCGACGACCCGGACGGTGTCGTCGTGCACGTCTGCTCGCTCACCAAGGCGACCTCGCCGAGCCTGCGCATCGGCTGCCTCGCCGCGCGCGGCCCCGTCCTGGAGCGGCTGCGCGCCATCCAGGTCGTCGACCACTTCTTCGTGCCGCGCCCCTTGCAGGAGGCCACGCTCGAACTCGTCGGCTCACCGGCCTGGCCGCGTCATCTGCGCACCGTGGCACGGGAGTTGCGGGGCCGCAGGGACACGCTCGCCGCCGCACTGGCCGCCCGCCTGCCCGACCTTGTCGTGGACCACGTCCCGGTCGGCGGCTACCACCTGTGGGCCCGCCTTCCCGACGGCACCGACGAGCGCGGGCTCGCCGCGGGCGCCCTGCGGGCGGGCGTCGCGGTGGCCCCGGGGCGCCCGTACTTCGCGGCCGAGCCGCCGGCCCCGTACCTGCGGCTGAGCTTCGTGGCGGTGGCGGGGGCGGCGGAGATCACCGAAGGGGTGCGGCGCCTTGCGGCAGCCTGCGGTAGTCAGTGGTGAGGACGAGGTCCTTCGCCGGGCCGCGCACCCGCCACACCGTCCGCCAGCTGTCGTCGTCGTACACCTCGAACTCGCCCCGGTAGAGATCGGCCGAGCAGGGGTGGTCGGCGATGTGGCGGCCGTCGCGCAGGTCGAGGCCGTGGAAGAAGCGGCTGTCGGAGAAGTGGACGACGGCCGTGCCGGGTGTCTCGCCCGGCAGGTAGCGCAGCGTCCGCTCGGCGGGCCGTGCGACGCCGCGCCACTCGAACGTGCCGGACTCGAAGTGCAGCAGCCCGCCGCCGTCCTCCGCCGTGAACGCCGTGGTGCCGGTGAACGCGCCGGTCGCGTCGTCGGCGAGATCCCGCACGGTCCGCTCCACGCGCCAGTCCCCGGCCAGGAACGCCAGCACATCGGAGACCGGCCGGAATGCGCCCCTCACACCCATCACTCCCGTACGAAACGCCAAGCGGGCCGGTTCGGCCCGCTCCCATTCTCTCCCTGCCGGGTCTTTCCCTGCCGGGTCCGCGATCATCCTGTTGATTGCATAAACGTGCAGCGCGACGTATAGTCATGCCATCAAGGAGGAGGGTTCCATGGCGGTACGCGCTGCAGTGGCGGGAGCGAGTGGGTACGCGGGCGGCGAAGTATTGCGCCTGCTGCTCGCCCACCCCGAGGTGGAGATCGGTGCCCTGACGGGCAACTCGAACGCGGGACAGCGGCTGGGTTCCCTCCAGCCCCACCTGCGCCCCCTCGCCGACCGCGTCCTCCAGGAGACCACCGCCGAGGTGCTGGCCGGGCACGACGTCGTCTTCCTCGCTCTGCCGCACGGACAGTCCGCCGCCGTCGCCGAGCAGCTCGGCCCGGACGTCCTCGTCGTCGACATGGGCGCCGACTTCCGGCTGAAGGACGCGGCGGACTGGGAGAAGTTCTACGGCAGCCCGCACGCCGGGACCTGGCCCTACGGCCTGCCCGAGCTGCCGGGCGCCCGCACCGCGCTGGCAGGGACCAAGCGCATCGCGGTCCCCGGCTGCTATCCGACCGCCGTCTCCCTCGCCCTGTTCCCCGCGTACGCGGCCGGGCTCGTCGAGAGCGAGGCCGTCGTCGTCGCCGCGTCCGGGACCTCGGGCGCGGGCAAGGCGGCCAAGCCCCACCTCCTCGGCAGCGAGGTCATGGGCAACATGACGCCCTACGGCGTCGGCGGCGGGCACCGGCACACCCCCGAGATGATCCAGAACCTCAGCGCGGCGGCGGGGGAGCGGGTCACCGTCTCCTTCACGCCGACGCTCGCGCCGATGCCGCGCGGCATCCTCGCCACGTGCAGCGCGAAGGCCAGGGGCGGCGTCACCGCCGAGACGGTCCGCGCAGCGTACGAGAAGGCCTACGCCGACGAGCCGTTCGTGGAGCTGCTCCCCGAGGGGCAGTGGCCCGCCACGGCCGCCGTGCACGGGTCGAACGCCGTGCAGATCCAGGTCGCGTACGACGAGGCGGCCGGCCGTGTCCTCGTCATCGGCGCCATCGACAACCTCACCAAGGGCACCGCCGGCGGCGCCCTGCAGTCCATGAACATCGCCCTGGGGCTCGACGAGACCACCGGGCTTACGACGATCGGAGTCGCGCCGTGAGTGTGACGGCAGCCAAGGGATTCCAGGCCGCGGGCATCGCCGCCGGGATCAAGGAGAGCGGGAACCCGGACCTGGCCCTCGTGGTCAACCGCGGCCCCCGCCTGGCCGCCGCGGGCGTCTTCACCTCCAACCGCGTCAAGGCCGCCCCCGTCCTCTGGTCCGAGCAGGTCCTCAAGGGCGGCCTCGTCTCGGCCGTCGTCCTCAACTCCGGCGGTGCCAACGCCTGTACGGGGCCGAAGGGCTTCCAGGACACGCACGCCACCGCGGAGAAGACCGCCGAGGTCCTCGACCTGAACGCGGGAGAGGTCGCCGTCGCCTCCACCGGGCTCATCGGCGTCCTGCTCCCCATGGACAAGCTGCTCCCCGGCATCGACATCGCCGCGGGCAAGCTCTCCGAGCACGGCGGCGAGAAGGCCGCCATCGCCATCAAGACCACCGACACGGTGCACAAGACCGCCGTGTACGAGGGAGACGGCTGGACCGTCGGCGGCATGGCCAAGGGCGCGGGCATGCTCGCCCCCGGCCTCGCCACGATGCTCGTCGTCCTCACCACCGACGCCGACCTCGACAGCGAGGTCCTGGACAAGGCGCTGCGCGACGCCACCCGCCTCACCTTCGACCGGGTCGACTCCGACGGCTGCATGTCCACCAACGACACGGTGCTGCTGCTCGCCTCCGGCGCCTCCCAGGTCGCCCCCGGCTACGCCGAGTTCGCGGAAGCCGTCCGTGCCGTCTGCGACGACCTCGGCCGCCAGCTCATCGGCGACGCCGAGGGCGCAAGCAAGGACATCAAGGTCGAGGTGGTCAACGCGGCGAGCGAGGAGGACGCCGTCGAGGTGGGCCGCTCCATCGCCCGCAACAACCTCCTCAAGTGCGCCATCCACGGCGAAGACCCCAACTGGGGCCGCGTCCTGTCCGCCATCGGCACGACCAGGGCCGCCTTCGAACCCGACCGTCTCAATGTCGCGATCAACGGCGTATGGGTCTGCAAGAACGGCGGCGTCGGCGAGGACCGCGACAAGGTCGACATGCGCTTCCGCGAGGTCACCGTCACCGCCGACCTCGCGGCCGGCACCGAGACGGCCACCATCTGGACGAACGACCTGACCGCCGACTACGTCCACGAGAACAGCGCGTACTCCTCATGAGCGACAGCCCGAGCCACCATCAGCCCACCGCGCGGAAGCACACCGCGCTCCCCAAGGCCCGCACGCTCATCGAGGCGCTGCCCTGGCTGACCCGCCACCACGGCAAGACCGTCGTCATCAAGTTCGGCGGGAACGCGATGGTGGACGAGGAACTGAAGGCCGCCTTCGCCCAGGACGTCGTCTTCCTGCACCACGCCGGGCTCAAGCCCGTCGTCGTGCACGGCGGCGGCCCGCAGATCAGCAAGGCCCTCGACCGGCACGGCATCGTCAGCGAGTTCAAGGCGGGCCTGCGCGTCACCACCGAGGACGCCATGGACGTCGTACGGATGGTGCTCGCCGGACAGGTCCAGCGCGAGCTGGTCGGCCTGCTCAACCAGCACGGCCCGCTCGCCGTCGGCCTCACCGGCGAGGACGCGCACACCATCACCGCCACCAAGCACCAGCCCCGCATCGAGGGCGAGTTGGTCGACATCGGCCGCGTCGGCGAGATCACCGAGATCGACACCGGCGCCATCGAGGCCCTGCTCGCCGACGGCCGCATCCCGGTCGTCTCCTCGATCGCCCGCTCCCAGGACGACCACCATGTCTACAACGTCAATGCTGATACGGCGGCTGCGGCACTCGCTGCTGCGCTGGACGCCGAGACGCTGATGGTCCTGACCGACGTCGAGGGCCTCTACGAGGACTGGCCGCACTCCGACGAGGTCATCAGCCGGCTCACCGCCACCGAACTCGAGAAGCTGCTCCCCGACCTGGCGAGCGGCATGGTGCCGAAGATGGAGGGCTGCCTGTACGCCGTGCGCAACGGCGTGCACACCGCCCGCGTCATCGACGGCCGGGTCCAGCACTCGATCCTGCTGGAGATCTTCACGGACGAAGGCATCGGCACGATGGTCGTGCCCGACGCGGAGGGGGAGACCGAGGGATGAGCGAGCACGCCAAGAACGCAGCGCTGACCACACGCTGGCAGGGCGCCCTGATGAACAACTACGGCACCCCGCGCCTGCCCCTGGTCAAGGGCGCGGGCGCCCGGCTGTGGGACGCCGACGGCAAGGACTACCTGGACTTCGTCGGCGGCATCGCGGTCAACGCGCTCGGTCACGCCCACCCCGCGGTCGTCGAAGCGGTCAGCACCCAGATCGCCTCCCTCGGCCACGTCTCGAACCTCTTCGTCGCCGAGCCGCCCGTCGCCCTCGCCGAGCGGCTGCTCCAGCTCTTCGGCCGGGACGGCGCCGTCTTCTTCTGCAACTCGGGCGCCGAGGCCAACGAGGCCGTGTTCAAGATCGGCCGGCTCACCGGCCGAAACCACATGGTCGCCACCACCGGCGGCTTCCACGGCCGCACGATGGGCGCCCTCGCCCTCACCGGCCAGGCGGGCAAACAGGACGGCTTCACCCCGCTCCCTGGCGACGTCAGGCATGTCCCGTACGGGGATGCCGACGCACTCCGCGCGGCCGTCACCGAAGAGACGGCCTTCGTCATCATCGAGCCCATCCAGGGCGAGAACGGCGTCGTGACGCCCGGCGACGGCTACCTCAGGGCGGCCCGGGAGATCACCCGCGCCACCGGCACCCTGCTCGTCCTCGACGAGGTGCAGACCGGCGTCGGCCGCACCGGCCACTGGTTCGCTTACCAGGCGGACGAAGGCATCGACCCGGACGTCGTCACGCTCGCCAAGGGGCTCGGCGGCGGCCTCCCGCTCGGCGCGACCATCGCCTTCGGCGAGACGGCGCGGCTGCTCAAGCCCGGCCAGCACGGCACGACGTTCGGCGGCAACCCCGTCGCCTGCGCCGCCGGGCTCGCCGTCCTCGACACCATCGCCACCGAGGACCTTCTCGCCCACACCAAGCGCGTCGGCGAAAGGCTCAAGGCCGGAATCGAATCGCTCGGCCACCCGCTGGTCAGCCATGTCAGGGGCGCGGGCCTCCTGCTGGGTATCGTGCTCACCGGGCCGCGCGCACCGCATGTGCAGCAGGCGGCCCAGGACGCGGGCCTCCTGGTGAACGCGCCCGCACCCGACGTCGTCAGGCTCATGCCGCCGCTGAACCTGACCGACGCCGAAGCGGACACGTTCCTCGCGGCGCTGCCAGGCGTCCTGGACACGGCCGCGGCCGACGGGGAAGCAGGAGCCTGAGGAATGGGACGACGACGATGACCAGCAAAGCGGAGCAGGCAGCGAACGACGAGCGGGCGGCGCTCAACGCGGCACTGGCGCAGCCCCCTCATGGTCCCGCCGTGCCGCAGACGCGCACCGCACGCCACCGCCGGATCGTGGACATCCTCAACCGGCAGCCCGTGCGGTCGCAGAGCCAGCTGGCGAAGCTGCTCGCCGACGACGGGCTCAACGTCACCCAGGCCACGCTCTCCCGTGACCTGGACGAACTGGGCGCCGTCAAGATCCGCAACACCGGCGGCGAGCTGATCTACGCCGTCCCCAGCGAGGGCGGCTTCCGCACCCCGCAGGCGCCGCTCGGCGAATCGGCCAAGGAGGAGCGGATGCGCCGCCTCGCCGGTGAGCTGCTCATCTCGGCCGAGGCATCGGCGAACCTGGTGGTGCTCCGCACACCGCCGGGCGCGGCCCAGTTCCTCGCCTCCGCGATCGACCAGGCCGAACTCCACGTCATCCTCGGCACGATCGCGGGCGACGACACGTTGATGCTGATCAGCAGAGACCCGGAGGGCGGCCAGTCCCTGGCAGAACACTTGCTACGCCTGGCCCAGAACGACCACTGACCGGCACCCGGGTGAGTTCCGCCCTTCCGGCAGTGGTCAGCGCCGGTCCGGGTGAATCCAGCCCCTCCGGCGATTGAGGAGCGGGGTCCGGGGCGGAGCCCCGTGACCTCGGCTCCAGCGCCGGAGGGGGCGGCAAAAGTGGCGCTCAGCCCTTCTCGGCGACCCGGGCGGAGCCCCTGGCCCGGTACGACATCCACGCGGCAACAACCGCCCCGGACACGTTGTGCCACACAGAAAACACCGCGGCGGGCAACGCGGCCAAGGGACTGAAGTGCGCCGTGGCCAGCGACGCGGCAAGCCCGGAGTTCTGCATCCCGACCTCGAACGCCATCGCGCGCGACGCGGGCGGCCCGAGCCGGGCCACCTTCCCTGCGCCGTAGCCGAGGGCGAGCCCGAGCCCGTTGTGCAGGACGACGGCGAGGAACACCAGGGCCGCGGCCGACTTGATGGCGTCGGCGCTGCCCGCGACCACCACCGCCACGATCACGGCGATGGTCAGCGCGGAGAGCCACGGCAGCAGCTTCAGGACCCGGTCCACGTAGCGGCTGAGCAGCAGCCGCACGACGAGCCCCGCAAGGACCGGCAGGAGCACGGTCTTGAGGATGTCCGTCATCATCGACCCGGCGTCGACCGGCAGGTACGCCCCCGCGAGCAGCAGCGTCAGCGGCGGTGTGATCAGCGGGGCGAGCACGGTGGAGACGGTGGCGACGGAGACGGAGAGGGCGACGTCGCCGCGCGCGAGGTAGGTCACGACGTTGGACGCCGTGCCGCTCGGGGCGCAGCCGACGAGGATGACACCGGCGGCGAGCTGTGGCGAGAGCCCGAGCGCGTGGGCGATGACCCAGCCGAGCCCCGGCATGATCACATAGTGCGCGACGAGCCCGAGCCCCACGGCCCACGGACGCTGGGCGACCCCCTTGAAGTCGCCGAGGGTCATGGTGAGGCCCATGCAGAACATCACGACGCCGAGCAGGTAGGGCACGTTCGGGCCCCATCCGGCGAAGGTGTCCGGGGTGGCGAGCCCGAGCGCGCCCGCGACGAGGACGAGGACGGGAAAGACGGTGACCGCGAGCCGGGCGGCCCGGTCGGCGGTCCCGCTCGCGCTGGAGGTCGTGTGTTCGGTTTCGCTGTGCACAGGCCGATGCAACGCCGTGGACCTGCGCGGACGCAATCGCGTCTCGATATGTGGTCGCTACACGCGCTTCGTCCGGTGCGACGACGAGGGGCTCAGTACCGGATCAGAGCCGTCGCCCCGCCCGTCGTCCCGATCGCGATGTGCGGCGCCCGGCCCGGCCGCACCCACGTCAGGATGCGCCGCATGTCCGCCTTCGGCACGGACACGCAACCGGCCGTCGCCGCCCGCCCGTTGACGTGCAGGAAGATCCCGGCGCCCCGGCCGCGCACCGGGCGCTGGTAGTTGAAGCCGACGACCAGCGCGTGCGCGTACTGCGTCGGGTAGGACGCGAGCCGCTCCGACTCGGCGGCGCGGCAGTCGCGCGGGCGCGGATCGGTCCACCGGTTGTAGGAGCGCGAGCGGTTGTCCTCGCACCACCAGGAGGTGGCACGCACCCGGCGATAGGAGACCGAGGTACCGGCCGGGGCCGCCGCCTTGCCGAACGCGAAGGGCAGGTCGTAGAGCCCGGTCGGGGTCGTGTTCGTGCCCTGCTTGCGCCGGACCCCCTCTACGAGCCCCTTCGCGCCGAACCGCGCCCGCGCGGAGCCGGCCTTCACCCAGCGCCCGTCGGACAGCCGGTTCCACCACGTGACGGTGCCGCTGGTCGAGGACGTCCGCGGCGCCTCGGCGGTGATCAGCTGGCTGCCGCCGCCCGTGTCCGCCATGCGGGCGGGCAGCGGGGCGGCGGCGGAGGCGGAGGCGGACGGCGCGGCGCCGAGCACGGCGCAGACGGCGACGGCGCTCGCGATACCTGCTCGTAAGGGACGCATGGCTCAGAACGTAGCGGGCGGCAGCGGCAACGGCAGCCCCGGTAGTCCGTCCAGGCTGGATCCGATGTGCTCCTTCTTCTGGAAGTACGCGTCGAGCGAGGCGTCGTCCTCGCGTGCGAACCGCTTGCCGTGCAGATCGCGGTCCTCGTCGTACGTCATGAACGGCACGGCGTACCCGCAGGTGTCGCGGACCAGTTCGGCCCGTACGAGGATGATCGCGCGCAGGCCGTGCGGCGTCGGGTCGATGTCGGGGAAGTGGGAGAGCAGGCCGGTGAAGCGCGGGTCGTCGCGGAAGACGGGCTCGCCGCGCCCGTGCACCCGGACGATGTTGGGCGGGCCCTGGAAGGCGCACCACATGAGTGTGATCCGGCCGTTCTCGCGGAGGTGGGCGATGGTCTCCGCGTTGGAACCGGCGAAGTCCAGGTAGGCGACGGTCACTTCGTCGACCACGGCGAAGGAGCCCTTCAGGCCCTTGGGGGAGAGGTTGACCGTGCCGTCGCCGTCGAGCGGCGCCGTGGCGGTGAAGAAGACCGGCTGGGACTCGATGAAGGTGCGCAGGCGACCGTCTATGCGCTCGTAGCTTTTACCCATGCCGGGATTATGGCCCCTGTCACCGGCCGCGTTGACGATTCATGCGGAACTCTGCATAATCATGCACAGTGACACTGGACCGCTACCGGACCGGCTTGAGGAGCAGCACGTGAGCAGCAACACCGGCGATGTCCGCCTCTGGGGCGGCCGGTTCGCCGACGGCCCCGCCGAGGCCCTGGCGAAACTCTCCGCCTCCGTCCACTTCGACTGGCGCCTCGCCCCGTACGACATCGCGGGCTCCCGCGCCCACGCGCGCGTGCTGCACAAGGCGGGCCTGCTCACCCAGGACGAACTGACCCGCATGATCGCGGGCCTGGACCAGCTCGAGGCGGACGTCGCGGACGGCTCCTTCGTCGGCACCATCGCCGACGAGGACGTGCACACCGCCCTGGAGCGCGGCCTCCTGGAGCGGCTCGGCCCGGACCTCGGCGGCAAGCTGCGCGCGGGCCGCTCGCGCAACGACCAGGTGGCGACGCTCTTCCGGATGTACCTGCGCGACCACGCCCGCGTCATCGCCTCCCTGATCGCCGACCTCCAGGAAGCCCTTGTCGGCCTCGCCGAGGCGCACCCGGACACCGCCATGCCCGGCCGCACCCATCTCCAGCACGCCCAGCCGGTGCTCTTCGCCCACCACGTCCTGGCCCATGTCCAGTCCCTGTCGCGGGACGCCGAGCGGCTGCGCCAGTGGGACGAGCGGACGGCGGTCTCGCCGTACGGTTCGGGCGCGCTCGCGGGCTCCTCGCTCGGCCTCGACCCGGAGGCGGTCGCCGCGGACCTCGGCTTCGAGCACGGCTCCGCCGCCAACTCGATCGACGGCACGGCCTCGCGGGACTTCGTCGCCGAGTTCGCGTTCATCACGGCGATGATCGGCGTCAACCTCTCCCGGATCGCGGAGGAGGTCATCATCTGGAACACGAAGGAGTTCTCCTTCGTCACCCTCCACGACGCCTTCTCCACCGGCTCCTCGATCATGCCGCAGAAGAAGAACCCGGACATCGCCGAGCTGGCGCGCGGTAAATCCGGCCGTCTCGTCGGCAACCTGACCGGCCTGATGACGACCCTCAAGGCCCTCCCGCTCGCCTACAACCGCGACCTCCAGGAGGACAAGGAGCCGGTCTTCGACTCCTGCGACCAGCTGGAGATCCTGCTCCCGGCGTTCACCGGCATGATGGCCACGCTCACGGTCAACCGGGCGCGGATGGAGGAGCTGGCCCCGGCCGGCTTCTCGCTCGCCACGGACATCGCCGAGTGGCTGGTCAAGCAGGGCGTGCCGTTCCGCGTCGCGCACGAGGTCGCGGGCGAGTGCGTCAAGGTCGCCGAGTCCGAGGACAAGGAGCTGGACGAGCTGACCGACGACCAGTTCGCGAAGATCTCCGAGCACCTCACCCCCGAGGTCCGCACGGTGCTGAACGTGCCGGGCGCGCTCGCCTCCCGCTCCGGCCGCGGCGGCACGGCGCCGAGCGCGGTCGCCGTCCAGCTCGCCGAGGTCAAGCAGGACCTGACGGTGCAGCGGGCGTGGGCCGACGCCAAGAAGTAGCCGCCACCGGCACATGAGGAGGGCCCGGTTCGTCCGTACGCGGACGGGCCAGGCCCTCTGCCGTGCGCGCCCGGGCGGGCCCTCTGTCGTGCGCGCCCGTGCTGTCAGCGCCGGGACCGCGCCCCGCTCCCGTAGCTCGACATGTCGAGCAGCAGCCCGATCAGCACCACGAACCAGCCGATGCCCCGCACCCCGACGACAGGGGCGTACGCGAAGACGTAGGCCAGGGTCGTCCACGGCACGAAGAGCAGCCCGAGGAACGGCAGCAGCCTGCCGGTGAAGGCGCGATCCACGACGTTGGTGAACAGCCAGGCGAGGACGAGCGCGACCCGCGGCCCGATCGCCGCCATCGCCGCGAAGACGCAGCACCCCATGCCCGTACCTCCCGAGACCGGTCCTGACCGCGCTGCCGCACCGTCACACTGCTGTCAGTCGTAACACTGGGTGAGCGCACCGGCCACTTGAGTGATCTGCCGCGCGCCCCTTGATGAGACATCACTGTCTCATATGCGTTATCGTCGTCTCATGCCCGTCGATCGCGAACAGGTGCTACGAAGCGCCGCCGCCCTGCTCACCCGCAAGTCCACGGCCACGATGGACGAGGTCGCACGCGCCGCCGGCATCAGCCGCGCCACCCTGCACCGCCAGTTCGCGGGCCGCGACGCCCTCGTCCGCGCCCTGGAGGACCTCGGCATCCGCGAGTGCGACCTCGCGCTCGACCGGGCCCGCCTCGACGACGGCCGGGCCGAGGACGCGCTGCGCCGGCTCATCGGCGCGATGGAGGAACCGGCCCCGCTGCTCGCCTTCCTCGTCACCGAGAACCAGCTCTTCGAGGGCGACGAGCAGCACGAGGGCTGGGCCCGCCTCGACGCCCGGATGGCGGCACTGTTCCGGCGCGGCCAGGAAGCGGGCGAATTCCGGATCGACCTGACGCCCGTATGGCTGACCGAGGCGCTCTACGGCCTCATCGGCAGCGGCGCCTGGGCCGTGCAGGACGGCCGGGTCGCCGCCAAGGACTTCACCTACATGATCGCCGAGCTGCTGCTCGGCGGCGCACGACGGAGAGTGGAACCATGACAAGCACGAAGCAGCACACCCCGGAGGCGGAGGTGGTGTCGCGCCCCGCACGGTGGCTCGCGCTCAGCGTCCTCGTGCTCGCGGTGCTGCTCGTCGCCGTCGACGCGACGGTCCTCGGCCTCGCGACCCCGTACATCAGCGAGGACCTGAAGCCCTCCGGCACGCAGCTGCTGTGGATCGGCGACGTCTACTCGTTCGTCATCGCCGGGCTCCTCGTCTCCATGGGCAGCCTCGGTGACCGTATCGGCCGCAAGAAGCTGCTGCTGCTCGGCGCCGTGGCGTTCGGCGCGGTCTCCGTCCTCAACGCGTACGCCACCTCGCCGGAGCTGATGATCCTCGCGCGCGCCCTGCTCGGCGTGGCCGGCGCGACGCTCATGCCCTCCACCCTCGCCCTGATCCGCAACATCTTCCACGACCCGCGCGAACGCTCCCTGGCCGTCGGCATCTGGGGTGCCATGGCGTCGGCGGGCGCGGCGGTCGGTCCGGTCGTCGGCGGCTTCCTGCTCGAACACTTCTGGTGGGGCTCGGTCTTCCTGATCAACCTGCCCGTCATGGCGGTCCTGGTCGTGGTCGGCGCCAAGCTCATCCCCGAGTCGAAGAACCCGGTCCCGGGCCCCTGGGACCTGGTCAGCGTCGGTCTCTCCCTCGTCGGCATGATCGGTGTGGTCTACGCGGTGAAGGAGGCGGCCGCGCACGGCTTCCGCTGGGACGTGGCGGTCTCCGCGGTCCTCGGCGTGGCCGCGCTCACCTGGTTCGTCCGCCGCCAGTACGCGCTGCCCGCGCCGCTCCTCGACATGCGGCTCTTCCGCAGGCGCGGCTTCTCGGGGGCGGTCCTCGCCGACCTCCTCACCGTCCTCGGCCTGTCCGGGCTCGTCTTCTTCCTGTCCCAGTTCCTCCAGCTCGTGCAGGGGCGGCGGCCGTTCGAGGCGGGCATGGCCGAACTGCCCGCCGCCATCGGCGCGGTGGTGGCCGGCCTGATCGCCGGGGTCGTGGCGCGGCGCTTCTCCGTGCGGGCCGTCGTCGCGGGCGGCCTCGCGGCCATCGGCGTCGCCCTGGCCGCACTCACGACGCTGAGCAAGGACACCGGCTACCCGCTGCTCGGCGCGGTGCTCCTGGTCGTCGGCGTCGGCGCGGGCTTCTCGTTCACGGTCACCGCCGACGTGATCCTCTCCAGCGTGCCCAAGGAGCAGGCGGGCGCGGCCTCGGCGGTCTCCGAGACGGCGTACGAACTCGGCGCGGCCCTCGGCATCGCCCTGCTCGGCTCCATCGTCACGGGCGTCTACGCGGGCTTCACGGCACCGCCGGGCACCCCGGCGGACGTGGCGTCGGCGGCGCACGAGTCGCTGGGCGGGGCGGTCGAGGCGTCCTCGTCGCTGCCCGCGGCCGAGGCGCACACTCTGCTGACCTCGGCGCAGAACGCGTTCGTGGACGGGCTCCAGGTCGCGGCGGGCATCGGCGCGGCGGTCCTGCTCGCGACGGCGGTGGCGGCGTGGTTCCTGCTCAGGGGCCAGCACCTGGAGAAGTGACGCACCGCTTCGCACATGCCTGAGCCCCGGTCACCGACCGGGGCTCACACACGTCTCCAAGCCTTAAGCGGCCTTCGCCTTCGTGGCGTACATGTCCACGTACTCCTGGCCCGACAGGCGCATGACCTCCGCCATCACCGAGTCCGTCACGGCCCGCAGCACGTAGCGGTCGCGGTCCATGCCGTCGTAGCGGGAGAACTCCATCGGCTCGCCGAACCGCACGGTCACCCGGCCGGGGCGCGGCATGCCCGCGCCGCCCGGCTGCAGCTTGTCCGTGCCGATCATCGCGAACGGGACGACGGGCGCGCCCGTCATGAGGGTGAGCCGGGCGATGCCGGTGCGACCGCGGTACAGGCGGCCGTCGGGGGAGCGGGTGCCCTCCGGGTAGATCCCGAAGATCCGGCCCTCCTCCAGGATGCGGCGGCCGGTCATGAGCGCGGCGACACCGCCGTTGGCGCCGTCCCGGTCGACCGGGATCATGCCGACGCCGGTGAAGAACCAGGCCATCGCGCGGCCCTTGAGGCTCTTGCCGGTGACGTACTCGTCCTTGCCGATGAAGCAGACCTGCCGGTCGCAGACGAGCGGCAGGATCATCGAGTCGATGAACGTCAGATGGTTGCCCGCCAGGATGACGGGACCGGTGCCCGGAATGTTCTCGGCGCCTTCCACACGCGTGGGGAACATCAGGCGCACGATCGGTCCGAGCACTGCCTTGATGAACGCGAAGCGGGACAACGGGCCCTCCGGTGTCAAGGAATGGGTGATGGGGTCTGTGCAGGTGAGGACGATACTCGCGGGCGGGTACCCCACGCACATCGGGTTCACGGACTCGAAACGCACAGTTGACGCGAATCAGACGTCCCGCACATGGCGAAAAGGACACCCAGGATCCATCCCGCATCGCCCTGACGTTCCGTCCGGGGTCTCCCGCTGGTCACTTCCGCCCACCTACGATCGGTCGCGCTTCGACAGGCGCAGGGCGGTCACCGGTGGGAGGAGTGCTTGATGGGGAACGAGAAGTCACAGCGGACGCAGGGTGCACAGGAGTCGCGGGCCGGGGGAGCCGTCGGCCGTCGCACGCTGCTCGGCGCCGCCGTCCTCGGGGCGGGTGCCGCCGCGCTCGCCGCGCCAGGCGCGGCCGCGGCCGCCGGCCGCGCCGACAGCCGTGACAGTGGTGGACATCACTCCGGAAAGGGGTACAAGAGCCTGCCCGTGCCCACGATCGTGGCGCACCGCGGCACCAGCGGCTACCGACCCGAGCACACCCTGGGCTCCTACCAACTCGCGCTCGACATGGGCGCGCACGTCATCGAGGCCGGCGACATCGTCCCCACCAAGGACGGCCGTCTCGTATGCCGTCACGAACCGGAAATCGGCGGCACCACGGACGTGTCCGCGCACCCCGAGTTCGCGGGCCGCAGAACCACGAAGGTCATCGACGGGGTCTCCACCACGGGCTGGTTCACCGAGGACTTCACGCTCGCCGAGCTGAAGACCCTGCGCGCCAAGGAGCGCATCCCCGGCACCCGCCAGCACAACACCCTCTACGACGGGCGCTGGGAGATACCCACCTTCGAAGAGGTCCTCCAGTGGCGCGCCGAGCAGAGCCGGAAGCGCGGCCGCGAGGTGTGGATCCACGTCGAGACCAAGCACCCCACCTACTTCCGCAAGCTCGGCCTGGGTCTGGAGGAGCGCCTCGCCAAGCTGCTGCGCGCCCACCGCCTCGACAAGAAGGACTCGCCCGCCTTCCTGCAGTCCTTCGAGCCGACGAGCATCCAGCGCCTGAACAAGCTGGTCGGCAATCCGCTCGTCGTCCTGCTCTCCACGGCGAACTCCCGCCCCGCGGACTTCGTCGACATCGGCGACCCGCGCACCGTCGCCGACCTGATCACCCCCAAGGGGCTCCAGGAGATCGCGACGTACGCGCAGGGCATCGGCCCGACCCTGGACCTGATCATCCCCAAGGACGCGTCGGGGCGGCTCACGCAGCCGACCACCCTCGTCAAGGACGCGCACCGGGCCGGGCTGATCCTCCACCCGTACACGATGCGCAACGAGAACACCTTCCTGCCCGCCGACTTCAAGAAGGGCACGGACCCCAACGCCTACGGCGACGCGTTCGGCGCCTTCCAGGCGTACTTCGCGACCGGCATCGACGGGATCTTCACCGACAACTGCGACACCGGTCTTCTGGCCCGCGAGGACTTCCTCAACGGCTGAGCCGAACGCAAGGCGCCGCGAGGTTACGCGAGGCTCCGCGAGTTCCCGCGAGGTCCCGCGTGGCCCCGAACGGCCTCGCGAGGCTTCGTCAACGGCTGACCGGTTCGCCCCGGTTGGAGTGAGACGCCGCCGCCCCGGCAACCCCGCGCCGGGGCGGCCGCGTCCCGCCGGACATGACGTACGACAAGGTGATCGAAGCCCTGCGGCCCCTCCTCGCGGCGGAGGCCCGCGCCGAACTGCCCGGCACCGCCGAACACCGCGACCTCGAACAGGCCGTGTGGCTCCGCCTCCTGGAGCACCTCGCCGCCCAGGGCCCACCGCCCGACCCGGCGGCCTGGCTCACGGCGGCCGTCCGCGCCGAGGCGCGCCTCCAGCGCCGCGCGGACCTGCGGGAACTCCCGTACGCCGAGGAACCTGCCACCGAGCGGGAACGGTCCGATCCCGAGCGGCGCGCCCTGGACCGGGAGCGGGCCCGCGCCCTGTACGCGGCGATCCGCCGGCTACCCGGACGGTGTCCGCGCCTCATGAATGCGTTCTTGTCCCCCGAGGACCTCACCTACCGTGAAATCGCAGGCGAGTTGGGTATCTCACAGGGCAGTCTTGGGCCGGAACGTGCCAGATGTCTGGGATGCCTCCGCAGAATCCTCGCCTCCGAGGTTGCGCCCGCACCGCGCAGGGGAAAAGGGTGAGGGGACAACCGGCGGAACAGGTGAGCGGGAGGCATGCACACATGGGCATGAGCGTGACCATCTCTGCGGCGACCGAAGCGGACACCGAGCAGATCCTCAAGCTGCAGTACCTCTGCTACCAGAGCGAGGCACAGCTCTACGGCGACTACTCCATCGAGCCGCTCACCCAGTCCCTGGACTCGGTCAGGGCGGAACTGACCGGCGGCACTGTTCTGGTGGCCCGCCTCGGCGACGAGGTGGTGGCATCGGTGCGCGGCACGGTCGACGCCGACGGCACCGCGCGGATCGACAAGCTCATCGTGCACCCGCGCATGCAGCGCCACGGCCTGGGCGGGCGGCTGCTCGCCGCCGTCGAGTCCGCGCTCACCTCGGGGAGCGCGGCCAAGCGGATCGAGCTCTTCTCGGGCCACCGCAGCGAGCACAATCTGCGCCTGTACCGCAGGCACGGCTACACGCCCGTGTCGACCAGGCGGGTCGACGAGCGGCTGACGCTGATCACCCTGGCCAAGGACGTCGAGGCGGTGGCCGCGGCGCCGGCGGCCGAGGCGTTCGTGGCTAGCGCGTAGCGGTCCGCGCCCGGCGCAGCCAGAACAGCGCCGAGACGGGCAGGAGCACCGGGATGAACAGGTACTCCATGCCGTAGTCGGACCAGACGGTGGAGTCCGCGAACGCCGAGGGCTCCACCAGCGTCCACGTCCCGACCGCGAGGACGCCCACCAGCTCGGCGCCGCAGCATACGCGCGCCACCTTCCGGGCCGTCTCGCCGCCACGCACCAGCGAGTACGTGATGAAGCCGTAGACGACGCCCGCGACGGCGGAGAGGGAGTAGGCGAGCGGCGCCTTGCCGAAGTCCGTCGCGATCTGGAAGACGGAGCGCGACACGGCACCGACCACCATCACGCCGTAGAGCCAGACGAGCAGCGTGCCGGGGCCGCTGGTCAGCCGCCGGGAGCCGGCACCCTTGTCCGTCTCTTCCGTCTCTTCCGTCTCTTGCGTCTCTTCTGCCTCGTCCGCCCGGCCGGTCTCCTCGGAAGCCACAGCCACCTCATCCTCCCCAGATGTCATAGAGCCGTACTTCGAGAACGGCGAGGACCACGCCGCCCGCGGCGACCGTGACCGAACCCCAGCGCGTGCGCTCCGCCAGCGACATGAACCCGGCCGCGGGGACGCAGGCGAAGGCCCCGATCAGATACGCGACGAAGATCGTCGTGCCCTGCGCCGGCTTCTCGCCACGGGCCAGCTGCACGATGCCGATCACCAGCTGCACCAGAGCGAGCGCCGAGACCACGGCCATACCGATGAAGTGCCAGTCCTTGGTCGGCTGGTCGCGGTAGGCGGCGAAACCGCACCACGCGGCGAGCGCGAGCGCGGCGAGACCCGTCACCAGGGTCAGGGCATCAAGCATGGGCGCACCCTATTACGGGCCAAAAGGCCCGATGCGCTCGGCCCCGCGCTGTCCGCCGGGACCGTGGCGTTGGCCACAACGTACGAGGCGCGCGGGATCGGGCGGACCGGCTGGGGCGGGGGCCGTCCGCCGTGTCAGTACTGGTCACCGGGGCGGGTGCGGAGAGCGCCGCAGGCGTCCGGGCCGCGTCCGGGGCCGTCCAGCGCTGTCCGCTATTCGGACAACGCAGGCCACGCCGGTCCTCACGTCTGCTTTACTTGCCCGCATGACCACGACGAGCAGCCGCACCCTTGCGACCGAGGCGACGATGACGCCCGGTGCTCGTTGTATGTGTCGAATGTGCGCCTTCTGAGGGCCCCCGCCTTGCCTTCTCGCGCCCCGAAGCGAGACCCCGGGTCTGCCCGCGCACAGCTTCCGTACTGATGCCAGTACCGCTCCGCACCCCTCGGAGCGCGAGCCTGCCGCGCCCGGAACTTCGGCCAAGTTCCCGAAATGAATGCCCCGTGCCCGGCGCCACCCGTGCCGCGCACTCGACAGTGACGGAAACCCACGTGATCACCACTCAGGGCCTCACCAAGGTCTACCGCTCGCGCGGCCGCGAGATCACCGCACTCGACGGCGTCGACCTGCACGTGCGCGAAGGCGAGGTGTACGGCGTCATCGGCCAGTCCGGCGCCGGCAAGTCCTCGCTGATCCGCTGCGTGAACCTGCTCGAGCGTCCCACCGCCGGGACCGTGACGGTCGCGGGTCAGGACCTCACCGCCCTCGCCGGGCGCGGACCGCGCGCCGGGCGGGAGCTGCGCGAGGCGCGCAGCCGGATCGGCATGGTCTTCCAGCACTTCAACCTGCTGTCCTCGCGCACCGTCCAGGACAACATCGAGCTGCCGCTCGAAATCCTCGGCAAGTCGGGGAAGGAACGTTCCGCCAAGGCGCTCGAACTGCTTGACCTCGTCGGTCTCGCCGACAAGGCCAAGTCCTACCCGGCCCAGCTCTCCGGCGGTCAGAAGCAGCGCGTCGGCATCGCCCGCGCCCTCGCCGGGGACCCGAAGGTGCTGCTCTCCGACGAGGCGACCAGCGCCCTGGACCCGGAGACCACCCGCTCGATCCTCCAGCTCCTGCGCGACCTCAACCGCCAGCTCGGCCTGACCGTCCTGCTCATCACGCACGAGATGGACGTCGTCAAGACCGTCTGCGACTCCGCCGCCCTCATGGAGCGCGGCCAGATCGTCGAGTCCGGCACGGTCAGCGAACTCCTCGCGACGCCGGGCTCCGAACTCGCCGCCGCGCTCTTCCCCGTCAGCGGCGACGCCTCCGGCGCGGACCGCACCGTCATCGACGTCACCTTCCACGGCGAGTCGGCGACCCAGCCGGTCATCTCCCAGCTGTCGCGCACGTACAACATCGACATCTCGATCCTCGGCGCCGCGATGGACACCGTCGCGGGCAAGCAGGTCGGCCGCATGCGCATCGAGCTGCCGGGCCGCTACGAGGAGAACGTCGTCCCCATCGGGTTCCTGCGCGAACAGGGGCTCCAGGTCGAGGTGCGGGGCCGCGAGGACCGCGCGTCCGCACTGCTGAAGGAAGGTGTCACCAAGTGACCTGGTCGGAGATGCAGCCCCTGCTGGCGCAGGCGTGTTGGGACACCCTCTACATGGTCGGCTGGTCCACGCTGATCGCCGTCGTCGCGGGGCTCCCGCTCGGCATCCTGCTCGTCCTCACCGACCGCGGCGGACTGCTGCAGAACGTGGTGGCGAACAAGGTCATCGGGCAGGTCGTGAACATCGTCCGCTCGATGCCGTTCATCATCCTCATGGTCGCCCTGATGACCTTCACGCGCTGGATCGTCGGCACCACCATCGGCCGCGAGGCCGCCATCGTGCCGCTCGCCGTCGGCGCCATCCCGTTCTTCGCCCGGCTCGTCGAGACGTCCGTGCGCGAGGTCGACGGCGGGCTCGTCGAGGCCGTGCAGTCGATGGGCGGCAACACCTGGACCGTCGTGCGCAAGGTGCTCGTCCCCGAGTCGCTGCCGTCGCTGATCTCCGCGACCACCACGACGATCGTCGCCATCATCGGCTACTCCGCCATGGCCGGCACGGTCGGCGCGGGCGGCCTCGGCGACCTCGCCATCCGCTACGGCTACCAGCGCTTCGAGACCGAGATGATGTGGATCATCGTGGCCCTCCTCGCGGTCGCCATCGCCGTCATCCAGTTCGCCGGCGACAGCGGCGCCCGCGTCCTGCACCGCCGCGCGGGCAAGGGCGGCGAACCGCTCCGCTTCCGTGCCCTCGGCGGCTTCCTGCCCGGCGGCCGGGCCGCCACCGCCAAGACCGCCGCCCCCGCCAAAACGCGCTGACCCCCTGACTCCCCGCCCCACCCGGCGGGTTGCACCACCCATGGAGAAAGGCACTTTTCGTGCGTAACACCACCAAGATCACCGCAGCTGTCCTCGCCACCGGAGCCCTCACCCTGGGCCTGACCGCCTGCGGCTCCGACAAGGGCGACACCAAGGCCAAGGCGTCCGACAAGCTCGTCGTCGCGGCGACCCCCGTCCCGCACGCCGAGATCCTCGACTACATCAAGAAGAACCTGGCGAAGAAGGAAGGCCTCAACCTCGAGGTCAAGGAGTTCACCGACTACGTCACGCCGAACACGGCGACCGAGGACGGGTCCGTGGACGCCAACTACTTCCAGACCACGCCCTACCTCAAGGACTTCAACAAGAAGCAGGGCACGCACCTCGCCTCGGTCGCCGTCGTCCACCTGGAGCCGCTCGGCCTCTACTCCGAGAAGGCCGACAAGCTCGACGGCATCAAGAAGGGCGGCACCATCGCCCTCCCGAACGACGCCGACAACGAGAGCCGCGCCCTGCGCTTCCTCGCCAAGAGCGGACTCATCACGCTCAAGAGCGGCTCCGA
Organism: Streptomyces sp. SGAir0957; assembly: GCF_043523415.1. Lineage (NCBI taxonomy): Bacteria > Bacillati > Actinomycetota > Actinomycetes > Kitasatosporales > Streptomycetaceae > Streptomyces > Streptomyces sp. SGAir0957. The sequence goes on from NZ_CP027293.1 coordinate 6,799,271, forward strand.
GGCCACCGCGACGCCGCAGGACATCGACAAGAACCCCAAGGACCTGGAGTTCAAGGAGGTCGAGGCGGCCCAGACGCCGCGCTCCCTCAAGGACGTCGACGGCGCGGTCATCAACGGCAACTACGCGATCGGCGCGGGCCTCAATCCCGCCAAGGACGCGCTCGCCCTGGAGTCCACCGAGAACAACGCGTACAACAACGTGCTCGCGGTCAAGGAGGGCAACGAGGACGACCCGCGCGTCAAGAAGCTCGCCAAGCTCCTGACGTCGCCCGAGGTCAAGAAGTTCATCGAGGACAAGTACAAGGGCTCCGTCCTGCCGTCCTTCTGAGGGCCCGGGCAGCGGAACTGACCTTGTCTCACATGGGGGCCGCGCCCGGCCGACCGGGGCGGCCCCCATGTGCAGTTACGTGCCTTCATGCTGCATGCTGGGCACTTCACCCGGCGGCCGGCGTGATGTCCGGTGGGCCGCCACGAAGGTTACGGAGCGGCGTATGACGAACACCTTCCCCGACATCTCCATCAGTACGGAGCGTTTGGTGCTGCGTCCGCTCGAGGACGAGGACGCCCCCGCGCTCGCCGAGATGATGAACGACGAACTCGTCGCCGCCTGGACCTCCGTGCCTCAGCCCTTCACCGAGGACGACGCGCGCCGCTGGATCACCGAGTACGCGCCGAAGGCGCGCGCCGCGGGCAGCGGACTCGACCTCGCCGTCACCGAGTTCCTCACCCAGCGCCTCGTCGGCATCGTCCAGCTCACCAAGACCAACTGGCACGTCCGCGCCACCGAACTCTCCTACATCGTCGCCCCCTGGGCGCGCGGCGAGGGCTACGCCTCCGAAGCCGCGCTCGCCATGGCCCAGTGGCTCTTCCGCGACCAGGGCATGGAGCGCATCGAGATGCGCACCGCCGCCGACAACACCGCCTCCCAGCAGGTCGCCCAGAAGATCGGCAGCATCAGCGAGGGCGTCCTGCGCAACGCCTGCATAGCGCGCACCCGCACCGAGGACGGCGCCTTGACCGAGGTCCGCACCGACTTCATCGTGTACGGCCTGCTCCCCGAGGACATCGAGGGCGTCACCGAACAGCTCGCGGAGGCCGGGGGCTTCACCGCCTTCTCGGACTGGAACTGATCCCCTTCTCGGACTGGAACTGATCCCGCGGCGGACCCCACCCGACGCGGACCCGACCCGGCCCCACAGACGGTCGACAGACCCAGCAGGTACGCTCTCCGGTGCCCATCCCGGCTCCCCGCACGCCGGCGGCATCCCCCCGACCCGTGTACGCCCCCTCGCGCGTACGCACCCGAGCACACCCTGGAGACTGACGACGATGGCCGACCGGGTCATGGTGATCGGCTGGGACGGCTCTCCGCCGACCGCGGCGGCCCGCTCCGCGCTGAGCGCGGCCACCCTCGTGGCAGGCGCCGCCCACCACCTGGCGCTCCCCGAGATCCCCGCCCACGCCGAGCGGATCCGGCTCGGCAGCGTCGCGCTCGCCGCCCGCCGCATCGCGGGCCACCGCGGCACCGCCGTGGTCCTCGCCGACGGCGACCCCGGCTTCTTCGGCGTCGTCCGCACCCTGCGCGCCCCGCAGTACGGCCTCGAGGTGGAGGTCGTGCCCGCCGTCTCCTCGGTCGCCCAGGCCTTCGCCCGCGCCGGGATGCCCTGGGACGACGCCCAGGTCGTCGTCGCCCACCGCCGAACCCTGCGCCGCGCCGTCAACGTCTGCCGCGCCCACACCAAGGTCGCCGTCCTCACCTCGCCCGGCGCCGGCCCCGCCGAACTCGGCCTCCTCCTCGAAGGCGTCCACCGCACCTTCGTCATCTGCGAGGAGCTCGGCACCGACCGCGAACAGGTCACCGTCGTCACCTCCGACAAGGCCGCCGACCACAGCTGGCGCGACCCGAACGTGGTCATCGCCATCGGCGGCCCGGTCAGCGTCGGCGCCCCGGAGAACGGGGGCTGGCTGGCCGGCGGCGACCCCGACACCACGCCGCGCGGCTGGGCGCTGCCCGCCGCCGAGTACGCGGGCCCCTTCGGCGAGGGCGAGAGCGAGCAGTTGCGCGCCGCCCAGCTGGCCCGGCTCGGCCCGCGCACCGGCGACCTCGTCTGGGACATCGGCTGCGGCAGCGGCGCCTTCACCGCGGAGGCGGGCCGCTTCGGCGCCGCCGTGATCGCCGTCGACCGCGACGCCGACGCCTGCGCCCGCACCCTCGCCACCGCCCGCCGCTTCGGCGTCCAGGCGCAGATCGTCCACGGCACCGCCCCGCACGTCCTGGAGAACCTGCCCGAGCCCGACGTCGTACGCGTCGGGGCCGGGGGAGCGCCGGTCGTCTCCGCCGTCGCCGACCGGCGGCCCGCGCGCATCGTCACGCACGCCGCGACCCGCGACTCCGCCGAACTCGTCGGCCGGGACTTGACCGAACACGGGTACGACGTCGAGTGCGCGCTCCTGCAATCCGTCGAACTGGACACACGTGCCTGGACGGAGAAGGAGCGGGCCGTGGGGTTCCTTCTTTCGGGTCGTCTTCCCGACCGCCACCCGTGACCCTGAAGGACCAACGCGCGCGGTAGGCTGGCCGATCGTTGTACCGCACCGGGACGTACGCCGCTTCGTCGGCCAATGTCCGGGAAACGCACCACTCTTGGCGCGCTTGTGGTACGGCGGCGACCGGAGACCGCGCAACGTGGCGCAGTCCACAGGAGACCGTGGCCGAACCACCTGCCACAGTCGCGAACCGGCCGGGACAATACCTGTTGTCCGGGGCGGTTCGTGCCGTGCGGCTCGCGTGCTCGTTCTCCAAGGAGATGTTCCGAGGAGTGCGGCCGCCGGGCCACTCCGGTCTGCGGCTCGCAAGGGGCGCGCAGCTCCGGCGGACGGCCGGGAGCGGCCAGGAAGTTCTCATCGATGGGCGAGGGGTAGGCATGACCGACACCGGTCAGGTTCCGGGCGAAGGGCTGCCGGAGAACGCAGGCGCGGTGGGACAGCCGGGCGTTCCCGCTCCGGGCGCGTACACCTACCTCGATCCCGCCGCCACCGGCGGCGAGGAGGACGAGATGCTCCTCATGCCCGGCTCCCAGGGTGCCTGGGGCGAGCCGCAGACACCGACGCCCCCGCCGCAGCAGTACGTGCAGGCGCAGGGCCAGGAGTACGCCGAGTACGCCGCATACTCCGAGTACGCGCAGGCGCCCGTCGCGCACGAGCCCGGCCCGCACGAGATGGCGGGCCGCGACAGCGGACACCACGACCTGGGCCCCATGCAGGCACCGGCCCAGCAGCAGGCCCCGCAGCCGCCCGCCGCGCCGCGCCGCCCGCTCCACATGGGCCCGCCCACGCCGGAGCCCGGCGTCGGCCCGGTCCGCTCGCTGGCCGACCGCGGCCCCGCCCAGCAGACCCCGGCGCACCCCACGCCCGTCCGCCAGGCGGGTCCGCCGACCACGGGCCCCGAGTACCTCGACATCCCGCCGCAGGGCGGCACCCCGTGGGCGCCCGCCGATTCCGGGCAGCCACAGGCCCCCGCCGAGCCCGAGCCGCAGCCCGGCTTCTACGCCGAGCAGCCCCCGCACTTCCCGCGTCCGCAGCACCCCGACGCCTCCCAGCAGTTCGAGCCCGTCGCCGAGCCGGTCGCCGCGTACGCGGGCCATGGCGAGCAGTCGGGCGAGTACGCGGTGCACGCGCCGCAGGCGTACGACCCGCCGCGGGAGAGCGCGCCCGAGCAGCCGCTCGGCCAGTTCGTCCCCGTCGAGGGCACGGTGCCGACGACGCCGCACCTGGCGCCGACGCCGCCGCAGGCCATGACGGTCCCGCCGCTGCCCGAGGAGCCGGTCCTCCCCGACAGCACCGAGGTGCCGGAGCCCGCCCAGGAGCCGGTGGCCGTCGCGGAGCAGCCGCCGCTCGTGGCCGAGCCGGCGCCGGTCGCCGAGCCCGTCGCCGAACCGGTCGCCGAGGCGCCCGTCGAGCAGCCGGTGGAACAGCCCGCCGAGCCGGTCGCGGAGGCCGTGGCGCCCGAGGCCGTACTCGCTGAGGAGCCGGTCCAGGAGCCCTTCCAGGAGGCCGCGCCCGTCGAGGCTCCGGCCGCCGACGTCGCCGCCCCCGTCGAGCCGCAGGCCGCGGAAGCGGTCGCCGAGCCGGCCGAGGAGCCCGCCGAGCCGGAGATCCTGGCCGTCGTGCCCGCCCCGCGCGAGGGCGACACGGGCGCGCCCGCCGACCAGGTCGCCGACGACTTCGAGGCCGACGAACCCGACCTGATCGAGGTCGCCCCGATCCCCGAGGTGCAGGCCGAGCAGCTGGTGCGGGCCGCCGAGGAGGAGGCCGCGCCCGAGCCGGAGGCCGCCCCGGTCGCCGTCGCGCCCGAGGACCTGGAGCCCGAGGTCGCCGCCGCGTCCGGTTACGACGACGCCGAGCGCGAGGCGGTCCTGCGCGTCATGCGCGAGCGCCGCGACATCCGCAACGGCTTCCGCTCCGACCCGATCCCGCACGAGGTGCTGCTCCGCGTCCTGGAGGCCGCCCACACGGCGCCGTCCGTGGGCCACTCGCAGCCCTGGGACTTCGTCGTGATCCGCTCGGCGGAGACCCGGCGCACCATGCACGAACTGGCGATGCGCCAGAAGGACGCGTACGCCAAGTCCCTGCCCAAGGGCCGCGCGAAGCAGTTCAAGGAACTGAAGATCGAGGCCATCCTCGACACCCCGGTCAACATCGTGGTCACCGCCGACCCGACCCGGGGCGGCCGCCACACCCTCGGCCGCCACACGCAGCCGCAGATGGCCCCGTACTCCTCCGCTCTCGCGGTCGAGAACCTGTGGCTCGCCGCCCGCGCCGAGGGCCTCGGCGTCGGCTGGGTCAGCTTCTTCGACGAGCGCGAGATGGTCCGCACCCTCGGCCTGCCCGAGCACCTCGAAGTCGTCGCCTACCTGTGCGTGGGCTACGTCGACGAGTTCCCGGAGGAGCCCGAGCTGATGCAGGCGGGCTGGTCCAAGCGCCGCCCCCTGTCCTGGGTCGTGCACGAGGAGACGTACGGGCGCCGGGCCCTGCCCGGCGAGGACCCGCACGACCTGCTCGCCGAGACCGTCTCCAACATCCGCCCGCTGGACGCCAAGGCGCTCGGCGAGGCGTGGGAGCGCCAGAAGCGGATGACCAAGCCCGCGGGCGCCCTCGGCATGCTGGAGATCATCTCCGCGCAGCTGTCGGGCCTGTCCCGGATGTGCCCGCCGCCGATCCCGGAGCCCGCGGCCGTCGCGATCTTCGCCGGTGACCACGGGGTGCACGCCCAGGGCGTCACCCCCTGGCCGCAGGAGGTCACCGGCCAGATGGTCGCGAACTTCCTGGGCGGCGGCGCGGTCTGCAACGCGTTCGCGAACCAGGTCGGCGCCGAGGTCTGCGTCGTCGACGTGGGCGTCGCCTCCGAACTCCCGGCCACCCCCGGCCTGTTGCCGCGCAAGGTCCGCGCGGGCACCGCCGACATGACCACCGGGCCCGCCCTGTCCCGCGAAGAGGTCAAGGCGGCCATCGAGGTCGGCATCGAGAGCGCCCGCGACCTCGTCGCCGCGGGCAACAAGGCGCTGCTCACCGGCGAGATGGGCATCGCGAACACCACCGCGTCCGCCGCCCTCATCTCCGTCTACACCGAGGCCGACCCCGCCGAGGTCACCGGGCGCGGCACCGGGATCAACGACGAGACGCACGCCCGCAAGGTCGAGGTCGTCCGCCGCGCCCTCGACGTGCACCAGCCCGACCCCGCCGACCCGATCGGCGTCCTCGCGGCGGTCGGGGGCCTGGAGCACGCGGCCCTGGTCGGCCTGCTCCTGGGCGGCGCCTCGCTGCGCACGCCGGTCATCCTCGACGGCGTCAGCGCCGGTGCGGCCGCCCTGGTCGCCCGCGCCATCGCCCCCGAGGTCCTGGCCGCCTGCATCGCGGGCCACCGCAGCGCCGAGCCCGGCCACGTCGCGGCCCTCAACAAGCTGGGCCTGCGCCCCCTGGTCGACCTCGACCTCCGCCTCGGCGAGGGCACGGGCGCCCTCCTCGCGCTCCCGATCGTGCAGAGCGCGGCGCGGGCGATGCACGAGGTGGCCACGTTCGACTCGGCGGGCGTCACCGAGAAGTAATCGGTACGAGACAGGTGGGGGCACCGGTGCACGGTGCCCCCACGTAGTCTGACCTGCAGATAGCCGGGGAGCTCCGGAGCCGTAGCCCCCTCACCGCCCCGCCCGAGGAGCAGCGCCCCATGCCCCCCGCACAGCACCCCGCCTACCCGGTAGGACTCCGCCTCACCGGCCGCAAGACGATAGTCATCGGCGGCGGCCAGGTGGCCCAGCGCCGTCTCCCCGCCCTCATCGCGGCCGGCGCCGACCTCACCCTGATCTCCCCGTCGGCCACCCCCTCCGTGGAGGCCATGGCGGACGCGGGCGAGCTGACCTGGATCAAGCGCCGCTACGAGCGGGGCGACCTCGAAGGCGCCTGGTACGTGCTCGTCGCCACCGGCGACCGCGCCGCGAACGAGCAGGCCAGCGCCGAGGCGGAAGCCGCCCGCATCTGGTGCGTGCGCTCCGACGACGCCGAGGCGGCCACCGCCTGGACCCCGGCGACGGGCCGCACCGAGGGCGTGACCGTCGCGGTCCTGTCCGCCGAGGCCGCCGACCGCGACCCGCGCCGCACCGCCGCCGTCCGCGACGCCCTCGTGGAGGCCCTGCGCGACGGCACCGTCACCGCCGAGCGGACCCGCACCCCGGGTGTCGCCCTGGTCGGCGGCGGCCCCGGCGACCCCGACCTGATCACCGTGCGCGGCCGCCGCCTCCTCGCCGAGGCCGACGTCGTCATCGCCGACCGGCTCGGCCCGCGCGACCTCCTCGACGAACTCCCGCCGCACGTGGAGGTCGTCGACGCGGCGAAGATCCCGTACGGCCGGTTCATGGCCCAGGAGGCCATCAACAACGCGCTGATCGAGCACGCCAAGCAGGGCAAGGCCGTCGTCCGGCTCAAGGGCGGCGACCCGTTCGTCTTCGGCCGCGGCATGGAAGAGGCGCAGGCGCTGGCCGCCGAGGGCATCCCGGTCACGGTCGTCCCCGGCATCTCCAGCTCGATCTCGGTCCCCGGCGCGGCCGGCATCCCGGTCACCCATCGCGGGGTGGCGCACGAGTTCACCGTGGTCAGCGGCCATGTGGCGCCGGACGACGCGCGCTCCCTCGTCGACTGGGCCGCGCTCGCCCAGCTGACCGGCACCCTCGTGATCCTCATGGGCGTCGACAAGATCGGCAAGATCGCCGAGGCGCTGATCGCGCACGGCAAGGCCCCCGACACCGCGGTCGCGCTCGTCCAGGAGGGCACCACGGCGGCCCAGCGCCGGGTCGACGCCACGCTCGCGACGGTCGGCGAGAAGGTGGTCGCCGAAGGGGTGAAGCCCCCGGCGGTCATCGTCATCGGGCCCGTGGTGCACGAGAGCCCCACCCGTAACCAGCGGTAACAAGTGCCGCGCTCAACCGTTGGCACCCACACCAGGACAAGGCAGTATCGACCCGTGGCTGAACCCCAAGGTCTCCTCACCATCGACGACCCCGACGACCCCCGCCTGCGCGACTACACGGGCCTGACCGACGTCGAACTGCGCCGCAAGCGCGAACCGGCCGAGGGCCTCTTCATCGCCGAGGGCGAGAAGGTCATCCGGCGCGCCAAGCAGGCCGGGTACGAGATGCGGTCGATGCTGCTCTCCGCCAAGTGGGTCGACGTCATGCGCGACGTCATCGACGAGGTCCCCGCCCCGGTCTACGCGGTCGCCCCCGACCTCGCCGAACAGGTCACCGGCTACCACGTGCACCGCGGCGCCCTCGCCTCCATGCAGCGCAAACCGCTGCCCGGCGCCGACGACCTCCTCGCCACGGCCCGCCGCATCGTGATCATGGAGTCGGTCAACGACCACACCAACATCGGCGCCATCTTCCGCTCCGCCGCCGCCCTCGGCATGGACGCCGTCCTCCTCTCGCCCGACTGCGCGGACCCGCTCTACCGCCGCTCGGTGAAGGTCTCCATGGGCGCGGTCTTCTCCGTCCCGTACGCGCGCCTCGAATCCTGGCCGAGGTCCCTGGAGACGGTCCGCGAGGCGGGCTTCAACCTCCTCGCGCTCACCCCCGCCGAGAAGGCCAAGTCCCTCGACGAGGTCGCCCCGCACCGCATGGACCGCGTCGCGCTGCTGCTCGGCGCGGAGGGCGAGGGCCTGTCGACCAAGGCGCTCATGGCCGCCGACGAATGGGTCCGCATCCCGATGGCCCACGGCGTCGACTCGCTCAACGTGGGCGCGGCGGCGGCGGTCGCCTTCTACGCGGTGGCGACGGGCCGCCCCCAACTCTGACCTGGTCTTTTCCCGGTCAGAGGCTCTGGGCGGCCGCGATCACCAGCGCCACGAGCAGCGTCACCACGACGAACACGAACAGGCGCTGCCGCAGCAGCCGGGGGTTGGCGGGCCGCAGCTTCTTGCCCGCGCCCGTCCCGTTCGTCCGCGAGTTCGTCCGGGGGGCGGGGCGCCCGGTGCCGCTGCGCGGCGCGGGCCTGCTCCCGGAGCGGGACGTGGTGGAGCGCGGCCCGGAACCGCCACCCGTACGCCCGTTCCCCGTCGCCCGCCCGTTGCCGCCGGTCCTGCCGTCCGTGCCGCGGCCGTTCCCTGTACGGGGCGCGGGCGTGCCCGGCTGCGTACGGCGCTGGGTGCCCCGCTGCGTGCTGCGCTGGGTGCGCTGATCCGCGTAGCTCTCCGCGAGACGTCCCGTCGGGCGGTCCGCCTCGGTGCGCGGAGCCGGCGTACGGACCTCGCCGAGGCCCTGCGCCTCGCGGGCCGCGATCTCCTTCAGCCGCAGCGACAACTGCAGCGTGCTCGGCCGCTCCTCCGGATCCTTGGCGAGACACGCGCGCAGCAGCGGCGCGAGCGCGTCCGGCACACCGCGCAACTGCGCCTCCTCGTGCACCACGCGGTACAGCATCACCTCGGAGCTGCCGTGTCCGAACGGCGAGTCGCCCATCGCCGTGTACGCGAGGGTCGCCCCGAGGGAGAACACGTCCGTGGCCGGGGTGACGGCCGCGCCGCGCACCTGCTCGGGGGCGAGGAACCCGGGGGAGCCCACCGCCGTGCCCACATGGGTCAGCGTCGAGGCGCCGGTCGCCCAGGCGATGCCGAAGTCGATGATCCGCGGCCCCTTCGGGGACAGCAGGATGTTGGACGGCTTGAGGTCGCGGTGGACGACCCCGGCCTCGTGCACGGCGACGAGCCCCTCGGACAGGGCGGCGCCGACGGCCGCCACGTCCGACGCGGGCAGCGGGCCCTCCTCGGCGACCTTGTCGTGCAGCGACGGACCCGGCACGTACTGCGTCGCGAACCACGGCCGCTCCGCCTCCAGGTCCGCGGCGACCAGACGCGCGGTGCAGCCGCCCCGGATCCGGCGCGCGGCGGACACCTCGCGCGCGAACCGCGAGCGGAACTCCTGGTCCTCCGCCAGATCCGGCCGGATGACCTTCAGCGCGACCCGCTGCCCGCGCCGGTCGGAGCCGAGATAGACGACGCCCATCCCACCGGCCCCGAGACGTCTGTGCAGCCGGAACGAGCCGACGACGCGCGGGTCCTCGCGCCTCAGGCGCATCATCGCCATGTTCATCCCCGCTGCTGCCCGGTCTCGTCTGACGAGCGACAGCTTACGTTTACGCGGCCGACCTTGTGCTCAGGCCGCGCCCTCACGCCGGATTCGATTGTCGGTGCGGGAGGTTATACGTGAAACGCGATCAGGAAGGTTGTGCCGGACGGCTCTTGCGGGGCGCGACTCGGCCAATCACCGCCGCCATGGCGGAATTTGACGCCACGAAAGCAAGCAGGCCGGCGGGGTCGCGGGGGACGGGGCGACGGTCCACGACGCCCGGGGCGGTACCGGCCATACGGGTCCACCGGGCGGAGAACCCGGGGCGCGGGAGCCGCGCGGAAGTGAGAGAAGTCACCCGGTAAGGCGCCTCGCCCCTACGGGAAACACCCCGGGATCCGGGTCGCCGTCTCCACCCAGGGGAGTACGCGAGGTGATCCCGCTCATCCTCCGGGAGGCCCGGCAATCGGTACGAGGGCATGACGCCCGCGAGGGCCCCCGCCCCTAGATTTGAGGTCAAGCGGCGAGTGCAGCTCTCGTCCCCCGAGGTCAGGTACTCGCCGCTGCCGACAACCCACCACCCCGCCGGCCCGGCCGGCGGGATCCGAGAATTCGCGACCGGGAGAGGACCATGGCGGACACGACACCGCGGACGACAGTGTTCCGCAGCACGTGGGCTCGCAGGACCGCGCCGTACGGCAGTCCCGCGACCGGCCGCCGCCACCCGCTGGTGGCTACGGCCATGGTCCTTCCCCTCGCCGCGCTCCTGGTCGTCGTCTTCGGCGGCTGGGACGCGGTGGTCGCGCAAGCGTCGTCCGTGGGCGTGATGCTGGGGCGCTGAGCGGCGCCTCCAGGCCCGGATGAGCGGTCCGGGCGGGGACATCCGACCAGGAAACCCCGTGGGGACGGGGGTGCGGCGGACGGCACAAATGCCGCGTGCAGCTGGGGAGCTGCACGCGGCATTGCCATGCGCTCCGCGGGTGCGGCGGGATCAGTGGGCCCTGGGCAGGGACGGTCCGGCTGGGCCGAGGGTGTTTGGGGTGGGCGGTCCCGGCTGCGCCGGGAGGACCGGGGTGCGGCTGTTCCGGTCGTGCGGGGCACAAGGTTCCGGCGCGCACGCCCTCTGCCCGGAGTCCTCCGCGCCCCTCGGCCCCGGGTTCGGAGCACGCCGTGTCCGCGGGCCCGCAGACCGTCTTCGTTCGCCGGGCGCCAGGGCCGTCGCCCGCGGCACCCTCGCGCGCAACGCCCCCGGCGAGGGGCCCCGTAGGCTCGCCCGCATGGTCGACTCCCTCCTCTCCGCGCTGCACCTCTCCGCTCGGCGTGTGGTGCATCGGGAGACGGGTGGGTGCGGGTGCGGGGCGGGGACGCTCGCGGATCGGGCGGACGGGACCGTCGTCCGGCACGGTGACGTGGTGGCCAAAGCACACGCGGGCGGGACGGATCCGAAGGAGCTGGCGGTGCGGCTGGCCGTGGCCGCGCACCCGGCGCTCGACGGCATCCTCCTGCCACCCCTGCGCCCAGCGGCGGTGCCCACGCACGGGCGGCTCGTCACGTTCTGGCCGTACGGCACCCCCGTCGACCCGGACCGACCGGAGGACGCCCCCTGGGAGGCCGCCGCCGCGCTGTTGGCGAGGCTGCACGCGACGCCCGTGCACCGGTTGCCGGAGGCGGTCCCGTGGATGCGGGGTCCGCTGAAGGCGGCCCGCGCCATGGACCGGCTGCGAGCCACCGCCCCGGACCACCCCGCCACCGCCCCCGTCCGCAGGGCATGGCGCACGCTTCCGCCGTGGGCCCGCGCCGAGGCCCCGTACACACATGCCCGCGCGCTCTGCCACGGCGACCTGCACCTCGGCCAGCTGGTCCGCGGCCCGGCCGCCGGCGCGGAACCGTGGCGGCTGATCGACGTGGACGACCTGGGGCTCGGCGACCCGGCCTGGGACCTGGCCCGTCCGGCGGCCTGGTTCGCCTGCGGCCTGCTGCCCGCCGAGGACTGGGCCCGCTTCCTGGCCGCCTACCGGAGCGCGGGCGGCGCGCCGCGGCTGAGCGGCCCGGACCCCTGGCCCGCGCTCGACGTCCCCGCCCGCGCCCTGACCGTGCAGAGCGCCGCCCGCGCCGTCGCGAAGGCCGTCGAGGCGTGCCGCCCGCTCGACGAGGTGGAGGTGGCCGTCGTCGACGCCTGTGACCGAATGGCGGGCGTACCGACCCAGTTGGGGCGGGATGCCGCCAAGTAGGGTGCCGTGGACGGAAGCCGGGCAGTGTCCCGGCGAAGCGGTGCCGAACGGCGAGGAGTTGACCCGATCATGCAGTGTCCGAAGTGTCACGCACAGATGCACACGTACAACCGCAACGGCGTCCAGATCGAGCAGTGCAGCGGTTGCCGCGGGATATTCCTCGACTACGGCGAGCTGGAGTCGCTGACCCGCCTCGAGGCGCAGTGGCAGCAGCAGGCCCCGCCCGCCCCGCCGCAGGCGTATCCGGCCGCCCCGGCCCCGGCCTGGGGCGCGCCGCAGCACGGCGGACATGGCGGACACGGCGGTCACTACGGGCACCACGGCCATCACAAGGGCGGCTTCGGACGGATGCTCTTCTCCTCCTGACACGCGTCCCGGCGCGACGCCTGTCGCGCCGCCCGGCACGTGTCCCGCGGACACGAAGAAGCCCCCGTCCGAGGACCGGGGGCTTCTTGCTGGTGCGCGATACTGGGATTGAACCAGTGACCTCTTCCGTGTCAGGGAAGCGCTCTCCCGCTGAGCTAATCGCGCGGGAACGGGCCAGACTCTATCAGGCTCCGCGAGGGGTACTGCCGGGTACTGCGTGGTGCTGCGTGCGCGATACTGGGATTGAACCAGTGACCTCTTCCGTGTCAGGGAAGCGCTCTCCCGCTGAGCTAATCGCGCGGGTCGGATCGACGACGAACCGGAGTCCGAAGATCCAGTGCGCGATACTGGGATTGAACCAGTGACCTCTTCCGTGTCAGGGAAGCGCTCTCCCGCTGAGCTAATCGCGCATGGAGGTGGAGACGGGATTTGAACCCGTGTAGACGGCTTTGCAGGCCGTTGCCTCGCCTCTCGGCCACTCCACCAGGAGTGAAGGGGTTCGGGAAGATCCCCCACATCGAGCGAACGACCGGGTTCGAACCGGCGACCTCAACCTTGGCAAGGTTGCGCTCTACCAACTGAGCTACGTTCGCGTGTCTTTCCGATCCGCTTGCGCGTCCCGGCGACGTGTTGAACTCTAGCGGATTCCTGGGCCAGTACAAAAACGCGTTTGCGCAGCGTGCTGAGGTGCGACCCGGTGGGCGACCGCGTGGAGAGGCCGCCGGCGTCCGCGCGTCTTCCACTCCAGGTCACCGTCCCGTCACCCGGCCCGGCCCCCTTCTAGACTCGACAGCGTGATCGACCTCCCCCCGCTCGCCCGCTTCGGCGAACTCCTCGCGACCGGTCTCCGTGACGTGACCAGCGACCCCGCGGCCCTGGAGTCCACCGGCTTCTGGGCGGTGGCCGCCGACTTCGAGGGGCGCCTGGTCTGCGCCCGCTTCGACGACGTGCGGGAGGTTCCGGTGCCCGCGCCGCGCCCGGGGGCCTGGCGGGGCCCCGCGCCCGCCGACTGGTCGTCGTCGCTCGACCACGCCGCGTACACGGACGGGGTGCGGCGGATACGGGAGCACATCGCGACCGGCGACGTCTACCAGGCCAACCTCTGCCGCGTGCTGTCCGCGCCGATCGGCGCCGACGCGGACGTGGACGCGCTGACCGCCCTCCTCGCGCGCGGAAACCCCGCCCCGTACGCGGGCACGATCCGGCTGCCCGACCACGGCGTGGAGATCGCGACGGCCTCGCCCGAGCTGTTCCTGCGCCGCCGGGGCACGCTCGTCGAGTCCGGCCCGATCAAGGGGACGGGGCGGACCGAGGCGGACCTCCTGGAGAAGGACCACACCGAGAACGTCATGATCGTCGACCTGGTCCGCAACGACCTGGGCCGCGTCTGCGCGCCCGGCACCGTGACCGTCCCCGATCTGTGCGTCGTCGAGAAGCACCCCGGCCTCGTCCACCTGGTGTCGCTGGTCCGCGGCGAACTGCGCGAGGGGGCCGGCTGGCCCGACCTCTTCGACGCCACGTTCCCGCCCGGCTCGGTGACCGGCGCCCCGAAATCCAGCGCCCTGCGCATCATCGCCGACCTGGAGACGGCGCCGCGCGGCCCGTACTGCGGCGGCATCGGCTGGGTCGACGCGGACCGGGGCACCGGACAACTGGCCGTCGGCATCCGTACGTTCTGGCTCGACCGTACGGGCGCGGACGCGGTCCTGCGCTTCGGCACCGGCGCCGGTATCACCTGGGGCTCGGACCCCGAGGGGGAGTGGCGGGAGACCGAGCTGAAGGCGTCGCGGCTGCTGGCGGTAGCGTCGGAGGGGCACTCGTAGGGGGTGCCGGGCAGGCGGACGACCCGCGGCCCGGGGACGACCGGGTCCGCGCCCGGGAAGGCGGAGGGAACCTCACGTGAAGATCTGGCTCGACGGCAGGCTCCAGGAGACCGCGGAGGCCCGCGTCTCCGTCTTCGACCACGGGCTCACCGTGGGCGACGGCATCTTCGAGACGGTGAAGGCGGTCGACGGCGCGCCGTTCGCCCTCACCCGCCACCTCGACCGGCTGGCCCGCTCGGCGCGCGGCCTCGGCCTGCCCGAACCCGACCTCGACGAGGTGCGCCGCGCCTGCGCCGCCGTCCTCGACGCCAACCCGATGGCGCTCGGCCGCCTGCGGATCACGTACACCGGCGGCCTCTCGCCGCTCGGCTCGGACCGCGGGGAGAGCGGCACCACGCTCGTCGTCGCGCTCGGCGAGACCTCCCGGCGCCCCGACACCACCGCCGTGATCACCGTGCCGTGGACGCGCAACGAGCGCGGGGCTCTCGCGGGCCTGAAGACCACCTCCTACGCGGAGAACGTCGTGGCCCTCGCGCGCGCCCGCGAACGCGGCGCCTCCGAGGCCCTCTTCGCCAACACCGTGGGGCAGCTGTGCGAGGGCACCGGGTCCAACGTCTTCGTCGTCCTGGACGGCGAGATCCACACCCCGCCCGTCGCCTCCGGCTGCCTGGCCGGCATCACGCGCGCCCTCGCCGTCGAGTGGACCGGCGCCAAGGAGACCGACCTGCCGCTTCAGGTGTTCGCCCAGGCCGACGAGATCTTCCTGACCTCGACGCTCCGCGACATCCAGGCCGTGCACCGCGTCGACGACCGCGACCTGCCGGGCGCGCCCGGCCCGGTCACCGCGAAGGCGATGCGCGTCTGGGACGAGCGGGCCGCGGACCACCTGGACCCCTGAGCCGCGACCGTAAAGCGCTGGGGTCCCGGGCGTACGGGCGGGTAGAACAGCCCTGATGACCACGACTCTGCGGCCGACCGAGCCGCTCCAGCACACGGCCGACGGGTCGCGCTCGCGCCACTACACGGTGTGCGTGAACAGCCGTCCCGTCGGCACGCTCCACCTCGCCACGCACCCCGTGTTCGGCCCGTCGGTGGCCCAGGTCCTCGACCTGAGCGTCGACGAGCCGGACCGCGGGCGCGGGCGCGGCACCGTCGCCGCGCTCGCCGCCGAGGAAGTGGCCCGCTCCTGGAACTGCCGCCGCATCGAGGCGTCCGTGCCCGCGCACCAGTCCGGGCTGCTCCGCCTTGCGAGCGCGCTCGGCTACGTGGAGCGCAACCGCAACATGGCGAAGACGCTGCCCGCACACCCGCCCGCGCTCCCGGCGGGCAGCACGGGACGCCGGATGACCGACGCCGAGTTCGGACCGTGGCTGATACGGGCGAAGGAACGGTACGCGCGCACCGTCCTGGAGCGCGGAGCCACCGAGCAGGAGGCCGGGGAGAAGGCCGAGCGCGATCACACGGCCCTGCTGCCCGAGGGGGTGGCCACGCCGGACGTCCTGGTCAGCGTCCTGGAGCAGGACGGGCAGACCGTCGGCACCCTGTGGCTGGCCCAGCGCCGCGACGGCGCGTACGTCTACGACGTCGAGGTCGACCCCGCCCATCGCGGCCGGGGCCACGGCCGCTCCCTGATGCTGCTCGCCGAGGCCGACTCGCTGGCGGCGGGCGCCACGCGGATCGGCCTCAACGTGTTCGCGGGGAACACGCCCGCGCAGCGCCTGTACGAGTCACTGGGTTACGAGGCGACGGTGCACCACCTGTACAAGCAACTGCTCTGAACGGGCTCCGCCGGCGCACGCGCGCAGGCTCCCGCTCCGGGTACTGCTACGGCTACTGCTGCTCTGCGAGCAGGCGGTCCGCGATCTCCTCGATGCGCTCGCGCAGCCCCTCCTGGCTCTTGCCGCCGTCGAGCCGCTCGCCGCCGATGACGTGCGTGGGCGTGCCCGTCACGCCGATCGCCTTGCCCTCGGCCTGGTCGGCGTCGACGATCAGGATGTGCCGGCCGTCGACCAGCGCGGTGTCGAACTCCTCGGCGTCCAGGCCGAGTTCGCGCGCCACGTCGACGAGGAACGGTTCGCCCGCGCGGTCGAACTCCTCGACCCGGCCGAGCACCGCCTCGACGTAGGGCCACCCCTTCCCCTGCTCGAACGCCTCCTCGGCGGCCTGCGCGCCCGCGAAGGCGTGCTTGTGCTTCTCGAGGGGGAAGTGGCGCAGCCGCAGCTCGAGCCGGTCGCCGTAGCGCTCACGGAGCGCGCGCACGTCGTCCAGGGCCGAGCGGCAGTCGGGGCACTGCAGCTCGCACCACACGTCAAGGATGGGGTTCGGGGCGTTCATGGGGCCAGTCTTCCAGGCGCGGGCCGACCGCCCCAACCTGGACCTGCGGAGGAGAGGCGACCCCTAGATGTCCCTGAGGTCCGCCCCGGCCGTGGCCCCGGGCCGCCCTCGCGGTGCAGGATGGAAGGGGACGCAGCGCCCCGCACATGGACAGAACGCCCGAGCACAGGAGGACCGGATGATTGCCGAGACCGTCTGCTCCGCCGTCGCCGTGGCGGGTCTGGGTATCGCCGCGGTCACCGCGTACCGCAAGCGGTTCCTCACGGCGGCCCGCCTCGCCGCCTACTCGCTGGTCCCGCTGGGCCTGGTGATGACCGGCGCGGTCGGCTGGGTCGTGGACACCGCGTTCAGCCCCACCGCGTGGGCCGGATTCGGGGTGCTCGGCGCGGCCTGGCTGATGTTCGTGGGGACGCGGGCGGTCGAGCGGCGCGGTGGCGGCTCCCGCAAGGAGCGCAGGGCGGCGGCGAAGGCGGCCCGCCGCGAGGCCGTGGCCCCGGCGGCCTCGGCCCCGTCCCTGGGCGGCGCCACACGGACAGCGCCCACGCAGACCACGCGGCCGAAGCAAAAGGAGCCGGCCGGCGGGACGGACGACTTCAGCGACATTGAGGCCATCCTGAAGAAGCACGGCATCTGAGCCAGCGCCTGCCCGGACCGACCGACGCGGCCCGCGGGCTTCTGCCCGGGGCGCCTATTCGCTCGTACGACTGGACGTACGTACGACAAGCACCGGTCTTTTCGCGCAGGTGCCCGGTCGGGGGTCACGTAATCCGGCGAACTCCCGCTCCGGAGCCGCTCGTTGGTGAGAGAACCGGGGTCGGCTGCGACATCATCGCGACGAGATGTTGGATACTCCGCAGCTGGCCGACCAGCTCGACGCCGAACAGGGGCAGACGCCGCCGAGCAGTGCGGCCGCGCCGCCCACGCCCGTACCGACCCAGAACCAGCGAGGGTGTCTCTTCGCCCTCTCCCAGCCACCCCTGATGATCTTCCTGGGGGTGATCGGCTCCCTGCTCCTGCTGGCCGCGCTCCACGACCTTCTGCTGCTCTGAGGGGTCAGCCCGCGGCTTCCTTGCGGCGCGCCCGGTAGGCGGCCACATGCAGCCGGTTCCCGCAGGTGCGGCTGTCGCAGTAGCGGCGGGAACGGTTGCGGGACAGGTCCACGAACGCGTACCGGCAGTCCGGGGCCTCGCAGCGGCGCAGCCGTTCCTGTTCGCCCGCGACCACGAAGAAGGCCAGCGCCATGCCGCAGTCGGCGGCCAGATGGTCGGCCACGGACGCGCCGGGCGCGAAGTAGTGCACGTGCCAGTCGTACCCGTCGTGGTCCGTGAGGCGGGGCGTGGTTCCGGCGGCCGCGACGAGATCGTTGATCACCGTCGCCGCGCTGTGCGGATCCGGGGCCGCGAACACCTGGGCGAACCGGGCCCGTATGGCGCGTACGGCGTCGAGGTCGCGCTCCGCGAGCACACCGACCTCCACGTCGCTGATCTCGTGCTGCGCCACGAAGTCCGCCAGAGCCGTCACGCTCGCGAGGCCGTCGGTGCCGTCGGCGCCCGCGTGGCTGTCCGGTGCGGTGTTCACCAGATCGACCACGGTGTCGAGCGCACACCGGGTGTCATGGGTGATCAGCACGATTAGCTCCCTGCCCTGGAGGCGGGCCCACACCCGCCGGTGCTGGCCGAGCCTATCGCCTCCGGGCCCGGGAGAACCCGGACGGGCGAAGGCCGCAGGGGGCGCGCGCACCGCTGTGCGGCGGCCCTCCCCGCGCCGTGACACGCGTCGGCGCCGCCTCCGTGGACACTCCCACGGCGGCGGCGCCGATGTCTCGCCTATGCGGTTGTCAAACAGATGCGCGGCCGCGCCGTCTCCCCGAGTGGACGGCGCGAGGCGCCCTCGCTGTGCTCGCGGCGGCTGGCTGCCGGCGCGGGCCTCCCGCGCGGCTAGCTTTCCGCGAGGATGTGCGAGAGCTCCTGATCGAGATCGAAATGACGATGCTCCGTGCCAGGGGGCACAGCGGCGTCGGTCCGCTTCAGGAACGACTCCAGGGCCCGCGCCGGGGCCTCGAGCAGAGCCTCGCCCTCCGGAGAGCTCAGGGCGATGCAGACAACGCCCTGACCATGGCTGCGGGACGGCCAGACTCGGACGTCGCCGGTGCCGGTCGGCCGGTGAAGGCCTTCGGCGAGGAGATCGCGGGCGAATACCCACTCGACCGTCTCCTCGGCTCCGGTGTGGAAAGTGGCGTGCACGGCATACGGATCGGCCGTGTCATACCGCAGTCCTGCGGGTACAGGCAGTGAGGACTCGCTCGACACAACGAGGCGCAGGTGCAGCTCGCAGCTGACCGTGGTGTTCATAAGCGCCAGGGCCTTTCGCTCAGTGTGCGCTCGGGGATTCGCACGTCGGCGAAATCGACATGCCACCTACGGTGCCGTTGTAAACCCCTCTGAGTGTTTTGGGCTGCTTTAGGTAGCTCGTACGGCCGAGTCTTATCCGCTGGGTAACGGCCATTCCGGTGACATGAATGGGTCCGGTAGGTTTGGCACCATGAATACGGGGAGTGACGAGGCGGCCGGCCAGGTCGCAGGGGTTCGTGAGGGCACGTCGAGCACGTCGGACACGTCGGACGCGTCGGGGACGAAGCCGCTCGGCTCGCGGGCGCCAGGCTTCATCCAGCGCAGCCGGACGCTGCACCTGAGCTGGCAGGTGGGCGTCTTCGTCGTGGGGCTCGCGGTCGTGGGCGCGGGCATCGTGATGCTGCCGCTGCCGGGGCCCGGCTGGCTGGTGATCTTCGGCGGCATGGCGATCTGGGCGACCGAGTTCGTCTGGGCCCAGCTGGTGCTGCGCTGGACCAAGCGCAAGGTCACGGAGGCGACCCAGCGGGCGCTGGATCCGAAAGTGCGCCGCCGCAACATCATCCTGACCACGGTCGGCCTGGTGATCATCGCCGTCCTGGTCGGGATCTACGTGTGGAAGTTCGGCCTCGAGATGCCGTGGAAGATCAAGCAGTGACGTCGGGACAGTGAGCGGTGACGTCGCGGGAGCGGCAGGGCGCGGGGTGGTGCCAGGCACCGTCTGACATGGGGTAATGTTCTTCCTGCGCCCGGGCGATTAGCTCAGTGGGAGAGCGCTTCGTTCACACCGAAGAGGTCACTGGTTCGAACCCAGTATCGCCCACCCGGACCGAAGGCCCCGGAGACATCGAGTCTCCGGGGCCTTCGGCGTTCCCGGACCCGGCGCGGCCCCGTCGACCTGCCGCTTCGAAGCGCTTCGACGTCATTCTCGCCCGAACCGTTGACGCGTTCACGACCTGTCTCTACTTTGGCCCGGCAAACGCTTTCCTAAAACGATTCAATATGAATCGACCCGGCGGGTGAAGGGGCGAACTGTGTCTGCGAACAGGGATCTTGACCGGCGTGGACTGCTGAAGGTGGCGGGAGGCTCGCTCGCGGCGCTCGGCCTCACGGCGGCCGGCTGCGGCGGCGGCGGGTCGGGCGACGGCCCCGTCACCCTTCGGTACGCGTGGTGGGGCGGCGAGCCGCGGACGATCGCGATCAAGAAGACGATCGCGCTCTTCGAGAAGAAGTACCCGAAGATCAGGATCAAGCCCGAATTCACCGACTACGAATCCTTCTGGGAGAAGTTCCAGAAACAGGCCTCCGGCGGGAATCCGCCGGACGTGTTCCAGAATTCGGTGGCTTTTCTGCGCAAGTACGACAAGCGCGGCGTCCTCATGGATCTCAAGTCCCAGGCCGATGCCGGGAATCTGAGCCTCAAGAACTTCCGGAACGATGTATTGACGGCCGGTCAGGTCGACGGCAGGCAACTCGGCGTACCCGTCGGCGCCAACACCATGTCGCTCGTCGTCGACCTGAAAGTCTTCAAGAAGGCGGGTATCTCGCCCGAGATGGGCTGGACCTGGGACGACTACTTCGACGCGTTGCGGAAGATCCAGGACACCCAGAAAGTGTCCGGCGACACCGGCTACTTCAGCATCATGTACCTCTACGATCTCTCCCTGCGCCAGAACGGCAAGGCCTTCTTCACCGACAAGGAACTCGGCTTCACCGAGGCCGATCTGACGCAGTGGTGGGGAGACGGGTATCAACGCGTGAAATCCGGCCTGGTCGCCGATCCGAAGAAGATCGAGCAGGTCAAGCCCAGGTCCGGCCTCTCCGCCGGGCTCGCCGCCTCCGAGTTCACCTGGGACAACTTCGCCATCCGCTACGAGGGCGAGGGCGACTCCGACTACGGGCTCGCCCCGATCCCCACCACCGACGGCAAGGACACCGGCCAGTACCTCGGCTCACTCATGCTCAGCGCCTTCACCGGCACCAGACACCCCGAGGAAGCGGCCCGGTTCATCGACTTCATGGTGCACGACCCCGAGGTCGGCAAGATCATGGGTTACGACCGCGGCATCCTCGCCACCACCGAGCAATACGACGCCTACCGGCCGGCCGACGCCACCAACAAGGGCGTCGCCGCCTACGAGGACGAGGTCGCCGACGCCGGAGTGCTCGGCACGATCACCCCGCACCCCTCGGGCGCCGACGTCATCGAGGCCGCGTTTCTGCGCATCGGCGGCGAGGTCGCCCAGGGCAAGAACACGCCGGCCGCGGCGGCGAAACAGTTCTTCGGCGAGGCCGAGGCCGCGTTCGCGGGCTGACCCGAGGGGACGTACGTCATGACGCTCGTCAACGAAGCCCCCGCGGTCCCGGGGCCGGGCCGGACCGCCGAACCCGCCCCCGGGCGGCGCGGGCGGCGCCGCGAGAACCTCGCCGGCTACCTCTTCATGTCGCCGTGGCTCGCCGGGTTCCTGCTGCTCACCGCGGGACCCATGATCGCCTCGCTCTACTACGCCTTCACCAGCTACAACCTCTTCACCCCGCCGCGGTGGATCGGCCTCGACAACTTCACGACCATGTTCCAGGACCCCCGCTGGCAGAAGTCCGTGCAGGTCACGCTCAAGTACGTGGTCGTCGCCACGCCGCTGAAGCTGCTGCTCGCGCTCGGCGTCGCCCTGCTGCTCGCACAGCGGCGGCGCGGCCAGGCTTTGTACCGCGCCGCGTTCTACCTGCCCTCGCTCATCGGCGCCAGCGTCTCCGTCGGCTTCGTCTGGCGGGCCCTCTTCTCGGACGACGCCGTCGTGGACCGCGCGCAGCGGATTTTCGGCCTCGACGTGGGCGGCTGGATCGGCAACCCCGACTACGTCCTCTACGCCCTGGTCGCCCTCTCCGTCTGGCAGTTCGGCGCCCCCATGGTCATCTTCCTGGCCGGGCTCACACAGGTGCCGCGGGAGCTGTACGAGGCCGCCGAGGTCGACGGGGCGGGGCCGCTGCGCCGGTTCTGGAACATCACCCTGCCGATGATCTCCCCGGTCCTCTTCTTCAACGTCCTGCTCGAGTCGATCCACGCCTTCCAGGTGTTCGGCTCCGCCTACGTCGTCTCCGACACCCGCTGCGGACCGGCCGACGCCACCCTCGTCTACACCTGTTACCTCTACCAGAAGGGCTTCAAGGAGTCCCAGATGGGCTTCGCCTCCGCGATGGCCTGGACGCTCGTGATCGCGGTCGCGTTCGTCACAGCCGTTCTGTTCTGGTCGCAGAAGAAATGGGTCCACTACGGCGACAGCACGGAGGCCACCCCATGACCAGCGCCACCAGCCCTGTCGTCCGCACCCCGCGTCCGCGGCGGCGTATCGGCTCCCTCGTCTGGCACGCGGGCGCGCTCGTCGTGCTCGCCGTCGTCCTCTACCCCGTGATCTGGGTGGCCGGCGCGTCCCTCAAACCCAGCAAGGACATCGTCGGCAGCCTCGACCTGCTGCCCGTCGAGCCGGTCTGGTCGAACTTCTCCGGGCTCGCCGACGGCATCTCGGCCATCTCCATCAGCAGCTTCTTCGTCAACTCACTGACGTACGCGGTGCTCGCCGTCGTCGGCGTCGTGCTGTCCAGCTCGCTGACCGCGTACGCCTTCGCCAAGATCCGGTTCGCGGGGCGGAACCTGCTCTTCACGCTCATGATCGGCACGCTCCTGCTCCCGTACCACGTGCTGCTCATCCCGCAGTACGTACTGTTCCGCCACCTCGGCTACATCGACACGCTGGTCCCCCTCGTCGCGGGCAAGTTCCTCGCCACCGAGGCGTTCTTCGTCTTCCTCATGGTGCAGTTCATGCGCGGGCTGCCCAAGGAGCTGGACGAGGCCGCGAAGCTCGACGGCTGCGGGCACCTGCGCACCTACTGGTCGATCGTGCTGCCGCTGAGCCGGCCCGCCGTCATCACCACCGCCATCTTCACCTTCATCAACGCCTGGAACGACTTCATGGGCCCGCTGATCTACCTCAACAGCCCCTCGAAATACACCGTCTCGCTCGGCCTGATGATGTTCCGCGACCAGGAAGGCATCTCCAACTACGGCGGCATGATCGCCATGTCGTTGGTGGCGCTGATCCCCGTCATCGCCTTCTTCCTCGCCTTCCAGCGCTACCTGATCGACGGCATGGCGACCTCCGGGCTCAAGGGATGAGCGCCGCACCGCCGGTCGAGTCCCGGCGCCGCACCGGGTTCGGGATCTTCGCCGAGTGCCTGCTGACCGGGGTGTGGATCGCGCTCGCGTCCGTGCCGGTGGTCACCGCGCCGGCCGCGTTCGCCGCGGGCTCCCGGCATCTGCGCCGCCACCTCGGCTCGCGGGCCGGCGGCGGGCGAGCGTTCGCCGCGGACTGGTGGCTCGCGGCGCGGCGGGGGTGGCTCGTGGGGGTCGCCGGGGTCGCGGCCTGGGCGGCCGTGTGGACCGACCTGCGGGTCGCGCGCTCCGGCCTCCCCGGCGGCCGGTTCGCCGCGGCGGTCGGCGTGTTCGCCTTGCTCGGCGCCGCCGTCACCGTCCTGCGGGCCGCCGCCGTCTGGACCCCCGAGGCACGCTGGCGACCGCTCCTCGCCGCCGCGGCCCGGCGCACCGTACGGGGCCCCGCCGGATCCCTCCTCCTCGTGTGCGGCCTGGCCGTAGTGGTCCTCTGCGCCGGATTCCTCGCGCCGCTCGCCGTCCCCGCGCTCGGCGTCCTCGCGGCGGCGGCCGTGGCGGTGGAGGAACGCGGCCGGTGAGCCCCGCGCACCATGCACCCCTTCTCGTACGGCACGGCACGGCGCCGGCGTCGGCCGCCTGAGCCGCTGCCAGGGGCACTCGCGGCTCGGCGCGTACGCCCGCTGTCCGCACCGGCGACGCGAAGCTCGCCACGCGCGCGTCTCGCCACGCGCGCGTGTGGAGAGTTCTGCGACAGCGACAGCGACAGCGACAGCGACAGCCACAGCGACAGCGACGGCTGCGCCGAGTCCAGCGCCCTGAGGGCAAGTTGCCCTGACGCACTCCTCCGAAGGCGGCGTTCCGCGGGCAGACTCGGTCCATGGACTTCAGCCCCCTGAGCCGGTACCGCTTCCGCAGCGTCTGGGACGTGCCCGCGCCCCCGGCCGCCGTCTTCGCGGTCCTGGAGCGCGCCGAGGAGTATCCGCGGTGGTGGCCGCAGGTGCGGTCGGTGACGCCGCTGGACGACACCGGCGGCGTCGCCGTCTTCCGGTCCTTCCTGCCCTACGAGCTGACGGTCACGGCGCGCGAACAGCGGCGCGACGCGGCCGCCGGAATCCTGGAGGTCGTGATGGAAGGGGATCTCGCGGGCTGGGCCCGGTGGACGCTGACCGCGCGGGGCCACGGCACACGCGTCGTCTACGAGCAGCGGGTCGAGGTGCGCAGGCCGCTGATGCGGCGCTTCGCGCTGCCGGGCAGGCCGGTCTTCCTCGCCAATCACGCGTGGATGATGCGCGGCGGCCGGCGCGGTCTGCGTGCCCACCTGCGACCGGTTTGAACACAGCCCGCCGCGCCCTGTATGGTTCAACCCGTTCCCGGGCGATTAGCTCAGTGGGAGAGCGCTTCGTTCACACCGAAGAGGTCACTGGTTCGAACCCAGTATCGCCCACCCGGAGAAGGCCGGTCCGTCTGATGACGGGCCGGTTTTTCGTTTCTGCTTGTCGGGCCCCCAGCGGGGGAACGAGCAGGTGGCCGCCGCGAGTTCCGCACAGCGGGGATCAGGCCGCCGCCGGAAGGTCGGGCCGCAGGGGCCACGCCGTGTCGACCACCTCGGGGTTGCCGCTGCGCGCGAACCACGCCTGGAGGCCGCGCGCCTGCGCCGCGTGCCAGAACGTCTGGAGCGTGTGCAGCTCACCGGCCGACAGGCGCTCCAGGCGGGTCGCGAAACGCCGCCCCACCGCCCGTACGACGTCGAGCGCCGCCAGCGCGTCCGCCGCCGCGTCGTGCGCCTCCGCCAGCTCGACCTCGTAGTGCGCGCACAGGTCCGTCAGCGTACGGCGGCCCTTGCGGTAGCGGTCCAGATGCTTGTCCAGGACGCGCGGGTCCAGGACGCACAGGGCCGCGTCGCCCAGATAGCGGGCCAGCGACGAGGCGCGATGGCGCTTCAACTCGCGGTCGAGAAGGGTCAGATCGAACGGTGCGTTCATGATGACCACGGGGCGTCCCGCCGCCGCCTGGTCCGCCAGCTCGTGGCCTATCTCCTCCATCACCGGCGACGGCCAGCGTCCGTTGCGCTGCAGGTGGAGGTCGGTGAGGCCGTGCACCTCCGTCGCCCCGGGCGGCACCGGCACCCCGGGGTTGACCAGCCACCGCGTCACCCGCGGGCGCGTGCCCGGCGCGTCCTGCACCACCAGCGCGGCCGACACGATGCGGTCGCTCTCCACGTCCACCCCGGTCGTCTCCGTGTCGAAGGCGGCAAGGGG
This sequence comes from Streptomyces sp. SGAir0957, assembly GCF_043523415.1. Classification (NCBI taxonomy): domain Bacteria; kingdom Bacillati; phylum Actinomycetota; class Actinomycetes; order Kitasatosporales; family Streptomycetaceae; genus Streptomyces; species Streptomyces sp. SGAir0957. The sequence goes on from NZ_CP027293.1 coordinate 6,824,404, forward strand.
GCCCTCGTACCAGCACGTCATGACCATGCAACTCCTCAGCACTTCGCGGCAGGTGACGTCCCGTCGAATTGCGCCCGCTGCCCGCTTCGGTGATACCCGGGCCGTTTGCGTCGTACGCGGAGCGGTGACAACACAGTTACGAGTCATGGCAGTTCAGCGGGGTTTCGTTGACCTGTCTTCGATCGGTTTTTTGAACTCCGCGCGCTTGCGGCGGAATTCGTCCACGGGGATTCACCACGTCGAAAGGCCAGTCGCACCATGGCGCTCGCGCAGCCCGAACAGGGCGGGCTGCTGCCCGAGCGGAACGCACCGCCGCGCGGCACACTCGCCACCACCGCCTGCATGGAGACGCTCCAGGTGGGCTATCTGCACGCCGTGGCCGCGGCCGCCGGTTGCTCGCTCTCGCAGCCCTTTCCGGACAACGGCATCGACTGGCACGTCAGCCACAGCGCCCCCGGGCACACGGTCGACGACGAGGTCACCATCAAGGTGCAGCTCAAGGCGACCTACCAGATACCGCCCGGCCCACCGGGCCCCGCCTTCTCCTTCACGCTGGACAACGCGCACCTGGAGAAGCTCGCCCGCACGCCGGTGTCCGTGCACAAGATCCTCGTCGTGATGCTCGTACCGCGCTCCCAGGACGACTGGCTGCGCGCCGGGCACGACCGGCTCGACCTGCGGCACTGCTGCTACTGGACCAACCTCGCCGGCCACCCGGTCACCGGCCGGCGCCGGACCACCGTGCGCGTGCCGACCACACGGATCTTCGACGACCGCGCGCTGTGCGAGATCATGACCCGCGTCGGGACGGGCGGGCGGCCCTGACCGGCCGTCCCGGATGGGAGTGAACGGACATGCAGCACCGCCCGGCCGACAGGCCCGTACGGTCCCTCGGCGCGGTCCGCGCCCACCCCGCCGACCTCGCGGGACCCGATCCGGGCACCGTCGACCCGGTCGTCCTCGGCGCCCTCCTCGACCGGCACGGCTGGCGGCGGCGCGGCGGCGCCCCGGGCCGCTACGCCCGCTGGACGCTGCCTGGCACCGGCGGGCGGACCAGCCTCCTCGTGCCGGAGAGCCGCGCCTTCCCCGACAGCGAGGAACTGCTGGGCGAAGCGCTGACCGCGCTCGAGCGCAGCGGCACGCCCTCCGCCCGGGAGGTCCTCGTCGCGCTCGCCGTGCCCAGCGACGAGATCCGCTGGTGGCGCGATGTGCCCGGGGGGCCGGCGGGCGCGTCGGCCTGGACCGTCGAGGAACAGCTGCGCTCCGCCGCGCGGCGGATGCTGCTCGCCGGGGCGCTGGCGGCGCGGGAGCGGGCGGGGTACTACGGCGCCCGGCACCGCGGGCCGGCCGCGGCCGCCCTGGACGACGTGCTTGTGCAGGTCGCGCCCGACGGCCGCCGCCTCACCGCGTTCGTGCCCGTCGCCGCCGGGCGCGCGCTCGCCGTCCGGCTGCACCAGGCCCTCTACGCGGTCCGCGAGGCCGTCGACTACCGGCGGGCCACCGGCGGCATGGACGCGTTCGACGGCGCCGTGGAGGCGGGCGTCAGCCATGAGCTGACCGAGGCGGTCGTCGCCCTGGTCCGCTCCACCGAGGGCGCCCGCGTCGGCGTCGCCTGGGCGCCCGCCGCCGGGGTCCCCGAGGAGTGCACGGACGGGGACGCGCCCGTCGAGTTCTCACCCGGCGACCTGGACGTGCTGCGCGCGGCGGGCCGCCGCTACCTGCACGCCGAGCCGTCCGTCGCCGTCCGCGTCACCGGCACCGTCGTCCGCCTGCGCAGGACCGGGCCCTGCGGGGAGGGGACGGTGCGCCTCCAGGTCATCGCGGGCGCCGACGTCCCGCACATCCGGATGACGCTCGACGAGGAGGCGTACCGCATCGCGGGCCACGCCCACCTCGTCGGCCTGCCGATCCGGGTGCACGGCCGCCTGGAGTCCCGGGGCGGCTTCCGGCGCCTCACCGGGGCCCGCGACGTCGTACCCGTACAGGTGGAGGAGGCCGAACGGGACCGGCTGATGAAGTCCCGCCAGTCCCTCCAGGAGAATCTGGACTTCTTCGAGGAGTCCTGCGCGGGGGAGGAGTAGCGCCCCTCGCGCCCTCCGGCCCGGCGACCGCTTCGCGGGCGGCCCCCGCGACTCGGTACGATTCCTGGTGCGCGCGTCACAGGTAATGGCGCGGCGTTCCACCTTCAGGCAGGAGAGACCGGTGTCAGACGTCCGTGTAGTCATCCAACGCGATTCCGAGCGGGAAGAGCGCGTGGTGACGACGGGCACTACGGCCGCCGAGCTTTTCGCCGGTGAGCGCAGCATCGTCGCGGCCCGTGTGGGCGGAGAGCTGAAGGACCTGGCGTACGCCGTGGCCGACGGCGAGACCGTCGAACCCGTCGAGATCTCCTCCGAGGACGGTCTCAACATCCTGCGGCACTCCACCGCGCACGTGATGGCGCAGGCCGTCCAGGAGCTGTTCCCGGAGGCCAAGCTCGGTATCGGCCCGCCCATCAAGGACGGCTTCTACTACGACTTCGACGTCAAGGAGCCGTTCACCCCCGAGGACGTCAAGCGCATCGAGAAGAAGATGCAGGAGATCCAGAAGCGGGGGCAGCGCTTCGCGCGCCGCGTCACCACCGACGAGGACGCCCGCGTCGAGCTGGCCGACGAGCCCTACAAGCTGGAGCTCATCGGCCTCAAGGGCAACGCGGCGCAGGCCGCCGACGGCGCCGACGCGGAGGTGGGCGGCGGCGAGCTGACCATCTACGACAACCTCGACGCCAAGACCGGCGAGCTGTGCTGGAAGGACCTCTGCCGCGGCCCGCACCTGCCCACCACCCGGAACATCCCGGCGTTCAAGCTGATGCGCTCGGCCGCCGCGTACTGGCGCGGCAGCGAGAAGAACCCGCAGCTCCAGCGCATCTACGGCACCGCGTGGCCGACGAAGGACGAGCTGAAGGGCTACCTCGACTTCCTCGCCGAGGCCGAGAAGCGCGACCACCGCAAGCTCGGTGCCGAGCTGGACCTGTTCTCCTTCCCGGACGAGCTGGGCCCCGGCCTCGCGGTCTTCCACCCCAAGGGCGGAGTGATCCGCAAGGTCATGGAGGACTACTCGCGCCGTCGCCACGAGGTCTCCGGCTACGAGTTCGTGAACACCCCGCACATCTCGAAGGAGAAGCTCTTCGAGATCTCCGGGCACCTGCCGCACTACTCGGACGGCATGTTCCCGCCCATCCAGTTCGACGAGCAGAACTACCGCCTCAAGGCGATGAACTGCCCGATGCACAACCTGATCTTCAAGTCCCGCGGCCGGTCCTACCGTGAACTGCCGCTGCGGCTCTTCGAGTTCGGCACCGTGTACCGCTACGAGAAGTCCGGCGTCGTGCACGGCCTGACCCGCTCGCGCGGCTTCACCCAGGACGACTCGCACATCTACTGCACCAAGGAGCAGATGCCGCAGGAGCTCGACACGCTCCTGACCTTCGTGCTCGACCTGCTGCGCGACTACGGCCTGACCGAGTTCGAGCTGGAGCTGTCCACCCGCGACGACTCCGACAAGTTCATCGGTGAGGACGCGGAGTGGGAGGAGGCGACCGAGGCGCTGCGCCAGGCCGCCGAGAAGCAGAACCTGCCGCTCGTGCCCGACCCGGGCGGCGCGGCCTACTACGGGCCGAAGATCTCCGTGCAGGCCAAGGACGCCATCGGCCGCTCCTGGCAGATGTCGACCCTCCAGGTCGACTTCAACCAGCCCAAGCGGTTCGGCCTGGAGTACACGGCGGCGGACGGCTCGCGCCAGCAGCCCGTCATGCTGCACCGCGCCCTGTTCGGCTCCATCGAGCGGTTCTTCGGCGTCCTCCTGGAGCACTACGCGGGCGCCTTCCCGGCGTGGCTCGCGCCCGTGCAGGCCGTCGGCATCCCGATCGGCGACGCGCACGTGCCGTACCTGGAGGAGTTCGCCGAGAAGGCGCGCGCCCAGGGGCTGCGCGTCGAGGTCGACTCGTCCTCGGACCGGATGCAGAAGAAGATCCGCAACCAGCAGAAGGCCAAGGTGCCCTTCATGGTCATCGCGGGCGACGAGGACATGAGCGCCGGTTCGGTCTCCTTCCGCTACCGCGACGGCTCGCAGGAGAACGGCATCCCGGTCGACGAGGCCATCGCTAAGATCCTCAAGGTCGTCGAGGAGCGCGCGCAGGTCTGACCTCAGTCGTCGTCTCTGTGGCCGGAGGCCCCCGGGGAGTTCCCCGGGGGCCTTCCGCCGTCCCGCTCGCCCTCCCGGGCGAAGACCTGGACGAGCCACGACGAGAACGAGCCCGTGACCGCGCCGAGCAGCGCGAGCCCACACGCCATCAGGCCCACCGCGACGAGCCGGCCGAGCGGCGTCACCGGCGCCATGTCCCCGTAGCCGACGGTCGACAGCGTGGTGCACGTCCACCACACCGAGTCGCCGTACGTACGGATCGTCGCGCCGGGCGCCGCGTGCTCCTGCTGGTACACGGCGAGGGAGGCGGCGAAGCCGAGCAGCGCCGCCGACACGCCCGTGTACGCCATCACCCGGCCGTACAGCGGCAGGCGCGGCGCGTCCCGGCGGCCCTGCACCCGCTCGTAGAGGTGCACGATCCGCAGCGGCCGCAGCAGCGGCAGGACCAGGACGAGCGTGTCCAGGAGGTGGGTGCGCACGAAGCGCCGCAGGCGCCGGCCGCTGAGCCGCCAGCGGAGCGCGTAGTCCGCGACGAACACCGCCCACGACGCGAGCATCAGCACCAGGCACAGGGTGCGCAGCGCCCCCGGCAGACCATGGCCGAGGACCCGGACCGCGTAGGACACGAGGAAGAGCAGGGACGCCACCGCGAGGACGGCGCCGTTGCGCCGCTCCCAGCGTTCGAGGGGGCTGTCGGTCATCCGGACAGCATCGCCCCTGCCCGGCGGCGGCGACACCCGCCGACACGCCCTGCCCAGGTGACGCCATATGCTGCACTTCATGACGAGTGAGCCGGAGCAGCAGAGCGGTCCTGTGGGTGAACCGGACGGGTTCGGGCGTCTGTGGACCCCGCACCGCATCGCCTACATCCAAGGCGAGGGCAAGCCGACGGGCCCCGGGGCCGACGACGGCTGTCCCTTCTGCGCCGCTCCCGGCAAATCCGACGAGGACGCGCTGATCGTGGCGCGCGGCGAGCACGTCTTCGCGATCCTCAACCTGTACCCGTACAACGGCGGGCACATGATGGTGCTGCCCTACCGGCACGTCGCCGACTACACCGACCTCGACCTGGCCGAGACCGCCGAGCTGGCCGTCTTCACCAAGCGGGCCATGACCGCGCTGCGCGCCGCGTCCGGGGCGCACGGCTTCAACATCGGCATGAACCAGGGCGCCGTCGCGGGCGCCGGCATCGCCGCCCATCTGCACCAGCACATCGTGCCGCGGTGGGGCGGCGACACGAACTTCATGCCGGTCGTCGGCCACACCAAGGTGCTGCCGCAGCTCCTCGGCGACACCCGTACGGCCCTGGCGAAGGCCTGGCCGGACGCCTGAGGAGCGTCCGGCCGGTGGTGCGGCCGGGTGAGGTCCGCGGCACCAGGTGAGGTCTGCGGCACCAGGTGAGGTCTGCGGCACCGGGTGAGGTCTACGCGTCGTAGACGTCGGCCTTGCGCGGTGCCGGGTCCTGGACCATGCCGCTGAGCACGCCCGAGCGGTTGTCGAACTTCTCGGTGTTCACGCCGTGCTCCGCCAGCACCTTGATCGCCGCCGCGTGCACCACGCGCAGGACCGGCGTCGCCGTGCGCAGCGCGTCGTCCGCCATGAAGCGGTGGCGCCAGGGCTGGTCCGCCCAGGCGTGCCGCAGGCCGAACGGCTCCGGCAGGACGATCTTCCCGCCCAGGTGGTCCAGGAGCGGCGGGTACCAGGTGAGGGGGGCGCGGACCGCGACCCGGACCGCCTCGTCCGCGTCGATGAGCGGCAGCGTCTTCGTGGTCGTCTCCCAGAACCGTATCGACTTCGGAGTCGTCTTCGTCTTCGGTTCGGGCTTCGAGGTGAACAGGGAGTTGACCGGGCCGAGCGCGTGGCCCGTCACCTCGATGCGCAGCGTCTCGTGCAGCACCGTCACCGTGATCAGCATGGTGATGACCAGCTGGCCGTCCCAGAGCGTGAACTGCACGCCCAGGTAGTGCCGGTCGCCGCTGCCGAACTGCTGCTCGTTGCAGATCCGCTGTATCTCGTGCGACTTCATCTGGTAGGCGTCGACGTCCTCGCCCGTCGGGCGGGCCACCGCCTTCGCGTTCTCCCCGATCGGGGTGACGACCCAGTTCTTCACCGACGGGGCCGGGAAGCCGCCCGTGTGCAGCGGGCCGCGCTGCAGCATCCGGAGCTGGTCCTGGATCGCCCGTATGACGTCCCAGCTGCGGAAGGGGTGGATCTCCTTGCCCTCCTCGGCCGGGACCAGGTCCTCGGCGAGCTGCCAGCTGCCCCAGCGGGTGCCCATACCCAGGATGCCCTTGGGCCCCGCGTAGAAGACCGTGGTCGCCTGCTGCTCGGCGGTGAGCCGGGCCAGGCTCTGGCGCAGCTGCTCGGCGGCCGTCTCGCCGGGGCTGCCGGGCACCGCCTCCGGGATCTTCGCGCCGACACCGCCGCCCGAGAGTAGCCCGTCCCACCGGTCGCGCAGGTCCCGCGCGGTGCGCTCGCAGACCTGCCGGGCCCAGAAACCGCCGATGACCGGCATCACGAACGCCGCCCGCAGGTACCAGGCCCACACGCCGTGGAACGGCAGCTTGATGAGCAGGATCACGATGCCGATGCCGACGACCGTCATGATCGTCGTGGCGACCGCGGCCCGGCCGTGGGCGGCCCGCTCCCGCTTCTTCGCCTCGCTGCGCTCCGCCGTGGACTTGTCCGCGCTCTCCTTGACGACCTTCTCGGCCGTCTCCACTCGCGCGTTGTTCGAGCGGCGGATCTGGAACGCGGCCAGCCACAGCAGGAACCCGGGCAGGAACAGGACGCCGAACACGACGGTGATGATGGTCAGCAGGCTGTCGCGCTGGCGCCGGATCCGGTTGGCCGCGAGGCAGTGCTCCACGACGACTTGGGGCTCCGTGCCGAAGGACTGGATCAGCGGCTTGCGGCCGCCGCCGAGCATCCGCACCTGCACGGCCCGGGAGAACGCCTCACCGAGGTTCGGCGCGAACAGCGACCAGGTGCCCGCCTTCGCCTCGGTCTTGTGCCAGTCGTTGTTGGCGTCCTCTATCTTCGACGCCTTGTCGTCGCGGTAGGCGGCCGACGCGATGGCGAACGTCGCCGCGGTCTGCCCAGCGGAGCCCTGCAGCGGGACCTGCGCCCCGGGCCTGAAATCGAATACGTCGTCCGCCACTGCCGCCCCCATCACCACACGTCTTCGCTGCGGCCATTCCCGACTTCCGCATACCGCACACCTGTTGATCAGTTGATCGTCCTGATCCGTCCGATCGTGGACCAGCGTAACGGCCACCACCGACATCCCCTCTCGGAGCAAAGGATGTCGGTGGTTGCGGGGGACGGCAAGGCCGCCCCCGACGGCCGGGCCGCAACTACGCGGTGTCCTGCGCCTGTTCGCGGATCCGCTCGCTCAACTGCGGCGGCATCGGCTCGTGCCGGGCGTAGCCGCGGTCGAACCGGGCCGTGCCGTGCGACAGCGACCGCAGGTCCACCGCGTACCGGCCGATCTCGATCTCGGGCACCTCGGCCCGTACGAGGGTGCGCCCGCCCGGGGCCTGTTCGGTGCCGACGACGCGGCCCCGGCGCCCGGACAGGTCGCTCATGACGGCGCCCACGTAGTCGTCGCCGACCAGCACCTGCACCTCCGCCACCGGCTCCAGGAGATGGATCCGGGCGTCCGCCGCGGCCTCCCGCAGCGCGAGCGCGCCCGCCGTCTGGAACGCCGCGTCCGAGGAGTCCACCGAGTGCGCCTTGCCGTCGAGCAGCGTCACCCGCACGTCGATCAGCGGATAGCCGGCCGCGACGCCGCGCGCCGCCTGGGCCCGCACGCCCTTCTCGACCGAGGGGATGAACTGGCGGGGCACCGCGCCGCCGACGACCTTGTCGACGAACTCGATCCCCGCCCCGCCGGGCAGCGGCTCCACCTCGATCTCGCAGATCGCGAACTGGCCGTGCCCGCCGGACTGCTTGACGTGCCGGCCGCGCCCGGCCGACTTCGTCGCGAACGTCTCCCGGAGGGAGACCTTGTGCGCGATCACGTCGACCTGCACCCCGTACCGGCTGCGCAACCGCTCCAGGGCCACGTCCGCGTGGGCCTCGCCCAGGCACCACAGCACCAGCTGGTGGGTGTCCGGGTTCTGCTCCAGACGCATCGTCGGATCCTCCGCGACGAGCCGCGCGAGCCCCTGGGAGAGCTTGTCCTCGTCGGCCTTGCTGTGCGCCTGAATGGCGAGCGGCAGCAGCGGGTCCGGCATGTCCCACGGCGCCATCAGGAGCGGGTCGTCCTTCGCGGAGAGGGTGTCCCCGGTCTCGGCCCGGCTCAGCTTCGCCACACAGGCCAGATCGCCCGCGATGCACTGGGTGAGCGTGCGCTGCTGCTTGCCGAAGGGGGCCGACAGGGCGCCGATCCGCTCGTCCGACTCGTGCAGGGGGCGTTCGTCGTGCGCCCGGTCCGTGAGCCCGTGGCCGGACACGTGCACCGTCTCCTCCGGGCGCAGCGTGCCCGAGAAGACCCGGACGAGCGAGACGCGGCCCACGTACGGGTCGGAGGCCGTCTTCACGACCTCGGCCACCAGCGGCCCCTCCGGGTCGCAGGCGCCGACCGGGCGGCTCTTGCCCGCGCGCGTGGTCACGGCCGGGGCCTCGCGCTCCAGCGGCGAGGGGAAGCCGCCCGTGATCAGCTCCAGGAGTTCGACGGTGCCGATGCCCTGCCGCGCGCCCTCGGGCGCCGGGGCCGCCGCGAGGACGGGGTGGAAGACGCCGCGCGCCACCGCCCGCTCCAGATCCTCCACCAGCGTCTTGAAGTCGATGTCCTCGCCGCCGAGATAGCGGTCCATGAGGGTCTCGTCCTCGCTCTCCGCGATGATCCCCTCGATGAGCCGGTTGCGCGCCTCCTCCAGCGCGGGGAGCTGGTCCTCGCCGGGCTCGGACTCCTTGCGTTCGCCCGACGCGTAGTCGTGCACCCGCTGCGAGAGGAGACCGATCAGGCCCGTCACGGGCGCGTGCCCGTCCGTGCCCTGGGCGCCGTGCAGCGGCAGGTACAGGGGGAGTACGGCGTCGGGGTCGTCGCCGCCGAACACGCGCGCGCACGTGCGCGTCATCTCCTCGAAGTTCGAGCGCGCCGCCTCCAGATGCGTGACGACGATCGCCCGCGGCATGCCGACCGCCGCGCACTCCTCCCACACCATGCGCGTCGCGCCCGCCATCGTCTCCGGGCTCTCCGCCGCCGAGACGACGAAAAGGGCCGCGTCCGCGGCGCGCAGACCGGCCCTCAGCTCCCCGACGAAGTCCGCGTAGCCGGGGGTGTCGAGAAGATTTATCTTGTAGCCGCCCCACTCCACCGGGACGAGGGAGAGCTGGACCGAGCGCTGCTGGCGGTGCTCGATCTCGTCGTAGTCGGAGACGCTCGTGCCGTCCTCGACCCGGCCCGCCCTGTTCACCGCCCCCGCGGTCAGCGCGAGGGCCTCCACCAGAGTCGTCTTGCCCGATCCGCTGTGGCCGACCAGCACCACATTCCGTACGGACGCGGGATGGTCGGCCGTCGCCGCCCTGCCGGCGGCTCCGGGATGTCCGTTCGCCTTGTCGCCCATGCCTGACCTCCCGGTCGCACGGTGAGGTGGTACCTGTGGGACGTGCACAGCGGACACGCGAACCCGCGTGCGGAGGCGGCTTCGGCGACACCCGCGGTGCCATCGAGCTTTCCACTCCGGTCACTGTGCGTCCATACGTCGTACGCGATCGCACGCGCGCGTGGTGGCCCGGCGGCCGTTCCCGTGCGCGCGTGGCTACGATGGGCCAGCCGGTGGCCAGAGGGGCCGCCCGGCACCGACCCTCGGGAAGGCCATGCTGAACAAGTACGCGCGTGCATTCTTCACGCGTGTCCTCACACCGTTCGCCGCGTTTCTCATCCGTCGCGGGGTCAGCCCCGACACGGTGACGCTCCTCGGCACCGCCGGCGTCATGGCGGGAGCGCTGGTCTTCTACCCGCGCGGAGAGTTCTTCTGGGGCACGGTCGTCATCACGCTGTTCGTCTTCTCGGACCTCGTGGACGGCAACATGGCGCGCCAGCTCGGGCGCTCCAGCCGCTGGGGAGCCTTCCTGGACTCCACGCTCGACCGGGTCGCGGACAGCGCCATCTTCGGCGGCATGGCCCTCTGGTACGCGGGTGCGGGCGACGACAACGTGCTGTGCGCGGTCGCCATCTTCTGCCTCGCCAGCGGCCAGGTCGTCTCGTACACCAAGGCGCGCGGTGAGGCGATCGGTCTGCCCGTCGCCGTCAACGGCCTCGTGGAGCGCGCCGAGCGGCTCGTCATCTCGCTGGTCGCCGCGGGCTTCGCGGGTCTGCACAAGTTCGGCGTGCCCGGCATTCAGTACCTGCTGCCCGTCGCCCTGTGGATCGTCGCCGTCGGCAGCCTCGTCACGCTGATCCAGCGCGTGGTGACCGTCCGGCGCGAGTCCGCGGAGGCCGACGCCGCCGCTGCCGCCGCCGCGCGGGAGGAGACCGCCTCGTGAGCGGCGCCCAGGAGCGGGTCACGGACGCGCTGTACGGGCTCGGCTGGGCGGGGGTGAAGAAGCTTCCGGAACCCGTCGCGCGGCGCCTCGGGCGCACGATCGCCGACCAGGTCTGGAAGCGGCGCGGCAAGGGCGTGCTCCGTCTAGAGGCCAACCTCGCGCGCGTGGTGCCCGACGCGACGCCCCAGCGGCTCGCCGAGCTGTCCCGCGCGGGCATGCGGTCCTACCTGCGGTACTGGATGGAGTCCTTCCGGCTGCCCGCCTGGAGCAGGCAGCGCATCAAGGACGGGTTCACGCCCGACGACCTGCACTACCTGACCGAGGGCCTCGCCGCGGGCAAGGGTGTCGTGCTCGCCCTGCCGCACATGGGCAACTACGACCTCGCGGGCGCCTGGGTCACCACCAAGCTGGAGACGCCGTTCACGACGGTCGCCGAGCGGCTGAAGCCCGAGACCCTCTACGACCGGTTCGTGGCCTACCGCGAAGGGCTCGGCATGGAGGTGCTTCCCCACACGGGAGGCTCCGCCTTCGGCACCCTGGCGCGGCGGCTGCGCGCGGGCGGGCTCGTCTGCCTCGTCGCCGACCGCGATCTCTCCACCTCCGGCGTCGAGGTCAAGTTCTTCGGCGAGACGACGCGGATGCCCGCCGGGCCCGCCATGCTCGCTCAGCAGACGGGCGCGTTGCTCCTGCCCGTCACCCTCTGGTACGACTCGTCGTCCGTCATGAGGGGCCGCGTCCATCCGCCCGTCGACGTGCCGGAGACAGGTACGCGGGCCGAGAAGACGTCCGTCATGACACAGGCGCTGGCCGATGCCTTCGCCACGGGGATCGCGGACCATCCGGAGGACTGGCACATGCTGCAACGTCTGTGGCTCGCTGACCTGGAGCACTTCGAGGAGCGATCCGCGTGAGGATCGGAATCGTCTGCCCGTACTCGTGGGACGTGCCGGGCGGCGTCCAGTTCCACATCCGCGACCTGGCGGAGCACCTCATCGCCCTCGGGCACGAGGTCTCCGTCCTCGCCCCTGCCGATGACGAGACCCCGCTGCCGCCGTACGTCGTCTCGGCGGGCCGCGCGGTTCCTGTGCCGTACAACGGCTCGGTCGCACGGCTCAACTTCGGCTTTCTGAGCGCCGCGCGCGTACGCCGCTGGCTGCACGACGGCACGTTCGACGTCATCCACATCCACGAGCCCGCCTCGCCGTCGCTCGGGCTGCTCACCTGCTGGGCCGCGCAGGGGCCCATCGTGGCGACCTTCCACACGTCCAACCCGCGGTCGCGGGCCATGATCGCTGCTTATCCGATCCTCCAGCCGGCGCTCGAGAAGATCAGCGCGCGGATCGCCGTCAGCGAGTACGCGCGGCGAACCCTCGTCGAACACCTGGGCGGTGACGCGGTCGTCATTCCCAACGGGGTCGACGTCGACTTCTTCGCGCGGGCCGAGCCCAAGGCCGAGTGGCAGGGCGACACGATCGGGTTCATCGGGCGCATCGACGAGCCGCGCAAGGGGCTGCCGGTGCTGATGAAGGCGCTGCCGAGGATTCTCGCGGAGCGGCCCGGGACTCGGTTGCTGGTCGCCGGGCGCGGTGACGAGGAGGAGGCCGTCGCCTCGCTTCCCAAGGACATGCGGTCCCGCGTCGAATTCCTCGGCATGGTCAGCGATGTCGACAAAGCGCGGTTGCTGCGCAGCGTCGATCTGTACGTGGCGCCCAACACCGGGGGCGAGAGCTTCGGGATCATCCTCGTCGAGGCGATGTCCGCGGGGGCTCCTGTCCTCGCCTCCGATCTCGACGCCTTCGCCCAGGTTCTCGATCAGGGCTCGGCCGGTGAACTCTTCACCAACGAGGACGCCGATGCCCTGGCCGGCGCGGCCCTTCGGCTCCTTGCCGATCCTGAGCGGCGCGCCTTGCTGCGGGAACGTGGCAGCAAGCATGTTCGGCGCTTCGACTGGTCGACCGTCGGGGCGGACATCCTGTCGGTGTACGAGACGGTGACGCATGGCGCTGCCGCGGTGGCGACGGACGAGCGGACGGGGTTGCGCGCGCGGTTCGGGCTCGCCCGGGACTGAGCCCCGGCGCGGCCCGGTCAGGGCGCTCGGGAGCGCCGTCCGTTGTGTCGTGGGGCGGGGCCGCGCCGGGGTACCTCCTCGGCCGGATCGGTCTCCTCGCCCTCTGACCGCCGTAGGCGCGTCGTCCGGCGCTGCGTTCTCGCAGTGCCCTGCGGGGGCACCCCGGCACGTCCCCTCACGTCGAGTCGCGGGTGCATCCCGGTGGACCGTTCCCCCACGTCGAGTCGCGGGTGCACCCCGGTGGACCGTTCCCTCACGTCGAGTCGCGGGTGCACCCCGGTGGACCGTTCCCTCACGTCGAGCCGCGAGCGCACCCCGGTGGACCGTTCCCTCGCGTCGTTACGCGGGTGCACCCCTATGGATCGTTCCCTCGTGACGCCAGGGCGGTGGGGTGGCTCGTCCTACCGACAGGGGGCAGGCCGGTAATCTTGCCGCCCGTGACCGCCACCCTCATCTGGATCGCCGTAGCCCTCTTCGCGATCGGGCTCTATCTGAGCTGGACCGCGGGGCGGCTCGACCGGCTGCACGCCCGTATCGACGCCGCTCGGGCCGCGCTCGACGCGCAGTTGCTGCGGCGGGCCTCCGTCGCGCAGGAGCTGGCCACGTCCGGTGTCCTCGATCCGGCCGCCTCCATCGTGCTCTACGAGGCGGCGCACGCGGCGCGGCAGGCCGAGGAGGACCAGCGGGAGGTCGCCGAGAGCGAGCTGAGCCAGGCGCTCAGGGCCGTCTTCGGGGAGGCCGATCAGGTCGAGGCCGTGCGGGAGGCGCCCGGTGGGGAGGCCGCCGCGGAGGAGCTGGCGCAGGCGGTGCGGCGGGTTCCCATGGCCCGGCGTTTTCACAATGACGCCGTCCGCGCGGCGCGCGCGCTGCGCCGGCACCGCAAGGTCCGCTGGTTCCGCCTCGCGGGACACGCCCCGTTCCCGCTCGCCTTCGAGATGGACGACGAGCCGCCCTCGGCCCTCGCCGATCGCGCCACCACGTAGGGAGCGCGAAAAGAGCCACCGGGTCTCCATTGGCTCTTGTAGTGGCCTGGTCGTGCGAGGTTTCCTCGGTGACGCAGCAAAGCCTTCGTCACCGAATGAGGTCACCCGTGTCCACCAGCATCCCGCAGCCCGCCACCGAAGCCCCGGCCACCGGCACCGCCCGCGTCAAGCGCGGCATGGCCGAGCAGCTCAAGGGCGGCGTCATCATGGACGTGGTCAACGCCGAGCAGGCGAAGATCGCCGAGGACGCGGGCGCCGTCGCCGTCATGGCCCTGGAGCGGGTCCCCGCCGACATCCGCAAGGACGGCGGCGTGGCCCGGATGTCCGACCCGAACATGATCGAGGAGATCATCGGCGCGGTCTCCATCCCGGTCATGGCCAAGTCCCGGATCGGCCACTTCGTCGAGGCCCAGGTGCTCCAGTCGCTGGGTGTGGACTACATCGACGAGTCCGAGGTGCTGACCCCGGCCGACGAGGTCAACCACAGCGACAAGTTCGCCTTCACGACGCCTTTCGTGTGCGGGGCCACCAACCTCGGTGAGGCCCTGCGCCGCATCGCCGAGGGCGCCGCGATGATCCGCTCCAAGGGTGAGGCCGGCACCGGCAACGTCGTCGAGGCCGTCCGCCACCTGCGCCAGATCAAGAACGAGATCGCCCGCCTGCGCGGCTTCGACAACAACGAGCTGTACGCCGCCGCCAAGGACCTGCGCGCCCCGTACGAGCTGGTCAAGGAGGTCTCCGACCTCGGCCGCCTGCCCGTGGTGCTGTTCTCCGCCGGTGGCGTCGCCACCCCCGCCGACGCCGCGCTCATGCGTCAGCTCGGCGCCGAGGGCGTCTTCGTCGGCTCCGGCATCTTCAAGTCGGGCGACCCGGCCAAGCGCGCCGCGGCCATCGTGAAGGCCACCACCTTCTACGACGACCCCAAGATCATCGCGGATGCCTCGCGCAATCTCGGCGAGGCCATGGTGGGCATCAACTGCGACACCCTTCCCGAGGCCGAGCGCTACGCGAACCGGGGCTGGTAGGGCATGAGCGACACGCCCGTCGTCGGCGTCCTGGCTCTGCAGGGCGACGTACAGGAGCACCTCGTCGCCCTGGCCACGGCCGACGCCGTGGCCAGGCCGGTGCGGCGGCCCGAGGAGCTGGCCGAGGTCGACGGTCTCGTCGTGCCGGGCGGCGAGTCCACCACCATCTCCAAGCTGGCCACGCTTTTCGGCCTCATGGAGCCGCTCCGCGCGCGCGTGCGCGCCGGTCTGCCCGTCTACGGCACCTGCGCCGGAATGATCATGCTCGCCGACAAGATCCTCGACCCGCGCTCGGGCCAGGAGACCATCGGCGGCATCGACATGATCGTGCGCCGTAACGCCTTCGGGCGACAGAACGAGTCCTTCGAAGCGGCGGTCGACGTGCGCGGCGTGGCGGGCGATCCTGTGGAGGGCGTCTTCATCCGCGCCCCCTGGGTGGAGTCCGTCGGCGCGGCCGTCGAGGTGCTCGCGGAGCACGAGGGGCACATCGTCGCCGTCCGTCAGGGCAACGCGCTCGCGACGTCGTTCCACCCCGAGCTGACGGGGGACCACCGCCTCCACGGGCTCTTCGTGGAGATGGTGCGGGCGAAGGACGCTTCGGGTTCCTTGTAGGATCGCTGCGTTCGTACTGAGGTTGGTTACGCGAAGGAGACAGGCAGATGTCCGGCCACTCTAAATGGGCTACGACGAAGCACAAGAAGGCCGTGATCGACGCCAAGCGCGGCAAGCTCTTCGCGAAGATGATCAAGAACATCGAGGTTGCGGCCCGCACGGGCGGCGCCGACCCGTCCGGCAACCCGACCCTCTTCGACGCCATCCAGAAGGCCAAGAAGAGCTCGGTGCCGAACAAGAACATCGACTCCGCGGTCAAGCGCGGCGCCGGTCTTGAGGCCGGTGGCGCCGACTACGAGACGATCATGTACGAGGGCTACGGTCCCAACGGTGTCGCGGTGCTCATCGAGTGCCTCACCGACAACCGCAACCGCGCCGCCTCCGACGTCCGCGTCGCCATGACGCGCAACGGCGGCAACATGGCCGACCCGGGCTCCGTCTCGTACCTGTTCCACCGCAAGGGCGTCGTGGTCGTCCCCAAGGGCGAGCTGACCGAGGACGACGTCCTGGGCGCCGTGCTCGACGCGGGCGCCGAGGAGGTCAACGACCTGGGCGACTCCTTCGAGGTGCTCTCCGAGGCCACCGACCTGGTCGCGGTCCGCACCGCCCTCCAGGAGGCGGGCATCGACTACGACTCGGCCGACGCCAACTTCGTCCCGACCATGCAGGTCGAGCTGGACGAGGAGGGCGCCCGCAAGATCTTCAAGCTGATCGACGCCCTGGAGGACAGCGACGACGTGCAGAACGTCTTCGCCAACTTCGACGTCTCCGACGAGGTCATGGAGAAGGTCGACGCCTGAGGCGCCGAGCGCGCCTGACACGGCATCAGCGGCGGGCCGACGGGACACACACCCCGTCGGCCCGCCGCTTTGTCAGTGGCACCCGATAGCCTGCAGGAACAGGCGAGCGAAGTGGGGGCAAGGCGTGCGAGTGCTGGGCGTGGACCCGGGTCTCACCCGGTGCGGTGTCGGCGTGGTCGAGGGGGTCGCGGGGCGGCCCCTGACGATGCGCGGCGTCGGCGTCGTCCGTACGCCCCCGGACGCGGAGCTGGGCCACCGCCTGGTCGCCATCGAGCAGGGCATCGAGCAGTGGCTCGACGAGCACCAGCCCGAACTCCTCGCCGTGGAGCGGGTGTTCAGCCAGCACAATGTGCGCACCGTGATGGGCACCGCCCAGGCCAGCGCCGTCGCCATGCTGTGCGCCGCGCGCCGCGGCATCCCCGTCGCCCTGCACACGCCCAGTGAGGTCAAGGCCGCCGTCACCGGCAGCGGCCGCGCCGACAAGGCGCAGGTCGGCGCCATGGTGACTCGACTGCTCAGGCTGGACGCACCGCCCAAGCCCGCCGACGCCGCCGACGCGCTCGCCCTCGCCATCTGCCACATCTGGCGCGCCCCCGCGCAGAACAGACTCCAGCAAGCCGTAGCCATGCACGCAGCTCACGCATCCACAGCAGGGCGCGCATCCACAGCAGGGCGCGCATCCACAGCAGGGAAAGGCCGTACCGCATGATCGCCTTCGTCAGCGGCCCCGTCGCCGCCCTCGCCCCCGACACCGCGGTGGTCGAGGTCGGCGGTGTCGGCATGGCCGTCCAGTGCACGCCGAACACCCTGTCCACGCTCCGCGTCGGCCAGCAGGCCAAGCTCGCCACCTCCCTCGTCGTACGGGAGGACTCGCTCACCCTGTACGGCTTCGCGGACGACGACGAGCGCCAGACGTTCGAGCTGCTCCAGACCGCCAGCGGCGTCGGCCCGCGCCTCGCCCAGGCCATGCTCGCCGTGCACAGCCCCGACGCCCTGCGCCGCGCCGTCTCCACCGGTGACGAGAAGGCGCTCACCGCCGTCCCCGGCATCGGCAAGAAGGGCGCGCAGAAGCTGCTCCTTGAGCTGAAGGACCGTCTCGGTGAACCGCTCGGCACCGGCGGGCCCGCCATCGGCACCGCCGTCACCAGCGGCTGGCGCGACCAGCTGCACGCCGCGCTCATCGGCCTCGGCTACGCCACCCGGGAGGCCGACGAGGCAGTCACCGCGGTCACCCCGCAGGCCGAGGCGGCCGAGTCCCCGCAGGTGGGACAGCTCCTCAAGGCCGCCCTCCAGACCCTGAACCGCACCCGCTGAACCGCACCCACTGCACCGCTCCCGCCGCCCCCACCCACCCGACCGACCCCGACCCGCAACGCGAGGCACACGTAATGAACTGGGACGACCCGACCGACGCGGCGCCGGACCCCGAGCGTCTGGTGGGCTCCGCCGCCGACCGCGAGGACCAGGCCGTCGAGGCGGCCCTGCGCCCCAAGGACCTCGGCGAGTTCATCGGCCAGGAGAAGGTCAGGGTCCAGCTCGACCTGGTGCTGCGGGCCGCCCGCGCGCGCGGGGCGACCGCCGACCACGTCCTGCTCTCCGGCGCCCCCGGCCTCGGCAAGACCACCCTCTCCATGATCATCGCCGCGGAGATGGGCGCCCCGATCCGCATCACCTCGGGCCCCGCCATCCAGCACGCGGGCGACCTGGCCGCGATCCTCTCCTCCCTCCAGGAGGGCGAGGTCCTCTTCCTCGACGAGATCCACCGCATGTCCCGGCCAGCCGAGGAGATGCTCTACATGGCGATGGAGGACTTCCGCGTCGATGTGATCGTCGGCAAGGGGCCGGGCGCCACCGCCATCCCCCTCGAACTGCCGCCCTTCACCCTCGTCGGCGCCACCACGCGCGCGGGCCTTCTGCCGCCCCCGCTGCGCGACCGCTTCGGCTTCACCGCGCACATGGAGTTCTACGAGCCCGCCGAGCTGGAGCGTGTCATCCACCGCTCCGCGAGCCTGCTCGACCTGGAGATCGACGCCGAGGGCGCGGCCGAGATCGCCGGACGCTCCCGCGGCACCCCGCGCATCGCCAACCGGCTGCTGCGCCGCGTCCGCGACTACGCGCAGGTCAAGGCCGACGGCCACATCACCCGGGAGATCGCGGGCGCCGCGCTCGCCGTCTACGAGGTGGACGGCCGCGGCCTCGACCGCCTCGACCGCGCCGTCCTGGAGGCGCTGCTCAAGCTGTTCGGCGGCGGACCCGTGGGCCTGTCGACGCTCTCGGTCGCGGTGGGGGAGGAGCGCGAGACGGTCGAGGAGGTGGCCGAGCCCTTCCTCGTACGGGAGGGATTGCTGGCGAGGACGCCGCGGGGCCGCGTCGCCACCCCGGCCGCCTGGGCCCACCTGGGGCTCACTCCGCCCCAGGAGCGAGCGGGCGCTTCCGGACAACAGGACCTCTTCGGGACGTGAGAGCCGGTCCGGCGGCGCGGGCAGTCGCCGGGCATGGAACCCCGGTGCCATGCTGAGCGTTGTTCCCACCGTGCGGACTCGCTTAGACTCCGCCGACAGTCGCCTTCACGGCGACGGCACCCCCAAACCGACAAGGCCGCTCCTGACGCGGTCGCCTGAAGGAAGTTCCCACCCGTGAGTCTCGTGACCCTCCTCCCGTTCATCGTGCTCATCGGGGCCATGTTCCTGATGACCCGCTCCGCCAAGAAGAAGCAGCAGGCGGCCGCGACGATGCGCAATGACATGCAGCCCGGTTCCGGCGTCCGCACGATCGGGGGCATGTACGCCACGGTCAAGGAGGTCAACGAGGACACGGTCCTCCTGGACGCCGGCCCCGGCGTGCACCTCATGTTCGCGAAGAACGCGATCGGCGCGGTGCTCTCCGACGACGAGTACAACCGCATCGTCCACGGTGCGGAAGCCACCGAGGACACCGAGCTGACCGACTCCGCCGTCGTCCCCGACGACGCGTCCTCCCTCACCGGGACCGACGAGCCCGCCGCCGCTGACGACTCGCGCATCGACCTCGGCAAGAAGGACGCGGCCGACGAGCCCGCCGCCGAGGCCGACAAGGCCGCCGACGCCGAGCCGAAGAAGACCGACGGCGAGTCCGACGCGAAGTAGTCACGACAGGAACCGTGGGGGCGACCGCTTGCGTCGCCGCGGTTCCGTCTCGTGCGTGACCCGCGTGGATTCTCGACCATTTCATGGCCGCCCGGGCGGTGCGGGGCCGGATCCCCGACGCAGGGCGGATGGAGAGGGAGTACGAGAAGGTGGCCACACCTACAAAGAGCCGAGGGTCAGGGACCCAGAGCAGGCCGGGGCGTGCTCTGAGCCTGATTGTGATCATCATGGTGGCGCTCGTCGGGGGCATGTTCCTCGCCAGTGAGTACACGCCGCGCCTCGGTATCGACCTCGCGGGCGGCACCAGCATCACGCTGGAGGCCAAGAACGAGCCGGGCCAGCCCAATGCGATCAACAAGACCAACATGGACACCGCGGCGGACATCATCAACCGCCGCGTCAACGGCATGGGTGTCTCCGAGGCCGAGGTCCAGACGCAGGGCAACAACAACATCATCGTCAACATCCCCCGGGGCACGAACCAGAAGCAGGCGCGCGAGCAGGTCGGTACGACCGCTCAGCTCTACTTCCGCCCCGTGCTGACGGTGGCCGCGGGCGCCAAGACCGGCGACCCCACCGCGAGCCCGTCCCCGAGCGCCTCGTCCGGCGACAAGGCCACGGACAAGGCGACGGAGAAGGGCGACGACAAGGCGTCCTCGTCCGCCACGCCGACCCCCACCGCCACCTCCCAGGGCCGTGCCGTCACCGACGCCCTGAAGGCCGACGACGACAAGGCCTCGCCGACGCCGTCCGCCAGCACGCCCGCCTCCGCAGACCCGGCGACCACCGCGCTGCAGAAGAAGTTCACGGACCTCGACTGCACCGACAAGGCGGCCCGCACCAAGGTCAACGAGGGCGCCAAGCCGGCCGACACCATCGTCGCTTGCGGCAAGGACTCGGCCGGGCAGTGGGAGAAGTACATCCTCGGCCCGTCCGAGGTGAACGGCAAGGACGTCAAGAAGGCCCAGGCCGTCATCAACCAGCAGTCCGGCGCGTGGGTCGTGAACATGGACTTCACGGGCGGCGGCTCGAAGAAGTTCGCGGCGACGACCAGCAAGCTCAAGGACCAGCAGTCGCCGATGAACCAGTTCGCCATCGTGCTCGACGGCGACGTGGTCTCCGCCCCCAGCGTCAGCTCGACCCTGAGCGCCAACGCCGAGATCTCCGGCAGCTTCACCCAGGAGTCCGCCCAGGACCTGGCCAACGTGCTGTCGTACGGCGCCCTGCCGCTCACCTTCCACGAGCAGAGCGTCACCACGGTGACCGCCGCGCTCGGCGGTGAGCAGCTGCACGCCGGTCTGATCGCGGGCGCCATCGGCCTCGCCCTGGTCGTCATCTACCTGGTGGTCTACTACCGGGGCCTGTCGGTCATCGCGCTCGCCTCGCTGGTCGCCTCCGGCATCCTCACGTACACGCTGATGACGCTGCTCGGCCCGGCCATCGGCTTCGCGCTGAACCTGCCCGCGGTCTGTGGTGCCATCGTGGCCATCGGTATCACCGCGGACTCCTTCATCGTGTTCTTCGAACGCATCCGGGACGAGGTCCGCGAGGGCCGCTCCGTGCGGCCCGCCGTCGAGCGCGCCTGGCCGCGCGCCCGGCGCACCATCCTGGTCTCCGACTTCGTGTCGTTCCTCGCGGCCGCGGTGCTCTACATCGTGACCGTCGGCAAGGTGCAGGGCTTCGCGTTCACGCTCGGCCTGACCACCCTGCTCGACGTGGTCGTCGTCTTCCTCTTCACGAAGCCGCTGATGACGATCCTGGCCCGCAGGAAGTTCTTCTCCAGCGGCCACAAGTGGTCGGGTCTCGACCCGAAGCGGCTCGGCGCCCAGCCGCCGCTGCGCCGGCGCTCATCCCGCCGCACCGCCCCCGCCGCCGGCTCCAGCGACCCGAAGGAGGCGTGAGATGTCGAAGCTCGGCAATCTCGGCGCCAGGCTCTACCGCGGTGAGGTCGGCTACGACTTCATCGGCAAGCGCAAGATCTGGTACGGCGTCTCGATCCTGATCACCATCACGGCCATCCTCGGTCTCGGGGTGCGCGGCCTGAACATGGGCATCGACTTCGAGGGCGGCGCCGTCTTCACGACGCCCAAGACCAGCGTCTCGGCCGCGAAGGCGGAGGAGTACGCGGAGAACGCCTCGGGCCACGACGCGATCGTGCAGGAGCTCGGCACGGGCGGCCTGCGCATCCAGATCGCGGGCATCGACACGGGCAAGTCGGACGAGATCGCGGCCGATCTCTCCAAGGACCTGGGGATCGCCCAGGACAAGATCAACGCGGATCTGGTCGGCCCCAGCTGGGGTGACACGATCGCCAACAAGGCCTGGCAGGGCCTGGCGATCTTCATGGTCCTCGTCGTGATCTACCTGGCGATCGCCTTCGAGTGGCGCATGGCGGTCGCGGCGCTCGTCGCCCTGATCCACGACATCACCATCACCGTCGGGATCTACGCCCTGGTGGGCTTCGAGGTCACGCCGGGCACGGTGATCGGTCTGCTCACGATCCTCGGTTACTCGCTCTACGACACGGTCGTCGTCTTCGACTCCCTCAAGGAGCAGACGCGGGGCATCGAGAAGCAGACCCGCTGGACCTACAGCGACATCGCCAACCGGTCGATCAACAGCACCCTGGTCCGCTCGATCAACACCACGGTCGTCGCGCTCCTGCCCGTCGCGGGCCTGCTGTTCATCGGTGGCGGGTTCCTCGGCGCCGGCATGCTGAACGACATCTCGCTGTCGCTCTTCGTGGGTCTGGCCGCCGGTGCGTACTCGTCGATCTTCATCGCCACTCCGCTGGTCGCCGACCTCAAGGAGCGCGAGCCGAAGATGAAGGCGCTCAAGAAGCGGGTCCTCGCCAAGCGGGCCTCCTCCGCGGCGCAGGCGGAGACCGCCGCCGCCGTCGTCGGCCACCAGGCCGGCGGCGAGCCGGAGGAGGAGCCGGAGGACGCCGCCCCGGCGGGCGCGGGACCGCGCAACCAGCCGGCCCGCAACCGCGGCCGCGGCCGCCCCTCGGGCAAGCGCCGCTGACCCCCCGGGGCCGTACGTGACACGGGCGCCGGGAGCCGTCGAGGCTCCTGGCGCCCGCGTCGTTGCCGGACACGCGCGGCTGCTAAGGTTTCCTCCGCCAAAACCCCATCCCACGTGCCTGAGGTGCAGAAATGACCGACATCAAGGACCTGCTCCTCAGCCGCATCCGGGACGTTCCCGACTACCCGGAGCCCGGCGTGATGTTCAAGGACATCACCCCGCTCCTCGCCGACCCGGAAGCCTTCACCGCCCTCACCGACGCGCTGGCCGAGCTGTGCGTGCGCCACGGCGCGACCAAGGTCGTCGGCCTGGAGGCGCGCGGCTTCATCCTGGGCGCCCCCGTCGCCGTCCGCGCGGGCCTCGGCTTCATCCCCGTACGCAAGGCGGGCAAGCTGCCCGGTGCGACGCTCGCGCAGTCCTACGACCTGGAGTACGGGTCCGCAGAGATCGAGGTGCACGCCGAGGACCTGGCCGCCGGTGACCGCGTCATGGTCGTCGACGACGTGCTGGCGACCGGCGGCACCGCCGAGGCCGCCCTGCACCTGATCCGCCGGGCCGGCGCGCAGGTCGCGGGCGTCGCGGTCCTCATGGAGCTGGGCTTCCTGCCCGGCCGCGCGCGCGTGGAGCCCGCGCTCGACGGCGCCCCGCTCGACGCCCTGCTCACCGTCTAGGCACACCTCCAGGGGCGGGCGTGGCGGAATCCCGCGCCCGCCTCAGGTGTTTCCGCAGTACACCTCAGGTGTTTCCCCAGTACACGGGCGTCCCGGCGGCCGAATACGTGCTATGGCCGCCGGATCGATACCATGGACGTTCCGGGACCTGTACGGGGACCCGTCGTGCACGAGGAGCGCCGTTGCCAGACGAGGCCAAGCCACTCACCGCCGCCAAGCCCGACCAGCAGGCCGATCCCGCCGCGGCGTCCTCCGGCGCGCCCGCGAAGAACGGGCAGAGCCCCGCGAAGAACGGGCAGAGCCCCGCGCAGCCCGCGGGCGCGGGCAACGGCAAGGCGGCCGAGCAGCCACGTTCCAGGCAGTCCGCCGAGCACTCGCGTGCCACGCCGCCGCCCGCGATCCGTGCCGCCACGAACCAGCCGGCGGCCCGCTCCGGCTCCTCCAACCGTGTCCGGGCCCGTCTCGCCCGCCTCGGCGTGCAGCGCTCCAACCCGTACAACCCGGTTCTGGAGCCCTTGCTGCGCATCGTGCGCGGCAATGACCCCAAGATCGAGACGTCGACGCTGCGCCAGATCGAGCGCGCCTACCAGGTCGCCGAGCGCTGGCACCGCGGCCAGAAGCGCAAGAGCGGCGACCCGTACATCACGCACCCGCTCGCGGTGACGACGATCCTGGCCGAGCTGGGCATGGACCCCGCCACGCTGATGGCCGGGCTGCTGCACGACACGGTCGAGGACACCGAGTACGGCCTGGACACCCTCAAGCGCGACTTCGGCGACCAGGTCGCCCTCCTCGTCGACGGCGTGACCAAGCTCGACAAGGTCAAGTTCGGCGAGGCGGCGCAGGCCGAGACCGTGCGCAAGATGGTCGTCGCCATGGCCAAGGACCCGCGCGTCCTGGTCATCAAGCTCGCCGACCGCCTGCACAACATGCGCACCATGCGCTACCTCAAGCGCGAGAAGCAGGAGAAGAAGGCGCGCGAGACCCTGGAGATCTACGCGCCGCTCGCCCACCGCCTGGGCATGAACACCATCAAGTGGGAGCTGGAGGACCTCGCCTTCGCGATCCTCTACCCCAAGATGTACGACGAGATCGTGCGGCTCGTGGCCGAGCGCGCGCCCAAGCGCGACGAGTACCTGGCCATAGTGACCGACGAGGTGCAGAGCGACCTGCGCGCGGCCCGCATCAAGGCCACCGTCACCGGCCGCCCGAAGCACTACTACAGCGTCTACCAGAAGATGATCGTCCGCGGCCGTGACTTCGCGGAGATCTACGACCTGGTGGGCATCCGCGTCCTGGTCGACACGGTCCGCGACTGCTACGCGGCCCTGGGCACCGTCCACGCCCGCTGGAACCCGGTTCCTGGGCGGTTCAAGGACTACATCGCGATGCCCAAGTTCAACATGTACCAGTCGCTGCACACGACGGTCATCGGCCCGAACGGCAAGCCCGTCGAGCTGCAGATCCGCACGTTCGACATGCACCGCCGCGCCGAGTACGGCATCGCCGCGCACTGGAAGTACAAGCAGGAGGCCGTCGCCGGCGCCTCCAAGGTGCGCAGTGACGCGCCCCGCACCTCCGGCAAGGACGACCACCTCAACGACATGGCGTGGCTGCGCCAGTTGCTCGACTGGCAGAAGGAGACCGAGGACCCGGGCGAGTTCCTGGAGTCCCTGCGCTTCGACCTGTCGCGCAACGAGGTGTTCGTGTTCACGCCGAAGGGCGACGTCATAGCGCTCCCCGCGGGCGCCACCCCGGTCGACTTCTCCTACGCGGTCCACACCGAGGTCGGGCACCGCACCATAGGGGCGCGGGTCAACGGGCGGCTCGTGCCGCTCGAATCGACCCTGGACAACGGCGACCTGGTGGAGGTCTTCACCTCCAAGGCGGCCGGCGCGGGCCCGTCCCGCGACTGGCTCGGCTTCGTCAAGTCGCCCCGCGCGCGCAACAAGATCCGCGCCTGGTTCTCCAAGGAGCGCCGCGACGAGGCGATCGAGCAGGGCAAGGATGCCATCGCGCGCGCGATGCGCAAGCAGAACCTGCCGATCCAGCGCATCCTCACCGGCGACTCCCTGGTCACGCTCGCGCACGAGATGCGCTACCCGGACATCTCGTCGCTCTACGCGGCCATCGGCGAGGGCCATGTCACGGCCCAGTCGGTCGTGCAGAAGCTCGTCCAGGCGCTGGGCGGCGAGGAAGCGGCCAACGAGGACATCGCGGAGAGCGCGCCGCCGTCGCGGGGCCGCTCCAAGCGCCGGTCGAACGCCGACCCGGGCGTGGTGGTCAAGGGCGTCGACGACGTCTGGGTGAAGCTGGCGCGCTGCTGCACGCCCGTGCCCGGCGACCCCATCATCGGCTTCGTCACGCGCGGCAGCGGCGTCTCGGTCCACCGCAGCGACTGCGTCAACGTGGACTCGCTCTCCCGCGAGCCCGAGCGCATCCTCGACGTGGAATGGGCGCCCACGCAGTCCTCGGTCTTCCTGGTGGCCATCCAGGTCGAGGCCCTGGACCGCTCGCGCCTCCTGTCGGACGTCACCCGCGTCCTCTCGGACCAGCACGTCAACATCCTGTCGGCGGCGGTCCAGACGTCCCGCGACCGGGTGGCGACGTCCCGCTTCACCTTCGAGATGGGCGACCCGAAGCACCTGGGCCACGTCCTGAAGGCGGTCAGGGGGGTGGAGGGCGTCTACGACGTCTACCGGGTCACGTCGGCGCGGAGGCCGTAACTCTTTGGTGCGGGTCGGGATGTGCCCCGCCAGGGGCGCGGGGAACTGCACGAGAAGCCACGACGGCGGTCAGACGCACGACGAACGGATCAAGGCAGACGCGAAGGCGTAAAAGAGCGGGCCCGGACTTCGAGAAGTCCGGGCCCGCTCTTTTACGGCCAACTCTCAGCCGCCGAACTCCTGAAGCCCCTTCAGCGCCTGATCCAGCAGCGCCTGGCGCCCGTCGAGCTCACGCTGCAACTTGTCGGCCTTCGCCGTGTTGCCCTGCGCACGAGCCTGCTCGATCTGCCCCGTCAGCTTGTCGACGGCCGCCTGGAGCTGACCGGTCAGACCCGCCGCACGCGCTCGCGCCTCCGGGTTGGTCCGGCGCCACTCGGCCTCCTCGGACTCCTGGAGGGCCCGCTCCACGGCGTGCATCCGGCCCTCGACCTTGGGCCGTGCGTCACGCGGTACGTGGCCGATGGCCTCCCAGCGCTCGTTGATCGAACGGAACGCGGCACGGGCCGCCTTCAGGTCGCCGACCGGAAGGAGCTTCTCCGCCTCCGCGGCCAGCTCCTCCTTGAGCGTGAGGTTCTCGCCCTGCTCGGCGTCGCGCTCGGCGAAGACCGCGCTGCGCGCCGCGAAGAACACGTCCTGGGCGCCGCGGAAGCGGTTCCACAGGTCGTCCTCGTGCTCGCGCTGGGCCCGGCCCGCCGCCTTCCAGTCCGTCATCAGCTCGCGGTACCGGGCCGCCGTGGCGCCCCAGTCCTGCGAGTTCGACAGCGCCTCGGCCTCGGCGACCAGCTGCTCCTTGGCCTTGCGGGCGTCCTCGCGCTGCGCGTCCAGGGACGCGAAGTGCGCCTTGCGGCGCTTGGAGAACGCCGACCGGGCGTGCGAGAAGCGGTGCCACAGCTCGTCGTCCGACTTGCGGTCGAGGCGGGGCAGCCCCTTCCAGATGTCCACCAGGGCGCGCAGCCGCTCACCGGCGGCCCGCCACTGCTCGGACTGGGCCAGCTGCTCGGCCTCGGCGACCAGCTCCTCCTTGGCGTGCCGCGCCTCGTCGGACTGCTTGGCCTTCTGGACCTTGCGCTCCTCGCGGCGCGACTCGACCGATGCGACCAGCTTGTCGAGGCGCTTGCCCAGCGCCTCCAGGTCGCCGATGGCGTGCGCGTCGGTGACCTGCTCGCGCAGGTGCTCGATCGCGGTCGTGGCGTCCTTGGCCGACAGGTCGGTCGTCTGTACCCGGCGCTCGAGGAGCCCGATCTCGACGACCAGGCCGTCGTACTTGCGTTTGAAGTAGGCCAGCGCCTCATCAGGGGAGCCTGCCTGCCACGAGCCGACGACTCGCTCACTGCCGTCGGCCGAACGCACGTACACGGTCCCCGTCTCGTCGACGCGGCCCCACGGGTCGCTGCTCACAGCGCCTCCTCCACATGATGCCTGCGGAGGTCTCGCGGGCCCCCGGGCATCGTCCACAGTTTCGTCCCCGCCAACATAGGCGACCGGCGGGGCGGCTGTCCGCATCCCGCGCGACCGAACTTTGGCAGCTGGCAGGTCAGGACTTGGTCACAGTCCCCTTGTCGATCACCACGGTCGCGTTCGGCGCGGTGTTGCCCGTGGTCTGGTCGGCAGGCTGCGCACCCGCCTTCGCGATCTTGTCCAGGATCTTCATCCCGGAGTCGGAGATCGTGCCGAACGGGGTGTACGTCGCCGGGAGCTTGCTGTCCTTGTAGACGAGGAAGAACTGGCTGCCGCCGGTGTGCTTCTGCCCGGTGTTCGCCATCGCGACGGTGCCCGCGGGGAACGTGTACAGCTGCGTGCCCTGCTGCTTCTCTGCCTTCTTCAGCGAGGCGTCCTTGAGGTTCTCGTCCGGGATCGTGTACCCCGGGCCGCCCTGGCCGGTGCCCGTCGGGTCGCCGCACTGCAGGACGTAGATGCCCTCGGTGGTCAGGCGGTGGCACTTGGTGTGGTCGAAGAAGCCCTTCTCCGCCAGGTAGTTGAACGAGTTCACCGTGTGCGGGGCGGCCGACGCCTTCAGGTCGATGCCGATGTCGCCGCAGGTCGTCGCGAGCTTCATCGCGTACGTGGCCGACTTGTCGATGGACATCGCCGGCTCCTTCTTCCAGGTCGCCGTCTTCGCCTTGCCCCCGGCGGGCTTCTCGCACGGGTCCGGCGCCTTCGACGCCGACGGGCTCGCGCTCGGCGCGGAGTCGGCCGTCGTCTTCTTGTCGTCGTCGCCCTTGAAGGCGCCGGCGGCGTACGCGCCACCCGTGCCGAGGACGGCCACCGCGAGGACCGCGGCGATCACGGTGTTGCGGGTGCGCGCCTTGCGCCGCGCGGTCTCGCGCCGCTGCTGCTGGCGCAGGAACTTCTCCCGGGCGAGCTGACGCTGCCGCTGATCCTTGCTGACCACCGGGTGTTCTCCTCGTACGTCTAGTGACCTTGTTGTGTGCGGGCCGGGCCGTCGGTTGGTGCCCCGTACCGTATATGGGTTCGCTGTGGAATCGGCAGCGCCGGTAGGCTCTGATCTGCCGCATTCCGTGGTTTCCGACGACATACGAAGGACGATCGTGCTGATTGCCGGGTTCCCCGCAGGGGCCTGGGGCACCAACTGTTACCTGGTCGCCCCCGCCGCGGGAGAGGAGTGCGTGATCATCGACCCGGGCCACCAGGCGGCCCAGGGCGTCGAGGAAGCGCTCGGGAAACACCGGCTGAAGCCGGTCGCGGTGGTCCTCACCCATGGCCACATCGACCACGTCGCCTCGGTCGTCCCGGTCTGCGGGGCGCACGACGTCCCCGCGTGGATCCACCCCGCCGACCGCTACATGATGAGCGACCCGGAGGCGGGCATCGGCCGCTCCATCGGGATGCCGCTGATGGGCGAGCTGACCGTGGGGGAGCCCGACGACGTGCGCGAGCTGTCCGACGGCGCCGCCCTGAAGCTCGCCGGGCTCGAGTTCACCGTCGCGCACGCGCCCGGCCATACCAAGGGGTCGGTGGCGTTCAGGATGCCCGAGACCGCGGAGATCCCGTCCGTGTTCTTCTCGGGCGACCTGCTGTTCGCCGGCTCCGTCGGACGCACCGACCTGCCCGGTGGCTCCATGGACGACATGCTCGAATCGCTGGCCCGCGTGTGCCTGCCGCTCGACGACTCGACCGTGGTCCTCTCCGGGCACGGCTCCCAGACCACCATCGGCCAGGAGCGCGCCACCAACCCGTATCTGCGGCAGGTGGCCGCCGGCCAGGGACCCTCCACCGAGGCTCCCCGACGAGGAATGTGACGAGAAGACCTCCCGTGAGCACCTTTCAGGCCCCCAAGGGCACCTACGACCTGATCCCGCCGGACTCCGCGAAGTACCTCGCGGTGCGCGAGGCGATCTCCGGGCCGCTGCGCAACTCCGGCTACGGCTACATCGAGACGCCCGGCTTTGAGAACGTCGAGCTGTTCGCGCGCGGTGTCGGCGAGTCCACCGACATCGTCACCAAGGAGATGTACGCCTTCGAGACCAAGGGCGGCGACAAGCTCGCCCTGCGCCCCGAGGGCACCGCGTCCGTGCTGCGCGCGGCCCTGGAGGCCAACCTGCACAAGGCGGGCAACCTGCCGGTCAAGCTCTGGTACTCCGGCTCCTACTACCGCTACGAGCGCCCGCAGAAGGGCCGCTACCGCCACTTCTCGCAGGTCGGCGCCGAGGCGATCGGCGCGGAGGACCCGGCGCTCGACGCCGAGCTGATCATCCTGGCCGACCAGGCGTACCGCTCGCTCGGGCTCAGCGACTTCCGCATCCTGCTGAACTCGCTGGGCGACAAGGAGTGCCGCCCCGTCTACCGGGCCGCCCTCCAGGACTTCCTGCGCGGCCTCGACCTCGACGAGGAGACGCTGCGCCGCGCGGAGATCAACCCGCTGCGCGTCCTCGACGACAAGCGGGCCGACGTGCAGAAGCAGCTCGTGGGCGCGCCCTCGCTGCGCGACTACCTGTGCGACGCGTGCAAGGCGTACCACGAGCAGGTGCGCGAGCTGCTGCTCGCCGAGGGCGTCGCCTTCGAGGACGACGAGAAGCTCGTCCGCGGCCTGGACTACTACACCCGTACGACGTTCGAGTTCGTCCACGACGGCCTCGGCTCGCAGTCGGCGGTGGGCGGCGGCGGCCGCTACGACGGTCTGTCCGAGATGATCGGCGGCCCCTCGCTGCCGTCCGTCGGCTGGGCCCTCGGCGTCGACCGCACGGTCCTCGCCCTGGAGGCGGAGGGCATCGAGCTGGAGCTGCCCGCCACCACCAGCGTCTTCGCGGTGCCGCTCGGCGACGAGGCGCGGCGCGTCCTCTTCACCAAGGTGACCGAGTTGCGCAAGGCGGGCATCTCGGCGGACTTCTCGTTCGGCGGCAAGGGGCTCAAGGGCGCCATGAAGAACGCCAACCGCTCGGGCGCCCGCTACACGCTCGTCGCGGGCGAGCGGGACCTCACCGAGGGCGTCGTCCAGCTCAAGGACATGGAGTCCGGCGAGCAGAGCGCGGTCCCGGTCGACGAGATCGTGGCCGTCCTGCGGGGCAAGCTCGGCTGAGCCGGGTGCCGGCGGGGTCCGAAGGGGTGCGCCCCTTCGGACCCCGTTCCCGTACCGGTGCTTATGCCGATCCAACGGTGAACAGCGGCGCCCGTACGGCACAATGACCCTGCCCGAGGCCCACCCCTCACCTACGGATCGGCGTGATGAGCAAGACGACCAGGACCGCCACAGCAAGCGACAGCGTCTCCCACGACAGCGGAGCCGTTCCCGCCCCGCGCTCGGTCGGCGGCAGCCGCGCCCTCGCGCTGCTCCTGGTGCTCACCGGGGCGGCGGGCGTGCTCGCCGCGTGGGTCATCACGCTCGACAAGTTCAAGCTCCTGGAGGACCCGAACTTCACGCCGGGCTGCTCCATCAACCCGGTCATCTCCTGCGGCTCCATCATGAAGAGCGACCAGGCGTCGGTCTTCGGCTTCCCGAACCCGATGCTCGGCCTGGTCACGTACGGCATCGTGATCTGCGTCGGCGTGAGCCTGCTCGCCGGGGCCCGCTTCCCGCGCTGGTACTGGCTCACCTTCAACGCGGGCTGCCTCTTCGGTGTCGGCTTCGTCACCTGGCTGCAGTTCCAGTCCCTGTACCGGATCAACGCGCTGTGCCTGTGGTGCTGCCTCGCCTGGGTCGCCACGATCCTGATGTTCTGGTACGTCACGTCGCTCAACGTCCGCAACGACTTCCTGCCGGCGCCGCGCTGGCTCAAGTCGTTCTTCACGGACTTCACCTGGGCGCTGCCCGTCGTGCACATCGGCATCATCGCCGTCCTGATCTTCACGCGGTGGGGCGACAAGCTCTGGGCCTGACGGCCGTCGGCCGGGTTGTCAGTGCGGTGACATAGGGTTTTCGTCGTGGAGCCCGACCTGTTCACCGCCGCAGCCGAAGACCGCCAGGAGAGGGACCCGTCCGCGAGCCCCCTGGCCGTCCGGATGCGCCCGCGCACCCTCGACGAGGTGGTCGGCCAGCAGCACCTCCTGAAGCAGGGCTCGCCGCTGCGCCGCCTGGTCGGCGAGGGCGGCTCGGGCCCGGCCGGGGTGTCGTCGGTGATCCTGTGGGGCCCGCCCGGCACCGGAAAGACGACCCTGGCGTACGTGGTCTCCAAGGCCACCAACAAGCGGTTCGTGGAGCTGTCCGCGATCACCGCGGGCGTCAAGGAGGTCCGCGCCGTCATCGAGGGCGCCCGGCGCGCGATGGGCGGCCACGGCAAGGAGACCGTCCTCTTCCTCGACGAGATCCACCGCTTCAGCAAGGCCCAGCAGGACTCGCTGCTCCCTGCCGTGGAGAACCGCTGGGTCACCCTGATCGCGGCGACGACGGAGAACCCGTACTTCTCGGTGATCTCCCCGCTTCTGTCCCGCTCCCTCCTGCTGACCCTGGAACCGCTCACCGACGACGACCTGCGCGGCCTCCTCGCCAGGGCGCTGACCGAGGAGCGCGGCCTCGGCGAAGCCCTGACGCTCGACGAGGACGCCGAGGAACACCTGCTGCGGGTCGCGGGCGGGGACGCGCGCCGCGCGCTGACCGCCCTGGAGGCGGCGGCGGGCGCGGCGCTCGACAAGGGCGAGACGGCGATCACCCTGGAGAGCGTCGAGGAGACGGTCAACCGCGCGGCGGTGAAGTACGACCGCGACGGCGACCAGCACTACGACGTGGCGAGCGCCCTGATCAAGTCGATCCGCGGCTCGGACGTGGACGCGGCCCTGCACTACCTGGCCCGCATGATCGAGGCGGGCGAGGACCCGCGCTTCATCGCCCGCCGCCTCATGATCTCCGCCAGCGAGGACATCGGCCTGGCCGATCCGACGGCGCTGCCCACCGCGGTCGCCGCCGCCCAGGCCGTCGCCATGATCGGCTTCCCCGAGGCCGCCCTCACCCTCAGCCACGCCACCATCGCCCTCGCGCTCGCCCCGAAGTCCAACGCGGCGACGACCGCGATCGGCGCCGCCATGGAGGACGTCCGCAAGGGCCTCGCCGGCCCCGTCCCGCCGCACCTGCGCGACGGTCACTACAAGGGCGCCGCCAAGCTCGGTCACGCGCAGGGCTACGTGTACCCGCACGACGTGCCCGGTGGCATCGCGGCCCAGCAGTACGCCCCGGACGCCATCGCGGGGCGGCGCTACTACGAGCCGACGCGGTACGGGGCGGAGGCGCGCTACGCGGACGTGGTGGAGCGGGTCAGGGAGCGGCTGCGCGGCGAATCCAGCGGATGACCCGCGGCGCCGCCCCGGCCCGGCGCCCTGTGATCCCGCCCTCGATGGTTCCGTGCCCGGTGATCCGGTGCCGCGCCATCCGGTAGACTCCTGCGAAGTGCTGCGTCCCGCGCCCGGTGTCCCGAAAGGGAGACCGGCACCACCAGAGCGGGGCATGCAGCCGGGTCCCCCACACCGCAAGGCAAGGGGATCCAGGAGCGTCGCGCACCGTTGAAGGTGTCGCGGGCAGCCCACCACCCCCCGGTTCCGGGACCAGGTCGGTGGGCCACTCGCGTGCTGCACGTATGTGCCCAGCCCCGGGAGCGGCTGCCCTGCCCGTCCTTGTGACGTGAAGGGTTTCCCGGACTGCGGATGCGACCTCCCCAAACCCTGGTGAAGCCGTATTCGCATCAGAAACATGAGGTGTTTGGTTCATGACGAACCAGTCCCGCCCCAAGGTCAAGAAGTCGCGTGCCCTCGGCATCGCGCTGACCCCGAAGGCCGTCAAGTACTTCGAGGCCCGTCCCTACCCGCCGGGTGAGCACGGCCGCGGCCGCAAGCAGAACTCGGACTACAAGGTCCGTCTGCTCGAGAAGCAGCGTCTGCGCGCGCAGTACGACATCAGCGAGAAGCAGATGGCCCGCGCCTACGACCGCGCCAAGAAGGCCGAGGGCAAGACCGGCGAGGCCCTGGTCATCGAGCTCGAGCGTCGTCTGGACGCCCTGGTTCTGCGTTCGGGCATCGCCCGCACGATCTACCAGGCCCGTCAGATGGTCGTCCACGGCCACATCGAGGTCAACGGTGGCAAGGTCGACAAGCCGTCGTTCCGTGTCCGTCCCGACGACGTCGTGATGGTCCGCGAGCGCAGCCGCGAGAAGCCGCTGTTCCAGGTCGCGCGTGAGGGTGGCTTCGCCGCCGACGGCGAGACCCCGCGTTACCTCCAGGTCAACCTGAAGGCCCTGGCCTTCCGCCTGGACCGTGACCCGAACCGCAAGGAGATCCCCGTGATCTGCGACGAGCAGCTCGTCGTCGAGTACTACGCCCGCTGACCGACCGGCGGACGTAGCTCACCCTGCGTTTCAGCCCGTCGTCTCCCCGTCGTTCACGTACGGGGAGGCGGCGGGTTCACGCTTTTCCAGGGCCTTGGCGAGCGCGGGACGCAGCGTCGCCGCGAGCCGCTTGTGCTCGCCCTGGCCGAGCGCGCGGGCCACGGCCTCGTCGTGGCCGAGGCGCTCGCCCGACCGGGCCAGCTCGTCGAAGCGGACGTCGCCCAGGGCGGCGCGGGCCCGCGTCTCGCACAGCTGGTGCGGCTCGTTGTAGTGGTCGGAGCCGAACAGCGGAAGCCCGACCGACGGCCAGATTCCGCCCGCCGCGCCCTGGAGGACCGCCGCCTCGGCGGCGTCCCCCTCCGCGAGCGTGACCAGCGCAAGCAGCTCGATCGAGAGCACCGTGCCGAGCAGATCGTGGAACTCGTGGTCGATGGCCAGGCACTCCTCCAGAAGCCGCCGGGCCCGCGGCAGATCGCTCTGGTGCCAGGCTTCGTAGGCCAGGACGTAGAGCGCGTACGACAGCGTCCAGCGCTCGCCGTGGTCCTCGCAGACCTGGCGGACGTCCTCGCACAGCGCGACGGCCTGCTCCAGATCGCCCTGGAACGCCACCGCCATCGCCAGCTCGACCTGGCCCATCAGCACATTGCTGTTCAGCTCGCCGATCTCGCGATAGCTGGTGAGCGCCGCCCGCAGCAGCTGTTCGGCGCGCGGCAGGTCGTCCGAGATCAGCGCCAGGCAGCCGGTGCGGTGCACGGCGTAGGCGAGCGCGGTGGCGTCACCGCGGACCTCCGCCTCGTCGTGGCACTCCTGGAGCGCCGCGAGCGCCGGCACGGTGTCGCCCTGGAGGACCGCCACGTAACCGAGCACCCAGAGGGCCTTGAGGCGGGAGGGGCCGTGGTCCGGGAGGTCCTCCCCGTCGACCGGGTCGTCCAGCTCGATGCTGCGGTCCAGCCAGTGCCGGCCCTCCATGAGCCGCCCGCAGCCCGCCCAGTAGAACCACAGCGTGCTCGCCAGGTACTGGCCCAGATGCGTCTCGCCGGGTTCGGTGAGGCAGAACTCCAGGGCCGCGCGCAGGTTCGGCAGCTCCACGTCGACGCGCGCGGCCACCTCGCTCTGGCGCGGCGAGAACCAGTCCAGCTCGCACCAGGTGGCGAGGCCCAGGTACCAGTCGCGGTGGCGGCGCCGCATCCGCCCCGTGTCGCCGATCTGCTCCAGCCAGTCGGCGCCGTACGCGCGCACCGTGTCCAGCATCCGGTAGCGGACCCCGGCCGGTGACTCCTCGCGGATGACGACGGACTGGGAGAGCAGTTCGTGCAGTGAGTCCAGGACCGTCTCCGCGGGCAGCCCCTCGCCGGAGCAGATGTACTCGGCGGCCTCCAGGTCGAACTGGCCGGCGAAGACCGAGAGTCGTGCCCACAGGAGCCGCTCCTGCGCCGTGCACAGCTCGTGGCTCCAGCCGATCGCCGTGCGCAGCGTCTGGTGGCGCGGCAGCGCGTCCCGCCCGCCGCCCGTGAGCAGCCGGAACCGATCGTCGAGCCGCTCCGTCAGCTGCGCGGGGGAGAGCGCCCGCAGCCGCCCGGCCGCCAGCTCCACCGCGAGCGGCAGGCAGTCCAGGCGCCGACACACCTCCAGGACGTCGGCGCCCTGCCCGTCGTCGAGGGTGAAGCCGGGCAGGAGGGCCTGCGCCCGGTCGGCGAACAGCTCCACCGCGTCCTGCGGGGTCAGCGGCGCCAGCGGGAACAGGTGCTCGCCCTCGAGCGACAGCGGCCTGCGGCCCACCGCGAGGACCCGAAGCCCCGGCGCGGCCCGCAGCAGATCCCGTACGAGCGTCGCGCAGGGATCCACGAGGTGTTCGAAGCCGTCGACGACGAGCAGGAGACGGCGCTCGGCGAGGTGGTCGACGAGGACGCGGCGCGGCGCGCGGGTGGTGTGGTCGGTGAGGCCGAGCGCCTCGACGAGCGTGTACTCGACCAGGTCGGGGTCGCGGACCGTGGCCAGTTCGACGCGCCACACGCCGTCCTGGCGCAGGGCGGGGGGCGTGTGCGGGACGGCGTGCGCGGCGAACCGGGACTTGCCGACCCCGCCGGCGCCGGTGACCGTCACCAGCCGCGCGGACCCCAACGTCTCGCGCAGGGCGCCGAGTTCGGCCGCGCGGCCGACGAATCGGTTCATCTCGTGGGGCAGATTGCCGGGGCGGGGAGGTCCGGCGGGCAGATCACCGGGGCGCGGAAGGCGTCGCATGAGGTACGGAGCGTACCCATCCGTACGCGTTCCGTACAATCGCATCTGCGGAAACGGCCCCCGGCGTCGCCGGAATGCGGTACGGAGTGCGGCGCGGGGCGCGATAGGCTCGGGGGACGACTTTTCGACGACGAACTCTTCGAACGACTGACGACGAACTCTTCGAACGACTAGGGAGCGGTGCCGAGTGTCCGGTGGAGAGGTGGCCGGGATCCTGGTGGCCGTCTTCTGGGCGATCCTGGTCTCCTTCCTCGCGGTGGCCCTCGCGAGGCTGGCCCAGACGCTCAGGGCGACCACCAAGCTGGTCGCGGACGTGACCGACCAGGCCGTACCGCTGCTCGCCGACGCCTCCACCGCGGTGCGCTCGGCGCAGACCCAGATCGACCGGGTGGACGCCATCGCCTCGGACGTCCAGGAGGTCACGTCGAACGCGTCGGCGCTCTCCTCCACCGTGGCCTCGACCTTCGGCGGGCCGCTCGTGAAGGTGGCCGCGTTCGGATACGGGGTACGCCGGGCCATCGGGGGGCGCACCAAGGACGCCCCCGTCAAGCAGGCCCGCCGCACCGTGATCGTGGGGCGCCCGGTACCCGAGGCGCGCCGCTCCCGGCGGGCCGACCGGAATAAGAGGGACTGACCCAAGCGATGTTCCGCCGTACCTTCTGGTTCACCACGGGCGCCGCCGCCGGTGTGTGGGCCACCACCAAGGTCAACCGCAAGCTCAAGCAGCTGTCGCCGGAGAGCCTCGCCGTCCAGGCCGCCAACAAGGCGGTCGAGACCGGTCACCGGCTGAAGGACTTCGCCCTCGACGTCCGCGCCAACATGGCCGACCGCGAGGCCGAGCTCGGCGACGCGCTCGGCCTGACCGGACCGGCCGCGGACGAACTGCCCGAGCGCCGCTACGCGATCCTCGACAAGCGCGCCGGGGCAGCACCCAAGCACCTAGAGAACACGCACTACACCAACCGGAATGAGGACCACTGATGGAGTCGGCAGAAATCCGTCGCCGCTGGCTGAGCTTCTTCGAGGAGCGTGGCCACAAGGTCGTGCCCTCGGCGTCGCTCATCGCGGACGACCCGACTCTGCTGCTCGTCCCGGCGGGCATGGTGCCCTTCAAGCCCTACTTCCTGGGTGAGGTCAAGCCGCCCGCGCCGCGCGCCACCAGCGTGCAGAAGTGCGTGCGTACGCCGGACATCGAAGAGGTCGGCAAGACGACCCGGCACGGCACGTTCTTCCAGATGTGCGGCAACTTCTCCTTCGGCGACTACTTCAAGGAAGGCGCCATCAAGTACGCCTGGGAGCTGCTCACGACGCCCCAGGACAAGGGTGGCTACGGCCTGGAGCCGGAGAAGCTCTGGATCACCGTCTACCTGGACGACGACGAGGCCGAGCGCATCTGGCACGAGGTCGTCGGTGTGCCGAAGGAGCGCATCCAGCGCCTGGGCAAGAAGGACAACTTCTGGTCCATGGGCGTCCCCGGACCCTGCGGCCCCTGCTCCGAGATCAACTACGACCGCGGCCCCGAGTTCGGCGAAGAGGGCGGCCCCGCGGTCAACGACGAGCGGTACGTGGAGATCTGGAACCTGGTCTTCATGCAGTACGTGCGCGGTGCGGGCACCGGCAAGGACGACTTCGAGATCCTCGGCGAGCTGCCGTCGAAGAACATCGACACGGGGCTCGGCCTCGAGCGTCTCGCCATGATCCTGCAGGGCGTGCAGAACATGTACGAGACCGACACCCTGCGCGTCGTCATGGACAAGGCCACCGAGCTGACCGGCGTCCGCTACGGCGCCAAGCACGACACCGACGTCTCGCTGCGCGTCGTCGCCGACCACATCCGTACGTCCGCCATGCTCATCGGCGACGGTGTGACGCCGGGCAACGAGGGGCGTGGCTACGTCCTGCGCCGCATCATGCGCCGCGCCATCCGCAACATGCGCATCCTCGGCGCCACGGGTCCGGTCGTGAACGACCTGATCGGCGTCGTCATCGACACGATGGGTCTGCAGTACCCGGAGCTGATCACCGACCGCAAGCGCATCGAGACGGTCGCGCTCGCCGAGGAGGCCGCGTTCCTCAAGGCGCTCAAGGGCGGCACGAACATCCTGGACACGGCCGTCTCCGAAACCAAGGCGGCCGGCAAGTCGGTCCTCGCCGGTGACCAGGCGTTCCTGCTCCACGACACCTGGGGCTTCCCGATCGACCTCACCCTGGAGATGGCCGCCGAACAGGGCCTCTCGGTGGACGAGGACGGCTTCCGGCGGCTGATGAAGGAGCAGCGCGACCGGGCCAAGGCCGACGCGCAGGCCAAGAAGACCGGCCACGCCGACATGGGCGCCTACCGCGAGATCGCGGACGCCGCCGGTGCCACGGACTTCATCGGCTACTCCTCGACCTCCGGCGAGTCGACCATCGTCGGCCTCCTGGTCAACGGCGTCTCCTCGCCCGCCGCCACCGAGGGCGACGAGGTCGAGGTCGTCCTGGACCGCACCCCGTTCTACGCCGAGGGCGGCGGCCAGATCGGTGACACCGGCCGCATCAAGCTGGACAGCGGCGCGGTCATCGAGGTCCGCGACTGCCAGAAGCCGGTTCCCGGCGTCTACGTCCACAAGGGCGTCGTGCAGGTCGGCGAGGTGACCGTCGGCGCTCCGGCGCAGGCCGTCATCGACGTGACCCGGCGCCGGGCCATCGCCCGCGCGCACTCGGCGACGCACCTGACCCACCAGGCGCTGCGCGACGCGCTCGGCCCGACGGCCGCCCAGGCCGGTTCGGAGAACCAGCCGGGCCGCTTCCGCTTCGACTTCGGTTCGCCGTCCGCCGTGCCCACGGCCGTGATGACGGACGTCGAGCAGAAGATCAACGAGGTCCTCACCCGCGAGCTCGACGTGCAGGCCGAGGTCATGTCGATCGACGACGCCAAGAAGCAGGGCGCCATCGCCGAGTTCGGCGAGAAGTACGGCGAGCGCGTCCGCGTCGTCACCATCGGCGACTTCTCCAAGGAGCTGTGCGGCGGCACGCACGTGCACAACACCGCCCAGCTCGGCCTCGTCAAGCTGCTCGGCGAGTCGTCGATCGGTTCCGGCGTGCGCCGTATCGAGGCGCTGGTCGGCGTCGACGCGTACAACTTCCTCGCCAAGGAGCACACGGTCGTCGCCCAGCTCCAGGAGCTGGTCAAGGGCCGCAGCGAGGAGCTGCCGGAGAAGATCTCCGCGATGCTCGGCAAGCTGAAGGACGCCGAGAAGGAGATCGAGAAGTTCCGCGCGGAGAAGGTCCTCCAGGCCGCGGGCGGGCTCGCCGACTCCGCCAAGGACGTCCGCGGGGTCGCGCTCGTCACCGGCCAGGTCCCGGACGGCACCACCGCCGACGACCTGCGCAAGCTGGTCCTCGACGTGCGGGGCCGCATCCAGGGCGGCCGCGCCGCGGTCGTCGCCCTGTTCACCACGGTCAACGGCAAGCCGCTCACCGTCATCGCCACCAACGACGCCGCGCGCGACCGCGGCCTCAAGGCCGGTGACCTGGTCCGCACCGCCGCCAAGACGCTCGGCGGCGGTGGCGGCGGCAAGCCCGACGTCGCCCAGGGCGGCGGCCAGAACCCGGCCGCGATCGGCGACGCCATCGACGCCGTGGAGCGCATGGTCGCGGAGACGGCCAACTGATGCGCAGAGGCCGCCGGCTGGCGATCGACGTCGGGGACGCCCGGATCGGGGTCGCGTCCTGCGACCCCGACGGGATCCTCGCCACCCCCGTCGAGACGGTGCCGGGGCGTGACGTCCCGGCCGCCCACCGGCGGCTGCGCGCGCTCGTCGAGGAGTACGAGCCGATCGAGGTCGTCGTCGGCCTGCCCCGCTCCCTCAAGGGGGGCGAGGGCCCGGCGGCCACCAAGGTCCGCGCCTTCACGGCCGAGCTGGCGCGGGGCATCGCGCCCGTCCCCGTACGCCTGATCGACGAGAGGATGACCACGGTGACGGCGAGCCAGGGGCTGCGCGCCTCGGGCGTGAAGTCCAAGAAGGGCCGCTCTGTCATCGACCAGGCGGCCGCGGTCATCATCCTGCAGCAGGCCCTCGAGTCCGAACGGGCGTCAGGAACTGCTCCGGGCGAGGGCGTCGAAGTGGTTGTCTGATCGCGATACGGTAACGTTCCGCGCGAGCGGCGGCGTTCGAACAGCTGCCGCACAGCATCAAGAGGCGGAACGGTTGCCCTCGTGACCGATCGGACTTGGGATCGGACATGAGTTCCCCCCGCCTCGCGGCTTGTAGGGGATCGATGACTGAGTATGGCCGGGGCCAAGGCTCCGAACCGTGGCACCCCGAGGATCCCCTGTACGGGGACCAGGGGTGGGGGCAGCAGGCCGGACACGGCCAGCCTGCCTACGGCGGCCAGGGCGGTTACGACCCGCAGCAGCAGCCGCAGCAGCCGTACGAAGGCGACTGGGCGACGGGTCAGCACGCACAGCAGGGACAGCAGCCCGGCTACGGCCAGGACACCGGCTACGGGCAGCAGCAGGGCTACGGCCAGGACGCCGGATACGGGTATCCGCAGAACCAGGGCTACGGCCAGGACTCCGGCTACGGGCAGCAGGCGTACGGCGGGCCGCAGCAGCAGGGCGGCTGGGACCCCGCCGCCGCGCACGGCCAGACCCCGTACGTCGCCGACCCGACCGACCCCTACAACACCGGGCGCAGCGCCGCCTTCGGCGCGGAGCAGCCCGACTACTACGACACCCCCGGCGCCTACCCCCCGCCCGAGCCGCCGGGCCGCCGCGGCGCGCCCGAGGCCGCGCCGGCGGAGACGGAGTGGGACGCGGGCCCCGACCAGGGCGAGCACGCGTTCTTCAGCGGCGGTGACGACGAGGACGAGGACGACGAGGGCGCGGGCCGGGGAAGCCGCCGTGGCCGCGGGGAGAAGAAGCCGAAGAAGCGCCGCAGCGGCTGCGCCTGCCTGGTCCTGACCGTGATCTTCGCGGCCGGTGTCGGCGGCGTCGGCTACTTCGGCTACCAGTTCTACCAGGACCGTTTCGGCGCGGCCCCGGACTACGCGGGCGAGGGCAACGGCGAGACGGTCAGCGTCGTCATCCCCAAGGGCGCGGGCGGCTACGCCATCGGCCAGGCGCTCAAGGACGCCGGGGTCGTGCAGAGCGTCGACGCGTTCGTCGCCGCGCAGTCCGCCGACCCCAAGGGCCAGACGATCCAGGCCGGTGCCTACCTGTTGCAGAAGCAGATGTCGGCGGCGAGCGCGGTCGACATGATGCTCAGCCCGGAGGGCCGCGCGAACCTCACGATCCCCGAGGGCACGCGCAACGTCGTCGTCTACGAGAAGATCGACGAGAAGCTCAAGCTGGCCAAGGGCACCACGGCGAAGGTCGCGAAGAGCGACTACAAGAGTCTCGGCCTGCCCGGCTGGGCGCTGAACCACCCCGACGTGAAGGACCCGCTGGAGGGCTTCCTCTTCCCGTCGAGCTACGCGGCCGCCAAGGGCATGAAGCCCGAGGAAGTGCTGAAGCAGATGGTCGAACAGGCCAACGACCGGTACCGGAAGCTGGACCTCGAGGGGAAGGCGGACAGCCTCGGCCTCGAGGGCCCCTGGCAGGTCCTCACCGTGGCCAGCCTCGTCCAGGCCGAGGGCAAGACCCACGACGACTTCCGGCGCATGGCCGAGGTGGTCTACAACCGCCTCAAGCCGACGAACACGGAGACCAACCAGCTCCTGCAGTTCGACTCGACGTACAACTACCTCAAGGGGCAGAGCAAGATCAATATCGGGACGTCCGAGATCAACAAGGACAAGGACCCGTACAACACCTATACGACCAAGGGCCTGCCGCCCGGACCGATCGACAACCCCGGCGACGAGGCGTTCCTCGCGACCCTCGACCCGACGACCGACGGCTGGATGTACTTCGTCGCCACCGACGGCATGGACAAGACCGAGTTCGCGAAGACGCACACCGAGTTCGAGAAGCTGCGAGACAAGTTCAATGCCAGCCAGGACAACTGACCGCCGCCGGGCGGCCGTCCTCGGATCGCCCATCGCCCACTCCCTCTCCCCGCAGCTGCACACGGCGGCGTACGCGGCGCTCGGCCTGGACGACTGGACGTACGACCGCTTCGACGTCGACGAGGCGGGGATCGCGGAGTTCTTCGCCGGGCTCGGCCCCGAGTGGGCCGGGCTCTCGCTGACCATGCCGCTCAAGCGGGCCGTCATACCCCTGCTCGACGGCGTCACCGACACGGCGGCGTCCGTCGAGGCCGTGAACACCGTCGTGTTCCACGCCGACGGGCGCAGGACCGGCGACAACACCGACATCCCCGGGCTCGTGGCCGCGCTGCGCGAACAGGGCGTCGACAAGGTCGCCTCCGCCGCGATCCTGGGCGCCGGCGCCACCGCGTCCTCCGCGCTCGCCGCGCTCTCCCGGATCTGCTCCGGCGAAGTCGTCGCCTACGTCCGCAGTGAGCGGCGGGCCGAGGAGATGCGCGGCTGGGGCGAGCGGCTCGGCGTAGCGGTGCGCACCGCCGACTGGGCCGACGCGGCGGACGCGTTCGAGGCGCCGCTCGTGATCTCCACGACACCCAAGGGCGGCACCGACCACCTCACGGAGAAGCTGCCCGCGCGCGTGGGCACGCTGTTCGACGTGGTCTACGACCCCTGGCCGACCCCGCTCGCGGCGGCCTGGCAGCAGCGCGGCGGCGCCGTGCTCAGTGGCCTCGACCTCCTCGTGCACCAGGCGGTCTTCCAGTTCGAGCAGTTCACGGGCGAGACCCGGCCGGTGCTCGCCGCCATGCGCGAGGCGGGCCTGCGCGCGCTCGGCTGACCTTGCCGTACATGGTCCGGAGGACGGACAGGGCGACGGTGTGTCGGCGCGGCATGGGAGGATTCGGGAACACACGGTCGGGCCGGGCCGCGCTCGGTGCCCGCCCTACGAGCCGTAACGCAGAGCGCGAGCATGAGGAGCACCGTTGAGCAGGTTGCGCTGGCTGACCGCGGGGGAGTCGCACGGACCCGCACTTGTCGCGACGCTGGAGGGGCTTCCCGCCGGCGTTCCGATCACCACGGAGATGGTGGCGGACCACCTGGCCAGGCGGCGGCTCGGCTATGGGCGCGGCGCCCGGATGAAGTTCGAGCAGGACGAGATCACCTTCCTGGGCGGCGTCCGGCACGGCCTGTCCCTCGGCTCGCCGGTCGCGGTGATGGTCGGCAACACCGAGTGGCCCAAGTGGGAACAGGTCATGGCGGCCGACCCGGTCGACCCCGAGATCCTCGCGGGCCTCGCGCGAAACGCCCCGCTGACCCGGCCCCGGCCCGGCCACGCGGACCTCGCGGGCATGCAGAAGTACGGGTTCGACGAGGCGCGGCCGATCCTGGAGCGGGCCTCCGCGCGCGAGACCGCCGCGCGGGTCGCGCTCGGCGCCATCGCCCGGTCGTACCTGAAGGAGACGGCCGGGATCGAGATCGTCTCCCACGTCGTCGAGCTGTGTTCGGTGAAGGCGCCGCAGGGCGTGTACCCGACCCCGGCCGACGTGGAGAGGCTGGACGCCGACCCGCTGCGCTGCCTGGACGCCGACGCGTCGAAGGCGATGGTGGCCGAGGTCGACCAGGCCCACAAGGACGGCGACACCCTCGGCGGCGTCGTCGAGGTCCTCGCCTACGGCGTGCCCGTCGGTCTCGGCTCGCACGTGCACTGGGACCGCAAGCTCGACGCCCGCCTGGCCGGTGCGCTCATGGGCATCCAGGCCATCAAGGGCGTCGAGATCGGCGACGGCTTCGACCTCGCGCGCGTACCGGGCTCCAAGGCGCACGACGAGATCGTGAAGACGGACGAGGGCATCCGCCGCGTCTCCGGGCGCGCGGGCGGCACCGAGGGCGGCCTGTCCACCGGTGAACTGCTCCGCGTGCGCGCCGCGATGAAGCCGATCGCGACCGTGCCGCGCGCGCTGAAGACCGTCGACGTCGCCACCGGTGAGGCCACGCAGGCCCACCACCAGCGCTCCGACGTCTCCGCCGTGCCCGCGGCCGGGATCGTCGCCGAGGCCATGGTCGCGCTCGTCCTCGCGGACGCCGTGGCCGAGAAGTTC
This sequence comes from Streptomyces sp. SGAir0957, assembly GCF_043523415.1. Classification (NCBI taxonomy): domain Bacteria; kingdom Bacillati; phylum Actinomycetota; class Actinomycetes; order Kitasatosporales; family Streptomycetaceae; genus Streptomyces; species Streptomyces sp. SGAir0957. The sequence goes on from NZ_CP027293.1 coordinate 6,868,188, forward strand.
GGCGGCGACAGCGTCACCGAGACGCGCCGCAATGTCACGTCCTACCTCGACCACCTGCAGATCCGGTGAGCGGCCCGACCGTCGTCCTCGTCGGACCGATGGGCGTGGGCAAGTCGACGGTGGGCGGACTGCTCGCCGAGCGGCTCGGCGCCGCCTTCCGGGACACCGACGACGACATCGTGGCCGCGCAGGGCCGCGCCATCGCCGACATCTTCGTCGACGAGGGCGAGGCGCACTTCCGCGCCCTGGAGAAGGCCGCCGTCGCGGCCGCGCTCACCGAGCACACCGGCGTCCTCGCCCTGGGCGGCGGCGCGATCCTCGACGACGGCACGCGCGCGCTGCTCGCCGGGCACCCCGTCGTCTACCTCTCGATGGACGTCGAGGAGGCGGCCAAGCGGACCGGCCTGAACGTGGCCCGGCCGCTGCTCGCCGTCAACCCGCGCAAGCAGTGGCGCGAGCTGATGGAGGCGCGGCGCCATCTGTACACCGAGGTGGCCGCGGTCGTCGTGGCCACCGACGGCCGTGACCCCGAGGAGGTCGCCGAGGCCGTCCTCGACGCACTGGAGTTGAAGCAGGCATGACTGACGAAGTGACCCGGATCCAGGTCGGCGGCACCGCGGGGACCGACCCGTACGAGGTCCTGATCGGCCGCCAACTCCTCGGCGAACTGGGCTCGTTGATCGGTGACCGGGCCAAGCGGGTCGCCATCATCCACCCGGAGGCGCTGGCCGACACCGGCGACGCGCTCCGCGCCGACCTCGCCGAGCAGGGCTACGAGGCCGTCGCCATCCAGGTGCCCAACGCCGAGGAGGCCAAGACCGCCGAGGTCGCCGCCTACTGCTGGAAGGCGCTCGGGCAGTCCAACTTCACCCGCTCCGACGTCGTCGTCGGTGTCGGCGGCGGCGCCACCACGGACCTCGCCGGGTTCGTCGCGGCGACCTGGCTGCGCGGCGTACGCTGGATCGCCGTCCCCACCACGGTGCTCGCCATGGTGGACGCGGCGGTCGGCGGCAAGACCGGCATCAACACCGCCGAGGGCAAGAACCTCGTCGGTGCCTTCCACCCGCCGGTCGGCGTGCTCTGCGACCTCGCCGCCCTCGACTCCCTCCCGGTCCACGACTACGTGTCCGGGCTTGCCGAGATCATCAAGGCCGGTTTCATCGCCGACGAGCGGATCCTGGAGCTGATCGAGGAGGACCCGCAGGCGGCGCGCACCCCGGCGGGCCCGCACACCGCCGAGCTGATCGAGCGCTCCATCAAGGTCAAGGCCGAGGTCGTCTCCAGCGACCTGAAGGAGTCGGGCCTGCGCGAGATCCTCAACTACGGGCACACCCTCGGCCACGCGATCGAGAAGAACGAGCGCTACAAGTGGCGCCACGGCGCGGCCGTCTCCGTCGGCATGCTCTTCGCCGCCGAACTCGGCCGTCTCGCCGGGCGTCTGGACGACGCGACCGCCGACCGGCACCGCGCCGTCCTGGAGTCCGTCGGCCTCCCGCTGAGCTACCGCTACGACCAGTGGCTCAAGCTCCTGGAGAACATGAAGGTCGACAAGAAGTCCCGCGGCGACCTGCTGCGCTTCATCGTCCTCGACGGCCTCGGCAAGCCGACCGTCCTGGAGGGCCCGGACCCGGCCGTCCTCCTCGCCGCCTACGGCGAAGTGGCCGAATAGTTCCGCTGGTTGCGGTCAAGGCACGTCGTGACCTCCCCGGCCGTTCACACAACGGCGGCCGGGGACGGTACCTTTCGGTAGCGCCCTGATCGCCGGCGCCCCAATGACGGTCGTACGAGACGGAGTGGCACCGGATGCAGCACGCAGTGGGATCTCCGCTGCCACCGCCCCACCGGCCGGGGCACGGACCGGCCGGCCCCTGGCCGGCGCCGCAGCAGGCGCAGCAGCACCCCGGCGCGCCCGGGTTCACCGGCGCCCCGCCCCCGCAGGGCCCGCCGCCCGCGCAGGCGCCGCACCCGCAGGCGCCGCCGCGCGACACCACCGGGCACGTCCAGCTCCCGCCCGGCGCTCCCGTCGCCGTGCCGAGCCCGCCGCCCGCCCAGGCCCCCGCCGACCCGGCGGCGACCACCCTCGCGGTGCTCCTGATCGGCCCCGCGGGCGCGGGCAAGACCAGCGTCGCCAAGTACTGGGCGGATCAGCGCCGTGTCCCCACGGCCCACATCAGCCTCGACGACGTACGCGAATGGGTGCGCTCGGGGTTCGCCGACCCGCAGACGGGGTGGAACGACAACAGCGAGGCGCAGTACCGTCTCGCCCGCCGCACCTGCGGCTTCGCCGCCCGTAACTTCCTGGCGAACGGAATCTCCTGCATCCTCGACGACGCCGTCTTCCCGGACCGGCCCGTCGTCGGCCTCGGTGGCTGGAAGCGGCACGTCGGCCCGGGGCTGCTCCCCGTCGTCCTGCTGCCGGGCCTGGAGATCGTCCTGGAGCGCAACGCGCAGCGCAGCGGCAACCGCCGCCTCAGCGACGAGGAGGTCGCCGCGATCCACGGCCGGATGGCGGGCTGGTACGGCTCAGGGCTGCCGATCATCGACAATTCGCAGCTCGACGTGGCGGGCACGGCGCAGGTCCTGGACGAGGTCCTGGCCCGCGCCATCGCGAGCCCGCCCCAGTGGTGACCCCGTACAGCTAGCGGCGCCGCCCGTCCGGACGCGCTGAACCGGCCGCCCCGCCCGCCCGCTCGTACGTTGGCCTCATGGCAGAGGCGTACGCGGCACGACGGGACCGGCTCAGACAGCGCGCTACAGCGGGGGCGGGCGGCAGCGCGTCCGCCCTGGTGTCGCGCCCCGCCAACGTCCGCTACCTCACCGGGGCGGCCCCGCCCGGCGCCGTGCTGCTCGTCGGCGCGGACAGCGACGGCAGCGGCGACGCCCTGATCTGCGCGTTTCCGCCCAGCGGGCAGCCCGCCGAGGGCCGGACCGACGAGCGGCTGCGGGTGCGGCTCCTCGCGGCGTCCGGCGGGGACCCGGCCGTGGCCGCCGCCGACGTCGCGCTCGCGCAGGGCGCCGACTCGCTCGCCGTCGAGGAGCACCATCTGACGATGGCCAGGCACCGCGCGATCGGCTCGGTCGCGCCGGGGCTGCCGCTCACCGACCTGCACAAGGCCGTCGAGCAGTTGCGGCTGGTCAAGGACGAGGAGGAGATCTCCTGTCTGCGGATCGCCGCCGAGATCGCCGACCAGGCGCTCGGCGAACTCCTGGAGTCGATCCTCGTCGGCCGCACCGAGCGCCACCTCGCCCTCGAACTGGAACGTCGACTTGTCGACCATGGCGCCGACGGCCCCGCCTTCCCGACGAGCGTCGGCACGGGACCGCACTCGGGGCTCGGTGCCCACCGCCCCGGCGACCGCCGGGTCGAGGAGGGTGATTTCCTCTCCGTCTGCCTGGGCGCCACCTACCGCGGCTACCGCTGCGAGGTCGGCCGGACCTTCGTCATCGGGACCTCGCCCGCCGACTGGCAGATCGAGCTGTACGACCTCGTCTTCGCCGCTCAGCGGCAGGGCAGGGAGTCCCTGCTGCCCGGCGTCGAGTGCCGTGAGGTGGACCGGGCCGCCCGCCAGGTACTGGACGCGGCGGGCCACGGCGCGGGTCTCCCGCGGCTGACCGGACACGGGGTCGGACTCGAAATCGACGAGGACCCGCAATTGGCCCCCGCGGCCATGGGTAAACTGGACGCTTGTGTGCCGGTCACCGTCGAACCGGGGGTCCACCTCCCGGGCCGGGGCGGTGTCCGGATCGATGACACGCTCGTCGTCCGCCCCGAGGCGGACGGCGGACCCGAGCTACTCACCATCACGACCAAGGAGCTGCTCGCGCTGTAGCCGAAGGCTGCGCGCCGTGCCGTGCCCCGGGGTCGTCCACGTCAGTCCAGGAGATTCCGCAACCGTGGCTTCCACGAACGACCTCAAGAACGGCCTGGTGCTCAAGCTCGAAGGCGGCCAGCTCTGGTCCGTCGTCGAGTTCCAGCACGTCAAGCCCGGCAAGGGCCCGGCCTTCGTGCGCACCAAGCTCAAGAACGTGCTCTCCGGCAAGGTCGTCGACAAGACGTTCAACGCCGGCGTCAAGGTCGAGACGGCCACGATCGACAAGCGCGACATGCAGTTCTCGTACATGGACGGCGACTACTTCGTCTTCATGGACATGGAGACCTACGACCAGCTGCACGTCGACCGCAAGGCCGTCGGCGACGCCGCCAACTTCCTGATCGAGGGCTTCAACGCCTCGGTCGCGCAGCACGAGGGCGAGGTGCTCTTCGTCGAGCTGCCGGCCGCCGTCGAGCTGACCATCAAGGAGACGGAGCCGGGCGTCCAGGGCGACCGTTCCACCGGTGGCACCAAGCCCGCCATCCTGGAGACCGGCCACCAGATCCAGGTCCCGCTCTTCATCACGCAGGGCGAGAAGATCAAGGTCGACACCCGTGACAGCGGCTACCTCGGCCGGGTGAACAGCTAACCGTGGCTGCCCGTAACACGGCCCGTAAGCGCGCCTTCCAGATCCTCTTCGAGGCGGACCAGCGCGGCGACTCCGTCACGACGGTCCTCGCGGACTGGATCCGGCACTCCCGCACCGACACGCGGCAGCCGCCCGTCAGCGAGTACACGATGGAGCTGGTCGAGGGGTACGCGCAGTACGCGGCCCGGATCGACGAGCTGATCGCGCAGTACGCCGTCGGGTGGACGCTGGACCGGATGCCGGTCGTCGACCGCAACATCGTGCGGCTCGGTGCCTACGAGCTGGTCTGGGTCGACGGGACCCCGGACGCCGTGGTGCTCGACGAGGCCGTCTCGCTGGCCAAGGAGTTCTCCACCGACGAGTCCCCGGCGTTCATCAACGGGCTTCTGGGCCGCTTCAAGGACCTGAAGCCCTCGCTCCGCCGCGACCAGGCATAACCGCCGCGAAGCGCACGTACCACCGCAGGCCCGAAGCAGAACCTGAACAATGTTCTGCTTCGGGCCTGGTGCGTTCTCCCGCCCCTCACTAGGTTCTGGCCATGCCTCAGCCGAGTGAGCCCCCGACGTCGACCGATCCGCTCCTGGCGCGCCTCGCCGCACTGCGCGCGGGCGACCTCCCCGTGCGCGGCGGGCGCACCATGGCCTACGTCTACGACTCCGGGCTCGACGGCCTGGAGGAGCTCGCGCACGCCGCGCACGCCGCCTTCGCCGGGGTCAACGGGCTCGACATGACGGCCTTCCCCAGCGTCGTCGAGCTGGAGAACGACCTGGTGCGCCGCGCCACCACCCTCCTCGGCGGCGCCGCGGGCACCTTCACCAGCGGCGGCACCGAGAGCTGCCTGCTCGCCGTCCTGACCGCCCGGCAGCACGCCCGCCGCACGCGGGGCGTGACCGAGCCCGAGCTGGTCCTTCCCGAGACGGCGCACGCCGCGTTCCACAAGGCCGCCGAGCTGTTCGGGCTGCGGGTGGTGAGCGCGCCCGTCGACCCGCACACGTTCCGGGTGCGCGCGGCGGACATGGCGGCCGCGATCACCGACCGCACCGCCCTGGTCGTGGTCTCCGCGCCCTCGTACGCGCACGGTGTCATCGACCCGGTGACGGAGGTGGCGGCCGAGGCGGCGCGCCGCGGGGCGCTCTGCCACGTGGACGCCTGCATCGGGGGCTGGTACCTGGGCCATCTGCGCGGGGTGCCGGGCGGGCCCGGGGTCACGCCGTTCGACCTGCGGGTCCCCGGCGTCACGTCCCTCTCCGTGGACCTGCACAAGTACGCCTACACCCCGAAGGGCGCCTCGCTCCTCCTCTTCCGGGACGCCGGGCTGCGCCGCCATGGCTGGTTCGCGCACGCCTCCTGGCCCGGCTACCCCGTGGTCAACGCGACGCTCCAGGGCACCAAGGCGGCCGGACCGCTCGCCGCGGCCTGGACCGTGACCGAGCGCGTCGGAACCGAGGGTTACGCCGCGTTGTCGGCTCGCGTGCACAGGGCGACCCTGGCCCTCGCCCGGGGCATCGAAGGAATCGCGGGGCTGAGACTGCTCGCGCGGCCGGACGCGTCACTGCTCGCGGTCACCGCCGATGATCCGGACATCGACGTGTTCGTGGTCGCCGACGAGATCCGGGGGAGCGGCTGGTACCTCCAGCCGCAGCCCGCCTTCGGCGCCTCCCCGGCCAACCTGCATCTGACGGTGACCGCCGCGGTCGCCGACGAGGAGACCGTACGGCTGCTGCTCGCCGATCTGGAGAAGGCGGTGGCGCGGGCGCGCGGGGCCGGTCCGGTGCGGGTGGACCCGGCGATCGCCGAGGCCGCCGCGGCGCTCGACCCGGACGCGCTCACCCCGGAGGAGGTCGAGGTGGCGCTGGCCCTCGCGGGCGTCGGCGCGGACGGACGGCTCCCGGAGCGGATGGCGCCGGTGCTCGCGGTCCTCCAGGCGCTGCCGCCGAGGCTGAGCGAGCGACTGCTGCCCGAGGTCATCGGCCGCCTCTATGGAGGGTGAGAACGGCTGAGGGGCGGAGCCGGCCGGCTCCGCCCCTCAGGGTGTGACGTTTCTTCGGTACGTCAGTAAAAGGGCCGATCAGGCCTCTTCGTGCGCCACCGCACGCCGCGCGTCCGCGTCCAGGACGCCCCAGCTGATCAGCTGCTCGGTCAGGACCGAGGGCGACTGGTCGTAGATGACCGCAAGAGTGCGCAGGTCGTCCTGGCGGATCGAGAGCACCTTGCCGTTGTAGTCACCGCGCTGCGACTGGATCGTGGCGGCGTACCGCTGCAGCGGGCCCGCCTTCTCCGGCGGCACGTGGGCCAGGCGCTCAAGGTCCAGGACGAGCTTCGGCGGCGGCTCGGCGGCCCCGCCCGGGGTCGTGCCCGGCAGCAGCTCCTGCACCGGAACCCCGTAGAAGTCCGCCAGCTCGGCAAGGCGCTGCACGGTCACGGCGCGGTCGCCGCGCTCGTACGACCCGACCACGACCGCCTTCCAGCGTCCCTGGGACTTCTCCTCGACACCGTGAAGGGAAAGGCCCTGCTGGGTACGGATCGCACGGAGCTTGGCCCCGAGCTGTTTGGCGTATTCGCTGGACATATAGCTCCCCGGACACTGCATCACTGTGCGGCTGCGCCGCGTGGCTGGTAACTCACTGTGAGGTTACGCAGCGTTACTTGGCCGCGTCAAGCCGAATGGTCCGTACCGACCTTCTCCCAAATCGGGCGATCTCGCACCTCGTGCGCTCCGCCAGGGGGGTGATCAGCGGTGTTCGGCGGCTGGTAGTGTGGATGGCGCAATTCCGACGTCCTTTAAGATCCGTCCCGTGAGGCGGAGAAGGGGGTCCGTTTCGTATGGACACGCAGAATTCCGATGCCCGGTCCGTCCTCGAAGGTCCTGACATCGCCCGGGTGCTGACCCGTATCGCCCACGAGATCGTCGAGCGCGCCAAGGGCGCGGAGGACGTGGTCCTCCTGGGCATCCCCACGCGAGGCGTCTTCCTCGCCCGCCGCCTGGCCGAGAAGCTCGAGGAGATCACCGGCCGCGCCGTTCCCGTCGGCTCCCTCGACATCACGATGTACCGCGACGACCTGCGCATGCACCCGCCGCGCGCGCTCGCCCGCACCGACATCCCCGGTGAGGGGATCGACGGCCGCCTCGTGGTCCTCGTCGATGACGTGCTCTTCTCCGGCCGCACCATCCGCGCCGCCCTCGACGCCCTGAACGACATCGGGCGCCCGCGCGCCGTGCAGCTCGCGGTCCTCGTCGACCGGGGCCACCGCGAACTCCCGATCCGCGCCGACTACGTCGGCAAGAACCTCCCCACGTCGCTGCGCGAGACGGTCAAGGTCCAGCTCGCCGAGGAGGACGGCCGCGACGCCGTGCTGCTCGGTGCCAAGCCGGACACCAAGGCGGCCGAGCAGTAGCCACCCCGCGCGCGTGCGCGCCCGTACCGGGCCGTACGCCCCCGCAGGTGTGCCCTCGCGCGCCCGTATGCCCCTTATGTTCTGATCTTCCCTACGGAGCACCCCGATGATGCGACACCTCATCTCGGCCGCCGACCTCAGCCGCGACGACGCCGTCCTCATCCTCGACACCACCGAGGAGATGGCCCGCGTCGCCGACCGGCCCATCAAGAAGCTGCCCGCCCTGCGCGGACGGACCGTCTGCAACCTCTTCTTCGAGGACTCGACCCGGACCCGGATCTCCTTCGAGGCCGCGGAGAAGCGGCTGTCCGCGGACGTCATCAACTTCGCCGCCAAGGGCTCCAGCGTCTCCAAGGGCGAGTCCCTGAAGGACACCGCGCAGACCCTGGAGGCGATGGGCGTCGACGCCGTCGTCATCCGGCACGGCGCGTCCGGCGCCCCGTACCGGCTCGCCAACTCCGGCTGGATCGACGCCCCGGTGATCAACGCCGGGGACGGCACCCACCAGCACCCCACGCAGGCGCTCCTGGACGCCTTCACGATGCGCCGCCGCCTGGTCGGCGCGGACACGGGGATCGGCAAGGGCCTCGACGGCAAGCGCGTCACGCTCGTCGGCGACGTCCTGCACAGCCGCGTCGCCCGCTCCAACGTCGACCTGCTGCACACGCTCGGCGCCGAGGTCACGCTCGTCGCGCCGCCCACCCTGCTCCCCGTCGGCGTGGAGACCTGGCCCTGCGAGGTCTCGTACGACCTCGACTCCACGCTCCCCAAGTCCGACGCCGTGATGATGCTGCGCGTGCAGCGCGAGCGCATGAACGCCGCGTTCTTCCCGACCGAGCGCGAGTACTCGCGCCGCTACGGCCTGGACGGCGACCGCATGGCGAAGATGCCGGAGCACGCCATCGTCATGCACCCAGGGCCGATGGTCCGCGGCATGGAGATCACCGCCGAGGTCGCCGACTCCGACCGCTGCACCGCCATCGAGCAGGTCGCCAACGGCGTCCACACCCGGATGGCCGTCCTCTACCTGCTGCTCGGCGGCGCCGAGCCCGCCGTCACCCACTCGCGTACCGAGGAGAAGTAACCATGAGCAAGATCCTGATCCGCGGTGCGAAGGTGCTCGGCGGCGAGCCGCAGGACGTCCTGATCGACGGGGCCGTCATTGCCGAGGTCGGCAGCGGCCTCGGCACGGAAGGCGTCGACCAGGTCGTCGAGGCCGACGGCAAGGTGCTGCTTCCGGGCCTCGTCGACCTGCACACGCACCTGCGCGAGCCCGGCCGTGAGGACTCCGAGACCGTCCTCACCGGCACCCGGGCCGCCGCCTCCGGTGGCTACACCGCCGTGTTCGCCATGGCCAACACCTTCCCCGTGGCCGACACCGCCGGCGTCGTCGAGCAGGTGTACCGGCTCGGCCAGCAGCACGGCTACTGCGACGTGCAGCCGATCGGCGCCGTCACCGTGGGCCTTGAGGGCCAGAAGCTCGCCGAGCTGGGCGCCATGCACGACTCCACCGCGGGCGTCACCGTCTTCTCCGACGACGGCAAGTGCGTCCACGACGCCGTGATCATGCGCCGCGCCCTGGAGTACGTGAAGGCGTTCGGCGGCGTCGTCGCCCAGCATGCGCAGGAGCCCCGCCTCACCGAGGGCGCCCAGATGAACGAGGGCACCGTCTCCGCCGAGCTGGGCCTCGGCGGCTGGCCCGCCGTCGCCGAGGAGTCGATCATCGCCCGGGACGTGCTGCTCGCCGAGCACGTCGGCTCCCGCGTCCACATCTGCCACCTCTCGACCGCCGGGTCCGTGGAGATCGTCCGCTGGGCCAAGTCCCGCGGCATCGACGTGACCGCCGAGGTGACCCCGCACCACCTGCTCCTCACCGACGAGCTGGTGCGCTCGTACAACCCGGTCTACAAGGTGAACCCGCCGCTGCGCACCGAGAAGGACGTCATGGCGCTGCGCGAGGCGCTCGCCGACGGCACGATCGACATCGTCGCCACCGACCACGCCCCGCACCCGCACGAGGACAAGGACTGCGAGTGGGCCGCCGCCGCCATGGGCATGGTCGGCCTGGAGACGGCGCTCAGTGTCGTGCAGCAGACCATGGTGGAGACCGGGCTGCTCGACTGGGCCGGTGTCGCCGACCGCATGTCCTTCAAGCCCGCGGAGATCGGGCAGGCCAAGGGGCACGGACGGCCCGTCTCGGCAGGTGAGCCCGCCAACCTCGTTCTGGTCGACGCGGACTACCGTGGAAGCGTTGACCCCGCGGGCTTCGCCTCCCGCAGCCGCAACACCCCTTACGAGGGCCGTGAGCTGCCGGGGCGCGTCACCCACACCTGGCTGCGGGGCAAGGCCACCCTCGCCGACGGGAAGCTCGCGTGACACCTCTGCACCCCATCCGCCCGATGGTCCTGGCCGCCGAACAGAAGTCGGCGGACGTGACCGACTGGGCCGACCGCATCGGCTGGGTCGTCGGACTGCTCCTCTTCATCGCCCTCGTGTACTGGCTGATGCGCCAGGGCTGGAAGTGGCGCGGCACGCTGCAAGGCGACGTACCGCCCCTGCCGCAGTCGCCCGAGACGCCGGGTGAGCCGAAACTGAGCATGAGCGGTCGCTACCACGGCTCCACCACCGCCGGGCAGTGGCTCGACCGCATCGTCGCGCACGGCCTGGGCACCCGCAGCCGCGTCGAGCTGACCCTGACCGACGCCGGACTCGACGTCGTACGTCCCGGGGCGGCCGACTTCTTCGTCCCGGCGGACGCGCTGCGCGAGGCGAGGCTCGACAAGGGCATCGCCGGCAAGGTGCTCACGGAGGGCGGTCTCCTGATCGTCACCTGGGCCCACGGCGACAAGCTGATCGACTCCGGCTTCCGCGCGGACCACGCCGCCGAGCAGGCCGAGTGGGTCACCACCATCAACGACATGATCAACACGACGGAAGGCACCGCACGATGACCACCTCCACAAGGGGAGCCAGCAAGGTTCCCGCCGTTCTCGTCCTGGAGGACGGCCGGGTGTTCCGCGGCCGCGCCTACGGGGCCGTGGGGGAGACCTTCGGCGAGGCCGTCTTCTCCACCGGCATGACCGGCTACCAGGAGACCCTCACCGACCCGTCGTACGACCGCCAGATCGTGGTCGCCACCGCCCCGCAGATCGGCAACACGGGCTGGAACGACGAGGACGACGAGTCGGCCCGCATCTGGGTCTCCGGCTACGTCGTGCGCGACCCCGCGCGCGTGCCGTCCAGCTGGCGCTCCAAGCGCAGCCTGGACGACGAGCTGAGCGCCCAGAACATCGTCGGCATCAGCGGCATCGACACCCGCGCCCTCACCCGCCACCTGCGCGAGCGCGGCTCCATGCGCTCCGGCATCTTCTCCGGCGAGACCCTTGCCCCCGACGCCGAGCTGGTCGCCAAGGTGCAGGCGCAGCCGCAGATGAAGGGCGCGAGCCTGTACGAGGAGGTCGCCACCAAGGAGGCCTACGTCGTCCCCGCGGTCGGCGAGAAGCGGTTCACCGTCGCCGCCATCGACCTCGGCATCAAGGGCATGACCCCGCACCGCATGGCCGAGCGCGGCATCGAGGTGCACGTCCTGCCCGCCACGGCCACCGAGGAGGAGGTCTACGCGGTCGCCCCCGACGGCGTCTTCTTCTCCAACGGGCCCGGCGACCCGTCCACCGCCGAAGGCCCGGTCGCGCTGATGCGCGCCGTCCTCGCCCGCAGGACGCCGCTGTTCGGCATCTGCTTCGGCAACCAGATCCTCGGCCGCGCCCTCGGCTTCGGCACGTACAAGCTGAAGTACGGCCACCGCGGCATCAACCAGCCGGTGCAGGACCGCACCACCGGCAAGGTCGAGGTCACCGCGCACAACCACGGCTTCGCCGTGGACGCGCCGCTCGACAAGGTCAGCGAGACGCCCTTCGGCCGCGCCGAGGTCTCCCACGTCTGCCTGAACGACCAGGTCGTCGAAGGTCTCCAGCTGCTCGACCAGCCGGCCTTCTCCGTCCAGTACCACCCGGAGGCGGCGGCAGGTCCGCACGACGCCGCCTACCTGTTCGACCGTTTCGTCACCCTGATGGAGGGCCAGCGTGCCTAAGCGCTCCGATATCCAGTCCGTCCTGGTCATCGGCTCCGGCCCGATCGTCATCGGCCAGGCCGCCGAGTTCGACTACTCCGGCACCCAGGCGTGCCGCGTCCTCAAGTCCGAGGGCCTGCGCGTCATCCTCGTCAACTCCAACCCGGCGACGATCATGACCGACCCGGAGATCGCCGACGCCACGTACGTCGAGCCGATCACCCCCGAGTTCGTCGAGAAGATCATCGCCAAGGAGCGCCCCGACGCGCTCCTGCCGACCCTCGGCGGCCAGACCGCGCTCAACACCGCGATCTCCATGCACGACCAGGGTGTCCTCGACAAGTACGGCGTCGAGCTGATCGGCGCCAACGTGGAGGCGATCAACAAGGGCGAGGACCGCGACCTCTTCAAGGACGTCGTCGAGGAGGTCCGCAAGAAGATCGGGCACGGCGAGTCCGCTCGCTCGGTGATCTGCCACTCCATGGACGACGTGCTCCAGGGCGTCGACACGCTCGGCGGCTACCCCGTCGTCGTGCGCCCCTCCTTCACGATGGGCGGCGCCGGTTCCGGCTTCGCGCACGACGAGGAGGAGCTGCGCCGCATCGCCGGTCAGGGCCTCACGCTCTCCCCGACCACCGAGGTGCTCCTTGAGGAGTCCATCCTCGGCTGGAAGGAGTACGAGCTGGAGCTGATGCGCGACAAGAACGACAACGTCGTGGTCGTCTGCTCCATCGAGAACTTCGACCCGATGGGCGTGCACACCGGCGACTCGATCACCGTCGCGCCCGCGATGACGCTGACCGACCGCGAGTACCAGCGCCTGCGCGACATCGGCATCGCGATCATCCGCGAGGTCGGCGTCGACACCGGCGGCTGCAACATCCAGTTCGCGATCAATCCCGAAGACGGCCGCGTCATCGTCATCGAGATGAACCCGCGCGTCTCCCGCTCCTCGGCGCTCGCGTCGAAGGCCACCGGCTTCCCGATCGCGAAGATCGCCGCCAAGCTGGCCGTCGGCTACACGCTCGACGAGATCCCGAACGACATCACCGAGAAGACCCCGGCCTCCTTCGAGCCGACGCTCGACTACGTGGTCGTGAAGGCCCCGCGCTTCGCCTTCGAGAAGTTCCCGAGCGCCGACTCCACCCTCACCACCACCATGAAGTCGGTCGGCGAGGCCATGGCCATCGGCCGCAACTTCACCGAGGCGTTCCAGAAGGCGCTGCGCTCCCTGGAGAAGAAGGGCAGCCAGTTCACCTTCGTCGGCCCCGTCGGCGACAAGAAGGAGCTGCTCGAAGCCTCCGTCCGCCCGACCGACGGCCGCATCAACACCGTCATGCAGGCGATCCGGGCCGGTGCCACGCCCGAGGAGGTCTTCGACTACACGAAGATCGACCCCTGGTTCGTGGACCAGCTGTTCCTCATCAAGGAGGTCGCCGACGAGCTGGCCGCCGCCGAGCGCCTCGACGCGGACCTGCTCGCGGAGGCCAAGCGCCACGGCTTCTCCGACCAGCAGATCGCCGAACTGCGCGGCCTGCGCGAGGACGTCGTCCGCGAGGTCCGGCACGCGCTCGGGGTCCGCCCGGTCTACAAGACGGTCGACACCTGCGCCGCCGAGTTCGCCGCGAAGACGCCGTACTTCTACTCCTCCTACGACGAGGAGTCCGAGGTCGCGCCCCGCGAGAAGCCCGCGGTGATCATCCTGGGCTCGGGCCCGAACCGCATCGGCCAGGGCATCGAGTTCGACTACTCCTGCGTCCACGCCTCCTTCGCGCTCAGCGACGCGGGCTACGAGACGGTGATGGTCAACTGCAATCCGGAGACCGTCTCCACCGACTACGACACCTCCGACCGCCTGTACTTCGAGCCGCTGACGCTCGAAGACGTGCTCGAAATCGTGCACGCGGAGTCCCTGGCCGGGCCGATCGCGGGCGTCGTCGTCCAGCTCGGCGGCCAGACCCCGCTGGGCCTCGCCCAGGCGCTCAAGGACAACGGCGTCCCCGTCGTCGGCACCCCGCCCGAGGCGATCCACGCCGCCGAGGACCGCGGCGCCTTCGGCCGCGTCCTCGCCGAGGCCGGACTCCCCGCGCCCAAGCACGGCACCGCCACCACGTTCGCGGAAGCGAAGGCGATCGCCGACGAGATCGGCTACCCGGTCCTCGTCCGCCCGTCCTATGTGCTCGGCGGCCGCGGCATGGAGATCGTCTACGACGAGACCCGCCTCTCCTCCTACATCGAGGAGTCCACCGAGATCAGCCCGAGCCGCCCCGTGCTCGTGGACCGCTTCCTCGACGACGCCATCGAGATCGACGTCGACGCCCTCTACGACGGCGAGGAGCTCTACCTCGGCGGCGTCATGGAGCACATCGAGGAGGCCGGCATCCACTCCGGCGACTCGGCGTGCGCCCTGCCCCCGATCACCCTCGGCGGCTTCGACATCAAGCGCCTGCGCGCCTCCACCGAGGGCATCGCCAAGGGCGTCGGCGTACGCGGCCTGATCAACATCCAGTTCGCCCTCGCCGGGGACATCCTCTACGTCCTGGAGGCCAACCCGCGCGCGTCGCGCACCGTCCCCTTCACCTCGAAGGCGACCGCGGTGCCGCTCGCCAAGGCCGCCGCCCGCATCTCGCTCGGCGCCACCATCGCCGAGCTGCGCGCGGAGGGCCTGCTGCCGAAGCACGGCGACGGCGGCACGCTCCCGCTCGACGCGCCGATCTCCGTCAAGGAGGCCGTTATGCCCTGGTCGCGCTTCCGCGACATCCAGGGCCGCGGCGTCGACACGGTCCTCGGCCCGGAGATGCGCTCCACCGGCGAGGTCATGGGCATCGACACCGTCTTCGGCACGGCGTACGCCAAGTCGCAGGCGGGCGCCTACGGGCCGCTGCCCACGAAGGGCCGCGCGTTCATCTCGGTCGCCAACCGCGACAAGCGCTCGATGATCTTCCCGGCGCGCGAGCTGGTCGCCCACGGCTTCGAGCTGCTCGCCACCTCCGGCACCGCCGAGGTCCTCAAGCGCAACGGCATCAACGCCACCATCGTGCGCAAGCAGTCCGAGGGCGAGGGCCCGAACGGCGAGAAGACGATCGTCCAGCTGATCCACTCCGGCGACGTCGACCTCATCGTCAACACCCCGTACGGCACCGGCGGCCGCCTCGACGGCTACGAGATCCGCACGGCGGCCGTGGCCCGCTCCGTCCCCTGCCTGACGACGGTCCAGGCGCTCGCCGCCGCCGTCCAGGGCATCGACGCCCTCACCCACGGCGACGTCGGCGTCCGCTCCTTGCAGGAACACGCGGAACACCTGACCGCGGCCCGCGACTAGCGCCCTTGAGGGGGACACCGGAAACGGTGTCCCCCTCTTCATGAGGCCCGCTCTTCGCATCTTCATGAGGCCCGCTCTTCGCAAGGCCCGCCGCCGACTCAGGCTCGTCAAGAGGACTTGATCATGTACAAGCTGTTCTTCCACCTCGTCTTCAAGCGCATGGACCCCGAGAAGGCCCACTACGCCGCCTTCCGCTGGATCCGCGGCGCCGCCCGTGTCCCCGTCCTGCGCACCTACATCGCCGCCGCCCTGGCGCCGCGCTACAAGGAGCTGCGCACCGAGGCCCTCGGCCTGCGGATGCACGGCCCCTTCGGTCTGGCCGCAGGGTTCGACAAGAACGCTGTCGCGATCGACGGCATGGCGATGCTCGGCTTCGACCACGTCGAGATCGGCACCGTCACGGGCGAGGCGCAGCCCGGCAACCCGAAGAAGCGCCTCTTCCGGCTCGTCCAGGACCGCGCGCTCATCAACCGCATGGGCTTCAACAATGAGGGCTCGCTCGCCGTCGCGGCCCGCCTGGCGTCCCGCAACCCGGTCTTCAGGACGACGGTCGGGGTGAACATCGGCAAGACCAAGGTGGTCGCCGAGGCCGACGCCGCGTCGGACTACGTGAAGTCGACCGAGCGCCTTGCCGCCTTCGCCGACTACCTCGTCGTCAACGTCTCCTCGCCCAACACCCCGGGCCTGCGCAACCTCCAGGCCACGGAGGCGCTGCGCCCGCTGCTCACCGCCGTGCGCGAGGCCGCCGACCGCACCGTGCGCTCGCGCCGCGTCCCGCTCCTGGTGAAGATCGCGCCCGACCTCGCCGACGAGGACATCGACGCGGTCGCCGACCTCGCCGTCGAACTCGGCCTGGACGGCGTCATCGCCACCAACACCACGATCTCCCGCGAGGGACTGCGCACCCGGGGCGCTGTCGTCGACGAGACGGGCGGCCTGTCCGGAGCGCCGCTCAAGGAGCGCTCCCTGGAGGTCCTGAGGCGCCTCTACGCGCGCGTGGGCGACCGGCTCACCCTGGTCGGTGTCGGCGGCGTCGAGAACGCCGAGGACGCCTGGCTGCGCATCCTCGCCGGCGCCACCCTGGTCCAGGGCTACTCGGCCTTCATCTACGAGGGCCCGTTCTACGCCCGCGCGATCCACAAGGGCCTCGCCGCGCGCCTGAACAACTCCCCGTACGCCACGCTCGCCGACGCGGTCGGCGCCGATGTGAAGAAGAGGAAGGCCGAGGCCGCATGAGTGTCGACGAACCCTTCGGCGCCCGGCTGCGCCGCGTCATGGACGAGCGCGGCCCGCTCTGCGTCGGCATCGACCCGCACGCCGCCCTGCTCTCCTCCTGGGGCCTGAGCGACGACATCGCGGGCCTGGAGGCCTTCACGCGCACGTCGGTCGAGGCGCTGGCCGACACCGTCGCCGTGGTGAAGCCCCAGGCGGCGTTCTTCGAGCGGTTCGGCTCGCGCGGCATCGCCGTCCTGGAGCGCGCCGTCGCCGACCTGCGCGCGGCGGGCACCCTCGTCGTCATGGACGCCAAGCGCGGGGACATCGGCTCGACCATGGCCGCGTACGCGGAGACCTTCCTGCACAAGGACTCCCCGCTGTTCTCCGACGCCCTGACGGTGTCCCCGTACCTCGGCTACGGGTCGCTGAAGCCCGCCGTCGACCTCGCGCGCGCGTCGGGCGCGGGCCTCTTCGTCCTCGCGCTCACCTCCAACCCGGAGGGCGGCGAGGTGCAGCACGCGGTGCGCGCCGACGGCCGCAATGTCGGCGCGACGATGCTCGCCCACCTTGCCGAGGAGAACGCGGGGGAGAGCCCGCTCGGCTCCTTCGGCGCGGTCGTCGGCGCGACGCTCGGCGACCTGTCGTCCTACGAGCTCGGGATCAACGGCCCGCTCCTCGCCCCCGGCATCGGGGCGCAGGGTGCCACCGCCGCGGATCTGCCGACGGTCTTCGGCGCCGCGGTGCGCAATGTCGTGCCGAACGTGAGCCGCGGCGTCCTCAAGGCGGGACCCTCCGTCGCGGCCCTGCGGGACGCGGCCGTGCGGTTCGCGGACGAGGTGCGTGAGGCGGTCGAGGGCGCCTGATGGCAGGTGCTCCGGGGTGGCACTCGGTGCCGACTTTCCGGCCCGCGTCCGAATCCTGACCGATTTGCGGGTCGTTTTGTCGGAAATGCGCGGCTCCATAGAGGCTGACCAGGACTTTTCGTTCGTTCTCGCTGACTCAGGCGGCCCAGGCCGCTAGTCTCCGTCGAGAGGTGTGGGGCGACTAGGTTCCTCACCGGTCCGTATCCGACAGTTTCGACATCCGAGGTGACGTAGGCGTGGCTCTTCCGCCCCTTACCCCTGAACAGCGCGCAGCCGCGCTCGAAAAGGCCGCCGCGGCTCGCCGGGAGCGGGCCGAGGTGAAGAATCGACTCAAGCACTCCGGCGCCTCCCTCCACGAGGTCATCAAGCAGGGCCAGGAGAACGACGTCATCGGCAAGATGAAGGTCTCCGCCCTCCTGGAGTCCCTGCCGGGCGTGGGCAAGGTCCGCGCCAAGCAGATCATGGAGCGTCTCGGGATCTCCGAATCCCGCCGGGTGCGCGGTCTCGGTTCCAACCAGATCGCCTCCCTGGAGCGCGAGTTCGGCAGCACCGGAGCCTGAGGCCATGGGCCGGCCCCCGGGCTGGTCCGGGGCACTCCGGAACAACTGGAATAATCGCTGCATGAGTGAACGTCCGCGGCTGACCGTGCTCTCCGGCCCCTCGGGGGTCGGCAAGAGCACGGTCGTCGCTCATATGCGCAAGGAACACCCCGAGGTCTGGCTCTCGGTGTCGGCGACGACCCGCAAGCCGCGCCCCGGCGAGAAGCACGGGGTCCAGTACTTCTTCGTCACCGACGAGGAGATGGACAAGCTGATCGCCAACGGCGAGCTCCTGGAGTGGGCCGAGTTCGCGGGGAACCGCTACGGGACCCCGCGCGGCGCCGTGCTCGACCGCCTGGAGGCGGGCGAGCCGGTGCTGCTCGAGATCGACCTCCAGGGTGCTCGCCTGGTCAGGGAGTCGATGCCCGAGGCGCAGCTGGTCTTCCTCGCCCCGCCGAGCTGGGACGAGCTGGTCCGCCGGCTCACCGGGCGCGGCACCGAGGCGCCGGAGGTCATCGAGCGCCGCCTCGAGGCCGCGAAGGTGGAGCTGGCCGCCGAGGCGGAGTTCGACACGACCCTGGTCAACACCTCCGTCGAGGACGTGGCGCGTGAGCTGCTAGCCTTGATGAAGGTTCTTTGATCTTTACCCCAGTCGGGACCCCGGTCCCGGCCCCCATCGGAAGGCAGAGAGTGTCCTCTTCCATCACCGCGCCCGAGGGCATCATCAACCCGCCGATTGATGAGCTGCTCGAAGCCACCGACTCGAAGTACAGCCTGGTCATCTACGCCGCCAAGCGCGCGCGTCAGATCAACGCGTACTACTCGCAGCTCGGTGAGGGTCTCCTCGAGTACGTCGGCCCGCTGGTGGACACGCACGTCCACGAGAAGCCGCTCTCGATCGCCCTTCGCGAGATCAACGCGGGTCTGCTGACGTCCGAGGCCATCGAGGGCCCGGCGCAGTAAGTCCGTCAGCTTTTCCCCAGGCCCGACAGCCCGTCTGTCGGGCCTGTGGTGTGTCATGGAGCCGTACGTTCGTCGAAATGCAGGGGAGAGCCGGTGTCGTCCAAGCCCAAGGTCGTGCTCGGGGTCAGCGGTGGCATCGCCGCCTACAAGGCGTGTGAGCTGCTGCGCCGCCTGACCGAGTCCGGCCATGACGTGCGCGTCGTCCCCACCGACTCCGCGCTGCACTTCGTCGGCGCCGCCACCTGGTCCGCGCTCTCCGGCAACCCGGTCTCCACCGAGGTCTGGGAGTCCGTCCACGAGGTGCCGCACGTGCGGATCGGCCAGCACGCGGACCTCGTGATCGTCGCCCCGGCCACCGCCGACATGCTCGCCAAGGCCGCCCACGGCCTCGCCGACGACCTGCTCACGAACACGCTGCTCACCGCCCGCTGTCCGGTGGTCTTCGCGCCCGCCATGCACACCGAGATGTGGGAGCACCCGGCGACGCAGGAGAACGTGGCGACGCTGCGCCGCCGCGGCGCCCTCGTCATCGAGCCCGCCGTCGGCCGCCTGACCGGCGTCGACACCGGCAAGGGCCGCTTCCCCGACCCGGTCGAGATCTTCGAGTACGTACGCCGGGTCCTGGCGCGCGGCGCCGACGCGGCCACCTCCGACCTGGCCGGTAAGCACGTCGTGGTCAGCGCGGGCGGCACCCGCGAACCCCTCGACCCGGTCCGCTTCCTCGGCAACCGCTCCTCGGGCAAGCAGGGCTACGCGCTGGCCCGCACCGCCGCCGCGCGCGGCGCCCGGGTGACTCTTCTCTCCGCGAACGCGACGCTGCCCGACCCGGCGGGCGTCGACGTCGTCCACGTGGGCACGGCCGTGCAGCTGCGGGAGGCGGTCCTGAAGGCGGCGGCGGACGCCGACGCGGTGGTGATGGCGGCGGCGGTCGCCGACTTCCGCCCCGAGACCTACGCGACCGGAAAGATCAAGAAGAAGGACGGCGAGGAGCCCGCCCCGATCGCGCTCGTCCGCAATCCTGACATCCTCGCCGAGGTGTCCGCCCACCGCGCCCGCGAGGGCCAGGTGGTCGTCGGCTTCGCCGCCGAGACCGACGACGTCCTCGCCAACGGCCGCGCCAAACTCGCCCGCAAGGGCTGTGACCTGCTCGTCGTCAACGAGGTCGGGGAGCGCAAGACCTTCGGCGCCGAGGAGAACGAGGCCGTGATCCTGGGCGCCGACGGCAGCGAGACGCCCATCCCGTACGGTCCGAAGGAGGCGCTCGCGGACCGGATCTGGGACGAGGTCGTCCCGCGTGTCGACCGACGTGTCGACCGGCGTGTCTGAAAACCCGCCGATTCCGGGCGCCCAGTAGTCTTCCGGAGACGGTTCATCGTGACGCAGAATGCCGTGTCGCAGGTCACAGCCCTCCCAAGGGGCGAGATTCGTGGTCCGGC
This sequence comes from Streptomyces sp. SGAir0957, assembly GCF_043523415.1. Classification (NCBI taxonomy): domain Bacteria; kingdom Bacillati; phylum Actinomycetota; class Actinomycetes; order Kitasatosporales; family Streptomycetaceae; genus Streptomyces; species Streptomyces sp. SGAir0957. Next base: position 6,888,452 of record NZ_CP027293.1, read on the forward strand.
GACCGAGCGCGACCGATAAACTGAACTCGGACACCGCCGGGCGCAGCTCCCGGCAGTCCAACAATGATCAGCCAGCAGCCGCTGCAACCACAGGGAGCGTTGTGTCCCGTCGCCTGTTCACCTCGGAGTCCGTGACCGAGGGTCACCCCGACAAGATCGCTGACCAGATCAGCGACACCATTCTCGACGCGCTGCTGCGCGAGGACCCCACGTCCCGCGTCGCCGTCGAGACGCTGATCACCACCGGCCTGGTGCACGTGGCCGGCGAGGTCACGACCAAGGCGTACGCGCCGATCGCGCAGCTGGTGCGCGAGAAGATCCTCGAGATCGGCTACGACTCCTCGAAGAAGGGCTTCGACGGCGCCTCCTGCGGCGTCTCGGTCTCCATCGGCTCGCAGTCGCCCGACATCGCGCAGGGTGTCGACACGGCGTACGAGAAGCGCGTCGAGGGCGATGAGGACGAGCTCGACAAGCAGGGCGCCGGCGACCAGGGCCTGATGTTCGGCTACGCGTGCGACGAGACGCCGGACCTCATGCCGCTCCCGATCCACCTGGCGCACCGCCTGTCGCGCCGCCTGTCCGAGGTCCGCAAGAACGGGACGATCCCGTACCTGCGCCCCGACGGCAAGACCCAGGTCACCATCGAGTACGACGGCGACAAGGCCGTCCGCCTCGACACCGTCGTCGTCTCCTCGCAGCACGCGAGCGACATCGACCTCGACTCGCTGCTCGCCCCCGACATCCGCGAGTTCGTCGTCGAGCCCGAGCTGAAGGCGCTCATCGACGACGGCATCAAGCTGGAGACCGAGGGCTACCGCCTCCTCGTCAACCCGACGGGCCGGTTCGAGATCGGCGGCCCGATGGGCGACGCGGGCCTCACCGGCCGCAAGATCATCATCGACACCTACGGGGGCTACGCCCGCCACGGCGGCGGCGCCTTCTCCGGCAAGGACCCGTCCAAGGTCGACCGCTCCGCCGCGTACGCGATGCGCTGGGTCGCGAAGAACGTCGTCGCCGCCGGTCTCGCCGCGCGCTGCGAGGTCCAGGTCGCCTACGCGATCGGCAAGGCCGAGCCGGTCGGTCTCTTCGTGGAGACCTTCGGCACGAACACGGTCGACACGGACAAGATCGAGTCCGCGATCTCCGAGGTCTTCGACCTCCGCCCGGCCGCGATCATCCGCGACCTCGACCTGCTGCGCCCGATCTACTCCCAGACGGCCGCCTACGGTCACTTCGGCCGCCCGCTGCCCGACTTCACGTGGGAGAAGACGGACCGCGTGGACGCGCTGCGCAAGGCCGCGGGCGCCTGAGCACCGCTTTCCCGGCTCTTGGGGCCCGGCTCTCCTTCGGGAGGGCCGGGCCCCGGCGCTTTTCCCGGGCCCCGCGCTGTCGGTGCCCTCTGGTAGGAATGCAGCTGTGAGCAGCGAGAACGACACCCCCGAGCAGCCGGAGCAGCTTGCGCTCATTCGGGAGAGCGTGCGCAGGGCGAAGGCGCCGAAGGCGAAGCCGCGCACATGGCGGGGGGCGGCGCTCGCCAAGGAGCTGCCGGTGGCCCGGGTCCTCGTCGACAAGGGCGTGCTCCACCTCGACCGGTACTTCGAGTACGCGGTGCCGGAGGAGTTGGACGAGGTCGCGCAGCCGGGTGTGCGGGTCCGGGTGCGGTTCGGGGCCGGGTCGAAGAACGTGCGGGACGGGCGGCGCGAGGGCGGCGGCCTGATCGACGGGTTCCTCATCGAGCGGGTCGCCGAGGCCGAGTACCAGGGGCCGCTCGCCGCGCTCGCCCAGGTCCTCTCGCCCGAACCCGTCCTGGACGCCGAGCTGTTGGGCCTCACCCGGGCCGTCGCCGACCGGTACGCGGGCAGCCTCGCGGACGTGCTGCAACTGGCGGTGCCGCCCCGGCACGGCAAGGCGGAGGCGCGGGAGTTCCCGGCGCCGCCGCCCGCGCCGCCCGCTCCCGAACCGGGGTCGTGGCAGCGGTACGAACGCGGGGCCGATCTTCTCGCGTCCCTGGCCGCAGGGGGTGCGCCGCGCGCCGTGTGGACCGCGCTGCCCGGACCCGAGTGGGCCGGGGAGATCGCGCGGGCCGTGCAGGCGACTCTCGCGTCGGGGCGCGGGGCGCTCGTGGTCGTCCCGACCGTACGTCTCGCGGCACGGGTCGATGCCGCGCTGCGGGAGGCGCTGGGGGAGGGGCAGCACGCGCTGCTCACCGCCGACGCGGGCCAGCAGCGGCGGTACTCCGAGTGGCTCGCCGTGCGGCGGGGCGCCGTGCGGGCCGTGGTCGGGACGAGGGCCGCCATGTTCGCCCCCGTACGCGACCTCGGGCTCGTCGTGGTGTGGGACGACGGGGACGCGCACCACAGCGACGACCGGGCGCCGTTCCCGCATGTGCGCGAGGTCCTGGAGCTGCGGGCCACGCGGGACAAGTGCGCCTTCCTGGCCGGGAGTTGGAGCTGCACCGTCGAGGCCGCGCAGCTCGTGCGCAGCGGGTGGGCCGCCGCGGTGGCCGCGCCCAGGGAGGCGGTGCGGCGCGTCGCCCCCCTCGTACGGACCGTCGGCGATCTGGACGTCGCGCGGGACGAGGCGGCGCGGGCCGCCCGGCTGCCCAGCCTGGCCTGGGACGTGGCGCGGGCCGCGCTGCGGGACGGCCCGGTTCTCGTGCAGGTGCCCCGGCGCGGCTATGTGCCGCGCCTCGCGTGCCAGCGGTGCCGTGAGCCCGCCCGGTGCCGGCACTGCGCGGGCCCCCTTGAGGCGCGGGAGGCGACCGGCGTCCTGGCCTGCGGATGGTGCGGCCGCGAGGAGGCGAACTGGCACTGCGCGGAGTGCGGCGGGACCCGTCTGCGGGCCCAGGTCGTCGGAGCGCGGCGGACGGCCGAGGAGCTGGGCCGCGCCTTCCCGGCGGTGCCGGTCCGCACGTCGGGGCGTGAGCAGGTGCTCGACACGGTGTCCGCGGCGCCCGCGCTGGTCGTGAGCACGCCGGGGGCGGAGCCCGTCGCCGAGGGCGGGTACGCCGCCGCGCTGCTCCTCGACGGGTGGGCCATGCTCGGGCGGCCCGACCTGCGGGCGGGGGAGGACGCGCTGCGCCGCTGGATCGCCGCGGCCGCCCTTGTCAGGCCCCAGGAGGCGGGCGGCACCGTCGTCGTCATGGCCGAGCCGACGCTGCGCCCCGTGCAGGCCCTGGTCCGCTGGGACCCGGCCGGGCACGCGGTGCGCGAGCTGGCGGACCGGGCCGAGCTGGGCTTTCCGCCGGTCTCCCGGATGGCGTCGGTGAGCGGGGCGCCGGAGGCGCTGCACGACTTCATCGGCGCGGCGGGGCTGCCGCCGGACGCGGAGGTCCTCGGCCCGGTGCCGCTGCCTCCCGCGCGGCGGACGGGGACGGCGCCGCCCGAGGAGCCGGGCGAGCGGTATCTGGTCCGGGTGCCGCCGGGCAGCGGCGCCGCGCTGGCCCGCGCCCTGAAGCAGGCGCAGGCGGCGCGGATGGCCCGGGGCGGGACGGATCCGGTGCGGGTGCGGGTGGACCCGCCGGACATCGGATGACAGTGGCTCGGCCGGCGCAGGGGTGAACACGCCGCTGCCTCCCCGCCGGTGTGCGGGGAGGCAGCGAGGAGCGTGCGGCGTCAACCGTTGCGCGGGCCGGGGAAGGCGTTCGGCCGGACCTCGTCGCGCAGGCCCTGGCTGCCCGCGGTCGGCTGGGTCGGCATGGCGCGGGCGGCCGGCACCGACGGCAGCGGGCCCGTGGCCAGCGGCAGGGCGGGGCGCTGCGAGGTGGGCGTGTCGCCGGCGCGCTCGGCGTCGGCAGCCGCCTGGGCGACCGCCCTGCGGGCCCCGTACCGGCGGTGGACCGCCTGCTTGGTGACGCCGAGGGCGGAGCCCACGGCGTCCCAGGAGAAACCCAGCGAACGGTCGAAGTCCACGGCCGCGGTCACCAGGGTCTCGACACTGTCCCGCAGCTCCTGGGCGAGGCGGACGGTCGGTGCGGGCGCCCGCCCGTAGACGACGAAGCCGGCGGCGGGGCCGGAGCGGCGCGGCCGGTAGACGTTGCCGAGCTGTGCGGTGAGGGTGCGCAACGCGTCCACCTGCCGGCGGACCCGCTCGATGTCCCGCACCAGCAGGTGCAGGCTGGCCCGTGCCTGGGCGTCGTGGGTTGCGTGGTCGGCCATGTACAAGCCTCTCGAACCGGCGAATGAGAACGGTCGGGCCGCGCACGCAGCAAGCGACAGCTTCCGCTGACGATGGAGTGAGCACGACCCCTGGTCTGGTCAACTCTTTCTTGACCAACGCGCCATCCTGTGAGGGGTCACGCTGTTGCGGTGTATCCGTTCCCGTGCGGGGCGCGTGTTCCGGCGCGCGCCCCATAGACTGGTGCGCTGCCCGTGACCCTGCCCCGAGAGGCCGTTAGCCACCGATGAAGCTCGTCTTCGCCGGCACCCCCGAGGTCGCCGTTCCCGCTCTGGACGCACTGATCGCCTCCGACCGGCACGAGGTCGCCGCCGTCGTCACCCGGCCCGACGCGCCCGCGGGCCGTGGCCGCCGCCTCGTCGCGAGCCCGGTCGCCGAGCGGGCCGAGGAGGCCGGCATCGAGGTGCTCAAGCCGGCCCGGCCGCGCGACGAGGACTTCCTCGCCCGGCTGCGCGAGATCGGCCCCGACTGCTGCCCGGTCGTCGCCTACGGCGCGCTGCTCCCGAAGGTCGCGCTCGACGTGCCCGCCCACGGCTGGGTGAACCTGCACTTCTCCCTGTTGCCCGCCTGGCGCGGCGCGGCCCCCGTGCAGCACGCGATCATGGCGGGCGACGAGATCACCGGCGCCTCCACCTTCCTCATCGAGGAGGGCCTGGACTCCGGGCCCGTCTACGGCACGGTGACCGAGCGGGTCCGCCCCACGGACACCAGCGGCGACCTGCTGACCCGGCTCGCCTTCGCGGGCTCCGGGCTGCTCGTCGCCACGATGGACGGCATCGAGGACGGCGCGCTCAAGGCGGTGCCGCAGCCCGCCGACGGCGTCTCCCTCGCCCCGAAGATCACCGTCGAGGACGCCCGGATCGACTGGGCCGCGCCCGCGCTCCGCGTCGACCGGGTGGTGCGCGGCTGCACGCCCGCGCCCGGCGCGTGGACCGAGTTCCGCGGCGAGCGCCTGAAGGTGCGCACCGCCGTGCTCGCCCCCGACCGCACCGACCTGGCCCCGGGCGAGCTGGGCGTCGGCAAGAAGAACCTGTACGTGGGCACCGGCTCGCACGCCGTCGAGCTGCTCTGGGTGCAGGCCCAGGGCAAGAAGCCGATGGCCGCCGCCGACTGGGCGCGCGGGGTCCGCGTCACGTCCGGCGAACAGCTCGGCTGAGCCGCCGCCCGGACACCCGTGGCCTGCACGTACGCTGGGAGGGTTCCTTTCGGCGTACGCGCACCAGGTACGCCCGTACGACCTCTGCGTACTCCATGTACGACCCCACCAGCGGAGCACTTTTGAGCGACCAGCCGACCCCGTCGAACCGCCGTCCCCAGCAGCCCGGCAGGTCCGGTAAGCCCGGCAGACCCCACCGCCGCCCGAAGAAGGACGCGGTGCGCATCCTCGCGTTCGAGGCGCTGCGCGCGGTCGACGAGCGGGACGCCTACGCCAACCTCGTGCTGCCGCCGCTGCTGCGCAAGGCGCGGGAGAAGGAGGGCCCGGAGAAGTTCGACGGCCGGGACGCGGCGCTCGCCACCGAGCTGGTGTACGGGACGCTGCGCCGCCAGGGCACCTACGACGCGATCGTGGCGGCCTGCATCGACCGGCCGCTGCGCGAGGTCGACCCGCCGGTGCTCGACGTCCTGAACATGGGCGTGCACCAGCTGCTCGGGACACGCATCCCGACCCACGCGGCGGTCTCCGCCTCCGTGGAGCTGGCCCGGGTCGTGCTCGGCGACGGCCGCGCCAAGTTCGTCAACGCCGTGCTGCGCAAGGTGTCCCAGCACGATCTCGACACCTGGCTCGACAAGGTCGCGCCGCCCTACGACGAGGACCCCGAGGAACATCTCTCCGTGGTGCATTCGCATCCGCGATGGATCGTCTCCGCGCTGTGGGACTCGCTCGGCGGCGGCCGCGCCGGGATCGAGGACCTCCTCGAGGCGGACAACGAGCGGCCCGAGGTGACACTCGTGGCGCGCCCCGGGCGGATCACCGCCGATGACGTGCTGGCCGAGGTCGGCGAGGAGTCCGGCCTCCCGGGCCGCTGGTCCCCGTACGCCGTCCGGCTCACCGAGGGCGGGGAGCCGGGCGCGCTCGACGTCGTGCGCTCGGGCCGGGCCGGGGTGCAGGACGAGGGCAGTCAGCTCGTCGCCCTCGCACTCGCGAACGTGCCCGTGGAGGGCCGGGACGAGAAGTGGCTCGACGGGTGCGCGGGCCCCGGCGGCAAGGCAGCGATGCTCGCCGGGCTCGCCGCCGGGCGCGGGGCGACGCTGCTCGCCGCCGAGAAGCAGCCGCACCGCGCGGGGCTCGTCGCGAAGGCGCTGCACGGGAACCTGGGGCCTTACCAGGTGATCGCCGCCGACGGGACCCGGCCGCCGTGGGGGCCGGGCACCTTCGACCGGGTCCTGGTGGACGTGCCCTGCACGGGGCTCGGCGCCCTGCGGCGGCGGCCCGAGGCGCGCTGGCGGCGCCGCCCGCAGGATCTGGAGGGGTTCGCGCCGCTCCAGCGCTCGCTGCTTCGGATGGCGCTCGAGTCCGTGCGGGTCGGCGGTGTCGTCGGCTACGCGACCTGCTCGCCGCACCTGGCGGAGACCCGGGCCGTCGTCGACGACGTGCGCAAGTCCGTCGGCGGGACCGAACTCGTGGACGCGCGGCCCTTCCTGGAGGGTGTGCCCGCCGTGGGTGACGGGCCCGACGTGCAGTTGTGGCCGCACCTGCACGGCACCGACGCGATGTACCTAGCGCTGATCCGGCGCACCGCCTGAGGTCCTGGCGAGGGCGCTGGGCCACCACACGCGTGGCCCGGCGTCCAGGAACAGCGCCGTCACCAGGACCGAGCGCACGATGAACGTGTCCAGGAGGACGCCGAGCGCCACCGCGAAGCCGATCTCGGCGAAGGCCACCATGGGCAGCGTGCCCAGGGCGAGGAACGTGCCGGCGAGGACCAGGCCCGCCGAGGTGATCACCGCGCCGGTCGCGGACAGGCCCGTGACGACGCCGGCCCTGGTGCCCTGACGGGCGGCCTCCTCGCGGATGCGGGTGGTCAGGAAGATGTTGTAGTCGATGCCGAGCGCCACCAGGAACACGAAGACGAACAGGGGGAAGTCCGTCGACTCGCCCGCGTAGTCGAAGAGATGGCGGAAGGCGAGCGCGCTCACGCCGAGCGCCGCGGCGAAGGACAGCACGACCGTCCCGATGAGCAGCAAGGGTGCGATCACGGCGCGCAGCAGCAGCCCGAGGATCAGCAGCACGACCACCAGGACCAGCGGGATCACCAGTTCGTTGTCGTGGGCGGTCGCGCGGTCCATGTCGAGCAGGGTCGCCGAGCCGCCGCCCACCCGAGCGTCCGCGTCCGGTACGGCGTGCACCGCGTCCCGCACCCGCTGCACGGTGTCCCTTGCCGCCTGGCTGTCGGACGGTGCCGTGGTCGTCGCCTCGAACAGGATCCGCCCGTCGTGCTCGCGCGCGGTGCCGGGCGGGACGGTGATGCTCCGGGCCACGACACCGTCGGTGGTGGCGACCGCGCGCCGCACCTGCCCGCCCCGCTCGCTGTTGGCGATGATGACGAGCGGGTCGCCCGTGCCCGCCGGGAAGTACTTCTCGGAGATCTCCTGGCCCTTGATCGAGTCCGGCTTGTCCGTGAACGAGTCGGCGTTGCTGATGCCCTCCGCCCGCAGTTGCAGCAGGCCGAGGGAGAGGACGGCCAGGGCGATCGCCGTCGCGGACCACACCAGGCGCGGGCGGTGCGCGATGCGCCGGCCGATCCGCGACCAGACGCCGCGCTCGGTGGGTTCGGCCGAGCCCAGGTGCGGCACGACCGGCCAGAACAGCCAGCGCCCGAACACTACGAGCAGGGCGGGGAACAGGGTCAGCATGGCGAGGAGGCCGATGGCGACGCCGATCGCGGCGACCGGGCCGAGGCCGCGCGTGGAGTTCATCTCGGCGGTGAGCAGCACCAGCATGCTGCAGACGACGGTCGCGCCGGAGGCGAGGACCGCGGGGCCCGCCCGGTGCAGGGCCAGCGCCATCGCCTCGTGCCGGTCCTCGTGGCGGCGCAGCTCCTCCCGGTACCGGGCGACCAGGAGCAGCGCGTAGTCCGTCCCCGCGCCGAACACGAGGACGGTGAGGATGCCCGCGCTCTGCCCGTTCACCGTCAGGCCCGCGTGCGTGGCGAGGAGGTAGATGAGCGCCTGCGCGGTGAACAGGGCCGCCACCACGCTCACCACCGGCACGATCAGCAAGGTGGGGCTGCGGTAGGTGAAGAGCAGGATCACGATGACGATGCCGAGCGCGGAGAGCAGCAGGGTCGAGTCGATGCCCTCGAACGCCTTCGAGAAGTCCGCCGACGTGCCGCCGGGGCCCGTGATGTGGATCGTGAGGCCGTCCACCGACGTGCCGGTCCTGTCCCGGATGGAGTCGACCGCGGGCGCGATCCGCTCCCAGCCCTTCTCGTCCATCGTGATGGGTACGGCGATCTGCGCGGCGGACGGGCCCACCCGCTTGTCGAGGACGGGGCCGACGGTCTGTGCGCCGCGCAGGCCGTGGTCGTCGAGCTGCCGGAGCCGGCGGGCGTCGGCGGCGATCCGGGCCCGGTCCGCCACGGTGAGTCCGCCCTCGCGCGCGTAGACGACGATCGCGGGGATGGTCTCCGGCCTGAAGTCCTTGGAGAGGTCGAGCACTTGGGTCGACTCGGCCGAGCCCGGCAGCCACGACTGGGCGTCGTTGTCCTGCGCGTCGGTGAGTTTCTGGGCGAGCGGTGCCACCCCGACCAGGATCACCAGCCACAGCAGGAGCACCAGCCATTTGCTGCGCCGCCCGCACACCAGCCAGGCGACGCCGCGCCGCGGTGCGGGCTTCGTGGTCCGGGCATCGGTCTGTACGTCCGCCATGGCGCGCCCCCCGCTGCGTCGTGCGCGGTGATCTGTCCATATCCCTGAACGTGTCGTCGAACGTGTCGTCGCGGCCCTCAGGCGGCCCACCATGGCACGGGAGGGCACGGCTCGGCATCGGTTCCGGCCGGGGGTCCCGGCCGGGGCGGAGGGAGGGCCCGGTCCATGGCAGGGTGGGGGCATGGCTCAGATCAACCCCAGCATCCTGTCCGCGGACTTCGCGCGCCTCGCCGACGAGGCAAAGGCCGTCGAGGGCGCCGACTGGCTCCATGTCGATGTCATGGACAACCACTTCGTCCCCAACCTCACGCTCGGGGTGCCGGTCGTAGAGTCGCTGGCGCGGGCGACGGACACCCCGCTGGACTGCCATCTGATGATCGAGAACCCCGATCAGTGGGCGCCGCAGTACGTCGAAGCGGGTGCGGGTTCCGTCACCTTCCACGCGGAGGCGGCCGGGGCCCCGGTCCGCCTCGCGCGCGAGATCCGCGCCAAGGGCGCCCGCGCCTCCATGGCGCTGAAGCCCGCGACGCCGATCGAGCCGTACGAGGATCTGCTCCCCGAGCTCGACATGCTGCTGATCATGACGGTCGAGCCGGGCTTCGGCGGCCAGGCGTTCCTCGACATCATGCTGCCCAAGATCCGCAGGACCCGGCAGCTCATCGCCAAGCACGGCCTCGAACTGTGGCTCCAGGTCGACGGCGGCGTCTCCGCCAAGACGATCGAGCGGTGCGCCGAGGCGGGCGCGGACGTCTTCGTCGCGGGCTCGGCGGTCTATGGCGCCGACGACCCGGCGGAAGCGGTACGTGCATTGCGCACCCAGGCGGAGAGCGCCACGGCAGCCGCGCCCTGGGCGTGCGACCACTGAGCCACGGATACGTGAACGCCCGTCATCAGGGCTGATCAAGCCCGAAGGATCTGCGAGGATGAGCCGCGTATCCAGGTTGTGAACGCAGTGAGTCGTGCAGAAGAGCAGAAGAGCAGTGAGGAGATCGCCGTGTCCGCATCATCGGCAGGTCGGTCAGCCCTGCGGATGGGACCCGCGGAGCTGGTGCAGGCGGCGGCCATGGCCCGTCGCTTCTACCTAGAGGGCAAGTCCAAGATCCAGATCGCCGAGGAGTTCGGCGTCAGCCGCTTCAAGGTGGCCCGGGTCCTGGAGACGGCCCTGGAGCGGGATCTCGTACGCATCGAGATCCGGGTCCCGGCCGAGCTGGACGCCGAGCGCTCCGACGCGCTGCGCGCCCGTTACGGCCTGCGGCACGCGGTCGTCGTCGAGTCGCCCGCCGAGGCCGAGGAGTCGCCCGACCCGGAGAACCTCGGCGAGGTCGCCGCCGATCTCCTCGGCGAACTGGTGACCGAGGGCGATGTCCTCGGCCTCGCCTGGGGCCGCTCCACCATCCACATGGCCGCCGCCCTCGACCGGCTCCCGCCGTGCACCGTCGTGCAGCTCACGGGCGTGTACGACGCCGGGACCGCCGAGCGCGGCTCGGTCGAGGCCGTCCGCCGGGCCGCGCAGGTCTCCGGCGGCGACGCGCACCCCATCTACGCGCCCATGCTGCTCCCCGACGCCGCCACCGCGACCGCGCTGCGCAACCAGACCGGTATCGCCCGCGCCTTCGAGTACTTCGACAAGGTCACCGTCGCCTGTGTGTCGATCGGCTCGTGGGAGCCCGGCATCTCCACCGTGCACGACATGCTCAGCGACGAGGAGCGCGCCCACTACGCGTCCCTCGGTGTCGCCGCCGAGATGTCCGCGCACCTCTTCGACGCCCAGGGCCGCCGCGTCGGCCGGGACCTCGGCGAGCGGTGCATCACGGTCGAGGCGGACCGGCTGCGGCGGATACCGGAGGTCGTCGCCATCGCGGGCGGCCAGCGCAAGGCCGCCGCCATCGACGCCGTACTCCGCTCGGGGCTCGTGACCAGCCTGGTCACCGACACCGCCGCGGCCGACTTCCTGCTCGCCGCCGGGTCCACGCCGCGCCCCGCGCTCCAGCGCACGGACCCGGATGACTGACAGGGTCGTGCTCGGCCTGGAGGGGGCCGGGGACAAGGCCGCGTTCATGGAGCGCTGCGCCGTCGCGCTCGCCCTGCCGGACTGGTTCGGGCGGAACTGGGACGCGCTGGCCGACGTGTTGCGCGGGCGCCGGCTCGTGCTCGTCGTGACCGGCTGGGAGGCGTTCGCCGAGCGGTGCCCGCAGGACTGGGCGACGGCCCGGGCGGTGTTCGCCGAGGCGCCCGCCGTCGAGCTGCGCCTCGGCTGACCGGCCCACCTTGGATGATCGTCCGAGCCGGGCCGCCGACCTTGGGAGGTTCGGCCCGGAGACGGCTTCGACGCGCCCGTGGGAAAATGAAGTACGTGCTTTGTGCCCCGGAGGGTTCCTCCAGGGGACCCCTTCTACCGACTGGGATGTCCGCACGTGCGTTTCCTCAATGACATCAAGCCCGCGTACGACCTGACGTACGACGACGTCTTCATGGTGCCGAGCCGGAGCGCCGTCGGCTCCCGCCAGGCCGTGGACCTCTCCTCGCCGGACGGTACGGGCACCACGATCCCGCTGGTCGTCGCCAACATGACCGCGATCGCCGGGCGCCGCATGGCCGAGACCCTGGCCCGCCGCGGCGGCCTCGTCGTCATTCCGCAGGACATCCCGATCGAGGTCGTCACCGAGGTCATCTCCTGGGTCAAGACCCGCCACCTGGTGCTCGACACCCCGATCATCCTCGCGCCGGGCCAGACGGTCGCCGACGCCCTCGCGCTGCTTCCCAAGCGCGCGCACAACGCGGGCGTGGTCGTCGACGACGAGCTGCGCCCCGTCGGTGTCGTTACCGACGAGGACCTGACCGGCGTCGACCGCTTCACCCAGCTGTCCGAGGTCATGTCCCGCGACCTGCTGCTGCTCGACGCGGACATCGACCCGCGCGACGCCTTCAACAAGCTCGACGGCGCCAACCGCCGCTACGCCCCGGCCGTCGGCAAGGACGGCAAGCTCGCCGGCATCCTGACCCGCACGGGCGCCCTGCGCGCCACGCTCTACACCCCCGCCACCGACGCCGAGGGCAAGCTGCGCATCGCCGCCGCCGTCGGCATCAACGGCGACGTGGCGGGCAAGGCCAAGCAGCTCCTCGACGCGGGCGTCGACACGCTCGTCATCGACACCGCGCACGGCCACCAGGAGTCGATGATCAGCGCGATCAGGACCGTGCGGGCGCTCGACCCGCAGGTGCCGATCGTGGCGGGCAACATCGTCGCCGCCGAGGGCGTCAAGGACCTGATCGAGGCGGGCGCCGACATCATCAAGGTCGGTGTCGGACCCGGCGCCATGTGCACCACCCGCATGATGACCGGCGTCGGCCGCCCGCAGTTCTCCGCCGTCCTGGAGTGCGCCGCCGAGGCGAAGAAGTACGGCAAGCACGTCTGGGCCGACGGCGGTGTCCGCCACCCGCGCGACGTCGCCATGGCGCTCGCCGCGGGCGCGTCCAACGTGATGATCGGCTCCTGGTTCGCCGGGACCTACGAGTCCCCGGGCGACCTCCAGCACGACGCGCAGGGCCGCGCCTACAAGGAGTCCTTCGGCATGGCGTCCGCGCGCGCCGTGAAGAACCGCACCTCCGACGAGTCCGCCTACGACCGGGCCCGCAAGGCGCTGTTCGAGGAGGGCATCTCCACCTCCCGGATGTTCCTCGACCCGCAGCGTCCGGGCGTCGAGGACCTGATCGACTCGATCATCGCGGGCGTCCGCTCGTCCTGCACCTACGCGGGCGCCAACTCGCTGGAGGAGTTCGAGGAGCGGGCGGTCGTCGGGATCCAGTCCGCCGCCGGTTACGCCGAGGGCAAGCCGCTGCACGCCAGCTGGAGCTGATGTCCTGAAGGGGCGGCGCGGGAGGTACCGGTCACAGGGTCGGCGCCGCCCACGCCGCCTCGATGCGTTTGCCGCCGGGCGCCGGGAGCACCGCGAGCCGCTCGGCGAGCCGTTCCACCATGTGCCAGCCGAATCCGCCGCCGCCGCCCATGTCGGGCGTGCGCGGCACCGGCGGGCGCGGGTCGCCGTCCTCCACCGTCACCGCGAGGCCGTCCTCGTCGACCCGCAGGTGCAGGCGCGCGAAGGTGCCGGTGTGCCGTGAGGCGTTGGTGACCAGCTCCGAGACGACGAGCAGGACCGCGTCGGCGTCGGCCCACGGACAGTGCTCGGCGAGGAACCGGGCAGCCGCGCCCCGGGCCTGTGTCCCCGTGACGGGGCCGTCCACCACGATCTCCATAGTCGTCGGCTACCCCGCCGCCGGATCTTCATGGTCCGCGCCCTCCGCGGGCGGCAGGACGGTGTCGAGCCCCGTGATGCGGAAGATCCGCCCGACCACCGGCGAGACCCGGCTGACCGCGAGGGCGGCGCCGCGCTCCTGGAGCTGCCCGCGGGCGCGAAGGAGCACGTTGATGCCGCCGGAGTCGAAGAACTGCACGGCCGACAGGTCGAGGGTGACCGTGGTGCCGGGCGCCGGGGCGAGCGCCGTCACCTCGGCGAGCAGGTCCGGCGCCGTCTCGTAGTCGAGGTCGCCGCTGAGCGTGATGACCGGCCCGTCGGGACCGTCCGTCACGGTACGGGCCCGCGCCGGACGCGGCCCGTCGGGTATGGACTCGGGTGCCGCGTGCGTCATCGGCTCCTCCGTACGGTCAGGGCGAGTGTGTCGTCGGGGTGCAGGATCACGGTGTGCATGTCCTCGGCGAGGGCGCCGGGGATGTCCTCGGTGGGCCGGTGGCGGTGGCGGACGGCGGCCTCGACGAGTCTGCGCTCGCCCTCGTAGGGGTCGCGGCGGCTCTCGGTGAGCCCGTCCGTGTAGAGCACGAGGAGGTCGCCCGGGGCGAGCTGTTCGTGCCAGAGGCGGTCGCTGCCGGCCATCGGGTAGCCGACGCCGCGGCCGCGCACCTCCAGGAAGCGGGCGCTGCCGTCGTCGGAGACGAGGAGCGGTGGCGGGTGGCTGCCGTTGGCGAGGTCGATGTGGCCGGTGGCCGGGTCGATGCGGGCGAGCAGGACCGTCGCCATCAGCTCGCGGTCGTAGGGCAGCAGGATCTCGTCGGTCCGCGCGACGATCGTCTCGAGGGGGTGGCCCTCCAGGGCGAGCGTGCGCACGGCGTGCGTCACGTTCAGGGCGCTGCTGGTACTGGTGAGACCGTGGCCGAGCGCGTCGACGACCGTGATGTGCACGGTGCCGTCGGGCAGCTGGAACCAGTCGTACAGGTCGCCGCCGGTCGGCGCGTCGCTCTCGGCGGGCGCGTAGTGGATGGCCAGTTCGAGCCCGTCGACCTTCATCGGGCCGGGGCGCAGGGCGTCCTCCAGCTCGCGCAGCATCTGGCCGTGGGCGCGGCGCAGCTGCTCGTCGCGCTCCTCCAGCTGGACGTAGAGGGCGAGGACGCCGCTGTTCGTCTCGTCCAGCTCGTGGGTGAGGCGGCGCCGGTCGGCCTCCAGGGCCTCGGCGCGGTCGACCGCGGCCCGCAGCTCCTCCTCCAGGAGGGCGGTGGGGGAGGGCTCGGCGGACTCCAGGGCCGGGGGGCGGCGCTGGCCCGGCAGCGGCACCTGCCACACCGTGGTGTCGGCCTCGCGCGCGGCGGGCAGCGGCAGCGTCTCCACGGCCGCCGCGGCCCAGGGCGCGCCGGCGGCGTGCAGCCGCACCGTCAGGGACTGCCGGTGCGCGGAGCACTCGTACGCCGACTCCAGGGTGACGGTCCTGCCCGCGCGCAGCTCGGGGTCGGCGACGCGGGCCACCGAGAGGGTGAGCCGGGTGCGCAGCTCGGCCGAGAGCCGGAACGTCACCGCCAGCGCCCGCACGGCGGCCCGCAGATCGGCCGCCGAGCGGTGGGTCGAGCGCTGAGCAGGCACGGCTGCCCGGTCGGTCATGTGTTCCTCCTTGCCGCCCCGGAGACCAGGGCGGTCGCGTCGTCCCGCGCCGAGCGGTGGCCGTGCCCGAGGGCGGCGGCCAGCAGCCGGGGCGGCAGCCCCAGCAGGAACGGGGGCGCGGAGTCCGCCCAGCGCGGCGCGATGCCGTCGCTGTGCAGGACAGCCGCGCTGTCCTCGGCCATCGGCAGCGTACGAGCCCGCGGCTTTGGCATGTTCCAGCCCACGACACCAGGCTGCCCGGTGTCGCGGGCGGCGATGCCGGCGTGGCCGACGAGCAGCAGACGTACGTTGCCGACCCCGCAGTGCTCGACCGTACCGGGCCGCAGGCGCAGCACGGAGACGGCGGCGCCGCGGCTGCCCCGCAGCGCGCGGTCCATGGTCGTGAGCAGCTCGGGCAGCGGGCGGTCCGGGTGGGCCCGGAACACGCGCACGGCCTCGGCGCTGGCCCCGGCCGCCTCGGCGCCGTGCCCGAGGCCGTCCACGACCACCACGGTGCGGCCGCCGGGCTCCTCCACCACGGCCGCGCTGTCCCCGCACAGCTTCTCGCCGCGCAGCGGCAGGCAGACCAGACCGAGGTCGGCCGCCGCCGGAGGGGTGCCGGGCGCGTGGAAGCGGGCGCAGATCAGCGTGCCGACGCCCGGCAGGGTGCGCAGGGTCAGCTCGTCGGCGAGGCGCTGGGCCGCGCCCATGCCGGAGCCGAGGGTGCCGGTGGTGCTGTAGCCGTCGACCATGGCGCGGTCGGGGCGCGCCATGCCGGGCCCGCGGTCGGCGGCGATGACGTCGATGCCGCCCTTCTCGCCGTGCCGCTGGACGTAGACCGCGCCCTCGACGGCGTGCCGCAGCAGGTTCTCGGCCAGCTCGGTGGTGAGCACGACGGCCCGCTCGACGGCCGTCTCGGCGAGACCGGCGGCCCGCGCGGCGTCCCGGCTCAGGGTCGCCGCGTGGTGCACGGCACTGGGGTGGTCGACGACGACGTGTGCGGTCACGGCGACGTCGACGTGGGCCGTCACCGCGCCGTCCAGCGGACCACGGTGACCGTCGTGCCCGCGCCGGGGCGGCTCTCCACCTGGAACTCGTCCATCAGCCGCCGGGCCCCGCCGAGACCGTGACCGAGGCCGTTGCCGGAGGTCCAGCCGTCGGTCAGGGCGGCGCCGAGGTCCGGGATGCCGGGCCCCTCGTCCTGGATGACGAGACGGATGCCGACGGCGCCGCCCCGCTTGAGCAGCTCGACGGCGAGGGTGCCGCCGCCGCCGTGGATGAAGGCGTTGCGGGCCAGTTCGCTCGCGGCGGTCACCACCCTGGTCTGGTCGACGAGGCCGAAGCCGCACTCGATCGTGGCCGCGCGCACGGCGTGCCGCACCGTGAGGAGGTCGTCCTCCGAGCGGACCTCGTAGTCGCGGCGGAGGGTCACCTCGGCCGCGGGGCCGTGCCGCACCGGGTGCGGGGCGAGCTCATCGGACATGGTCACGGCCCGGGCCCTCCAAGGTGCGCTGCCAGCCGAGGGCGCTGAGCCCCTGTTCGGCGTTGAGCGCCGTCTCGACGCCGGTCAGCCGGATGCCCAGCTCGACCAGGGTGATCGCGACGGCGGGCCGCATGCCCGCGACGATGACCCGCGCGCCCAGGAGCCGGGCCATGTGCGTCAGCTCCATCAGGGTGCGCGCCACGAACGAGTCGATCAGTTCGAGCCGCGAGATGTCGATGAGCACACCGCGGGCGCGGTCGGCGACGATCCGCTCGGTCAGCTCCTCGGTGAAGGCGATCGCGGAGCGGTCGTCCAGCTCGTTGAGGAGCCCGGTCACCAGGACGTCCGCGAGCCGCAGGATGGGAACGCCGGTCGGGTGCGGCGTCGGCTGTGGCGTCACGTGCGGGCCGGCCCGGTCAGGGCGGGGCCGACCGCCGGCTGCTCGGTCAGGCGCATCGCGTCGGCGAGCGCGTCGGCCAGCGTCGCGCGGGTCAGGATGGTGGACAGGTCGATCCCCAACTGGGCGATGGTCTGGGCGATGGGCGGCCGGATGCCGCTGATGACGCAGTCCGCGCCCATCAGCCGGACCGCGTTGACGGTCTGCATGAGGTGCTGGGCGACCGCCGTGTCGACGGTCGCCACGCCGGTGATGTCGATGATGGCGATCTTCGCCTCGTCGTCCTGGATCGCCTGGAGCAGCGACTCCATGACGATCTGGGTGCGCGCCGTGTCGAGCGTGCCGATCAGGGGGACGGCGAGCACGTGCCGCCACAGCTGCACGACGGGCGTGGACAGCTCCGTCAGCTGCCGGCTCTGCCGCTGGATGATCTCCTCGCGCCCCTCGACGAAGGTCTCGAACGAGAGGGCGCCCGCGGCGTCGAGCATGCGGTTGACCAGTACGGCCGCGGAGAACAGCTCGCTCGTGTCGCGGGTGGTGTGCCGCACCGCCGCGAGGAGCGCCTCCTTGAGGGAGAGGACGGCGAGCGCGGTGTCGGTGGGGGTGGCACCGGCGCGGACCCGGCGCAGGGAGAGCTGGGTGACCGTCGTCCGCAGGTCGTGGTGGTCGGACACGAGCCGCTCGACGGGGAGGTCACCGGCGAGGGCCTCGGTGAGGGCGTCGATGAGCAGGTGCGCCTCTTCGCGCAACTCGCTCACCGGCAGGTCCGCGCCGAGGTCCGCCTGCTCCAGCTGGAGCGTCGTCCAGCGGTCGGCGATCTGCCCCTCCTGATCGCGCAGCGCCTCGAGCAGCACCTCGCGGATGTCGGTGTCGCTGGTACTCACGAGCCCCTCTTCACGCCCTTCTCCTCGCCGTGCCTTCTGCGTCTTTCCCGTGCGGCTTGTGCACCCTGCACATGATGCACATACCGCGTTCCCGCCCGTGCGGCCCGGCCCGCGGCCGGACGTACGGGACGGCCCCACCGCGTACCCGCGAACCACGGGTTCACGCCCCATGATCCCCTGTGAGCCCGGCCACACCGCGTACGCGACAGACGAAACGGACGTCGCAACGAACACCCGCGCAGCGGGGATCCGCGCAACGATCATCCGGCCGCACGCAAGGTTGCTGCATTACAGCCGGGAAGGCACGTCCTCTAGAGTCATCCGCTGTACGCGGCACGGCGGGAACGCGCTGCTCGGCGAATCCCCCGTTCGCGGTGTGACCGATCAGACGCCTTCTCGCGCCGCCCGAACTCCTGCCGGCAGCGATGAAGGAGCCAGTCCGTGCTCGACCACGGCGCACCCCCGCGCAACCCCCACGACGAGTCCGCGAGCGCGGGCCTCGGCGCCCGACTGATGCGCCGCAAGCCGGTGGAGCGGCTGGTCGAGGAGGGTGGCCAGGGCGAGGGCGGCCAGCTGCGGCGCTCGCTCGGACTGTGGCAGCTGACCATGATCAGCATCGGCGCCACGCTCGGCACCGGCATCTTCGTCGTCCTCGGCGAAGCCGTCCCGAAGGCCGGTCCCGCCGTCACGCTCTCCTTCGTGATCGCGGGCCTCACCGCCCTCTTCTCGGCCCTCTCCTACGCGGAACTGGCCGGCTCCATCCCGGTCGCCGGATCCTCCTACTCGTACGCATACGCAACGATGGGCGAGCTGATCGCCTGGGTGTGCGGCTGGTGCCTGGTCCTGGAGTACGGGGTCTCCGTCGCCGCCGTCGCCGTCGGCTGGGGCGAATACCTGAACGAGCTGCTCGACGGCACGATCGGCGTCACCATCCCGGACGTCCTCTCGGCGCCGCCCGGCGACGGCGGCATCTTCAATCTGCCTGCCCTGATCGTGGTACTGCTCGCCATGGTGTTCCTGCTCGGCGGCGCCCGGGAGTCCGCCCGCGCAAACACGATCATGGTCGCGGTGAAGATCGTGTCGCTGCTGCTCTTCTGCGCCATCGGCCTCAAGGGCTTCCAGTCCGGCAACTACGAGCACTTCATGCCGCTCGGCATGGCCGGTGTCAGCGCCGCGGGCGCCACGCTCTTCTTCTCCTACATCGGCTTCGACGCCGCCTCCACCGCCGGCGAGGAGGCCAAGAACCCGCAGCGCGACCTGCCGCGCGCGATCATGCTCTCCCTCGTCATCGTCACCGCGCTGTACGTCCTCGTCGCCGCGGTCGCCGTCGGGGCCCGGCCCTGGAAGGAGTTCAGCGACTCCGAGGCCGCGCTCGCCGGGATCATGAAGGACGTCACGGGCCAGTCGTTCTGGGCGACGCTGCTCGCCGCGGGCGCGGTCATCGCCATCGCCTCCGTCGTCCTGACCGTGCTCTACGGGCAGACCCGCGTCCTGTTCGCCATGAGCCGCGACGGGCTCGTGCCGAAGGTGTTCTCCAAGGTCCACGCCAAGAGCGGGGCGCCGCGCGTCAACACCGTCCTCGTCTCCCTGTTCTGCGGTGTGCTCGCCGCCGCCGTCCCGCTCGGCCAGCTCGCCGACGCCACCAGCATCGGCACGCTCTTCGCCTTCGCCCTCGTCAACGTCGCCGTGATCGTGCTGCGCCGGACCCGCCCCGACATGGAGCGGACGTTCCGGGTGCCGCTGTCGCCGCTGGTTCCCGTGATCGGCTTCGCGCTCTGCGTCTGGATGATGGGCAGCTTGTCCGCCATCACCTGGATCGTCTTCGGTGTCTGGATGGCCGTCGGCCTCGTGTTCTACTTCTGCTACGGGATGCGCCGCTCCCGTCTCGCCGCCCCCGCAGAGCCCCCCGCCGCCCCCTCAGAGCCTCAGAAGTGAACCTCCTGCCTTGCTGAACGATCTCGACGAACGCATCGTGCACGCCCTCGCCGAGGACGCCCGCCGCTCCTACGCCGACATCGGCCAGATCGTCGGCCTGTCCGCGCCCGCCGTGAAGCGGCGCGTGGACCGGCTGCGGGCCACCGGGGCGATCACCGGTTTCACCGTGCGCGTCGAC
Organism: Streptomyces sp. SGAir0957; assembly: GCF_043523415.1. Lineage (NCBI taxonomy): Bacteria > Bacillati > Actinomycetota > Actinomycetes > Kitasatosporales > Streptomycetaceae > Streptomyces > Streptomyces sp. SGAir0957. The sequence goes on from NZ_CP027293.1 coordinate 6,908,238, forward strand.
CCGGCCGCGCTCGGCTGGGAGACCGAGGGGTTCATCGAGATCTACTGCCGCAGCAACACCTCGCCGGACGCGATCCGGCGGGGTCTTGAGCGCTACCCCGAGGTCGCCGCCGCCTCCACCGTCACCGGGGAGGCGGACGCCCTCGTCCAGGTCTTCGCCTCCGACATGCGCCACTTCGAGCGCGTCCTGGAGCGGATCGCGGGGGAGCCCTTCGTCGAGCGGACCAAGTCGGTGCTCGTGCTGTCCCCGCTGATGCGCCGCTTCACGTCCGGCTCGCCGGTCTGAGCCCCGGATCGAACCCCGCACCGAGCCCCGGTTTGAACGCCGTCCGAACCCCGCTCTGAACGCCGTCCGCTCCGCGGCCTGAACCCCGGTTCGGCTCCGCGCAACGAATCACCGTCGCGCCCGTATCACGCGCAACGGATCGCCTCCGCAGACGCAACAGACGCGTCTTGTCGCGCCGAGCGGGCGAAACGTACCGTCATAGCGGCCCCCGGGCAGCCCCCCGGAGCCCCTCCCTCACGGCCGTACGTTCCCGAGCACAGCCATGCCGTCGTCGCCGCGAACCCCGTAGCCGCGTACCCCGCGTACCCGCGTATTCGCAAGGAGCCCGTACCCCATGACGTCCACGGTGCCGACCGCCGTCCAGCACACCGAAGCGCAGCCGCCGATCACCATGTTCGGCCCTGACTTCCCGTACGCCTACGACGACTTCCTCGCGCACCCGGCGGGGCTCGGGCAGATACCGGCGACCGAGCACGGCACCGAGGTCGCCGTCATCGGCGGCGGGCTCTCCGGCGTCGTCGCCGCGTACGAGCTGATGAAGATGGGCCTCAAGCCCGTCGTCTACGAGGCGGACAAGATCGGCGGGCGGCTGCGCACGGTCGGCTTCGACGGGACCCCGCCGGACGCGGCCGGGCTGAGCGCCGAGATGGGCGCCATGCGCTTCCCGCCCTCCTCCACCGCGCTCCAGCACTACATCGACCTGGTGGGTCTGGAGACGCGGCCGTTCCCGAACCCGCTCTCCCCGGCGACCCCCTCGACCGTCGTCGACCTCAAGGGCGAGAGCCACTACGCGGAGACGATCGACGACCTGCCGCAGGTCTACCGTGACGTCGCCGCCGCGTGGGCCGCCTGCCTGGAGGAGGGCGCCGACTTCACCGACATGAACCAGGCGATGCGCGAGCGGGACGTGCCGCGCATCCGGGAGATCTGGTCCCAGCTCGTCGAGAAGCTCGACAACCAGACCTTCTACGGGTTCCTGTGCGACTCCGAGGCGTTCAAGTCCTTCCGCCACCGCGAGATCTTCGGCCAGGTCGGCTTCGGCACCGGCGGCTGGGACACCGACTTCCCCAACTCCATCCTGGAGATCTTGCGCGTCGTCTACACCGAGGCCGACGACCACCACCGCGGCATCGTCGGCGGCTCGCAGCAGTTGCCGCTGCGGCTGTGGGAGCGCGAGCCGCAGAAGATCGTGCACTGGGCGCCCGGGACCTCGCTCGCCTCGCTGCACGCGGCGGGCGAGCCCCGGCCCGCGGTGACGCGGCTCGCCCGTACCGCCGGGAACCACATCACGGTCACGGACGCCGACGGCGACATCCGCACCTACCGCGCGGCGATCTTCACCGCGCAGTCGTGGATGCTGCTCTCCAAGGTGGCCTGCGACGACGCGCTCTTCCCGATCGACCACTGGACGGCGATCGAGCGCACCCACTACATGGAGTCCAGCAAGCTGTTCGTGCCGGTCGACCGGCCGTTCTGGCTGGACAGGAACCCGGCCACCGGGCGCGACACCATGTCGATGACGCTCACCGACCGGATGACGCGCGGCACCTACCTCCTGGACGACGGACCCGACAAGCCCGCCGTCATCTGCCTCTCCTACACGTGGTGCGACGACAGCCTGAAGTGGCTGCCGCTCTCGGCGAACGAGCGCATGGAGGTCATGCTCAAGTCGCTCGGCGAGATCTATCCGGACGTCGACATCCGCAAGCACATCATCGGCAACCCGGTCACCGTCTCCTGGGAGAACGAGCCCTACTTCATGGGCGCGTTCAAGGCCAACCTGCCCGGCCACTACCGCTACCAGCGCCGCCTGTTCACCCACTTCATGCAGGAGCGCCTTCCCGAGGACCGGCGCGGCATCTTCCTCGCCGGGGACGACATCTCCTGGACGGCCGGCTGGGCCGAGGGCGCCGTGCAGACCGCGCTCAACGCCGTGTGGGGCGTGATGCACCATCTGGGCGGCGCCACCGACGCGACCAACCCCGGGCCCGGCGACGTGTACGACGCGATCGCGCCGGTCGAACTCCCGGAGGACTGACCCCCTAGATACCGGCAGCTCTGGCCTTCTCGTAGACCTCGGCCGCGACGTCCTTCAGCTCCTGGGCGTCGCGGCAGTCGCCCTGGAGGTCGACGAGGATCTCCTCCAGGCCCACCTCGTCGTGCGCGGCCAGGTCCTCGACGATCTGGTCGGCGCTGCCCTGGAACGGGCGGCGGTCGTCGGCCGTGTACGGCTCGCGCGTCCAGAGCGTGTTCGCCCGCAGCACGCTCTGCAGCGGCGCCGTGCGGCCCCGCTCCTCGGCGAGCGCGCGCAACTCCGCCCACTGCTGCTTCAGCGCCTCCGCACCGGTCGCCGCGGGCATCCAGCCGTCCGCGTGGTCGACCAGGCGGCGCGCGGCCCTGGCGCTGTTCGCGGGCAGCAGGACGGGCAGCGGCCCCGCCGGTTTCGGGCCGACCACGGACGGCGCGACCGCCGTCAGCTCGCCCTCGTACGCCACCGGGTCCGGGCCCCAGACCGCCCGGCACACCGCGATCAGCTCGTCCAGGACCTTGCCGCGCCGTTCGAAGGGCGCCACGCCCGCCGCCGCGTACTCGTCGTGGGACCAGCCGGTGCCGAGCCCCGCGACGACCCGGCCGCCGCTCGCCGCGTCCAACGAGGCGAGGGCGCGGGCCAGTTGGAACGGCACGTGCAGCGGGGCCACGAGGACGCTGGTGCCGAGCCGCGCGCGCGAGGTGGCCGCCGCGGCGAGCGTGAGCGAGACGAGCGGGTCGGCGACCGAGCGGTACCGGTCGGGCCAGGGGAGGCCCGGGACGCCGTAGAGGCCCTGCCGGGCGGGCTCGGGGAAGAGGATCCGCTCGAAGACCCAGAGGCTTTCGTACCCGGTCGCCTCGGCGGCGCGCGCCACGTCCGGGATGTCGCGGCCGATGTCGTACTGCCGCATCTGCGGGAGGCCGAGGCCGAGTCGGGTCGCCATACCGTGCTCCTTCGTCGCGTGCGCATCGGATGTCGCAGAGGTCAACGCGCGAGCGGCGCCCGGGAGTTCCGTGTAGACCGAAGGTTTCTTCAGTCGGGGAGCGGGGTGAGCAACATGCGCCCCACCAGGCCCACCGAGGTGTCCAGGGAGCGGGTGAACTCGGCGCTCACGCCCGGCAGTCCGCGCAGCGCCCACAGGGCGCGGGCCGCGCCCCACGCGGCGTCGCGCGCCCGCTCCAGGCTCCACGAGCCGAGCAGATGGGTGAGCGGATCGGCGACCTGGAGGAGATCGGGGCCCGGCATCAGCTCCTCGCGGATGCGCTCCTCAAGGGTGACGAGGAGGTCTCCGACGCGGTCGAACTCGTCCTCCAGGGCGGGCGGTTCGCAGCCGAGCGCGTGGCAGGTGTCCACGACGGCGAGCGCCAGGTCGTGGCCGATGTGCGCATTGATGCCGGCCAGGGCGAACTGCAGCGGCCTGACCCCGGGGTGGCGGCGGAACTGCAGCAGCGGACGCCAGCACGCCGGGCCGAGCCGCAGCCCGGGGGAGGCCGTGTCCACGGCGGTGAGGTAGCGCTCCGCGAAGCGGACGTCGAGGGTGACGGCGGCGGCGCGGTCCGGGAAACCGCCTGCCGCGCCGCTGTCGATGGCCCGGTCCACCGCCTCGGTGACGGCGAGGTAGACCCGGTTGAAGACCGCCACACCGTCCCGGGGCGGAAGCCCCGCGGCGAGCGCGCGCATCCGCGCGATCACCGCGTCGACCCCCTGGCCGCCCCCGTGACCGGCCCCGCGATCGACCCCCGGTGCCGCTGCGAGCGGCTCGTACTGCTGCGACTGCGCCATGAGCGAAGAGTCGCAGTCGTCGGCCGCCTGGATGCGGCCCCGCTCGGCGCTTCCCCAGAACGAGCGAACCGCGCGCTACTGCTTGGCGTCCTCGCCGTACGTCTTCTCGCCGTACGTCTTCTCGTCGTACGTGGACGTGCCGGAGTCGAGCAGCGGCTCCTGCGACTTCAGGTGTGCGGGCGCCATCGCGCGCAGCGCGTGGTACCCGGTGATGACGACGATCGTGCCGAGCGCGATACCGCTGAGGGAGAAGTTGTCGGAGAACTTCAGGGAGACGTTGCCGACGCCGATGATGATGCCCGCGGCGGCGGGCACCAGGTTCAGCGGGTTGCGCAGGTCGACCTTGGCGTTGATCCAGATCTGCGCGCCGAGCAGGCCGATCATGCCGTAGAGGATGACGGTGATGCCGCCGAGGACGCCGCCCGGGATCGCCGCGACGATCGCGCCGAACTTCGGGCACAGGCCGAACAGGAGGGCGAACCCGGCCGCCGCCCAGTAGGCGGCCGTCGAGTAGACGCGGGTCGCGGCCATGACGCCGATGTTCTCGGAGTACGTGGTGTTGGGCGGGCCGCCGACGGCGGTGGACAGCATCGAGCCGACGCCGTCCGCGGAGATCGCGGTGCCCAGCTTGTCGTCCAGGTTGGCGCCGGTCATCTCGCCGACGGCCTTGACGTGCCCGGCGTTCTCCGCGATCAGGGCGATGACGACGGGCAGCGCGACAAGGATCGCGGACCACTGGAAGGACGGACCGTGGAAGGTGGGCAGGCCGATCCAGTCCGCCTTGCCGACCGCGGAGAAGTCCAGGCGCCAGTGGTCGACGGCCTCGGCGCCGCCGTTCACCGAGTGGATCTTGCCGAAGATCCGGTCGAAGAGCCACGAGATCACGTAGCCGAAGATCAGCCCGAGGAAGATCGCGATACGCGACCAGAAACCGCGCAGGCACACCACGGCCAGACCGGTGAACAGCATCACCAGGAGCGCCGTCCACTGATCGGCCGGCCAGTACGTGGAGGCCGTGACCGGCGCCAGGTTGAAGCCGATCAGCATGACGACCGCGCCGGTGACGACCGGCGGCATCGCGGCGTGGATGATCCGCGCCCCGAACCGCTGCACCGCGAGGCCCACGAGGAACAGCACGGCGCCGACGACGAGGACCGCGCCCGTCACCGTGGCGCTGGTGCCGCCCTGTGCCCGGATCACGGCCGCGACACCCACGAACGAGAGCGAGCAGCCCAGGTAGCTGGGGACGCGGCCGCGCGTCGCGAGCAGGAAGATCACCGTCGCGACGCCGGACATCATGATGGCGAGGTTCGGGTCGAGCCCCATGAGGACGGGGGCCACGAAACTCGCGCCGAACATGGCGACCACATGCTGCGCGCCGAGCCCGATCGTGCGCGGCCACGACAGCCGTTCGTCGGGGCGGACCACGGCGCCTGGGGCCGGGGTGCGCCCGTCACCGTGCAGTTTCCAGCGCACGCCGAGGTCCATGTGAGTTCTGCTTTCTGTGGCTCGAAACGATCGCCTCATGGTAAGGGCACGTACGTACGAGCCTCGCGCCGAGCCGGACCCGGCGGCGGGGAACTCAGGGGGTGCGCGCCACCGGCGTGTCCTTCGGGGCCGTCGTCGTGCGGTCCGCCCCGCGCAGCACACCGGCGCACACCACCAGCCCGCACGTCAACGCCGTCACCAGGCCGAACGAGACCACGAGGCTCGTCAGGTCGGCGACCGTGCCGATGGCCGACGGGGCGATGAGACCCGAGGTGTACGTGATCGTGGCGACGCCCGCGATGGCCTGGCTCGGGTTCGGCCCGCTGCGCCCGGCCGCCGCGAAGGCGAGCGGGACGACGACCGCGATACCGAGGCCGAGCAGACCGAACCCGGCCATCGCGACGGGCGGGTTCGGGGCGATCACCACGAGCAGCGCGCCGGCCGTCGCCATGACGCCGCTCACCCGCACGGTGCGCACCGCCCCGAACCGGTCCACGACGGCGTCCCCGGCGATCCGGGCCACCGCCATGGTGAGCGTGAACGCCGTGGTGCAGGCGGCGGCGAGCCCCGCCGAGGTGTCGAGGACGTCCCGCAGATAGACCGCCGACCAGTCCAGGCTCGCGCCCTCGGCGAAGACGGCGCAGAATCCGACCGCGCCGATGAGCAGCGCGGACTTCGGCGGCAGCGCGAACCGCGGCGGCGCCTCCTCGTCCTCCGCCGGGCGCAGGTCGAGCACCCACTGGCAGGCGAGGAACCCGGCCACGGTCAGCACCGCGGCGGCGAGCAGGTGGTGCAGTCGGGCGTCGGCGCCGATGTGCGCGGCGAGCGTGCCGCCCGCCGAGCCGATGAGCGCGCCCACGCTCCACATGCCGTGCAGGCCCGACATGATCGACTTGTCGAGGCGGGTCTCGATCTCCACGCCGAGCGCGTTCATCGCCACGTCCGACATGCCGGCCGACGCGCCGTAGACGAAGAGCACCGCGCAGAGCGTGAGCAGGTTCGGGGCGAGCGAGGGCAGGACCAGGGACAGCGTCCACAGGGCGAGCAGGCCGCGCAGCGCCGTCCGCGCGCCGAACCGGTGGGTCACGCTCCCGGCCAGCGGCATCGCCACGGACGCGCCGATCGCGGGGAAGGCGAGCGCGAGGCCGAGCTGGCCCGCGCTGACGCCCGCGTGGTCCTGGATCCACGGCACGCGGGTCGCGAAGGACCCGGTCACCGCGCCGTGCACGCAGAACACGGTCGCGACGGCGTAGCGCGCCCGTTTCACGCTCCGCGGCGCGTACGTCACTTCACTCATCCGGCGGGCCCCTCCCGGTCGATCCCCGTACGCGTCCCGTCCGCGCGCCCGAGGTGGCCGCCGTAAACTATCAGGAACCCTGCCTGATAGTTACCCCCTATTTCAGCGTAGGATCCGGCCATGCCCGCGACACCGAGGACCGCCCGCGCCATCAACGACCGGCTCGCGCTGCGCTTCCTCCAGGACGAAGGCCCGCTCACCGCCGGGCAGTTGAAGGACCGCACCGGGCTCTCCCGGCCCTCGGTCGCGGACCTCGTGGAGCGGCTCACCGCGTCCGGGCTCGTCACGGTCGTGGGGGAGGCGGGCGCGCAACGGCGCGGTCCGAACGCCCGGCTGTACGGGATCGTCGCCGACCGCGCGCACCTAGCGGCCCTCGACGTGCGCACCGAGAGCGTCCGGCTCGTCGTCGCCGACCTCCTCGGCACGGTGCTCGCGCGGGCGTCCCTGCCGGTCGAGGCGGGGGAGCGGACCGGCGCCGCCGTCGAGCGCGCCGTCGCCCTCCTCGAACACACGGCCAAGGAGGCGGGCGTCGACCGGCTGCACACCGTCGGGGTGGGCGCCCCCGGCCTGATCGACCCGGCGACCGGCGAACTCCGCGACTCCTCGGGTCTCCCGGAGTGGCACCGGCGCCTCGTCACCGTGCTCCAGGAGCGGCTCCCCGCCCGGGTCCTGGTCGAGAACGAGACGAACCTCGCCGCCCTCGCCGAACAGCTCGACGGCGCCGCCCGCGAGCAGGACACCTTCGTGCTGCTCTGGCTCGGGCTCGGCATCGGCGCGGCGGTCGTCCTCGACGGCAAGCTGCGCCGCGGCGCTTCCGGCGGCGCCGGGGAGGTCGGCTTCCTGCCGGTGCCCGGCGCGGGCGGCCTGCCCTCCGCCACCGGGTGCGACGGCGGCTACCACTCCCTGGCAGGCTCGGCCGCGATCCTCGAACTGGCCGCCGCCCACGGCCTCGTGGCCCCGGGCGAGCCGGTGGAGCGCGCGGCCGAGGTGGTCCGCGACGCGGTCGCCTCCGGCGCGGACGCCTTCCTCGACGCGCTCGCCGACCGTGTCGTCCTCGGCGCCGCCGCCGTCGTCGCGGTCCTCGACCCCGGCTGCCTCGTCCTGGCCGGGGAGGTGGGCCGGGCGGGCGGCGAGACCCTCGCCCACCGCGTCGCCACCCGCCTCACCGCACTGTCCCCGCTGGCGACGGAGGTACGGCCGGGAGCGCTCGGCGGCGGCGCGGTGCTGCGCGGAGCGCTCCTCACGGCGCGACAGTCGGCGCAGGACGACGTCTTCGGACCGACCGGCTGACCCGGGAGGGCGTGTGCGGCCCACGGGCCCGCCCCGGGCGCTCACCGGCGCAGATACTCCTCGAACGTCCCCTTCCCCACCGCCCGCTCCGGTGCCAGATGGCCGCCCGAGCGGAACGCCCGGTACGTCTTCCCCGCCAGCGGCACACTGACCACCGCCCGGCGCTTTCCCTCCGCCCGCAGGTAGGCGCGGGCCAGGTCCCCGAGCGTGCGGACCTCGGGGCCGCCCATGTCGGGGACCCGGCCCGCCGGGGGCTCAAGGGCCAGCCCGGCCAGCCGGTCGGCGACCTCCGCCACCTCGATCGGCTGGTCGTCGAGGCCGGCGGGGAGCACCATCACCGGTGACTTCGCGAAGGTGCGCAGGATGGCGTGGACGAACTCGTGGAACTGGGTCGTCCGCAGCACCGTCCAGCCGAGCCCGGACTCCTCGACCAGCCGCTCCACCGCGTGCTTCGCCTTGTAGTAGCCGAACGGCACCCGGTCCACGCCGACGATGGAGATGTAGACGAGGTGCGGGACCTTCGCCCGGCGCGCGGCCCCGATCAGGTTCCGCGCCGCCTGCTCGTCCCCGCCGCGCGGCGACGACGCGCAGTGCACGATCACATCGGCCCCTTGGACGGCCCGGTCCAGCGCGGGCCCGCCCTCCCGCAGGTCCACCGCGTACGGCTCGGACCTCCTGCTCAGCACCCGTACGTCGGTCCCGTCCTCGCGCAGCCGCTCGGTGACGAGCCGGCCCAGCGTTCCGGTACCCCCGGTCACGAGAATCGTGGTCACGGCCGCATCAGCTCCTTCGTACCCGGAGCGCTCCCTGGTGGAGCGCCCGTCACCGGCTGAGAACCGGCGGGCCCCCGCGCATGTGACAACCCGGGACGATCTTTTTCAGAACTCCTGACGGGCCGCGGCCAGCTGCCGGTCGGCGAACTCCAGCTTGTCCGGGTTGAGGACCGTGTGCGCGGCCATGACGAGCCCGCCCCGCACCTCGAACGTGACGACCGCGAGCAGCCTGCCCCCGAGCAGGGCGACGATCCCCGGCTCCCCGTTGATCTCGGCGACCGTGAGCCGCGCGCCCACCAGGTACCGCTCCGCGATGCCCGCCAGGAACCGCAGCACCTTCACGCGGCCCCCGACCGGTTTGCGCGCCGCGCTGACCTTGCCGCCGCCGTCGCTCCACCACACCACGTCGGCGGTGAGCACCTTCTCCAGGGCGGCCAGGTCACCCTCGCGGGCCGCCCCGACGAACGCCTCCGCCAGCTCCCGCCGCACCCGCTCCGACGGTTCGAACCGCGCCCCCGGCTCTCCGATCCTGGCGGTCGCCCGCCGGTACAGCTGGCGGCAGTTCGCCTCGCCCAGGTCGAGGACCCCGGCGATCTCCCGGTACCCGTACGCGAACGCCTCGCGCAGCACGTACACCGCCCGCTCGGTCGGCGTCAGCCGCTCGAGGAGCACCAGAAGCGCGGCGGAGACCGAGTCGCGCTGCTCGGCCGATTCGAGGGGGCCGAGCGTGCCGCCGGCGGTGAGGACGGGCTCCGGCAGCCAGGGCCCCGCGTACTGCTCGCGCCGCACCCGCGCCGACGTGAGCCGGTTCAGGCAGAGGTTCGTGACGACCTTGGCGAGCCAGCCGCCGAGATGCCCGATCGAGCCCGGCTCGGTACCGGCGAACCGCAGGTAGGCGTCCTGCACCACATCCTGCGCCTCCTCGGCGGAGCCGAGCATCCGGTAGGCGAGGCCGAACATCCGCGGCCGGTGCCGCTCGAACTCCGCGGTGGCGTCGGGTCCGTCGGCGGGGCCGGTGGTGGAGCTGCTCGTCACGGTCCCACCCTGGCAGAGGGGCGCGCCGCCGCCCGGACCCTGTGAGCCAGTCCACAGGATTCGCTTGCATGCACATGGATCGGACGTGGCACACTGGCCCTGTACCAGAAGCAGCGCACTCCGGGGTCGGTGAAAGTCCGAACCGGCGGTTACAGTCCGCGACCCGGTCACGTCCAGTGGCCGGTTGACCAGGTGAAATTCCTGGACCGACGGTTAAAGTCCGGATGGGAGGCAGTGCGCGGCGGGCGGACACCCCAGGGTGTGCGTCGCCGTCTGTTCCGGGTGCCGTCCCACATCAGCCGGGCGGTCCCGTCGTTCGGCGTCGTTCCCGGTGACCGGTGTCGCAGTCCGTACGTTCTGTCGTCGTCGTACGACAGCGCCCCGGAGTCCATGCCCTATGAGGGAGGACCCGGGAAGTGTTCACCGGAATCGTCGAAGAGCTGGGCGAGATCACCGCCGTCGAGATGCTCGGCAGCCCGGTCGACGCATGTCGCTTCCGCGTCCGCGGCCCCGTCGTCACCGAAGGCGCCAAACACGGCGACTCCATCGCGGTCAACGGGGTCTGCCTCACCGTCGTCGAGCACGACGGCGACTCCTTCACCGCCGACGTCATGGCCGAGACCCTCAAGCGCTCCAGCCTCGGCGCGCTCGCGGCCGGCTCCCGCGTCAACCTCGAACGCCCGATGGTCGCCGACGGCCGCTTCGGCGGGCACATCGTGCAGGGCCACGTCGACGGAACCGGCACGATCATCGAACGCCTGCCCTCCACGCACTGGGAGATCGTCAAGATCTCGCTCCCGGAGGAGCTGGCCCGGTACGTCGTCGAGAAGGGCTCCATCACCGTCGACGGTGTGAGCCTGACCGTCGTCGAGGCGGGCGCCGATTACTTCACCCTCAGCCTCATCCCCACCACCCTCGCCCTGACCACGCTCGGCTTCAAGCAGCCCGGCGACCCCGTCAACCTCGAGGTCGACGTCCTCGCGAAATACGTCGAGCGGATGCTCGGTTACCAGGGCAGTACGCGGCAGGACGGCCGGGACAGCGCTCAGGGGGGCACCAAGTGAACTGGCTCAACACGGAAGCGTTCACCATCTTCGACCAGCACATCCTCTGGTCGGACATGATCGGCAACACCATCGGTCTGATCGCCCTCGCGCTCGGCTGGCGCCGCTCCATATGGACCTGGCCCGCCCAGCTGATCTCCGGCGCGATCCTCCTCACCGCCTTCGCCACCGCGCACCTCTCGGGCAGCGCGGGCAAGCAGCTCGTCGTCATCCTGGTCGCGCTCTTCGGCTGGTGGCAGTGGAACCGGGGTACGGGCCAGGCGCAGGACGGCTCCATCGCCGTCCGGTTCGCCACCTGGCGTGAGCGGGGCGCCCTCGTCGGTGCCGCCGCGCTCGGCACGCTCGCCGTCGGCGGCCTGTTCACCGCGTTCCCCGCGCTGTCGTGGGACCCGTGGCCGGACGCGTACATCTTCGTCGGGACCGTCGTCGCCATGTACGCCCAGGCGCGCGGCATGGTCGAGTTCTGGTTCGCCTGGCTCCTCGTCGACCTCGTCGGCGTCCCGCTGAACTTCGCCAACGGCTTCGCCTTCTCCGGCTTCGTCTACGTCATCTACGGCGCGCTCGTCCTGTGGGGCATGCGCGACTGGTGGTTGCGGTCCCGCGCCGCCGCGGCCAAGGCCCCCGCGCTCGAAGGAGCCCACGCATGAGCACCGCAGCCCACCTGTACGAGATCACCGCCGACACCGACCTCTCCCTCGACCCGGTCGAACAGGCGATCCGCGACATCGCCGCGGGCCGCCCCGTCGTGGTCGTCGACGACGAGGACCGGGAGAACGAGGGCGACCTCGTCGTCGCCGCCGAGAAGATCACGCCCGAGATCGTCGCGTTCATGATGAGCGAGTGCCGCGGCCTGATCTGCGCCCCCATGGAGGGCGCCGAACTCGACCGGCTCGACCTGCCGCAGATGGTCGGCGACAACACCGAGTCGATGAAGACCGCCTTCACCGTCTCCGTCGACGCCTCCGGCGCGCACGGCGTCACCACCGGCATCTCCGCCGCCGACCGCGCGGTGACGCTCCGGCTCCTGGCGGGCGGCACGGCCGAGCCGGGCGACTTCGTCCGGCCGGGACACATCTTCCCGCTGCGCGCCCGCACCGGCGGCGTCCTGGCCAGGAACGGGCACACCGAGGCCGCCGTCGACCTCGCCCGCCTCGCGGGGCTCCGCCCGGCCGGCGCCATCGTGGAGATCGCGGGCGAGGACGGCGTCATGCTGCGCCTGCCCGAGCTGATCCCGTTCGCCCGCAAGCACGGCCTGACGATCATCTCCATCGAGGACCTGATCGCCTACCGCCGCTCCGCCGAGCCCACCGTCAAGCGCGAGGCGACCGTCCATCTGCCCACCGCCTTCGGCGAGTTCACGGCGTACGGCTACCGCTCCACGGTCGACGGCGTCGAACACGTCGCCCTCGTCCACGGCGACCTGGGCGACGGCCATGACGTCCTGGTCCGTATCCACTCCGAGTGCCTCACCGGCGACGTCTTCCACTCCCTGCGCTGCGACTGCGGCCCCCAGCTGGAGGAATCGATGCGCCGCATCGTCGAGAACGGCCGCGGCGTCGTCGTCTACCTGCGCGGCCACGAGGGGCGCGGCATCGGCCTCCTCTCCAAGCTGCGCGCCTACGAGCTCCAGGAGCAGGGCCGCGACACCCTCGACGCCAACCTGGAGCTGGGCCTGCCCGCCGACGCCCGCGACTACGCGGCGGGCGCCCAGATCCTCGACGACCTCGGCGTGCGCACCCTGCGCCTGATGACCAACAACCCCGACAAGACCGACGCCCTCACCCGGCACGGCCTCGTCGTCACCGCCCGCGAGCCCATGCCGATCACCGCGGGCGAGCACAACCTCCGCTACCTGCGCACCAAGCGGGACCGGATGGGCCACGACCTGCCCTGGCTGGACGCGCCCAAGACATCCGCCTGCACCAACCAGTAACTCCATCTGTTCCCTGAACTCATCTACGTACGAGGAGAAGCGCGTGAGCGGCAAGGGTGCCCCCGAACTGAGCGTGAAGAACTGCGGCGACCTGCGCGTGGCCGTCATCGCCGCCCAGTGGCACGAGAAGGTCATGGACGGCCTCGTCGACGGCGCCCTGCGCGCCCTGACCGAGCTGGGCATCAGCGAGCCCACCGTCCTGCGCGTCCCCGGCAGCTTCGAGCTGCCGGTCGTCGCCAAGGTCCTCGCGGGCCGCGGCTACGACGCGATCGTCGCGCTCGGCGTCGTCATCCGCGGCGGCACCCCGCACTTCGACTACGTCTGCCAGGGCGTCACCCAGGGCCTGACCCAGGTCTCCGTCGACACCGGCGTCCCCATCGGCTTCGGCGTCCTCACCTGCGACACCGAGGAGCAGGCGCTCGACCGCGCGGGCATCGAGGGCTCCAGCGAGGACAAGGGGCACGAAGCGGTCACCGCGGCCGTGGCCACCGCCACCACGCTGCGTACCGTCTCCGAACCCTGGCGTTAGGGGCGGGGGAGAGCCGCGTAAAGTAGGGGCCACCATGTCCAATAAGACGTTCGAGGAGCTCTTCGCCGAGCTCCAGCAGAAGGCCGCCACCGGCGACCCCGCCACTTCCCGCACCGCAGAGCTGGTCGGCAAGGGTGTCCATGCCATCGGCAAGAAGGTCGTCGAGGAGGCCGCAGAGGTCTGGATGGCCGCCGAGCACGAGGGCAAGGAAGCCGCCGCCGAGGAGATCTCGCAGCTGCTCTACCACGTCCAGGTGATGATGGTCGCCCGCGGCATCTCCCTCGACGACGTGTACGCCCACCTCTGAGCCGTCCCGACGCGGCCCGACCCCATTCACCACCCCTTACGCGAAGGAATCCGTCCTCATGCTGCGCATCGCCGTCCCCAACAAGGGTTCACTGTCCGGGCCTGCGTCGGCGATGCTCCATGAGGCCGGATACCGCCAGCGCAAGGAGTCCAAGGAACTCGTCACGGTCGACCCGGGCAACGAGGTCGAGTTCTTCTACCTGCGCCCCAAGGACATCGCGATCTACGTGGCGTCCGGCAAGCTCGACATCGGGCTCACCGGCCAGGACCTCCTGATCGACTCGGGGGCCAACGCCGAGACGATCCTGCCGCTCGGCTTCGCCCGCTCCACCTTCCGCTTCGCCTCCCGGCCCGGCGCCGTCAAGGACCTCGCCGACCTGGCGGGCAAGACGATCGCCACCTCCTACGAGGGCATCGTCGGCAAGTACCTCGCCGAGCACGGCGTCGACGCCTCCGTCGTCCACCTCGACGGCGCCGTGGAGACCGCCATCGAGCTCGGCGTCGCCGACGCCATCGCCGACGTCGTCGAGACCGGCACCTCGCTGCGCAACGCGGGCCTGGAGGTCTTCGGCGACCCGATCATGAAGTCCGAGGCGTGCGTCATCCGCCGCAAGGGCGACAGCGCCGAGGACCCGAAGGTCCAGCAGTTCCTGCGCCGCCTCCAGGGTGTCCTCGTCGCCCGTACGTACGTGATGATGGACTACGACTGCCGCGCCGAGCACCTGGAGAAGGCCGTCGCCCTCACCCCGGGCCTGGAGTCGCCGACCGTCTCCCCGCTGCACAACGAGGGCTGGGTCGCCGTGCGCGCCATGGTCCCCGCCAAGGACGCGCAGCGCATCATGGACGACCTGTACGCCCTCGGCGCGCGGGCCATCCTCACCACGGCCATCCACGCCTGCCGCCTCTGAGGACGCACACCATGTCCGACCCCGTAGCCCTTCCGGTCACCTTCCGGCCCGGTCACACCCGCGTCATCCTGCACGCGCTCGGCGCCGCCTGCTTCGTCGTGATCAGCGTCGTCGCGCTGATCCTGGACACGATGAGCCCGGCGGAGAAGCTGAGCTTCGTCTTCACCGCGGCGCTGTTCTGGGGTGTGCTCGGGCTGCTCGCGCGGCCCAAGGTCGTCGCCGACGAGGACGGCGTCACCGTCGTCAACATCGCCCGTGGCCGCCGCCTCGCCTGGGCGGAGATCGTCCAGGTCAACCTGCGCCCCGGCGACCCCTGGGTCTTCCTCAACCTCACCGACGGCACCAGCCTGGCCGCCATGGGCATCCAGCCGGCCCTGGCCAAGCAGAGCGCGATCCGCGACGCGAAGGCGCTGCGCGCGCTCGCCGAGGCCCGGACGGGACTTCAGGGCTGAGTCAGGGCCCCGGCCCCTGACACCTTGCCCCCAACCTTGATTAACCTGTTGGGCGGGGCGTGCGCCATGTGCCGCTCCGCCCCTGCCGCGCCCGGACGGGTGGGCGGGGGCTCCTGCTAACCAAGGAGTGACTCCCTCCAGCGATGGACGGATCGTCCGGCAGTACCTGCGCCGCCCCCTCCCGACATAGCGCGCCCCTCGCGCGCAGGTCCCCGGAGGCGGCTGCATGACCATCCCGTTGCTGCTCCTCGCGGCAGCTTTCCTCCTGATCCTCGCCAACGGGTTCTTCGTGGCGGCCGAGTTCGGGCTCGTCACCGTCGAGCGCCAGGACGCCAAGGAGGCGGCGGACGCGGGCGACAAGCGCGCCCGCACCGTCGTCGAGGCGCTCAAGGAGCTGTCCTTCCAGCTCTCCGGCACCCAGCTCGGCATCACCATCACCTCCCTGGTCGTCGGCATGCTCGCCGAACCGGCCCTCGCCGAGCTGCTCCGCGGCCCCTGCGAGGCCGTCGGCCTGCCCGAGGGCGCCGCGAGCGGCGTCTCGGTCGTCGTCGGCATGCTGCTCGCCTCCGCCGCGCAGATGGTGATCGGCGAACTGGTCCCGAAGAACTGGGCGGTCTCCAGGCCGCTCCAGGTGGCCCGTTTCGTGGCCGGCCCCCAGCACGCCTTCGCCCGTCTCTTCCGGCCGGTGATCTCCCTGCTCAACACGGTCGCCAACCGCCTCGTCCGCGCCCTCGGCGTCGAACCGGCCGACGAGCTGGCCTCCGCCCGCACCCCGGGCGAGCTGGTCTCGCTCGCCCGGCACTCGGCGCAGGCGGGCGCCCTGGAGCAGGACACCGCCGACCTGTTCGTGCGGACGCTGTCGCTCGGCGAGCTGACCGCGCAGCACGTCATGACGCCCCGCGTGAAGGTCAGCGCGCTCCAGGCATCGGCGACCGCCGAGGACGTGATCAACCTGACCCGTGCCACGGGCCTGTCCCGCTTCCCCGTCTACCGGGAGCGGATCGACGAGGTCATCGGCATGGTCCACCTCAAGGACGCCCTGGCGATGACGGCGCACGAGCGCCTGCGCACGCCCGTCGTGCGCATCGCCCAGGCCCCGCTCCTCGTCCCGGAGACCCTGCCCGTGCAGCCGCTCCTCGCGCGTCTGCGCAGCGAGCAGCCCATCGCCGTCGTCGTCGACGAGTACGGCGGCACGGCCGGGGTCGTCACCCTGGAGGACATCGTGGAGGAACTCGTCGGCGAGGTCCGCGACGAGCACGACCGGCTCGACCTGCCCGAACTCGCGGCGGCCCCGCCCGAGGACGGCAGGCCCGCCTGGGACGCCGACGGCAGCTGCCGCGTCGACATCCTGCGCCGCATAGGCCTCGACGTCCCCGAAGGCCCCTACGAGACGGTGGCCGGACTCGTCGCCGATCTCCTGGGCCGCATCCCGGCCCCCGGCGACAAGGCCGAACTGCCGGGCTGGCGCCTGGCCGTACGCCAGGTCGACCACTACCGCGCCGAGCGCGTCCGCATCGTGAAGCTCGCGGACGCCCCGGCCGCCGTCCTGGAGGCGGCCCGATGAGCGCGCTGCAACTCTTCTTCGCGATCCTCCTCGTCCTCGCCAACGGCTTCTTCGTCGGCGCCGAGTTCGCCCTGGTCTCGGTCCGCCGCAGCCAGATCGAACCGCTGCCGGGCAAGCGGGCCCGGCAGGTCCTGTACGGGCTCGAACACCTGCCGCAGATGATGGCGGCGGCCCAGTTCGGCATCACCATCTGCTCGCTGACGCTCGGCGCGGTGGCGGAGCCGACGGTGGCGCACCTCCTGGAACCCGTCTTCGAGGCGGTCCACGTCCCGCACGGCATGATCCACCCGCTGGGCTATGCCATCGCCCTGGCGGCGGTCGTCTTCCTGCACCTGGTCATCGGCGAGATGGTGCCGAAGAACCTGGCGATGGCGGCGCCCGAGAAGACCGCGCTGTGGTTCAGCCCGGGTCTGGTCGCCTTCGCCCGGCTCTGCAAGCCGGTGACGATCGCGCTCGGCGCCTGCGCCCGCGTGATCCTCAAGCTGTTCAGGGTCGAGCCGAAGGACGAGGTCGAGGCGGTCTTCACCAGCGAGCAGCTGAACCGCCTGGTGGAGGACTCCGGCCAGGCGGGCCTGCTCGGCCCGGAGGAACAGGAACGCCTGGAGGACGCCCTGGAACTGGGCTCCCGCCCGGTGACCGACGTCCTCCTGCGCCGCGCGGACCTGGTCACCGTCGGCCCCTCGGTCACCCCGGCCGGGATCATCGCCCTCACCGCGCGCACCGGGTACTCCCGCTTCCCGGTCTGCGCGGAGGGCGGCGCGTTCATGGGCTACCTGCACATCAAGGACGTCCTCGACCTGATCGAGGGCCCCGGCACGGACCGCGCGGTCCCGCAGCAGGTCTGGCGCCCGATGACGACGCTGCGCGCGGAACTGCCCCTGGACGACGCCCTGACGGTGATGCGCCGGGCGGCGACGCACCTGGCGCAGGTCGCCGACGCGTCGGGCCGGGTCCTCGGCCTCGTCGCCCTGGAGGACGTCCTGGAACTGCTGGTCGGCGAGGTCCGCGACCCGGCGCACCGGGAGGAGCCGGAGGTCCCGGTGGCCCGGACGAAGCAGGAGGCGGCGCTGACGTAGCCCCGGCCCGGGCGGCCGCAGGCCCTACAACCCCGTGGGGTCCTGCGGCCCCCGCCCGGACAGTACCTCGCCGTACGCCTGCATGAGGTCGGGCAGCCGCAGCGTGGCCAGGTCGTCGCGGGAGGGCTCGGTCAGGTATCCGGTGAGCCGCAGGTCGCGGTAGGCGCAGGACTTCTCGTACAGGGTCCGCAGGAACCGCCCGTTGCCCAGCTCGTCGATCCAGCCCTGCTCCACCACGTGCCCGGCGATGGAGCGCAGCTCCTCCAGGGCCTCCTCGTCCCACGCGTCCCCGTTCTCGGCCGCGAGGACCTCGCCGATCGAGGTCAGCTCCATCGGCCGGTACGAGGGGAAGTCGACCCGTGACGTGAAGCGCGACGACAGGCCGGGGTTGGCGGCGAGCAGCCGGTCCATGCCCTCCGGATATCCGGCGAGGATCACCACGAGGTGGTCCCGGTTGTCCTCGGCCCGTTTGAGCAGGACTTGCAGGGCCTCGTCGCCGTACGCGTCGCCCTTGCCGTAGCCGGAGTTGGACAGCGCGTACGCCTCGTCGACGAAGAGGACGCCGCCGAGCGCGGAGTCGATCAGCTCGTTGGCCTTCACGGCGGTCTGGCCGAGATATTCGCCGACCAGGTCCGAGCGCTGGGCCTCCACCAGATGGTCGCCGCCGAGCAGCCCGAGCGCGTAGAAGACCCGGCCGAGGATGCGGGCCACCGTCGTCTTGCCGGTGCCCGACGGGCCCGAGAAGACGAAGTGCCGCTTCGGCGGCTGGACCGGCAGCCCCTGCCCCGCGCGCAGCCGCGCCATGTTCAGCTGCGCGGAGAGCGCCTTCACCTGCCGCTTCACCGGCTCAAGGCCGACCATCAGCTCCAGCTCGGAGAGCGCCTCCTCCAGGAGCACCGGATCGGCGGGCCCGGCCGGCAGCGGCGCGGAGACCGGTACGACGGCCTTCTCCCGCACCATGTCGGGCTCGTCCGCGCCGACCGCGCTCGGGGTCGGCAGCCCCGGCTCGGTGACCTTCAGGTCCCGCCCGTCACCCGCGAACAGCGGCTCGACCGACTCCCCGCCGTCCGCGCTGTCCTGGTAGCCGGTCAGGGGGAGCGGGGCCAGGTCCGGCCCGTCGCCGAAGTCCCCGTACCCGTCGCCCTCGGCGATCGCCGCGAGCCGCGCCGAGGTGTCCATGAACGCCGGATCGACCCGGTGCACGGCCCGGTACAGCGGCATCGCGGCGGCCGAGCGGCCCGTGCCCTCGTGCGCCCGCGCCAGCCAGTACCGCAGCTCCTTGCGCTGCGGCTGCTCGCTGCGACAGCGCATCAGGGCCGAGGAGAGCAGCGGCTCCGCCTGCCCGTACATCTCCAGGCGCACCCGCGCCATGCCGCCGAAGAGGCCGGCCTCGATGCCGAGCATGGGGTCGTCGATCAGCGAGTCCGTGTGCCGGACCAGCTGGTCCCAGTCCTTGACCAGGTAGGCCCGGCAGGCGTGCAGGAAGCGCACCTGCGGATCCGCGTCGGCCGCCGGCAGGGTGGACAGGGCCCGGTCCAGCTCGGGGACGTGGCGCCCGTCCAGCCAGTGCGAGGCGTGCGCGAGCAGCAGGTCGCGCGGGCGTTCGAGGACCGGCTGCACCCACCAGCCCAGCCAGTACCAGGAGTTGAGCGTGCGGCGGTGCCTCGTGCGCTGTTCCCCGAACCGGTTGCGGTGGCGGAACATCCGCAGCAGCGCCGTCGTCGTGTCGATCCGCAGCGCGTGCAGTCCGAGCCAGCCGTCGGCCATCCCCTGATCGAGCCGCACCGCGGCCCGGAACTCCTCCTCCGCCTGCGGATACGCGCCCATCGTGTACGCGTCGACGCCCCGCAGCCAGGCGAGGTCGGCCGGGCCCGTCGGCGCACCGGTGCCGAAGTCCATCACGTCCCCCACAAGCCGTGCCCCCGATGAACCGCTCTGTCATGGACGGGAGTTGTCACGATGCGGACAGCGAGCCGTCCGTAGACCGCACCGAGGGCATCGTACCTGCGAGGGCGTGGTCGGCCGTAGGGCGCGACGGTGTCGGATCGGTGCGGAGCGCGCCGCGGGCCCGGGATTTCGCGCAGGTGAGCGCGGTGGAGGATGGTGACCCAGGGTAAGCGGCGAGGGGCTCGGCACGGATCGACAAGGACATTGCGGGCAGAACGAAGCCCCCGATCACGGGGGAACAACCGGGGGCTTCGCGTCTGCCGGCGGCCCCGAAAGGCCGCTCATTGGAAACGTAAGTCCTGTACGGCCCCTGGGTCAAGCAGAGTTGAGGCACTCGGGGAAAGTGGCGGAAGGCCGTAGCGAGGGCGTCAGCGCACCGCTGGCGGTCCTTCACCCTGTGTGACGGAAGGGTGGTTTCGCAGGGTCCCGCCAGGCCCCACGCGCACCTCGTACCCCTGCGGGCACTCCCGTACCAATTCCTCGGCGAAGGGGCGGGACGGGTCGCGTGTGAAGTGCTCGCGCTCCGCCGGTATCCAGCCGTCCCAGAACCCCTCCTGCGCCGCGCCGTCCCGGGCCCGCCCGCGCGCCCACGCCGTCTCCCGCGGCAGATCCATCCACACGAGACGCGCCAGAGAGGGCCGCAGAGCGCGCCGGCCCGCGCCCACGCCCTCCACGAGGATCACCCCGGCGGGCGGCAGCTCGCGCACGGCGCCGAAGCGGCGGGCGTGCCAGTCGTAGCTCTCGTAGTGCGCCGCGTCGCCCCGGGAGAGCGGCGTCAGTACCTGTTCGCGCAGTCGGTCCGTCCAGGCGAAGAGCGCGTCGTGGCTCGCGATGTCGTCGAGGCGCAGCACCGGCGCCCCGCCGAGCGCCTCGGCCAGCCGCGCCGCGAAGGTCGACTTCCCCGAGCCCGCGTGCCCGTCGATGCCGACGAGACGCACGGGACCGCACGACGGCGGCAGCCGCCGCAGGCGGCCGGCGTACGGGGCGAGGGACACGGGCTGGTAGCTCACAGCCGCCAGGTTACGCGGCGGCCCCGCCGGGACCGGACCGGGTTTCGCGCGCGCCGCCGCAGGTCATTCCAGTGGTGGAGACCAATATTGGTCCGGGCGACAGGCCCCGGAACGCTGGTGGAAAACGCGTCACTGCGGCCATAGTTGGCGCACTGTTCCACAAGGCGATCTCCTGCCCCTGTGCGCTCCGCACCGTCCGCACGACCCGTCCGACCCGTCGACTGGGGGACCACCCGATGACCCGACCCGATCAGGACTCCCGTCCGGCCCGCAGAACCGTGCTCGCCGCGGCCGCGGGCGTCGTCCTCGCCGCCACGGCGGCCGCCGGCACCGCGCGCGCGGCGGCGGGCCCGTCCGCCGCCCGGCCGAAAGCCCCCGCACGCCCCGTGGACAACCACACCTGGACGACCTTCGCCGACTGGCGCTCGGGCACCGCCGAGGGCACGCGCGCCGTCGCGGGCGCCCGCCCCGGCGTCACCCTCGCCAAGGCGACCGGCACGCTCACCTACACCGACCCGCACCTCGACAGGACCTCCGACTGGGAGTACGCCACCTGGACCTCCCCGGTCCACCGCCTGAGCGTCCCCGCCACCGAGGTCATCGCCTCCTGGAACGCGCACACCCCGCCCGGCACCTGGATCCAGGTCGAGCTGCAGGGCACGTACACCGACGGGACGAAGACGCCCTGGTACGTGATGGGCCGCTGGACGGCCGGGGACGACGAGACCCTCGACATCCGCCGCACCTCCGTCGACGACCAGAGCGACGGCAGGTCGAGCATCTGGACCGACACCTTCTCCATCGACGACGCGGCCTCGGGTCTGCGGCTCGTCTCTTACAGCCTGCGCCTGACCCTGCTGCGCGCCCCCGGCGCCAAGGCCGCCCCGACCGTGTGGCGGCTCGGCGCGATGGGCTCGGACGTGCCGGACCGTTTCACCGTCCCGGCCTCCACCCCCGGGCTCGCCAAGGAGCTGATCGTCCCGCGCTACTCGCAGGAGATCCACGCCGGCCAGTACCCGCAGTACGACAACGGCGGCGAGGCCTGGTGCAGCCCCACCTCCTCGCAGATGATCATCGAGTACTGGGGGCGCAGGCCCACCGCGGAGCAGCTCGCCTGGGTCGACCCGTCCTACGCCGACCCGCAGGTCTGCCTCGCCGCCCGCTCCACGTTCGACTACCAGTACGAGGGCTGCGGCAACTGGCCCTTCAACGCGGCGTACGCGGCGACGTACAAGGACCTTCAGGGCGTCGTCACCCGGCTCTCCTCCCTGACGGACCTGGAGACGCTGATCGCGGCCGGTATCCCGGCCATAACGTCCCAGTCGTTCCTCAAGGAGGAGCTGACGGGCGCGGGCTACGGCACCTCCGGGCACCTCATGACCGTCATCGGGTTCACCGCCGAGGGCGACGTGATCGCCAACGACCCGGCGTCGCCGAGCGACCCGGCGGTGCGGCGCGTCTACAAGCGGGCCGAGTGGGAGACGATCTGGCTGCGCACCAAGCGCTACAACGCCTCCGGCAAGGTGGTCTCCGGCACCGGCGGCGTCTGCTACCTGTACTTCCCGGCCCACCCGACCCCGAAGCAGCGCAAGGCGCTGGCGGCCGTGGGGGTGCGCTGACCCCGTACCCGGGGACGACGTGTCAGGGGCTGACCACCGGGGTGACCACCCAGTCGGGGTGTCCCGGCATGGGCGGGGTCTTCGGGCCGTACAGCCACGGGTGCAGGAAGCCGGACAGATCCCGCCCGGCGACCTTCGAGGCCAGCGCGGTGAAGTCGGCCGTCGACGCCGCCCTGCCCCGGTACGTCGTCAGCCACGCCCGCTCGATCCGCTGGAACGTGCCGGCGCCGACCTCCGCGCGCAGCGCGTACAGGACGAGCGCCGAGCCGTCGTAGCGCATGCGCTTGAACAGGTTCGGCTCGGTCGGCTCGGCGGGCGCCCCGTAGTCGTGGCGCCACTGATCGTGGTTCTCGTAGGCCGTCCGCATGGCGGCCTCGAAACTGTCCCCGCCGTGCTCCTCGGAGTACGCGCGTTCGTAGAAGCGGGCGTGGCCCTCGCTGAGCCACAGGTCGGACCAGCCGGCGAGGGCGACGCTGTCGCCGAACCACTGGTGGGTCAGCTCGTGCATCAGGTCCCGCTCGGCGTCGACCCGGGTGCCGAGCAGGTCCGCCTTGGGCAGCAGCGACAGGGTCTGGGTCTCCAGGGCCACGCCCAGGTCCGTGTCGCCGACCAGGACGCCGTACCGGTTGAAGGGGTAGGGGCCGAGCCGCTCGCGCAGCCAGTCGAGGTGGGCGGGCGTCAGGTCGCGGTACTGCTTGGTCGGCGCCACCAGCGCGTCCGGCACGACATCACGCAGCGGGAGACCGCCAGGCCCCTTGCCGTCGATGAACCGGAACCGTCCGATGGCCAGTTGCGCCAGCTGGGCCGCGACCGGCTGCTCGGAGTCGTAGGTCCAGCGGACCCGGCCGTCGGGCCGGACGGTCCGGTCGACGAGCCTGCCGTTGGCGGCGGCCGTGAGACCGGGCGGGGTCGTGACGCGGAAGGTGATCGGCGCGCGGCGGCTCGGGTGGTCGTCGGCCGGGAAGATCAGCTTGGCGCCGTTGGGCTGCGGGTACAGGACCGTGCCGTCGGGCGTGGGTATCCAGCCGTAGTCCTCGATCGCGTCGTCGCGGTGGCGGGTCTGCGTCGGGTCGGCGGTGTAGTCGACCTTCACGGTGAACGAATCCCCGTCGCGCAGCGCCGACTTGGGGGTGACGACCAGCTCGTCGCCTTCCCTGCGGAACTGCGCGGGGCGCCCGTTCACGGTGACCGTGTGCAGCTCGTTGCCCGCGAAGTCGAGGTTGAAGCGGGACAGCGCCTGCTCCGCCCTGGCGGTGATCGTCGCCGACGCGGCGAACGGGGTCAGCGGCGCCCGCCAGTCGAAGTCGAGCGTGTAGTGGCGGACGCGGTAGCCGCCGTTCCCGTCGAGCGGGAACATCGGGTCGCCGAGGCCCGGGGCGCCCGGCGTGGGCGGCTCCGCGGCGGCCTGCGAGACGGTGGCCGGGGCGGTGAGCGCCGCGCCGAGGGTGAATGCGGCGGCGACGGTGAGACGGGTTCTGCGGCCAGGCCTACGGGGTGTCCGGTATGTGCGCATCGAGAACCTTCCGGTCGGTGTCGACGGGAACGCGTCGCAATGTGGGACGCGCGACACCACGGACCGGTTGTGCGCGGCAGGGGCGGGCGCCGGGCGTGACCAAGGTTACGGACGCAAAGCGACATTCCGGTGGCAAGGTGGTTTACGCACCGGTGGTGAGCGCGCCGCTGGTCAGCGCACCGATGGTGAGCACACAGCTGGTGAGCGCACCGATGGTGAGCACACAGCTGGTGAGCGCACCGCCCACGAACCGAGTGAGTGAGACCCCCATGACCGCAAGCTCCGTAGCCGCCTCCGTGGCCCCCCAGGCCCCCGCCGCCGCGCGCACCCGCACGGGCGGCCCGCAGGAGGACGGCCCGAAGATCCTCGAGCACCTCATGGGCTGGACCTTGGTGGTCGTGCTCGCGATGTTCGTCACACAGGCAGGACTGATGTGACCGCCGCGACGACAGCCGCGAGGGGCGGGCCCCGGAAGACCGGGACCCGCCCCTCGTGACGTACGGGAACCGCGCGGTGGCTAGCTGACAGCCTTGATCAGCTCACCGTTCGCCGTGTCGCCGGACAGCTCCCACAGGAACGTGCCGCCGAGGCCCTGCTGGTTCTTGTAGTCCATCTTCCCCGCGATGGTCTGCGGGGTGTCGTAGCTCCACCAGTCGTTGCCGCAGTGCGCGTACGCGGTGCCGCCGACCGTGCCCGTCGCGGGGCACTTGGTCACCAGCTCCTTGTAGTCGTCGATGCCGGGCTCGTACTTGCCCGCGGCGGGGCCGCTCGCCGTGCCGCCGGGGGCGTCCTGGGTGACGCCGGTCCAGCCGCGCCCGTAGAAGCCGATGCCGAGCAGCAGCTTCGAGGCGGGCACGCCCGCGGCCTTCAGCTTGGCGATGGTGGCGTCGGTGTTGTACCCGTCCTTCGGGATGCCGTCGTACGCCTTCAGCGGGGAGTGCGGGGCGGTCGGGCCCTGGGCGTCCCACGCGCCGAAGTAGTCGTACGTCATCGGGTTGTACCAGTCGACGTACTGGGCGGCGCCCGCGTAGTCGGTGGCGTCCAGCTTGCCGCCTTCGGAGGCGTCGGCCGGGATGGCGGAGGTCAGCAGGTAGTCGCCGCCGAACTTGGCGCGGAGCGCCGCCATGAGGTTCTTGTACGCGTCGCGGCCGCTGGTGTCGCAGGTCAGGCCGCAGGCGTTGGGGTACTCCCAGTCGATGTCGATGCCGTCGAAGACGTCGGCCCACTTGGAGTTCTCGACGAGGTCGTAGCAGGACTGGGCGAACGCGGCCGGGTTCTTCGCCGCCTCCGTGAACCCGCCGGACCAGGTCCAGCCGCCGAAGGACCAGAGGACCTTGAGGTCCGGGTGCTTCTTCTTCAGCTTCAGGAGCTGGTTGAAGTTGCCGCGCAGGGGCTGGTCCCAGGTGTCGGCGACGCCGTCCACCGACTGGTCGGCGGTGTACGCCTTGTCGGTCGCCGCGTAGGCGTCGCCCATCGTGCACTTACCGCCCTGGACGTTGCCGAAGGAGTAGTTGATGTGCGTGAGCTTGTTGGCCGAGCCGGACGTCTCGATGTTCTTGACGTGGTAGTTCCGGTCGTAGACGCCCCACTCGGTGAAGTATCCGACGACCTTCGAACCGGCGGCGGTCTTCGAACCGGCGGCGGCCTTCGACTGCGCGGCGGTGTCCGGCTGGGCGGCCGCACTGCCCGCGGAGGCGAGCAGGCCCGCGCCGAGAACGGCCGAACAGGCGGCCGCGGCGAGGGCCTTGAGGGGCGTGCGGGGAAGTCTCGATATGCGCATGGTGTCTCCTCGTGGGGGAGGGGGACATGAGGGGGGAGTGGCGACGGTGGGGGGTGGCATGAACGCGTGGTGTCGCCGAACGGAACAGACAGTAGGAGGACTAGACCAGTGCGGTCAATGGTCCGGACCAATTTCCGTCACTTCTTCAACTGGTGGCCCGCCGCCCCCACTTGGGCGGAGCCCACTCAGTAGGCCCGGAAGTCGCTGAACTGTCCCGTGCGCACGGTGGGCGCCGCGAGCCGCACCCATTCGGGGTCGTACTGCCCCGGGAGCGTCCTCCCGCGCTCGGCCCAGGAGGCGAGGAGGGCGCGGTAGAGGGGCGGGTCCTGGGGTGCGTGAGGCGCCAGGGGTGCGCGGGGCGCAGGGGCCGTGTGGGGCGCCTGGTGAACCGATTCTGCGAAGAGCGGGGCGGGGACGGGCGAGAGGCCGCGCCTACGCCGCCCGGTGGGCGCGGGGGCGGGGGGCTGCGTCGGGGTCATGCCGGACCAACGCGCGGCCGCCGCCACGGGTCACCGGCACCGGCAATAGGGCGTCCGTTCGCGGGATCACCGAGGCCCGGGGGCGGGGCGGGGACTGTCGCCGCACACCTACCCTCCCGCGCGATACCTGACGTACCGTCAGTTCTGTGCGCTGTCAGTTCCGCGATCCCAGGTTTCAGGTGTCGGCGCCGAACCTCCGGGTGCCGAACCTCCGGAGGAGGACGCATGGCTCAGGACGACCGTCCCGTCGCCCTCGACGAGTACCCGGTCCATCAAGTGCCGCTCTCGATGAAGCACGTCGCCACCGGTGACCGCAACGCCTACGACCGGTGCATCTTCCATCTCGTGGACCCCACGGGCGAGTTCCTGCTCATCCTGGGACTCGGGGTGTACCCCAACCTCGGGGTGATCGACGCGTACGCCACCCTCCGCCACGGGGAGACCCTGCACGCCGTCCGCGCCTCGGACGCGCTTGGCGACGAGACCCGGATGCGGATGGAGGTCGGCCCGCTGCGGATCCTCGTCGAGCGGCCGCTGAAGGACTTCCTTCTGATGTGCGCCGCCGACCCCGGGGACCCGGACGCGCTCGCCTACGAGATCGGCTGGCACGCCGGCTTCCCCGCGCTCTGGGAACCGCACCACACCCAGCGCCGCGGCGCCCGGCTCACCCTGGAGGGCAAGCGGTTCGTACAGGCCGGACAGTGCGACGGATGGCTGCGGATCGGCAAGCGCGAGATCGAGGTACGCGGCTGGACCGGAACCCGCGACCGCAGCTGGGGCGTGCGGCCCGTGCCCGGCGAGGAGGGCGGCCGGCTCGCCGCCGAGCATCCCACCGAGGGGTTCCACTGGGTGTGGGCGCCGGTCCGCTTCGAGGACCGGTTCCTGATGGTGGTGGTGCAGGAGGACGCCGACGGGTACCGCACCCTCAACGACGCCACCCTCGTCCGCGAAGGCCACCGCGACCTGCAACTCGGCTGGCCCCGCGTCGACATCGGCTACCACCCCGGCACCCGACGGCCGCGCGGCGCGGTCGTCCACCTCGTCGACCCGGCCGAGCGCAAACCACTCGAACTCGGGGTGGAGATCCTCACCTCCTCGCCCCTGGCCCTGGGCGCGGGCTACCCGCCCGCCGACGACTGGCAGCACGGCACCTGGCAGGGCCGCGACTGGACCGACCGCCGCGCCTACGACCTCTCCGACCTGGCGGCCCACCCGCGCGCCGCCTTCGGGGTGACCGACCACGCCGCCCGCTTCACCCTCGACGGGCGCGTCGGCCACGGCATCTTCGAGCACGGCAGCTTCGGCCGCCACGACCCGAGCGGCTTCACCGGGTTCGACTCGGTGGCGCCGGGCCGCTCTTGAGCCCCGTCCTATCGCCTCTGCCTCTGCCTCCGTCTCCGCCCCCGCCTCCGCGTTCGTCTTCGTCTTCGCCTCCGCGTTCATTTTCGTCTTCGTCTTCGGAGGGAGTCCGGTCATGGCCGGCACCCCGCGCCCCCGTACCTCCACGCGTGACCCCGAGGAGATCGCCCGCCGTCTCACCGCCTGGCTCGGCCGCCGCCTGCCGGGCGCCAAGGCGGTGGACGTCGCCGTCCCCGCCTCCAACGGCATGTCCAGCGAGACCCTGCTGTTCGAGATCGAGCATCCCCGGCCCCCGGTCAGGGCGTGCGCGCTGCGGCTGGCCGCGGACCCGTCGGCGTACACGGTCTTCCCGGTGTACGACATGGAGCGCCAGTACCGGACGATGCGGCTCGCCGCCGACCGCGCCCAACTGCCGGTGCCGCGCGTGCTGTGGCTCGAGGAGGACCCGGGGCCGCTCGGCGCGCCGTTCTTCGTGATGGAACGCGTCACCGGGCGCGTCCCGCCCGACGTGATGCCCTACACGTACGAGGGAAACTGGCTGCACGCGGCCACCGACGACGAGCGCGCCCGCCTGGAGGACGCCAGCATCGAACTGCTCGCCCGGCTGCACGACGGCGTGCCCGCGGCCGAGGCGGACTTCCTCGCCCTGCCGGGCGACGGCACCCCGCTGCGCAGGCACGTCGAGGATCAACGCGCCTACTACGCCTGGGTCGTCGACGGCCTCGCGCGCTCACCCCTCATCGAGAGCGCCTTCGAGCGGCTCGAGACGCTGTGGCCGCGCGAGGAGGGCGAGCCGGTGTTCACCTGGGGCGATGCCCGCATCGGCAACATCGTCTACGACGGTTTCACCCCGGTCGCCGTCCTCGACTGGGAGATGGCGGCGCTCGCCCCGCGCGAGGTGGACCTCGGCTGGACCATCTATCTGCACCGCTTCTTCCAGGACCTGACCGAGAGCTTCGGCCAGCGCGGACTGCCCGGGTTCCTGCGCCGCGACCACGTCGAGGCGCGCTACGCCGAACTCACCGGCCGCACCCCGCGCGACATGGACTTCTACACGCTGTACGCGGCGCTGCGGCACGCGATCGTGATGCTCCGCGTCGCTTATCGCCAGATCCACTTCGGCGAGGCCGTCGTGCCCGGCGATCCGGACACACTGATCCTGCACCACGGCAGCCTGCGGGCCATGGTGCAGGGCAGGTACTGGAACAGGTTCAGATAAAGGGGTGGGCGCGGCTCAGGCCGCGGCCCGGCGGTTCGGCTGGAACGGCATCCGCAGCGGCCGCGAGCCGGGCCCGCCCACGTGCGAGAACGGCTGCATGCGCCAGTCGAGCCCCTGAGGGAGCGTGAGCAGCAGGGCGGTGTCCTGCTCCTGAGCGCCGATCAGTTCGTCGGCGGGCCGCGCCTCGGCGGCCGAACGCCCGGTGCCCGCGCAGACGGTGAGTCCGAACGGGTTCCAGGGCGAGGCGCACAGCGCGTGCTCCGGCAGGACGTCCTCGTCCGCGAGGAGTGCGATGGGCTGCGCGCAGTCCGGGCACAGGACCCGGTACATCTCGAACGTGTCGTAGGCGTCGGCCTCGACGGCGGTGTCGGCGGCCTCCTCGTCGAAGACGTCGGGTTCGACGCCCTCCGGCTGCGGCTCGACGACCGTGCGCTTGCGCTGACGGGATGCGGGGCGTCCGGGACGCTTCACGTTCTGCATGGGAATCTCCCCCTCGGGTGGGCCGACCAGGAACCGCGGCCACGACCACAGCAAGCACTTCCCTCCCCGCCCACGCGGTAATCGCTTCCCGTGCGAGGACACGGTCCGAACTGTGTGGTCTTCGTCACATGCCGGTTGGGTGTGCCCGGGGCGCGGTAGGCGAAGGGGCCGCACAGGGCCGGTCGCACGGCTCCGAGGTATCCGGGGCGATCACGTGCCTGTAGGTTCTGCCGCATGGAGGAGCTCGACCGACAGATCGTGCAGCTGCTCGTCAAGGACGGGCGGATGAGCTACACCGACCTGGGCAAGGCCACGGGCCTGTCCACGTCGGCCGTGCACCAGCGGGTGCGCCGCCTGGAGCAGCGCGGCGTGATCCGCGGGTACGCCGCGGTCGTCGACCCCGAGGCGGTGGGCCTTCCGCTGACCGCGTTCATCTCGGTGAAGCCGTTCGACCCGAGCGCCCCCGACGACATCGCCGAACGGCTCGCGGGCGTCCCCGAGATCGAGGCGTGCCACAGCGTGGCCGGGGACGAGAACTACATCCTCAAGGTCCGGGTCGAGACACCGCACGAACTGGAGAACCTGCTCGCGCGCGTGCGCTCCCTCGCCGGCGTCTCCACGCGCACGACCGTCGTCCTCTCGACGCCGTACGAGGCGCGCCCGCCCCGCATCTGAGGCGCGCCCGCCCCGCATCTGAGGCACACGCCGGACGTGTAGCTGAGGCACACGCGGGCCGTGCATCTATGGCGCAGCACGCCCAGGGCCGACAAAAAGGACCCCGGCACGCGCGCGTGCTCGCCCGCGCGGGAGACTGTCCCCCATGAGCACGCCCCCCAGCACCCGTACCGTTCTCCTCCGGCGCGGCGAGGTCCACAGCCCCGCCGACCCCTTCGCCACCGCGATGGTGGTGGAGGCCGGACACGTCGCCTGGGTCGGTTCGGAAGGCGCGGCGGACGCGTTCGCGGACGGCGTGGACGAGGTGATCGACCTCGACGGCGCCCTGGTCACCCCGGCGTTCACCGACGCCCACGTCCACACCACCGCCACCGGACTCGCCCTCACCGGGCTCGACCTCACGGCCGCCCGCTCCCGCGAGGAGGCCCTCACCCTCGTACGGGAGTACGCCGCGGCCCGCCCCACCGACCGGGTGCTGCTCGGCCACGGCTGGGACGCCGCCCGCTGGCCCGACACCCGCCCGCCCTCGCGCACGGAGCTCGACGAGGCCGCCGGCGGCCGCCCGCTCTACCTCACCCGCATCGACGTGCACTCCGCGGCTGTCAGCACCGCCCTGCTCGACCTGGTCCCCGGCGTCCGGGACCGGGCCGGGTTCGCGCCCGACGGGCCCCTGACGCGCGACGCCCACCACGCGGTCCGCGCCGCCGCCCTCGGCGCCGTCGGTCCGCAGCAGCGCACCGAGGCGCAGCGCGCCGCCCTGCGCCGCGCCGCGTCCCTCGGCATCGGCTCGATCCACGAGTGCGGCGGCCCCGACATCTCCTCCGAGGACGACTTCACCGGGCTGCTCGACCTCGCCCGCTCCGAGCCGGGCCCGCGCGTCGCCGGGTACTGGGCCGACCGCGACATCGAGCGCGCCCGCGCCCTCGGCGCCCTCGGCGCGGCCGGTGACCTCTTCGTGGACGGCGCCCTCGGCTCGCACACGGCCTGCCTGCACGCGCCCTACGCCGACGCCGGCCACACCGGCACCGCGTACCTGAGCGCCGCCGACGTCGCCGCGCACGTCGCCGCCTGCACCGAGGCGGGCCTCCAGGCCGGGTTCCATGCCATCGGCGACGCCGCCGTCACCGCGGTCGTCGACGGCATGAGGGCCGCCGCCGAGAAAGTCGGCCTCGCGCGCGTGCGCGCCGCCCGGCACCGTGTCGAGCACGCCGAGATGCTGACCCCCGAATCCGTCGCGGCCTTCGCCGAGTTCGGTCTCACCGCGTCCGTGCAGCCCGCCTTCGACGCGCTGTGGGGCGGCGAGGACGGCATGTACGCCGACCGCCTCGGCGCCGAACGGGCGCGCACCCTCAACCCGTTCGCGGCCCTGCTGCGCGCCGGGGTGCCGCTCGCCTTCGGCTCCGACAGCCCGGTGACCCCGCTCGATCCGTGGGGCACGGTCCGCGCCGCCGCCTTCCACCGCACGCCCGAGCACCGGGTCTCGGTACGGGCCGCGTTCACCGCCCACACGCGCGGGGGCTGGCGCGCCGTGGGCCGCGACGACGCCGGGATCCTCGTCCCGGGCGCCCCCGCGGACTACGCCGTCTGGCGCACCGACGAGCTGGTCGTGCAGGCCCCCGACGACCGGGTGGCCCGCTGGTCCACCGACCCGCGCTCCGGCACGCCGGGGCTGCCCGACCTGTCGCCGGGCGCCCAACTCCCCGTCTGTCTGCGGACGGTGGTCTTCGGACAGCCGGTCTTCGTAGGGCCGGACGAGTGAGATACCGGGGCGGCGCGCGGCCCGTCCCGGGCGCCCGCCGTCCCCGCAGACCTGCGCATCCTCGGCCCTGACCAGCCGTCTTCACAAAGAGGTGCAGGTGGGACGGCTGTTGACAGACCGCCGCAGGGGGCGGGTAGGTTCGGCCAAGTCCACCACCTTTCGTACGGCCGCGCAGACTACGCGGTGGTAGAACGCAGTCCGGCGCCCGCGCCACGGGGCGCTGGAACGTTCCGGCCGGCCGGCGAGGTGCGACCCGGGTGGGGCCCGGGCGTTCAGTAGACAACGGCTCTCGGTCGACCCGCAGCCAGCGGGCCCCAGGTCGGCCCGAAGGACGCCCGGCCCCGATCCGCAGTGTCGGCCCGACCTGCGGTGCTCGCTAAGGTAGGTCCCCTTGTGCGGTGAGGAAGCGCACTGAAGTTCTGCGTGTAGTCCTAAGGGGAATCTGTGAGCGACGGCGGTGGGCGCGAGTTCGGCCCTCTCGGTACGGCTTTGGTGATCATTCCGACCTATGACGAGGCGGAGAACATCACGGCCATCGTCGGGCGGGTCCGGGCCGCGGTGCCCGACGCCCACGTACTGGTCGCCGACGACAACAGCCCCGACGGCACGGGCAAGCTCGCGGACGAACTGGCCGCCGACGACGACCAGGTCCACGTCCTGCACCGCACCGGCAAGGAGGGCCTCGGCGCCGCGTACCTCGCCGGGTTCGCCTGGGGCATGGAGCAGGGGTACGGCGTCCTCATCGAGATGGACGCCGACGGCTCCCACCAGCCCGAGGAACTGCCCCGGCTGCTGACCGCGCTCAAGGGCGCCGATCTGGTGCTCGGTTCGCGCTGGGTGCCGGGCGGACGGGTCGTCAACTGGCCCAAGTCCCGCGAGTTCCTCTCCCGCGGCGGCTCCACCTACTCCCGGCTCCTGCTCGACGTGCCGATCCGCGACGTCACCGGCGGCTTCCGCGCCTTCCGCCGCGAGACCCTGGAGGGGCTCGGCCTCGGCGACGTGGCCTCGCAGGGCTACTGCTTCCAGGTCGACCTCGCCCGCCGCGCCGTCCAGGCCGGCTATCACGTGGTCGAGGTCCCCATCACGTTCGTCGAGCGCGAGCTGGGCGACTCCAAGATGAGCAAGGACATCGTCGTGGAGGCCCTGTGGAGGGTCACCACGTGGGGCGTGGGCGCCCGGGTGGGCAAGATGCTCGGCCGCTCCTCCGAGGGCCCCTCAGGCCCCTCAGGGCCCTCCGCCCGGTCCTGAGCGGCGTCCCCGCGTCCTCCGCTCACCTCTGCTTACGCCCGTCCTCCGCTCAGTTCCTGCTTACGCCACTCGGACGGGCCCCCAGGCACACTGGGAGCATGACCACAGGCACACCGTCCAGCAACCAGTCCACCGGCGCCCGGCGCTCCCGGGTCCGCACGCTCCTGCCGCTCGCCGTCGCCGCGTGGGTGGTCCTGGAGATCTGGCTGCTGACGGTGGTGGCGGGCGCCGTCGGCGGCTTCACGCTGTTCCTGCTCCTGGTGGGCGGCTTCGTGCTCGGCGCCGCCGTGATCAAGGCGGCGGGGCGGCGCGCCTTCCAGAACCTCAGTGAGACGCTCCAGCGTCAGCAGCGGCCGGGCTCCGTCGAGGCGGGCGAGCAGCGTTCACAGGGCAACGGGCTGCTGATGCTCGCCGGTCTGTTCCTGATGATCCCCGGTCTGATCTCGGACGCCCTCGGCCTGCTGCTGCTCGTGCCGCCGGTCCGTGCGGCGCTCAGCCGCTATACGGAGCGGACCATCGAGCGGAAGATGAGCGCGGCCTCCCTGGGCGCGTTCGGCGGCGCCTTCCAAGAGCGGCGCGGCGGCGGCCCGGCCGGCGGCACCGGCACCGTGATCCAGGGCGAGGTGGTCCGGGACGACGAGAAGCCGTCGCACGGCCCGGACGGCTCGCAACAGCGCCCGCCGATCATGCCGTCGTAAGCGCGGGGCCGACCGTCGCGTAAGCGCGGGGACCAGCCGTCCTAGGCGTGGGGACCGGCCGTCGACGGCGCTGGGACCGGCCGTCGAGGGCGCTGGGACCATGGAAACGGCCGGGGCCGGACACACAGAGTGTGTCCGGCCCCGGCCGTCTTGCGTCTTACCGTGAACCCTGGGGTCAGGCCGACTTGCGGCTGTCCCGCGGGTGGACCGCGATGTTCATCGCGCCCGAACGCAGGACCGCCAGACGCTCCTCGAGGACCTCTTCGAGCTCCTCGCGGGTGCGCCGCTCCATCAGCATGTCCCAATGTGTACGGGCCGGCTTCGCCTTCTTCTCCTCAGGACCGTCGCCGTCAACGAGAAGTGCCTGGGCCCCGCAGACCTTGCACTCCCACTCCGGCGGGATCTCGGCCTCCACCGAGAAGGGCATCTCAAAGCGATGTCCCTTCTCGCATGCGTACTCCACGGCCTGGCGCGGAGCCAGGTCGATACCGCGGTCCGTCTCGTAGCTCGTCACTACGAGGCGCGTTCCGCGAAGAGCTCGCTCACTCATGAATCGTGCCTCCCGGGCTTGTCGCCCACAGGACAGGTGTCGCTGTCGTCGTCATCCGGTCAACGTCCGGTCGGCGGTAAAGATTCCCGTTCCGGGACATGCGTCGCCGTCGTAGCCGCCCCTTGTTGTACCCACCAACGCCCGGTTTGTCACATCTGACACCAGATGTCACCTAGCGTCTGGCAATCTTGACGTGCAGTAACGGTACGCCTGGCAGGCCAACCGCGTACACTACCGGCCTTTGCCTTCAGGTGCTAAATCTGGTCGGGTTCGGGATTGCCCGCGTCGCGCACCGCCTGCCGCACCGGAACGCGCGCGAGCAGGGCGAAACCGACCAGGAAGAAGACCACCAGGGACACGATCGCGTCCCTGTAGCTCCCGGTCAGCTGGTACGCGACCCCGAACACCAGGGGCCCCAGCCAGCTCATGCCCCGGTCGCTCATCTCGTACGCGGAGAAGTACTCCGCCTCCTTCCCGGCCGGCACGAGATGCGAGAACAGAGACCGTGACAGGGCCTGAGTACCCCCGAGCACCAGTCCGATGCCGACCGCCAGGGCGAAGAACCACACCGGTGACTCCGGCGGCAGGAAGTACCCCGCCCCGATCGTCACCGTCCAGGCCACGAGCGAGCCCAGGATCGTGTACTTCGACCCGTACGCGCGCGCGAGGCGGCCCATGCCGAGCGCCCCGGCCACCGCGAGGACCTGCACGAGCAGCACGGCGACGATGAGCGTCGACTGCCCGAGCCCCAGCTCCTCGGAGCCGTAGACGGACGCCTGCGAGATCACCGTCTGCACGCCGTCGTTGTAGACGAGGTACGCGAGCAGGAAGGAGAGCGTCAGCGGGTAGCGGCGCATGTCCTTGACCGTCGCGACGAAGTGGCGGAACCCCGGCGCCGTACGGTCCGGGCCGGGCGGCGTACGCCGGTCGCGCAGACGGCGTAGGGGGACCACGGTGAACGCACCCCACCACACACCGGCCGACGCCAGACAGATCCGCACCGCTGTCGACTCCGAGACACCGAAGGTGTCGTGCGCCGTGTACAGCCACAGGTTCGCCAGCAGCACCAGGGCGCCCGACGCGTAACCGAGGGCCCAGCCGCGCGAGGAGACCGCGTCGCGCTCCTCCGGTGGCGCGATCTGCGGCAGATAGCTGTTGTAGAGCACCATCGAGACGGCCAGGGAGGCGTTCGCGATCACCAGCAGCGCGCCGCCGAGCAGGTAGCGGTCGCCGGACAGGAAGAACATGCCGGCCGTCGCCGCCGCGCCCAGGTAGGCCGAGGCGGCGAGCAGCGGCTTCTTGCGGCCCGTACGGTCGGCCGCCGCGCCCGCCAGCGGCATCACGAAGAGCGCGAGGATCACCGACAGGGAGACGGTGTACGCAAAGAAGGAACCGGCCCGGACCGGGATGCCCAGCGGGTGCACGAAGCCGTCCGCGTCGGCCGCCGCCTTCGCCACCGAGGTGAGGTACGGGCCCAGGAACACGGTCAGGACGCTCGTCGAATAGACCGAACAGGCCCAGTCGTAGACGTACCAGCCGCGCTGTTCGCGCCTGCGGTCGGCGAGGGCACTGGCCCCGCTCGCCGTCTCCCGCGCGGTGTCGGTGCCCACCCGTGTCCCCTTGCGTTCCCCGTGGTCCGGCGCCGCGCGGCGGGCCTCAGGCCCAGGTGCCCCGGTCCTTGAGGACGTCGCGCAGCGTCTCGATGTGATCGGAAACTATGCCATCGACCCCGAGGTCGAGAAGCCGTCGCATCTCGTCCTCGTCGTTGACCGTCCACACGTGGACCTGCAGCCCGCGCGCGTGGGCCGCCCGCACGAAGCGCCGGTCCACCACCCGGACCCCGTACTGCCCGACCGGCACCTGCGCGCACACGGCCGTGCCGCGCAGCGGGAAGGGCAGGCCGTACGAGCGCAGGCGCAGGCCCAGGACGCCCTTCGTGCCGTACGACGTGGCGAGGCGCGGCCCGGCCAGCGCCTGCGCCCTGGCGACCCTCGCCTCCGAGAACGAACCGACGCAGACGCGGTCCCACGCGCGCGTGCGCTCGATCAGATCGATAAGGGGGAGCAGCGCGGGCTCCGCCTTGACGTCGACGTTCCAGCGCACCTCGGGGAAGGTCTCCAGGAGCTCCGCGAAGAGCGGCACCGGTTCGCTGCCCGCCACGCGCGCGTGGCGCACGTCGTCCCAGGGCAGGTCGGCGATCCGGCCGCTGCCGTCGGTGACCCGGTCGAGCGTCGCGTCATGGAACGCCACGAGCTGTCCGTCGGCCGTGGCGTGCACGTCCGTCTCGATGTAGCGGTAGCCGAGGCCGACCGCGCGGCGGAACGCGGCGACGGTGTTCTCCAGGCCGTCCGCCGCCCCGCCGCGATGCGCGAAGGGGAGCGGTCCCGGATGGTCGAGGTAGGGGTGGAGCCGGTGGTGGCGTACGGGGTGGGTCACCGTCGAAGTATCGCCTTGCGCGCGGGCGCGCGTGCCACCACGGTCGCGTCGGCGGGCGGGCCCGGTACGGCGAGGACCCGGAGGAAGAACTGGGCGAGCGGGCCGATCGCGAGGGCGTACACGACCGTGCCCACGCCGATCGTGCCGCCCAGCAGGAAGCCGGTGGCCACGACCGTCACCTCGACGGCGGTGCGCATCAGGCGGATCGACCGGCCCGTGCGCCGGTGCAGGCCGGTCATCAGCCCGTCGCGCGGTCCCGGGCCGAACCTGGCCGCGATGTAGAGGCCGGTCGCGACCCCGTTGAGCACGATCGCCACCACCATCAGCGGGACGCGCACCGCGTAGGCGCGTACGTCCGGCACGACGGCGAGGGTGGCGTCCATGGCGAGGCCGACGACGAAGACGTTCGAGACCGTGCCGAGGCCGGGGCGCTGGCGCAACGGGATCCACAGGAGCAGGACGATCGCGCCGATGATGATCGACACGACGCCGATGGAGATGCCGGTGCGCTCCGCGAGCCCTTGGTGCAGCACCCCCCAGGGCTCCAGGCCGAGCCCCGCCTCGACGAGGAGCGCCGAGCTGGCGCCGTACAGGGCGAGTCCGGCGTAGAGCTGGACGAGGCGGCGGGGGAGGTGGCGGCGGGGAGGGTGGGGGTGGGGGTGGGCGTGCGGGTGAGGGGCGGGCGCGGGCGCGGCGGTGGACGGTGTGGCCGGTGTGGGCGGTGTTGTCGGTCCGGACGGTGTGGACAAGGGGTCCCCCGGGTGGTGGGCGTGGCCTGATGCGTGACACTCTGTGGCTCCTGGGCAGAGGTCGGCCATGGCCAATTCCGGAAAGGTGGACTGATTCGTATGGCTCAGTGGACTTCGGCGATCGGATCGGTGCAGCTTGCCCGGTTGCTCACCTCGCAGCAACCCCGTCCGGCCGGGCCCGGCACCCGTCGCCCGCCCGCCTACCGCGCGCTCGCCGACGGCATCCGGCTGCTCGTCCTGGAAGGCCGCGTCCCCGTCGCCGCGAGACTGCCCGCCGAACGCGAACTGGCCCAGGCGCTCTCGGTGAGCCGCACCACGGTCGCGGCCGCCTACGAGGCGCTGCGCGGCGAAGGGTTCCTCGAGTCCCGCAGGGGAGCGGGCAGTTGGACGGCCGTCCCCGCGGGCAATCCGCTGCCTGCGCGCGGCCTCGAACCCCTGCCGCCTGAAGCGCTCGGCTCGATGATCGACCTCGGCACGGCGGCGCTGCCCGCGCCCGAACCGTGGCTCACGCGCGCGGTGCAGGGCGCCCTGGAGGAGTTGCCGCCGTACGCGCACACCCACGGCGACTATCCGGCCGGGCTGCCCGCCCTGCGCACCATGATCGCCGAGCGGTACACGGGCCACGGCATCCCGACCATGCCCGAACAGATCATGGTCACCACCGGCGCGATGGGCGCCATCGACGCGATCTGCCACCTCTTCGCCGGCCGGGGCGAACGAGTCGCCGTCGAATCGCCCAGCTACGCCAACATCCTCCAGCTCATGCGCGAGGCGGGCCTGCGGCTCGTCCCCGTCGCCATGGCGGACGGCCTCCGCGGCTGGGACCTCGACCGGTGGCGGCAGGTGCTGCGCGACGCCGCGCCCCGGCTCGCCTACGTCGTCGCCGACTTCCACAACCCGACGGGCGCCCTCGCCGACGAGGAACAGCGCCGCTCGCTGGTCGACGCGGCCCGCTCGGCCGGCACGGTGCTCGTCGTCGACGAGACCATGACGGAGCTGCGGCTCGACGAGGATCAGGAGATGCCGCGCCGCGTCTGCGCGTTCGACCCGGCCGGTTCGACCGTGATCACCGTCGGCTCCGCGAGCAAGGCGTTCTGGGCCGGGATGCGGATCGGCTGGGTGCGGGCCGCGCCGGACGTCATCCGCAGCCTCGTCGCCGCGCGCGCGTACGCCGATCTGGGCACGCCCGTGCTCGAACAGCTCGCGGTCAACTGGCTGCTCAGCACCGGAGGCTGGGAATCGGCCGTGCGGCTGCGCCGCGACCAGGCACGGGAGAACCGGGACGCGCTCGTCGGGGCGCTCCGCCAGACCCTGCCCACCTGGGAGTTCGACGTCCCCGCAGGCGGGCTGACCCTGTGGGTGAAGGCCGGCGGCCTCTCCGGCTCCCGCCTCGCCGAGGTCGGCGAACGCCTCGGCGTCCGCGTCCCCTCGGGCCCCCGCTTCGGCGTCGACGGCGCCTTCGAGGGTTACGTCCGCCTTCCGTTCACCGTGAGCGGCGCGGTGGCCGAAGAAGCGGCGCTCCGCTTGGCCACGGCGGCACGGGTGGTTCGGGAGGGGCGGGGTGCCGGGGCGGAGGTCCCCCGGACCCTCATCGCGTGAGGTCGTGACGCGGCTGTTCGGTTGAGCGGGGTGGGGGTGGGGCGGCGTGGCCGGGGGCGGGGGCGTCTCCTTGGCGGCGTCTACCCGTGGCCGTGGCCGGGTGCGGGGCGGGTGCCCCGGGTGTGGGGGCGGGTGAGGGGGTGTCCCTTTGGCGGCCCCTCCCGGGGCTGGGGGCCGGTGCGGCGTTCCCGGCGGGGTGCCGCGCGACGAGTCCGTCCCCGTGGCGGCGCCTCCCCCGCGACCGGGTGCTGAGCGGGCGCCCTTCCAGTGGCGTGCCTTGCGACGTTCTTCCGCCCCCGGCGGTGCTACCGCTCCGCGAGCGCCTCGGCCTCCCGCGGGATGGCCTCCGTCGGATCAGCCTCCGTCGGATCAGCCTCCGTCGGATCAGCGTCCGTAGGTGCGGTCTCCGCCGGAGTAGGCCGCGTCGGAGCGGTCTCAGTCGGGGTGGGCTCGGTCGAGGCGGACTCCGCCGGGCTCGGCTTGGCCTCCAACGGTTCACTCTGGACGATCTCGCCCCCGGGCGCCTTGGCCTGGATCGGCGTGTGCCGGGGCGGCTGGGACGGGCGCGGCGGGATCTGGGGCGGCTCGGGCTGAGCCGGCGGGGTCTGGGGCGGCTCCGCCGCGAGCGGCTGAGCCGTGGGCGGCTCGGGACGGATCAACGGGGTCTCGGGCGGCTCGGGCGTGACCGCCGGGGTCCCGGTCTCAGGCGGCTCGGCCTGCGGCGGTGTGTTCTCGGGTGCTTGGGCCTCGGCCGGCTTGGCCTGAGGCTGCTGGTCTTGAGCCGGAGTCTTCTGAGGTGCCTGAGCCGGTGCGTGCTGCGGCGGGTCGGCCTGGGGCGGTGTGCTCTCGGGTGCCTGGGTCCGGCTCGGCTCGCTCTGAGCCCGCTGGTCCTGGGCCCGTGTGTTCTGGAGTGCCGGAGTTTGGGCTGGCGTGCTCTCCGGCTGCTGAGCCTGGGCCGGCGCGCTCTGGGGCTGCGCGACTTGGGCTGGTGTGTTCTGCGGCGGCTCCGTCTGGGCCCCTCTGTTCTGGGGCTGCCCCGCCAGGGCGCGGGTGCCCCGGGCTGCCTCGGTCTGGGCCGTCGTGCCCTGCGGAGACGCGGCCTCGGCCGAAGGGTTCTCTGGTGTCTGCGCGTAGGCCCCGGTGGTCCGCGGCTGCTCGGCCCGGGCCCGTGTACTCAGGGGTGCCTCGGCCTGGGCCGCTGTGCTCTGCGGGGTTTGGTTCTGGGCCGCCGTGCTCTGCGTGGCCTGGGCATGGCCCGCCGTGCCGTGCGGGGCTTGGGCCTGGGCCGTAGTGCCCTGCGGCGCCTGGGCCGCCGAGCCGTTCGGGGCCTGGGCCGCCGTGCCGTTCGGGGCCTGGGCATGGGCTTGGGCCGAAGTGCTCTGCGGGGCCTGCGCCCCAGCCGGTGTGTCCTGCAAGGCCCCCGCCCCGACCGTCGTGCTCTGCCGGGCCTGCGCCCCGCCCGTCCCGCCCCGTGCGGCTGTCGCCCCGCCCGTCCCACCCTGCGCGGCCCCCGCCCCGGCCGCTGTGTTCCGCCGGGGCCCCGCCTCGGTCGAGTTGGCCGGGGACCCCGTCCTGGTCGGGTCGGCCGGGGGGCCCGGTTCGGCCAGGGCGTTTCTCGTCGGCTCGTGGGAGATCGCGTCCGGCGGGATTGATTCGGCTGCTGAGGCGTCGGGGGTCGGGGGTGTCGCGTCCCGTGGGGTGGTGTGGTGCGGGAGGAGGGCGATGACTGCCTGGCGGTGGGTGTCGCTCGTGGCGTCGTCGTTCGGGTCGGGCGTGGCCGGTACCTGGAGGCGGTGGACCTGGCCGGTGCCGAGGCGGGCGTAGCCGCGGCCGGGAGGGGCGTCGGCGGTCGGGGTGGTGAGGGGGAGGGCGCCGAGCACGTCCAGGAGCTCCGCCGGGGTGGCGGGGCCGAGCACTACGCGCGCGCGGGTGTGCGCGCCCACGTGTTCGTCGAGGCCGCCGAGGCTGTCGAACTGTTCGGCGACGACGACTGTCACGCCCGCCGCGCGCCCGTGCCGCAGCGGAATCCGCAGCAGGGCCTGCGGATCGTCACGGCCGTCCGCCGCCGCGAGGTGGCCGAGGGCGCTGGGCCGGTCGAGCAGGATCCACAGGGGCCGTTTGATGTCCTCGGGCGCGGGGTGCCCGGCCTGCCGGGCCCGGTTCGCGGCGATGAGCCGCCGCTCGGTCTCGTGCGCGGCCCATTCGAGCGTGGCGCGGGCCCCGGCGAGCCCGGACTCGACGGCGAGCACGCCGGCCCGCCCGATGAGGCTCGCGTAGTCGCCGGTGCCGCTGCCCTCGATGACGAGGACGTCCCCGTCCTGGAG
The DNA here is from genome assembly GCF_043523415.1 of Streptomyces sp. SGAir0957. Taxonomy (NCBI): domain Bacteria; kingdom Bacillati; phylum Actinomycetota; class Actinomycetes; order Kitasatosporales; family Streptomycetaceae; genus Streptomyces; species Streptomyces sp. SGAir0957. The sequence goes on from NZ_CP027293.1 coordinate 6,949,493, forward strand.
GGCCTGGAGCGCGACGGAGCGGACGAGCGAGGTCGTGCCGGTGCCGGGCTGGCCGACGATGAGGAGGTGCGGCTCGGTGGAGCGGATGCCGGTGCGCCAGATGACGGGCGGCACGTCGCGCTGCCCGTCGCCGTCCTGGACGGGGAGCGTGCGCTGGACGCCGGTCTCGTCGGTGAAGCCGAGCACCGTCTCGCCGGGGGACGTGACGAAGCGCTGGGCGGCGATGTCGGTGGGCAGCGGGGCGAGGACCGTCACCGTGAGCCGGTTGCCCTCCTCGTCCCAGCCGAAGTGGTACTCGCGGCCCCGGCCCAGCTTCGCGTTGAGCAGTTGTTCGATGCGGGCCCGGGACTCGGGCTCGCCGTCGGTGAAGTAGGCCGGGTAGCGGATGGCGAGGCTCTCGAAGCGGCCGTCGCCGTCGAACTCGTAGGACTCGAACGCGTTCTCCCACTCGCCGCCGTGCGCGTACAGGGGACTGGGATCGTCCGCGACGGAGAAGTACGGCACGAGCGCCTCGTAGAGCGAGGAGAGCCGCTGGACCTGCGACTCGTCGGGGCCGGTGGGTTCGGCCTGCTTGGGGTCGCGGCCCTTCCACGCGGCCACCGCCATGAGGCAGATGAGGGCGAGCAGGGGCGCGTAGGGGAGGAACACCAGGACCAGGACCACCGCCCCCGCGAGGAACAGCAGCGGGCTGCGCCGTTCCTTGGGGGTGTCCACCCACTTGCGCCGTCCGGCGGCTGCCAGCCGGCGCAGGCCACGGGTGATCGTGATGAGGGGGTGGAGGACGTCGGTGGCGCCGTCGGCGGCCGTCCGTGCCATTTCCCGGCTCCGGGCGATCGAGGCGCTGCCGTTGCTCAGAATGCGGGGGAGAGGGCGCCTGGCCACGTCGGTCTCCTGGGGGTGTGTGCGGGTGGGGACGGCGTCAGAACTTGATCCCGCCGAGCAGGCTGGCGAGGCTCGCGCCGCCCGCCTTGATGCTCGGGGCGATGGCCGTGCCCGCCAGGTAGAAGCCGAGGAGGGCGCAGACCAGTGCGTGCGAGGCCTTCAGGCCGTCCTTGCGGAAGAACAGGAAGACGATGATGCCGAGCAGCACGACGCCCGAGATGGAGAGGATCATGAGGGTTCTCCTGGTTGATGGGGACAGTCACCATGAGTTCTTCCAGGCTCACAGCATGTATCTATACGACAAAAGGTGCAAATGGGTGTAATTCGCTGGAATTCACCCATTGGGCAGGTAGCAGGAGGGTTCCCTCGACCCGTCGTGCCGTCGGACTCTCGTCCGCACTGGGGGTGATCTTTGCCTCGCTGAGGTCGGCTCATGTGCCGTCGCCGGGCAGTACTCTGTCGATTCACTCGTACGGCCGCACGGTCGTACCGGCACAGATGTGAAAGGCGGTCCGGCCGATGAGCGAAGCCCCCGACCCGGAGGTCGTGGAGCTGGCCACCAAGATCTTCGACCTCGCCCGGAGGGGCGAGAGCGAGGCGCTCGCGGAGTATGTGGACGCGGGCGTTCCGGCCAACCTCACGAACGACCGCGGCGACACGCTCGTCATGCTGGCCGCCTACCACGGGCACGCGGACGCGGTCCGCGCCCTCCTCGCGCGCGGGGCCGACGCCAACTGCGCCAACGACAAGGGCCAGACCCCGCTCGCGGGCGCCGTCTTCAAGGGCGAGGAGGGCGTCATCCGCGCCCTGCTCGACGGAGGCGCGGATCCGGCCGCGGGCACCCCTTCGGCGGTCGACACGGCCCGGATGTTCGGCAAGGCGGAGCTCGTCGAGCTCTTCGGAGCTTCCTGACGCACAGCGTCTGACCAGGCAAAACGGGGGTGCGGGAAATGTGGTCGCGGCGGGCAGAACCGCTGGGTCATGATGACGACGTGATTTCCGGACGCGACGGCAGGGCAGGTGAAGCCCACGAACCGCGCGGGCCGTGATCGGCCCGACCGGGCCTAGGACGAGAGGCAGAGAGATGGTCTACAGCAAGCAAGAGACGGCGGGCGCTCCGACGTGTTGTCGCGTGGCCAGGTAGTTCCAGGTCCCCGGTTGCGTCGACGCTTGATGTGAGGCTGTTTCCCATGTTCGAACCGGTCATAGCGCCCAGCGGTACGCTGCTCGGCCTGTTGCAGCGGGGCCGCGGTGACGGCACGCTGCACGCGCTGACGGCCCCGAGGGCCGAGGCCCTCGCCGCCCTCGATCACTGTGTGCTGAGCGACCCCCGCCACGACTGGCAGGTGGAGAACCGCTCCCTCTACTACGCCCGCCTCTACCTCGACCTCCACGGCGAGCTCGGGGAGATCGAGCGGCACCTCTTCGGCCCCGACGACGTCCTCGACACGGACGAGAACCGCACCGGGCTCGCCCTCGCGGTCCTCGGCCACCTCGCCTCGTACGGCAGGCGGGACGCCCTGGAGCTGCTGCGCAGGTACGCCGCCTTCGGCTCGAACTGGGCCTGGGCCCTGGACGAGCTGGCCCTGCGCGACGACGACGCGGGTCTGCGCGCCCTCGCCGAGCCGGTCCTCGCCCGGTTCCCCGCGCAGGACGAGGCCGACCTCGTCGCCGCCGTCCGCGACGCCTACGAGCCGCGGCCCTGGCGGCTGTGGGCCGAGGATCCGCGCCCGAACGTGGGCGCACGCGTGCGTGCCGCCCAGGAAGCCGGGTCGTTCGACCGCTGGCAGCGCCAGCTGACGCCCTCGGGGCCGCGCCCCGGCTGGAGCGTGCAGGCCGTCTTCGACTGGGCGCAGGAAGGCTTCGAGCGCGGGGCCGTCCTGTACGTGCCCGCCGCCCGCTGCCTGACCGCCGTCGCCGGGCCCGAGGACCGCGCGCAGATCGTCCGCGCCGCTCAGGACGGCAATGACGGGGCGCGCTGCACCGCCCTGCGCTACCTGGCCGACGCGCACGATCCCGACGTCCTCGATCTCGTCGAGGCCGCCGTCGAGTCACCCGCGCGCGTGGTGGTGGACGCCGCCCTCGACTCCTTCGAGCGCATGCGCAGCCTCGCCGCCGTGGAGCGCGCCCGCCGCTGGGCGCGCAGGCCCGACGCGCTCGGCGCCGCCGCGGGCCGCATGCTCGCCTGTCTGGGCGGCGCCCAGGACAGCGACCTCGTGCTCTGGGCCCTGCGGGAGGCGGTCCGCGGCGACGGACCCGACGCCCCCGCCCTGTGGCCGCTCGTCGACGGGGCCGGACGGCTCGGCATCGCCTGCGCCGCCCCCGTCCTGCGCCATATCTACCGCGAGACCGCCTCGTCCCATCTGCGTGGGCACGCCGCCCGCGCCCTCGCCGTCACCGACCCCTCCTTCGCGGCCGGGTTCGCCGTCGAGTGCCTGTGGGACTGCGAGGAGTCCACCCGCGAGGTCGCCGCCCGCCATGCGGAGACCGGCGACGCGCGCGTGGTCGACCAGCTCCGCCGCCTTGCCGCGGATCCGGCCGAGGAGGCCGAGGTGCAGACCGCCGTCCGCGCCAGGATCGGCCCGGAAGCGGCCGCTTGACGGTGCCTGGCTGCCTGACGGTGCCTGGCTTCCGGCCCGCGCCTGGCTGCCTGCCCGCGCCTACAGGATCCGGTGCTGTTCGTCCCGCGTGTCCGTGACGAACATGTGGCCCGGCGCGTGCGTGATCGCGAACGGGGGCCGCGACGCCATCACCGCCGCCTGCGGCGTCACCCCGCACGCCCAGAACACGGGGATGTCCCCGGGCTCGCGGTCCACCGGGTCCCCGAAGTCGGGTGCGTCCAGGTCGTCGATGCCGAGGGCGCCGGGCGGCCCCAGATGGACCGGCCCGCCGTGCACCGCGGGCATCAGGGAACTCTCCCGTACAGCGGCCTCCAGGGCGTGCTGCGGCACCGGGCGCATCGACACGACCATGGGGCCGTGCAGCCGCCCGGCCGGGCGGCACGCGCGCGTGGTGACGTACATGGGCACGTTCCTGCCCTGCTCGATGTGGCGCAGCGGCACGCCGGCCCCGGCGAGCGCCCACTCGAAGGTGAAGCTGCACCCGATCAGGAACGTCACCAGGTCCGCGCGCCAGACGTCGACGACATCGGTCGGCTCGTCCGCCAACTCGCCGTCCCGCCACACCCGGTAGCGCGGTAGGTCGGTGCGCAGGTCCGCGTCCGGCGCGAGCGGTGTCGTCCAGGAACCGGCGTCCGTGACGTCGAGGACGGGGCACGGTTTCGGGTTGCGCTGGCAGAACAGCAGCATGTCGTAGGCCCAGTCGGCCGGTACGGAGATGAGGTTGGCCTGGGTGTGGCCGCGCGCCCAGCCCGCGGTGGGGGCGCTCGCGCCCGCGCGGAAGTGGGCGCGGGCCTGCGGGGGTGACCAGGACGCCGGTTGCGTGTCCGTGCGGTCGATGGCGTTCACCGTGTCCGTGTGCACCGTGTTCACAGCAGTTCCCTTCCGCGCGTCTCCGGCAGTCCGAGCAGCGCCAGGACCGCGAGGCCGTAGCCGATGGCCCCGAAGACCAGGGCGCCGCCCACTCCCCAGCTGTCGGCGAGGAAGCCGACGAGGGTGGGGAAGACCGCGCCGATCGCGCGGCCCGTGTTGTACGTGAAGCCTTGTCCCGTCCCGCGTACGGCCGTCGGGTACAGCTCGCTGAGGAAGGAGCCGAAGCCGCTGAAGATGGCGGACATGCAGAAGCCGAGCGGGAAACCGAGCACAAGGAGCAGGGTGTTCGCGCCGTCCGGAATGTTCGTGTACGCCACGATGCACACGGCGGAGAGCGCGGCAAACAGCACAATGTTGCGTTTCCTGCCGAGCCGGTCGGTGAGGTGGCCGCCGGTCAGATAGCCGAGGAAGGCGCCGGAGATGAGGAACGACAGGTAGCCGCCGGTGCCGACCACGGTCAGCCCCCGGTCGTCCTTCAGGTAGGTGGGCACCCAGGTGGCGAGCGTGTAGTAGCCGCCCTGGACGCCCGTCGACAGGAGGACCGCGAAGAGCGTGGTGCGCAGCAGGCCCGGCTCGAAGATCGCGGCGATCTGCGCGAGCGCGCCCTTGCGCGCGCCCGACGCGCACTCGCGTTCCTGTGTCGCCCTCGGGGCGTCCTGGACGCGGCGGCGCAGCCACACGACGAGGAGGGCGGGCAGCGCGCCCGTCCAGAACATGACGCGCCACGCCAGATCGGCGTCGAGGAACTGGAAGACCAACGTGTAGACGATCGCGGCAAGGGCCCAGCCCACCGCCCATGAGCTCTGGACGGCGCCGAGCGTGCGGCCCCGGTGCTTCGCGGAGGCGTACTCGGCGACGAGGACCGCGCCGATCGCCCACTCGCCGCCGAACCCGAGCCCTTGCAGGGCGCGGAAGACGAGCAGTGCCTCGTAGGTGGGAGCGAAACCGCAGGCCACGGTGAAGACCGCGTACGTGAGGACCGTGATCATCAGGGCTTTGACGCGCCCGATCCGGTCGGCGATGACGCCTGCCGCCGCGCCGCCGACCGCCGAGACGACCAGGGTGACCGTGGTGATCAGGCCGGTCTGGCCGCTGCTCAGGCCGAAGTAGGCGGCCAGCGCCACCATGCTCAGCGGCAGCGTGAAGTAGTCGTAGGAATCGAGGGCATATCCCCCGAAAGCCCCGCCGAAGGCGCGGCGGCCGCGCGGGCCGAGTGCGCGCAGCCAGCCGAACGCGCCGCTGTCGGTGGCGGGTTGGGGTCCGGAGGCCGGTGCGGGCTGTCCGTCGGGGAGGGTCGCGCCTGGCGACGGTGGAGTCGTGCTCATGGGCACCTCGCAGTGGATGTGTGTGCGTGGCGGTGCGTACGGGATGAGCGAAGAGCGCGCGAAAGGCCCCGGTCCCGGGACCCCTCTGGACGTCAAGGTAGAGGATCGTTGAACGATCCCTCAATACCCATGTTGTCTCGTTCCTGTATCTGCGCTTGAATTCGGCCGTGGCCACGGAAGAACTGAACGCACTCGCCGACGACCGCCCGCTGCTCGGGCGCACCAGCACCGCCGAGCGCGTCGCGGACATCCTCAGGAGCCGCATAGCGGACGGCTTCTTCCCGCCCGGCACCCGGCTCTCGGAGGACAGCATCGGCGGCGCTCTCGGCGTCTCGCGCAACACCCTGCGCGAGGCGTTCCGGCTGCTCACGCACGAACGCCTCCTCGAACACCGGCTCAACCGCGGCGTCTTCGTGCGCGTCCTGAGCGTCGACGACGTCGAGGACATCTACCGGATCCGGCGCATGATCGAATGCGCCGTCGTGCGCAACCTCGGCGAACCTCCGTACGCCCTCGACCGGGTGGCCGCCGCCGTCGCCGACGGGCAGCGCGCCGCCAAGGCGCGTGAGTGGAAAGGCGTCTCGACCGCCAACATCCACTTCCACCGCGAGCTCGTCGCCCTCGCACGGAGCGAGCGCACCGACGAGCTGATGCGCAGCGTCCTGGCCGAACTCCGCCTCGCCTTCCACGTCGTGGACGACCCGCGCCGCCTCCACGAGCCCTACCTCGCCCGCAACGTCCAGATCGTCGAGACGCTCCGGGAGGGCCGCGGGGACGACGCCGAGGCGCTCCTCGCCGCCTACCTCGACGACTCCCGCGACGGCCTCGTCGAGGTGTACGGGCAACGGGTCACGGCGGACCGGTAGCCGCCCCGGACCACCGTCGCATCTGCGTCGTTTCGACCGTTGTCAGACCCAGCGCCTAGTCTGTGCTCCGTGACTTCGCCTGCCACCACGGAATCCGTTCCGCCCCAGCTCAGCGCGGGGCCGCGCCCGGCACCCGGGCCGGCCGCCGACGAGGGGCTCGCGCGGCGGCTCCGCGCGCTCGCCTGCACCGCGCCGCTGCACGATCTCGACGTGCGCAAGGCGAACCTCGCGGGCGAGTACTCGACGTACGGCATGGCCGAGGTCGCACTCAGCGCGATCGACCTCGTCACGCTCAACATGGACTTCGACACGGGCGCCGACCACGAGCAGATAGTGGCCCGCCTGGTGCCCCGCATCGCCGCCCAGGCACCCCAGCGACCCGGCGCCGAGCACGAGCGCGTGGCCCGCTGGGTCCTGGAGAACCTGATCAATGTCGGCTCGGTCGACCGCGGCTTCCGCGCCGTGTACGGCACGTTCGCGACGGACGGCTCCTACGTGCGCCGCGACTACGACTTCAAGCTGATCGAGGAGGTGCCGGGGCCCGGCGGCAGCGTCTACCTCCGCACCACCGACGAGGCCGTCAATGTGCTCGTCGGCGCCCTCGACACCGATGTCACCAGCGCCCAGATCGCCGCCGAGGTGAAGCTGGAGGTGCTGATCAGCCGCGGCCGGCTCGCCGACGCCCAGCTCGCCGCCGAACAGGCGCGGTACCGGACCGTCCAGTACTCCGAGACGCTGCGCAGGGCGCTCGACGCCACACGCCGCAATGTGCGCGCCGTCGACTGGCTGAAGGCCGTCCCCGACATGATCGCCGAGGCGCTCGACCACGTCGCCGACCGCTACCGCCACGAGAACGCGATCCTGACGAACATCCGCAAGGCCCGCGACGAGTCCGAGGACCCGGAGCAGAAGCGCCGCGCCGCCGAGCTCGTCGACATCGTCAAGGACTGCATCCGCCGCCACACGCAGCTCCAGTCCCGCCTCCTGGAGGCCGGGCCGCTGTTCCGCGCCGAGCAGGACCGGCAGGCGTTCGCGACGCCCTCCGCGCGCGCGGGCCTCGACCTGTACGGGCAGCTCGTCGCACCGCTGCTGCCGCTCCCGGTGCAGGACGCCCGCAAGGTGACCGACGCGTTCTTCGCGCGCGGCACCGGACTGCGCACCCCCGTCTCCGTACGCGTCGGCGACCTGGTCGACATACTGCTGACCCCGCCGCAGGAGCGGGAGCACCTCGGCGTCGAGATGCCCGAGCCCGACCTCATCGCCACCCCGGACGACAGCCGGTTCAGCGAGGAGCAGCTCGCGAGCGCCAAGGAACTGCTCGACCTGCCGGCGGACGCGCCGCGCCGCCTGTCGGGCCTCCTCGCCGAAGCCCGGAAGCGCGACCCCGAACTCCCGTACCTGGTGGCCCTGTTGGCGGTCCACGCGGCGAGCCCGCCCGTCGGTACCGCCTACCGTCAGGGCGAGGGCAAACTGCTCTTCGCCGTGGACGACGGCACCGAACTCGACGACGAGGAGTTCGGCGGCGCCGACCTCATCGTCGGCACGGCCCTGCTGGACGCGGCGGGCATGGCGGCCGACCGCACGGAGGCGGCGTGACGTACCCCTCGACGACCACCGCCCGACCCACCAAGACATGACCAAGGAGCACCGCCCGTGACCGAGTACCCCGACGAGCACCCCGAGTGGGGCGAGCCCGAGGCCGCCGCCCCGGGCTCGGTCAAGGCGCCCGCGCCGGTCACGCCCGCCGACGCCGCCGACGCGGCCCGGCTCGTCTCCTTCGGCCTCCAGCCCAAGCTCCAGCCCTCCCGCGACCAGGAGTACGGCGAACTGCTGCGCCGCTACCGCGAGGACCCGCCGTTCGCGCGGCTCGCCGACGCCGTCGCCACGGGGCTCGGCCTCGTCGTCCTGGAGGTGTCCCCGCGCGCGGGGATGGCCGTGACCGCCGCCGAGGACTCGGTCTTCGCCGTCCGCATGGGCGACTACGCCCGCCGCACCGCGGCCGACTCCACCGACCGCTTCCTGCACGGCCTCGCCCACCTCGCCGTCGCCGCGCTCGCCTTCCCCCGCCCCGAGGACCTCGCCGACGACGGCTACATCGGCCGGGTCAGCGTCAACGGGGTGGACGCGTTCGTCCGCCAGGCCTGCCGCAAGCTGGAGGAGCGCGCGGACGAACAGGGCGAGAACACCGACCCGGCCACCGACGCGCCCGGACTCGAAGCGGCCTGGCGGATCTGGGCGCGCCGCAGCTCCACCGGCGCCACCAAGGACGCGCGCCGCCTCGCGGGGTCCACGACCGGCATCGTCGCCAAGGCCGTCGCGTTCCTGACGGACTCCGGGTTCCTGCAGAGAACCGGGGACGACGGCGGCGGCACCTACCGCACCACGGCCCGCTACCAGCTGCAGGTCCGCGACATGGCCGGCACCGCCGCCATGGCCGAACTCCTGGACCTCGGCGTGGTGGCCGTGACCGACGGCTCCGCGAGCCTGGCGCCTCCGATGGACGAGGGCGCGGCGGAGCTGGTCGCGGACGCGGGCCTTCCGTTCCATTCCTGACCGCCTGACCGCCTGACCGCCTGACCGCCTGACCGACCAAGTCGCCCGACTGCCCGACCGCCTGACCCTTCAGACGCCGACCGTCCCTTCGAACGTCCGTACCTACCACGAGAGTCCGCCATGTACGAGCTGTCCCGGGTTCGCCTCTACTCCATCGGGCCGGCCGGTGCGCGCTACGCCGACACCGTGCTCGACCTGCGGGGCGTCGGCGCGCCCGTGCCCCACCCCGCGCCCACCCAGGCGGAGTTCTTCGAGGACGAGCCCGTCGGCCCGCCGCGCCGCCCCGCGCCGGCCGGTGTGCTCTTCCTGGAGAACGGCGGCGGCAAGTCGGTCCTGCTGAAGCTGATCTTCTCGGTGATGCTGCCAGGACACCGCAACACGCTCGGCGGTGCCAGCTCCGGCGTGCTCCGCAAGTTCCTCCTGGCCGACGACTGCGGACACGTCGCCCTGGAGTGGCAGCACACCCTCACCGGCGAGTGCGTCGTCGTCGGCAAGGCCAGCGAGTGGCGCGGACGGCAGGTCTCCAACGACCCGCGCAAGTTCGCCGAGGCCTGGTACTCGTTCCGGCCGGGCCCGGGGCTGAGCCTGGACTCGCTGCCCGTCGCCGAGTCGACCGCCGTACGGGCCGCCGTCGAGGGCGCCTCGGGCGCGCAGGGCCGCCGTCGCACCATGAAGGGTTTCCGGGACGCCCTGACCGAGGCGGGCAAGGCGTACCCGCACCTCGAGGTGAACTGGGAGGAGGGCCACGACCGGTGGAACGAACACCTCGGTGACCTCGGCCTCGACCCCGAACTCTTCCGCTACCAGCGCGAGATGAACGCCGACGAGGGCGAGGCGGCGGGGCTCTTCGCCGTCAAGAAGGACTCCGACTTCACCGACCTGCTGCTGCGCGCCGTCACGGACACGCGCGACACGGACGGCCTGGCCGACCTCGTCAGCGGCTTCGGCAACAAGCTGGGACGGCGCGCCGAGCTGATCGCCGAGCGCGACTTCACCGCGGGCTCCGTCGACCTGCTCACCCGCATCGTCGAGGCGGCCGACACCCGGGCACGCGCGCGGGACATCCACGCCGCCGCCGAGCGCCGCACCCGCACGCTCGCCCGGCGCCTCTCCGCGCGCGCGGGCGTCGAGCGCGGGCGCGCCGCCGACCTCGCCCAGCAGGTCACCGCCGCCGCGCACACCGTCACCGAGGCCGAGTCCGCGCGCGAGCGCAGCGCCCTCATCGCCGCCGAACTGGCCTACCGGCACGCCTCCTTGGCTCTCGCCGGAGCCGAGAAGGCCGCCGCAGCGCAGAAGCGCGAGCTGGCCGACGCCCGTACCCTGCACTCCGCCTGGCAGGCCGCCGAGGCCGTCCTGCGCCACCGCGCCGCCGCCGACCGCTCCGCGCGCGTGGCCGCCGCCATCCGCGAGGCCGAGCGCGACGCCGCCCCCGCGCTCGCCGCCCGCGCGAAGGCCGCCGCCGAACTCGTCCGCGCCCTGCACGGCGCCGCCGAGAAGGCCGAGCACCACGCCAACGAGGAGGAGGAGCGCTCCGCCGTCCTCCAGGAGGCGGGCGAGACCGCGCACCGCGACGCGACCGCCGCCGCCACCGAGGCCCAGCGCGCCCGCAGCGAACTCGGCCACCTGCGCCAGCGCCTCGCCGAGGTCGAGCAGGAGACCGCCGAGGCCGTCCGCGCGGGCTGGCTCGACGACAGCGCGCCCGACGCCGACCCGGCGCGCGCCGCGCTCGCCGCCTCCGACGCCGAGAAGACCACCGTCGCCGCCTGGGACACCGCCCGCGAGGCCGCCCGCCGCGCCACCGAGCACGCGCGCGAGGCCGCCTCGGTCGAGGCCCGCGCCGAGCTGACCGCCGCCCGCGCCGCCGACGCCGCGAACGCCGCCGAGCAGGCGTACCGGGCCGAGGAGCGTGCCGCCGCAGCCCTGGCGGGGGAGGAGCGGCTCGCCGAACTCCTCGGCGTCGACGGCCCGTTGGGCGGCATCACCACGGCCGGCGGGGACCGCGTCGGCCCGTCGAGCGGCACCGCCACCACCGACGGGCACGGCGTCGGCCCGTCGAGCGGCATCACCACGGCCGACGCGGACCGCGCCGCCGACGCGGCGCTCACCCCCGAGGACCTCGACCGCGCCGCCGACGACCTCACCACCCTCCTCGACGACTCCGTCACCGCCGCCGAGCGACAGCTGTTCGAGCTGCGCACCGCCGCCGCCGACGACTCCCGCATCCTCGGCGCCCTCGGCGACGGCGGCCTGCTCCCGCCCGGACCCGACGTCCTCGCCACCGTCGAGTACCTCGGCGAGCACGGCATCCCCGCCCTGCCCGGCTGGCGCTACCTCGCCCAGTCCGTCGACCCGGTCGACCACGCGCGCGTGCTCGCCGCCCGCCCCGAGCTGGTCGACGGCGTCATCATCACCGACCCCGCCTCGCACGCACGCGCGCGTGAAGCCCTCGCGGGAGCCGCGCTCCTGCCCCGCTCCGCCGTCGCCGTCGGCACCTCCGCCGCGCTGCTCGCCCCCACCCCGGGCGCGAACGCCTCCGGCGACGGCGTCTTCCTCGTGCCGCCGAACCCGGCCATGCACGACGAGCACGCCGCCGACGAAGAGCGCCAGGCGCTGCGCGCGCGGGCCGCCCAGCGCGACGAGGACATCCGCACCCTCGCCGGACGCCTCGCCAAGGACCGCGAACTGGCCGCCCGGCTCACCTCCTGGCGCGCGGGCTGCCCGGCCGGCCGCCTGATCGAACTCGCCACGGCCGCCGAGCAGGCCCGTACGTTCGCCGGAGAGGCCGAGGCCGAGCTGGCCGAGGCCCGCACCGTGCGCGCCGAGGCCGACGAGGCCGCCGCCGAGGCGACCCGTGTGCGCGACGAACGCCAGGAGGCGGCCCAGCGCGCCCGGCGCACCGCCGACGCCCTCGCCGGACTGGCCTACCGCCTGCGCGAGCGCGCGGCCTGGCAGGCCAAGGTCCGCGAACTCGCCGACGAGGCCGTCGAGTCGGAGGCCCGCGCCCAGGCGTGCCTGGAGCACGCCCGCGCCGCCGACGAGGACCGGCGCTCCGCCCAGCGCTCCGCCGACGACACCCGCCGCACCGCCCGCGCGCTGCGCGCCGAGCGCGCCGAGATCGCGGGCGCCCCCGACGACGTACCCGAAGGGGAGGCGCCCAAGGCGTCGCTGCCCGCCCTGCGCGAGGCGTACCGCGCCGCGTCCCAGCTGTACGAGAAGGTCGGCGTCGGCGCCGACCTTCGTGCCGAGCAGGCCCGCGCCGAGAGCGACGAGTCCGCCGCGCTCAGCGAGCTGGACCGGCTCAGCAACAAGGTGCGCACCCGCGCCGCCGCCCTCCTCGAATCGCCCGACGGGTCCGACGGCCCCTCCCGGCAGGCCGCCGCCGCCCGCGCGGAAGAGCTCGTCCAGCTCCTGGAGACCCGCGCCTCCACCGCCAGCGAGCAGCTCGGCCGCCTGCGCGGCGAGGCCGAGCGGCACGCGCCCGAGGACGGCGGGGCCCACACCGAGCTGCCCGAGGAGCTCGTCCCCGCCGACGCCGAGCAGGCGGGCGCCCTGCTGCGCACCGTCACCACCGAACTGGCCGTGCGCACCGACGCGTTGAGCACCGCCCGCGCCGCCCACAGCGAACTCCTCGACGCGCACCGGGCCGCCGAGGACGGCACCGGCGGCTTCGACGAGACGGCCGCGCTCCTGCGCGACCTCCTCCGCGACCACACCGACGGCGAGGAACAGGACGAGCCGGAGCCCTACCCGGGCACCCTGGAGGAGGCCCGCACCGCCGCCGCCGAGACCCGCCGCTCGCTGCGTGGCTGCGCCGCCGACCTGTCCGCCGCCGAGACCGCTGTCCGCGAGGCGAGCGACATCCTCGTACGGCACGCGAACTCCACGCGGTACGAGCAGGTGCGCACGCCCGCGCGGCAGCAGATCCGGGAGCTGCCCGCGTCGGCGCTGCCGGAGCACGCGCAGCGCTGGGCCGACGCGTTCGCGCCCCGGCTGCGCGTCCTGACCGACGAGCTGGCGCAGCTGGAGCGCAACCGGGACTCGATCGTGGACCGGCTGCGCGGCCTCGTCGAGTCCTCGCTCGCCACGCTCCGCTCCGCCCAGCGCCTGTCCCGCCTCCCGGAAGGGCTCGGCGAATGGTCGGGCCAGGAGTTCCTGCGGATCCGCTTCGAGGAGCCCGACCAGGCGACGCTCACCGAGCGCCTCGGCGAGGTCATCGACGACGCCACACGCGCGGCCGTGAAGAAGAACTCCGACATGCGGCGCGACGGCATGTCCCTGCTGCTGCGCAGTGTCGGCGCCGCCCTCGAACCCAAGGGTGTCGCCGTCGAGATCCTCAAGCCCGACGCCGTACTGCGCGCCGAGCGGGTCCCCGTCGGGCAGATGGGCGACGTGTTCTCCGGCGGCCAGCTGCTCACCGCCGCCATCGCCCTGTACTGCACGATGGCCGCACTGCGCTCGAACGACAGGGGCCGCGACAAGCACCGCCACGCGGGCACCCTGTTCCTCGACAACCCCATCGGCCGCGCCAATGCCACGTACCTTTTGGAGCTCCAGAGGGCCGTCTCCGACGCGCTCGGTGTTCAGCTCCTCTACACCACCGGCCTCTTCGACACCACGGCGCTCGCCGAGTTCCCGCTGGTCATCCGCCTGCGCAACGACGCGGACCTGCGGGCTGGCCTGAAGTACATCAGCGTGGAGGAACATCTGCGCCCGGGGCTGCCGCAGCAGGATCCGGAGGGGGAGACGGTGCATGGGAAGATCACGGCGACCCGGATGTTCAAGCGGCCTGCCGAGCCCGTCGAGCCCGTCGAGTCTGCCGAGCCCGTCGAAGCGGTGGAGCCCACGGTGCCCGCCGCTCGCGCCGAGCAGACGGTCCAGGAGGCGTGAACCGGCGCTAGGCGGCGCCCAGTTGCTCCCTGACCCACGCGTGGAAGATCCCGATGTGGTGCTCGGTGGGCACGAGGACGCCGCCGTCGCGGTACGCCCGCGACGCCATGGCGGGCTGGGTGCGCTCGCACGCCGCGAAGTCCTGCGTGTTGACCCGGTGGAAGAGTTCGGCCGACCGCGACACGTCGGCCCCGGACTCCACCACGTCGGGCGCGTACAGCCAGTCGCACTCGACGACCGTACGGTCCTCGGCCAGCGGGAACATGCGGTGCAGGATCACGTGATCGGGCACAAGGTTCACGAAGACCGTCGGCTTGACCGTGACCGCGTAGTAGCGGCGGTCCTGCTCGGGAGTCACCTCGGGCAGCGCGGCGAAGCCCTCGCCGCCGTCGACGGTGAACCCCTGCACGTCGGCACCGAACGCGGCGCCGTGCCCCACGAAGTACTGCGCCGCGTAACCGTTCGCGAACTCCGGTAGGACGTGCGTGAGTTCGGGGTGAATGGTCGCGCAGTGATAGCACTCCATGAAGTTCTCGACGATGAGCTTCCAGTTGGCGCGCACGTCGTAGGTGATCCGCCTGCCGAGGGCGAGCCGGTCGGTGCCGTAGTGGTCGATGGCCGCCGCGTCGCCGAGCCGTTCGACCGCCGCCGACCGCACCGACGCCTCGAACGACGGCGGCTCGTCGGCCAGGCACACCCACGCGTACCCGAGCCACTCGCGCAGGGCGACCGCGACGAGACCGTACGCGGAACGGTCGACGTCCGGCATCCGCACCAGCTGCGGCGCCGCGATCAGCTGCCCGTCGAGGTCGTACGTCCACGCGTGGTACGGGCAGCGCAGGCTGCGCCGGACCCGGCCCTCCGCCTCCATGCAAAGGCGGGCGCCGCGATGACGGCAGACGTTGAGGAAAGCGCGGAGCGCGCCCGTACGGGACCGGGTGATCAGCACGCTCTCCCGGCCGATCTGGACCGTGCGGAACGCACCGGGGGCGTCGAGATCGGCGCTGCGGACGGCGCAGATCCACCGGCGTTCGAAGATCCGTTCCTGCTCGGCGCGGAAGAGGTCCGGGTCGGTGTAGTAGCGGCCCGGCAGCGTGGCCACCAGACTCGGCGGCAGCGGAAGAGTCGGCACGGCGGGCTCCTCGGACGGCGGATGCGCCGGTGAGCCGGCGCGGGACAGCTCGGACGGTGCGGGTGCCGGTGGCCCGGCGGGGGACAGCTCGGACGGTGCGGGTGCCGGTGGCCCGGCGGGGGACAGCTCGGACGGTGCTGCCGGTGGCCCGGCGCGGGACTTCGGACGGTGCGGATGCCGGTGGCTCGGCGTGGGGCTTCGTACAGGGGCGTGGCGGTGGCTCGGCGCGAGGTGGCTCAGGCGGTGGGCGCGCCGGTGAGCCGGCGCGGGTCGAACAGGTCGATGGGGTGCGCGGTGGCACCGGTCAGCGCCAGATCGGCGAGGATCTCCCCGACGACCGGGACGAACTTGAACCCGTGCCCGGAGAACCCGCAGGCCACGGTCGTGGAGTCGGGGTGCGCGGGGTGCCGGGCGATGACGAAGTGCTCGTCGGGCGTGTTGGAGTACATGCAGGTCGCCGCCTTGACGAAGGTGCCGGGCAGCGCCGGGATGTGGCGGGACATGTGGTCGGCCATGGCGCGGACCTCGTCGTCGTGGACGGTCCTGTCGATGGTCTCCGGGGTGCACTCGGCGCCGCCGCGGAAGAAGGCGACCTTGGCGCCAAGGTCCGGCCCGTCGATGGCGGGGAACCCGTAGACCTGCACGCCCGCCGCGTCCTCCCAGATGTAGATCGGATGGTTCTCGGGGCGGAACGGCGCCACTCCCGTGCTCGGCCTGAACCAGTACATGACCTGCCGCTCGATGGTGAACGGCACGCCGAGATCGGTGAGCAGCCGGGGCGCCCAGGCGCCGGGGCAGATCACCAACTGCCCGGCGGTGTACGTGCCCTCGGCGGTGTGCACGCGCACCCCGCCGCCCGCGCACGGCTCCCAGCGCGTCATCGGCTCCTCGAAGCGCAGGTCGGCACCGGCCCGCGCGGCGAGCTGGAGGTGCGCGGCGACCGTGTGTTCGGGGCGGACCAGTCCGGCCTTGCGTTCGAACAGCGCGACTTCGTCGTCGTCGGGCGTCAACGTCGGGAAACGGCGCCGGATCTCGCCCGCGTCGAGCATCTCGTGCGGAAGGTTCCACTGCTCGGCGGAGCGCAGCGACCCCTCGACCGTGCGCGAGCCCGGGCGCCCGACCATGACACCGCCGCACAAGGTCGCGATGTCACGCCCGGTGGCCCGCTCCAACTCCTCGTACAGCTCGTAGGAGCGCAGCAGCAACGGCACGTACGCGGGGTCCTCGAAGTACGACTGGCGGATGATGCGCGAGCCGCCATGGCTGGACCCGCGATGGTGCACAGGGCCGAACTTCTCCAGGCCGAGCACGCGGGCGCCGCGCGCGGCCAGATGGTGCGCGGCGGCACTGCCCATGCCGCCGAGACCGATGACGATCACGTCGTAGGTGGGGGACATGGGGCCTCCCAGTGGGCCATGAGCCGGTGGGCCGAGTGACAGTGTTGCCTTTTTCAGCTGAGGGCGGGGTCAGCTGGGGGCGCGGGTCATCTGCGGATACGGATCATCTGCGGATACGGGTCATCTGCGGGTCGAAGAGCGGCTCGTCGGCGACGGTCGCGGGCAGCCGTTCGCCGAAGTACTCGATATGCACACCGGTCCCGGCGGGCAGCGGCGACGGCGTCTCCAGCCAGGCGTACGCGACGCAGCGGCCGAGGGTGTAGCCGTACGCGGCGCTCGTGACATAGCCGGACGGCGCGCCGCGCACGAGAACGGGCTCCTTGCCGAGGACGACGGCGGACGGATCGTCGAGGAGCAGCGGGGTGAGGCGGCGCGCGGGGGGCGTGAGCCGTTCCAGCGCCGCGCGCCCGACGAAGTCGCCCCGGTCCATCCGCACGGCGAAGCCGAGCCCCGTCTCGTACGGGGTGTGCTCCTCGGTCATGTCGACGCCCCAGGCGCGATACCCCTTCTCCAGGCGCAGGCTGTTGAACGCCGAGCGGCCCGCCGCGACGACGCCGTACCCGCGCCCCGCCTCCCACAGCGTGTCCCACAGGCGAAGGCCCAGGTCGGCGGTGGTGTACAGCTCCCAACCCAGCTCACCGACGTAGCTGACGCGCAGCGCCGTGACCGGGACATGCCCGATGTACGTCTCCTTCGCGCGGAAGTACCCGAACCCCTCGTGCGAGAAGTCGTCGCCGGTCAGGGGCTGGACGAGGGCGCGGGCGAGCGGCCCCCACACTCCGACGCAGCAGGTGCCGGAGGTGATGTCTCGGCCCCGGACACTGCCGTCGTCGGGAGCGTGCCGTTGCAGCCACACCTGGTCGGCGGGGGAGTTGGCACCCACCTGGAAACGTTCGGCGGCCAGCCGCGCCACGGTCAGGTCCGAACGAATGCCGCCCTTCTCGTCGAGCAGCAGTGTGTACGTGACCGAGCCCGGCCTCTTCGCGACATTGTTGGTCGTCATGCGCTGCAGGAACGCGAGCGCGCCAGGGCCCGTGACCTCCAGGCGGCGCAGCGGGGTCATGTCGTACAGGGCGACGCGTTCGCGGGTGGCCCTCGCCTCGGTGGCGACGATCGGCGACCAGTGACGGGCGGACCAGGGGTCGCGCCGCTCGGCCCCCTCGGGCGGCACGGGGTTGGCCTCGTACCAGTGCGGCCGCTCCCAGCCACCGCCCTCCAGGAAGTACGCGCCGAGTTCCTGTTGTCGCGCATAGAAGGGGCTGACCCGCAACGGGCGCGGCCGGTCCATCGGTTGCAGCGGATGGATGACGTCATACACCTCGACGAACTGCCGCGCCCCCCGGTCGTGTACGTACGCGGGTGAACGCTGCGCCTCCTCGAACCGGTCCGGGTCGCATTCGTGCAGGTCCGTCGCGGCGTGCCCGTCGAGCATCACCTCGGCGACCGCCTTCGCGGCCCCGGCCGAGTGCGTCACCCACACGGCCTCCGCGAGCCAGAACCCGCGCAGCGCCCGGGCCTCGCCGAGGAACGGCATGCCGTCGGGGGTGAAGGAGAAGACCCCGTTGAAGCCGTCCTCGACGCCGGTGTCCTGGAGGGCCGGCATGAGGCGCCGGCACTCCTCCCAACTGGGCAGCCAGTCCTCTTCGGTGAAGGGGAGGGAGGAGGGCATACCCGGGGCGTGGGCGTGGGCGTGGGCGTCGGTGTGGGCGTTGGTGTGGGCGTGGATCCGGTCTGGGTCGTGGGGGAGGGGGCGGTGGGCGTAGCTGCCGATGCCGAGGCGGGTACCGGCCGGGTCGGTGTGTTCGCGGAAATAGAGGTCCCGGTCCTGGAAACGGAGGATCGGCTTCGAGGGTGTGGCGTGCGGGGCCCCGGTGCGGATGGGATCCGGCAACGGCTTCGTCCGCGCGTACTGATGGGCGAGCGGCAGCAACGGCACCTCGACGCCGGCCATGCGCCCGATCACCGGGCCCCAGAAGCCGGCCGCGCAGACGACGTGGGTGGCGGGGAAGGTGCCGTGGTCGGTGACGACGCCGGTGACGTGGCCCTTCTCCTGTTCGATGCCGGTGACGGTGTGGCGGTCCAGGACACGGGCGCCGCGCTCTTGAGCGCGGAGGAGTTGGGCCTGGGCGGCGGGGACGGCGCGGGCCAGACCGTCGTCGGGCGTGTGGAAGCCGCCCAGGATCATCGATTCATCGACAAGCGGCCAAAGCTCTTTGCAGCGGGCGGGGGAGACCAGTTCGCCTCGCACCCCCCACGAGGCGGCCCAGCCGGACTTGCGGTGCAGATCGGCCCAGCGTTCGGAGGTGGTCGCCAGTTCCAGGCCGCCGACGCGGTCGAAGCACGGCTGTCCGTCCACGCGCAGGGCGGAGAACTTCTCCACCGTGTAGCGGGCGAACGCGGTCATCGTCCGGGAGGGGTTGGTCTGGAAGACGAGCCCGGGCGCGTGCGAGGTCGACCCGCCGGGCGCGGGCAACGGCCCCTGCTCCAGGACCGTGAGGTCGCGGACGCCGCGGGCGGTGAGCTCGTCGGCGAGCGAGCAGCCGACGATCCCGGCACCGATGACGACGATCTTGGGAGTGCTGTGCTCAACTGCCGCGCTGGACATGCCGCTCCTCCAGAACCCACGGAGCCTACGGAACCGGCCCGGTTGTTGCGTATTGCAGGACCTGTTGCGCGATGCGAGACGACGCCGAAGGCCCATAGTGGGAACGGGGGAGAGGCGGCGTCAAGGGGTGGGGGCAAGCACAACTGGCCGAGCGAGTCGGGTTCGGTCGGAGGCCGTGCATGAGTGCGGCGCGCCGTGCCCGGGGCAGAGGCAGTGCACCAGCCCGGCGGGCCGGGGTCGGTCAGAAGCCGTGGCCCATGCGGCGCGACAACTCTGCGGCCGCGGCGACGGTCCGCTTCGCCGACGTCGGCAGGCTCTCCTCCGTCAGGCGGTAGACCGGACCCGACACACTGATCGCCCCGATCACCGTGCCGTCGTGGGAGCGGACGGGCGCGGCCACGGCGGCGAGGCCGACCTCCAGCTCCTCCACGGCGACGGCGTACCCCCGCTCGGCCACCTCTCCCAGCTCGACGCGGAGCGCATCCGTCCCGGTGAGCGTGTGCTCGGTGAACCGGGGCAGCGTACGCGCGAGCAATCCCTCGCGCACGACCGGCGGCTGGTGCGCGAGCAGCACCTTGCCGCTGGACGTGGCGTGCAACGGCGTGCGCCGGCCCAGCCAGTTCTGCGCGGTCACCGACGCGGCGCCGCGGGCCTGCATGATGTTGACCGCCATGTCCTCGTCGAGCACCGCGATGTTCACCGTCTCGCCGAGCTCGTCCGCGAGGTCGCGGCAGACGGGGCCGCCCTCCTGCGAGATGTCCATGCGCACGGCCGCCGCTCCGGCGAGACGCAGCACCCCGGCCCCCAGGTAGTACTTGCCGCGCTCCTTGGCCTGGCCGACCAGGCCCCGGTTCTCCAACACGCCGAGCAGCCGGAACGCCGTGGACTTGTGCACGCCCAGCTCGTCGGCGATCTCGGTGACTCCGGCCTCTCCGCGCCGCGCGAGGCTCTCCAGGACGCTGACGGCGCGATCCACGGACTGTACGGCGGAGGTCCCGGCTTCGGTCGGGGCCTGCTTACGTGGCATGGCTCGGCTCCCACCACCCGGCGGCCCGTTGCCGGGACGCATCGTTGCGCAAGACGCGCCCTCGTGCGCGATGTGGAACATCAGGTTACCGGCAGGGCCGACAACTCCCGTGTGAGCCGCCCGACTTGGCCCCCGCCTTACGACCCGGCGAGAAACTCACCGGTGCTCCGGCGACAAGCTCACGGGTGTCCCGGCGACATGCTCACCTACAACAACCTCACCGGTGCTCACCCACGACAACCTCACGTGTGCTTCAGCTGACCGGCGCCACCGGCCCGCCGTATGCCCTCCGGCGCCCGGTGCCCCGCCCGTCGGGCCTGCCGCCGCTCCTTGCGCAGCTGGCGCGCCGTGCTCGCCGGGACCGAGACCACGCCGTGACGCTGGTACCAGACCTGGCGCGTGACCCAGACGTCGAGCACGCTCCATGTCGCCACGACCGTGCTGGCCACGCTGCTGAGCACCATGGGGAACGCCAGCCAGGAGTCGGCGAGCGTGCACAGGAAGGCGACCATCGCCTGGATCAGGGTGACCGAACTGATGAGGACGGCCCGCACCGCCGCCGTACGCACCGGATCGGGCATCCGGCGCCGCTTCGCCGGCTCCTCGATCCACAACTCCCGCCGCTCCGCCGTCTCCGACACCACGTCACTCCCCACCGCTCTCAGGCCATGCCTGCGACACCTCGCGCCGGTGCCCCCGCACCGGCCGCTTGCACAGTGAGTGCCCGGCCTGCTCCGCTTCACGCCACCTCTCGGTGCTCGCTCCGCGCCCCCGTACACCCCCCGTACATCCTGCAAGAAAGACGAACGGCCGCCCACAAAGATTCCCGTTCGGGACAACTGCCTCGAAGTCGAAAGAGGAACCGAAGCTTTCCAGCCAACTGGCTCTCACGATCGTCGAACTGTGAAAGGCGTCGGCCACCGGAATCCCGGTAGGCAATCTCCCCCAATGCCCGGACAACTCGGGGCGCCCGCGCCGCACAGGGACCGGACAGCATCCGGACAGGCCTTCGAGTAATGGGTGTCTCAGTAGTAGGCTCGCGCCGTTTGTTGACGCACACGTGTGCCCCTGACGACCACACGGGGGCGATCTGGGGGAGGCCATGCGCTTTCGCGGGAAGTCCATCCGCCGGAAGATCGTGGCGTTGTTGCTGGTGCCGCTCCTGTCGCTCACGGCGATCTGGGCGTTCGCCTCGGTGATCACCGGGCGGGCCGCTATGCAGCTCTTCTCGGCGGACAACGCCGCCGACGCGATCGGCTACCCGCTGGTCGACACCAGCCGCGCCCTGCAGGACGAACGCCGCCAGACCCTGGTCTACCTCGCCGACCCCCGCGCCTCCGACGCCCAGTCCGACCTGCGGACCCGCCGCACCGCCGCCGACGAGCAGATGTCCCTGATCAAGCGGAAGGCCGCCGACTCCGGCCTGCGCGACGACCTGAACGGCGACGCGCGGGGCGCCCTGGACGCCGCCGTCGAGGGCTTCGAAGGCATCGAGTCCCTGCGCAGGACCGTGGACGAAGGAACCGTCACGCGCGCGCAGGCGCTCGATTTCTACACCCGCCTGATCGAGCCGACGGATCGCTTCCTGCTCCACCTCACCGCTCTCGACGACTCCGAGGTGGAGAGCCAGGGACGCGCCGTCGCCGGCGTCATCAAGGCCCGCGAGCTGCTGTCGCGCGAGGACGCGCTGGTCGGCTCGGCTCTCGTCGCGGGCCGTCTGACGCAGCAGGAACTGCGCCAGGTCTCCGACCTCGTGGCGCAGCGCACGCTCCTGTACGACACCCACCTCGCCCAGCTGCCCGCCGACGAACGCGCCCGGTTCCAGCGCTACTGGCGCAGCCCCGACACCAACCCGCTGCGCACGGCCGAGAACGCCCTGGTCACCGGCGCCCCGGGCACCCCCAGGGGCGTCACCTCCGCCAGCTGGGACAAGGCCGCGAGCCAGGTCCTCGGCGCCCTCGCCGAGCGGGACACCGCAGCCGCGAAGCGCTACCAGGACCGGGCCGAACCGATCGCCGTCAAGGTGTTCGTCCGGGCCGGTGTCGCCGGTGTCCTCGGCCTCCTCGCCCTGCTCGTCTCCCTCTTCCTGTCGGTCCGCATCGGCCGCGGCCTCGTCCGCGACCTGGGCCGGCTGCGTCTTGAGGCCCATGAGGCGTCCGGCGTCCGGCTGCCCGGCGTGATGCGCCGCCTTGCCGCGGGCGAGACCGTCGACGTGGCGACCGAGTCGCCGCACCTGGAGTACGACAAGGACGAGATCGGCCAGGTCGGCCAGGCGCTCAACACCCTGCAACGTTCCGCCGTCGAGGCGGCCGTCAAGCAGGCCGAGTTGCGGCGCGGCGTCTCCGAGGTCTTCGTCAACCTGGCGCGCCGCAGCCAGGTCCTCCTCCACAAGCAGCTGACTCTGCTCGACGCCATGGAGCGCAGGACCGACGACACCGACGAACTCGCCGACCTCTTCCGGCTCGACCACCTGACCACCCGTATGCGCCGCCATGCCGAGGGTCTCGTGATCCTCTCCGGGGCAGCGCCGTCCCGCCAGTGGCGCAAGCCCGTGCAGCTCATGGACATCGTGCGGGCCTCCGTCGCCGAGGTCGAGGACTACGAGCGCATCGAGGTGCGCCGGCTGCCGCGGATCGCGGTGACCGGGCCCGCCGTCGCCGACCTCACCCACCTGGTGGCCGAACTCCTGGAGAACGCCACGGTGTTCTCGCCCCCGCACACCGCCGTCCAGGTCCTCGGCGAGCGCGTCGCCAACGGCTTCACCCTGGAGATCCACGACCGCGGCCTCGGCATGGCCGCCGACGCCCTCCTGGACGCCAATCTTCGCCTTGCCGAGACCTCCGAGTTCGAACTCTCCGACACCGACCGTCTCGGCCTCTTCGTCGTCAGCCGCCTCGCCCAGCGGCAGAACGTCCGCGTCTCCCTGCAGCCGTCCCCGTACGGGGGCACCACCGCGGTCGTCTTCATCCCGGAGGCGCTGCTCACGGACGCCCCCGACACCGAGGGCGCCGGGTTCCGCCTCGACCGGCCCGAGGGGACGCGCCAGGCGCCGCTGCCCGGCCTCGGCACCTCCGACGGCCTGCCCGGCCTCCCGGCCTCCGTCCTCGGCGGCCCGGTCGAGCTGGACAGCCCCATCACCCTGGACGCGCCGCCGGTCACCTCGGACACGCCCGCCTTCCCGGGCGCCCTCGGCGACGAGGACAGCGAGCGCGGCGCGCTGTTCCGCCCCCGCCGCCGCGTCGCGGGCCTCCCCGGCGAACAGCACCAGCAGGCCGACGAGCCCACGACCGCCGAGAACGGCCGTGGCGGCGGCCGTGACGCCGCCCCGGAGGGCCTCGTGCCCCTGCCGCGCCGCCGCGCCCCCAAGCTCGTCAGCTCGCACGGCAGGCCCGTCACGCGCACCCGGCCCGCCGCCCTCGACCGGGGCGGCGCCACGGAGCCGGGGGAGCGCCACGACCGCGACGGCACCGAGAGGCCCCGCGGCCTCACCCCGGCGCCCCCGGCCGACCTCCCGCGCAGGCGCGCGCGTGCCGCCGAGCCGGCCGCGCCCGCCGAGACCGCAGCGCCCGACGCCACACTCGGGGGCCTGCCCAAGCGCGTACGGCAGGCGAACCTTGCACCGCAGTTGAAGGACGGGCCCGACCTGCGCGGCAACCGCGCGAAGGCCCGCGACGAGACAGTCTCCGCATCGCCCGCCGACCGGGACGCCGACGAGGTACGCAGCCGGATGGCCTCGCTCCAGCGTGGCTGGCGGCGCGGCCGCGAGGAGAACGCCGAGAGCGCCCAGGGCGCCGACGGCACAGCACAGGGAACGACTTCTGAGGGGGACGGTCGATGACCGCACCGAAGGCCACCGCGCAGACCACGAACGGTGGATCGAGGGAGCTCAACTGGCTCCTGGACGACCTGGTCGAGCGCGTCGCCAGCATCCGCAAGGCGCTCGTGCTCTCCGGGGACGGACTGCCGACAGGGATCTCCAAGGACCTGAGCCGGGAGGACAGCGAGCATCTCGCCGCCGTCGCCTCCGGGTTCCACAGCCTCGCCAAGGGCGTCGGACGCCACTTCGACGCGGGCGGCGTCCGTCAGACCGTCGTCGAACTCGACGAGGCGTTCCTGTTCGTCACCGCCGCCGGTGACGGCAGCTGCCTCGCCGTCCTGTCCGACGCGGACTCCGATGTCGGCCTTGTCGCCTACGAGATGACACTGCTGGTCAAGCGGGTGGGCGCACATCTGGGGACGGCCCCGCGCACGGATCAGCCCGCCGGAGGGTAGTGGGTCGGCATGAGCGCAGACGGTGAGGAGACGCAGGAGACACAGGCCTGGTTCGACGACGAGGCCGGACCCGTCGTCCGTCCGTACGCCATGACACGCGGCCGCACCAGCAGCGCGGCCCAGCATCGCCTCGACCTGATCGCGGTCGTCGTCGCGGAGTCCCGCGCCGACGACCCGGTCGCCGACCAGACGCTGTCGCCGGAGCACGTCGACATCGTCGGGCTCTGTCAGGACGCCCCGCAGTCGGTCGCCGAACTCGCCGCGGAACTCGACCTGCCCGTCGGCGTGGTCCGCGTCCTCATCGGCGATCTCGTAGACGACGAACTGGTCCACGTCAGCCGTCCCGTACCGCCCGCGGAACTGCCCGACGAAAGCATCCTGCGCGACGTCATCGACGGCCTCAGAGCTCTGTAAGGCCCTCCGGAACGGCGCGCACAGCACACAGCGACATCAGTAGTGAGGCAGGAGAGACAACCCATGATCTTCGGGCGATCCGAGCGCGGCAAGGGCCCCGTCGAGCCCGTCACGCTCAAGATCCTGGTGGCCGGCGGCTTCGGCGTGGGCAAGACCACGCTGGTCGGCGCGGTCAGCGAGATCAGGCCCTTACGCACGGAGGAGCTGCTCAGCGAGGCCGGCCGGCCCGTCGACGACACCCAGGGCGTGGAAGGCAAGCACACCACCACGGTGGCCATGGACTTCGGCCGCATCACGCTCCGCGAGGACCTCGTCCTCTACCTCTTCGGCACGCCGGGGCAGGACCGTTTCTGGTTCCTGTGGGACGAGCTGGCCACCGGCGCCCTCGGCGCCGTCGTCCTCGCGGACACCCGCCGCCTGGAGGACTGCTTCGCCGCCGTCGACTACTTCGAGCGGCGCTCCATCCCCTTCGTGGTCGGCGTCAACTGCTTCGACGGAGCCGACCGTTACCCCGCCGACTCGGTGCGGCAGGCGCTCGACCTGGACGACAGCGTGCCCGTCGTCCTCGGCGACGCCCGCGACAAGGGCTCCGTCAAGGACGTCCTGATCCGCGTCGTCGAACACGCCGCGGACACGGCCGCACGCCGACGGCAGCCCGCGGTGACCTGACCCGTACGGTGCGGCACGCGCGCGTAGGGACGTCTTCCGCCCCTACGCGCGCGCCCGTGCCGTCTTCTTCTCCGCTACGCGCGCGTACGCCGGTACCGCCCACTTCTCCGCTACGCGCCCGTACCGCCGTACCGCCGTACCGCCGTACCGCCCTAGGCTCCTTCGGCGCCCGCCTCCTCGTGCCAGCCGAAGCTCTTCTCCACCGCCTTGCGCCAGTTGTGGAACTCGGCCTCCCTGGCCCGCTCGTCCATCGACGGCGTCCACTCCGCGTCCCGCTGCCAGTGGGCCTTCAGCTCGTCCAGGTCGTTCCACACGCCCGTGGCGAGCCCGGCGGCGTACGCGGCGCCCAGGCACGTCGTCTCGGACACCCTGGGCCTGATGACGGGCACCCCGAGGACGTCCGCCTGGTGCTGCATGAGGAGGTTGTTCTTCGTCATGCCGCCGTCGACCTTCAGGGTCGTGATCCGCACCCCGGAGTCCTGGTACATGGCGTCGACGACCTCGCGGGTCTGCCAGCTCGTCGCCTCCAGGACGGCGCGCGCCAGGTGCCCCTTGGTGACGTACCGGGTCAGGCCCGTGACGACACCGCGCGCGTCGGAGCGCCAGTACGGCGCGAACAGGCCGGAGAACGCCGGCACGATGTACGCCCCGCCGTTGTCGTCGACGCTCGCCGCAAGGGTCTCGATCTCGTCGGCCGTCCTGATGATGCCGAGCTGGTCACGGAACCACTGCACCAGGGCGCCGGTGATCGCGATGGCCCCTTCCAGGCAGTACACCGGCGCCTCGGAGCCGATCTTGTAGCCCATGGTGGTGAGCAGCCCGTTCTTCGACGGGACCGGCCGGTTCCCCGTGTTGAGCAGCAGGAAGCTGCCCGTCCCGTACGTGTTCTTCGCCGTCCCGGTGTCGTAGCACGCCTGCCCGAACACGGCCGCCTGCTGGTCGCCGAGGGCGGACGCGACCGGCACCCCGGAGAGCTGGCCCACCGCCGTGCCGTACACCTCGGCCGAGGAGCGGATCTCCGGGAGCACCGCCTGCGGCACGTTCATCGCCGACAGGATCGTCGGGTCCCACTGCAGCGTCTCCAGGTTCATCAGCATGGTGCGCCCGGCATTGGTGACGTCCGTGACATGGACGCCGCCGTCGGTGCCGCCCGTCAGATTCCAGATCAGCCACGAGTCCATCGTGCCGAACGCGATCTCGCCGCGCTCGGCGCGCGCCCGCAGGCCCGGCACGTTGTCGAGCAGCCAGGCCGCCTTCGGCCCGGAGAAGTAGCTGGCCAGCGGCAGTCCCGTCTGCTCGCGGAACCGGTCCTGGCCGTCCGTGCCGCCCAGTTCCTTGCAGAGCGCGGAGGTCCTGGTGTCCTGCCACACGATCGCGTTGTGCACGGGTTTGCCGGTCGCCCGGTCCCACAGGACCGTCGTCTCGCGCTGGTTGGTGATGCCGAGCGCGCTGAGCTGGTCGGGTCGCAGGCCCGCCTTGGCGATCGCGCCCGCCACCACGGCCTGGACCTTGGACCAGATCTCGGTGGCGTCGTGCTCCACCCAGCCGGGCTTCGGGAAGATCTGCCGGTGCTCGCGCTGGTCGACGGCGACGATCTCGCCGTCCTGGTTGAAGATGATGCAGCGGCTCGACGTGGTGCCCTGGTCGATGGCGGCGACGTACTTCACGGAGTTGTCGGGCATGGCTACCCCTTCGTGAGAAGACGGCGTGCGTACGAGTGGTGACGTGCTCAGAACGCTGCGTTGTAGATGAGCCCCGCCAGCGCCCCGCCGATCAGCGGTCCGACCACCGGGACGAGGGCGTAACCCCAGTCGGACGTGCCCTTGTTCGGAATGGGCAGGAACTGGTGGACGATGCGCGGCCCCAGGTCACGGGCGGGGTTGATCGCGTAGCCCGTGGGCCCGCCGAGCGACAGGCCGATGCCGACGACGACCAGCGACACGAGCAGCACCGTCATGCCGGACTCGCCCAGGCCCTTGGTCAGACCGAACGCGAGGATGGGCAGGACCAGGGCGATCGTCGCGATGACCTCCGTGATCAGGTTCGCGACAGGGTTCCGGATCTCCGGGATCGTGGAGAAGATCCCCAGTGTGGGCACCGGACCGCCGCCCTCCACGGCGCCCGCCGACTCCTGCGCGCCCTGCGCCCCCGGCTTCGCGCCCGCGCTCACATTGGCGTTGAACTGCGCGAGATACACCAGGTACGCGAGGACGGCTCCCAGCATCGCCCCGACCATCTGGCCGCACAGATAGACCCAGACCTTGTCCCACTTGCCGGTGTCGACGGCGATGCCGAGCGTCACGGCCGGGTTCAGATGCCCGCCGGAGAGCGGCGCGGCCGTGTACGCCCCCGCGAGGACCCCGAAGCCCCAGCCGAACGCGATGACGACCCACCCGGACGCCTTCGCCTTGGAGTATTTGAGGGTGACGGCGGCGCAGACGCCCGCGCCGAACAGGATCAGGATGGCGGTGCCGATGACCTCACCTACGAAGATGTCTCCATTGCTCATGGCGGCTCCTAGGCCCTCGCCCGGGGCCCTCGCCCCGGTCCTCCGTGCAGGGTGCGTATCCCATGGCTGGTTCCGGCGACTTCGGCCGGCGGCGGAGCGTCCCGCGCCCGCCCGGCGTCCGTGACAAGCGTGCCCGCACTGCCGCCGATCGTGGGGGAGTGGCCCGTGAACGAAGGGCCGACATGCGGCGATGCCGACTGACACCGGAAGTGTTCACCGGCCGTACTGGAGCGTCAAGGTCGCGGACGGCAACGGTTGAGGGGAGGGCGCAGCGCCTCAAATCCCGCCATGCGAAAGGGGATTGAGGAACGGCACGGTACGGATGTCGGGCCGGCGCACGCAGTGGATCAGCGCACCACGACGACCGCCGACCCGTGCCCGAACAGCCCCTGATTGGCGGTCATCCCGACCCGCGCCCCCGCCACCTGCCGCGCCCCGGCCTCTCCCCGCAGCTGCCACGTCAGCTCGCAGACCTGCGCGATCGCCTGCGCCGGAACCGCCTCCCCGAAGGAGGCGAGCCCGCCACTGGCGTTCACCGGTATGTGGCCGCCGAGCGTGGTCGCGCCCTCGCGGAGCAGCTTGGCGCCCTCGCCCTCGCCGCACAGCCCGAGATCCTCGTACCACTGCAGCTCGAGCGCCGTCGACAGGTCGTAGACCTCGGCGAGGGACAGGTCCCGGGGGCCGATCCCCGCCTCCTCGTAGGCGGCACGCGCGATGGAGGCCCGGAAACCCGGCCCCTCCGGTTCGACGCCCGCCGCCGAGTCCGTGGCGATGTCCGGAAGGTCGAGCACCGTGGCCGGATACGTCGGCGTCACCGTGGAGACCGCCCGGACGCGGACCGGCGCCGTGACCCGGTGCCTCCGCGCGAACTCCATGCTGGACAGCACCAGCGCCGCGCCCCCGTCCGAGGTGGCGCAGATCTCCAGCAACCGCAGCGGATCGGCCACGACGGCGGACCCGGCGACCTCCTCGGCCGTCACCGCCGTCCGGTAGCGCGCGTTCGGATTGAGCGCACCACAGGCCGCGTTCTTCACCTTGACCTGCGCGAAGTCCTCCAGCGTGTCCCCGTGCACAGCCATGCGGCGCCGCGCGTAGAGCCCGAAGTACGTCGGGTTCGTCGCCCCGAGCACCCGGAAGCGCAACCAGTCCGGGTCGTCGGGCCGCTCCCCGCCCGCCGGACGGAAGAAGCCCTTGGGCGCGGCGTCCGCCCCCACCACCAGGACGACCTCGGCGAGCCCCGCGAGGATCTGTGCCCGCGCCGCCTGCACCGCCTGCGCCCCCGACGCGCAGGCCGCGTACACGCTGGTCACCCGAGCGCCCTGCCACCCGAGCGCCTTGGCGAACGTCGCCCCCGCCACATAGCCGGGGTATCCGCCGCGCACGGTGTCCGCGCCGACCACGGAGTCCACGTCACGCCACTCCACGCCCGCGTCGGCGAGAGCCGCCCGCGCCGCCGCAACGCCGTACTCGACGAAGCTCCGCCCCCACTTGCCCCAGGGATGCATGCCCGCGCCGAGCACCGCCACGTCCCCCGTCATCCCGCCACCCCCGTCGGCCGCCAGTGCCACGTCGTGAAGGCCGTGCCCGTCTCCTCGTCCCCCTCCTCGCCGAGCACCCCCGGTACGACCTCCACCTCCATGCCGACCTCCAGATCGGTCACGGAGACCCCTGGAGCCCCCTGGCCGAGCACCACGATGCGCTCTGCCGCGAGCTCCACAGCGATCAACGTGTACGGCTGCCACGGAAGTTCCCGGTCCGAGACATACGGTTCGGGCGGCCGGTAGCGCGCGTCGGTGTACGACCACACCCGCCCCCGCCGCGACAACGGCACCTCGACGAGCTCACCGCCCGCGCACCCCGGGTTGCGGCACGCCGAGTCCTCACGGGGGAAGAACACCGACCCGCAGGCCGAGCACCGCGTGCCCAGCAGACAGAACTCCTGCCCTTCGCCCGTGAACCAATCGGCGACGACAGGCGTACGCGTTCGCGCCACAATTCCTCCCCGGCGCCCGACCTGACGGAACGTCAGAAGTGTGCCACGGTCGGCCGAACGTCGTCAGGTGTCGCGCAGAACCATGTGCGCCTCCTGTGCGTCCGTCTATTCCGTGAGGGCGCGACCGGGATCCGACGGGGGTGTTTCCGGCCGCGCCCTCCGGTTCACCGCCCCGCAAGCGACCGCCGGGAGACCGGGAAGTCGAAGTAGGTGTCGGGGAAGAGCTCGGGCTTGTAGGTGTAGTGCCACAGTCCTTCTCTTCAGTCGCTCGTCAGCAGGCAGCGGCTCACCTGTAGCGATCCCGGCCACTCCTCGCCGGAGGGCCCCGCTCTCCCGCGCTGGGTGATACTCGTCGCGTGGAGTGGTTCGAGGTAGCTCAAGCGGCGGAACGACGCCGCGACTGGAACATGGCCATCGCGCTGGTGAGCGCCCACGCGGAGTGCTTCTCCGCCGATCCCTCCAGGCATGACAGCCACCTGTGGCACATGGATCTGCTGGCGCGGGCGGATCGGTTCTCGGAGCTTACGGAGCGCGCAATCACTGATGTCCACGCGCGGCGGAGGCTCAACAGAGCGCTCCGCCAGCGGAGGATGGGAACGGCACTCCGTAACCGCGCCAGAGAGGGCGATCGCCATGCCCTCTATACCCTCATTCACCTGCTGTGCGAGACGAGTCGGATGCATGAGGCCGATCAAGCGGTCCAAGACCTAGGCCCGGATGATCAGTACGCACGCCAGATCGTGGCCAGTTTTCGATCGGCCGACTCGTCCGGCTAGGACGTGAGGGATCGGCGGCTCACCGGGAAGTCGTAGTACACGTCGCCCTGACTCGCCAAATGCGTGAAGTGCCACCACTCCTCAGGGAGATTCACGAACCCCTGCCCCGACAGCGCGTTGCGCAGCAGATCCCGGTTGGCCCGCTGCACGCCCTTGATGCGCGGATCATCCGTGTGCGCGAGCGTGTCGAAGCAGTCGAACCCGGTGCCCATGTCGACGGAATTGTCGGGGAACCGCTCCTTCTTGGGCCCGTAACAGGGCGTGAGCGACTCTCCGGGCACGTACGCGCGCGCGGGGCGGGCCGGCAGCTTCACGACGGTCAGATCGACCGTGGAGCCCCGGCTGTGCCCCGACTTCTCGGCGATGTAGCCGTCCGCGAACAACCGCGTCTTGTCGACCCGCGGATAGAACTCCGCCTTCATCCGCTGGTCGCCCAGGTCCTCGGCCCACCGGACGAAGTGGTCGACGGCCCGCTGCGGCCGGTAGCAGTCGTACACCTTCAGCGAGTAACCCTGCTTCAGGAGTCCGAGCTGCGCCTTGTGCAGAGCCTTCGCGGCAGGCCGCGTAAGGATGCACATCGGCTTCTTGTAGCCGTCGATCCGCTCGCCCACGAAGTCGTGCTCCGTGAAGTAGCGCATCTCCTGGATGATCGTGGGATCGACGTCGCTGAGCGCCACGAAGCCCTTGGGCGCCTTCGGTTCGGGCGCGGCCTGTGCGGTCGCCGGAGCGGCGGCCACGCCCAGCAGTGCGGCGGAAACCATGGCGGCGAGTCTGCGCAGTGCGGTGACGGTTGTGGTCATGGTCCCTGCGTCTATCAGGAGCCGACCCCTCCGGGGAAGACCGTGCCCGGGTGATCGGATACAGTCCGCGCCGTGTCCGAAGAAACCCACCCCATGGTCAACCCCGTTCCGGATTCCCACTGTTCGAGCTGTGGAGCCGCCTACGGGAACGAGGTGCACGGCTGGCCGCGCACCTGCCCGGCATGCGAGACCGTCGCCTACCGGAACCCGCTGCCCGTCGCGATCGCCCTGCAGCCCGTGTACGACACGGCCGGCACGGCACTGGTCGTGATCACCCGCAGCATCGCCCCCGCGCGCGGGGAGGCCGCTCTGCCAGGCGGCTTCATCGACAACCGCGAGGACTGGCGCCACGCCGTCGTCCGCGAGCTGAAGGAGGAGACCGGCATCGACGCGGCCGGCCGCGACGTGCGCCTCGTGGACGCCATGAGCGCCCCCGACGGCCACCTCCTGCTCTTCGGTCTCCTGCCCGAACGTCCGGCGGACCAGCTGCCCGACAGCGCCGCTACGGACGAGACGGAAGGCTGGCACCTCCTGCGCCACCCGGCCGAACTCGCCTTCCCGCTCCACACGGTGGCCGTCAAGGCATGGTTCGAGGGTCGTTACGCGCGTCCCTTGTGACCGTCCCCGCCCCCCGCTGAGACGCGCCCTCAGAGACCACGCAGCCGCACGGGGTACGGCGGCCTCCCATCGCCGCCGTTCCCCTCCACGACCACCCGCCCCTCGCGCCAGTGCACGCGGTACCGCTCGGCCTTCGGCTCCTCCCACCCGTCGCCCATGTCGGGCACGACCAGGCCACCGCCCGCACGCCCCGCCTCCGGACCCCACACCTCCAGCTCGGTCCCACCGCCCTCACCCCGTACGGGCACGACCGCGCCCGCGCGCGCGAGCACCGGAATCCGCGACAGGGGAGCGTCGACCGTCACCGGCCCCGGACCGTCGAACACCGCGCCGGTCGCCGTGTCGTGCCACCGCCCCTCGGGCAGCCGTACGCTCCTGCGCTCCACCCCGGGCTCCAGCACCGGAGCCACGATCAGACAGTCGCCCAGGAAGAAGGCGTCCCCGCAGTCCCGCAGGCCACGGTCCTCCGGAGCACCCCACCACAAGGGCCGCACGTACGGAGCACCCGTCTGCCGGGCCACGTGCGCGAGCGACATGAAGTACGGCGCGAGACGCCGCCGTCCCTGAAGCGCCACGCGCGCGTGGGCGAGCGCCTCGTCACCGACGCCCCACGGCTCCCGCCGCCCCACCCGCGACGCCGACCGCGTACGGAACAACGGCAGACAGGCGCCCAACTGGACCCCGCGCACGAAAAGCTCCGGCGACGGCTCCTCGTCGGCGCCGCTCACATCCGCTCCCGCGTACGGGATCCCGCACAGCCCGAGCCCGATCACCAGGGCCAGCGAGGCGCGCAGCCCGGACCAGCCGGCCGGCACGTCATCGCCGCACCACGCCCCGCCGTAGCGCTGCGTGCCCGCCCAGCCGCCCCGGCCGACCACGAAAGGCCGTTCCTGCGGGCGCAGTTCGCGTAGCCCCTCATACGCGGCGCGGGCCATGCACAGGGCGTACACGTTGTGCGCCTCGCGATGGTCGCCGCCTCGCCCTTCCAGCGCGTACCGGGCCGAGAGGGGGAACGACGCGGGCGCGCGCATGGCGTGCCAGAACCCCGAGAAGCCCTGCGCCACCCGCTCCTCGTAGAGACCGCCCCACCACTTCCGGACCTTCTCCGACGTGAAGTCCGGACAGACCGACCACACCGTCCCCACGCGCCCACGCACCCGGCGCCCGGACGCGTCGCGCACAAAGGTGTCGATCGCCCGCCCACTGTCGAACACCGCATTGCTGGCCACGGCCTCCACCTGCGGGATGACCTCGGCCACCAGCCGCACCCGGTCCTCCCGCACCTCCTCGGCCCATCGAGCCCCAGGACGCTCAATCTCCCCATGCACGGCCGCCAAGGGCAGACGAAGCCTCTCGAACCTGTCGACGACCCGGCCCACTTCCTCCTCGGCGTCGAGATCCCCGCGCGCGTAGTGGTGACCCAAAGCCCATGACGGCGGCACCGCGGGAGCCCCCGTCAGCCGCGTCCACGTATGCAGCACACGCGCGGGCGTGCCCACCACCACCCAGCAGCGCAACGGGCCGCCCGTCCGCAGCTCGCTCGTGCCCGGCCGGTCGTGCCCGGAACCCGCGCCCTCGCGCCCCTCCCGCAGCTTCACCGTGCCGTCCCACGTGGTGTCGTGGAACACCAGATGCGTGCCCGCGTCCGCGACCACCAGTTGCACCGGCATCCCCACCGACGACGACGCGTCCGCCGATCCGGGCACATCGCCCGGGTCGCTGTTCCACAGGGCGTACGTCCCGTCCCGCAGCCGCGGACCCTCCGCACGCCCCCCGAGCCCGAAGAACCGCGCGTCCGCCGCCACCTCGGAGCGCTGCACCCACCGGGCCTCCCCGCCACCCACCGGCTCCCACCAGCGCGGCGGCAGCGCACGCCGCAACAGCACCCCACCAGGCGTGCACACCGTGACAGCGCCGTGCCGTGACACCGCCACGGTCGCCCGCTCGGACACCACCCGCCAGCCGCCGTCCTTGTCCGGCTCCAGAACGGCACGCGCGTCCGCCTCGGGACACCGCCCCGCGACACCGTAGGACGGCGCCGGCTCGGCCCCGTCCCACCCCAGGAACACGGCACCGCTCACCGTCACCCTGACCAGCAGCCGCGACCGCTCGAAACGCACCAGACCGCCACCCGGCGCGGGCTCCGCCCCGACCACGCTCCCCGGCACCCGCGCCCGCTCCGGCCCCCGGCGGGCGAGGCCCGCGGAGTCCGCCCGGCGCCGCCGCCACGCCGCCCCCACGGCCCGCACCCCCTGGACCGGCCCCAGCAGGGAGAACACCTTCACCGAGCGCACCAGGCCACCACCGTCCATGCCGCTCACCCTGCCACTCGCCGACGCGCGCGCGGGCCGCGTTCAACTCCCGTTCACCCGTGGCCACCGCACATCCTCACGAGCCGCACTGTGTGGCGGACACCCTGGTGCCGCAATCGATCACATGACATCGTCCTCTCAGCCGCGTCACGCGCACACCCCAGCCCGTGCGCGCACAGGACGCACACGCCGCGTACTCTCCAGGAGCCGCACCATGACCACAGCGAACCCCTCGCCGCTCTGGCGGCCCGGACCGCAGCAGATCGCCGACGCGCGGATCACCCGGTTCCAGGCCTGGGCCGCAGACCGGTACGGCGCACCCGCGGACGGCGGCTACGAGGCCCTGCACCGCTGGTCCGTCACGGAGCTCGACACCTTCTGGAAAGCCGTCACCGACTTCTTCGACGTGCGCTTCACCCACCCCTACGCGCGCGTGCTGGGCAGCCGCGCCATGCCCGGCGCCGAATGGTTCCCCGGCGCCACCCTGAACTACGCGGCCCACGCCCTGCGCACCGCCGACGACCCCGCGCGCGCGGACACCCCCGCCATCCTCCACACGGACGAGACGCACGAGCTCCGCCCCGTCACCTGGGCGGAGCTGCGCGGCCAGGTCGGCTCGCTCGCCGCCGAACTGCGCGCCCTGGGCGTCCGCCCCGGCGACCGAGTCAGCGGCTACCTGCCCAACATCCCCGAAGCCGTCGTCGCCCTCCTGGCCACCGCGGCCGTCGGCGCCGTCTGGACGTCCTGCGCGCCCGACTTCGGTGCCCGCAGCGTCCTCGACCGCTTCCAGCAGGTCGAACCCGTCGTCCTGTTCACCGTCGACGGCTACCGCTACGGGGGCAAGGAGCACGACCGCCGTGACACCGTCGCGGAACTCCGCACCGAACTGCCCTCCTTGCGCGCAGTGGTGCACATCCCCCTGCTGGGCACCGACGCCCCGCAAGGCGCCCTCGAATGGTCGGCCCTCACCTCCGCCGACGTGGCGCCCGTCTACGAAGAGGTGCCCTTCGACCACCCCCTCTGGGTGCTCTACTCCTCCGGCACCACCGGCCTGCCCAAGGCCATCGTCCAGTCCCAGGGCGGCATCCTCGTCGAGCACCTCAAACAGCTCGGCCTGCACTGCGACCTCGGCCCCGACGACCGGTTCTTCTGGTACACCTCCACCGGCTGGATGATGTGGAACTTCCTCGTCTCCGGCCTCCTGACCGGCACCACGATCGTCACGTACGACGGCAGCCCCGGCTTTCCCGACACCGGCGCGCAATGGGCCATCGCCGAACGCACCGGAGCCACCCTGTACGGCACCTCCGCCGCGTACGTCATGGCCTGCCGCAAGGCCGGCGTGCACCCTTCCCGCGACTACGACCTCACGCGCGTGAAGTGCGTGGCCACCACCGGCTCCCCGCTCCCGCCCGACGGTTTCCGCTGGCTCCACGACGAGGTCCGCGCCGACCTCTGGACCGCCTCCGTCAGCGGGGGCACCGACGTCTGCTCCTGCTTCGCGGGAGCCGTGCCCACCCTCCCCGTCCACATCGGCGAGCTCCAGGCCCCCGGCCTCGGCACGGACCTGCGTGCCTGGGACCCCGAAGGCAACGACCTCACCGACGAGGTCGGCGAACTCGTCGTCACCAACCCCATGCCGTCCATGCCGATCCGCTTCTGGAACGACCCCGACGGCAGCCGCTACCACGACAGCTACTTCGACACCTACCCCGGCGCCTGGCGCCACGGCGACTGGATCACCCTCACCTCCCGCGGCTCCGTCGTCATCCACGGCCGCTCCGACTCCACCCTCAACCGCCAGGGTGTCCGCATGGGCTCCGCCGACATCTACGAAGCCGTCGAACGCCTCCCCGAGATCCGCGAGTCCCTCGTCATCGGCCTCGAACAGCCCGACGGTGGCTACTGGATGCCCCTCTTCGTCCACCTCGCCCCCGGCGCCACCCTCGACGACGACCTGCGCGCCCGCATCAAGCAGGTCATCCGCGAACAGCTCTCCCCGAGGCACGTCCCCGACGAGATCATCGAAGCCCCCGGCGTCCCGCACACCCTGACCGGCAAGCGCATCGAGGTCCCGGTCAAGCGACTGCTCCAGGGCACCCCGCTGGAGAAGGCGGTCAACCCCGGCTCCATCGACAACCTCGAACTGCTCCGGTTCTACGAGGAGATCGCCCGCGGACGAGCCTGACGGCCGAGCGGCGTCCGGCCTGGTCAGGCCCGCCCCGGGGCCGTTGTCATTGCCGCCGATTACTCTGAGTGAGCATCGATCGACGAGCGCACTCAGGGGGAATCATGACGAACACCCAGCACGGCCGGACGACCAGCACCCGGACCATCCTGCGCCGCGAGATCGCGGGAACCATCGGCCTGCTCGCCGACGAACACGACTTCACGCGGATGCGGCGCTACCGCAGCTTCACCTTCGACGACCACACGGCGTACCTGCGCCAGGTCGAGTCCCTGCTCAAATCCCTGGCGGCGACGGGCGGCCACACCACCGTCGCCCTCTTCGACCCCGACGAGTACGCCGAGTTCTGCGCGGACGGGGGCCTCGAACCCGACACCCCGACCAGCCGCACCCGCTTCACCGCGGAACTGGCGTCGACAGGTCCCTCGCTCCCGTACGAGGGACAACCCCTCGCCGATCTCGTGCCCCGGCTCGTCGAAGAAGCCGTCCGCCGGGCGACCTGGGAGTACGCCTCCTCCGTCCTCGCCCGCACCGGCCCCTGCCCGGCTTGCGGCGAGGACATCGGCCGCACCGCCTTCGCCCGCGCCTCGTACCTGGTGGCGCGAGCCGTCGACACCATCGGGGACGGCCTCCACCACTGGGTGTGCAGCGTCCCCACCGGGCAGCAGACGCTGTTCGCGGTACTCCACATCGACGCCCGGACACCCGGCACCGTCCGTCTCGACGAGACGTCGGCGATGGAACTGACGACCGTCATGGCGCTCGCCCTCGTCACCGACACCCCCTGCGCCCTGGTCGTCCGGACCACCGTGGACCACAGCGCCCGCGTCTACGGCTGGCGCCTGAAGGAGAAACGCCTCCAGCAGCTGACCGCCGCCCAGGTCTTCGACGCGTACTGCACCGACACGGTCTCCGGCGACCTGACCGCACCCGAACCGGGTGTCGAGTACTGCACAGCGCCCGAAGTGGAGGGCCTCGCCGCCTTGGAGGGCCGCGACTGCCACTGAACCGCAGGCAAGTACAGACCCGCTGACAGCGACGACAGCGACGACAGCGACGACAGCGACGACAGCGACGACAGCGACGACAGCGACGACAGCGACGACAGCGACGACAGCGACGACAGCGCTGAGGGCGCCCCACCCGAAGGTGAAGCGCCCTCAGAAGAGCCCGCGGCCCGGAGCCCTGTGGGCCGGCCGGGCTGCGGCTCGTCGCCTACTCGCCGGACAGGACGGCCTGCGCGGCGGCACGCGCCTCGTCGGCGGAGTCCGCGGCGCGGGCGGCGGCGGCCGCCCGCTCGCACTGGGCCAGCGTGTGCTTGCCGAGCGTTGCGCGGACGTAGGGGATCGAGGCGGCACCCATGGAGAGGGAGGTGACACCCAGACCGGTCAGCACACAGGCGAGGAGCGGGTCGGACGCGGCCTCACCGCAGACGCCACAGCTCTTGCCCTCGGCCTTGGCCGCCTCGGCGGACAGCGCGACCAAATCGAGCAGCGCGGGCTGCCACGGGTCCTGCAGCCGCGACACGGCACCGACCTGACGGTCGGCCGCGAAGGTGTACTGGGCCAGGTCGTTGGTGCCGAGCGAGAGGAACTCGACCTCCTGCAGCACCGAGCGGGCACGCAGCGCGGCGGACGGAATCTCGACCATCGCACCGAACTTGGCCTGCAGACCGGCCTCGCGGCAGGCGTCGGCGAACGCCTTGGCGTCGGACCGGTCGGCCACCATCGGAGCCATGACCTCGAGATAGACCGGCAGCCCCTCGACGGCCTTCGCCAGCGCAGTCAGCTGCGTACGCAGGACCTCGGGGTGGTCGAGGAGGGAGCGCAGCCCCCGCACGCCCAGAGCCGGGTTGGGCTCGTCGGCCGGGGTCAGGAAGTCGAGCGGCTTGTCGGCGCCGGCGTCGAGCACGCGCACGACGACCCGGCCCTCGGGGAAGGCCTCGAGCACCTGGCGGTACGCCTCGACCTGCTTCTCCTCCGACGGCGCCTGCTTGCTGTCGTCGAGGAAGAGGAACTCGGTGCGGAAGAGACCGACGCCCTCGGCACCCGCCTCGACGGCGGCGGGAACGTCCGCCGGGCCACCGATGTTGGCGAGCAGCGGCACCTTGTGCCCGTCCGACGTGGCGCCGGGCCCGGTCGAAGCGGACAGCGCGGCCTTGCGCTCGGCGGCGGACGCCTCAAGGGCGGCCCGCTTCTCCGCGGTCGGGTCGACGAAGATCTCGCCCGTGCTGCCGTCGACGGCGACGACGGTGCCCTCCGCCAGCTCTCCGGCGCCCGGCAGCGCCACGACAGCGGGCACACCAAGAGCGCGCGCGAGGATGGCGCTGTGGCTGGTCGGCCCGCCCTCCTCGGTCACGAAGCCGAGCACGAGCGCGGGGTCGAGCAGCGCGGTGTCGGCGGGGGCGAGGTCACGGGCGATGAGCACGTACGGCTTGTCGCTGTCCGGCACGCCGGGCATGGGAACCCCGAGCAGACGGGCGACGATACGATTCCGCACATCGTCGAGGTCCGCGACCCGGCCCGCCATGTACTCGCCGGCACCCGCGAGAAGCTCGCGGTAGTGCGAGAAGGCGTCGTAGATACCCCGCTCCGCCGAACTGCCGACCGTGATCCGGCGGTCGACGTCGGCGATCAGCTCAGGGTCCTGAGCGATCATGGCCTGGGCCTCGAGCACCATCTGCGCCTCGCCACCGGCCAGATTGCCGCGGGCGATCAGGTCCGCCGCGACAGCCTCGACGGCCTGGCGGGCGCGCCCCTGTTCGCGCTCGGCCTCCTCCGGCGGAATCTGCTTGGCCGGCGGCTCGAGCACGGCGGTCCCCATGTGCCGGACCTCGCCGATCGCCACACCGTGGCTCACACCGACGCCGCGAAGCGTTGTCTCCATCTCACCGTCTCCGATAGTGCGGCGGCCCGAGCCGCCGCGTTGGTTGTGCTGCTGCCGGCAGTCCGCGAACGGACGTCCGTCACTTCCAGCTGAAGAGAAGGTCCCCAGCCGCGACGTCGCCATCCTCGACGACGTCCGACAGTGACTCGGCGCTGGCCTCGAGCGCGACGACCGGGCACACCGGCGACTTGCCGGCCTCCTCGACCGCGGCCGGGTTCCAGCGGACCACGGCCTGGCCGCGCTGAACGGTGTCGCCCTTGTTGACGAGCAGCTCGAAGCCCTCACCGTTGAGCTGGACGGTGTCGATGCCCAGGTGCGTCAGCACACCGTGCCCCTGGTCGTCCACGACGACGAAGGCATGCGGGTGCAGGGAGACGACGATGCCGTCCACGGGAGCGACGGCCTCGGAGGGCTCACGGACGGGGTCGATGGCGGTGCCGGGGCCGACCATGGCGCCGGAGAACACCGGGTCAGGCACGGTGGAGAGCCCGATGGCGCGTCCTACAAGAGGGGACGACACACTGGTCATGGCAAGCCTCCCAGGGGGCGGAGATTCTTGAGCGCCGTCACGGTTGTGCTGGACGGCGTACTGTGCAAAGGCGTACTGTTCAGAAGCGTAAGTCATAAAAAGTCCCGGTTCCGCACCAGAGGTACCGGTTGGCTGACGTAGGGGCGCCCGGCAAACGATTTGCGCCGCACCCTGACCCCCATGTACTGTCGTACCCCTGCCTGGGACGGACCGACGTCTTCGAACGTCCGTTGGCCCGGCAGCTTCTATCAAGTCAACCTTAACTTTGCTCAGCTTTCGCATGTCTGCGGATGCCTGGTTAGAGGGCCGGAAAAACACTGATAGAGTTCGGAATCGCCGAAGGGAGACCGCGAAAAGCGGAATTCCGGAAGCAAGAGCGGTAAAAAGCAAAACCCCCGAGGAAATCGGATCGGAGAGATCTGATAGAGTCGGAAACGCAAGACAGCAAGACCGAAGGGAAGCGCCCGGAGGAAAGCCGCGAGAGAGTCTCTCGGGTGAGTACAA
Organism: Streptomyces sp. SGAir0957; assembly: GCF_043523415.1. Classification (NCBI taxonomy): domain Bacteria; kingdom Bacillati; phylum Actinomycetota; class Actinomycetes; order Kitasatosporales; family Streptomycetaceae; genus Streptomyces; species Streptomyces sp. SGAir0957. The sequence continues at coordinate 6,990,128 of NZ_CP027293.1, forward strand.
AGGAAGCGTCCGTTCCTTGAGAACTCAACAGCGTGCCAAAAGTCAACGCCAGATATGTTGATTACCCCGTCTCCGGCCGTCATCTGATGGTTGGGGCGAGGTTCCTTTGAAATAAACACAGCGAGGACGCTGTGACCGGACGGGACTATTCCTCCTGTCTGGTCCGCTCTCGTGGTGTCACCCCGATCACGGGGAAACATTCACGGAGAGTTTGATCCTGGCTCAGGACGAACGCTGGCGGCGTGCTTAACACATGCAAGTCGAACGATGAAGCCCTTCGGGGTGGATTAGTGGCGAACGGGTGAGTAACACGTGGGCAATCTGCCCTTCACTCTGGGACAAGCCCTGGAAACGGGGTCTAATACCGGATAACACTTCCGTCCTCCTGGACGGTGGTTAAAAGCTCCGGCGGTGAAGGATGAGCCCGCGGCCTATCAGCTTGTTGGTGAGGTAATGGCTCACCAAGGCGACGACGGGTAGCCGGCCTGAGAGGGCGACCGGCCACACTGGGACTGAGACACGGCCCAGACTCCTACGGGAGGCAGCAGTGGGGAATATTGCACAATGGGCGAAAGCCTGATGCAGCGACGCCGCGTGAGGGATGACGGCCTTCGGGTTGTAAACCTCTTTCAGCAGGGAAGAAGCGAAAGTGACGGTACCTGCAGAAGAAGCGCCGGCTAACTACGTGCCAGCAGCCGCGGTAATACGTAGGGCGCAAGCGTTGTCCGGAATTATTGGGCGTAAAGAGCTCGTAGGCGGCTTGTCACGTCGGTTGTGAAAGCCCGGGGCTTAACCCCGGGTCTGCAGTCGATACGGGCAGGCTAGAGTGTGGTAGGGGAGATCGGAATTCCTGGTGTAGCGGTGAAATGCGCAGATATCAGGAGGAACACCGGTGGCGAAGGCGGATCTCTGGGCCATTACTGACGCTGAGGAGCGAAAGCGTGGGGAGCGAACAGGATTAGATACCCTGGTAGTCCACGCCGTAAACGGTGGGAACTAGGTGTTGGCGACATTCCACGTCGTCGGTGCCGCAGCTAACGCATTAAGTTCCCCGCCTGGGGAGTACGGCCGCAAGGCTAAAACTCAAAGGAATTGACGGGGGCCCGCACAAGCAGCGGAGCATGTGGCTTAATTCGACGCAACGCGAAGAACCTTACCAAGGCTTGACATACACCGGAAAACCCTGGAGACAGGGTCCCCCTTGTGGTCGGTGTACAGGTGGTGCATGGCTGTCGTCAGCTCGTGTCGTGAGATGTTGGGTTAAGTCCCGCAACGAGCGCAACCCTTGTTCTGTGTTGCCAGCATGCCCTTCGGGGTGATGGGGACTCACAGGAGACCGCCGGGGTCAACTCGGAGGAAGGTGGGGACGACGTCAAGTCATCATGCCCCTTATGTCTTGGGCTGCACACGTGCTACAATGGCCGATACAATGAGCTGCGATACCGCAAGGTGGAGCGAATCTCAAAAAGTCGGTCTCAGTTCGGATTGGGGTCTGCAACTCGACCCCATGAAGTTGGAGTTGCTAGTAATCGCAGATCAGCATTGCTGCGGTGAATACGTTCCCGGGCCTTGTACACACCGCCCGTCACGTCACGAAAGTCGGTAACACCCGAAGCCGGTGGCCCAACCCCTTGTGGGAGGGAGCTGTCGAAGGTGGGACTGGCGATTGGGACGAAGTCGTAACAAGGTAGCCGTACCGGAAGGTGCGGCTGGATCACCTCCTTTCTAAGGAGCATCTAGGCCGCCAAGCTTGCTTGGTGGTCCAGGGCCATAACGTCGGCAAACGTTCGACGGTGGTTGCTCATGGGTGGAACGTTGACTATTCGGCACACTTGATCGTCTTCTCCTTCCAGTACTGCTCTTCGGAGCGTGGAACGTTGAGGGAAGCGGCGAGGGTGTCGGGCACGCTGTTGGGTATCTGAGGGTACGGACTTGTTCCCGACCTCAATGCCGGCCCCGGTAAAGATTCGCGTGAGCGGGTTGTGACGGGTGGTTGGTCGTTGTTTGAGAACTGCACAGTGGACGCGAGCATCTGTGGCCAAGTTTTTAAGGGCGCACGGTGGATGCCTTGGCACCAGGAACCGATGAAGGACGTGGGAGGCCACGATAGTCCCCGGGGAGTCGTCAACCAGGCTTTGATCCGGGGGTTTCCGAATGGGGAAACCCGGCAGTCGTCATGGGCTGTCACCCGCTGCTGAACACATAGGCAGTGTGGAGGGAACGCGGGGAAGTGAAACATCTCAGTACCCGCAGGAAGAGAAAACAACCGTGATTCCGGGAGTAGTGGCGAGCGAAACTGGATGAGGCCAAACCGTATACGTGTGAGACCCGGCAGGGGTTGCGTATGCGGGGTTGTGGGATCTCTCTTTTACAGTCTGCCGGCTGTGAGACGAGTCAGAAACCGTTGATGTAGGCGAAGGACATGCGAAAGGTCCGGCGTAGAGGGTAAGACCCCCGTAGTCGAAACGTCAGCGGCTCGTTTGAGAGACACCCAAGTAGCACGGGGCCCGAGAAATCCCGTGTGAATCTGGCGGGACCACCCGTTAAGCCTAAATATTCCCTGGTGACCGATAGCGGATAGTACCGTGAGGGAATGGTGAAAAGTACCGCGGGAGCGGAGTGAAATAGTACCTGAAACCGTGTGCCTACAAGCCGTGGGAGCGTCGCTGTATGTGCTTGCACATGCAGTCGTGACTGCGTGCCTTTTGAAGAATGAGCCTGCGAGTTTGCGGTGTGTTGCGAGGTTAACCCGTGTGGGGAAGCCGTAGCGAAAGCGAGTCCGAATAGGGCGATTTAGTAGCGCGCTCAAGACCCGAAGCGGAGTGATCTAGCCATGGGCAGGTTGAAGCGGAGGTAAGACTTCGTGGAGGACCGAACCCACCAGGGTTGAAAACCTGGGGGATGACCTGTGGTTAGGGGTGAAAGGCCAATCAAACTCCGTGATAGCTGGTTCTCCCCGAAATGCATTTAGGTGCAGCGTCGTGTGTTTCTTGCCGGAGGTAGAGCACTGGATAGGCGATGGGCCCTACCGGGTTACTGACCTTAGCCAAACTCCGAATGCCGGTAAGTGAGAGCGCGGCAGTGAGACTGTGGGGGATAAGCTCCATGGTCGAGAGGGAAACAGCCCAGAGCATCGACTAAGGCCCCTAAGCGTACGCTAAGTGGGAAAGGATGTGGAGTCGCACAGACAACCAGGAGGTTGGCTTAGAAGCAGCCACCCTTGAAAGAGTGCGTAATAGCTCACTGGTCTAGTGATTCCGCGCCGACAATGTAGCGGGGCTCAAGCGTACCGCCGAAGTCGTGTCATTGCAGCAATACGCCCAACGGCGGCTGTGATGGGTAGGGGAGCGTCGTGTGCCGGGTGAAGCCGCAGCGGAAGCTAGTGGTGGACGGTTCACGAGTGAGAATGCAGGCATGAGTAGCGATACACACGTGAGAAACGTGTGCGCCGATTGACTAAGGGTTCCTGGGTCAAGCTGATCTGCCCAGGGTAAGTCGGGACCTAAGGCGAGGCCGACAGGCGTAGTCGATGGATAACCGGTTGATATTCCGGTACCCGCTGTGAAGCGTCAAACATCGAATCCAGTGATGCTAAGGCCGTGAAGCCGTTCCGGACCCTTCGGGGAATGGAAAGTGGTGGAGCCGCCGGTCCAATCTGGTAGTAGGTGAGTGATGGGGTGACGCAGGAAGGTAGTCCAGCCCGGGCGGTGGTTGTCCCGGGGTAAGGGTGTAGGCCGTGCGGTAGGTAAATCCGTCGCACATTAAGGCTGAGACCTGATGCCGAGCCGATTGTGGTGAAGTGGATGATCCTATGCTGTCGAGAAAAGCCTCTAGCGAGTTTCATGGCGGCCCGTACCCTAAACCGACTCAGGTGGTCAGGTAGAGAATACCGAGGCGTTCGGGTGAACTATGGTTAAGGAACTCGGCAAAATGCCCCCGTAACTTCGGGAGAAGGGGGGCCATCACTGGTGATCCGATTTACTCGGTGAGCTGGGGGTGGCCGCAGAGACCAGCGAGAAGCGACTGTTTACTAAAAACACAGGTCCGTGCGAAGCCGTAAGGCGATGTATACGGACTGACGCCTGCCCGGTGCTGGAACGTTAAGGGGACCGGTTAGTGCACTTTCGGGTGTGCGAAGCTGAGAACTTAAGCGCCAGTAAACGGCGGTGGTAACTATAACCATCCTAAGGTAGCGAAATTCCTTGTCGGGTAAGTTCCGACCTGCACGAATGGCGTAACGACTTCTCGACTGTCTCAACCATAGGCCCGGTGAAATTGCACTACGAGTAAAGATGCTCGTTTCGCGCAGCAGGACGGAAAGACCCCGGGACCTTTACTACAGTTTGATATTGGTGTTCGGTTCGGCTTGTGTAGGATAGGTGGGAGACTGTGAACTCTGGACGCCAGTTCAGGGGGAGTCGTCGTTGAAATACCACTCTGGTCGTGCTGGATGTCTAACCTGGGTCCGTGATCCGGATCAGGGACAGTGTCTGATGGGTAGTTTAACTGGGGCGGTTGCCTCCTAAAGAGTAACGGAGGCGCCCAAAGGTTCCCTCAGCCTGGTTGGTAATCAGGTGTTGAGTGTAAGTGCACAAGGGAGCTTGACTGTGAGACCGACGGGTCGAGCAGGGACGAAAGTCGGGACTAGTGATCCGGCGGTGGCTTGTGGAAGCGCCGTCGCTCAACGGATAAAAGGTACCCCGGGGATAACAGGCTGATCTTCCCCAAGAGTCCATATCGACGGGATGGTTTGGCACCTCGATGTCGGCTCGTCGCATCCTGGGGCTGGAGTCGGTCCCAAGGGTTGGGCTGTTCGCCCATTAAAGCGGTACGCGAGCTGGGTTTAGAACGTCGTGAGACAGTTCGGTCCCTATCCGCTGTGCGCGTAGGAGTCTTGAGAAGGGCTGTCCCTAGTACGAGAGGACCGGGACGGACGAACCTCTGGTGTGCCAGTTGTCCTGCCAAGGGCATGGCTGGTTGGCTACGTTCGGAAAGGATAACCGCTGAAAGCATCTAAGCGGGAAGCCTGCTTCGAGATGAGGACTCCCACCCCCTTTGAGGGGTTAAGGCTCCCAGTAGACGACTGGGTTGATAGGCCAGATCTGGAAGCCCGGTAACGGGTGGAGGTGACTGGTACTAATAGGCCGAGGGCTTGTCCTCAGTTGCTCGCGTCCACTGTGTTGGTTCTGAAACCACGAACAACCGTTTGTAGCCATGGTCACGGCTCCGGTTGACAGTTTCATAGTGTTTCGGTGGTCATAGCGTGAGGGAAACGCCCGGTTACATTCCGAACCCGGAAGCTAAGCCTCACAGCGCCGATGGTACTGCAGGGGGGACCCTGTGGGAGAGTAGGACGCCGCCGAACTAATTGTAGAGAAAAGCCCCGTGCCATTGGCACGGGGCTTTTCTGCGTTCAGACGCACCCCCTGCTCGACGCCGACGGGGCTGAGGGTAAAGTCAGGGGGCATCGTTGGCTCGTTTCCCCACAGGAGGCCCCCGGGTGGAGGTCCAGGAGACCCGTGTCCAGACGGACCGGGTGCTCACCATCCCGAACATCCTCAGCATGGCGCGTCTCGTCGGCGTACCCCTCTTCCTGTGGCTCATCCTCAGGCCTGAGTTCGGCGGGCCGAAGAGCGACGGCTGGGCACTGCTGGTGCTCGCGTTCAGCGGGGTCAGCGACTATCTCGACGGGAAGCTCGCCCGCCGCTGGAACCAGATCAGCAACCTCGGCCGGCTCCTCGACCCCGCTGCCGACCGGCTCTACATTCTGTCGACCCTGGTCGGTCTGACATGGCGGGAGATCCTTCCCATTTGGCTGACCGCCATACTGCTGGCGCGTGAGCTGGTTCTCCTGGTGATGGTGGGGATCCTTCGCCGCCACGGCTATCCGCCGCCGCAGGTGAACTTCCTCGGCAAGGCCGCCACGTTCAACCTGATGTACGCGTTCCCGCTGCTGCTACTCAGTGACGGGGACGGTTGGATCCACGAACTCGCTGCTATTTTCGGATGGGCGTTCGCCGGTTGGGGTACAACCCTGTATTGGTGGGCAGGGATCCTGTACATGGTCCAAGTCCGCCGACTTGTCAGGGCGGACTCCACGGCTGATTGAGCTCGCCATTCGGTCTTCGGTGAAGCCGAGTGGCCCGCGTCACAAGAACTGCGGGTTATCGGACGGGCGAAGTCGGCCGGACCGTCGTCTCTTTCAAGGAGGACGCTTCCGACATGAAGGCCGTCGTGATGGCCGGAGGCGAGGGCACCCGCCTTCGCCCCATGACCTCGAGTATGCCCAAGCCGCTCCTGCCGGTGGCCAACCGGCCGATCATGGAGCACGTGCTCAGGCTGCTCAAGCGGCATGGGCTTACCGAAACCGTGGTCACTGTGCAGTTCCTGGCCTCACTGGTCAAGAACTACTTCGGGGATGGCGAGGAGCTCGGTATGGAGCTCACCTATGCCAACGAGGAGAAGCCACTCGGCACCGCCGGCAGCGTGAAGAACGCTGAGGAAGCGCTGAAGGACGACGCGTTCCTCGTCATCTCCGGTGACGCCCTGACCGATTTCGACCTCACTGAACTCATCAATTTCCACAAGGAAAAGGGAGCACTCGTCACCGTCTGTCTGACGCGTGTCCCCAACCCGCTGGAATTCGGAATCACCATCGTCGACGAGGAAGGCAAGGTCGAGCGCTTCCTGGAGAAGCCGACCTGGGGCCAGGTCTTCTCCGACACGGTGAACACGGGCATCTACGTGATGGAACCGGAGGTCTTCGACTACGTCGAGGCCGACAAGTCCGTCGACTGGTCCGGCGACGTCTTCCCGCAGCTGATGAAGGAAGGCAAGCCGGTCTACGGCTACGTCGCCGAGGGGTACTGGGAGGACGTAGGTACCCACGAGAGCTACGTGAAGGCCCAGGCGGACGTCCTGGAGCGCAAGGTCGACGTCGAGATCGACGGGTTCGAGATCTCGCCGGGCGTCTGGGTCGCCGAGGGTGCCGAGGTCCACCCCGACGCGACGCTGCGCGGGCCGCTCTACATCGGTGACTACGCCAAGGTCGAAGCCGATGTGGAAATTCGCGAACACACGGTCGTGGGCTCCAACGTCGTCGTGAAGAGCGGGGCCTTCCTGCACAAGGCCGTCGTGCACGACAACGTCTACATCGGGCAGCAGTCCAATCTGCGCGGCTGCGTGGTCGGCAAGAACACCGACATCATGCGGGCCGCCCGGATCGAGGACGGCGCCGTCATCGGCGACGAGTGCCTGGTCGGTGAAGAATCGATCGTTCAGGGCAATGTGCGGGTCTACCCGTTCAAGACGGTCGAGGCCGGTGCCTTCGTCAACACCTCGGTGATCTGGGAGTCGCGCGGACAGGCCCATCTGTTCGGCGCCCGCGGCGTCTCCGGCATCCTGAACGTGGAGATCACCCCCGAGCTGGCGGTGCGGCTCGCGGGCGCGTATGCGACGACCCTGAAGAAGGGGTCGACCGTGACCACCGCACGTGACCACTCGCGTGGTGCGCGTGCGCTGAAGCGGGCCGTCATCTCCGCCCTGCAGGCCAGCGCCATCGACGTACGGGACCTGGAGAACGTGCCGCTGCCGGTGGCCAGACAGCAGACCGCGCGAGGCAGCGCCGGCGGCATCATGATCCGGACGACGCCGGGTGTGCCGGACTCCGTCGACATCATGTTCTTCGACGAGCGTGGGGCGGACCTGTCGCAGGCCAGTCAGCGCAAGCTCGACCGGGTGTTCGCGCGGCAGGAGTACCGGCGGGCGTTCCCGGGTGAGATCGGCGACCTGCACTTCCCGTCCAGCGTGTTCGACTCGTACACCGGGTCGCTGCTGCGGAACGTGGACACGACCGGGATCGCCGAGGCCGGGCTCAAGGTCGTCGTCGACGCGTCCAACGGAAGCGCCGGGCTCGTGCTGCCCAGCCTTCTCGGCCGCCTCGGCGTCGACTCGCTGACGATCAACCCGGGGCTCGACGAGTCCCGGCCCACCGAGACCGCCGATGCCCGGCGGGCCGGCCTTGTGCGGCTCGGGGAGATCGTGGCGTCGGCGCGGGCCGCGTTCGGCGTGCGGTTCGACCCGGTCGGCGAGCGCCTTTCGCTCGTCGACGAGAAGGGGCGGATCGTCGAGGACGACCGGGCGCTGCTCGTCATGCTCGACCTCGTCGCCGCCGAGCGGCGCAGTGGGCGGGTCGCACTGCCGGTGACGACCACGCGGATCGCCGAGCAGGTGGCCGCGTACCACGGCACGCAGGTGGAGTGGACGAACACGTCGCCCGACGACCTCACGCGCGTGGGCCGCGAGGACGAGACGATCTTCGGTGGTGACGGGCGCGGCGGCTTCATCATCCCGGAGTTCAGCAGCGTGTTCGACGGCACGGCGGCCTTCGTGCGGCTGATCGGCCTGGTCGCCCGGACGCAGCTGACGCTGAGCCAGATCGACGCCCGTATCCCGCGGGCGCACGTCATCAAGCGCGATCTGGCGACTCCGTGGGCGGTCAAGGGCCTTGTCATGCGTCGCGTCGTGGAGGAGGCGGGCGACCGGTCCGTGGACACCACCGACGGCGTGCGGGTGGTCGAGGCGGACGGGCGCTGGGTCATGGTCCTGCCCGACCCGGCCGAGGCTGTCACGCACCTGTGGGCGGAGGGCCCCGACGACGCCTCCGCGCAGCAACTGCTCGACGAGTGGGCGGCGGTGGTGGACAGCGCGGGGCGCTGAACCACCCGTAGCCGCACGTGAGGTCGGTCCGGTCGGCACCCGTCACGGGTGCCGACCGGCGCGCCGACGGGGCCATTCGGAGGTAACGGCCGCGACGTGCGACGATGTGCGGCATGCCGCAGCAGCCCCCCGTTCGGAGCACTCCTCAGCGCCCTCCGCGCCCCGACGCCTCCATGTCGCTGCTGACCAACGTCATGGACCACAGCCTGGACGACGGGTACGCGGAGGCGACGGCCCGGATGCGGGCCTCGGGGCAGAGCGGAATGCCCAAGACGCTGCGTGCGAAGCTGGGGCTCGCGGCGGGGCTCGTGCTCGCCGCGCTCGTGGTGACCGTGGGGGCCGCGCAGGCCCGGGTCGCCGCGCCGGTGGTGGCCAAGGAGCGCGAGGAACTGATCGACCGCATCGACGAGGAGACCGCGGCCGCCGACAAGCTGGAGGGCCGGGTCGACTCGCTGCGGACCGACGTGGGGGAGAGGCAGCGCGAGGCGCTGAAGAAACACGGCGGTGAACAGGGCGAGTTGATGGGCGTGCTGTCGGGCGCCATTCCCGTGCACGGGCCCGGGATCAAGCTCGTCGTCGACGACGCCAAGTCGGCCGAGTCCGGCGGCGGGAGCGGGCCGCGCGAGAGCGCGGGGTTCTCCGACACCGGGCGGGTGCGCGACCGCGACATGCAGCGGGTGATCAACGGCCTGTGGGAGTCCGGCGCCGAGGCCGTCAGCATCAACGGGCAGCGGCTCACCGCCCTGTCCGCGATCAGGGCCGCGGGTGACGCGATACTGGTCGACAACAAACCGCTGGTGCCGCCGTACGCGGTGCTCGCGGTGGGGGACGGCCAGCGGCTGAGCACCCGGTTCCAGAACAGTTCCGACGGGCTGTATCTGCACGCCCTGCAGGAGAACTTCGGGATCCGGACCAGCATCTCGGCCCAGGACGACGTCCAGCTGCCCGCCGCACCCAGCGTGATCGTACGTACAGCACAGCCGGTAGCAGAGCAGAAGGGCACATCGTGATCGCCGTACTGGGCCTCGTCGTGGGAGTCGTGGTCGGGTTGTTCGTCAGGCCCGAGGTGCCGGCAGTGGTGGAGCCCTACCTCCCGATCGCCGTCGTCGCGGCGCTCGACGCGGTGTTCGGCGGGCTGCGCGCCATGCTGGACGGGATCTTCGTCGACAAGGTGTTCGTCGTGTCGTTCCTGTCGAACGTCGTCGTGGCCGCCCTCATCGTCTTCCTGGGCGACAAGCTGGGTGTCGGCGCGCAGCTGTCCACGGGCGTCGTCGTGGTGCTCGGTATCCGCATCTTCTCCAACGCGGCCGCCATCCGTCGGCACGTCTTCAGGGCGTGACGCCGATGAGTACGGAGCACGGCAAACACGCCGACAACACAGGGCACGGCAAGCACGCCGACAACACGGCGCACGGCAAGCACGCCGAGCACGCCGAGAGCACGGAGCAGCACCGCTACCGCAAGGAGCTGCCCGCCGAGGTGCCGGTGAGCAGCAGCGAGGCACCGGCCGTCGCGGCGGCGCCGGAGCCGGGCGGCGAGGCGGGGCTCACCGGGCGGCAGCGGCTCGTACAGGGGCTCTGGCCGCCGCGCGTGTCGCGCGCGCAACTGACCGTCGCCGTGCTGCTGTTCGTCCTCGGCCTCGGACTCGCCATCCAGGTGCGCTCGAACAGTGACGACAACAGCGCGTTGCGCGGCGCGCGACAAGAAGATCTTGTTCGTATCCTCGATGAACTCGATGACCGCACTCAACGTCTGGAAGATGAGAAGCAAGGTCTCGAGGATCAGCGGACCGAGCTGGAGAACAGCTCGGACCAGGCCGAGGAGGCGCGCAAGCAGACGGTGGAGAAGGAACGGCAGCTCGGCATCCTGGCGGGCACCGTGGCCGCGCAGGGCCCCGGGATCACCCTGACGGTCACCGACCCGAAGGGTGCCGTCGAGGCGGACATGCTGCTCGACGCGGTGCAGGAGCTGCGCGCGGCGGGCGCCGAGGCGATCCAGGTGAACGACGTGCGCGTCGTGGCCAACACGTATCTGACGGACGCGAGTGGAGGGAAGGGGGTCAGCGTGGACGGGCACAAGATCGGGCAGCCGTACGTCTTCAAGGTGATCGGCAAGCCGCAGGACCTCGAACCGGCCCTCAACATCCCCGGAGGTGTGGTGCAGACACTGGAGAAGGAGCAGGCCACCGTGGTGGTGAACCGCTCCCAGAAGATCATCGTGGACGCCTTGCGGGCGGCGCGGCAGCCTGATTACGCTCGGTCGTCCTCCGAGTGAGGCGAAGGGGCATGGGGGATGTCGTGCAAGGGCATGAGGTTGCGGGGGGTCGCCGCACCGGAGACGGGGTGTGTGGTGGAAACTGTTTGGCGGATCCGGACGTTGTGAGGATGTCCGTGTCCATGATGTACGCCGATGTGTGCAGTCAGGGTTCGTCCTGCCCCACGGGCGGGTCTGTTTCGGTCAAGGGGAATCGCCCGTGAAGTTGTTTGCGAAGTTGTTCGGCAAGAGCGCGCGTGAGGACAACCGTCACCGTGCGTCGCGCCAGGGAGATGTGCCGGAGACGCAGGTGGGCGAGCGCCCCCTGTTCCGGGACCAGGTGGGTGGCCAGGGCGCGTCGTCTGTTGACCCTGCCGGTGGCGGCCGCATAGGTTTCGGGGAACCGTCAGCCTCAGGTACGGGTGGACAGTTCGGCTCCGGCCCGTACGCGTCCCAGGCCCCCGCGGGGCAGCCGCGGCAGGAGGATCCGTCCATGTCGGCCCTGGTGTGTACGAGGTGCGGGAACCGGAACGGCGAGAACAGCCGGTTCTGCTCCAACTGCGGTGCTCCGCTGCGCGGCGGCGCCGCGCCCGAGGGACCGTCGGAGACGACGTCCACGATCTCCATCTCGGGACTCGAGTCCTACGACCCGGAGGCCACGGGGCAGACGCAGCTGCCGGCCCTGTCGCCCGAGGCGCAGGCCGCGGTCGACGCGCTGCCGCTGGGCTCCGCGCTCCTGGTGGTGCGCCGCGGCCCGAACTCGGGAAGCCGCTTCCTCCTGGACGGCGACCTCACCACGGCGGGGCGCCACCCGCAGAGCGACATCTTCCTCGACGACGTGACCGTGTCGCGCCGCCACGTGGAGTTCCGTCGCCAGCAGGACGGCTCGTTCACGGTGTCGGACGTCGGCAGCCTCAACGGGACGTACGTGAACCGTGAGCGCATCGACTCCGTGCTCCTGAACAACGGTGACGAGGTGCAGATCGGCAAGTACCGGCTGGTCTTCTACGCGAGCCAGCGGGGTATCTGACCCAGCCAACCTCAGGAAGGTCCATGCTTCATACACCGAGGGGCGGTGCCGGATCGGGCACCGCCACCGCGGGCAGTCGGTCGATGAGCATCGGCACCGTGCTGAACGTGTTGCGCGACGAGTTTCCCGAGGTCACCATCTCCAAGATCAGGTTCTTGGAGTCCGAGGGCCTCGTCGAGCCGCAGCGGACGCCCTCGGGCTACCGCAAGTTCAGCGCGGACGATGTCGAGCGCCTCGCCCACGTCCTGCGGATGCAGCGGGACCACTATCTGCCCCTGAAGGTCATCAAGGAGCAGCTCGACGCGCTGGAGCGGGGCGAGACCCCCTCCGCGCCCGCGGGAAGGCCCGGTGACGGTCCGGAGGACGCCGAGAGCGCTCCCACGGCCGCGCGCGTTGGCCGGGACGAGCTGCTCGCCGCCGCGGGGATCGACGAGGGGGACCTCGACGAGTGGGAGTCGTACGGGCTCATCGCCCCGTTGCCGGACGGCGGTTACGACGCCACGGCCGTATCGGTCGCCGAGCTGGTGGGTGAGCTCGGCCGGTTCGGCATCGAGCCGCGGCACCTGCGGGTGATGCGGGCCGCCGCGGACCGGGAGGCCGGCCTCGTCGACTCCGTCGTCGCGCCGCTCAAGGTGCACCGCAATCCGCAGACCAGGGCCCTGGCGCAGGCGCGGGCCAAAGAACTGGCCGGTCTCACCGTGCGACTGCACGCCGCTCTGGTGCAAACTGCACTTGGCGTGCGTCTGCCCTGATCACAGGGGTGGGCGAAAGCCGTGGGCCCCGGCCGCGGCGCATGCCCGACTACCCAAACCGGCCGGGCACGTCCTAGGGTTGCTGTGTGAACGAGCTCGACGTCGTAGGTGTCCGGGTGGAAATGCCCTCCAACCAGCCGATCGTGCTCCTGCGTGAAGTGGGAGGCGACCGTTACCTCCCCATCTGGATCGGACCGGGGGAGGCGACGGCGATCGCCTTCGCCCAGCAGGGCATGGCCCCGGCGCGGCCGCTGACGCACGACCTGTTCAAGGACGTGCTGGAGGCGGTCGGGCAGGAGCTCACCGAAGTACGCATCACCGATTTGCGGGACGGGGTCTTCTACGCGGAACTGGTGTTCGCGAGCGGGGTCGAGGTCAGTGCCCGCCCGTCCGACGCCATAGCGCTCGCGCTGCGCACCGGGACGCCGATCTTCGGCAGCGACGGGGTCCTGGACGACGCGGGCATCGCGATCCCGGACGAGCAGGAGGACGAGGTGGAGAAGTTCCGCGAGTTCCTCGACCAGATCTCGCCCGAGGATTTCGGGACCAACAGCCAGTGAGCGCCCGTCCCGGCACATTCGGCTAGCCTTTCCCCGCGGCGGGACACGGGAAACCACTCGTAGGGTGATTATCACTCGGCGTGGCGAGTGTGGCGTTCGTTGACGCACCCCTTGTGACTGCCTACCGTCGTGAAGGCAGGTCACAGAGGAGGTCGGCGTGAGAAGCAGCGGCGACGGTACGGCGACGGGCGGTCCGTACTCGTTTCACGGCAGCGCGGCCGATCACACTCCGCAGCGCCCGCAGGCAGTGTCTGCGGTGGCGGGGGAGAGCGGCGACGCGGCGTCCGAGCAGATCGGATACCGGGGGCCGACCGCGTGCGCGGCGGCCGGCATCACTTATCGACAACTCGACTACTGGGCCAGAACGGGCCTAGTCGAGCCGAGCGTGCGGGCCGCGTACGGATCGGGGACGCAGCGGCTCTACAGCTTCCGGGACGTCGTCGTCCTGAAGGTCGTCAAGCGCTTCCTCGACACCGGGGTCTCGCTGCAGAACATCCGCACGGCCGTGCAGCACCTGCGGGAGCAGGGCTTCCGCGACCTGGAGCGCATGACGCTCATGAGCGACGGCGCGACGGTCTACGAGTGCACGTCGCCCGCCGAGGTGCACGAGTTGCTCCAGGGCGGGCAGGGGATCTTCGGCATCGCGGTGGGCGTGGTCTGGCGGGACGTGGACCGCGCCCTTTCGCAGCTGCACGGGGAGCGGGTGGACACGGGCGAGACGCTGGTCGGGAACAACCCGGCGGACGAGCTGGCGAGGCGGCGCAACCGGGCCGTGTGACGTGCCTGCGCCCGCGTTGTCAGTGGCGTAGGGCAGCATCGGTGATGTGAGAGCCGCGCCGACGATCCTGCATCTCGACATGGACGCCTTCTACGCCTCGGCGGAACAGGCGGCCAAGCCGAGCCTGCGCGGGAAAGCGGTCGTCGTGGGCGGGCTCGGGCCACGCGGGGTCGTGGCCACCGCGTCGTACGAGGCCCGGAAGTTCGGGGTGCACTCGGCGATGCCGATGGGGCAGGCGCGCCGGCTCGCCCCGCACGCCGCGTACCTGGTGCCCCGGTTCCGGTTGTACCGGGAGATCAGCGAGCAGGTGATGGGGCTGCTGCGGGAGCTTTCGCCGCTGGTGGAGCCCCTGAGCCTGGACGAGGCGTTCGTCGACCTGGAGGCCGGTGAGGTGGCCTGGGACGAAGCGTCCGCCGAGGCCGTGGGGGTGCGGCTGCGCGCGGACATCCGCCGGGTCACCGGACTGACCGGATCGGTCGGGCTCGCCGCGTCCAAGATGCTGGCGAAGATCGCCTCCGAGGAGGCCAAACCGGACGGGCTCGTGCTGATACGGCCCGGGACCGAGCGGGCACTGCTCGGCCCGAAGTCCGTACGGATCCTGCCCGGCGTCGGGCCCGCCACCGGGGACCATCTGCGCCGGGCCGGGATCCTCACCGTCGCGGAGATCGCCGAGGCGGGCGAGGACGAGCTGGTGCGGCTGCTCGGGAAGTCGCACGGGGCGCATCTGTACGCGATGGCGCTGGCCCATGACGAGCGGCCCGTGGTCGCCGAGCGGGACTCCAAATCGGTGTCGGTCGAGGACACCTACGACGTGGACATCCACGAGCGGGTGAGGGTGCGGGGCGAGGTCCAGCGGCTCGCGGACCGGTGCGTGGAGCGGCTGCGGGCGGCCGGGCGCTCGGGCCGGACCGTCGTCCTGAAGGTGCGCCGCTACGACTTCTCGACGCTGACGCGCTCCGAGACGCTGCGGGGGCCCACGGACGACCCCGGGGTGGTGCGGGAGGCTGCCGCGCGCCTCCTGGAGGCCGTGGACACGACGGGCGGTGTGCGCCTGCTCGGGGTCGGGGTGAGCGGCCTCGCCGACTTCACGCAGGAGGATCTGTTCGCGCAGGCGGCTGCCGCCGAGGAGGAGGTCCGGGGCGGCGCGCAGGACGCGGTGGAGGCGCCTGAGGAGCGGCCCGAGCCCGTGGAGGCCCCGGCCGCGTCGGCCGAGCGGCGCTACATGGCGGGCCACGACGTGCGGCACGCGGAGTACGGCCCCGGCTGGGTCCAGGGGAGCGGCCTCGGGCGGGTCACGGTCCGCTTCGAGACCCCGTACGAGGCGGTCCCCGGCCGGGTCAGGACGTTCCTGGTCGACGACCCGCAACTGGAGCCGACGGAACCGCTGCCGCTGGTGGAGCGGGCGGAGGAGGCGGAGGGGGCCGAGGTGCGGGGAGCGCACTGAGCGGGAGTGGCCCAGGCCGATCTTCGCTGAAAGAGGCAGCAAAGCCCGGCGGGCCGGTGCGCGGCTGCGGTGCGGTGAGAGCCGCTGGGGAGGCGGGGCGGCGCCCGGGCGTACAGGGGTGAGGCCGCCCGACCAGCCGCCCAGGGGTGCGCCGGGGGAGTCGGCGGCAGGGGCCGGGCCGCTGTCCCCGGGGGCGCCAGGGGCGTTGAGGGTGCTAGGGGCGTTCGGTCTCTTTGCCCGCGATGGTGCCGAACTCCGTGTCCGGCGGGGCCGGGACCGTCGTGTCCAGGCCGTAGTGGTGGTAGAGCTGCAGTTCCTGCTGGGGGGAGAGGTGGCGGCCCACGCCGAAGTCGGGGGAGTCCTTGATCAGGGCGCGGTCGAAGGGGACACGCAGGGTGCCGTCGACGAGTCGGCTGGGCGCCAGGGGGATGAAGGCGTCGCGGCTGAAGAGACCGGTGCGTATCGCGGCCCATTCCGGGATGCCGGTGGCGTCGTCGAGGTAGACCTCGTCGATCGTGCCGATCTTGGCTCCGGTCCGGTCGAACGCTTTGCGGCCGATCAAGGTGCGCGGATCGATGTCGGTCTGCACGGGCCCTCCAGCAGGTCGCGACTCGTCGGGAAACGCTACAGACTCGCTCGAGCGGCGACGACGAACAGGTCCGTAAGCGCTACGAAATCGGTGGTAAGCACTACGAAAGAGCACATCGGGCAAGGCGGCCACTCGGGGGCTGCGGTCATACTGCCGCTGGTACGCTGGCAAGCGGCTGCTGACCCTGTGCGGGAGAGTCTCCGACCGAGGTCGGAGGCGCCGAAGGAGCAAATCCTCCCCGGAATCTCTCAGGCCCACGTACCGCACGGACGAGGTCACTCTGGAAAGCAGGGCGGGGGCGCGTCTCCCACCCTCACCGACGGTGAAAGCCGGTGTGCTCCGTGATCGTGCGGGGCGGGCCGGTGAAGCTCTCAGGTTGAGATGACAGAGGGGGAGGCCGTCCGGGCACCCGCGCCGTGGTGCCCCTCGCAGGTCGTAGTGACCAGGAGGCCTCCGCAATGACCGCCAACCGCACTCCGCTCTCCGCGCTCGAACAGGGCATCCCCTTCGAGCAGCGCCACATCGGTCCGGATGACGCCGCGCAGGCCAAGATGCTCGCGCAGGTCGGCTACGGCTCGCTCGACGAGCTGACCGCCGCCGCCGTGCCGGACGTGATCAAGAGCGCCGAGGCGCTGGAGCTGCCCGCCGCCCGGACCGAGGCCGAGGTCCTCGCCGAGCTGCGCTCCCTCGCCGACCGCAACCAGGTGCTCGGCTCGATGATCGGCCTCGGCTACTACGGCACGTTCACCCCGCCCGTCATCCTGCGCAACGTCATGGAGAACCCGTCCTGGTACACGGCCTACACGCCGTACCAGCCGGAGATCTCGCAGGGCCGCCTGGAGGCGCTGCTCAACTTCCAGACGATGGTCGCGGAGCTGACCGGCCTGCCGACCTCCGGCGCCTCGCTGCTCGACGAGGGCACGGCCGCCGCCGAGGCCATGGCCCTGTCGCGGCGCATCGGCAAGGTCAAGGACGGTGTCTACGTGGTGGACGCCGACGCGCTTCCGCAGACCACCGCCGTGATACAGACCCGGGCCGAACCGACGGGCGTCGAGATCGTCGTCGCCGACCTCAGCGACGGCATCCCCGCCGAGGTCGCGGAGCGCGGTGTCGTCGGCGTGCTCGTCCAGTACCCGGGCGCCTCCGGAGCCGTGCGCGACATCAAGCCCGTCATCGACCAGGCGCACGAGCTCGGCGCCATCGTCACCGTCGCCGCCGACCTGCTCGCCCTCACGCTGCTGACCTCGCCCGGCGAGCTGGGCGCCGACATCGCCGTCGGCACGACCCAGCGGTTCGGCGTCCCGATGGGCTTCGGCGGCCCGCACGCCGGTTACATGGCCGTACGGGAGAAGTTCGCGCGGTCCCTGCCGGGCCGGCTCGTGGGTGTCTCCGTGGACGCCGACGGCAACAAGGCGTACCGCCTCGCCCTGCAGACGCGTGAGCAGCACATCCGCCGCGAGAAGGCCACGAGCAACATCTGTACGGCACAGGTACTGCTCGCCGTCATGGCCGGCATGTACGCCGTCTACCACGGCCCGGACGGCCTGCGCTCCATCGCGCAGCGCACCCACCGCTACGCCACCCTCCTGGCCGCCGGTCTGACGGCGGGCGGCGTCGAGGTCGTGCACGGCACCTACTTCGACACCGTGACCGTACGGGTGCC
This sequence comes from Streptomyces sp. SGAir0957, assembly GCF_043523415.1. Lineage (NCBI taxonomy): Bacteria > Bacillati > Actinomycetota > Actinomycetes > Kitasatosporales > Streptomycetaceae > Streptomyces > Streptomyces sp. SGAir0957. The sequence continues at coordinate 7,007,915 of NZ_CP027293.1, forward strand.
GGGTCAGGCCGCTCAGGTGGTGCGGGCCGCGCGCGAGCGCGGGGTCAACCTGCGCCAGGTCGACGCCGATCTCGTCTCCGTGGCCTGCGACGAGACCACCACCCGTAGCCAGCTGCACATCGTCTGGGGCGCGTTCGGCGTCGAGGGCGACGTGGAGGCGCTGGACGCCGAGGCCGCCGACGTACTGCCGGAGTCGGCGCTGCGCGGCGACGAGATCCTCGCGCACCCGGTCTTCCACCAGCACCGTTCGGAGACCGCGATGCTGCGCTACCTGCGCAAGCTCGCCGACCGCGACTACGCGCTGGACCGCGGCATGATCCCGCTGGGCTCGTGCACGATGAAGCTGAACGCGACGACCGAGATGGAGCCGGTGACCTGGCCCGAGTTCGGTCAGCTGCACCCCTTCGTCCCGGCCGAGCAGGCGCAGGGCTACCTGACGCTCATCACGGAGCTGGAGGAGCGGCTCGCCGAGGTCACCGGCTACGACAAGGTGTCGCTCCAGCCGAACGCCGGTTCGCAGGGCGAGCTGGCCGGGCTCCTCGCCGTCCGCGGCTACCACCGCGCCAACGGCGACGAGCAGCGCACCGTCTGCCTCATCCCGTCCTCCGCGCACGGCACCAACGCGGCGAGCGCGGTGATGGCCGGCATGAAGGTCGTCGTCGTGAAGACCGCCGACGACGGTGAGATCGACGTCGAGGACCTGCGCGCCAAGATCGAGCAGTACGCCGACCAGCTGGCCGTCCTCATGATCACGTACCCGTCGACGCACGGTGTCTTCGAGGAGCACGTCGCCGACATCTGCGCCGCCGTGCACGACGCGGGCGGCCAGGTCTACGTCGACGGCGCCAACCTCAACGCGCTGGTCGGGCTCGCCAAGCCGGGGCACTTCGGCGGCGACGTCTCCCACCTGAACCTGCACAAGACGTTCTGCATCCCGCACGGCGGCGGCGGCCCCGGCGTCGGCCCGGTCGGTGTGCGCGCACACCTCGCGCCGTACCTGCCGAACCACCCGATGCAGCCGGCCGCGGGCCCCGAGACCGGCGTCGGGCCGATCTCGGCCGCGCCGTGGGGCTCGGCGGGCATCCTGCCGATCTCGTGGTCGTACGTGCGGCTCATGGGCGGCGAGGGGCTGAAGCGGGCGACGCAGGTCGCCGTGCTCTCCGCCAACTACATCGCCAAGCGGCTCGAGCCGCACTTCCCGGTGCTCTACACCGGGCCCGGCGGGCTCGTCGCGCACGAGTGCATCATCGATCTGCGTCCGCTGTCGAAGGCGACCGGTGTCACCGTCGACGACATCGCCAAGCGCCTCATCGACTACGGCTTCCACGCGCCGACCATGTCGTTCCCGGTGGCGGGGACGCTGATGATCGAGCCGACCGAGAGCGAGGACATCGACGAGCTCGACCGGTTCTGCGACGCGATGATCGCCATTCGCGGCGAGGTCGAGAAGGTCGCCACCGGTGAGTGGCCGGCGGACGACAACCCCCTGCGGAACGCTCCGCACACGGCCGGGATGCTCGGCGGGGAGTGGGCGCACGCGTACAGCCGCGAAGAAGCGGTCTTCCCCGCGGGGGTCGCGGCCTCCGACAAGTACTGGCCGCCGGTCCGCCGTATCGACCAGGCCTTCGGTGACCGGAACCTGGTGTGTTCGTGCCCGCCCCTGGACGCCTACGAGGCGTGAGGGTCGAGGTGGCTGCGCGGCCTGCCCTCGTACGTGGCCGGTCGCGCAGTTCCTCGCGCCCCTAGGCGGCTGTCACTACCGTCGCCAGCGGGCGGTGCGGGGCGATGATCGTGCCGTTGGGGAGGAGTTCCCCGGTGTCCTCGAAGAGCAGGACCCCGTTGCACAGCAGGCTCCAGCCCTGCTCCGGGTGGTGAGCCACCGGAAGCGCGGCCTCCCTGTCCGCGGATTCTGCTGTGGGGCACGACGGCTGGTGCTGGCACATGGGTAGGTTCTTTCGCTGCGTAGTGATCTCGATGATGTCGGCGTCTGTGCTGCGGCGTGAAGTCGTGTTCATGGCCGCCCCCCGTATTCGGTCGGTCCGGAACCCAGTGTTGCCCTGCGGGCGTCAATCCGCAGGGATTTCGTTGCAGCGGTCCTCACTGGATGAAGACGCGTCACTCTTGCGGGCGGTTCAATCCAACTGCACTGCCTCTTCGGGTGGTTCGGGGTGGCCGGAGCGGACTAGTCCGCTCGGACGGGCCGGACAGGGCTGTGCCCCGCGACCGGACGGCGGCGGCGCGGGGCACAGGGGTGGGCGCGGTTTCAGGCGAGCAGGGCGGCCCGGGCCGGGGTCAGGCGCAGCGCCAGGACCGGGAGGAGTTCCGCGACGCGGTGCGGGCGGTGGGCGGCGATGCCCGGTGGCGCGGGTGCGAGAGGGATCAGGATGTCGTCGGCCGCCGGGATGCCGTCGGCGGTGTCCGCCGTGTGGTCGCCGTGGAGCCACAGGGTGAGCATGTACAGCTCCGGGACCGAGAGGAGCCGCGGCTGGTAGCTCCCCGGCAGGGGTTCGGCCTGGCGCAGCGCGCGCTCGGTGGATTTCACGTAGGGGCCTTCGAAGAAGTGGGAGAAGGCCCAGCCGTCGGGGGTGAGCATGGTGTCGGCGGCGGCCACCGCCCGGTCCCCGCAGCGGACCAGGAAGCGCCAGCCGGTCAGGCGGGCGGGCGAGGGGCGGTCGCCTGTTGCGGTGGTCTCGGTGATGCGGTCCAACACGTAGACGGGCAAAGGGAGTTCGGGGCTCGCGGGGCCCTGCGCGGCGCGCAGGGACGGGGTGCGGGCCTCACGGACCGCGGTGGGAGAACCCAGGGCGGTGAGGACACTGCGGAGAGCGGGCGCGGGAGCCGGGGGGACATGCAGCGGCATGGTGGGTCGCCTCTCATTCGACAGGCACGTGGTGCGAGGGCGGTGCGGGAAGAGCGGACGGCGCTGTCTGCTGCTCGGGTGCGCGAAAGTGCGCTGCGTTACGCGGGCCAGAGGGGGCGGGGGCCTCGACACGGGCGCCAACTCTCTGTCTCGTCCGCGGAGTTTATACGACGTGTGTTCACATGATGTTTCCGCTAGCAGTCACGAACGTGTCCGCAAGGGGCTATCAGGACGTCGCGTGGACGCTGTTTTGTCGGTGTCACGACGATTTCTCGCGGACCCCACCCTCTTGACCTCGGCTTTGCCCGTTCGGGCGGACGGCTGAATCTCGTCGGCGTTTTTTACCAGATGTTCGTAGATGAATCTGCGAAAAGCTGCATGCCTAGGGAATGTGCCGTGGGGTAAGCGCTGTGAGCGTACTGCTCCGCGGGCCCGCGCGGGGCGTTATCGATCACATCTGCTGGGCATCATCCACCGTGACGCGCGGCCGGATCATCGGGCTGCCCAGGCGAGGAAGGAAGCTCCCATGGGGGAGAAGGTCGCTGCGGGCGCGGTCGATCCGGCGGATCGGCGGCACTACCGGCAGAAGGTGAAGGAGTGCCTGGAGGGGCTCGGGCGACTCCTGGAGGAGAAGCGGTTCGACCGCCCCAAAAACCTCATGGGACTGGAGATCGAGCTGAATCTCGCGGGGCCCGACGGGCTGCCGCGCATGATGAATGGGGAAGTGCTGGAGCGCATCGCGAGCCGGGATTTCCAAACGGAACTCGCGATGTTCAATCTCGAAGTGAACATTGCCCCGCACCGGCTCGGCGGCCGTGTTCTCGACCAGCTCGCCGAGGAGATGCGCACCGGGCTCAACTATGCCCACAGAAAGGCGAACGAGGTCGATGCGGGCATCGTGATGATCGGCATTCTGCCGACGCTGCGGCCGGACGACCTCGTCTCCGCGAACCTGTCGGACGTCGACCGCTACACCCTGCTCAACGAACAGATGGTCGCCGCCCGCGGTGAGGACTTCCAGCTCGACATCGACGGGGTGGAGCGCCTGACCACCACGTCCTCGTCGATCGTGCCCGAGGCCGCCTGTACGTCCGTGCAGCTGCACCTCCAGGTCACGCCGAACCGTTTCGCCGCGGTGTGGAACGCGGCGCAGGCGGTCGCCGGGGTGCAGATCGCGATGGGGGCCAACTCGCCGTTCCTCTTCGGGCGCGAGGTGTGGCGCGAGTCGCGGCCCCCGCTGTTCCAGCAGTCCACGGACGTACGGCCGCCGGAGCTGCAGGCGCAGGGGGTGCGGCCGCGGACCTGGTTCGGGGAGCGGTGGATCGACTCGGCGTACGACCTCTTCGAGGAGAACCTCAAGTACTTCCCGCCGCTGCTGCCCATCCTGGACGACGAGCAGCCGCTCGAGGTGCTCGACAAGGGCGGGGTGCCGACCCTCGCCGAGATGGTGCTGCACAACGGCACCGTGTACCGCTGGAACCGGCCCGTCTACGACATCGCCGACGGCGTCCCGCACCTGCGCGTGGAGAACCGGGTGCTGCCCGCCGGGCCCACCGTCACCGACGTCGTCGCCAACACCGCCTTCTACTACGGGCTCGTGCGGGCGCTCGCGGAGGAGTCGCGCCCCGTGTGGTCGCGGCTGTCCTTCGAGGCCGCCGCCCGCAACTTCGACACCGCGTGCCGGCACGGGATCGACGCGCACCTGGAGTGGCCGCGCCAGGGCAGGCGCGGCGGCACCGAGCAGGTGGCGGCCACCACCCTCGTACGGGACGAGCTGCTGCCGCTCGCGGCCGCCGGGCTCGACGCGTGGGGGGTCGAACCCGCCGACCGCGACTTCTACCTCGGGGTGATCGAGGGCCGCTGCGAGCGGCGGATGAACGGCGCCTCGTGGCAGGCGGCGACCTACCACCGGGCTCTGGAGAGCGGACTGGAGCGGGAGGCGGCGCTCGCGGCGACCACGCGCCGGTACGCGGAGCTGATGCACTCCGGGGAGGCCGTGCACACGTGGCCCGTGGGGCTGCCGACGCCCGCCGTCCCGCTGGGCTGAGCGGGGCCGGCACCGGGAGCGGTCAGTTGCTCTTGGCGCCCGCCTGGACGATGGCCTTGAGGATGACCTGCTGGATGTCGGCCGGGTCGCTGACCTGGTGGCCGGAGCCGCCGGTCGCCTCGGCGATCTGCTCGACCTCGTCCTTGTCGGTGGCCGGGCCCACCGCGATGGCGATGAGCGGCACCGGGCGCTCGGGGTCGCTGAGTATCTCCAGGCGCTTGAGGAGGGTGGAGCGGGAGAGCGAGCCCGGGTCCTCGTTGACGCCGTCGGTGACCAGGACGACGGCGTTGAACTTGCCGCTCCGGTACGACGCCGTCGCCTCCTTGTAGGCGGCGAGCGTCGTGTCGTACAGGCCCGTCGCGCCGCCCGCGACGGGCTGCAGGGCGGTGAACGCGGCGGAGAGGCGGTCGCGCTGGGTGCCGGAGCCCTTGCGGTCGCCGAGGCGCTCGGTCGGGACCAGCCGCTTGTAGTCGCGGGCGCCGTCGAGCAGCGTCGAGAACTCCCACAGGCCGATCTCGTCCTCGGGCGTGAACGTCGACAGGGCCGCCAGCATCGACGCCTTCGTCACCTCCATCCGGGACCGGCCGCGGCCCGGCACCGGGTTCGCCATCGAGCCCGAGGCGTCCACGACGGTGGTGATCCGGGCGCTCTGCACCGTGATCGTCCACATGCCGAGGGTCTCCTCGATCTCCTCGTCGCGGGGCGGTCGCGAGGTGGGCTCCGCGTACGGCTGCGGGGAGTGGGCGCCCGCCTGGGCGGCCACCGCGTCCGGCGAGCCGTCGCCGTCGGTGCGGAAACCGTGCTTCGCCAGGACGGCGCGGCCGTCGGGGGCGGTGAGCAGCGTCATGAGGCGGACGGCGGCGCGGCTCTGCTCGGTGGTCAGGGCCTCCCCGCCGACCAGCGTGTACGGGTAGTTGAGCTCGGGTGAGCCGTCCTTCGGGTAGAAGAGGTCGAGGGAGGAGCCGCCGTCCGCCTCGGCGTTGTGCGCGAAGGCGGCCTGTTCGGAGAGGATCAGCGCCCGGTTGCGGCGCGGGTCGTCCTTCCCGGCGCCGGAGTCGTCGCGGGCCAGGGTCTCCATCAGCCGGCCGTCGCTGTCGGAGGTGCGCTGCGAGAGGACCTTCGCCATGGCGGCGGCCCGGGTGTCGCCGTCGCGGGAGCTCTTCGACGCGTCCGTCAGCTTGGTGAGCGCGAGCAGCGCCGTGGAGCTGCGGGCCGGGTCGGCGGCGCCGAGGCGCACGTCGTCGTCGGTCATCGCGGCGCCCGTCAACTGCGTCCAGGTGTACGTCTTCTTCGGCCAGCCGAACGCCTTCGCCGCCGACGGGACCATGCCGACGCCGATCGGCGACGTGGCGATGTTCCCGGCCGCGCTGACCCGCGTTGCCTTCGCGGTCTGCCCGACCCGCTGGACCCACAGGTCGGAGTCCGGCACCCACACCTGGTAGTCCTCTCCGCCCTTGCCGGCCCGCAGGGCGTCGGCGACCTTGTACGAGTCGCGCGGGGTGACGGCGACATCGAGGCAGCTGCCGTCCGAGGTGACGTTCCGCTCGCGGGCCCGGTCGGCGGCGGTCCGCAGGGCGGGCGCCACGTCAGGCGACGCGACGACCTCCAGGTGCACCGTGCTCCCGCACGCGTCCCCCAGGTCGAGCAGGTCGCTGCGGACGGCGAGCGCCGTGCCGGCCGCGACGGTGAGGACGAGGGCCGTCGCGATGGCCACCGAACGGCCCCGCGAACGGGGGCGCGGATCGGCCGCGGCCGGTCCGCGCGTGTCGGGCATGCTGCTGTGACGTCCCATGACGGTGGTGCCCCTCCCTGAGCCGTAAAGGCAGTTGCGGTATAAGCGGTGGAGCAAGGGAGGGGAGAGGCGCGCCGGACTGCGGCGTCCGCCCCCTCGGCCTCGCACGCGATCTTCGTACCTGCATTCGAGACCCTAGCGGGGCGGCGTGGGGGATGCGGCGGGGATGACCCAAGTAAGGCAGGTGTGCAGGTGGAGGCGGGGACGGTGGCCGGTTCTTATCCCGACGGGGGGCTCTCGCGACGATTTTTGCGGGACGAGACCCTGCTCGTCCTGGGCCTCTCGCTCGGCGCGAGCGGAGTGTCCGCGCTGATCAGCTTTGTGGGCTCGGTCACCAAGCCGGGCGGGCTCAAGGACCAGGCGGCCACGCTCAACGCGTCGGCGGCGCCCGGCAGGCCGTGGCTGGATCTCGCGTGGCAGCTGTTCGGGATCGCGAGCGCGCTCGTGCCCGTCGCGCTCGTCGCGCACTTCCTGCTGCGCGAGGGCGCGGGCCTGCGCGCGATCGGGTTCGACCGGACGCGGCCGTGGTTCGACGGGGCGCGCGGCGCCGCGATCGCCGCCGTCATCGGCAGCCTCGGCATCGGGTTCTACCTCGCGGCGCGCGGCCTCGGCTTCAACCTCACGGTCGTGCCGGAGGCGCTGCCCGACGTGTGGTGGAAGTACCCGGTGCTGATCCTCTCCGCGGTGCAGAACGCCGTACTGGAGGAGGTCATCGTCGTCGGGTATCTGCTGCGCAGGCTCGGCCAGTTGGGCTGGTCGCCCGGCACGGCGCTGGTCGCGTCGTCCGTCCTTCGCGGCTCCTACCACTTGTACCAGGGCATCGGCGGGTTCTTCGGGAACCTCGCGATGGGCGTCGTCTTCGCCTACCTGTACCGGCGGTGGGGGCGGGTGGGACCGCTGGTGGTGGCCCACACCCTGTTGGACGTCGGCGCGTTCGTCGGATACGCGCTGCTCGCGGGCAAGGTGGACTGGCTGCCCACCGCCTGAGCGCTACACCAGCAGGTCGCCCTCGATGGTGGTCACGGCGCGACCGCCGAGCAGTGTGCGCTCGCCGCGCAGGTCGACGCGGACCAGGCCGGTGCGCGCGGACGCCTGCAGCCCGGTGAGGATGGTGCGGCCGAGCTTCCTCGCCCAGAACGGGGCGAGCGCCGTGTGCGCGCTGCCGGTCACCGGGTCCTCGTCGACGCCGACGCCCGGGAAGAAGCAGCGCGACACGAAGTCGTAACCGCCCGACGGGTCCTCGGCGCGGGCCGTCGCGATGACGCCGCGCCGGGAGAGCCCGATGAGCTCCCTGAGGCCGGGGGCGAGACCCCGGACCGTCTTCTCGTCGGCCAGTTCGACGAGGAGGTCGCCGACGTGGCGGCCCGTGTCGTGGACGGAGACCGGGTCGGCGCCGAGGGCCTCGGCGAGCCCGGCGGGTGCCGCTTCCTCGGTGAGCGGGGCCGTCGGGAAGTCGAGGGTGTACGACCCGTTCTCGCGCGGGGTCGCGACGAGCACGCCGCTGCGGGTGGCGAACCGGACCGGGCCGCTGCTCGCCCCGGTCGAGTGCAGGACGTGGGCGGTGGCGAGCGTGGCGTGGCCGCACATGTCGACCTCGGTGCCGGGGGTGAACCAGCGCAGGGCCCAGTCGGCGTCGCCGCCCTCGGGCAGCGGGTGCGCGAAGGCGGTCTCCGCGTGGTGGACCTCGACGGCGACGTTCTGCATCCAGGCGTCGTCCGGGAACGCGTCGAGGAGCAGGACGCCGGCGGGGTTGCCGGCGAAGGGGCGGTCGGTGAAGGCGTCGACGATACGAATACGCATGCCACGGACGCTAGACGACCCCGGTCGGCCGGGCCCGTGGTGGGTATTGCCATGCGATGGCTTCCGATATATCGTTGAGGCATCGCGATCGGTTGATGATCGCGGTCATCGACACCCACGATCAGTGATGAAAGGACTGATTCCCATGCGTACCCACGGACACGACCATGGACATGGACACTACGGACCCGGCCGCGAGGGCCGGGGCGGATTCGAGCGCGGCGGGTTCGAACGCGGTGGCTTCGAAGGCCGGCGCGCGGCGTTCGGACCCTTCGGACCCGGCTTCGGCCCGGGGCCCTGGGGCGGCCGCGGCGGTCGCGGCGGCGGGCCCAGGGGGCGAGCGCGCCGCGGTGACGTGCGCGCCTCGATCCTGGCCCTCCTCAAGGACCGTCCGATGCACGGCTACGAGATGATCCAGGAGATCGCCGAGCGCAGCGGCGGCGCGTGGAAGCCCAGCCCGGGCTCCGTCTACCCCACGCTCCAGCTGCTCGAGGACGAGGGCCTGATCGCCAGCGCCAGCGAGGGCGGCAAGAAGCTCTTCTCGCTCACCGACGACGGCCGCACCGCCGCCGAGGAGGGCCCCGAGGCCCCCTGGGAGGAGGCGGGCCGCGGCGTCGACTGGGACGCCATGAACGAGATCCGGCAGGCCGGCTTCGGTCTGATGGAGGCGTTCGGCCAGGTCTGGAAGACCGGCAGCAAGGGGCAGCGCGAGAAGGCGCTCTCCGTGATCAACGAAGCGCGCAAGAAGCTGTACCTGATCCTCGCCGACGAGGACTGAGCCCGTGCGGGCTCGACCGCCGGGGGACAGAGCGCGCGAGAGGCGCCCGTACGTCAGCCACGTACGGGCGCCTCTTCGTGTCCGGAGGGATGTGTACGGGTTCAGGTCACCAGCGCCGCCAGTTTGCGCAGGGACTCCTGGAGCGCGGCCGTCGCCGAGTCCTTCAGCTTGCCCGCCATCAAGGAGACGGCGGCGCCCGTGAACGCGCCGTCGGCGCGGATCGTCGTCGCGTCCCCGTCGGGTGCGAGGGTGTAGCGCGTGCTGACGTGCACGCCCATCGGGCCCTTCCCGCCGATCGCGAGCGTGCGCGGGCTCACCAGCTCCTCGACGGTCCAGGTGACCTCGGCCGGGAACCCCATCAGTTTCATGTTCTCCTCGAACTGCCCGCCGACCCGGAGGTCGGTGGGAGCACCCTTGGGGAAGCCGGTGTGGGTCGCGTTCCACTCCCCGTACGAGGTGAAGTCCGTGAGCCGCGCCCAGACCTTCTCGGCGGGCGCCTCGATGCGTGCTTCCGCGCTGACCTCGGCCATGCGGCACCCCTTCGGCAGGCAACGGTGATGTGTCGCGGAAAGTAGCCGTCCGGCCTCGAACATTCAATACTGATGAACCGTCAGAAATGCTTCGTGTCCACGGCGCCGCCCACGCGCTCGATCCGCGCCGCGTCGAACACGTCGTACGCGCGCGGGTGCGGCCCCTCGTCGTGGCAGTGCCAGGCGTCCCAGAACAGATCGGCGGGCAGCGCGTCGGCGGGGGCGTACACCCGGTACACGTACTGCCTGCCGTCGACCGCGGGCAGGGTCACGATCCAGCACCCGCTCTCCATGTCTGTGACGGACGAGCGGGGTGGGGGTGGCGGTTGCCTCTCCTCCTTGAGGAGGAGACGTCGTACCCGTATGCCCACCTTGTGTCGGACGCGAAGATGCTCCTCGCCGGGGATGTTCCTGTGCATCGGGGCTGATGGGGTGGGTTACGTGCAGAGTCCTACCCCGTCGAACGCCCCCGCCGCCCCGCTCGGCGACGCGCTGGCCCCGGTGGTCGCGGGCGCCCGGCGGCGTGCGCTGCGGGACGGGGACCGGCAGATCGACACGGCCCATCTGCTGCACTCGCTGCTCGAGGCCGACCCCGAGGTGCGGGCGGCCTTCGACGACAAGGCGCAGGTCGCGCGGCTTCTCGGCTATCTGGTGCAGCGCAGCATCGGCTACGGGCTGCGGTGGCAGGGCGCGGTGGAGGATTCCGGCGCCGTGCCCGTCCTCGGGGGAGCCCCCGCTTTGTCGCCGCTGGTCGCCGCCGCGATGGAGGCGGCCAGCGCGCGGGCCGCGTCGCGCGGGGAGGCGTGGGCGCGCGGCCTGGACCTCCTTGCGGCGCTCGCGGCGGACGGCGAGTGCCGGGCGGTGGAGGTGCTCGGCCGCGCGGGCGTGGAGGTGGCGCGGTTGCGGCGGCGGCTCGGCTGACCTCGGACGACGCACCGCGGGGCGTGCTGTGCGTCCGTTCTGTGAGACAGGCGCCATCGGGGGTGACGGTACTGACGCGCCCTGTCATGATGTGCCGGTGCATGGGTCGAAGGAGTTGCGGGAGAGTCGGAGAACCAGAGGGCGCGGCTTCGGGCTCGGGCTCGCGCTGGTCTCCGCGCTGGCGTTCGGCGGCTCGGGCGTCGCGGCGAAACCGCTGATCGAGGCGGGGCTCGATCCCCTCCACGTGGTGTGGCTGCGGGTCGCGGGTGCCGCCCTCGTCATGCTGCCCGTCGCCTGGCGCCACCGCGCCCTGGTGCGGCACAGGCCCCTGCTGCTCCTCGGGTTCGGACTGCTCGCCGTCGCCGGTGTGCAGGCCTGTTACTTCGCGGCGATCTCCCGCATCCCGGTCGGGGTGGCCCTGCTCATCGAGTATCTGGCGCCCGCGCTCGTGCTCGGCTGGGTCCGCTTCGTGCAGCGCAAGCCGGTGACCCGCGCCGCCGCGCTCGGCGTCGTCCTCGCGGTCGGCGGCCTCGCGTGCGTGGTGGAGGTGTGGGCGGGGCTCAGCTTCGACGCGCTCGGGCTGCTGCTCGCCCTGGCCGCCGCCTGTTGCCAGGTGGGCTACTTCGTCCTGTCCGACCAGGGCAGCGACGCGGGGGCCTTGGGCGGTGAGGTGCCCGACCCGTTCGGCGTCATCGCCCACGGACTGCTGGTCGGCACCGTCGTGCTCACCGTCGTCGCCCGGCCCTGGTCCATGGACTGGTCCGTGCTCACGGGTGAGGCCGCCATGAACGGCACCGCCGTCCCGGCCTGGCTGTTGCTCTGCTGGCTCGTGCTGCTCGCGACGGTCGTCGCCTACGTCACCGGGGTGGTGTCCGTACGGCGTCTTTCTCCGCAGGTGGCCGGGGTCGTGGCGTGCCTGGAGGCGGTGATCGCGACGGTCCTCGCGTGGGTGCTGCTCGGCGAGCACCTGTCGGCGCCGCAGTTGTTCGGCGGTGCGGTCGTGCTGGTCGGGGCGTTCATCGCGCAGTCCTCGAAGCCGGTGGCCGCCGACCCCGGGCCGGTCGCGGCGGAACCGGCGGAAGCGGCGGAAACCACGTTGTCCCGGTCGGGCGGCGCGGTCTAGGGTGACGATCATGCACGCACGCGCACTCGTACTTCCGCCTCCGGCGGTCTAGGGCCCGTCCGCCCGGCCGGTGCACACAACCGGCCGGACCCGGGGCGTCACGTCCGGCGATCCGCCGCCGTGAGAGGAGACCGGCACCCTCGGTGCCGGTCCGCACGGTGCTGCCGATCCGCAGGGGCGCGTGTCCCGGGTGGGCGTCGATCCTTCTGGCAGCCGCAGCCGCAGCCGCAGCCGCAGGCCATCACCGTGGCCGTGGCCGTGCCGTGCCGTTCTCGGAGGATCCGCCCGACGGGCCCGCTCGCGGGCGGCCGGGGTCTCGTGGCTGTCCGCGCAGGACGAGTCCGTGTCCCCGGGCCTCGCCGTGGCGGGGTCCCTTCCGTGGAGATCCACGTGTCGCACGCAGTTCCGGCCGGCTCAGCCGCGCCTTCTTCCGATGTCCGTCCCGCGCCCCGACTGCCCGTGGGGCGCGGCCTGTTGTACCTCGTCGGCGCCGGTGTCGCCTGGGGCACCGCGGGCGGCGCCGCCTCCGTCGTGTTCCGGCAGAGCGACATGGGGCCCGCCGCCCTGTCGTTCTGGCGGTGCGCCGGGGGTCTCGTCCTGCTCGTGGGCGCCCGGGTGCTGCGGCGCGGGTCCGCACCCGTCCCGGCGGGCGAACCGCTCGGCCGCAGGTCCGTCCGGTACGTCGTGCTCGGGCTGTGCCTGGCCGTGTTCCAGACCGCCTACTTCGCCGCGGTCGGGGTGACGGGCCTCGCCGTCGCCACCGTCGTCACGCTCGGCGCGGGCCCGGTGCTCATCGCGCTCGGCGCCCGGCTGACGATGGGGGAGCGGCTCGGGCGCGGCGGGACCGTCGCCGTGACGGGCGCGCTCGGCGGGCTCGCGGTGCTAGTCCTGGCCGGCGGCGGGGCGACCGTACGTCCCCTCGGTGTGGTGTGGGCGCTGCTTTCCGCCGCCGGGTACGCCGTGATGACGCTGCTCACCCGGTGGTTCGGCCGGGCGGGCCGCGCCGGTGACCAGCTCGGCACGACCGTGGCCACGTTCGCGGTCGCCTCGCTCGCGCTGCTGCCGCTCGGCGCGGCCGAGGGGCTGGTCCCGCACACGGCCAGGGCCCTGGAAATCCTGGCGCTCCTTGCCTACACCGCGTCCGTGCCGACGGCGCTCGCCTACTCCTTGTATTTCGCGGGCGCGGCCGTCGTGCGGTCCGCCACGGTGTCCGTGGTCATGCTGCTCGAACCGGTCGCCGCGGCGCTCATCGCCGTGACGCTGCTCGGGGAGCGGCTGACCGCCGCCACCGTCGCGGGTACGGCGCTGATGCTGGCCGCGGTGGGCGGGCTCGCGGTGGCGGAGGCCAGAACCGCGGCGTGAGCACGGGTCATGCCTCCGCGCGGCGCCGTCGCTGCCCGGCGAGGGCGGCGGCGTCGCCGGGGGCGCCCCGGTCCGCGAGGCCCGCGGCGATCCGGTCCTGGACCTCCTCCGGCTTGTGTCCGGCGTACTTGAACTTCGCGCGTACGCCGGTCACTTCGAGCCGTAGGCCACGGATCCCGGCGAGCAGCCGCCCGTACGGGGCCTCGCCCACCGCCACCGTCGCGGAGAGGCCGGGCGGCTGGAAGTGGCCGACCTGGCGGTCGAGCAGCGCGGCCTTCTCCCCGGGGTCGTCCACGACGTGGGCGGTGCAGCGGAGCTGGACGGCGGTGTAGACGCTGGTCGGCGTCCCGTGCTCGGCGGGGGCGCCGGGCAGCGCCTGCCAGGGTCCCGGCACGAAGGCGTAGTCGTCGACGACGCTGAGCAGTACCTCGGGGCGGGCGTCGAGCGCGGGCCACAGCGGGTTCGGGCGGGCGAGATGGGCGACGGCCCGGCCGAACTCGCCGCCCGCCGACGGGTCGTAGGCGAAGTGCAGGGGCTGCACGAAGGGCGGTTCGCCCGGCGGGCCGTTGACCGCGAGCTGGCCGAAGTCGTGAGCGGCCAGCCACCGTTGCCACTCGGCGGGGGAGCGGGCCGCGTCCCAGGGGTGGATCAGCACGACAGCGCCCGCAGGTAGGCGGGGACCTCGATGCCGTCGGCGAGATCGTCGGCCGGGACGAGCGGGCCGTACTCCCGGCGCACGGGCACGACGCCGGTCCAGTGCGGCAGCTCCAGGTCCTCGGGCTCGTCGTTGGGGCCGCCGGTGCGGACCTTCGCGCAGACCTCGGCGAGGTCGAGGGCGAGCACGGCGGTCGCGGCCAGCTCCTTGGCGTCGGCCGGGCGGGAGTCGGCGGCGCGGCCCGGCACCACGTGGTCGACGAGCGCGTCCAGGGCGAGCCGCTTCTCCTCCGGGTCGGTGACCTGGTGCGCGATGCCGTGGACCACCACGGAGCGGTAGTTGATCGAGTGGTGGAAGGCCGAGCGAGCGAGGACGAGGCCGTCGACATGGGTCACCGTCAGGCAGACCGGAAGGCCCGGGTCCAGCTGCCCGGCCGTCCGCAGCGGGCGCGAGCCCGTGGAGCCGTGCACGTAGAGGCGCTCGCCGACGCGGCCGTAGAGGGTCGGGAGAACGACCGGCGCGCCGTCGCGCACGAAGCCGAGGTGGCAGACGTAGGCCTCGTCGAGTATCGCGTGCACCAGGTCGCGGTCGTAGGAAGCGCGCTCCTTGGAACGGGTCGGGACCGTGCGCTCCGTCGCGGTGTAGGCGTTCTCGCGGGTGGCGGCCGGGGGTTCGGGGGCGACGCTCATGTTGCGGACTCCATTGCACTAGTGCAAACTGTGGTTTGTGCTAGGAGAGTATCCGATCGAAGGGCGGCGCGCCGCCGAGATTTCCGCGAGCGTCGAGCGCGCGGTGGCCGACGGCGGTCTCGCCCCGGGCCAACTGCTGCCGCCCATGCGGGAGTTGGCGCAGCGGCTGGGGGTGAACCCGAACACGGTCGCGGCCGCGTACCGCACCCTGCGCGAGCGCGGGGTCATCGAGACCGCGGGCCGGCGGGGCAGCCGCGTGCGCCCGAAGCCCGCCACGACCGCGCGCGAGCGCATCAGGGTGGACGTGCCGCCGGGTGTGCGGGACGTGTCCGACGGCAACCCGGACACGGCGCTGCTGCCGTCCCTCGCCGAGGCGTTCACCGCGGCCGCCGGCATCGCCGACCGGGAGCCCGTGCTCTACGGGGACGATCCCCTGGAGCCCGCGCTGGTGCGCCGCGCGCGGGCCGACCTGGACCGCGACGGGGTGCCCGAAGGGCCGGTGGCCGTCACGTCCGGGTCGCTCGACGCGATCGAACGGGTGCTGGCCGCGCATCTGAAGCCCGGGGACGCGGTCGCGGTCGAGGACCCCGGCTGGGGCAGCATGCTGGATCTCGTGCCCGCGCTCGGGCTGCGGCTCGTGCCGGTCGGCGTGGACGACGACGGGCCGCTGCCGGACGACGTCGAACGGGCCCTGGGCGAGGGCGCGCGGGCGCTCGTGGTCACCGACCGCGCGCAGAACCCGACCGGCGCCGCCGTGAGCGCGGACCGCGCGCAGGCCCTGCGTTCGGTGCTCGCCGCGCACCCGGACGTGCTGCTCATCGAGGACGACCACGGGCACGGCATCGTCGACCTGCCGCTGCGCCCGCTCGCCGGAACCGTGCGGCACTGGGCGTTCGTCCGCTCCGTCGCCAAGGCCTACGGCCCGGACCTGCGGCTCGCGGTGCTCACCGGCGACCCCGTCACCCTGGACCGGGTGCGCGGCCGCCAGCGCCTCGGCCCCGGCTGGGTCAGCCGGATCGTGCAGCGGGCGGTGGCCGGACTGTGGGAGAGCGGCGCCGTGGACCCGCGGGCCGTCGCCGCGTCGTACGGCGAGCGGCGCGACGCGCTCATCGCGGCCCTCGCCGAGCGGGGCGTCGCCGCGCACGGCCGCAGCGGCATGAACGTGTGGGTGCCGGTCCCCGACGAGACCGGCGCGGTGGCCCGGCTCCTCCACGCGGGCTGGGCGGTCGCCCCGGGCGCGCGGTTCCGGATGACGGCGGCGCCGGGCGTCCGGATCACCGTGAGCCGCCTGGACCTCGGGGAGGTCCGGGCGGTGGCGGAGGCGGTGGCGGCGTCGGTCGGGGCGGGACCGGCGCGGCACTACGCCTGACGGCGGGGGCGGGAGGGCCTGTTCCGGGGCTGGGTGAGCGCGGCGCCCGCGAGCACGATCACCGCGCCGACCGGGGTCGACCAGCTCAGGGACTCGCCGAGGAGCGCGACGCCCGCCGCGGTGGCGATCACCGGGATGAAGTACGTGACCATCTGCGCCGTCGTCGGCCCGACCTCGGCGACCAGGCCGTACTGGATGAGGACCGCGAGACCGGTGCCCAGGGCGCCGAGCGCGACGATCGACAGGAGCGGGAGCACCGGGAAGTCGTGCGGCCAGGACGTGAACAGGGGCGTGACGACGGCCAGTTGCACGGTGGCGAGCAGCAGTTGGGCGCCGGTCATCGACAGGTGGGAGTCGCCGGTGCGGGCGAGGGTGCGGCGGAGGTAGATCCAGCCGACCGGGTAGCTGAACGAGGCGAGCAGCGCCATCGCCGTGCCCGTCACGTCCAGGCCGTGGAAGCCCTGCCAGACGCCGAGGACCGTGAGCACGCCCAGGAAGCCGATGCCGAGGCCCGCGACCCGGCGCCGGGTCGGCCGGTCCTCCGAAAGGGCGACCAGGGAGAGGGCCATGCCCCACAGCGGGGACGTCGCGTTGCAGATCCCGGCGAGCGTCGAGGGGATCGTCTCCTCGGCGAAGGCGAACAGCGAGAACGGCAGCGCGTTCAGGAAGAACGCCGCGACCGTCAGGTGGCCCCAGGTCCGAGCGGAGCGCGGCAGCCGCTCCCGCTTCACGGCCATCGCCGCGACAAGGACGAGCGTGCCGAAGAGCAGGCGGCCGAGCGTCACCTGGAACGGGGCGTAGCCGTCCGTGCCCACCTTGATGAGCAGGAAGCTGAAGCCCCAGATGAGGGACAGCACGCCGAAGCGGACGCGCCAGTCGAGGGCGCGGCGCGGCGGGGCGGCCGGCGTACCGGCCGAGGTGTCGGTGACGGCGTCGGCGGTGCCTGTGTCGGAGGCGGCGGGGGCGGGGGCGGCGGATGCGGCGGGGGCGGCGCTCGCGGGGGTCACGGTGCTCATGGACGTAAGGATCGCGCCCCGCTTCTTCGTAGCACAAGCGAGATTATTTGCCCGGTATTCATTAGCGGTGCTTACCTATAGCATCGCTGTCATGTTGAACCTGGAGCGGTTGCGCGTCCTGGACGCGCTGGCCCGGCACGGCTCGGTCAGCGGCGCCGCCGACGCGCTGCACGTGACGACGTCCGCCGTCTCGCAGCAGATGACGAAGCTGGAGCGCGAGGTCGGTCAGCAACTCCTCGCCAAGCACGGGCGCGGGGTGCGCCTCACCGACGCGGGGCGGCTGCTCGCCGAGCACTCCGGGCGGATCCTGTCGCAGGTCGAGCTGGCCCAGTCCGATCTGGAGGCGCAGCGCGGGCAGGTCGTGGGCGAGCTGCGGCTCTCCGCGTTCCCGACCGCCGCGCGCGGCCTCGTCCCCGCCGCGGTCGCCGCACTGCGCGCCGCCCACCCGCAACTGCGCGTGCGCTCGCGCGAGTCGGAGCCGGAGGGCGGTGTCGCCGGGGTGCTCCGCGGCGACCTCGACCTGGCCGTCGTGCTCGACTGGCACAACAAGCCGATGCCGCTGCCCGACGGGCTCGTCAAGGCGAGCGTCCTCGACGACCCGGCGGACATCGCGATGCCCGCCGGGCATCCGCTCGCGGACCGCGCCGAGGTCCGCCTGGAGGACTTCGCCGACGACGACTGGATCACCTGGGGCGAGGGGGAGTTCTGCCACGAGTGGCTGGTGTTCACGCTCCGCGCCGGCGGCGTCGAACCCCGCATCGGCCACATCGCCGCCGAGACCCACACCCAGCTCGCGCTCGTCGCCGCCGGGCTCGGCGTGTGCGTGGCGCCCCTGCTCGGCCGCGACCCGATGCCGTCCGGCGTGGTGACCGTCCCGGTCCGGCATCAGGTGCGGCGCCACGTCTACGTGGTCTGGCGCGCGGACGCCGACCGCCGCCCCTCGATCAGGGCGGCGGTGGAAGCACTGCGCAAGGCGGGCGCGGATCTCGGACAGGTGGCGGCGGGCCGGGGCTGACCCGTCCTGCCCCGCGGGCTCCCGGGGCCTCCTACAGATCCGCCAGCTTCCGGAAGTCCCAGGAGGCGATCTTGTCCGGGGTGAGGCGGGCCCAGGCGTGGCGGCCGTCGTGGAACATCTCGGACATGCCGAAGTTCTTCCGCGCGAACAGCCCTTCGGGCGCGTCGAGTTCGGGGCACGGCTCGCCCGTCCGCGGCGACTCGCCGACGAACTCGACGCGCCCGGACAGCTCGACGCCGCGCAGCTCCCCGTAGTCCTCGCCCGCGTCGACCACCACGGCCATCCGTCCGTCGGCCCGCAGGTCGGCCCAGCGGCGGCTGCGCGCGAGGGAGTACAGCCACAAGGAGGTGCCGTCCCACACGAACCACAGCGGGCTGACGTGCGGTGTCCCGTCCGCCGACACCGTGGCCACCCGGCAAGTGCGCTGTTCGGTGAGGAACGAGTCCAGCTCCTGCGGGGTCATCATGATCTTGCGTCCCCTGCGCTGCCGGGTGGCGGCCATGAGCGCTCCTTGTCCGTGTGCGGAGGAATGGTGAGCTGACGCGGCGTCAGAAAAGCAGGATGCGGTCTCTTCCGTCCCCGCGCAATGGTGGCTAGTCTCCAGCCCCCGGAGGCGACGACGTACAGGGGGGCGCCATGGCGACGCGCGAGGACCTGGCCGAACTGCTCGACCCGGCGTACACCGTGCTGCTGACCGTCGAGTGCCAGCAGGGCGTCGTCGGCACGGACAGCGCCCTGCCCGAACTCGCCGACGCGGCCCGCACCTCCGGCGCGCTCGTCCATGTGGCCCGGCTGGTCGCCGCCGCGCACGAGAGCGGGGTCCAAGTGGTGCACGCCGTGGCCGAGCGCCGCCCGGACGGCCGCGGCGCCAACCGCAACGCCCGCCTCTTCCGCGCCGCCGAACGCCTCCCCGTACAACAGCTGTCGGGGTCCAAGGCCGTCCGGATCGCCCCGCCCATCGAGGTCGCCGACGAGGACCTCGTCGTCCGCCGTCTGCACGGGCTCTCACCGATCGCGGGCACCGACGTGGACCCGCTCCTGCGCAACCTCGGCTGCCGCACGCTCGTCGTCACCGGCGTCTCCGCCAACGTGGCCATCCCGAACGCGGTCTTCGACGCCGTGAACCGGGGCTATACCGTCGCCGTCCCCAAAGACGCCATCGCGGGGGTGCCCGCCGACTACACCCCCGCGATGGTCCGCAACACGCTCGCGCTCGTCGCCACCGTGACGACGACGAACGACGTCCTGGCCGCCTGGAAGCGGCCTAGGCGAGGGTGATCGATTCGCCGGTCACCTTGATCTGCTTCTCCGGCAGCGGACGCGTGGCCGGCGGGCTCTTGACGCTGCCGTCCTCGATGGAGAACTTACTGCCGTGGCACGGGCAGTCGATCGTGCCGGCCTCGACCTTGGTCACCGCGCACCCCTGATGCGTACAGGTGCTGCTGAACCCCTTGAACCGGCCCTTGGCAGGCTGGGTCACCACCACCCCCGCGTCGGCGAAGACCTTGCCGCCGCCCTCGGGGATGTCGGAGACCTTCGCCAGCTCCGCGCCCCCCGCGCCGCCGCCCGCCGACGAGGCGTTGCCCGCCGGTTCGGACGACCCGTCGCCCTCCGAGCCGCCGCAGGCGGTCAGCGCGGCGGCGAGCCCCACGGCGCCGACCGCCGCGACGACGGTACGGCGCGCGGGCGCCGGGCCCAGCGGCGCGGACATGTTCGTATCGGTCATGCTGTCGGTCCTTTCGACGGTCGACTGGATCCCGTGTGGGGGTGCTCTCCGGTACGTGCGGTGATCCCCGAGCGTTCAACGGCGCACCGATCTCCTAACCTGGGCGCATGCTCACCGAAGTCGCGGCGACCCGCTACGTCACCCCATTGAGGGAGGGCGGATCGCTCCCTGGCCTGGTCGAGGCCGATGATCTGACCTCGTACGTCATGAAGTTCACCGGCGCCGGGCAGGGCCGCAAGACGCTCGTCGCCGAGGTGATCTGCGGACAGCTCGCCCGCGCGCTCGGCTTCCGGGTGCCGGAGCTGGTCGCCCTCGGCCTCGACCCGGTGCTCGGGCTCGGCGAACCCGACCCGGAGGTGCAGGAGCTGCTCAAGGCGAGCGGCGGCACCAATCTGGGGATGCGGTTCCTGCCGCGCGCGCTCGGCTTCGACCCGCTCGCCTACGCGGTCGGCCCCGCCGAGGCGGGCCGGGTCGTCTGGTTCGACGCGCTGATCAACAACGTCGACCGGTCCTGGCGCAACCCCAACATGCTCGTCCACGGCGGCGACCTGTGGCTGATCGACCACGGCGCGACCATGATCTGGCACCACAACTGGCGCACCGCCGCCGCCTGGGCGGCCAAGCCGTACGACGCCACGGACCACGCCCTCGCCCCGTTCGGGCCCGACGTCGCCGCGGCCGCCGCCGACCTGGCGCCCCGCGTCACCGAGGACCTGCTCACCGAGGCCGCCGCGGACGTGCCCGACGTGTGGCTCGCCGACGAGCCGGGGTTCGACGGCCCCGACGCCGTGCGGCGCGCGTACGTGGAGATCCTCGCCGAACGCGCGGCGACCGTCCACGAGCGCGTCCGGCTGCCCGGGGCAGGACCCGCCCGGGCCGTCCCCACCGCCGGCTGGATCACGCGAGGAGCGGCTCTGTGAGCGAGCGCGATGTCTACGAGTACGCGCTGCTGCGCGTCGTCCCCCGCGTCGAACGCGGCGAGCAGATCAACGCCGGCGTCGTCGTGTACTGCCGCGCCAAGTCCTTCGTCACCGCGCTCACGCACCTCGACGAGGCGCGGCTGCTCGCCCTCGACCCCGAGGCGGACGTGGCGGGGGTACGGGCCCTCCTGCACGCCGTCGAGAGGCACTGCCGGGGCGGCGAGAGCGCGGGCCAGGCCGCGGCCGACGACGCGGGCCGCCGCTACCGGTGGCTGATCGCGCCCCGCTCGACAGTGGTGCGGCCGGGACCCGTGCACACGGGTCTGACGGCGGATCCGGCGGCCGAGGCCGAGCGGCTCCTCACGCTCCTCGTCCGCTGACCGGCGCGCTGAGTGATCAGGGGCACCCGGTGGGTACGTTGACACCGGGTGCCAGGGCTTCTAGCGTCACCCGCACAGGGTACTAAGCGGTCGCTCACCTGTTCTCGGTGGTGCGGCCGCCCTCTAGGGCGAGGAGACCACAGAGCATGTCCACCACTGAGCAGCGCGTAGCGATCGTCACGGGAGCCGCGCGCGGCATCGGCGCCGCCACCGCGATCCGGCTTGCCGAGGAGGGCCGCGCCGTCGCCGTGATCGACCTCGACGAGGCCGCCTGCAAGGACACCGTCGAGAAGATCACCGCCGCCGGTGGCAAGGCGCTCGCCGTCGGCTGCGACGTCTCCGACGAGGCGGCGGTCGAGGCGGCCGTCGCGCGCATCGCCGCCGAGCTCGGCGCGCCCACGATCCTCGTGAACAACGCGGGTGTGCTGCGCGACAACCTGCTGTTCAAGATGAGCGCCTCCGACTGGGACACGGTCATGAGCGTGCACCTGCGCGGCGCGTTCCTGATGTCCAAGGCCGTCCAGTCGCACATGGTGGACGCCAAGTTCGGCCGCATCGTGAACCTCTCCTCCTCGTCGGCGCTCGGCAACCGCGGCCAGGTCAACTACGCCGCCGCCAAGGCCGGTCTGCAGGGCTTCACCAAGACCCTCGCCAAGGAGCTCGGCAAGTTCGGCGTCACCGCCAACTCGGTGGCCCCCGGCTTCATCGTCACCGAGATGACCAAGGCCACCGCCGACCGCGTCGGCATGGGCTTCGAGGAGTTCCAGGCCGCCGCCGCGACGCAGATCCCGGTGCAGCGCGTGGGCCGCCCCGAGGACATCGCCAACGCCATCGCCTTCTTCACCGGCGACGCCGCCGGCTTCGTCTCCGGCCAGGTCATGTACGTGGCCGGCGGACCGCTCAACTGAAACCGGGGCCCTGGACATGACTTCTTCCGAACTGCCCGCGCTCTCCGGCAACGTCGCCCTCGTCACCGGCGCCAGCCGGGGCATCGGCTACGGCATCGCCGAGGCGCTCATCGCCCGCGGCGACCGTGTCTGCATCACCGGGCGCGGCGAGGACGCGCTGAAGGAGGCCGTGCAGAACCTCGGCCCCGACCGCGCCATCTACGTGGCCGGCAAGGCCCACGACGAGGCGCACCAGGCCACCGCCGTGGAGCGCACCATGGAGGCGTTCGGCCGCGTCGACTTCCTCGTCAACAACGCCGGTACGAACCCCGTCTTCGGCCCCATCGCCGAGCTCGACCTGAACGTCGCGCGCAAGGTCTTCGAGACCAACGTCGTCTCCGCGCTCGGCTTCGCGCAGCGGACGTGGAAGGCGTGGCAGAGCGAGAACGGCGGCGCGATCGTCAACATCGCGTCCGTGGCCGGTGTCTCCGCGTCCCCGTTCATCGGCGCGTACGGCATGAGCAAGGCCGCCATGGTCAACCTCACGCTCCAGCTCGCGCACGAGTTCGCGCCCAAGGTGCGGGTCAACTCGATCGCCCCGGCGGTCGTGAAGACCAAGTTCGCGCAAGCGCTGTACGAGGGCCGGGAGGCCGAGGCCGCGGCGGCCTACCCCCTTGGCCGGCTCGGGGTGCCCGAGGACATCGGCGGCGCCGCCGCGTTCCTCACCTCGCGCCAGGCCGACTGGATCACCGGGCAGACGCTCGTCGTGGACGGCGGCATCTTCCTCAACGCGGGCGTCGCCTGACCCCGTACCCCGCGGTGAGATTGCGGGCGTCGGGTGACAACGCCTGACAAACGTCCGCGACGCGCGAAGTGGCCTGCCGGAACAGGGAGTTGAACCGGCAGGCCACTGCGATATGGTCTGCCGACCCTTGGCAAGGCTGATCGAGGAGCGTGCGCGTGTTCAGACGTTTGCTTGCCCCACGCACATGGGCGGCGACAGCGTCCGTGGTTCTGCTCGCCGGGTGCGGACTGGTCGATTCGGGCGGCTCGGAGGACGACGGCGACCCGATCGTGGTGGGGACGACGAGCGCGCCGAGCACCCTCGATCCGGCCGGTTCCTGGGACGGCTCCTGGGAGCTGTTCCGCAACGTGTACCAGACCCTCGTCGCCTTCCCCTCCGGCGCCGCGCAGCCGGAGCCCGACGCCGCCACCTGCTCCTTCGAGGACGGCGCCAACCGCGTCTACCACTGCCGGCTGCGCGAGGACATGAAGTTCTCCGACGGGGACCCGCTCGACGCCGCCGCGGTGAAGCACTCGATCGACCGGATCCGCGCGATCGGCGTCAAGGGCGGGCCCAGCGGCCTGCTCGGCAGCCTGGACCGCGTCGAGACGGAGGGCGAGCGCGACGTAACGTTTCGTCTGAAGAAGCCGGACGCCACGTTCCCGTTCGTCCTCGCCACCCCCGCGATGTCCATCGTCGACCCCGAGGAGTACCCGGCGGACGAGCTGCGCTCCGACGGCAGGGTCACCGGGTCCGGACCGTACGCGCTCCAGGCCTACACGGAGGACCAGAAGGCGGAGCTGGTCGAGAACACCCACTACAAGGGGTTCGCCGACCGCAAGAACGACGCCGTGACCATCCGCTACTTCGCCACCTCGGCGCAGATGGTCGCCGCCCTGAAGTCGCACCGGATCGACGCGACCTTCCGCGGTCTCGCGGCGGAGGACGTCGTGCGTCTCCAGGGAAAGAGCGACCAGGAGGGCCTCCAGCTCGTCGAGGGCGCGGGCACCGAGATCAGCTACCTCGTGTTCAACCCGGAGGACCCCTGGGCGGGCAAACGGGCCGTGCGCCGGGCCGTCGCGCAGGTCGTCGACCGCGGAGCCATCGCGCACCAGGTCTACAAGGACACCGTCGAACCGCTGTACTCCATGGTCCCGCGCGGCCTCACCGGCCACACCACCGACTTCTTCGACGACTTCGGCGACCCGAGCCCCGCCAAGGCGGCCCAGATCCTCACCAAGGCGAACATCACCGCACCGGTCCCGCTCACCCTCTGGTACACCACCGACCGCTACGGCTCGGCGACCCGGCCCGAGTTCGAGGAGCTGAAGCGTCAGCTGGAGGCGTCCAAGCTGTTCGAGGTGAAGCTCAAGAGCCGCCCGTGGAAGACGTATGAACAGGGCTACCGCAAGGGCGAGTACCCGGTGTTCGGGCGCGGCTGGTTCCCGGACTTCCCCGACGCCGACAACTTCATCGCGCCCTTCGTGGGCGAGGACAACGCGGTGAGCACGCCCTACGTGTCGCCGGAGATCACCGACGAGCTGCTGCCGCAGTCGCGGCGTGAGAGCGACCGCGGCGCCGTGGTGCGGCAGTTCGAGCGAGCCCAGCAGATCATGGCGGACGACTCCCGGCTCCTTCCCCTGTGGCAGGGCAAGCAGTACATCGCGGCCAGCGACGAGATATCCGGCGGCGAACGCGCCCTCGACCCGTCGACGATCATGATGATGTGGGAGCTGGACCGCAAGACCAGCTGGTGAGGGGCGGAGCTTTCCGGGGGCGGGGGCCGGTTGTCAGTGGGCGCCGGTAGGTTCGTGGGTGTTGAGGAAGTGCACGAACCCCGGAGGTTGTTGACGTGACCGACACCGCGATGCTGCCCGAGTCCTGGCGCGGCGTCCTCGGCGAGGAACTGCAGAAGCCCTACTTCAAGGAGCTCACCGAGTTCGTCGAGGAGGAGCGCGCCAAGGGTCCCGTCTACCCGCCGCGCGAGGAGGTCTTCGCCGCGCTCGACGCGACGCCCTACGACCAGGTGAAGGTCCTCGTCCTCGGCCAGGACCCGTACCACGGCGAGGGCCAGGGCCACGGGCTGTGCTTCTCGGTGCGGCCCGGCGTGCGCACCCCGCCCTCCCTGCGCAACATCTACAAGGAGATGCAGGCCGAGCTGGGCACCCCGATCCCGGACAACGGCTATCTGATGCCGTGGGCCCAGCAGGGCGTGCTGCTGCTCAACGCGGTGCTCACGGTCCGGGCGAGCGAGGCCAACTCGCACAAGGGCAAGGGCTGGGAGAAGTTCACGGACGCCGTGATCCGCGCCGTCGCCGACCGCCCCGACCCGGCCGTCTTCGTCCTGTGGGGCAACTACGCGCAGAAGAAGCTGCCGCTCATCGACACCGAGCGGCACATCGTCGTGAAGGGGGCGCACCCCTCGCCGCTGTCCGCCCGCAAGTTCTTCGGCTCCCAGCCGTTCACGCAGATCAACGAGGCGGTGGCGGCGCAGGGCCACGAGCCGATCGACTGGCGCATCCCGGATCTGGGCTGAGCCGCGCCTGCCCCGGATCACCGGTGGCGGCCGTTAGCGTCGGTGGCCACGGCCGGCGCGCGGCCCGTCCGGGACATGGAGGAGCCAGTGGCACAGCAGCGTGAGCAGACGGCGGACGACGCCATGCTGACCCGCATCGGGCAGGCCGTCATGCTGGCGCACGCCGGTGACCGCGAGGAGGCCCGCGACCGCTTCCTCGCCCTGTGGGCCGAGATCGGCGAGGACGGCGACCCGCTGCACCGCTGCACGCTCGCCCACTACCTGGCCGACACCCAGGACGACCCGGACGACGAGCTGGCCTGGGACCTGCGCGCGCTGGCCGCCGCCGACGGGCCCACGAGGGAGCGGCTCGCGGCGCACCAGGAGTCCCTCGCGCTGCGGGCCCTGTACCCGTCGCTCCACCTGAATCTGGCGGCGGACTACGTGAAACTGGGCCGCCCCGGCGCGGCCCGCGACCACCTCGCCCGCGCCTGGTCGGTCATCGGCACGCTGGGCGACGACGAGTACGGCGACGGGGTACGGGCCGCGCTGACCCGGCTGGAGCGCCGGGTGGCGGGGCTGCCGGGCCCGCCGGGGGAGGAGCGCCCCTGAGCCGCCCGGTGCTCAACTCCCGTACGTATCACGGCAGATGACAGCCTGCGGGCTGTCCGGGGCCCAGTGCCCGTACGCCCGGCCGAGGGCGCACACATCGGTGCGGGCGGGCGGCTTCGGAGCGACGGGCCGCGCGGCCGGCCCGGGCGCGGCCCCGCGGGGCGGGGGTTTCGGCGCCGGGGCCGTACGACGCGGGGGCCGCCGCGCTGCGGGCCTGGGCGCGGTGGGCGGCTTCTCGGCGTGCGCGGCCGCGCCGTGCGGGGACCCGGTCTGCGGCTCCCCGGTGCCCGGGGCGGCCGGGGCGTGATGCGGCGCGCGGCCCGTGCGTCTCAGCGCCTCCCGCACCGGGGCCTCGACGAGCGGCCGGCCCGCGTGCCCGTCGGGGCGGGGAGCGGGCGCGGTGACGGGCGGCGAGGGCCGGGCCGGACCGTCCGGGGTCGGCACGCTCACGCATCCGGACGCGGTGGCGGCGAGGACGGCGGCCGCCGTAAGGAGGAGCGCGGCTGAGCGGCATCTACGAAGGTCACGGGGCACGCGGGTCACTGTGGTGGATGGCGGCGGGGCGGGGGGTCGGGAGCGAAGAGGTTGCCCTGTACGGGTGACGGTGGACGCGGAGGGCGCCCCGTATGCTGCCGGGACCGCGAGGCGGGACGACGGACCGGGGCGGTTCCGGGCGGTCCACGGCGGTCCACAGGGCTACAGAGGGGTTCAGGGAATGAAGGTCGGCTGCATCGGACTCGGGGACATCGCGCAGAAGGCCTACCTGCCCGTGCTCACCGCGCAGGCCGGGGTGGAGCTGCATCTGCAGACCCGCACGCCCGCGACCCTCGCGCGCGTGGGGGAGCAGCACCACATCCCCGGGGAGCGGCTCCACGCCGACCTGGACGCGCTGCTCGCGCAGGGGCTCGACGCGGCCTTCGTGCACGCCCCGACCGCCGTGCACCCCGAGATCGTGACGCGGCTCCTGGAGGCGGGCGTCCCCACGTACGTCGACAAGCCGCTCGCCTACGAGCTCGCCGACTCCGAGCGGCTCGTGCGCCTCGCCGAGGAGCGCGGGGTCGGCCTGTCCGTCGGCTTCAACCGGCGGTACGCGCCCGGGTACGCGCAATGCGTCGAGCACCCGCGCGAGCTGATCCTGCTGCAGAAGAACCGGGTGGGGCTGCCCGAGGAGCCGCGCACGATGATCCTCGACGACTTCATCCACGTCGTCGACACCCTGCGCTTCCTCGTGCCCGGCACCGTCGACGACATCACCGTGCGCGCCCGCACGCAGGACGGTCTGCTGCACCACGTCGTGCTCCAGCTCGCGGGCGACGGGTTCACCGCGCTCGGCGTCATGAACCGGCTCAGCGGTTCGACGGAGGAGATCCTCGAGATCTCCGGGCAGGACACGAAGCGGCAGGTGCTGAACCTCGCCGACGTCGTCGACCACAAGGGCCA
The DNA here is from genome assembly GCF_043523415.1 of Streptomyces sp. SGAir0957. Lineage (NCBI taxonomy): Bacteria > Bacillati > Actinomycetota > Actinomycetes > Kitasatosporales > Streptomycetaceae > Streptomyces > Streptomyces sp. SGAir0957. The sequence goes on from NZ_CP027293.1 coordinate 7,035,136, forward strand.
GCCGACGGTGCGCCGCCGCGGCGACTGGGTGCCGGTCGCACGGCAGCGCGGCATCGAGCAGGTCGTGCTCGCCTTCCTCGACGCCGTCCGGGCGGGCGAGGTGCTCAGCGCGCGCGACGCGCTCGCCACGCACGAACTGTGCGAGCGGATCGTCCGCGAGGTACAGCAGGGCGCCTGAGCAGCCGCCACGCCTCCGCCGCCGCCAGGACCGCGAGCGCCGCCACCGCCGCGTGGACCGGCCAGTCGCCGAACCGGACGTACAGCGTGTCGCCGTGCGCCGTCGGGGCGGTGTAGACGCGGGCCTCGCTCGCCGAGGTCGGCAGCCACGGGCCCGCGCGTCCGCCGTCCGGGCCGTACACCGCGGAGACGCCGGTCAAAGTGGCGTGGACCATCGGGCGGCCGGTCTCCGCGGCCCGGACCGCGGCGAGCGAGGCGTGCTGCGGGGGCGCCCAGCTGTGCTGGAAGGTGGACGTCGACGACTGGGCGAGCAGCAACCGGGCGCCGTCCCGGGTCAGTTGGCGTGTCATGTCGGGAAAGGCCGACTCGAAGCAGACCAGCGGCCCGACCCGCACCACCTCGTCACCATGGCGTACGTCCATGACGACCTGGCGGGTGCCGCGCTTGCGGTCCTCGCCCGCGGCCTTGCCGACCGAGGTCGCCCAGCCGAGCAGGGAGCGCGCGGGGATGTACTCGCCGAAGGGGACGAGCCGCATTTTGTCGTAGCGGTCGCCCGTCGGGCCGTCTGGGCCTATCAGTACCGAACTCTTGTAGATGCCCTGGCCCGTGGCGCCGGCCGCACCGGTGGCCGGGCGGCGCGCGTCCACGTTGACCAGGATGTCCGCGTCGACCGTGCGGGACAGGGCGGCGAGCCGGCGCGCCAGGTCGGGGCGTCCGGCCAGGTCGAAGCCGACACTGCTCTCGCCCCACACCACGAGGTCGACGTCCTTCCCGGCGAGCTGCCGGGTGAGCGCCTCCTCGCGGTCGAACCTGCGCGCGGGGCCCGCGACGATGCCGGGCTGGACCACGGCGACGCGGACCTCCCCGTCCGTCTGCGGGCGCGGCGCCCACGCCCAGGCCGCGCCCGTGACGGCGACGGCGGCGACGAGCCCCGCCACCGCGAACGCACGCGCCCCGCGCGCGACCACGAGCAGCACGATCCCGGTGTTCACGGCCACCACGAGCAGGCTCACCAGCCACACGCCGCCCACCGACGCCAGCCGCAGCGCGGGCACCACCTGCCATTGGCTGGACCCGAGCAGCCCCCAGGGCCCGCCGAGCCCCTGCCAGGAGCGGACCAGCTCCACCATCAGCCAGCCCGACGGCACGGCCACCAGTGCGGCAGCCGCCTGGCCGGGCGTCGGGGCCCCGCGCAAAAGCCTGCGCAGCAGCCAGCCCCACGGCGCCCACAACACCCCGAGCAGCGCGGCGATGACGACCGTGAACACGTTCAGGCTCGGCACCAGCCAGTGGTGCACCGCCAGCATGAAGCCGAGACCGCCGAGCCAGCCGTCGAGCGCGGCGCGACGCGGCGAGCCCGCCGACCGCGCGAGCAGCATCCACGGCACCAGCGCCCCGTACGCCAGCCACCACAGGGACGGCGCGGGGAACGCGAGGGCGGGCAGCGCGCCCGCGAGGACCGCCGCGACGCCGCGCCACCAGGGGGACGAGCCCAGCCGCCGCGACCATGGCCCGCGCCCTTGCTGCATAGGGGTCTTCCTCCCAGTTCGTACCCGACCGGCTCGCACCGCACCGGCTCGCACCGCACCGCACCGGCTCGTACCGCACCGGCTCGTACCGCACCGGCTCGTACGGGGCCGGTGTCGGCACCCGGCGTACCCGGCGGCGGGCGCGGCATGCGTTCAGTGTGCGGGAGGCCGGCGATCAAGGAGAAGGGCGGCGGAGCGGCGGGGTGTCACGCGCCGGTGGCGGCGGCCTCGGGCGCGCGCCGCCACTTCTCGTGGACGGTCACCCGGGACAGCCGCCAGCCGGGCGCCGTGCGGACGAGGTCGAAGGCGTACCGGCCGCCGCACACGAAGTCCGGTTCCGTGCTCTCGCCGGGGAAGCGCATGGGGTTGATGTAGTCGGCCTGGACGTGCGCCGCGTCGCCGATCTCCCGGTCGACGGAGTCGAACCGTACGAGCCGGTTCACGATCAGGTGCTGGCGCATCGGGAACAGCTCCATCGTGGCCGTGAGCCAGCGCGCGATCTCCTCCGCGCTGCCCTCCACGCCGCCCGCGGCCCGGTAGTCGGCGCGGCCGTCCGGCGCGAACAGGGCGCGGTACGCCGCCCAGTCGCCGTCGTCCACGGCCACCGCGTAGCCGGTCACCAGATCGTCGACGGCGAGCCGGTCAAGGACGGTCGCCAGTTCCACACGCTGCGTCATCGGGCAAGTGTCGAGCTCCCGGCGTGCACAGCCAAGGGGCGTGCGTGAGCGCGGCGGAAATCCCCGGGCGGCCGGGCGGATCGCTGTTACGGTCCCCGCATGTCAGCCGAATCGAACACGCCGACGGGCGCCCAGCATCCCGGGCCCGTCACCGCCGACGACGTGGCGCACGCCGTCGACCTCGCCGTGACCGCGCTGCGGGCCGCGCTCGACGCCGACTGGGACGTCCCCGCCGGGTCGCTGGAGTGGACGTGCTGGGAGACCGGCGAGCACCTCGCCGACGACCTGTTCTGGTACGCGGCGAAGATCGGTTCGCTCCGGCCCTCGACCGACGACCGCGAGGTGTTCGGCGCGGCGCGGCGGCGCCCCGGGGGGCCCGCCAACACCATCACCGCCGACCGGGCGGAGGGCCCCGCCGGGCTCCTCCAGGTGCTCCAGGACTGCGGCGGGCTGCTCGCCGCCGTCGCGCGGGCCGCCCCCGCGACCGCCCGCGCGCACCACGTCTTCGGCGTCAGCGACCCCGAGGGGTTCGCCGCGATGGGCGTGGTCGAGACGCTGCTGCACGCGCACGACCTGACGCGGGGCCTCGGTGTGCCCCTCCCGCCGCCGCCCGCCGGCCTCTGCGCCCGCGCGCTGCACCGCCTCTTCCCGGACGCGCCCGCGCCCGAGGACGCCGGACCCTGGCCGGTGCTGCTGTGGCTGACCGGGCGCGGAGACCTCCCGGGGCGGGAACGCGTCGGGACATGGCGCTGGTACGGTGCACCCCGCGCGACATGATCGATCATTTCGGGAGGCCGTCTTGACCCGCTCCGTTCCGCCCCGTCCGCACACACTGATCACCGGCGGCAGCCGCGGCATCGGCGCCGCGACCGCCCTGCGTCTCGCGCGCGACGGACACGACGTCTCGCTCTCCTACGTCCAGGACCAGGGGGCGGCGGAGCGGGTCGCCGAGGCCGTGACCGCGGCCGGGGCCCGCTGCGCCGTCCTGCGCGCGGACACCTCCCAGGAGGCCGACGTCGAGCGGATGTTCGACGAGGCGGCGGAGCGGCTCGGCCCGCTGACCGGGCTCGTGAACAACGCCGGGGTCACGGCCCCGATCGGCCCGCTCGCGGAGGCGAGCACCGAGAGCCTGCGCCGCGTCCTCGACGTCAACGTCCTCGGCGTCCTGCTCTGCTGCCGCCGCGCCGCCCGGGACCTGAGCGCCGCCGGTACGGGCGCGATCGTCAACGTCTCCTCCGGCGCGGCCACCCTCGGCAGCCCCGGCGAGTACGTCCACTACGCCGCGTCCAAGGCCGCCATCGACACCCTCACCCTCGGCCTCGCCAAGGAGCTGGGCCCGGCCGGGGTACGGGTCAACGCGGTCGCCCCGGGCGTCATCGACACCGAGATCCACGCCACGAGCGGCGCCCCCGACCGCGCCGCGCAGGCGGGACCGAACATCCCTCTGCGCCGCCCCGGCCGGGCGGAGGAGGTGGCGGCGGGCATCGCGTGGCTGCTCTCGGCGGACGCGTCCTACACGACGGGCACGGTGCTGAGGGTGGCGGGCGGCCGCTGATCGCTCCGAGCGGAGCGGGCCGGCCGGGATACGGGACGCGCGGCGGATCAGTCCGGTCCGTCGATCTCCGCGTGGACCGCTTCGGCCCATTCGCGCACCAGCAGCTCGTACTCCGTGCGCTGTTCGGCGGAAAGACGCCCGCCGGTGCGCAGCCACAGGCCGCGGATCTGCTCGTTCACCTCGTCGGCAGACCGCACGGAACAGGGCGGGACAGGCGGCATGTGCCAAGGTTACGTGCCACACGACCGATTGTGAACCCTGAGCGAGCGTTCGCATGCGTCAAGTGATCACATGGGCGCCGGAGTTGACGTCGAGTGCGGTGTCAGCAGGGCAAGCCGTTCCGCGTCCGCGGTGCCGGGCTCGGCCGTGTAGACCATGAGGCGGATCTCGTCGCCCGCGACGGTGAGGATGTCGCAGTCCAGGGTCAGCGGACCCACCCCGGGGTGCTCGACCGTCTTGCGGGCCGACTCGTGACGCCCGACCGCCCCGGAGTCCCACAGCCCGGCGAACCGGGGGCTGTCCGCCCGCAGTTCGCGGACCAGGGCGCCCAGACGCTCGTCCGAGGGATAGCGGCCCGCCGTCGCGCGCAGGTCGCCGACCAGCGCCGCCTCCATCGCCCGCCGCGCCTCGGGGCTCTGCCGGACGCGGCCGGGCGGGCCGAGGAACGTCCACCAGACCCCGTTGCGGCCATGACCGCGCCACTGCGGCCGCTCACCCATCAACTCCGTGTAGACCGGGTTCGCGAGGAGCAGCGTCCACGCCGCGTCGAACACCGCGACGGGCGTCCCGGCCAGCCGCCGCAGCAGCCGGTGCACCCCCGGCGTCAGCGTGGCGGGCACCCGCTCGGGCCCCGGCTCCGCCAGACCGGCCAGCCGGAACAGATGCGCGCGCTCGTCGGACGACAGCCGCAGCGCCCGTGCCAGCGCCTCCACGACCTGGTCGGACGGATGGCTGGCCCGGCCCTGTTCGAGCCGCGTGACGTAGTCGGCGGAGATGCCCGCGAGCAGCGCCAGCTCCTCCCGCCGGAGCCCCGCCGCACGCCGCTGCCCGACCGGCGTCAGACCCACGGACTCGGGCGGCACCCGGTCCCGCCACCGCCGCACCGCGTCCCCGAAGGCCGCGTCGGAGCTCGTCGAACGGTCGGATGCGGATCGCGCGCTCACCATGCCCCCACTCTGCACCGGCCGGCCCCGGTCTTCCTGGTACCGGCGGTCCCAGGAAGACCGGACGGCTGGCCCGCGCCGCCGCCCGGACGCAGCCTTGACCCATGACCACGACACTGATCACCGGGGCCAACAAGGGCCTCGGCCGCGAGACCGCCCGCCGCCTCCTCGCCGCGGGCCACACCGTCTACGTGGGCAGCCGCGACGCGGAGCGCGGCCGTCGCGCCGCCGAGGAGCTCGGCGCGCGCCACGTCGTCATCGACGTCACGGACGACGCCTCCGTCGCCGCCGCGGCCCGCACGATCGAGGCCGACGGCGGCCTGGACGTCCTCGTCAACAACGCCGGCATCGAGGGCCGCACCGCCGCCAACGGCATCGTCGCCCCCGCCGACGAGACCGTCGACACCCTGCGCCCGCTGATCGAGACGAACCTCTACGGCACCCTGCGCGTCACCCACGCCTTCCTGCCGTTGCTGCTGCGCTCCACCGCCCCGGCGCCCGTCATCGTGAACGTCAGCAGCGGTCTCGGCTCGATGGCCCTGGTCACCGACCCCGCCACCCCCGCGTACGGCTATCCGGGCATCGCCTACCCGGCCTCGAAGACGGCCGTGAACATGCTGACGGTCCAGTACGCGAAGGCGTTCCCGCGGCTGCGGATCAACGCGGTCGAGCCGGGCTTCACCAAGACCGACCTCAACGGCAACACCGGCGTGCAGACCGTCGAGGAGGGCGCCGAGATCATCGTGCGGATGGCGCGGCTGGGACCGGACGGGCCCACGGGCGGCTATGTCGACGCGCACGGCCCCGTAGCGTGGTGAACCCGTCGGTCCCGACGGCGGGTCAGCCTGCCGACTCCGCCGCGTGCGGCGACAGCACGCCCATGCTGACCAGGACGAACAGGGCGATGCCGAGCGCGATCCGGTAGTACACGAACGGCATGAAGCTCTTCGTCGAGATGAACTTCATCAGCCAGGAGATGACCGCGTAGCCCACGCCGAAGGCGATGAGCGTCGCGAAGATCGTCGGGCCCCAGGAGACGTGGCCGCCCTCGGTCGCGTCCTTCAGCTCGAAGACGCCCGACGCGAGCACCGCGGGGATGGCGAGGAGGAACGAGTACCGGGCGGCCGACTCGCGGGTGTAGCCGAGGAAGAGGCCGCCGCTGATCGTCGCGCCGGACCGGGAGACGCCGGGGATCAGCGCCATCGCCTGGCAGACGCCGTAGATCAGGCCGTCCTTGACGGAGAGGTCCTTCAGCTCCTTGCGGCTGCGGATGGCGCGGTGCTTGCCGCCGGTCTCGTCGCGGGCCGCGAGCCGGTCGGCGATGCCGAGGACGACGCCCATCACGATGAGCGTCGTCGCGGTCAGCCGCAGGTCGCGGAACGGGCCCTCGATCTGGTCCTTCAGCGTCACCCCGAGCACACCGATCGGGATCGAGCCGACGATCACGAGCCAGCCCATCTGGGCGTCGTGGTCGCCGCGCATCGTCCTGTCGGTCAGCGAACGGAACCACGCCGAGATGATCCGCGCGATGTCCTTGCGGAAGTAGATGACCACCGCCGTCTCGGTGCCGAGCTGGGTGATCGCCGTGAAGGCGGCGCCCGGGTCGCTCCAGCCCGCGAACGCGGCGGTCAGACGGAGGTGGGCGCTCGACGAGATCGGGAGGAACTCCGTCAGTCCCTGGACGAGGCCGAGAATGAACGATTCGAACCAAGACATGGGGAAGAGGCGATCCAGGGTGCGGGCGGAACCGGCCGCGAACGCGGTCCGGACAGGACTTCGCGCTCCCCGGCACCTTCGGCACGGGTGTGCGCGGGGGCAGCGTAGCGCCCGAAAGTGACGGGACCCCCACGGGGGCCGCTCACGTCCCGCTCTTTTCCTCCACCTCGTCCTCCGCCTGCGCGGCGAGGAGCGTGTCCCCGGCCGGTGAGCGGTAGTACAGGACCGAACGCCCGGCCCGTCGCCGCCGTACGAGGCGCGCGTCGAGCAACACCTTCAGATGGCGCCCCACGGAACCGAGGCCCTGGCCGGTCAGCGCCACCAGCTGGGTCGTCGTGAGGGGCCGGCCGAGCAGGACGAGGACCTGGGCGCGGGCCGTGCCGAGCAGCGTGGCGAGGCCCGCGGGCGGCGCCGTCCGGCCCGCGTCGGCGAGGGCGCCCGCGCAGGGGTAGACCACCGCGTACCGGTCGGCGGGCTGCGGCCAGGAGACCCAGCCCTGGTGCGGGGTGACGGGGATGAACAGCAGGGCGGCCCCCGAGACGTCCCGGGGCGGGTAGTCGTGCGCGTTGATCCGCAAGCGGCCCCCGCCGAGCCAGCGCATCGCGGGCCGCATCCCGCCGAACGCCGCCGCCCAGCCCCCGACGGTCAGCTCCCGCGTCCGCGCCACCACATCGGCCTCGACGATCCGGCGCCGACGGTCCCAGTCCGGCCGCACGGTCTCCCGCCATGTCCACTCCAGGAGGGCGGCCATGCGCGCGGCGAGGTCGTCGGCGCGGGCCAGGGGGCCGGGCAGCGGGCCGCCCGAGGCGACGGCCAGATCGGCCCGCACGACAGCGGGCGGCGTGGCCCGGATCTGCGCCAGACCGGCGGCCAGATCGAGGCCGGGCTCCCCGCGGGGGGTGGGCGTGACGAAGTCGGCGATCCAGGACGCGCCGAACGCGGTGTCCACCAGGAGCGCCGTCACCGGGTCCGCGGCCAGCCGCGCCCGGTACGCGGGCAGATACGCGTCCAGCCACGCCCGCTCACCCGGATGCGCCGCCCGCGGATCCGCCAGCTTCTTCAGACTCGCCGTCACCTCGGCGAGCTGCGACACGACGAACCGGCTCCCGGCGAGCGTGTCGGCGTCGACCTGCCAGACACCCATGCAACCACCTCCCCGCGTACCCGGCCGGGGGCGCCACCTTTCGCCCCACCGCGAAACATTAACCAGCCCTCCCCGCCGCCCCGCAGCCTGCGCCCATGCGTACCTACCGTCAGCTGTTCAGAGCCCCGGAATACCCGCCCTTCTTCTTCGCCTGCTCGGCCCAGGTCGCCGCCCGGACGGTCGCGGGCCTCGCTCTCGGCTCGCTCGTCTACGCGTCCACCGGTTCCGCGCTGCTCTCCGCGCTCGCCATGTTCGGCCCCGCGCTCGCGCAGGTCGTGGGCGCGTTCACGCTGCTGTCGGCCGCGGACCGGCTGCCCCCGCGCGCCGCCCTCGCCGGACTGCCGCTGCTCCTCGGCCTCGCCACGGCGGCGCAGGCGGCACCCGGGATGCCCACGGCCCTGGCGCTCGCCCTCGTCCTCGCCCAGGGCGTGCCCGCCGCGCTCGGCGGCGGTGTCCGCTACGGCCTGCTCACCGACATCCTCGACCGGGACGGCTACCTCATCGGCCGCTCGGTCCTCAACATGAGCACCGGCTTCTGCCAGATCCTCGGATACGCGCTCGGCGGCCTCCTGGTCCAGGCCCTCTCGCCGCGCGGCACGCTCCTGATCGCCGCCGCCCTGTACGGCCTGTCGGCGGTCGTCGCCCGCTGCGGTCTGACCCGGCGCCCCGCGCGCGCGGCGGGCCGCCCGTCCGTCGCGGAGACCATGCGCGGCAACGCGCTCCTGTGGTCCTCGCGTCCGCGCCGCTACGTCTACCTCGCCCTCTGGGTGCCGAACGGACTGATCGTCGGCTGCGAAGCCCTGTTCGTCCCCTACGACCCCGGGCACGCGGGGGTGCTGCTCGCGAGCGCCGCCCTCGGCATGCTCGCCGGTGACGTCCTCGCGGGCCGCTTCCTGCCGCCGCACTGGCGGGCCCGGCTCGGCGCGCCCCTGCGGCTGCTCCTCGCCGCGCCCTACCTGCTGTTCGCGACGCGGCTGGCCCTGCCCGTCGCCGCGTTCGCGGTGGCCCTCGCCTCCGTCGGCTTCGCGGCGAGCCTCCTGCTCCAGGAGCGCCTGGTCGCCCTCACCCCGGACGAACTCAGCGGCCACGCCCTCGGCCTGCACACGGCGGGCATGCTCTCGGCGCAAGGCGTGGCGGCGCTCCTCGCGGGCGCCCTGGCCGAGGCCACCTCGCCGGCAACGGCCATGACGATCCTGGCGGCCGTCTCCCTGGCGGTCACGCTCACCCTCGCCCCGGGGCTGCGCGCGGCGGAGCGCCCGAAGCGTCCGGAGGACCCGGAGAACCCGAAGCGTCCGCAGCACCCGGAGCCCCCGGAGCGTACGACGCGTCCGCGGGAGAGCGGAGTGGATCAACTCCCTCCGCCTTGTTGACCCCCGTCGCCCCGCCCGCTTAGCGTCTAAGCCGGGGAGAAAGCGCTTGCTAAGGCAACGCCCCAGGCCCTGTCACCGCACCCCGATGGAGTGTTGATCGCGCCCATGCGCAGCACACCCGAACCAGCACCCTCCGCACCCCGCACACGCTCAGGACCCCGCACCCACCGACTGAGAGCCGCCGTCATCGGCACCGGCGGCATCGCCCGCGGCAGCCACCTTCCCGCGCTGAGGGAACTCGCCGCCGAAGGCGAGGTGGAGGTCGTCGCGGCGGTCGACATCGACGAGGACGCCGTACGCCGCTTCTGCGCGGACGGCGACGTCCCGCACCCGTACACCGACCTCGGGCGGATGCTCGCCGAGCAGCGGCCCGACCTCGTCTCCGTCTGCACCCCGCCCACCCTGCACCGCGAACAGACCGTCGCCGCGCTGGAATCGGGCGCCTGGGTGTGGTGCGAGAAGCCGCCGACACCGTCCCTGGCGGAGTTCGACGCCATCGAGGCGGCCGAGGGCGCCGAGGGCGGCCCGTACGCGGCGATCGTCTTCCAGCACCGCTTCGGCTCGGGCGCGCGGCACGTCCGCGACCTGCTCGCCAAGGGCGAGGTGGGGCGCCCCCTCGTCGCCCACTGCCAGACCACCTGGTACCGGGACACCGCCTACTACGCCGTGCCGTGGCGCGGCCGTTGGGCCAGCGAGGGCGGCGGCCCCGCCATGGGCCACGGCATCCATCAGATGGACCTGCTGCTCGACCTGCTGGGTCCGTGGTCCGAGGTGCGGGCCATGACCGGCCGGCTCGTGCACGACGTGGAGACCGAGGACGTCTCGACCGCCCTCGTACGGTTCGCGAGCGGCGCGATGGCCACCGTCGTCAACAGCGTCCTCAGCCCCGACGAGGTCAGCCGCGTCCGGATCGACTGCGAGCGCGTCACCCTCGAACTGACCCATCTGTACGGGTACGGCAACGCCGACTGGACCGTCACCCCCGCCCGCGACGTGCCCGCCGATCTGGCGTCCGCCTGGCGCGACTTCGGCCCCGACGTGCCCAGCTCCCACCTGGCTCAACTGCGCGCACTCGTCGCCTCCATCCGCGCGGGCGAGCGCCCCCGCGGCAGCGGGCCCGACGGGCGGACGAGCCTGGAGCTGATCGCCGCGCTCTACAAGTCCGCGTTCACCGACGCCACCGTCCGGGCCGGTGAGATCGGCCCCGGCGACCCGTACTACACCGCCCTGCACGGCGGCGCCCCCGGCTGGGCGCCCATCCAGGAGGCCGCTGCCCATGAGTGAGACCCTGCGCGTCGTCCACGCCCACGGCGACCGGATCACCGTCACCGAACCCAGCACGGGGGTGGAGCTCTTCGCCTATGTCTACCGACCGGAAGCGGCCTGGGAGGCGCCCAAGCCGTACCTGCACCCGATCAGGACGCTGAGCGGCGACGTCGTCACCGACTACCGGCCCAACGACCACCGCTGGCACAAGGGCCTGCAGATGACCGCATCCCACCTCTCGGGCCAGAACCTGTGGGGCGGCAACACCTACGTCCACGGCGAGGGGTATCTCGCGCTGCCCGAGCGGGTCGGGTCGATGGCCCACGCCGGCTTCGACGAGGTCCGCGCGGACGAGGCCGGGCTGACCCTCGCCGAGCGCCTGACCTGGCACCCGTACGACGGGGAGCTGTGGGCCGACGAGGAGCGCCGCATCGAGGTGCGCGACGTCGACCCGGCCGCCGGGTCCTGGACGCTGACCTGGACCAGCGCCGTCACCAACCGCCGCGCCGAGCCCCTGCGGTTCGGCAGCCCCACCACGCACGGGCGCGAGATGGCGGGCTACACGGGCCTGTTCTGGCGCGGCCCGCGCGGCTTCCGGGACGGGCGCGTCCAGACCGCCGACGCCGAAGGGCCGGGGGTGATGGGGACGCAGGCGCCCTGGCTCGCGTACAGCGCCGAGCACGACGGCTCCGACGGGCACGCCACGCTCGTCTTCGAGCACGCCCCGGAGAACGATCACGCGGGGGAGCCGGGCGCGCATCCGGCGCACTGGTTCGTGCGCAGCGACCCGTTCGCCGCCGTGGCGCCCTCCCTCGCCTTCTTCGACGAACTCGTCCTGGAGCCGGGCGCCACCCTCACCCGCCGCTACCGCGTCGTCGTCGCCGACGGCGCCTGGGAACGGGACGAGATCGCCGAGTACCTCGCGGAGCACCCGTGGTGACCGGCGCGGACCCGGCCGCGGGCTTCACCGGGCTGCCCGGCGGCGTGGCCGTGTCGCACCTGTCCGTCTACGACTGGCCCGCCGCCGACGGCCTGTGCGGCGGCACCCCGCACCTGCACCTCACGTGCAGCGAGGGCTACGTCGTCACGGGCGGCAGCGGCGCCGTCCAGACGCTCACCGCCACCGGGTTCCAGGAGACACCGCTCGCCGCGGGCACGGTCGCCTGGTTCACGCCCGGCACCATCCACCGGCTCGTCAACGAGGACGGGCAGTTGCGCATCGTCGTCCTCATGCAGAACAGCGGGCTGCCCGAGGCGGGCGACGCCGTGCTCACGCTGCCGCCCGAGTACCTCACCGACCCCGACACGTACGCCGCCGCCACGGCCCTGCCCGCCGACGCCCCCGAGGCCGAGCAGGAGCGGGCGGCACGGGCCCGGCGCGACCTCGCGATCAAGGGGTACCTGCGGCTGCGCGAGGAACCGGGCGAACTGGCGGCCTTCCACGAGGCGGCCGCCGCGCTCGTCCGGCACCGGCTCGACGCCTGGCGCACCCGGTGGGAGCGGGGCGCCGCCGCCGCGGCCGCCACGACCGGACACCAGCTCGACCGGCTCGCGGCGGGGGACACCGGGCATCTCGCCCAGGCGGTGGTGCGGTCCGGGACGCCGTCCGCGCGGGGCAGGTTCGGGATGTGCGGACGCCTGAACGTGTACCGGACCGACTAGGCCCGGCCCCCGGGGCTAGACCTTGGCGCGCAGCTTGTGCCGCTTCAGCCACGCCACCAGCGCGCCCGCCACGGCCGTGACCGTGATGAAGCCCATCGCGATCAGGAACGCGGGCGAGGTCGGCGTCGAGGCGCGGGCGCCCGCCACCACGTAGGCCGCCGTGTTGGGAATCGATCCCAGCGCGGTGGCCAGGAGGAACGCCGGCCAGCTCATCCGGGAGATGGACGCGCAGTAGTTGGCCGCCCAGAACGGGATGCCGGGGAAGAGCCGGGCCGCCAGCATCGAGCGGAAGCCGTGGCGGCTCAACTGGCCGTCCGCCGCCTTCAGCCAGCGCCCGCGCAGCAGGGGCCGCAGCGCGTCCTGGCCGAGCATCCGGCCGAGCCCGAAGGCGAGCCCCGCCCCGAGCACGGTCCCGGCGATCGCCCCGAGGAGCCCGAGTTCGGAGCCGAACAGGGCGCCCGCCGCGAGGTTCAGGAGGGGGCGCGGCATGAACGCGACCGTGCACACCCCGTACGCCACGGCGAACAGCACCACCGCCGCCGCGCCGCCCACCTCGGCCCGCCAGCCGCCGGACAGGTACCGCTGCGGCTCGAAGAGCAGCACGCACGTCGCGCCCGCGGCGAGCAGCGCCACAAGCAGCGCGAGTCTCGCCCAGGGCGAGAGCAGGACGCGGGTGCAGCGCGCGGCCAGGCCGGCGGGACGGGCGGCTACGGTTTCGGACATCCGGGGAGACTAACCGACCCGCACATAAGATCGCCGTAGGTTGTATCTCACTTTTGCCGCGCTTCTCCCCGCGGTTCCGGGCCCGTTCCGCTCCGCTCCGGACCCGGGAGGCGCCGAGGGAGGAGCCCCGTGTCCGTCGCCGCGCCGCCGCCCAGCGCCTTCGCCGACACCGTGCTGACCAGGCTCGTCGACGTCTACGGCGGCGCCGCGGACCCGGAACGGGCCGCACGGATGCGCGCGTACATGAAGGACGTCGCCCCCTTTCTCGGCCTCCCCACGCCCCGGCGGCGGGAGTTGAGCAAGAAGGTGCTCGCGGGAACGCCGCGGCCGGACGAGACGGATCTCACCGCCGTCGCGCTGCGCTGCTGGGAGCTGCCCGAACGCGAGTACGCGTACTTCGCCGTCGACCTGCTGCGCCGGCACGTGCCCCGGCTGTCGTCCGGGTTCCTGCCCGTCGCCCGGCAGTTGGTCGTGACCGTGCCGTGGTGGGACACGGTCGATCTGCTCGCCGCGCACATTGTGGGCGGCCTCGTCGCCGCCGACCCGGCGCTCACCGCCGACATGGACGCCTGGATCGGGGACGACCACCTCTGGGTCGCCAGGACCGCGCTCCTGCACCAGCTCCGCTACAAGGAAGCGACGGACACCGAGCGGCTGTTCGCCTACTGCCTGCGCCGGGCCGGGCACCCGGACTTCTTCGTCCGCAAGGCGATCGGCTGGAGCCTGCGCGAGTACGCGAAGACCGACCCCGACGCCGTACGGGCTTTCGTCGCCGCGCACCGCGACGCGCTCGCGCCGCTGTCGGTGCGCGAAGCGCTCAAAGCGGTCGGTTAAAACCATTCGACGCGAGGCGGCGCGTCGGCGATGATCTGCACATGTTCCGGCACGCCTTTCTCGCAGCTCCGTCCGCGGTCGCGGACGCTGCTCAGGCTGCCGTCCTCCTCGCGGCAGCCGTCGACGGCGCGCGAAGCTGACCCTCTCCGGACAATCCGCCGGACCCCGCAGGGGGAGGGTCGGCCCGGTCCAGGGGTCCCCGCCTCCCGCACGCGCCGGAGGCCCTCGCGTGTCCGGGTACGCCTCCCCGTACCTCGGACGTTCCGGAAGGAACCACCCCAGCCATGCCCAAGACGGCATACGTGCGCACCAAGCCGCACCTCAACATCGGCACCATGGGCCACGTCGACCACGGCAAGACCACCCTGACCGCCGCCATCACCAAGGTCCTGGCCGCGCGCGGCGCGAGCACCTTCGTGCCGTTCGACCGGATCGACAAGGCGCCCGAGGAGGCGCGGCGCGGTATCACCATCAACATCGCGCACGTCGAGTACGAGACGGACACCCGCCACTACGCCCACGTCGACATGCCGGGGCACGCCGACTACATCAAGAACATGGTCACCGGCGCGGCCCAGCTCGACGGCGCGATCCTCGTCGTCTCCGCGCTCGACGGGATCATGCCGCAGACCGCCGAACACGTCCTGCTCGCGCGGCAGGTGGGCGTCGACCACATCGTCGTCGCGGTCAACAAGGCCGACGCGGGCGACCCCGAGCTGACCGACCTCGTCGAGCTGGAGGTGCGCGAACTGCTCTCCGCGCACGGCTACGGCGGCGACTGCGTCCCCGTCGTCCGGGTCTCCGGGCTCAAGGCGCTGGAGGGCGACCCGCGCTGGGTCGCGTCCGTCGAGGCGCTGCTCGACGCGGTGGACACATACGTCCCGATGCCGGAGCGGTACGTGGACGCGCCGTTCCTCCTGCCGGTCGAGAACGTGCTGACCATCAGCGGGCGCGGCACCGTCGTCACCGGCGCCGTGGAGCGCGGCCGCGTCCGCCTCGGTGACCGCGTACGCCTGTACGGGGCCGGGGCGGGCAAGGACGCGGAGACCGTCGTCACCGGCCTGGAGACCTTCGGCAAGCCGATGGACGAGGCGCAGGCCGGGGACAACGTGGCACTGCTCCTGCGAGGCGTCCCCCGGGACGCGGTACGGCGCGGACATGTCGTCGCGGAGCCCGGCAGCGTCCGGCCCGCCCGGCGCTTCACCGCGCGGGTGTACGTCCTGTCGGCGGCGGAGGGCGGCCGCACCACGCCCGTCGCCACCGGCTACCGGCCGCAGTTCTACCTGCGCACGGCCGACGTCGTCGGGGACGTCGACCTCGGCGCGGCGGCGGTCGCCCGGCCCGGCTCCACCGTCACCATGACGGTCGAGCTCGGCCGCGCCGTGCCGCTGGAGTCCGGGCTCGGCTTCGCGATCCGCGAGGGCGGCAGGACCGTCGGCGCGGGGACGGTGACGAGCGTCTCGCAGGACGTGTGAGAAAGGGGGTGCGGCCGGGACCCGGCCGCACCCCGCTGAACCTTCCCGAACGCACGCAACCGACCGTCGCCCGAACCGAAGGGCCGGG
This sequence comes from Streptomyces sp. SGAir0957, assembly GCF_043523415.1. Taxonomy (NCBI): domain Bacteria; kingdom Bacillati; phylum Actinomycetota; class Actinomycetes; order Kitasatosporales; family Streptomycetaceae; genus Streptomyces; species Streptomyces sp. SGAir0957. Next base: position 7,050,515 of record NZ_CP027293.1, read on the forward strand.
TTCCCGCCGATCCCCGGCAGAATGGGCACGTGAACGCGCCAAGGCCCGCACCGGATCCCGACTCCGTCCCGGACGACCCCGAGCCGATACCCGTGAGCCGCGCCGTCGACCACGGGTTCGCCAAGCTGATGCCCGACGTCGACCGGCGGCGGGCCTGGCTGCTGACCGTGGACGGGGCACCGCAGTCCTACGTCGACCTCGACGAACCGGCCCACCTGGAGTTCGAGTACGCCCGGCGGCTCGGCCACGTCATCGACTGCGCGGCGCCCGACGGGGAGCCGCTGGACGTGCTGCACCTGGGCGGCGGGGCCTGCACGCTCGCCCGGTACGTCGCCGCGACGCGGCCCGGGTCCCGGCAGCACGTCGTCGACGCGGACCGGGCGCTGCTCGGCCTGGTCGCGGAGCACCTGCCGCTCCCGGCCGGGTCCGGCATCTCCGTGCACGGCGCCGACGCCCGGCAGTGGCTCGCGGGCGCGCCGGACGCCTCGGCTGACGTCCTCGTGGCCGACGTGTTCGGCGGCTCCCGGGTGCCCGCGCACCTGACGACTCAGGCGTACGCGCGCGAGGCGGACCGGGTGCTGCGGCCGGGCGGCATCTACCTGGCCAACCTCGCGGACGGGGCCCCTTTCGGGTTCCTCCGCTCCCAGCTGGCCACGTTCCGCGCGGTGTTCGCGCACAGCGCGCTGATCGCGGAGCCGGGCGTGCTGCGCGGCCGCCGGTTCGGCAACGCCGTGCTGGTCGCCTCGCGGCGCGAGTTCGACGTGGCGGAGCTGGCCCGGCGCACGGCGCGTGACGCGTTCCCGGCCCGGGTCGAGCACGGCGAAGGGCTGCGCCGTTTCGTCGGCGGCGCGAAGCCCGTCACGGAGGCGGACGCGGTGCCGTCGCCGGAGCCGCCGGACGGCTCGTTCAGCGTGGGGTGAGGCCGGCTTCCTGCCGGGTCTCGTCGCCGGACGCCACGATCTCCGTCGTGGCGCGGCGGCGCAGATTGCGTACGTCCGGCACGAACAGGACCGCCGTCGTCGCCAGGACGACGAGCGCCGCGCAGCCCCACAGCGACCCGGTGCGGCCGAACGCCGACTCGGCGGGGCCCGCGAGCGCGGTGGCCAGCGGCACCATCGCCACCGAGCCGAACCAGTCGTAGGCCGAGACGCGGGACAGCTTGTCCTCGGGGATCTCCTGGTGCAGGGCGGTGATCCAGGAGACGCCGAAGATCTCGATGGTGACGCCGCTGACGAACATCACGGCGATGAGGACGCCGAGGGGTACCGGGACCGCGAGCGCCGCCGAGGGCAGGGCCAGCGAGAACACCGAGAGCGTCGCGGCGAACAGCAGCCGCTGCGGCTTCCAGCGCATCATCAGCAGGCCGCCGAGGATCGTGCCGACGCCGAACGCGCCGAGGGCGATGCCCCAGGGGCCGGCCCCGCCCAGCTCGTCGCGCGCGACCAGCGGCCCGAACACCGACTCGGCCGCGCCCACCACCGCGACGACCACCGAGAACTGGGCGACGATCGTCCACAGCCAGGGCCGCCCGACGAACTCCTTCCACCCGTCGCGCATGTCGGAGAGGAGTCCGCTGCCGGGCACCCGGGGCGCGATGCGGCCGACGTCCAGGAACATCCGCAGGCCGCCCGCGACCGCGAACGCCGCCGCGTCGAAGGCGAGCACCCAGCCGGGCCCGACAGCCGCGACCATCGCCCCGCCGAGCGCGGCGCCGCCCACCGCCGCGCCGGACATCCCCATCCGGAACAGGGCGAACGCGCGGCTCGCCTGCTCCCCGGAGACGGACGCCATGAGCATGCCCTCGGCCGCCGGGTTGAAGAAGGCCTGGCCCGTGCCGCCGAGCGCGCTGAGCGCCAGCATCTGCCACAGCTGCGGATCGCCGTGGAGCACGAGGAGGGCGAAGGCGCCCTGGGAGAGGAAGTTGAGGCCGTTGGCCGCGACCATCACGTGGTGGCGCGGCAGGCGGTCCGCCACCGCGCCGCCGACCAGCAGGAACACCACCAGGAACAGGGTGCGCGCGGCGGCCACCAGGCCCACGTCGCCGCCGTCGCCGCCCGCGTCGAGCACCGCGAACGTGGACGCGATCAGCGCCCCGTGCGCGCCGAGCGTCGTGATGAACGAGGCGACGGCGAGCAGCGTGTAGTTCTTCCCGGCCCACGCGGGACGGCGGCGGCGCGGGTTCTCGGGCACGGGGGGCGGGGAGGCGGCGGCGGAGGTCACTGAGGGACTATCGCCGCCGCACGCCCCATCTGCCAAACCGTTTCGCCGGCCAGCGCCCCCGGAGCTGTACGAATGCCCCCGGAGCTGTACGAATGCCCCCGGAGCTGTACGGACGCACCGTCCGGTCAGGAGGCGGTCGGGTCCTTGTAGTAGCGGACCGAGCCGAGAATCTTGTCGATCGTCGCGTCGTCCAGCTCGTCGTCGACGCCCTTGGCGCCCCACAGGTCGAAGGAGACGAAGTCGCCCGCCCCGTTCTGGAAGGCGAAGACGACCGCCTTGCCGTCGCTGGCGCACTTGCCCTTCTGCGGCGTGTTCTCCGAGGTCGCCTTGATGAGGCTGCCCTTGACGCCCTGGCCGTTGGTGAAGTCCTCGGCCTTGCCCACCTTCACCGACTTCAGGTCCGGCTCGGTGTACCCGCCGTAGATCCACCACGGGACCCGGTTCTCGGCCGCCTGCGCGGCGGTCTTGGCGCCGTCCTCGCCCCGCGTGCCCGCACCGGCGAGGGAGGTGTCCTCGTCGCGCCCGTCCTTGTCGGAGTCCTCCGAGCACCACTTGGACTTGAACTCGGCGGGAGCCGACACGGTGGTCATGCCGTGCTCCTTCTTGCCCTTCTTGTCCTTGTAGTCGTACTCGAACCCGATGATCTGGTCCGAGCCGCCGGGGCTGACCTCCCAGCCGGGCGGGACGTCGAAGACCGTCTTGTGCTTGACGTTGACCACGGGCTGCCATCCGGCGACGACCGGCTGGACGGCGGCGTCGGAGCCGCGCGGGTTGTCGCCGCCGGGCGTGGAGGCCGAGACGCTCGGCGACGGGCTCGCGGACCGCGAGGCGGCCGGGTTCTTCTTGTCGCCGTCCTTGGCCTCGTCGTCCTTGTCCCCGCCGAGCACCAGGAAACCGGTCACCCCGGCCGCGACGACGACGGCCGCCGCGGCGACGATCGCGACGATCTTCGTGCGGTTGTCCTTGCCACCGCCCTGCGGCGGCTGCGGCGGACCGAGCGGAGTCGTCGGCGCGTTCCACCCCTGCTGCTGCGGCTGCTGCTGGTACGGGTTCGGCTGCTGGTACCCCGGCTGCTGATAGGGGTTCGGCTGCTGATACCCGGGCTGCTGGTACGGGTTGGGTGCCGGCGGGTTGCCGGGATGGTTCGGCTGGTTCGGGTCCTGCGGGTTCTGCTCGCCCCCGGGCGGCTGCTGTCCTGGCCACATGGCCGTAAACGATAGAGGGTCCTGGGGTGCGCGAGGTCCGCGGCCGGTACCGGACGTGCAACGGTTTCGCGCCATCGCGGAGGATGGCCAAGCTTGCTACCGATGGGTAACATGCGCGCCATGAGCGCAGAGCAGATGTCCGTCGGCGAGATGCTCGCCGCCACGGTGCCGATGGCCCGCACCCTGAACCTCGACTTCCTGGAGACCACCCCGGACAAGGCGGTCGTCGCACTGCCGGACCAGGCGGATTACCACAACCACGTCGGCGGCCCGCACGCCGGCGCGATGTTCACGCTCGCCGAGTCCGCGAGCGGCGCCATCGTCCTCGCCGCCTTCGGTGACCAGCTCTCGCGGGCCGTGCCGCTGGCCGTCAGCGCGGAGATCGCCTACAGGAAACTGGCCATGGGCCGGGTCACCGCCACGGCGACCCTCGGCCGCCCGGCCGCCGAGGTGGTCGCGGAGCTGGACGCGGGGGAGCGCCCCGAGTTCCCGGTGACGGTCGCGATCCAGCGGGAGGACGGAGCCGTGACGGGCGAGATGACCGTCGTGTGGACCCTGCGCCCCAACGGCTAGGGCGCTCGTCCTGCGGATGCGGTGTCCCGGGTGAGCCCCCATGCTGGAGGCAACGGCTCGAACCGAGGAGGCCGACCATGTCCGTGATGGACAAGCTCAAGCAGATGTTGAAGGGCCATGAGGACCAGGCCGGCAAGGGTGTCGACAAGGCCGGTGACTTCGTGGACGACAAGACCCAGGGCAAGTACAGCAAGCAGGTCGACATGGGTCAGGACAAGCTGAGGGACCAGTTCGGCAACGAACAGAAGTAGTCCGCGCCGCCGGTCCCCGCGGGACTCCCGCGACAGGCCCCACCGTGCACACGGTGGGGCCTGTCGCGTGGTGAGGCATCCTTCACGGCCGCCCCGATGCACCTTTTCGGTCTCAGCCGCGTCCTACGGAGCAGGTAGGCTGCCCGGCGTGCGCGGCCAGAGGGGGAGCGCACGCCGGTCACACGGTTTTTCGGTACGGGAGGCGACCGCGTTGCACGTCCAGGAATGGCTCGACACGATTCCGGCGGTCGCGATCTACGCGCTGGTGGCCGGGGTCATCGGCCTCGAAAGCCTGGGCATCCCGCTGCCCGGCGAGATCGTCCTCGTCTCGGCGGCGCTGCTGTCCTCGCAGCACGGCGACGTCAACCCCGTCGTCCTCGGCGTCTGCGCCACGGCCGGCGCCGTCGTCGGCGACTCCATCGGGTACGCGATCGGGCGCAAGGGCGGCCGCCCGCTCCTCGCCAAGCTGGGACGCAGGTTCCCCAAGCACTTCGGGCCCGCCCACATCGCCACGGCGGAACGGTCCTTCGACAAGTGGGGCATGTGGGCCGTCTTCATCGGCCGCTTCATCGCGCTGCTCCGCATCTTCGCCGGACCGCTCGCGGGCGTCCTGCACATGCCGTACTGGCGCTTCCTGATCGCGAACGTCCTCGGCGGCATCGTGTGGGCCGGCGGCACGACCGCCGTCATCTACTACCTGGGCATCGTCGCCGAGGACTGGCTGAAGCGGTTCTCGTACGTGGGCCTCGGCCTGGCCGTGCTGTTCGGGCTCGGCTCGATGCTCTTCATGAAGCGGCGCGCGGCCAAGGTCGCCGCGGAGTCCCCGGCCGAGCCGGAAGCGGTCCCGGCCGGGGAGTGACGCCCCGCTGAAGAGTGACGACTGCAGACAGGCTCCGAGGACGGCGGATCAGGCGTGGGCGGCCCGGTGGGTCCTGGCCAGCTCCACGTAGAACGTGCCGTTGAGCGTGAGGCCCTCGCGCTCCTCGTCGGTCAGCTCCCGCCTGACCTTGGCGGGGACGCCCGCGACCAGCGAACCGGGCGGGACGACCATGCCCTGCGGGACCAGCGCCTGCGCCGCGACCAGGGAGCCCGTGCCGATCACCGCGCCGTTGAGGACGGTCGCGCCCATGCCGACGAGGCAGTCGTCCTCGACGGTGCAGCCGTGCAGCACCGCGTTGTGACCGACGGAGACGCGCTCGCCGACCGTCACCGGGAAGCCCGGGTCGACGTGGACCGTGCAGTTGTCCTGGATGTTGCTGTCGGCGCCGATCTCGATGGGGCCCGCGTCCGCGCGCAGCACCGCCCCGTACCAGACGCTCGCGCCCGCGCCGAGCGTCACCTCCCCGATGACGACGGACGTCGGCGCCGTGAACGCCTCCGCGTGCACCTGCGGGTCCTTGCCGCCGATCCCGGTGACGAGTGCCTCGTGGCCCGTGCTTCCCATCGCCTGCCGCTCCTTGTGTGCTCGGTTCTCGTGCGTGCCGTCGCGCCTGAGCGAACCGTACCTTTGGGGTGAAGATCACAGCTCGTCGAGGTGGGGGCGGACGGTACGGATGAGTAACGTGGCGCCGTGCCGAAGCAGTGGAACGTGTTCTCGCCGCGTGGGCGGACCGCCAGGGGCGGCCTCGCCCACCGTGCCGTCCAGGCGGGCTGGCGCTGGGCGCAGCGCGCGGGCGCGGTCACCGCGGAGCGCCCCGGCGGCCACCGGTTCGGCGCGATCGGCCACGGGACCAAGCTGGCCTTCCCGCAGGGGACCGTGTTCGGCGAGGAGTGGATACGGCTCGGCGCGCACTGCATCATCGGCGAGCAGGTCACGCTGACCGCCGGGCTCATGCCCGACCTCGACCTCGGGCCCGACCCCATCCTGACCCTCGGCGACGGCGTCGTGATCGGACGCGGCAGCCACGTCATCGCGGACACGACCGTCACCATCGGGCGCGACGTCTACATGGGCCCGTACGTCTACATCACCTCCACCAATCACTCCTACGACGATCCGCACGAGCCCATCGGCCGCCAGTGGCCCCGCATGGAGCCGGTGGAGATCGGGCCCGGCTGCTGGATCGGCACCGGCGCGGTGATCCTGCCCGGCGCGCGGATCGGGCGGAACGTGGTCGTCGCGGCCGGGGCCGTGGTGCGCGGCGAGGTGCCGGACCACGCGGTGGTGGCGGGGGCGCCCGCCCGGATCGTGCGGAGCTGGGACGCGGAGACGGGCTGGCAGCCGCCCCTGCGCACGCCCGCACCCCGGCCGATCCCCTCCGGGGTGACACCGGAGCAGTTGCTCGCCCTGGCCGACCTGGAAGAGCCGTAGCCGTTTGCTGCGATAGTGAACCCTGGATTCGATAGATGTAACGAGCAACCAGGAACCACGTGGACACCAGCGAAAGCAGTACGGACACCGGGAACGGCACCGGGCAGCAGGGGGCCGAGGCGGAGCGGCGCGGATGGCGGCGCTTCGCCATGGACACGCGTCCGCTGCGCATCCCCGCCTACCGGCGGCTGTGGTCGTCGACCATCGTCACGGCCGTCGGCAGCCAGCTCACCGCGGTCGCCGTGCCCAAGCAGATCTTCGACATCACCGGCTCGTCCGCGTGGGTCGGCGCCGCGAGCATGGCGGGGCTGCTCCCGCTGATCGTCTTCGCCCTGTGGGGCGGCGCGGTCGCCGACACCATGGACCGCCGCAAGCTCCTGCTGATCACCAACTGCGGTATCGCCGTCACCTCGGTGCTGTTCTGGGTCCAGGCCCTCGTGGGGCTCGACTCGGTCGGCGCGCTCATGGTGCTGCTCGCGCTGCAACAGGCGTTCTGGGGGCTCAACGCCCCGGCGCGCAACGCCTCCATCGCACGGCTCGTGCCCGAGGGACAGCTGGCCGCCGCCAACGCGCTCGGCTCGACCGTCATGCAGACAGGACAGGTCGTCGGCCCGCTGCTCGCCGGTGTCCTCATCCCCGTCATCGGCCTGCCCGAGCTGTACCTCGTCGACGCCCTCGCGCTGTGCGTCACCGTGTGGGCGGTCTACCGCCTCCCGGCGCTGCCGCCTCTGGACTCGTCGGCGAAGCGTCGGGCGGGCGTGCGCGAGATAGCCGCCGGTTTCCGCTACATCAGCGCCCACAAGGTGCTGCTGCTGTCCTTCCTCGCCGACATCATCGCGATGGTCTTCGGCATGCCGCGCGCCCTGTTCCCGCAGCTGGCCGCCGAGACGTACGCCCCGTACGGGGAGGGGCTCGCCCTGGGTCTCCTCTTCGCGGCGATCCCGATCGGGGCGGTGGTCGGCGGCCTCTTCTCCGGCACGTTCTCGCGGGCCCGGCGGCACGGCTGGATGGTGATCGGCGCGGTCGTCGCGTGGGGCGCGGCCATCGCCGGGTTCGGACTCAGCCGCAATCTGTGGCTCGCGGTCGTCTTCCTCGCCGTCGCCGGGATCGCGGACATGGTCTCGATGGTCTTCCGCGGCGCGATCCTGCTCTCCGCCGCCACCGACGAGATGCGCGGCCGGATGCAGGGTGTCTTCACGGTCGTCGTCGCGGGCGGCCCGCGCCTCGCCGACGTGCTGCACGGCTCGGCGGGCTCCGCCTTCGGCCCCCGCACGGCGGTCGCCGGGGGCGGTGTCCTGGTCGTCGTCCTGATGCTGGCTCTGGCCCTGGCGATCCCGGCGCTGCGCCGCTACCGCATCTGAGCCGGGACCGGCCCCGCTGCCCGGGCCGGGGACCGAGGACGGGCTGCTCTCACCCCGCCGCCAGCAGCACCGTCCCCACCAGGGCCAACCCCGCGCCCGCCGCCTGCACGCCCCGCAGCCGCTCCGCCAGGAAGCCGCGCGCCGCCAGCGCGGTGATCACCGGGTACAGCGAGGCGAGCACCGCCGCCACCGTCACCGGCCCGGCGTGAGCGGCCAGCGAGTACGTGCCGTTGGCGGCGACGTCCGCGAGGCCGACGAAGGCGAGCGCGGGCAGCGAGCGCCGGACGAGGCGGGCGCCGCCGTCGGCCTCCGCCGGGAGCACCGGCGCCCCGCGCCTGGCGGAGAGCCAGAGCGCCGTGCCGCCCGCCGCCACGTTCGTCACGCGCTGCACGAACAGGGCGAGGAACAGACCGGTCAGCGTGGTCGACGCCGCCGAGATCAGCGCCATCACCGTGCCGAAGCCGAACGCCGCGACGAGCGTCAGCAGGACCGCCCGGCGCTGGACCGGAGCGCCCCGCAGCTGGGGGCCGCCCGCCAGGACGATTCCGGCGACGGCCACGAGGATGCCCGCGACCTGGAGCAGCCCCGGGCGCTCCCCGAGGACCAGGCCCACGCCGACCGGCACGGCGACGCCGACCGAGCCGAGCGGCGAGACGACGCCCATCGGGCCGAGCGCGAGCGCCTTGTAGAACGCCAGCATGGCGACCGGTCCGACCAGGCCCGCGCCGACGGCGAACCAGAGCTGCGGCCCCGCCTCGCTCCACCCGCCCGTGGCGACCACGATCGCGCCGAGCACGACCACCGCGATGGACTGGGAGACGACCACGACCGTCAGCGCCGGGGTGCGCCGCGTCAGGAGCCCGCCGCCGAAGTCGGCCAGACCCCACAGCACGCTCGTGGCCAGGGCGAACAGCGCGGACTGTGCTTCCACGGACGACCTCGCAGTACAGTTTGCTGAACACTTTGGTGCACCACACCGTAGTTCAATGCATTGCACTCTGTCATCCATGATATTGGACGGAATGTGTCGGACCTCGACCTCCTGACCCAGTCCCTCGCCCGCAACGTCAAACACTGGCGGACCGAGCGCGGCTTCACCCTGGACGTGCTCGCGACCCGGGCCGGCGTCAGCCGCGGCATGCTCATCCAGATCGAGCAGGCCCGCACCAATCCGAGCATCGGCACCGTCGTCAAGATCGGCGACGCGCTCGGCATCAGCATCACCACCCTGCTCGACTACGAGCAGGGCCCCAAGGTACGGATCGTCCCCGCCGAGCAGGCGGTCCGCCTCTGGCACACGGACGCGGGCAGCTACCACCGCCTGCTCGCGGGCACCGAGGCGCCGGGGCCGCTGGAGATGTGGGACTGGCTGCTCCAGCCCGGTGACGGCAGCCCCTCCGACCCGCACCCGCGCGGCACCGTCGAACTCCTCCACGTCACCGAGGGCGAGCTGACCCTCATCGTGGACGGCGCCGCGCACACGGTGCCCGAGGGCGCGAGCGTCACCTTCGAGGCGAACGTGGCGCACGAGTACCGCAACGACGGGGACGTGCCGGCCCGGATGATCATGGCCGTATCGGTCCCGTTCGAACGCTGAGACACGGGGAACCCGGCGCGGCGCGGGCTGTTAGCGTGCCGCCATGCGCGCACCCATCGGCACTTTCGACGCCGTCCGCCCCGCCCCCGACACCCTGGACCTCCTCACCCGGCCCGTCGCCGACGCCGTACGGCACTGGCGCGGCACGGTGCCCGCGCAGGAGCTGATCCACGTCGACACCGACCCCGAGTGGGCCGACACCGCGACCTTCGTCGAGCACTACGGGCCCGAACTGCTCGCCGCCTCGGCCAACTGCGTCGTCGTCGCGGGCAAGCGCGGTGGTGAGACCACGCTGGCCGCGTGCGTCGTGCTCTCCACCACCCGGGTCGACGTCAACGGGGTCGTGCGCCGCCAACTCGGCGCGCGCAAAGCCTCGTTCGCCGCCATGGACACCGCCGTCGGCGAGACCGGCATGGAGTACGGCGGCATCACCCCCATCGGGCTTCCCGCCGACTGGCCGGTCCTGGTGGACGCGGCCGTCGTCGACCTCCCGCACGTCCTCATCGGCAGCGGCACCCGCAGGGGCAAGCTGATCGTCCCCGGCAAGGCGCTCGCCGAGGTGGCGAACGCGGTCGTCCTCGACGGTCTGGGCGTGAGTTCGTAGGGAGCCGTCCCGCACGCGTCGGCACGGGAGCCGTGGTCCTACGGTGTGTCACAGATGGTGCGTGCGGCGTTCGCGCAGCAGGAGCCACGCCAGGAACAGGCCGCCGCCCACCCCGGTGACCACGCCGACCGGCATGAGCGCCGAACCGGTCACGCGCTGCGTCAGCAGATCCGCGGCCGTGACCAGGAGCGAGCCCGTCCAGGCGGCGGGCAGCAGGTTGGGTCCGGCCGCGCGGGTGACCCGGCGGGCCAACTGCGGTGCGGCCATGGCGAGGAACGGGATGGGGCCCGCCGCCGCCACCGCCATCGCCGTCAGGCCCGTGCCCGCGCACAGCAGGATCAGGCGGCTGCGTTCGGGCGGCACGCCCAGCGCGCCGGCCGTGTCGTCGCCCATGTCGAGCAGAGTGAGGCGGCGCGCGTACACGAGGACGACGGGGACGCAGACCAGCAGGCCGAGACCGGCCGTGCGGACCTCGCTCCAGCCGCGGTCGTTGAGGGAGCCGATCATCCAGCTCGCCGCCTGGGCCGCCTTGCCGATGTCGGCGCGGACGTAGAGGAAGCTGGTCGCCGCGCCCAGCACGGCGGACATGCCGATGCCGACGAGGACGAGTCGGTAGCCGTGCACACCCCTGCGCCAGGCCAGCAGATACACGGCCGCCGCGGTGGCGAAGCCGCCGAGGACCGCGCCGAACGCGGTCTGCGGGGCGCCCGCGTTCAGGAACATGATCGCGACGAGCGCGCCCGCCGACGCGCCGTTGCCGAACCCGATGATGTCCGGGCTGCCCAGCGGATTGCGGGTCAGCGACTGGAACACGGCGCCCGCTATGCCCGTGCCGAAGCCGACGAGGACGGCGGTGAGGGCGCGGGGGAGGCGCAGGTCGAGCACGATGAACCCGGCGCCGGGCGGCCCGTTCCCGGCGAACGTGCGCAGCACCTCGGCGGGCGACAGCTCATAGGTGCCGGTGCCGACGGAGAGCACCACCAGGCACGCCGTGACCAGGATCAGCGCCACGCAGACCAGGACCGTACGGGGGTCGAACCGGACGGACCAGCGGCCCGCGCGCACCCTCGCCCCGTACACCCCGGGTCCGCTCTTCACCGGCGTCGTCACAGCTGGGCCACCTTCCGCCGGCGTACGAGATGGATGAAGAGCAGGCCGCCGAGGAACGAGGTGACGATGTCCGCCTGGATCTCCGACGGTGTCACCACGACCCGGCCGATGACGTCGGAGACGAGCAGCAGAGCAGGCGCGAACAGGGCGCAGTAGGGGAGGAGCCACCGCGGGTCGGGGCCGGTGAACGCGCGGACCGCGTGCGGGATCATCAGGCCGACGAAGCCGATCGGCCCGCAGACGGCCGTGGCACTGCCGCACAGCAGCGTGACGGCGACGACGCAGAGCGTGCGCGTGCGCCGCACCGAGGTGCCGAGCGCGCGGGCGTGGTCCTCGCCGAGCGAGAGGGCGCCGAGCGGCCGGGCCAGGGCGAAGGCCAGGAGCGCGCCCGCGATCAGCAGTGGCAGTGCCTTGAGGAGCAGCTCGGGATCGCGTTTCTCCAGCGTGCCGACCGACCAGTGGCGCATCGAGTCCAGGGTGTTCAGGTCCCACAGCTGGAGGCCGTTGACGTAGCCGAAGAGGGCGGCGTTGACGGCGGTCCCGGCGAGGGCGAGCCGGACGGGGGTCGCGGCGCGGGTCCCGCCGAGCGCGTTCACGACGACGGCGGCGACGCCCGCGCCGAGCAGCGCGAACCACACGTACCCGGTGAACGACGTGATCCCGAAGACGCTGATGGCGGTGACGACGGCGGCCGACGCCCCCGCGTTCACGCCGAGCAGCCCGGGATCGGCCAGCGGGTTGCGGGTGAGGACCTGCATGACCCCGCCGGCCAGGCCGAGCGCCGCGCCGACGGCGATCCCGATGAGGGTCCGCGGCAGCCGCAGTTCGCGCACGATCCCGTCGTACGCGGAGCCCGACGGCGAGAACAGGCCGTGCCAGACGTCGCCGAGCGGGATGTGTTCCGTGCCCACGGCGAGGGACGACGCCGACGCCGCGCAGAGCAGGAGCACACCGAGGGCCAGGCCCGCGGCGCGCGGTGGGCGGCCGCGGCGGGTGGCCGATAGTCGCGGTGCTTCTCCCCGGCGGGGACGCGTTCCAGTGAGCATGTGGTTAGCTTAGGCTAACCTAACCTCGTCTGCTGACAATTACGTTGACGAAACGCTCCCCGGAACCGCGTGGATCGCTCACCGCTGACCGCGCCCGGCCCGGATCGCTCGGAGGAAGAGGAGACATGCGCGTCCAGACCGCGGCCCCGCCCGCCAGGCCCGCCGCCCTGCCGGACCACCGGCCGGTGCGCGTCACAGGGCCACGCGTCGCGCACCTCCTGGAACGCCTGGCCGCGGCCGACGGCGACGCGCAACGCCTGCGCCTCGCCGAGGAGTTCTGGCGCGACGTGACCGGCCTCGGCACCCCGCTCGTCGAGGAGATCGACGGCGCACCCGACCACCGTGCCGTCACCTTCCTGTGGCGCGGCCACCGGACCACCCGGCAGGTGCTGCTCATGGCCAACCGCCTCGCCGACCGCGACCACCTGGCCGGATCGCTCCTGGAGCGCGCCCCCGGCACCGACATCTGGCACCTCGGCCTGCGGCTGCGCGCCGACCACCGCGGCTCCTACCGCCTCGCCGCCGACATCTCCGCCACCGAGCCGCCCACCGACCCGGACATCCTCCAGGCGCGCCTGCGCTCCCTCGCCGTGCACGCCTCCCGCGACCCGCTCAACTCCCGCACACAAGCCACCCGTTGGTCGGCGGCCGAGTCGTCGGTCTTCGCCCTGCCGGACGCACCGGCCGAGCCGTGGGCGCCCCTCTCGGGCGAGAACCCGGCCCGGAGATCGGCGGGCCGCGTCGAACGGCACCGCACGACGGCCGCCGCGCTCGGCGCCCCGCGCGACGTCTGGACCTACCTCCCGCCCGGCCACGGCCGCGCCGACGCCCCGCTGCCCGTCCTCGTGCTCTGCGACGGCGACATGTGGTTCGGCCGCATCGGACTCCAGGACACCCTCGACGCCCTCATCGGAGCGGGGAAGCTGGCCCCGCTGGCCGTGCTCGCGCCCGACGCCGTCGACCGCGCCACCCGCGCCCGCGAACTCGGCGCCCGCGACGCCTTCGTGGAGTTCCTCGCCGACGAACTCCTGCCCTGGGCGGCCGGGCGCTGGCCCGTCACCGACGACCCGGCGCGCACGATCGTCGCCGGGCAGAGCCTCGGCGGCATGGCCGCGCTCCACGCGGGCCACCGGCGCCCCGACCGTTTCGGCCACGTCGTCGCCCAGTCACCGTCCCTGTGGTGGCGGCCCGGACTCCCCGCCGACCGGCCGCACAAACACGTCTTCGGGGTGCCCTGGCTCGTCGCCCGGTACGCGGCCACCGAGCCGCGCCCCGTCACCGTGCACCTCGACGTCGGACTGCACGAGGGCGCCATGGTCGACCACTGCCGGGCGCTCCACGACACCTTGCACTCGGCCCGCTACCAGGTCACCCGCAACGAGTTCAACGGCGGGCACGACTACGCGTGCTGGCACGTGGCGCTCGCGGACGCGCTGATCCGGCGGCTGGGTCCGGGCGCCGCCTGACTTTCCGCACACCCAGAGTTCCACCACCCCCGTCTCGCACTGAGGAGCATCACGCACATGTCCGCCAACCGAACCTTCCGCCGCACGGCCCTGGTGTCCTGCGCCGCCGTCACCGGAGCCCTGCTCCTCAGCGCCTGCGGCAGCGGCGACGGCACCGACGACAACGCCGGCGGCAGCGGTGAGGGAAAGCCCGCGGCGGCCACCACGCGTCAGATCACCGACGCACAGGGCCGCGAGGTGAAGGTGCCCGGCACCCCGAAGAAGGTCGTCACACTCAGCGAGCCCACCACCGACGCGGCGCTCGCCCTCGGCATCGAGCCCGTCGGCGTCACGGCCGGCCGCGGCCAGCAGGGCGTGTCCACCTATCTCGCAGGCAAGGCGTCCAAGGCGCAGGTCGTCGCCACCGTCGCCGAGGCCGACCTGGAGAAGCTCGCCGCGCTCCGGCCCGACCTGATCCTCCTCGACGAGACCACCGGCGCGAAGAAGACCGTCGACAAGCTCCAGGAGATAGCGCCGACCGTCGTCACCGCCAAGCTCAACGAGGACTGGAAGAAGTCCTTCACCGACACCGCCGACGCTCTCAACAAGAAGCCCGACGCCGAGAAGTGGCTGAGCGACTTCGACACCCAGGTCGCCGACGTCAAGAAGCGGCTCGGCGACAACGCGGGGAAGTCCGTCTCCGTCATCCGCTGGCAGGACGGCGCGCCCTCCGTCGTCGGCAAGGGCGACGGCGTCGTAGCCTCCACCCTTCAGGCGCTCGGCACCACCCGCCCCACGGACCAGCAGGGCGCGAGCACCGGGCACAGCGAGCCCGTCTCCCTGGAGAAGCTGTCCACCATCGACGGCGACTGGCTGTTCTTCGGCACGCTCGGCGACAAGGCCGACGGTGAGAAGGCGTACGGCGAGGCCCGCAAGGTCACCAACTTCGGCAAGCTGAACGCCGAGAAGAATCAGCACGTCGTGGTCGTCCAGGGCTCGGCGTGGAACAGCGCGGGCGGCCCGCTCGCCGCGCAGGTCGTCCTCGACGACCTCAAGGGGGCGCTGGCCAAGTGATCACCGGTCAGGAACGCGCGCAGGCCGCCACGGCCGCCGGTGAACTGTCCGGGCGGCTCGCTCTCGTCACGGGGGCGGGCCGGGGCATCGGCGAGGCGGTGGTCGCCGCGCTCGCCGGGCGCGGGGCCCGTGTGCTCGCCACCGACCTGGACGCGGAGGCTGTCGCCAACGTCGCGGCGCGGTACGCGGCCGGTGAGGTCACCGCCCGCCCCCTCGACGTCACCGACGCCGTCGCCGTCGAAGCGCTCGTCGCCGACGCGGAGGCGTCCCTCGGGCCGCTCGACATCGCCGTCAACGTCGCCGGGATCCTGCGGGGCGCGCCCGCGGTCGAGCTCAGCGACGAGGACTGGGGTGCCACGTTCGCCGTCAACACGGACGGCGTCTTTCATGTCTGCCGGTCCGTCGCGCGCCGCATGACCGGGCGCGGCGCGGGAGCGATCGTCACCGTCGCCTCCAACGCGGCCGGGATTCCGCGGGCCGGAATGTCCGCGTACGCCGCGTCCAAAGCGGCCACCGCCATGTTCGTCAAATGCCTCGGGCTCGAAGTCGCGGCACACGGCGTGCGCTGCAACACCGTGTGCCCCGGGTCGACCCTCACCGACATGCAGCGCGGCATGTGGGAAGCGGGCGGCGGCGGCTTCGAGGCGGCCCGGGACGCCGTCATCGCCGGTGACCTCGGCGCCCACCGCACCGGTATCCCGCTCGGGCGCATCGCGGACCCGGCCGATGTCGCCGAGGCGGTCGCGTTCCTCGCGTCCGATCGGGCGCGGCACATCACGATGCACGACCTGTACGTCGACGGCGGCGCGACGCTCCGCGGGTAGGGGGACCCGCCTCCGCGTGTGCCGGGTACGCCCGGTCCGGCGGCCTCCGCAGCGTCGTGGCCGCCCGCGCAGTTCCCCGCGCCCCTGAAGCACCCGGCTCCGCCATAGCTCCTGGGACCACGCCCGCGAGAAGCCCCACGCGCCGCGCCTCCCTGAGATGGCGCACGAAGTGCGCATCTCGGGGGCGCGGGGAACTGCGCGACCAGCCACGAAGAGACCCGCACCCGCGAACCCACCCGCCCCGCCAACGGCGACCCCGCGCACCCCACCCCAACAATCCCGGCCCGCACCACCCCCACCCCCACCCTCACCCCGCCACCGGCAACCCCCACCCCAGGAGGCCCCGATGACCACGTCCGTCCGTGAACCCGCCACCACCCCACCGGAGGTGACCGCGGCGACCGATCTCCTCGACCACTACCGCCCCGGCACGGACCGCTTCCTGGCCACCCCCCACCGCACCCTCCTGGGCCAGGGAACAGCAGCCGAACTCCCCCCGGACGAGGCCCCGTTGAGCAGGCGCGTACAGCACCTGCTCAACACCCGCCGCCGCACCGGCCGGTCCGCCGTGGTCATAGGCGCCCTGCCCTTCGACCCCGGCCCCGGGAAGGCCCCCGCCCTGGCCGTCCCGGAGCGCCTCCGCTGGGCACCACCGCTCCGCGAGGACCCGCTGACAGCCCTGCCGGTGCCGGACGGCGAGAACGCCGCCTGGCAGGTCCGCGAGGTGCCCTCCGCAGAGGAGTACCGCGCCGCGGTCGCCGCCGCCGTCGCCCGGATGAAAGCGGGGGAGTTCGACAAGGTGGTGCTCGCCCGCACCCTGGAGCTGACGGGCCCGCACGCCCCCGACCTGCCCGCGATGCTGCGCCGCCTGGCCCGCCGCGACCCGGCGGGGTACACCTTCGCCGTGCCCAGTGGCCCGGGCCGCACGTTGATCGGCGCCAGCCCGGAGCTGCTGGTCGCCCGTGACGGCGCCCGGCTGACCGCCAACCCCCTCGCCGGCTCGGCGCCCCGCAGCGCCGACCTCGCCGAGGACGTCCGCCGCGCCGCCGCGCTCCTCGAATCGCCGAAGGACCTGCACGAGCACGCCGTGGTGGTGGCCGCCGTCCGGGAGGCGCTCGCCCCGTTCTGCACGCGCCTCGACGTGCCCGAGCGCCCCGCCCTCGTACGCACCGCCGCGATGTGGCATCTGTCGACGACGGTCACCGGCGAGATCGCCGACCCGGACCGCACCACCGCCCTGGACCTCGCCTCCGCCCTGCATCCGACCCCCGCCGTCTGCGGCACTCCGACGGACCTGGCCCGCCGGGTCATCGCCGAGTCGGAGCCGTTCGACCGGGGCGCCTACACCGGCATGGTCGGCTGGCAGAACGCGGACGGCGACGGCGAGTGGGTCGTCACCATCCGCTGCGCCGAGGCCGAGACCCGGGCCGACGGCGGCCTGCTCCGCCTGTTCGCCGGGGCCGGTGTCGTGGCCGCCTCGTCGCCGGAGGCGGAGACCGCCGAGACCGGAGCGAAGTTCCGTACGTTCCTGAACGCCGTGGGAGCCGCCCTGTGACCGCCGACGCCCTCACCCCCGGCGCGGACGCGCCCACCTGGCCCGCCGCGTTCGCGGAGCGCTACCGTGCCGCCGGGTACTGGCGCGGCGAGACCTTCGGCGGCGTCCTGCGCGAGCGCGCCGGGGCCCACCCGGATCGCGTCGCCCTCGTCGATCCGGCGCCGACCCGCCGCACGTGGACGTACCGCCAACTCGACGAGCGGGCCGACCGGTTGGCCGCCGGGTTCGCCGAGCGCGGCATCCGCAGGGGCGACCGCGTCGTCGTGCAGTTGCCGAACATCGGCGAGTTCATCGAGGTCGTCTTCGCCTTGTTCCGGATCGGCGCGCTGCCCGTGTACGCGCTGCCCGCGCACCGCGAGTCGGAGATCGCCTACTTCTGTTCGTTCGCGGAGGCCGTCGCCTATGTGATCCCGGACCGGCACGCGGGCTTCGACCACCGCGACCTCGCCGCCCGGGTGCGGAAGGAGACCCCGGGCCTGCGCCACGTCTTCGTCGTCGGCGACCCGGGCGAGCACACGGCGCTGGCCGACGTCGACGCCGACCCCGTGGACTTCGACGGGCCCGCGCCCCACGAACTCGCCTTCCTCCAGCTCTCCGGCGGCACGACAGGGCGCCCGAAGCTCATCCCGCGCACCCACGACGACTACCTGTACTCCCTGTGGGGCTCGAACGAGATCTGCGGCGTCGACGCCGACACCCGCTTCCTCGTCGTGCTGCCCGCCGCCCACAACTTCCCGATGAGCAGCCCGGGTTGGCTCGGCGTGCTCTACGCGGGCGGCACCGTCGTCATGTCCCCGGGCGCCGACCCCGAGACGGCGTTCCCGGTCGTCGCGGCGGAACGGATCACGATGACGGGGCTCGTCCCGCCGCTCGCCCTCGTCTGGACGCAGGCGGCACCCGACACCCGCTACGACCTGTCGTCCCTCGACCTGATCCTGGTCGGCGGCGCCAAGTACAGCGAGGCCGCGGCCCGCCGCCTCCAGCCCGCGCTCGGCTGCAAACTCATGCAGGTCTTCGGCATGGCGGAGGGCCTGGTCAACTACACCCGCCTGGACGACGACGCCGAGACGGTCGTCACCACGCAGGGCCGGCCGATCTCCCCGGACGACGAGATCCGCGTCGTCGACGACGCCGACGAGGACGTCCCCGAGGGCGCGTTCGGGCACCTGCTGACCCGGGGCCCGTACACCATCCGCGGCTACTGGCGCGCGCCCGAGCACAACGCCCGCTCCTTCACCGCCGACGGTTTCTACCGCACCGGCGACATCGTGCGCCGCACCCCGAGCGGGCACCTCGTCGTCGAGGGCCGGGCCAAGGACCAGATCAACCGGGGCGGCGAGAAGATCGCCCCGGAGGAGATCGAGAACATCATCCTCGCCCACCCCGCCGTCCACGACGTCTCCCTCGTCGCCGTCCCCGACGCCTACCTCGGCGAACGCTCCCTCGCCTACGTGATCCTGCGCCCCGGCGCCGAACCGCTGAAGCCGGTCGCCGTCAAGCGGTTCGTCAGGGAGCGGGGCGTGGCCGCGTACAAGGTGCCCGACCTCGTCGAGTTCGTCGACGCCTTCCCGCGGACCGGCATCGGCAAGGTCAGCAAGAAGCAGCAGCGGTCCGCCGCCGAGCAGCCTTCCGCGCACGTCGTCGACCAGCCCGCCCCGCAGCACTGAGAGGCTCCCCCCACCATGGCCCTGCCCGCGATCGCCGCCTACCCCCTGCCCCGCCCGGACGAGCTGCCCGCCAACCGTGTCGCCTGGACCGTCGACCCCGCGCGCGCCGTGCTCCTCGTCCACGACCTCCAGCACCACTTCCTGGACAAGTACCCGGAGGGCGCCGAGCCGTTGACCGGCTTGATCGACAACACCGCCCGTCTCCTCAAGGAGAGCCGCGCGCTCGGCGTCCCCGTCGTCTATTCCACCCAGCGCGGCGGCCAGACGCCCGAGGAGCGCGGGCTCCAGCTCGACTTCTGGGGGCCCGGCGTCGCGGACGATCCCGCGGCGCTCGCCGTGCCGGAGGCCGTCGCCCCGGAGGACGGGGACACCGTCCTCACCAAGTGGAAGTACAGCGCCTTCGTCCGCACCGAACTGGAGGCGCTGATGCGGGCATCGGGGCGCGACCAGCTCGTGATCGTCGGCGTCTACGCCCACATCGGCGTGCTCATCAGCGCCGCCGACGCGTGGATGCGCGACATCCAGGCGTTCGTCGTCGCCGACGCCGTCGCCGACTTCACCCGCGACGACCACGACATGGCCCTGCGCTGGGCCGCCGGCCGCTGCGCCGTCGTCACCACCACCGACGCGCTCATCGAGGAGGTACGCGCCGCATGACCACCACCCTCACCGTCGAGCGGATCCGCGCCGACGTCGCCGACTGCCTCGGCGAGGACCCCGCCGACATCCCCGTCGACGAGAATCTCGTCGACCACGGCCTCGACTCCGTCCGCATCATGACCCTCCTGGAACGCTGGCGCCGCGACCACGGTGTCGAGACGTCCTTCGTCGACCTCGCCGAGAAGCCCGCCGTCGACGCCTGGGCCGCGCTGCTCGGGGTGGTGCCCTCATGACCGTGCTGACCGGCCACGACACCGCCACCGTGGCCGCCCGGGACCGCGTCCTCCCGCTCACCGCCGCCCAGTCCGGCATGTGGTTCGCGCAGGCGCTCGACCCGCTCAGCCCCGCGCAGAACACCGCCGAGTACCTGGAGATCGACGGCGCGCTCGACCCCGAGGTCTTCGCCGCCGCGCTGCGCCACGTCGTCACCGAGGCCGACGCCTTGCGCGTATGCGTCGAGGAGACCCCGGACGGGCCGCGCCAGCGCGTCCGCGCCACCGTCGACCTGCCGCTCACCGTGCGCCAGGACCTGACCACCGACGAGGCCCTCGCCTGGATGCGCGACGACCTCGCCCGCCCCTGCGACCTGAGCGCCGGACCGCTCTTCGCGCACGCCCTGTTCCGGGTGGGGGAGCGGCGCTGGCTCTGGTATCAGCGCGTCCACCACCTCGTCATCGACGGCTTCGGCCACTCCCTGCTCGTCCGCCGCACCGCCGAGGTCTACTCGGCGCTCGTCCGCTCCACGGACCCCGGTCCCCGTCCCTTCGCGGGCCTCGCCGACCTGCTCGCGCTGGACGCCGAATACCGGGCCTCCGACGCGTTCGCCGCCGACCGGGACCACTGGAGCTCCGCGTTCGGGGACCGTCCGGAGGCGTCGCGCCTCGCGGGCCGTGGCGCCCTCGCGTCGCACACCTTCCGCCGCCGTACGACGCTCCTGCCGCCGGAGACGACGGAACGCCTCCGTGACCTCGCCACCCGTACCCGCGCGACCTGGCCCGACGTCCTCATCGCCGCCCAGGCCCTCTACACGGCGCGCGCCACCGGCCGCCGCGAGGTCGTCCTCGGCGTCCCCATGATGGGCCGCATGGGCTCGGTCGCCCTGCGCGTCCCCGGCATGGTCATGAACGTCCTGCCGCTGCGCCTGACCCTCGCACCGGACGCGACCTTCACCCAGCTCGTACGCCACGTCGTGCTCGGCATCCGGGAGCTGCGGCGCCACCAGCGCTACCGCTACGAGGACATCCGCCGCGACCTGGGCCTCCTCGGCGAGAACCGGGGCCTCGCCGGCCCCCTCGTGAACGTCATGCCGTTCGACTACGCCACCGACTTCGCCGGCGCCCCGGCCCGCGCCCACAACCTCTCCGCCGGACCGGTCGACGACCTCACCGTCAACATCTACGACCGCGCCGACGGCCACGGCCTGCGCATCGACCACGACGGCAACCCGGCCCTCTACGAGGACGCCGACCTCGCCGCGCACCAGACCCGCCTCGTCCACCTCCTGCACCGCCTCACCGAGACGGACCCCGACACCACCCCGCTCGACACGCACACCATCGCGACACCGGCCGAACTCTCGCTGGTCCTGGACGAGTTCAACCGCACGGAACGCGCCCTGCCCCCGACGACCCTCATCGGCCCGATCGGCGCGCAGGCCGCCCGCACCCCGGACGCGGTGGCGCTCGTCCACGGCGGCACGTCCCTCACCTACGCCGCACTCGACGCCCGCGCCAACCAACTGGCCCGTCACCTCCAGCGCCTCGGCGCCCGCCCCGGCGAGGTCGTCGCGGTGTCCGTGCCGCGCTCCGTCGAGCTGATCGTCGCCCTGCTCGCCGTCCTCAAGGCGGGCGCCGCCTACCTGCCGCTCGACCCGGACTACCCCGAGCAGCGCCTCGCCCACATGCTCGGCGACGCCCGGCCGGTGTGCGCCGTCACCGACCACGCGGACCGCCTCCCGGCCGACGGCACCGGGACCCCGCTCGTCGTCCTCGACGGCCTGGACGTCTCCTCGTACGCCACCACCGAACCGGCGCGCGCGCTGACCCCGGCCCACCCGGCCTACGTCATCTACACCTCGGGTTCGACCGGCCGCCCCAAGGGCGTCGTCGTGCCGCACTCGGCGATCGACAACCGGCTGCGGTGGATGCAGGACGCCTACCCGATCGGGCCGGACGACCGGGTGCTGCAGAAGACGCCGTCGTCGTTCGACGTGTCCGTGTGGGAGTTCTTCTGGCCGCTGCGGCAGGGCGCGACGCTCGTCATGGCGGACCCCGGCGGCCACAAGGACCCGGCCTACCTGTCCCGGGTGATCCGCGAACAGGCTGTCACCACCTGCCACTTCGTACCGTCGATGCTCCAGGTGTTCCTGGCGGAGGGCGACGGGTGCGGGGCCGCCCTGCGCCGCGTCTTCTGCAGCGGGGAGGCGCTGGCGCGCGAGACGGCGAGCGCGTTCGCCCGCGCGCTGCCCGGCGTCGAGCTGCACAACCTGTACGGGCCGACCGAGGCCGCCGTCGACGTGACCTACCACGCCTGCGCGCCGGACGGCGAGGGCCCGGTCCCCCTCGGCCGCCCCGTCTGGAACACCCGCCTGTACGTCCTCGACCCGGCGGGCCGCCCGTGCCCTCCGGGCGTCACGGGTGAGCTGTACCTGGCCGGACGGCAGCTGGCGGACGGCTATCTCGACCGCCCCGAACTCACCGCCGAACGCTTCGTCCCCGACCCCTTCCGCGGCGGCCGGATGTACCGCACCGGCGACCTCGCCCGCTGGACCGAGCACGGCGAGGCCGAATACCTCGGCCGCACCGACCACCAGGTCAAACTGCGCGGCCAGCGCATCGAACTCGGCGAGATCGAGGCCGCCCTCGCGGCGCTCGACGGGGTCGACGGTGCCTGCGCCCTCGTCCGCGACGACCGCCTCGTCGGCTACGTGACCGGCGGCGCCCCCGAACCGGCGGCGATGCGCGCCGCCCTGGCCCGGGAACTCCCCGAACACATGGTCCCGTCGGCGATCGTCCCGCTTCCGGCGTTCCCGCTCAGCCCCAACGGCAAGCTGGACCGCGGCGCGCTCCCCGCCCCGGTCTTCACCGGCGGCGCGGGCACGTCCCGCCGCCCCGCGAACCCTCGCGAGGCGACCCTGACGACCCTCTTCGCCGAGGTCCTCGGCGTCGAACGGGCCGGCCCCGACGACGCCTTCTTCGACCTCGGCGGCACCTCGCTCCTCGCCGTCCGCCTGATCGCCCGCGTCCGCGAGGAGCTCGGCGCGGAGCTGACCATCGGCTCCCTCTTCGAGGCCCCCACCCCGGCCGCGCTCGCCGCCCGCATCGCCTCGTCGGCCCCCGTCGCGGGCGACGCCCTGGACGTACTCCTGCCCCTGCGGACGCGCGGCGAGCGCCCGCCCCTCTTCGCGATCCACCCGGCGGGCGGCATCTCCTGGTGCTACGCGGGCCTCACCGCGCGCCTCGACCACGACCAGCCGGTCCACGGCGTCCAGGCGCGCGGCCTGACCACGGACGACCCGCTGCCCACCACCCTGTGGGAACAGGCGGCCGACTACGTGACCCGCATCCGCGCCGTCCGTCCGCACGGCCCCTACCGGCTGCTCGGCTGGTCCGTCGGCGGCATCCTCGCGCACACCGTCGCCGTCCTGCTCCAGGAGGCGGGCGAAGAGGTCGACCTCCTCGCGCTCCTGGACGCCTTCCCCGCCGAACAATGGCGCGAGCGCCCCGCCCCGGAGGAGGGCGACGCGCTCACGGCGGTCCTGCGCATGGCGGGCTTCGAACGCTCCACGGAACGTACCCGCGACGACGTCCTCGCCACCCTCCGCAAGGCGGGCAGCCCGCTGGCGGGCCTCACCGACTCGACCCTCTCCCGCATCGTCGACATCGTCCCGAACCACGCCCGCATGATGCGCGCCCACACCCACCGCCGCTACGAGGGCGACATCCTGTTCTTCACGGCGGCGGCCCCGCGTCCCGAAACCTGGCTGACCAGGCAGGCGTGGCGCCCGCACGTGAGCGGAGAGGTGCTGAACCACGATCTGCCGTGCACGCACCCGGAGTTGCTGCGGGACGAGCACACGGAGGTGATCGCGCAGGCCGTGTCGGCCCGTCTGGACGAACTGGCGGTGAGGGAGAGCTGAGGTCCTGGCTCCGTGGGGCGGCCCGGCGAGCGGCGCGACGTGCTGCCCGTGTCGCTGTACGGCCTGGTGAGAGCGGAGCGAGCCTAAGCTCACGCGTGACGCATTGTTGCCCGACGAGGAGAGTCGACGGAGACATGAGTGACGACCAGCTGACCGTGAGCGTCCTGGGCACCGGGATCATGGGCGCGGGGATGGCCCGCAACATCGCGCGCGCCGGGCACACCGTCCGCGCCTGGAACCGCAGCCGCGACAAGGCGGAACCGCTGACCGCCGACGGCGTGCACGTCGCCGGCACCCCGGCCGAGGCGGTCGCGGACGCCGACGTGATCCTGACGATGCTCTACGACGGCCCGGCCGCCCTGGAGGTGATGCGCCAGGCCGCCGACGGCCTGCGCCCGGGTGCGGCGTGGATGCAGTCGACCACGGCGGGCCTGGACGGCCTGACCGACCTGGCCGACTTCGCCACCGCCCACGGCCTGGTCCTCTTCGACGCGCCGGTGCTCGGCACCCGCCAGCCCGCGGAATCCGGCGACCTGCTGGTCCTCGCGGCGGGCCCGAGCGCCTACCGGGACGCGGTGACGCCCGTCTTCGACGCGGTCGGCGCCCGCACGGTGTGGACCGGCGAGGACGGCGCCGCCGGGTCCGCCACCCGCCTCAAGCTCGTGGCCAACAGCTGGGTCCTGGCCGCCACCAACGCGGCCGGCGAGGTCCTCGCCCTCTCCAAGGCGCTGGGCGTCGACCCGCAGCACTTCTTCGACGCCATCGCGGGCGGCGGCCTCGACCTCCCCTACCTCCGCCTCAAGGCGGGCCTCGTCCTGGACGACAAGCTGACCCCGGCCCAGTTCGCCGTCACCACCGCCGCGAAGGACGCCCGCCTCATCGTCGAGGCGGGCCGCCGCCACGGCGTCCGCCTGGACGTGGCAGAGGCGAGCGAGGCCCGCCTGACCCGAGCGGCGCAACAGGGCCACGGCGACGAGGACATGGCGGCGGCGTACTTCGCCTCGTTCGACAAGGACGCCGGCGAGGGATGACGCCTCGGCGCCGGGTCGTCTAGAGGCGCGGGATCTCGATCGCCGGGCAGCGGTCCATCACCATGTCCAGGCCCGCCGCCCGCGTGCGCGCGTACGCCTCCTCGTCGATGACGCCGAGCTGGAACCAGACGGCCTTCGCGCCGATGGTGACGGCTTCGGCGGCGACGGGGCCCGCGAGGTCGCTGTTGACGAAGACGTCGACCACGTCGACCGGGAAGGGGATGGCGTCGAGGGAGGGGTAGCCCTGTTCGCCGTGGACCGTCCCGGCCTTGGGGTGGACGGGGACGATCCGCTTGCCGAAGCGTTGCAGGACGGCGGCTACCCCGTAGGCGGCGCGTGCCTGGTTGGAGGAGAGTCCGACGACTGCCCAGGTGTCGCCGGACTCGGTGAGGATCTTCCGGATGGTGGCTTGATCGGCGTACATGCTGGCTCCCTACCGCCGTGGCGCGGAACGTTCCGTCACCGGGGTCAACCAGGACAGGGCGTGACGGATTCCGGGGTGGGGGCGTCGACGCCCATGACATCCGGTCCCGGAGCACCCGGAGCAGTGGGTGGTCCGCCGCCCGCTGAGAGCCTGTGTCACAGCCCCGGCCGGACGCGCCTCAGCCGACGTGTACACGGGGCCTGCGGCGCGGGTCGGGTTCCGCTCTGCGCAGTACCTCCCGGGTGACCGGGGCCACCTCGCCGTCGCCGAAGACGAGGAAGCGCAGCAGGTGGCTGACGGGGTGGCCCTCGGTCCAGTTGAAGTAGGCGTGCGGGACCTCACCGGTGCGGTCGCGCAGGTCCATCAGGACCGCGGCCGCCGTGTTGGGGACGCCGGGGCCGTGCACGCGCAGGCGGCGCACCCCGTGTTTCTCGTCGCCGTGCACGGTCAGGTCCTCGGTGAAGTCGGAGGAGTCCTGGACGAAGATCTCGAGGAACAGCACCGGGCCGCCCTCCGGGATATGGGTGGCCTCGCGCTGGGCGTACTCCTTGTCGCGGTAGGCGGCGGTGCTGTGTTCCTGGGGCTCGTTGGCGATGAGCCGGAGCGGGCCGTGCGCCGCCGCCTCGTCGACGAGGCGGGTGGCCGCGTCGTCGTAGGCGACCGCGCCCGCGCGCAGTTCGAAGGCGCGGTGCACGCGGGAGGCGAAGGAGGAGAGGAGGATCGCCACGATGAAGATCGCGGCGATCTTGATGCCGTCGGGGCGTTCGACGACGTTCGTGACCAGGGTGTAGGCGAACACCGCCGTGATCGTGCCGAAGCCGATCGCGGCCCGGCGGTGACCGTGCCGGTGCACGGCGACCGTGGAGGCGAAGGACGCGGACAGCATGAGGACGAGGACGCCGGTGGCGTAGGCGCCGGACTGGTCGTCGACGTTCGCGTTGAACCACAGGGTGATGGCGACCGCCGCCGCCATGAAGGTGAGGACGAGGGGGCGGACGGCCCGCGTCCATTCGGGGGCCATGCCGTAGCGCGGCAGGTAGCGGGGGACGAGGTTGAGCAGGCCGGCCATCGCGGAGGCGCCCGCGAACCACAGGATGCAGATGGTCGACACGTCGTAGACCGTGCCGAAACCCTCGCCGAGATACGTGTGAGCGAGGTAGGCGAGGGCGCGGCCGTTCGCCGAGCCGCCCGACTCGAACTCCTTCTGCGGGATGAGGATCGTCGTCGCGAGGCTCGACAGGAGCAGGAAGCCGCTCATGATCAGCGCGGCGGTGGTGAGCAGCTTGCGGGTCTCCCTTACGCGGCCCGCCGGCTTCTCGAAGGTGTCCGTCCTGTCGCCCCTGACCTGCGGCATCACCGCCACACCCGTCTCGAAGCCGGACATGCCGAGCGCCAGCTTCGGGAAGACGAGCAGCGCGACCCCGATCATCACGAACGGCGAGGAGTGCTCGGCCGTCATCGCGTCCCACCAGTTGCCGACCTTCACCGGCGCGGTCAGGACGTGGGCGGCGGCCGTCGCGAGCACGACGACGTTCAGGGTCAGGTAGGCGGCCACGAGGACGACCGCGACCCGGATCGCCTCCTGGAAGCCCTTCAGGAACACCGCGCCGAGCGCCGCGAGCAGCACCAGGGTGATCCAGGTGTTCGCGCCGTCCAGCGAGGCGGGCGCGAACGGGTTCTCCACGACGTGGGCCGCCGCGTCCGCCGCCGACAACGTGATGGTGATCATGAAGTCGGTGGCGGCGAAGCCGAGGAGCACCAGGACGAACAGCTTCCCCGCCCACCAGGGAAGAAGCCGTTCCAGCATCGCGATGGAGCCCTCACCGTGCGGCGACTCCTTCGCGACCCTGCGGTAGACCGGCAGCGCGCCGAGGAGGGTGAGGGCGATCAGGACGAGCGTCGCGAGCGGTGACAGCAGCCCGGCCGCGAGGGCCGCGATGCCCGGCTGGTAGCCGAGTGTGGAGAAGTAGTCCACACCTGTCAGACACATGACGCGCCACCACGTGTGACCCTCGTGCTCCGCGGGTGCGTGTGCGTGCGGTCCCTGGTGGCGGGCCGTCCGGTCGGTCAGCCCCTCCAGGAGCCAGGCGCGCCAGCGGGGCGTGGGCGGCGCCGGGTGCTCGGTCTGGGTGCCGGTCATGTGGCGATGCCTTCTGTTCGGCGGACGTGTGTGGACGTGTAGTGACGCGTGCGGACGTATAACAACGTATGGGTACGTATGAGGACGTATATGGATGTGTGTGGCTGGCCTCCGCCGCCCGGGCGGCAGAGGCGACGTGCGAGTATCCACCACATCGTCACCCGCACATCGGGCGGGGGCGAACCCGGCCGCACCTGCGCATACGCTGGGGTGATGCAGGACGAGTACCGCACCGTGGCCCGTGAGGGCGTACACGAGACAGAGATCAGCCGCTCCCGGTTCCTGTGCGCGCTCGCGCCCGCCGCGACGGAGGAGGAGGCACAGGCCTTCGTCGCCCGCGTCCGCAAGGAACACCCGGCGGCGAACCACAACTGCTTCGCGTACGTCATCGGCGCCGACGCCTCCGTGCAGAAGGCGAGCGACGACGGCGAGCCGGGCGGGACGGCGGGCGTCCCGATGCTCCAGATGCTGACGCGCCGCGAGATGCGGTACGTCGTCGCGGTCGTCACCCGGTACTTCGGCGGGGTGAAGCTGGGCGCGGGTGGGCTCATCCGGGCGTACGGCGGCGCGGTGGGGGAGGCCCTCGACGCGCTCGGCACGGTGACGCGCCGCCGGTTCCGGCTCGCCACGGTGACCGTCGACCACGCCCGCGCCGGAAAGATGGAGAACGACCTGCGGTCCACGGGCCGTGAGGTGCGCGACGTCCGCTACGCGGAGCGGGTGACGATCGAGGTCGGGCTGCCCGAGGGGGACGTGGAGCGGTTCCGGGCCTGGCTCGCGGACGTGAGCGCGGGCACCGCGGGCTTCGAGCTCGGCGGCGAGGCGTACGGCTGAGCGTTCAACTCCTTACGAACTGGCCCGGAAATCGGGTTCGTTGGGCTTTGTTGGGTTCATCTCTTGACGCCTGTGGTGCAGACCTTTAGGTTCCCGTTCGCCACAGCTTCATGAATACGCCCACTGTTCACTCACATGAACAGCAACCCCCCATCGACGGCCGCGTGCCGGCCCCCATGAAGGGCTGTGAACCCCCCTATGTCCAGCACGTCCAGACTCCTCCGCGGCGCCCTCGCCACCGCACTGCTCACCGCCTCGGCGGGCGCGCTCGCCGCGAGCCCCGCCTCCGCCGCCACCGGCACCATCACCGGCCTCGCCGGAAAGTGCCTCGACGTGGCGGCCGCCAGTTCCGCCAATGGCGCCGCCGTCCAGCTCTACGACTGCAACGGCACCGCCGCCCAGCAGTGGACCGTCGGCTCCAACGGGACGATCCGCGCCCTCGGCAAGTGCCTTGACGTCAAGGACAATGCGACCGCCGACGGCGCCAGACTCCAGCTCTGGGACTGCGCGGGCAGCGCCAACCAGAAGTGGACCGTCTCCGCCGCCCGCGACCTCGTCGGCCAGCAGTCCGGCAAGTGTGCCGACGTCACCGGCAACACCTCGGCCAACGGCACCCCCGTCCAGATCTGGAGCTGTACCGGCGCCGCCAACCAGAAGTGGACCGCGCCCACCGGCGGCGGCACGGCCCCCGCCGCGCCGATGGCCGTCGCCCCGTACCTCTACAACGGCTGGGGCAACACGCCGGACCCGGTCACCATCATGAACGCGACCGGCGTCAAGTGGTTCACCCTCGCCTTCGTGCTCAGCAACGGCGGTTGCAACCCCCAGTGGGACGGCGGCCGCCCGCTCACCGGCGGCGTCGACCAGCAGACGATCACCAAGGTGCGGACCAACGGCGGCGACGTCATCCCCTCCTTCGGCGGCTACAGCGGCAACAAGCTGGAGAGCTCCTGCACCAGCGCCTCCGCGCTCGCGGGCGCCTACCAGAAGGTGATCGACGCGTACGGGCTCAAGGCCATCGACATCGACCTCGAAGCCGACGCGTACAGCAACCCGACCGTGCAGCAGCGCACCGTCGACGCGCTGAAGACGGTCAAGGCGAAGAACCCCGGCATCAAGGTGATCGTCACCATCGGCACCGACACGTCCGGGCCCGACACCAGCCTCATCAACCGGGCCGCCAACTCCGGTCTCACCGTGGACAGCTGGACCATCATGCCGTTCGACTTCGGCGGCGCGGGACAGAACATGGGGACCCTGACGACCCGCGCGGCGGAGGGCCTCAAGAACGCCCTCAAGAACGCGTACGGCTACAGCGACGACCAGGCCTACCGGGACATGGGCATCTCCTCCATGAACGGCATCACCGACGTGGGCGAGACCGTCACCCCCGCCGACTTCCAGACCATCCTCGGCTACGCGCAGCAGCACCACCTCGCGCGCCTGACGTTCTGGTCGGCCAACCGCGACCGGCCCTGCCCGTCCGGTTACCCGAACGACGACACCTGCTCGGGCGTGAGCCAGAGCAGCTGGCAGTTCACCGGCATCTTCGCCAAGTACACCGGCTGACCCCCGCGCCTGCCCAGGAGAGCCCTGTGTCCAGATCCGTCATACCCAGAGCGTTCGCCGTCGTCGCGCTCGCCGCCACCGCCGTGACCGGCGTCGAGTTCGCCGCCCCGGCCCCGGCCGGTGCCCAGTCGACGGCCGCCGCCGCGCTCCCCACCGGCTCCACCACCGTCGTCGGCAAGGGCAGCGGCAAGTGCGTCGACGCCCGCGCCGCCGCCAGTGCCGACGGCACCGTCGTGCAGCAGTACGCGTGCAACGGCAGCGCCGCCCAGAACTGGCAGCTCGTGCCGACCAGCGGCGGTTACTACCGCATCAACAGCAACCTCGACGCGAACAAGGCGTGGGACGTCACGGACGTCTCCACCGCCGACTCCGCGCCCGTCCAGCTGTGGACGTACTCCGGCGGGAACAACCAGCAGTGGCTGCCCGTCGCGGAGTCCGACGGCGCGTACCACTTCGTCAACCGCAACAGCGGCAAGTGCCTCGACGTCCCCGGTGCCTCCGCCGCCGACAGCGTGCAGCTCGCGCAGTACACCTGCAACGGCACGGGCGCGCAGTCCTTCCGGCTCGGTGGGGATACGACCAACCCGCCGGGCACCCCGGACTTCGGGCCGAACGTGACGGTCTTCGACCCGTCGATGTCGGCCTCCAACATCCAGTCGAAGCTGAACTCCGTCTTCGCCCAGCAGCAGACCAACCAGTTCGGCTCGGCCCGCCAGGCGCTGCTCTTCAAGCCGGGCACGTACAGCGCCGACGCCAACGTCGGCTTCTACACGCAGGTCGCCGGGCTCGGCCTCTCGCCCGACGACGTGACGATCGACGGCTCCGTGCACGCCGAGGCCGACTGGTTCCAGGGCAACGCCACGCAGAACTTCTGGCGCGACGCCGAGAACCTGTCGGTCAACCCGACCGGCGGCACCGACCGCTGGGCCGTCTCGCAGGCCGCCCCGTACCGGCGGATGCACGTACGCGGCAACCTCGCGCTCGACGACGGCGGCTGGTCCAGCGGCGGCTTCATCTCCGACACCAAGATCGACGGGCAGATCCGGTCCGGCTCCCAGCAGCAGTTCCTCACCCGCAACTCGCAGATGGCGAGCTGGTCCGGGTCCAACTGGAACATGGTCTTCGTCGGCGACCAGGGGGCACCCGCCCAGTCCTTCCCGACGTACACCACCGTCGCCTCCACCCCGACCGTCCGCGAGAAGCCCTTCCTCTACGTGGACAGCGCGGGCGCCTACAAGGTGTTCGTCCCGGCGCTGCGGTCGAACTCCGTCGGCACGACATGGAGCGGGAAGACCCCGGCGGGTACGTCGCTCCCGCTCGACCAGTTCTTCATCGTCAAGCCCGGCGCCACCGCCGCCGACATGAACGCGGCCCTCGCAGCGGGCAAGAACCTGCTGGTCACCCCGGGTGTCTACCACCTCAACCAGACGATCAACGTCACCCGCCCCGACACCGTGGTGCTCGGCATGGGGCTCGCCACTCTGGTGCCGGACGGCGGGATCACCGCCCTCACCACCGCCGACGTGGACGGCATCCAGCTGGCGGGCCTCCTGATCGACGCGGGCACCACGAACTCCGACACGCTCGTACGGATCGGCCCGGCCGGCGCCTCCGGCGACCATGCGGCCAACCCCGTCCAGCTGACCGACTTCTTCGTCCGGATCGGCGGCGCCACCAACGGCAGGGCGACGAACTCCGTCGTGATCAACAGCCCGGACACGGTCATCGACCACACCTGGATCTGGCGCGCCGACCACGGCAACGGCGGCACGGTCGGCTGGAACACCAACACCGCCGACACCGGACTCATCGTCAACGGCGCCGACGTCACGGCGTACGGGCTCTTCGTCGAGCACTTCCAGAAGACCCAGGTCCTCTGGAACGGCAACGGCGGCCGCACGTACTTCTTCCAGAACGAGATGCCCTACGACCCGCCGAACCAGGCCGCCTGGATGAACGGCAGCGGCAAGGGCTACCCCGCCTACAAGGTCGCCGCCTCCGTCACCAGCCACGAGGCGTGGGGGCTCGGCAGCTACTGCTACTTCAGCACCAACCCCGGTGTCGTCGCCGACCGCGCCTTCGAGGTGCCGAACACCTCCGGGGTCCGGTTCCACGACATGGTGACCGTCTCGCTCGGCGGCACCGGCACCATCAGCCACGTCATCAACACCACGGGAGGGCCCTCCAACTCCGGATCGAACGTCGCCTATCTCACCAACTACCCGTAAGCCGCAAACCTCACGGAAGGGAAGAACAGGCGATGTATCGACACATAAGACTCATGCTTCTGGCGCTCGTGGCCCTGCTCGGCCTCGCCGCGCCACCGGCCGCCGCCCACCCGGGCGGTACCACGGCGGCCGCCGCCCCCTTCAAGGTGCTCGGCCTCTACAGCGGCACCTGGGACGCGGCCCACATCGACTTCGAGAAGGAGGCCAACGACTGGTTCCCCAAGCAGGGTGCCGCCAACGGCTTCACCTACACCGCCAGCAATGACTGGAACCTCCTCGCCAACGGGGGCGTCAACGCCTACCAGGTCGTCCTCTTCCTCGACGACCTGCCGCAGACCGCCGCCCAGCGCACCGGGTTCGAGCAGTACATGCGCGGCGGCGGCGCCTTCATGGGCTTCCACGTCTCCGCGTTCACCACGGACGCGGCGAGCTGGTCCTGGTACCACAACCAGTTCCTCGGCAGCGGCAACTTCAAGTCCAACACCTGGGGCCCGACCTCCGCGACCCTCAAGGTCGAGGACCGCACCCACCCCTCCACCGCGAACCTGCCCGCCACGTTCACCTCGTCGGTCAGCGAGTGGTACAGCTGGTCCAACGACCTGCGGCAGAACCCCGACATCAAGATCCTCGCCTCGGTCGACCCCAGCAGCTTCCCGCTCGGCACCGATCCGAACCAGTCCTGGTACAGCGGCTACTACCCGATCCTGTGGACCAACACGAAGTACAAGATGCTCTACGCGAACTTCGGCCACAACGCGATGAACTACGACACCAACACCCGTACGTCGTCGACGTTCGCCAGCGCGACCCAGAACCGGTTCCTGCTCGACGGCCTCAAGTGGCTCGGCGGCGCGGGCTCCACCACCCCGCCGGACGACTCGCTCTCCGAGACGTCCTGGTACTCCCTGAAGAACGTCGGCAACGGCACCTGCGTCGACGTCCGCTCCGCCGCCACCGCCGACGGGACCGTCGTCCAGTAGTACGCCTGCAACGGCACCCAGGCGCAGCAGTTCCGGCTCGCCTCGACCGACGGCGGCTACCGGCGGATCGGGGTACGCCCCGCTCCGCAGCAGGTCATCGACGTGACCGACGTCTCCACGGCCGATGGCGCGCCGCTGCAGTTGTGGGCGTACGGCGGCGGGCAGAACCAGCAGTGGCTCCCGGTGAAGGAAGCCGCCGGGCGCTACCACTTCACCGCGCGGCACAGCGGCAAGTGCCTCACGGCGTCGGGCGCGGCGACCAACAGCGCGCAGCTCACGCAGCGGGCCTGCGACGGATCGGCGGCGCAGAGCTTCACGGTGAGCGCCACCTGACCGCCGGGTGACCGACCTCACGTGCGGGACGCCTGATCAGGGCGTTCCGCACGTGATGTCCGAACCAGCGGATAGCCTCGTGTCCCATGAGGCTGCTGCACACGTCCGACTGGCATCTGGGCCGCGCGTTCCATCGCGTGAGCATGCTCGACGCCCAGGCCACGTTCATCGGCCACCTCGTCACCACCGCGCGCGAGCGCGAGGTCGACGCGGTGGTCGTGTCGGGTGACGTGTACGACCGCGCCGTCCCGCCGCTCGCCGCCGTCGAGCTGTACGACGACGCGCTGCACCGCCTCGCCGGCCTCGGCGTGCCCACGGTGATGATCTCCGGGAACCATGACTCGGCCCGCCGTCTCGGCGTCGGCGCGGGGCTCATCGGCCGCGCCGGTATCCACCTCCGTACGGAACCGGGCCGCAGCGGCGAACCCGTCGTCCTGGCGGACGCCCACGGCGAGGTCGCCTTCTACGGCCTTCCCTACCTCGAACCGGCTCTGGTGAAGGACGAGTTCGGGGTGGCCAAGGCCGGGCACGAGCAGGTGCTCGGCGCCGCCATGGAGCGGGTCCGCGCCGACCTCGCCGGGCGCGCGCCCGGCACCCGCTCCGTCGTCCTCGCGCACGCCTTCGTCACCGGCGGCGCCCCGAGCGACAGCGAACGGGACATCACGGTGGGCGGCGTCGCGGCGGTCCCGGCCGGGGTCTTCGACGGCGTCGACTACGTCGCCCTCGGCCACCTCCACGGCAGCCAGGTCATCTCCGAGCGCGTCCGCTACTCCGGCTCGCCGCTCCCGTACTCCTTCTCCGAGGCCGATCACCGCAAGAGCATGTGGCTCGTCGACCTGGATGAGGCCGGGGCCGTCGCCGCCGAGCGGATCGACTGTCCCGTGCCCCGGGCGCTCGCCCGCATCCGTGGTGACCTCGACGACCTCCTCGCCGACCCGGACCTCACCGCCCACGAGGAGTCCTGGGTCGAGGCGACCCTCACCGACGAGATCCGGCCCGACGACCCGATGGCCCGCCTCGCCGAGCGCTTCCCGCACACCCTCAGCCTGCTCTTCGACCCGCGCCGCACCGAGTCGCGGCCCGACGCCACTTACGCCGAGCGCCTCAAGGGGCGCGACGACCACGAGATCGCGGAGGGCTTCGTGCGGCACGTCCGGGGCGCCGGGCCCGACGACGAGGAGCGCGCCGTGTTGCGGGCCGCGTTCGACGCCGTACGCACGGACGACGTGGTGCGCGAGGTCGCCCGGTGAGACTGCACACGCTGCGCGTCACCGCGTTCGGCCCGTTCGGCGCCGCCCAGAAGATCGACTTCGACGCCCTCTCGGCGGCCGGCCTCTTCCTGCTGCACGGCCCCACCGGTGCGGGCAAGACCTCCGTCCTCGACGCGGTCTGCTTCGCCCTGTACGGGTCCGTGCCCGGCGCCCGTCAGACCAGCGGCGGCCAGGGGCAGAATCTGCGCAGTGACCACGCCGAGCCCGGCGTCCGCACCGAGGTCGCCCTCGATCTGACCGTCGCCGGGCGCCGTCTGGAGCTGACCCGGCAGCCGCCGTTCGCCCGGCCCAAGAAGCGCGGCACCGGGTTCACCACGGAGAAGGCGCAGAGCTGGCTGCGCGAGTACGACGCCGTGACGGGGGAGTGGAAGGACCTCAGCCGCTCCCACCAGGAGATCGGCGAGGAGATCACGCAGCTGCTCGGCATGAGCAAGGACCAGTTCTGCCAGGTCGTGCTCCTGCCGCAGGGCGACTTCGCCCGGTTCCTGCGCGCCGATGCGGAGGCGCGCGGCAAGCTCCTCGGCCGGCTCTTCGACACGCACCGGTTCGCCGCCGTCGAGCAGCGGCTCGCGGACGACCGGCGCGGGGCCCAGCGGCAGGTCGAGGCGGGAGACGCGGAACTGCTCGCCGACGCGCACCGTATGCAGCAGGCCGCCGACGGCATCGTCGAACTCCCGCCCGTGGACGCCGCGCCCGGCGACCCCGGCCTCGCGGACGCCGTCCTGGCCTGGGCCGCGACCGCCCGCTCCGCCGCACGCGAGCACTACACGCACACCCACCTGGCGTTGGGCGCGGCCGAGTCCGCGCGCGGGGCGGCCCAGCGGGACCTGGCCGACGCCACCGAGACGGAGCGGCTCCAGCGCCGGCACGCGGAGGCCGAGGCGCGGGCCGCCGCGCTCGCCGACCGCGCCGCCGAACACGAGGCCGTCGAGGAACGGATGCGGCGGGCGCGCAAAGCGGAGACGGTCGCCCCGGCGCTGGCCCTCCGCGAGGCGGCCGAAGCGGAGCACCGGGAGGCGCAGACGCGTCAGGAGCAGGCCCGGCACGCGCTGGACGGCGAGGGATCCCCCGACACGGCGGCCCCGCCCGACGCGCTCGCCGACGCCGCCCGGCGCGTCGCCCTCGAACTGGGCGGACTCGCCTCCGCGCGGCGCGCCGAGCGCAGACTCGCCGAAGCCGCACACGAACGCGCCGGGCTCGACCGCGAGGAGCGCGCCGACACCGACCTGCTCGACGAGGCCGAGGCATGGCTCGCCGCCTGGGACACGCGCCGCGCCGCACTCCAGAGCCGGGTCGACGACGCCCAGGAGGCCGCGACCCGCGCCGAGCACCTCGCCGGACAGCTGGAGCCCGCACGCCGGCAGGCCCGCGCCGCCATGGAGCGCGACCGGCTCGCCGGCCGGGCGGAGGAAGCCGCCGCCGTCATGCTGGCCGCCCGCGAGGAGGCCGCCGCCGCGCACGAGCACTGGCTCGGCCTCAAGGAACAGCGCCTGCGCGACGTGGCCGCCGAACTGGCCGAGGCCCTCGTCGACGGCGCGCCCTGCACCGTCTGCGGGGCGACCGAACACCCCGCGCCGATGCGCAAGTCGGAGCAGCACGTCGACCGCGCCGCGGAGGAGCGCGCCCTCGCCGCCTACCGCACGGCCGAGACACGGCGCGGCGACACGGAGCGCGCCCTGTCCTCCGTCAGGGAGGAGCTGGCCGCCGCGAAGGCCGCCGCCGGGGACGGATCGGCGGAGCAACTCGCCGAGACCGTGCGGGACCTGGAGGTGCGACACGCCGAGGCGCGCACCGCCGCGTCCGGGCTGCACGCGGCCCGCGAGGCGCTCGCCCGCGCCGAGTCCGAGCACGCCCGGCGGCTCACCGACCGCCAGGAGGCCGCCACCCGCACCGCCGCCCGCGCCTCCACGCGCGAGGCGCTGGAGCGTGAACAGGCCCTGTTGGAGCGGGAGTTGAGCGAGGCGCGCGGCAGCGCCGGAAGCGTCGAGGAGCGCGCGGCCCAGCTGGAGCGGCAGGCGCAGCTGCTCACGGAGGCGGCCGACGCGGCCCGCGCCGTCGAGTCCACCGCGACCCGCCTCAAGGACGCGGACGCACGGCTCGCCGACGCCGCGTTCCGCGCCGGGTTCGACACGCCGCAGGACGCGGCCGCCGCCCTCGTCGACGACGCCGTCCACCGCGACCTGCAGCGCCGCCTCGACGCCTGGCAGTCGGAGCAGGCGGCGGTGCGCGCGATCCTCGCCGAGGAGGAGACCGTCGCGGCCTCGCACCGGCCGGCCGCCGACCTTCCCGGCGCCCGCGCCGCCGCCGACGCCGCCGACGCCCGCGTCCGGGCGGCGGGCTCCGCGCGGGACGCCGCCGCACGCCGCTGCGACGACCTCGACCGGCTCTCCCGGCGCACCGCCGCCGAGGCCCGCCGCCTCGGCCCGCTGCGCGCCACGTACAACCGCATCGCCCGGCTCGCCTCCCTCGCGGCCGGCACCTCCGCCGACAACGAGCGCAAGATGCGCCTGGAGTCCTACGTCCTGGCCGCCCGCCTCGAACAGGTCGCGGCGGCGGCGACGGCCCGCCTCCGCCGTATGTCCTCCGGGCGGTACACCCTGGTCCACTCCGACTCCCTCGCCGGACGCGGCCGTTCGGGACTCGGGCTGCACGTCGTCGACGCGTGGACGGGCCGCGAGCGCGACACGGCGACGCTCTCGGGCGGCGAGACGTTCTTCGCCTCCCTCGCCCTCGCGCTCGGCCTCGCGGACGTCGTCACCGACGAGGCGGGCGGCGTCCGCCTCGACACCCTCTTCATCGACGAGGGCTTCGGCAGCCTCGACGACCAGACCCTCGACGAGGTCCTAGACGTCCTGGACTCCCTGCGTGAACGGGACCGCAGCGTCGGCATCGTCAGCCACGTCGGCGATCTGCGCCGTCGGGTGCACGCGCAGCTTGAGGTGGTCAAGGGGCGGTCGGGGTCCGTGGTGCGGCAGCGCGGGGTGGAGTGACGGCCGGTCTACTTCCCGATGGCGCGTCTCGGCAGCGGCGATGAATACACCACGCTCGTCGTCACCGACCCCAGCGTGCCCAGCTTGCCGGAGACCTCCTCCAGGTGGGGCATGGAGCGGGCCGCCACCTTGATCACGAAGCAGTCGTCGCCCGTGACATGGTGGGCCTCCAGGACCTCCGGGGTCACCTCGACCAGATCGTGGAAGGGCTTGTAGTTCCCGTTCGGGTAGCGCAGCCGCACATACGCGAGGATCGGAAGCCCGAGCCGCTCCGGCACCACGACCGCCGTGTAGCCCGCGATCACCCCGGCCTCCTCCAGGCGGCGCACCCGCTCGGTGACGGCGCTCGCCGACATCGACACGGCGCGCGCCAGCTCGGCGTAGCCGAGTCGGCCCTCCCGCTGGAGGAGCTCCAGGATGCGCCAGTCGGTGGCGTCCGGGACGTGCACGGGCCGGTCTGTGGAATCAACGGTCATGGGGCAGGAATAGCATCACGATCCCCGGCGGATCAAGGCGAGCGCCGGGGATCGTCCCTTCAGGCGGGGCGGCGGCCGCCATAGATTTCTGTCCAGGAAGAATCCACCCCGGACAGACAGAGATGGGCAGCCATGACCACCACCGCCCCGGCCACGATCAACCCGGTCCTGCGGGACGCCCCCGCCACCCCCGCCGCCGCGGTCGCCTACTTCACCGCGCACCTCGCCTTCCACGCCGACGTGTCCGATGTCGCCGCCGCGCTCGCCGCCGACGGCGACCCCGGGTTCGTCCTCGTCGACGTACGCTCCACGGAGTCCTGGGACCAGGGCCACGTTCCCGGCGCGACGCACCTGCCGAACGCGCTCATCCCCGGGCAGGCCGGACAGCTCCTGGACCGGTCCGTCCCGGTGGTGACGTACTGCTGGGGCCCGGCCTGCAACGGCGCGAGCCGCGCCGCCCTCGCCCTCGCCGGGCTGGGCTTCCAGGTCAAGGAGATGCTCGGCGGGTTCGAGTACTGGGTCCGCGAGGGGTTCGCCCACGAGACGTGGGAGGGGCCCGCGCGGAAGGAGCCGGACCCGCTGACCGTGCCCGTCGGCGCGGACGACTGCGGCTGCTGACCGGCCGTGCCCGTCGGCGCCGACGACCGCGGCCGCTGACAGGGCCGGGTCAGACGCGGTGCGGCGCCGCCCGCAGAAAGCGTGCGTCCCGGTCGTCGACGGAGCCGGCCGGGCGAGCCGCCCGCAGCACCACGTCGAGGACCCGGTCGGCGTCGGCCCCGTAATGGCCGCTGGCCCAGGCCGCGTTGGCCTCGACGACCGCCCAGTCGCCGCCGTCGCCGGGCGCGAGCCGGCCCACGTCCACGACGATCGCGCTCGGCAGCTCCGCGTACGGCAGCCGCGCCGCGAAGTCCAGGACCTCGGCGCGCAGGGGGTCGTCGCGCAGCGGCGCCACGTCCAGGTGTCCGTGGCGCGCGTACCGGCTCGCGGTGTGCACCGCGCCGTCGAGCAGGAAGAGGCGGTACTCCACGTCGAACGCCACGATGTCGCTGACGAGGACCGGGGTCGTGTCGTCCACGGCGTCCGGGCCCGGCAGCCCGCTGCCGTCCGGATAGACGCGCGCCGGGAAGCTCTTGTCGTTCGGCGGCTTCACGAAGGCGGGCCGCCGCAGGGCCCTCGCCTCCGCGACCGTCGTCAACGTGACGTCCCGGCGGGTGAGTGCATGGGGCAGCGCCGCCAGCCAGCCGGGACCGGCCTCCAGGAGACCCAGCCCCACCTCGCGTCCGACGGCGTCCGCGAACAGCGGTCCCGCGTACAGACTCGCCCCCGGGAGCAGGCGCCATGCGTCCGGCGTGCGCCACGTCGCGTACGTCTCCACGCGCAGCCCGCGCCCCCGGGCGGCGGCGGCCAGCGCCTGACCGGTGGCGGTGGTGCGCGGCGACAGGAGGAGGGTGCGGGGCGGCGGAGTCATGCGGTGAGGATGACGGGGCCGGGGCGGCGGGGCCACCGGTTTTCACACCCGGCACGGGCCACCGGTCCTTCAGCCTGGCACCGGCCACCGGTCTTCCGGCCCCGCACGGGCCACCGGTCCTTCCGCCCGGCACCGGCCACCGGTTCTCCCGCCCGGCGCGCGCCGCCCCTACGGCCGCACTACAGCCTGGACAACTCCTCCACCAGGTCGTCGAGGCCCAGCGAACCCTGCGACAGCGCCGCCATGTGCCACGCCTTCGCGTCGAACGCGTCGCCGTGCGCGGCCTGCGCGTTGGCCCGGCCGCGCAGCCACGCCCGTTCGCCCAGCTTGTAGCCGATGGCCTGGCCGGGGATGGACAGGTAGCGGGTCAGCTCGCTCTCCACGAAGTCGGCCGGGCGGCTGCTGTGCGCGCCGAAGAACTCCTGGGCCAGGGCGGGGGTCCACCGCTCGCCCGGGTGGAACGGGGAGTCCGCCGGGATCTCCAGCTCCAGGTGCATGCCGATGTCGACGATGACGCGGAGCGCCCGCATCATCTGCGCGTCGAGGTAGCCGATCCGCGCCTCGGCGTCGGTGAGGAAGCCGAGCTCGTCCATGAGCCGCTCCGCGTACAGCGCCCAGCCCTCGGCGTTGGCGGAGACGCCGCCGAGCGTCGCCTGGTAGCGGGAGAGGTCGTCGGCGACGTGCACCCACTGCGCCAGTTGCAGGTGGTGGCCCGGCACTCCCTCGTGGTACCAGGTGGAGAGCAGGTCGTAGACGGGGAACCGGGTCGCGCCCATGGTGGGCAGCCACGTACGGCCGGGCCGGGAGAAGTCCACCGAGGGCGCCGTGTAGTACGGCGCGGCGGCGCTGCCGGGCGGCGCGATACGGGACTCCACCTTCCGGACCCGCTCGGCCAGTTCGAAGTGGGTGCCGTCGAGCGCCTCGATGGCCTCGTCCATGACGCCCTGGAGCCATGCGCGGACCTCGTCGACGCCCTCGATGTGGCGGCCGTGCTCGTCGAGGTGGGCGAGGGCGACCCACGGCGTGGCGGCGCCGGGCAGGATCTTCTCCGCCTCGGTCCGCATCTCGGCGAGGAGGCGGTGGAACTCGCTCCAGCCGTACGCGTACGCCTCGTCGAGGTCGAGGTCCGCCCCGTTGTAGTAGCGCGACCAGCGGGCGTACCGCTCGCGGCCGACCACGTCGGGGGAGCCCTCGATCGCGGGCGCGTACACGTCCCGCATCCAGTCGCGCAGCACGACGGTGGCCGCGTCGGCGGCGCGGGCCGCCGCCGTCAGCTCGGCGCGCAGCGCCTCGGGCCCGGCGGCGGCGAACTCCTCGAACCAGCCGCGCCCGGTCCCCGCCCACTCGGTGAGCTGCCCGACGAACGTGGCGGTGGGGCGCGGCGCGGCGTGCAGCTTGCGCTCCAGGCCGAGGCCGAGCGTCTCGCGGTACCCGGCGAACGCCGCGGGCACCGCCCGCAGCCGCTCGGCGATGACCGCCCAGTCCTCGTCGGTCTCGGCCGGGGTGACGGTGAAGACCTCCCGCACGCCGTGGACGGGCGAGCCGAGGTTGCTGACCGCGCGCAGCGGCTCATCGGCGTCGTGCACGGCGAGTTCGGCGGTCAGCCGCTCGCGCAGGAGCCGCGCGCACCGCCGCTCCACGTCGCTGTCGGCGCCGGGCGCGCGCTCGGCCTCGTCGAGCCGGGCGAGGGTCTCGCGGGCCAGCCGGGCCACGGCCGCACCGCCCGCGGGGGAGAGGTCGGGCAGCCTGCGGTGGGACGCGGCGTCGCCGAGGAAGGTGCCCTCGACGGGGTCGAGGAGCACGTAGGCGTCGACATGGGCATCGGCGACCTGCCGGGGCAGCGGGGGCAGGGCGTGCTGATCGTTCGGGGTGGCTGGCATACGTACATCCTTCTACGTGTCAGGTGGCGGCGTCACCCTCGGGCGGCAGCAGCGGCCCGCACTCCCACTGCTGGAAGATGAGCCGGGTCTCGACCCGCGCCACCTCGCGCCGCGCCGTGAACTCGTCCAGGACGAGCCGCTGCAGATCCGCCATGTCCCGCACGGCGACATGCACCAGGTAGTCGTCGGGCCCGGTCAGATGGAAGACCGTACGGGCTTCGGGCAGTGCCCTGATCCGCTCCACGAACGGGCCGACCAGCTCCCTGCGGTGCGGCCGCACCTGCACCGAGAGCAGGGCCTGGAGGCCGCGCCCCAGCTTCGCCGGGTCCAGGCGCAGGACGTGCCCGAGGACGACCCCCGAGCGGCGCAGCCGGGCCACCCGGTCAAGACAGGTCGAGGGCGCAACCCCGACCTGCGCGGCGAGGTCACGGTAGGTGGTGCGGGCATCGTTCTGAAGGAGCCGCAGGATCTCCAGGTCGACCGGATCGAGTACGACGGAATCGGTCATCGGCCGAACGTAGCACGGGAGTTGTGGCGTGCACCCCGCCCGCTGTTCAGTCTGGGCGCATGGACGACACCCTCCGCCCACGGGCCCTCGCCACCGAGGCGGTGCACGCGGGACGCGAAGACCTCGCCGCTCTCGGGCTGCACGCCGCGCCCATCGACCTGTCCACCACGTACCCGTCGGCCGACAGCCGCGCCGAGGCCGCCCGCGTCGACCTGTTCGCCGCCCATGGCGTCGTCGACGACGGGCCGCCGGTCTACGGGCGGCTCTCCAACCCGACCGTCGCCCGCTTCGAGACGGCCCTCGCCCGCCTGGAGGGGACCGACACCGCGGTCGCGTTCGCGAGCGGCATGGCGGCGCTGACCGCCGTCCTCCTCGCGCGGCTCGCGGCGGGCCTGCGCCATGTCGTCGCGGTCCGGCCGCTCTACGGGTGCAGCGACCACCTCCTCACCGCGGGCGCCCTCGGCTCGGAGGTGACCTGGACCGACCCGGCGGGCGTCGCGGACGCGATCCGGCCCGACACCGGTCTGGTCATGGTGGAGTCCCCGGCCAACCCGACCCTCGCCGAAGTGGATCTACGGGCGCTGGTGCACGCCTGCGGCGCGGTGCCGCTGCTCGTCGACAACACCTTCGCGACGCCGGTCCTGCAACGGCCGCTGGAGAGCGGCGCGCGGCTCGTGCTGCACAGCGCGACCAAGTACCTCGGCGGGCACGGGGACGTCCTCGGCGGTGTGGTCGCGTGCGACGAACTGTTCGCGCGGGAACTGCGCAAGGTGCGGTTCGCGACCGGCGGCGTCCTCCACCCGCTCGCCGGATACCTGTTGCTTCGCGGCCTGGCGACGCTGCCGGTCCGGGTCCGAGCCGCCTCCGAGACCGCCGCCGAACTGGCCCGGCGCCTCGCCGCCGACCCGCGCGTCACCCGCGTCCACTACCCCCGGATCGGCGGCGCCATGATCGCCTTCGAGGTCGCGGGCGACCCGCACGCGGTGATCGCGGGCGTCGGCCTGGTCACGCCCGCGGTGAGCCTCGGCAGCGTCGACTCGCTCATCCAGCACCCGGCCTCGATCAGCCACCGTGTCGTCGCCGCCGAGGACCGCAGGGCGGCGGGCGTCGACGACAAGCTGCTGCGGCTCTCCGTCGGCCTGGAGGACGTCGAGGACCTGTGGGCCGATCTCGACCGGGCGCTCGGCGCGGGTCCTCCGCGCGGCGGCCTCAGCGCTGTTCGGCCTCTTCGTACGGTGCCGGGGACGCCGCCGCTGTCGCCGCGAGCTGCGCGGTGATGACCAGCGTGCCCTCCTCGATCTGGTAGTCGAGGGGCAGGCCGAGCCCGCGCATCGCCGCCACCATGCCCGTGTTGGACGCCTGCGTGACCGCGTACACGCTCCGGCAGTCCGCCTCGCCCGCCAGCGCGACCAGGCGGCGCAGGAGCTGGGCGCCGATGCCGCGGCGCTGCCAGTCGTCCTCCACGAGCAGCGCGATCTCGGTCTCGTCGCCGTCCCACAGCAGGTGGCCGAGGGCGACGACGCGCCCGGAGGCGGTCCGCGCGGCGAGGGTGCGGCCGTAGCGGGGGCTGAGCAGGTGGTCGAGGTAGCGGTCCGCGTCGCGGACGGGGCCGTGGTACCGCTTGCCGAGCGTCTGCGGCGAGCAGCGCTCGTGCATCGCCTTCGCCGCGGCCAGGTCCGTCGGGTCGGCCCGGCGCAGGGTGATGTCGGTGCCCTCGGGCAGGGTGAGGACGTGCTTGCCGCGCGGCACGCGCGGGCCGAGGCGCGCGTCAAGGTCGACGAGGGCGCGGGCCCGCGCGAACTCCGTCGGCGTGAACGGCAGGTACGGCCGCTCCACGGTGAGGGTGCCGCCCTCCGGCGTCCGCAGCCGCATCACGGTCTCCTCGAAACCGCCCTCGGCCGGGTCCGCCGCACCGGCCGCCGTCGGCGCGGGCAGCGACCTGATGGTGCACCGGCCGAGCAACTGGCGCAGCGCGAGCGGCAGTTCGGCCGCGTCCAGGGCGGTGCGGGTGGCGAGGCTGAGGATGCGGGTGGGGGCGTCCACCAGGTCGTGGGCGTCGGCGCGCTCGATCCAGGTACCGGTGCCGCCGGCCTCCTCCGCGGCCCGGGCCAGGTCGGCGGCGGGCAGCTCCTGCGGGGCGCGCAGCAGGAACTCGTCCATGGTGCCGTCGGCGAGGGGGTGGGTCTGGAGGCTGAGGATGTCGACGCGGCGCTCGGCCAGGGACGTGCACAGCGCGGCGAGGGTGCCGGGCTCGTCGCGCACGGTCGTCCGCATCCGCCACAGGGCGCTCGCCGCCGTGTCCGGCGGGGTGCCGGTCGTATCGGGTTCGGCCGGAGGCGCGTGGCCCTGGCGGCGTGACCACCATTGGGTGGCCCTCGCCACCAGGGCACCGCGCTTGCTGCGGGCGGCTCCGTCGCGCCGGTCGGTCGTCCCGCAGGTCACATCAGACATGTTTCGACTCATGCGTCCACTGTGAAGGAACGGTGTTGCGTGACCGCGAAC
This sequence comes from Streptomyces sp. SGAir0957, assembly GCF_043523415.1. Lineage (NCBI taxonomy): Bacteria > Bacillati > Actinomycetota > Actinomycetes > Kitasatosporales > Streptomycetaceae > Streptomyces > Streptomyces sp. SGAir0957. The sequence continues at coordinate 7,094,790 of NZ_CP027293.1, forward strand.
GGTCTGTGACCGATGGGTAAAGAGCGCCCTCCTATGCCCGTTTTGAACCACTGGGACGGGTCACTGTCCGACGCGGCCCGGCTGGAGCGTCCGCGCGAACAGCACGTCGCCGCCCTCCTGCCGCAACCGCACGGTCAACTCGCCGCTGCCGCCGTCGATGTCGACCTCGCCGAAGTAGGGCGGCGTCTCGGCAGGTGAGGTGTTCGCGCGCGTGGGCGCCTTGATGAACACCTGCCGCGGCCCGAACGTCCCGTCGAGCTTCGCCGCCGGGTAGCCGCCCGCGGCCAGCGGGCCCGACACGAACTCCCAGAACGGCGCGAAGTCCTGGAAGGCGGCCCGCTCCGGCTCGTAGTGCTGCGCCGAGGTGTAGTGCACATCGGTCGTGAGCCACAGGGTGCCCGTGATCCGCCGGTGCTTGATGTGCCGCAACAGCTCGGCGATCTGCAGCTCCCGGCCGAGCGGCGCGCCCGGGTCGCCCTGCGCCACGGCCTCGAAGTTCACCGCCCCGTCCGCCACGACCAGGCCGAGCGGCATGTCGGAGGCGATCACCTTCCACACCGCGCGGGAGCGCGACAACTCGGTTTTCAGCCACGCGAGTTGTGTGGCGCCCAGGATGCCCGTCGTGTCGTCGGGCTGCCGGTTCGGCGAGTTGGCGTTGCGGTACGCGCGCATGTCCAGGACGAACACGTCGAGCAGCGGCCCCTGGCGCAGCACCCGGTACACCCGCCCGTCCGGGTCGCCGGGCGGCAGTGTCGAGATCGGGAAGTACTCGCTGAACGCGCGCAGCGAGCGGGCGGCGAGCACGTCCGTGCGCTTCTCGGTGTAGCGGGCGTCGGCCAGGATCTGGCCCGGGTACCAGTTGTTGTGCACCTCGTGGTCGTCCCATTGGGTGATGGTGGGGACCTGGGCGTTGAACCGGCGGACGTTGGCGTCCACGAACGCGTTCAACTACGGTTCTCCCATGACAACAACGACGGCGGATTCGTCGGGAGTTGCCGACATCTTCCTTCGGCGCTCCACGCTGATGGACGACAAGGCGACGTTGGACGCGCACGAGAACGTCCTCCGCAAGGCGATTGAGGCAGACGGTAAGACGGTCCGCAAGGTTTGGCGCGAGGAAGTGAGCGCCTCGAAGCGCGGTGTCAAGCGTGAGGAGTTTGACGCCGCTATCGCCGCAGTGCTCGCCCGTGAAACGGGGGAGCTGTGGGTGTACAAGCTGGACCGCCTAAGCCGGCGGGGAATGGGTCACGTCGGAATCGTCCTCGACGACTTCGAGAGAATGGGCGCGGCTCTGAGGGCCCATGTCGACGGGCTGGACTCACGTAATCCCAACCACCGAATCATCTTCGCCGTGGCCGCAGAGCAAGCGCGCTCTGAAGCAATCAACATCGGCGTACGTACCCGCATCGGTAAGGAGGCGCACCGCCCTCTGGGGCACTGGCCGGGAGGCCCCGCGCCGTACGGCCTGAAGTCTCAGCGTCTCTATCCCGACGACTCTCGTCGACGCGCCGCGCAGCTTGTCAGGCACCCTGACGAGTACCCCATCGCGCGGGAGATGGCGGAGCGGCTGATGTCGGGCAATTCCGCACTAAGCGTCGCTATGTGGTTGACGACCGCAGGTCACGTCACGCGGCGCGGTAAGACGTGGCGGGCGTCCACAGTCGCAGCTTGGGCGCGGACCCCCGGCATTGCGGGGCTCATGCACCGAAAGGAGCGGGTGGAGGATCCGACGACGGGGCGTGAGCGTTGGCGGCCGACGGGGGAAGTCGTCCTAGGGCTCGACGGTACTCCTGTGAGCGTAGGGGAGGGTGTAGTCACGCCTGAGGAGCGCCTCCGCATTGTCGCCGCTCTGAACTCACGCACGATGGAGTTGACGCCAGGGTTCACGAACAGTGGCAAGGCGGGCAAGCGACGAGGAGCGCGTCAAGCGCGGTCTCTCTTGACGGGGATCATCCGATGCGGTCGCTGCGAGGGGACGATGACGCGCGCCGGCGGGCAGTACCGGTGTCTCCTCCGCGCCGAAAGTGGGCCGGGCGCCTGTCAGGGTCTCTACATCGACGCTCCGGACGCTGACGACGCCGTAACCGAGCGGTGGCAGACGTGGGTTCCCACGCTGGACCCCAACGACCCGGGGGACGTCGATGTCCTCATGAAGATTGCCCGCGAGTGGTACGGACATCAGGACCCGTCACGCCGGCTGCGTCTACACGAGGCGAAAGCCGCGATTGACGGTATCTCCGACCGTCGTAACAAGCTGGACACGGCCTACTACGTCACGGGCGCCTTCCCTGGCGACGAGGGGGAGCAGCGTTATCAGACGCTCAAAGCGGCCCTTGACGGACAGCTAGCGTCGCTTCGGGCAGAGATCGCGGACCTGTCCCGGGGGGCGGATCTCTCGCCTCTCTTGGAGCCGGAAGATCTGGCGGAGGCGTGGGACGCCGCGGACCTGGCGACGAAGCGAATCCTCCTGACGCTGACGGTCAAGCGTCTGCGCGCAATCCCGGCCAAGGGTCGCGGCGACAGGACTCCCGCGCGGGACCGAATCAACGTTGAGTGGATCACGGCAGAGACCAGCATCTAGAACCGAACCAACGGCAAGAGCCCCGCAGCATCCTGGACAGATCACGGGGCTCTCGTCCTCAACAGAGGAGAGACAATCATGGCACAGCTCGCCCGCCCCGTTCTCGTCGTCGCCCCTGTCGGCACCCCCGCAGACGTCGAGCGCCTCCGCGCCTACGGCCTCAGCGTCGCAACGGAACTCGGCGCCCCTGCCACCTACGCCACCCACAACGAGCACCGTGTCACCGACTTCGACGCCGTCTACTGCATGACGCCGTCGACGTCGCTGCGCGACCGTGTGGGCCTCCTCCTCGTCGCGGAGGCCCTGCTCGCCGGGATCCCCGTCTACGAGCCGCAGGCCGCGGAGGACGTCGACACGTGCGACTGCGGACAGGTCCAGTCGGTTCGTACCGTCAGGGGCGACGACGGCGCCGTGTGGTGCGCTGAGTGCCGCGAAGAGTCGGCGTGCGCGTGGTGCTTCGAGTGGAACGACATGGAGGACTTGGACGTCGTCGAGCACGGAACCACGTGGGTGCCGCTTCACCCGGGTTGCCGCGCGGGGCTGGAGCACGCGACGGCGCCTACTCACCGCGTCCCGCTCGCCGCTTAGCTAACTCAGTGTGACGGAAACCCCGCCCCGGGACCTCTGGGGGCGGGGTTCGTCGCGTACGGGGGTGCCTCGTCGAGGAAGCGGCGCGAGCGCGGAAACGGACATTCAGGGCGGAGGAACCTCGTCCGCTTCCCTCGTCGGCCCCGTCGTCGACAAACCCGCGCCAGTCTGGCCAGACCTGCACCCCTCCTGACCTGCGCGTTCTCCCAAACTGCCAAACTAGAGCCCTATCTCAACTTTCTTCTAACGCGCATAGAGAGAAAGTGAAAATGCCGTTTAGTTTGGCAGTTTGCACTCAAGTTTGACGCGACCCTCGTCGACGGGGCGGGCGAGGCATACCGACGGAGGGCGACGAGGCGCAGGAGGCGCGAGAAGGGCCCTGCGTGCCCGTCTGGGCGCTTCGCGGGTCCTTGTGGCCCCGGAGTATCAACCGGGCCCCGATAGCGCCTCAGGGTGACGTGTGGCCGCATGGCGTCTCCAGGGGTTCCAGCACACCCACGGTCGCATCGGTTACACGGAGTGGCCATGCGCCGTCAGAGGAAGCTTAGGTAAAGTCTAGGCAAAGCTCATTTGTAGCTTTTCGGAAAACCGCAGGTCGGCATAGAACGTCGATGATCCCGACCGACATTCTTACGACATAAAGAAAGTGAGGGCTTCTTCGCGAGCTATGGGCCGTGGAAGTCCCTCCCCTCCGTGGCGCCTCCGGCCTCCTCCTCTCGGCCGTCGAAGGCGCCCGTGATGCACGTCGTCGCTCTCCTCCGACGGTCGTGCAGGTTCCCCACCCGTGCGCGCAAGGCGTCGCGTTGTAGCACCGGCCCTTCCCGAGTCGTGATGCTCCGTGACGTCGCACGGGTGGGGGACGACTCTCTTTTTGCCATTCACCGACAGATTGACAGGACAGGAGGCGCGGTGATCGACGTACCCATCCCATCCCGGGCCGGCACACGGCTCTGCAACGCCTGCGGCGATGCCTTCCCGCTATCGGCGGAGTTCTTCCATCGCGACGCCATGAGCGCGCAAGGGCTGAAACGGAGGTGTCGAGATTGCGTGAACCGTGCGGAGCGCGAGCGATACGCAGCGTCGGCCGACGAGATCCTTCAGCGCGTGCGTGAGCGCCGTTCAGAGCGCTCCGCGTACTTCGAGACCCAACCCCAGTGGCAGGCCGCGTGACGGCCGCACAGGCGACTGCAACAGGGCCCGTAGCCAGGGTGGTTACGGGCCTGACGTGTTTCTAGAGAGGGCACAGCATGAGGAACAGCACGAACCCCGAACTCCGCGGGGCGTGGGCGACCGTACCCGAAGTCGCGGAGGCGCAGGAGCGCTACGAGGCGGCCGTCAAGCTGCGTCGGGACTTCCCCCGCGGGATGAACCCTGGGGAGGCTCTGGCGGGCGTACAGCGCGCCGCTATCGATGCCTTCCAGGGCTCCGGCAAGTGGTCGTCCTCGTTCGCGAAGGACGCTGCCAAGGCTCACGCTGACGCCGTCGTGTGGGAGGCGGAGGCGGTTGCCCTGAACATCCTGGAGCAGCGTGCTAAGGAAACCGCGGAGAGCACCCGCGACCTCTTCGCGGTTGACGTCCTGGAGTACCTCCACGGGCGGCTGACGAAGGTACTCGCTGACGCGAAGAGCGCAAGCGAGACACTGGGCGACGTCACGACCGCGGAGGAAGCCCTCGAAGCGGGCGCGGACGTGCAAGGCGCCTGGCGACGCCTGAAGGCGCTTCTCCAAGACTACGGCAACATCAAGTCGGCACAGTGGGACGTACTCGGCGCCGTCGCAGGCATGGACCGCCGCGCACAGTTGGGGCAGTGGCAGCGTGCCGGCTTCGGCGAGCTTCGCGATATGCGGGCGGACGACATCCCCGAGCACGTTCGCGACGTCATGCGCTCTGGCGCGTACACCCTGGAGTATCTCGCCTTTGTCGCGAAGAGCGGTGCCGGGTACGTACCGACGTCCTACGAGGACGTACAGACGGAAGCGGAACCGCTTGTCGACGTCATGGCGGGTGCTGACGACGTCGTTGACATCAGCCCCACTGTCCTACCGCCGCTGACTTACCAGCCGTCGACAAACCCCGAGCACGCCACGGCGCCGCAACTGAGCTTCATGGGGGCGCAGTGAGCGACGTACGAGGAAGCACGTCGGGCCTGGAGGCAGGCGCAGCACGGTACCGAGCGACGCATGACGGCGCGGCTCCTGCCGTACAGCCTCCAACGCCTGGCGCGGTGGGCCGACGTGTCGACGTGCCGTCCCCTGCGCCGGCCGCCTACCAGCCTCCAGGCTTCTATGACAGCGGAGTGCACTGGACCGAAACAGCCGCAGGGCAGGCGTACTTGCGTCGATGCCGCACCGGCCGACTCTAGGAGGAACCCATGATCGACTACACGCAGGCAATGAAGACGCGAGCCCTGGCTTTGAACGGTCAGAGCGCAGTTGTGAACCTTGTCGGAGGCCAGAGCCTCACGGGGACGCTGGCCTATGCGACGACCACAGGCCTGTGGGGCGTCACGGAGTACCCCGACGTCCTGACCGTGACCGTCGCCAGCAAGGTACACACAGTGCGCGTCGACCATGTATCGAGTGTCGGTCAGGGTTAGTCCGTCGAAGCGCTGCCCACCACTGACGTGTTCGCTGCCAGATGGCATCAGCTATGTGCTGGCCAAGCGGTGCGGCGATAGACATGAACACGGCCGTGAGGCCGCTGAGAAGCAGGGAACCCATGCTGACCCTTGCTGCGAATGCGGAGGGCCTGACGTGGACGGACCCCACCGCGGGCGAATGCGGTTGCGGCTCACTGCTTGTGAGCGTCCCCGTGGGGTCCAGCGGGCCGGCGGGGTCCGGTCGTAGGCGGGGACGAATCACCCGCCCGTACATCAGGAGTGTACCCGGTTCTCGGCGTCAACATCCAAGCACAGGAGGAACCATGGTTACCCCGGGGCCACGAAGAGACCCCACGCGTCCGTACAGCCGTACGCACAGGGAGGGCGGGAAACAGTCTCGCGTTGGCCTTGTTGTCCTCCCCCTCTCAGGCTGCGACCTCCCCGTTCCCGACATGCCGACAGGGCGAGCGTGGGGCGAGGCAGAGGCGACGATGTGGGCGGACCTGTGGGAGTCACCGCAGGCCACACAGTGGCACGACGCGTACGTCCCTATCGTCGCGCTGTACGTGCAGGTTGTCTGTCAGTCCCTCAGCGGCCGTGCGACCGCTGGACTGGCGCAGGAGGCACGGCACTTGGCCGATCACCTCGGCCTCAGCCCCGCAGGTATGCGCACGCTGGGGTGGCAGATGGAAGAAGTAGACACGCGCACAGGCGAGTTGCATGCATTGCCAGGTGGCGCCGCATGAGCGCACGGCGTGACGCCATGCTGGCACGCAGGGATGCGGCGCTGGCGCCCGTCATGGGTAGTGCTGCCTGCCCTGCGGAGCTACGCACACCGTGCGTCGTGTGGTCGTGGCTGACGGACGAGGAAGCGCTAGTCGTTTCACGCGACGGCTTCAACTCACCGCTTGTGCCACGCGCCTGGCGACGCTGGCTCGACGCACGCCGCGAGTACGCCGCGCGAGCTGGCCTGAGCGAGGCAGCCGCTTGCGGCCCTGCGGGACGGCCGACGCTCGGTGATCACCGACACCGCGTCTGACCTGCAAAGACCCACCCCGGTAACCCCACTTGATCACCACGAGCACCGGAAGGGTGCTAGTTCACGCTGTCTGGCAACCGGTTAGAGGTCGACTTCAGAGCCCCTCAGAGGCCCTCTGAGAGCCCCTGTAGCGCCTCCTGGAGCCCCTCCCGCGATGCCGGCGCGATCCATCGCGCGCGGGAAGCGGGAGGGGCTCAGACGAAGAATCGTTGCACCGTTCCTGATAGGGAATCGTAAAGCCGCTGGTCTGGCGTGACTAACCGTAACCGATTTGCTTTCTGGGAACATACGAGAGGACACCCCATGACCACCGACTCCCGTCGGCCGCCCACCTGCCCGCGCGCCGGCTGCTCCCTGCCTCGCTGGCACAGGCGGGACAACAGGGGGCAGAAGACGTACACCGGCTGGTGCAGCGCCTGGTGCCGGCACTGGGACATCGCTGCGAAGCACGCGGCGCACAACGGCGACGCACGCCAGGCCGCGACGCTCATGCAGGCCGCGGAGATCCTCGACCGACGAACGTCGGGCGGCGACCCGGTCCACGGAGTTCAGATCATCGACGGCTCCCGATGGATCGTCCATACGGATCCGGTAGGAGCTGCGACGCGGCATCGCCGTAATGCTCGCCCCTGACGACACCACCCAATTCACGGCCCCTGGCGGACGCGCCCGGGGCCTTTTTCATGCCCTCCGGAGGAACTCATGAGTGAAGATATCTGCGCGCGGGAGGGTTGCTCCTTTCACGTCGAGCTAGTCCTAGTCCGCGATATGGCGTTGCCCGCCGTTTACTGCGGAAGCGCCTGTTCTGACTTCGTTTACCTGAAGTCCAAACTAGCGATGGCGCCGCCAACGCCGGAGACGGCGGAGGCGTATCGGGCATTCGACGACGCGGCCGAAATCCTGAACGCGAGAACGCACCCCGAGGAAATCGGCTCGCTCTTGGGAGCGTTCTATGCCGGATCTTGACATTGTCGGAGGCGTCGGCGTCGACGTCGTTCCTATCACCCCGAACTTCCATACCAAGCTGAAACAAGCCGTCCTCCCCGCGGCTGACCGAGTCGGTATCGACGCAGGTGAGAAGCTTGGTGACCGCATGGCAGAGACCATGCGGGCATCCCTCGTCGGCGACGGGCAGCGCATCGGAAATGCTCTTGGCGACGCTATCGGCGACGCGATGGGGCGACAGATTTCCGGTGCACTTCCCAACGCAATACGCAACGGCGGACAACGGGCGAGAACGTCCGCGCAACGCCAGGGGAACGACGTTGGCGGAGCGTTTGCCCGCTCGTTTAAGTCGCGTTTGGAGGCAGCGTTCCGCTCCCTCCCGAAGGCGAATGTACGCATCGGTGATACAGGCGTGGACGCGGATATCGCCCGCCTTCGGGCGCGCCTGGAAACGCTCTCCAACAAGACAATCGGCGTCGACGTAACCACTGGCGCTGCCATTGCCGAAATGGACGCCGTCGACGAGGAACTCCGCCGGCTAGGAGCGAGTCACCCGAATATCCAGATCCGGGCGGACACGGCGACTGCCCGCGCCGCAATCGCGCAAATGCGCGAGGAAATCGCGGTACTCACCGCAGATCCGACGCGCCTGCGCGTGGAGGTGGAGGGGGCGCTCGGAGCCAAGCTCCGGGCCTCCGTCAAGGCTGCGGAGGCTTCCCTCCCCGCGATCAACCTGACGGCCGACAGCACGCCCGCAGACGTCGCCATAGCGCGCGTTCGCGCGGAGCTCGCGGCGCTCGGAGAGAAGCGGATCGGGATCGACGTCTCCTCGACGGAGGCGCTCGCGAAGGTCGCGGCTCTGCGGACCCAACTCCAGGAGCTCTCTGCCTCTGACGCTGACATCGCCGTTCGCGTCGACGCCGGCGCCGCGGAGTCGCAACTCGCGGCCGTGCACGCGATGGTCAACTCCCTGGATCGCGACGACGTACGGATCAACGTCCGCGTCAACGCGGCGCAGGCAACGGCCGCTCTCCTTCAACTGGCCATAGCGGTGGGTGGAGTTGCAGCTATACCGGCGCTTCCCGTCATCGCCGCAGGACTGGGGGCAGTCGCCTCCGCCGGCGTCGCTGCGGGCGCGGGACTCGGAGCGATGGCGCTCGTCGCCGTCCCCGCGATCAAGAGCGTCACGAACGTCATGCAGCTCCAGAAAGCTGCCACCGACGAGGCGTCGCGAGCGACGTCCAACGGCGCCGCGGAGTCGGTCAAGGCTGCACAGCAAGCCCTACAGATGACGTCTGCGCAACAGGCACTCGCCTCTGCTCGACGTCAAGCGGCGCAGTCCACCGCGCAGGCGAACAGGCAGGTAGAGGACGCTGAGCGCTCTCTCGGCCAGGCAGCCGCGCGTGCGATGGAACAGCGCCGCCAGGCCGCGGAGAACGTCGAGCGGGCGGAAAGGTCCCTCTCCGACGCAAAGAAGGCTGCGAGGCAGGCTGAGGACGACCTCACGCAGGCCCGCAAGAGTGCGGCCGACCAACTCCGCGACCTGGACGAGCGCCTAGCGCAGGGCTCGCTTGATCAGCGTGACGCGACGCTCCGCGTCCAGGAGGCGCAGCTCGAACTTCAGCGCGTCATGGCCGACCCGAAGGCGTCCGACCTCCAGAAGGAGCGCGCTCAGCTCTCCCTAGACCAGGCGACGCAGGCGGCGACACAGCAAAAGAAGGATCTTGCTGACCTCCAGAAGTCGGCCGACGAGCAGCGGAAGGCGGGCGTCGAAGGCAACGCCGACGTCAAGCGTGCCGCGGATCAAGTCGCCTCCGCTCAGCGCAACGTGCAGGACCAGACGAAGGCCGTCGCCGACGCCAACCGCGAGGCCGCGCGGGCACAGACGGAGTCTGCGCAGGCCGTTGCCGACGCTCAGCGCGCCGTGGCCGACGCCGTGACGAACGCGTCCAACGCGCAGGTTCAGGCTGCGGAGCAGGTGGCATCTGCGGAGCGAGGCATCGAGTCTGCGCGCCTCTCGTCCGTCAACACGACCGCGCAAGCGGTGACGAAGTCGGACGAGTATCAGCGTGCGCTCGCGAAACTGACGCCGGCGCAGAGGGATCTCTACGACTCCATTGCCGGGCCCAAGGGACTGAAGTCCGCATTCGACGTGTGGCAGAGGTCGCTACAGCCCCGAGTCTTGCCCATCTTCACGCGAGCCGTCGACGGGCTGAAGAACGCACTCCCGGGACTGTCGCCTCTCGTCACGAATACGGCGGATGCCGTGGGCGACCTCCAGGACCGTGCGTCGAAGGAACTCAGAACGCCGTTCTGGAAGGACTTCCGCCACGACATCAACGACGGCGCGAAGCCGGCGGTAACTGGGCTAGGGGTGGCCTTCGGGAACACGCTCAAAGGCATGGCAGGCGTCATCGACGCCTTCCTCCCGCGGATGGGCGACATCTCGACGACCATGCAACGCATAACCGGCCGGTTCGCGGACTGGGGGACGGGGCTCAAAGGCTCTCCCGAGTTTGAGAAGTTCCTCGAATACGCCAGTAGGACGGGCCCGAAACTCGCCTCCGCACTCGGCAAGGTAGCCGGTGCATTCTTCGACATCGGCAAGGCACTGGCCCCGCTGTCAGGCCCCGTGCTCGACGTTATCGGCGCTATCGCCGAAGGCATCTCGGTAGTTGCGACGAATGCGCCGTGGCTAATCGAGATGATCTGGGGAATCATCGTCGTCACACGCATTTGGACAGCCGCTATGTGGCTGCTCAACATCGCGATGGACGCGAACCCAATCGGCCTCGTTATCGCCGCCATTGTCGCGCTCATTGCGATTGTGGTCATCGCGTGGAACAAGTTCCCGTGGTTCCGCGACGTCGTGAAGGAGACGTGGGCACAGATCCAGGTCGTCACGTCGTGGCTCTGGGAAACCGTCTTGAAGCCGTTCTTCGAATGGTGGAGCGGCAATGTCGTCTGGTTCTACGACAACATCCTGAAGCCGTACTTCGGATACATGCAGGAAGCGTACGGGGCTCTCGGAACCGTCGTGACCTGGCTCTGGACGACGATCCTGAAGCCGTACTTCGGTGCCTTGATCGACATATGGAAGAAGATCGCTGAAACTCTCGGTTGGCTCTGGCAGAACGTATGGGCTCCAATCTTTGGGTTCCTCGGCGACATCATCGCGTATTGGTGGAGGAACGTCGGAAAGCGCTACTTCGGCTTCCTGATCGACATCCTGAAGGACGTCGGCGGAATATTCAAGTGGCTCTACGACAAGGCCGTAAAGCCCGTCATGGACGCGATGGCGATTCTGATTCCTCGTGTCTACGACCAGCACATCAAGCCTGCCTTCGACAAGCTGAAGCGAGGGCTTGAACTGGTCTCTCTGGCCTTCAAGACAGCAAAGGAGGCGACAGAGAAACACTGGAAGCGCATCGCCAATATCACTGCGACGCCCATCAACTTCGTAATTCAGGATGTGTACGGCAAGGGCCTGAAGGTCGTGTGGGATAAGGTCGCTGGTGCCGTCGGAATGGATCCGCTTCCGGCCCCGCCTAAGCCGATCAAGTTCCTTGAAGCGGGTGGCACCGTCGGCGACGGCTGGGGCGTGGCGGCTCCGATGAAGACGAACAGGCCGACGGCCATCGTCGGCGAAGGCAATCCCCGCTACCCGGAATACGTCATCCCGACGGATCCGAAGTACAGGAGCCGCGCCCTCGCTCTTCACCAGGCTGCGGGAACTCAGCTCCTCGAAGGCGGTGGCATCCTCGGAAAGCTGAAAGACACCTTCGGGAAGGCGTTCTCCTGGGGCCAGGCCGGCGCGGACATGGTCGCTAACCCTGGCTCGACGTGGGACAAGCTGATGACGCCCGTCGTCAACTCCATCGCCCCTGGCGTCGCCGGCTCCGGTGACTGGGGGAAGATGGTCGGCAAGGCCCCGCGGAAGTGGATTTCGTCCGCGCGGGACACCCTGATCAGCGCCGCTAAGTCGATGTTCGTCGGCGACTTCAGCTACGGCGGGTTGTGGACGAAGCCGATCAACGCCCCCTTCGGGACGCCCTTCGGCAAGGCCGGGAAGATGTGGTCCAGCGGCCACCACACCGGACTCGACTTCCCTGCGGCAGTCGGAACCGCCGTGCGCGCCGTCATGGACGGCCAGGTACTCAACACATCGAGCTCCGGGCCGTACGGCAACCACATCTTGGTGCAGCACTCCGCCGGCTTGCAGTCCTTGTACGCCCACCTCTCGTCGATCATGACGAAGGTCGGCGACAAGGTGAAGCAGGGCGAGGTGATCGGCCGCTCCGGTGCGACGGGCAACGTCTCTGGTCCGCACCTCCACCTGGAGGCGCGACTCGGTGGCAGAGCAGTCGACCCCATGAAGTTCCTGACGGGCGGAGGCGGAGGCAACGCCACTGCCGTCGGCTCTGCGCAGAAGTACGCGAAGAGCATTCTCAAGAACTACGGGTGGGGACAAGGCGAGTTCGGCCCCCTGAAGAAGCTGTGGGAGGGGGAATCGAACTGGAACTACCAGGCGAGAAACCCCAGCTCAGGCGCGTTCGGCATTCCCCAAGCGCTCCCCGCAGCGAAAATGGCTAGCGCTGGTGCCGACTGGAGAACCAACCCCGCGACGCAGATCCGATGGGGTCTGTCGTACATCAAGAACAGGCCCGACTACGGAAGCCCGTCGGCCGCGTATTCGAAGTGGCTGAGCCGCTCGCCGCACTGGTACGACGACGGAGGCTACCTCCCTCCGGGCCTGTCCCTCGTCGCGAACGGCACCGGCTCCCCGGAGCCCGTCTTCACTGGCTCTCAGTGGTCGGACATCCGCGCCGCGAAGAGCGGAGGCGGGACGACGCAGGTCCACGCCGACGTGCGCGTTTTCGTCGGGGACCGCGAGATCACCGACATCGTGGACACCCGCATAGAGGTCCACGAGGCAGCCACCATTACGGCCATCAACGCTGGCCGCTACTGACGCACATCACGCACACACACGGGCCGCTCTCCGCCATGGATGAGCGGCCCACCCACTTCAACGCCCCCGCGGAGCGCCGACATGGTGCCCGCGGGGGCGTTCCCATGATCTGACGAGAGGACGCTCCATGTTCGACACGACGAGGACCGCGAAGAGCCAGCACGACGAGGGCTGCCTCCACTGTGGCGCCACCCTGACGCAGGTGGCCGGCTCCGGGCGGATCCGTAGGTTCTGCACGGCTGAGCACGGGCGGTCGTACCGGCGTCGGATGCGGGCACTGGGATTCCCGATCTAAGCCGCATCCAGGACTGCCCGGACCTCCGGGACGTCGCGGTACTCCTCCAGGCGCTCCCTGACGACATGGACGCGCTCCGCGGTGCGTTCACTGGCAACGTCGGCAGACATCTCGATGACTCGCGCGGCGACGGCTGCGGCCTCTTCCGGCTCGTTTGCGTCGGCCAGTGCTACCGCGAGCCACGACAGATACAGCGCTAGCTCCCGAACATGCGTCGCGTTGTACCGACTCAGCACGTCGCGGAGCAGCGGAACGGCGCGGAGGGGGCGGCGCAGCTCCGTGTACACGCGCGATTCCATGATCTGAAGTTCCCCTGCGCTCACCCAGTACAGGTACGCGGGGGAATCAGTCCCGGAGTCCTCCGCCGCAAGGGCCGTGGACGCCTCTCCAAGCGCCGCCATTGCGGCTTGCGCGTTGGTCGGTCCGATCTTTGCGTTGGCCCATGCGAGGCGATCCAGGTAGAGCGCGCGAGCTTTAGGCGGTGCCGACGTCCCTGCCTCGTCGAGTGCGGCAGAGGCCAGGGCCAGGCCGTCAGCTTCCCGCCCGTTGTTGGCGTACTGGTAGGCGAGTGAGCCTGCCAGGTTGCCGACAAGCGTTGCGTCACCCGCCTTTCGGGCGGCGCTGATACCAAGCTTGTAGATGTGCTCCGCCTCCGCGTGCTGCCCGGCGTCGCTCGCAATCCATCCGGCGATCTGGGCTAGCTCGCCGATCTGACGGAGTAGCTCGCGCCCCACGTCGTCAGTGTGGACGCTGTCGCGGTACAGCTTCACAGCCGTACGGAGCTCCCGCAGCGCGGGGCGGATGAGGTCCCCGCCGGCGATGACGTCGTCCGCCAGGCGGAGGCCGTGGACCCGCTGACGGAGATCGTCGACGACGCCGGACCCGATGCGGCGCCCGTTGCGGGCCTGGAGCGCAACGAGCGGGTCTCCGCTGGGCAGGTAGTCGGCCAGCGAAGGCGGCGCCAGATCGGGCGGAAGATACTCCGTCCGTAGCTCGTCGACGGTGACACCCAAGGCCTGGGCAATGAAGGGCTGCCATTCGCGTGGGGAGCGTTTCCCGTTCTCATAACGGCTGATCTCCTGGCGGCCGACGGGATCACCACTCACGCCGGCGCACAGGCACACGCGCCGCGCCAAATCCGCCTGTGACCAACTTCGCTGGGTTCGCAGGCGTTTGATGTTGGCCCCGATTACGTCGCGCATCTCTCCATAGTGGCCGACATCTGGCCGACAGGGGGCCACTAGTCCCGCATTTCACTCGCCGGAATCCTGGGATCAATGGCGACGCACGGAGGGCTGAGAGATGGAGAAGAGTGAACTGAGGTTGTGGGATCTCGTCGTAGACACCCGTCGCGATAAGCCGGGCCGCGTAATGGGGCACGAGGGCCCGTACGTACAACTCCGGCCGCCGGGTGGCGGACGCGAATGGGATGCGGATCCTGGCGTCCTGCGCCGCCCAACCGCCGACGAGCGGCGTCGCGCACAGACGTCGGAGGCGCCGGTCACCCGCGCTAAGGGGGTGAGCCTGTGACTGCGACCGCCGACATCTGCGGAGCAGAGGAGCCCATTCCTCCACAGATCGTGGAGATTTACCAAGCGGTCTGCAACCGGGATCTGAGCGGCGTCAAGGTCCAGTGCCAGCGTCCCCCGCACCCGGCGTACCCGTGGCACTGGGGCAGAGCCCTGGATCTGGGCGACTTCCAGTGGGCCGACGACTCGCCTCTAACCCCATAGACCCCTACCTCCGGCGCCCGTGCGTCGGAGGTAGGGAGGGGCGGCAGGGTGCCGTGCGTCGCCTGTATCGGCACCCTGCTTAGCTCCGAACCGAGCCCCGCCCTCTCCTGGATTGGACCCCATGGAGGGCGGGGCTTTTGCGTTCCTCCTAGAACCGTAGTTGCACACACTTGCGTCGAGCAGGTTGTAGCGGAAGTTGCCACGGAACTCGGCGAGCACCTCGGCGACCTTGGACTTCTCCTCGGTCGTCACATTGCGCCACACGCTTCCGTCGGGCAGCGGCACGCTCGCCTGGATCGGCCCGTCCGCGTAGATGGTGTCGCCGCTGCACAGGAAGAAGTCCGGGTCCAGGGCGCGCATGTCCTCGTAGACGCGGTAGCCGCCGCGGTCGGGGTTGATGCCCCAGCCCTGGCCCGCGATGTCCCCGGACCACAGGAACCGGACCCCGCCCTTGCGCCCCACGCGCGCGGTGCGGAACGTTCCCGGGACCGGGGCGCTCGTGCGGCGCGGATCGTCCGGGTCGGCGAGCACCACCCGGTAGTGGACCTGCTCGCCCGGCGGCAGCCCGCGCAGCCTGGTGGTGCCGGTGAAGTCGGTGTCCGGGCCGAGGAGCGGGCCGCGCCATCTCGTCACCCGCTTGAACGACTCGGTGGCCGACGTCTCCACGATCATCCGTGCGGGCCGGTCCGAGCGGACCCACACCAGGCCCGAGTGGGCGCCGACGTCACCGCTCTGCACGCCCCAGCCCGCCAGGGGCCGGCCCGACAAGGCGAACGCGGGGGCCGCCGCGCCGCCCGCCGGGGGCAGGGCGAGCGCCGCCGACGCGGCGAGCGAACCCCGCAGCACTCCGCGGCGGCCGGGCAGGGGACTCGGCGGACGGTGCGACATGACGCCTCCAGTGACGGTTGCGACGAGGGCGCCGGCGGGGAGCGCCGGGCCGGTCGTTCACTATTCAGGGCCGCCGGCGGCGCGCGCCAGAAGGCGTACGCCTTCGGTGACGCGGGCCGGAGTCAGATGGGCGTAACCGAGGACGAGGGAGACCCGGTCGCCGGGCGCGCCGCCGTAGTGGCCCAGCGGGCGCACCGCCACGCCGGACGCCGCCAGGCGTGCCACGAGGGCGTCCTCGGAGGCGCCGCAGCGCGCGGGCAGCGTGGCGATGGCGTGCAGGCCCGCCGCGATCCCGGAGATCTCGGTGCCGGGCAGCTGAGCTGCGAGGGCGGCCACGAGCGCGTCCCGCCGCTCCTTGTAGGCGCGCTGGCAGCGGCGCAGCTGCCGGTCGTGGTCGCCGCGCTCGATGAAGCGGGCCAGGACCGCCTGGTCGAGCGCCGGATTGCCGAGGTCCATGTAGCGCTTGCGCGCCACGATCTCGTCGGCCAGCCCGTCGGGCACGACGAGCCAGCCGAGCCGGAGCCCCGGCACCAGCGCCTTGCTCACCGAGCCCGTGTACGCGACATGGTCCGGGTCGAGGCCCTGCAGCGCGCCGACGGGGGCGCGGTCGTAGCGGAAGTCCCCGTCGTAGTCGTCCTCGACGATCAGCCCGTCCACCTCCCGCGCCCAGTCCAGGAGGCGGGCCCGGCGCGCCGCCGAGTAGGCGATGCCCGAAGGGAAGTGGTGCGACGGCGTCACCACCACCGTCCGCACCCCCGACCTCCGCAGGGGGCCCAGGGCGAGCCCCTCGTCGTCCAGGGGCAGCCGCACCGCCCGCGGCCCCGCCGTCGCGAACAGCTCCTCGTACTGCGGGCTGCCGGGACGCTCCACCCCGATGGCGCCCTGCCCGCGCGCGTGGAGCACGATCCCGAGCAGCGTGACCGCCTGCGTCACGCCGGAACAGACGATGATCCGCTCCGGGTCCGCCACCACCCCGCGCCGCCTCGCGAGCAGTTCGGCGAGCGCGGTACGCAGCCGGGGCAGCCCGCGCGGGTCCGGATAGCCCAGGTCCGGGTGGGGGAGTTCGGCGAGCACGCCGCGCTGCGCCGCCGCCCACGCCGAGCGCGGGAAGAGCGACAGGTCCGGGCTGCCCGCCACGAAGTCGGCCCGTACGTCGGCGGCGGGGCGCGGCGCCAGGTCCCGGGCGCCGGGAGCGGCGGCCCTGACCACCTCGCCGACCCACGTCCCCGCGCCCCGGCCGCTGCGCAGATACCCCTCGGCGGCCAGCTGCTCGTACGCCTCCGTGATCAGCCCGCGCGACACCCCGAGGTCCTTCGCCAGATCCCGGCTCGACGGCAGCCGCGTCCCGGGCGCGAGCCGCCCCGACCGCACCGCCGCCCGCAGCGCCTCCTGCAACGAGCGCCCACGCGCGCGTGGCGGGGCGGAGGCGGCGGGCAGCAGCAGCTCCCAGGCGGCGGAGGGCGGGCCGGGCGGCGCAGACGTCATGGGCACGGACCCTAACGGGGCCTGCCCGCGCCCCGATTGGTCCCCGACACCGTCCCCCGAGTGGACCTCCACCAGGACCACCGCCCTCCCTAGCGTCGATGCCATGAAGACCACGTCCCTCAACGGCTCCCTGCTCGCCGCGTTCGCGTGCGTCCTGGTGGGCGGCTCCTTCACCGCGAACAGCCTCCTGGGCGACTATCCGTACGCGGGCGGCCAGTTCCTGCGCTACGGGGTCGCCTGCCTGCTCCTTGTGCCCCTGCTCGGCCGCGGCGGCACGGCCCCGCTGCGCCGTCTCGCGCCGCGCGGGTGGACGCGCCTCGCCCTGCTGGCGGCGGTCGGCATGGTCGGCTTCAACCTCGCGATCCTGGCGGCGGAACGGACGGCGGAACCGGCGGTGCCCGGCGTCTTCGTCGGCTGCGCGCCCGTGCTCGTCGCCGTCATGGTGCCGCTCGCGGCCGGACGGCGCCCGCAACGGGTCGTGCTCCACGGGGCGTTGCTCGTCGCGGCCGGGGCGTTCACCGTGCAGGGATGGGGCCGTACGGACGCCGCCGGCATCGCGTTCTCGGTGTGCGCCCTCGCGGGCGAGGTCGGCTTCGCCGTCCTGGCGATGCCCGTCCTGCGCCCGCTCGGGCCCCGGCTCCTGTCGTGCGTCGTCTGCGGGATCGCCGCGCTGGAGGCGGCCGTCGTGGGCCTGGTCGTGGACGGCGCCTCCTGGCTGCGCGTGCCCGACGGGCGGGAGGGCGCCGCGCTGGTCTGGCAGGCCGTGATCGTCACCGTGATCGGCTTCGTCTGCTGGTACATGGGCATGCAGCGGATCGGCGCGGAGCGCGCCACGCTCTTCTCCGGCCTCATCCCGGTCGCCGCCGCCTGCACCGCGCCGCTGGTCGGTTCGGGCGCGTACGGGCCCGCCCAGGGCGTCGGCAGCGCGCTCGTGGGCGCGGGGGTGGCCCTGGGCTCGGGCGCGTTCAGCCGGCGGTCAGCGGCTGGTGTCCAGGATGACGCGGGCCACGAGCGCCGGGTCGTCGTTCATCGGCACATGGCCGCAGCCGGGCAGCCGGACCAGACGGGCGCCGGGCAGGACCCGCTTGGCGCGGACCCCCTGGCGGCGCAGCAGGATACGGTCGCGCGAGCCCCAGGCGACGGTGACCGGGATCTCGGGGATGTCGTCGCGGAAGAGCACGTCACGGCCGGCGGTGAGGGTCCGGTGGAACCCGGTCGCGTGGCGCAGCGCGAGCGTCTCGGCGACCACGGCCTCCGGTGAACGGCGCCCGGGGCGCGCGTAGATGGTGCCGGTGAGCGCGGCGCGCCCGGCGGCCGACCGGGACAGCCGCTCCACCAGCGGCACCGGCAGCGTCCGCGCGCCGTGGCGCATCGCGAGCAGCGTCCCGAAGGCGTAGCGGCGCTCGGCCCCGGTCCAGAACCCGGCGGGGGAGAGCGCGGTCACGGACCGGACGAGCTGTGCGCGGCCCATGTCGAGGGCGAGCAGTCCGCCGAGCGAATTGCCCGCCACATGGGGCCGGTCGAGGCCCAGCTCGCGGCAGAACCCGGCCAGGACCGGCACGACACCGGCCAGGTCGTGGGTGAAGTCGTCGGGCAGGGCCGGGGAGGTGCCGAAACCGGGCAGGTCGACGGCGATGACGTCGCGCTCGGTGGCCAGGATCCGCAGCACCGGCTCCCACGCCTGCCAGTGGTGGCCGATGCCGTGCAGCAGGAGCAGGGGTTCACCGGCGCCGGCGCGCTCGTAGGCGAGGGTCACCGTGCGCGGGCCGCCGGGCCGCTCGATGCTGAAGGACGCTTGTGCCGCCATGCCGCTCGCTCCATTCCTTAGACACCCTGTCAGCAACAATTACCGCTCAGTAGCGAGCAGTTCAAGAGGGAGAACGCTCACAGGTGCCGGTTCCGCCTGGACAGTGCGTACTCCGCCGGGTTGGGATGGGAGGCGTGACCGCCACCGATGCAGCGATCGACGTCTTCGAGGAGCACCGCCCCGTCCTGATGGGCGTGGCCTACCGCATGCTGGGCCGCGTCGCGGACGCCGAGGACGTCGTCCAGGACGCGTGGCTGCGCTGGTCCCGGGCCGACCGCGCCGACGTGCGCGAACCCCGCGCCTACCTGGTGCGCATCACGACCCGCCTGGCCGTCGACCGGCTGCGCCAGGTGCAGGCCCGGCGTGAGTCCTACGTGGGGCCCTGGCTCCCCGAACCGCTCGTCACCGACTTCGGGCCCACCGTGCCCGACACCGCCGAACAGGCCGTGCTCGCCGACACCGTGTCGCTCGCCGTCCTCGTCGTCCTGGAGTCGCTCTCCCCGCTCGAGCGCGCCGTGTTCGTGCTGCGCGAGGCGTTCGGGCTGCCGTTCGCGGAGATCGCGGCCACCCTGGAGCGCGGCGAGGCGGCCGTGCGGCAACTCGCCGCACGCGCGCGTAAGCACGTCGAGGAGCGGCGGCCCCGCTTCGACGTCGACCCCGCGCAACAACGCGACCTCACCGAGCGGTTCCTCGCCGCCGCGACCGAGGGCGACCTCGACGGGCTCATGGCGCTGCTCGCCCCCGACGTGCGCCTCGTCGGCGACAGCGGCGGCAAGTCCAAGGCGCCGGTGCGCGTCATCGAGTCCGCCGACAAGGTGGGCCGCTTCGTCGCGGGCGCCTCGCGCCAAGGCGGCGCGGAGTGGTTCGACTTCCGCCTCACCGAGATCAATGGCGGCGTCGGACTGCTCGCCCTCGACGGGGACAAGCTCGACGCGGCCCTCCAGCTCGGCATCGTCGACGGCAAGGTGCAGTACATCTACATCGTGCGCAACCCGGACAAGCTGCACTCGCTCGCATAGCGGTCGGAACCCTGGGCCCGCCGGTCGTCGTCGACCGGCGGGCCCTTCGCGTGCCGTGCGAACGCCGTGTGAACGGAGTGCGGTCCTCCATGAACGCTCTGCGGCAGAGCACCCATGCGGACGGTAACCGACCGAGGATTGGTCTTGACCAAGTCCGGAGGCGGCCCTACTCTCGCAGAGTTAGTGCAGGAACCTTTAATAAACAAGGGCGCTAAAAAGCCGCCGGGGCACGGCTGTTGCGGAGGACAGGGTGGGGACCACGCAGTTGGAAGCGGCACCGGAGCCGAAGTACTGGCACCTCAAGACCGTGCTCAGCGAGGCGCTCGACTCCGAGTTCGCCGTCGGGGAGATCCTGCCGAACGAGCGTGATCTCGCGGCCCGCTTCGGCGTCGCCCGCGCCACGCTCCGCCAGGCGCTCGAGCAGCTCGAACTCGAAGGACGGCTCCAGCGCAGGCGCGGCGTCGGCACGACCGTCGCGCCGCCCCGCATGGGCGTCGCCGTCGCCTCCACCGACCAGGACTGGCCCGGCGCCAGCGGGGACGCGTGGCAGGCCGTCGACTGCACCCCGGCGCTGCCGCCGGCCGCGGTCGCCGAGATGCTCGCCACCGCGCCCGGCGAGACCGTGCACGTCCTGCGCCGCACCCGCGTCTCGCACGGCCAGCCGGTCGCCGCCGAACTGCTCTACGTGCCGTCGGCTTCAGTGCCCGACCTCACGGCCATAGACGCCCCGTCCGGCGCCGCACGCGCGCGTGCCGTCCTGCGCGAACTCCAGCGCTTCGGCCTCGACGGCCAGGACCGCGCGGTCGAACTCGGTTCGGCCCGCGCCGACGACGCCAAGGAACTCGACCGCCTCCCCGGCGCCCCCGTCCTGGTCGTCACCACCCGCTACTTCAGCGAGGGCGACACGGCGGCGGTCTCCGTGGCCACGTACAGGGCGGACACCTGCCGCCTGACCTTCGGCGACACGCCCGGAGTAGAAATCCACCACACCCCGGCGACAAGGGCATCCTGACGCAGCCGAGCGCCCAGCAGACGTGCCCCGTGGGCGCCAGAGGCAAAGGCCGGCGCCCAGCCCCGCCAGGGGCGCGGGGAACGGCGCGCTCAGCCACGCACGAGGTGAACCCGCGAACGACGAGGACGGGCCTCCCCCGTGGGCGCCGCAGACGCGGCGACGCATAGGCCCCGCCAGGGGCGCGGGGAACGGCGCGCTCAGCCACGCACGACGTGAACCCGCGAACGGCGACCGCGCCCCCGGACGAGAACCCGGCAACCAGCGGAGCTCACCGCGCTGACACCGCCCCCTCCATGGCAAACAGCTGAGCCTCCACATGGTCAAGGGCCAGCCGCAACGCCCCGGTGGCCACAGCCGCCTCCCCGAGCAACGACAACGCAACCCGGGGCGGCCGCAAACAGTACCGCTCAAGCTCCCGCCGCAACGGATCGAGCACCCCGTCGAGCCCCGCGGCCCACCCGCCGACAATCACCAGCTCAGGATCGAGCGCGAGCACAAGCGCCGCGACATCGTGCACAAGGCGCTGAATGAACCGCTCCATCGCGGCCTGGGCCCGCTCGTCCCCCTTGCGGGCCAGGGCGAACACCTCGGCGACGGCCTGCTCGTCCAGCGGATGCAGGGGCTCGTCGGTGGTGGAGAGCAGCGTCTCGGGCCGCACCCCGCGCCCCAGCAGATGCAACGCCCCGATCTCCCCGGCGGCACCCCCGTACCCCCGGTGCAGGCGCCCGCCGATCAGCGCACCGGCCCCGGGGCTCAGCCCGGCGAGGACGAACACCATGTCGTCGGACTCGACACCGGCCCCTTTCCAGTGCTCGGCCATCGCCGCCGTGTTCGCGTCGTTCTCGACGATCACCGGGCACTTGAAGGAGCGCCGCAACCGTTCGCCGAGCGGCAGCCCGGTCCACCCGGGCAGCGCCGTACCGAGCCGTACCGTCCCGTCGGCCTCGACGATGCCGGGGCTGCCGACGCCGACCGCCCGCAGGGAGCTGCGCGCCACACCGGCCCGCCGCAGCAGATCGGCGACGGTCCCGCGCAGCCGCTCGATGCGCTCCTCCGCGGGCGCGGCCTCGTCGACCTCCTTGGACGCGGAGCCGATGACGCGCCCGTCGAGCGCGGAGAGCACCGCGGCGACCCGGTGGGGGCCGATCTCCAGGCCGAGCAGATGCCCCGCCTCGGCCCGGAAGCGGAACTTCCGTGCGGGCCGCCCCTGGCGCCGCGCGCCGGGTTCCTCGACGGTGGTCTCCACGACGTACCCGGCCTCGATGAGCCCCTCGACGACCCCTTCGACGGTCGGCCGCGACAGACCCGTCACCCGGGTGATCTCGGTGAGCGTCGCGAAGTCCGCGGAGCGCAGCGCTTGCAGCACCACCGCGGAGTTGATCCGCCTGAGCAGAGAGGGATCTCCGCCGGTCAGCTGCCCCAACGTCCGTCCTCCCAGCAGTTGCGCGTGTTCGCCGGATGGTACTCGCCGCGACCGGCACCGGCGAGGGTCGGGTGCACTCATGTGGCGACGAATGCTCACACGGGCACCCCTGAAACGGACGGCACCCCTTCACGCGGGCGCGACGAAACCGCTTTCGTAGGCGGCGATCACCGCTTGGGTGCGGTCCCGGGCCCCGAGCTTGGCGAGCACGGCGCTCACGTGCGACTTGACCGTCTCGGTGCTGACCACGAGATCCGCGGCGATCTCCGCGTTGGACAGCCCGCGCGCCATGAGCCGCAGCACGGCCGCCTCCCGGTCGGTGAGCGCGGCCCGCTCCATGGCGGCCCGCGCCGACGCGTTGCCGTACTCGGCGGCCAGTTTGCGCACCGCCGCCGGGAAGAGGAGCGATTCGCCCGCCGCGACGAGCCGCACCGCGTGCACGATCTCGGCGGGCCGCGCCCGCTTCAGCAGGAACCCGTCGGCGCCCGCGCGCAGCGCCCCGTACACGTACGCGTCGTTCTCGAAGGTGGTGACGACGAGGATCTTCGGCGGCCGCTCGACGGAGCGCAGACCGGCGCGGACCAGGGGTTCGTCGTCGACGAGGAGCACGGTGAGCGGCACGCGGCCCAGCGTAGGCCACGGTGCGGCGGGCCGGGCCGGGCCGGCGGATCACGCGACCGGCAGCTCGACCCGGACCCGCCACTCGTCGCCGACAGGCCCGGCGCGCGCCCGTCCGCCGAGCAGCGCGGCCCGCTCCCGCACGCCGCGCAGACCGCTCCCCGTGCCCCCGGCCGCGGGCGGCAACCCCGCCGGGAGGTGGTTGCGCACGTCCAGGCTGAGCCGTCCGTCGGCGACGGTGAGGGCGATACGGACCGGGACGGTGCCGCAGTGCCGCAGCACGTTCGTCAGCCCCTCCTGGAGGATGCGGTAGCCCTCCCGGGAGACGGGCCCGGGAAGTGTCTCCAGGGGGCCTTCCACGGTCATGTCCACCGTCGCCCCCGAAGCCCGCGCCGAGTCGAGCAACCGGTCCGCCTCGCACAGCGTGGGACGCGCGCGTACCGGTTGCTCCACCTCGCGCAGGACGACGAGGACCCGCTCCAGGTCCTCCGGACCGCGCGGGCCAACAGGTGTTGCGGCAGGACGCGGTGGGCTCGCTGGGCCCGTGGGCGGGGCTCGGTGTGACCGCGTCGTGGGCCGCGGCGGCTCAGCTCGCCGGGTGGTGGGCCGTGCGCCGCAGGGACGCCTGAGCCGCCGCGTGCACGGTACGGCGAACGGGTCCTGACGGCCCGTCGGCCCGTTGTCAGTGGGGGCCGCTTTACTGGGAGGCATGAACATCGCGGAGCAACTCGCGACGATCGACCAGTTGTGGGCCGGCCCCTTCCCGGACGACCACGGCGGGTCCGCCGCGGGCTGGGGCGGGCCCGGGTTCGTCATGGCGGGACTGACCGAGCGGGGCGGGGCGCGTGACCTGGCGGAGGCGCAGGCGGACGCCGACCGGGACGGACTGACCGCGCTGCTCACCGGGCGCTGGGGGGAGCCGTACCGGCTGAGCCTGTGGAGCGTGCACATCCGGGGCGTCGAGCAGGGGGAGGAGATACCCGAGCCCTGGGGCTGGCTCAGCGCCTGCGCCCAGGACCTGCACTTGTGGAACGTCGGGGAGCGATGGGTGGCCCTCGCCGTCTCCCGGCAGGGTGACGACCAGCCCTGCCAACTGCTCGCTGTCGTCACGGACGTGGCCCCGCCGTGACCGCGCCCGCGGCGCCCTTCACGGAACTCACGTGCCACCATGGGATCTTGAGTCGCGCCCGGCCCTCCGGGGCGCCCGACACCCCAGGGAGAGCACATGAGCGACGACGGCGCGCAGCCCAAGGAGCGGATCGCCAGCCACATCGCGCACAACGCCCGCGTGTGGAACTTCTGGCTGGGCGGCAAGGACCACTACGAGGTCGACGAACAGGTCGGTTCCATGGTCACGTCCATGTACCCGAGCATCGGCGAGGTCGCCCGCGCCGACCGTGCCTTCCTGGGCCGGGCCGTCAGCTTCCTCGCGGGGGAGGCGGGCATCCGGCAGTTCCTCGACATCGGCACGGGACTGCCCACCGCGAACAACACGCACGAGGTCGCCCAGCACATCGCCCCCGACGCGCGCGTCGTCTACGTGGACAACGACCCGATCGTGCTGACCCACGCCCGCGCGCTTCTCACCAGCTCCGACCAGGGCGCCACCAGCTACGTGGACGCGGACGCGCGCGACCCGCGCGCGATCGTCAAGGCGGCATCGGAGACGCTGGACTTCGAGAAGCCGATCGCGGTCATGCTCCTCGGCATCCTGAACTTCGTCGTCGACACCGACGAGGCCACCGCCATCGTGCACCGGCTCGTCGAGGCGATCCCGTCGGGGAGCTACGTCGTGCTGACCCACCCCACCCTGGAGCTGGGCGGAGAGGGCAACGAGGCGGCGATGAAGTTCTGGAACGAGAACGCGACGCCCCCGATCACCGCCCGCACCGGCGCCGAGGTCGCCGCCTTCGTCGACGGCCTGGAGATGATCGAACCGGGGCTCGTCTCCTGCGCCCGCTGGCGCACGGCGGAGGGGGCGGAGGGCCCGCTGGTGGCCCAGTTCGGGGTGGTGGCCCGTAAGCCGTAACCGCCGTCTACCGGCCGGGGGAGGACGCCGCCTCGCGGAGCCGCGCGAACTCCTCCGCCATCGTCTCCGTCGTCCAATGCGCGTTCAGCCCGCTGGGGTTGGGCAGCGCCCACACCCGGGCGCCGCCGATCGTCCGCTCCTGCGGGCCGATCTTCGCCTTGGGCTCGGCGAAAGCCGACCTGTACGCGGTCACGCCGACCACCGCGAGCCAGCGGGGCCGCAGCCGGGCGACCTTCTCCTCCAGGAGACGGCCGCCTTCCCGGTACTCCTCGGGGCTCAGCTCGTCCGCGCGTGCCGAGGCGCGTGCGACGACGTTCGTGATGCCGAGCCCGTACGCGAGCAGCTCCTCCTGCTCGTCGGGGTGCAGGCGGCGCGGGGTGAAGCCGGAGAGGTGCAGGACGGGCCAGAAGCGGTTGCCGGGCCGCGCGAAGTGCTGACCGAGGGCCGCCGACATCAGGCCCGGGTTGATGCCGCAGAACAGCACGGA
Source organism: Streptomyces sp. SGAir0957 (assembly GCF_043523415.1). Lineage (NCBI taxonomy): Bacteria > Bacillati > Actinomycetota > Actinomycetes > Kitasatosporales > Streptomycetaceae > Streptomyces > Streptomyces sp. SGAir0957. Next base: position 7,120,310 of record NZ_CP027293.1, read on the forward strand.
GAGGCCGCTCGCGACGACGTCCGGTACCAGACGGTCGCGAGCGGCCTCCAGGTCCGCGGGGGTCAGGCGGGTCAGAGGATCGCCCCGGGGGTGTAACCGGCGGCCTCGGGGTGCTGCTTCACGATCTCCTCGACCCGGGCGACGACCTGCGCCACCTGGCCGGAAGCCGCGCCCGTGAAGGACAGCTTGTCCGCCATCAGCGCGTCGAGCTGCGCCCGGTCGAGCGGGATACGGGGGTCGGCGGCCAGCTTGTCGAGCAGCTCGTTGCGCTCGGCGCCCTGCTCGCGCATGGCGAGGGCGGAGGCGACCGCGTTCTCCTTGATCGCCTCGTGGGCCTCCTCGCGGCCCACGCCCGCGCGCACCGACGCCATGAGGACCTTCGTCGTGGCGAGGAACGGCAGGTAGCGGTCGAGCTCGCGGGCGACGACGGCGGGGAACGCGCCGAACTCGTCGAGCACCGTCAGGAACGTCTCCAGGAGGCCGTCGAGCGCGAAGAACGCGTCGGGCAGGGCCACGCGGCGGACCACGGAGCAGGACACGTCGCCCTCGTTCCACTGGTCGCCCGCCAGCTCGCCGGTCATCGACGCGTAGCCGCGCAGGATGACCATGAGGCCGTTGACGCGCTCGCAGGAGCGGGTGTTCATCTTGTGCGGCATCGCCGAGGAGCCCACCTGGCCGGGCTTGAAGCCCTCGGTCACCAGCTCGTGCCCGGCCATCAGCCGGATCGTCCTGGCGGTGGAGGAGGGCGCGGCGGCCAACTGCACGAGCGCCGTGACGACCTCGTAGTCGAGCGAGCGCGGGTAGACCTGGCCGACCGAGGTGAACGCCTGGCTGAAGCCCAGGTGCGCGGCGATCCGCTGCTCCAGGTCCGCCAGCTTGTCGGCATCGCCGCCGAGCAGGTCGAGCATGTCCTGCGCGGTGCCGACCGGGCCCTTGATGCCGCGCAGCGGGTAGCGGGTGAGCAGCTCCTCGACGCGGCCGTACGCGACGAGCAGCTCGTCGGTGGCGGTCGCGAAGCGCTTGCCGAGCGTGGTGGCCTGCGCGGCGACATTGTGCGAGCGGCCCGCCATGACCAGCTCGCCGTACTCCCCGGCCAGCTTGGCGAGGCGGGCGAGGACGGCCACGGTGCGGTCGCGGACCAGTTCGAGGGAGAGCCGGATCTGCAGCTGCTCCACGTTCTCCGTCAGGTCGCGTGAGGTCATGCCCTTGTGGACCTGCTCGTGCCCGGCGAGCGCGTTGAACTCCTCGATCCGCGCCTTCACGTCGTGCCGGGTGACCTTCTCGCGCTCGGCGATAGAGGCGAGGTCGACCTGGTCGAGCACGCGCTCGTAGTCGGCGATCGCGGCGTCCGGCACCTCGATCCCGAGGTCCTTCTGGGCCTTCAGCACGGCGAGCCAGAGCCGGCGCTCCAGCTTCACCTTCTCCTCCGGCGACCAGAGGGTGGCGAGCTCGGCGGAGGCATAGCGTCCGGCGAGAACGTTCGGGATACGGGGCTTGGCAGGCGCAGTCACGTGTATGGAGTTTACCGGGCGTCTCTACAGGGTCCGCACCGGCCGGGGCCTGGAGGAACGCACAGGCGCTGGAGGAACCTACAGGTCAGGCCCGCCTCGCGAACCCTGCTCCCGCTTCCGCTTCGGGGGCACGGTGAGGCTCACCCCGTTCGCGGAGGTGGCAGCGGTGGCAGCGGTGGCAGCGGCGGCCCGTGCCCCGGACTCTCAGTCGTGCTGCGCCCAGGGCGCCAGTTCGGGCCGCTTCGGCGGGCGTCCGTCGCCCGAGGAGCGGCCGGTCAGCCTGCGTCCGATCCACGGCACGAGGTGCTGCCTGGCGAAGCGGGCGTCGGCCACCCGGCGCGCCAGCCAGTTCGGCAGCACCGCGGCATCGAGCGGGGTGCGCCACTCCGACTCGCCCTCGTAGCCGAGGCCCTGCCACACGGCCTCGGCGATGCGCCGGTGGCCCTCGGCCGTCGGGTGCAGCCGGTCCACGTCCCACATCCGCTGGTCGGCGAGGACGGGCACCCCGTACAGGTCGATGACGAGCGCGTCGTACTTCGCCGCCAGCTCGTCCACGCAGGTGAACAGCTCCTCCATGCGCGGGCGGAAGCGTTCGAGGACGGGGCCGTTGCGCCCGGGGCTGCGCATCAGGACGAGTTGCTGACAGGAGGGGGCGAGCTTCTCGACGGCCTCCGTGAGCAGGTCCCGTACGCGGACCATGTCGCACTTGGGCCGCAAGGTGTCGTTGAGGCCGCCGACGAGCGTGACCACGTCCGCCTTCATCGCGGCGGCCACGTCGACCTGCTCGTCGACGATCTGCTGGATCAGCTTGCCGCGCACGGCGAGGTTCGCGTACCGGAAGCCGGGAGTCCGCGCCGCCATCCGGGCGGCCAGCAGGTCCGCCCATCCGCGGTAGGAACCGTCGGGCAGCAGGTCCGACATGCCCTCGGTGAAGGAGTCGCCGACCGCGACAAGGCTGGTGTAGTGGGGGTTCGTCTGCATGGCGTCGAAAATGGTATCCCGGCGCCCGGGCGCCCGCGCGGGAGGTCTGGGCAGCGGCCCGGGACGGCGGTATGCCGAATAAGCACACACCGCCGCACGGCATACGTCACCGCACGCGTCACCGCACGCGTCGCCACACATGTCACCGCATCACACGGGGGAGCGCACCATGTGGACCGCCGCCTTCTGGAAAGCCACCGCCGAACGCGCCATCAGGACCTTCGCCCAGGCCCTGGCCGCCGTCCTCGTCGCCGGGGCGACGAACCTGCTCGACGTCGACTGGGCCGCGGCGCTCGGCACCGCGGGCCTCGCGACCCTGCTCGCCGTCCTCACCGCGGTCGGCACGGCGGAGATCGGCGCGCGCGGCCCCGGGATCATGGAGACGCCCACCGAGGACGGCGCGCGCCCGCACAGCCGCTGAGCGCCGGCGCGTCAAGGACTCACGCGGGCTGGCCGAACAGCTCCCGCAGCACGTCCTCCATGGTCACCATCCCGGCGAGCCGGCCGTCCGCGCCGAGGACCGCCGCCACGTGCGTCCGGCTGCCGCGCATGGCGGTCAGCACGTCGTCCAGTGGCGTCGTCTCCCGCACGCGCGCGATGGGCCGCATGTCGGGCACCCGGAACGGCAGATCGCGCGGCATGGCGTCGAGGGCGTCCTTGACGTGCAGGTAGCCGACGATGCGGCGCCCCTCGTCCACGACGGGGAAGCGGGAGAACCCGGACGTCGCCGACAGCTCCTCCAGCTGCTCGGGCGTGACGCCCACGCGCGCGTAGACGACCTTTTCCAGCGGCAGGACGACGTCCTTGATGGGGCGCCGGCCCAGTTCGAGCGCGTCGTGCAGGCGTTCCTGCGCGCGGTCGTCGATCAGGCCCGCCTCGGAGGCGTCCTTGACCATGCGGGCCAGTTCGGCATCCGAGAACGTCGCCGTGACCTCGTCCTTCGTCTCCACGCGCAGGAGCCTGAGCAGCGTGTTGGCGAAGGCGTTGATGGTGAAGATGACCGGGCGCAGCGCCCGCGCCAGCGCCACGAGCGGCGGACCGAGCAGCAATGCGGAGCGGACCGGCTCGGCAAGGGCGATGTTCTTCGGCAGCATCTCGCCGAGGAGCATGTGCAGATACGTGGCCACGGCCAGCGCGATCACGAACGAGATCGGGTGGACCAGGCCGTGCGGCACCCCGGCCGCGTCGAACAGCGGCTCCAGGAGGTGCGCGATGGCCGGCTCGGCGACGATGCCGAGCACCAGGGTGCACAAGGTGATGCCGAGCTGTGCCGCGGCGAGCAGCGCCGACACGTGCTGCAGGCCCCACAGGACGCTGCGCGCGCGCCGGTTGCCGTCCTCCGCGTGGGGCTCGATCTGGCTGCGGCGTACGGAGATCAGCGCGAACTCGGCGCCGACGAAGAAGGCGTTGACGACCAGGGTCGCCAGGCCGATCAGCAACTGGACGGCGGTCATCGGGCCTCCTCCCGGGGCGTGTCGGTGTCGGTGCCGGTGGGCGGCGCGTGCAGCAGGACGCGGGCGGCGCGGTGGCCCTGTGCGTCCACGACGTCGAGCCGCCATCCGGCGACCTCGACGCGGTCGCCGACGTCCGGGATCCGGCCCAGTTCGGAGGCGACGAGTCCGGCCAGCGTCTCGTAGGGGCCGTCGGGTATCCGCAGCCCCACGCGCGCGAGCTGGTCAGTGCGGGCGGCGCCGTCGGCCGAGTACAGGGTGCGGCCGTCCTCGTCGGTGCCGGCCGCGGCGATGTCGGGGGTCTCGTGCGGGTCGTGCTCGTCGCGGACCTCGCCGACGACCTCCTCGACGATGTCCTCCAGGGTGGCGACGCCGGCGGTGCCGCCGTACTCGTCGATGACGACGGCCATGGTGCGCTTGCCGGACAGCCGGTCGAGCAGCCGGTCCACGGTCAGCGTCTCCGGGACGAGCAGCGGCTCGCGCAGCAGTTCCTCGACGCGTTTGCGGGGCCGCTGCTCGGCGGGCACCGCCAGGATGTCCTTGATGTGCGCGACGCCGACGACGGAGTCGAGGCTGCCGCGGTAGACGGGGAAGCGGGACAGGCCGGTCGCGCGGGTCGCGTTCGCCACGTCCTCGCACGTCGCCTGCGTGTCCAGGGCCATGACCTGGACACGGGGCGTCATCACGTTCTCGGCGGTCAGGTCGGCCAGGTTGAGCGTGCGGACGAACAGCTCGGCGGTGTCCGCCTCGAGGGAGCCCTCCTTGGCGGAGTGCCGGGCGAGCGCCATCAGCTCCTGCGGTCCGCGCGCGGAGGCCAGCTCCTCGGTCGGCTCGATGCCGAAGCGGCGTACGAGGCGGTTCGCGGTGTTGTTCAGGTGCGTGATGAACGGGCGGAACGCCGCGCTGAACCAGCGCTGCGGCGTCGCCACCCGCTTGGCGACGGCCAGCGGTGACGAGATCGCCCAGTTCTTCGGCACCAGTTCGCCGACGACCATCAGGAAGACGGTCGACAGGGCGGTGCCGAGGACGAGCGCCACGGACGTGGACGCCGAGCCCGGGACGCCGACCGCTTCGAGCGGCCCCGCGATGAGCTTGGCGATGGACGGCTCGGCGAGCATGCCGACCACCAGGTTGGTGACGGTGATGCCGAGCTGGGCGCCGGAGAGCTGGAACGTCAGGTTCCGTACGGCCTTCAGGGCGCCGGTGGCACCCCGCTCACCTCGCTCGGCGGCCATTTCGAGGTCGCCGCGCTGGACGGTGGTGAGCGAGAACTCCGCCGCGACGAAAGCGCCGCAGGCCAGCGAGAGCAGCACTGCGACGGCGAGCAGTAGCACTTCGGTCATCGGGTCACCTCCGTCCCATGATCGGCCAGGGGCGGGAGTGCCGCGCGCTCGCGCGGACCGTGCGGAGGAAGGGACCGGGTACTAGGGGGCTCGCCCATGGGCGGACGCTCACACCTTTCGCAGAAGTCGGGGTGACACCTCCATAGTAAAGGATCGGCAAAGTGCGGTCGCCGTTCGCGCCGGTCTCACCCCTCGACCAGCGGTTTCACCCAGCGGCTCCACTGCGGCTCGCGCGCGTACCCGGCGGCGTCCCACGCGGCGTGGGCCCGCTCGTTGCGGTCGAGCACCATCGCGTCGCCGCGCCGCCCGCCCAGCGCCACGAACCGTTCCTCGGCGGCGGCGAGCAGCGCCGAGCCGATGCCCTGCCTGCGGGCGTCCGGCCGGACGGCGAGCCGGTAGAGGTGGCACCGCCAGCCGTCGAACCCGGCGATGACCGTCCCGACGAGCTCCCCGTCGACGGGCTTCCCGTCGACGAGCTCCTCACCAACGAGCTTCCCGTCGGGACGCTGACCGCCGGACCGCTCCGCGAGGAGCAGCGCCTCCGGGTCCCGCGCCACGAGCCGCTCCACGCCCGCGCGGTCGTCGCTGATGCTGGTGCCTTCCGCGGCCGTCTTCCAGAAGGCGAGGACGGCGTCGAGGTCGGCGGGGGAGGCGGGGCGTATGCGAAGCCCTTCGGGGAGAGCGCGGGGGGCATCGCGGGGGAGATCGCTGAGGACATCGCGGGGGAGGCCCCGGCGGGCGTTGCCAGGGTCGTCACGGTGGGCGTTGCCGGGGTCGTCACGGTGGGAGTCGCCGGTGTGTCCGTCACGCGGGCCGTCTTCGAGATCACTCATGGTCATGGTTCGATCCCACCACCGGCCTCCCCGGCGGCGCCGCCCATTTCAGATGCCGGACGCCGCCCGCACCGCAACCCCGCGGAGCTACTCGTGGGCGATCGCCGCGAGCACGTTCATCCGCGACGCGCGCAGCGCGGGCAGCAGCGCTGCCGCGAGACCGACCAGGATCGAACCGACGACCACCGCCACGATCGTCGTCCACGGGATCGCCAGCGCCTCCATCCCCTCAAGGGCCAGGACCTGCTGCGCGGCCACGCCCCACACCAGACCCAGGGCGAGCCCGAGGACCGCGCCGAACACCGCGATCACCACCGATTCGAGGCGGATCATGCGCCGCAACTGCCGCCGCGCGAGCCCGATCGCCCGCAACAGCCCGATCTCCCGGGTCCGCTCGACGACCGACAGGGCGAGGGTGTTGACCACGCCGAGGACCGCGATGACGATCGCCAGGCCGAGCAGCGCGTACACGAGGTAGAGCAGCACGGCGATCTGGTCGTGGACGAGCTTCTTGTAGTCGGCCAGGTCGCGGACCTGCACCTGCGGGTACGGGTCGAGCGTCTTCTCCAGGTTCGCGCGCAGGGTGTCCGCCGAGGTGCCGGGCGCCGCGTTCACGTAGACCGCCGAGTCCTGGCCGCCGGGAACGTAACGTTCCAGCGTGGCGAGCCCCATGAAGAAGCCGCCCCGCATGCCGAAGCCGCCGCCCTCCTGGTCGGTGAGGGCGCCCACCCGGAGCGCGGCGCGACGCCCGCCGGGCAGTTCGACCCGCAGCACACTGCCGACCCGCGCCCCGTGCTCGTCCGCGTAGTCCTTCTGCAGCGCGAGGTGGCGGGGCGCGAGGGCCGCCGCGGTGTCGCCCTGCGCATACGTCACGTGTGCCACGTCGTCGAGCCGCGGTTCATACCCGGCGGCGGTCGTCTCGACACGTGTGCCGTCCGGCATGTGCACCGCGACGGGTGTGAACCGCTGCCGTACGACGAGGCCGACGCCCTCGGTGTCCTTGACCTTCTCGGTGACCTCCTGCGGGAACGGCGCGAAGTTGGCGTTCTGCACGGTGAAGTCGGCGCCGAGCGTCTTGTCGATCTGTTCGTCGAACGACTTGCTCATCGAGGCGCTCGCCACCGACATGCCCGCGACCAGCGCGAGCCCGACCATGAGGGCGCTCGCGGTGGCGCCGGTGCGGCGCGGGTTGCGCAGCGCGTTGCGCTGGCTCATGCGGCCGACCGGGCCGAACACGGCCGGGAACGCGGCGCCGAGCACCCGGATCACCGGGCGCACGAGCAACGGCCCCGCGACGACCGTGGCGAGCAGCGTCAGCACGATGCCGAGGGCGAGCAGCGAACCGGCCGTCCCGGTGCCGGTCGCGAGCGCGCAGCCGACGAGCGCGGCCGCGCCCGCCGCGCCGACCAGCAGGCCGACGAGCGCGCGCACCCGCAGCGGCCGCCCCACTCCGGCGATCTCGGCGTCCGCGAGCGCCGCCATGGGGGAGACGCGGGACGCCCGCCGCGAGGGCAGGTACGCGGCCACGAACGTGACCCCGACCCCCACCGCGAACGCGGCGACGGGCGTGCCCCACCCGACCACCATCTCCGTCGACTTGAGGTTCATCCCGAAGACGCTCATGAGCCGGATCAGCCCCGCGGCGAGCCCCACCCCGAGCCCGAGCCCGACCGCCGAACTGACCAGCCCGAGCAGGACCGCCTCCGTCAGCACCGAACGCCGCACCTGCCGCCGGTCGGCGCCGAGCGCCCGCAGCAGCCCCAGCTCACGGGTGCGCTGGGCGATCAGCATCGAGAACGTGTTGACGATCAGGAACACACCCACCAGGACGGCGATCCCGGCGAAGCTCAGCATCACGTACTTGATGACGTCGAGGAAGCCCCCGAGATCCTCGGCGGACGACTTGGCGTCCTCGTCCGCGGTCTGCAACTTGTAGGCGTTGCCCAGGCGTTGCGCCACGTTCCGCTTCAGCTGCGCGTCGCTCACGCCGTCCACCGCGTCGAGCGAGATGCTCGTCGCCCGGCCGACGCCGCCGAGCAGCCGGCGCTGCGCGGTGCGGGTGTCCAGGAACACCAGGGCGGCGCCCGGGTTGGTCGTGCGGAACGTCGCGATGCCGACGACATCGACCGTGAACGAGCCGGGCCGCGCCAGCACCGTCAGCGTGTCCCCGATCCGTACGTGCTTCTTGTCGGCGGTGTCCGCGTCGAGCAGCGCCTCCCCGCCGCCCCGGGGCGCGTGGCCGGACGTCAGGCGGACCGGACTGCGGTCGGTGGGCTCCCAGTTGGTGGCGATGGTCGGGGCGCCGGTGGTCGGCCCGACCGAGTCGTTGTGCCGGTCGACGACCGTGATGTTCTCGACCTCGGCGTCGATGTGCGTGGCGGCGACCCCGTCGACCGTCCTGAGCCGCAGGGCGAGCGACGCGGGCACCGTCCGCACCTCACCGGAGGGCACCGCCTCGCTCAGGCCGTCCTCCTTCGGGCCGACCCGCACGTCGGCCGAGGTCGAGGCGAACAGCCGGTCGAAGGTGCGGGCCACCGTGTCGGAGAAGATCAGGCTGCCCGCGACGAACGCCACGGACAGGATCACGGCCAGCGCCGACAGCGTCAGACGCCCCTTGTGCGCGAGGAAGCTCCGCAGCGTCGCCTTCAGCATGGCTACTGCCCGGAGGTGTGGTGGCCGGCGCGCCGGTCGGCTCGCGGGTCGGCCCCGGCCCCGCGCGCGGAGGCGACGTCGAACCGCTTCATCCGCTCCAGGACGGCCTCCGCCGTCGGCTCCCGCATCTCGTCGACGAGCCGCCCGTCCCCGAGGAAGAGCACCAGGTCGGCGTGGGCGGCGGCGCCCGGGTCGTGCGTGACCATGACGACGCTCTGCCCGAGACTGTCGACGGCCTCCCGCAGGAAGCCGAGCACTTCGAGTCCGGCCCGCGAGTCCAGGTTCCCCGTCGGCTCGTCGGCGAAGATCAGCTCAGGGCGCGCCGCGAGGGCCCGCGCGCACGCCACCCGCTGCTGCTGCCCGCCGGACAGCTGCGCGGGCCGGTGCTTCAGCCGGTCCCGGAGGCCGAGGGTGTCGATGACCTGATCGAGCCACTTCCGGTCCGGGGCCTTGCCCGCGATGTCCATCGGCAGCGTGATGTTCTCGAGCGCGTTCAACGTAGGTATGAGGTTGAAGGACTGGAACATGAACCCGATGCGGTCGCGCCGCAGACGGGTCAGCTCCCGCTCCTTCAGCCCGGTGATCTCCGTGTCGCCGAGCCACACCTGTCCCGCGGAGACCGTGCCGAGGCCAGCCAGGCAGTGCATCAGCGTGGACTTGCCCGAGCCCGAAGGCCCCATGACCGCCGTGAAACGGCCGCGCGCGATGTCCACGTCCACCGCGTCGAGCGCGAGCACCTGGGTCTCCCCGGAGCCGTACGCCTTCGTCAGGCCCCTGGCCCGCGCGGCGACGACCTCCGTGACCACGTCTGCATCCCCCACCCCAACTCCCTTACTCCGTAAGTCAGTTGTGCATTCGGGTCGGGTACGAGGATAGCCGCTCGCGTGCTCTACGTGTCCTTGAGTTCGGGCCGCCGTGCCGTGCCGAGGACGCAGTAGGAGGTGGGCAGCCTGGGCCCGCGCTCGGGCATCAGCAAGGTGCGGTACGGACCGACCTCGAACCCGGCGTCCCGCAGCGCCGCCACGGTGTCCCGCCCCACATGACACCCCCCGAACAACCGCGGCCACACGGTCCGGTCCAGCGCGGTCTGTATACCCCGCATAGTGCGGTGCGGCGCCCGTACGTGCTCGAAGAACCGCACCTCGCCGCCCGGCCGCACCACGCGCCGCACCTCCGCGAGCGCCCGGCCCACGTCGCGCACGCTGCACAGCACGATCGACAGCACGACCGCGTCGTACCCCTCGCTCTTCACCGGCAGCGCCTCCGCCGCCCCCGGCACGACGTCCACCGGCACCTCGGCGCGCTGGGCCGCGTCGACCGCCAACTTCCGTAACAGGCGCTCCGGTTCGATGGCGACGACCTCGGAGACGGTGCCCGGGTAGTACGAGAAGTTCAGCCCGTTGCCCGCGCCGACCTCGATGACCCGTCCAGAGAGCCCGCCGAGCAGTTCGCTCCGCACCGGCGCCATCGAGGGTTCGGCCCGTTCGCTGAAGCGGGCGTAGTACCGGGCGAAGACGGGGTGACGCGCGCCGTCACGCGCCGCTTTCCTGACAGGGAACGGCTTCCGGTCCACCATGGGACCCTCCTAGGCCGGGCCGACTGATTCACGCCGATTCTTCCCGCCCCCACCCTGAAACGAACGAACGTGCGCAGCGCCCGGAGGAGATGGCGCACGGAGTGCGCCTCTCAGCGGCGCGGGAACTACGGGCCGGGCGGCTTTGGCCGGGCTGGCGTGTGACCAGCCTGGACGGGGCAGGTCGGCTCTGGCCGGGCTGGCGTGTGACCAGCCTGGAGGGGCCGGGCGGCTTTAGCCGGGCCGGTGTGCGACCAGCGCGGACGGGTCCGGCCCTCTCGTGCCCACCCCGCACACCACGCACCCCGCACACCATCCACCCCTCACACCACGCACCCCTCGCACCACTCACCCCTCACACCACCCGCCGCGCAAACACCTCCCCGTCCCACACCCCGCCCAACTCCGGCCCCAGCCACCCCGGAGCCCCCTCCCGGAACGCCTGCTCCGGCAAGAACCCCGCGCCTACCGGCACCGCCCCCACCAGCCCGGCCCCCGCCACCTTCGGCAGGTCGCCCACATTGCACCGCTCGGCCAGGTCCGGCCGCTCGGGCCAGCTGCCGATGACCACGCCCAGATGCGAGAGCCCGCGGGAGCGGAGCGCCTCCGCCGTGAGCTGCACCGAGTTCAGCGTGCCGAGGCCCGCCCGCGCCACCACCAGGACCGGGGCCGCGAGCAGCCGCGCCGCGTCCGCCAGCGTCGCCCCCTCACCGTCGAAGTGGACCAGCAGGCCGCCCGCGCCCTCGACCAGGACCAGATCGTGCGACGCCGCCAACTTCTCGGCCGCCTCCGCGACCTGCGGGGGCCGTACGGGTTCCATCCCGGCCCGCGCCGCGGCCGTGCCGGGCGCCAGGGGCTCGGGGAAGCGGCCCAGCTCGACCGGCGTCACCCCGGCCCCCGCGAGCCGCACCACCTCGTCGACGTCCCCGGGCTCACCCGGCGCGACCCCTGTCTGCGCGGGTTTGAGCACGGCCACCGAACGCCCCGCCCGTACGGCGGCAGCGGCGATCGCCGCCGTCGTCACCGTCTTGCCGATCTCGGTCCCGGTCCCGGTGACCACGAGCACCTTCGGCATACCCGCCTGCCCGGGCTCGTCCGGACCCACCTGCCTCATCCCTTCCGGGCCCACCTGCCTCATCCCTTCCGGACCCACCCGTCTCATCCCTTCCGCGCCGCCGCGCACACCGCGCGCCCGATCCGTGCCACGTCCTCGTCCTTGGTGATGTAGGGCGGCATCGTGTAGACGAGGTCCCGGAACGGCCGCAGCCAGACCCCCTCGGCGACCGCGGCCCGTGTCGCCGCCGCCATGTCCACCTCGTGGTCGAGCTGGACGACCCCGATGGCGCCGAGGACCCGTACGTCCCGGACGCCCGGCATCTCCGCCGCCCCGGCCAGGGCCTCGCGCAGCCCGGACTCGACACGTTTGACCTCGGCGAGCCAGTCCTGGCCCAGCAGCAGGTCGATCGACGCGCACGCCACCGCCGCCGCCAGCGGGTTTCCCATGAACGTCGGACCGTGCGCCAGCACCGGTACCTCGCCTTGCGAGATACCTTCGGCGACCCGCGTCGTGCACAACGTCGCGGCCAGCGTCAGATAGCCACCCGTGAGCGCCTTGCCGACACACATCACATCCGGTGTCACCGCGGCGTGTTCGGCCGCGAACAACGCTCCGGTCCGTCCGAACCCGGTCGCGATCTCGTCGAACACGAGCAACACATCGTGCGCGTCGCACACCTCCCGCAACACCCGCAGATACGCGGGGGAGTGGAACCGCATCCCGCCCGCCCCCTGCACCACGGGCTCGACGACGACCGCGGCCAGCTCGTGCGCGTGCCGTCCGACCAGCTCCCGCAACCCCTCCGCGTACGACTCCTCGTACGTGTCCGGCGGCGCGTCGGCGAACACCTGCTCCGGCAGCACCCCGGCCCACAGCCCGTGCATCCCGCCCTCGGGGTCACACACGGACATCGGCTGCCAGGTGTCGCCGTGATACCCGCCGCGCCATGTCAGGAGGCGGTGTTTCTCGGGCCGGCCGAGCGAACGCCAATACTGCAGACACATCTTGAGGGCGACCTCGACCGACACCGAGCCCGAGTCGGCCAGAAACACGTGTTCCAGGCCGTCCGGGGTGATGTCGACGAGCCGCCGCGCGAGCCGCACGGCGGGCTCGTGCGTGAGCCCGCCGAACATGACATGGCTCATGCGCTCCAACTGCCCGCGCGCCGCCTCGTCGAGCACGGGGTGGCGGTAGCCGTGGATCGCCGACCACCACGACGACATGCCGTCGACCAGCTCCCCGTGCCCGGCGACCCGCAGCCGCACCCCGGCCGCGGACTCCACGACCAGGGGCTCCTGCCGACCCGGCATGGGTCCGTACGGATGCCACACATGCTGCCGGTCGAGCGCGAGCAACTCGGTCACACGTGCGTCAGGCATTCGGTGCGACATCCGTCCCCGCGCCCCGTCGCCGTACGGCCACCAGATCGGTCCGCGCCGCAGGCACCTCCGCAGGCACCTCCGCAGGCACTTCCGCGGCCACCTCGCCACTGTCACCGGCGCACACGGAACCGCAGCCGCCCGCCCGGTGCTCGGGCAGCGTCACCTCACCGGCGCCCTCCACCTCGAACCCGGCGTCCGCGATCATCTCCAGGTCTGCCTTGCCCGCCTGCCCCTCGCTGGTCAGGTAGTCGCCGAGGAAGATGGAGTTGGCGATGTGCAGCGCGAGCGGCTGCATCGAGCGCAGATGGACCTCGCGCCCGCCCGCGATCCGCACCTCCACGTCCGGGCAGACGAAGCGGACCATGGCGAGGATCCGCAGGCAGCGCTGCGGCGTGAGGTTCCACTCCTTGGCCAGCGGCGTCCCCTCGAAGGGGATCAGGAAGTTCACCGGCACCGAGTCCGGGTCGAGCGCGCGCAGCCCGAACACGACGTCGACCAGGTCCTCGTCGCTCTCGCCCATCCCGGCGATCAGCCCGGAGCACGCCGACAGACCGGCCTCGTGCGCCTTCCGCACGGTGTCGACCCGGTCCGCATACGTGTGCGTCGTCGTGATGTCCCCATAGGTGGCCTCGGACGTGTTCAGGTTGTGGTTGTACGCGTCCGCGCCCGCCCCGCGCAGTCGCTCCGCCTGCCCGTCGGAGAGCAGCCCCAGGCAGGCACACACCTCGACGTCCTCGTTGTCGGACTTGATCGCGTCGATGGTCCGCGCGACCCGCTCCACGTCCTTGTCCGTCGGGCCGCGCCCGCTCGCCACCAGGCACACCCGCTTGGCGCCGCCCGCGACCCCGGCGGCGGCCGCCCTGGACGCCTCGTCCGGCTTCAGCCATGTGTACTTGAGGATCTCCGCCTTCGACCCGAGCCGCTGCGAGCAGTACGAGCAGTCCTCGGGACACAGCCCCGACTTGAGGTTGACGAGGTAGTTCAGCTTGACCCGGCGCCCGAACCACGTACGGCGCACCTTTCCGGCCGCCGCCACCACGTCGAGCAGGTCGTCGTCCGACGTCGCCAGTACGGCGAGCGCCTCTTCACGGCTCGGCGACTCGCGCCGCAGCCCCTTGTCCACCAGCGTGTTCAGCAGGTCCATGGCGCCTGATCCTTGCCTATCGAAGCACCCCGGCGAAAGGAGACTTCGTACAAAGGACTGCGTTCGAGGTGTGGGTATTACCACACCGTGACCCGGTGGCGAGGCGACTAGGGTCTGTGCATTACCTACAAAAGCATCTACTACAGCGTCTATCACCAGAGGGAGTCATGGCCACCACCTCCACGCGGGCGTTCGGCTGGCTCGACGCGCAGCGCCGCGCCCGTGAAACCGCCGGGCTCGTCCGTACGGTGCGCGCGCGCCCGGCCGACTCCCCGCTCCTCGACCTGGCGAGCAACGACTACCTGGGCCTGGCCCGCCACCCCGAGGTCGTCGAGGGCGCGGCCGGGGCCGCGCGCCGCTGGGGAGGCGGCGCGACCGGTTCCCGCCTGGTCACCGGCACCACCGAGCTGCACTGCGAACTGGAGCGCGAATTGGCCGAGTTCTGCGGTTTCGAGGCCGCGCTCGTCCTGTCGTCCGGCTACGCGGCGAACCTCGCCGCCGTCACCGCGCTCGCCCCGCACGGCGCGCTGATCGTGTCCGACGCCGCGAACCACGCCTCGCTCATCGACGGCTGCCGGCTGGCCCGCGCCACCACCCAGGTCGTCCCGCACGCCGACCCGGCCGCCGTCCGCAAGGCCCTCGCCGCCCACGAAGGACCGGCCGTCGTCGTCTCGGACACCGTGTTCTCCGTCGACGGGGACCGGGCTCCGCTGGCCGAACTGGCGTCACCGTGCCGGGAGTTCGGGGCGGGTCTGCTCGTCGACGACGCGCACGGTCTGGGCGTGCTCGGGCCCGGCGGTCGCGGCGCCCCGCACGCCGCGGGCCTCGCGGGCGCCCCGGACACGGTCGCCACCGTCACCCTCTCCAAGTCGTTCGGCAGTCAGGGCGGCGCGGTCCTCGGCCCGGCACACGTCATCGAGCATCTCGTCAACGCGGCACGTACGTTCATCTTCGACACCGGTCTCGCCCCCGCGGCGGCCGGGGCGGCGCTGGCCGCCCTGCGTCTGCTGCGCCGCGAACCGCGCCGCGCGGACCGGGCGCGCGAGGTCGCGGGCACCTTGCACCACCTGCTCACCGCCGAGGGTCTGTCGGCCGTGCGGCCGGACGCCGCGGTCGTCTCGGTGTGTGCTCCGTCACCGGACGAGGCGGTGCGCTGGGCCGCGGAGTGTCGTGCGGCCGGGCTCTCGGTCGGGTGTTTCCGCCCGCCGTCCGTGCCCGACGGCATCTCACGGCTGCGGCTGACCGCCCGCGCCGACCTCACCGACGAACAACTCGGCGAGGCGGTACGGGTGATCAGCCGCACGGCTCCGATCGGCGCGTTCACCGTAAGGAGTCGATGAACCCCTCCCATGCGGAGGGGGTGAACACGAGCGCGGGTCCCGCGGTGTTCTTGGAGTCGCGGACACCCACGAGTCCGGCCGTGTGCCCCGAGGTCAGGGGGGCTGTCTCGACGCAGTTGTTGGCGCCGGTGCTGCGGCTGCTGCGCCGCCACCGCGCGCCGCTCAGCGACGAGCTTGAGGGAACGGAAGGAACATGCCGAGGCAGTGCATTCATGGTGCCCCCTTCGCAGTGCCGGGCGGGGGCGAGGTGTCGGCGTCCTCGTCCTCGTTATCCGGCGATCTTTGCGATGAATTCCAACGAGTCCTCGGGTGACATGGCACGGAGGAGAAGAGCGTCGAAGGCGTCGGTGTACGCCTTGAGGTCTTCTTTCCGTTCGAGGTAGAGGCTACTCGTCAAATGGTCGAGAACAACCACATCCAGATCAGAAGTGTTCGGAAATGAAAACACAACGAAAGGGCCGGTGAGGCCGATGTGGCCACCCGCGGAGAAAGGCAGCACCTGAATCCGGACATGTTCCATCTGTGCCGCCTCGGCCAGGTGTGCCACCTGTCGGCGCAGAATCCCCGCTCCGCCCACTTCGCGGCGCAACACCCCTTCGTCGAGCACCGCGCTCAACTGCAACGGAGACTGCGTCCGCAGCACCTCCTGGCGCGCGAGCCGCACCTCGACCAGCGCCTCGATATGTGAGTCGGGCATGTCGGGCAGCACCGAACGTGTGACCGCGCGCGCATACGCAGGTGTCTGCAACAGACCCGGCACCACGCTGGTCTCCAGCGTCCGTATCCGGCACGCCTGCGACTCCAGACTGATGAAATCGCGGTACGACGGCGGCAGCAGCCCCCGATACGCCTGCCACCAGTGATGACCGCCCGCATCCTCCGCACCGGCCAGCGCCACGACGAGGTCACGCTGGTGCGCGTCGGCTGTCTCGAACGCGTCGAGCAACCGCAGCACGTCCGACGCCTTCACGCCGCTGCGGCCTGTCTCGATCCGGCTCACCTTCGACTGGTGCCAGCCGACGAGACGGGCCGCCTGGCCGCTCGTCAACCCGGCCTGGACTCGTAACGCGCGTAGCTCCGACCCGAGTTTGCGACGACGCACCGCGGGACCGTACTTCATGCCGACTCCTCAACGCTCTACGGGCCGCGTCACCGGGCTCCTTCCCGGCCCGATCAACACGGCCTTTGAGCAGACGGTAGAGGAACCGGTGTGCGCGCGCCCAAATACGGTCTACCGTCGCAGAGTTCACCGCATCGAGCGACAGATATATGCATATCTTGGGGGATCGACAACACCGAAGGGCATCCAAGTGGCACTCTGGCGCGAAGCAGAAGTCGGAGGCCGCACGCCAGCGCACCGCCAGAGTCGCAGGCGCGGCCCCGGTGGGAAAGGGACGACGTCGCCATGGCAGACCACCAGGAAGCATCCGTCACGCTGCCGAGCACTGCCGCCTCGGTCTCCGCTGCCCGCCGGTACGTGAGTACCGTGCTCGCGGAATGGGGCCTGCCGGGGGACACCGACGCGGCCGACACGGTGCGCCTGATCGTCTCGGAGCTTGCGACCAACGCCGTGCAGCACACGCTGGGCCAGTCGCCCACGTTCACCATCGACGTGGAGCTCGAACGCGACGAGCAGCTGCGGATCGGCGTCACCGACAGCCACCCGCGCTACCCCAAACGCCTGCCCGCCGCCGTCGCGCAGGACAACGGGCGCGGCATGGTGATCGTCCGCAGCCTCACCGCGGAGTGCGGAGGCCGCCTGTCGGTCGCGCCCACGGCGGAGGGCGGCAAGACCGTGTGGATCTCCCTGCCGTGGATCACCGGGCTCAAGGGCAGCGCGTCCCGCCCCAGCACCGCGTGCTGAACGCGGCGCGGCCGGTCACCCCTGTGCGTCCGCGTCCCGGTCATCCCTGTGCGTCCGCGTGGGGACGTGCCCGGCGCCTGGCCCGCCCCCACGACTGTCACTTCTGAGCGCGCTCAGCGCACCCGGCCGTACCAGACGCTCTTCGTCCAGATCTTCTGGAGCCGCACCACGTCACCGGTCTTCGGCGAGTGCCAGATGCGTCCCTTCCCGGCATAGATGCCGACGTGGTAGACGCTCCGGCCCGAGTGGAAGAAGACCAGGTCACCTGTCTTGCGGTGGGACGCGGAGACATGGCGGGTCTTGTTGTACTGCTGGCCCGCGGTGCGGGGCAGCTTCTTGCCCGCCCGCTTGAACGAG
The DNA here is from genome assembly GCF_043523415.1 of Streptomyces sp. SGAir0957. Lineage (NCBI taxonomy): Bacteria > Bacillati > Actinomycetota > Actinomycetes > Kitasatosporales > Streptomycetaceae > Streptomyces > Streptomyces sp. SGAir0957. Next base: position 7,137,798 of record NZ_CP027293.1, read on the forward strand.
TAGAGCGTGAGCCCCGAGCAGTCGAACCGGTGCGGGCCCGACGCCCCCCACTTGTACGGCGCACCCTTCTTGGAGGCCGCGACCTTCAGAGCCTTGGTCGAGGCCGTGGCCGCCGATGCCTCGGACGCGGTGCCGGGGACCATCAGCCCCGCACCCGCGACCGCCAACGTGAGGGCCGACGCGGTGCCGGCCCGGGTCAGCAGCGACGGAACACGATTGAGCGCAGTCATGCGCAACCCTTCGTCTGCCGCCTGTGAAGGATGACCTGTCGGGTTCGGGCAGGCGAAGATGCCCGGCCGCGTGCGCGGCTTCACCCCAAGGGCCGATCGGACACCACCTTCGTCAAGGTGGGCCGGTGGCCCGTCGTGCCTGGGTCCTCCACTCCTGCCGATGCACTTCTGTCGACCTGGCATCCGCGCGGCGGCAGGACTCGGCGTCCGCGCGGACCGCCCCGCCGCGGCGGCGGGGGCTTGTCGTCGAAGGGATCTTCACGCACATGTGGGGTGGAATCCGAGTTGAACCGGCGGTAAGTGAGGCTCCTCACGCTTGACCCGTTCAGGTGGACACTGCGCCTTTCGAGTCCCGGCAGCGACCCTCGACCACGCGCGCACCAGGCACGGAAGGCCGGATTCCGGAGTTCGCGTACCACCGGAGCGCAACTCGGGCCGCCTCGTCGACGTACGCATATCTAGGCTGTTCGGCGGTCCACCATCTGGACCGTTTCGGCCCTGACGCAGACGGTTCGTGTCGGAAGTGACCGAAGGTGACCGTAACCGGGCGAGGTTGGCCGTGAACGGCCTCTGGTCGATCGCATCTGACCTTCGGTCGACCGTCAGCGACCGCCCGCCGACCTCAAGCGACCTCCCGCCGACCGCGAGCGGCCTCAGGCGACTGTTTCCGGCGGCAAAGTGACGCGCCGGGTGCGCCTCTCCCCGTCGAGGACGCGCAGAGCCCGCTCCAGGGTTGCGGCGTGCACCTCGCTCTCACCCCGCCGGTGCATCAGTTCCAGCGCGTCGCGCAGCTCCGTCGCGCGGCTCACCAGCGCCTGCGCCGCACGCAGCCCCCGGTACGTGTCCTCGCCGCGCGCCGGATTGACGCGCGCGAGCAGGTCGACCACCGCCAGATAGCTGTCGACGAGCGCGCACTCGGCGCGGGTCAGCGCGGGCAGCGGCGGAAGTTCGGGCGGATACATACGGCGCGTCACCGCCCGGCCGGAGCGCCGGGCGCACCCTTGCGGCCTTGTACGACCCGGTCCACCAGGCCGTACTCCACCGCCTGCCGCGCGTCGAGCACGGTGTCCCGCTCGATGTCCCGGCTGATCCGCTCCTTCTCCTGCCCGGTGTGGCGCGCGAGCAACTCCTCCAGCCGTTCGCGCGTCCGGACCATCTCGCGGGCCTGGATCTCCAGATCGGAGGGCTGGCCCTGCGCCGGCTCGGGGAGCGCGGGCTGGTCGAGCACCAGGCGTGCTCCCGGCAGCATCGACCGCTTGCCCGGCGTCCCGGCCGCGAGCAGTACGGCGGCGACGGACGCCGCCTGCCCGAGGCACACCGTCTCCACCTCGCAACTGACGTACCGCATCGTGTCGTAGACCGCCGTCATCGCGCTGAACGAGCCGCCGGGGGAGTTGATGTACAGCGAGATGTCCCGGTCGGGCGCCGCGTACTCAAGGTGCATGAACTGGGCCATCACGTCGTTGGCCGACGTGTCGTCTACGGGTGTCCCGAGAAACACGATGCGCTCCTCGAGCAGCTTCGCGTACGGGTCGAGCGTGCGCTGTCCCGACGTGGTGCGCTCCGTGAACTCGGGCAGGACATGGCGGCCGGACGGACGGGTCATGGTGCTCGCGCCTCCTGTGCTCAGCGTCCTGTAAAAAATGTACAGGACGTACGTCACGTACGATGGGGAGCATGGCCTACGAGATTCCGGTGACGCAAGCCCGGGCCGAACTCGCGGATCTGATCAACCGCGTGGTGTACGGCGCCGAACGCGTCGTGGTCACCCGGCACGGCAAGCCCCTCGTCGCTCTCGTCTCCGCCGCTGACCTGGAGCGACTCGAAGCCCTCGGAGACGCGCCGGCCGAGCCCGCGGAGGAGTCGATGATCAGCTCCGTCTCCCGTGTCGGCTCGACCTCGTCCGCTCCGGGCGAACGGCAGCGGTTCGGCATCGCGGCGGAGCACCGGGGACCGGAGGTCCGGTAGGCGGGCGCGCTGGTGCGAGGAAGCCGCGTACGGCCTCTCCGTACGCGGAGCCGCCGCGCATGAAGAGGCCGTACGCGGAGCCGCCGCGCGTGAAGAGGTCGTACACGGGGGCGCCCCGCACGAAGAGGCCGTACGCGGGGACGCCGCGCACAATGAAGCCGTGTACAGAGAAGCCGCGCACGTAAAAGCCGCGCACCCCCGTCCGCTACAGCGGGGATGCACGGCCGATCGGTGACCGGGGGCCGGTGTCGCTCAGCCCACCGGAAGCGGGGTTCGCGCCGACCCGGTCGTGCGCGCGGGCGCCTTGGTGGTCGGCCGCCCGCGACGCGCCCCGAGCAGTACGGCCGTCAGGCCGAGCAGCGCCCACACGGTGAGCGTCAGCGCGGGCGCGGCGGCCCGCGCCCCGTCGAAGTAGGCGACCGAGCGCAGCAGCGTTCCGCCCGCCCCCGGCGGCAGCAACTGGCCGAGCAGCCCGACCGGTTCGGGCAGCAGCTCCGGCGCGGAGGCCACGCCGGAGAACGGGTTGCCGAGCAGCACCATCAGCAGCGCGCCCACGCCGATGCCCGCCGGTCCGAACAGCGCCGCGCACCCGGCCACCGTCGCCCCCACCGCGAGCGACGACAGGCCGAACACCCCGGCCTCCGCCCACCAGTTCCCGGTCACGACGCCGAGCCAGCTGTGCGCGATCGCGGCCGCCGCGACGCCCACCACCGCGGCGGCCGCGAGCAGCGCGCCGGCCGCCCGCACCCCGCGCAGGCGCAGCAGCGTCACGACCGAACCGCCCGCTACCCCGGCGATCGCCAGCGGCAGCACGCTCGAACTCAGCGCCGCGCCGCGCGGATCGGCCGCGGGGGCCGGTACGACGTCGACCTCTGTCACCTGCGCGCCCTCGGGCGCCTGTGCCGTCACCGCCTGCCGCAGCAACTGCGCGACGACCGGGCTCGCTGCGGAGGCGGTCAGGAGCCTGGGCCCGTCCGGCGCGGCCACGACCGCTCCGTATACGACCCGGCCCTCGATCGCCGCGCGGGCGGCGGCCTCGTCCGCGTAGTGACGCACCTCGAACGCTCCGTCCTGGGCGCGCAGCTGCCGGTCCAGAGGCGCGGTCGCGGCGGCGGGTCCCGCGACGCCGAGCGGGAGGTCCCGCGGCGCGGTCCGAGCGGCGGGCCAGGCGAACGCCCAGAGGGCCAGCGCGGCGAGAAGCGGAACGAGCAGCACCACAGCGATCACCTTGCGGCCGTGGGCCGGGGGAGCGGGCGCTGGAGCCCGGGTGGCGGTGGGGTCGGACGAGGGCGAGAGAGGAGGAGGGGAGGGCATCAGGTCTCCAGCGGTGAGCGTGAGCGGGGGCGCTGCGGCCCGGCTCGCTTGAGAGAATGAGCGTTCGTTTTACGTCGCGCCCTCACTGTCCCGAGGTGAGGCGAGCTTGTCAAGAAGGAATGTTCGTTTTACGTTGGCGACCATGGCCCGTGTATCGCAAGAGCACCTCGACGCCCGCCGCCGCCAGATCATGGACGGCGCCGCCCTCTGCTTCGCCCGCAACGGCTTCCATGCCACGTCGATGCAGGACGTCCTGAAGGAGGTGGACCTCTCGGCGGGCGCGGTCTACCGCTACTTCCGCGGCAAGGACGAGCTGATCCACGCCATCGTGACGGAGGTGCTCGACTACGTACGGTCCGGCTTCGAGGCGGCGGCGGGTCTGCAGAGCCCGCCCCCGCCGCCGTACGAGCTGGTCGGCATCGTCATGGGGGAGGTGCTCCGGGAGCGGCCGGGGCTGCGGGTCGACGGCGCGTCGTACTTCCCGCGCCTCGTGGTCCAGGTGTGGACGGAGACGCTGCGCAACGAGGAGCTCGCCGCGCTGATCCGGGACGGCTTCGAGCGGGTCCGTGCCATCTGGGTGACGATCGTGCGGGGGTACCAGGACGCCGGGATGATGCGTGCCGACGCCGATCCGGACGCGGTGGCGCGCACGATGATGTCCGCGGCGCAGGGTTTTCTCACCCAGCAGGCGCTGTTCGGTGAGGTGCCGGTCGAGACGCTGCAGATCGGGTTGCGGGGTCTGATGAGTATGGGTGAGGTCAGCTGACGGCAATGGCGCGGTCAAGCGACGGTTAACCTCGTTGAAACTCCGCCCAACTAGCCTGCACCGCACGCCACCAGGGGTTTTGGTAACCAGGGTGCGCAAGATCATGCGCGCTACATGTGTGTTACATCTATACCCGTCGCGGTGGCCGCGGCAGCCGGGCCCCGCACGGCCCAGGCGGAGACTGTGAGGTGGGACGCGTGCAACTGACCCCGCACGAGCAGGAGAGACTGCTCATCCATGTGGCCGCCGACGTGGCCGGCAAACGCCGGGCCCGGGGTCTGCGGCTCAACCACCCCGAGGCCGTCGCCCTGATCACCTCGCACGTCCTGGAGGGGGCCCGCGACGGCCGCACCGTCGCCGAACTGATGTCCTCCGGGCGCACCTTGCTCACCCGCGACGACGTCATGGAGGGCATCCCCGAGATGATCCACGACGTCCAGGTGGAGGCGACCTTCCCGGACGGCACGAAGCTCGTCACCGTCCACGAGCCGATCGTCTGAACGGGGACCCGCGACCGTGATCCCCGGAGAGATCCTCTTCGCCGACGAGCCCGTCGCCTTCAACGAGGGCCGCGACGTCATACGTATGACGGTGCTCAACGCCGCGGACCGGCCCATCCAGGTCGGCTCCCACTACCACTTCGCCGAGGCCAACCCCGGCCTCGAACTCGACCGTGCCGCGGCCCGCGGCCGTCGCCTCGACATCCCGGCCGGAACGGCCGTCCGCTTCGAGCCCGGCATCCCCGTCGAGGTCGGACTCGTACCGCTCGCGGGCGCCCGCACCGTCCCCGGCCTGCGCGGCGAGACCGGAGGACCCCTCGATGCCTGAGCTCTCCCGCGCCGCCTACGCCGACCTGTTCGGCCCCACCACGGGCGACCGCGTCCGCCTCGCCGACACCGATCTGCTCGTCGAGATCGAGGAGGATCGCTCCGGCGGACCCGGCCGCTCCGGGGACGAGGCCGTCTTCGGCGGCGGCAAGGTCATCCGCGAGTCCATGGGCCAATCGCGCGCCACGCGCGCGGAGGGCACCCCGGACACGGTCATCACCGGCGCCCTGATCATCGACCACTGGGGCATCGTCAAGGCCGACATCGGCATCCGTGACGGCCGGATCGCGGCCATCGGCAAGTCCGGCAACCCCGACACCATGGACGGCGTCCACCCCGACCTCGTGATCGGACCCGAGACGGAGATCATCGCGGGCAACGGCAAGATCGTCACCGCGGGCGGCATCGACACCCACATCCACTTCATCTCGCCGACCATCGTCGACGAGGCCCTCGCCTCCGGCGTCACGACCCTCATCGGCGGTGGTACGGGCCCTGCCGAGGGGTCCAAGGCGACCACCATCACGCCCGGCTCCTGGCACCTCACCCGGATGTTCGAGGCCATGGAGCACAGCCCCGTCAACATCGGGTTCCTCGGCAAGGGCAACACGATGTCGAAGGAGTCCATGCGCGACCAGTTGCGCGCCGGCGTCCTCGGCTTCAAGATCCACGAGGACTGGGGCGCGACCCCGGCCGTGATCTCCGCCTGCCTCGACGTCTGCGAGGAGTCCGGCGCGCAACTCGCCGTCCACTCCGACACGTTGAACGAAGCCGGATTCGTCCAGGACACCTTCGACGCCGTCGGCGGCCGCACCCTGCACGCCTTCCACGTCGAGGGCGCGGGCGGCGGGCACGCGCCCGACATGATCACCGCCGTGTCGCTGCCCAACATGCTGCCCAGCTCCACCAATCCGACCCGGCCGCACACCGTCAACACCGTCGAGGAACACCTCGACATGCTGATGGTCTGCCACCACCTCAACCCGGCGGTCCCCGAGGACCTGGCCTTCGCCGAGTCCCGCATCCGGCCCACCACCATCGCGGCCGAGGACATCCTGCACGACCTGGGCGCCATCTCGATCATGTCCTCGGACTCCCAGGCCATGGGCCGCGTCGGCGAGGTCATCATGCGGACCTGGCAGACCGCCCACGTCATGAAGCGCCGCCGCGGCTCCCTCCCCGGCGACACCCGCGCCGACAACGAGCGCGCCCGCCGCTACGTCGCCAAATACACGATCAACGCGGCGATCGCCCAGGGCATCGAGCACGAGGTCGGCTCCGTCGAACCCGGCAAACTGGCCGACCTGGTGCTCTGGGACCCGAAATTCTTCGGCGTCAAACCGCAGCTCGTCGTCAAGGGTGGACAGATCGCCTACGCGCAGATGGGCGACGCGAACGCCTCCATCCCTACGCCGCAACCGGTGCTGCCGCGCCGGATGTTCGGCGCGCACGGCAAGGCGCCCGCGGCCAACTCCGTGAACTTCACCAGCGAGTGGGCCCTCGAGGACGGACTCCCGGAACGGCTCGGTCTGGGACGAACGTTCGTTCCGATCCTCTCGACCCGCGGCCGCACCAAGGCGGACATGCGCAACAACGACGCCTTGCCGCGTGTCGAGGTCGCCCCCGACTCGTTCGCCGTGACCATCGACGGCGAACTCGTCGAACCCGCCCCCGCCGTCGAACTACCGCTCGCGCAGCGGTACTTCCTCTTCTGACCCCCTTGAGCCGCCCCATGAGTACGTCATGACGCGCGCGACCCTGCTCGTCCTGGCCGACGGCCGCTTCCCCGCCGGAGGGCACGCCCACTCCGGCGGGGCGGAGGCCGCGGTCAAGGCGGGCCGCGTCCGCGACGCGGCGAGCCTGGAGGAGTTCTGCCGGGGCCGCCTGCACACCAGCGGCGCCGTGACGGCCGCCCTCGCGGCCGCCGCAGCGCTCGGCATCGACCCCGTTGCCCTCGACGCGGCCGCCGACGCCCGCACTCCGTCGGCGGCCCTGCGCGTCGCTGCCCGCAAGCTCGGCCGACAGCTGCTGCGAGCCGCCCGGGCGACATGGCCCGCCCCCGAACTGGACGCCCTTGCGGCGCGTTTCCCGAAAGGAGCCCACCAGCCCGTCGTCCTCGGCCTCACCGCCCGCGCCGCCGGACTCGGCCCAGAGGACGCGGCGTACTGCTCCGCCTACGAGGCCGTCAGCGGGCCCGCGACCGCCGTTGTGCGGCTGCTTAGCCTCGACCCGTTCGACGCGACCCGCGCACTGGCGCGACTCGCGCCCGAACTGGACCAGGTGGTGGACGCCTCCGTGGAGGCGGCGAGAAGCGCCCTCACGGACGGCCTGGACGCGCTCCCCGCGGGGTCGGCGCCATTGCTGGAGATCGGGGCGGAGGAGCATGCGGGGTGGCCGGTACGACTGTTCGCGTCGTGAGCGCGGGGGTGTCCGGGGGCTTTCGTCCGGGAGGGCGTTGTGGCGCTGCGGGGCTTCCGGCTCGGGGTCTCCCCGACCACGGGCCTCCCCGCCCTCGTACGCCGGTGCTGCTCGCGCCCTGGGCCCGGTTCGCCCACCAGCCCAGTCCGCCGGTTTCTCCGTCCCCCGTCCCTCGTTCGCCGATCCGCCGATCCGCCGATCCGCCGATCCGCCGATCCGCCGATCCGCCGATCCGCCGACCCGGAGTCGATGACCATGCCGGCTGCTCCCGCCCGCTCCCGCGGCGCTCGCCGCCCACGCCCCGCCGGCGCCGGCGGGGCGCCAGCGTCGGCCCGAGGCCATCGCTCTCGCCCTGAGCCCCGCTCACCCACCCGCCCCCGGCCCGTCCACCTCCCTCCCCGCCCACGACCCCGGAGCCGCAGTCATGCACCTCGATCACTCCCACTCCCACGACGGCCCCGCCGCACTCTCCGCCGACGCGCACCGGCCCGACGGCACGCGTCGGGCCCTGCGTATCGGCCTCGGCGGGCCCGTCGGGTCCGGGAAGACCGCCACCGTCGCCGCGCTCTGCCGTGCCCTGCGCGACGAGCTGTCCCTCGCCGTCGTCACGAACGACATCTACACGCGGGAGGATGCCGAATTCCTGCTGCGTGAGGCCGTGCTGCCGCCCGAACGGATCACCGCCGTGGAGACCGGGGCCTGCCCGCACACCGCGATCCGCGACGACATCTCCGCGAACCTGGAAGCCGTCGAGGACCTGGAGGACGACCTCGCCCAGGGCGGCGGGGCGCTCGATCTCGTCCTTGTCGAGTCCGGCGGCGACAACCTCACCGCGACCTTTTCCAAGGGCCTGGTCGACGCCCAGATCTTCGTCATCGACGTCGCGGGCGGCGACGACATTCCGCGCAAGGGCGGCCCCGGCGTCACGACCGCCGATCTGCTCGTCATCAACAAGACCGACCTGGCGCCCTACGTGGGCTCCGATCTGGCCCGCATGGCCGCCGACGCCAAGGCGGCGCGTGCCGAACTCCCCGTTGTGCTCCAGTCCCTGCGCTCGGAGAACGGCGTGGCGGATGTCGCGGCGTGGGTGCGGGCGCAGTACGCCGCATGGACGGCGTAAGCGTGCACGGCCACGCGCGCGTGCGCGTCCGTTCCACCGCCCGCCTTGTCGCGCGCGGCGAGGGAAAGCCCCGGGACGGAAAGCCCCGCGACGGAGGGCCCCGCGATGGAGGGCCCCGCGACGGAGGACCCGGCGACGCACGGGGCGGCACCGCCCTCCCCGTGATGGAGGGCGAAGGTTCGTTCGCCTTGCGTCGTGTCCGGGGCGCCACCCCCGGCGAGGCCCGCGTCATGCTCGTAGGCGCCATGAGCGGCCCCCTGGGCGGTGACCACCTCACCGTCGAGGCCCGCGCCGAACAAGGCGCCCACCTGCACATCGGCTCGGTCGCCGCCACCATCGCCCTGCCCGGCCAGGCCAGGGGCGAGGCCCGCTACGACGTACGGCTCACCGTCGCCGACGGCGCCCGCATCGACTGGCTGCCCGAGCAGCTGATCTCGGCGAACGGCAGCGACCTGCGCGTCACCACGCGCGTGGAGCTGGCCGCGGACGCCCGTCTCGTGCTGCGCGAGGAGCAGGTTCTGGGCCGCGTGGGCGAGCAGCCGGGCCGTCTCACCAGCCGCCTGACGCTCCACCGCGCGGGGCGCCCGCTGCTCGACCAGGAGCTCGCCTGCGGCCCCGGCGCCCCGGGCGGCTGGGACGGCCCCGCGGTCCTGGCGGGCCATCGCGCCCTGGGCCAGCTCGTCGTCGTACGGCCGGAGTTCGCGACGGACCCGCCGCCCGCAGCCGTCCTCGACCAGGATGGCACCGCCGCGCTCACCCCGCTCGCGGGCCCCGCCATCCTGGTCACCGCCGTCGCCCCGGACGCGCTGCGCCTGCGCCGCACTCTGGACGCCGCGCTCGCCCGGTGGGCCTGACCGCTTAGCGGGATGGTCATACCGTTTATCGGATTGGTAAAGAACGTCCGTCTTCTCTGTTGTCAGGGACCCCACACACGACAGGATCCGCGTACCGATCGGCAACACGATCGAGCTAACGATCGTATCGATGTGCGGGAGGCCTCACTTGAGACGGACTCGACAGACGGGTCGCGGCAGCCGGAACGTGGTGATCGGCTCCGCGGGCGCGTTCGCCGCCGTGGCGCTGATAGCGGGGGCGGTCGCCGCTCCCGCCAACGCCGAGCAGCAGCGTTCGACCGGCGGTCACAGCCAGGCCCGTGAGGCGGTGGGTGCCGCCGTCGCCGCCGCCAAGGCCGCCAAGAAGGGCATCGACTGGCAGGACTGCCCCGCCGACTGGGGCTTCGCCAAGCCGATCCAGTGCGGCTGGGTCACCGTGCCGCTCGACTACGCCAAGCCGAACGGCAAGCAGATCAAGCTCGCTGTCGACCGCATCGGCAACACGGGCACCAAGAGCGAGCGTCAGGGCTCCCTCATCTACAACCCGGGCGGCCCCGGCGGCTCCGGCCTGCGCTTCCCCACGCGCGTGACGACCAAGAACCCGATCTACGCCAAGGCGGCGAAGGCGTACGACTTCGTCGGCTTCGACCCGCGCGGCGTGGGCCACTCGACGCCGATCTCCTGCATCGACCCGCAGGAGTTCGTCAAGGCGCCCAAGGACGACCCGGTCCCGGACAGCGAGGCGGACAAGCGCGCCCAGCGCAAGCTCGCCAAGGAGTACGCGGACGGCTGCTACGAGCGCAGCGGCGAGATGCTGCCGCACATGACGACGCCGAACACCGCGCGCGACCTCGATGTCATCCGCGCCGCCCTGGGCGACAAGAAGATCAACTACCTGGGCGTCTCCTACGGCACCTACCTGGGCGCCGTCTACGGCACGCTCTTCCCGGGCCACGTCCGCCGCATGATCGTCGACAGCGTCGTCAACCCGGCGAAGGACAACATCTGGTACCAGGCCAACCTGAACCAGGACATCGCCTTCGAGGGCCGCTGGAAGGACTGGCAGGACTGGGTCGCCAAGAACGACGCCACCTTCCACCTCGGCGACTCGCGCGCCAAGGTGCAGCAGCAGTGGCTGAAGCTGCGCGCCGAGGCGAAGAAGAGCCCGCTGGGCGGGGTCGTCGGCCCGGCCGAGCTGATCGGCTTCTTCCAGAGCGCGCCCTACTACGACTCGTCCTGGGTGCCGGTCGCCCAGACGTGGAGCAAGTACGTCGCCGGTGACAAGCAGGCACTGATCGACGCCATCGCGCCCGACCTGTCGGACACCGCGGGCAATGCCGCCTCGGAGAACAGCAACGCGGTCTACACGGCCGTCGAGTGCGCCGACGCCAAGTGGCCCACCAGCTGGCAGAAGTGGGACCGGGACAACACGCGGCTCCACCAGGACAACCCGTTCATGACCTGGGCCAACGCGTGGATGAACCTGCCTTGCGCCACCTGGAGGACGAAGCAGCAGACGCCGATCGACGTCAAGACCGGCAAGGGCCTGCCGTCGGTCCTGATCGTGCAGTCCGAGCGCGACGCCGCCACCCCGTACGAGGGCGCCGTCGAGCTGCACAAGCGCTTCAAGGGCTCGCGTCTCATCACCGAGAAGGGCGCGGGCTCGCACGGTGTCACCGGTCTGACCAACCCCTGCATCAACGACCGGGTCGACACCTACCTGCTCACCGGCAAGACCGACAGCAAGGACGTGACGTGCGCCCCGCACGCCACCCCGAAGCCGTGACGTCCGCCTGAGCACACACAGCACCACGGGCCCGGCCCCCGCCACCACGGCGGGGGCCGGGCCTTCTTCACGCGGTCAGCGCTCGGCCGTCAGCCGTCAGCCGTCAGCCGTCAGCCGTCAGCCGTCAGCCGTCAGCCGTCAGCCGTCAGCCGTCAGCGGTGCGCGGCGAGCCACGCGTCCTCGGCCGCGTAGTCGAAGAGCCCGGTCCCGTAGCTCTCCACCATCTTCGGGAAACCGTCCACCCAGTCCTCCCGCCGCAACCGCTCGACAAGCCACTCCACGGTGGCAGGGAGCGCCTGCGCGTACGTCGTGCGGGGTCGGTACCCCAGCTCCCGCTCCGCGGCCGTCATGTCGAAGACGAACGGGTACGGCAGCGACCACGGAGTGTCCCCGACCGTCGGCGCCGGGGGCGCCCCTTCCACCAGGACCGTCTCCGTCTCCACCCCCATCAACGCATCGATCATGACGCCGATCTCGGCGACCGTCGGGCAGTCCGGGTCCGCGCCGTTGAGTACCCGCGAGCCCGGTCGCGCCGCCGCGAGCCGCACCAGCTCCGCCAGGTTCTCCGTACTCGCCGGGTGGAAGCGGCTCTGCCCGCCGTACGCGAGCACGCGCGCGTGGCGCCCGTCGAGGTTCCGCTTGACGAAGTACAGCTCGCGCGGCGTACGGCAGTGCGGTCCGTACACGGCGCCCGCCCGCACCAGCGTCGTCGGCAGTTTCTCGCCCAGGGCCAGCAGATCGCGCTCCAGGCGCACCTTGCGCGTCCCGTACGTCGCGTCGCCCGCCGCCACCGTCCGCCACGTCTCCGGCACCGGCACGGGGAAGCGCGGTTTGCCGTCCGGCTCCTCCTGCGTGTCGAAGCTGCGGCCCCGCTCGTCCTCGTAGACCGCGCCGCTGGAGAGCACGACCGCCGAGCCGATCCGGCCGGCGAGCGCCGCCAGCTGCCCGCCGTGCCCACGGGTGAACGCCACGATGTCGACGACCAGGTCGACTCCGTCACCGACCAGCTCCGCGAGCGCGGCGTCGTCGTCCCGGTCGAGCCGCACCGCGCGCACCTCGTCGGGCCAGGACGCGTCGCGGCCGCCGCCCCGCGAGGCCGCCGTCACCGCCCAGCCGTCGCGTGCGAGCGCCCGTACCGCAGGGCGCCCTGTCTGTCCCGCTCCACCGATCACCAAGGCCGTCTTCATGAGCGGACCGTACGGCGGGCCGCGCGCGGGGGACGAGGAAATCTGCTCAGCGCAGAGACCGGGCCGGGCAGCGGGGGAGCAGGGGTCAGCTGAGGGGCATTCTCGGGAACCTGCGCACGGTCGCCTCCTCGGCCTCCGCCTTCACGAGCGCCGCGTACTTGTCGACGTACTCCTGCCCGGACAGTTCGAGGATCGCGTACATGATCTCGTCGGTGACGGCGCGCAGGATGGCCTTCTCGCCATCCATGCCGGCATACCGGGAGAATTCGAGCGGCTTGCCGAAACGGATCGTCACCCGGCGCAGGTTCGGGATCTTCTGACCGGGCGGCTGCGCCTCGAACGTGCCGATCATCGCGCACGGCACCACCGGGACCTGCGCCTTCAGCGCCATCGCGGCGACGCCGACCTTGCCCTTGTAGAGCCGTCCGTCGTGCGAGCGCGTGCCCTCCGGGTAGATGCCGAGCAGCTCGCCGCGGCGCAGCACCCCGAGCCCCTCGCGGATCGCGGCCTGCCCCGCTTCCTTGCCGGAGCGGTCGACCGGGATCTGGCCCGCGCTGCGGAAGAACGCGGCAGTGAGGCGCCCCTTGATGCCGGGACCTGTGAAGTACTCGGCCTTCGCCAGGAACGTGATCCGCCGCTTGATGATCGCCGGCATGAGGAAGTGGTCGGAGAACGACAGATGATTGCCCGCGACGATCGCCGCTCCCGACTCCGGGATGTGCTCGAGCCCCTCGATCCGGGGCCGGAACATCAGCCGCAGCAGCGGCCCGAGGATCACGTACTTGAGCAGCCGGTAGAACATGCCGGTCGCCTCCCCCATGCGTAGTAGGACGGCAGCACGCGCGCGTGGTTGCCCACTCTGCCCGCGATCCGCGGCATCATGCGCTGCGCGAGGCCACCATCGCCACGGTGATGAGTCCGAGCACGACCCAGCCGAACCACAACCAGCCATTGCTGCCGAGCGCCACCGTGTAGGCGGTGACGGCCACCAGACCGCCGACGGTGAACACGCCCATCGTCTTCGTGGAACCGGGCATCAGGCACGCTCCTCCCGGCAGCCCGGACGGCGTACGCGCCGTGCGACGCCCGGACCGCGGCCAGAAGGCCATAGTCACCCGTGAGGGGGTGGTGGCGCTACTGTCCGCGCGCGTTCAGCGAGGCCAGGTAGGCGTTGTACGCGGCCAGCTCCTGATCGCCGTCCCGGTCCGCGGCGCGGTCCTTGCGGCGCGCCTGACGCTCCTCCGACTTCTTCCACTGGAAGAGCAGCGCGAGCAGCACCAGGACGGACGGCACCTCGCTGAACGCCCATGCGATACCGCCCGCCGCCACCTGGTCGGAGAGCGGATCGATGCCGAGCGAGGCGGGCGGGTCGTCGAACGTGCCGACCATCGCCGAGCTGGCCATCATCAGCGCGATGCCGAAGAAGGCGTGGAACGGCATGCCGGCGAACAGCTCCAGCATCCGCATCACATAGCCGGGCCGGTGCGGGCCGGGGTCCACGCCCATGATCGGCCAGAAGAAGACCAGGCCCACGGCCAGGAAGTGCACCATCATCGCGATGTGCCCGACCTTCGAGCCCATGAGGAAGTCGAAGAGCGGCGTGAAGTACAGCGCGTACAGGCTCGCGATGAACAGCGGGATGGTGAACGCGGGGTGCGTGACGATCCGCATGTAGCGGCTGTGCAGCAGCATGAGGAGCAGTTCGCGCGGGCCCTTGGAGCCGCGCTGCGCCGCGACCGGCAGCGCCCGCAGGGCAAGGGTGATCGGTGCGCCCAGGAGCAGCAGGATCGGCGACAGCATGCTGATGACCATGTGCTGCACCATGTGCACGCTGAACATGACCATGCCGTAGTCGTTGAGCTTGGTGCACATCATCAGACCGATGCTCAGGACGCCCGCGACGAACGCGACGGTCCGCGACACCTGCCAGGAGTCACCGCGCCGCTTGAGCCGGACGACGCCCACGGCGTACAGGGCGAGCGCCAGGAGGCAGCCGACGAGGAAGAAGGGGTCGGCCGACCAGCCCAGGCCGCGCCCCAGCGTGAACGGCGGCAGATCCGTCATCATGCCGTGCCCGCTGTGATCCATCCGCCGGCTCCTGTTGCTCGCGTTTCGTACGGATTGTGCGCCACCAGAGTAGAGCTGCCCCCGGCCGGGGTTTCGGCCGGGGGCAGCTCTGTCACGCGAGGAACCGAAAGTTCGTCCAGGTGGCTACAGGACGCAGTCCGCCTCGGCGTAGCGCTCCGCGGGCACGGTCTTCAGCGTCTCGACGGCCTCCGCGAGCGGCACCATGACGATGTCGGTGCCGCGCAATGCCGTCATCTTGCCGAACTCGCCCCGGTGCACGGCCTCCACTGCGTGCCAGCCGAACCGGGTCGCAAGGACGCGGTCGTACGCGGTCGGGGTGCCGCCGCGCTGCACATGGCCGAGGATCACCGGACGCGCCTCCTTGCCGAGACGCTGCTCCAGCTCGATGGAGAGCTGGCGCGCGATCCCGGCGAAGCGCTCATGGCCGTAGACGTCCTTGCCGCCCTCGTCGTACTCCATGGAGCCGGCCCGGGGCTTGGCGCCCTCGGCGACGACGACGATGGCGAACTTCTTGCCCGCCTCGAACCGCTCGCCGACCTTCTTGGTCAGCTCCGCGATGTCGAAGGGGCGCTCCGGCACGACCACCGCGTGCGCGCCCGCGGCCATGCCGGAGTGGAGCGCGATCCAGCCGGTGTGGCGCCCCATGACCTCCACGATCAGGACCCGCTGGTGCGACTCCGCGGTCGTCTTCAGCCGGTCGAGCGCCTCGGTGGCGACCCCGACGGCCGTGTCGAAACCGAAGGTCACGTCGGTGACAGCGATGTCGTTGTCGATCGTCTTGGGTACGCCCACGATCGGCAGACCGCCGTCGGAGAGCAGCCGGGCCGCCTTGAGCGTGCCCTCGCCGCCGATCGGGATGATCGCGTCAAGGCCGAGATCGGTGACGTGGCCCTTGGCACGCTCCACGCCGTCCCGCAGATGCGCGGGCTGCACCCGGGAGGAGCCCAGAATGGTGCCGCCGCGGGCGAGGATGCCGCCCACCGCGTCCAGGTCCAGCTTGCGGTAGTCGCATTCGAGCAGGCCCTTCCACCCGTCGTGGAAGCCGATGACCTCGTCGCCGTGGTCGACGACGGCACGGTGGACGACCGAACGGATCACGGCGTTCAGACCGGGACAGTCGCCGCCGGAGGTGAGGACACCAATACGCATAAGCCCGGAATACCTTTGCAAACGTGGGCCGATGACCGGACCACGCCGTCCGGCTGAATTCCGGCTACCTTATCCGCGCCCGTGTACTTCTCCGGTAGAGCCGTCCGCCAGGTGGACAGCCCCGCTCAGATGGGCGCGGAAGCGCCCTTTAGGGGTGCGGGAAACTGCGCGAGCGACCACGACGAACCGGCACGAGCGGGACATCCCGAGCGGGGCGGACTCCTAGGCGGGCTGAGCGGTAGCGGCAGCAATGCGCTCATTGCGGAGCGCTTCGTACCACTGGTCATCCACCGGAGGAAGCGCGTTGACGTCGAGCGCCAGCTTCAGCAGCAGATCGGCGATCAGCGGGTTCCGCGCAAGGACGGGTCCGTGCATATACGTACCGAACACCGTGTCGTTGAAGGCGCCCTCGGTGCCGTCACCCGTGCCGTTGCCCTTGCCGATCCGGGTGCGGGCGAACGGGCGCGCGGACGGGCCGAGGTGCGTGACGCCCTGGTGGTTCTCGAACCCGGTCAGCGGCGGAAGCCCCAGGTTCGGGTCGATGTCACCAAGGACGTCACCGACGCACCGCTCGCCCTCGCCGCGCGTGGAGACGACGTCGAGCAGGCCGAGACCCGGCTCGCGCTCACCGAGGTCGTTGATGAACTCGTGGCCGAGGATCTGGTACCCGGCGCACACGGAGAAGACGATCGCCCCGTTGCCCACCGCGCGCTGCAGACCGCCGTCGCGGCGCAGCCGCTCGGCCGCAAGGCGCTGCGGCCGGTCCTCGCCGCCGCCGATCAGGTAGATGTCGCCGGAGGTCGGCACCGGCTGGTCGCTGCGCACGTCGTACCGCTCGACCTGGAGGCGGCGCTGACGCGCGCGGCGCTCCACCACCAGGGCGTTGCCCTGGTCGCCGTAGGTGCTCAGCAGGTCGGGGTAGACCCACACCAGACGCAGGCTGTTGTCGCTCATGCTCATGATCCTTAGCTGGTCCTCGTCTGGTCCGGTCAGTTGCCCACGCGGCGGCGGACGTCCTGGAACGCCGTGTAGTTGGCGATGAGCTCGATCCGTCCGGGCGGGGACAGCTGCACCGCCTCGTCGAGCGTCTCGCAGACCCGGAACTCCAGGTTCGCGACCTCCAGGCGCACCGCGAGGTCGAGCTTGCGGTCACCGATCACGCAGATCGGGTGGCCGGCGAGGCGCGTGTAGTCGACGTCCCACAGCCAGGAGGTGTCGGTGCCGTCCGCCCCGCGCGCGTTGACCGACAGGATCACCGGGGTCGGCGGCGGGTCGATCAGAGTGAACGTTTCGAGCCAGCCCGCGGGGTTCTTCGCGAGCAGCAGCCGCAGGTCTCGGTTCTGGAACTGCACGACGTCGTAGCGACCGGCCACGGCCTGCACCTGGTACATGCGCTCCAGGGCGACCTGCGGCGGCACACCGAAGCAGGCGGCGACGGCGGCCGAGGACGCCGCGTTCGCCTTGTTGGCGCGGCCCGGCAGCTGGAGGTGGATCGGCCACGCGGAGCCGTGCGGGTCCAGGACGTAGTCACCCTGCAGCGCCCAGCTCGCGGTGGGGCGCCGGAAGCCGCACTCGCCGCAGAACCAGTCGTCGCCGGGGCGCTGCATCACGCCGCCGCACGCCGGGCAGGACCAGGCGTCGTCCTTCCACTCCTGGCCCGCCGCGACCCACACCACGTTCGGCGAGGAGGAGGCGGCCCACACCACGAGCGGGTCGTCCGCGTTGGCGATCACGATGGCCTTGGAGCCGGCCAGGCCCTCGCGCCACTTCTCGGCGAGCATGCGGGTCTCGGCGGCACGGTCGAGCTGGTCGCGCGAGAGGTTCAGCAGGGCGATCGCCTTGGGCGCGGTGTCGCGCGCGACGCCCGCCAGGTACTTCTCGTCGACCTCGATGACGCCGAACTTGGCATCCGAGCCGCCGGCGAGGGCGGAGGTGATACCGGCCGGCATGTTCGCGCCCAGCGCGTTCGACACGACCGGGCCGCTGGCCCGCAGCGCCTCGGCGATCAGTCGCGTGGTCGTCGTCTTGCCGTTCGTCGCGGAGACGAGCACCACGTCGAGATGCTGGGCGAGCCGTCCGAGCAGCTCGGGGTCGAACTTGAGCGCGACCTTGCCGCCGATCACCGATCCGCTGCCGCGGCCCGCCGCCCGTGACACCGCGGCCGCGGCCTTCCCGGCCGTCACGGCCAGCTTGGCCCGCGGAGTCATCGACTCCGAGTTGCCTGACATTCCTGGGTCCTCCTTGCGTACGGCGCCGCGCCTGCCCCGGGCATCGCTTTCCGGCCTCAGCCTATCGAGATCCTCTGACAAGCCCGAACTCCGGCACCACCGGCGGATCGGGGTGCCCTGCGGACCGTACCCTTACGGCCATGCGACACGGCTCGATCCAGGGCGCTTCCGGGCGCGTACGACCCCTCACGCTGCTCGGCGATCCCGTGCTGCACCAACCCTGCGCCAAGGTCACGGACTTCGGTCCCGGCCTCGCGCACCTCGTCGAGGACATGTTCGCCACCATGTACGCGGCCCAGGGCGTCGGCCTGGCCGCCAACCAGATCGGCGCATCCTCGCGGGTCTTCGTATACGACTGCGAGGACGACGACGATGTGCGGCACATCGGACATGTCGTCAACCCGCGCCTGGTCGAGGCCGACGGCGACGTGATCCGCGGCCCCGAGGGCTGTCTGTCGCTCCCGGGCCTCGAAGCGGGCACGCCGCGCTTCGACCACGCGCGCGTGGAGGGCTTCGACGCGACGGGCGCCCCTTTGGTGATTCACGGCACAGGTTGGTTCGCCCGGTGCCTCCAGCACGAGTGCGACCACCTGGAGGGCCGTACGTACACGGACCGGGTCACCGGCTGGCGCAGACGGCGGGTGCTGCGCAAGGCGGCGCGGGCGCCCTGGGCGCGGGACCGCTGAATCTGTCTGCTGCCTGCGGGCAGAGCCTCACCCGGGTGCAGGGCCTCGCCCGGGTTCAGAAGCCTCTCCCGGGCTCAAAGCTTCGCCCGGGCTCAGAGCGTCTCGCGGGCTCTCAGAAGCCGGGCCCGCCCACCTTGTCGCCCGCGGCGGCGAGGCGTCCCCAGAGGAGGTCGGCGAGGCCCTGCACCAATTCGGCGCGCGTGCACGGCCGTTCGCCGAGCCACCAGTCGCCGGCGGCGTGCATCATGCCGACGATCCCGTGGCCCCACACGCGGGCGAGCTGCTGACCGGCCGGGCCGAGGTCGACACGTTCCTCTATGACGTCGGCCAGCTCCTCGCCCATGCGGCGCAGGAGAGGCGCCGAGTGGCGGCCCACGTCGAACCCGGAGTCGCCGGGCGACCCCTCCGCCGGGTGCATCAGGAACCGGTAGACCTGAGGTCTGGCCTCGATCGCCGCAAGGTAGGTGTCCAGGGTCGCCTCCACGCGCTCACGGCGCTCCGCGGGCGCGTCGAGCGCGGCCCGCAAGGACGAGAGCAGCGCGTCCGTGTGGCGGGTGGCGAGAGCGGCGTACAGGCCGCCCTTGTCGCCGAAGTGCCGGTACAGGATCGGCTTGGTGATGCCGGCCTCGGCCGCGATCGCGTTCATCGAGGCGCCCGGACCGTCCCGGAGCACCACGCGGTCCGCCGCCTCGAGCAGCTCGCGCCGCCGGCGCTCCGCGGCGGACTGCTGCTCCGCGCGCTGATCGGTCCGCTGTGTGGTCTCCATGAGGTCTCCCCGCCCGTGCGATTGCTTGACGCACCGCGAAAGGTAACACCCGCGCCCAGACCGGTATCGAACGTGCGCTCGGAGGTTGACATGGTCTACTGGTCGGTAACAGACTCCTGTTACCGTAAGTAACATATGCAGTGTCCGCAGTCCTGGAGGGGTCATGGCCGAGTTCACGATGGATCTCAACGACGAGCAGAAGGAGGTCCGTGACTGGCTTCACGGCTTCGCCGCCGATGTGATCCGCCCCGCGGCCGCCGAGTGGGACGAGCGCGAGGAGACCCCCTGGCCGGTCATCCAGGAAGCGTCCAAGCTCGGAATCTACTCCCTCGACTTCTACGCCCAGCAGTTCTTCGACCCGTCCGGTCTCGGCATCCCGATGACCATGGAGGAGCTGTTCTGGGGCGACGCGGGCATCGCCCTGTCGATCGTCGGCACAGGCCTTGCCGCGGTGGGCGTCCTCGCCAACGGCACCGAGGAGCAGATCGGCACCTGGATCCCGCAGATGTACGGCGACGTGAACGACGTGAAGGTGGCCGCCTTCTGCTCCTCCGAGCCGGACGCGGGCTCCGACGTCGCCGCCATGCGCACCCGGGCCGTCTACGACGAGGCCAAGGACGAGTGGGTCCTCAACGGCACCAAGACGTGGGCGACCAACGGCGGCATCGCCAACGTCCATGTGGTCGTCGCCTCCATCGACCCCGAGCTCGGCTCCAAGGGCCACGCCTCCTTCATCGTCCCGCCGAACACGCCGGGCCTGTCCCAGGGGCAGAAGTTCAAGAAGCACGGCATCCGCGCCTCGCACACCGCCGAGGTCGTCCTGGAGAACGTCCGGGTGCCCGGCTCCTGTCTGCTCGGCGGCAAGGACAAGCTCGACGAGCGCCTCGCCCGCGCGCGTGAGAAGGCCAAGAAGGGCGGCGAGCGCGTGAAGAACGCCGCCATGGCGACCTTCGAGGCGTCGCGCCCGGCCGTCGGTGCCATGGCGGTCGGCACCGCCCGTGCCGCCTACGAGGAGGCGCTGGAGTACGCCAAGACGCGCGAGCAGTTCGGCCGCCCGATCATCGACAACCAGGGCGTCGCCTTCCAGCTGGCCGACATGCGGACGCAGATCGACGCCGCGCGGCTGCTGGTGTGGCGCGCCTCCTGGATGGGGACCACGGGCAAGAAGTTCGAGAACGCCGAGGGCTCCATGTCGAAGCTGTTCGCGAGCGAGACGGCCAAGAAGGTCACCGCCCAGGCGATCCAGATCCTCGGCGGCAATGGCTACACCCGCGAGTACCCCGTGGAGCGCATGCACCGCGACGCGGCGATCTACACGATCTTCGAAGGCACGAGCGAGATCCAGCGCCTGGTCATCGCCCGCACGCTGTCCGGCATGCCGATCCGCTAGGGCCAGAGGTTCTCTCGGGCGGGCCCGGCGGTGCGGTTGCGCCGAGCTCGCCGCGGTACGGGCTGTGCCGGGTCCGCGCGTGCGTCGTCGGTTGTCGTGTGGCTGTGCCGGGTCCACGCGTGCGCCATGGGTTGATGTGTGGCTGTGCCGGAGCCGCGCGGGCATCGCGGGGCTACGGGCTGTGCCCGGCCCGCACGGGCGGCGCGGAGAGGCTTCTCGGGCCCGCGCCGCCTCGGCGCTACTCCTCGCCCGCCTCCAGCGCCATGGCCAGCGCCGACGCCGGGTCCGACGTGGCCGGGCCCGCCGGGGCCCAGCGTCCCCGCTCCTTGCGGTAGGGCCACCAGCGTCCGTCGCGGCCCAGGCGCAGTTGGGCGGGCACGCCCGAGACCGTCCAGCGGGCCCGGGCGGCCTTGAGCGCGGGCCGCTCGTCCGGTTCCCAGGCCGCTTCGAGCGCGGCACGCGCGCGTGCGGCGGTTTCCGCGTCCGGGGTCCACTCGTCCTCCAGGACGGCGAGCGCGGCGGCACCGCCGTGCTCCCAGGCGCGCACCGCGAGCGCCAGACCTTCCCGGTCCCGGCCGGATCCCTCGGCGAGTCGCCCGAAGATGTGCCGCTCAGGATGCGCGGCGGCCAGCCGCACGGCGTCCTCCGCGACGGTCGGCTCCGGCCAGGGCGCGCGCTGTTCGTGCCCGTGCGAGAGCGCGTCCGCCAGCAACCTGTGCGCCTCCGCGGCGGCCTGCGCGCCCAGGAACCCGAGCGCGGCGACGTCCGTGCCCGCGGGGGGAGCCGTCTCCGTGTCCAGGGACGGCGGCACCCCCGGCTCGGCCGGCAGGACGGGCGGCTGAGGCAACGGCGGCAGCACAAGGGCGGACGCGTAAGCCTCGGCCGCGTCCTCCCCTTCCGCCTCGGGCGGTGCCGCGGACTCCGGTTCGGCGCGCGCGGCCGTACGTGCCTGGATCTCGTCGAGCAGCGCACGCTCGCCGCGCCCGCGCAGCAGGAGCAGCACGAACGGGTCCTGGTCGAGCAGGCGCGCCAGTTGGTAGCTGAGCGCGGCCGTGTGCGCGCAGTGGTCCCAGGCGTCGCAGTCGCAGCGCGGCTCCAGATCCCCGATGCCGGGGAGGAGTTCGACACCGGCAGCGGCGGCGTCCTCCACCAGGTGCGGCGGCATGTCGCGGTCCAGGAGGGCCGCGATGTGTCCGGCCCGTTCGACGGCCGTCCCGAGGAAGCGGTCCCAGTCGTCCTCGTCGAGCCGCTGCAACAGCACGTCCGACCGGTGCACGGCGCCGCCGCGGTCCTCGACCACCGCGGTGATGCGGCCCGGACGCACCGACACGGCGCCGACCGCCCCCGCCCGCGCCAGCCTGCGGCCCGCCTTGAGCTGCTTCAGGTCGAGCGCCGTGTCCTCCAGGGCCTTCAGCCAGGCCAGCCCCCACCACGTCTGGGCGAAGCTCCGCCCGCCCGTCGCGGGCAACGCCGCGAACGTGCGCTCCTCGCCCGGGTCCGTGACAACGGCGTCATGGTCGTACTCGTCGTGGATGTCACTCATCGGGCGCCCCCTCGCAGTTTGACCAGGTCGGCCAGTTCGGCATCGGTCAGTTCCGTCAGCGCCGACTCGCCCGCTCCCAGCACGGCGTCCGCCAACTCCCTTTTGCGCAGCAGCATCTCCGCGATGCGGTCCTCGATGGTGCCCTCGGTGATCAGCCGGTGCACCTGCACGGGTCGGGTCTGTCCGATGCGGTACGCGCGGTCGGTGGCCTGTGCCTCCACCGCCGGGTTCCACCAGCGGTCGTAGTGCACGACGTGCTCCGCGCGCGTGAGGTTGAGTCCGGTGCCGGCAGCCTTCAAGGACAGCAGGAAGACGGGCGCTTCGCCGTCCTGGAAGCGGCGCACCATGGCTTCCCGTCCCGCCACGGGCGTGCCGCCGTGCAGGAACTGCGACGCAATGCCGCGCTGTGCCAGGTGACGCTCGACAAGGCGGGCCATCTGCACGTACTGCGTGAAGACGAGGACGCTCGCGTCCTCGGCCAGGATGGTGTCCAGGAGTTCGTCGAGGAGCTCCAGCTTGCCGGAGCGGCCGGAGATGCGCGGCTTGTCCTCCTTCAGGTACTGCGCGGGGTGGTTGCAGATCTGCTTGAGGGCCGTGAGCAGCTTGACGATCAGGCCGCGTCGCTCGAAGCCGTCGGCCCCGGCGATCTCCGCGAGCGTCTCGCGCACCACGGCCTCGTAGAGCCCGACCTGCTCCTTGGTGAGGGGCACGGCTCGGTCGGTCTCCGTCTTGGGCGGCAGTTCGGGGGCGATCCCCGGGTCCGACTTGCGGCGCCGCAGCAGGAAGGGGCGGACGAGCTTCGCCAGGCGCTCGGCGGCGGCCGGGTCCTTGCCGCTCTCGACGGCCTTCGCGTAGCGGGTGCGGAAGGTGCCCAGGCGGCCCAGGAGCCCCGGCGTGGTCCAGTCGAGGATGGCCCACAGCTCACTGAGGTTGTTCTCGACCGGGGTGCCGGTGAGCGCCACGCGCGCGCGGGCGCCGATGGTGCGCAGCTCCTTGGCGGTGGCCGAGTGCGGATTCTTCACGTGCTGCGCCTCGTCCGTGACGACCATGCCCCAGCCTTGTGCGGCCAGTTGGGCGGCGTCCAGGCGCATGGTGCCGTACGTGGTGAGCACGAACTCGCCCGGCGCCAGGTCCTGCAGGGACCGGCGGCCGCCGTGGAAGCGGCGTACGGGGGTGCCGGGCGCGAACTTCTCGATCTCGCGCTGCCAGTTGCCCATGAGGGAGGTCGGGCAGATCACGAGCGTGGGGCCCGCGGTCTCCCGCGCGGTCTGCCGGTGCAGGTGCAGGGCGATCAGCGTGATCGTCTTGCCGAGCCCCATGTCGTCGGCCAGGCAGGCGCCGAGGCCGAGGGAGGTCATGCGGGCGAGCCAGTTCAGTCCGCGCAGCTGGTAGTCGCGCAGGGTGGCGGCGAGCGCGGCCGGCTGGCCGACCGGGTCCAGGCCCTCGGGGTCCGCGAGGCGGTCCCTGAGCGCCGCCAGCCAGCCGGTGGGCGCCACTTCGACCTGGCGGCCGTCGATCTCCGTGGAGCCCGTCAGAACGGCGCTGAGCGCGTCGACCGGCGTCACCTTCCGGTCCTCGTGCGCGCGGGCGCGGCGGGCCTCACCAGGGTCGACGATCACCCACTGGTCGCGCAGGCGCACGACGGGCCGGCCGGCCTCGGCGAGCCGGTCCAGTTCCTCGCGGCTCAACTCCTGGCCGCCCAGGGCGAACCGCCAGTCGAACGCCAGGAGCGCGTCCGCCGACAGGAACGACGGGGTGTCCGAGGAGAGCGCCTCCGGCCCGCCTTCGGGCGGCCCGATCACCGCGCGGGCCGTCAGCTTGCGCGCCATCTCCCGGGGCCAGTGCACCTCGACGCCCGCCGCGGACAGGGCGCGTGCCCCTTCACCGAGCAGTTCGGTGACCTCGTCGTCGGCCAGTTCCACGGCGTCCGGGACGGACGCCGACAGGAGCGGGGTGAGCGGCGTCCACGCGCGCGCGGCGCGCCGTAGGGCCAGGAGCGCGTCCATCCGCGCCTGCACCCCGAACGACTTGCCCGCCGCACCGGTACCCGCCCACACCTGGGCCGCGTCCGCCACGAGGGTGGGGTCGCCGACGCTGTGCATCTGCAGCACGGCGCGGAACGGCAGCAGGGTCTCGCCGTCGGTGACCTGGGCGAGCCCCGGCACTTCGACGCGCAGCGAGATCCGCACCCCGGCGTCGTGCCCGGCGGCCACGTCGGCAGCCCAGGCGCGCAGTTCGGGGGTTCGCTGCGGAGGGCGTGCCGCGAACGCGGGGGCGCCCGCCGCGAGCGGGGCGGCGGGGGAGCGCGGCAGGGTGTCGGCCACCGCGTCGAGGAAGGCGCGCAGCAACCGTTCGGGCGCGTGCAGGCGCAGCGGCTCGTGACCCTCCAGCGGAACCGCGCGTGCCTCGGCCGGCATGGCCGCCGCGAGCTCCCGCAGCCGCTCGAGGTCCACGGGGCGCAGCGGTCCGGCGCGCCAGGCATCGTGGTCGTCGCCGCTCAATCCGGGCAGGAGGAGTCCCCGCGCGGCGAGTTGCAGCGCGAGCAGGGCGGCCGCGCCCCAGAAGGCCGTCGTCGGGTCCGCCTGCGCTGCCGCACGCGCGCGCGTGAGCACCGCGAGCGCGGACCGTACGGGCAGCGCGACGGCGGTGACGGTCATCGGCGCGATCCCGTCGTCGCCGGGCAGGGCCAGCGCAAGCTCCACGAGGCTGCCCGCCTCCGGGAGGGGCGGTTGGCCACCGTCCGGCCGCCAGAAGGCCACGCTCGAGGTGCGCGCCGGATCGCCCGGCGTGAACACCGCGCGGCAGCGTGCGAGTTCGGCGGTCTCGGCAAGGGTGGGTGCGGGATGCGTGTACGCGGAGATGGCAGCTGCCTCGTATTCCTCAAGTTTGACTACTCGCCCTGGAAGACGCGAGGGTACACGGCGGTCAACCCAATGGGGCGGCCCCAAGGAGTGTTCTAAGTCACTTGACCCCTAAGGGTGGGGCTGCCCCCACCGCCCGGGTGGGCTGGCCCCCTGTCGTGGCCGGGTGATGGCGCCATGGCCGACCAAGGTCCGCCGTTCGTAGGTTTTTCGAGGTCGGGCCAGGTTCGCGGCCCGCCGCCTCGACCTCCCTCCCACAGACCGGAGTACCGCCATGGCCCTGGCCGTTGTCCCCCTGCCGGAAAACGCCACAGGAACTGGCGCACGTCCGTCCTCGCCCGAAGGCGGCAGCGAGTTCACGCCCTTGCTGCGTGACATCAAGGGGCAGGGCCTGCTCGACCGGCGCACCGGCTGGTACGTACGCACCATCGTCGTCAACGCCCTCGCCCTGGCCGGAGTGGTCACCGGCATGGCGTTCACCGGCGCCTCCTGGTGGGTCCTCGCCCTGGCGCCCGTCCTGGCGGTCCTCGGCGCACGCACGGCGTTCATCGGTCATGACGCGGGGCACGCGCAGATCACCGGCAACCGGTCCGTGAGCCGCGTCATCGGCCTCGTCCACGGCAACCTGCTGCTGGGCATGAGCTACGCGTGGTGGAACGACAAACACGCCAAACACCACGCGAACCCGAACCACATCGACAAGGACCCCGACGTCGCCGCCGACGTCCTCGTCTTCACCAGCGAACAAGCGGCCACGCGCGTGGGCTTCCGCGGCTGGCTCACCCGCCACCAGGCATGGCTGTTCTTTCCGCTCACCCTGCTCGAAGGGCTCGCCCTGAAGGTGTCCGGTTTCCGGGACCTCAGGCGGCAGAGCGGACGTGAGCGCCTGGTCGAAGGGACCCTTCTCGTCGCCCATGTCGTCGTCTACGTGACATTGCTGCTGACCACCATGCCGCTCGGCCACGCCCTCGCCTTCGCCGCACTGCACCAGGCCCTGTTCGGACTCCACCTGGGAATGGCCTTCGCGCCCAACCACAAGGGCATGGAGATGCCCGACCCGGACGGCGACAAGTGGGGCCACCTGCGGCGCCAGGTCCTCACCTCGCGCAACATCGAGGGCGGTGCCCTGACCGACTGGTTCCTCGGCGGTCTCAACTATCAGATCGAGCACCACCTGTTCCCGAGCATGCCCCGACCCCACCTGCGCCTTGCCCAGCCCATGGTGAAAGCGCACTGCGCACGCCTGGGCGTCCCGTTCACCGAGACCGGTCTGGTCGACTCCTATCGCCAGGCGCTGCGCCACATGTATGAAGTGGGAGAGCCGCTGCGCGCCGACATCTGACCCACGTCCCGGTGGCGTCTCAGGGCGCGGGATCAGGGTCGCGTCAGGGTCGGGCGCCGGAACCGTGGACGTCGTGGACCCGTTTCTCACAACAGAGGCGAACTCGCCCCACTCGTCCGAGGGCGAGCCGCTCCGAAGGAGGCCACACACATGTCGAGGAACGCGAAGATCGCCGCGGGAGGCGTGGCGGCCGGGATCATCCTGCTGATCTGGCTGCCGTGGTGGGCGGCCCTGCTCATCGTGCTGGGCGTGCCCACCGCGGCGTACCTGATGCTCGACCCCTCGCAGCGGCGCAGGCTCCGCCGCGTCACGCGCAAGGAGATCGGCCGCTAGGACGCCCGTACCGAGCACGTGTCGACGACGTCACCGCTCGCGGGCCGCCCGACGGTCCGGTCCGCGGGCGGCTCCGTCCCGTCCTGCGCCCACTGGGTGAGGGCGTTGAAGGCGTCCCGGTAGCACGGCAGGATCGGCCGCAGCCGGTCCGGGAAGGTGTCGTAGAGGCCGTCGGTGTGCGTGCCGTCCTGGATCGTGTACGTGCGGTGCAGCCGGCCGCGGCCCCGCGCGTCGACCATGCGCCGGTACACGTCGGCGTCCGTCGCGATCGGCAGCAAGGTGTCCAGGTCGCCCTGGAGGGTGATCAGCGGCTTCCCGATCCGCCCGGTCAGGGCCACGCGCGCGACCGCCCTGTGCACCGACGAGGGACGCGTCGCATAGTCGTACGAGGCGTCGGACGCGCACGGGGCGAGGATCTCCTCCGTCGTCGAACCGGCGGACGTGCCGGGGCAGTCACGGTCGTAGGCGGGGTCGAACTCGGCGCGGTACGCCTTCTGCGTGAGCCCCCAGTACGCCTTCTGGTGGTAGGGCCACAAGAATTCCGAGCCGCGGGCGAAGCCGGCCGCGTACATGTCGTCCGCGTCGGCGGCCCCCTGGCCGAGCGCCACGGCCGTCGGCAGGGACGTCAGCAGGTTCGGCCCCTCCGCCGTCCACAGGACGCCCTCCCAGTCGACCCCGCCGTCGAACAGCTCCGGGTGGTTCTCGAGCTGCCAGCGCGTGAGATAGCCCGCGTTGGAGATGCCGGTCATGTACGTGCGCCGCGGAGCGGAACCGTAGTGCTGGGCCACCACTTTCCGCGCGGCGCGCGTGAGCTGGGTGGTGCGTTCGTTCCATTCGGTGACGGCGTCGCCGGGGCGGGTGCCGTCCCGGTAGAAGTTCGGCCCGGTGTTGCCCTTGTCGGTCGCCGCGTACGCGTAGCCCTGGGCGAGGACCCGGTCGGAGATCGCCGTGTCGGTCGCGTACTGCTTGCGGTTGCCCGGAGCGGCGGTGACCACCAGGCCGCCGTTCCAGCGGTCCGGCAGGCGGATCACGAACTGGGCGTCGTGGTTCCAGCCATGCGTCGTGTTCGTGCGGGAGTCGTCCCCGAAGTACCCGTCGAACTGGGTGCCGGGCACACCGGACGGGTTCCTCGTCCCTGTCGCCGTCAGTCCGGCCTGGTCGGCCATGTCGGTGTACGGGGTGCCCGCGAGCCCGGCGGTCGTCAGGTCGTCCAGACAGGCCCGCTGTTGCAGCTGCGCGCCCGGCACGCGCGCGTGGGGCGACCCGGCGCAGTGGCCCCCGTGCGCGGGAGCCGCGCTCGCGGCCTGCGGCCCGGAAGCGGCCAGGGCCAACAATGCTGCGGCCAACAAGGGAACGGTTCCGGGCGTGCGCATGAGCGGGCCTCCTCGAAGTGGCGGGAAGAGGCCTCATCGTCGAGGGGGAGGCCGCGCTGCTCCATGGGTGGGGAGCACATGCGGGACTCGCCCCCTATGTGGGGCGGCGGCTCAGGCGGGCCGGACGGCCATCTTGTCGAGCGCCTCCAGCAGGCCGGGCAGCTCCGGACCACGGCCGACCGGCAACACCTCGCCCGGCTCGTCGTCGAGCAGGATGAACGCGATGTCGTCCGTACGCGCAACCATCGACCAGCCGGGACCGTCGGCGCGCAGCGTACGGGCGCCGCCCGACGCGAACGCCGACCGCACGCGACCGAGAGGCGGGGGAGTGTCCACGTAGGAGCGGGCCTCGGCCAGGACACGCCGGACGCCCTCGTGCGAACTGCCCGACGGGGCGGACGGCGTCTCCGCGTCCCCCCTCGCCTTCTCGGCCTCAGAGCCCGACGCGAACTGGTCGTCGTCGAGCTGCGACCGCCAGGAAGCCCACTGGAGGGCTATCTCGTCCGCTCCCAGGCGCCGCTGCGCCGGGCCCCAGGTGTCCGTGTCCGGCGGGCAGAGAGGCGCCGACTCGGCGCTTTCCGTATCGGGCTCCGGATCGTGGGGCGCGGGAACGTTCGGTGCGGCCACCGCCAGCGCGAGCGGCCAGCCGGGCAACGCGGCGATCATGCTCTTCTCGTCGGGGGAGAGGTCGTACTCCATGCCGCAGTCCCAGGAGGCGATGGCCACGGCGACGAGGGACACGTCGTCCACGACAACAGTCCAGCGCGCGCCCTGGCCGTCCTGGCCGAGGACCAGCCCGTAGCCGTCGGCGAGCGGCGCGAGTCCCAGGGCGGCGCACGCCTCGGGGTAGTCGTCGCCCAGCACGCTGGGGAACGTCGCCGGAGTGAGCAACAGCGCCGTCAGTACGTACAGCGCGTCGTCCTCGGTGGCGACAGCGTCGTCCGTCGCGGCCATGCCTACCTCCCCTGAGCTTCGGTCCGTCGGCGTGACCTTAGTCAGTCGTGGTCGACGCCGTACAGGGGCGGTGACCAGGAAAAGTGCGCGACACGCCGACACCGGTGGCTCTGTCGGGGACATGTCGACATCGCGTGTGGAATCCGTGTGGTTCTCGTGCCGGACCGCGGAGGCGACGCCAGGGCGCGCCTCCCCGTCAACGCGCGTCAGGCCGCGGGCAGGCCGAGGAGGGTGCGCGCCACCGCACGCGGCGACTCGTCCCGCTCGCGCGCGAGGACGATGAGCGCCCGGCATGCCAGCTCGTTGACGCCGAAGACCAGCGCGCTCGGCTCCACCCAGCCCTCGGCCTCGTCGATCCGCTCCTGGTCGTCCTCGGCACAGGCCGCCACATACGCGGCCGCCGCCTCGAACAGGTTGTGCGGTCGGCGCTGCCCTTCGGTCGGCCGACGTGCCTTGCGCGCGGACCGTTGCTCATTGCGCCGGCGCTCCTCGCGGCGAGCGGCCTTCCTGCGCCAGGTGCTCCAGGACTTCCGGACCCTGTTGAGCATGTGCGTCACCGTCCCCGGCCGATGCCCCGAAGGGGAGCCGTCCCACGAACTTCCCTCACACGTCGCGGAGTCGGCTCCATGGTGCCTTCATGGTGCTTCTTGCATGGTGGCAGAAGAGGGTCGGCGCGGGGCCGGTCGGCAATGTTCGACAATGCGGATGCGTTCGCGGCGGCCGTCGGGGGCTGGTGGGCGCGGCCTTCATGGCCGCACACTGCTTGGCGAGCTCAGTCCGTGCGCACCGCCAGCGCCAGGAAGTGAGTCTCCTCGTCGGTGTACGAGGTCATGCGCCAGCCGGAACCAACAAGCAGCGAGCGGAGATTGGGCTCCGCCCGTAGGTCATCAGGGGTGAACTCCCGTCCATGTCGCGCGGCGAGAGCCTTGCGCCCGATCGGATGGAACAGTGCGAGCAGCCCACCGGGCCGCACCACGCGCGCCAGCTCACGCATGTTGTCCGCCGGGTGCGACAAGTGCGACACGAGCCCGGTCCCGAACACCGCGTCCAGCGTCGCCGTGCCCAGCGGCAGACGCGCCACGTCCGCGCGCAACAGGTGACCCTCGTGGTCCCGCCCGGCCGTGCGGCGGCCTCCAGCATGGCCCACGTCAGGTCGGCGCCGAGCACCACCCCGGACGGTCCCACGGCCGCCCGCAGCGGCGACAGCGCACGGCCGGTGCCGCATCCCGCGTCAAGCACCTTGTCGCCATGGCGAAGCCCGAGGGCGGCCACCGCGGCGGCGTAGGCGGGACCGTCGTCGGGGAAACGGGTGTCCCAGTCGGCGGCACGGGCCGCGAAGAACTCCTGCACGCGCGCGTGGTCATCGTTCATGGAGCCCATGATGACGCGGCCCACCCACGGGCGGCGCCCCGCCGTGCTGGGCACGTGGTGGCCTCGGCGTTCACCTCTGCCGCGCCGCGGCAGCGCAGGGCAGTTCGAGTTCGGTTCGAATGTGGTTCGAAGAGGGTTCGAAGACGGCGTGAAGGCGAACGTTGCTGGAGGATCTCCGTCATATCGCAGCAGCTTTCGAAACGCGCTCCCGTTGTGCGCCCCCGTCATGACTAGCTTGCCGGGTCGCGACCCCCATCTGCCAGAACTGCGCCGCTACGCGCGCGTGCCCGAGCGGAAGCAGCGCCCATGGACACTCACTTCGCCCCTACCACCTTCCCGCCCGCGAACGAGTTGCCGCGGCGCGTACGTCAGGCGAGCCTCGTGCCCCAACTGCGGGAGCGCCCCGGCCCCCGCACCGCGCCCGCGCGCGTACAGGACCGGGGTGAGCGCAGCCCGGAGCAGGCACGGGCCCGTATGAAGTCCTTCCTGGACGGGTGGGTCAGAGGCGGCGGACGTCCGCCCGGCGGCGATCACAGTGAAGGAGACCCGAGATGATCAAAGACTCGGCCGCCCCTGCGGTGACCCGCCGCTCCACCGCACTCGACGGGCTCCTCGACGCCATGGCACACCGAGTGCCCGAGTTGCGCCATGCCCTCGTCCTGTCCAACGACGGCCTGCCCGCCGGCGCGTCCTCCGGGCTCGGCCGCGAGGACGCCGAGCATCTCTCCGCCGTCGCCTCCGGGTTCAACAACCTCGCCAAGGGCACGGGGCGACGCTTCGGCACGGGAGGCGCTCGGCTGACCATGGTGGAGATGGACGGCGGCTTCCTCTTCGTGGCCGCCACGGGAGGCGGCTCCTGCCTTGCAGTCCTCAGCGACGTGACCGCCGACATCGGCCTTGTCGCCTACGAGATGGCCCGCCTGGTCGACAGGATTGCCGAGCACCTCCGTACGGGGACCGGGCGCGCCCGGCGCTCGGCAGCCGCGGACTGACCGCGGCCGGGGCGCCGACCCGCCTCCCGCGCGCGTGGACGGGAGGCGGGCAGCCGGTGAACTTCTTCTCAGGCGCGGGTCAGTCGGCGATGTCACCCATGGCGACGACCTTCTCCACCCGTACCCGGACAACGAGTTCACCCGGCACGGCATTGCGCCTGCCGAACTCCTCGGCGCGGTCCTCGCCCATGTACCGGCCGCCGATCCGGGTCGCGGAGTCGAGCAGTTCGACCGGGTCCTCGCTGAGTTCGGCGCGGCCCTGGACCGTCACGAACGAGAACGGCGGCCGCTCGTCGTCGACGCACAGGGCCACGCGCCCGTCACGCGCCAGGTTGCGGCCCTTGACCGTGTCCTTGCCGGTGTTGAACAGGATGTCGTCGCCGTCCAGGACGAACCAGACAGGTGCCACGTGCGGGCTGCCGTCGGCCCGCACGGTGGACAGCTTCGCGGTGCGCGTGCCCTCGGAGACGAAGGCATGCCATTCCTCAGCGGTCATCTTGTGTGCCATGAGGTCATCTTGCTTGCCCGGACGCCGACCGTGGGGAAGGCTGGCGAGAGAGATCCTCCGGGCAGGGGAGCGGTCCCCTCCGGGGCATGGGGAGCCAGAGGAAGCGGGGAGACGGGATCATGGTGCAGAACGCGGGACTCGGTTGGCTACTGGACGACCTGACGCAACGCGTCGAACATGTGCGGCACGCTTTGGTCCTGTCCAACGACGGCCTCGTGACGGGCGCCAGCACGGACCTGCGCCGCGAGGACGCCGAGCATCTCGCCGCCGTCTCCTCCGGACTGCACAGCCTCGCGAAGGGCTCGGGGCGCCACTTCAACGCCGGCGGCGTGCGGCAGACGATGATCGAGTTCGACGACGCGGTGCTCTTCGTCACCGCCGCCGGAGACGGTAGCTGTCTGTGCGTGCTCAGCTCCGCCGACGCCGACATCGGTCAGGTCGCGTACGAGATGACGCTGCTCGTGAACCGGGTCGGGGAGCATCTGGCCGTCGACGCGCGGCACCCGGGGCAAACTTCCGTGATCGACCTCTGACCTGCGGTTACGTCGTTGCGTTGAGGGGGTCCGGCAGAGTTATCCACAGGCCCGGACGGATTTCTCGGAAACGGGCTACGGTTTTCCCGAGCGGTCACGGAGCGTGACCGAGGTCGTCGACCTACGGGGGAGAACCATCATGCAGGGCTCCATCATGACCAGGCCCCAGGGCAGCGCCGCCCGGGAACTGGGGCTCAAGCGCAGCGAGTTCGATCTCGCCGTACGCCTCGGCCGTATCCGTACGGTCGCGGCGACGGACGGGGGCCGGCGCCGGGTCCCGCGCGACGAGATCGAGCGGATCCGCGACAGCGAGGGTTTTCCCGAGGCGCTGCTCGCGCAGGTGAAGGTGGTGGGGACGGCGGAGGGCGCCCTCCTCATGGAGATCCCGCCGACCCGCTTCACCCGGCTGGCCCGCGCGGGTCTGCTCGTCCCGGCGAAGTTCTACCTGAACCGCTATCGCACCGTGGTGTGGCTGTACCTCGCCGAGGAGCTACGGGAGTTCGCCGCCTCGGAGCTGCACGCGCCGCTGCTGACCGGCCGCGCGCCGGACAAGGTCAGGGCCCGCCTCTCGACGGGCGAGGATCTGCGGCCGAGGAGGTGGCGGGCGCGGCACGCGGGGTACCTCCTGGGCCAGAGCAGTGATCCTTGGGACCGGGCCGCCGCGATGGCGACGCTCCTGGACGCGGCCCAGCTCACCGAACTCGTCGAGAGCCCGTACGAGCGCGCCTACTTGCGGCATCTGCGGCCCGAGGAGTCCTGGTACGGGTCGCCCGACTCGCCGACGGCGCAGGTCGTCGAGCGCATCGTGATCGCCGACAACCCGGACGAGATCAGCTGGCTGAGGGCGAACCTCCTCCTGAGCATGGCGGAGGCGCGTCGACTGCGGCCCGCTCCACGGCCCACGACGCCCGAAGCGGGGGACGCGGCCGAGCTCTGGGCGGAGAGTGCCTCCGTCCCACAGCCCTCGCTCACCCCGCACCCCTCGCTCACCCCGCACACCGCTCGGCCTGCGCTCACCCCGCACCCCGCGGAGGACAAACCGGCGCGAGGACTGTGGGGGCGGCTTCTCGGCAGAGCTTGACGCCTGGGTCAGCGACCGCACGGCTTGAGCGCACCGTCCGCCGAACAAGCGCCCGCCGGGCCGGTCACCCCTGGAGCTTGCGGAACAGACCTTCCTGGACC
Source organism: Streptomyces sp. SGAir0957 (assembly GCF_043523415.1). Classification (NCBI taxonomy): domain Bacteria; kingdom Bacillati; phylum Actinomycetota; class Actinomycetes; order Kitasatosporales; family Streptomycetaceae; genus Streptomyces; species Streptomyces sp. SGAir0957. The sequence continues at coordinate 7,171,546 of NZ_CP027293.1, forward strand.
ACGGAGACCAGCAGACGCCCCTCGATGTCGTAGATCCGGCCACGGGCCAGACCCCGGCCGCCCACGGCGATCGGCGACTCCTGGTCGTACAGGAACCACTCATCGGCACGGAAGGGACGGTGGAACCACATGGCGTGGTCGAGCGAGGCCATGTCGAAGCCGCGCGGGCCCCACAGCGGTTCGATCGGCAGACGTACCGCGTCGAGCAGCGTCATGTCGCTCGCGTAGGTGAGCGCGCAGGTGTGCACCAGCGGATCGTCACCCAGCGGGCTGACGGCACGCATCCACACGGCGCTGCGCGGCTCCGCCGCCTCGATCTCCTCGGGCGACCAGCGCAGCCGGTCGACGTAGCGGATGTCGAAGGGCTGGCGGCGCGCCATGCGCTGCAACGCCTCCGGCAGAGCGCCGAGATGGCCCTTGATCTCCTCGGCGATGGTCGGCAGCGACTCCGGGTCCGGCACCTGCCGGGCCGGCGGCAACTGATGCTCGAAGGCACCTTCCTCGGGCTTGTGAAAGGAGGCGGTGAGATTGAAGATCGTGCGACCCTGCTGCACGGCGGTGACCCGGCGCGTGGTGAAGGAGCGACCGTCACGGACCCGCTCGACCTGGTACACGATGGGCACGCCCGGGCGGCCCGGACGCAGGAAGTACGCGTGCAGCGAGTGCACCGGACGGTCACCGTCCGTGGTGCGGCCGGCCGCGACCAGGGCCTGGCCCGCGACCTGCCCGCCGAAGACCCGCTGCAGGGACTCCTCGGGGCTGCGTCCGCGGAAGATGTTGACCTCGATCTGCTCCAGGTCGAGCAGGTCGACAAGCCGTTCCGCAGGGTTCGTCATGGGTGGTTCTCTCTCGTGTGCGCGGCCGGAGGGTTCCGGCGCGTGGGCGCGGGCGGACCATGGCGTCCGCCCGGCCGGGAATCTACAACTGACCAACGTCCGTGACCCGGACGATCGCACGGCCTTCTGCGTCGGAGGCCGCGAGGTCGACCTCGGCGCTGATGCCCCAGTCGTGGTCGCCCTCCGGGTCGGCGAACGTCTGCCGGACCTTCCACAGGCCGTGCTCCGGATCCTCCTCGATCATGAGCAGCTTGGGTCCGCGGGCGTCCGGGCCCGTGCCGAGGTCCTCGTACTCGTCCCAGTACTTGTCCATGGCCTCGCCCCAGGCGTCCGCGTCCCAGCCCGAGTCGCCGTCCATCTCGCCGAGCTCCTGGACGTCGTCGAGCGCGGCGAGTTCGACGCGCCGGAACATGGCGTTGCGGACCAGCACGCGGAACGCGCGCGAGTTCGCCGTGACCGGCTTGACCTGGTCGGCCTTCTCCTGCGCCTCCTCGGCGGTCATCACCTCGGGGTTGGCGAGCTGCTCCCACTCGTCCAGCAGGCTGGAGTCGACCTGGCGCACCATCTCGCCGAGCCAGGCGATCAGGTCCTCAAGGTCCTCGGACTTGAGGTCGTCGGGCACCGTGTGGTCGAGCGTCTTGTACGCGCTCGCCAGGTACCTCAGGACGATGCCCTCGGTGCGCGCGAGCTCGTAGAAGGAGACGAACTCCGTGAAGGTCATCGCCCGCTCGTACATGTCGCGGATGACGGACTTCGGCGACAGCGGGTGGTCGCCGACCCACGGGTGGCTCGTGCGGTAGGTGTTGTACGCGTGGAAGAGGAGCTCCTCCAGGGGCTTCGGGTACGAGATGTCCTGGAGGCGCTCCATGCGCTCCTCGTACTCGACCCCGTCCGCCTTCATGGCGGCGACGGCCTCGCCGCGCGCCTTGTTCTGCTGGGCGTGCAGGATCTGCCGCGGGTCGTCCAGCGTGGACTCCACGACCGAGACCATGTCGAGCGCGTACGACGGCGAATCCTTGTCCAGCAGGTCGAAGGAGGCGAGGGCGAACGTCGACAGCGGCTGGTTCAGCGCGAAGTCCTGCTGAAGGTCGACGGTCAGCCGCACGATGCGGCCCGTCGGGTCCGGCTGGTCCAGCTTCTCGACGATGCCGCCGTCCAGCAGGGAGCGGTAGATCGCGATGGCCCGGCGGATGTGGCGCAGCTGCGCCTTGCGCGGCTCGTGGTTGTCCTCGAGCAGCTTGCGCATCGCCTCGAAGGCGTTGCCGGGCCGGGCGATGACCGACAGGAGCATGGTGTGCGTGACGCGGAAGCGGGAGGTCAGCGGCTCCGGGTCGGAGGAGATCAGCTTCTCGAAGGTGCTCTCCGTCCAGCCGACGAAGCCTTCTGGCGCCTTCTTGCGGACCACCTTGCGGCGCTTCTTCGGGTCGTCGCCGGCCTTCGCGAGCGCCTTCTCGTTCTCGATGACGTGCTCGGGCGCCTGCGCCACGACGAAGCCGGCCGTGTCGAACCCGGCCCGTCCGGCGCGCCCCGCGATCTGGTGGAACTCGCGGGCCCGCAGCGTGCGCACGCGGTTGCCGTCGTACTTGGTGAGGGCCGTGAACAGCACCGTGCGAATGGGGACGTTGACCCCGACGCCGAGGGTGTCGGTGCCGCAGATGACCTTCAGCAGACCGGCCTGGGCCAGCTTCTCGACGAGGCGACGGTACTTGGGCAGCATGCCGGCGTGGTGCACGCCGATGCCGTGCCGTACGTAACGGGAGAGGTTGCGGCCGAACTTGGTGGTGAAGCGGAAGTTGCCGATCAGCTCGGCGATCTTGTCCTTCTCCTCGCGCGTGCACATGTTGATGCTCATCAGCGCCTGCGCCCGCTCGACAGCCTGCGCCTGCGTGAAGTGCACGATGTAGACCGGCGCCTGCCGGGTGTCGAGCAGCTCGGTCAGCGTCTCCGTCAGCGGGGTCAGCCGGTATTCGTAGGAGAGCGGGACCGGGCGCGTCGCCGAGCGCACCACCGAGGTCGGACGGCCGGTGCGGCGCGTGAGGTCCTTCTCGAACATCGAGACGTCGCCGAGCGTCGCCGACATCAGGATGAACTGCGCCTGCGGCAGTTCGAGCAGCGGGATCTGCCAGGCCCAGCCGCGGTCGCCCTCCGCGTAGAAGTGGAACTCGTCCATGACGACCTGGCCGACGTCGGCCTGTGCGCCGTCCCGCAGCGCGATCGACGCGAGGACCTCGGCGGTGCAGCAGATGACGGGCGCGTCCGCGTTCACCGACGCGTCTCCGGTCAGCATGCCGACGTTCTCCGTGCCGAACAGCTTGCACAGCTCGAAGAACTTCTCGGAGACGAGCGCCTTGATGGGCGCCGTGTAGAAGGTGACCTCGTCGCGTGCGAGGGCGGCGAAGTGCGCACCGGCCGCGATCATGCTCTTGCCGGATCCGGTGGGGGTCGAGACGATCACGTTCGCCCCGGACACCGCCTCGATCAGCGCCTCCTCCTGGTGGGGATAGAGGGTGAGACCACGCTCCGTGGCCCACGACTCGAAGGCGTCGTAGAGGGCGTCCGGGTCGGCGGTCTGCGGAAGCTGATCGATAAGGGTCACGTCACCATCTTGCCTGGCTTCTGTCCCGATCAGGGAATCGGATGCCCGTACGAAGATCATGAACGCTACGCTGAGTGGCCGACGCAGCGTCAGCACGCGCACGGCCCGACGGGGGCGATCGGGCGTCGACATAAGAAGAATGGGGCGGAACACCACCATGATGGGACCGGCACACTCGCTGTCAGGAGCGGCGGCCTGGCTGGGGGTGGGCGCGGCCGCGGCGGCCGCGGGGCACCCGATGCCCTGGCCAGTGGTTCTCGTCGGAGCGCTGATCTGCGCGGGTGCCGCCCTCGCCCCCGACCTCGACCACAAGTCGGCGACCATCTCGCGCGCCTTCGGACCGATCTCCCGGGCCGTCTGCGGCATCGTCGACACATTGTCGTACGCCGTCTACAAGGCCACCCGCAAGCAGGGCGACCCGCGCCGCTCCGGCGGTCACCGCACCCTGACGCACACGTGGCTGTGGGCGGTGCTCATAGGGGCGGGCACCTCCGCCGCCGCGATCTACGGCGGCCGCTGGACCGTCCTCGGGATCCTGTTCGTCCATATGGTGCTCGCCATCGAGGGCCTGCTCTGGCGCGCCGCGCGCGGCTCCAGCAGCGACGTCCTGGTGTGGCTGCTCGCGGCGACCAGCGCCTGGATCCTGGCCGGCATCCTGGACCAGCCGGGCAACGGCGCGGGCTGGCTCTTCGAGGAGCCGGGCCAGGAGTACCTCTGGCTGGGCCTGCCCATCGTCCTCGGCGCGCTGATCCACGACATCGGGGACGCGCTGACCGTCTCGGGCTGCCCGATCCTGTGGCCCATCCCGATCGGCCGCAAGCGCTGGTACCCGATCGGGCCGCCCAAAGTGATGCGGTTCCGGGCGGGCAGCTGGGTCGAGCTGAAGGTGCTGATGCCCGCCTTCATGGTGCTCGGCGGCGTGGGGTGCGCGGCCGCGCTCAACTTCATCTGAGCCCGGCCGCACCCCACCACCCCTCGGGGTCGCGGCGGCTATCCGTGCCAGGAGCGCCACAGGGCCGCGTACGCCCCGTCCGCCGCGACCAGTTCGTCGTGGCTGCCCAGCTCGCGGATCCGGCCCTCCTCCACGACGGCGATGACGTCCGCGTCGTGCGCCGTGTGCAGCCGGTGCGCGATGGCCACGACGGTGCGGCCGTCGAGGACACGGCCGAGCGAGCGCTCCAGGTTCCGCGCCGCGCGCGGGTCGAGCAGCGACGTCGCCTCGTCCAGGACCAGCGTGTGCGGATCGGCGAGAACCAGCCGGGCCAGCGCGATCTGCTGGGCCTGTGCGGGGGTGAGCGCCACCCCGCCCGAGCCGACCTCCGTGTCGAGACCGTCGGCGAGAGCGCGCGCCCACCCGTCGGCGTCGACCGCGCCCAGGGCCACCCACAGCTCGGCGTCCTCGGCGCCGGTCCTGGCCAGCCGCAGGTTGTCGCGGAGCGAGCCCACGAAGACGTGGTGCTCCTGGTTGACCAGGGCGACGTGGGCCCGCACCCGCTCCGCCTGCATCCGCGAGAGCTCCGCGCCGCCGAGCGTGACCTGGCCGCGCCGGGGCGCGTAGATCCCGGCGAGCAGCCGGCCGAGCGTCGACTTGCCCGCACCGGACGGACCGACCAGGGCGAGCCGGGTGCCGGGTGCGACGTCGAGGGAGACCTGGCGCAGGACGTCCACGCCCTCCTGGTAGCCGAAGTGCACTTGGTCCGCCTGTACGTCGCGGCCGTCGGGCAGGACCGAGGCGTCGCCGGCGTCCGGCTCGATGTCCCGCACACCGACGAGGCGGGCCAGGGACACCTGGGCGACCTGGAGCTCGTCGTACCAGCGCAGGATCAGTCCCAAGGGGTCCACCAGCATCTGGGCGATGAGCGCCCCCGTCGTCAGCTGGCCCACCCCGATCCAGCCCTGGAGGACGAAGACGCCGCCGATGAGCAGGACGGACAGCAGGACCAGGACGTGCACGGCGTTGATCACCGGGAAGAAGACGGAGCGCAGATAGAGCGTGTAGCGCTCCCAGGCGGTCCACTCCTTGACCCGGCGCTCCGACAGCGCCACACGCCGGGCGCCGAGCCGGTGCGCCTCGATGGTGCGCCCCGCGTCGACGGTCTCCGCGAGCGCCGCCGCGACGGCCGCGTACCCGGCGGCCTCCGAACGGTAGGCCGAGGGGGCGCGCTTGAAGTACCAGCGGCACCCCAGCACCAGGACCGGCACGGCGACGAGGATCGCGGGGGCCAGCGGCGGCGCCGTCACCGCGAGGCCGCCGATGAGCAGCCCCGCCCACACGACGCCGATGGACAGCTGCGGCACGGCCTCCCGCATCGCGTTCGCGAGACGGTCGATGTCGGTGGTGATCCGGGACAGCAGGTCACCCGTGCCCGCCCGCTCCAGGACACCCGGCGGCAGTCCGACGGACCGCACCAGGAAGTCCTCGCGCAGGTCCGCCAGCATCTGCTCGCCGAGCATCGCCCCGCGCAGCCGCACCTGCCGTACGAAGACGGCCTGGACGACGAGAGCCAGGGCGAACAGGCCGATGGTGCGTTCCAGATGCAGGTCGCGCAGGGCGGCAGCCGCCCCGTCGGTCCCGTCCGCCACGTCCTGGACGACGCCGCCCAGCAGATAGGGGCCCGCCATGGAGGCGACCACGGCGAGCGTGTTCACCCCGATCAGCAGCAGGAAGGCGCGACGGTGACGCCGGTACAGCTCACGGACGTAGGCGCGGACCGTGGCGGGGGCGCCGACCGGCAGGGTGTGCGCCGTGGTGGGGGTCGCCGGGTCGTAGGCCGGTGGCGCTACGCCGATCATGCCGACTCCTCGATGTCGATGTCGATCTCGGTGGCGAGCTCGGGGGCGGACGCGGGTCCGGAGGCGGTGCCGGGCTCGGCACCGGTCCAGGTGCGCGCCCCGGCAGCCGCGCGGGCATGGGCGGCCGTCTCCGCTCTCGCGTGGGTGGCGTGGGTGGCCGTCTCCTCGTCCGTCTCGCGTGTGACCACCGCGCGGTACCGGGGCTCGGTGCGCACCAGTTCACGGTGTTCACCGACCGCCGCCACCTCGCCCTCGTGCACGAACACGACGCGGTCGGCGCGGTCGAGCAGCAGCGGTGACGAACTGAGGACCACCGTGGTGCGGCCGTTGCGCAAGGCGCGCAGGCCCTGGGCGATGCGGGCCTCCGTGTGGGAGTCGACGGCGGACGTCGGCTCGTCGAGGACCAGCGCCTCGGGGTCGGTGACGAGGGAGCGCGCGAGGGCCAGGCGCTGGCGCTGGCCGCCGGACAGGGACCGGCCGCGTTCGGTGATACGGGCGTTCATCGGGTCGTCGTCCAGGGAGGCCTGGGTGAGGGCGGCGAGGACGTCGGAGCATTGCGCCGCGGCCAGCGCCTCCTCGGGGCGGACGGCCCCGGACGACGGGATGTCGAGGAGTTCGGCCAGCGTGCCGGAGAGCAGCACCGGGTCCTTGTCCTGGACCAGGACCGCCGACCGCGCCACGTCCAGGGGCAGCTCGTCGAGCGGCACCCCGCCCATGAGTACGGAGGGCGTGCCGGTGCCACGACCGCTCCCGTCCCCAGAGGTCACGGAGGCCACGGAGGTGTCGGAAGTCGTGGAGGTGTCGGAAGGCGCGGTGGTGTCGGAGGTCGGGGAGGCTGCGGAGCCGGACGCGTCGCCGGACGTGGCGTGCCCGCCCAACCGGTCCGCGAGACGCCCCGCCAGGTCCGGGTCGCCGCACACCACCGCGGTGAGCGACCCGGCCGGGGCGAGCAGGCCGGTCGCGGGGTCGTACAGATCCCCGGTCGGAGCGGTCGCGTCGCGCAGCCCGCCCGACGGCTCGATGACGCGTTCCAGGGACAGCACCCTTGCGGCACGCTGGGCGGAGGGCCGGGAGAAGGAGTACGCCATGGCGATCTCCTCGAAGTGGCGCAGCGGGTAGTTGAGGATCATGACCGCGCTGTACACGGTGACGAGCTCGCCGACGCTGATCCGGCCCTCGCGCGCGAGATGGACGCCGTACCAGACGATCACGATGAGCAGCAGCCCCGGGAGGAGCACCTGGATCGAGGAGATCAGCGACCACATGCGGGCGCTGCGCACGGCGGCCTCGCGGACCTCCTGCGAGGCACGGCGGTAGCGGTCGAGGAAGAGTTCCTCGCCGCCGATGCCACGCAGCACGCGCAGTCCGGCGACGGTGTCCGAGGCGAGTTCGGTGGCCTTGCCCGCCTTGTCGCGCTGATGGTCCGCGCGCCGGGTGGCGCGGGGCAGCAGGGGCAGCACGGCAAGAGCGAGCACCGGCATGCCGAGGGCGACGACGACACCGAGCGCGGGCTGATAGACGAGGAGGCCGACACAGACGAGGACGATCGTGACGGCGGCAGCGGCGAAGCGGGAGAGAGCCTCGACGAACCACCCGATCTTCTCCACGTCGCCGGTGGACACGGCCACCACCTCACCCGCGGCGACCCGCCTGGTCAGGGCGGAGCCGAGCGCCGCGGTGCGGCGGGCGAGCAGCTGCTGCACGCGGGCGGCGGCGGTGATCCAGTTCGTCACCGCCGTGCGGTGCAGCATCGTGTCGCCGAGCGCGATGGCGATGCCGAGGAGCACGATCAGGCCGCCGGCCGTGGCGAGGCGGGCGCCGGAACCGTCGACGACGGCCTGGACGGCGTAGCCGACCCCGTACGGCAGACCGGCGACGGACGAGAAGTGGAGCAGACCCCAGGCGAGGGACTTGAGTTGGCCGCCGAGTTGGTTGCGGCCGAGCCAGAGCAGGAACCGGGGGCCGGAGCGCGCGTCGGGCACGCCCGGGTCGGGATACGGAAGGTCGGAGATCTGCATGACGTCCCAGAGCTCGGAAGGAGAACCGCGTAGGTGAGAACCGCGGGTGGAACAAACCGTGAAAGGTTCGCGCTCCGCTGTGACCGGAGGCAAACGGTTTTCCGGTGCGCGGCAAAGATTCGGCCCGGATCGCCGGAGGCCTCCGGCCCGGCCCGGAGGTTCGCGACGCGTGGTGCGACCATGGAACGCATGCGTAATGCGGGAGCGGTTCGAGCGGGTGTCGCGATGGCGGCGTGTGGCGTCCTTCTGACGACGCTGGCGGCGTGCGGGTCCGGCGACGGCGGTGCGAAGAACACGTCGAGCGGGCACCGTGCCGGGGACGACGCGCGCGGTGACGAGGCCAAGGCCGTCGACCTCAAGCGCATCCCCGAGGTCGGCGACCGCTATCAGAAGCGGATACCGGCGAACTCCCGGCAGGTCGTGGCGGTGTACGGGGACGGCAAGGACTCGGCGGACGCGACGATCGCCCTGTTCACCAAGGACGGCGACACCTGGAAGAAGGCGCGCAGCTGGTCCGGGCACAACGGGAAGAAGGGCTGGACTACGAACCATCGCGAGGGGGACAAGCGCAGCCCGGTGGGCGTGTTCACGCTCAGCGACGCCGGTGGCGTCCTCGCCGACCCGGGCGCGAAGCTGCCCTACACGCAGACCGCGTCGATCCAGGCACCGCACTACTGGGCCAAGTCGCACTGGCACGACTTCGACTACGTCATCGCCATCGACTACAACCGGGCGAAGGGCACTCCGCCGAACGACCCGGCCCGGCCGCAGGGCCAGTCCAAGGGCGGCAGCATCTGGCTGCACATGGACCACGGGAGCGGGACGTCGGCCTGTGTGAGCCAGTCGAAGGCGAACATGGAGTACCTGCTCAAGACGCTGGACCCCGCGCAGCACCCGGTCGTCGTGATGGGGGACAAGGCCGAACTCAAGGCGTGAGGGGAGTCCGATGGGCCCGGACCCCGTGCGGGCCCGGCTTCAGTAGGCGTGGTGCAGTGACGGCCACAGCGCCGACCAACGCCGTGCGGCCCCGTCGCACAGGACGATCGCCGCGCCCTGTTCCTCGTTGTCCAGGTCATGGCCGTTGTCGACACGGGCGACCGTGCGGCAGCCGGTGAAATGCCGGTCGATGCCGGAGGCGTCGGCCATGCGGACGAGCAGGACGGGCCCGTTCGCGGCGTCGGGCGGCGGACCCCAGTCGGCGTAGCTCATATGGCCGGAGTAGGGGACGGGCAGTCCGCGCGCCGGGCCGTAGCGCGCCAGGGCGCCCGCTTCACCGTAGTTGCCGGTGAGAACGACAGCGCGGGCTCTGTCGCCGGGCGGGATGTGTTCCCATCCCTGCCGTGCGGCGTCGGCCAGTTCGGGCCAGCCGAGCTGTTCGCCCTGCTCCTTGTTGAGCGCCATCGGTACGGCGAGTGCGGAGGGCGGCAGTACGGGCAGTGTGATCAAGGCATTGACCAGGGCGGACACCACCACGGCGGCTGCCAGCAGGGAGCGCCGCACCGCCTTCGCCCCCAATACCGCCGCCCACCTCAGCGTCGGCTCGCAGCCCGCGGCGAGCAGCACCATCAGCAGCGGCACCGTGTAGTACCCCTTGCCGCCGAGCACCAGCACCACCGCACACAGCAGTGGATACGCGACTGCGAACGCGCGCGCCCAGCGCACACCCGGCGCACGCCACAACCGCAGCCACCCGGCGACCCAGACGGGTACGAACAGCGGGGACAGATAGATGAGTTGCTGGGGGAGGAGCAGGGCGCGGTTCTCGGCCCCGTCGTCCTCGCTGATGCCACGGGCCACCGTGAACTGTGGCCAGTCGTGCGCCGCCTGCCACCACAAGGTCGGCGCGGCCAGGACCAACGCCACCCCGCAGCCGCCGAGGAACCAGCCGCCGCGCAGCACCCGGCGCGGCCCCACCCATACGATCGACGCGAGCAGCACGGCGACGAGCAGCGCCACCAGGAACTTGTTCTGCACGCCGATCCCGGTGACCGCGCCCGCCGCGAGCCACCAGCGCCCGTCCCCGGTCCGCAGCACCCGCAGGACGAGCCAGCTCACCGTCGCCCACACGAGCAGATCGAACGTCGCCGTGGACACCATGTGCCCGACCGCGAGCGCCTGCGCGCCGAGCGCGGCGAGCAGGGCCGCGAGGAGTTGGGCGCCGCGCCCGCCGCTCAACTCCCGTGCCAGCAAGGCCACGACGAACACGGTCGCCGACGCGGCGAGCGTCGCCACCACACGCAGGCCGACCAGACTGTCGCCGAAGACCTCGGTCGAGGCGCGGGCGAGCAGGGGAGTGAGCGGCGGCTGATCCACGTAGCCCCAGGCAAGGTGGCGGCCCGCGGCGAGGAAGTACAGCTCGTCGCGGTGGTAGCCGTAGCGTGCCGAGAGCAGCGTCAGGGCGACCGCGTACGCCGCGACGACGCAGAGCAGCGGGCGCCGGGCCACCGGTGGGAGTGCCGCCGCGCCCGGCCCGGCCCGCGCGTCGTCCTCGCCCATGTCCCCCGCCTTCCCTGAGCGCACCGGTGCGCCGGGAGCGTACTGGCGGCACGGGCGACGGTCGAGGCCCCGCGTCAGCGGTGCGCCGCCGCCCGGATCACTCCTCGGCGAGCCCTGGTCACTCCTCGGCGGGCCCCGGTCACCCTCGACGCGCCCTGGTCACTCCTCGGCGGGCTTCTCCGAGTCCACCCCGGCGCGCTGCTTGCGCCATTCGCCGCGCGTGAAGTCGGGGATCTCCTGCGGCGCGCCCTTCGCCTTGATCGACAGGTGGCTCAGCGGAACCGGTGAGGTCCAGGTCGCGGCGTCGTACACGTCGAAGTCGGGCACGAGTCCGAGCCGCATCGTCTGCATCAGGCGGTACACCATGATGTAGTCCATGCCGCCGTGCCCGCCGGGCGGGTTGGCGTGCTCCTTCCACAGCCAGTGGTCGAAGTCGGCGTACGCCCCGAAGTCGCCCCAGGCGTCGTCGGTGTGGTCGGGCTCGAGGTAGATGCGCTCCGGGTAGTCCTCGAACACGCCTTTGGTGCCGCCGAGCTGGTTGATGCGGGAGTAGGGGTGCGGGGTGCTGACGTCGTGCTCCAGACGGATCACGCGCCCCTTCGCCGTCTGGACGAGGCTGATCGTGCGGTCCGACTCGATGTACGACTCCTTCCAGCTCGGGTCGGACTTGGGCATGTGCGCCGCGCGGTACTCGGCCAGGCCCAGGGACGGGGTGCCGAAGCTGGAGATGTGGGTGGCGCGGTCGCCGCGGTTGACGTCCATGTAGTTGGCGACCGGGCCGAATCCGTGGTTCGGGTAGAGATCGCCGCGCAGCCGGGTGTGCCACAGGCGGCGCCACGGACCCTCGTAGTAGTCGGGGTCGAACATCAGGCCGCGCAGATCATGGTTGTACGCGCCCGCGCCGTGCAGGAGCTGGCCGAACTTGCCCGCGTGCGCCATGCGGAGGACGCGCATCTCGTTGCGGCCGTAGCAACAGTTCTCCAGCTGCATGCAGTGTCTGCGGGTGTGTTCGGAGAGGTTCACCAGCTCCCACAGCTGGTCGAGCTGGAGTGCGATGGGGCACTCGACGCCGACGTGCTTGCCGTTCAGCATGGCCGTCTTCGCCATCTCGAAGTGCCAGTCCCAGGGCGTCGCCGCGTACACGAAATCGAGGTCGCCCCGCTTGCAGAGGTTCTCGAAGTCGTGATCGCCCTTGGTGTACGTGGCCGGAGCCGGCTGGCCCGCGGCTGTCACCTTCGCCGCCGCGCGGGCCGTCTTGTCCTTCACGGGGTCGCACAGGGCGACGACGCGGACGCCCGGCATGGCGAGGAACAGGTCGATCATGCTGCCGCCGCGGTTGCCGAGCCCGATGATCCCGACGCGGACCGTGGAGCGCCGCTCGAACGGGACGCCGATCATCGTGCGGCCCTGACGTGCGGGGGCGGCGGCTTCGGCGCCGGCGGCGAGGGGTGCGGAGTCGGGCCCGGCGGCGGCGTGGGCGGTGCCCGTGCCGCCGAACGCGGCGAGGCCGAGCCCGGCGCCCGCGACGCCCGCGGTGCGCAGGACGTCGCGTCGGGAGTGGCCGTCGGGTCCGGAGCCGGACCCGGCTTGCTCGTCGGGCTCGGGCGTCTCGTATTCGGGCAGCTCGGACGCGGGCAGGCTGTCGTCGTGCATCGGACCTCCAGGGCTGGCGGGTGCGGTGCCGGGCAAACGCCTGCCACCTTGGAGGGGTCGAGTGCGGGGCGCAAGGGACGGAAGGGGTCGAGGAGTTGGACTTCTGTCGCCGCCCGCCCGGTGCGCCGCCCGCCGGATACGTCGCCCGCCAGGTGCGCCGCCCGCTGGGTGCGCCGTCCGCCGGGTGCGCCGCCCACCCGGGTCCGCGCGGGCCGTGTCGCCCGGGTCCGCGCGGGCCGTGTCGCCCGGGTCTACGCGGGCCGCGTCGCCCGCTCCAGTTCCATCAGCACCGAGTGATACGTATGACCCGTCGCATGGTCCATGCCCACCTCGCACATCCGGTTCGCCGAGAGGTACGCGTCGTACGCGCGCGAGGTGACCTCCGCCGCTTCCCTGCGGGTCGCGGTCTCGGTCAGCTCCTTGTGGAGCATGCCGCGGTCGCCCGCGAAGGCGCAGCAGCCCGCATTGTCGGGGATCACGACCTCGTCGGCGCAGGCCTCGGCGACCGCCCGCAGCTGGGCGACGTCACCGAGGTGTTCCATGGAACACGTGGGGTGCAGCACGGCCGAGCCGATCGTGCGCTCGACGGTGAGGTGCGGCAGCAGCTCCTCCGCGGCCCACACGAGGGAGTCGACGACGGTCAGCTCCGCGTGCAGTTCCCGGTTCTCGTCGGTGAGGTAGGGCACGACCTCGTGCGCGATGCCGAGGGTGCAGGACGAGGCGTCGACGACGAGCGGGAGGCGGCCGCCCGCGGTCCAGGCCCAGGCCGCCTCGACGATCCGGTTCGCCATGACCGTGTTGCCCTCGTCGTACCCCTTGGAGTGCCAGATCGTGGCGCAGCAGGTGCCCGCGACGTCGTCCGGGATCCACACCGGCCGCCCCGCGCGCGCGGAGACCGCGACGACGGCCTGGGGGAGCGACACGTCGCCCGGAGTGCCGAAGATGCGGTTCACACACGCCGGGTAGTAGACGGCGGAGGCGCCCACGCGCGCGGTGCGGGGCAGTTTGCGCGAGGCCGCGGCCGGGATCTCCGGCAGCCACTCGGGCACCAGGTCGGGGCGGACCGCCTTGCGGGCCTTCTTCGTGACCGCGGTGAGCAGCCGGTCGCCGATCTTGTCCGCGGCGGCCACGGCGAGCCGCGCGGACGCTTCGACGGCCTTGAAGTGCCTCGCGGTGAGCGCCGCCACCTTCTCCTCGCGCGGCGAGTGCCGTGCGTGCCGGAAGCCCTTCATGAAGGCGCCGGTGTCGATGCCGACCGGGCAGGCCAGCTTGCAGGTGGAGTCCCCGGCGCAGGTGTCCACGGCGTCGTAGCCGTACGCGTCGATCAGGGCGTCCTCGACCGGCGAACCGGCGGGCTGGCGCATCATCTCGCGGCGCAGCACGATGCGTTGGCGCGGCGTGGTGGTCAGGTCCTCGCTGGGGCAGGTGTCCTCGCAGAAGCCGCACTCGATGCACGGGTCCGCGATCAGCTCCACCTTGGGGATGGTCTTCAGGCCGCGCAGGTGCGCCTTCGGGTCGCGGTCGAGGACGATGCGGGGCGCGAGCACGCCGTCGGGGTCGATGACCTGCTTCGTGCGCCACATCAGCTCGGTGGCGTGCGGTCCCCATTCGAGCTCCAGGAAGGGCGCGATGTTGCGGCCGGTGGCGTGCTCGGCCTTCAGGGAGCCGTCGAACCGCTCCACCGTCAGCCGGCAGAACTCGTCCATGAAGGCCGCATAGCGGTCGACGTCCGCGGGCAGCGCGGCGTCGAAGGCCAGCAGGAAGTGCAGGTTGCCGTGGGCCGCGTGGCCGGCGACGGCGGCGTCGAAGCCATGCCGCGTCTGGAGTTCGAGCAGCGCCTCGCACGCCTCCGCGAGGCGTGACGGCGGCACCGCGAAGTCCTCGGTGATCAGCGTCGTGCCGGACGGACGGGCGCCGCCCACCGCCGTCACGAACGCCTTGCGCGCCTTCCAGTAGCCGTTGATCGTCTTCGCCTCGCGCGTGAAGGCGTTGGTGACCGAGGCGACAGGGGTGACGAGTTCGAGTTCTTCGAGCACCCCCGCCGCCGCCTCCTCGTAGGCGGCCTGCCGCTCCTCGTCGGGCGCCCGGAACTCCACCAGGAGCGCCGTCGTCTCCTTGGGCAGCTCGGCCCAGTCCTGCGGCACGCCCTGCACGCTGACCGAGGCGCGCAACGTATTGCCGTCCATCAGCTCGACGGCCAGTGCGCCCGCCTCGTTGAAACGGGGGACCGCCGCAGCGGCAGCGGTCAGGGACGGGAAGAAGAGCAGCGCCGTCGACACGCGCCGGTCCAGCGGCAGGGTGTCGAAGACGATGTCGGAGATGAACCCGAAGGTGCCTTCGGAACCGACCATCAGGCCGCGCATGATCTCGACGGGCGTCGCGCCGTCGAGAAAGGCGTCGAGCCGGTACCCGTTCGTGTTCTTGATCTCGTACTTGGCGCGGATCCGGCGCGTCAGCTCCGCGTCCGCCTCGATCTCCCGCTTGATCGCCATGAGGCCCTCGCACAACGCCGGTTCGGCGTGCGCGAGCTCCTCGTCGGCCGCCGGGTCGGCGGTGTCCACGACCGTCCCTGACGGCAGGACGAAGGTGAGTGAGGCGACCGTACGGTACGAGTTCCGGGTGGTGCCCGCCGTCATGCCCGACGCGTTGTTCGCCACCACGCCGCCGACCGTGCAGGCGACGGCGCTCGCCGGGTCGGGGCCGAGCACGCGCCCGTGCCGGGCCAGCGTCATGTTGGCCCGCACGACGGTGGTGCCGGGGCCGATGCGCGCCCGCGAGCCGTCCCCGACGACCTCGACGCCCGACCAGAACTTGCGGACGTCCACCAGGATGTCCTCGCCCTGCGCCTGCCCGTTCAGCGACGTGCCCGCCGCGCGGAAGACGACCTCGCGGCCCTTGCCGTGCGCGTACGAAAGGACGGCCGACACGTCGTCGATGTCCTCGGCGACCACCACGACCTTCGGCACGAAGCGATAGGGGCTCGCGTCCGAGGCGTAGCGCACCAGGTCGGAGATCTTGGTGAGGACCTTGTCCGCGCCGAGCAGCCGCTCCAGGTCCGAGCGGAGCGGCTGGGGGGTGCCGCCCGCCTGCTCGTCCGTGACCCGGTCGTGCGCCGGGCCCGACGGACGGGCTCCGGGTCGCAGGGCTTCCGGCTTCGGCTCCAGCAGCGGCATGCCTCTCGCCTCTCCTCGTTCTACGTCGGGCTACGTCGGGCTACGGCGGGCTGTCAGTTCTCATGTTCGCGTGGGCGCTCGCATCTGAGGTCGCGGGGGGCCTCGAACAGCGCGTTCAGCAATGTGGTGAGCTGGGCGCGCTGCGGTGCGTCCAATGGGGCCAGGATCTCCTCCGCCGCCGCGCGGCGCGCGCTGCGCAGCTCCCGCAGGGCGGCCCGGCCCTGCTCGGTCAGCTCGATGCGGATGACGCGGCGGTTGGTGGGGTCGGGCACGCGGCGCACCAGCTCACCGGCTTCGAGCCCGTCCACGACGCTGGTGACGGCGCGGGGCACGACCTCCAGGCGCTGGGCGAGGTCGGCCATCCGCGGTGGCGTCTCGTAGTGGACCAGCGTGCGCAGCAGCCGGGACTGGGCAGGTGTGATCCCGACGGGCTCCAGCTGGCGCTTCTGTATGCGCTGCAGGCGGCGGGTGAGCCTCAGCAACTGCTCGGCGAGGAAACCGTCGGCGTCCGGGGTACTCATGGCGGGAACATTAGCAGGACTTTGTGCATTGTGAGTATAGGTAACAATGAGCTAAGCTCCTCAGCGTCGAGTTCGGTAGCTGTCCGCCGGGCTCGTCCCCTACTTAGGAGGCCCATGCCCCGCGACGAAATCACCTGGACGCCGCCCCCCGATGCCCGGACATCGGAGCAGCCGCGGCAGATCCGGCGCATCCTCGCCCTCTTCCGTCCCTACCGCGCCCGGCTCGCCCTCGTCGGCCTGCTCGTGGGCGCCGCCTCGCTGGTCACGGTCGCGACGCCGTTCCTGCTGAAGGAGATCCTCGACGTCGCGATCCCGCAGGGCCGCACCGGGCTGCTCAGCCTGCTCGCCCTCGGCATGATCCTCAGTGCCGTCGTCACCAGCGTCTTCGGTGTCCTGCAGACGCTGATCTCGACGACCGTCGGCCAGCGCGTCATGCACGACTTGCGCACGGCGGTCTACGGCCGGCTGCAAAGCATGTCGCTCGCCTTCTTCACCAGAACCCGCACCGGCGAGGTCCAGTCCCGCATCGCCAACGACATCGGCGGCATGCAGGCGACGGTGACCTCCACCGCGACGTCCCTCGTCTCGAACCTGACGAGCGTCGTCGCCACGATCGTCGCCATGGTCGCCCTCGACTGGCGCCTGACGGTCGTCTCCCTCCTCCTGCTGCCGGTCTTCGTGTGGATAGCCCGCCGCGTTGGCCGCGAGCGCAAGAAGATCGCCACCCAGCGCCAGAAGCAGATGGCCGCCATGGCGGCGACCGTCACCGAGTCGCTCTCGGTCAGCGGCATCCTGCTCGGTCGCACGATGGGCCGCGCCGACTCCCTGACCAAGTCCTTCTCCGACGAGTCGGACCGCCTCGTCGACCTCGAGGTGCGCTCCAACATGGCGGGCCGCTGGCGCATGGCCGTCATCAGCATCGTCATGGCCGCCATGCCCGCCTTCATCTACTGGGCGGCCGGCATCGCCTTCCAGCTCGGCGGCCCGAGCGTCTCCATCGGCACGCTCGTCGCGTTCGTATCGCTCCAGCAGGGACTGTTCCGGCCGACGGTGAGCCTGCTGCAGACCGGCGTCCAGATCCAGACCTCGCTCGCGCTGTTCCAGCGCATCTTCGAATACCTCGACCTGCGCGTCGACATCACCGAGCGCGAGGACGCGGTCCACCTCGACAGCGTCAAGGGGGAGGTCCGCTTCGAGGATGTTGAGTTCCGCTATGACGCGGATGCCGATGCCGATGCCGATGCCGATGCCGACGCCGCTACTGACGGGACCGGCACCGGTACCGGCACCCGCGCGGGCCCCGGCACCGGCACCGGCACTGCCCCCGGCGGCCGCCAGAAGCCGATTCTCGACGGCATAGACATCACCGTCCCGGCCGGCGGCAGCCTCGCCGTGGTCGGTCCGACCGGCTCCGGCAAGTCCACGCTCAGCTATCTCGTACCGCGCCTGTACGACGTCACGGGCGGCCGCGTCACGATCGACGGGATCGACGTGCGCGACCTGGACTTCGACACGCTCGCCCGCGCGGTCGGCGTCGTCTCGCAGGAGACGTACCTCTTCCACGCCTCGGTCGCGGACAACCTGCGGTTCGCCAAGCCGGACGCCACTGACGAGGAGCTGTACGCGGCGGCCGCCGCAGCCCAGATCCACGACCACATAGCCGGTCTGCCCGACGGGTACGACACCGTGGTCGGTGAGCGGGGCCACCGCTTCTCCGGCGGCGAGAAGCAGCGTCTCGCCATCGCCCGGACCATCCTGCGCGACCCGCCGATCCTCATCCTCGACGAGGCGACCAGCGCGCTCGACACCCGCACCGAGCACGCCGTGCAGGAAGCGATCGACGCCCTCTCCGCCGACCGCACCACGCTCACCATCGCGCACCGCCTCTCCACGATCCGCGGCGCCGACCAGATCGTGGTCCTCGACGGCGGCCGCATAGCCGAGCGCGGCACGCACGAGGAACTGCTCGATCAGGAGGGGCGGTACGCGGCACTGGTCCAGCGCGACGCCCGCCTTCAGACGGCGGCCTGAGCTGAGGCGGCGGCCAGAGCCGAGACGGTGGCCAGAGCAGAGACGGCGGCCTGAGCCGAGGCGGCGCGTCCACGTGCCCGGAACGCAGTGGTATGTCGGGTTATCGTGCTCGTATGCCGAACCAGACTCCGCGACGTGGCCCGCGCCGACTCACGCGCCGGGGCCGTATCGCCCTGATCGTGACCGGAGTGGTCGTGGTGGCCGCCGCCGTCGTGGTGCCGCTGACCATGACCGGTGACGAGGGGCGGCCGAGCACCCTGACCGTTCCGGAGGGCTGGCGGTCGAACCAGGTCTACGACGCCGTCGACAAGGCGCTGGACGTGCCCGCGGGCACCACCAGGAAGGCCGTGCCGAAGGCGAAGCTCCGACTGCCGCAGGAGGCGGGCGGAAACCCCGAGGGCTATCTGTTCCCGGCGACATATCCCATTGACGACAAGTCGACCCCGGAATCGGTGCTCGCGTACATGGTCGACACGGCCACCAAGAGGCTCGACGGCAGCGGGGCCGGTGCGAGCGGCGAGCAGACAACGGCGAACCCGTACCAGACGGTCACCGTCGCGAGCATCGTCGAGGCGGAGGCGGACAACGCGCAGGACATGGGCCGGGTGGCCCGCGTCATCTACAACCGGCTCGGGCAGGACATGCCGTTGCAGATGGACTCGACGATCAACTACGCGCTCAACCGGTCCACGCTCGACACCAGCCACCAGGACACCAAGGCGGACAGCCCGTACAACACGTACGCGCGCAAGGGGCTGCCGCCCTCGCCCATCAGCAACCCGGGGGACACGGCGCTGAAGGCGGCGACGCAGCCGGCGCGCGGCGACTGGCTGTACTTCGTGACGGTCAAGCCGGGCGACACCCGCTTCACCTCGGACTACGCCGAGCAGAAGCGGAACGTGGCGGAGTTCAACAAGAACCAGGGGAAGACGGACAAGGGCAGCTGATCGGTACGGGGCCCAGTCGACACGGCCTAATCGACACGGCCCAGTCAACACGGGCCCAGTCGACACGGGCCTTGATCGCCACGAACGTTCAGGCCGCCGTCGTCGCGTCCTGCGACTCCGCGGGCTTCACAGGCTCCGCACGCTTCGCAGGGGCCGACGACCTCGCCCCCAACAACCGCCGCACATCTCGCACCGCCGCGCGCCCCGCCCGGTTCGCGCCGATCGTGCTCGCCGACGGCCCGTACCCGACCAGATGCACCCGCGGATCGAGCGCGGCCCGCGTGCCCTCCATCCGGATGCCGCCGCCGGGTTCCCGGAGTCTCAGCGGCGCGAGATGGTCGATGGCGGCGCGGAACCCGGTGGCCCACAGGATGACGTCGGCCTCGACCGTGCGCCCGTCGTCCCAGGCCACACCGGTCGGCGTGATCCGGTCGAACATCGGGAGGCGGTCGAGGACACCGCTCGCACGGGCCTCGCGGATCGCGTCGTTGAGCGGCAGCCCGGTCACGGAGACGACGCTCAGCGGGGTGAGCCCCTGCCGCACCCGCTCCTCGACCATCGCCACCGCCGTCCGCCCGCGCTCCTCGTCGAAGGGGCCCTCGCGGAAGACGGGCGGGCGCCGCGTCACCCAGGTCGTCGCGGCGGCGTACGGGGCGATCTCCATGAGGTGCTGGGTTCCGGACGCGCCGCCGCCGACCACGACGACCCGCTGCCCGGCGAACGCCTCGGGCCCCGGGTACTGCGCGGTGTGCAGCTGCCGCCCGCGGAACGTCTCCTGTCCGGGGTAGCGCGGCCAGAAGGGCTTGTCCCAGGTCCCGGTCGCGTTGATCAGCGCGCGCGTCGCCCAGACCCCGTCCGAGGTCTCGACGAGCAGGCGCCCGCCGTCCCCCTCCCGGACCCGCCGCACCTCGACCGGCCGCCGTACGCGCAGGTCGAACCGGTCCTCGTACGAGGCGAAGTACGCGGCGATGACCTCCGAGGAGGGGCGGGCGGGGTCGGCGCCGGTCAGCTCCATGCCCGGCAGGGAGTGCATGCCGTGCACCTTGCCGTACGTGAGCGAGGGCCACCGGAACTGCCAGGCGCCGCCGGGCCGGGGCGCGTGGTCGAGCACGACGAAGTCCCGCTCCGGGGCGAGACCGCCCCGGCGGAGGTGGTGGGCGGCGGAAAGGCCGGCCTGCCCGGCGCCGATGACGACGACGTCGATGTCGATGTCGGTGTCAGTTTCGACGTCGGTCCGACCCGCTGCGACTGCCCCGATCTCGTTCACACTTCTACCAACTCGGCCGGGGTGCCGGATCTTCCCACCGCCCCGCGCTCAGCGCCCGCCCCCGGCAAGGAGCGGAGCACCCCCTTCTGCCGGCGCGCCCGCGCCCGGCGGCAGCAGACCGCGCGCGGCGAGATGCGGCGTCACGCCCTCGCCGAACCAGTAGGCCTCCTCCAGATGCGGGTAGCCGGAGAGGACGAAGTGGTCGATGCCGAGCGCGTGGTACTCCTCGATCCGGTCGGCGACCTCCGCGTGGCTGCCGACCAGGGCGGTTCCGGCGCCGCCGCGCACCAGCCCGATCCCGGCCCACAGGTTCGGCGCGATCTCGAGCCCCTCACGGGTGCCGCCGTGCAGCGCGAGCATCCGCTGCTGTCCGACGGACTCGCTGGTGCCGAGCGCGGCCTGCGCGGCGGCGACCGTCTCGGGGGAGAGGTCGTCGAGGAGCCGGTTCGCCGCCGCCCACGCGTCGCTCGCGGAGTCGCGCGAGATGGTGTGCAACCGGATCCCGAACCGGACCGTGCGCCCCTCCCGCTCGGCGAGCGCCCGGATCCAGTCGATCTTCTCCTTGACCTGCTGCGGCGGCTCGCCCCAGGTCAGATACACATCGGAGTGCCGCGCCGCGACCGGTCCGGCGGCGGCCGACGAGCCGCCGAAGAAGATCTGCGGCAACGGATCGGGCGGCAGGGCCGTGAAGCCGCCGTCGACCTGGAAGTGCTCACCTGCGAAGTCGAACGGCTCGCCGCGCCACACCCCGCGGACGACGGAGAGGAACTCGTCGGTGCGGGCGTAGCGCCGGTCGTGGTCGAGGTGGTCGCCGTAGCGCCGCTGTTCGGCGGAGTCCCCGCCCGTGACGACGTTGAGCAACAGCCGTCCCTGCGTGAGGCGTTGATACGTGGACGCCATCTGGGCGGCGAGCACGGGGGAGACCACGCCGGGCCGGAATGCCACGAGGAACTTCAGCCGTCGTGTGTGCTGGGCGAGCGCGACCGTCGTCAGCCACGCGTCCTCGCACCAGGTGCCGGTCGGCGTGAGTACCGCTTCGAAGCCCAACTGCTCGGCCGCCTTGGCGATCTGGACGAGGTAGTCGAGGTCGGGCGCGCGCACTCCGGCCACCGCCCGGCCCGGCGCGCGCCGCAACGCGCCCTGGCTGAAGGCGTGCCGGTCGACGAGGGTGCGGCCGTCGCCGCCGGTGGGGAGGAACCAGTGCAGGTGAACGGACATGAGGGCAGGACTCCTTGCCGTGCGAGCGGAGGAGAAGAGGGATGGCCGGCCGGAATGCCGGCCGGAATGCCGGCCGGAGTGACCGGGCACGACGACCGAGCGAACTCACCAGGCACAACGACCGGGTGGAATGACCAGGCGCGGCGATCGTGGGAATCGTGGGGCGAGCGCTGCGAAGAGGCGTGCGTCAGCGGCCGCGGCGACACGCGGCGGAAGCCACCCGCAACAGGTCGATGTGACCGCGCGTGGTGAGCAGGGCTGAACGCAGCATGGGTCGAACGTAGCCAGCCTGTCGGCACAAGGTCAACGCCACCAACGCCACCAACGCCACTAGTGGCCCCTGCGCCACCGATGCCACCCTCTGCCCACGCCCCGTCCCCGGCCCCCCCCGGCCCCCAGCCCCCCCCCAGCCCCCGGGACCCCGCGTACGGCCGCGGCGCGCCCCTCACTCACGTGCTGCGGGCGGAGCGAGACCGCCGGAGCGACAATGACCCCATGTCCGACGCATTCACGACCCGCATCCTGAACATCACCACCGGCTCCGACGAACGAGTCGTCGACCTCACCCGCGACTGCGAGTCCTTCCTCCGCGAGGCCGCCCGGGGCCGCGACGGCCTGCTCAACCTCTTCGTGCCGCACGCCACGGCAGGCATCGCCGTCATCGAGACGGGCGCCGGCAGCGACGACGACCTTCTCTCCGCCCTGCACACCCTGCTCCCGGCGGACGACCGCTGGCAGCACCGCCACGGCAGCCCCGGCCACGGCCGCGACCACGTACTCCCGGCGTTCGTACCTCCGCACGCGACGTTGCCGGTGGTCGGCGGCTCCCTGGAGCTCGGGACGTGGCAGTCGGTGTGCCTGGTCGACACGAACGTGGACAACCCGGACCGGAAGGTACGGCTGAGCTTCCTGGGCTGAGTCCGGCGCGGAGCGGGTCCGTCCGCTCCATGGCGATCCCAAAGGCGTGGGCGTCGGTGAGGCGCCCACGCCTCCGATCGGCCAAGACGCGGTACCGCAGGGGTGTCGCAGGGGTGCCGCAGGGATACCGCAGGGGTACCGCTCGGGCTTGGTATAGACCACTAACATTGCGGCTACAACCCGCCCTGTCAACCCCCGAGTTGACCCACCCCGCCCTTTTCGCCGATCAGGCATGTGACCTGCGAGTAACCCGCCACCCGGGCCGGTTCCAAGGTCGATTCCGGTGTTGACAGCCTCAGTTGGTCTAGTCCAAATTGAGGGGGCGCCGGGCCGTCGGCGGATGTGCGGAGCACTCCGTCGTGACCGGCCCGCGCCGTCGCCCCCGCACGCTGCCCGGGCGTCGACCACACCTGTCGCCCTCGTACGCGACGCCCTTTCCCATTGCCTCTCTCCTCCTACGTCACCTCTCACCCGTCGTCTCCGCCGGAGGCCGACGTGGTTGCACCGAAGGAACGAGTCTTGGAACACCCCGTGTCACCCCCCGCCCCGTACCTCCACCGCGCCGCCGGCGACCTGCCGTATCTCAGTGCGGACGGTGAGACCTATCTGGCGCAGACGCAGTTGCGTCATCTGGACAAGACGCGGCCGCTCAGAGTGTTGTCGCCGGAAGACTTCGCGTTCTGGCAGACGTACGGGTACGTCGTCGTGAAGCAGGCGATATCCCGTGACGCGGCGCGTCAACTCCTCGACTTCACCTACGACTTCCAGGGGCTCGACCCCGAGCGGCCCGACACCTGGTACGAGGAGCGGAAGTTCCGCAGCGACCTCGACCGCGACCTGCACGTCTACGGGTTCGTGGAGGCTTACCACCACCAGCTGCTGTGGGACAGCCGGCAGACGCAGCGGGTGTACGACGCGTTCGTCGACGTGTGGGACAGCGAGGAGCTGTGGGTCACGCTGGACCGGCTCAACCTCAACCCGCCCAACATCAGGAACCGTTCCCGTGAGCTGATCGCGCCCACGGAGGAAGGGTTCGACATCGAGCTGCACTGGGATGTCGACACGACGGCCAGTGTGCTGCCGCAGCGCGTCCAGGGGATCATCGCGCTGAACGACACGAGCCCCGAGACCGGCGGATTCCAGTGCTGCCCCGAGCTGTTCCGGCGCTTCGACCGGTGGGCCGCCCTGCAGCCCGAGGGCAGGGACCCGATCCGGCCGCGTATCGATCGCGCCGAGATGCCGGTCGTGCGGCCCGACCTGGAAGCCGGTGACCTGCTCATCTTCAACGGCATGCTGGCGCACGGCGTCGCCCCGAACACCTCCGCGAACAGTGTGCGGGCCGTCCAGTACCTGTCGATGATGCCCGCCCTGGAGACGCACGAGACCCTGCGCCGCTCCCGCGTCGACTCCTGGCGCGACCTCACCACCCCGGACTGGAACGGGACGCTGCTCGGCGACGCGCACCGCCCCGAGGCGCTCCGGTACGGCACCGCCGAACTCACCGACCTCGGCGCCAAGCTGCTGGGCCTGCGGTCCTGGGGCGACGGGACGCGGAGCGCGGCGGAGGAGGCGGCGTGCGCCGTATCTGCCTGACGCTGCCGACCAACCGGCCCTGCGCCGACACCCTCACCGCCCTCGGCGACGAAGCCGCGTACGCCGTCGAGCACTTCGCCGACGTCGAGGTGCGGCTGCTCGTCCTCGACTCGTGCGAGGACGCCACCGTGCGCGCGCGGCACCGGGCCGTCCTCGACGCCCTCCCGCCCCACCCGCGCATCACCGTCCACCACCTCGACGAAGCCGCGCAGCGCGCCTTCCTGCGCGCCGTCATCGAGCGGAGCGGGACCAGCAAGCCCGACCTGCTGCTCGACCTCATGCTTCCGGACGGCGTCTCCTACGGCGCCTGCACCAACCGGGCGTTCCTCCTGGCCGCAGCCCTCGGCTGCGCATCCGTGCACCGCAGGGACTCCGACAGCCGGTACCAGGAGGCCGACGGGCGGCCCGTCTACCCCGTCCACCACGAGCTGCGCACCCTCGGCCGCCCGGCCGACCACGCCGCCGCGGCGGTCGACGAGACCGCCCTCACCAGCGCGGTGCGGGACCGCCGGGTCGCCATGGTCGGCGCGTCCTTCGTCGGCGTGCCCTCCGTCGACATAGCCGAGATCAAGGCGCTCGACCCGGACGTCTACACCGACATCGTCGGCCTGTGGGCCCCCGGGCACTGGTCCGCCGAGCAGCGCGCGGAGCTGGCCGCCGAGTCGTTCCTCGGCGCCGGGACCGAGCCGTTCACCCGCGACCGGACGCTGCTCACCCTCGTCGACCCGATGCGCGTCGACATGTGCAACATCGCCTTCCACGGGGTCCACGAGCGCGTACCGCTGCCGCCCGCCACCGACACGATCGGCAGCGACTACTTCCTCATCCACCTCGTCCACGACGCGGGGCTCCCGGGCGTGCTGCACAACCGGGACATCGTCAACTTCTACACGGGGGAGCGCAGGACACGGACCGGGTTTCTCGCCTACCAGACCCGGTACGCCAAGTTCCTGCTGTCGATGCTC
Organism: Streptomyces sp. SGAir0957; assembly: GCF_043523415.1. NCBI lineage: Bacteria > Bacillati > Actinomycetota > Actinomycetes > Kitasatosporales > Streptomycetaceae > Streptomyces > Streptomyces sp. SGAir0957. Next base: position 7,196,571 of record NZ_CP027293.1, read on the forward strand.
TACCTGCACCACGTCTACGAGCGGATGGCCGAGATCGGTGACGGGCTCCTGGACGACCGGAGCGGGGACCACGGTCAGGTGCGCGCCGACCTCGTCGCCGCCCTCGTCCGCGAGAGCGTCCAGCTCGACCAGGCCGAGAACGTCCGGCGGCTCGACGTCCTCGATGCCTCCTACCGCAGACTCGGCGGCCCGTACGCCGAGCTGGCCGATCTGCTCTGCGCCCGGCGTGAGCGGCTGCTGCACGAGGCCCGGAGCGACATGGCCGACTTCGCGCTGCTGACGGAGGAGTGGGGCGCGCTGGTCGGCGCCGCCCGCGTCACCCCCGTACACCCGGCGGAGCCCTCGCGATGAGCGCGACCGGCCTCGGCGACCGGCTCGTGTACGACCTCGACGGGATAGGCGCCCAGTACGACACCTTGCTGCGTGAACTCCCCGGCGTACACGTGCGGTTCGCGCTCAAGGCGTGCCCGGTCGACGAGGTGCTCCGCTTCCTCGCCGGGCGGGGCATCGGCGTCGACGCCGCCGGGCCCCGGGAGATCACCCAGGCGCTGGGCGCGGGCGTCCCGGTCGGTCGGGTCCACTACGGCAACACCGTGAAGTCCGACGAGGACATCGCGGACGCCCACCGGCTCGGCATCCGGGACTTCGCCACCGACACCGTCGAGGACGTACGGGCCGTGGCGGCGCACGCGCCCGGCGCCCGCGTCTTCTGCCGCCTCGCGACGACCGGCGAAGGCGCGCTGTGGGGACTGAGCGAGAAGTTCGGGTGCGATCCCGGCGAGGCCGTGGAAGTGATGTGCCTGGCACAGGAGTCGGGTCTCGTGCCCGCCGGGCTCTCCGTGCACGTCGGGTCGCAGCAGATGACCGCCGACGCCTGGCAGGACGCCTTCGCCGACCTCGCCGAGACCATGACCGCGCTCCGCGGGCGCGGCGTCGTCCTCGACCACGTCAACCTCGGCGGCGGCCTGCCCGCCCTCGGCTACGCCGACCGGTACGGCGCGCCCCTCGACCCTCCGCTCGACAAGATCTTCGCGGTGCTCCGCGAGGGGCTGCGGCACCTGCGCGACCAGCACGGGGAACCGCTCGACTTCGTCGTCGAACCGGGCCGGCACCTCGTCGCCGACCACGGCACCGTCCACGCGCGCGTCGTACGGATGACCCGGCGCCGCGGACCCGACGGCGAGGAACGGCACTGGCTGTATCTGAGCGTCGGCCGGTTCAACGGGCTCTACGAGACGGATGCCTTGCAGTACCCGCTCGTCTTTCCCGGCACGGCTCCCGGCGCCGCACGCGTCCTCGCGCGCGTGGCGGGCCCCACCTGCGACAGCGACGACGCCTTCCCCGGCCTCGTCAGCGTGCCGGAAGGGCTCCGCTCGGGCGACCCCGTCCAGGTGCGGTCCAGCGGTGCGTACGCGGCCAGCTACATGACCCGCGGCTTCAACGGCTTCGCCCCGCTCCCGCACCACTGCACAGGCGGCAAGGCATGAACGACACCGTCCGCGCCCGTACGGACGCCGCCGACGACACCGTCCGCGTCCGCGCCATAGCCGAGCGGGACTGGCCCGCCATCACCGCCCTGGAGGCCCGCGCGTACAGCCGCCTGGGTCTCACCGAGGGTCAGGCCGCGCTGCGCGCCCGGCGGGACGCCTCGCCGGACACGTGTTTCGCGCTGCATGTGGGCGCCCAACTCGCCGGATACGTCCTCGCGTTGCCGTATCCGCACGGCGCCTACCCGGATCTGCGGCGGGCCCGCTCCGCCGCCACCGGACGGACCGGCGTCCCGGCCCGCAACCTCCACCTCCACGACCTCGTCATCGCCCCCGAACTGCGCCGCCAGGGCCTCGCCCGGCATCTGCTGCGCCACCTGTGCGGGGTCGCGCGTGCGCGCGCGTACGAGCGTGTCTCGCTGGTCTCCGTCGGCGGCACGGAGGCGTTCTGGTCGGCGCGCGGCTTCACCGCGCACCCCGGGGTCGTCGCCTCGGGCGGCGAGTACGGCGCGCACGCCGTCTACATGTCCCTGTCCCTCGAGACCCCCCTCGAGACGAGTCCTGAAGTGAGTGATCTGCGTGTCCCCTGACCCCTCGCCCCCGGCCGCCGCCTCCTTCCGCAGGCACCAATGGGCGATCGCCGCGCTGTTCGCCTCCCTCGGGTTCCAGTACGCGACCTGGGCCGCGCGCATTCCCGCCCTCAAGGACGACCTGGGGCTCAACGCGGCCGAGGTCGGCGTCCTGCTCATGGCGGCCGGGATCGGCGCCGTCGTCTCGTTCCCGCTGGTGGACCCGCTGATGCGGCGGTTCGGCTCGCGCACCCTCGCGCTGCTCTCGGCGCTCGGTCTCGCCGCGCTGCTCTTCGCCCTCGCCGCCGCGCCGAACTTCCCGCTCGCCCTCCTCGTCCTCGGCCTCGACGGCGTCCTCGTCGGCTGCCTCAACGTCGCCATGAACGCGCAGGGGGCCGCCCTTGAGGCCCGGTTCGAGCGGACCACGATGGCCAGGCTGCACGCCACCTTCAGCGGCGGCTCCCTGCTCGCCGCGCTGCTCGCCTCCCGGATGACCGCGACGACGTCCTCGGTCACCGCGCACTTCGCCGTCGCCGCGGCCCTGCTCGTGGTGCTCGGCGCCTACGCCAGGACCGGGCTGCTCACCGACGACGGGCCCGCGCAGCCCCAGAAGGAACAGAAGGAGGAGAAGGAGGAGAAGGCGCGGCGGAAGAGGTGGACCATGCCGTCGCGCCTGGTGCTCTGGATGTGCTGCGCCATGGCGTTCGGCACGGTCACCGAGGGCGCCATGAACGACTGGTCGACGCTGTACATGCGCGAAGTCGTCGACGCCTCGCACCAGCTGGCGCCGCTCGGCATCGCCGTGGTCTCCGCCATGATGGTGCTCGCCCGGCTCTTCGCCGACGGCTGGCGCGGCCGCTTCGGTGACGGCCGTGTCGTCGTCGTCGGCAGCGCCCTCGCCACCGCCGGCCTCGTGTTCGCCCTGGTCGGCGGGGGTGTCGTGACGGCCCTGATCGGGTTCGCCTGCGTCGGTCTCGGCATCGCGGCGGTCACTCCGTGCGTCTATGTCGCCGCCGCCCGGCAGGGCTCCGACGCGCTGGCGCTCGTGGCGGCCATGGGGACGACGGGCCTGCTCGCGGGCCCGCCCCTGATCGGCTTCGTCGCGGGCGCGAGCAGCCTGGTGTGGGGCCTCGGGGTGGTCGCGGGGGCGGCCGCCGTCGTCTGCCTGTGCGGTACCCGGATCCGGTGGCAGGACGCGGCGGAGGAGACGGTGGCCGCGGCGCCGCCGGTCGAGGCGGCGCCGCGGTCGGGGTGACCTACCGGGCGGAGCGGTCCGTCCCGGAGCCCGGCAGGTGCCGCTGCCAGGGGCCCGGCAGGTGCCGCTCCAGTTCGGCGCGGAGCCCGTCCGGGAGTTCGCCGGAGCGGGCGTAGCCGACCAGGTGCGCGGCGGTCTCCCGGACCGGGACGGCGGTGCGTTCGGAGATCTCGCGCAGCACGTCCCACGCGCCGGCCGGGGTGATCCGGCCGAGGGTGAGGAGGACGCCGACGGCCTGGTCGAGGACGGCCCGGCCGCTCACCATCTGACGCAGGTGCGCGGCCTGGGCCTCCAGCTGTGCCCTCTCCTCGGTGGCGGACCCGTTCTCGGGCGCGTCCGGGCGCGGGCTCGGATCAGTGTGCAAGTAGTCCTCCGGGGGCTGGGGAGAAACAAGGAAGGCGCGCGTCAGCCGCCCGCGAGCGTGTGGTGCGGCGGGCGGCCGTAGGCCGCGCGGTAGAGCGACGCGAACCGCCCGGGGTGGTAGAACCCCCAGTTCGCCGCGATCGAGGAGACCGTGGCACCCCCCGACGGGTCCGAGTTCAGCAGATCGTGGTGGGCGAGCGAGAGCCTGATGCGGCGCAGGTGGGCCAGCGGCGTCGTGTCCAGGTGGCGGCGGAACGCGTATTGCAGGCCCCGGACCGTCACATGGGCCACGGCCGCGATCTCGGCCACCGTCATCGGCTCGTGCGCGTGCTCCTCCATATAGGTGAGCGCGCGCCGCAGCGACCGGGGTCTGGCGTCGTTGCGGTCGGCGGACGTCGGCTCGGTCAGCGCGGTGTGCGGGAACGCGGCGAGGACGGCCGCGGCCAGATGCTGCGCCGCCGTCGAGGTCACGAGCGGCTGCTCCGCCAGCTCCGGGGCGCTGAGCACGTGATCGCGTACGTGGATGATCGTGCGGCGCAGATGCTGCGCCCCCGCGGCGGAGACCGGCCGGTGCCCGGTGAGCCGGACCGGGCCGGGGCCCGACCGCGGATCGTTCCCGGCGACCTGGCTGAGCAGCGCCGGGTCCAGCATCGTGATGTTGTAGCGCGCGCCCACGATGCGCCCCTGGTAGGGCAGTTCGGGCGGGGCGAAGGAGACCACGTCACCGGGGCCGAAGGCGTCCTCGACACCCGCGTACCCGTGGTCCTGGATCGTGCCCTCGTGGACGACGCACAGGCAGATCTTGCCGAGCGGCGTCACCTCGTAGCGCATGTCGAAGTCGAGGTCGAGTTCGTCGACGCTCACCCCGGGCATGGTGTCGCGGCGGATCCGCGCGCGGCTGGTCTCGGGGGTGCCGTTGCCGATGTTCATGCGCGCGTACGCGCGGCTCAGGAACTCCTCGGTCTCCCCGATGTCGCTGCTGTCGAAGTGCAGGGTCCGCATACCGCCTTCACCTCGTCTGTCCCGTTCCCGTGTTTCTGACAGGAGCCTAAGGCTCCCGGGGACCGCACCGGCACGCCGGGGAGCAAGGAGGAGTGGAAAAGGTTCGTTTTCTGGACAGGGGGCCGCCGGACTGTTCGCCCACGGTGTCGCGGCGCGGGGGCGGATCCGGGCAGCGTGGGTGGTTACGTCGGTCGTGGGGAGAGGCGGTGAGGTGCGGTGGACAGGGACGAATCGGTCGACAACCTCTCCCGGCTGCGGACGGAGGTGCGGCAACTGCGCCAGGCCATCGCCTCGCACATCGTCGTGGACCAGGCGATAGGTGTCGTCATCGTGCTCGGCCGGCTCACCCCCGACCAGGGCTGGGAGGTCCTCAAAGAGGTCTCGCAGCACACCAACACCAAGCTCCGGGACGTCGCGGGGCAGCTCGTCGGGTGGGCGAACGGCCAGCCGCTGCCGGACCGCACGCGGGGCGCGCTCGACAGCGCGCTGCAGCGGACGTCCTGACGCGGCGGCGCCCGTGAGCGCGCGGCCCCCTATTCCAGGGGGAGCCGCATCAATGTCAGATCGAGCCACCGGCCGAACTTCGTACCCACTTCGCGCACCGTGCCCGCGTGCGCGAACCCGTGCCGTTCGTGCAGCCGCACCGACGCCTTGTTGCCCGCCTCGATCCCGGCGATCATCACATGCAGGCCCGCGCCCTTCGCGGACGTGATGAGCGCGGTCAGCAGCGCGGAGCCGATGCCCTTGCCGTGGTGGCCCTCGGTCACGTACACCGAGTTCTCCACGGTGTGGCGGAAGCCGGAGTAGTCCTTCCAGGGGCCGTAGACGCCGAAGCCGACGACCGCGCCGTCGTGCTCGGCCACGTACGCCGAACCACGCCCCAGGTGCGCGCCGAGCCAGGCCGCGCCCTCGGCACGGGTCTGCGGCGTGTCCGTCCACAGCGCCGTGCCGTGCTCGATGGCGTGGTTGCGGATGGCGAGGACGGCGTCGAGGTCCCCGGGTCGGGCCGGGCGGACCGTCACCGCCCGCGCCCCCGTCTCGTATGGTGGATTCATGTCCAACATCGTAGACCCCCTGGTCGCGCGGATCGGCGGCCGTATCCGTGCCGAGCGGGACCGGCGGCGCTGGACGCTGTCCGAACTGGCCGACGCGTCCGGGGTCTCCCGGGCGATGATCCACCGGATCGAACGGGGCGAGAGCAACCCGACCGCCGTCGTCCTCGGCAAGCTGTCGGCGGCGTTCCGGCTGAGCGTCGCCACGCTGCTCGACCCCGAGACGGACACGGGGGCGGACCGGGTGCGGCGCGAGGAGTCCGCGCCCCGCTGGCAGGACCCGGAGACCGGGTACGAGCGGCGCCAGCTCTCCGGGCCCGGCTTCCCCGCCGAGGTCGCCGAGGTCCGGCTGCCCGCCGGGGCCCGGGTGCCGTACCCGGCGGCGGCGTTCGCCTTCCACCGCCAGTTGATCTGGGTCGTCGAGGGCCGCCTCACCTTCCACGAGGGCGACACGGTGCACGAACTGGCCGCGGGCGACACGGTCGAACTCGGCCCGCCCTCGGCCTGCGTCTTCGAGAACGCGACGGGGCGGGAGTGCCGCTACGCGGTGGTCCTGGTGCGCGGGGAGGGGCCCTGAGATGAGCGAGGTCGCGGTGGTGCGGCGCGGCGCTGTCGGACTGCTCGGGGCGGTCGCCGGAGTGGCGCTCGCCAACAACTACGCGGTGCAGCCCGCCCTCGGCGACGTCGCCCGGGACATCGGGAGTTCCACCGCCGCCATCGGGCTCGTCACCACCGCCGCGCTCGCCGGATGCATCGCCGGGTTCGCCTTCCTGCTGCCCCTCGCCGACCGGGCGGCGCCGCGGCGCCTCGTCACGGGGCAGCTCGTGCTGCTCGGCTGTGGGCTGCTGCTCGCGGCGTCGGCCCGGGGGCTCGGGGTGCTGCTCGTCGCGTACGGGGTGATCGGCGCGGGGGCCAGCGTCAGTGCGATGGCGTCGACGATCGCGGGCCGCGGGGTGCCCGAGGGGCGGCGCGGGGCGGCCGTCGCGGTCGTCGCCGCCGGGATGTCCGCGGGCATCCTGCTGAGCCGCCTGGTCGGCGGGGCGCTCGCGGACGCGTTCGGATGGCGCGGCATGCTGCTCTGCTTCACCGGGCTCGTCCTCGCGTGCGCCGTCGGCGCGTGGCTGCGGCTGCCGGACCGGCGGCCCGCGCCCAGCGGCGGCTACCTCGCCACGCTCACCGCGCTGCCCGGCTCCCTGCGGCGCCACCCGGCCCTGCGCCGGGCCGTGCTCACCGGCAGCCTGTGGTACTTCGCGTTCAGCCTCGTCTGGGTCGCGCTCACCGTGCGCCTCGCGCAGCCCCCGTACGGTCTCGACGCCGCCGCGATCGGCCTCTACAGCCTGGCCGGGGTCCTGGGCTTCGCCGCGCTGCCGGTCGCCGGACGGCTCGGCGACCGGTTCGGGCCGCGCGCGGTGATCCGCGGCAGCATGGCCGTGGCCGCCGTCGGGGCCGGACTGCTCTGCACCGGCCTCGACCGGCCCGCCGTCACCGCGGCCGGGCTCGCCCTCGTCGACGCGGGCTGCTTACGGCCCAGGCCGCCAACCAGACCCGCATCCTCGGCATCGACCCGGCGCGGGCGGGCAGCCTCAGCGGCGTCTACCTGCTGCTGTACTTCCTCGCGGGCGTCGTCGGCTCGGCGCTCGCCGCGCCCCTCGTCGAGTCCGGCGGCTGGCCCGCGGCGTCCGGCACGGTCCTCGGAGCGCTGCTCCTGGCGGGCCTCCTGGCCCCGCGCCGCACCGGACGCGAGTGAACCGGCTCAGTCCTCGGCCCGCTGCTCCCGCTTCCGCGCCTGCTCCGCGTGGAGCTTCTTCACCCGCACGTTCTCCTTGCGGACCTCGGCCTGCGTGGCCCGCTCCTTCTGGAGCCACTCCGGGTTCTCGTCCTTCAGGGCGGTGATCTGCTCCGTGGTGAGCGGCTCGGTGACGCCGCCGCGGGCGAGCCCCGCGATGGAGACGCCCAGCTTCTCCGCGACGACCGGGCGCGGGTGCGGGCCGTTCGCGCGCAGGTCGAGCAGCCACTGCGGCGGTTCGGCCTGCAGCGCGGCCAGCTCACCGCGCGAGACGACGCCCTCACGGAACTCGGCGGGCGTGGCCTCGAGGTACACACCCAGTTTCTTCGCCGCCGTGGCGGGCTTCATGGTCTGGGTGTTCTGTTGCGAACTCATGAGGTCAAGGGTATCGAGCGCGGGGCAGAGGTCCGACCACGTGTGACCGCGCCGGGTAGCCTTGCGGGGTGACAGGCACGGAGAACACCCCCGCACAGACCCCCTCGTTCCGGCTCGCGTACGTACCCGGAGCGACCCCCGCCAAGTGGGTGCGGATCTGGAACGAGCGCCTGCCCGACACCCCGCTCACCCTCGTCCCGGTCGCCGCCGCCGACGTGGCGGACACCCTGCGCGGCGGCGAGGCCGACGCCGGTCTGGTGCGGCTGCCCGTGGACCGTACGTTCTTCAGCGCGATCCCCCTCTACACCGAGACGACCGTCGTCCTGGTCCCGAAGGACCACGTCGTGGCCGCGGTCGAGGAGGTGACCCTGGCGGACCTCGCCGACGAGATCGTGCAGCACCCCCTCGACGACGTCATGGGCTGGGAGCGCCCGCCGGGGCAGCCCGCCTTCGAGCGGCCCGCCACCACCGCCGACGCCGTCGAGCTGGTCGCCGCCGGGGTCGGTCTCCTCGTCGTGCCGCAGTCCCTCGCCCGTCTGCACCATCGCCGAGACCTCACCTACCGGCCGGTCACGGACGCGCCGGGTTCGGACGTCGCCCTCGCCTGGCCCGAGGAGCGGACCACCGACCAGGTCGAGGACTTCATCGGGATCGTGCGCGGCCGGACGGTGAACAGCTCCCGCGGCCGGCAGGCCCCGCAGGAGAAGGCGCCGGCCAAGAAGAAGCCGGCGCAGGCCGCGCCCCGCAAGGCGCCCGCACGCGGCGCGGGCCGCCCCAAGCCCGGAAACAAGCAGGGCACCAAGCAGGGCGGCAAGCGAGGCAAGCCGCGCAAGCGGTCGTAATTCAGGCCGGGCCCGGCGCCCCCGCCCGCAGCCCGTCCATCACCAGGTCGAGCAGCCGCTTCGTACGGGACTGCCAGTCGCTGTGCGGGTCGACGAGCCAGAGCCCCGCGATGGCCAGCATGAAGTCGTCGGCGCTGACCCCGGGCCGGATCGTGCCCGCCTCCGTGTTGGCCGTGAGCAGCAGGGTGACGGCCTGGGTCAGCGGGCCGTGCGAGAGGCTCTTGAAGGCGCCGCGGGCCGTCGTCGCCTCGCGCAGCGCGTCCGCGAGGCCCGCCTTCGCCATGGCGTACTGGGCGAGCCGGTCCATCCATTCGCGCAGCGCCACCTCCGGCGGGCGGGTGCACAGCAACTGGGCCGCCGTCTCGGCGACTTGCTGCACCTCGTACCGGTAGACCTCCAGGACTAGAGCCTCACGGCTGGGGAAGTTGCGGTAGAAGGTGCCCTGCCCGACACCGGCCTTGCGCGCGATGGCGCTCAGCGGCGCGTCCGCCGAGCACGTCAGTTCGGCCAGGGCCACTTCGAGGATGCGCTCGCGGTTCCGCTGGGCGTCCGAGCGCAGGCCCGGCTGCTTCTTCGGGTGCTGCACGCGGCCTCCTCGGGTCGTGGCGCGGAATGGTCCTTGCTGACCGGACAGTTGTCCACTACGTTCGTGCCCACAGAGTGGACAGCTGTCCGCTTGACGTCGATCCCCCCACCCTAGCGCTGATATCTCCTCGCACCGCATACACGAACGTGGCACCGGATACGCGAAAGAAGGCTGATCATGGCCCCAGCGGGCATGTCCACCTCCAGCTCGATCACCCTGCACGTCAACGGAGAGAAGCACACGCTGCCCGTGGATCACCGCACCACCCTGCTCGACGCGCTGCGCGAGCGGCTCGATCTCACCGGCACGAAGAAGGGCTGCGACCAGGGCCAGTGCGGTGCCTGCACGGTGCTCGTCGACGGGCGCAGGGCCGTCTCGTGCCTGACCCTCGCGGTCGCCGCCGAGGGCCGCGAGATCACCACCATCGAGGGCGTCGCCGAGAACGGCGAACTGCACCCGCTCCAGGAGGCGTTCGTCGAGCTCGACGGCTTCCAGTGCGGCTACTGCACGCCCGGCCAGATCTGTTCGGCGCTCGGCGTCCTCCAGGAACACGCGGACGGCTGGCCGAGCGCCGCGACCGAGGATGTACGGCCCGAGGCCGGACCCCCGCCCCTGTCCCCGGAGGAGATCCGGGAGCGGATGAGCGGCAACCTGTGCCGCTGCGGCGCGTACGTGTCGATCGTCCGGGCCGTCGCCCAGGCCGCGGAGCGCACCGAGAACACGAAGGAGACCGTGGCGTGAAGGAGTTCGGCTACGAAAGGGCGCTCGACGTCCAGGGCGCGGTGGCCGTGCTCGGCGCCGACCCCGACGCCCGCTTCCTGGGCGGCGGCACCAACCTCGTCGACCTGATGAAGTCCGGCGTGGAGCGCCCCGGGCACCTCGTCGACGTACGTGAACTGCCCCTGAGCGGCATCGAGACGACCGAGGACGGCGGCCTGCGCGTCGGCGCCACCGTCACCAACAGCGACCTCGCCGCCCACCCCGAGGTCCGGCGCCGCTACCCGGCGCTCACCCAGGCCGTGCTCGCCGGGGCCTCCGGCCAGCTGCGCAACATGGCCACCGTCGGCGGCAATCTGCTCCAGCGCACCCGCTGCGGCTACTTCACCGACGTCACCAAGCCGTGCAACAAGCGCGTCCCCGGCAGCGGCTGCCCCGCGATCACCGGCGAGCACCGCAATCACGCCATTCTCGGCGCGAGCGAGGCGTGCGTGGCCACGCACCCGTCCGACATGGGGGTCGCCCTCGCCGCGTTCGACGCCGTCGTGCGCTACGAGACCGCCGAAGGCCCCGGCGAAGTGCCGCTGGCCGACTTCTACCTCCCGGTCGGGGACACCCCGCACCTGGAGACCGCGCTGCCCGCCGGCGCGCTCATCACCGGCATCACCCTGCCGCCCGCGCCCGTCGCCGCCCACTCGCGCTACCGCAAGGTCCGCGAGCGCGCCTCGTACGCCTTCGCGATCGGCTCGGTGGCCGCCGCGCTCGACGTCGAGGACGGTGTGGTGCGCGACGCGCGCCTGGCCTTCGGGGCCGTGGCGTCCCGGCCGTGGCGGGCCCGTGCCGCCGAGCGGGCGCTGATCGGCGCGCCCGCGAACGAGGAGGCGTACGCGGCGGCGGCCGACGCCGAACTGGCGGCGGCGGAGCCGCTGCCGCAGAACGGGTACAAGGTGCCGTTGCTGCGCAACCTCGTAGTGGCGATGCTCAGTGAACTCACCCAGGAGGCGACTCAGTGACGACGCAGACGACGCAGACCCAGGGCACGGCGGCGCGGGCGAACGCGGTCGGCGTCGCGCGGTCCCGGATCGAGGGCGTCGAGAAGGTCACGGGCGCCGCCCGGTACGCGGGCGAGATCCCGTTCGCGGACCTCGCGCACGGCTGGCTGGTCCTGTCGACCATCGCACGCGGCCGCGTCCGCGCCATCGACGACGAGGCGGTCCGCGCCCTGCCCGGCGTCCTGACCGTCCTGCACCACAAGAACGCGCCGCGCGTGAACGACGACGTCGTCGGGGCGCTCGGCCGCCCGGACCCGATCGTCGAGGCCTTCCAGAACGACCGGGTGCCGCACGCGGGCTGGCCCGTCGCCCTCGTCGTCGCCGAGACGTCCGAGCAGGCGCGGGAGGCCGCCGAGTCGCTGGTCGTCGAGTACGACGAGGAGCCGCACGACGTCTCCTTCGGCGCCGACCGGCCCGGCACCTACACCCCCGAGGAGGGCGAGGCGACCAAGGGCGACCTGGAGGCCGAACTCGCCGCCTCCGCCGTGGTCGTCGACGCCTCGTACACGACGCCCGAGCAGCACCACGGCGCGATGGAGCCGCACGCGGTGACGGTGCGCTGGGACGGCGGGCGCCTGGAGGTGTTCGACTCCAACCAGGGCTCGAAGTGGGTCGCCGACGACCTGGCCAAGCTGTTCTCGCTCGACCAGTCGGCCGTCCACGTGCGCTCCGAGCACGTCGGCGGTGCCTTCGGCTCCAAGGGGCTGCGCGCCCACCACGTGGCCGCCGTGATGGCCGCGACCGAGCTGCAACGGCCGGTGCGGGTGGTGCTCACACGCCGCCAGGTGTTCGCGACGACCGGGTACCGCAGCCCCACCGCGCAGCGCGTGCGGCTCGGCGCGGACCCGGACGGACGCCTGCGCGCCTTCGCGCACGAGCACCACAACCTCACCTCGACCATGCGGGAGTTCGTCGAGAACGGCGCCTCGTACGGGCGCTCCATGTACGAGGCCACCGCGCACCACACCGCGCACCGCGTGCTGCCCGTCGACGTGGCGACGCCGACCTGGATGCGGGCGCCCGGCGAGGCCCCGGGCTCGTTCGCCGTGGAGTCGGCGCTCGACGAACTCGCCGAGCGGCTCGGCATGGACCCGATCGCGCTGCGCACCCGCAACGAGCCGACGGTGGGCCCGGTCTCGGGCCTCCCGTTCAGCAGCCGCAACCTGATCGGCTGCTTCGAGGAGGGCGCCCGGCTCTTCGGCTGGGCGGACCGCGACCCGCGTCCGCGCGTGCGGCGCGAGGGCCGCTGGCTGCTCGGCACCGGCACGGCCGCGTCCACGTTCCCGTCCGGGGCGGCGCCCACGACGGCGGCCGTGACGGCGGAGGCCGACGGGAGCTTCACCGTCCGCGTCACCGCCGCCGACGTCGGCACCGGCGCCCGCACCGCGCTCACCCTCATCGCCGCCGACGCCCTCGAAGTGGCGCCCGAGCGGGTCCGGGTGCGGATCGCCGACAGCGACTTCGGGCCCGCCTGGGTCGCGGGCGGCTCCATGGGCACCCGCTCCTGGGGCTGGGCCGTCCAGGCCGCCTCCCACGACCTGCGCGAACGCCTGCGGCTCGGGTCCGGCGACATCCCGGCGGAGGGCATCACCGCCCGCACCGACACCGCCGAACTGATCGCGCGGCTCTCGGCGAAGGAGCGGTACTCCTACGGGGCCCAGTTCGCCGAGGTCGCGGTGGACGTGGCCGCCGGCGAGGTACGGGTGCGACGGCTGCTCGGTGTCTTCGCCGCGGGGAAGATCATCAACCCGCTGACCGCCCGGTCGCAGTTCACCGGCGGCATGACCTGGGGCCTGTCCATGGCCCTGCACGAGGAGGCGGTGCGCGACGCGGCGTCCGGCGGGCACGTCAACGCCGACTTCGCGGGCTACCACGTCGCCGCCAACGCCGACGTGCCGGAGCTGCGGGCCGAGTGGATCGACGACCCGGACCCCGACGACCCCGTCGGCATCAAGGGCATCGGCGAGATCGGCATCGTCGGCACGGCCGCCGCCATCGCCAACGCGGTGTGGCACGCGACCGGCGTCCGCCACCGCGACCTGCCGATCCGCCCCGACCGGGTGCTGCTCGGCGAGGCGGGCCGCGACGGGACGGGCCCGGATGCTTGACCTCGCCGCCGAGCTGAACGCATGGGCCGCGCAAGGCCGGGAGTTCGCTGTCGCCACCGTCGTCTCGGTGAGCGGCAGCGCGCCCCGGCCGCCCGGCGCGGCCCTCGCCGTCGACAGCGAGGGCGAGGTCATCGGCTCCGTCTCCGGCGGCTGCGTCGAGGGCGCGGTCTACGAGCTGTGCGTCGAGGCGCTCGCCGACGGGACACCGCGCCGGGAGCGGTTCGGGTACAGCGACGACGACGCGTTCGCCGTGGGGCTCACCTGCGGCGGCGCCGTCGAGGTGCACGTCGTCCCGGTGCGTACGGGCTCCGCGTCGCGCCCGGTCGTGGAGGCGGCGCTGGCCGCCGCCGCGCAGGGCGAGACGGTGGCCCTCGCCCGCGTCCTCGACGGGCCCGGCGGACTCGCCGACTCCGGCGGCCTGCTGCTCGTCAGGCCCGACGGTTCGTACGAGAGCGGGCTCGGCTCCGCCGACGACCCCGGGCTCGCCGCGCAGGCCCGCGCCCTGCTCGACCTCGGCAGGACCGGGCTCTGCCAGGTGCCGGAGAGCTCGGCGCGGTGCGGCGGCGACGTCACCCTGTTCGTCGAGTCCAGCGTGCCGCCCGCCCGGATGATCGTGTTCGGCGCGGTGGACTTCGCGGGCGCCCTGGTCCGGGTGGGCAAACTGCTCGGTTTCCATGTGACGCTGTGCGACGCGCGGGCCGTGTTCGCGACCCGGGCCCGCTTCCCGGAGGCCGACGAGGTCGTCGTGGAATGGCCCGACCGCTACCTCCGCGCCACCCGTACGGACGAACGCACCGTGCTCTGTGTCCTCACGCACGACGCCAAGTTCGACGTGCCCCTCCTGGAGGTGGCGCTGCGCCTTCCCGTCGCGTACGTCGGCGCGATGGGCTCGCGCCGTACGCACGACGACCGGACCCAGCGGCTGCGCGAGGCAGGCCTCACCGACCGGGAACTGGCCCGGCTCCGCTCACCGATCGGCCTCGACCTCGGCGGCCGTACGCCCGAGGAGACGGCGGTGTCGATCGGCGCGGAGATCGTCGCGGTCCGGCGCGGCGGCAGCGGGGCGCCGCTGGCGGGGGAGCGGGGGCCGATCCACGCGGACTAGGCCGTCCGGCCGAGAGCCGTCGGACACGCCCCGGCCCCGCCCGGTCCCGGCCCGGACGGGCCCTCTAACCCCGCCCGGTCCTGGCCCGCACCCCGCCGTTCCGCGCCGCCTTCGACGCGGGTGCGGCGCCGTCCTCCAGCGCCCTGATACGGCTCAGGTAGCGCAGATGGGAGGCGACCTTGACGCGCAGGAGCCAGGGGTCGAGGGGCTTGGTGAGGATGTCCGTCACCTGCAGCTCGTACGCCTGCTCCGCCAGGTCGGTGTGGCCCATGAGACCCGTCAGGAGTATCACCGGGATGTCGGTCGTCTGATCCAGGTGGTGCAGGTGCCGGGCGACCTCGACGCCGGTCAGGCCCGGCATGACCACGTCCAGGATGACCAGGTCGATGCCCCCGCGCAGTACCGCCTTGAGCGCCTCCTCGCCGCTGTGCGCCCGCTCGGTCGGACACCCGAGCGGGGCCAGCGCGTTCTCCAGGGCGAAGAGCGATTCCTCGTGGTTGTCCACGAGCAGGACCCTTGGTTGCGTCGGCATGGCACCGTCCTTGTGGGCTGCTCCACGTAGAACCCGCCCGGCGCGCGGGACGGACCGCTGGACACGGCCGCGGCCGACCCGTTGCCGGTCTCGTGCGTAGGAGGCGGATGGGGGAGATGCGGGGAGAGATCTCTCCACGATGGGGCGCACGGTCCCGGTACGACAGGGGCCGGACGGCCCCCGCCGGGTGCGCAGTGGCCCCTTGCGGAGAGCTGGCATCATGATCATTACGGGAGCGGCGCGCTCCCGTCGGCAAGCGAGGAGGCCGGAACATGACACAGACGGTGACCGCGGGACTGGCCGCGCTCCAGGACGACCTGGCCGCCCTCTACCGGGACCTGCACGAGCACCCCGAGCTGTCGCTCCAGGAGACGCGGACGGCGGGCCTGCTGGCCGGGCGGCTGCGCGCGGCGGGCTTCGACGAGGTCGCCGAGGGAATCGGCGGGACCGGTGTGGTCGGCGTCGTGCGCAACGGCGAGGGGCCCGTCGTCATGCTCCGCGCCGACATCGACGCGCTGCCCGTCGAGGAGCTGACGGACCTGCCCTACGCCAGCCGGGTCCGCGGTGTCGACGCCGACGGGCGCGAGGTACCGGTGATGCACGCCTGCGGCCACGACATGCACGCCACCTGTCTGTCCGGGGCGGCCGCCCTGCTCGCCCAGGCCCGCGACCAGTGGTCGGGCACGCTGCTCGTGGTGTTCCAGCCCGCCGAGGAACTGGTGCGCGGCGCCCGCGACATGGTCGCCGCCGGCCTCTTCGAGCGCTTCCCGAAGCCGGAGATCGTCCTCGGCCAGCACGTCGGCCCGCTGCCCGCCGGGTTCATCGGCTACGGCACCGGGCCCGTCATGGCGGCGTCGGACTCCCTCGACATCACCCTGCACGGCCGCGGCGCGCACGGCTCGCGCCCGGAGGCGTCCGTGGACCCCGTCCTGATGGCCGCGCACGTCGTCACCCGGCTCCAGGGCGTCGTCGGCCGTGAGGTGCCGCCCGCCGAGACCGCGGTGGTCACCGTCGGCCGCCTGCAGGCCGGGACGAAGGAGAACATCATCCCGGCCACCGCCGAACTCGGCGTCAACATCCGCACCTACACGCCGGAGGTCCGCGGCCTGGTCCGGGCGGCCGTGGAGCGGGTCGTGCGCGCGGAGTCGCAGGCGAGCGCCGCCACCGCCGAACCCGACTTCGACTGGCGGGCCAGCGCGCCCGCGCTCGTCAGCGACCCCGAGAAGACACGGGCCACGGCCGCCGCGTTCGCCGCGCACTTCGGGCAGGAGCGCCTCATGCCGATGCCGCAGGTCAACGCGAGCGAGGACGTCGGGGTGTTCGGCGAGGCGCTCGGGGTGCCGACCGTGTTCTGGTTCTGGGGCGGCCTGGAGACGGCGAAGGTGCTCGGCGCCCTCCAGGAGGGCCGCCTCGACAAACTGCCCGGCAACCACTCCCCGCACTTCGCGCCCCTGATCGAGCCGACCCTGAGCACCGGCGTGGAGGCCCTGGTGGTCGCGGCCCTCACTTGGCTGGGCGAACCCTCCTAGACCGGGAGCAGGCGGCCGATCAGCGCGCTCAGCTGGCGCGCGGTGCGGCACTCGTGCATCGCCACAACCTCCCCGTACGCCCCCGCCGCCGAGTCGCCCGTGTCCCACAGGGAGCGCTGTTCCGGGTTGAGCCAGTGGACGCGGCGGGCGGCGCGGGCGATGCGGCGCAGCGCGGGGATGTTCGGGTCCATCTGGTTGGTGCGGGCGTCGCCGAGGACGAACACCGAGGCGCGCGGGGTCAGAACGGACTCGTAGCGTTCGACGAACTCGCCGAGGGCGGTGCCGTAGTCGCTGCTGCCGTGCCAGCCGGTGACCGTCGCCTCGGTGGTGATGCGCGCGCCCAGGCCCTCCGGGTCGGCGCTGCCGCGGGCGATCAGGTCGGTGACCTCGTCGATCCTGTTGACGAAGGCGAAGACGCGGACCTTGCTGAACTCGTCGTGCAGCGCCTGCACGAGCAGCATGGTGAAGTTCGCGAACCCCGCGACCGACCCCGACACGTCGCAGAGCAGGACCAGTTCGGGGCGGGCCTTGCGGCGCTTGCGGAGCACCGGGCGCATCGGCACGCCGCCCGTGGAGAGCGAACCGCGCAGGGTGCGGCGCAGGTCGATGTGGCCGCGCGCGGCCCGGCGCCTGCGCGCGGCGAGGCGCGTCGCCAGCTTCCGGGCCAGCGGATGCACCGTCCTGCGCAGGTCGGCAAGGTGCTCCCGGCCCGCGTAGAGGAACGGCGTGCGGTCCGGGGTCCGCACGGGGACGCGGCGGGCCATCTCGTCGGTGGAGCGCCGCTCGGCTACCCGGCGGCGCGCCTCCGAGCGGACCTGTTCGCGGAACTCCTCGATGCGGCGGCGGACCTCGTCGGCCTCGATGCGGTCGGTGAACGCGCCGCCGGAGCCCTCGCCGCCCCGCATACCGGCCATGATCCCGGCGAGCAGGGTCTGCGGGCGGAGCCGGTCGAGCGTCTGCATCGAGGAGAAGCCGTCCGCGTCGTAGCGGCCGAGGCGGTCGACGGCCTCGGCGGCGAGCCGCTCCATCGCCGCACGGTCGCCCGCCGCGAGCGCCTCGGCGAGCCGCTCGCGCAGGTCGTCACGGTCGAAGGCGCCGTCCGACGAAGGCGGCGCGTCCACGGCGCGCGGGAAGTACAGGTCGAAGACCGGGTCGAAGACGGCGCGCTGGCTCTGCTCGTGCAGCAGCGCGGCGGCGAGCCCCTCGCGCAGGTGCTCGCGCCGGTCCAGGCCGAGCGCGGCGACGGCCTGCGCGGCGTCCACGCTCTCGCCGGTGCCGATCCGGATGCCGTGCGTGCGCAGCGCCCGGACCAGGGACGTCACCCGGTCCGCGACGGAAGGGGCGGTGCTCACACCGCGTCCAGGTCGAGCTTGGCGGTGGCCTTCTGCACGTCCTCCTGGTGCTTGAGGACGACGCCGAGGGTCTGGCGCACGACCTCCTCGTCCAGGCGGTCCGCGCCGAGGGCGAGCAGGGTGCGCGCCCAGTCGACCGTCTCGGCGACCGACGGCACCTTGCGCAGGTCCATGGCGCGCAGCGCGCCCACCACCCGGACCAGGGAGTGGGCGAGGACCTCGTCGAGTTCCGGCACCTTCAGCGCGACGATCCGGCGCTCCAGCTCCTCCTCGGGGAAGCCGATGTGCAGGAACAGGCAGCGGCGGCGCAGCGCCTCCGAGAGTTCACGGCTCGCGTTCGAGGTGAGGACGGTGAAGGGGCGGCGGGTGGCGCGGACGGTGCCCAGTTCGGGCACCGTCACCTGGAAGTCGGAGAGGACTTCGAGGAGCAGCCCCTCCACCTCCACGTCCGCCTTGTCCATCTCGTCGATGAGGAGGACCTTCGCGTCGTCGCCGCGGATCGCGGTGAGCAGCGGGCGGGGGAGGAGGAACTCCTCGCTGAAGATGTCCGTGCGCGTCTGGTCCCACGACTCGTCGCGGCCCGCCGTGATGCGCAGGAGCTGCTTGGCGTGGTTCCACTCGTACAGCGCCCGCGACTCGTCGACGCCCTCGTAGCACTGGAGGCGGATGAGGCGGGCGTCGCCGATCGCGGCGACCGCCTTCGCCAGCTCCGTCTTGCCGACGCCCGCCGGGCCCTCGACCAGCAGCGGCTTGCCGAGTTTGGCCGCCAGGAACACGGTGGTCGCGACCGCGGGCGAGGCCAGATAGCCGGTTCCGGCCAGACGTGCGGTGACATCGTCCACGGAGCTGAACAACGGGGCCTCCAACGCGAACCGCAAGGGGTGGAGACCCCAGCTGACCAGCTTCGACGCGGTGCCACAACCGGTCGGCGCCGTTCATGGCGAACGTCACCCCGGCGCGGCCGGATCAGCCTCCGGCGAGCCGCAACTTCGCCCCCGCCGGTGCCGGTTGCGCCTCCCCGTACCACCAGTCCGTGTCGCCCTCGATGCGCCGCAGCAGGATGCCCTCCCTGATCGCCCACGGGCAGATGGTGAGTTCACGGATGTCCATCAGCTTCATCGCGGTGTGGCCGACGAGTGCGCCCGCCAGGGACTGGGACGCGCGCGGCGCGGAGATCCCGGGCAGCTCGGCCCGGCGCGCGGCGGGCAGGGCCGCGAGCCGCCCGACGGCGCAGCGCAGCGCCTTGCGGGTGAGCGCCCGGCCGACGAACGGGCCGTGCCGTCCGGCGGGCGCCCCGCACAACCGCGCGAGCTGCGTGAACGTACGGGAGGTCGCCGTCATCGTGACCGGGCCCTCCCAGCGGACCCGCGCCGCGACGTCCCGCAGCGAGTGCCGCACGTACCGGCGCAACTCCTTCAGCTCGGCCTGCGTGGGCGCGTCGGTGCCGGACAGGTGCTCGCGGGTCAGCCGGCGTGCGCCGAGCGGCAGCGAGATGGCGAAGTCCGGGAGCCGCCCGCGGCCGAACGCGACCTCAAGGGTGCCGCCGCCGATGTCGAGCACGCCGAGCGGCCCGGCCCGCCAGCCCATCCAGCGGCGTGCGGCCAGGAAAGTCAGTTCGGCCTCCACCTCACCGGGCAGCACCCGCAGCCGGGCGCCCGTCCCCTCCTCGACGGCGCGCAGCACCTCGTCCCGGTTCGGGGCGTCCCGCACGATGGCCGTGGCGAACGCGAACGGCTCCTCGCTGCCCCACCGCCCGGCCTCCTTGTACGCGTCCCCGACCGCCTCGACGATCCGCTCGACGGCCCGCGGCCCGAGTCTTCGCTCGCCGTCGACCTCCTCGGCGAGGCGCAGTCTGCGCTTGGCCGTGTGCACCGGGAGCGGCGCGCCGTCTTGGGCGTCCGCCACCGCGAGACGCACGGTGTTCGATCCCACATCCACCACACTGATTCGCATGATCGTTCGACTACCCTTCCGGTGCGCCGCTCAAAGACGCCTGGCTGCCTGTCCGTCGGTGTCGATCGCGGCCAGCAGCCAGCTCCGCGACTCCGCCGGGTCGATGACCGCGTCGATCTCCAGGGCCGCCGCCGCGTTCACCGCCTTCCCGCGCTCGTACAGCTCGGCGACGCGCGCCGCGAACGCCCGCTCCCGCTCCGCCGGGTCGTCGATGGCCGCCAGTTCGCGCCGGTGGCCGAGCCGGACCGCGCCCTCCAGGCCCATCCCGCCGAACTCCCCGCTCGGCCAGGCCGCCGTCGCCAGCGGCGCCCGCGTCGAACCGCCCATCATCGCCATCGCGCCGAGCCCGTACGCCTTGCGCAGCACGAGGCAGACCAGCGGCACCGTGAGCCGCGCGCCCGCGACGAAGAGATCGGCGAACTGCCGCACCGTGGCGGTGCGTTCGGCGTCCGGGCCGACCATGAACCCCGGTGTGTTGCACAGCGAGACGACCGGAAGCCCGGACGCCTCGCACAGGCGCAGGAACCGCGCGGCCTTGTCGGCGGCGTCCCGGTCGATCGCGCCGCCCAGATGCCCGGGGTTGTTCGCGATCAGCCCCAGCGGCCGGCCCTCGATCCGGACCAGGGCGGTCAGGACGCCGACGCCGAAGCCGCGCCGCAGTTCGAGGACGGAGCCGGTGTCGGCGAGCCCGGTGATCGCGGCCCGGACGTCGTAGGCGCGCCGCCGGTTCTCGGGCACGGCGTGCCGCAGCAACCGCTGATCCGGCGCCTCCCAGTCGTCCCGCGGCCCCTGGAAGTACGAGAGATAGGCGCGGGCCGCGCGCACCGCCTCGGCCTCGTCGGCGACGGGCAGGTCGACGACCCCGTTCGGCACCTGCACGGACAGCGGCCCGACCTCCTCAGGACGGAACACGCCGAGCCCGCCGCCCTCGATCATCGCGGGGCCGCCCATGCCGATGGTCGCGTCGGGCGTCGCGATGACGACGTCGCAGCAGCCGAGCAGTGCCGCGTTCCCCGCGAAGCAGCGGCCGGACGCGATCCCGACCAGCGGCACCCGGCCGCTCAGCCGCGCCATCCGCTGGAAGGTCGTCACGTTCAGGCCCGCGACCGACGTGGTGTCCGTGTCCCCCGGCCGCCCGCCGCCGCCCTCCGCGAACAGCACCACCGGCAGACCGCGTTCCTCGGCTATGTGCAGCATCCGGTCGGTCTTGCGGTGGTTGTTGAGCCCCTGCGTCCCCGCGAGCACCGTGTAGTCGTACGACATGGCGACGACGGGCGCGCCGCCGATCCGCCCGGTGCCGGTGACCATGCCGTCGGCGGGCGTGGACCGGATCAGGTCGTCGAGCGTCCTGCGCTGCCGCTGCGCCGCGACGGCGAGCGCGCCGAACTCGGTGAACGTGCCCGGGTCGCACAGGTCGGCGATGTTCTCGCGGGCGGTGCGGCGCCCGGCGGCGTGCCGCTTGGCGACCGCCTCCGGGCGATGGGCGTCGAGCCCGAAAGCGTGCCGCGCGATCGTCTCCAGCAGGTCGGGGCGGAGGAGGTCCGGGTCGGCGTCGGTGCGGGCATCCTCGGCCGCGGGGCCGCCCTCCGCCGCGTCGAGATCCACCAGCGCGGCGCCCTCGGTCACGGTCTCGCCCACGCGCGCGTGGACGGCCCGCACGACACCGGAGCGCTCCGCGCGCACGACGTGCTCCATCTTCATCGCTTCGAGGACGAGCAGCGTCGCGCCCGCCGCCACGGCCTGTCCCGGCCCCGCCTCGACCGCGATGACGGTGCCGCTCATCGGGGCGGTCACGGCCCCCGCGCCGCCGGTCCTCGCCGGTGTCGTCGCCCCGGCGAAGTGCCGCTCCACGAACCCGGTGTCGCAGCCGCCCGCCGTGAACCCCGGATGCCCGAGCACCGCACGCGGCAACGGGATCGACGTCCGCACGCCCTCGACCCCGAACTCGTCGAGGGTCCGCCGCGCCTGCGCGCACGCCGCCTCGAACGTCCCGCCCGGCGCATGGGTCACGACCTTGGCGAGCAGGGGGTCGTACCGGGTGCCGATCTCCGTGCCGGTCCGCGCCGCCGTGTCCACGCGGACGCCGGGGCCCGTCGGCACGTCGAAACGCGTGATCCGCCCCGCGGACTCCGCGGTCACCCGCACCTGCACGGCGAACCCGCGCGGCGCCGGAGGCCCGGCGGACAGGCCCAGACCGGTGAGGCGCTCGCCCGCCGCGATCCGCAACTGCGCCGCGACGAGGTCGACCCCGGTCACCTGCTCCGTGACCGTGTGCTCCACCTGGAGCCGCGGGTTGGCCTCGATGAACACGAACTCCTCGCCCCGCACGAGGAATTCGACGGTCCCGAGCCCCTCGTACCGGGCGGCCCGCGCGAGCCGGAGCGCGCTGTCGAGCAGCCGGTCGCGCACCGCCGGGTCGAGCGCGGGCGCCGGGGCGATCTCGATGATCTTCTGGTGGCGGCGCTGGGCACCGCAGTCCCGCTCCCAGAGGTGCTGGATGCCGCCCGCGCCGTCCGCGACGATCTGCACCTCGATGTGGCGGGCGCCCTCCCACAGCCGCTCCACGTACAGCTCGGCCCGCCCGAAGGCCGCCCGCGCCTCGGAGCCGCACCGCTCCCACGCCGCGTCCAGCTCCTCGGCCGTACGGGCGGTCCGCATCCCGCGCCCGCCGCCCCCGCCGACCGCCTTCACCATCACGGGGCCGTCGGCGAGGAAGGCGCGGGCCTGCTCCAGGGTCGTGCCGCCGTCCGTCCCGGGAAGGACCGGCACCCCCGCCTCCACCGCGAGCGCGCGGGCCCGCGCCTTGTCGCCGAAGAGGTCGAGCACCCCGGGGGGAGGCCCCACGAAGACGACGCCCGCCTCGGCGCAGGCGCGGGCCAGCGCCGATGCTTCGCTGAGGAAGCCGTAGCCGGGGTGCAGGTAGGCGCAGCCCGCACGCCGGGCGGCGGCGACCAGCGCCGCCGCGTCGAGGTAGCCGCCCGCCGCCAACTCCACGGCCTCGTCGGCGAGGTGGACGTGCGCCGCGTCGCCGGGCTCGTGCACCGCCACGGTCCGCAGGCCGAGTCCGGCGGCGGCGCGCAGGATCCGTACGGCGATCTCCCCGCGGTTGGCGACGAGTACGGCAGCAGACCCCATGAGCCCCTCCGGAACCTTGCATCTCGACGGACGATCAGGTGCCGACATGCTCACGGACGCCGACGAGGGCGTCAATCATGGCCTTCACGCCATCGCGGAGCGCTCCAGCCACTCGCAGGCGGCCCGCGCCGTGAACTCCTCCTGCCCGCCCTTGAACAGCAGGTCCACCGTGGTGAACGCCGGATCGTCCGCCTGCGCCGCGACGTAGGGCACCGCGATGCAGCGCATGCCCGCCGAGTGCGCGGCGGCGGCGCCGGGCGCCGCGTCCTCCAGGACCACGCACCGGGCGGGGGACACGCCCAGCCGCCGCGCCGCCTCCAGGAACACGTCCGGGGCCGGTTTGCCGTGCTCGACCTCGTCCGCGGACACGTAGTCCGGCAGGAACGCGGCGAGGCCCGTGCCGGCCAGGATCGACGCGATGGCGTCCCGCGACGAACCCGACGCCACGGTCATCGGCACACCCGCCTCGTGCAGCCGCTCCACGAACAGGCGCATCTGCGGGAAGACCTGGGTCTCCGCGCGGGCGAGCTCCAGGTAGCGGGCGGTCTTGTCGGCGAGGATCTCGTCGGCGGGGGCGTCGATGCCGTAGCGCCGCTTCCAGAGGCCGATGGTCTCCGCGGTCGAGATGCCGACGTACGTCTCGTGGTCGGCCCAGGTGAAGTCCTCGACGCCGTAGCGGGCCAGGGTGGCGACCGACGCCTTGTAGTAGTTGGGCTCGCTGTCGACGAGCGTGCCGTCGAGGTCGAAGACGACCGCCGTGTGCGCGATGTTCATGCCCTCAGCATGCAGGACGGGCGGGCGGGACGGTCAGGCGCGCTCCGCCGCCGCCTTGCCGACCGCCTCCACCAGCGGCAGCAGACGGTGCGGGACCCGCTCCCGCAGCGCCACCTCCGTACGGGTGCGGACCACCCCGGGCAACCGGTTGAGCTGCTGGACGACGTCCTCCAGATGACCGGCGTCGCGCGCCGCCGCGCGGGCGAGGAGATCGCCGCCGCCGGTGATCGAGTGCGCCTCGATGATCTCCGGGACCTGCGCGAGGGCGTCCCCGACCTCGCTGAGATGGCCCTGCGTCACCTCGATGTGCACGAAGGCGAGCACCGGGTGGCCGAGGGCCGCGGGGGAGAGGGACGGGGCCACGCCCGTGATCACACCGTCCCGTTCGAGCCGGTCGAGCCGCGCCTGCAGCGTGCCGCGCGCGACGCCCAGGATGCGGGCGTACTCGCGGACGCTGGTCCGCGGCTGTTCGAGGAGCAGGCGCAGGATACGGGTGTCGAGCTGGTCCACGGCCATGCGCGTACGGGCCCCTTCGGTACGTGGTCGATCGTCGCCGACTGTACCAATGGCCCAGCATTGTCGCTCAGTCCGGACCGGCTGCCCGCAGGCCGACGAAGTCGCCGTCATGGTGGATCAGCGGGCCCGCCGCCTCCGCGACCCGGCCCGCCCGCACCACGAGCCCGATCACGAGCGCGTGGTCGCCGACCGGGCGGAAACTGACCGGCGTGAGCACGAAGCGGGCGATGACCCCGTCGAGCGCGGGCAGGCCCAGCGGGTCCCGGTGCCAGGACGTGCCCGCGCCGAACCGGCCCTGGCGCGGGCCCGCGAAGGTCCGCGCCACCTCCTCCTGGCCCTCCGCGAGGAGCTGCACCATCACCCAGGTCGCGCCCCGCACGGCGCTCCACGACGCCGAGCGCAGGCCGACCGTGAACGACAGGAGCGGCGGATCGAGGGAGAGCGAGGCGAGCGACGTCACGCAGAACCCGGTCGGCGGCTCCCCGCCGACCGTGACGACGGCGACGCCCTTGGCGTGCCGGCGCAGGACGGACCGCACGAGGTCCGCCCCGGCCGGCTCGACGGGGCCCGCGGCCGGTACCGGCTGGAGCCGCCGGGAGGCATCGGTCCGGCTCACGCCGCCCCCTCGTGCGGCGCCGCCCCGAAGCGGGCGCCGATCTCCTCGGCGTGCGGCGAGGCGTCGGCCGTCGCGTACGCCGCGCTGTGCGCCGCCCAGTCCGCCCGGCCCCCCTTCTCGTCGCCGAGGGCGAAGCGGCTGACCCCGCGCAGGTACAGCAGCTCCGGGTCGGTGGCGCCGCCCGCGTCCGCCACGGCGGCGTCCAGGTCGGCGACGGCCCGCCGGTGCTCGCCGAGCGACTGCAGCGCCACGGCCCGGTTGGCCCGCAGTTCGGTGTCGTCGGTGAGTTCGAGCGCCGCGTCCAGGTCCTTGACGGCGGCGTCGGCGCGGCCCGCCTCGAAGGCGAGCACCGCGCGGTTGGCCCAGGCGGCGACGCACAGCGCGTCGGCCCGCAGCGCCGCCGAGTAGCTGTCGTAGGCGGCCTCGGCGTCGCCGGTCTCGGCGAGCAGGGCGCCTTGCGCGGCGAGGAGTTGGGCGTTGGCGGGGGCCAGGGACAGGCCGTGGCGGATGTCGGCGGCGGCCTTGTCGAGGTCGCCGCGGACCAGGTGCAGGTCGCAGCGGTGCACCAGGGAGTCCACGTGGTCGGGTTCGAGGTCGAGGGCGAGGTCCAGGTCGCGCAGCGCGCCCGCGTCGTCGCCGAGTTCGCGCAACAGGTCCGCCCGGTTGAAGTGGGCCTCGTAGAAGGGCGGGGTCAGCCGGATCGCCGCCGCGTAGTCCGCGAGCGCGGAGCGATGGTCGCCGAGCGCCCGGTGCTGGGCGGCCCGCTCGAAGTAGTAGTCGCCGTAGTCCGGGTCGCGGCGGATCACCTCGTCGTAGTCGGCGAGCGATGCCTTGTGGTCGCGGCGGGCGCCGCGCACCTGGGCCCGGTTGTAGAGCAGGACGGAGCGGTGCAGGAGCTGCTCGTGCGGGCCGAAGTCGGCGTCGGTGATCGCCATCGCCTCGTCGACGAGGGCGAGCGAGGCGTCGACATCGCCGCGGTGCAGCTCGACCAGGGCGCGCGCGTTGCGCATGAACGCCCGCACGAGGACGCGCTTGTGCGGGTCGGGGTGCACGTCGGCGATCGAGATGGCGGTGTTGACCCAGGCCAGGGCGCGGTCCTCGTCGTGATCCGCCTTGGGCAGGAACCGCGTGTAGAGCATCGCCATGAGGTAGGCGGTGCCCATGTGGACGTCGGGCGAGGTCGAGCCGCGCCGCATCTCCTCGAAGTAGGGGAACGCGTCGTGCCCGCGGCCCAGATAGCAGAGGCACGCGCCGGCCTTGTGGGTCAGGTTCCAGTACGTACGGGTCGGCTCGGCCCCGTCGAGCAGGGCGCGGCCGCGCAGCGCGAGGTCGATCACGGCCTCGTAGAACCCCTTGTCGAAACAGGCGGTGACGGCCTCGACGATCGCGGCGACGCCCGCGCCGGCCGGGTCCGTGCCGTGCTCCAGGTGGTAGGGGATCGCGGCGAGGCGCAGGGTCGGTTCGTCGCGGGCGGCGAGGAGCGCGGCCCGGGCGGTGTGGCGGCGGGCGCGCTCGTCGGCGGGCAGCGCGTCGTAGGCGCGGAGCAGCCGGGGGTCCTCGCTGGTGCCGTCGGAGTCGATGTGGAGCTGGGCGAGGTCGGTGTCGGGAAGCAGCGCGGCGTCGACGACGGGCAGCCGGGGCGCCCGGTGGGCGTGCGCGTGAAGGGCCTTGCCGAGCAGGTCGGAGGCGGCCCCCGCGCCGTCCACGACCACGGTGAGCACGGCCGGGTCGCAGCGCCGCAGGAGCACGGCGACGAGATCGCGGTCCGTGGGGTCGGCGTCGTCCAGGCCCCGGAAAGCGAGGGTGAGGCCGCCGGGGTGGGCGGAGCGGGCCCAGTCCATGAGGAGTTCGGCGACGCCGTGGGCGATGCGCAGGGCGCGGGTCGCCGGGTAGAAACGGGTGCGTTCGGTGGCCGAGGCGAGGTTGGTGAGGGTCTGCGGCGGCGTGGGCACGATCGCCATCAGCTCGGGCGCGATCGACTCGACCTCCAGGGCGCGCGCGGCGGCCACCAGCTCGGCGTCCTTCGCGACCAGTTGCGGCACGGCCTGGTGAAGGAGGAAGTGGGCGGCGGTGAACGGGCCCCGTAACCGGCGGTGGCAGCGCACCTGCAGCTGTGCCGGGGGCGGCGGCTCGCCGTCCGTGGCCCGGGCGGTGGCGTCCAGCCACCAGTGCCGGGTCGACAGCGGGGCGGTCGGAGAGGCGGTCATGTCAGGGCTCCTTGCGGTGCGGTGGTCCGGGACCGGGCGCGCCGGTCCCGCAGGGTGACGTGGACGAGCAGCCCGATCTGCAGTCCGGACAGGGCGATGAAGCCGGCGGCGTCGACCAGGTCCCAGACCGGGGTGGCACTGCCGCCGCCGAGCCGGTCGGTGATCGTCGACCAGAAGTGCAGCGCGGTCGGCAGGCCCGCCCAGAGCAGCGAGGCGAGCGAGAACCCGTACCCGGCGACGAGCAGCGGCGCGTACCAGCGCGCCACGGCGTGATCGCGCGGCGACCACTCGGTGTCCGGCACGGGCGGCTTCAGCCGCAGCAGTTTCCGCAGCCCGGTGCGCAGCCTGAACCGCGTCGCGTTCTGCAGATCCGTGCATCGGGTCGCGGTGGTCAGCACGTAATAGATGTCGGTCTCCAGATAGAACAGGAATTGCCAGATGAGGCGCAGGACACAGGTGAAGGCGACAGCGAGACAGAGTTTGTGAATCCACGACGGAATGCCGGGTCCGTCGAGAGCCGCCGACAGAAGGGTCAGTCCGCACAGCAGGATGACGTCGGCCAGGATGCCCGCGCAGAACGGGAGATAGCGTTTCCGCCGTTCCACGCTGAGCAGCGAATCGAGCCGGGTCTCGGCGACGAGGTAGTACAGCCTGCGCCCGAGGCCGAGCGTCGAGGGGAGTCCGAGGCGCCGTCCGGCGAGCGCGTGGAACGCCTCGTGCAGGACGATGCAGGGGATCGCGACGGCGAAGACGATGATCGGGATCAGCGACACGTAGTGGGTGAAGAACACGTGGTGGTACGTGGGCCGCAGCCCCGGATCGCGCACCATCGCGGCGACGGTGGCGCCCACGAGCGCCCCGTACGCGCAGAACGCGGGCCACGAGAACACCGCGCGCCCGAGCCGCTGCCAGCGCACGCGCGGCTGTTCGGCGGGGACGTCATCGGCGTCGTCCGTACGGAGGAACCCGAGGTCGGTGAGGGTCTCCAGGAAGTCGTCGAGGTCGAGCGGCGACCCGTAGGTGCGCTCGAACCAGGCGGTGACCTCCTCGGCCGGCGCCCCGTCGGCGAACATCCGCAGCGCCTGCGCCCCCTCCTCGGGGAAGACCGCGTAGCTGCCGGTGTCGGGCCGGCCCACCATCACGCCGTCGTCCTCGGCGACCATGGTCAGCCGGTGCAGAGATACGGTCGCGCCCATCCGGCGCACCTCCCGGGTGAGGATCGGAGCCGGACCCCGAAGGCGGCCCGGCTCCGACCGGCGGTGGAGCGGATTACGCGGCGTCGCCGCAGAGGTAGTAGCAGGCGGTGGTCAGACGGATCGGACCGGCCTTGCGGACGGAAATCTTCTTCATGGCGTTTCCCCCTTCCGGGGCATTGGAGTTCTGCGAATTTCCGGAATCGCGGTGGTCCAGCCAGGATTGGCGCCCGGATTCGCCCCTGTCAACCGGGAACGAAATAATCCGGAAATAAAAGCGCGCCGCGTATTGCGGGGTATTTTCAGGCAGCGCCGAGCAGTACTCCGTGCCCGGGAAAAAGAAATTCAGGGATTACCTGAGAAAAGGTGAGAAATGATCAGGCGGGCGGTACGACCGCAGCATCGGTCGTACCGCCCGCCTCAGCGGAGCGCTCTGCGCACCATCCGTACCTCCCGTACGGGCCCCCGTTTTTCCGGCCTCGGGATGGGAAGGCCGGCCCTCACCGCAGCATACGGAGCGGGGGTCCGGGATGTTCAGCGTCTGCCGTTGACCCCGGGGCCCGACGCCGTGGAACCGCGCACCACCAGTTCGGGCATGAACACGAACTCGGTGTGCGGGGCGGGGGTGCCGCCGATCTCCTCCAGGACCGCGCGGACCGCCGCCTGGCCCATCGCCTGGACGGGCTTGCGCACCGTGGTCAGCGGCGGGTCGGTGAACGCGATCAGCGGCGAGTCGTCGAATCCGACGACGGAGATGTCGTCGGGGACTTCGAGGCCGCGCCGCCGTGCGGCCCGGATCGCGCCGAGCGCCATCATGTCGCTGGCGCAGACGACGGCCGTACAGCCGCGGTCCATCAGATCGGACGCGGCGGCTTGGCCGCCCTCCAAGGTGTAGAGGGAGTGCTGGACGAGGTCGCGCACGGTGTCGTCCGGGTCGACGCCGAGGCGCTCCTGCATCGTGCGCACGAAGCCCTCGATCTTCCGCTGTACCGGCACGAAGCGCTTCGGGCCGAGCGCGAGCCCGATCCGGCTGTGGCCGAGGGAGGCGAGGTGGGTGACGGCGAGCTGCATCGCGGCCCGGTCGTCCGGCGAGATGAAGGGCGCCTGCACCTTGGGCGAGAAGCCGTCGACGAGCACGAACGGCACGCCCTGCGCGCGCAGCTGCTCGTAGCGCTGCGTGTCCGCGGTCGTGTCGGCGTGCAGGCCCGAGACGTAGATGATGCCGGTGACGCCCCGGTCGACGAGCATCTCCGTCAGCTCGTCCTCGGTGGAGCCGCCCGGCGTCTGGGTGGCCAGGACCGGGGTGTAGCCCTGGCGGGTCAGCGCCTGCCCGATGGTCTGGGCGAGCGCCGGGAAGATCGGGTTCTCCAGCTCCGGGGTGATCAGACCGACCAGGCCCTCGCTGCGCCGCCGCAGCCGTACGGGCCGCTCGTAGCCGAGCACGTCGAGCGCGGCGAGCACCGACTGCCGGGTGGCCGAGGCGACGCCGGGCTTGCCGTTGAGGACGCGGCTGACCGTCGCCTCGCTGACGCCCGCCTGCACGGCGATGTCGGCCAGGCGGGCGGTCCCGGGCGGGGTATGGGCCGGTCGCCTGGCCGCCTGCGCGGGCAGCTGCGTCATCGCACTCCTTGGGGACATCGTGCTGGCAAGGCTCCTGATAATCCCTGTGTAGCCACCATGTGGCAAGACCTTGCAGCGCCTTTCAAGGTGGCATACCGGGCTATTAGCGGGCAGAACTCCCCGCATTCGTCCGTCCCTTGTGGGTCACGAAGCGATAACTCGCCAACTTGGCTGCAATTTTTTGCTGCAAGGTCTTTCGCCGGGCTTGCCGCGCTGTTACGTTCCTGACGCCCGGCGGCGGCGACGGCGCGGTCGGCAAGTAGGCCAGAGGAGCGGACGGGACCTCTCCTCGCCCACTCACGGGCATTCACCCTCTAGGAGATCTCATGCGGCGTGGCATAGCGGCCACCGCGGTGGTGGCGTCCCTCGCTCTCGCGGCGACGGCGTGCGGCGGAAGCGACGACGACGGCGGCAAGGCGTCAGGCCCGACCACCATCACGTGGTGGGACACGTCGAACGCCACCAACGAGGCGCCCACGTACAAGGCGTTGGTCAAGGACTTCGAGAAGGCCAACCCCGACGTCAAGGTCAAGTACGTCAACGTCCCCTTCGACCAGGCGCAGAACAAGTTCGACACCGCCGCCGGTGCCAGCGGCGCCCCGGACGTGCTGCGCGCCGAGGTCGGCTGGACCCCCGCCTTCGCCAAGAAGAGCTACCTGCTGCCGCTCGACGGCACCGAGGCCCTCGCCGAGCAGGACAAGTTCCAGGCGAGCCTCGTCAAGCAGGCGCAGTTCGAGGGCAAGACCTATGGCGTGCCGCTGGTCACCGACACCCTCGCCTTCGTCTACAACAAGGACCTCTTCAAGAAGGCCGGCATCACGAAGGCGCCCACCACCTGGGACGAGCTGAAGGCCGACGCCGCCAAGGTGAAGGACAAGACCGGCGCCGACGGCTACTGGGCCTCCACCGCCGGCTACTACGCCGAACCGTTCCTCTTCGGCGAGGGCACCGACACCGTCGACGCCGCCGGCAAGAAGATCACCATCAATTCCGCCGAGGCCAAGAAGGGCCTCACCGCCTGGCAGGGCCTCTTCGACGGCAAGGGCCTGCACAAGGCCGACGCCACCGCCGACGCCTACGCCCACATCCAGGACGCGTTCGTCAACGGCAAGGTCGCCTCGATCATCCAGGGCCCGTGGGAGATCACGAACTTCTACAAGGGCTCGGCCTTCAAGGACAAGAACAACCTCGGCATCGCCACCGTCCCGGCCGGTTCGACCGGCAAGGCGGGCGCCCCGACCGGCGGCCACAACCTCTCGGTCTACGCGGGCTCCGACAAGGCGCACCAGGAAGCGTCCCTGAAGTTCGTCAAGTGGATGACGTCGGCGAAGACGCAGGAGCAGATCGCCCTGAAGAACTCGACGCTGCCCACGCGCGCGGACGCCTACACCGCGAAGGTCACCGCCGACCCGGGCATCGCCGGCTACCAGAAGGTGCTCGCCGCCGCCCAGCCGCGCCCCGAACTGCCCGAGTACAGCTCGCTGTGGACGCCGATGGACCAGGAGCTGCCGAAGGTCGCCACCGGCAAGCAGTCCCTGGACGCGGGGCTCAAGAGCCTGGAGACCTCGTTCGCCAAGCTCGTGCCCGACTTCAGCAAGTGAGGCGCGTCCTTGTGACGCGAGGGGCGCACACGTCCTTGTAGCACGAGGGACGCACGCGTCCTCATAGCGCGAGGGACGCACGCGTCCTTGTAGTTCGGCCGGTCCGCGCCCCGCGGGGGGAGGGTGCGGACCGGCGTCGACCTGACCAGAAGGTGCTCCGCCATGACCATCGCCGTCGACCGACCGACGCACCCAGTACGCAAGACACCACGCCCGGGACCGATCCAGCGCCTCAAGGACTCGTACCGCAAGTACTGGTACGCGTACGTCATGGTCGCCCCGGTGGTGATCGTCCTCGGCGTGCTCGTCGGCTACCCCCTGGTGCGGGGCTTCTATCTGACGCTCACCGACGCCAACAGCCTCAACTCCGCCCGCACCATCGGCGTCAACCACATCGACGCCACCTACAAGTTCGTCGGCCTCGACAACTACGCCGACATCCTGTGGGGCCCGTCCTCCTACGACCGCTTCTGGTCGCACTTCATCTGGACGATCGTGTGGACGGCCCTCTGCGTCGCCCTGCACTACGGCATCGGGCTCGGCCTCGCGCTGCTGCTCAACCAGAAGATGCGCGGACGCACCTTCTACCGGCTCATGCTGATCCTGCCGTGGGCGGTGCCCACCTTCGTCACCGTCTTCGCCTGGCGGATCATGCTCGCCGACTCGGGCATCATCAACGCGACGCTCGGCTCGCTCCATCTGCCCCAGCCGGAATGGCTGGAGGACCCCTTCTTCCAGAAGGCCGCCGCGATCCTCGTCAACACCTGGTGCGGCGTCCCCTTCATGATGATCTCCCTGCTCGGCGGCCTGCAGTCCATCGACGCCTCCCTCTACGAGGCCGCCGAGATGGACGGCGCCAGCGCCTGGCAGCAGTTCCGCCACATCACCCTGCCGGGCCTGCGCTCGGTCTCCTCGACGGTCGTCCTGCTCGGCGTGATCTGGACGTTCAACCAGTTCGCGATCATCTTCCTGCTGTTCGGCAACACCGCGCCCGACGCCCAGATCCTCGTCACCTGGGCCTACCGCCTCGGCTTCGGACAGCAGCCGCGGGACTTCGCGCAGTCCGCCGCCTACGGCGTCCTGCTCCTGTCGATCCTGACCGTCTTCACCTCCTTCTACTACCGCTGGTTGAAGCGCAATGAGCAGCTCGCCGTCTGACGCCGCAGGAGCCACCATCATGAGCACCACGACCACCCCAGCGCCGGAGGTCCCCGCGCAGCGCTCCGCGCCGAAGACCGCACCGTCCGGTGCGCGCCGCGTGCGCAGGCGCGGCGAGCGCGGCCCCGTCGCGACCACCCTGTCGCACGGCGTCCTCGCCGTCGCGAGCCTCATCGCCCTGTTCCCGATCGTGTGGCTGGTCTACCTGTCGGCCGGACCCGACAAGGACGACTACCTGCACCCCGGCGGCATCGCCTCCAAGGCGACGCTCGACAACTACACGTACGTCCTCCAGCACACCGGCTTCCTCGACTGGACGAAGTCGACGCTGGTCGTCGCGCTCGGCACCACCCTCGTCGGCGTGCTCTTCGCCGCCACGACCGGCTACGCCGTCTCCCGGATGCGCTTCCCCGGATACCGGCCGCTGATGTGGGTCCTGCTGCTCACGCAGGCGTTCCCCATCGCCGTCCTCATCGTGCCGATGTACGAGATCTTCAGTGAACTCGGCCTCGTCGACAGCTACCTGGGCCTCGTCCTGGTCAACTGCACGACGATCGTGCCGTATTGCACCTGGCTGATGAAGGGCTACTTCGACACCGTCCCCGTCGACATCGACGAGGCGGGCCGGATCGACGGGCTCTCGCCTTTCGGCACGTTCTGGCGGCTGATCCTGCCGCTGGCCAAGCCGGGCATCGCGGTCGCCGCGTTCTACGCCTTCATCACGGCCTTCGCCGAGGTCGCGTTCGCCTCGACGTTCCTGCTCGACGACTCCAAGTACACCTTCGCGGTCGGCCTGCAGAGCTTCATCAGCGAACACGACGCCCAGTGGAACCTCATGGCCGCCACCGCGGTGTTGATCGCCATCCCGGTCACCGCCTTCTTCTACCTTGTCCAGAAGCACCTGGTCACCGGCCTCACCGCGGGCGGGACCAAGGGCTGAGGCCCAGCAGACCCCTACGCACACCGACCCACAGCCGGCTCCTTTACGCAGCAAGGACACCATGACTCAGCACTCCACCGACGAGTCCCCGGCGTTCGCCACCACGACCCGCGAGACCACCGACTGGTGGCGCGACGCGGTCATCTACCAGGTCTACCCGCGCAGCTTCGCCGACAGCGACGGCGACGGCACCGGGGACCTCGAGGGCGTCCGCCGCCGCCTGCCCTACCTGCGCGACCTCGGCGTCGACGCCGTGTGGCTCTCCCCGTTCTACGCGTCCCCGCAGGCCGACGGCGGCTACGACGTCGCCGACTACCGGGCCGTCGACCCCATGTACGGCACGCTCCTCGACGCCGACGCGGTGATCCGCGACGCGCACGAGCTGCGCCTGCGCATCATCGTCGACCTCGTGCCCAACCACTCCTCCGACCAGCACGAGTGGTTCAAGCGCGCCGTCGCCGACGGCCCCGGATCGCCGCTGCGCGACCGCTACCACTTCCGCCCCGGCAAGGGCGCCGACGGCGAACTGCCGCCCAACGACTGGGAGTCCATCTTCGGCGGCCCCGCCTGGACCCGGCTTCCCGACGGCGAGTGGTACCTGCACCTCTTCGCGCCCGAGCAGCCCGACCTCAACTGGGAGCACCCGGCCGTCGCCGACGAGTTCCGCTCCATCCTGCGGTTCTGGCTCGACATGGGCGTCGACGGCTTCCGCATCGACGTCGCCCACGGCCTCGTCAAGGCCGAAGGGCTGCCGGACCTCGGCGCCCACGACCAGCTCAAGCTGCTCGGCAACGACGTGATGCCCTTCTTCGACCAGGACGGCGTCCACGAGATCTACCGCTCGTGGCGGCTCATCCTCGACGAGTACGACGGCGAGCGGGTCTTCGTCGCCGAGGCGTGGACCCCGACCGTCGAACGCACCGCCAACTACGTCCGCCCCGACGAGCTGCACCAGGCCTTCAACTTCCAGTACCTGGGCGCCCCCTGGGACGCGAAGGAACTGCGCACCATCATCGACAGCTCCCTCGACGCCATGCGCCCCGTCGGCGCCCCGGCCACCTGGGTCCTGTCCAACCACGACGTCACCCGGCACGCCACCCGCTACGCCAACCCGCCCGGCGGCACCCAGATCCGCACGGCCGGGGACCGGGAACTCGGCCTGCGCCGCGCCCGCGCCGCCACCCTGCTCATGCTGGCGCTGCCCGGCTCCGCCTACGTCTACCAGGGCGAGGAGCTGGGCCTCCCGGACGTCACCGACCTGCCCGACGAGGTGCGCCAGGACCCGTCGTTCTTCCGCGCCCAGGGCCAGGACGGCTTCCGCGACGGCTGCCGGGTGCCGATCCCGTGGACCGTCGAAGGTTCCTCGTACGGGTTCGGCGACGGCGGCAGCTGGCTCCCGCAGCCCGACACATGGGGCCCGCTCAGCGTCGAGGCGCAGACCGGCGACCCGGACTCGACCCTGGAGATGTACCGCTCGGCGTTCGCCGTGCGCCGCGCGCAGCCGGGTCTCGGCGCGGGAGCGGACGTGACCTGGCGCGACGACGCACCCGCCGGTGTCCTCTTCTTCGAGCGCCCGGGCTTCGCCTGCACGGTCAACACGACCGGCGCCCCGGTCCGCGTCCCCGCGCCCGGCCGCGCGCTGCTCGCCTCGGGCCCGGTGCCGGCCGCCGAGGACGGCACGGTGGAGCTGCCCGCCGACACGACGGTGTGGTGGGAGACGGTCTGATCCCCGGACACACGTAGGAAGGGGGCCGGTGGTGTCGCACCGGCCCCCTCACTCACACGTGTGTTACTTCCAGGTGTCGTTCACCGTGTAGCCGCTGCCCGAGCCGGTCGTGTAGGACCGGTTGTCCCCGGACTCCCAGGTCACGTTCCCCGAGGCGTCCTTCTTCAGGTACTTGTACGTGAAGGACGTGTTCTTGGGGACGATGACCGTGCTGCCCCAGGAGGGGTACGAGGCCGACGACAGCGGGATCGCGTCGGCCGGGTTCCAGGAGCCGAGCGAGGGGACCGAGCCGACGACGTAGACGTTGGTGCCGGTCGTGGTCGTGGCGTTGACCGCGAACCGCACGTCGGTGGCGTTGGCGTCGGCCACGTTCCAGGTGTTGTTGACGGCGGCCGACGAGGTGCCGGTGGTCAGCTTGCGGTTGGCGTTGGACTCCCAGGTGACGTTCCCGGAGGCGTCCTTCTTCAGGTACTTGTACTCGATCGCGGACGAGGCCGGGACGGCGATGTCCTTCTTCCAGACCGGGTAGCCGGTGGCGGACAGCTTGACGGCGTTCGCCGTGTTCCAGGAGCCGAGCGCCGGGGCGGACCCGACCACGTAGACATCGGTGCCGGAGGTGGCGGGCGCGTACTCGTTGAAGGAGGCGGTGACGGTGGTGCCGCCGCCGTTGTCCCCACCGCCGCAGTTGACGGGGCAGGTGTACGAGCCGTCGTAGAACGCGACCGAGCCCTTCGCCGGGACGGTGAGCGTGGCCTTGCCGCCGGAGACGGTGACCGAGGTCGCGCCGCCGTTGATGACGTTCTTGTACGTGCCGTCCTTGAGGCCGGTCGTGTAGGTGTGGGTGTGTGCGGAGGAGGAGTTGTTGAGCGCTACGAAGCCGCCCGTGCCGCGCGCGAAGCCGATGACGTTCGAGGCGGGGGACTGCCAGTTGGTGACGGAGGCGCCCGCCACCGCGTTGTGCCAGGCGACCATCCCGGAGACGGCCGTGTCGCGGTTCAGGCAGGACCAGCCGGCGGAGCAGTTGGTGTCGGTGACGAAGCCTCCGCTGTTCGGCGGGGCCTCGTCGCTCTGGGAGAAGTTCCAGGCCGCGTAGACGGACGGGCGGCCGTAGCCGCGCGCCAGCTGGAAGACGTTGGCGAGGACCGCCGTCGCGCCGTCCTTGTAGCTGAGCGTGTAGCCGTTGCGCTCGGTGTCGTGGTTGGTGACGAAGGTGTTGGAGTTCGCCTCGTTCGCCAGGCCCCAACTGCTGCCGAACGAGGCCAGGTTGGCGATGTCGCCGCCGCCGAACTGGGACTTCATGGCGGCCGCGTACGTGAAGTCCAGGACGTCGCCGTGGGCGTAGTAGTCGCCGAGCGCGGGCGGGCTGCCGGGGTAGACCTCCTGCGTGATGTAGGGCGCGTCGCCCGCCTTCGTGGTGTGCAGGGCGCCGACGATGGCCTTCATGTCGGCGGTCTCGATGTGTTTGGCGGCGTCCACGCGGAAGCCGTCGACGCCGAGGTCGATCTGCTTGTTGAGGAAGCCGACGATCTTCGAGCGGACCCCGGACTCGGAGGTGTCCAGGTCGGGCAGGCCGAGCAGTTCGCAGTGCTGCACCTCGTACTGGTCCGACCAGTTGGCGATGGTCTTGGTGCAGTCGTCGCTGTCGGCCGGGTCGTAGTCCGGGGTGTCGTACTTGTTGCCGATCGTCGTGCCCGCGTAGCCGGTGCCGGTCTGGGCGGCCGTGTGGTTGATGACGGCGTCCGTGTAGACCTCGATACCGGCGGTGTGGCAGGTGTCGACCATGCTCTTGAAGTCGCTCGCGCTGCCGAAGCGGCTGTCCAGCTTGTACGAGTACGGCTGGTAGACGTCCCACCAGAAGTAGTTGGCCTGCTTGAGGGACTCCTCGGGCGGGGCGACCTGCACGGCGCCGTAACCGGCCGGGTCGAGGACGTCGGTGCACTCCTTGGCGACCGACTTCCAGTTCCACGACCACAGGTTGGCTATGACGTCGCCGTTCTTGACGCCCGTGTCGGCGGCGGACGCGGTCTGCGCGGGCAGGGTGACGACACCGCCGAGCGCGAGCGCGGCGACGGCGAGTCCGGTGGCGGTGCGGTGCCTTCTCTTGAAATGGGGGGTGGGGGGCATGAGCGGCTCCAGTGAGGTGGGGATCGCGGCCCGTGACGGGCGGCGCACCGAGAGCGTGGGGGAGTCCAGGAGGCCGCGTCAATAACTTCGTTGAAAGTTCTTGCTATGCGTTGCAGAACTCTTGCAGCAAAGTTCCTGCAAGCGATACGGTCACGCGGCGGATCGGTGCCACCCCCGGGGACACGTGGGGACACGTCCGCAAGAGCCCGCTTTCCGCGAGGAGTTCACGCCTTGAGCCGCACCCTCTCCACCCCGCACCGACACAGACGGACGGCCGCGTACAGCGCGGCGGCCGCGCTGATCCTGACCCTGGCCCAGCCGCTCGCGGCCCGTGCTGCGGCGCCGCCCGCGCCGCCGTCCGACGCGAAGCTGGCGGCCACGCCCGCGCGCCACGACCTCACGCGCGAGCAGTACTACTTCGTCCTCCCCGACCGCTTCGCCAACGGCGACACGGCCAACGACAAGGGCGGACTGACCGGCACGCGCCTCGCCACCGGCTACGACCCCTCGGACAAGGGCTTCTACCAGGGCGGCGACCTCAAGGGCCTGACAGGCCGGCTCGACTACATCAAGGACCTCGGCACCACCGCGATATGGCTGGCGCCGATCTTCAAGAACAAGCCGGTGCAGGGGACGGGGGAGAACGCGTCCGCCGGTTACCACGGTTACTGGATCACCGACTTCACCCAGGTCGATCCGCACTTCGGCACCAACGCCGACCTGAAGACCCTGATCTCCAAGGCCCACCGCAAGGGCATGAAGGTCTTCTTCGACGTCATCACGAACCACACCGCCGACACGGTCGACTACACCGAGAAGACGTACAGCTACCGCCCCAAGGGCGCCTACCCGTACCTGGACACCGAGGGCCGCCCCTTCGACGACGCCAAGGGTGTCCGGGCGAAGGTCGACGCGGACTCGTTCCCGTACACGCCGAAGAACACCGGCGAGATGGTTCCGTCCTGGCTGAACGACCCGGCCATGTACCACAACCGCGGCGACTCGACCTGGGAGGGCGAGTCGACCACGTACGGCGACTTCTCCGGGCTCGACGACCTGTGGACCGAGCGGCCCGAGGTCGTCAAGGGCATGGAGGACATCTACAAGACGTGGGTGCGGGACTTCGACATCGACGGTTTCCGTATCGACACCGTCAAACATGTCGACCTGGACTTCTGGACCCAGTGGGCCACCGCGCTCGACACATATGCCGCGAAGCACGGCCGCGACGACTTCTTCATGTTCGGTGAGGTGTACTCCGCCGACACCGACGTGACCTCCCCGTACGTCACCCGTGGCCGTCTCGACGCGACCCTCGACTTCCCCTTCCAGGACGCGGCCCGCGCCTACGCCTCGCAGGGCGCCCCGGCCGACAAGCTGGCCAAGGTGTTCGCCGACGACTACAAGTACGCGACCGACAAGGCCAACGCGTACGAGCAGGTCACGTTCCTCGGCAACCACGACATGGGCCGCATCGGAAGCTTTCTGAAAGCCGACAACCCGGCGGCCTCCGACGCCGAGCTGCTGCGACGCGACAAGCTGGCCAACGAGGTCATGTTCCTGTCGCGCGGCAACCCCGTCGTCTACTACGGCGACGAGCAGGGCTTCACCGGCCCCGGCGGCGACAAGGATTCCCGGCAGACCATGTTCGGCTCGAAGGTCGCCGACTACCTCGACGACGACGAGATCGGCACCGACCGTACCCACGCCGACGACGCCTACGACACCCGGCATCCGCTCTACAAGGCGATCGCCGCGCTCTCCGAGCTCCGCAAGGAGAACCCGGCGCTCGCCGACGGAACCCAGA
This sequence comes from Streptomyces sp. SGAir0957, assembly GCF_043523415.1. NCBI lineage: Bacteria > Bacillati > Actinomycetota > Actinomycetes > Kitasatosporales > Streptomycetaceae > Streptomyces > Streptomyces sp. SGAir0957. The sequence continues at coordinate 7,235,653 of NZ_CP027293.1, forward strand.
AGGAGCTGTACGCCAAGGATTCGGTGTACGCCTTCTCGCGTACGGGCGCGGACCGCACGGGCGCGGACCGCGAGTACGTCGTGGCGGTCAACAACGCGACGACCGCGAAGACCGTGAAGCTGCCGGTCGAGTCCGCCAAGTTCCGCGCGCTGTACGGCGGTTCGGGCACGGTGAAGGCGTCCGGCGGTTCCGTCGAGGTGACGGTTCCGGCGCTTTCCTCGCTCGTCCTGCGGGCCGACGGCAAGCTCCCGGCGCCCGCCGCGAAGCCCACGCTGTCGCTGACGGCCCCGGCCGCCGGCGCCACCGGCACGGTCACCCTCTCCGCCGACCCCGGCGCCACTGCCTCCGCGCGCGTGGTGTTCGCCGCGCAGACCGGGAACGGTGCCTGGAAGACGCTCGGCTCCGTCGACCACGCCCCGTACCGCGTCACCCAGTACCTCCCCGACACGGTGGAGGCGGGGACGCCGCTGCGGTACAAGGCTGTCGTGGTGGACCGCGCCGGACGTACCGCGAGCGCCCTCGCCTCCTCGACGGCGGGGCAGCCGCCCGTACCCGAGAAGCCGACGGCCGTGGACCGCGACTACGCCGTCGTCCACTACCGGCGCACGGACGGCGACTACGACGGCTGGACGCTCACGTCCGGGTCGTCGGAGGCGCAGTTCACCGGCCGGGACGCCTTCGGCGCCTTCGCCTGGGTGAAGGTCCCGGACGGCGCGAGTTCGGTGACGTACACCGTCGAGAAGGACGGCACCGCGGACGGGCAGCGGCGCACCGTCGACCTGGCGAGGACCGGCGAGGTCTGGGTCGAGCAGGGCAAGGACGACCAGGCGTCGGCCAGGCCCGACGGCGTCTACCCGCCGCAGGACGAGAAGAAGGCCGTCGTCCACGTCCACCGCGCGGACGGTGACTACGACGGCTGGGGCCTGCACACCTGGACCGGCGCCGCGAACCCGACCGACTGGTCGAAGCCGCTCCAGCCGACCGGCAAGGACGCGTACGGCCTGATCTTCGAGGTGCCGCTCGCCGACGGCGCGACCACCCTCAACTACATCGTGCACAAGGGCGACGAGAAGGACATCGCCACCGACCGCGTCCTCGACTTCGCCACCTACGGCAAGGAGGTGTGGCTCAACGCGGGGGAGACCTCCTACCTGCTCCCGTCGGTCGGCTCGGGCGGTGACCTCGACCTGTCGAAGTCCGAGGCGCAGTGGATCGACGCGGACACCGTCGTCTGGAAGGTGACGGCGACCGCCGCCACCAGCCAGCAGCTCGTCTACGCGCCCGAGGGCGACATCACCGTCCAGGACGGTGCGCTGAGCAGCGAGGGGCACTGGCTGCGGCTGAACTCCGCCACCCTGACGGACGCGCAGAAGGCCAAGTATCCGCATCTGAAGGACTACCCGGCGTTCACCGTCGACCCGCGCGACCGCGACCGGGTGCGGGACGCGCTGCGCGGCCAGCTCATCGCGACGCAGCGCGCGGCGAACGGCGCCCTGCTGTCGGCCACCGGCGTCCAGATCCCGGGCGCCCTGGACGACGTGTACGCGGGCAGCGCCGAGAAGGCTGCCCTGGGCCCGGTGTTCAAGGGCGACAAGGTCACGCTCTCCGTCTGGGCACCGACCGCCCAGGACGTCCGCCTCGAACTCGGCGGAAAGGCGCTGGCGATGCGCCGCGACGCCGCGAGCGGCGTCTGGTCCGTCACCGGATCGGCGGCGGCCTGGCGCGGCAAGGAGTACCGGTTCGCCGTGACCGTGTGGGCGCCGAGCGTCCAGAAGCTCGTCACCAACCAGGTCACCGACCCGTACTCGGTGGCGCTCACGGCGAACTCCGAGCGCAGCCTCGTCGTCGACCTGGCCGACAAGAAGCTCGCCCCGAAGGGCTGGTCGGGCCTGACCAAGCCGAAGGCCGTCGCGATGAAGGACGCGCAGATCCAGGAGCTGCACATCCGTGACTTCTCGGTGGCGGACAGCACGACCCCGGCGAAGGACCGGGGCACCTATCTCGCCTTCACCGACAAGAAGAGCGACGGCTCGATCCACCTGCGCGAGCTGGCGAAGTCCGGCACCTCGTACGTGCACCTGCTGCCCGCCTTCGACATCGCGACCATCCCCGAGAAGAAGTCCGAGCAGTCCACGCCCGCATGTGACCTGGCGTCGTACCCCGCCGACAGCGACAAGCAGCAGGAGTGCGTGGGCAAGGCAGCTGCGAAGGACGCCTTCAACTGGGGTTACGACCCGTACCACTACACGGTCCCCGAGGGCTCGTACGCGAGTGACCCCGACGGGACGCGGCGCACCGTCGAGTTCCGGCAGATGGTGCAGTCGCTCAACGAGGACGGCCTGCGCGTCGTCATGGACGTCGTCTACAACCACACGGCGGCGGCCGGGCAGGACAAGACGTCCGTCCTCGACCGGATCGTGCCCGGCTACTACCAGCGGCTCATGGCGGACGGCTCCGTCGCCAACTCCACGTGCTGTGCCAACACCGCGCCGGAAAACGCCATGATGGGCAAGCTCGTCGTCGACTCGCTCGTCACCTGGGCCAAGGAGTACAAGGTCGACGGCTTCCGCTTCGACCTGATGGGCCACCACCCGAAGGCCAACATCCTCGCGGTCCGCAAGGCCCTCGACGCGCTCACCCTCAAGAAGGACGGCGTCGACGGCAAGAAGATCATCCTGTACGGGGAGGGCTGGAACTTCGGCGAGGTCGCCGACGACGCCCGCTTCGAGCAGGCCACGCAGAAGAACATGGCGGGCACCGGCATCGCCACCTTCGCCGACCGGGCCCGCGACGCCGTACGCGGCGGCAGCCCGTTCGACGAGGACCCGGGCGTCCAGGGCTTCGCCTCCGGTCTCTACACCGACCCCAACTCCTCGACGGCGAACGGCACGGAGGCCGAGCAGAAGGCCCGCCTCCTGCACTACCAGGACCTCATCAAGGTCGGCCTCTCCGGAAACCTCGCCGCCTACGAGTTCACCGACAGCGCGGGGAAGAAGGTGAAGGGCTCCGACGTCGACTACAACGGCGCGCCCGCCGGATACGCGGCGGCGCCCGGTGACGCCCTGGCCTATGCGGACGCGCACGACAACGAGTCCCTGTACGACACGCTGACGTACAAGCTCCCCGCGCGGACGAGCACGGCCGACCGCTCCCGTATGCAGGTCCTCGCCATGGCGACGGCCGCGCTCTCGCAGGGCCCGGCCCTGTCGCAGGCGGGCACCGATCTGCTCCGCTCGAAGTCGCTCGACCGGAACTCGTTCGACAGCGGCGACTGGTTCAACGCCATCCACTGGGACTGCCGGGCGGGCAACGGGTTCGGGCGCGGCCTGCCCCCGGCCGCCGACAACCAGGCGAAGTGGCCGTACGCGGCCCCGCTCCTCAGGTCGGTCCCCGTGCCGGGCTGCGCCGCCATCGACGGCACGTCGGCCGCGTACCAGGACCTCCTGAGGATCCGTACGGCGGAGCCGGCCTTCCACCTGGCCTCGGCCGGGCAGGTCCAGAAGGAGCTGTCGTTCCCGCTCTCCGGGAAGGACGAGACGCCGGGCGTCATCACCATGCGCCTCGGTGACCTCGTCGTCGTCATGAACGCGACGCCGCAGCGGCAGAGCCAGACGGTTCCGGCGCTGGCCGGTTCCGGCTACCGGCTGCACCCGACGCAGGCGGGCGGCTCTGACCCCGTCGTCAAGTCGGCCTCGTACGTGCGGGGTTCGGGAACGTTCGAGGTTCCCGCGCGGACGGTGGCGGTGTTCCGCCAGAGCTGAGTCCCGTACGACGACGGTGCCCCCGCCCGCGCACGGGCGGGGGCACCGTCGTCGTTCCCTACCGGTTCGGGAGACTGTGCAGGAGGCGCAGCGGGAACGCTCGCGCCATCGCGGCCATGCCCGCGTCGTTCGGGTGCAGCCCGTCGCCGCTGTCGTACGCGGCGAGCAGCCGTCCGGGGGAGGCCGGATCGCGCAGGGCGGCGTCGAAGTCCACGACGCCGTCGTAGGCGCCGCTGGTGCGGATCCAGCGGTTCACGGCCTGCCGTACCGCCTCCCGCTCCGGGGTGTAGAAGCCGAGCGAGTCGCCCTCGAAGGGCAGGATGGTCGCGCCGAGGACGCGCAGGCCGTGCTCGTGGGCGCGACGGATCAACTGCCGGTACCCGGCGATGAGTTCACCGGCCGACACCTCCTCGGACGCGGGCGCCGTGGTGCCCGGGTGGCCGAGGTCGTTGACGCCGAGCAGCACCACGACGGCGCTCGCGCCCGGCTGGCGGAGCACGTCCCGGTCGAACCGTTTCAGGCCGCTCTCGCCGAAGTACGCGGCGTAGGACTCGGCGGGGGAACCGGCGGGCGGGTTCGGGTCGCGGAGCAGGCGGTTGCCGCCGATGCCCGCGTTGAGGACGCCGGTGGAGGCCAGGCGCCGGTCGCCGCGCAGCCGTTCGGCGAGCAGGTCGGGCCAGCGGTGGTCCGCGTCGACCTGGGTGTTGGAGCCGTCGGTGATGGAGTCGCCGAACGTCACGAGCGCCGCGTCGGCCGTGCCGGGGCGCCGGTCGACGGCCACGCCCGACAGGAAGTAGCGGCTGGTCATGGTGGTGGTCGGGGTCAGATCGGGCTTGGCCGCGACATTGCCCGCCGCGACGAAGCCGTGCTGGAACGCCGAGGAGTGGACCGTGGCGGCGGGGGTGCGGCGCGGCAGGTACAGGCTGACCACCAGGGAGCCGCCCGGGGCGGTGGGCAGCGCCACCGGGTCGCTCCAGCGCTGCGCGCCCGGCGCGAGGGTCGTCGAGGAGCGGCCGCCGAAGCGCAGTCCCCGGTCCGTGGCCGGGTCGATCGCGGTGGCGGGTCCGCCGGGGGCCCGGTGCGCGACCCGGGCCTCGCCGATCGCCAGCGGGGCGGCGCCGAACTCGTTCGTGAACCGCACCCGCACCGTGCGGCCCGCGACGCTGGTGTGCACGATCTGCCGCACCGTCCGGTCCGCGAAGGCGGTGGTGTCGGAGGCGGGCACCCCGGTCGGCCCGGCGGCCCAGGTGCCGGTGTAGCCGGGGGCGGGGTGCGCCGCGTGCGCGGCGGAGGGCAGGGAGACGGCGGCGAGGAGTCCCGCCAGCGGGAGCGTCAGGAGGGCGAGGGGGCGTCTGTGCCAGAGGCGTCTTCGCATGAATCGTTCCTACGGGCGGGGCGCGGGCCCGTCAATGGGGCCTGCACCGAGATAGGCAGCCCAGGTTGCACAGTCAAGGCTGTCGATCTACGGTGGACGCATGACCGAGAAGCAAGAGGCCGCCTCCGCGACCGCCGCGCAGGCGGCCGCCGACATCTGGGTGGTGGTCGGCCGCCTGCGCCGCAAGCTGCGCTCCCTGGAGAACCTGGAGGTGTTCGAGGGCGGCGAGGGCGAGGTCGATCTGTCCCCGTCCCAGGCGTCCGTCCTCGCCCGCCTCGACAAGATCGGGGCCGCGACCGCCAGCGAACTGGCCGTCGTGGAGAACGTACGGCCGCAGTCCATGGCCAAGACCGTCATCTCGCTCGAGCGGGCCGGGCTCGTCGAGCGCCGCCAGGACCCCGACGACGGACGCCGCCAGCTGGTCTCCCTCACCCGCCCCGGACGCGAGCGCGGCCAGGGCGTGCGCCGGGCCCGGCAGGAGTGGCTCGCGCGGGCGCTCCAGGAGCACGGCACCGAGGAACAGCTGCGGGCCGTCGTCACCGCCATGAAGCTGATCGACGAGGTGACCCAGGCATGACCCGGCTCGCCGAGCGCATACGCGGGGCGCGCACGGCCGGCCCCGACGGCTTCGACCGCCGCCTCGTCGTCCCCATGATCCTGGGTTCGGTCCTGAACCCGATCAACTCCTCGATGCTCGCGGTCGCGCTCATCCCCATCGGCCGCGCCTTCGGCGCCCCGCCCGCGCAGACCGCCTGGCTCGTCACCGGCCTCTACCTCGCCACCGCCGTCGGCCAGCCCGTCATCGGCCGGCTCGTCGACGCGTTCGGCCCGCGCCGCCTCTACCTCGCGGGGACCGCCCTGGTCGGCGTCGGCGGCCTCCTCGGGATGCTGGCCCCGAACCTGTGGACCCTCGTGGCCGCGCGGGTCCTGCTCGGCTTCGGCACGTCCGCCGCCTACCCGGCCTCCATGTCGCTGCTGCGCTCCGAGTCCGACCGCACCGGTGAGAAGAGCCCGAGCGGCATCCTTGCCGCGCTGTCCGTCTCCGCGCAGGTCATCGCCGTCATCGGGCCGACACTCGGCGGGCTCCTCATCGGCGCGGGCGGCTGGCACCTGATCTTCGGGGTCAACGTGCCCCTGTCGGCCGCCTGCCTCCTGCTCGGCGCGCTGTGGCTGCCGAGGACGAAGGGCACCGTCCCCGGCACCCGCACCGACGTCCCCGGCATGGTCCTCTTCGCGGCGTCCCTGACCGCGTTCATGCTCTTCCTGACCGACCCGGGCGCCGACCGCTGGTACCTGCCCGTCGCCGGCGCGGCGACCGGCTTCTGGTTCGCCCGCCGCGAGAGGGCCGTCGACGGCCCCTTCATCGACCTCCGCGTCCTCGGCGGCAACGCCCCGCTGCTCGCCACCTACGCCCGCCAGCTCCTCGCCTACATCACCTCGTACGCCTTCCTGTACGGGTACACGCAGTGGCTCCAGGAAGGGCGCGGCCTGAGCGCCTCGCACGCGGGGTTGCTCCTGCTGCCCATGTCCCTCGCGGCCATCGCCGTCACCGCGCTGACCGGGCGGTACGCGCGCGTACGCGGCAAACTCGTCGTCGGAGCCGTCGTCCAACTCCTCGGCTGCGTCGCCCTGCTGCTGCTCGACTCGGCCACCGCGATCTGGCTCCTGATCGTGCTCGGCGCCGTCTTCGGCATCCCCCAGGGCCTGAACGGGCTCGCCAACCAGAACGCCCTGTACGCCCAGGCCGACCCGGCCCGCATGGGCTCCGCCGCAGGACTCCTGCGCACCTTCACCTACCTGGGCGCGCTCCTCGCCTCCGCCGCGAACGCCGTCTTCTTCCGCTCCGGCGCCACCAGCGCGGGCCTGCACGGCATGGCCTGGCTGCTCGTCGCCGTCGCCGCGCTGTTCCTGATCGCGTGCGTGGCCGACCGCTCACTGAGCCGCGTCGGCCGCGACACGTGACCCCGTCACCCCCCGTTGTCCGAAAGGTGTCTCCGCATGTCCGTCACCACCCTCGACCCCGCCACCGCCCTCGTCGTCATCGACCTCCAGAACGGCGTCATGGGCGCGCCCGGAACCCCGTACAGCACCGCTGACGTCCTGGAGCGCACCGTGCGCCTCGCCGACGCGTTCCGCGCCCGGAACCTGCCGGTCGTCCTCGTCCGCGTCACCCACGCCGCCGACGACGCGGACGCCGCGCCCGGCCGCACGGACACGCCGCGCCGCGCCGCCGCCCGCCCCGAGGGCTGGGACCGGATCGTCGACGCGCTCGCCGGGTCCCCGGGCGACATCGTCGTCACCAAGCGCAACTGGTCCGCGTTCTACGGCACCGACCTCGACCTGCACCTCCGCCGCCGCGGCGTCACCCAGATCGTCCTGGCCGGCATCGCCACCAGCATCGGCGTCGAGTCCACGGCCCGCGCCGCCCACGAGCACGGCTACCACGTCACCCTCGCCACCGACGCCATGACCGACCTGTCCGACGAGGCCCACCGCAACAGCGTCGAGCGGATCTTCCCGCGCCTCGGCGAGACGGGCGGGACGCAGGACGTGCTGAAGCTGCTCGCCGAAAGGTGACCCCAACTGTGTGAACCCCCCACACAACGCACGCCACTTCGCTAACCTGACGGCCCACCGGACGATGATCCGACCGGAGACCGCCGACGGGGACGATCGACGAAGACGGCTCACGGCCGACGGCTGAGAACTGAGGGGTCTGTGGGGGACGATCTCGGATTCGACGCGCTGCTCGACCACGACGGCCTGGTGGCCAGGCTCGTCGGGCGGACGCGGACAGGACGCAACAAGGAGCCGCTGTTCGGCCCCGACCTGCCCGTCGTCCTGCTGGTCGGCGGCCCCGGCATGGGCAAGGGGCGGCTGCTGCGCTCCGTGCAGCGGCACTTCAAGCCGCGCGTACCCGTCGCCTACGCCGACTGCGCCGACGCCGGCCTGCGCGGCCAGCCGGAGGAACCGCTGCACACCCGCTCGGAGACGACCGAGCTGCTGCGCGCCCTCGCCCTCGACCTGCACGACTGGGACGGCGACGGCGGGCCGGTCGCCGTGCCGCGCCTGTACGCCGGCCTCGCCGCGGTGGCCGCCAGCGACGGACACGGCACGGCGAACGCCCTCGTCGACGAGGTGCGCAGGCTCGACGAACTGCTGCCTCCCGCCTCGTTCTGGCGCGGCGTGCTGCGCGGCACCGTCAAGAACTACGTCGGCTTCCTCGCGGGCCTGGTCACCCACCCCGTCCTCGGCCCCCTCGTCAACGCCCTGATCGACGGCCTCCTCACCCAGCTCTCCGCCGACGGCAGGAAGATCCTCACCGAGTTCTACGGGACGTACCCGGGCGCGGGCGGCCAGCCCCGGTCGGGCCTGCGCGGGCTCGCCGCCGACTTCCAGCGCGGCGGCGAATCCCGCCGGATCGCGGAAGGCTTCCTGTTCCGGGCGCTGCGGGCGGACATCGAGGCCGCCTACAGCTCCGTACGCGGACGCGTCTCCCGGGCGGGCCGCCCCGTCCTCCTCCTCGACCACGCCGACACGGCGCTCGGCCGCCGGCTGCTCACACCGGTCCTGGAGGACCGCGAGCGACGCCGCCACGACCGCCTCGTCATCCTCGCGACGGCCCGGCGCGAGGACGGCGGACGCTTCCTCTACTACGCGGGCGGCGACGCGGCGGGCCCGGCCGTGTGGGACGCCTCCGCCGGCGGACTGCCGCAATGGAGCCGCCCCACCGGCACGGCCCCCGACGCCGCGCCCCTGTGGCACGGCGTGCTCCTCGTCCGGATGCCCCGGCTCTCCCGCGACGAGCAGCGCGCCGCGAGCGAGCGCGGGCGCACCGGCCACCAGGACCCCGGGCACGCCGCACGGCTGCGCGTCGACACCGGCATCCACCGGCTCAGCGCGGGCCGGCCGCTGATCGTGACCCGGCTCGGCGAGGCGAGCGCCGCGCTGCCCCTCGCGGAGTGGGAGCGGTGCACCGACTGGTCGGTCCTCGACACCCGGCTGCCCGGCACCGAGAGCGCGGAGGACCGGCCGGTCGCCGACGTCCTGCTCGACGAACTGATCGCCCGGCACCTGCCCGAGGAGCTGCCGCCCGCCCACCGCGGCCGCTGGCTCGACCTGCTCAGCCACCTCTCGGTCGCCCACGACGCCGAATGCGCCCAGGCCGTGCTGCGGGCCGCGCAGGAGGGCCGCGCGAACCCGCTGACCGCCTACCGCGCCGCCGAACTCCTGGAGGACAGCGGCTGGCCGCCCTGCCCCCGGCACTTCGTCGGCGACCTCGGCCTGCGCCGGCTCCTCATGCGCCGCCTGTACCGGATGCGGCCGGACGGCGGCGCCTGGCACACCGCCCACGCCGTCCTGCAAAGCCACTACCGGGACCTCGGCGACGACCACGCGGACGCCCGGTTCGGCACGGCAGCCGCCCATCGCGTGCACCACCTGCTCGCCTCCGACGGCGCACAGCACGTCACGCGCTACCTGTCCGACGTGTTCCTGACCCGCACCGCGAGCGCCTGGTGCGAGGAGCTCCTCGCCATCGCCGACGCGCCGCTCCTCGGCCGCCCCGACGACCGCCTCGACCGCGCGCACGGCGAGATCCACGTACCGGGCGACGCCCGGCGCCGCAGGATCGACCGGCTGCTGCACGCGGCCTGGCTCAGCGGCGAGCGGACCTGGCCCCTCGCCGACACCGTCCCGGTGTGCTGCGCGACGAACTGGGCGGTCTGAGCGAGGAGTTGGCGCACCTCGCGGACGAGGCCGTCGCCGGGCGCGGCCCCTACGGCGTGGACGCGGACCGGGCGGCCGAGGGTGCCGAACAGCTCGCCCGGGTGGCCCGCGCCTGGGGCGACCGGGCGGACGCGCGCCAGCCGCTCGAACGCTGCGCGTGCACCCAGCACATCGGATACGGCTGACAGCGCGTCCGGCACGGCGGAGCGGGCAGGGCGGGCCACGACACGAAGCGACGAAGAGGGGCGGGACACCATGGGGGACTCGCTGTACAACATCTTGTGGGCGACGCCGCTGAGACGCATCCTGGCCGTGTGCGCGGCCGCCGTGATCACCGTCGCCGCCGTCCTGCTCTGGCCCGCGCCGGACGGGCCGGAGAACTGCGCCCCCGGGGTCGAGAAGAGCGCCGGTGAATGCATCGGCGCCAACGGCACCGGCTACGACTTCGGCACCCCGGAGATCACCAAGGTGGCCCGCGCCATCGCCGAGGAGAATCAGAAGTTCGTCGGCGACAAACCCCATGTGACCGTCGCCATGGTGCTGCCCCTGCACCCTGGCCTCGCCGCCGAGCGCACGCAGTTGCGCAGCGAGATCCAGGGCGCCTACCTCGCCCAGTACCGCGCCAACCGCTCCGAGCAGGTGCCGCTGCTGCGCCTGGTCCTCGCCAACCCCGGCACCGACTACGGGCAACAGGCCAAGGTCGTCGACCAGTTGGCGCAGATGGCGCGGGACAAGCGGGACAACCTGCGGGCCGTCACCGGCTTCAACCTGAGCCTCAAGGAGACCAAGGCCGCCATCACCCGCCTCACCAGGGAACTGGGCATCCCTGTCCTCGCCAGCCGGATCAGCGGCGACGACCCGGCCAACCCCGAACCCGGCCAGGACGAGCAGCCCTACCCGGGGCTCGCCCGCATCATCCCCACCAACAGCGACCAGGCCGCCGCCCTGGCCGACTTCCACGGCGGGCTCAAGGACGCGCAGACCGTCCTCGTCAAGGACACCCGGCCCGGCGACATATACAACGCGTCGCTCGCCCGCGCCTTCAGCCACAAGGAGGACGGCCCGCCGGGCCCCAAGGACCAGCCGTTCCGCTCGCCGGACATCACCGGGACCGGCGACACCGGCAACGACTTCGTCCAGATCAGCCTCAACATCTGCGACTCCGACGCCCACTACGTCTACTTCGCCGGACGCCCCGTCCACCTGCGCCTGTTCGCCCTGAAACTCGCCGAGACGCCCTGCCACGGCAAGAAGTACAGGATCGTCAGCGGCTCCGGCTCCGCCACCCTCAACCGGTACCTGAAGAACGGTGACTGGGAGACGCTGCGCGGCGGCGACGGCACGGCCGCGCCCACCGTCACGGTCCAGTACACCGCCCCCGGCCACCCCGACGCCTGGAACCGGGCCCTGCGCGACTGGGACCGCGCCCACCCCGGCAAGGACGACCGCCCCGAGTACCTCACCCAACCCGCCGGGGAACTGGCGGACCTGCGCCGCCTCGCCGAGCGGCGGACGGCGGGCGACATCGGCCCGGTGCGGTTCGACGACTCCCGCACCATGCTCGTCCACGACGGCGTCCGGACCATCGCCACCGCCGTCTTCCTCGCCAACTCGCAGACCGGGGGAGACGTGCCCTCCCTCCAGCGCGTCACCGCGGAGTGGCCGCGCCTGGAGTCCCGCCACCGCGTCATCGGCACCAGCGGCTGGATCTGCCTGACCAACGCGGGCAACGCCTACGACAAGCCGGTCTCCGTCGTCGAACTCGACCCCGAGACCCGCGCCGTCGAGTTCGTCGGCATCGGCTGGCCCAAGGGGCGCCCGCAGCCCGACGACTGCGTCGTGCCCAGCGAGGGCTGAGTCCGGCCACAAGTGCCGTCCCCGGGCGGCCGGGCCCCGGCCGTGACCTGGTCCGGACCAAGTGGCAGGATCTAGGGGTTCGCGAACTCAGGGGGGCCAGGGTGACACGACGGGAACAAGGGGCGCGCCGTGCCGGGAGGGCGCGAAGACGCCTGACGCGGGTGCTGGTGTCGGGCGTGGTGGTCGCCGCCGTGTTCGGAGCCGCCGGCGGCGCCTACGCGTACTGGCGCCACAGCAAGGCGCTCGCCATCACCCGGTGCGTCCGGGACGGCGCCGGAGCGGACACGGCCGCGATCGGCGCCGCGCCGGGCACGCTGCCCGTGGTCGGCCCCGGCACCTTCAGCACGGCGCGCGGCGAAGGGGCACCGGTCGGCTCCGGGCACCGGCTTCGGCGTTACAAGGTGCAGGTCGAGGACGGCATCGGGATCAAGGCGGACACCGCCGCCCGGGAGATCGCGGGCATCCTCGGCGACCCGCGCGGCTGGAGCCGCGACGGCGTCGACCGGTTCCAGCTCGTCGGCTCCGGGCCGCGCGACTTCATCATCAAGATCGCCACACCGCACACCGTCGACTGCCTCTGCGGCTCCGCGGGCCTGGACACCGGCGGCGAGGTGAACTGCAGCATCGGCCAGTCGGTCGTGGTCAATCTGCGGCGCTGGGTGCAGGGCTCGCCCGAGTTCGACGGGCCCCTCACCGACTACCGGGCGCTGATCGTCAACCACGAGGTCGGCCACCGCATCGGCCACGGCCACGAGACGTGCCCGGCGGCCGGCCGGCCCGCGCCCGCGATGATGCAGCAGATCAAGGGCCTGCACGGCTGCACCGCGAACGCCTGGCCGTACGACCGCGCGGGCATCTACCTCGGCGGCCCGCACGTGTCCTGAGGGGCCCGCGCCCCGTCTCACATCAGCCCCAGCTCCCGTCCCCGGTCCACGGCCTCGGCGCGGGTGCGCGCGCCGAGCTTCCGGTACACCGCGCGGGTGTGGCTCTTGACCGTGTTGTACGAGACGTACATGCCGTCGGCGATCTGCCGCAGCGGCGCCTCGTGCTGCAATGCGTGGAGCACGGCGAGCTGGCGGTCCGTCAGCGGTTCGAGCGCGGCGGGTGCGCCGGCCGCCCGTCCCGTTTCCGGCACGGAGGCCAGCACGGCGGACGCCTCGTCCCTCAGCTCACGCGCGCTCCGCGCGTCCGTCACGTCCTCCGCGATCTCGACCAGGACACCGGCGACCCACACCAGACACGTCGTCACCGCCTCGTCCGCGCCCAGCGGGCCGCGGCTCAGCGAGCGCAGCCGGCCGTGCAGATCCGCCACCCGCCCGTCCACCGGCCCGGGGCCGTCGGGCCCCGGGCGCAGCATGTGCGTGTGCATGCCCTCCACCTCCCCATGTGACAGGGCATCTCCCTCCCACGGTGGGGGCGGAACGGGGGCCGGGGAAGGGGCTTGTCGGCCCTCCGTGGCCGGGGCGGGGCTCAGCGGCCGGGTCCGGGGCTCAGCGGCCGGGTCCGGGACTCAGCGTCCGGCGTCGCGGGGGCCGGGCAGCCGCCGTACCTCGAGCAGCTCAAGGCCGAACGTCTGGACGCGGTCGAGGATCCCGTACAACGCAGCCTGGTCGAGCCCGGAGCCGAGGAGGACGGTCTCGGCCGGGTGCAGCACGATCGTCAACTCGCCGAACTCCGCCCGGAACGCCTCGGCGATCCTGCCCCGGACCCGGATCTCGTAGTCGGCGCCCGACGACGGCCCGTCCGATCCGGAGCCCGTCCGCGCCCCGCCCATGACGCCACCTCCCGTACGCGAGCCCGGCCCGTGGACGACCCTGCCGCCGGGCCGCGACGCGGCGCATCACCTTGTGCGGGTGACACGGACGCGGCGGCGGCCGGGGGAGCGGGCGGGGTGGTCCGTTGGCCCTCTCCCGGCCGCCCGGCGCGCGCCATGGCTGAACCATTGGCCCAGCGCATCCGGGGCCTGTTGAACCATCAGTCCCCCGGATGCTGCAATGCACGGGTCGATGGCGCCGCGGATCCTCCGGGATCTCCGTGGCGCCTTCCTCATGTCCGGGCCGCGAACGGCCCGGAATGCGGAGCGGAACGGTCGGGAAGGGCGGGGACATTGCTGAAGAGGGCCTTCGTGGCGCCGGATCCGGGACGGGCGCGGCTGCGGTTCGCGAGCCGGGCCGTGCTCGGGATCGGGCTCGCCGTGGCGGTGAGCGGGGCGCTGGGCCACGCGCTGACGTCGGCCGTCACGGGCGGGCTCGCCGCGCTGCTCGCCCTGTTCACGGTGACCGACGCGACGGTCCGCGGCCAGGCGGTGACGACGGCGCTGCTGCCCGTCGCGGGCCTCCCCGTCCTCGCGCTCGCCGCGCTCCTGCACGCCCAGCCGCTCGCCCGTGACCTGGTCTTCCTCGCGATCGTCGGGGCGGGCGTCTATGCGCGGCGGTGGGGGCCGCGCGGCCACTCCCTCGGCGTGTTCGCCTTCATGACCTACTTCGCGGCCCAGTTCCTGCACACCACACCCGGCCGGCTCCCCGAGCTGTACGCGGCGGTGCTGCTCTCGCTCGCGGTCGCCGCCGGGGTGCGGTTCGGCGCGTGGTGCTACGAGCGCCGGGCGCCGGTCCCCGCGCCCGTACCCGTCCCGTTCACGGGGACGGGTCTCGCCCGGATCACGACCCGCCAGGCCGTGCAGGCGACCGCGGGCGCGGGCTTCGCGCTCGCCGTCGGTCAGCTCCTCTCCGACCAGCGCTGGTACTGGGCCGTCGGCGCCACCTGGTGGGTCTTCGTGAACACGACCTCGCGCGGCGAGACCCTCGTACGGGGCTTCCGGCGCTTCCTGGGCACCGTGCTCGGCATCGTCCTCGGCTTCCTGGTCGCCGTACCGCTGCACGACGAGCCGGTGGTGGCCGCCCTGGTGATCGCCCTCAGCGTCTTCGGGATCTTCTACACGGCCGCCGTCTCCTACACGTGGATGATGCTCGCCGTGACCACCATGGCGAGCATGCTCTACGGGCTCCTCGGCGTCCTCGACCCCGCCCTCCTCGCCCTGCGGGTGGCGGAGACGGCGGTAGGGGCGCTCGGCGCCGTCCTCGCCGTGCTCCTCGTCCTGCCCGTCACCACGCACTCCGTCACCGACGCCTGGGTCGCACGCGCCCTGCGCTGCGTCCACACCTGCACCGCGGAGGCCGCAGCCCGCCTCGCCGGGGACGACACGGCGGACCCCGCCCCGCGCGTCGCCGAACTGGAGTCGCTGCTGGCCCGCGTGCGCCTCTCCCTCGCCCCCCTCGTCCACCCGCTCAGCCCGCTCGGGGCCCGCAAGGGCCGCGCCCGGCACATCCTCGCCCTCCTCGACGACTGCGCCCGCGAGGTCCGCGGCCTCGCCTCCGTCGCGGCGGACCCGGAGGCCTCGCACGACGCCCGCCTGGCCGCCGCCTGCTGGCGTGTGGAGGCGGCGGTGGAGGCGCTGACGGCCCCGGCCCCGTACGCGGCGGGCGTCGACACCGCGCCCGGGGCGCCCGAGGCGGAACCCGTCCTGGCCCACCTGCACGCGCTGGAGCGGGCCCTGGTCGAGATGGCGGTTCCGCTGCGCGGAGCGGCCGCGCGGGCGTAGGCGGAGCGGGCGCGGGGCCGTGGACCGGGGCACGCGCTGCCCCGACACCGCCCGTCTCCCCTCGACGGCCTGCCGAGGGCCCGCTGCTACGGTCGGCGCACGGGCACGCGGCCCGTACGCCGAAAGGGGACACAGTGACCGGCAGTCAGTCAGGACGGTCAGGACGGGCCTACATCGGATCGTTCACGGCGGCGGGCGGTCCAGGCATCGTCACCGCGACGGTGGACCCCTTCGACAGCGCGCTGACCCTCCTCGGCGCCAGCGACGCCACGCCCGACCCCTCGTACCTGGCGCTCGGCGCCGACGGCGGGCTCCTCTACGCGGTCGGCGAGACGGCCGACGGCACGGTCACCGCGTACCGCACGGACACCACCCCGGTGACCCCGGTCGGCAAGCCCGCCCCCGTCGACGGCGACGGCCCCACGCACCTGTCCCTCTGGGGCGGCCACGTGCTCACCGCCAACTACGGCTCCGGCAGCGTCACCGCGCTCCCGCTGCGCGCCGACGGCTCCCCGGACGCGGGCGGCCGCGCCCTGCTGCGGCACACCGGCTCCGGTCCGCACCCGCAGCGCCAGCAGGGCCCGCACGCCCACCAGGTCCTGCCGGACCCGAGCGGCCGGTGGGCGGTCGGCGTCGACCTCGGCACCGACTCCGTCCGCGTCTGCGCCCTCACCGGCGGCCGGCTCACCGTCCACCACGAGACGGCCCTGCGCCCCGGCTCCGGCCCCCGCCACCTGGTCTTCCACCCGTCGGCCGGATTCGCGTACGTCCTCAACGAACTCACCCCGACGCTCACCGTCTGCCAGTGGGACGCGGACGCGGGCATCCTCAAGCCGCTGACGGAGGTCTCCGTCCTGGCCGAGGCGCCGCGCGGGGACGCCTACCCCTCCGAGATCGTCGTCTCGCCCGACGGCCGCTTCCTGTGGACGGCGACGCGCGGCGAGGACGTGATCTCCACGTTCACCCTGGACCCCACGGGCGAACACCCCACCCTCCGCGCGACGACCCCCTGCGGCGGCCACTGGCCCCGCGACCTGGCCCTGGCCCCGTCGGCCCACCACCTCTACGCGGCGAACGAACACTCCGGA
The DNA here is from genome assembly GCF_043523415.1 of Streptomyces sp. SGAir0957. Taxonomy (NCBI): domain Bacteria; kingdom Bacillati; phylum Actinomycetota; class Actinomycetes; order Kitasatosporales; family Streptomycetaceae; genus Streptomyces; species Streptomyces sp. SGAir0957. Next base: position 7,252,060 of record NZ_CP027293.1, read on the forward strand.
GACGTCACCTGGTTCACCCTGGACAAGCAGACGGGCGAGCCGACGAGAAGGGGCTCGGTACGGGTCCAGGCGGCATCCTGCGTGATCTTCGACTGACCAGCCCCGCCCGTCGAGCGAGAAGCGAGCAAGCTGCAGGTACGGCCACCGTGCCCGCGGGGCGCGCGAGGTCGGCCGATCAAGCCCGTCCGGCGCTTGAGGACGAGCCCGAAGGGCGATGATCGAGCCCGCAGGGCGAGCCGAGCAAAGGAGCCCCGCACAGCGAAAACCGCACCCACGACAAAGGGCCCGGGACAAAAAGTCCCGGGCCCGCTGTCGTACCGGTCAACCGCCGGAGGCAACCGGCTGGGGCGTGATCCCCAGCGCCGCCGTGTACTTGGCGAGCGCCAGCTTCCCCATCGCCGGATACGCCCCGAGCGGCGCCGCGGAGGCGAGCCCCGCGTCCTTGGCGGCCGCCTCCCACACGCTCGGGTCCAGCTCGGGCCCGACGAGGTACGGCGCGAGCGCGAGCTGCTGGGAGCCGGAGCCGCGCAGCTGCTCGGCGGTGGCGGCGATGGCGCCCTCCTCGTCGAGCGCGGCGGCGATCACGGGCACGGCGAGCCGCGCGGCGAGCAGCATTCCGGTGATCCCGGCGGCCTGCACCGCCTCCTCGCCGCCGACCGACGCGAGGATGATGCCGTCGGCGGCGGTCGCCACGGTGAACAGGCGGGCCCGGTCGGCGCGGGCGAGCCCGGCCTCGGAGAGCCGCACGTGCAGGGCCTCCGCGAGCAGCGGGTGCGGGCCGAGGACGTCCGTCAGCTCGGCGGCGACGCGGCTGTCGGCGAGGGACTGGCGGATCTCGCGCAGCAGCGCGCTGTCCGGACCGGCGAGCAGCGGTACGACGACCGCGACGGGGCCCTCGGGCGCGGTCGCCTCGACGCCGGCGGCGACGGCCTGCTCGTAGCGGGCGGTGCGCTCCTTCGCGGCGTGCGCGAGCACGGAGGCGAGGGAGGGGAACTCGGCGGACACCGGGAAGTCGGTGCTCTCCCCGTCGACGAAGCCGACGCGCGCGTCCAGACCGGGGAGCTCGGACCGGGCGATGCTCACGACCTCGTCGGCGAGCATGCGCGTCTCGGCGCTGGGCGTGCCGGGCACGGCCAGCACGAGGGCCGGTGCGCCCTCGGGGGCGGCCACGGGTTCCGGACGGCGGTGGCGTCCGGGCTGGCGAGGTCGCGGCATTCGTACAGGCAGGCCGGAAGCGGGCCCATTGGGGGAGCTCATGGCGCCGCATGCTACTGGCTCTCCCGGCCCTGTCGCGCGGTCAGGGGGCAGCTGAGCGGTATCCGTCCGCGATTGTCCGATCGGTTACGGATGCTTCAAGTGTCCTGGTCCGCGCGGGTGCGTGAGGTTTACGGGACGTACAGCAGACGCCCCTCCCGCGGCAACCGGAGGTCACCCGCCGCGAGGGCGTCCGCGATGACGAGCGACCCGTTGAGCGGGTCACCGGCGGCGGAGACGACGGTGGCGCCCGGGAGCTGTTCCGCGAGCTCCGCGCGGAGCGGGCCGAGCAGGGGTTCGCCCATGTTGAGGAGCCCGCCGGTCAGTGCCACCTCGCCGCCGTCCGCCGGGCAGACCGCGGCGGCCGCCTCCGCGATGTGCCGGGCGGCGTCGCGCAGGATCCCGGCGGCGACCGGGTCGTGCCCGGCGCAGCGGGCGACGTCCGGGGCGAACGAGGCGAGCGCGGCGGGCCGGTCGGCGCGCGGGTAGATCCGTCCGGGCAGCTCGCCGGCCGGGCCGAACCGCTTCTCGGCCTCGTCGAGCAGCGCCGCGCTGCCGCCGCGCCGCCCGTCGTGCGCCCGCATCGCCGCGTCGAGCCCGGCCCGGCCGATCCAGGCGCCGCCCCCGCTGTCGCCGAGCAGATGGCCCCAGCCGTCGGCCCTGCGCCAGGCGGTGAGGTCGGTGCCGAGGGCGATAAGTCCGGTCCCGGCGGCGACGACCGCGCCGGGCCGCTGGCCGAGCGCGCCCGCGTACGCGGTGACGGCGTCCCCGGCCAACGCGAGCCGTGTGACGCCCAGTTCACGCTTGAGCGCGTCGGGCAGTTCGGCCCGCAGCCCGTCGCCGAGCGTCGCCATTCCGGCGGCCCCGACGGCCACGGCGGCCAGGTCCGGGTCTCCGGCCGTCTTCAGCAACTCCCGGGTTATGGGCAGCAGTTGATCCAGCAGATGCGCCGGGTCGATGCCCGCCGTCACGGTGCGTACGGGCTCGCGGGACACCGTGGTCTGCGCGCGGGACAGGGCGTCGGCGGGGGCGAGCGCGACGCGCAGGCCCGAGCCGCCGGAGTCGACGCCGAGCACCCAACGCGCCGCGTCCGGCGCCGTGTCGGCGGCCGTCGCCTCGTTCGCTGTGCGCACCCGGTGCCCTCCTGTCCTCGGTCCGTCCGTCCCCGCCGCCCGGTGCGGGGAAGGGACGAGGAGGAACACTAGCGCCGCCGCACCCCCTCCCGTACACCCCTTCCGCGCATGGGTTCCCCGGCGGCGGGGTGAGGGCGCCGGGGCAGTAGAGTGACGCGTCGTGGCAGCGCGACCTTTGAACGAACTTGTCGAAGACGGCTGGGCGAAGGCCCTGGAGCCCGTGGCCGGACGCATCGCGGCCATGGGGGACTTCCTGCGGTCCGAGATCGCCGCCGGGCGGACCTACCTCCCGGCCGGGGCGAACGTGCTCAGAGCCTTCCAGCAGCCGTTCGACGACGTCCGGGTGCTCATCGTCGGCCAGGACCCGTACCCCACCCCCGGTATGGCGATCGGCCTGAGCTTCGCCGTGTCGCCCGACGTCCGGACGCTGCCCGGCTCCCTGCAGAACATCTACCGCGAGCTGAACGCGGACCTCGGCCTGCCCCGCCCGTCCAACGGCGACCTGACCCCCTGGACGAAGCAGGGCGTGCTGCTGCTCAACAGGGCGCTGACGACCGCTCCGCGCAGCCCCGGGGCGCACCGCGGCAAGGGCTGGGAAGAGGTCACCGAGCAGGCGATACGGGCGCTGGTCGCCCGGAACCGGCCGCTCGTCTCCGTGCTGTGGGGGCGCGACGCACGCAATCTGCGCCCCCTGCTCGGACAGTTGCCGGCGATCGAGTCCGCGCACCCCTCGCCCATGTCGGCGGACCGCGGCTTCTTCGGCTCCCGCCCCTTCAGCCGCACCAACGAGCTGCTGACCGGGCTCGGCGCGCAGCCGGTGGACTGGCGCCTGCCCTAACCCTCGCGGCCGCCCGGCGCCACGGCCTCACCCCACGACCGCCGCGCGCACGCACAGCACGTCCGGCAGGTGGGACGCCACCTGCCGCCAGCTGTCGCCGTCGTCGGCCGACGCGTACACCTCCCCGTTCCGGTTGCCGAAGTAGACGCCCGCCGGGTCCGCGTCGTCCGTGCACAGCGCGTCCCGCAGCACCGTGCCGTAGTGATCGCCCTCGGGGAGCCCGCTGGTCAGCGGCGCCCAGCTCGCGCCCGCGTCCTGGGTGCGGTAGACGCGGCAGCGCCGCTCGGCCGGGACCCGGTCGATGTCGGCGGTGATCGGGAAGACGTACGCCGTGTCCGCGCGGTGCGGGTGCGCGGCGACGCCGAAGCCGAACGTCGACGGCAGCCCCGCACCGATGTCGGTCCACTTCGCGCCCGCGTCGTCGCTGCGGTACACGCCCCAGTGGTTCTGCAGGTACAGCCGGTCCGGGTCCACCGCGTCCCGCGCCACCTTGTGCACGCACTGGCCGAACTCCGGATCGGGGTCGGGCAGGAACACGGCGGCCACCCCGGAGTTCGACGGGGCCCAGTTCTCGCCGCCGTCCGCCGAGCGGAACACCCCGGCCGTCGACACCGCCACCGTCAGCGCCCCCGGGTCCCGGGCGTCCGTGAGGACCGTGTGCAGGCCCTCACCGCCGCCGCCCGGCACCCACCGGGAGCGCGTCGGATGCTCCCAGAGCGGGCGGCACAGCTCGAAGGACTCGCCCCGGTCGACCGAGCGGTACAGCGCCGCCGGCTCCGTGCCCGCGTAGACCACGTCCGGCTCGGCCGCCGCCGGGTGCAGCTGCCACACCCGCTCCAGGGAGGCACCGGTGTCCTTGGGGAACTTCACGGCGGGCGCGGACGGCTCCGTCCAGGTGCGCCCGAGGTCGTCCGAGTGGAACACGGACGGGCCGTAGTGCGCGCTGTCGCCGCCCACGAGCAGCCGGGGCGTGTCCGTGCGGGTGTCGAGCGCGACGGAGTACACCGCCTGCGCGTTGAAGTACGGGCTCGCGTCGAACTCCCAGGCCCCGCCGCCGCGCCTGCGCCCGAGGAAGAGCCCTTTGCGCGTGCCCACCGCCAGCAGTACGTCCGTCATGCCGAACACCTCCGAAACGCCGTTGTCTCCAGGTGTCCGTCAGTCTGCACCCCACCACTGACAACGGCCGCTCCGGACGGCTGTGTCGCAGGTCAGGCCGGTACGGCGACCCCCAGCGGGAAGTGGCACGCCACCTGGTGCCCCGGCGTGTCCGGGCTCGACACGGGCGGCTCGACCGTCGCGCACACGTCCCGCGCGATCGGGCACCGCGTGCGGAACCGGCAGCCGGACGGGGGCCGCGCCGCCGACGGGGTCTCGCCGGCCAGCGGCGTACCGGACGCGGCGGCCTCCGGGTCGGGCACGTTGACGGTGTCGAGGAGCCCGCGCGTGTACGGGTGCAGCGGCCGGTTGTACACCTGCTCGGCGGGGCCCACCTCGACCAGCTTGCCGAGGTACATGACGCCGACCGTGTCGGCGAGGTAGCGGACCACGGCCAGGTCGTGCGAGATGAACAGGTACGTCAGACCGCGTTCGCGCTGCAGCTCCCGCATCAGGTTGAGGATCTGCGCCTGCACGGACACGTCGAGCGCGGAGACCGGCTCGTCGGCCACCACCAGCTCCGGCGAGAGCGTCAGCGCCCGTGCCAGGCCGAGGCGTTGGCGCTGGCCCCCGGAGAACTCGTGCGGGTAACGGTGCACCGCGCCGCGCGGAAGCCCCACCGCGTCGAGCAGTTCGCCGATGAGTCTCTCCTGCTCGGCCCGGTTGCCGACGCCCTGGATGACGAGCGGTTCGCGCAGGATCTCGCCGACGCGCATACGCGGGTCCATCGCCGCCGTCGAGTCCTGGAACATCAGCTGGACGCGCTTGCGGTGCGCCCGGCGCTCGGCGCGCGAGAGGTCCGCGCGGTCGCGGCCCTCGAAGCGGACGGCGCCGGACGTCGGCTCCTCCAGGCCCGCGACGATCCGCCCCAGCGTCGTCTTGCCGCAGCCGGACTCGCCGACCATGCCGAACGTCTCGCCCCTGCGCACGGTGAGGGAGACCCCGCCGACCGCGCTGACCGTGCCCTTGGAGCGCGAGAAGGGCCCGCCCTTGAGAGGGAACTCCTTCACCAGGGTGTCGAGTGCGAGGAGTACGTCATCGCTGGCGGTGTCCCGGGCGGGCAGCGGCGCGGGCGCCACCACCTCGTCGGGGGCCGCCTCGCGCACGTCGGGCACGGGGTGGAAGCAGGCGAACCGGTGCCCGGCGCCCCGCACCTCGTCCTCGACGAGGAACGGCTCCTTCTCGCGGCACTCGTCGGTCGCGAACAGGCAGCGCGGCGCGAACCGGCAGCCCGTCGGGCGCACCGTCAGGCTCGGCGGCAGACCGGCGATGGTGTGCAGTTCGGTGTCGTGGTCGGCGGCGCGCTCGGGCAGCGCCGCGAACAGCGCCTCGGTGTACCGGTGGCGCGGGCGCGCGAACAGGCCGCGTACGTCCGCCTGCTCGGCGACCCTGCCCGCGTACATCACGGCGACCCGGTCGACCCGGTTGGCGATCACGCCGAGGTCGTGGGTGACCAGGATCATCGCCATGCCGAGCCGCGACCGCAGGTCGTCGATCAGCTCCAGGATCTGGTGCTGCGTCGTCACGTCGAGGGCGGTCGTCGGCTCGTCCGCGATGAGGAGCTTCGGCTCGCAGACGAGCGCCATGGCGATGGCGACGCGCTGGCGCATACCGCCGGACAGCTGGTGCGGATAGGCCGACATGCGCTCGGCGGGCTGCGGCATGCCCACAAGGCGCAGCGTCTCCTCCGCGCGCGCGTACGCCTCCTTCCTCGTCACGTCGCGGTGGAGCAGGAGCGGCTCGGCGACCTGCGCGCCGATCGTCATCGTCGGGTTGAGGGAGGTCAGCGGGTCCTGGAAGACCATGCCGATGGTGTTGCCGCGGACGTCCTGGAGGACGGGCGCGGGCGCGGCTGCCAGGTCGTGTCCGTCGAAGAGGATGCGGCCGCCGGTGACGGTGCCGCCGGGCGGCAGCAGGCCGAGGACGCTGAGCGCCGTCATGGTCTTGCCGCAGCCGGACTCGCCGACGACGCCGAGCGCCTCGCCGGGGGCCAGCTCCAGCGAGATGCCGTCGAGGGCGTGGACGGTGCGGTCGCGCGAGGCGATGTCGACCCGCAGATCTTCGATCTTGAGCAGAGGCTCGGTCATGTCAGCTTCCCTGGCGTCTTCCCTGGAGTGTGAGGAGGGGCTCTTGCTCACTTGCGCAGCCGTACTTCGAAGGCGTCCCGCAGTCCGTCGCCGATGAAGTTGAACGCGGCGACGACGAGGACGATCGCGATGCCCGGCGGGAAGATGAGCCACCAGTAGCCGTTCTGCGTGTAGGTGATGCCGGCGGACAGCATCGAGCCCCAGTCGGCGGACGGCGGCGGGATGGACAGGCCGAGGAAGGCGAGATAGCTGACGTAGAGGATGGCGTCGGCGATCTGGAACGTGCAGTTGACGATGACGGTGCCGATCGCGTTCGGCACGATGTGCTTGAAGACGGCGCGGGCACCGCTGCCGCCCATCATCCGCATCGCCTGCACGTACTCCCGGTTGCGCAGGGACAGCGCCTCGCCGCGCACCAGACGGGCGGGGGAGAGCCAGGCGACGCCCGCGATGATGAGGACGAGGACGCCCTTGCTGGGCGTGATGATCGCGGCGACGACGACGAGCAGGAACATCGCCGGGATGGCGAGCGCCGCGTCCGTGACGCGCATCATCGCGGCGTCGACCCAGCCGCCGAAGTACCCGGCGACGGCCCCGTACACGGTGCCGAAGAGCGTGGCGAGGAGGCCCGCCGCGAGGCCGATCTCCAGGGAGGTCTGCCCGGCGACCATCAGCCGGCCGACCATGTCGTAGCCGAGGTCGGTGGTGCCGAGGAGATGTCCCGCGCTGCCCGGAGCGAGGTTGGCCTGCGAGAGGTCCGTGTGCACCTGCTCGGTGGAGTGCACGAGCGGGCCGAGGTAGCAGAAGGCGAGCAGCAGCACGAGCAGCACGACGCCGGTCAGGGCCACCTTGTTGCCGGTGAAGACGCGCAGGGTGCGGCGGGCGAGGGAGGGGGTGGCCTGCGCGGCCTCCTCGTGGCCCGGTATCTGAGATGTCACAGCGGTCGTCATGCCACGCTCCGGATCCGGGGGTCGAGGACGGCGTACAGGATGTCGGTGAGCAGCGAGCCGAGGACGGTCGCGATGCCGACGACGAGGGTCACGCCGAGCAGCACGGGGAAGTCCGAGCCTTGCGCGGCGTTCCAGAACAGGAGCCCCATGCCGGGGTAGTTGAACATCGACTCGACGACGAGCGCGCCGCTGAACAAGGTCGGCAGATACAGGCCGAGCAGGGTGGCGAGCGGGATGAGCGCGTTGCGCAGGACGTGCCTGACCATGATCCGGCGGCTCGACTGGCCCTTGGCCATGGCGGTGCGCACGTATTCCTCGGTGAGGTTGTCGAGGACCGCCGAGCGCATGTAGCGGCTGAACATGGCGATGATGCCGAACGCCATGGTCACGACGGGCAGGACGAGCCCGGTGAAGTCGCCGAGGAGCTGGCCGATCGTCTCGCCCTGCGGCGCCTCCGCCGGGAAGACCGGCAGCACCTGCGCGAACACGATGATCATGATGAGGCCGAGGAAGAACACGGGCGTCGCGTACAGCAGGAAGGCGAGGCCGGTGAGCGCGTAGTCGGACGCCTTGCCGCGTCGCACCGCCTGGAGCAGGCCGAGCGGGACCGCGATGACGACCGCGAGGACCGTCGAGAGGACGGTCAGGAGCAGCGTCTTCGGCAGGCGCTGCTTCAGCAGGTCGAAGACGGGCGAGTTCAGCTTGTACGACTCGCCGAGGTCGCCGGTGAACAGCCGCTTGAGATACATGAAGTACTGCTGCGGCAGCGAACGGTCGTAGCCCTGCGCGTGGTTGAAGTGCTCGATCTGCTGCGGGGTGCCCTTCGGGCCGAGGATCGCGCGGGCCGGGCCGCCCGGCAGCAGGTGCAGCAGGGTGAAGACGATGAGCGAGACGAGGAACAGGACGACGAGCGCCTGGAGGAAACGCTTGACCAGAAAGCCGGTCACTTCGCGGCCCCCTTCTTGACGTTCTTGACGTAGTACCAGTGCTGCGGCGCGAACGTGACCGTCGGGTTCTGCTCGACGCCCCGCAGGTCGTTGCGGATGACGGAGACCTGGTAGGCGGGGTTCGGCAGCCACATCACCGGAAGCTGCTCGGCGAGGTACTCGCCGTACTCATGGACGGCTGTCATGTCCGGTGCGTACTGCACGGCCCGGATGAGCCGGTCGGCCTTCTTGTCGCTGTAGTTGCCGAAGTTGGCGGAGGCGCCGGTCGAGAAGAGCTGCTCGCCGCTCGGGTTGAGCGGGTAGTACCAGCTGCCCGCGGTGCCGAAGAAGGACATGTCCCAGTCGCAGCCGGAGTCCTTCGCCTTGCAGGGCACGGAGTTGCCGAGGACGGAGTTGAGCGGCTGCTGGCGCACGGTCAGGTCGATGCCCGCCTTGCTCAGCGAGGACTTCAGCTCCTGCATCGTGTTCGTCGTCTCGGTCGAGCCCGACTGGGAGAGCAGGGTCAGCTCCAGCGGATCGTTCTTGTCGATCCCCTTGCCGCACTCGGTGTCACCGGTGCCGGGGCGCACGCAACGCGCGACACCGTCGACCGTCTTCCAGCCATGGTCCTTGAGCAGCGCCTCGGCCTTGGCGACGGAGAACGGGTACTGGTTGTGCTCCATCTCCTTGGACAGGTACTGGCTCTTCGGCGTGACCGGTACGGGACCGAGGGTCGGCGTCGCGCTGCCCTGCCAGATGACCTTGCTCATCGCGTTCTGGTCGACGAGGTGCTGCATGGCCTGGCGGATGTAGAGCTGGTCCATCGCGGGGCCCGCGTGCGTGGAGTTGAAGTTGTAGACGATGTAGGTGGCCGCCCAGCCCTCCCACGGGTCGACGCGGTACCCCTTGTCCTCGAACTTCTCCTTCTGCGCCATCACCGACGGCGGGATGTAGCCGTAGTCGACGCCGCCGGAGCGCAGCACGTTGTACTCGGAGTCGGCGGTGGTGAACGGCTTGAAGACCACCTTGTCCAGGTGCGGACGCTCGGACGCGGGACCGGTGTACTTCTCGTTCGGGACGATCGTCACCTGGCCGGTGTCGCGCCAGCCCGCGAGCTTCCAGGGCCCGTTGACGGTCTTCCACAGCGGGTCGCTGCCGTACGAGCCCAGGCTCTTCGCGTGCCGGGTGAGCCGGGCGAAGACGGCCTTGGCGCCCTTCGCCGTCCGGTCGTGGTCGCCGATCTGCCCGCCGTCCTCGGTGGCGTCCCAGGCGTGCTGCGGCATCGCGCGCATCAAGGTGAGCTGGTTGGCGGTGAACCAGTCCGGGTTGTAGGCGCGGTCCAGGCGCATCCGCACCGTGTGGTCGTCGACGACCTCGAACTTCTTCACGTTGTCGGGCATCGTGCCGACCGAGTAGCTGCCCCAGTCGGCTTTGTTCGCCTTGACGAGGTTGAACCAGAACTCCAGGTCGCGAGCGGTCACCGGGGTCCCGTCGGACCAGGTGACGCCCTTGCGCAGCGGCACGGTGACCGTCGTGTTGCCGTCGCTGTACGTGGGCTTCAGGCCGAGCGTGCTCGGTCCCGTGGTGGTCAGCTCGCCCTTCTCCTGCACCGCGTCGTAGACCGGCATGTACAGAAGTGTCTGGATTCCGTAGTTGTAGGAGGCGCCGTAGCCGGGCGCGCCGATCGGGAAGATCCAGTTGGGTGTGGCCGCGGGCGGCAGCGCCATCGTGGCCGTGCCGCCCTCGACGGGGGTGCCCCCTGTGGGGCCCATCGCGATCCGGCCGCCCTCGTGCGTGCAGCCGGTGAGCGCCACCAGTGCCGCCGCGAGGGCGAGCGCGGCGGACGCCTTTGACCTGGGGGAACGCATGCCGAAGGGCCTCCAAGGGGAGAGAGCCTGCTCCGTGCCACGGATCGACGGAGGGGCGCCCGAAACCTAAGTCGGCCGTTCGAATCAAGTCAATAGGTTCATTCGGAAAGTACCTCGGATCCGGGGGAGGCCTGGTCAACTTGGTTCGACTCTGGTTAATGTTCGGTGCGTCATCGAACTAACAGGTCGAACTAACAAGTCGAACTACACGTCGAACTACTCAACGAAGCACCAGAGCTACGGGGGCGGCATGGCCGACACAGCGCACGGCGGCGAGCCGGGTTCGGCGCAGCACATACTCGGGCTCGTCTCCTCCGGCGCCGCCTCCTCTCGGGCCGATCTCGTACGGGAGCTGGGCCTCGCCCCGTCCACGGTGTCGCTGCGCGTGCAGGAGCTGGTCTCGGCCGGGGTCCTCACCGAGTCCGGCGAGGGCGCCTCGCGCGGCGGGCGCCGGCCCCGGCTGCTCCGCGTCAAGACGCAGGGCGGCGTCGCCCTCGCCGCCGACCTCGGCAGCCATCACGCCCGGCTCGGCGCGGTCGACCTCGGCGGCACCGTCCACGACGCCGTCGACCTGCCGCACGACATCACGGCGGGCCCGGACTCCGCCGTCGACTGGCTGTGCGCGCAGGTGGCCCGGATCGCCGCGGCCCAGCGCGAGGCGGGTCGGACGGTACGGGCGCTCGGCGTGGCCTTCCCCGGGCCCGTCGACCCCGCCGACGGACGGGTCCTGAGCCCTTCGCGGATGCCGGGCTGGCACCGTTTCCCGCTGCGCAAGGTCCTCGCGGAGCGGCTCGGCATGCCCGTCACCGTCGCCAACGACGCCACGATGATGGCCGTCGGGGAGCACCGCACGACCCGGCCGGACCTGGACCACATGGTCGTCGTCAAGGCGGGCCGGGGCATCGGCAGCGGCATCGTCGTCGCGGGCCGCCCGCACGACGGCGCGACCGGCAGCGCCGGGGACATCAGCCACGTACGCGTGGAGGCGGCGGGGGAGCGGCCGTGCAGCTGCGGCAACATCGGCTGCCTGGAGACCGTCGCCAGCGGAGCCGCCCTGATCCGCGAACTCGCCGCCCAGGGCGTCGAGGTGGCCGACACGAACGAACTCCTGCGGCTCGTCGCCGACGGCGACCCGCTCGCCACCACTCTCGTGCGCACGGCGGGCCGCCACATCGGCACCGTCCTGTCGGTCGTCGTGAACTTCTTCAACCCGCAGGCCGTCGCCATCGGCGGCGTCCTCGCCACCGCCGAGCCGCTGGTCGCCGCCGTCCGCGGCGTCCTCTACGAGCGCTGCCTGCCGCTCGCCACCTCCGACCTGGAGATCACGACCACGACGGCGGGGCCCGACGCCGGCCTGCTCGGCGCGGGCCTGACGGCGCTGCACCAGAACCTGTCGACGGCCCCGGCCGCGGCACAGCCCCCCGTACCCCAGGACGCACCCCAGGAAGAGAGCGCCCCCGCATGACCGGCACCACCCCCGCACCCGCCCGCCGCCTGCGCATCGGCATCGGCGGCATCGGCATCGAGTCCTCCACGTTCTGCCCGCACCGCTCGACCACCGAGGACTTCCGGCAGACCCGCGGCCAGGCGCTGCTCGACCGCTACACGTGGACGCGGGCCGACAGCGACCTCGCCGATCTGGTCGAGTGGGTGCCGCTGCTTCACGCGACCTCGCTGCCCGGCGGCCCGGTGGAGGCCGAGTCGTACCTGATCCTCAAGAACGAACTGGTCACGCGGATACGGGAGGCGGGCCCGCTCGACGGCCTGGTCTACGACATCCACGGCGCGATGAGCGTCATCGGCCTCACCGACGCCGAGGGCGACCTGACCGAGGCCGTCCGCGCCGCGCTCGACCATGTCGGCACCCCCGACGGCGGCCGCCCCATGATCTCCACCGCCATGGACCTGCACGGCAATGTCTCGCGCCGGTTCGCCGAACCGATCGACCTGCTCACCGCCCACCGCCTCGCCCCGCACGAGGACGCCTGGGAGACCCGCGAGCGCGCCGCCCGCAACCTCGTGCGCTGTCTGCGCGAGGGCGTCCGCCCGCACCGTGCCTGGGTCCAGGTCCCGGTGCTCCTGCCCGGCGAGAAGACCAGCACCCGCCTGGAGCCCGCCAAGTCGCTCTACGCCTCGCTCGCCGACATCGAGAAGAAGGACGGCATCCTCGACGCCGCGATGTGGGTCGGCTACGCCTGGGCCGACGAGCCGCGCTGCAAGGCCGCCATCGTCGTCACCGGCGAGGACGCCGAACTCGCTGCCCGCGAGGCCGAGTCGCTGGCGCGGCGCTACTGGGACGCCCGCAAGGACTTCGTCTTCGTCGGCCCGACCGGCAGCGCGCAGGAGTGCGTCGAGAGGGCCGTGGCCTCCGACAAGCGCCCGTTCCTCATCAGCGACTCCGGCGACAACCCGACGGCGGGCGGCGCGGGCGACCTCGCGTACATGCTGGGCAAGCTCCTGGCGAACGACGCGATCCGCAGCGGCGAGGTGACGGCCGTCCACCCGGGCATCACCGACCCGGCCGCCGTCGCCGCCTGCTTCGCCGCCGGGGTCGGCGCCGAGGTCACGCTCTCCGTCGGCGGCAAGGTCGACGCGGGCCACGGCGGCCCGTACGAACTCACCGGCACCGTCGAGGCGTTGCAGTGCGCCGCCGACCACGCGTACCCGGCGGCGGGCGGCGCCTACGACCGCGGCGTCGACATGGCGGCCGTCCGCGTCGGCGGCCTCACCGTGATCCTCGTCGAGCGCCGCAAGCCGTTCCACACGCTCGCCGACTTCCTGGGCCCGGCCGACGGCGGGCTCGGCATCGACCCGCGCCGTTACGACCTCGTCGTCGTCAAGATCGGCTACCTGGAGCCCGAGCTGTACGACATGGCCGCCGACTGGCTGCTCGCGCTCACCCCCGGCGGCGTCGACCAGGATCTGCTGCGCCTGGGACACCACCGGGTGGAGCGCCCGCTGTACCCCTTCGACGAGAACGCCTTCGAGGACGGGACCGGGCCCGACCTCACCCCCGTCCTGCTCTAGGCCCCGCGCGGAACGCCCCTGGTGTCTCCCCGGCCCGCAGCCGGAAGAACTTGGTGAAGTCGCTCGCGTCGGCGAAGCCGAGCCGCGCCGCCACCTCCCGGGCCGGAAGGCCGCTGTGCCACAGCAGCCGCTTCGCCTCCAGGAGGACCCGGTCGTCGACGTACTGCTTCGCCGTGCGGCCCGTCGCGGCGAGCGCCGCCCTCCTGAGGGTGCGCGGGCTGTAGCCGAGCGCCGCCGCGTAGTCCTCCACCCGCCGGGTCACGGCGTGGTCGCGTTCGACGGCGGCGTGGAAGCGGCGGAACGTGCCGGACACCGCCGCCGCGTCCGCCGCCGGCTCCCGCACGGCCGCCAGGCGCACGAGCAGGACGGAGAGCAGGGCGCGAACCACCTCGGTGTGCGCGTCCAGGGGGAGTGCGGCCATCGCCCCGTACTCGTGGCGCAGATGGTCCAGGGCGCGCGCCACCGCCTCGGCGTCGGCGCCCTCCGGCATCAGCGGGCGCTGCTCGTACGGCGGGTCCATGTGCGCGGCCGAGACCGTCGCGGGCGGCAGGAAGCCCGCCTGGAACAGGACGATCACCCCGTCCGCCGCCGCCAGGTCCGAGCCGAACCGCTGCACCTGACCCGGCCGGATCCACAGCCACGCCCCGGGCCGCAGCTCCCGCTCGACGAAGTCGACCCACATCCGCACCGGCCGCCCGCGGGCGCCGATCAGCTGGTGGAAGGCGGGGCGCGAGGGGACGTACGGGTCGTTGCCGTGCCGCCGCGCCCGCTCGTACAGGTCCGCGAGTTCCATCACCTCGACCCCGGCGGGCGCGCCGACGGTCGGCGTGTACGCGAGGTCCCTGACGCCCGCGCCACCCGTAGCGGCTGCTTTCTGTCCGTTTTTCCCCATGGCGAGTCCCGAGCGTACCGCTCCCCGCATCACCCTGCCGCCTAGCGTGAAAGCACAGGTCAGCGACGTGTGAGGAGAGATCTGTGCGATTGGTCGTCGGCATGACGGGAGCGACGGGCGCACCGTTCGGTGTCCGGCTCCTGGAGAATCTGCGCGAGCTGCCGGACGTGGAGACCCACCTCGTCCTCTCCCGCTGGGCGCGCACGACGATCGAGCTGGAGACCGGCCGGTCCGTGGCCGAGGTCTCGGCGCTCGCGGACGTCACACACCACCCCGACGACCAGGGCGCCACGATCTCCTCCGGCTCGTTCCGCACCGACGGCATGGTCATCGTGCCGTGCTCCATGAAGACCCTCGCGGGCATCAGGACCGGCTACGCCGAAGGGCTCGTGGCGCGCGCCGCCGACGTGGTCCTCAAGGAGCGCCGCAAGCTCGTCCTCGTCCCGCGCGAGACGCCGCTGAACGAGATCCACCTCCAGAACATGCTGGAACTCGCCCGTATGGGCGTGCAGTTGGTGCCGCCCATGCCCGCCTTCTACAACCACCCGAAGAGCGTCGACGACATCGTCGACCACGTCACGGCCCGCATCCTCGACCAGTTCGAGCTGCCCGCGCCCGCCGCCCGCCGCTGGGCGGGCATGCGCGCCGCCCGCACGGACCGCGACGCCGCCTGAACCCCCCACCGCACAAGGGAATTCGCCCCATGGCATACGACGACCTGCGCAGCTTCCTCGCCACCCTGGAGAAGGAAGGTCAACTCCTGCGCATCACCGACGAGGTGCTGCCCGAGCCCGATCTCGCGGCCGCCGCCAACGCGACGGGCCGCATCGGCGAGAACGCCCCCGCCCTGTACTTCGACCACGTCAAGGGCTTCACCGACGCCCGCATCGCCCTCAACGTGCACGGCTCCTGGGCCAACCACGCGCTCGCCCTCGGCCTGCCCCGCAACACCCCGGTCAAGGAGCAGGTCGAGGAGTTCGCCCGGCGCTGGGACGCCTTCCCCGTCGCGCCCGAGCGCCGCGAGGACGCGCCCTGGCGCGAGAACACCCAGGAGGGCGCGGACGTCGACCTCTTCTCCGTCCTCCCGCTCTTCCGCCTCAACGACGGCGACGGCGGCTTCTACCTCGACAAGGCCGCCGTCGTCTCCCGCGACCCCGAGGCCCCGGACGACTTCGGCAAGCAGAACGTCGGCACCTACCGCATCCAGGTCATCGGCAAGGACCGCCTCGCCTTCCAGCCCGTCCCCATGCACGACGTGGCGCAGCACCTGCGCAAGGCCGAGGAGGTCGGCGAGGACCTGCCCATCGCGATCACCCTCGGCAACGACCCCGTCATGGCGATCGTCGCCGGGATGCCGATGGCGTACGACCAGAGCGAGTACGAGATGGCCGGCGCGCTGCGCGGGGCGCCCGCCCCGATCGCCACCGCGCCGCTCACCGGCTTCGACGTGCCGTGGGGCAGCGAGGTCGTCGTCGAGGGGTACATCGAGTCACGTACGCGGCAGATCGAGGGCCCGTTCGGCGAGTTCACCGGGCACTACTCGGGCGGGCGCCGGATGCCCGTCATCCGCGTCGAGCGCGTCTCGTACCGCACGAACCCGGTCTTCGAGTCGCTCTACCTCGGTATGCCGTGGACCGAGGTCGACTATCTGGTCGGCCCCAACACCTGCGTCCCGCTGCTCAAGCAGCTGCGCGCGGAGTTCCCCGAGGTCCAGGCGGTCAACGCCATGTACACGCACGGCCTGATGGTCGTGATCTCGACGGCCAAGCGGTACGGGGGGTTCGCCAAGGCGGTCGGCATGAGGGCGATGACGACACCGCACGGGCTCGGCTACGTCGCCCAGGTCATCGTCGTCGACGAGGACGTGGACCCGTTCAATCTGCCGCAGGTCATGTGGGCGATGTCCGCGAAGGTCAACCCCAAGGACGACGTCGTGGTCATCCCGAACCTCTCGGTCCTCGAACTCGCGCCCGCCGCCCAGCCCGCGGGGATCACCAGCAAGATGATCATCGACGCGACGACGCCGGTCGCCCCCGACATCCGCGGCAACTTCTCCACCCCGGCCAAGGACCTGCCCGAGACCGCCGAGTGGGCGGCCCGGCTGCAGCGCATGATCGCGGCCCGCCACTGAAATCCGTCCGGACTCCAGCTCAAGAGAGGTCAACTCCCATGCAGAATCAGCACCTTGAGTGCCCCCGCTGCGCCTTCGAGGCGGTCAGCCTGCTCGCCTCCTCGCCCGTCCCCGGTGTCTGGGACGTGCTCCAGTGCGAGCGCTGTCTCTACACCTGGCGCACCACCGAGCCCGCCCGGCGCACCCGGCGCGACGCCTACCCGGACCTGTTCAAGCTGACCGCCGCCGACCTCGACAACGCGATCGAGGTCCCGGCGATACCGCCGTTGCGGGCCGCCTGAGGCGACGGCCCGCACCGGCCGGCTCCACGGCTCAGACCGACCGGTGGTACTGGTCCGGCACGTGCACGTCGGCGCCCAGCTCGCGCGCCGCGTGGCGCGCGAAGGACGGGTCGCGCAGCAGCTCGCGGCCGATGAGCACGGCGTCGGCCTCACCGTTGGCGAGGATCTTCTCGGCCTGCTCGGCGTTGTCGATCAGGCCGACGGCGGCGGCGGGCACCCCGGCCTCGTTGCGGACGCGCGCCGCGAACGGGACCTGATAGCCGGGCCCGACGGGGATACGGACGCCCGCGGCGTTGCCGCCCGTCGACACGTCGACGAGGTCCACGCCGCGGGCCTTCAGCTCGGCGCTGAGGCGCACGGTCTCGTCGGCGGTCCAGCCCTCCTCGCCCTCCAGCCAGTCGGTCGCGGAGATACGGAAGAAGAGGGGCAGCCCGTCGGGCCACACGGCGCGCACCGCGTCGGTGACCTCGAGCGCGAAGCGGACGCGGTTCTCGTGCGAGCCGCCGTACGCGTCGGTGCGCTTGTTGCTGTGCGGGGAGAGGAACTGGCCGATGAGGTAGCCGTGGGCGCCGTGGATCTCGGCGACCTCGAACCCGGCGTCCAGCGCCCGGCGCGCCGCGTCCGCGAACTGCGCGACGATCTCGGCGATGCCCTCAGCGGTCAGCTCGGCCGGCACCGGGTGCTTGTCGTCGAACGGCACCGGGCTCGGCGCCACGGTCTGCCAGCCGTGCTCCTCGGGACCGACGGGCGCGCCGCCCTTCCAGGGCCGGTCGGTGGAGGCCTTGCGCCCCGCGTGGTTGAGCTGGATCCCGGGCACGGTGTTCTGCGACTTCAGGAACGAGGTGATCCGGCGGAACGCGTCCACCTGCTCGTCGTTCCAGATGCCCAGGTCGTAGGGGGAGATCCGGCCCTCGGGGCTGATACCGGTCGACTCGACGATGATCAGGCCGGTGCCGCCGGCCGCGCGGGCGCCGTAGTGCTGGAAGTGCCAGTCGTTCGGGGCGCCGGTCAGCGGGCCCTCGGGGGCGGCGCTGTACTGGCACATCGGCGGCATCCACACGCGGTTCGGGACGGTCAGCGATCGCAGGGTGTACGGCTCGAACAGCGCGCTCACGGCGGACTCCATTCGGACGGATCGGGAACTCTTCCCTAGTACGATAGGCACCGTAGTACGGTAGCTGTCAAACTACGAGGGAACTCGTACAATGGGCGCCATGACGACCGCCGCGCCGCACGCAGCGCCCTCCACCGGCAGCCGGGCCCTCGCGCACCCCGACCGGAGCGAGATCCGGCTCGAAGCCGTGCTGCACGCGCTCTCCGACCCGATGCGCCTCTCGGTCGTGCGCGAGATGGCCTCCGCGCAGGGGGAGGACTCCCCGGGCCTGTCCTGTTCCCACTTCGACCTGCCCGTCACCAAGTCCACGTCGACGCACCACTTCCGCGTGCTGCGCGAGAGCGGCGTGATCGAACAGGTCTACCGCGGCACGGCCAAACTGAACGGCCTGCGCCGCGCCGACCTGGACGCGCTCTTCCCCGGCCTGCTCGACAGCGTCCTGGCCGCGGCGCACCAGCAGGCGGAGCGGTTGGGGGAGGAGCCCTCGGACCGGCTCTGAGAGTCCTGGGGCGTGTGGCGATCCAGGCGTCCCGCGCCCTAGGCGTCCCGCGCCGCGCTCAGCAGCCCCGCCCAGTCGGCGATCTTGACGGAGTTGCGTCCCAGGGAGCGCCCGAGCGCCGCCTCCGCGCGCTCGATGGACTGCCAGCCGGTCCACTCCACGGGCTCCGCCCCGGCGGTGATCAGCCCGGCCAGCGGGTCCCCCGTCACCCGCTCCGGGCCGGTGAGCGCGGCGAGGTCGGCCGTCAGCGAGGCCACCGTCTCCTTCGCGCAGGGCCGGTTCGTGCCGATGACGCCGGTCGGGCCGCGCTTGATCCACCCCGCGACGTACTCGCCGGGCGAGACGCGCCCGCCGCGCAGGACCCGGCCCGCCTCCTGCGGCACCGTCCCGCGCGCCGCGTCGAACGGCAGCCCTTCGAGCGGCACCCCGCGGTAGCCGACGGAGCGCAGCACCAGCTCGGCCCCGATCTCCTCGTACCGGCCGGTGCCGGCCACGCCGCCGAGCCCGTCCGGGCGGGTCCGTTCGAAGCGGACCGAGGCGACCCGGCCGCCGCCCCCGACGATCTCGGCGGGCCGCAGGAAGAACCGCAGATGGATCCGGCGGGCGGCGCCCCGGCGCGGCGACCCGGCCCAGCCGC
The DNA here is from genome assembly GCF_043523415.1 of Streptomyces sp. SGAir0957. Lineage (NCBI taxonomy): Bacteria > Bacillati > Actinomycetota > Actinomycetes > Kitasatosporales > Streptomycetaceae > Streptomyces > Streptomyces sp. SGAir0957. The sequence continues at coordinate 7,270,852 of NZ_CP027293.1, forward strand.
GCAGCACCTCGACGTTGCGGCGGACGGCGGAGGGCAGCTCGCCCGGGTCGAGGTAACCCGGATCGAGCGCCAACTCGGCCTCGTCCACGACGACTTCGGCGTCGGCGAGCCCGCCCAGCTCCCGCAGCTCCTTCGTGGTGAAACGGGCCTGCGACGGGCCGCGCCGGCCCACCATGTACACGTCCCGCACCCCGCTCGCGGCCAGCGCCCCGAGCGCCGCCTCCGGCATGTCCGTGGGCCTCAGCTCGGCGGCGCCCCGGGCGAGGATGCGGACCACGTCCACCGCGACGTTCCCGACGCCGATCGCGACGGCCGTGCGCACGCCCCGGACGAAACCGGCGTCGCGGGCGTCCGGATGCGCGCTGTACCAGGCCACGAAGTCCGTCGCCGAGCAGCTGCCCGGCAGGTCCTCGCCGGGTACTCCGAGCCGCCGGTCGGCCGCCGCGCCGACGCAGTACACGACCGCGTCGTACAGCCGCAGGAGCTTCACGGGCGGCAGCGCGGGGCCCACCTCGACGCCGCCGAGGAAGCGGACGCGCTCGTCCTGGAGCACCGTCCGGAGCGTGCCCTGCAGCGACTTGATCTTCTCGTGGTCGGGCGCGACACCGTACCTGACCAGGCCGTACGGGCACGGCAGCCGGTCGAGCACGTCGACCCGGACGTCGGGGACGCGGGCCTGCTGCACGAGACTCTGGGCGGTGTAGACCCCGCTCGGCCCGGAACCGACCACGGCGATGTACGGCACGGGCGCTCCTTCCGCAGGTGCGCTGCTTCTTCACAGCATGGCACCGGCGGAGGCGTCTGGGGAGGCTGCGGCGCCGCCCGCCCCGCGGGAGCGGTACGGGTTCAGGACATGTCGCGCATCCGGCTGATCTCCGTCGTCTGCTGGGCGATCACGTCGTCCGCCATCTCCTCGATCTGCACGTCGTTGCCCTCGCTCTTCACCTCGGTGGCCATGGTGACCGCCCCCTGGTGGTGCGTGATCATCAACTTCAGGAAGAGCGCGTCGAACGCCTTGCCGTGCGCGGCCCGCAACGTCTTCAGCTGTGCCTCGCTCGCCATCCCCGGCATGACGTCGTGCCCCGCGTGCCCCGGCGGGGTCTCCTCACGGCCGTGCTGTTTCAGCCACCCGCGCATCGTCTCGACCTCCGGCCCCTGCGCGGCGGAGATCCGCTCGGCCAGGCGCTTGAGGGCCTCCGACCGCGCCTGGCCGGGTGCGAGCTCCGTCATCTCCAGGGCCTGCCGGTGATGGTGGATCATCAGCTGCGCGTAGCGGACGTCGGCCGAGTTGGGCCCGTCGTCCCCGCGGCGCTCCTCCGCGTCCCGCGCGGACAGCGTCTCCGCGGCCTCGCCCGGCTTGCCCGGCGCGATGACCGAAGGCCCGGTGTCCGTGGGGGACTTGGCGCGATCCGCGTCGCCGGAGCCCCCCGAGTCGCACGCGGTCAACCCCAGCGCGAGCGCCGCGAGCAGCGCGGGAGCGGCAACTTTCATGACGAGCTTGTTGCCATCTGTTGATCTGTGCATGAGGAAGACGATACTCGGGGGATCCGTGAACCGTTCACGTATCGCTGACGCTCGCGTCAGTCGTCGTCAGCACCGTCAGTCAGGGAGACAACAGTGACCCTGTTGCAGGACTCCACCCGAACGCGTCGCAGACGCCTCGGAGTTGCCACCGCAGCCGCCGGACTCCTCACGGCTCTGCTGGCCGCGGGCCCGGTGTCGGCCACCCCCGACCCGGGCGACCGCACCGCCGCGCCGAAGGGCGTCTCGCAGAGCGCCGAGAACGAGGCGCGCGCGGCGATCGCCGCCGGAGAGATACCCGGCAAGGACGAGATCGTCCACTCCGGGAACATCGAGCACCTCACCAACATCCCCAAGGACGTGCTCCCGGGCACCAACAGCGACCTCGCCTTCCAGGGCAAGTACGCCTTCGCCGGGAACTACGACGGCTTCCGCATCTTCGACATCAGCAACCCGAAGGCGCCCAGGACCGTCTCGCAGGTCCTGTGCCCGGGTGCGCAGAACGACATCTCCGTCTCCGGGAACCTGCTGTTCCTGTCCACGGACAGCTCCCGCAGCGACAACTCCTGCGCCTCCACCACCCAGCCCGCGACCGAGAAGTCGTCGTGGGAGGGGATGAAGGTCTTCGACATCAGCGACAAGCGGAACCCGAAGTACGTCGCCGCCGTCGAGACCGCGTGCGGCTCTCACACGCACACCCTGGTGCCGAAGAAGAAGGACGTCTACCTCTACGTCTCCTCCTACTCGCCGAGCGCGTCGTTCCCCGACTGCCAGCCGCCGCACGACGGCATCTCCGTCATCAAGGTGCCGCGCAAGGCCCCGCAGAAGGCGGCCCTCGTCAACTTCCCCGTCCTGTTCCCCGGTGAGGGCCCGGACGGCGGCGGCAACCCCGGCGGTCCCACCAACCCCGGCGTCTCCAAGACCACCGGCTGCCACGACATCACCGTCCTTCCCTCCGAGGACCTGGCCGCCGGCGCCTGCATGGGTGACGGCATCCTGTTCTCCATCAAGGACCCCGAGCGCCCGAAGGTCATCGACCAGGTCCAGGACAACGTGAACTTCGCGTTCTGGCACTCGGCGACCTTCAACCAGAAGGCGAACAAGGTCGTCTTCACCGACGAGCTGGGCGGCGGCGGCGCGGCCACCTGCAACGCCGCGATCGGCCCGAACCGCGGCGCGGACGGCATCTACGACATCGTCGGCAAGGGCGACAAGCGCAAGCTCGTCTTCCGCGGCTACTTCAAGATCCCGCGCCACCAGGCCGACACCGAGAACTGCGTCGCGCACAACGGCTCGCTGATCCCGGTCAAGGGCAAGGACATCATGGTCCAGGCGTGGTACCAGGGCGGCGTCTCCGTCTGGGACTTCACCGACTCGGACAGGCCGAAGGAGATCGGCTACTTCGAGCGCGGCCCGGTCAGCACCGACACGCTGTCCCTCGGCGGCTCGTGGTCGGCGTACTACTACAACGGATACATCTACTCCAACGACATCCAGAAGGGCTTCGACGTCCTGAAGCTCAGTGACAAGCGAACGGATCCGGCCAAGCGGGTGCGCGTGGACGAGCTCAACGTCCAGACGCAGCCGGACTACTTCGACTGAGACCCCGAAGGGCCTCCGGTGCTCCCGGCAGGGCTGAGCCGCTCGAAGTAGCGGGAGAAATCGGCGGCCCCGCCATGGACCGGGTTCCCGCCGGGCGACGCGTCATCCCCGTCGCCCGGCGGGAACCCCCGCTCCCACGCCAGGTCGTAGCGGGCGAACAGCTCGGCGCGCAGCGCCCTCAGCGGCATCGGCACACCCGGCACGAGCATCGCGAACACCGCGCCCATCAGGACGGCGCGCAGCATCGGGTAGTCCCGGTCGACGTCGAGCGCGCCGTGGCGCACCACGGTGTCGCGCAGCAGCATCGCGAGCCGCTGCTGCTCGGGGCACTGCACGAACCCCTCGGCCTGCAGGATGCCCGCCATGTGCGTACGCATCAGGACCGGTTGGTCCCGGGCGAGACCCAGGATCGCGTCGATGGCGCGCGCGAGGCGCTCGTCCCCGTCCTGCGTCCGCGGCTCGCTCTCCAGCGCCTCCTCCAGGCTGCGGTGCATCAGACGGTGCACGGCGGACTGGAGCAACTGCCGTTTGCCGGGGAAGTAGTACGAGACCAGACCGCGTGCCGAACCGGCGCGGTCCGCGATGGCGCCGAGGGTCGTCGCGTCGTATCCGCGCTCCCCGACGAGCTCCAACGTCGCCTGCAGGAGCCGCTCGCGCGAACGTCGGCGCAACTCCTCATTGACCGATGCGCTGCGGGGGGACATCCTTGACTCCTGCGTTGACTGGCTCCGAGCCAACTATACTCAGCGCGTCCCGGCCACCGGCCCGACGGGTGCGGTGCGCACAGGGAAGCGGCCGTATTCGGGCGACGCGGGGGATCGTCCGAATACGGCCGCGTCATATCCGCTCGCCGGTCTCCGGACGGTGTCGGCGCCGCCCGGGGGCCGGTGCCCCATGTCACCCCACGCGCTCGTCGCCGACCAGGCCGAGCACCGGGCGCAGCCCGTCCGGCCGCTCCGCCGCCGGCAGATGGTCCACGAAGTGCACCGCGCAGCCGAGGGCCGCCGCGCCGGCGTCCGCGTGCCGGTCGTCGCCGACCATCAGGGTGGCGCTCGGCGCGACACCGAGCGCCTCGCAGGCCGCCTCGAAGAGGCGCGGGTCCGGCTTCGTCACGCCGTGGCGGTACGACAGGACGTAGGTGTCCACGTAGGCGTCGAGCCCGTGCTCGACGAAGACGGGGCGCGGGTCCCAGCCGATGTTGCTGACGACGCCGACCGGGATCCCGCGCTCGCGCAACTCCGCGAGGACGTCGTGCGCGTCGGGGTAGGGGTGCCAGGCCGCCGGGCGCATGTGGCGGTCGTACAGGACGTCGTAGAGCCGGTCGTCGGGGAGCGGGACCTCGCGGGCCAGGCCCGTGTAGGCGGCGCGGTGGCGGGTGGCGTCCACGTCACGGACCGCCATCAGCTCGGCGAGGTGGCCGGGGACGGTGACGTGCGCCGTACTGCCTCCCGGGAGCGCACCGGCCTCGTGCAGTCCCTGGGCGGCGCGGGTGAAGGCGGGCTCCGGCAGCGTCAGTCCGAGCTCGTCCAGGCCCCCGCGGAGCCAGGCCGCGGCGGACTCGATCCGGAAGAGCGTCCCCGAGAAGTCGAAGAGCACGGCTTTGATCGTCATGCGCCCGATCCTGCTCGGCGGGCAAGTACGCGGTCAAGACGGACTGTTCGGACCAGGTCCGGTCCCGGTCCCGGCTCCGGTCCTGGTCCCGGTCCCGGCTCCGGTCCTGGCCCCGCGGTACTTCCCGTACGCGGCCGTGGACGCGGCCACCGTCAGCGCCCCGAGCAGCCAGCCGCCGAGCACGTCCGAGGGCCAGTGCACCCCGAGCCAGAGCCGGGTGAGGCCCACGCCGAGCACCGACACCACCGCGACGGCGAGGGCGGCGCCCCACAGGGCGGGCCCGGCCCCGTACCGGCGGAGCAGCCACAGGGCGAGCCCGCACACGACCGTCGCCGTCATCGCGTGCCCGGACGGGAACGCCGCGAAGTGCGCCGAGTCGACCGGGTCGGGCCACACCGGGCGCGGCCGGTCGACGGCCGCCTTGAGCGCCTGCTGGACGAGCGAGCCGAGCGCGCACGTCACGATGAGCCACGCCCCGAGCACCCGGTCGCGCAGCCGCCACACCACGAGCCCGGCGAGCACCGCGCAGCCCGCCCGCATCGTCCACGGGTCCCAGACCCAGTCGGACAGGACGCGGTGGGCGCGGGTGAGGCCCGGCTCGGCGACGGCGCCGCGATGCAGCGTCCGCACGATGTCCGCGTCCAGGCCCATCAGCGGGGACCAGCGCACCGCCACGAGGGCGAGCAGCAGGGCGCACGCCAGGGCGAGCGCCGCCGTCAGCGGGGCGGACGGCCGGGGAGGTGAGTCGAGTCGCGCCGGGTACATATACCTGATCCTGACCCGACTTCGGCGGCGCACACTATCCCAACGCGCGCAATCCCGGCACGAACGTCACAAGGAGCGGGACCAGCGGGACGAGCGCCGCCACGGCGGTGAGCCGCAGCCGGTGCGCGGGGGACAGCCGGGACGGCGGCGTGAGCAGCCGGTGCACGCGCTGCGGGACGTGCGTGTGCGGCGTCGGACAGGGCCCGAAGACGCCCCGGTCCTCGTTCAGCTCCACCAGGGCGAGCGCGATGGTGAGCCGCCCGAACCGGCGCGAGGCCACGTCGTCGGCTGCCAGCTCGACCAGCCGGTGCATCTCGTCCCGGAACGCGGCGAACACCGGCACCTGCGGAAACCCGCCCGCGAGCGCGCCCGAGCAGTGCAGCAGCCAGTCGTGGCGCCACCGCGCGTGCCCGATCTCGTGCGCGAGCACCGCGTCCAGCTGATGCCCCTTCAGACGACGCAACGCCGCGGTGGTGATGACCAGTTGAGGCGTCGGACCCGGCAGCCACCACGCGTCGGGCCGCTCGGCCTCCAGGACCACGAGCCGGTCCGATCCGGGCTCCTCACCGGGCAACAAGGGCGCGCGTACGAGGAGTTCGCTCCGCCGCTGCCTGCGCCGGACCCGCGCCCGGCGCACCTCGCGCACCAGCATCGCGGCCGTCCAGGCACCGCCGAGCGCGAGCGCCACGGCGACGGTAGCCGCCCACGGCCCGGTGGTGCGCAGCGCGTAGGCGTCCACGACCGCGTGCGGCGCGGGGGCGAACAGATGGCCGCGCACGGCCTGCCAGGCGGCGGCCGCGCTCAGCGTCATCGACAGCGCGCAGCACAGCAGTACGGCCGCGACCACGCACTGCCACGCCCACAGCGCGACGATCGGCTCCCGCTCGGGCCAGTCGGCGCGCGCGAGCATGCGCGGGGCGACGACAGCGAGAAGGGTGCCGAGCAGCAACAGCGCTACGGGGACCGTCATGGCCGTCAGCCTATGTAGCGGGGCGCGCGCCGGGGTATGGCTCAGCGCCGCAAGTGACGCACGACACGGCGCGAGGCGCGGCTCACATCGTCAGGAGCATCGCCAGCATGCCGATCCCCATGGACAGACGGCAGGCCCGCGCCAGCTCCGGCCGGTCGCCCCAGGCCGCGCCGGCCGGGACCCCGGACGCGGCCGGAACCAGCCGTGCGCCCGCCCACAGGACGTACACCGCGAAGTACACGAGGAGCAGTGCGGTGAGCGCCGGGGTCCCCGCCGAACCGCCGTGGTGCGCGTGCCCCGCCGGGCGCCCGGCCATCTCCACCGCCATGTACGCCATCGCCAGCGTCCCCACCAGGTGGTGCAGATGGTGCCCGCCGCGCCGCGCCGACCACAGGGCGGGCAGCGCGGCGGCGCCGAACACCACCGCGTACAGCAGCCACGCCCAGGTGGGCGGCGCGAGGACCGCGGCAGGGACCGCCATCAGCGCCATCCCGAACCCCATCAGGGCCTCGCCGCCGGCCGTGCGGCGCTGGTCCTCGACCCTGCTGCGCATACGCAGCAGGCAGTACGCGCCGGTCGCCGCGCACAACGCGACGAGCAGCCAGGCGGCCGACATCGGTCCGTGCACCCCGCATCCCCCTCTGTTCGGTGGCTGTGGGGGAGATGCCCGTGCACGCGGGCGCGTAAGGCGGCGCAGGGAGGCACGCGCGTATCTTTTACGAGTAAAACACCTGTTAAGGTTTGAGGTATGCGCAGCACACCCCCCTCAGCCCCGAGGACCGTCACCGCCCGCCGACTCCCGCTCGCGGGGGTGCTGCGTCCGAACCGGCCCTCGGACATCTGGTTCAAACCGGCCACGAGCGTCGTCGCCTCCGCCGCGCTGCCGAATCTGACCCTGCTCGCCCTCGGCCGCCTCGACCTGATGATGTACACGATGGCCGGCAGCTTCTGCGCCCTGTACGGGCACAACCTGCCCTACGCGGCCCGCGCCCGCGCCCTCGCCGGGGTCGTGCTCGGGATGTGGCTGAGCGTCGCCGTCGCCCTCGTCGCGGCGTCGTTCCTCTCCTCGGCCGCCGCGCTCGTCGCCATCGGCGCGCTGCTCGCCGCCGCGCAGAAGACGCTCTGCGACGCCACCCGGATCGGCCCGCCCGGCCACCTGATCTTCACGTTCATCAGTTCGGCGTCCCTGTTCGCACCGCAGAGCATCGGCCAGGTGCCGGGCCACCTCGCACTGACCCTCGGCGCGGGCGCCGTCGCCTGGGTCGTCGGCATGGCGCCCGTCCTCGTCCGCCCGCACGGCCCCGAGCGGCGGGCCACCGCACGCGCCCTCAACGCGGCGGCCGCCTACGCCGAGCGCCCCGAGCACGCCCCCGCGCGCGGCGCCGCGGCCGCCGCCGTGCACGCCGCCTGGCAGTCGCTGCTCGCCACCGGGGCGCGCAGCGCCTCCCGGCGCGCCCTGGAGCGGCTCGTCGTGCGCGCGGAGGTCGCCATCGCCGCGCCCGGTGACACCGACGCGGCCCAGCTGCGCGCCTGGGCCGCAGGACTGCGCGGCACCGGCGCCGTACCCCGCCCCGCCCGCGTCGCCGGAATGGACGACGAACTCCTCGGCGTCGAGGCCGAGCTGGTCGGGGGCGGCTCCCCGTCCCTGTGGCGGCGCATCGGCCCGGGATCACCGCTGCTCCCGGTCGCCCTGCGCACCTTCGTCGGCTGCGCGCTCGCCGGGTACGCCTCGCTCGCCCTCGGCATCGGCCGCCCGTACTGGGCCCTGGTCACCGCCGCCTCGCTCTACCAGGCCAACACCACCCTGACCTGGAACCGCGGTGTCCAGCGCGTCGTCGGCAACCTCGCGGGCGTCCTCGTCTTCGCCGCCGTCGTCCCCCTCGCGCACCTCGCGCCGCTCGCCCTGGTGCTGTGCTGCATGGCGTTCAGCTTCGGCGCCGAGGCGCTCATCACCCGCAACTACTGGCTCGGCAGCCTCTGCGTGACACCGATGGCGCTGCTGGTCACCGAGTTCGCCCGGTTCCAGGAGCCCGCCGAGCTGATCACCGACCGCATCGTGGACACCCTGGTCGGAGCGGTGCTCGGGGTCGTCGCCGCCGTCATCGTGACCAACCGGCGCGCGGGCGACCACATCGAGCAGGCCCTCGCGCGCGTCGACACCGCCCGCGAGAACGCGGAGGGCACCCTCGCCTCGGCCGACCCCGGGCCCGCCGCCCTGGAGACGGCCCGCCGCGCACTGGTCGCCGCCCTGGTCGAACTGCGTACCGCCACCGACACCGCGGCGGGGGAGTGGTGGCAGCGGGCGCTGCCCGAGGAGCGGGTGGTCGCCGCCGAACGCGGCGGACACCGTACGCTCGCGGCGACGGTCCGCCGCCAGGCCCCGGGCCTCGCGGAGCCCGTCGTCGGCAACACTGGTGACATCGTCGACGACACTGGTGACACGGCGGGCGACCCGAGCGGCGCCCGCCGTTGAAGCCCTAGCGGAAGGTCCCGGCAGCGAGCATGAGCACGAGAGCCGAGTCGGCGGCAGCGCGGCCGCCCGACACCGTGTCGTCGGTCGTCCGGCAGTGGCAGGCCGTACGCCCCGACGTCGACACCGCGCCGATGGAGATCATCGGCCGCATCAACCGGTGCGCCGCACTGCTCCAGCAGGCCGAGGACGCGCCGCTGCGCCACGCCGGGCTGACCCGGCCCGAGTTCGACCTGCTCGGCACCCTGCGCCGCACCGGGCGCGAACTCACCCCCGGCGATCTGGCACGGGAGACGTTCTCCTCGGGCGCGGCCGTCACCAAGCGCCTCAAGCAGCTCCAGGAGCGCGGCCTCGTCGCCCGGCGCGGCGACACCCGCGACCGGCGGGTGTCGCACCTCAGCCTCACGGAAGAGGGCCGCGCCCTGGTCGACGAGATCCTGCCGCGGCAGCTCGCCTACGAGGCGACGGTCCTCGCCGGTCTCGACGGCGGCCGCGACAGCGACCTCAGCGCCCTCCTCGGCGAACTGCTGTCCCAGCTGGAGGGCCGCCTGGGCGGCCCCCGAGTCTAGGGCAGGTCCAGGGCTGGTCTAGGGCGTGGTTCCCGTCAGGAGTTGGCGGCCAGGTTGATCGGCAGCTCCGGCTTCTCCGGCGCCATCGACCGGCCGTCCGCCTCCGCCGCCATCATCTGGTGGATCTCCTCCGGCGTCAGGTACGCGTCCGTCATCTCGAAGTCCTTGAGCGTGGCGGGCCGGTTGCGCTGGAAGCCGGTGCGGACGAAGTCGTCGCCCGCGAGCGCGTTCAGACCCCAGTTCGCCGCCGTGCGGAAACGGGCCGTGACCGTGCGCAGCGCGCCCAGGTGGTAGCCGCGGGCCACGATCTGCGCGGGCAGGCCGGTGAGCTGCACGCCCATCGGCTTCGACACGGCCTGGACACCGCCCAGGTCGACGACGAGCCCGAGGTCCTTGTGGCGGTACGGCGTCAGCGGCGTCCCACGCACGGCCGCGAGCACATTGCGGGCCGCCGCCCAGCCCTGCCGCATCGCGTGCTGCGCGGTCGGCGGGCAGATCGCGTCGCCGCCCTTGACCAGGTCCGGCACGGCCGCGGCGTCGCCGAGCGCGAAGACCCCGTCGAGGCCCGGGACCGTCAGCTCGGGCGTGACCACGAGGCGGCCCTTGTTCGTCTCCGCGCCCAGCGTGGCGACCAGCGGGCTCGGCGCGACGCCCGCCGTCCAGATCAGGGTGTGGCAGGGCAGCTCGCGCCCGTCGGTGAACGTCACCCGGTCCTCGGTGACCTTGGCCACCGACACCCCGAGCGAGACCAGGACGCCCCGCTTCTTCATGATCTCCATCGCCTTGTCGCCGAGGCGCGGGCCCAGCTCCGGCATCAGCTTCGGGGCCACGTCGATCAGGTGCCACTTGATCAGGTGCGGGTCGAGGCCGGGGTAGCGCTTCACCGCCGCCGTGGTCAGGCGCTGCAGATAGGCCGCCGTCTCGGTCCCGGCGTAACCGCCGCCCACCACCACGAACTGCAGCCGCGCCTCCCGCTCGGCCGGGTCCGTGCTGGCCGCCGCGAGGTCGAGCTGCGAGATGACGTGGTCGCGGATCCAGGCCGCCTCGGCGAGCGTCTTGACGCCGACGGCGTGCTCGTCGATCCCGGGGATGTCGAACTGCCGGGTCACACTGCCGGGCGTGAGCACCAGGTGGTCGTAGCGCTCGATGGTGCACTCACCGTTGATCTTCCGGACGATGACGGCCTTCGCCTTCGGGTCCACGCCGATGGCGCCGCCCGGGATGATCGAGGTGCGCCGCAGCATCCGGCGCAGCGGCACGGCGACCGACTGCGGAGTCAGCACACCGGACGCCACATGGGGCAGCAGCGGCAGATACAGCTGATGGTCCATGGGGCTGATGAGCTTCAGCACCGCCTCCCCGGGCTTCAGCTCCTTCTCCAGCTTGTGGGCGCACTCCATCCCGGCGAACCCACCGCCGATGATCAGAATCCGGGGCACGGTCGAGGTACGGGGAGCGGTCATGATCGGATCTCTCCTGGGCTGGACGGTGGACGGACAGGCGAGGAGCGTTGCCCCGGTCATGTATCCGGATCGACGCCGCCGAATCCCCTGACTCCTCGCCATCGTCCGACGCGCCCCGCGTCACCGCACGTCAGCGGGCACGTCAGAGGGACGGCCTGGACCGGATCGGGTGATCCTCGGGGACCTCCACCACACAGATGCGGGTGCCGTCCGGATCGGAGATCCACATCTCGCGCAGCCCCCACGGCTCGGTACGCGGCTCCCGCAGCACCGGCACCTCCCGCGCCACCAGCTCCTCGTGCGCCGCGTCCACGTCCGCCACCTGGAGCCACAACTGCAGGCCGGGTGGCACGGGCGGCTCCGAGCGCCCCGCGACCTCCAGGAAACCGCCGCCGAGGAAGTACACCGTGCCCCGCTCGGGCCCGGTGCCGAACTCGCGGTACACAGCGAGCCCGAGCGCCTCCCCGTAGAACGCGCGGGACCGCTCGGGGTCGGCCGGCCTGATGAGAACCCTGCTGCTCAGTACGTGCACCATGACGACGGAGAGTACTGCGACCGGGTTAACCTCGACGGCGCCGACAGGCCCGTACACCGCAGCAGATCCCGTACCCCGCACCAGATCCCGTACCCCGCAGCAGATTCGGAGAGCCGCCCATGACCGCCGCCCCGCACCCCGCCACCGACGGCCTGAGCTTCCGCGAGGCCACCGAGGCCGACGTCGACGCGCTCGTCGCGCTCATCGAGTCGGCCTACCGCGGGGACGACAGCCGGGCCGGCTGGACGACGGAGGCGGACATCCTGGAGGGCCGGCGCACCGATCCGCAGGGCGTGCGCGATGTGGTCCACCACGCTGACAGCCGCCTGCTGACTGTCGAGCGCGACGGCGCGATCGTCGCCTGCTGCCAGCTGGAACACCGCGGCGACCACGCCTACTTCGGCATGTTCGCCGTCAGCCCCGCCCTCCAGGGCGCCGGGCTCGGCAAGGTGATCATCGCGGAGGCGGAGCGCACGGCGCGCGAGACGTGGGGCGTGCGCGAGATGCACATGACGGTGATCTCCGTGCGCGAGGAGCTGATCGCCTGGTACGAGCGGCGCGGCTACCGCCGTACGGGAAAGATGAGCCCCTTCCCGTACGGCGACGAGCGCTTCGGCATCCCGCTCCGCGCGGACCTGGAGTTCGAGCTCCTGGTCAAGCCGCTCGGCTGAGGCTCACGCGGTGAAGCGGCCGGTGCGCTTGATCTCCGGGTAGTCGGTGGTCGCCCCGTCCAGGCCGAGCGCCCGGACGAGCCGCAGGTCGTCCTGGGTGTTCACGGTCCAGCCGATGATCCGCAGGTCGGCCTTGCGGGCGTGCTCCACGATCTCCTGGGTGAGGCGGCGGATGTTGAGGACCAGGGTGGTGGCGCCGACGGCGACCGCCCGCCGCACGACGTCGGTGCCGTAGCGGCTGGCGACGAGCGCCGTACGCACACCGGGCACGAGGCGCGCGATCTCCGCCACGGCCTCGTCGTGGAAGGAGATCACCTCGACGCGGTGCACGAGATCGCGGCGCAGCATGACCTCGGCGAGCGCGCGTGCGGCGGCCGTGTCCTTGATCTCCGCCTGCAACGGGGCGCTCACCGCGTCGAGCACCTCCTCGAACACCGGCACCCGCTCACCGCGCCCCGCGTCCAGGGTCCGCAGTTCGGCGAGGGTCTTCTCGGCGATGGGGCCCTTGCCGTCCGTGGTGCGGTCCACGTTGGCGTCGTGCATGACGACGAGAGCGCCGTCCTTGCTCAGATGCAGATCGAGCTCGATGACGTCGAGCCCGCCGCGCTCTGCGGCGACGAAGCTCCGCAGGGTGTTCTCGGGTTCGACGCCCATGGCTCCGCGATGCCCGATGGTGAGGAAGTTCAAGGTGGTCTCGCTTCCGTCGACAGCGGATCGGCTCCGGCCGAGCCTAACGGCCCGCCCGCACCGGGGTGCGGCTTCGCCGCGAGGGGGCGCGGCGGGTCCTGGGCGAACGGTTGGCCTCACTCGTTCGCGGGTCGGTGCGTCGCCGATTGACGATGGCTCCGATCGACGGGACCGATCGACGGCTCCGATCGACGGGACCGACGTGGGCGTCGGGTTCCGCGAGATCGACGGGTCCGGCTACCGGCGGTGCAGGCGCGCCGACAGGTGGTGCTGCAACGGCTGCCCCACCGCGGCCAGTTCGTGGGTGAACTCCAGGGTGTCGGCGCCGTTCAGGACGTAGCGGCGCGTCGTCGCCTCCACCTTCTTCGCCGTCGGCGTGAGCGCCACTCCGTCGGTCGCGAGGGCGACCGTGCCGTCGGCCACGCGGCCGACCGCGAGCTCCGCGATGCCGGTCGGCTGGGTGATCAGCGCCTCGACGCGGCCGTCCGGCTGCATCCGCCACCAGCCGCTCTCGCGCGCGGCGGGGCGCAGCGGCGCGTCGTCGTCGCCGAGCAGCCAGGCCCGCGCCTCGTAGCGCAGGAAGGGGCGGCCGTCGTGCGTGAAGGTGACCTCCTGCGCGTAGGCGAACTCCCCGTCGAGGGTCGGATACCCGCCGCGTCCGCGCCCGTGCCAGACCCCGAGCAGCCCGAGCACGGGCGTGAGCAGCGAATGCGGGCCGGGCGCCCCGTCGGGCCGGTCGCTGTCGGGGTACGGGTACGGGTACGGCGGCGCGGCGGCGTCGGACACGGGCGGGCTCCCAGGGGTGGTCGGGTGGTGACGGGCCACAGCCTAGGCCGGACGCCCGCGTTCCCGGACGGAGCTGCGCGGGCCGCTGTGGCAGGGGTCATCGTTTCAAACGGCCGCGACAGGAAAAACGGCGGTGACACCCGGGGGTTCGCCGGATGATTTCCTGAATCTCCCCTCCGTCTCCCCTTGTCCAGGAGAACCGGTCCCGCATACGGTGGTCTGACGCGAGGTTCTCCTGTGGAGGATGGGACATGACGGAAATTCTTGTGCAGGCGGGTGCGGAGGGAATCGTTCCTCCGGCTCCGGTGGTCGGCGACAGGGTGGTGGACCACCCGGCGTGGCCTGTGCTCAAGGAGGCCGTGGAGGAGATCAGGACCTGGCAGCGCACGGACGGGTCGATCGACTTCGAGGCCGAGGGCGCGCCCGCGCGGGCCGCCGCCGACCTGGCCCTGGACCGCGTCGTCGCGGCCGTGGAGCAGCTCGCCCCGCTGCTGCCGCACGACGCCGCGTACCACGAGGCGCTCGTCGCCGACCTGCGCCGCTGGGCCGACAGCGGGTTCGGCGTGCCGGACTTCCTGGACTCGCTGCTCGCGTTCCAGCCCGCGGCCCAGCGCCGCGACGGCCTCCAGCACCTCGTGCTCTTCCCGATGTACACGCAGAACGGCAACCCGGACCGCAATCTGGAAGCCGTCGTGCTGCGCATGGTGTGGCCGGAGTGGCTCGCCGAGCTGGAGGCGACCCGCTACGACAACCCGCTGTTCTGCGGCATCACCTTCGAGGACTTCACCTCGGGCTACGACACGAACTCGGCGGTGCTCTTCCCCGAGACGATCGCCGTGCGCGAGGCCCCGGAGCGCTTCTCCTGGGGCGGCATCTTCTGCGACCGCGAGGCGGCCCGTTTCCGCCGCGTCACCGAGGCGGCCGTCGACATCCTCGGCGTCGAGCTGCCCGCCGACATCGCGGAGATGGTCGGCGACCAGGACCGCTGCCAGCAGGCGTTCGTGCTGTGGGACATGGTCCACGACCGCACGCACAGCCACGGCGACCTGCCCTTCGACCCGTTCATGATCAAGCAGCGCCAGCCGTTCTGGATGTACGGCCTGGAGGAGCTGCGCTGCGACCTCACCGCCTTCAAGGAGGCCGTGAAGCTGGAGGCCGAGGGCGTACCGCAGGCCCGCGACGTGCAGTACGCGGTCCTCTTCGACCGGATGTTCCGCTTCCCCGTCACCGGCGACCGCGTCAAGAACTACGACGGCCTGGGCGGCCAGCTCCTCTTCGCCTACCTGCACAAGCACGACGTGGTGCGCTGGACGGACAACAAGCTGCACATCGACTGGGACCGCGCCCCCGAGGTGACGAACCAGCTGTGCGGCGAGATCGAGACGCTGTACCGCGAGGGCATCGACCGCCCGAAGCTGGTGCACTGGTTCGCCGCCTACGACCTGGTGTCGGCCTACCTCGCCCCGCACCCCGGCTCCCGCTGGGCCAAGGGCCCCGACGCCCTCGACACGAGCCTGCCGCCGCGCAAACTGGTGGACGAGGTGCTCCCGGACGAGTTCCCGCTCAGCATGTTCTACGAGGCCCTGTCCAAGAAGCTGAAGCATGTGATCGCCTCAACCAAGGGCATCACCGCGTCGGGCCGCGAGCGGGTCGCCGCGTGAGCGATTCCGTACAGGAGGCGACTGCCATGACCGACACCGAAGCCACCAGGGACTCCCTCGACGGCGCCGTGATCGCGGTCGCCGGAGCGGCCGGGCCCGCGGGGCGGGCCACGCTGAAGCGGCTCGCGGAGGCGGGTGCCACCGTGATCGGCGCCGACGCGGACGCGGAGCGGCTCGCCGAGGCGGTCGACGCGGCGCGCTACGCGCACGGCGGCGCCACCGTCATAGGCGACACCGTGGACCTGCTCGACCTGGCGGCGACGCGCGAGTGGGCCGGCCGCGTCGAGAAGGACTTCGGCCGCGTCGACGGCCTGGTCCACCTCGTCGGCGGCTGGCGCGGCAGCAAGAACTTCGCCGAGACCGACCTCGCCGACTGGGACCTGCTCGAAAAGCTCCTGATCCGCACCGTGCAGCACACCTCGCTCGCCTTCCAGGAGCCGCTCGGCCGCTCCGAGCGCGGCCGCTACCTGCTGATCAGCGCCGCGGGCGCCTCGAAGCCGACCGCGGGCAATGCCGCGTACTCCGCGTCCAAGGCCGCGGCCGAGGCGTGGACGCTCGCCCTCGGGGACGCGTTCCGCAAGGCGGGGGGCGAGTCCGGCCCACGTCAGGCGGCTGCGATCCTGGTGGTCAAAGCACTGGTGCACGACGCGATGCGCGCCGAGCGCCCCCAAGCGAAGTTCGCGGGCTTCACCGACGTCACGGAGCTGGCCGACGCCATCGCCGATGTGTGGGACAAGCCCGCCGCCGAAGTGAACGGGACCCGTCTGTGGCTGACCGAGAAGCCGTGAATCCTCCCAGGACCGACGCCCGCAGGCACCACGACCCCACGGTCCGTGGCTTCGCCAGCGACAACTACGCGGGCGCCCACCCCGAAATCCTGGCCGCCCTGGCCCTGGCCAACGGCGGGCACCAGGTCGCGTACGGCGAGGACGACTACACGGAGAACCTCCAGCGGGTCATCCGCAGCCACTTCGGGGCCGGCGCCGAGGCGTTCCCGGTCTTCAACGGCACCGGCGCCAATGTCGTCGCGCTCCAGGCGGTCACCGACCGCTGGGGCGCGGTGATCTGCGCCGAGTCCGCGCACATCCACGTCGACGAGGGCGGCGCCCCCGAGCGCATGGGCGGCCTCAAGCTGCTCACCGTCCCGACCCCCGACGGCAAGCTCACCCCCGAGCTGATCGACCGGGAGGCGTACGGCTGGGACGACGAGCACCGCGCGATGCCGCAGGTCGTCTCGATCACGCAGTCCACCGAGCTGGGCACGCTCTACACGCCCGACGAGATCCGCGCGATCTGCGATCACGCGCACGAGCGCGGCATGCGCGTGCACCTGGACGGCTCGCGCATAGCGAACGCGGCCGCGTCCCTGGACGTGCCGATGCGTACGTTCACCAACGCCGTCGGGGTCGACATCCTCTCGCTCGGCGGCACCAAGAACGGCGCCCTGTTCGGTGAGGCCGTCGTAGTCCTCCAGCAGGACGCGGTGCGCCACATGAAACACCTGCGCAAGCTCTCCATGCAGCTCGCCTCGAAGATGCGGTTCGTCTCGGTGCAGCTGGAGGCGCTGCTCGCCAAGGACCTGTGGCTGCGCAACGCGCGCCATGCCAACGAGATGGCCCAGCGCCTGGCCGAGGGCGTCCGCGCCGTCGACGGCGTCGAGATCCTCCATCCGGTGCAGGCCAACGGCGTCTTCGCCCGCCTTCCGCACGATGTCGCGGAGCGCCTCATGAAGCGCTACCGCTTCTACTTCTGGGACGAGACGGCCGGCGACGTCCGCTGGATGTGCGCCTTCGACACGAGCGAGGACGACGTGGACGGCTTCGTCGCGGCGCTCAAGGAGGAGATGGCGCGGTAGTCGCCCCACTCACCCTCTGCATAGGTATGCGATCGGCCGCAATTCCATTGACCGCGGCCGGTCGCGTTTCTATGCTTCCGATCCATGCAGCTGATCCAGCGGAACCCTGATCTGTCGGCGTATCTGGCGGCGGACGACGTCATCGACCACCATCATCCGCTCGTCCGGGAGGTGGCCGCCGGCCTCGCGCGCCACGCGGCCGATTCATATGCATACGCTCGCGCCGCCTACGAGTACGTCCGCGACGCGATTCCGCACTCGGCCGACAGCGGCGACCCGCGCGTCACCTGGCGCGCCTCCGACGTCCTGGAGCGGCGCACCGGCATCTGTCACGCCAAGGCCCACGCGCTCACCGCGCTCCTGCGCGCCGAGGACATCCCCACCGCCCTGTGCTATCAGCGGCTCACGCACGACGCGGGCACGGGCTGGTGCGTGCACGGCCTCGTCGCCGTACGGTTCCACGGCGCATGGCACCGGCAGGACGCGCGCGGCAACAAGCCGGGCGTCGACGCCCAGTTCTCGCTCGACGGGGAGCGACTGGCGTGGATACCCGATGCCGAGTCCAATGAGATGGACTATCCGGTACTCTTTGATGCACCGCATCCGGTGGTGCTCGACGTCCTGCGCAGCGCCCCGGACCGCCCGTACCTCTGGGAGAACCTCCCCGACTCGCTCCCGTCGTAAGTTCCACGTGTAAGGCAGGCCATGCCCCTCAAGATCACCGTCTCCGACGACGTCCGCGCCCTCGGCCCGGACTTCCACCACCTCGCGATCGAGGCCTACGGGCTCGTCAACACGCCCAGTACGCCGGAGACGTCGGCGCTGCTCGACGACGCGGCGAGCCGCCTTGCCGGGCGCCTCGACGGGCGCGCCCCGCAGGAGGACCCGCACATGGTGGCCTGGCGCGCCGCGTACACCGCCTTCGGCGCCAAGCCGAACCGCACGCGCAACTCCGCCGAGGCGCTCGCCAAGCGGGCCCTCGCCGACGGCGGGCTGCCGCGCATCAACACGCTCGTGGACGTCTACAACGCGATCAGCGTCGCCCATCTCATCCCGGTCGGCGGCGAGGACCTCGGCCACATCAAGGGCGGCATGCGCCTCATCAGGGCCACCGGCGCGGAGGACTTCGCCACCGTCGCCTCCGGCGAGGAAACCGTCGAGCACCCGGACGCGGGCGAGGTCGTCTGGTGCGACGACGAGGGCGTCACCTGCCGCCGCTGGAACTGGCGCCAGGGCACCCGCACCCGCCTCACCGACACCTCCGTGGACGCCCTGTTCCTCCTGGAGGGCATGGGCGCGCACGCGGGCCTGGAGGAGGCGGGGGCCGAGCTGGCCGAGCTGCTCCAGAAGTTCAGCCCCGGCGCCCGCCTCGTCGTCCACCCGGCGCTCTGAGCGGCAGCGTCAGCGCGCCTCGGCGGCCTTGACCTCTTCCGGGGTCGGGGCCGTCCCGCCGAGGTGCGCCGGCATCCACCACGTGTCGTCCGGCCCCTTGGGGCGTACCGGGTAGGCCCGCTGCGCCGCCTCCAGAAGCTCCTGCATGCGCTCGCGCAGCTTGCGCGTCAGCGCGCCCGCGTACTGGTCGCGGGAGGCTTCGAGCGCCTCGCCCACGCGGACCGTGATCGGGATGTGCTGCCGCTTGAAGTTGCGCGGACGGCCCTTCGTCCACAGGCGCTGCGTGCCCCAGAGCGCCACGGGAACCAGGGGCACCCCGGCCTCCTGCGCGAGCCGCACCGCGCCCGTCTTGAAGCTCTTCAGGGTGAACGACTCCGAGATCGTCGCCTCCGGGAAGACCCCGATGATCTCGCCCGAGCGCAGCGCCTTCAGGGCGTGCTGGTAGGCGTGCTCGCCCTGCGCCCGGTCGACGGGGATGTGCTTCATGCCGCGCATCAGCGGGCCGGAGACCTTGTGCCGGAACACCGATTCCTTCGCCATGAAGCGGACGAGCCGCTTCTGGGGCAGCGCGGCCAGGCCGTCGAAGACGAAGTCCAGGTAGCTGATGTGATTGCTGACCAGGACGGCTCCGCCCGAGCGCGGAATGTTCTCCGAGCCCTTGCAGTCGATCTTCAGGTCGAGCGCCTTGAAAAACGTCTTGGCGACGCCGATGACCGGACGGTAGACGAGCTCTGCCATGGAGGGGGTGGACCCTTCTTATTGCCGTGGGGAGTTTCTTCCGAAGGCTTTTCGGTCGAGGCGGCTCCCGCGCGGTAAGTTACGCAGCCGTAGGTTTTCCGGCTTGCGCAGATCGTGCCCCAAGAACGGCCGGGAGAACAGTCCTGGTTCCGGCCGCGCGCGAGATCCTCGTCACGTGCCCGGGAATGCGGCCGGACGTTTCGGTGCTGCAAGGGGAGCGGCGGATGGAGGAGGCGCACGATGACCGCGGGTGAAGTGACGTTCGATGCGGAGCAGTTGGGTGCGGAGCTGGGGGAGCGGGCCACGCTCGTCCAGTTCTCCAGCGCTTTCTGCGCCCCGTGCCGCGCCACCCGGCGGGTCCTCGCGGACGTCGCCTCGATGGTCCCCGGTGTCTCGCACATCGAGATCGACGCCGAGGACCGGCTCGACCTCGTACGCCGCAGCGGCGTCGTCAAGACGCCGACCGTGCTCGTCCTGGCGGCCGACGGCCGTGAGGTGCGCCGCGCGGCCGGACAGCCGCGCAAGGCGGATGTGATCGCCGCGCTCGGCCTCGCGGTCAGTGATCATGCTCCCAGTTGACGGGGCGCACTTGACTGCACGCGCCACGTATCGTCAGTCTGACCGTATGCCTGAGGAACTCCTTCTGTACGGGCGGGTCCATGTCGACCTGGCCCGCTGTTCGAGCGCGCGCTGTCTTGCTTCCTGACGAAGCCACGGACCCCGCCCGAACCCCTCGGCAGAAGGACAACTCCATGACGGCCACGCCCGACCTGCGCACCGCCCGGCCCGCCACCCCCGACCTGCTCCGCTCGGTCTTCCGGCAGCACGCCGCCGGGGTCGCGGTGATCACGGCCCCCGGCGCTGCGCCCGTGGGCTTCACCGCCACCTCCCTGACCTCCGTCTCCGCCGAACCCCCGGTGATCTCCTTCGGCATCGGCCTCGGCGCCTCCAGCTGGCCGACCGTCGCCGAGGCCGGCCACGTCGGCGTGCACATACTCGGCGAGCACCAGGCCGACCTCGCCGCCACCTTCGCCAGGAGCGGCGCCGACCGTTTCGCCGCGCCCACCCGCTGGTACGAGGGCCCGGAGGGCGTCCCCGTCCTCGACGGCGTCCTCGCCTGGCTCGTCTGCAAGGTCATCGCGCGCGTGCCCGCGGGCGATCACCGGATCGTGCTCGCGGAGGCCATCTGCGGCGACCCCGCGGGGGCCGGCCGCCCGCTCCTGTACCACCAGGGCCGCTTCAACGGGCTGCGCGACTGAGGTCACAGTTCAAAGCGCTTGCTTAGTGGGCATCGACTCGATGTACTGACGAGTAATATTTCGTTCGGAGCGCGGGCCGCCCCGACCGGAGTTGTCCGCAACGGGCGCCTATGCTGCCTGGTAGAAGGCGCTGTCAGCCGCAGCGGCAGAGACGCCCCGTACAAGACGATTGCAGTAGGAGAGCCGGCGTGAGCTTGAGGATCGTTGTCACCGTGAAGTACGTGCCCGACGCCACCGGCGACCGGCACTTCGCCGATGACCTGACCGTCGACCGTGACGACGTGGACGGGCTGCTCTCGGAGCTGGACGAGTACGCGGTGGAGCAGGCGCTGCAGATCTCGGAGAACTCCGACGACGACGTGGAGATCACCGTTTTGACCGTGGGTCCGGAGGACGCCAAGGACGCGCTGCGCAAGGCGCTGTCGATGGGCGCGGACAAGGCGATCCACGTCGAGGACGACGACCTGCACGGCACGGACGCGCTTGGCACGTCGCTGGTGCTGGCCAAGGCGATCGAGAAGGCCGGCTACGACCTGGTGGTCTCCGGCATGGCCTCGACCGACGGCACGATGGGCATCGTGCCCGCGCTGGTGGCCGAGCGGCTGGGTGTGCCGCAGGTGACGCTGCTGTCGGAGGTCGCGGTCGAGGGTGGTGTCGTCAAGGGGCGCCGTGACGGTGACACCGCTTCCGAGCAGCTGGAGGCCTCGCTGCCGGCGGTGGTGTCGGTGACCGACCAGTCCGGTGAGGCGCGTTACCCCTCGTTCAAGGGGATCATGGCGGCGAAGAAGAAGCCGGTGGAGTCCTGGGACCTGTCCGACCTGGACATCGAGGCCGAGGAGGTCGGTCTCGAGGGTGCCTGGACGAAGGTCGAGTCGGCGGCCGAGCGTCCGGCGCGGACCGCGGGCACGATCGTGAAGGACGAGGGTGAGGGCGGCAAGCAGCTCGCCGAGTTCCTCGCGGGCCAGAAGTTCATCTAGCCCGAACAACGGCCGCGCAGGCCGTTCCGGCAGGTTCACCCCACCTTCTTTGTGATTGCAGGAGATTGAAGTCCCATGGCTGAAGTTCTGGTCTACGTCGACCACGTGGACGGTGCCGTCCGCAAGCCCACCCTGGAGCTGCTGACGCTGGCCCGCCGGATCGGTGAGCCGGTCGCGGTGGCGCTGGGCAGCGGCGCCGGTGACACCGCCGCCGCCCTGGCCGAGCACGGGGCGACCCGGGTGCTCACCCACGAGGCCGCCGAGTACGCCGACTACCTGGTGGTGCCGAAGGTGGAGGCGCTGCAGGCCGCCGTCGCCGCGGTCTCCCCGGCCGCGGTGCTGGTGCCGTCCTCGGCGGAGGGCAAGGAGATCGCCGCGCGTCTGGCGCTGCGGATCAAGTCGGGCATCATCACCGACGCCGTCGACCTGGAGGCCGGCGCGGAGGGCCCGGTGGCGACCCAGTCGGTGTTCGCCGCGTCCTACACCACCAAGTCCCGGATCTCGGCCGGCACCCCGGTGATCACCGTGAAGCCGAACAGCGCGGCCGTCGAGGCGGCCCCGGCGGCCGGTGCGGTCGAGGCGCTCGAGGTGTCCTTCTCGCAGGCCGCGACCGGTACGAAGGTCACCGGCCGGACCCCGCGCGAGTCGACCGGGCGTCCGGACCTGACCGAGGCCGCGATCGTGGTCTCCGGCGGCCGGGGCGTGAACGGCGCGGAGAACTTCGCGCTGATCGAGGCGCTCGCCGACTCTCTCGGCGCGGCCGTGGGCGCCTCCCGCGCCGCGGTGGACGCGGGCTGGTACCCGCACTCCAACCAGGTCGGCCAGACCGGCAAGAGTGTCTCGCCGCAGCTGTACATCGCCAACGGCATCTCCGGCGCGATCCAGCACCGGGCCGGTATGCAGACCTCGAAGACGATCGTCGCGGTGAACAAGGACGCCGAGGCCCCGATCTTCGACCTGGTCGACTACGGCGTCGTCGGCGACCTCTTCGACGTCGTCCCGCAGCTCACCGACGAGGTCAAGACCCGCAAGGGCTGACCTGTTCCGCTGCCTCGACGGGGCCGTGTGGCGTTCATCGCCGCGCGGCCCCGTCCGCGTACCGGGACCATGTCGGGGGGCCATTGACGCCGATCACCCCGGCCGTTAACTTCGCTATACGGATTGTTGATTCCGTGAAGCGGAAACAGTGAGCGTATGGAGGGTGCAGGGATGGGTCAGCAGGAGAAGGTGTCGACGAGCCTCGCGGGCGCGGTCAGCGAGGGCATCAGCGCCTCACTCGCCCCGGTCGACGCGGAGCTGGGCCGCCGCTATCCCGGAGACCCGGGCACCCGCCAGCCGGTCCACACCGTGTACGTCCCCGGTGACGCCTTCGACGCGGGCACCATCCGCTCCTGGGGCGACCAGGCCCTCGCGCAGCTCGACGAGCACGCCCCCGACGCGGCCTCGTTCGCCGAGGTGCTCGGCCTGAGCGACGACCTCGCCCAGCCCGTCTACAGCCGCGTACGGGCCAAGCTGGAGCGCGAGCCCGTCGAGGACCTGCGGGTCGACTTCGAGGACGGCTACCGGCCCGCCTCCGACGCCGACGAGGACGAGACGGCCGCGCGGGCCGCGCGCGTCATCTCCGAGGCGTACGAGAAGGGGACCGCGGCCCCGTACATGGGCATCCGCATGAAGTGCATGGAGGCGGCGGTCCGCGACCGCGGCATCCGCACCCTGGACATCTTCCTCACCGGCCTCATGGAGCACGGCGGCCTGCCGGACGGGCTCGTGCTCACCCTGCCCAAGGTGACCTACCCCGAGCAGGTCACGGCGATGGTCCGGCTCCTCGAAGCGTTCGAGAAGGCGCACGGTCTCGACGCCGGGCGGCTCGGGTTCGAGATCCAGATCGAGACCAGCCAGTCCATCCTCGCCGCCGACGGCACCGCCGCCGTCGCCCGCATGATCGACGCCGCCGAGGGGCGCGCCACCGGGCTGCACTACGGCACCTTCGACTACAGCGCCTGCCTCGGCGTCTCCGCCGCGTACCAGGCCAGCGACCACCCGGCCGCCGACCACGCGAAGGCCGTCATGCAGGTCGCCGCCGCCGGTACGGGCGTCCGCGTCTCCGACGGCTCCACCAACGTGCTGCCCGTCGGCACCACCGCCAAGGTCCACGACGCCTGGCGGCTGCACTACGGCCTCACCCGCCGCGCCCTCGCCCGCGCCTACTACCAGGGCTGGGACATGCACCCGGGCCACATCCCGACGCGCTACGCCGCCGTCTTCGCCTTCTACCGCGAGGGCTTCGAGCAGGCGGCCGCCCGCCTCGCCGCCTACGCGCGGCAGGCCTCCGGCGACATCGCCGACGAGCCCGCCACCGCCAAGGCCCTCGCCGGATACCTCCTGCGCGGCCTGGACTGCGGCGCCCTGGACGTCGCCGAGGTGGCACGGCTCAGCGGGCTGACGCGGGCCGACCTGGAGGGCTACGCGGGGCCGCGCCGCGGCGACCTGACGGTCAAGGCCTGACATCGCCCAGAGGAAGGGGAGGGCCCGGCGCAGGCGCCGGGCCCCTCGTCACGCCGGGGGCAGTTCGCCCGAGCCCCGCTTGATCAACCGTGTCGGGAGTTCGATGCGCTCCGGCAGCAGCGTCGCCCCGTCGAGCTGACGGAACAGCCGCTCGGCGGCGGTGCGGCCGAGCTGCGCCGCGTCCTGGGCGACGACGGTCACCCCGGGCCGGAGGAGGTCGCCCAGCTCGATGTCGTCGAAGCCGACCAGGGCGACGCTGCGGCCGGCCTCGGCGAGGACCCGGACGACGGTCACCGTCACACGGTTGTTGCCCGCGAAGATCGCCGTGACCGGCTCCTCGCTCTTCAGCATGGACTCCGCGGCGCGCCGCACCCGCTCGGGGTCGGTGACGCCGAGCGACATCCACCGCTCGTCGACGGTTATCCCGGCGTCCTCCATGGCCGTCCGGTAGCCGCGCAGCCGCTCCGCGGCGGTGTGGATACGGGGCTGGTCGCCGATGAAGCCGATCCGCCGGTGCCCGCCCGCGATCAGGTGGGCGACCCCGTCGCGCGCGCCGCCGAAGCTGTCGGAGAGCACCACGTCCGCGTCGATCCGCCCGGCGGGCCGGTCCACGAACACGGTCGCGACCCCGGCCGCGATCTCCGGCTCCAGGTAGCGGTGGTCGTCCCCGGCGGGGATGATGACGAGCCCGTCGACCCGCCGCGCGCACAGCGCGAGCACCAGTTCCTGCTCGCGCTCGGGGTCCTCCGCGCTGGAGCCGTTGATGAGCAGCGCCCCGTGCGCCCGCGCGACCTCCTCGACGGCGCGGCTGAGCGGTCCGTAGAACGGGTCCGCCAGATCCTCCAGGACGAGCCCGATGCTGGCCGTACGTCCCTTGCGCAGGACCCGCGCGCTGTCGTTGCGCCGGAAGCCGAGCGCGGCGATGGCCTCCTGTACGCGGCGCTCCGTGTCGGGGGTGACGCCCGGCTCGCCGTTGACGACCCGGGAAACCGTCTTGAGGCCCACCCCGGCGCGCGCGGCGACGTCCTTCATGGTCGGGCGATTGCCGTAGCGGTTCTCGGTGCGGCGGGCGGTGCGGTCCACTATGCGCTGTCCTGTCCTGTCGTCGCTGCCGGGAAAGCCGGCCACCCGGACGGGTGACGGGCCCGATGCGTCAGGGCTCATCATCCTGCACGGGCGTGTGCCGTCGAGCATAGGGCCTGGACAACGTTGTCAGGCTCGGGAGAGACTGTGCACCGCTCTACTTGGCTTCCTAAACTTTCCTTCTCCGACCTGCCATTTTTTCCAGGGGATCTGACACTGATGCACATGGACCTCGTCGCCGCGCTCGACATCGGCGGCACCAAGATCGCCGGCGCCCTCGTGGACGACCAGGGCCGCATCCTGGCGCGCGCGCAGCGTCCGACCCCCGCGCAGGAGGACGGGGAGACGGTGATGGGCGCGGTCGACTCGGTCCTCGCCGAGCTGACCGTCTCCGAGCTGTGGCCCCGGGTCCGGGCGGTCGGCATCGGCAGCGCGGGCCCCGTGGACCGCTCGAACGGCACGGTCAGCCCCGTCAACGTGCCGGGGTGGCGCGCGTTCCCCCTCGTCTCCCGCGTACGGGCGCTCGCGGGCGGCCTCCCGGTCGAGCTGGTCGGTGACGGTGTGGCGATGACGGCCGCCGAGCACTGGCAGGGCGCGGCGCGCGGCCACGACAACGCGCTGTGCATGGTGGTCTCCACGGGCGTCGGCGGCGGCCTGATCCTCAACGGCCAGCTCCGGCCGGGCCCCACCGGCAACGCGGGGCACATCGGTCACATCAGCGTCGACCTCGACGGCGACCCGTGCCCCTGCGGCGCGCGCGGCTGCGTCGAGCGCATCGCCAGCGGCCCCAACATCGCCCGCCGCGCCCTCGGCGACGGCTGGCAGCCGGGCGAGGACGGCGACACGTCCGCCGCCGCCGTGGCCCGCGCCGCCCACGCCGGGGACCGCGCGGCCGTCGCCTCCTTCGAGCGCGCGGCCCAGGCCCTGGCGGCGGGCATCGCGGCGACCGCGACGCTCGTCGAGATCGACATCGCGGTGATCGGCGGGGGAGTGGCGAAGGCGGGCGACGTCCTCTTCACCCCGCTGCGCCGCGCTCTGCGCGACTACGCGACGCTCTCCTTCGTGCAGCGGCTCACGGTGGCCCCGGCGTCGACGGGCACGGACGCGGGCCTGGTGGGCGCCGCGGCGGCCGCGCTGCAGTCCGACGCGGTCCTCGGCGGGGCGCAGCGCCAGGCGGTGTGACGATCACGGCGACGGGCCCTGCTGGTGATTGCTCCGCGGCCCGGTGTCGCCGCCGCTCCGGAGCCGATCTGGAGTAGGCGGAACCCACTCCGCGGCCGGGCTGGGGAGAGCCGGTTCAGGTTCCTGGGGGAGCCAGCCGGTTCAGGTTCCTGGGGCAGGTGGCGAACTCCGCCTACCTGCGGGCCGGTTGATCTGTGAGCTGGTTGATCTGCGGGCTGGCTGATCTGTGGGCCGCCCAATCTCTAGAGTTTCCCCGCGTACACGGGTGGGCCCCCTCTTCGTTCGAGGGGGCCCACCCGTGTGCGCGGCTACTTGTCGTCACGCAGGGAGTCGCGTGCGCCGTCGGCCCGGTCGCGCATGTCGTCGGCGGTCTCGCGGGCCTTGGCCTTGGCCTGGTCGACCTTGCCCTCCGACTTCTTGCGCTCGTTGCCCGTGGCCTGGCCGAGCATCTCCTTGGCCTTGCCCTTGGCCTTGTCCATGCCGCTCTCGCCCATCGTTCGCTCCTCAGTAGGTGAGCCAAGACAGCTGCCACGCTAAAAGCGTTTTCCCGCACCCGCACCCGCAGTCGATACTCACGGTGACGGCCGGAGCGCCTCCTCCACCGTCGCCACGGGAGTCAGCACCTCGGTGAGCCCGGAGAGTTCGATGATGCGCAGTGTCAGGCGGTGACGGCAGACCACGGTGACCCGGCCGCCCCGGTGGGCGGCCCTGCGGTGGGCCCGCACCAGGAGGGAGAGCCCGGAGCAGTCGAAGAAGGTGGTGCCGGTGAGGTCTATCGCCACCACCCGGTACGGGCCCGCCGCCACGGTGTCGAGCAGGGGCGCCATCCGCTGGAAGGCCAGAAGGTCTATCTCGCCGTGGAGTTCGACGACCGCGCAGTCGCCGGGTGTGTGCACCACGGGCGGGTGCAGGAACTCCTCGGAGCCCGGCATGCCGGCGGTGCCGTCGTGGTCTCCGCAGTCGCCGGAGACGTAGTTCTGTCGGTTGCCCTGTCGCATCGGTCCCCCCGGGGCCGAGCACTAGTCCGGCTCCACGGGAGCCGTCCGCGCTGCCACATGTTTCGTGCGAACGAATCGGGAGGTCGCCGGGGACTGGGGCGCCTGGTCGGTCACCGTATCGGCATATTCCGTACGGCGTTGTGGCGTAACGATTCCCGATCGTCCACATCACTTGATGGAGTGAATTGAGAATGAAGTGCTTGACATCTAAAGGTACAAGTGAACGGAAAAGGGGTTCGATGTGGGCGTCCTGAGCGGTGGAACGGACCGCCCGCACATCGACACGGCGCTCGTCCGTGACCTCGTCGACCGGCAGTTCCCGCAGTGGGCCGGGCTGCCCCTGACGCTCGTCGACCCCGCCGGATCGGACCACGTCATCCACCGTCTCGGCGACGAACTGACGGTGCGTCTGCCGCGCCACCGCGGGGCCGTCGGGCAGGCGAGGAAGGAGCAGTACTGGCTGCCCCGGCTCGCGCCGCGGCTCTCCCTGGCCGTGCCCGTCCCGGTGGCGGTGGGCGAACCGGCGCTCGGGTACCCGTGGGACTGGGCCGTGACCCGGTGGCTGGAGGGGGAGGTGGCGACGGTCGAGGGGCTCGGCGCCTCGACCGAGGCGGCGGGTCAACTGGCCGCGTTCTTGCGGGTGTTGTGGGGCTTCGACGCGGGTGAGGACGGGCCCGCCGGGGCGGCCGAGACCTTGGCGGAGCGGGACCGGTCCACGCGGGAGGCGATCGCGGCCGTCGCCGGTGCCTTCGACGCGCCCGCGATGACGGCGTTGTGGGACGCCGCGCTCGCCTGCCCCGGACATCAGGGGCCGCCCGTGTGGTTCCACGGCGACTTCCACACCGGCAACCTGCTCACCGTCGACGGCCGGCTCAGCGCCGTCATCGACTTCGGCGGCCTCGGCCTCGGCGATCCGGCCGTCGACCTCATGGTCGCCTTCACCCTGCTCTCCCCGGCCGCCCGCGCCGTCTTCCGCGCCGCACTCGGCGTCGACGAGGCGACCTGGCTGCGCGGGCGCGGGTGGGCGCTGACGACCGGCCTCTCCGCCCACACGGCGTACGCCGCGAGCGACCCGCGGGTCCGGGCCCAGACGGAGCGGCAGATCCGGGCGGCCCTCGCCGGGTAGGACGTACGTCGCGGCGCCGCGGGGCGTGTGCTTCGTTCGCACCCGTGTGAAAAGCGCGCCGCGACGGCGTCCCCGCACACGCTTCTGGCGCCCGCCCCGCTGCGATTCACTGCGTAGTGGAGACACCGGGAGGCCGGACATGGGCCGGTGGTACGCCGTCGGGCAGCGGCGGACACCCCGGCCTTCCGGTTCTCCGCGCGGGTCTTCGGGGCGCCCGCCGCCGTGACATCCCTGAGACGGTGCGCGGGCGGCCCGTAGAGTGCCCTCACCATGATCGCGACGGGGGACCGTCCCGGGGGAGGGAAGCAGCATGGGGTACGAGGCGCGGACCCGCGTCTCCGCGTACGCGGTGGCGCTCAAGCAGGGCCGGATCCTCCTGGCCCGCCTCGCGGACACCTCACCGGTCTTCGCGCCGGGCCTGTGGCATCTGCCCGGCGGCGGCATCGACCACGGCGAACAGCCCGTCCAGGCGCTGGAACGGGAGCTCCGCGAGGAGACGGGCCAGCGACTCACCGACGCCCGCCTCCTCGACAGCCGGGCCTACACGGTCCGGCGGGGCGCCGTCGACTGGCACTTGATCGCCCTGTTCTACGCGGTCGACCTCGACGGAGACACCGCCCCCGAGGTCGTGGAGGTCGACGGAACCACGGAAGCGGCAAGGTGGCTCCCGCTCACGAACCTCGACGCGACGAGCTTGTCGCCTGCGGCGGCGGATGCGGTGCGGTTGGTGGGGGCGGGGGGCTGGGCGCCCCGGTGAGGGGGCCTGCGCGGCCGAGTGACGGGACCTGTGCGGCCGGGTGACGGGACCTGTCCGGCCGGGTGACGGTGGCCTCAGCGGGCCCGGCGACGGGTTGGCGCGGGTGGCCGCGTGGTGGCAGCGGGCAGCGGGCAGCGGGCAGCGGGCAGCGGGCAGCGGGGCCGGTGGTGTGGCGGGCTGGGCGGCGCCGGTTGGTGGGCGCCGTTGTGTCGGGGTTCGGGCCGCGCGCTCGCCCTGCCCGGTGCCCTGGGGCTGCGATGGCCCGGCGTCGTGATGTGCGGTCCGCTGCGTGGGGCGGTACGGAGGGTGCTGTTGCGGCGCCCCGCCTAACGCCCCCTCCGCCCCGCTGACGTCGTCGCCCGCTCAACCCCCGGAGGGTCACGCCGCCTTGACGATGTCGCCGCCGGCCGCCGCCGCCCACTCCACGACCAGGACCTCGTACTCCCGGCGCTGCGACTCGCTGAGGCTGCCGCCGGAGTGGGTCATGAGGAGGCGGATGCGGTCGTTCAGCTCGTCGGCGGACCGCGCGGGTGCGCGGTTCTCGGTGAAGGTCATGTGGAGAGCCTAGTGGGCGGCACTGACAACGCGCCTCCGAGTAATGAACGGCCGCGGTCCGACGGGTGACCGGCGGGCTCCGCGCGCCGCGCGTACCGGCTCTGATCTGCGGCTGGTTTCCATGGCAGGGTGTTGCGGGCAAGCCTCAGGGGGCCGATGGATGAGGGGGAACCGTGATCGTCTGGGTCAACGGCACGTCCCGCGCGGGCAAGACCACCGCCGCACGGGAGCTGAGCGACCTGATCCCGAACTGCACGCTCTTCGACCCCGCGGTGATCGACGGCGAGTTGGAGCGGCTGCTGCCGGCCAAGCGGCTCGCCGAGGTGAACGAGCATCAGGATCTCCCGATCTGGCGGCGGCTCGTGGTGGACACCGCGGCTGCCCTCCTCGCCGAGCTGGGCGGCGTCCTCGTGGTGCCGATGGGGCTGATGCGCCAGGAGTACCGGGACGAGATCTTCGGCGGTCTCGCCGCCCGCCGCATCCCCGTGTGCCATGTGCTCCTTGCTCCAGGGGAAACGATCCTGCGCCGACGTGACCCCGGCGGCGAACTCCCCGCCGACATCGGGCCCTACCGCGCCGCCCTCGCGAGCTGGCTCGCGGCCGACGCCTACCTCGTCGACAACGGGGCGCTCACCCCCTACGACACCGCCGTGCGGATAGCCGCCGCGGTGCAGGCCGGCGAGGCCGCCCCCTGCGAGATCGTGCAGACCCCGGAGCCGACCGCCGAGACGGTCGCGGCGGGGGTGCTGCTCTTCGACGAGGAGGGGCGCGTGCTCCTCGTCGACCCCACCTACAAGCCCGGCTGGGAGTTCCCCGGCGGCGTCGTGGAGCGCGGCGAGGCGCCCGCCCGCGCCGGGATCCGGG
This sequence comes from Streptomyces sp. SGAir0957, assembly GCF_043523415.1. Lineage (NCBI taxonomy): Bacteria > Bacillati > Actinomycetota > Actinomycetes > Kitasatosporales > Streptomycetaceae > Streptomyces > Streptomyces sp. SGAir0957. The sequence goes on from NZ_CP027293.1 coordinate 7,301,454, forward strand.
AGGTCGCCGAGGAGATCGGCATACACCTCGTCGACGTGCCCCGGCTCCTCGTCGTCGACTGGGAAGCACCGGAGCCGCCCCGCTACGGCGGTCTGCGGCTCCTCTTCGACGGCGGCCACCTCACGAGCGAGGCCGCCCGCCACGTCCTGCTGCCCGGCCCGGAACTGCGGGACTGGCGCTTCGTCGGCGAGCACGAGGCGGCCGGGATGCTGCCCCCGGTCCGCTACGAGCGGCTGCGCTGGGCCCTGCGCGCCCGCGAACGCGGCGCCGCGCACTATCTGGAGGCCGGAGTCCCCGTCGGCTGAGACCGACCGAGGTCTACGCGCCTTCGTACGCCGACGCGGCCTTGCGGAGAGCCGCGCCCGCGCCGCCCACCACCGGGTCCCCGTGGCCGAAGCAGACCACGTCGGTGTCGAGCGCGGCGAGCCGGTGGAAGGAGGCGACGGCCCGGGTGCGGTCGAGGTTGAACACGCCGAGGACCACCTGGCCGTCCACTGGTGACGCGGCCACGGCGTCACCGGTGAACAGGGCCCCGTGCGCGGGCAGATGCAGCGCGATCGAGCCGTCCGTGTGTCCCGGCACGCCCACGACCCGCGCCCCGCCCCCGAAGTCGAGAACGTCGCCTTCAGCCAACTCCCGTACGGCGAACGGCAGTTCCGGGTGGTCGGGGCGGGGCGGCAGGGCCGCCAGTGCCCGCGCGTGGAGCGGCCGCTCCCAGTCCTCGAACACCGGCTGCGGCTCCGGGGCCTCGCCGCGCACGTACGGTGCGTCGAGCCGGTGCGCGTACACCTCGGCGCCGCTCAGCCGGGCGAACTCCCCGGCGCCGCCCGCGTGGTCCTCGTGGAAGTGGGTGAGCACGATCCGCCGTACGTCCTCGGGGGCCTGGCCCCCATCACGTACGACGTCGGCGATCGGCCGCCCGGCACCGGCCGCGCCCGCGTCGATCAGGGTCAGTTCGGCGCCGGGTCCGGTGCCGTCGCGCCAGAGGTAGGCCTGCCCGACCGGGAAGCGCAGGAGGCGCAGGTGCGGGGTGAGGTCGACCGTGTCCGTCAGCGGATACGGAGGCCGAGACGGGGCCGTCGGGTCGGGCGGATGGGTGGGACGGGTCGGACGGGTGGGACGGGTCGGACGGGTTGGATCGGTCGTCATGGGGCGACCGTACGAACGCGGTCGCCCCGACCCCCCGCTTCTCGGCTCTCGGCGAAGAAACCGCCCGGACTACTTGGCGGCGGCGTACTTCTGGAGGAAACGGGCCTCCGCCACCGAGAGGCGCTCCAGCTCCTCGGGCGAGACGCTCTCGTTCACCGCGTGGATCTGCGCCTCCGGCTCGCTCAGGCCGATGAGGAGGATCTCCGCCTGCGGGTAGAGGGAGGCGAGGGTGTTGCAGAGCGGGATGGAGCCGCCCTGGCCCGCGTACTGCATCTCCTGGCCGTCGTAGGCCTCCGCCATCGCGTCGGCCATCGCGGCGTACGCCGGGCTCGTCGTGTCCGCGCGGAACGGCTGGCCCTGGCCGACCTGCTCGACGCGGACGCGGGCGCCCCACGGGGTGTGCGACTCGATGTGCGCCATCAGGAGCTTCGTCGCCTCGGCGGCGTCCGTGCCCGGCGGCACCCGCAGGCTGATCAGCGCGCGAGCGCCGGCCTGCACCGACGGCGTCGCGCCGACGACCGGCGGGCAGTCGATGCCGAGCACGGTGACGGCGGGCCGCGCCCAGATGCGGTCGGCGACCGTCCCCGAACCGATCAGCTCGACCCCGTCGAGGACCTTGGCGTCCTTGCGGAAGGCGTCCTCGTCGTACTGGAGGCCGTCCCAGGCCGCGTCCGGTTCCAGGCCGTCGACGGTCGTCGAGCCGTCCTCGGCGCGCAGCGAGTCCAGTACGCGGACGAGGGCGCCCAGGGCGTCGGGGGCCGCGCCGCCGAACTGGCCGGAGTGGAGGTTGCCTTCGAGGGTGTCGATCTCGACGCGGACCAGGGTCATGCCGCGCAGCGTGGCCGTCGCGGTGGGCAGGCCGACGCGGAAGTTGCCCGCGTCGCCGATGACGATCGTGTCGGCGCGCAGCAGCTCCGGGTGGAGCTCGGCGTAGCGCTCCAGGCCGCCGGTGCCCTGCTCCTCGGAGCCCTCGGCGATCACCTTGACGCTGACCGGCACCCCGCCGTTCGCCTTCAGGGCGCGGATCGCCAGGAGGTGGAGCAGCACGCCGCCCTTGCAGTCGGCGGCGCCGCGCCCGTACCAGCGCCCGTCCTCGCGCTCGGTCAGCTCGAACGGGGGCGTCACCCATCCCGCCTCGTCCAGCGGCGGCTGCACGTCGTAGTGCGCGTACAGCAGGACGGTCGGCGCGCCCTCGGGTCCTGGCAGGTAGCCGTAGACCGACTGCGTGCCGTCGGGGGTGTCGAGCAGGGCCACGTCCTGGAAGCCCTCGGCGCGCAGCGCGTCCGCGACCCAGTTGGCCGCACCCTCGCTCTCGCTCTTCGGGTACTGAGCGAAGTCCGCCACCGACTTGAAGGCCACCAGCTCGGCCAGTTCGGCCTTGGCCCGCGGGAGCAGGGCGGCGACGGTCTCGGCGATCGGATGCGGCGACATGGGCACGCTCCTCGTAGGTGCGACGTTGTGCAGGGTGTGGCGACGATCCTCGCATGATCCTCCCGCGGTGGGTCACGGGGCGGCCCGCCGTAGGATGCGTGAGAAACGTGCGGCAGGCAGCTGATCGGGAGCAGTAGACCAACGTGAGCAGCGAGAACTCGACGGGCGAGGGCGACATGGACGACGAGCGGGCCATGGAGGTGTGGGACGTCGTCGTGGTGGGCGCCGGCCCCGCGGGGGCGTCCGCCGCGTACGCGGCCGCGGTCGCCGGACGGCGGGTGCTGCTCCTGGAGAAGGCGGAGATCCCCCGGTACAAGACGTGCGGCGGCGGCATCATCGGACCGTCCCGCGACTCGCTGCCGCCCGGCTTCGAGCTGCCGCTGAAGGACCGGGTGAACGCGGTGACGTTCTCCCTGAACGGCAAGTACGCGCGCACCCGGCGCTCGAAGAACATGCTGTTCGGGCTGATCAACCGGCCCGAGTTCGACGCGCAGCTCGTCGAGCACGCCCAGAAGGCGGGCGCCGAACTGCGCACCGGCACCGCTGTCTCGCGCGTCGAGCAGCACGGCAGCGAGGTGCCCGACCGGCGCACGGTCGCCGTCGTCCTCCAGGACGGCGAGACGATCCTGGCCCGTGCCGTGGTCGGCGCGGACGGCAGCGCGAGCCGCATAGGGGCGCACGTCGGCGTCAAGCTCGACCAGGTCGACCTCGGCCTGGAGGCGGAGATCCCGGTTCCGCAGGAGGTCGCCGACGACTGGCGCGGCCGCGTCCTCATCGACTGGGGCCCCATGCCCGGCAGCTACGGCTGGGTCTTCCCCAAGGACGACACCCTGACCGTCGGCGTCATCTCGGCCCGCGGCGAAGGGGCCGCCACCAAGCGGTACTTGGAGGACTTCATCGGGCGGCTCGGCCTCGCCGGGTTCGAACCGGCGGTCTCCTCCGGGCACCTCACGCGCTGCCGCGCCGACGACTCGCCGCTCTCCCGCGGCCGCGTCCTGGTCTGCGGCGACGCGGCAGGGCTGCTCGAACCGTGGACCCGCGAGGGCATCTCGTTCGCGCTGCGCTCGGGCCGGCTCGCGGGGGAGTGGGCGGTGCGCGTCGCCGAGGCGCACGACGCGGTGGACGCCCGCCGCCAGGCGCTGAACTACGCCTTCGCCATCAAGGCCGGGCTCGGCGTCGAGATGGCCGTCGGCAAGCGGATGCTGACCGTCTTCGAGCGCAGGCCGGGGGTGCTGCACGCCGTCCTCACCGGTTTCCGCCCGGCGTGGAACGCGTTCGCACGCATCACCCGGGGCTCGACCACGCTCGGCGAACTGGTCCGCACCCATCCGCTGGCCGGCCGCGCACTGTCGCGCCTCGACCACTGACACCGAACGTCTGACGCTCAGCCGGTGAGCGTGATCCGGAAGACGGGGTGGTCCGGGGCGATGCGGCGCAGCTCCGCGTCGGTGGAGTCCGGGCCCACCCCGTCGAAGAACACCCCGACCTCCGCCTTCCAGCGCTTGAGGTAGGCGCGCAGCACGGCCGGCTTGTCGTCGTCGGCGACCTCGACGGCGGTGAACGCGTCGGCCCTGCGGCCCAGGCGCAGCTCCCCGCCGCCCGCCGCCCGCATGTTGTGGGTCCACTGCACGTGCCCGCGCGGGGCGACGAGGTACTGCTGACCGTCGAAGGTCAGCAGATTGACGGGCGTGGTGCGCCAGGCCCCGCTCTTGCGGCCGCGCACCGCGAGGACCCGGGAGCCCCAGACGCTGAGACCGCGCCGGGTCAGCCAGGCGACGGACCGGTTCAGGACGTTGACGGTGAACCAGCCGGGCTTGCGGACGTGGGCGGGAGCACTCGTACCCGAGGTCGCGTTCGGGGTCACGCTCTGGGCCGTGCTCGGGGTCGGGCTCTGGGCCGTGCTCGGGGTCGGGCTCTGGGTCGTGCTCGGGCTCGCGCTCTGGGTCGTGGTCGTGGTGGGGGTCGCGGACATCGGGGCCTCCTGGCGGCAGCGGCGGGGTTCGGAAACCGAGAGCACTGCTCTCGCTTGAGAGCAGTCTGCACGAGACTGGTGCTCCATAGCAAGAGCACTGCTCTCACTTGTGTGCATCGATCTCTTTCGAGTGCGTTGACCTACTACAAGAGCGCTGACCTATCTCAAGAGCGCTGACCTACTTCGAGTGCTCCGATCCGTTCTGAGTGCGCCGATCCGAAACAAGGGCAGCGCTCTCGCCCTGTGCGACACTGCCCCCATGAGTACGAGCCGCAGCACACCCCCGCGCCCCGCCGGAGGCACCACGCAGGGAGCCCGCGCCCGCGCCCGGCAGGAAGTCACCGCCGCCATCAAGGACGAGGCACGCAGACAGCTCGCCGAGGACGGCGCCGCCAAGCTGTCGCTGCGCGCCGTCGCCCGCGAGCTCGGCATGGTCTCCTCGGCCCTGTACCGCTACTTCCCCAGCCGCGACGACCTGCTGACCGCCCTGATCATCGACGCGTACGACTCCCTCGGTGAGGCGGCGGAGCGGGCGGACGCGGCGTACCGCGAGATCGGGGAGCCCGGTGAGCCGGTGACGCCGACGGGCCGCTGGGTCACCGTCTGCCAGGCCGTACGGGTATGGGCCCTCGGCCACCCGCACGAGTACGCGCTCATCTACGGTTCGCCGGTGCCCGGGTACACCGCCCCCGCGACCACGGTCCCGGCCGCCTCCCGGGTCGGCCTGCTGCTCATCGCCGTCGTCCGGGATGCCTACGAGGACAAGGGCGTGGCTCTGTCGCCGCTGAAGTCCGGGGTGCGGGCCGAGGCGCACCGGATGGCCGCCGATCTGGCGCCGGACCTGCCGCCCGAGGTGGCGGTCGCGCTCGTCGCCGCGTGGGCCCAGTTGTTCGGCCTGGTCGGTTTCGAGGTGTTCGGCCAGTTCCACCGGGTCGTCGAGGATCGTGCCGCGTTCTTCGCCCACGCCGCCGCGAACCTGGCCCACGGCGTCGGTCTGCTGAGGTAGCGGCCGGGCCCGTACTCCCCGGGGAGTACGGGTGATCACCTCGCCCGGCGGACGCCCGCCACGGCCCGCGCGCCTAGCGTGGCGGCATGGAGCAGCAGCGAATGCGCGCCGGGGTCGACCCGCGTGACGGCGACTCCCGTGGCGGCGGCCCGCATGGCGGCGGCCCGCGTGACGGGGAACCGCGTAACGGCGACTCCCGTGGCGGCGACCCCCAAGGCGGCAACCCGCCGTGGCCGGGCGCCTGGTGGGCCCTGCCCCGCGGTGCCCGGTGGCCCTGGCGCTCCACGGCGCTGGTGACGGCGTTCGTACTCCTCGGGTCGCACGTCGCCGCGCGGGGCCAGAGCGACCGGGTCGCCCTCGACGTGTCCGCGCGCCTGCTGCTGATCACCGGCTGTCTGCTGTTGCTGTGGCGGCACCGCCATCCGGTGCCGGTCGCGTTCGCCACGGTGGTGTGCGCGTCGGTCTATCTGGGGGCCGGTTATCCGTACGGGCCGGTCTTCGTGACGGTCGCCCTGGCGTGCTTCGCGGCGATCGTCGCCGGGCGCCGGTGGGCGGCCTGGTCCGCCGTGGGGCTGCTCTGGCTGGGCCATCTCCTGATCGCGCACTGGTTGTACGCGTACCTGCCGCCGTCCGGCGACGGGCCGCGGCCGTGGGGGCAGGAGGGGATCGTCGCGGCGTGGGTGCTCGCTGTCGTGGCGGTCGCCGAACTCGTCCGGGTCCGGCGCCAGCAGAGGGAACAGGCGCGGGCCGAGCGTGAGCGGGCGGCGCGGCGCCGGGCCGACGAGGAGCGGCTGCGCATCGCCCGTGAACTCCACGACGTGCTCGCGCACTCGATCTCCGTGATCAATGTGCAGGCGGGTGTCGGCCTGGCCCTGCTCGACTCCGACCCCGAGCAGGCGCGCACCGCGCTGACCACCATCAAGGACGCGAGCAAGGAGGCGCTCGGGGAGGTGCGGCAGGTCCTCGACACGCTGCGGGCGCCCGGAGCCGCGCCCCGGGCGCCCGCCCCCGGGCTCGACCGGCTGCCCGAACTCGTCGAACAGGCGGCCACGGCCGGGCTCACCGTCGATGTCCAGGCGGACGGCGAGCGGCCACCGCTATCGCCCGGCGCCGACCTCGCCGCGTTCCGCATCGTGCAGGAGGCGCTGACCAACGTCGTACGGCATTCGGAGTCGCGCCGCGCCCAGGTGCAACTGGCTTACCATTACGCCTCGTTGACGCTCACCGTCGACGACGACGGGCCCTCGAGCCACGCCGAGGCGGGCGGCAGCGGCAACGGGCTCGCCGGGATGCGCGAGCGCGCCGCCGCCCTCGGTGGGACGATCGAGGCGGGCCCGCGCCCCGACGGCGGCTTCCGGGTCGTCGCCGAACTGCCGCTCACCACCGGGCCGTCCGCACCTCAAGACCCGCCCCTGCCCTCACCTCCACCCCCGCCCTCACCTCCATCCCTGCCCTCACCTCCACCCCCGCCCTCACCTTCCTCACCTCCATCCCCGCCCTCGCCGCCAGAGGAGGCACCGCGTTGATCCGCGTACTGCTCGCCGACGACCAGTCGCTCGTGCGCGCCGGGTTCCGGGCGCTGCTCGACGCGCAGGGCGACATCGAGGTAGCGGGCGAGGCCGCCGACGGGGAGGAGGCGGTGCGCGCGGTGCGCGAGCTGCGCCCCGACGTCGTCCTCATGGACATCCGGATGCCGCTCCTGGACGGGCTCGCCGCCACCCGCCGGATCGGCGCGGACCCGGACCTGTCGGAGGTGAAGGTCGTCATGCTGACCACCTTCGAGCTCGACGAGTACGTCTTCGAGGCGATCAGGGCCGGTGCCTCGGGGTTCCTCGTCAAGGACACCGAACCGGCGGAGTTGCTGCGCGCCGTGCGGGCCGTCGGCGAGGGGGACGCGCTGCTCTCGCCGGGGGTGACCCGGCGGCTGATCGCCGAGTTCGCGGCCCGCTCGAAGGAGCCGGAGGCGGCGGCGTCGCTGGCCGGGCTCACCGAGCGGGAGCGGGAGGTGATGGCGCTCGTCGGTATCGGCCTGTCCAACGCGGAGATCGCCCGCCGCCTCGTCGTCAGCCCGCTCACCGCCAAGACCCATGTGAGCCGGACGATGGTCAAGCTGGGCGCGCGCGACCGCGCCCAACTGGTCGTCCTCGCCTACGAGTCGGGGCTCGTACGGCCTGGTTGGCTGGGATGAGCCGACGGGTCAGTCGCGCAGGGCGAGCCCTTCCTCCACGGCCGCCGCTTCCTGCGGGAGGGACTTCACGACGACGACCGAGTCCCGTGTGCGGCGGCGTGTGCGCAGGCCCGTCAGGGTGACGAGCAGACCCACGAGCGCGACCGCGGTGATCACGACGAGACCCGGGCGGAAGCTGTCGAGGACCTCCTGCGGCGACGCGCCCTCGGGGGCGCCGGCCGTCACGACCGCCGTCACCACCGCGAGGAAGATGGCGCCGCCGACCTGCACGGACGTGTTGAGCAGACCGGAGACCATGCCCTGCTCGTCGTCGTGGACGCCGTTGGTGGCCTGGATGTTCAGGGACGGGAAGACCAGGGCGCAGGCGGCGCCGATCAGCAGCATCGTCGGCAGGATGACGGCCGCGTAGACCGGGTCGAGGCTGATGCGCAGGAACAGGGCGTAGCCCACGACCATGAGCGTGAAGCCCGCCGCGATCACGCGCGGGGTGCCGAAGCGGTCCACGATCGCGCCGACCTTCGTCGACGACAGGGCGACGAGGGCGCCCGCGGGCAGGAAGGCGAGCGCCATGCTGAGCGCGGACCAGCCGAGCAGCGACTGCAGGTACAGCGTGGCGAGGAACTGGAAGCTGACGTAGGAGCCGAAGAAGGTCATCGCGCCGATCTGGGCGCGGATCTGCGAACCGGAGCGCAGCACGCCGAGCCGGATCAGCGGTCCCGGCGAGCGGCGCTCGATGCGGACGAACACGGTCAGCAGGACCGCGACGGCGAGGAAGGAGAGCAGGGTGCGGGCCGATCCCCAGCCCGCCTCCGGGGCCTGGACCACGGTGAAGACGAGCAGCAGCATGGCGAGGGTGCCGGTGACGGCGCCGGGGACGTCGTAGCCGCGGTGGTTCTCCTCCTTGGCGCTGTGCGGGATCAGCTTGAGGCCGAGGAGCAGCGCGATCACGGCGATCGGCGCGGGAAGCAGCATGGTCAGGCGCCAGCTGGCCTCCGTCAGCAGTCCGGAGAGGACGAGGCCCATGGAGAAGCCGGTGGCGGCGCAGGTGGTGTAGATGGACAGGGCGCGATTGCGCACCGGGCCCTCGGCGAACGTCGTCGTGATGATCGACAGGCCGGCCGGCGCGGTGAACGCGGCGCTGAGACCCTTGATGAAACGGCTCGCGATGAGCAGCGGCCCCGAGTCGACGAGGCCGCCGAGCAGGGACGCCACCGCGAAGACGCCGAGGGCTACGAGGAAGACGCGGCGCCGCCCGAGCAGGTCGGCCGCGCGGCCGCCGAGCAGCAACAGGCCGCCGTAGCCCAGGATGTAGCCGCTGACCACCCATTGCAGGGTGGCGGTCGAGAGATCCAGTTCCGAGCCGATCGAGGGCAGGGCGACGCCGACCATCGACACGTCGAGCGCGTCGAGGAACATCGCCGCGCACAGCACGAGCAACGTGCCCCACAGACGGGGGGACCAGTGCTCCTGGGACGCCTCGGGAGAGGAAGGAGCAGAGGAGAGCGGAGAAGTCATGCGGAGCAATGTACATGCACGTGCATTGAGTGCAAGTGCATTTAATGCTGACGCAATAAAGAGGGTTTTTCTGCTACCGTGCGAGCATGGCGGCACAGAAGTCGGGACCGAGGGCCGCGGCCGCGTCGGACCTCGTGGACCAGTGGCGGGACATCCTCGCGATACACGCGCGCACGATGTGCGAACTTGACCGCGCGCTGCACCAGCACGGCCTGGGCGCCAGCGACTTCGAGGTGCTCGACGTCCTCGCCGGGGGCACGGCCGAGGACGGCACCGAGGGCTTCCGGGTGCAGGAGATCGCGGCGCAGGTCCATCTCAGCCAGAGCGCGCTCTCCCGCCTCATCGGGCGCCTGGAGAAGGACGGGCTCGTGGAGCGCGGGATGTGCAGCGAGGACCGGCGCGGCGTGCGGGTCTGCGTCACCCCCAAGGGGCGCGCACTGCACGGCGAGGTACGGCCGTTGCAGCGGGCCGTGCTGAGCCGGATGCTGGCGCCCGAGGACTGATCTTCGAGGCGGCCCCGCGGCTCAGCTCCAGGTGATCGCCGAGCGTTCGCGCCACAGCGCGGCCACCGACGCGTCGCCCGTCAGAGACGGGAACGGCAGCCGGTTCCAGAGCGAGAGGTAGAGACGCGCGGCGGGGCCCGCCAGTTCGCAGTCGGCCTCACCGGCCGCGCCGTGCTCGGTCGCGGGCGGGTCCTGCGTGATGCGGACGGTCCAGGTCGCGTCGGCGTCCGTCGCCCGCACCCGCAGCACCTTCGGCGCCTCGGAGCGCACCCGGCTCTTCTTGCGGGCGTGCATGCCGAGCAGGAGTTCCTCGATCCCGTCGACCGCGACGTCCTCGGCGATCGGGTCCGGCGCCGTCGCCAGCGCCGACTGGGCGTCGACCCGGTGCACCGTCGTCTCGTGCGCCTGCCGCCGCGCCCAGAAGGCGAGCGGGCTCGGGGCGGGCAGGAACGACCAGCACGCCACGGAGGGCGGCGCCTGCGTCAACGTGTCGACGAGATACGTATGTCCCCGCCGGAACCAGTCCAGAAGTTCCTCCCCGTCGAGGTCGGGCAGGCCCCCGTCGGGGTGGGGCTCCTGGTGCCCCTCCGCGACGAACGCCGCCGCCCAGCGGTGCACCATGCCCGTGTGCCGCACCAGGTCCCGGATCTGCCACCCGGGGCAGGTCGGCACCTTGGCGTCGACGCCCGCCTGTTCGGCGGCGGCCGCGAGCCGGCGGCCCTCGGTGTCCAGGACGTGAAGGTGCTCGGCGGTCTCCATGGGACGAGTCTCCATGGGGCGAGTGTGCCGGGTGACGCGCGTCCGGGGGTGTGATTTCCGGGGATTGGGATACGGGCGTGCGGGCGGCGGCGCGGGCCGCCGGTCTCCCGGATTCGTGCTGAGGGACGCCTTCAGGTGGTCGCCGCGTTGCGGGTCGCGAAGCCTATGGTGGCGGCCACCGCCGCGAGCAGCGCGACGCTCGTCAGGGCCGTGGGCAGGGAGAACCAGTCCGCCATGAAACCGATCGCGGGCGGGCCGAGCAACATGCCGCCGTAGCCGAGGGTGGAGGCCGCGGCGACGCCGGTCGGGCCCGCGAGGGCGCCGGCCCGTTCGATGGCGACGGGGAAGAGGTTCGCCAGGCCGAGCCCGGTCACCGCGAAGCCGACGAGGGTCAGCCACACCGAGGGGGCGAGCGCGCCGAGCAGCATTCCGGCCGCGCCGGTCGCCCCGCCGTACACCATCGTGCGGGTCCTGCCGAGCCGTTCGAGCAGGGCCGTGCCGGAGAGCCGGCCGATGGTCATGGCGAACGCGAAGCAGGAGTAACTGGCGGCCGCGATACCCGGATGCGCGTGCAGGTCCTCTTCGAGGTGGAGCGCGCTCCAGTCGGCCAGGGCCCCTTCCCCGTAGGCCGTGCACAGGGCGATGAGCCCGAAGACGAGGACGAGGCCGTGGGCGCGGCGGCCGACGGGGCGCGGGGCGGCGCCCTCGTCCCGGAGGCGTTCCGGCGGGGCCGGCGGGGTCTGGCGCAGCAGGGTCGGTGCGGCCGCCGCCGTGACCACGAGGCCGATCACGGTGATGGCGAGGAGGTGCCGGGTCGGCGACAACTGCCCCGCGACCAGGCCGCCGAGGCCCGACCCCACCATGCCGCCGAGGCTGAACGCGGCGTGAAAGCTCGGCATGACGGGGCGGCCCAGCGCGGCGACGAGATCGACGGCCGCGCTGTTCATCGCCACGTTCATGCCGCCGTAGGCCGCGCCGAACGCCAGCAGGACGAGGCCGAGCGCGAGCGGGGAGTGGGTCAGCGGGGGCAGGGCGACGGTGAGCGGGAGCAGCACGCCGCAGGCCACCGTCACCGCGTGCGCGCCGAAGCGGCGGCACAACCCGCCCGTCAGCATCATCGTGACGACCGCTCCGGCCGACACTCCGAGCAGCGCGAGCCCGAGCGTGCTCGCGGACGCCCCCGTCTGTTCCTTGATCGCGGGGATGCGGACCACCCAGCCCGCGAAGACGAACCCGTCGAGGGCGAAGAAGACGGTGAGCACGAGGCGCAGGCGGGACAGGGGTGAGCGGTGCGGGCCGTCGGCGCTGACGGTCCCGAGTTTGTTCAGTAGCGGCACAAAGTCAGGGTAGGCGGAGGTTCCGGCTCGGGACAAGGGGGCTGCCGCGGGCCCTGGTACGCGAAAGGCGCGCGGGGAACCTGCCCCGCGCGCCCGTCCCCGGCCGATCCGCTCAGACCGCGATGACCTGCACCCCGGTCTCCTCGAACCGGGTCAGCGTCTCCTTGTCGGCCGCCGTGTCCGTGACGAGGACGTCCAGCTGTGCCGTGCCGCAGATGCGGGCGAAGGCGCGGTGGCCCAGTTTGCTGGAGTCCGCCGCGACCACGACCCGCTCCGCCCGCTCGCAGAGCAGCCGGTTGATCGCCGCCTCGGCCTCGTCGTGCGCGGAGGCGCCGTGCGTGACGTCGAGGCCGACGACGCCGAGGACCGCCGTGTCCAGGGTGACCTGGCCGAGTACGCCGTCGGCGAGCGGGCCGATCAACTCGTACGACTGGGGGCGCGCGACCCCGCCGGTCAGGACGATCTTGAACTGGGGGCGGACCGCCAGCTCGTTGGCGATGTTCAGGGCGTTGGTGACGATGGTGAGCGCCGGGGTGCCGGAGGCGAGGTCGGGGCGGACGGCGAGGGCGCGGGCGACCTCCGTCGTCGTCGTGCCGCCGGTCAGCCCCACGGCCTCGCCAGGCGTGAGGAGTTCGGCGACCGCCTTGGCGATGCGCTGCTTCTCGGCGGCGCCGAGCGCGGTTTTGTAGCGCAGGGGGAGTTCGTAGCTGACGCCGTGCACGACGGCGCCGCCGCGCGTGCGCACCAGCATCTGCTGCTCCGCGAGCTGGTCGAAGTCGCGCCGGATCGTCGCCGCGGAGACGCCAAGGTCGGTCGCCGCCTCCTCCACGTCGAGGCGCCCGCGCTCGACGAGCAGCTCCAGGAGGGACTTCCAGCGGGCGTCGCGGGACATCCGCGACCTCCAATCGTCGATCGGCTCGGTGTCGGCTCGGTCTCGGCTCAGGGAACTCGGCTCAGGGAACTTGGCTCGGTGGGACAGACCATAGCCGTATGCGGGTGACTGCTAGATGCTGATTGAGCGCTCGCCATACCGTGCACGAACAAGCATCGCTGTGAGTGAGTCACCGGGGAGCGGGTCGCGCTCGTCGGCTGCGGCGCCTCGTGGTTCATGGCGCAGGATGGTGGGCATGCACGGACCCGGACTGTTCGCCCGCCCGCCCGAGGAGATCGCCCCCGGCGCGGTCCACGTCCCGGACTGGCTCGACCCGGCCGCACAGCGCGCCCTCGTCGAGTCGTGCCGGACGTGGGCGCGCCCGCCCGCCGGGCTGCGCGAGGTGCGGCTGCCCGGCGGGGGCCGGATGACGGTCCGGCAGTTCGGACTCGGCTGGCACTGGTTCCCGTACGGGTACGCGCGCACCGCCGTCGACGGCGACGGGCAGCCGGTGAAGGCGATGCCGCCCGACCTCGCGGACCTGGGGCGGCGCGCCGTCGTCGCCGCCTACGGCGGCCAGGAGCCACCGGACCCGTACGACATCGCGCTCATCAACTACTACGACGCCGACGCCCGCATGGGGATGCACAAGGACCGCGACGAGCGATCGGCCGCGCCCGTCGTCTCGCTCTCCCTCGGCGACACATGTGTCTTCCGGTTCGGAAACACGGAGACACGTACGCAGCCGTACACCGACGTGGAACTGCACAGCGGCGACCTCTTCGTGTTCGGCGGCCCGTCCCGGTTCGCGTACCACGGGGTGCCCCGCACCCTGGACGGAACCGCGCCGCCGGACCTCGGCCTGGAAGGGCGGCTCAACATCACCCTGCGCGTCAGCGGACTGTGAGCCGTCGAGGTGTTCCCCGACCGGCCGGCCGCGTTCACCGGCTACCATTCCTGACCGTGATCAGGGCGAGGAGTTGCTGATGGGCGGGCAGGCTGCCGCCGGAACCGGAGGCCACGCGGCGGGCGGCGGCGGAGCGCGGCCACCGCGCCTCGAACGGGGCCGCAGCGCGCTCGGTCCCGCGCTCGAACTCGTCCACACCGGGCGGGCGCCGACCCGCGCCGTCCTCACCGCCGAACTCGGCGTGACCCGCGCCACCGCGGGCGCCGTCGCGGCGGAACTCGAAGCGCTGGGCCTGATCCGGATCGACGCCAGGCCGAGCGCCGCGGCCGGTTCCCAGGGCCGTCCCTCGCACCGCCTCTCCGTCGCCGACGACGGGCCCGTGGCGCTCGCCGCGCAGGTGCACTCCGACGGGTACCGCGCGGCGCTCGTCGGACTCGGCGGCCGCATCGTCGCCACCACACCCGGCTGCGCGATCATCGACCCGGACCCGGCGGACGTGCTGCGCTCCGTCGTGGAGGCGGGCGTCCGGCTCCTGGAGACGACCGGTCGGCGGTGCGTCGGCGCGGGGCTCGCCGTGCCGTCCGCCGTCGCCGAGCCCGAGGGCACGGCCCTCAACCCGCTGCACCTGGCGTGGCCCGCGGGCGCCCCGGTGCGGCAGATCTTCGCCGACTGCGTGCGCGAGGCGGACCTCGGCATCCCCGCCTTCGCCGCGAACGACGTGAACCTCGCCGCGCTCGCCGAGCACCGGCACGGCGCCGGACGCGGCGCCCGCGACCTGCTCTGCGTCGCCACCGGCCACCGCGGTGTCGGCGGCGCCCTCGTCATCGACGGCCGCCTGCACACCGGCAGTTCCGGCCTCGCCCTCGAAGTCGGCCACCTCACCGTCAACCCCGAGGGCCGCCCCTGCCACTGCGGCAGCCGCGGCTGCCTCGACGTCGAGGCCGACCCGCTGGCCTTCCTCGTCGCCGCGGGCCGCGACCCGGACCCCGACGGCTCCCTCCTCGACCAGGCCCGCGCGCTGCTCGCCGAAGCGCCGGACGACCGCGGGGTGCGCACGGCCCTCGAGGCACTCGTCGACCGGCTCGGCCTCGGCCTCGCCGGGCTCGTCAACATCCTCAACCCGGACCGCATCATCCTCGGCGGCCTGCACCGCACCCTCCTGGACGCCGCCCCCGAACGGCTCCGGGCCGTCGTCGCCGACCGCAGCCTGTGGGGGCGCAGCGGCGGCGTCCCCATCCTGGCCTGCACGCTCGACCACAACAGCCTCGTCGGCGCCGCCGAACTGGCCTGGCAGCCCGTGCTCGACGACCCGCTCGGGGCGCTCGCCGAGGCCTGACGCGCCGGCGCCCCGCTACCACTGCCTCCCGCGCGGCAGCAGCTTCCGCTCGGGCTGCGACAGGTGCAGCACCTGGAACACGTCGCCGGGCGCCTCCGGGGACGCGTGGTCCCACACCGAGAAGGTCAGCAGCTCCCAGGTGCGGGGGTCGACGGCGGCGGCCGCGTACAACACGCCCCCGGCGGAGGCGAGTTCGGCCACGTTTTCCGCCGCCTCCGCCATGATGCGCGGCAGATCGGCGTCCGCCCCGACCGGGATCCGCCGCCGTACGGCCGCCCGCGCGGTGTCCCCGGGCGCCCGGCCCTCCTCGTACGCCACGCCCGTCCAGTGCTGGACGACCGGGCGGCCGAAGTCCCGCACGATGCCCTGGAAACCGGCGCCCCAGAGGAAGGCGTTCATGCCCTGCGGCGTGGTCCAGAGGTAGAAGGGCGCGTACTGGTTCACGGGCGAGCCGTCGACGCCGCGCTCCCGCATCAGGTACGCCTTCGCGCCCAGACCGGGGAAGTCGTCGAGCAGGTGCCCTTTCGCCGCCACCCGCGCGCGGATGATCCCCATGTCGTAGTCGGCCGGGAGCGTGATCTCGTACTGCATCGCGTGCATGGTCGTCGGTCCTCTCCTCGTCCTCGGTCCTCGTCCTCGGCCCTCAGACCTCGGTCGGTGCTCGGCGGGTCGTCAGTCGGTCGCGGGGGAGAGGAGCGACAGCAGGCCGCGCACACCCGCGTCGAAGGCGTGTGTGTCGCGGGAGGCGCGGGCCAACACGTAACCGCCCTGAACAGTCGCCACGATCGTCGCCGCGAGGTCGTGCGGAACCACGTGTGTCCCGAACTCCCCGCTGTCGACACCTTCTTGCAGCACGTCGGCGAGCCGGTTCCTGACATGTGCGAGGGTCTCGTCGACGGGTGTGCGCAAGGCATCACTGGCGAGCACGTCCGGATCCATCGTGAGCCGCCCGATGGCGCAGCCGCGCAGGACGTCACGCTCGCGCAGCAGATACGCCTCGACCCGCTCGTACGCCGTTCCGCCCGCGCCGAGCAACCGGTCGACACCGGCCCGCATCTCCTCGCCGGTGCGCCGGATCGAGGCCAGCGCCAGGTCCTCCTTGCCGGTGAAGTGGTGGTACATGCTGCCCTGGCCGACGCCCGCGCCCCGCAGGATCGCCTTCGGGCTGGTGCCGACGTAGCCGCGCTCCCACAGGAGTTCGCGGGTGGTCTCGATGAGTCGCTCCTGAGTGCTCACGCCGTGAGTGTACCTACTAGTAGTTACACAGAAGGTGATAGCAGCGGACGGAGGCCGCGCGTACTCCCGTGGTGGTACGCGCGGTGCCGCCGGCCGCACGACGACCAGGGCCCCCTCCCCGCGCGACGCTCAAGGCATCGGACACCCGCACACGCGGCACACCTTCGGGAGATGAGTCAGATGCAGACACTCGCGCACTTCGGCGGCGACGGCCCCGGCCCGTGGATCCTTCTCTTCCCGCTCGTCTGGGCGGCCGTCGCGGTCGGCGTCGTCACCCTCCTGCGCCGCACCGCGTGGCGCGGCCGGCGCGGACCGTGGCGGCCCGCTGCACCGCGCGTCGACGCGGAATCGCCGATCGCCGTCCTCGGCCGCCGGTTCGCCGCCGGTGAGATCGACGAGGACGAGTACTGGCGCCGGCTCTCCGTCCTGAACGAGGAGTTCGGGCGCCCGGCGACCGGCAAGGGCGGTGCGGCATGACGGGCGCCGCGCCTCTCATCCGTCCGCCGCGCGCGTCGACGACGCCGTCAGGTCGTGGCACAACGCACGCGTGAGCATGCCCTGTTGCGGACCCATCGAATTCCCGTTACCGCAGGGCGAGCTGGTGATCAGCGCCCTTTCCAGGCTGCTCCCGGCAGCCGTGGGTGTCGTCGCCTGCCTGGGCTCGGCGCCCGTGCTCGGCCGCCACCTCGGCCGTACGGGTGCCCGCCGCACTGCCAGGTACGGAGGCGTCGGCCCGGCCCACCGCACTGCCACGGACGGGGACGCCGGACCGGCCCGGTGCGCGCCGCCACGGGTGGGGACGCCGGACCGGGCCCACGGGGACGTCGTCCCGGTCCGGCGCACCCCCGTGGAGGGGGGCGCCTGAGCCGGTCCGGTGCACCCTCGCGGATGGGTGTGCCGGACCGGCCCGGCGCTCCACATGCCGCCCCGCCCCAACGCCGCCCCCCCGCACCCCGCGGATGCGAAGTGTCACCGCCCGGTCAGCCTGCGACGGCCGACCGGGCGGGAGCGTGTGCGGACGTGGGGCGGTCGGGCGCGTCCGCGTGGAGCGGGGTGATCGCGGTGTGGACCGGGATCGGCGGCAGCGCCTTCGCGGGGGGCGGGGCGGGGAGGGTGAACCAGACGACCTTGCCGCCGTCCCCGTGCGGCCGCACCCCCCAGCTCTCGCTGACGGCGGCGACCAGGGCGAGGCCACGACCGCAGGTCGAGAGCGCGTCCAGGTCGTCGCACGCCGCGTCGGCGCAGACCGCGTCGGCGGGCACGTCGTCCTCCCGCACTTCGGGAAGACGTGGGTCGTGGTCGTGTACCGAGAGCGTCAGCCGCTCCCTGCGGAGTTCGATCTCGACCGTGCAGTTCTTGTCCGGTTCGACGTGCCGGTGCACGTTCGTGAGCAGCTCGGTGATGCCGAGCTCCGCGAGATCGATCAATGGGTCGAGATGCCAGTAGCGCAACTGCGCCGATACGATTCTGCGGACCTGTCCGATCCGCGACGGCAGGGCTTGGAGCTCCACCGTGCAATGCCTGCTCGGCTGGCTGATCACGGGCTGCGACTCCCCGAAAGAGGTCCGGAAGAAGACGAGTGCGGATCGAGCGGAGCGATCACGCTGTGGCAGGACCGCCCGCTACGTGTCCGGCGGGCTGGTTCGCAGCGTTATCGCCGGTAAACCCTGAGTAGTGATGCGTGACCAGCGTGACCCAGGGGGTGTGGCGCTGCAACTCCGGCGGTCGCTCGCGCGTGGTGAGGGCGCGCGACGGACGGGCGGCAGACGTCGGTGGATCTCAGGTGGTGCGGGCGGTGGCGCTGCGTACCGCCTCGATGAACCGGCGTGCCGTCGGCGGCCCGGCGTCGGCGCTCTGCCCTCCGAGCCGCAGCAGATACCGCCGCCCGTCGACCTCCGCCGTGGCGCTGTCGTCGGGGCCGAACCAGGGCTTGCCGGCGCGGACTTCACGCAGAGGAGCGCTGTCGATCTCACTGCCGTAACTCGTGAGCAGTTCGAGCCTGCCGCCCGCGATCCGGATCTGCCCGGCCCGGGTCAGCGAGCGCAGCCGCCGCCCGATCCGCACGCCCGTCGCCGTGAACTCCGGCTCCGTCATGCCGTTTCGCCCCCTCGTAGTGCGTCCGTGCGGTGCAGTTTGCACGTACCTGGCCATTGGCACCAGTACACATGTGGACGCGGTGTGAAGCAGCAGGCGCATCTGGAATATGTGCCCGTTCGTACGGGCGTTCCCCCTCGACGCCAGGTCTGCCTTTGAGCCCCTCAAAGGGGTGTTTATGCAGGTGAGAAGCGTGCGCGAGGTGTCTATGATCGAGGCGTCCGGTCATCTCCGACCGGGTTCGCACCGGCTCGTCCGACACGTCGCTCCGACATGTTCCGCCCTGGCCGACGCGCGAAAATACGCAAAGGAGCCGCGCGGTGAGCACAGGAAAGCAGGACCGTCCCGCAGGCGACGGCGCGGCCGGTGAGCCGCTGCCGACGCTCGACGTCGACCACACCGACACCGCATACCGAACATGGCTCAAAGAGGCCGTCCGCAAGGTTCAGGCGGACAACAACCGCTCGGCCGACACCCACCTCCTGCGGTTCCCGCTCCCCGAGCACTGGGGCATCGACCTCTATCTCAAGGACGAGTCGACCCACCCCACCGGCAGTCTCAAGCACCGTCTGGCCCGTTCGCTCTTCCTCTACGGCCTGTGCAACGGCTGGATCCGGCCGAATCGCCCGGTCATCGAGGCGTCCAGCGGTTCCACCGCCGTCTCGGAGGCCTACTTCGCGAAGCTGATCGGCGTCCCCTTCATCGCGGTGATGCCGCGTACGACGAGCGCCGAGAAATGCCGACTGATCGAGTTCCACGGCGGCCGCTGCCACTTCGTCGACGACTCCCGGACGATGTACGAGGAGTCGGCCGCGCTCGCCGCCCGCACCGGCGGGCACTACATGGACCAGTTCACGTACGCGGAACGGGCCACGGACTGGCGCGGCAACAACAACATCGCCGAGTCGATCTACCGCCAGCTGGAGCTGGAGCGGTACCCCTGTCCGACCTGGATCGTGGCCACGGCCGGCACCGGCGGCACCTCGGCGACGCTCGCGCGCTACGTGCACTACATGCAGCACGACACCCGTATCTGCGTCGCCGACCCCGAGAACTCCTGCTTCTTCGAGGGCTGGACGACGGACAACCCCGACGCCACCAGCGACTGCGGCTCCCGCATCGAGGGCATCGGCCGCCCCCGCATGGAGCCCAGCTTCGTCCCCGGGGCCATCGACCGCATGATGAAGGTCCCCGACGCGGCGAGCGTCGCCGCCGTCCGCGCCCTGGAGCGCGCGATCGGCCGCAAGGCGGGCGGTTCGACCGGCACGGGCCTGTGGAGCGCCCTGAAGATCGTCGCGGAGATGGTGGCCGAGGGCCGCAAGGGCAGCGTCGTCACCCTGCTGTGCGACCCGGGCGACCGGTACCTCGACAAGTACTATGCGGACGACTGGCTGGAGCGGCAGGGCCTGGACATCAGGCCGTACGCGCACACGATCGACCAGCTGTTGGCGACGGGCAGATGGCCCGGGTCGAGCCCCACCGCCCCTTCGAGCCCCACCGGCCCTTCGGACCCCACCGATCCTTCGGACCCCACCGGCCCTTGAGTGGGCCCGTTTTCTGAGCCTCTCCGGCGCTTGAGGAGTGGGGTCCGGGCCGGAGCCCCGTGATCCTCAGCTCAAGCGCGGGGCGCGGAGGCGAGCCGAGCGTCGAGCGCCCCGACCGCGTCCCGGAAGGCCCGCCCGAGCCCGGCCCGCCCCACCTTCATGACCCCCCGGAACAGAGCCGTCCCGTCCGCCGCGAAAGTCCATTGCACCCGCGCCGCCCCACCCGGCACGCCCACGATCCGCCACTCCTCCACCAGGGCGCGCATCCCGGGCGCATTGGTCAGGTCGGCGCGGTACGCGTACAGCTCCCCGGGCTCCGCCGCGACGACCGTCTCCAGGAACCGCGTGCCGCCCTTGAGCCGGATCTCCCGCCGCGCCCCGCCCTCCAGCGGCCGCGCCGACGTCACCGCGGAGAACCACCGGGGCCAGTCTGCGACCTCCTCGGCCAGCGCCCGGTACACCGCCTCGGGCGAGGCCGACACCTCACGGGCGAACACGAACCGGAGCGGGGCCGTCTCGACGAAGTCGAGTGCGACGGGGCGGAGTCGACGTGCCATGAACGTTCAGCCTCCGAACGGGAAGCCCCGAGGGGCAGGCGTCCCCAAGGGGCAGGCGGCCTCAGCGGGCAGACGGCCTCAAGGGGCCCAGCGGCAAGGGCAGTTGACCGAGTGCAGTCACACTAGCCGCAGCCCTGTCAGATGTCTGTACCGCCCTCGCCGCCCGACAGGCCCGAAGGTCCCGGCTCCCCGGCCACGACGAGCCGCAGATGCTCACCGATCTCGGCCCGCGCCTCCACCGGCAGCCCCGCGTCCGTCACCAGCGTGTCCACCTGGTCGAGAGAGGCGAACGAACTCAGGCCCACCGTCCCCCACTTGGTGTGGTCGGCGACGACGACCACACGCCGCGCGGACTGCACGAGCCGCCGGTTCGTCTCCGCCTCCGCGAGGTTCGGCGTGGACAGACCGGCCTCCGGGCTTATGCCGTGCACGCCGAGGAACAGCACGTCGAAGTGGAGCGCCGCGATGGCCTGGTCGGCGACGGGCCCCACGAGGGAGTCGGACGGCGTGCGCACCCCGCCGGTGAGGACCACGGTCGCGGCCCCTTGCCGGGTGCCCGCACTGCGCTGCGCCACATGGAACACGTCGGCGACCCGCACCGAGTTCGTCACCACCGTCAGGTCCGGCACGTCGAGCAGCTGCTGCGCCAGCGCGAACGTCGTCGTCCCGCCGGACAGGGCGATCGCGGTGCCGGGCGCGGCCAGCGTCGCGGCGGCGCGCGCGATGTCCTCCTTGGCGGTCAGCTCGAGCCCGGACTTGGCCTCGAACCCCGGCTCGTGCGAGCTCGCCTCGACGACGGGGACGGCGCCGCCGTGCACCTTCTCCAGGACGCCCTGGCGGGCCAGCGCGTCGAGGTCGCGGCGGACCGTCATGTCGGAGACGCCGAGCTTCCTGGTCAGTTCGTTGACCCGGACGCCGCCGCGGCGGCGGACCTCGTCGAGGATCAGGGAGCGGCGCTGCTCCGCGAGGAGGTTCTGATTCTCGCTCACGTCCCGTCGGGTCCCTTCGCCGAATCCCGCCTCTCACGCGGGGTGCCACACGGTGTGCTCTGCTGCGCCGTCATCCTCGCACGTGCCACCGACAGCCGTACCACCGCCGTACCACCCCCCGCGAGGGCGCCGCACACATCGGTGCCGCAACGATCGGGGAGATTCCGTGACGGAGAAGGTGCACGCGCGCGCCGAACGGGGATCCTGCTGGTGTTGAGGAACGGGGGACACGCACGATGACGCGCGAGAACGATCACAGCAAGGACGAAACCGGCGGAAGCGATGTGCGGACGGCGGCCGACGAGACCGCCCTCGAACTGCTCGTCCACGGCGTGGGCGGCACCACGCCCCAGGAGATGCTCGACGACCCGCGCACCGTCCGGGTGGCGGGCGACGGGACGGCGGCCATGTTCCGCCGCGCGGAGGACGTGGACGCGGAGAGCCGCCCCGAGGACTACCGCGGCAAACCGGTGCCCGAGGCGTACGTGTGGTGCAACCTGACCTCCGGCAACGGATCACGGGCCCTGTGGCTGGTGCTGCTGCCCTTCATGGTCGTCAACCTCGCCCACTGGATGCGGCCCAACGCCCGCCGCCGGTCGCGCACCGTCCGCCTGTACGGCCTGCTCGTCCGCCTGGCGGGCCTGACGCTCACCGTGCTGTTCGTCGCCGCGGCGTGCGAGGTCGCGCTCGACCTGACGGCCTGGCAGTGCGCGGGCACGGCGGCCTGCGGCGAACAGCGGGCCTGGCTCGGCTTCCTCTCCGTGGACGCGCACGGCGACGGCGGCTGGTGGAGCCAGCCCGGCCGCCGCCTCGCCCTCGCCGCGCTCGTCCCCACCGCCCTGACGGCCCTGCTCTGGTACCTCTCGCACCGCACCTGGAGCGCCTACGAGTCCCAGCTCCCGCTGCCCCACCAGCCCGAGCCGGACAACGGGGACGGCAGCACCGCCCTCGGCAAGCCCGGCTTCTGGTACGGACGCCGCCTGGTCGCCAGGCTGCGCGCCGCGCACGCCGCCGCGGGGCTGCTGACCGTCGCCGCCGCCGTCGGCACGTCCGCCGCCCGCCACGACCGGGCGCCCGGCGGCCCCGCGCTCCTCGACGTCCTCGGCTGGGTCCTGGTCGGCGGCCTGCTCGCCGGGGCGGTCGCCGTCGTCGGCGTCGTCGTCCACCGGGGCCGCAGCGAGAACACCCTGGACATCGCCCTGGACCGCGCGGTCGTCCGCGCCCTGCCGTACGCGGCCCTCGTCCTGCTGGCGCTGAGCATGGTGTACGCGGCCTGGTCGCGCCCCGAGTGGCGCTCCTCGGGGCGCCTGCCCGGCGACGCCGTCTTCGGCGGCATCGCCCTGGTCGAGGGCGCCCTCGTGGTGGCGCTCGCCGTCGTCGCGAAGGTGATCTACGGCAGGGCCCGCGACCCGCGCACCGCCCTGCGCGGCCTCGGCGGCCCGGCGACCGCGATGCTCGCCTGCGCCCTCGGCGGCGTCATGACCGGCGGCATCGCCCAGCGCGTCGCCGACTGGCTCGACGGCACCAGCGGCCTGATCGACGGACCGCCCGTCCTGCTCTCCTGGCAGGCGTCCGTGATCCCGCCGCTCCTGGTCGTCCTCGCCGTGCTGTGCGCCGCGCTCGCGATCCGCACCGCGCGCGTGAAGAAGCGCGAGAAGGCCCGGGTCGCCGAGGACTACGGCCTGGACGCCCGCCCCGACAACACCACCGAGCCGGGCGAGGTCACCGACGCCGCCCGCACCGAGCGCATCGCGGGCACCCGCGCGCGTGCCGCCCTCACCGACCAGGCCCCCTTGATCGTCGGCGTCGTCTCGGCGGTGACGCTGCTCCTGGGGGTCCTCGCCGTCGTCGGCGCCTGGGCCACGGGCGAGGTGCCCGGCGTGGCCGCCGAAGGCTCCTACCCGGTCGTCCAGGGCGCCGCCGACACCGCGCAGGCGCTGGGCTCCTGGTTCATCGGCGCCGGCTTCATCGCGTTCGTCACCTGGGGCCGCCGCGCCTACAAGGACCCCTCCGCGCGCCGCACCATAGGCATCCTCTGGGACGTGGGCACCTTCTGGCCGCGCGCCGCGCACCCCTTCGCGCCGCCCTGCTACGCGGAGCGCGCCGTCCCCGACCTGACCTGGCGCATGGCCACCTGGACCCGCGCCACCGGCGGCCGCCTGATCCTGTCAGGACACTCCCAGGGCAGCGTCCTCGCCGCCGCGGCCGCCTGGCAGCTGCACCCCACCGTGCGCAAGCGCGTCGGACTGCTCACCTACGGGACACCGCTCGAGCGCCTGTACGGGCGCTGGTTCCCGGCGCACTTCGGCCCCGCCGCCCTGGCCTCCCTGCACCGGCAGGTCGACTGCTGGCGCAGCCTGCACCGCAGGACGGACCCGATCGGCGGCCCGATCGACCTGCCCGGCAAATGCGGGCCCGTGGTCGACCACCCGCCGCTCCTCGACCCGCTCGCCTACGGCCGCACCGAGCGGCACCCGCTGCCCGCGCCGATCCTCGGCCACGGCGACTACCAGGCAGACCCGGTCTTCGCCGAGGAGCGCAGGAAACTGCTCGCGCGCCTCACACCCGGTGTCCCGCGGCAGCGGCCCGAGCCTCAGGGCAGCTCGGGCAGGTCGTCCGGGTAGAGCAGCGTCAGCTCTTCGGTGCTCGGCTCGTCGACCTGCGCGACCCGGCCCGCGTGCCGCTCCACCATCGACTCGAACGTCTGGCGCGCGGTGCGGCCGTTGCCGAACGCCGGGCCCTTCGGGAGCGCCGTGAAGTACTTCAGCAGTGCTTCCGGCGTGCCCGGCGCGAGCCGGTACTCGTGCTCCTCGGCCTGCTGCTCCACGATCCGCAGCAGCTCCTCCGGCACGTAGTCGGAGAAGGTGATGGTCCGTGAGAAGCGGGACGCGACACCCGGGTTGACCGACAGGAACCGCTCCATCTCCGCCGTGTAGCCCGCGACGATGACGACGACGGCGTCCCGCTGGTCCTCCATGAGCTTCACGAGCGTGTCGATGGCCTCGCGGCCGAAGTCGCGCCCGGAGTCCTCGGGGGAGAGGGCGTACGCCTCGTCGATGAACAGCACACCGCCGTGGGCCTTCTGGAAGGCTTCCTGCGTGCGGATCGCGGTCGAGCCGATGTGCTCGCCGACCAGGTCGACGCGGGACACCTCGACGAGGTGGCCCTGTTCGAGGACGCCGAGCCCGGCGAGGATCTCACCGTACAGCCGGGCCACCGTCGTCTTGCCGGTGCCGGGGGAGCCGGTGAAGACCAGGTGGCGGCGGACGGACGCCGCCTTGAGGCCGGCCTCCTGCCGCCTGCGCCCCACCTCGATCATGTCGGTGAGCGCCCGCACCTCCCGCTTGACGTCCTCCAGGCCCACCAGGGCGTCGAGTTCGCTCAGCACGTCCTTCGACGTACGGGCCGGCTTCGGCGCCTCCGCCGCGGGGGCCGCGGGCCGCTGGTCGGGCACCGTGCCGAGGAGCCCGACGGTCTGGGTGGCGGTCTGCACGGCCGATTCGGCGGCGGCGGACGCCGCTCCGCCGGGGCGGACGCCACCGCTCTCGTCGCTGGTGCACTCCTCGACGAGCGGGCCGTCCTCGGCGAACTCGTAACCGCCGCGCGCGCACCGCTCCGTACGGCACTTCTTCAGCGTCGTGCGGCAGCCGTCGATCACGTGGAAGCCGTAGCCGCCGCTGCCCGTGACGCGGCAGCCGGTGAGGCTGCCGCGGCCGCCCGCGGACACGTAGAAGCCCGCCTCGGCGGGGGAAGCGATCGTGCAGCGCTCGATGGTGGGGTCGGCGCCCTTGGTGACGATGACGCCGGTCTGCACGGTGTCGACCGTGCAGTTGGCGAGGGTGCCGCCGCTGCCGTGGTCGCGGAACCAGGCGCCGGTCGCGGCCTCGCGGATGCGGCAGTCGTCGAGCTGCGCGGTCGCCCCGTCGCTCACCGACACGGCGGTGTTGCGCACCTGGAAGAGGTCGCTGTCGACGACGTCGACGCGGGAGCCGCGGTCGAGCACGAACAGGGCGTCCGGCACGTCGTGCACCCGGCACGCGTCGAGCACGGCGGTCGCGCCGTCGCTCACCCACACCGCCGGATAGTCGCCCGTGCTGTCGTGGATCTCGCACTGGTTGGCGTCCACGCGCGTGCCGGGGTCCCACACCGACAGACCGTTGCGCCCGAACTGGCGCACGGTGGACCGGGTGAGGGTGAGCACGGACCGGGAGCGCAGATCGATCGCGTTCTCCGGGACGTCGTGGATGCGGCAGTCCGCGAGGGTGAGGACCGCGTCCGTGTCGAGCGTGACCCCGTCGGCCGTCGTGCGGTGCACGTCGCAGTCGGTGAGGTGGGCCGCGGCCCGGCCGGTCACCTGCACGCCCGAGCCCTTGACCTCGTAGATCTCGCACCCCACGGCCTCCAGGCCGGTGTGCTCGCCGGTCGCGGAGAGCCCCGAGCCCGATGTGTGGTGCACCCGGCAGCGCTCGAGGCGCGGGTGCGCGCCCCCGCGGACGGCGACGCCCGCCTGCCCGGCGGCGACGACCTCGCACTCCTCGAAGACACCGCCCCCGCCGTCCAGGACGGCGATGCCGATGCCCGCCGGGTTGTCCACGGTGCAGCGCCGCACCGTGGGCCGGGCGCCGCCGCGCACCTCGATGCCGGACGCGGAGCGGGTGACCACGCGTATCCCGGCGAGCTCGGGGGCGCCCTCCTCGACGAGGAGCGCGGGCGCCGCCACGTCCTGGCCCTCGATGTGCAGGTCCTGCACCGTCGCCGAGGCCCGCACCGTCAGCGGCACCCCGTCGGCGGGCGCGATGCGCACCGAGCCGGGGGTGCCCTCCGGGCCGCGCAGGGTCACCGCGCGCGTGACGACGAGGTTCTCCCTGTACGTGCCGGGGGCGATCGTCAGTATGTCGCCGTCACCGGCCGCTTCCAGGGCGGCCGCCAGCGACGCGTACTCACCCGTGCGGCGCCGCCACCGCGATGTGCCGGTGTGCGTCACCTGGACCGTGCCCTGTGCCATGGCGCTGATCTGCCCCCACCTCGTCGTCCCGCGGGTCGCCTCCGCGCCCTGCCCGGCGCGCTTGTCCTGCGAAAGGTGGGTCCACCGTAGCGTGCGCGGACGACAGGGGTTGACCGGAGCCGGACCCTGGTCAGCTGCCCGTGCCCGTCCGGCCCCAGTCGGGACCCGCGATGTCCCAGGCGCGGTCCCAACGCGCGTACCGGCGACGGACCATGCGCCAGACGACGATGCGGCGGGCGCCCTCCACGAGCCCGATCAGGGCGGCGGCCGTGCCGATCCCGGCGAGCACCGCGTGCGTGGCGGCGGTGGCCCGGTCGAGCGGGCGGCCCACGACGTGGCCCGTGCCGTCGATCCACAGCGGGAAGGTGTCGCCCGCGCGCGGTGACGCCAGTTGGGCGATGACGCGGTCCCGGTGGTGCGTGCCGTCAGGCGCTCTCCAGGTGGCGAGGACCCGGCTGTGCGCGTCCCGCGCGGTGGAGGTCTCCGGATCGGGGTCGAGCGGCGGCTGCGCCAGCTTCTCGACCACCGTCGCCCGCACCTCGTGGCGCTCTTCGTGCTGGGCCCGGACCGAGCGGTACAGGGCGTCGCGCGAGAGGGCCCCCGCGACGGCGCCGGTGACCGGTGCGGCCACGGTCATGAGGACCAGCGCGACCAGTGCGACCCAGGCCTCCGCCAGGTCGGTCCTGCGGCACAGCGGATTGCGGCGCCAGCGCCAGAGGCCGGTGATCGCTCGCACGGACTGCACCCCCTTCCGTCCCCGAACTGCCCCCGACGTACCAGGCAGCCATTGTCCTCCAACGAGCGTGCCGGGCCTTCGGGTTCCCGAGGGGGCGACGGTTATTCGAGGACGCCGACCGGATCTCCCACCCGCACCGTGCCGGGCGTCTCGGGCACCAGGTTCGTCCCGAAGCACAGCTGGTCGCCGAAGCGGCGGTGGCGGGCGAGCGTGCGCAGCGGCTCCTTGCCGCGCTCGGCCGTGTCCTGGTCCGTGGTGGTGACCACGCAGCGGCCGCACTTCTTGGCGACGCGGAAGGTGACCTCGCCGATGGCGATGCGGGTCCAGTCGTCCTCGGCCCAGGGAGCCGTCCCGGAGACGACCACATTCGGCCGGAAACGGTTCATGGGCAGCGGGCCCTCGTCGGCGTGGTCGCCCTGCGCGATCAGCGAGTTGAGCGCGTCGAGGGAGGAGAGGGTGGTGACGAGCAGCGGGTAGCCGTCGGCGAAGCTGACGGTCTCGCCGGGCCGCGCGTACCGAGGGTCGATCGGCCGCCTGGTCGCCGGGTCGTCGAGGTGCAGCATCCGTATGTCCGACCCCAGGTAGGCGCTCCACCACGCGTGCGCGCGCGGGTCGGCGGGCACCGCCTCGACCTTGTCCTTGAAAAGCTGGAACGGCGTCGTGCCGGTGGCGGCGGGCACCTCGACGGTGAGCGGCTCCATGCCGGGCGCGGACAGCCGGACGCCGCCGGGCAGCTGCTCGGCGGCGGCGGGCGCGAGCCGCGGGTGCTGGCGCTGCGTGACCGCCTTCTGCTCGGCGTCGATCAGTACCCAGCGGCGGTCCCCCGCCAGCCCCCACGGTTCCACGGCCGCCTCACGCGGCGCGTGCCCCCGAACCGCCTTCAGCGGGTACACATGGATCGAACTGAGTACAGGTTGCGACATGGGGCCATCCTGCCAGCAGGCACTGACGGCCCCGCGCGCAGCAAGGTTTCGGCGTCGCAGACAGGCTCTCAGTAACCCCGGTACTGCTGGCGGTTGTTGTACGGATCCTCGTACGGGGCCGGGGCGGGCCGGGGCGCGGCCGGGCGCATCGACTCGTAGCCGGTGCCGGGTGCCGGGCGCTGCGGCTGCGCCTGGGGGCCCGGGTAGCCGCGCGGCCCCGCGGCCTGTTGCGGGATGTAGGCGGTCGGCGCCGCCTGCATCGCGGGCTGCATGGGGGCGTGCTGCTGCGGCGCGTAGCCGTACTGCGGCGACGGGGCGGCCGGCAGTGCGGGCAGGGCGGCCGGCAGAGCGGGCAGATGACTACCGGTGTCGTACGCGGAGGGGACCCGGATCGGGGCGATCTGGGGGGTGCCCCGTTCTGCGACGAGGGAGTCGTAGATCGGAGTGTCCGGGAAGGACGGCGCGGAGTAGTAACCGCCGCCATAGGTGGAGCGGGGGGAGGTCATGGCACATAAGTTAAGCCCACGATGTGGTCGTTGGGGAGACCGATAAGAGGGTTCTTTTGCGTGTCGGGCGTGACTGCATGTCCCCAATGTGAGCGAACTTGAGCAAAGCGGTCGCCACGGGACGTCGGGATCGTGTAAATGCCGCGTTCCTGTCGGGTTACCGACGGGTTGGACGGTGATCTTCGTCGGTCTCTGTGCGCGCTTGTGGGGTCCATATCCGGGCCGGGGAATAGGTTGGCGGTGGAATCCGCGATCTCGATTTGGGGGCAGACATGACAATGAGCAAAGGTTCGAATGTCGCCGTGCCGGCCCCGGCCGTGCGCGTCGAATTGGGATGGCGTTCCGGCCCCGGCGTCCCCGACGCCGACGCCTCGGCGCTCCTCCTGGTCGCCGGAAAGGTGCGCTCCGACGCCGACTTCGTCTTCTACAACCAGCCCGCGCACGCCTCGGGGGCGGTCCGCCACGAGGGCAAGAGCACGGCGGGCGGCGCGGTCACGGACACCCTTTTCGTCGACCTCGCGCGCGTGGAGGCGGACATCGAGCGGATCGTCCTCGCCGCGTCCGCGGACGGCGGGGCCTTCGGCCGGGTGCCCGGCCTCTACATCAGGGTCCTCGACGCGGCGGCGGGCACCGAAATCGCCCGCTTCGACGCCGAGGCCACGGTGGAGACCGCCTTCGTGCTCGGCGAGTTGTACCGCCGCCAGGGCGCCTGGAAGTTCCGCGCGGTCGGCCAGGGGTACGACAGCGGCCTCGAAGGGCTCGCCACGGACTACGGGATCAGCGTCGACGAGCCGCAGCACACGGCGCCGCCGGCCGCGACGCCACCCGCCCCGGCGACGCCACCCGCCCCGGCGACGCCACCCGCCCCGGCGGCCCCGCCCGCCCCGTCCGCCGCCGCCCCCGTACGCCTCTCCAAGGTCACGCTCACCAAGGCGGCGCCCAGCGTCTCCCTGGCCAAGCAGGGCGGCACCTCGGGCACGATGCGCGTCAACCTCAACTGGGAGGTGCGCAAGCAGTTCAGCGGCTGGGGGAGCAAGCGCGGCCGGGCGACCGCCCTGCACCGGGACCTCGACCTCGACCTGTGCGCCCTCTTCGAGCTCGCCGACGGCCGCAAGGGCGTCGTGCAGGCCCTGGGCAACGCGTTCGGCTCGCTGCACCAGCCCCCGTACATCCACCTCGACGGCGACGACCGCAGCGGGTCCGTCGCCACCGGCGAGAACCTGAGCATCAACCTCGACCACAAGGACGCGTTCCGCCGCATCCTCATCTTCGTCACCATCTACGAGGGCGCGCGCAGCTTCGCCGACCTGCACGCGACCGTGACGCTGCAGCCGCTCAACGGGGCGCCCATCGACTTCTCCCTGGACGAGTGCACGGTGCCCTCCACCGTGTGCGCCCTCGCCCTGATCACCCACAACGGCGGCGACCTGACCGTCCAGCGCGAGGCCCGCTACCTCGTCCCCGAGCGCGGCGTCAGCCCGCAGCGCACCGTCGACCAGGTCTACGGATGGGGCATGAACTGGACGCCCGGCCGCAAATAGCGGCGGTTCACCGCTCGGGCGCGGCGTCGGGGCGGGCGTACGTACGGCCCTTCCACGCCGCGCCCCGGCCCCGGTAGTGCCGCACCGCCGAGTCGACCGTCATCAGGAGGTACAGGAACGCGGTGAAGGGCAGCAGCGGGGCGAGCCACCAGGGTTGGCGGTAGTAGCGGAGCATCGGCAGGTACGTTCCCGTCATCACCGCCCACGCGAGCCCGCCAAGCAGAGCGGTCGGCGCGCTGCCCGCCAGCAGGCCCGCGCAGAGGGCGGCCGGGGGGACCAGGTACACCAGGGCGAGCCCGAGCACCGTGCCGAGCAGGACCAGCGGATTGTGGCGCAGCTGGGCGTACGCGCTGCGCGACACCATGCGCCACAGATCCGCCAGGCGCGGATAGGGCCGCACACTGTCGACGCGCTCGGCGAGGCCCAGCCAGATGTGGCCGCCGGAGCGCTTCACCGCGCGCGCGAGCGACACGTCGTCGATGACCGCCTGCCGGATGGCGTCCGGGATGCGCGCCCGCTCGGCCGCCGCCGTCCGCAGCAGGACACAGCCGCCCGCCGCGGCCGCCGTCCGCGACCCCTTCTTCGCGATGCGCCGGAACGGATACAGCTGCGCGAAGAAGTAGACGAACGCGGGCACCACGAGCCGCTCCCACGCGCTCGCCACCCGGAGCCGCGCCATCTGCGACACCAGGTCGAAGCCGCCCGTGTGCGCCGCCGCCACCAGGCCGCGCAGGCTGTCCGGCTCGTGCGCGATGTCCGCGTCGGTGAGCAGCAGGAACTCCGGACCACGCGCGCGTGCCAGGCCGATGCCGTGCCGGACCGCCCACAGCTTGCCCGTCCAGCCCGCGGGCGGCTCGCCGGGGGAGCCGACCGTCAGCGGAAGCCCGCCGTGGCGCGCGGCCAGCGCCCGCGCCACCTCGCCCGTACCGTCGCTGCTGCCGTCGTCCACGAGGAAGACCTCTGCCCGCCCCGGATAGTCCTGCGCGAGCAGGGAGGGCAGGCTGTCCGGCAGGACCGCCGCCTCGTCGCGGGCCGGGACGACCACGCACACGTCCGGCCAGTGCGCGGGCTCCGTCGACGGCGGCAGGCGCAGGTCGGTCCGCCAGAAGAAGCCCTGGCAGAGCAGCAGCCACAGCCATGCGGCGAGCGAGGCCGCGGTGATCCACGCAACGACGTCCATCCGTCGCAGTCTGCCCCACCGAGGCCGCCTTGTCGGACCCATCGTCTATGGTTTCCGGGTGAAGATCGCGCTCATGGACTCGGGAATCGGGCTGCTCGCGGCGGCCGTGGCGGTACGGAACCTGCGGCCGGATGCCGATCTCGTGCTCTCCTCCGACCCGGACAGCATGCCGTGGGGTCCGCGCACCCCCGAGGACATCACCCAGCGCGCGCTCGCCGCCTGCGAGGCCGCCGTCGCGCACCGCCCCGACGCGTTGATCATCGCCTGCAACACGGCGTCCGTGCACGCCCTTCCGGCCGTGCGCGCCGCGCTCGAACCGGCGATCCCCGTCATCGGCACCGTCCCCGCGATCAAGCCCGCCGCGACCGGTGGCGGCCCGCTCGCCATCTGGGCCACGCCCGTCACCACCGGCAGCCCCTACCAGCGGGGCCTGATCCGCGACTTCGCGGCCGGTGTCGAGGTCACCGAGGTGCCGTGCCCCGGGCTCGCCGACGCGGTGCAGTGGGCCGACGAGGACGGCATCGACCGGGCGATCGCGGCCGCCGCCGCGCTCACCCCGCCCGACGTCAAGGCCGTCGTCCTCGGCTGCACCCACTACGAACTGGTCGCCGAGCGCATCCGCGCCGCCGTCCAGCAGCCGGGCGCCGCCCCGCTCGCCCTGTTCGGCAGCGCCGGTGCCGTGGCCGCGCAGGCGCTGCGCCGGATCGGTGAGCGGCCCGCCCCGGGCCCGGCCGCCCGCGGGTCACTCACCGTCATCCTCAGCGGCCGTACGGCGACGCTCCCGGAAGCCGCACTCACCTATGCCGAGGGGCGGTCGCTGCAGGCCGTCAGCCAGGTCGGCTGAGCGGCGCGCCGCCATGCGGAGCGGTCACGCTCCGCGATCTCGTGCCTTCGCCCCGGAACATGAGTAGGCTCGTGTGCATGAGGGAAAACGCCGCCGACGAGCACCCCGGGCGACGCACTTCCGCCCACGGGAGCGAGATCTGGACCGGCCGCGCGCGCAACCGCGTGCAGTGGCTCCTCGCCCTGGGCGGGTTCGCCTGCCTCGCGCTCGGCATCGAGCTCGCCGTGGTCAGCTCGTGGGCCACGGGCATCGCCGCCCTGGCGATGTCGGTGGTCGGACTCATCGCCGCCGGACTGCTCATCCTCTTCGGCACCCTCGCCTTCCTCCACGTCGCCGTGAAGGTCGACAAGGACCACCTGGAGGTGCGCTGCGGCCATGTCGGGGTGCCGCGCCGCAAGATCCCGCTCGCCCATGTCGTCGACGCGGACTTCGCGCCCAGCGTCACACCCCGGCAGTGGGGCGGCTGGGGCTACCGCTGGCGCCCCGAGATCGGTACGGCCGTCGTGGTGCGCCGCGGCGAGGGCCTGGTGCTGATCCTCGGTGACGGCCGCAAGTTCACGGTGACCGTGGACGACGCGGAGAGCGCCGTCCGCCACATCCGCGACCGCCTCACGCCGAAGCCCAAGCCGAAGGCCTCCGGTCCGGCCCTCTGACGCCCCGGGAGACCGGCCCGGTCCCGCGGCCTCCGGCGAGCCGCCCGCCCCCGTCCGACCGGCATGTCCCGTGGACAGGGGCGCGCCGTACACTCCCCGGGTGACCGCCACCGCACCGCCCGTCGCCCCCTCGGACGAGCCCGCAGCACCGAACGCTCGCCCCTCCCGCCTGCGACGGCTCGTGCCCGTCGGCCTGACGGCGGTCGCCGGGCTGCTGCTCTGGGCGAGTTTCCCGCCGCGCGAGCTGCCGTGGCTCGCGCCCCTGTCGTTCGCCCTGTTCGGGCTCGCCGTGCACGGGCGGCGGCTGCGGGCCGGGTTCGGCCTCGGGCTGGTCTTCGGCCTGGCCTACATGGTGCCGCTCCTGTCGTGGACCGGCGTCGACGTCGGCCCGCTGCCGTGGCTGGCGCTCGCCGCCGCCGAGGCGCTGCTCGTCTCCCTCGCCGGGCTCGGCATCGCGTACGTGTCGCGGCTCCCGCTGTGGCCGCTGTGGGCGGCCGGTGTCTGGATCGCGGACGAGGCGCTGCGCGCCCGCTTCCCGTTCGGCGGCTTCCCCTGGGGCAAGGTCGCCTTCGGGCAGCCCAGCGGCGTTTTCCTGCCGCTCGCCTCGCTGGGCGGCACCCCGCTGCTCGGCTTCGCCGTCGTGCTGTGCGGCTTCGGCCTGGCCGCGCTGGTGCTCCGCGTCGTCTCCCTGCGCCGTGCCGCCGTCGGCGGCGCACACCTCGTACGCGACCGGGCGGTCGTCATCGCCGCGGTGGCCACCGTCGCCCCCGTGATCGCCGGAGCCGCGGCCGCGCCCCTCGTGTCGAACGCCGCGCAGGACGGCACCGCGCGCGTGGCGCTCATCCAGGGCAACGTGCCGCGGATGGGCCTCGACTTCAACGCCCAGCGCCGGGCCGTCCTCGACTACCACGTACGCGAGACGATGAAGCTCGCCGCGAAGATCACGTCGGGCGAGGTGAGGCGGCCCGATCTGGTGCTGTGGCCGGAGAACTCCTCCGACATCGATCCGTACGTCAACCAGGACGCGTACGACGAGATCAGCAAGGCCGCGCGGGCCGTCGGCGCCCCGATCTCGGTGGGCGCCGTCGTCACCGCGAAGGACGGCACGGAGCGCAACCGGCTGATCCTGTGGGACCCGAGGACCGGGCCCGGCGCGGTCTACGACAAGCGGCATCTCCAGCCCTTCGGCGAGTACATGCCGTACCGCGGCTTCTTCCGGATCTTCAGCAAGGACGTCGACCGCGCGGGCGAGTTCGTCCCGGGCGACAAGGCCGTCGCCTTCGACATGGCGGGCACGAAGATCGGCAACGTGACCTGTTACGAGGCCGCCTTCGACGACGTCGTGCGCGACCAGGTCCGCGAGGGCGCGCAGATCCTGTCCGTGCCGAGCAACAACGCCACGTTCGAACGCAGCCAGATGACCTACCAGCAGCTCGCCATGGACCGGGTGCGCGCCGTGGAGCACGGCCGGGCCGTCATGGTCCCGGTCACGAGCGGCATCAGCGCCGTCATCCGGCCCGACGGGTCCGTGGCCCAGCACACCGGCATGTTCGAGGCCGACACACTCCTCGCCGACGTGCCCCGGCGCACCTCGCGGACGCTCGCCACGCGCGTGGGCGCCTGGCCCGAGGCGCTCCTGGTCGTCCTCGGCGCCGGCGGCCTCGCCGGAGCCTTCGTGCGGGGCCGCCGGGAACGGCGCGGACAGGGCTGAGCGGGCCCTTCGGCCATGCGGTTAGGGTCGGGGGTATGGCGACTCCAGAATTCATCCGCACCATCCGGGCCAGCGCCGGCCACCAGCTGCTCTACCTGCCGGGCGTCACCGCGGTCGTCCTCGACGACGAGCAGCGGGTGCTCCTCGGACGCCGCAGCGACACGGGCCGCTGGGCGCTGCCCGGGGGGATCGCCGATCCCGGAGAGCAGCCCGCGGTGGTCGCGACGCGCGAGGTGGAGGAGGAGACCGGCGTCGAGTGCGTCGCCGAGCGCGTCCTGTCGGTCCAGGCCCTGGAGCCGGTGACGTACGACAACGGCGATCAGTGCCAGTTCATGGACATCACCTTCCTGTGCCGGGCCACGACCACCGACTGCCGGGTGAACGACGACGAGTCCCTCGAGGTCGACTGGTTCGCCCTGGACGCCCTGCCCCGCCTCGGCAGGATCGACCTGCACCGGATCAAGCTCGCCACCGAGTCCGCGCCCACCTGGTTCGAGGGCATCGGGGAGAGGTGAGGCCCCGCTCGATCCGGCCGCGGGGGTGCGGGCGGACCATGAGCGGGCGCCGAAGTATGGGTGCCGCCCACATCGGGAGGCGTCCGCGCGCTGCCTAGGGTGCGGAGCATGACCCCGCGCACCCCACTCGCCGCCCCCTCCGCCGCCCCGCTCGACCTCGGCGGGCGCACCGCACTCGTCACCGGCGCCGCCGGCGGCATCGGCCGGGCCTGTGTCCTGCGGCTCGCCGCCGCGGGCGCCAAGGTCCGGGCGGTCGACCTGGACCGGGAGGGGCTCGACGCGCTGGCCGCGCGGACCGACGGCGTCGAACCGTACGTCCTCGACCTGACCGACCTCGACGCCGCGGAGGCCGCGGCGGCGGGCGGCGTCGACGTCCTCGTCAACAACGCGGGGCTCCAGCTGGTCCGCCCCATCGAGCAGTTCCCGCCCGAGGTGTTCCACACGGTCCTGACGGTGATGCTGGAGGCCCCGTTCCGGCTGATCAGGGGCGCCCTGCCGCACATGTACGAGCAGGGCTGGGGCCGCATCGTCAATGTGTCGTCGGTGCACGGCCTGCGCGCCTCCGCGTACAAATCGGCGTACGTCGCCGCGAAACACGGACTCGAAGGGCTGTCCAAGACGGCGGCGCTCGAAGGCGCCCCGCACGGCGTCACCTCGAACTGCGTCAACCCGGCCTACGTGCGCACCCCGCTCGTCGAGAAGCAGATCGCCGACCAGGCCGCCGCCCACGGCATCGACGAGGACCGGGTGGTCGGCGAGGTGCTGTTGCAGGACAGCGCGGTGAAGCGGCTCGTCGAACCCGACGAGGTCGCGGAGGCCGTCGCCTACCTGTGCACACCGCAGGCGTCCTTCATGACAGGGGCGTCGCTGACCCTCGACGGAGGCTGGACCGCTCACTGAGACGCGGGTGATCCTGTTGCCCATGGAGCAGCACCCACCGCACCCGGCGCAGGCCGAGCAGGCCGATCCCCAGGCCCCGTTCCTGGAACTCCTCGCCCGGGGCGCCTCCGCCGACGCCTACGAACAACCCGTGCTGCTCGCGCGCGCGGAGGGCGCGGACCCCACGCGCACAGCCGCCCTGGAGCGCGCCAAGCGGCTCGCGCTCGGCGTGCGGGAGGAGATGGAGGGCAGGCGGCGCCGCGAGGCCGAGCTGTCCGCGCTGTTCGAGACCGCCCACGACCTGGCGGGACTCCGCGACCTCGACGCCGTGCTCCCGGCCATCGTGCAGCGGGCCCGGTCGCTGCTCGGCACCGACGTGGCGTACCTGACGCTGAACGACCCGGCGCGCGGGGACACGTACATGCGCGTGACCGAGGGCTCCGTCGCCGCCCGGTTCCAGCAGTTGCGGCTGGGGATGGGGGAGGGGCTCGGCGGGCTCGTCGCGCAGACCGCACGGCCCTACGTCACCGACAACTACGGGCAGGACGTGCGCTTCCAGCACACCCGCACCATCGACGCCGGGGTCCACGACGAGGGCCTCGTCGCGATCCTCGGGGTGCCGCTGTCGCTCGGGCCGCACGTGATCGGCGTCCTGTTCGCAGCCGACCGCCGCGCGCGGGTCTTCGCACGCGAGGAGATCGCGCTGCTCGGCTCGTTCGCGGCGCTCGCCGCGGCCGCCATCGACACCGCGAACCTGCTCACCGAGACCCGCGAGGCGCTCGGCGAGCTGGAGCGGGCCAACGCGATCATCCGCGACCGCAGCGGTGTCATCGAGCGCGCCTCCGACGTCCACGACCGCCTCGCCGAACTGGTGCTGCGCGGCGGCGGCGTGCACGACGTGGCCGCCGCCGTCTCCCAAGTCCTCGACGGCACCGTCGAGTTCAGCGACGCGGACACCGCGCCGGGCGAGGCGCTCGAGGCGTCCCGCGCCGAGGGCCACGCGGTGCGCCGGGGCGACGACTGGGTCGCGGCCGTCGCCGCCGGCGGCGAACTCCTCGGCGCCCTCGTGCTGCGCGGCCAGGGCCGGCTCGACCCCGTCGACCAGCGGACCCTGGAGCGCGCCGCGATGGTCACGTCCCTGCTGCTCCTTGCGCGCCGTTCGGCAGCCGAGGCGGAACAGCGGGTGCGAGGGGAGCTGTTGGACGACCTGCTCGACGCCCGTGACCACGATCCGCGCCTGCTGCGCGAGCGCGCCGCCCGGCTCCACGCCGACCTCGACACCGCGCACGCCGTGCTCGCCGCCCGCCCGGAGACGGCCGGTGCCGACGCCGAGGAGGAGGCCGCCACGCGCCGCCGCCTGTGGTCGGCGGCCAGCCACCTCGCGGCGACGCGGCAGGGCCTTGCCGCCGCACGCGACGGCGGTACGGTCCTGCTCCTGCCGCTGCGTGCGGACGGCACGGCCTCCGACATCGCCGCGCACGTCGCCAAGCGGCTGTCGGCGGCGATCCACGAACCGGTCACTGTCGGGGCCTCCGCGCCCGTCGCGGACCTCGCCACCCGGGCCGACGCGGCGGCGCTCGCGTACGCCGAGGCCCGCCGCTGCCTCGACGCGCTGCGCCTGCTCGGCCGCGCGGGCGAGGGCGCGGCGGCCGAGGACTTCGGCTTCCTCGGGCTGCTGCTCGCCGACAGCCGCGACATCGGCGGGTTCGTCGCCCGCACCATCGGCGAGGTCGTCACCTACGACGAACGCCGGGGCACCGACCTCGTGCGCACGCTCGACGCCTACTTCGCGTCCGGGATGAGCCCGGCCCGTACGAAGGACGCCCTGCACGTCCATGTGAACACCGTCGCCCAGCGTCTGGAGCGGATCGGGCGGCTCCTCGGCGCCGACTGGCAGGCGCCCGCGCGGTCCCTGGAGATCCAGCTGGCACTGCGGCTGCACCGGCTCGCGGGCCCGGACCCGCGCTGACCCCGGACCCGCGCCGACCCCGTACGCGCGCGGCGTACGGGGTCGGCGCGGGTGGTCCGGTTCGCTCAGACGCTGTGCACGTCCGCCCGGCGTTCGGCCGCGGGCTCGCCCGTGGCGCCGTCCTGCGGCTCGATGCCGGCCAGGTCGCGGTGGCGGGTCTCCTTCGCAACGCCGACGGCGATCAGGGTGAGCAGCGCGGCGGCGATCACGTACAGCGCGATCGGCGTCGAACTGCCGTAGTCCGCGAGCAGCGCCGTCGCGATGAGCGGCGCGGGCGCGCCCGCCGCCACCGAGGCGAACTGGGCCCCGATCGAGGCGCCGGAGTAGCGCATCCGGGTCGCGAACATCTCGGAGAAGAAGGCGGCCTGCGGGGCGTACATCGCGCCGTGCAGGACGAGGCCGACGGTGACGGCGAGGATCAGGTTGCCGAAGCTCGCGGTGTCGACGAGGGAGAAGAACGGGAACATCCACAGGCCGACGCCCGCCGCGCCCAGCAGATACACCGGGCGGCGTCCGACCCGGTCCGACAGCGCACCCCAGGCCGGAATGGCCGCGAAGTGCACGGCGGAGGCGATGAGGACGGCGTTCAGCGCGGTCTGCTTGGAGACCCCGGCCGATGTCGTGGCGTACACGAGGATGAAGGCCGTGATCACGTAGTAGCTGATGTTCTCGGCCATACGGGCGCCGATCGCGACCAGGACGTCGCGCCAGTGGTGGCGCAGGACCGCGACGAGCGGCATCTTCTCCACCGCCCCGGCCTCCGCCTTGCGCGCCTCGGCGCGGGCCAGGGCCTCCTTGAAGACGGGCGATTCATCGACAGAGAGACGAATCCACAGACCGACCATCACAAGGACACCGGAGAGCAGGAACGGTATGCGCCAGCCCCACGAGGTGAACGCGTCGTCCGAGATCAGCGCGGTCAGGGCGGAGAGGACGCCGGTCGCGAGGAGCTGTCCCGCGGGGGCGCCGGTCTGCGGCCACGACGCCCAGAAACCGCGCCGCTCGGCGTCCCCGTGCTCGGAGACCAGCAGCACCGCCCCGCCCCACTCGCCGCCGAGGGCGAACCCCTGGACCAGGCGCAGCAGGGTCAGCAGGACGGGCGCCGCCGCGCCGACACTCGCGTAGGTCGGAAGCAGGCCGATCGCGAAGGTCGCGCCGCCCATCATCAGCAGGCTCAGGACCAGGAGCTTCTTGCGGCCGAGGCGGTCGCCGTAGTGGCCGAAGACGAGCGCGCCGAGCGGGCGCGCCGCGAAACCGACGGCGTAGGTCAGGAACGAGAGCAGGGTGCCGACGAGCGGGTCGGACTCGGGGAAGAACAGCTTGTTGAAGACGAGCGCGGCGGCGGAGCCGTAGAGGAAGAAGTCGTACCACTCGATCGTGGTGCCGATGAGACTCGCCGCGACGATGCGCTTGAGGCTGGCGGGGGCGGACGGAGCGGATGCAGAGGCGGCCATGGGTACCACTTCCGGGCGGGTCACGGGGACGGGGACGGGTTCGTGTCGCCACACCGTAGGAACGCGCCGATCGAGCGCACATGTGGTGGACACCCATAGTTGGGCCCACGGGTGTGCGTGCGGCCCCCACCGGTGACGCCCGCGGGAGCGCGCCGGGCCGCGGGGGTGAGGGAGGCCAGGGGTGAGGGAGGCCAGGGGTGAGGGGAGCCAGGGGTGAGGGCAGCCCACCGACCCTCCCGCCGACCCTCCCGCCGGCCCTCCGGCCGGTGCGGCCTGCCAAGGTGGGCCGATCAGGACATGGGAAGGGAAGAGCGTGGGCAAGCAGCGCATCACCGTCTGTCTGCCGCCCGTCGGCCCGGCCGGGCTGAAGCGGGCGATCGGGCAGGCCATGGCCCCCTACCGGTACGACCGTGAGGACCACCCCGATCCGGACCGGGTGGGGGAGTGGGACTACTGGCATGTCTCCGGGGCGAACTGTCTCTTCGACGTGCTCCCCGGCTACGAGGACGACCCGCGGCTCGTGCGCCACGACGACTGGGTCGAGCCCTCCGGGGACCTGCCGCCCTCCCGCTGCCACGGCGGTCCGCGAGGCCTCCTCGACCTCGGTACACCCCGCGCGGCCGAGGCCCGGCGCAGGAGCGACGACTGGAGGGCCTACCAGCTCTTCGCCGCCCGCCACCCGCCGGCGCTCCCCTTCCACCGGTTCGAGGCCGACCTCGGCCGGGAGGCGGCCGTGGCGGCGTTCCGGGAACAGCCCTTGATCCGCGCGATCGACGCCGACCCCGCCCTGGAGGAGCGGTTCACCGGGGATCCCGCCACTCACCTCGACGACGATCTGGAGACGTACGTGGCCCGCCATGTCGCCGCCGTGCTCCCCACCCCCGCGCTGCTCACCCTCGACGGGCGGTGGGTGGAGGCCGGGGGGCCGGACTACGACCGGGCGTTCAACGCCCACCTGGACGGACTGCCCGCCGACACGATGGTGGTGCGGGTGCTCTATCACGCGTGACCGGGATCTTTCGCCCCTGATCGGGGGCTGCCGGTCATGACCGGAGCGGGGCCCTTTCGGGATTGAGCCCGGCACGAGATATCTTGATGTCGAGCAATATGCGCACGACAGCAGACGACGATGGAAGACGTGGAGCGGAGCCCCCGGTGACTGACTCGACCATTATTTACACGCACACTGACGAGGCCCCGGCCCTCGCGACGTATTCCTTCCTGCCGGTCATCGAGGCCTACGCGTCCACCGCCGGTGTGCGCGTCGAGACCCGTGACATCTCCCTGGCCGGCCGCATCCTCGCCGTGTTCCCGGAGTACCTGGAGGAGGGCCAGCGCATCCCCGACGCCCTCGCCGAGCTGGGCGAGCTGGCGAAGACGCCGCAGGCCAACATCATCAAGCTGCCGAACATCTCGGCGTCCATCCCGCAGCTGAAGGCCGCCGTAGCCGAGCTGCAGGAGCAGGGCTACGCGCTGCCCGCGTACCCCGACGAGCCGAAGACGGACGAGGAGCGCGAGATCCGCGCCCGCTACGACAAGGTCAAGGGTTCCGCCGTGAACCCCGTCCTGCGTGAGGGCAACTCGGACCGCCGCGCCCCCGCCTCGGTCAAGAACTACGCCAAGGCCCACCCGCACCGCATGGGTGCCTGGTCCGCCGACTCCAAGACGAACGTCGCCACGATGGGCGTCAACGACTTCCGCTCGACCGAGAAGTCCACCGTCATCGCCGCCGACGACGCCCTGCGCATCGAGCTGGTCGCCGACAACGGCACCACCACCGTCCTGCGCGAGTCCGTCCCGGTCCTCGCCGGTGAGGTCGTCGACGCCTCCGTGCTGCGCGTCGCCGCCCTGCGCGAGTTCCTGACCGCCCAGGTCGCCCGCGCCAAGGAGGAGGGCGTCCTCTTCTCCGCGCACCTCAAGGCCACCATGATGAAGGTCTCCGACCCGATCATCTTCGGCCACGTCGTCCGCGCCTTCTTCCCGGAGACGTTCGCCCGCTTCGGCGCCGACCTGGCCGCCGCGGGCCTCACCCCGAACGACGGCCTCGGCGGCATCTACAAGGGCCTGGAGGCCCTGGAGAACGGCGCCGACATCAAGGCGTCCTTCGAGGCCGAGCTGGCCGCGGGCCCGGACCTGGCCATGGTCGACTCCGACCGCGGCATCACCAACCTGCACGTCCCGTCGGACGTCATCATCGACGCCTCCATGCCCGCGATGATCCGCACCTCCGGCCACATGTGGGACGCGAACGGCGCCGAGGCCGACACCCTCGCCGTCATCCCGGACTCCTCCTACGCGGGCGTCTACCAGGTCGTCATCGACGACTGCCGCGCCAACGGCGCCTTCGACCCCTCCACCATGGGCTCCGTGCCGAACGTCGGCCTCATGGCGCAGAAGGCCGAGGAGTACGGCTCGCACGACAAGACCTTCGAGATCCCCACCACGGGCACCGTCCGCCTGGTGAACAAGGCCGGCGACGTCGTCCTGGAGCAGACCGTCTCCGAGGGCGACATCTTCCGCGCCTGCCAGACCAAGGACGCCCCGATCAAGGACTGGGTCAAGCTCGCCGTCACGCGCGCCCGCGCCACCGGCGACCCGGCCGTCTTCTGGCTGGACGAGGGCCGTGCCCACGACGCCCAGCTGATCAAGAAGGTCGAGCAGTACCTGCCGGAGTTCGACACCGAGGGCCTGGACATCCGGATCCTCTCCCCGGAGGACGCCACCAAGCTCTCCGTCGAGCGCATCCGCCAGGGCCTCAACACCATCTCGGTCACCGGCAACGTGCTCCGCGACTACCTGACCGACCTCTTCCCCATCCTGGAGCTGGGCACCAGCGCCAAGATGCTCTCCGTCGTCCCGCTGATGAACGGCGGCGGCCTCTTCGAGACGGGCGCCGGCGGCTCCGCCCCCAAGCACGTCCAGCAGCTCGTCAAGGAGAACTACCTGCGCTGGGACTCCCTCGGTGAGTTCCTCGCCCTGGCCGTCTCCTTCGAGCACCTCGCCACCACCACCGGCAACAAGCACGCCAAGGTCCTCGGCGAGACCCTCGACCGCGCCACCGGCACCTTCCTCAACGAGGACAAGTCGCCGACCCGCCGCGTCGGCGGCATCGACAACCGCGGCAGCCACTTCTACCTCGCCCTCTACTGGGCCCAGGAGCTGGCCCGGCAGACCGACGACGCGGAGCTCGCCAAGGCGTTCGCCGCGCTCGCCGAGAAGCTCTCCGCGAACGAGCAGAAGATCGTCGACGAGCTGATCGCCGTCCAGGGCAGCCCGGCCGACATCGGCGGCTACTTCCAGCCCGACCCGGCGAAGGCCGCCGCCGTCATGCGTCCGTCGCAGACGCTGAACGAGGCGCTCGCCTCCCTCGCCTGATCCACCGGCACCGCACACCGCCCCGGACGGCTCCCCGCCGTCCGGGGCGGTGTCGCATCCGGCACGCTTTTACCGGTCTGACCTGGGTAGGCTGCGGCGATGAGCACTCTGGATGACGCACGTCCGGGCATGGACCCGGAGATCCGACCGCAGGACGACCTCTTCGGCCACGTGAACGGCCGCTGGCTCGCGACCGAGCCGATCCCCGACGACCGCTCCAGCTGGGGCCCCTTCGTGCAGCTCGTCGACGTCGCCGAGCAGCAGGTCAAGGAGATCATTCAGGAGACCGCGGCGGGCGGCCCCACCGGCCTCGCCCCGGACGAGGCGCGCAAGATCGCCGACCTCTACGCGTCGTTCATGGACGAGGACGCCGTCGAGGCCCGCGGCCTCGACCCGCTGCGCCCCCTGCTCGCGGAGGTGGCAGGACTGACCGGCACACGGCAGCTCGCCGCCTTCGTCGGCCGCTTCGAGCGCCTCGGCGGCTCCGGCCTCTTCGGCTCGTACATCGACACCGACGACCGCGATTCCGACCGCTACCTCTACAACATCCTCCAGGGCGGCCTCGGCCTGCCCGACGAGTCGTACTACCGCGACGAGAAGTTCGCCGAGACCCGCGAGAAGTACGAGGCCTACCTCACCGAGCTGCTCACG
Organism: Streptomyces sp. SGAir0957; assembly: GCF_043523415.1. NCBI lineage: Bacteria > Bacillati > Actinomycetota > Actinomycetes > Kitasatosporales > Streptomycetaceae > Streptomyces > Streptomyces sp. SGAir0957. The sequence continues at coordinate 7,344,790 of NZ_CP027293.1, forward strand.
CTCGCCGAGCACCCGGACCCGGCCGCCGCCGCACGCACCGTCCTCGCCCTGGAGACGCGGCTCGCCGCAGGACACTGGGAGCGCGCCGAGACACGTGACGTGCAGAAGACGTACAACCTGACGACGTTCGACGAACTCACCAAGCTGGCCCCGGAGTTCGACTGGCGCGGCTACGTCACCGGGCTCGGCGGCAACGACGACACGCTCGCCCAGTCCTGTGTCCGCCAGCCCTCCTACCTCGCCCACCTCTCCACCGTCCTCGCCGAGACGCCCATCGAGCAGTGGCGCGACTGGCTGACGGTGCGCGTGGTGCGCGACGCCGCCCCGTACCTGTCCTCCGCGTTCGTCCGCAACAACTTCGAGTTCTACGGGCGCACGCTCAACGGCACGCCCGAGCTGCGCGCCCGCTGGAAGCGCGCCGTCGCCTTCGTCGAGGGCGCCATGGGCGAGGCCGTCGGCAAGGAGTACGTGGCGCGGCACTTCCCGCCGACGTCCAAGGCGCTCATGGACGAGCTGGTCGCCAACCTCCTCGCGGCGTACCGGCAGTCCATCGCCGCCCTGGACTGGATGACGGACGAGACGAAGGAGCGGGCGTACGAGAAGCTCGCCACGTTCCGCCCGAAGATCGGCTACCCGGACCGGTTCCGCGACTACTCGGCGCTCACCGTCGTCGCCGACGACCTCCTCGCCAACGCGCACGCCGCCGACGCCTTCGAGCACGACCGCCAGATGGCCAAGATCGGCGCGCCGGTCGACCGCGACGAGTGGTTCATGCTCCCGCAGACGGTCAACGCCTACTACAACCCGGGCACCAACGAGATCTGCTTCCCGGCCGGCATCCTGCAGAAGCCGTTCTTCTCGCCGGACGCGGACGCCGCCGAGAACTACGGCGGCATCGGCGCCGTCATCGGCCACGAGATTGGCCACGGCTTCGACGACCAGGGCGCCCAGTACGACGGACAGGGCAACCTGAACGACTGGTGGACCGCCGACGACAAGGCCGCCTTCGAGGGCAAGTCCAAGGCGCTCATCAAGCAGTACGACGGCTTCTCGCCGCGCAACCTGCCCGGCGAGTACGTCAACGGCTCCCTGACCGTCGGCGAGAACATCGGCGACCTCGGCGGCCTCACCATCGGCCACACCGCCTACCTGATCGCGCTCGACGGGGCGGAGGTGCCGGTCGGCGAGGACGGGCTCAGCGGCTCCCAGCGGCTCTTCCTGAACTGGGCATACTGCTGGCGCACCAAGCGGCGCAAGGAGCAGGAGCAGCAGTACCTGACGATCGACCCGCACTCGCCGCCGGAGTTCCGGGCGAACATCGTGCGGAACCTGGACGAGTTCCACTCGGCGTTCTCCACTGCCGTGGGGGACGGGTTGTGGCTCGATCCGGCTGATCGGGTGCGGATCTGGTAGTCGAGGTGGGGCGGGTCCGGGAGGTCGGCGCCTCCCGGACCCGCCGTCTCGGGGCTCCGCCCCGGACCCCGCTGCCTCTCGTACAAGAGCGAGGCTAGATCTGCTTCAGGAAGTCCAGCGTCGCCGTCCATGCCTTCGCCGATGCCTCCGGGTCGTACACCTCCGGGCGGCCGTCGTTGAAGAAGGCGTGGTCCGCCGGGTAGAGGCGCAGGTCCGCCTCGATGCCCGACTGGTCCTTGATGGCGCGGCGCAGGCCGTTGAGGGTGGGCACCGGGATCGACTGGTCCCGCTCCCCGTAGTGGCCGAGGATCTGCGCCTTCAGGCCCGAGAAGTCGGGGACCTCGCCCTGGATGACGCCGTAGAACGGGACGGCCGCGCTGACCCGCGGGTCCTTGGCCGCCAGATAGAGGACGAAACCGCCGCCCATGCAGAAGCCGACCGCGCCGACGGAGTCCGAGGTGACCTCGGGCAGCGACAGCAGGTGGTCGACGGCGCCGGAGAGCAGTTCGACGCCGCGCTCGACGGGCAGGTCCCGCATCATGCGCAGCGCCTCGTCGGAGTCGTGCGCCACGTTGCCGCCGTAGAGGTCGGGCGCGAGGGCGACGAAGCCCTCGCCCGCGAGGCGGTCGGTCACGTCGGCGATATGGTCCGTCAGGCCCCACCACTCCTGGATGACGATGACGCCCGGGCCGCTGCCGGTGGGCGGCAGGGCGAGATAGCCGTGGGCAGGGGTGCCGTTGCTGTCGAACGTCACGTTCTGGTGGGCCGTGCGGCCGGTGGCGCGGGGGGTGCCGGGGGTGTCCGTCACGAGGTGCCTCCTGGGCTGAAGCTCGATGATCGACTCCCACGATGCCACTGCCCCCGCCCGGACATGCGCAGGGGCCGCCGTCTCCCTGCGAACGGCGGCCCCTGCGGGTGGACGCGGCGCGTACGACGTCACATGTGGACGACCGGTGCCGCGTCCGGGTCCTGCTGGACGGCCCCGCGCCGGTACAGCAGGAAGGCGATGACCGCGCCGGCGGCGAAGAAGCCCGCCGACCACCAGAACGCGGTCGTGTAGCTCTCGATCGTGGCCTGCGCCCGGGTCAGCTTGTCCGCCGGGTTGCGGCCCGAGAGGTAGCTGGTGGCGGCGCTCGCGGCGAGCGTGTTCAGCAGCGCGGTGCCGATCGAACCGCCCACCTGCTGCATGGTGTTGACGGTGGCGGAGGCGACGCCCGCGTCCTCGGCGGCGATGCCGCTGGTGGCCAGCGCCATGGCGGGCGGCATCACGGCGCCCAGGCCCGCGCCGATGAGCAGCAGCTGCGGCAGGACGTGCGTGGTGAACCCGGAGTCGAGGCCGATGCCGGTCAGCCACGCCATGCCGATCGCGGCGACGGCGAACCCGGCCGGGATGACGACCTTCGGGCCGATCCGCGGCACCAGGACCGTCGTGGAGACCTGCGCCATGACCATCAGGGTGGCCATCATCGGCAGGAACGCGAGGCCCGTCCTGGTGGGGCTGAAGCCGAGGTTCAGCTGGAGGTAGTAGGTCAGGAAGAGGAACACGCCGAACATGCCCGCGCCCGTGATCAGGACGGTGACGAACGAGGCGGCCCGGTCCCGGTCGAGCAGGACGCGCATCGGGAGCAGCGGGTGCTTGGCCCGCGTCTGCCACCAGGCGAAGGCGGCGAGCAGGACCGCGCCCGCGGCCAGGAAGCCCCAGGTCAGCGGGGAGCCCCAGTCGTGCGTCTCGGCGTTCGAGAACCCGTAGACGAGGGAGAAGAGGCCGGCGGAGACGAGCACCGTGCCGGGCAGGTCGAGCTTGGCGCCCGCCGCGTCGCGGTGGTTGCTCAGGAGGACCCAGCCGCCGATGAAGGCGGCGACGGCGAAGACGAGGTTCACGTACAGCGTCCAGCGCCAGTCGAGCGTGTCGGTCAGGACGCCGCCGAGCAGCAGTCCGACCGCGCCGCCCGCGCCCGCGATGGCGCCGTAGACGCTGAACGCCTTGGCGCGCTCCTTCGCGTCGGTGAACGTCGTGTTGAGCAGGGAGAGGGCGGCCGGTGCGAGCAGCGCGCCGAAGACACCTTGCAGGGCGCGGGCCGTCACCAGCATGCCGAAGCTGGTGGACGCGCCGCCGAGGACCGAGGCGCCCGCGAAGCCCGCGACACCGATCAGGAAGGCGGGCTTGCGGCCGAAGAGGTCGGCGATGCGGCCGCCGAGCAGGAGCAGGGAGGCGAAGGCGAGGGCGTAGGCGGTGACGATCCACTGCCGGTTGCCGTCGGTGAAGCCGAGGTCCTGCTGGGCCGAGGGGAGCGCGATGTTCACGATCGTCGCGTCGAGCACGACCATGAGCTGCGCGATGCCGATGATGCCGAGGATCCACCAGCGCCGGGCCGAGACCTTGGGATCCGGCGGGGTCGCCACGCCGGTCGCGTCGGCCGCTGTCGTCTGGGACATGAGGAGGCCACTCCAGGGATGAGAGTGCGGGGATGAGAGTCCGGGGATGAGAGCGTGCGGGAAAGAAACGAAACGGTTTCGTTCACCGCCTCGACGAGCGTACGACTCCGTAAGCGAAACGGCAACGTTTCGCTGGGGGAGGGTGGCGTGATGTGCGCGACACGCCCCCGGACGCCGATGCCCGGCGCTCCCACGAGGGGAGGCCGGGCATCGGGCGAGTCCGTACGGGCGGGGCGGGTCAGCCCTTCTGCTGGGCGGTCTGCAGAGCGCTGATGCACGCCGAGAGGGCGGTCTGCAGCTCCTCCAGGCGGCGGACCATGTCGTCCTCGTAGATGTCGTCGATCTCCTGGATGTCGTCGAAGGTCAGCTCCTCGAACGCCTTCGTCGCCTTCTGCAGGCTGCTGTAGAACTTCGCGCGGCGCTCCTGCACGCGCAGCTCGGGGTCCGCCTCGACGGTCTCCGCGATGAGCGTGCGTACGGAGTCGTACGCCTCGCGGGCCCACTCGCCCGCCTCCTCGTCCTCGTCGAGCTCGTCGATGAGGGAGAGATGCCGCTCGGCCTCCTCGCGCAGCTCCTGCGGCGCCTCGATCTTCTGGCCGGCGGCCGTCTTGACCTGGCCCTCCTCGGCGATCTTCCGAACGTACTCGAGGCGGTCGCCGGTCTTGGACTCCTCCGCGACCGCTTTCTTCAGATCGTCCGTGCGCACGATGTCGCGGGCCAGGTCCGAGCGGAGCAGCGGGTCCTCGTCCATGCGGTCGAGCAGCGCCTTGCGGGCCGCCTCCGCGGTGCCCGGGTCGGCGAGGATCGCGGCCCGCAGGGCCGTCGGGTTCTCGGCGACCTCCAGGGCCTTGGTCGGCCGGATGCCCTCCGCCTCGGCGGCCTCGGTGATCGCCTGACCGCGCACGCTGGTCGCGCTGGAACGGGACGCGTAGTACTGCAGCCACAGGTCGGCGTCCGGCAACTCGGTCTCCGCGCCCGGCGCCAGCGCCTCGAACTGCGGGACCACGCCGTCGTCCGCCGCCCGGTCCCACGCCTTGTAGAACCGCATGACACGGTCGGCGGAGCACTCGGCCAGCTCGGCGAACCTCCGTGCGGAGACCTTCGGTGATTCCCCGGCGGGCTGGCCCCCGGGGCGCACACTCCTGGCCACCTTCAGAGCGAACGTCCATCCACCGGTACGCGCATAGACCCCGAACTCACGGGCGTCACGAGCGATGACCTCCGGTACGACGTGCCCCCCGGCGCCCTCGGCATCCGCCGGCTGCCAGAAGTTCTCACCGCCGTCGGAGTCGGCCGGTCCGGGCCGGTCCGGTGCGTCCAGCCGGCCCGCCCCGTTTCCGTCGTCCTCGGCATGGCGGGCCTCGGGCACGTCCGCCTCCGGGGTCTGCTCCGCGGCGGTCGTCTCCCCGGTGTCCTCGCCGGACGGAACGGGTGGCTCGGACGAGTCGATGGCTACGGTCACGTAGGTGCTCCTGGGTGCTCGGGCGCGTGCGGTTCGACCCGAAACCTTATCTCCCCGGGCGGCTCCGCCCCGGGACCGACAGCATCAGGCCCCCGGAGGGAGAAGGTGCCGGGCCCGCCGATTGCAGCTCCCCCCACTGCGACCGGCGGGCCCGGGCCTCGACCGTGCGCCGCGGCGGGAGAGCGAGGGCACGGGAGGCTCTGCTCAGCAGTATCCCCAGGGGGACGGCCCTGGTATGCGGGCCGAGTGACCCTCCTGGCTGGGCCGAACGGCCCGCTTTCGCGCGCCCCCGTGGCCCCCCGCGCCACAGGACCCGGCACGGGCCCCGCCCTACCCGCCTTCGGCGACCCGCGCCGACCAGCGCTGCTCGACCCGGGCGAGGCGCCAGTACGCGAGCGCCGCCGCCCACACCGCGACGAAGAGGCCGACGATGACGTAGCCCACGTTGTCGAGGTCGAGGCCGGCGATCCAGCCGGTCACCGCGTCGGTCAGGGCGAGTTTCTCGTGCAGGACGCCGACCAGTTCGATCGTGCCGATGAAGAAGGCGACGGCGATCGAGAGCCCGGTGATGGTGAGGTTGTAGAACACCTTGCGCACCGGGTTGGAGAACGCCCACTGGTAGGCGAAGTTCATGAACGTGCCGTCCAGCGTGTCGAACAGGCTCATGCCCGCCGCGAAGAGCAGGGGCAGGCAGAGGATCGCGTACCAGGGCAGTCCGGCCGCGGCCCCGCTGCCCGCCATGACCATGAGCGTCACCTCGGTGGCCGTGTCGAAGCCGAGGCCGAAGAGGAAGCCGAGCGGGTACATCTGGCCGGGGCGGGTGATCGACTTGGTGAAGCGGCCGAGGACACGGTTCATGAACCCGCGGGAATCCAGGTGCTGTTCCAGTTCTCGCTCGTTGTACGAGCCTTCGCGCATCGCCCGGAACACCTTCAGGATGCCGAGCAGCGCCACCAGGTTGAGGGCCGCGATCACATACAGGAACGTGCCCGACACCGTCGTGCCGACCACGCCGAGCACCTGGTGGGTGCGGGATCCGTCGTCCAGGAGCACACCGGCGAGCGCCGCGCCGCCCGCCACGAGCGCCGCCATCGCCACCACCACGCTGGAGTGGCCGAGCGCGAACCAGAACCCGACCGAGACGGGGCGCTTGCCGTCGGCCATGAGTTTGCGGGTGGTGTTGTCGATGGCCGCGATGTGGTCGGCGTCGAACGCGTGCCGCATCCCGAGCGTGTACGCGGTGATGCCGAGCCCGATGCCGAACGCCTTGTTGCCGACCTCGTAGTGCTCGGGCACGACCAGCAGGAACAGCACGCCGAACGCGACGACGTGCAGCGCCGCGATCACCGCGAGGAGACCCGCCGTACGGACGGTGTCCTCACGGCGCCAGCGGAAAGCGGGGGAGACCTCGGGGGAGTTCCCGGGCAGGGTCATGCCTTGATCACGCTCCAGCACCTCGTGGATCACTTCGTGAGATGCCGTGGCCGGTCTCCTGGCTTACGGGCGTGCGCCGCCGCTCCTGCCTTCCCAGCCGCCCGAGAGCGGCCAGTGGCGTGGTGGAACGGCGTGCTCCGCACCAGCCCCGTCCGGCGGAGGAGACGGTGCGGGACCCGATCACAGTGGCGAGGGCCGCTCCGGACTTGACCCCTGGGGGCCGTCACCGGTCTTCCCGAGCACCACGGCCCGCCCACCTTAAGGGACGGGCCCCGCGGCGCCGCGGGCGGCTACCCCTCCCGGCGTTCGCGCGCCCGCCGGATCTCCTCGTACGCCTTGTCGCGGCCCTCCCAGTGCGAGCCCTCCACGGACTTGCCGGGCTCCAGGTCCTTGTAGACCTCGAAGAAGTGGGTGATCTCCAGGCGGTCGAACTCGGGGAGGTCCTCGATGTCCTGGGTGCCCGAGTGGCGCGGGTCGTGCGCGGGCACGCACAGGATCTTCTCGTCCGGGCCCTTCTCGTCGCTCATGACGAACATGCCGATGGCCCGGCACTCGATGACGCAGCCGGGGAACGTCGCGTCGCCGGTCAGCACCAGCGCGTCCAGCGGGTCGCCGTCGCCGCCGAGGGTGCCTTGCACGTAGCCGTAGTCCGCGGGGTACTGGGTCGAGGTGAACAGCATCCGGTCGAGCCGGATGCGCCCGAGTTCATGGTCCATCTCGTACTTGTTCCGGGAGCCCTGCGGGATCTCCACGATCACGTCGAACGCGTCGCCGCGCGTCTCGCTGCCGCCCAATGTGGCCTCCTTGCCGCATTGCCGCCCGCTCGAATTGCCACCGAGTGTGCGCCGAGCGGGCCCGGGGCGGAACCCCTCGGACCTCAGACGGCGGGGTCGATGGGGAAGACGAGTTCGGGGCGGTCCCACGCGACGGCCGGGGGGCGTGCGACCGCCGTGCCGGTGCGCCGCGCCCCGACGCTGCGGTAGAAGCCCTCGGCGGGCGGATGGGAGACGACGCGGACGTGGTCGAGCCCGGCGGCGTGCGCCTCGTCCCGCATGTGGGCGATCAGGAGGCGCCCGATGCCGAGTCCCTGCGCGTCGTTCGCGACGAACATCAGGTCCAGCTCCGGCGGGACCAGGAGCAGGGAGTAGAAGCCGAGGACGCGCTCGTCCGCCGGGCGGACCGCGACGAAGACCCGGTGCGCCTCGATGTAGTCCGGGCCGACCCGGTAGCCGGCGACCATCGGCGCGTACGGGCCCTCGTAGGCGCGGGAGCCGCGGACGAGCCGGGTCAGCCGCTTGGCGTCGCGCGCGGTGGCCCTGCGCACCGTGATGCCGTGGGCACCGCCGGGGCGCGTCGTGCTCGAGCTCATACGCCGAGTATCACGTATGGCGGCGTGGTGTCAGACCGCGGGGACCGTCGAGTGGACCTGGCGCAGGAACGCGGCGTTGTCGGGGGTGTGGCGCAGCTTGTCGAGCAGCGCTTCGTAGGAGGCGCTGCCGTCCCGGTGGTGGAGCGCCCGGCGCAGTCCGCGCTCGGCGGCCAACTCCGGCGCGGAGAGCAGGAGTTCCTCGCGGCGGGTGCCGGAGGGGGCGAGGTCGACGGCCGGGTGGACGCGGCGGTCGGCGAGCGCGCGGTCGAGGCGCAGCTCCATGTTGCCGGTGCTCTTGAGCTCCTCGAAGAAGTAGTCGTCGGCGCGGGAGCCGGTGTCGACGAGCGCGGTGGCGAGGATCGTCAGGGAGCCGGCCTCCTCGGTGTTCCGCGCGGCCCCGAACAGGCACTTGGGCCCGAGCAGCGCGGCGGCGTCGACGCCGCCGGAGAGGGTGCGCCCGCCCGAGGACGCCGCATTGTTGTGGGCGCGGCACAGCCGGGTGAGGGAGTCGAGCAGGATGACCACGTCGCGGCCGCGCTCGACCAGGCGCTTGGCCCGTTCGACGGCGAGTTCGGCGAGGGCGATGTGCGCCTTGGCGTGCTGGTCGAAGGTGGAGGCGTACACGTCGCCGCGCACGGAGCGCCGCATGTCGGTGACCTCCTCGGGGCGTTCGTCGACGAGCACGACCATGAGGTGGGCCTCGGGGTGGTTGGCGGCGACGGCGGCGGCGAGCTGTTGCAGCAAGACCGTCTTGCCGGTCTTCGGCGGTGCGACGAGCAGGCCGCGCTGCCCCTTGCCGACCGGCGCGAAGAGGTCGACGACGCGGCCCCCGAGGCCGCTCGCCGGCGCCTCCATGCGCAGGCGTTCGGACGGGTGGAGCGGGGTGAGGTCGGCGAAGCGGGGGCGGCCCTGGACGGCGTCGACGGGGGCGCCGTCGACGCTCTCCACGTGGGTGAGCGTGTGCGGCCTGCCGCACGGCCCGGCCACGAAGTCGCCCTTGCGCAGGCCGAACCGGCGGACGAGGGCGGCGGGGACCTGGACGTCGTGCGGGGTCGCCAGCAGGTCGGCGGCGCGCAGGTGGCCCGCCCCGTTCGCGCCGATGTCGAGGACGCCGGCGGCTGTTCTCACCTGCGTGGCGGGTGCTTCCAGAGTGGTGGTGGTCATGGTCGATCACGGTCCTTTCGCGGACGCGGTTCGTACGCGGAGCGGAGAAGGGAAGGGGGGGGACCGGCGAGAGGCGGGGCGGAACATCACGCCCCGTGCGACGGGCGGAGAAGCCCGTGGCCGGAAGGGAGCCTGGCGGTGCGGACCGTCGTCGGACGGAGAATGCGTGCGCGACAGGCGCTGAGAGAAAGAGAGAGAAATTCGGCACCGGCGCCACAGAGGGGGCGTACACACGTGCCAACCGCACTGTAGCACTCACATCCGGGTCGAAGGCAACAGCGGACTTCCCGGCGCGGCGGACCTATGCTGAGCGGCCATGTTCACACCGCAGGGCCCCACCCTCCGCGAGCTGGCCGTTCAGGCGCTGTCGTCGGTCGAGCGCGGCTACGACCTGCTCGCCCCGAAGTTCGACCACACCCCGTTCCGCACCCCGGACAGCGTCCTCACGCCGGTCGCGCGGGCGCTGCTCGACCTCGGCCCGTACGAGAACGGGCTCGACCTGTGCTGCGGGACCGGGGCGGGGCTCGGCGTGCTCCGCGAGGTGTGCGCGGGGCGGACCGTGGGCGTCGACTTCAGCACGGGCATGCTGACCGTCGCGCGCGCGGGCGAACCGGCCGCCTCGTACGTGCGCGGCGACGCCCTCGCGCTGCCCTTCCGGCCGGTCTTCGACCTGGTGGTCAGCTTCGGCGCGTTCGGCCACTTCCTGCCGGGCCAGTACCCGGACCTCTTCGCCCAGGTGCGTCAAGTGCTGCGCCCCGGCGGGCAGTTCGCGTTCCCGCTGCCCGCTCCCGCACGGCCGGGATCGCCCGGGTACTGGCTGATGCTCGGCTTCGACGGCGTGATGCGCGTGCGCAACGCCGTGTGGCGGCCGCCGTTCGTCATGTACTACCGGCCGTTCCGGCTCGGCGACGTACGGCGGGAGCTGACGTCGGCCGGGTTCGACGTGGCGCTGCGGGACCTGCCGGAGCTGGGCGAGCGGCCCGACGGCAGCCCACGCTGCCGCCTGGTCGTGGCCACGCGGCGCGCCTGAGCCGTTCATGACGGGCAGCGCTCGGCGGCCACGGTGACCTGCCAGCCGCTGTCCGGCTCCCCGGCCGATCCCCGGCCGGTGACGCGGACCTCGACAGGATCGGCCTCCTCCGGCACCGCGGCGGCGGCCGGGCCGCCGACCGCGCCGTCGGCCGACGGCGGCGTGGGCACGGGGAGGGACCCGGTCCTCTCCGCCGCGTGCGGGACGTGGGCCCGTCCGACGGTGCAGGCCAGCTGGCGCAGTCCGGTGGCGGACGGCCGGTCGCTGCCCGGCGGGAAGCGGACGACGACGGTCCCCGAGGAGCCGCCGGTCTCCACGCCGAGCCGGGACGGGTCCTTCAGCCGTGGCAGCGCCGTGGCCAGCGTCCTGGCCTCCACGGCGGTCGGCCCGGCGAGGAGCTGCCGCACCGCGTACGAGACGGGGTCGGTCCCGGTGGACGCCGCCGGGCGGGGCGCGCCCCGCAGACTCCCCGGGCCGTTCGCCGCACGGGGCACACTCGGCGGTGCCTCGCCGGAAGGATGTGCCGGGCGGCCGGTCGGCTCGTCATCGGCCAGGAAGTAGACCACGGTCGCCGGGGACATCCCGGTCGCCGGTTCGCCCACCTCGACCACTTCCGACGGCGGCACCCCGCACCCCGCCAGGCCGAGCGCGAGCGCCACCGTTCCCAGGGCCCGCGCCCTCCACCGCTTGCCGTGCCTCATCGCACCTCCCCTCCGGCGTCCGGGTTCACGGGCAGGACGACGGTGAGGAGGGCGCCGCCGTCCGGCCGGTTGGCGGCGCGGACCCGGCCGCCGTGCAGATGGACGTTCTCCGCCGTGATGGCGAGCCCCAGACCGCTGCTCTCGCTGCGGCTCCGGGCGGGCCCGGCCTTGTAGAACCGGTCGAAGACGTGCGGCAGCGCCTCCGCCGCGATGCCGGGCCCGCGGTCGGCGACCTCGATGACCAGCCACGGCCCCGGCCCCCGGCCCGTCGCGTTCTCCGTCAGGCGCAGCGTCAGCGTCACCGGGCGGCCGCCGTGCCGCAGCGCGTTGCCGACCAGATTGGCGACGACGACGTCTAGGCGGCGCGGGTCGACCCGGGCGCGCACCCCGTCCGCCAGGTCGGTCTCCACCTCCGTGAGCCAGCCGCGCGCCGCGAGGGTGCGCCGCAGGGACTCGGCCACGTCGAGGTCGTCCGCGTGCAGCCGGGCTGCCCCCGCGTCGAAGCGGGAGATCTCCATCAGGTCGTCGACGAGCCGGGTGAGGCGCACCGTCTCCTCGGTGATCAGCCGCACGGCGTCCCCGGTGTCGCCGGTGAGGCCCGGCGCCTCGTCGGCGAGCACGTCGGTGACGGCGCTCATCGCCGCCAGCGGGGTGCGCAGCTCGTGCGAGACGTCGGCGGCGAAGCGGCGCGCCCGGTCCTCCATGCGGCGCAGCTCGGCGACGGATGCCTCCAGGGCGGCGGCGGTGTCGTTGAACGCCCGCGACAGTTCGGCGAGTTCGTCGGAGCCCTGGACGTCGAGCCGGGTGTCGAGGTGTCCGCCGGCCATGCGGCGGGTCGCGCCGCGCAGCGCCCGTACGGGGCGGAGCACCCCGCGCGCGAGCAGCAGGGCGAGGAGCACGGCGAGCCCGAGAGCGGGCAGGGTGGCCCGTTCGACGGCGGTGACCAGGGCGTTCACGTAGGTCTGCTCGGTCTTCTGCGGCACCACGAGGTAGAGCGAGAGGCCGGACAGGGTGCGGGCGGCCGAGGCGTCCGCTCCGTAGGTGACCGGCAGCCCGACGACGAGGACGGACCGCCCTTCCGTACGGACGCGCTGGAAGACGGCGACGGCACGGGTCGAGACCGACTTCCGCAGCTGCGGCGTCAGTTGACCGGGTCCGGGGGAGGGGGCGGAGTCCGCCGTGACCCGCCCGTACGTGGCCAGGACCCGCCAGCCCTCCTGGCGGTGGTCGCGGGCGAGCTGCTCCACGAGATGGTCGAGATCGGCCCGGCCCGGGGCGGGCGGCACCGTGGGGATCAGCGCGTTCACGCTCTGCCTGAACTGGTTGACCACGGTGTCCTGGCTCTGCTGCAGCACCCCGGTCCGCGCCTCCCTGAAGGTCAGGGCACCGGTGCCGAGCGCGCTCACGGCGGCGACCAGGACGAAGGAGAGCAGCAGCCTGACCCGCAGACTGCTCAGGGAGCGCCGGGCGGCGGACCACGCCCACAGCGGTCCGCGCTCGCCCTCGGCCTCGCTCACGCCGCCCGGAAGCGGTAGCCGAAGCCGCGCACCGTCTCGACGCAGCGGGGCTCCGCGCGGGACTCGCCCAGCTTGGCGCGCAGCCGCTTCACACAGGCGTCGACCAGCCGGATGTCCCCGTGGTAGCTGTGCTCCCAGACGGCTTCGAGGAGTTGCTGCCTGCTGAAGACCTGGCCGGGCGAGGCCGACAGGGTCAGCAGGAGGCGCAGTTCGGAGGGGGCGAGCAGGACCGGTTCGCCGTGCCGGGCGACGGCGAGTCCGGTCCGGTCGATGGAGAGCGAGCCGTGCGACTCGACGCGCGGGGCCGCGCCCGCCGGGACCGGGGCGTCGGCGCGGCGCAGCACCGCGCGGATCCGGGCGTCCAGGACCCGGGCCCGCACCGGCTTCACGACGTAGTCGTCCGCGCCCGCCTCCAGGCCGACGACCACGTCCACGTCGTCGCCCTTGGCGGTCACGATGATGATCGGCAGCTGCTCGGTCTCCCGCACCCTGCGGCACACGTCGAGCCCCGCCATCCCCGGCAGCATCAGGTCGAGGACCAGGACGTCGGGGCGGAAGGAGACCATGCGGAGGAGTCCGTCCTCCCCGGTCACGGCCGTGCGGACCTCGTGGCCCTGGCGTCTGAGCCCGAGTTCGACGGCCCGGCGGACGGAGTCGTCATCCTCGATGAGCAGCACGCGGGACATGCGTTCAGTATGCGTGTGCGGGTCGTGGCACCGAGGCGGGCGGGGGCCCGCGGACGGCAGTCGTTACGCAATGGTCTTACTGCCCGCCCGGCCCAGACGCCCGTTATCGTTCCGTGACTTGGCGCGCCACGTCCCATCACATCGGTTTCCAAGCCTGGGGCCATGCGCCACGCCAAGAAGCCCTCCGCACGCCGCCGCCGACCCCGTGCCCGTACTCGTGGGGCGCGCCTGCTCGGCCTGCTCGCGCTCGCGGTCATCACGTCGCTGACCCTGCTGATGATCTACGGCAACGAGGGCACCGCCGGTCCGGCCGACGAGGCGAGGGCCGCGACCCGGGGGCCCGGGGCGAGCGCGGCGCCGAAGCCTCCGGAGCCCACCGGCCCGCGGCAGCGGCAGCGGCAGCGGAAGAAGAAGACGCCCGCGTCCCACTCGCCGGGGCCGACGAGCGGCCCCGGCACGTTCGACACGGCCGCCGCCTCCGGCACCGCGGTCGGGACGGGCACGATCCGGCGGTACAAGGTGCAGGTCGAGCACGGTACGGGGATCTCGGCCGAGGCCGCCGCCAAGGAGATCGACGGGATTCTGGGCGATCCGCGCGGCTGGACGGCCGACGGGCGTGACGGCTTCCGGCTCGTCGCCTCGGGCCCGTACGACTTCGAGGTGAAGATCGCCACGCCGGACACGGTCGACCGGATCTGCGGCGCGGCCGGGCTGCACACGCGCGGCGAGGTCAACTGCGACGTCGGCGACCAGGTCATCGTGAACCTCAAGCGCTGGAACACGGGCTCACCGCAGTTCGCCGGGCCGCTGCGCGAGTACCGGGCGCTGATCGTCAACCACGAGGTCGGACACCGGATCGGCCACGGCCACGAGACCTGCCCCGGACCCGGACGGCCCGCGCCCGCGATGATGCAGCAGATCGACGGCCTCAAGGGCTGCCGCGCCAACGCCTGGCCGTACGACGAGCACGGCACGTATCTGGGCGGACCGAGCGTGCCGTAGGGCGGGCCCCGTCTCGTCTCATGCGGGGGCGTCGCCCGGGCGCCCCGGCCTCGTATCGCGGCGTCGTCCGCGGGACCGGGTGCCGTACTACGCTGACCAGGTGACGAAGCAAGAACGCCCGGCCAATCAGGGGCGCCGGGTCGCCGCGCGCAACCGGGCCGCCCTTATCACCGCCGCGCGCGAGGTCTTCGCCGAGCAGGGTCTGAACGCGCCGCTGTCCGCCGTCGCCCGCCGGGCCGGGGTCGGCCAGGGCAGCCTCTACCGGCACTTCGCCGACCGGGTGGCGCTCGCCACGGCCGTCCTGGAGGAGAACGTGCGGCAGATCGAGCGGGCCGCCGCCGCGCCGGACGCGAGCCTCCGGAGCGTCCTCGGGGTCGTCACCTGGCACATGACCCGCTCCACCGCCTTCGTCGACCTGCTGCGCGTACGCGGCGACGGGGCGGAGGCGCGGGCCCTCGCCGGGCGCGTCCACAGCGTCCTCGCCGGGTTCGGTCCGGCGGGGCGCGATCTCTCCGCCGACGAGCTGATGCTGGCGGTCGCGATGGTCTCCGGCGCCGTCGCGGGACCCACCCTCGCCGAGCGCGAGCGCGTCGCCCTGCGAGCGTGGCGACTGCTCGACGTCGAGGTGGGCCCGTTGCACCAGCCGGAGGAGGCGACTGACGGGCGGGGGGCTGACGAGCAGGCGGCTGACGGGTAGGCGGTCGGCGGGTGGGCGGCCGTCGCGCAGGTCGGCGACGGGCGTTCGGAGGGGGGCTGGGTAGTTGCTCAGCCGCCGTTCGACTGGCGGATGCCCTTTCCGAGGGCCCTGAACCCGTAGACGTATCCGCCGTCGGGACCGCTCACGGTCATGTACGCCTTCGTGCCGCCCGGCGTGATCGCGACGTTGGTGGCCGAACTCAGGCCCTCGGCGTCCCTCGCCGGGATCTCGACAGTGGCCAGGCGCGCACCGTACTTGCTGTAGACGGCGAGGGCCGGGCGGCCGTGCAACCCCTGGTAGAGGTTGCCGTCGGCGTCCACGGCGATCGAGTCGGTCTGGGCCAGGCCGCCGTCGACGTGGATCGCCTCGTGGCGTGAGGTCACCGTCGTCTTCTCGGCGTCCAGAAGAAGGTAGGAGACGGTGTCCTTCTCCAGCTCGCTGATCCACAGGCCGCGCAGTCCGGGGTCGAACATGATGCCGTTGGGCTGGGCGAGCCCGTCGGCCAGGACGGTGGCCCGCTTGCCGTCGCGGTCGACACGCACGATCCGGCCGTCGGACTCGCCCGGCTCCGTGCCCTGGGCGTCGCTGATGTAGAGGTGGCCCGCGTCGTCGAAGGCGATGTCGTCCGGGGTCATCCGGGCCCCGTCGACCTTGCCTGTGAAGAAGGTGCGCGGGTCCGAGCCGTCCCGGGCGACGCTGACGACGGCGCCTGTGGCGAAGTCGCTCAGGTAGAGCCGGCCGTCGTACGGGCTGACCTGGGCGGAGGTGTACGCACCCGTCGTGTCGGTGTAGAGGCCCTGGTGCTTGCCGGTCGCCACGTCGACGGAGAGGACCTTGGGTTCGCCGGGCGGCGCGGTCACGTCCACGAGGGTGAGCCGGCGGCCGCGCTCGTCCAGGACCGGGCCCTCCAGAAGCGTCATGCCGGTGGCCTCGTGCACGTCGCTCACGTGCGCGACCTGGGTGGCGCCGATGCGCCTGCCCTCGCCGGGCGCGGCCTGAGCCGTCGTCCCGGTGGCCTTCTCCGTGCCGCATCCGGTGAGGGCGAGCAGGACGGCGGTGGCCGCCAGGGCGGCGGGCAACGTGCGGGGCGTTCGCATACGGCGCGTTCGCATACGGGGTGTACGGATACTGGGTGTGCTCATACGGGGTGTGCTCCGTCCTCGGCTGCTCCGGGTGTCCTGTGCCGGCATGTCCGGGGCCTCGTTCACGCCACCGACCATCCACCGTCGGAGGGCACAATCGCGCCATTGATGTTCACCGCGTCCTTGCTGAGCAGGAACGTGATCGAGGCGGCCAACTCCTCGGCCGTCGCCAGGCCCGGGATCGCGACCCGCATCTTCGCGGTGCGGGACGAGCCGTACGGGGCCGGAGCGGGCACCTGGATGCCGGTGGCGACGGCGCCCGGGGCGACCGCGTTGACCTGCACTCCCGTCCCCGCGTACTGGTAGGCCGACGCCTTGGTCAGGCCGACCAGGGCATGTTTCGACGCGGTGTAGGCGGCGCCCGCCGCCGAGCCGCGCAGCGCCGCCTCGGAGACGACGTTGACGACGCGGCCGCCGCCCGCGGCGAGCATCCCGGGCACGACGGCGCGCATCAGCCGCATCGGCCCGTCGACGTTGACCCGCATGACGCGGTCCCAGATCGTGTCGTCGACCTCGTGCACGGCGGCGTCGTCGTCCATGACGCCCGCGACATTGGCCAGTCCGTCGACGCGGTCGCGGTCGCGGTCGCCCGCCGCTTCCAGTACGGCCTCGGCCGCGCCGGGCGCGGTGATGTCGGCGGTGACGGGGACGACCGCCTCGCCGAGATCGGCGGCGAGCGCCTTGACGCCGTCGGACAGGTCGACGGCGACGACCCGGCCGCCCTCGCGCACGATCCGGGTGGCGACGGCCCGGCCGATGCCGGAGGCGGCGCCGGTGACGACGACGACCTGGCCGTCGAAGCGGCCCGGCGTGACCCGCTCGGCCCACGGTTCGGGAGCGCCCAACTCGACGCCGGTGGCGGGCTTTTCCGCGGGGGCCGCGGCGGGCAGGTCCTCCGGGACGAGGCCGGTCTCGGCGGCGGTGACCAGGACGTCCACCAGCTCGGCCGGGAACTTTCCGCCGGACATCCGGACGAGCTGCTCCAACGACAGGCCGAGGGCGGGGGAGAGGGCCTCCTCGCTCTGGCCCTGGGCGGCGAGCGTGCCGCGCAGGACCCGGCCCGCGGCGGGGTCCGCCAGCCAGTCGCGCAGCGGGGAGGCGGGGGTGAGATCCGGCATCGCGGGCCTTTCGTGTCCGGGTGAACGGGTACGGCGGCGGGCCCCGGGTGCGTTCGGCGCACGATCCCGCCCCGCTCGGGGGTGCGATCGCGCCCCGTTGGGGGCGTGATTCCGCCACTACCGGACAACGGTGTCCGGTTGCTGGGTTACGGTACCGAAGACCGCGCGACACGCCCAGACCGGCACCGCCAGGACCGGCACCGTCAGGACCGGCACCGCCCGGTCCGGGTATCGCCCAGACCGGGTATCGCCCAGACCGGGTATCGCCCAGACCGGGTATCGCCCAGACCGGGTACCGCCCAGACCGGGCCCCGCCGCCCACCCCTGCCCGCGCCGCGCCCACCCCCGTACTCGTCCCCACACGAGAGGAACCCGGCCCAATGACCCTCCCGCACTGCGACCATCCGCCCACCCCGCAGGAGACGGCCGCGCTCCGGACGCGCTACCGCGCCGAGCGGGAGCGCCGCGTCCGGCCCGAGGGCCCCGGCCAGTACCGGTCCACCACCGCGGAGTTCGGCTACTTCGCCGCGGACCCGTACGTCGAGGGGACCGGCGAGCGGGCCCCGGTGCACGACTTCGTGGACGTCGCGGTCGTCGGCGGCGGCTTCGGCGGGATCCTGGCGGGCGCGCGCCTGCGCGCGCGGGCCGGAACCGGTCTGCGGGTGCGCGTCGTCGAGAAGGGCGGCGACTTCGGCGGCACCTGGTACTGGAACCGCTACCCGGGCGTCCACTGCGACATCGAGTCGCACATCTACCTGCCGATGCTCGACGAGACCGGCTACGTGCCCGAGTGGAAGTACGCCCCGGGCGAGGAGATCCGGCGCCACGCGGTCCGGATCGCCGAACAGTCGGGGCTGTACGAGGACGCCCTGTTCTCGACCTCCGTCACCTCACTGACCTGGGACGACACCGCCCACCACTGGCTCGTCGGCACCGACCGGGGCGACGCGTTCCGGGCCACCTACGTCATCACCGCCACCGGCACCCTCACCGAACCCAAGCTCCCCGGCATCCCCGGCATCGAGGACTACAAGGGCCACACGTTCCACACCTCGCGCTGGGACTACGGGTACACGGGCGGCGGCCCCGACGGCGGCATGACGGGCCTCGCGGGCCGGCGGGTCGGCGTCGTCGGCACCGGCGCCACCGGGGTCCAGGTCATCCCGAAGCTCGCCGAGGACGCCGCCCACCTGTACGTCTTCCAGCGCACGCCCTCCGCCGTCGACGTACGGGGCCAGCGGCGCACGACGGCCGGGGAGGTCGGGGCGGACCGGCCGGGCTGGGCGGCCGAGCGGCGCGAGAACTTCCTGCGGATCGTCTCCGGCGAGGACGCCGCGACGGACCTCGTCGCCGACGGCTGGACCGCGTCCGCCGCACTCCTGGAGAAGCTCCTGCCCAGCTTCCGCCGCGACGGCGAACCGGACTTCGAGACCGCGTACGAGGCCGCCGACCACGCCGCCATGAACCGGATCCGGGACCGGGTGACCGCGGAGGTCTCGGACCCGGCCACGGCGGCGGCGCTCCAGCCCTGGTACCGGTACGCGTGCAAGCGGCCCACCTTCTCCGACCTCTACCTGCCGGTGTTCAACCGGGACGACGTGACGCTCGTGGACACCGCCGAGACCCACGGCATCGAGCGCATGACCGAGCGCGGAGTCGTCGTCGGCGCCACCGAGTACGAGGTCGACTGCCTGATCTTCGCCACCGGGTTCTCCGTCGGCGTCTCCGGCGTCACCTCGGGGAAGCTGCCCGTGACGGGGCGGGGCGGGATCCAGCTCCTGGCGGAGCGGGCCCGGCGCGGGCCCCGCACCCTGCACGGCTTCCTCAGCAACGGCTTCCCGAACCTGGTCCAGATGGGGCCGCTGCAGAACGCCAGCAGCGTCAACTTCTCGCACATCCTGGACGAACAGGCCGTGCACGCAGCCGAGTTGATCGCCGCCGCGCGGGAGAAGAACGCCGTCCTCGAGCCGACGGCCGAGGCCGAGGACGCCTGGATCGCCGTCTGCGCCGAGGGTGCCCCGGACCACGCCTGGTTCCACGCCGAGTGCACCCCCGGCTACTACAACCGGGAAGGCCGGGGCCGCCCGAACGGGCCCCTCGCCTATCCGCACGGGGCGGTCGCCTTCCACGAGCTGCTGCGCCGCTGGCGCGCGGAGCGCATGGACGAGGTGCTTCGGGCCAGGTAGGCGGCGTTTCCAGCGAGCAGGCTTTCTTGAGAAGGGAGCAGGCTTTCTCGAAACCCGAAACCCGAAACCCGAAACCCGAAGCCCGAAACCCGAAAGGGGTGGCTCGGGCCTAGCGGTCCGCGGCCATCTCCCGTACCTCTCGCAGCGCTCCCCCCAGGAACACCTCCAGCGGCCGCGTACCGTCCGAGCCGATCCAGCGCTCGAACCCCACCTTGAACACGGCGATGCCCACTTCGGCCGCGAGGTGCGCGGTGTCGGCCGGTACGCCCCGCCGCTCCAGCGTGTCGGCCACCGCCCGGGACAGGGACGCCAGCTTGTTCAGCTCGCGCTCGCGCAGCTCGGGGCTGGCCATGATCACGTCCTGGCGCTGCCGGGCGAACGCGTAGCGGCCTTCGAAGAGTTCGCCGGCCGCTTCCAGGGTCGCCGCGATCGCGTCGAGCGGCCCGGCCGTGTCCGGCGCCCCCGTGAGCGTCTCCACGAAGAACTTCTCCATGTGCGTCGCGCCGCCGAAGAGCACCTCGCGCTTGTCCGCGTAGTGCCGGAAGAACGTCCGCTCGGAGAGGCCGGCGCGTTCGGCGATCTGCGCGGCGGTGGTCTGCTCGAACCCGTGCTCGCTGTAGAGGTCGAGCGCCGCACGCTCCAGGCGGCCACGCGCGTTCGGTTCCCATCGGCTCATGCCCCGATCCTATGTGATGGCGGTGACTGACATCAGGTGATGACGGTGACTGACATCGGTGCTACTGTCGAGGGAGCGATGACAGTTACTGACATCGCTGTTCTCTCCCCGCCTCATGGAGGTCTTCTCATGCGTGTCTTCGTCACCGGCGCGTCCGGCTGGATCGGTTCCGCCGTGGTCCCCGAGCTTCTCGCCCACGGTCACGAGGTGACCGGCCTCGCACGCTCGGACGCCTCGGCCGCCGCCCTCACCGCCGCGGGCGCCCGGGCCGTCCGCGGCTCCCTCGACGACCTCGGGACCCTGCGCGACGCGGCCGCCGCCTCCGACGGCGTCCTGCATCTCGCCTTCAAGCACGACATCGCCTTCAGCGGCGGCTTCGAGCAGGCCGCCGACGCCGACCGGCGCGCCATCGAGACCTTCGGCGAGGCGCTGGCCGGCACCGACCGCCCGTTCGTCATCGCCTCCGGACTCCTCGGCCTCGCGCCCGGCCGGGTCGCCACCGAGGAGGACGGCCGGACCGGTGCCGCCGAGGCCGGCCACCCCGGCGGCGGCCCCGCCCAGCGGATGGCCAACGCGCGCGCGGTCGTCGCCCTCGCCGAGCGCGGTGTGCGCTCGTCCGTCGTACGGCTGCCCCCGACCGTGCACGGCGACGGCGACCAGGGCTTCGTCCCCGCCGTCATCGCCACCGCCCGCGAGAAGAAGGTCTCCGCCTACATCGGCGACGGCGCCAGCCGCTGGCCCGCCGTGCACCGCGCGGACGCGGCCCGTCTCTTCCGCCTCGCCCTGGAGGACGCGCCCGCGGGCGCCACGCTGCACGCCGTCGGCGACGAGGGGGTGCCGATCCGCTCCGTGGCCGAGGTGATCGGACGCCACCTCGGCCTGCCCGTCGCCTCGATCACGCCCGAGGAGGCGCCCGCCCACTTCACCTGGCTGGCGAACTTCCTCGGCCTGGACAGCCCGGCCTCCGCCGAGCGGACCCGCGCCCTGCTCGGCTGGGAGCCGGTGGAGCCCGGTCTGCTTGAGGACCTGGACAAGGGGCACTACTTCACGGGAGCCGCCGAGCGCTGACGCTGCGTGATGCCGGGTCACCTCTCCGTGCATCCTCATTCGTGCTGATCCTGTGCATCTTTCCGGGCAGCTCCATGGAACCCGGACGAGGCCCCCCATCTCGCCGGGGACGGGCGGCGACCGCGTGATAGCACGGACCGATCAGACTCGAAGGAGACGACGACCTCATGGGTATCTTCAGCCGTCGCCCGACCGCGACCCTCGAGCCGACGCCCGACGTCGGCCCCGGCACGCCCTTCCCGGCGTCCGCCGCTTCCGGAGTCGCCCTCGACCCGGCGCTGCGCGCCCTGACCGGCGAGTGGACCATCGACCGCCCGCACAGCAGGGTCGGCTTCTCCGTACGGCACGCGATGGTGACGACGGTGCGCGGCGCCTTCGCCGACTACGACAGCAAGCTCTACTTCGACGGGGCGCGGCCCGAGCGGTCGCGGGCCGAGATCGTCATCCGCGTCGCCAGCGTCGACACGGGGGTCGAGCAGCGGGACGCGCACCTCGTCGGCAAGGACTTCTTCGACGCGCGGCGCCACCCGGAGATGGTGTTCCGTTCCACCGCCACGAGCCACGAGGGCGGCGAGACGTTCCGGATGACCGGCGATCTCACCATCAAGGGCGTCACCCGCCCCGTCGAGCTGCAACTCGACTACCTGGGCTCGGTCCTGGACCCGTTCGGCTTCGAGCGGTCCGGGTTCGACGGCACCACCACCATCGACCGCACCGACTGGGGCCTGATCTACAACCAGCGCCTCGAAGCGGGCGGCACGATGGTCAGCGAGAAGGTCCGGCTCCAGTTCGACATCTCCGCGATCCGCGCCACGCCGCTGGAGTAGCGGCCCGCACCACCGCAACGGCGCCCTCCCCGACACCCGTCGGCGGAGGGCGCCGTCATGAGCGGGCTCTGGCCCCGGGCAGATTTCATGCATCTGCAACGAAATTTCGATCACCTGCCTGTTAGACATACAGCTACGAACCTGCCGCAACTTCCGGGAGGCACAGCTGTGTCCTCAGCATCCACTCCTGACCCCGCGCTGCACCTCGCCGTCGCCCTCGACGGCACCGGCTGGCACCCGGCCTCCTGGCGCGAACCGGCGGCCCGGCCCCGTGACCTGTTCACCGCCGGGTACTGGGCGGACCTGGTCGCCGAGGCCGAGCGCGGGCTGCTCGACTTCGTCACCTTCGAGGACGGCCTCGGCCTCCAGTCCTCGCACCCCTTCGAGCCCGACGGCCGCACCGACCAGGTCCGCGGCCGCCTCGACGCGGTCCTGACGGCCGCCCGTATCGCCCCGCTGACCCGGCACATCGGCCTGGTGCCGACCGCGATCGTCACGCACACGGAGCCGTTCCACCTCTCCAAGGCCGTCGCCACACTCGACTACGTGAGCGGCGGCCGGGCGGGGCTGCGCGTCCAGGTCTCCGCACGGGCGAACGAGGCCGCGCACTTCGGCCGCCGCACGATCCCCGGGCTCGGCACCGAGGTGGTGAGCGACCTCTTCGACGAGGCCGCCGACTACGTCGAGGTGGTCCGCCGGCTCTGGGACAGCTGGGAGGACGACGCGGAGATCCGCGACGAGGCCACCGGGCGCTTCGTCGACCGCGACAAGCTGCACTACATCGACTTCGAGGGGCGCCACTTCAGCGTGAAGGGCCCCTCGATCACCCCGCGCCCGCCGCAGGGCCAGCCCGTCGTCAGCGCCCTCGCCCACCGAAGCGTCCCGTACCGGCTCGTGGCCCGGCAGGGCGACGTCGGCTACGTCACCCCGCACGACGCCGACGAGGCCCGCGCGATCGTCGCCGAGATCCGCGCCGAGCAGGAGGCGGCGGGCCGCGCCGGGGAGCTGGTGCACGTCTTCGGCGACCTCGTCGTCTTCCTCGACGACGACCCGGACGCCGCGCAGGCCCGCCGAGCCCGCCTCGACGCCGCCGCAGGCGAGCCGTACACCAGCGACGCCCGGATCTTCGCCGGGTCGCCCGGCCAACTGGCCGATCTGCTCCAGGAGTTGCGGGCCGCCGGGCTGACCGGGTTCCGGCTGCGGCCCGCCGTCCTCGCCCACGACCTGCCCGCGATCACCCGCGGCCTCGTCCCCGAACTCCAGCGCCGGGGCGCCTTCCGGCGCGCGTACGAGGCCGACACCCTGCGCGGTCTGCTCGGGCTCGCCCGGCCCGCCAACCGCTACGCGGCCACCACGACGGCACCTGCCACGGTCTGAGCCGGACGGAGAAGAACGACATGAGCAAGCCGCTGAAGCAGATCCACCTGGCCGCCCACTTCCCCGGCGTCAACAACACCACCGTGTGGAGCGACCCGGAGGCCGGCAGCCACATCGAGTTCAGTTCGTTCGCGCACTTCGCGCGGACCGCCGAGCGCGCCAAGTTCGACTTCCTCTTCCTCGCCGAGGGGCTGCGGCTGCGCGAACAGGGCGGAAAAATATATGACTTGGACGTCGTCGGCCGTCCCGACACCTTCACCGTCCTCGCCGCGCTCGCCGCCGTCACCGACCGCCTCGGCCTGACCGGCACCATCAACTCCACGTTCAACGAGCCCTACGAGGTGGCCCGCCAGTTCGCCAGCCTCGACCACCTCTCGGGCGGGCGCGCCGCCTGGAACGTCGTCACCTCCTGGGACGCCTTCACCGGCGAGAACTTCCGGCGCGGCGGCTTCCTGCCGAAGGAGGAGCGGTACTCGCGCGCCAAGGAGTTCCTGACCACCGCGAACGAACTCTTCGACTCTGGCACGGCGACGAGATCCTCGCCGACCAGGCCACCGGTACCTTCCTGAACGACGCGAAGGCGGGCTCCTTCGTCCACACCGGGCAGCACTTCGACATTCAGGGCCAGTTCAACGTCCCCCGCTCCCCGCAGGGCCGCCCCGTGATCTTCCAGGCCGGTGACTCCGAGGAGGGCCGCGAGTTCGCCGCGGCCGGCGCCGACGCGATCTTCAGCCGGTACGCCACGCTCAAGGAGGGCCAGGCGTTCTACGCGGACGTCAAACGCCGCCTCGCCGCGTACGGGCGCCGCCCCGAGCAGCTGAAGATCCTGCCCGCCGCGACGTTCGTCCTCGGCGACACCGACGCGGAGGCGGAGGAGCACGCCCGCGAGGTACGCCGCCGCCAGGTCAGCGGCGCCACCGCGCTCAAGCACCTGGAGTTCGTCTGGAACCGGGACCTGAGCGCGTACGACCCCGAGGGCCCGCTGCCCGACGTCGCCCCGGACGTCAGTGAGCACCACATCGCCGAGGGCCGCGCCCAGGTCCGCATGTACCGCGATCCGCTCGCCACCGCCCGCGAGTGGCGGGAGCTGGCCGCCGCCAACAACTGGTCCATCCGCGACCTCGTCATCAACACCGGCAACCGGCAGAGCTTCGTCGGCACCCCGCAAACCGTCGCCACCGCCATCAACGACCTCGTTCAGGCCGACGCCAGCGACGGCTTCATCCTCGTCCCGCACCTCACCCCCGGCGGCCTCGACACCTTCGCCGACCAAGTCGTCCCGCTCCTCCAGGAACGCGGCGTCTTCCGCACCGAGTACGAGGGCCCGACCCTCCGCCACCACCTGGGCCTGGACCAGTAGGCAGCACGCCACTCACCCGGGAGAACAGGGAGGACGACCCATGAGCCAGGAGTTCCTCTGGTACATCCCCAACACCGTCGAGCCGGGGCACCGCGGGGACGACAAGACGGCCGGCTGGGGTTCGATCGAGCACACGACCGAACTCGCCCTGGCGGCCGAGGCGCACGGCTGGGGCGGCGCGCTGCTCGGCACCGGGTGGGGCCGCCCCGACACGTTCACCGTCGCCACCGCCCTGGCCGCCCGCACGACGACGTTCAAGCCGCTCGTCGCGATCCGGCCGGGCCACTGGCAGCCCGCGGCCTTCGCGGCGGCGGCCGCCACCCTGGACCAGCTCAGCAGGGGCCGCGTCCTGGTCAACGTCGTCAGCGGCCTGGACAACCCGGCCGCGTACGGCGACACCACGGTCGAACCGGCCCAGCGCTACGCCCGCACCCGGGAGTTCCTGCACCTGGTGCGGCGGCTGTGGACCGAGGAGCGGGTCACCTTCCACGGCGAGTACTTCCGGGTGACGGACTCGACGGTGGCGCCGGGCCCCTTCGCCACCGAGGGCCGGGCGCACCCCGCGCTCTACTTCGGCGGCGCGTCGCAGGCCGCCGAGCGGGTGGCGGCGGCCGAGGCGGACGTGCAGCTCTTCTGGGGCGAGCCGCTCGACGGGATCGCCGAACGCGTCGAGCGGTTGCGGAAGTTGAGCGCCGAGTCGGAGCGGCGGCACGCGCCGCTGGAGTTCGGGCTGCGCATCACCACCGTCGTACGGGACACGACCGAGGAGGCGTGGCGCGCCGCCGAGGAGAAGGTCGCGCTGATGGCGGAGGCCGAGACCGAATCGACGTGGGCGGCGCGGCAGCGGGCCGCCGTCGGCCAGCGACGCCTCCTCGACCTCGCCGCGCGCGGCGAGGTGCTCGACACCTGCCTCTACACGACTCCGGGCAAGGTCGGCGGCGGGGGAGCGGGGACCACCTGGCTGGTCGGTTCGCCGGACGACGTCGCCGAGGCGCTGCGCCGCTACCGCGCGCTGGGCGTCACGCACTTCGTCCTGTCCGACACCCCGTACCGGGAGGAGACGGCGAGGGTGGGGAAACAACTGCTGCCACGGCTGCGGCAGTCGGTCGGCTCTTGACGCCAAACACGCGCGAAGCGGCCCGAGCCGCACGGGCTCGGGCCGCTTCAGTCCTGCGCTGGTGGTGCCGGTCAGGCGGCGACGGTCTCGCCCGCGTGGCCGTGCAGGCGGGTGAGGAGCTCGGTGAGCTGCTCGGCGACCTCGGCGTCGTCGACCGGGTGCGTCTCGGCGAAACGGGTCAGGGAGGACGGGATGGAGATCTTGAGGTCCTCGATGATCTTGCCGCCCGCGATGCCCACGGACTTGCGGACCTCGTCCTGCGCCCACACGCCGCCGTACTGGCCGAAGGCGGTGCCGCCGACGACGACGGGCTTGCCGCCGAAGGCGCCGGCGCCGTACGGGCGGGACAGCCAGTCGATGGCGTTCTTCAGGACGGCCGGGATGGTGCCGTTGTACTCGGGCGTGAAGACCAGGAACGCGTCGGCGTTCTGCGCGGCCTCGCGGAGCTTGGCGGCGACGGCGGGCACGCTGCCCTCGACGTCGATGTCCTCGTTGTAGTAGGGGATCTCGGCCAGGCCCTCGAACAGCTCGACCTCGGCACCCTCGGGCGCGAGCTTGACGGCCGCCTCGGCGAGCTGGCGGTTGTGCGAACCGGCGCGCAGGCTGCCGACGAGCGCGAGGATACGAACAGACATGGGGACTCCAAGGGATGGAAATAAAAGACTCTCTACGGTCCGGAAACGATCCGGAGCGCGATCCGGACCGAGGTCCGTTTACAGTTCTAGCACCCTAAGCGGACCGCGGTCCAGTTCGGCCGGAGATGCTTTACGCTGTGTTCATGTCCCAGAGCCCGCCCCCTCTCCCGGCGTCGCCCGACCCCGTGGGCGAGCCCCCCTTGCTCACGATCGGCCTCGTCGCGGACGACGAGCCGTGCCTGCGGGCCGACGCCGCCCGCAACCGCGCCCGGCTCCTCGAAGCGGCGGCCCGGCTCGTCGCGGAGCACGGTCCCGCGGGCGTCACCATGGAGGCCGTGGCCGCCGCCGCCCAGGTCGGGAAAGGTACGGTCTTCCGCCGCTTCGGCGACCGCACCGGCCTGCTGACCGCGCTCCTCGACCACACCACGAAGCAGCTCCAGGCCGACCTGATGAGCGGGCCGCCGCCGCTCGGCCCCGGCGCGCCCGCCGACGAGCGGCTGCTCGCGTTCGGCAGGGCCGTGCTGCGCTGGTCCGTCGCCCAGCTGGAACTGCACCTCGCCGCGCAGCCGGAACCCGCGCGCCGCCTCGCCCACCCCTCGCACCGGGTGCTCGCCACCCACGTCACGATCCTGCTGCGCGAACTCGTCCCCGAGGCGGACTGCGCGCTCCAGGCGCACGCGCTGATGGGCTACCTCGACCCGGCGCTGATCCACTACCTGACGAAGCGGTGCGACATGCCGCTCGAACGCCTGGAGGCGGGCTGGACCGACCTGGTCGCCCGCATCACGGGTTCGGCGGGCGGACCGGGCCCGCGCTGAGCCCGTCGGGCGTCAGCCCTCGGGCCCGTCGGCCCCCTCGGCGTCGTCGTCCGCCTCGCCCTCGGCCTGGGACGGGGTGGTGCGCGGCACCTGCGGGTGCTCCTCCTGCTGCGTGGCCGGACCGTCGGCGCCGAGGGAGTCGTCGCCGACGTCGCCCTCCGCCTGGGACGGGGTGTCTTCGCTCATGGCTCTGCTCCTAGGGGTGGGAGGGGGAGGGGAAGGTAGGGGATCGGGGGACGAGAGGGCACCGGGATGCCGGCGTGCCGGGTTCCCCTCTGACGTCAGGAAACACCCTTCCGGCCGGGTCGGCAGCGGGGGCGCCCCCGGCTGGTGTCGATGGGCCGTGACTGACGCGATCGGCCCTTGTGGCGGCTGCGGGCGCTGGTGACACTTGATCCGGTTCGACGGGACTTCCGGGCGGGTGGGGGACGAGCGGCGGTGGACGACCTGACACGGGGCGGCGGCACGCACGAGGTGGTGGGCGGGCCGGGCGAGGTTCGGACGGTGCGGGAGTTCGTGGCGCTCCTTCGCCACCGCAAGGAGGCGTCCGGCCTCACCTACCGCCAGCTGGAGCTGCGCGCCGCGAAGAACGGCGACGTCCTGGCCCGCAGCACCCTCGCGGGCGCCCTGGCCAGGGAAGCGCTCCCAAAAGCGGACCTGCTCACCGCCTTCGTCCGCGCCTGCGGCGTGAGCGAGGAGGAGGTCACGCAGTGGGAGGCGGCCCGCGAGCGGCTGGCTACGGGGGTGGAGGCCGGGGCCGACGGGGACCTCGCGCACGCCGCCGGATCCGGTGCCGCACCCCCCGCTCCGCGCGACCCCGCGACCGACGGCCCGCGCGCCGCCACCCCCGGCGGGCAGCTGCGGCGTGGCGGGAAATGGCTGGTGCGGGCGCGCCGCCGGGTCCCGCTGCTCGTCGGCGGCGTCGTGGTGTGCGCCGCCCTGCTGATCGTGGCCGTCCAGGCGCTCCGGGACGACGGCGGACGGAGCGCGGCCGACGTGCCCGCCGGAGCCGTGACCGTACGGCCGGTGGAGGGACCCGACCTCTGCCTCAGCGACGGCAAGGACCGGGAAGGGCGGTACGACAGCCTGGTCGCCGTGTTCCGCGCGTGCGCGACGGCGTCCCCGCCCGTCACCGAACTGCGCGCGACGGACGACGGCCGTTACCGCGTCCACTGGTACCACCCCGAGCACGGCCCCGGCTGTCTGGTGGTCCGCCGGGAAGGCCCGCCGAAGGGGTTCCTCGAACCGTTCGACGACTGCCGTCAGGGCAGCCCGCTGCGCGTGGAACGCGTGCCGGACACCACCTCCACCTACGTCCTCAAGGTCACCGACGAACAGTGCGTGACGGCCGGCGCGCGGAAGGAGCAGCCGGTCGCCGGGGTGGAGGCGGTGGTCGGGCCCTGCGACGGTTCGACGGGCCAGCGCTTCGTGATCCGCCGGACCACCGCGGGCGCGGCCACCCCGGGCGGCGGCTGAACCCCTTGTGCGGCGCGGCCCCGAGGGTCCCCCCGAGTGTTCCCCTCGCGGCCGGCGCCGGACAAGAAACTGCCAGGCGGGACCCTGTCCGGCAAGGGTTCGGGCTGTCCGGGACAGGAGCGCGCTGTCCCGGACGGGCCCGCGGCTACAGCCCGTTGACCTTGCCGCTCGCCGACACCTCGTAGACCAGGGTGACGGTGCGGCGGCCGCCGGGCGGCAGGGAGACGTCCCAGCGGGCGATGCCCTCGGCGTCGAGCGTGTCGGGGGCGGGGGAGCAGGCTTCCTTGCGGAGCCGCACCTCGACGTCCGCGACCTCGGAGACCGGAATCCGCTCACGCAGCGTGATGACGCGGTCCCCGGTGTCGTCGGGGGCGGAGAACCGCGACACGTGCAGCCGGACCGTGCGGGTGAGCACCGTGCGATGGGTGAGGCCCGTGGTGTCGCGGGACTCGTCGGTCTCCCTGAGCACCCGGTGGCTGTCGGAGCTGCCGAACGCCAGCTCGGCGGTGGCGCCCGGCGCGGTGAAGTCGACGGTGGAGCGGCCGGTGAAGCCGCTGTCGCGGACCAGCTCCACGGGCCCGGCGAGCAGCGCGTGCCCACTGGTGTTGGGGAACCGGACCACCTGGGTGACCAGCGGCGAGAGTTCGGGCGCGCAGACGTACTCGCTGTGCGCGGCGCTGCCGGCCTCGGTCAGCGGCACGCGGTGGGCGCGCCCGTCACCCGGTACGGAGGCCGGGACGGGGGCGTGCAGGACGCGGACCTCGCCGCCGTCGTCCACCCCGGGCAGCCCGGGGACCGGCGCCGGGCCCACGTCGGTGATGTCCTCCTCGCGCACCTCGATGTCGACGGTCCGGCGTTCGGCGGCGGACCGGTCCCGCAGGGTCAGCCGGTCCTCGACGAGCCGGGGCGGCGCGGTGGCCAGGCTCGACCGGGCCGTCGACAGCGTCAGACGGACACCGGACCAGTCCTCGCCGGTGCGCTGCCACACCATCGCGTCGGTCCGCAGGGTCAGCCGGTCCGCGTCGAGCGTGGCGCGGTAGGCGGGTCGCCACAGGGCGCACGGGGTGAGGTGGGTCAGCCGCAGCTCCGCCTCGCCCGCGGCCGCCGCCCGCACGGTCAGCTCGACGTGCGCGGTCAGCTCGGGCAGCTCCTCCTCGGCGGCCTGCGACGCGGCAAGCGCCCGGCCCAGTTCCGTGCCGAGCGCCCGCAACCGCGCCTGCACGACGGCGAGTTCGTCCTCGGAGGTGTCGCGCTCGGCGTGGGCGCGCGCCAGCTCGCGGGTCCAGCGCTCCGGTTCGCTCTCGCCGTACCCCGCGCCCTCGCCGAACTCGCGCAGCAGGTCGGCGGCGAGCCGCTCCAGGAGGTCGAGGCGGGCCCGCAGCCGGTCCTGACGCTGCCGCAGCGCCCGCTCCTCCTCCTGGAGGGCGTACGTGTGCCGGCGCAGCGGGGAGTCCTCGTCGCCGGGCGGCTCGGGCGAGCGCGGCGTCCAGGCCCGCACCAGGCGTACGTCGAGGACGTCGGCGCCGGTGACTTCGCCGGTCAGGGTCGCGTGCAGGCTGCGGTCGACGGCGAGGGCGCTGACCGGGCCGAGGAGCAGCCGCCGCACACCGGGGCGCAGCGCGAGCGTCGCCGTCCGCTCGACGTGGGCGCGGTCCTCCAGGCAGGTCACGGCGGTGACGGGCAGCGGAATCGGAGCGGTGGCCGCGGCCTCGTCCGGGGCCGCGCTCTCGGGGGCGGTGGTCATGGTCAGCTCCTCCGGTTTCCGCCGACGAGGGCCTTGGCGGCCGGGATGCGGATCTCGTGCCCGCCGTCGAGCACGGCGGTGTCGCCCGCGGGGACGTCCACCCGCCAGAGGCGGGTGCCGGGCACGGGCCGCTCGGGCCCCTCGCCCCCGTCCGGCGGGGCGCTCCAGCCGCCCCGTTCCTCGATGCGGATGTCGCCCTCGGAGGTGACGGGTACGCGTTCGCGGACCTCGACGGTGACCGGCCGGGGCAGCCGGTTGGCCAGCTCCACGTGGACGCGGTGGTCGAGCACGGTGGTGGTGTTGCGCAGGCCCGCCGTGGATTCGCGCAGCTCGGTGCGGCGGCTGACCCGGACCGCCTCGGCCGGGCCGAGCCCGATGCGTCCCGTGCCGCCAGGGGCGACGGTAGGCAGGGCCGTGGTGGGCAGGTGGTCGCCGTCCGAGACGAGGTCCACGGGGCCCGCGAGCAGGGCCCGGTCGGTGGCGTTGGCGAGCACCAGCGTCGCGTACACGGTCTCCTCGACGGACGGCACGCACACGTACTCGGTACGCACGCCGACCGGCAGTTCGGTGACGGTGACGGTGTGCCAGGCGCCGTCGGAGGGGATGTCGGCGGGGCCCTCGGCGTCGTACCGGTGGTCGAAGGAACCGGCCGACTCGCGGGGCCGCACGGCGTGTCCGGGCAGCGGCAGGAACCGCACGGCCTCCGCGCGTCCCCGGTCGCCCTCGGCCGCGCGGTCGTGGGGCGCGCCCGGCGCGAGAAGCCCCCGCCGCCCCTCGGGCGCGTCGGCGCCGGACAGGACCAGCTCCCCGTAGTCCAGCTCTGCGGCGCCGGGGCGCGGCGGCCCGGACCGGGGCGGGGCCGGGGGAGGCGGCGCGGGCGCGGCGCCGGACGCCATCGGGGCATCGGCGGGGGCGTCGGCGAACATCGGGCCCCCGGCGGACATGGGCGCGCGGCCCGCCCTGGCCTTGCCTACCGAACGGGGCCGGGCGGACCCGGGTGCGGCGGGCGCGGCGGGTGCGGGCGGCGGCGCGCCGTACACCGGTGCCTCCGCGGAGGCGCCGGCCGCCAAGGGCGCGCCGTAACCCTGCGGGGGCGCGAGGTCGTAGGACGGCTCTTCCCCGGCGGTGCCGTGGAGCGCCGGGGGCGGCGGTGGCGCGGAGCCGACCGCCCGCGGGGCCGGCCGCGGCCCGACCGCGTCGTACCCGGTGAACAGTTCGGCGAGGCCCGCCGGAGGCTCGCGCCAGCCGGACGGGGCCGGGGGCGGCTGGCGGCGGCCGATGCGGGTCGAGCGCAGCTTGGGGACCCCGGCCGGGCGGAGCAGGTCGGCGGTGGACAGGGCGACGCGGACGCCGGTCCAGTCCTCGCCGGTGTGCTGCGCGACCGACGCGCGCAGCACCAGGCGCCCGCCGTCCTCGCCCTGACGGTGCGTCAGCCGGTAGGACGGCACCCAGACGGCGCCGGGCACGCGGTACTCGACCTCGACCTCGATCTCGCCCGCGTCGCTCCCGGCGCCCTCCAGCGTCAGCACGGCCGACACCGAGGTGCGTACCGAGTCCGGCGCCGAGCCCGTCGGGGCGTGCCGCAGGCGTTCGGTGGCCAGCTCCCACTCGTGCGAGGCCCGGCGCAGTTCCTCCTCCAGGACGTCGAGCCGGGCGTGGAGCGCGGTCAGCCGCTCGTCCACGAAGTCCGCGAGGCCGAGCCACGCCTCGACGGGGGTACGGCGGTGCGGGTCGTCGCGCCTGCGGGGCGGCTGCACCGGCCGTACCGCCGCGACCTCCTCGATCCGCCGCAGCTGCCGGTCCCGGCGCGCCTCGGCCGCCCGCCGCGCCTCGCTCAGCCGCTCCGCCTCGCGGCGCAGCTCCTCGCGTGCGTCCGGCGCCGACGGTTCGGCCTCGACGGCGACCCGGGCCTCGGCGACCCGTACGCCCGGCGCGTCCACGACGGCCGCCCGCAGCGAACCCGGGACGAGCGTCAGCGGCAGGCCTGCGATCCGTACCCGGCCGTCGGCCGCCGTGACGACGCCTTGTGCGCGCCGCCGGCAGACCGCGCCGCGCGCGTACACCACCACCGACGTGAGCGCCGATGCCCAGGCCCCCGTACCCGTACCCGTACTCGTATCTGTTTCCGTCATCGCGTGTCCCCCGTACACCGCCGTCACCGACCCGGTTCCGCTCGAAGACTACGCCGTGATCATGGAGCGGGGAGGCGCGCGGACCGGCGGCCGGGCGCTGCGTAAAGTGCCCGTCATGGAGCAGAACGTGCTGCACAGGGCAGTGGCCGAGGCGTTCACCCGGACCGGGGAGGCCACGCCGCCCTGGCCGGATCCGCACGCCGGACGCGACGCGCGCGAGGAGGAGTACGAGCGGTGCACGCACCCGGAGAAGTACCGCATCCTCGCGGCGCGCGCGGAGGCGTGGACGCGGGCGCTGTGCGAGGGCGCTCTGGCCGTGGCGGAGGAGGCCGACAACCTCGCGGGGCTGTGGCACAAGCCCGGTGACGTGACCGTGGTCGACGCGGTGCGGTTGCGGCCGGTGCGCGCGGACGCCCTGCCGCTCGTCTTCGGATACGCCGCCGTGGACGGGGTGTCGGGAGCGGCTCTCGTGATCGGCGCGGGTGAACCGGCCGTACAGGTGGGCCTGTTGCCCGACTGCGGCTGCGACGCCTGCGACGGCGGCTCCGACGGGCTCCTGGAGGCGGTCGACGAGCTGGTGATGGCGGTGGTGTCCGGCGCGTTCGTGCACGTCGACGCGGGGCGGGGCCGCGAGATCATCGCCACCGGGCAGGACGAGTGGTCGGCGAGCGACTGGGACGACGA
The DNA here is from genome assembly GCF_043523415.1 of Streptomyces sp. SGAir0957. Classification (NCBI taxonomy): domain Bacteria; kingdom Bacillati; phylum Actinomycetota; class Actinomycetes; order Kitasatosporales; family Streptomycetaceae; genus Streptomyces; species Streptomyces sp. SGAir0957. The sequence goes on from NZ_CP027293.1 coordinate 7,378,061, forward strand.
GCGGTTCCCGGTCGGGGAGACGCTCGCCGCGGCGCGGGCCGGACGGTCGCCGTACGAGGTCGTGCTCGGTGCGCCCTGGGGACAAGCGGAAGCCTGACTCCCTGATCAGCAATCAGAAAGCGACAGAATCTGACGTCATTATTGTCTCGGTTGTGTTCCGTTCTTAGGGTGGGCGCGGTTCCGCACGAGCTCCCGGCCGGAAGGGCACAGCCATGCCGCACCCGTCCCGCATGTACGTAAGCCGCCGTCGTCTCCTCGAAGCGGGGGCGGCCGTGCTCGGCGCGCTCGCGCTCCCCCAAGTGCTGCCCGGCGCGCGGGCGTTCGGCGCGGGGGGAGGCGTCGTCACCGCGGGCGGCGACGAGTGGAACGGGCACATCGACCTCTTCCGCCTCGGCACCGAGCCCGCCCACACCACACTCATGCCGTACGAAAGCGTCCGGCAGGCGCTCACCGGGGACCGGACGAGATCCCCGTACCGGCAGAGCCTCGACGGGGACTGGAAGTTCGCGTACGTGGAGCGGCCCGCCGACAAGCTCGACGACTTCTACCGCACCGACCTCGACGACTCCGGCTGGGAGACCATCCCGGTCCCGGCGGCCTGGCAGCTGCACGGCCACGACTACCCCATCTACGTCAACATCACCTACCCGTGGTGGGGCGCCAACGGGCTCGGTGAGGAGGCCCAGCCGCCCGCCGCGCCGACCCGGTACAACCCGGTGGGCCAGTACCGGCGCACGTTCACCGTGCCGGGGGGCTGGCGGGAGCGGCGGACCTTCCTGCACTTCGAGGGCGTCAAGGCCGCGCACTACGTGTGGGTGAACGGGCAGCTCGCCGGATACCACGAGGACTCGTACACGCCCGCCGAGTACGACGTCACGCCGTATCTGCGGGACGGCACCAACCACGTCGCCGTCGAGGTCTACCGCTACTCGGACGGCGACTGGCTCCAGGACCAGGACATGATCCGGCTCAGCGGCATCTTCCGGTCCGTGTACCTGTACTCGACGCCCACGGTCCACCTCAGGGACTTCAAGATCGAGACCCCGCTCGGCGACGGCTACACGTCGGCGGAGCTGTCGGTCACGGCCCACGTGCGGGACTACGCGGGCGACGCCGACGGGGCGGCGTACACGGTCGAGACCCAGCTCTACGACGCCGACGGGCACGCCGTCTGGGCCCGGCCGCTGACCGGCTCCGCCGCACTCGACGCGGCGGAAGTCACCGTCGAGGGCGCGAAGTCCGTGCCGTCGCCCCGCCTGTGGTCCGCCGAGGACCCCTACCTCTACACCGCCGTCCTGCGCCTGCGCGACCCGCGCGGGAAGGTCGTCGAGACGCTGTCGCACCGCGTCGGCCTGCGCGAGTTCGCGCTGAAGGACGGCCTCATGCGGATCAACGGACAGCCCGTCTCGCTGCGCGGCACCAACCGCCACGAGATGCACCCGGACCGCGGCTCCGCCCTCAGCCGCGCCGACATGGTCCGCGACATCCGCATCATCAAGCAGCTGAACATCAACTCCGTGCGCACCTCGCACTACCCCAACAACCCGCTCTGGCTCGAACTCGCCGACGAGTACGGCCTCTACCTCGTCGGCGAGACCAACCTGGAGACGCACGGCATCAACGGCTCCTATCCGGGCGACCGCGCCGACTGGACCACCGTGTGCGTGGCCCGCGCGCAGAACATGGTGCACCGCGACAAGAACCACGCCTCCGCCGTCATCTGGTCGCTCGGCAACGAGGCGGGCGGCGGCTCCGCCTTCAAGGCCATGCACGACTGGATCCACGGCTACGACCCGACCCGCGTCATCCACTACGAGGGCGACGACCGGCCGGGCGTCAGCGACATCCGCTCCAAGATGTACGAGTCGCCGAGCCAGGTGGAGGCCCGCGCGAAGGACACCTCCGACACCCGCCCGTACGTGATGGTCGAGTACGCGCACTCGATGGGGAACTCGACCGGCAACTTCAAGGAGTACTGGGACGTCGTACGCCGCCACGACGTCCTCCAGGGCGGCTGGATCTGGGACTTCGTCGACCAGGCCCTGACCTGGCCGGCCCCGGCGCGCACCCTGCTCACCGAGGAGGGGCCCGCCCGCCTCACGGGCCAGATCGTCAACCCGTCGGGCTCGTTCAGCCGCGACAAGGGTGTCTCCGGCGCGACCGTCTTCGCCCGCGACGACCGCCTCGACCTCCGCGGCTCCCTGACCCTCGAAGCGTGGACGACGCCGCACGTGCGCGGCTACGACCAACCGATCCTGGCCAAGGGCGACACCCACTACGCGCTCAAGCAGTCCGGGAAGACCCTCGAGTTCTTCCTCTACGCCGACGGCCAGTGGATCGCGGCGTCCTGGACCACGCCCGACGACGGCTGGACGGGCGTCGAACACCATGTCGCGGGCGTCTTCGACGCGGACAAGGGCACGCTCACCCTGTACGCGGACGGCGTGGCGAGGGCGACGAGGACCACCACGCGCAAGCCGTCCGGCTCCACCGCGCCCCTGTCCCTGGCCGGAGAGGTCGAGAACCCCACGCGCGAACTCAGCGGCACGGTCCGCCGGGCCCGGGTCTACGCCCGCGCGCTGTCCGCCGCCGAACTCGCCGACGACGGGCGCACCCCGGACGGCGAAGGGGTCCGCTTCTGGTTCGACGCCCGCACCGCGGGCCACAAGACGGAGAAGCCGCGGGACAAGACGTTCCCCGCGTACGGCGGCGACTGGGGCGACAACCCCAACGACGGCGCCTTCAGCGGCGACGGCATCGTCCTGCCCGACCGCGGCCACACCGGAAAGGCCGCCGAGGTCAAACGGATCTACCAGACGATCGGCGCGACCCTCCGGGCCGGCGGCGCGGCCGGCGCCGTCACCCTGCACAACGAGAACTTGTTCACCAACCTCCGTGCCTGGCACGGCAACTGGGAGCTGGCCTGCGACGGACAGGTGATCCAGCGCGGCGCACTGAGCCGGGCGCAGCTCGACGTGGCCCCGCTGAGCAGCAAGGCCATCACCGTCCCGGTGCGCCTTCCCGCACATCCGGAGCCCGGCGCCGAGTACTTCCTCCAGCTCTCCTTCACGACCAAGGAGCGCACCCCGTGGGCGGACGAGGGGTTCGAGGTGGCCCGCGTGCAACTGCCGCTGGACGCGGGCAGCCCGGAGGTCGTGCCCGTCCCGCTGTCCGGCGTGCCGCAGCTGTCGTACGACGACGGCGCCTCGGAGATCACCGTCACGGGCCGCAAGGGCCTCAAGGTCGTCGTCGACAAGGCGACCGGGCTCATCACCACGTTCGAGGCGGGCGGCACGAAGCTGCTCGTCACCGGCGCCATCCCGAACTTCTGGCGCGCCCCCACCGACAACGACCACGGCAACGGCCAGCACACCCGCAACCAGACCTGGCGCGACGCGGGCGCCCGGCGCGAGGTCGAGGAGGTGACGGCGCGCCCGCTCGACGGCCGGGCGGTCGTCATCACCGTCAAGGGCACGCTGCCGACGACCACGGCGTCGGCGTACAGCACCACCTACACCGTCTTCGGCAACGGCGAGATCAAGGTCGAGAACACCCTGCACCCGGGCGCCGCGAACCTCCCCTACCTGCCCGAGGTCGGCACCATCCTGCACCTGCCCGCCGCCCTCGACCGCCTGCACCACTACGGCCGCGGCCCCGAAGAGAACCACTGGGACCGCAAGGACGGCACCGACGTGGGCCGCTATTCCTCCACCGTGCGCGACCAGTGGACCCCGTACATCCGGCCGCAGGAGAACGGCAACAAGACGGACGTGCGCTGGGCGGCGCTCACCGACCGGCGCGGCCACGGCCTGCTCGTGTGGGGCGACGGGCTCCTCGAGGTCAACGCCTCCCACTTCACCCCGGAGGACCTGTCCGTCGGCGTCCGCCACGACTACCAGCTCACCCCGCGCGAGGAGGTCGTCCTGCGCGTCAACCACCGGCAGATGGGGGTCGGCGGCGACAACAGCTGGGGCGCGCACACCCACGACGCGTACAAGCTGTTCGCCGACCGGGACTACGCGTACACCTACCGGATGCGACCGATCACGGACGTCGCCGAGGCGCAGCGGGCGGCGCGGCGGCCCACCGGGACGCGGTAGCCGGGGTGTGAGGGAGACTCGGGGTACGCCGCAGCCGTACGGCGTACCCGCCACCCCCTGGAGTTGACGCATGTCCTTCGACATAGCCGCGATCCGCGCCCAGATCCCCGCGCTGGCCTCCGGCTCCGCCCGGTTCGACGCGCCGGGCGGCACACAGGCGCCGCAGCCCGTCATCGACGCCGTCGTGGCGGCACTGACCGGACCCACGGCCAACCGTGGCAGCACCACGGAGGGCGAGCACAACGCCGAGCGCATCGTGGCCGGGGCGCGCGCGGCCCTCGGCGACCTGCTCGGCACCGCGCCCGGCACCGTCGTCTTCGGCCGCAGCGCCACACAGCTCACCTACGACCTGGCCCGGACCCTCGCCAAGACCTGGCGGCCGGGCGACGAGGTCGTGGTGACCCGGCTCGACCACGACTCCAACATCCGGCCCTGGGTGCAGGCCGCCGAAGCGGTCGGCGCGGTCGTGAAGTGGGCCGACTTCGACCCGGCGACGAGCGCGCTGCGCCCCGAGCACCTCGCGGAGCGGCTGTCCGGGCGGACCCGGCTCGTCGCCGTCACCGCCGCCTCCAACCTCACCGGGGCCCGCCCCGACCTGCCCGCCCTCGCGGCGCTCGCGCACGAGGCGGGCGCCCTGTTCCACGTCGACGCCGTCGGCTACGCCTCGCACGCCCTCGTGGACGTGGCGGCCATGGGCGCCGACACGCTCGTCTGCTCGCCGTACAAGTTCCTCGGCCCGCACCTGGGCGTCCTGACCGGCCGGGCCGCACTCCTGGAGTCCCTGCGCCCGGACAAGCTGCTCCCGTCCAGCGACCAGGTGCCCGAGCGCTTCGAACTCGGCACCCTGCCCTACGAGCTGCTGGCCGGGGCGCACGCCGCCGTGGACTTCCTCGCGGACCTCGACCCGGACGCGCGCGGCCGGAGCCGCCGCGAGCGGCTCGTCGCCTCGTTCGCGGCGCTTGAGCAGCACGAACACGCGCTGTCGAAGCGCCTTGCGGACGGGCTCGCCGAGCTGGCGGGCATCACCGTCCACGGCCGCCCCGCGGGATCGACCCCGATCGTGCTGTTCACGGTGGACGGCCACCGCCCCGCCGACGTCGCCCGCCACCTCGCCGCGCACGGCGTCGACGCCCCCGCCGGCTCCTTCTACGCCGTGCACGCCGCGGAGGACCTGGGCCTGGGCGCCGAGGGCGGTGTCCGCGTCGGCTTCGCCCCCTACACCAGCGAGGAGGACGTGGACCGGCTGCTCGCGGCGCTGCGGCTGCTCGGCTGACGGGGCCGGTCCCGCGCGCCCGCGCGTCACGAACGCGTCAGGGCCGCCGCGCCGCGCGTCAGCGTCGCGTCAGGACCGCTCGGGGGACCGGGGCGGGCGGGCATAGCGTCCTCGGCGAGGGCCCGGCCGCACGTCCTGCGGCCGGGCCCCGGACATCGCCGGACCGGCTCGGATCCCGTAGGAGGCAACCCATGGCACCACTCCCGTGCGACGAGGGCGACGAGGACCCCGAACCCCTCGGACGGGTTCCGGCCGGACCGTTGTACGTCCCCGTCCGGCCGGGCCCCTTCGGATACGCCGCCCGCCTCTTCCGCGACCCGCTCGGTGGCCGCACGGCGGTCGGCTTCACCTCCGAGCGGACGCTCGCCGCGACGCTCGGCCCCGGCCAGCCGTGGATCCGGCTCGCCGAACCCGCCCTGCGCGCCCTGACCGGGCCGCTCGGCGTGGCCACCGTCACCGTGGACCCGCAGCTCACCGCCCCGGCCCCGGCGGCGGCCCGTACGTCGGCGCTCTCGTACCGGATCTGCCGTGCCAGGTCGGTGGCGTGATGACGACTCTTCGCGAAACCCCGCTCCGGGCGGCCGGGTCGTCGGTGTGGCCGGCGTCCGCCGCCGAGCCCCGCCCCGGTGACGTGACCGTCGGCGGGGTCGCCCTCGCCGATGTCGCGGACCGGTACTGCACCCCCGTCTACGTGCTCGACGAGGACGAGGTCCGGCGCCGCTGCCGCGCCTACCGGGACGCCTTCCCCGAGGCGGAGATCCACTACGCCGCCAAGGCGTTCCTGTGCCGGGCCATGGTCCACTGGGCGGCGGAGGAGGGGCTCGGCCTCGACGTCTGCTCCGCCGGAGAACTGGAACTGGCGCTTGCCGCCGGATTCCCCGCCGGGCGCATCGTCCTGCACGGCAACGTCAAGACCCCGCACGATCTGAACGCGGCGCTGGAACACGGCGTCGGCCGCGTCGTCATCGACAGCCCCTCCGAGATCGCCCGCATCGCCGCGGCCGTCGGCCCCGACCGCCGCCAGAAGGTCATGGTGCGGATCGTGCCCGGCGTCGGCGCCGGCGGCCACGAGAAGATCCGTACCGGCACCGAGGACCAGAAGTTCGGCCTGTCCCTCTCCGACGGCTACGCGCAGCACGCCATCGCCCGCATCCTCGACCAGCCCCGGCTCGACCTGACGGGCCTCCACTGCCACCTCGGCTCGCAGATCACGGACGTCAAGCCGTACGTGAGCGCCGTGCGCCGCATGGTGGGCCTCATGGCCCGGCTGCGCGCCCAACACGGCGTCACGCTGCGGGAGTTGGACCTCGGCGGCGGTCATGGCATCGCCTACCGTCCCGGTGAGCCCGCCATGGACCTCGCACGGCTCGCGCGCACCGTCCGCGCCGAGCTGAAGGCGGCGTGCGGCGCCGCGGGCCTCCCCGTACCGCGCCTGATCATCGAGCCGGGCCGGGCCATCGCCGGGCCCGCCGGGATCGCGCTGTACCGCGTCGTCGCCGTCAAGCACACGGGCGGGCACACCTTCGTCGCCGTCGACGGCGGTATGAGCGACAACCCGAGGCCCGCGCTGTACGGGGTGCGCTACGCGCCCCGGCTCGTCGGCCGTGCCCCGGGAGCGGACAAGGCCCGGGTCACGGTCGTGGGACGGCACTGCGAGGCGGGGGACGTGGTCGCCGCGGACGTCGAACTGCCCGCCGGCGTACGGGCGGGCGACCTGCTCGCCGTCCCCGTCGCGGGCGCCTACCACCTGTCGATGGCCTCCGGCTACAACATGGTGGGCCGCCCGCCGGTGGTCGCCGTCCGCGACGGGCGGGCCCGTCTCCTGGTCCGCCGCGAGTCCCTGGCGGACCTGCGCGGCCGCGACGTGGGCCTGTAGCCCGCGCCGCGGCCGCGCCCCGGCTCAGCTCGCGGCCGGGCTCAGCTCGCGCTGCAGGAGACGGTGGGCCAGGTGGTGTTGCCGTTGTGCTGGATGGTGACGCCGAAGCTGTTGCCGTTGCCGTTGGGTTTCGCGGTCAGGGTCTGGGAGTTGGGATACGAGGCGGTGATGTTCCAGGTGGAGAGGATCTTGGCGGGGGAGGGGACGTTCATGGTGACGGTCCAGTCGCTGGAGCCGCTGACCGCGACGTTGAGGTTGTAGCGGTCGCTCCATGACTGTCCGGCGGAGAGGGTGGCCGTGCACGAGCCGCCCCCACCGCCGCCGCCCCCGTCCGATCCGCCGTCGGGGGCCACCGCGCGGCCGGTGGTCGGCGAGATCATGCCGGCGCACAGGCCGCGCGCGGCGAGGCCCTGCGCGATCCGCGGGATCGCGGCGAGCGTGTTGGCGGGCCAGTCGTGCATGAGGATGACCTGGCCGTTGGTGAGCCGGCCCGCGGCCGCGACGATCGCGTCGGTACTCGCGTTGTTCCAGTCCTGCGAGTCGACGTCCCAGATGATCTCCTTCAGGCCGTACTTGGCCTCGACCGCGCGCACCGTCGCGTTGGTCTCGCCGTACGGCGGCCGGAACAGCTTCGGTGTGCCGCCACCGGCGTTGGCGATGGCCTGCTGGGTGCGGGAGATCTCCGAGTCGATCTGCGCCTGCCCGAGCGTGGTCAGGTGCGGGTGCGTGTAACTGTGGTTGCCGACCCACATTCCGGCGCTGACCTGCGCCCGCACCTGGGCCGGGTTGGCGGCGGCGTACTGGCCCTCGTTGAACATCGTGGCCCGCAGCCCGTTCTGCTTCAGCGCGTTGAGCAGGGCCGGGGTGGTGCCGGACGGGCCGTCGTCGAAGGTGAGCCCGACGTAACCGGTGCAGGCGGCGGCCTGCGCGGGCGCGGCGGGGTGGACGGCGAGCGTGCCGGCGGCGGCCATGGCGACGACGGCCGTTCTCGCGAGCAGGGAACGTGCGCGCATGGGGGTGTGCTCCTTCGCCATCGAGGGGACGGGGGTCAGCTCGCGCTGCAGGAGACGGTCGGCCAGGTGGTGTTGCCGTTGTGCTGGATGGTGACCCCGAAGTTGTTGCCGCTGCCGTTGGGTTTCGCGGTCAGCGTCTGGGCGTTGGGGTAGCTCGCGGCGATGTTCCAGGTGGAGAGGATCTTCGCGGGGGAGGGGACGTTCATGGTGACGGTCCAGTCGCTGGAGCCGCTGACCGCGACGTCGAGGTTGTAGCGGTCGCTCCACGACTGGCCGGCGGAGAGGGTGGCGTTGCACGAGCCGCCTCCGCCGCCTCCGCCCCCGCCGCCCGAACCGGTCCCGCCGACCGTGATGTTGGAGCTGCCGCTGCTCTGGTAGCCCTCGGTCGCCATGATCATGTAGTAGTTGAAGCTGCCGAGGGGCATGCCCGCGCGGGCCCACGCGTCGAAGTGGTTCCCGGTGGTGATGGTGCCGCCCGTCCGCTTGGACTGCCGGACGCTCCAGTACTGGTCGAAGGTCTTGGTGCCCTCGACGGACGGCGCGTTGTACCGCGTCGTCTTGTAGATGTCGTACGTGCCGCCGTCGGTGGTGACGGTGCCCTTGTACGTGCCCGTGGGCCGGTAGGTGCCCCAGTTGTCGACGATGTAGTACTCGACGAGCGGGTTCGACGTCCAGCCGTACAGCGCCAGGTAGGCGTTGCCGGACGGGTTGAAGCTCCCCGAGTACGTCACGCTCCTGCGCCCGCCGTTGGCCCAGCCCTTGCCCGCGACGAAGTTCCCGGTGTTCCTCCATGAGGTGCTGTAGTTGCCGCCGGAGCCCAGGTTCATGGAGACCGTGCCGGGGGCGTCGGTCCAGAACGAGTAGTAGTACCCGTTGTTCGTGCCGGTCTGGTTCGTGGTGACGGTCGTGTCGGCGCGCGCGGTGCCGGGCAGGGCCAGCGCGGCGACGGCGACCAGCAGCGCGGCGCAGACAGTGCTGATGAGCAGCCTGAACCGGTGCGCGGGGGTGTCGTTCATGTGCGTGCCTCCTCTTCTGCCTCGTGCTCTTGCTCGTGACGGCGACAGCTTTGATCTGGCCCTGCCAACTGTCAAGAGTTTCGGTAAGGATTGCGAAACAAGGATTTAACGAGCGACCAGCGCACGGAACGCGTTTCGCGCGCGTGATCCGCGCTCAAGGCGAGGGCCTGCGGTGTTCTTCCGCTTCGAAAGTTTCGGCGAAGTTTCGCTGTCTTTCGGTCCTTCGTGAAGGCGGCCGGGCTCGCCCGAACGGATCACCCGGCGCGCCCTCCGCCGCCCCCGCCGCTGAAATGGACGCGTGCCCACCACGCCGCCGGACGACTGCCTCGCACGCAACGACTGGATCTGCGGCGCCTACCTGAGCACGCGCCGGCACATCCTGTTCGACGCCGTCGTGCAGCATCTGCAGATCACCGTGATCGCCGTGGCGATCGCCCTCGTCGTCGCCGTACCACTGGCCGTCGTCGCCCGGCGGTGGGGATGGGCGGCAGGTCCCGTGCTCGCCCTGACCACCGTGCTCTACACGATCCCGTCGCTCGCCATGTTCTCGCTGCTGCTGCCCGCCTACGGGCTCTCCGCCACGCTCGTCACCGCCGGGCTCGTGCTGTACTCGCTCACCCTGCTCGTCCGGAACATCCTCGCCGGGCTGCGCGCCGTGCCCGAGGAGACCCGGCAGGCCGCGCGCGGCATGGGCTACGGCCCGGTCCGGCTGCTGCTCACCGTCGAACTGCCCCTCGCCCTGCCCGCCGCCATGGCGGGGCTGCGCATCGCGACCGTCTCCGCCGTCTCCCTGGTGACCATCGGCGCCATCGTCGGCCACGGCGGTCTCGGCAACCTGATCTACGCGGGTATGAACACGTATTTCAAGGCGCAAGTCCTGACCGCGTCCGTCCTGTGTGTCGTCATCGCGGTCGTCGCCGACCTGGTGCTCCTGGGCGTGGGGCGCCTGCTCACCCCCTGGACGAGAGCGAGCCGCGCGTGAAGACCCTGACCGACGCCTGGAACTGGCTCGCCGACTCCGCGCACTGGTCCGGCGACGACGGCATCTGGCACCGGCTCACCCAGCACCTCGTCCTCACCCTCGTCTGCCTCGTCATCAGCTGTCTGATCGCCCTGCCGATCGCCCTCGTCCTCGGCCACCTCGGCAAGGGCGGCGCGCTCGCCGTCAACCTCTCCAACGTCGGCCGGGCCGTCCCCACCTTCGCCGTCCTCGTCCTGCTGCTCCTCACCCCGCTCGGGCAGTACGGGGAAGGGCCCACCGTCGTCGCCCTCGTCCTGTTCGCCGTGCCGCCGCTGCTCACCAACGCGTACGTCGGGATGCGCGGCGTCGACCGGGAGACCGTGCGGGCCGCGCGCGGAATGGGCATGACCGGACGGCAGATGCTCCTGAAGGTGGAGGCGCCGCTCGCGCTGCCGATGATCTTCAACGGGGTGCGGATCGCCGCCGTGCAGCTCGTCGCCACCGCCACCATCGCCGCGCTCGCGGGCGGCGGCGGGCTCGGGCGGATCATCACCGCCGGGTTCAACCTCGCCAGCACCCCGCAGGTCGTCGCGGGCGCCGTGCTCGTCGCCGTCTTCGCGCTCGTCGTCGAAGGGCTCTTCGAGATCGCCGAACGGTGCGCCCCGTCCTGGGCGCGGGGGAGCGCCGGATGAGCGCCCCCGTCCGCCGACGCGCGGCGCTCCTCGGGGCCGCGCTCCTCCTCACCGGGTGCGCCACCGGGCCGTCCCTGGAGAACCGGGGCGAGGTGACCGCGCCGCCCGGCGACAGCAAGCACCTCGTCATCGGGTCCGCCGGGTTCACCGAGAGCGACCTGCTCGCGACCATGTACTCACTGCTGCTCAAGGACGCCGGGTACGGGACCGAGATCCTCTCCGTCGCCAACCGCGAGCTGTACGAACCCGCCCTGGAATCGGGCCAGATCGACGTCGTCCCCGAGTACGCCGCCACGTTCGCCGACTGGCTGGGCGCCAAGACCCACGGCGCCGACGCCGACCCCGTCGGCTCGCCCGACCTCGACGCCACCGTGAAGGCGCTGCGCACGCTCGCCCGGCCGCGAGGCCTCGTCGTCCTCGACCCCGGCAAGGCCGTCGACCAGAACGCCTTCGCCGTCACCCGCTCCTACGCCGCCGCACACCGGCTGAAGACCCTCAGCGACCTCGGCGCCTCCGGCCAGAAGGTACGGCTGGCCGCCGGGGACGAATGCGTGCAACGCCCGTACTGCGCACCCGGCCTGAAGAAGGTCTACGGGATCGACGTCACCGGCGTCGACCCGAAGGGCGTCGGCACCACCCAGTCCAAGAAGGCCGTGCAGAACGGGCAGGACCAGATGGTGCTGACGACGACCACCGACGCCACGCTCGCCGCGTTCGGGCTCGTCCTGCTCACCGACGACAAGAAGCTCCAGAACGCCGACTACATCGTGCCCGTCGTGAACAGGTCGCAGGCGGGCAGCGAGAAGGTCGCGGGGGCGCTCGGGGCGCTCAACCCCGTCCTCACCACCGCGGATCTGGCCGCCATGAACCAGCAGGTCGACAGCTGGCGGCGGCTTCCCGAGGACGTCGCCCGCACCTACCTGCGCGACAAGGGGCTGCTGAAGTAGGCCGGTACAGGAGGGTGTGCCGGGGCCGGAGAGCGGGAAAGTGGAGCGCTTGCGGCGGACCCACCGAACAGGACCGGCCATGGAACCGAACGCCTTCGACACCCTGGTGCCCGCGAACCCGCCCGCCCATGCGGTAATCGTCATCGGCGCGGGTGTGCTCGGCGCGTGCGTCGCCCACCACCTCGCCCGGCAGGGCGCCCGGGTCGTCGTCCTGGACGAGGCCGGGCGGCCCGCGTCCGGGACCTCCGGCGCCACGTTCTCCGCGGACGTCACCCATCTGAAGACCCCGTACGCCTACTACCGGCTCAACCGGCAGGGCGCCGAGGAGCACCGCCTGCTCTCCGCGACGCTCGAAGGGCCCGCCTGGCTCCACCCCGCGCCCGTCGTGCAGTGGGCCGAGGGCGACGCGGCCCACCGGGCGCTGCGTGAACGCGTCCTGCGCGCCCGGGGCTGGGGCCACGACTGCCGCCTCGCCCCGGCGTCCGCGCTCCGCGACCTCGCGCCCGCCGTCGACCCCGCGGCCTGCGCCGCCGACGAGATCGCGGTGTACGACGGCACCGCCTGGTACGACGCGCCGCGCTTCGTGCGCGCCCTCCTCGACGCCGCCGTGCAGGACGGCGCCGAGACGCACTACGGGGTCGCCGTCACCGGACTCGTCCGGGCCGGCGACGGGCGGGTCACCGGGGTCACGGCCGGCCCCCGCTCCTGGCGCGCCGACACCGTCGTGAACTGCGCGGGCCCCGCGGCCGACCGGATCGCCGCACTCGCCGGAGTACGGCTGCCCCTGCGCCAGGTGCCGGGGCTCCTCGCCGAGAGCGCGCCGCTGCCCGGACCGCCGCTCGCCGCGATCGTCGTCGCCCCGGGCGTCGATCTGCGGCCCACACCGGAGGGCGGCGTCCTCGCCCTGTCCTGGGAGATCGACGCACGCCTCGACGCCACGGCCGACCCGCGCGGACCGGCCGCTCTCGACGGGCTGCCCCGGGAACTGCACCGGCGCGCCCGAACCGTCCTGCCGGGTCTCGCCCGCACCGGGATCGCGGACGCCAGGATCGGCGTACGGCCCATCCCGGCCGACGGGCTGCCGCTGGCCGGCGCGGTCGCGTCGGCGCCCGGCCTCTACCACCTCGTCTCGCACAGCGCGGTGACGCTGGCCCCGGTCCTCGGCCGGCTCGCCGCGCGCGAGATCGTCACCGGCCGCCCCGCCGCGGAACTCGCCCCGTACCGCCCCGACCGGGCCGTTCCCGACTCCGTACAGGACGACAACCTGCGCGTCATGAACGGGCGGCGCCAAGAGGACCGGCGGGACCTTCGAAAGACGCGCTAGGCGTCGGAGACCGAGTCGAACTCCACCTCGTCGCGGCTCACACCCTGCGCGTCCGCGTCGACCGAGCGGCGCAGCGCCTCGTGGAGCTTGGCCGGGGTGAGGACGCCGAGGAAGCGGGCGCCGTCGAGGACCGCGACCCAGCCCGCGTCGTGCTGGAGCATCACCCCGAACGCCTGCTTGAGCGGGGCGCCGACCGGGACCCAGGCGTTCATCCGGTGCGCGAGATCGCCGACCCGGCCGTCCGGGCCCGCCAGGGCCGCCTCGTCGACGCCGATCCAGCCGTGCAGATCACCGCTCTCGTCCAGGACCACCGCCCAGCGCGCCCCCTCCGCGCGCATCAAGGCCGCAGCCTGCGCGGCGGACGCGTCGAGGCGGACCACGGCCGGCTGCTCCAGGTCGTCCGGCTCGATCGCGGTGACCGACAGCCGCTTCAGGCCACGGTCCGCGCCGACGAACTCGGCGACGTACGGCGTCGCGGGCGTGCCCAGCACCGCGCCCGGCGTGTCGTACTGCTCGATGCGGCCCTGCCCGTACACCGCGATCCGGTCGCCGAGCCGGACCGCCTCCTCGATGTCGTGCGTGACGAGCAGCACCGTCTTGCGCACCGCCGCCTGCATCCGCAGGAACTCCTCCTGCAACTGCTCGCGCACCACCGGGTCGACCGCGCCGAACGGCTCGTCCATCAGGAGCACCGGGGGATCGGCGGCCAGCGCCCGCGCGACACCCACCCGCTGACGCTGCCCGCCGGAGAGCTGCTCCGGATAGCGGTCCCCGAACGTCTTCGGGTCCAGGCCCACCAGATCGAGCAGCTCGGCGGCGCGCGCCCGCGCCTTCGCCTTCTTCCAGCCGATCAGCGCGGGCACGGTCGCCGTGTTGTCGAGCACCGTGCGGTGCGGGAAGAGGCCGACCTGCTGGATGACGTAGCCGATGCGGCGGCGCAGCTTCACCGGGTCGAGCGCGGAGATGTCCTCGCCGTCGACGTAGATGCGGCCCGACGTCGGCTCGATGAGCCGGTTGACCATCATCATCGTCGTGGTCTTGCCGCAGCCGGACGGGCCGACGAGCGTGACCAGTTCGCCCTCGGCGACCTCGAAGGAGAGGCCGTCCACCGCCGTCGTGCCGTCCGCGTACCGCTTGGTGACCTGATCGAACCGGATCATGGACTCAACGTAACCGCGCGGGTCACTCCGCGCTCACCAGAACCACCTCCAGGGTGCGCGGACCGTGCACCCCCTCGACCCGGTCGAGTTCGATGTCGCTGGTGGCGGACGGGCCCGAGATCCAGGTGAGCGGACGGCGCGGATCGAGCCGTCCGAGGGCCTGCGGAACGGACGACACGACCTGCTCGGGCACGCGCACCACGCAGATGTGGTGGTCGGGCACGAGGGTGATGCGGCGCCTGCCCTGGTCGGGCGAGCCGTCGAGGACGAGCGTCCCGGTCTCGGCGACGGCGACCGCGCAGGCGGTGACGACGCTGTCGACTCCGTCGAGTTCGGCGGGGGTGTTCGCGGCCGCGTCGATCACCCGGGTGGCGTCGGCGCCGGACAGCCAGGCGTCCGGGAGCCCGGCCGGTGTCACCACCGAGCGCGAGCCGTGCTCGGAGAGCAGCCGGGCCACGGTCGCCGCCAGCTCCCCGGCCCGGCACCGGTGCACCAGCGCCCGGTAGTCCGCCAGGTTCTCGGCGAGCAGGTCGACCGTCCCGGCGACATTCCGCCGCCCGTGCTCGCGCAGATAGTCCCGCTCGATGTCCGTGGCGTACGACGCCGGGGCCCCGCCCCGCCCGTCGCCGAGCGCGCGCCGCACCCGGCCCAGGATCACGTCCCTGCCGCTCACGCCGGTCATCCCGGTCACTTGGAGCCGTCCTTTCCGCCGTTCGTCCGCTGCCACCAGTCGCGGAACGGTTCCGCGGGCACCTTCGGCAGATCGCGGGTCGCCGTCCACGCCCGGCCAGGACCCGGCACCGTACGCGGATGGAAGCGGCGGGTGCGCGAGGCCAGGCGCTGGCCGGTGCCGAGCGCCGCCGGGTGGGTGAACGCCCAGCGGGCCGCGCGCATCGCGGCGCGCTCCGCCGCGTGCCCCTTGGCCGGTTTCAGGGTCACTTTCGCGCCGCGCCGGACCGCGTCGCCGCCCTGCACGACCCGTTCCCGCAAGTGCACGAGGACCTCGGGGATGTCGATGGCGACGGGGCACACCTCGTAGCAGGCGCCGCACAGCGAGGACGCGTAGGGGAGCGAGGCGTCGATCTCGCTCGCCGTGCCCCGGAGTTGGGGGCTGAGGATGGCGCCGATCGGGCCCGGATAGACGGAGCCGTAGGCGTGACCGCCGGCCCGCTCGTACACCGGGCAGACGTTCAGACAGGCCGAGCAGCGGATGCAGCGCAGCGCCTGGCGGCCCACCTCGTCGGCGAGGGTGTCGGTGCGGCCGTTGTCGAGGAGCACGAGGTGGAAGGTGCGCGGACCGTCGGAGTCGGTGGTGCCGGTCCAGGTCGAGGTGTACGGGTTCATCCGCTCGGCCGTCGAGGAGCGCGGCAGCGTCTGGAGGAACACCTCCAGGTCCTGCCAGCTCGGCACGATCTTCTCGATGCCGACGACCGAGATCAGCGTCTCGGGCAGCGTCAGGCACATCCGGCCGTTGCCCTCGGACTCGACGACGACGAGGGTGCCGGTCTCGGCGACCATGAAGTTCGCCCCCGAGATCCCGACCTTGGCGCGCAGGAACTTCTCGCGCAGGTGGAGGCGGGCGGCCTCGGCGAGTTCGGCGGGGGTGTCCGTGAGCCCTTCGGGGGCCGGGCGGCCCCACGCGCCCATCTCCTTCTCGAAGATGGCGCGGATCTCGCCGCGGTTGCGGTGGATGGCGGGGACGAGGATGTGCGAAGGGCGGTCCTTGCCGAGCTGCACGATGAGTTCGGCGAGGTCGGTCTCGTACGCGGCGATCCCGGCTTCCTCGAGCGCTTCGTTGAGGCCGATCTCCTGCGTCGCCATCGACTTGACCTTCACGACCTCCGACTCGCCCGTCTCCTTGACGAGCCGGGTCACGATCCGGTTGGCCTCGTCGGCGTCGGCGGCCCAGTGCACGGTGCCGCCCGCCGCCGTCACCGCCTCCTCCAGCTGGACCAGGTAGTGGTCGAGGTGGCGGAGCGTGTGGTCCTTGATCTGCTTGCCCGCCTCGCGCAGCCGCGCCCAGTCGTCCAGCTCGGCGACGGCGCGGGCGCGCTTGTCGCGGATGGTGTGGGTGGCGTGCCGTAGGTTGGCGCGCAGGGTCGTGTTCCGTACGGCGTCGTGCGCGGCCTTCGGGAAGGCGGGCATCCCTACGAAGGTGCCGCTCGTGCCGGTCGTGCCGCTCGTACCGCGCGTGCCGGTCGTGCCGCTCATGCCAGGGGCTCCTCTTCCGTGCTCGCCAGGATCTCCGCGATGTGGACCGGCCGCAGCTCCGTGCGCAGGCGGCTCATCGTGCCGCCGATGTGCATCAGGCAGGAGTTGTCGGCGGCGCAGAGCACGTCCGCGCCCGTCGACTCCGCGTTGCGGACCTTGTCGGCGCCCATAGCCGCCGACACGTCGGCGTTCTTCACGGCGAACGTGCCGCCGAAGCCGCAACACTCCTGCGCGCCCGGCAGCTCGACCAGCTCCAGGCCCCTGACCGCGCCGAGGAGCCGGGTGGGGCGGTCGCCGAGGCCGAGGGAGCGCAGGCCGTGGCAGGTCGGGTGGTAGGTCACCTTGTGCGGGTAGTACGCGCCGACGTCCGTCACCTTCAACACGTCGACCAGGAACTCCGTCAGCTCGTACGTCTTCGGGACGACCGGGGCGAGCGTCGTGGCGAGGCCGTCGCCGCGGCCCTCGGCGCGGGCCCGCTCACCCATGCGCGGATACAGCTCGCGCACCATCGCCGCGCACGAACCGGACGGCGTGACGATCGCGTCGTACGCGCCCGAACCGATCCCGGGGCCGAAGACATCGGAGTAGTGGCGGGCGAGCGGTTCGGCCTCGTGGCGATAGCCGGTGTTGTAGTGGGCCTGGCCGCAACACGTCTGGGCCGCCGGGAAGTCCACCTCCACGCCCAGCCTGGTCAGCAACTTCACCACGGCACGGCCCGTGTCGGGGTAGAGCGTGTCGTTGACACAGGTCAGGAAGAGCGCGACACGCATCGTGGCCCCTTCGGTTCGTTCGGTTGGGTCGGTTGGGTCGGTTGGGTCGGGTCGTTCGGGTCGGAAGGCCGGGGGCCGGCGGGTCGGCCGGTCGGTCATCGGACGGGTGCAGCGTACGTCGTGAGCCGTACCCGGTCAGGGGGCGGCGACACGGGCCTCAGCCGCGGTCCACTCAGCGGTCGATCCGCGCGGGGTGTAGCGGGTCAGCGGCTGGGTGGCGGCCACGAGCGCGCGGGCCGCCGCCCGGTCGCCGAGCACGCCGTCCGCGCGCGCCTGCACCAGGACATTGCCGAGCGCCGCCGCCTCCGCCGGGCCCGCCACCACCGGCAGGCCGCAGGCGTCCGCGGTCAGCTGGCACAGCAGCGCGTTGCGGGCGCCGCCGCCGACGATGTGCACCACGTCCACCGGGCGGTCGGCGAGCCGCGCCGCCTCCGCGAGCGCCCTGCGGTGCGCGAGAGCGAGCGAGTCGAGGATGCAGCGGGTCGTCTCCGCGCGGCTACGGGGTTCGGGCTGGCCCGTGGTGCGGCAGGCGGCGGCGATCCGGGCCGGCATGGCGCCGGGGGGCAGGAAGGCCGGGTCGCCCGCGTCGATGACCGAGCGCAGAGCGGGGGCCTGCGCCGCTCCGTCGAGGAGGGCGGACAGGTCCGGGTCGCCCCAAGCGCGTTGGCATTCTTGCAGCAGCCACAGGCCCATGATGTTGCGCAGGTAGCGGACCGTGCCGTCGATGCCCAGCTCATTGGTGAAGTTCGCCGCGCGGCTCTCCTCGGTCAGGACGGGGGTATCCAGTTCGAGGCCCGCCAAGGACCAGGTGCCGGTACAGATGTAGGCGAAGTGCGTGCCCTCGGCCGCCGGTACCGCGGCCACGGCCGACGCCGTGTCGTGCGACGCGACGGTCACCACCGGGACGGGGCCCGTCAGGCCCGTCTCCTCCAGGACGTGCGGGAGCAGGTTCCCGGCGGAGTCGCCCGGGTTGCGCAGCGGGGGGAAAAGCGTCAGGTCCGTGCCGGTGCGGGCGGCTACGCCGTGCGCCCAGTCGCGGGTGCGCGGGTCGATGAGCTGGGTGGTCGAGGCGTTCGTCAGCTCGGTGCCGCGCTCTCCTGTCAGCCAGTACGTGAGGAGGTCCGGGATCAGCAACAGCGTTCGCGCTGCCGCCAGTTGGGGGGTGTCCCGGGCCGCCGCCAGCTGGTACAGGGTGTTGAACGGGGCGTGCTGGAGGCCCGTCTCGGCGTACAGCTCCGCGGGGTGTATGCGGGTCCACACGTGCTCGGCGACGGTGTTCGTGCGGGGATCTCTGTAGTGGTGCGGGTTGCCCAGGAGGGCGCCGGTCGCGTCCAGGAGGCCGTAGTCGACGGCCCAGCTGTCGATGCCCAGGGAGCGGATCGGGTCCCCCGTTTTGCGGAGTCCTTCCAGGATGCCCTCGTAGAGGCCGAGGATGTTCCAGTGCAGGGACTCGTGGGTGCGGGTCGGGGTGTTCGGGAAGCGGTGGGCTTCTTCCAGGGTGAGGGTGTCTCTGGTGACCTGGGCGGTGATGACCCGGCCGCTCGATGCGCCCAGGTCTATCGCGGCGTAGGGGGTGGTGGGCATGGGTCGCCTTCGCGCCGTTGCGGGTGATGTGTCGATCGCGGGTGCGGGTGGGTCGTGGCTGGTCGCGCAGTTCCCCGCGCCCCTATAGCGCCGTTGTGCGTTGGCGATTCGGGGCGGGTGCCCGTGCGTCGTGGTTGCTCGCGCCGTTCCCCGCGCCCCTGGCGGGGCGTATGGGGTGCGGTGGTGGACGTGCGGGTGGGTCGTGGCTGGTCGCGCCGTTCCCCGCGCCCCTGATAGCGCCGTTGTGCGTTGGCGATTCGGGGGCGGGTGCCCGTGGGTCGTGGTTGCTCGCGCCGTTCCCCGCGCCCCTGGCGTGGTGGTCGACGTGCGGGTGCGTTGTGGCTGGTCGCGCCTCCCCGCGCCCCTGGTGGGGCGCCGGTTTCGGGGGTGGTCCCTTCCTCGCTCGCTCACCTCAGGAACGCTGCCGCCACCCCCGCGTCCACCGGGATGTGCAGGCCCGTCGTGTGGGTCAGGTCGCCGGCTGTCAGGGCGTGGACCGCGTTCGCCACGTGTTCGGGGAGGACCTCGCGCTTGAGAAGGGTGCGCTGGGCGTAGAACTCGCCCAGCTTCTCCTCCTCGATGCCGTACGTCGCCGCGCGCTGCGCACCCCAGCCGCCCGCGAAGATGCCGGAGCCGCGGACGACGCCGTCGGGGTTGACGCCGTTCACCCGGATGCCGTCCGCCCCCAACTCGGCTGCCAGCAGGCGCACTTGATGTGCCTGGTCCGCCTTCGTGGCCGAGTAGGCGACGTTGTTCGGGCCCGCGAACACCGCGTTCTTCGAGGCGATGTAGACGATGTCGCCGCCCATGGACTGCTGCCGCATGACGCGGGCCGCCTCGCGCGACACGAGGAACGAGCCTCGGGCCATGATGGCGTGCTGGAGGTCCCAGTCCTTGGCCGTCGTCTCCAGGAGCGGCTTGGAGATGGAGATCCCGGCGTTGTTCACCACCAGGTCGACGCCGCCGAAGGCCAGGGCCGCGGCCCGGAACGCGGCCGCGATCTGCTCCTCCGACGTGACGTCCACCTCGACCGCGACCGCCTTGTCCGGGCCGCCCAGCTCCTCCGCGACGGCCGCCGCGCCCTCCGCGTTCAGGTCGGCCACGACCACGCACGCGCCCTCGGCGACGAGCCGGTGCGCGATGGCCTTGCCGATGCCGCTGCCCGCACCCGTCACCAGCGCCACCCGCGTGGCCAGCGGCTTAGGCTTCGGCATCCGCTGGAGTTTGGCCTCCTCCAGCGCCCAGTACTCGATGCGGAACTTCTCGGACTCCTCGATGGGCGTGTAGGCGGAGACCGCCTCGGCGCCCCGCATCACGTTGATCGCGTTGAGGTAGAACTCGCCCGCCACGCGCGCCGTCTGCTTGTCCTTGCCGAAGCTGAACATGCCGACGCCGGGCACGAGCACGATCGCCGGGTCGGCGCCGCGCATCGCGGGGGAGTCCGCGGTGGCGTGGCGCGCGTAGTAGGCGGCGTACTCCGCGCGGTACTCGGCGTGCAGTTCCCGCAGGCGCGCGAGCGCCGTGTCCAGGTCCGCCGTCGGCGGCAGGTCCAGGACGAGCGGGCGCACCTTCGTACGCAGGAAGTGGTCCGGGCAGGACGTGCCGAGCGCCGCCAGGCGCGGGTGCTCGGTGCTCGCCAGGAAGTCGAGAACCGTGTCGGAGTCGTCGAAGTGGCCCACCTGGGGGCGGTCCAGCGACGCCAACCCCCTGATGTGAGGCGCCAGTTCGGCCGCGCGGGCCCGGCGCTCCGCCGTGCCCAGCGCCTCGTACCCCTCCAGCCTCGGGCCGAACGGCTCCGGCTTGCCGCGCTCCGCCAGGAACGTCTCCGCCGTGCGGATGATGAAGAGGGAGTTCGCCTCGCACTCCTCGGCCGTGTCGCCCCACGCCGTGATCCCGTGGCCGCCGAGGACGCAGCCGACCGCCTCGGGGTGGGCGGCCTTCAGCGCGGCGATGTCCAGGCCGAGCTGGAAGCCGGGGCGGCGCCACGGCACCCACGCGACCTTCTCGCCGAAGCACTCGGCGGTGAGTTTCTCGCCGTCGGCGGCGCAGGCGAGGGCGATGCCCGAGTCGGGGTGGAGGTGGTCGACGTGGGCGGCGTCCACCAGGCCGTGCATCGCGGTGTCGATGGACGGCGCGGCGCCGCCCTTGCCGTGCAGGCAGTAGTCGAACGCGGCGACCATCTCGTCCTCGCGCTCCACGCCCGGGTACACCTCGGTGAGCGCGCGAAGGCGGTCCAGGCGCAGCGCGGCGAGGCCGGACGCGGTGAGGGTGCCCAGGTCGCCGCCGGAGCCCTTGACCCAGAGCAGCTCGACACCCGTACCGGTGACCGGGTCGGTGGCGGTGCCCTTGGCGGAGGTGTTGCCGCCGGCGTAGTTGGTGTTGCGGGGGTCGGCGCCGAGCCGGTTCGAGCGCGCCAGGAGCGCGGCGACTTCCCGGGGAACGTCGGGGGCAGGGGTGGCGGAGGACATGCGGGTTCCTTCGGTAGGGAGGGGGAGAAGGGAGGGCGGAGGGCGGTCACATCGCCGGGAGCGGGCGGGTCGGGCGTGCGGTCAGGCGCCCCAGCCCGCCTGCTCGCCTCCCACCCGCTCGGCCACGATCCGCTCCTGCCAGCCGCTGGCGTGGTACGCGGCGACCGGGTCCGGGTGCAGTCCCCGCTCCTCGCGGAGTTCGCGGAGCAGCGGGCGGACATCGGTGTTGTAGGCGTCCATGAGGACCGCGTTGGCGGTGAGGACGTCGCCCGCGCGCTGGGCGGCGGTCAGGGCGTCGCGGTCGACGAGGAGCGCCTTGGCCGTCGCCTCCTGGACGTTGAGGACGGAGCGGATGACCGCGGGGATCTTCGCCTCGATGTTGTGGCACTGGTCGAGCATGAACGCGACGTTCGTCTCCGCGTCGAAGCCGCCGTTCTTCGCGACCTCGTGCAGGATGCGGAAGAGCTGGAAGGGGTCGGCGGAGCCGACCATCAGGTCGTCGTCGGCGTAGAAGCGGGAGTTGAAGTCGAAGCCGCCGAGCCGCCCCTCGCGCAGCAGCAGCGCCACGATGAACTCGATGTTGGTGCCGGGCGCGTGGTGGCCGGTGTCGACGACGACCTGGGCGCGCTCGCCCAGCTTCAGGCACTGCACGTACGAGGTGCCCCAGTCCGGCACGTCCGTCGTGTAGAAGGCGGGCTCGAAGAGCTTGTACTCGAGGAGCAGGCGCTGGTCGTCGCCGAGCCGCTCGTAGACCGTCGCCAGGGACTCCGCGAGGCGGTCCTGGCGGGCCACGATGTCGTCCTGGCCGGGGTAGTTGGTGCCGTCGGCGAGCCATAGCTTCAGGTCCTTGGAGCCGGTGGCGTCCATGATGTCGACGCAGTCCAGGAGGTGGCCGACGGCCTTGCGGCGTACCACCGGGTCGGGGTGGCAGACGCTGCCGAGCTTGTAGGCGTCGTCCTGGAAGGTGTTGGAGTTGATGGTGCCGATCTCGACGCCGCGCCCCTTGGCATAGGCGGCGAGCGCCGCGTAGTCGTCGACCGTGTCCCAGGGGATGTGCAGCGCCACCTTGGGCGCGATACCGGTGAACTCGTGCACCTTCGCCGCGTCGTCGAGCTTCTCCCACGGGGTGCGGGGCACACCGGCCTGGGCGAACACCTTGAACCGGGTGCCGGAGTTGCCGTAGCCCCAGGACGGCGTCTCGATCCGCTGGCTGGCGAGTGCGGCCTTCACGGCGGCGATGTCAGGCATGTTCACCTCTGAAATCGTGAATCGATTCACTTCGCTGGGAAGTTAACCCTGGGTGCAGGGCGCGTCAAGGGGTCGGGCACCAGGCCGAGTGCGGCGCGCGATTGTGCTGTTCACCGACGTGTATCGCGCTGCAGCCGGTTTTTCTCGTTCTTCCGGTGCTCGCCTCTTGACCTCCCCTGAGGGGCAGGGCTAGCTTCCGGGCAACTTCACTGAAACATTTCACCGCCGGGGATCCATCCGTCCGGCGTCACCCACGGAGACATGCAATGACGCATCCTGAACCGGAGACGACTCCGGTGCTCGCGCTGGAGGGGGTGAGCAAGTCCTTCGGCGCGGTGCGCGCCCTGCGCGGCGTCGGCCTGCGCCTGTACGCCGGAGAGGCGCACGCCCTCGCCGGCGAGAACGGCGCGGGCAAGTCGACCCTGATCAAGACCCTCGCCGGGGTGCACAGGCCGGACACCGGGACGGTCCTGCTCGACGGCGCCCCGGTGGAGTTCCACGGCCCCGCCGACGCCCGGGACGCCGGGGTCGCCGTCATCTACCAGGAGCCGACGCTCTTCCCCGACCTGTCGATCGCCGAGAACATCTTCATGGGGCGCCAGCCGCGCCGCTCGCTCGGCCGCGTCGACCACCGCGCCGTCAAGCGGGCCACGGCCGACCTGTTCGCGCGGCTCGGGGTGGCGCTCGACCCGGACCAGCCCGCGCGCGGCCTGTCCATCGCCGACCAGCAGCTCGTCGAGATCGCCAAGGCGCTCTCCTTCGACGCCCGCGTCCTGATCATGGACGAGCCGACCGCCGCGCTCACCGGCAGCGAGGTCGCCCGCCTCTTCGGCGTCGTCCGCACCCTGCGCGAACAGGGCGCCGCCGTCCTGTTCATCTCGCACCGCCTAGAGGAGATCTTCGGACTCTGCCAGCGCGTCACGACGCTGCGCGACGGCGCCTGGGTGGTCAGCGAACCCCTCGACGGACTCACCGAGGACGACCTCGTGCGCCGGATGGTCGGCCGCGACCTCGACGAGCTGTACCCCAAGCAGGACACCGAGACCGGCGACGTGGCGCTCAGTGTGCGCCGCCTGACCCGCGAAGGCGTCTTCACCGACGTCTCCTTCGAGGTGCGGCGCGGCGAGATCGTCGGCCTCGCCGGTCTCGTCGGCGCCGGGCGCAGCGAGGTCGCCCGCGCCGTCTTCGGCGTCGACCGGTTCGACGGCGGCGCCGTGGAGGTGCTCGGGCAGCGGCTCAAGCCGGGCGCCCCCAGCCTCGCCATGCGCGCGGGACTCGCCCTCGTCCCCGAGGACCGGCGCGCCCAGGGCCTGGTGATGGACATGTCCATCGAGCGCAACATCGGGCTGACCGGCTTCGCCGACACCAGCCGCGCCGGGCTCATGAACCGCAAGGCCGAGCGCAGCCGTTCGCTCGACTGGTCGGTCAGGCTCCAGGTCAAGTACGCGCGCCTCGCGGACGTCGTCGGCACGCTGTCCGGCGGCAACCAGCAGAAGGTCGTCCTCGCCAAGTGGCTCGCCACCGGGCCGCAGGTCCTCATCGTCGACGAGCCGACCCGCGGCATCGACGTCGGCACGAAGGCGGAGGTGCACCGGCTGCTGTCGTCGCTGGCCGCCGAAGGGGTTGCCGTCCTGATGATCTCCTCCGACCTTCCGGAGATCCTCGGGATGGCCGACCGGGTGCTTGTCATGCATGAGGGCCGCCTGACCGCGGAACTCTCCCGGGCCGAGGCGGACGAGGAGTCCGTGATGGCCGCGGCCACGGGGAGGGCTGCCTGATGTCCGCCCATGCGCCGTCGGGCCTTGACCGTTCGTGCGCGGGCGCGCGTGCTTCGTGGTTGCTCGCGCCGTTCCCTGCGCCCCTGAGGCCCGTTGAGGTGGCCGCGAAATGACTGTTACCGCACCACCAGTGCGAGAGCACTCCGCTCCCGAGCCCACCGCCGGGCGCCGCCTCATCGACAAGGTGTTCAAGGCCCGCGAGATCGCCGTCGCCGGTGTCCTCGTGCTCATGCTGCTCGCCACCCAGGTCTCCAACAGCGAGTTCCTGTCCGAGCAGGGCGTCAAGGACCTGCTGCTCAACGCCACGATCCTGGTCCTCGTCGCGACCGGCCAGGCCATTGTCGTCATCACCCGCAACGTCGACCTGTCCGTCGGCTCCGTCCTCGGCATCTCCGCGTTCGCCGCGGGCGACTACCTGCAAGGCGGCGGCAGTTCGCTCATCGCCGTCCTCTACGCCGTCGCCGTCGGCGCCGTGTTCGGCGTCCTGAACGGCGCGCTCGTCAGCCTCGGCAAGGTGCCCGCGCTCGTCGTCACCCTCGGCACCCTGTACGTGGTCCGCGGCATCGACTCCATCTGGGTCGGCTCGCAGCAGATCGTCGCCGCCGACCTGCCCGACGCGTTCGTCGACTTCGGCCACGACGGCCTGTGGGTCGTGCCCTACCTGGCGCTCCTCGCCGGCGCCGTCCTGCTCTGCGTCGGCTACTACCTGCGCAGCTACCGCAGCGGCCGCGACATGTACGCCCTCGGCTCCAGCCCCGAGGCCGCCTCCCTCGCCGGTGTCCCCGTCCGCAAGCGGATCATGACCGCCTACGTTCTGTGCGGCGCCCTCGCCGGACTCGCGGGCGCCCTCTACCTGGCCCGCTTCGGCAACGTCGACTCCGGCACCGGCAACGGCTACGAACTCACCGTCGTCAGCGCCGTCGTCGTCGGCGGCGTCGCCTTCACCGGCGGCTCCGGCACCGTCTACGGCGCGGCCCTCGGCGCCCTGCTGCTCACCTCCATCAACAGCGTCCTGCCCGCCATCGGCGTCAGCTCCGTCTGGGTCACCGCCATCAACGGCGTCCTGCTGCTGCTCGCCATCGCCGTCGACCGGATCCTGGCCCTGCGGGTCGCCGCAGTGCTGCGCAAGCAGGCCGCACAGATGAGGAGCGCCCGCCATGCCTGAGACCCTCATGCCCGAGACCCCTCAGAAGGCCGTGCCCGACCGCCTCAGGAACGCCGTGCGCTGGGACACCGCCGTCGGCGCCCTGCTCATCGTGCTGCTGCTCTGCTCGTTCTCGTTCGTCGACAACTTCGGCAACGCGCTCAACCTCTCGTTCCTGATCGGCAACACCCTCCCGATCGCCCTGATCGCGCTGCCGATGACGATGCTGGTGATCTCCGGCGAGGTCGACCTGTCCGTCGGCTCGACGGCCGGGCTCTCCGGGGCCGTCATGGGCGCCCTGTGGAACGAGGGCATGGCCATCGAGACGATCATCCCCCTCTGTCTCGTCCTCGGCCTGGTCTGCGGCCTGGTCAACGGCCTGCTCGTGACCCGCCTCGGCCTTCCGTCCCTCGCCGTCACCATCGGCACCATGGCCGCCTACCGGGGCATCGCCCAGATCGTTCTCGGCTCGGACTCCGTCACCGACTTCCCCGCGCAGTACCTCGACTTCGGCGCGGGCCGTTTCGGCTCCACGTTCCTGCCGTACGCGGCGCTGCCCTTCCTCGTGCTGCTCGCGATCGCCGTCGTCGTCCTGCACGCCACCCGCGTCGGACGCTCGCTGTTCGCGATCGGCGCCAGCGAGGAGGCGGCCCGGTTCTCCGGCGTCCGCGTCAAGCGGCTCAAGCTGTCGATGTTCGTGACGACCGGCGTGCTCTCCGCCCTGACCGGCGTCTTCTGGGCCCTGCACTACGCAAGTGCCCGCTACGACAACGCGACCGGGCTCGAACTCTCCGTCATCGCCGCCGTCCTGCTCGGCGGCATCGACTTCGACGGCGGCAAGGGCACGCTCGGCGGCGCCGTCGCGGGCGTGTTCCTGCTCGGCACGCTCCAGAACGTGATGAGCCTGCTCAACGTCTCCGCGCAGTCCCAGATCGTCGTCACCGGCGTCCTCCTGATCATCTCCGTGCTCGCCCCGCGCGTCGGCCGCCAGCTCGCCCAGGCGAGGGCGCGCCGCAGGACCACGGCCGCGCCACCGCCCCCGGCGCCCGCCGCCTCGTAGCACCAGACCCCGTACCACCCGCCACCCGTAAGGAACCGCCATGTCCCGGACCGTGACCGTCACCGCCAGAACCCGTCGGCTCACCGCCGCGCTCGCCGTCACCACCGCGCTCGTCCTCGGCGCCACCGCCTGCGGCGGCACGACGAAGGACGACGCGAACAAGGAGGCGGCCAAGTCCGACGCGGCCGGCAAGGCCGACCCGGACGCCGCCACCAAGAAGGGCCTCACGGTCGCCTTCCTGCCCAAGCAGGTCAACAACCCGTACTTCACCACCTCCGACAACGGCGGCCAGAAGGCCGTCGAGGAACTGGGCTCGACCTACAAGGAGGTCGGCACCAGCAGCGGCACCGACACCTCAGGGCAGGTCTCCTACGTCAACACCCTCACCCAGCAGCAGGCCGACGCCATCGCCGTGTCCGCGCAGGACCCGGGCGCCCTGTGCACCGCGCTGAAGCAGGCCATGAAGAACGGCGTCAGCATCGTCACCTACGACTCCGACACCAAGCCCGACTGCCGCAACGTGTTCGTTTCGCAGGCCAGCGCGGAGGACCTCGGCCGCACCCAGGTGCAGCAGATGGCCAAGCAGATCGGCAACAAGGGCGAGATCGCGATCCTCTCGGCGGCCCAGACGGCCACCAACCAGAACACCTGGATCGACTACATGAAGGACGAGCTGAAGAAGCCCGAGTACAAGGACATCGAGCTCGTCACGACGGCCTACGGTGACGACGACGCGCAGAAGTCGTTCCAGCAGACCCAGGGGCTCCTCCAGGAGCACCCGAAGCTGAAGGGGATCATCTCCCCGACCACCGTCGGCATCAAGGCGGCGGCCCAGTACCTGTCGGGCTCGAAGTACAAGGGCAAGGTCAAGCTGACCGGCCTCGGCACGCCCAACGACATGCGCGCCTACGTCAAGAACGGCACCGTCGAGGCGTTCGAACTGTGGGACCCGGCGAAGCTCGGCGCGCTCGCCGCGCACACCGCCGTCGCCCTGGAGTCCGGGCAGATCACCGGCAAGGAGGGCGAGACCTACAAGGCCGGTGACCTGGGTGAATTCACCATCGGCAAGGACGGCGTCGTCTCCCTCGGCAAGCCGACCGTCTTCGACAAGTCCAACATCGACCAGTTCAAGTTCTGAGTCCCTAGTTCTGAGTTCCAAGTTCTGGGTTCTGAGTTCTGGGTTCTAGAGTTCTGAGGGAGCGTTCCGAGTGTCCGTGCAGCGCGTCTGCTTTCTGCTCAAGGTCAGAGCCGACCGGATCGACGAGTACCGCGTCCGCCACGACGACGTGTGGCAGGAGATGAGGGACGCGCTGACCGCCGCCGGCTGGCACAACTACTCGCTCTTCCTGCGCGAGGACGGCCTGCTCGTCGGCTACCTGGAGACGGCGGACTTCGACGCGGCACGCGCCGCCATGGACGCCACGGACGTCAACGCCCGCTGGCAGGCGGAGATGTCCGGCTTCTTCGAGGAGCTCGACGGGCAGGCCCCGGACGCCGCGATGCGCCCGCTCACCGAGGTCTTCCACCTTGCGTGAGCGCGCGGCGGTCGGCATCAAGGACGTGGCCCGGGTCGCCGGAGTCTCCGTCGGCACCGTCTCCAACGTCCTCAACCAGCCCCACCGGGTGTCCGAGCCGACCCGGCGCCACGTCCAGCAGGTCATCGCCCGGCTCGGCTACGTCCGCAGCGAGTACGCGCGCCAGCTGCGCGCCGGGCACAGCCGGATCATGGCGCTGCTCGTCCTGGACATGGGCAACCCGTTCTTCGTCGACGTCGCGCGGGGCGCCGAGCGCGCCGCGCGCGACGCGGGCCTCGGCGTCATGGTCTGCAACAGCGCGCAGAACCCGGCGGAGGAGGCCGAGTACCTCTCCCTCTTCGCCGAACAGCGCGTACGCGGCGCCCTCATCACCCCCGCCGACCCGAGCGGCGCGACGCTGCGCGACTTCCGCCGCCACGGCATCCCCTACGTGGTGGTGGACCGGGTCGCCGGGGACGAGGCGGGGTGCTCGGTCTCCGTCGACGACGTGTCGGGCGGCGCGCTCGCCGTCCGTCACCTCGTCACCGGGGGCCACCGCTCCCTGGCCTACGTCAGCGGCCCGCCCCACCTCAAGCAGGTGCAGGACCGCCGCGAGGGAGCCCTGAAGGCGCTCGCCGAGGCGGGCCTGGACGGCGGGGCCCTGCGCGAACTGCCCACCGAACGCCTCGACGTGGCCGCCGGGCGTGACGCGGGCGCCCGCCTCCTCGGCCTCGCCGACCGCCCCACCGCCGTCTTCTGCGCCAACGACCTCCTCGCCCTCGGCGTCCTCCAGGCGCTGTACGCGGCCGGGGTCAAGGTCCCCGGCGACATGTCGATCGTCGGCTACGACGACATCGAGTTCGCGGCGGCGGCCACCGTCCCGCTCACCTCGGTGCGCCAGCCGGCGCTCACCCTCGGCACCATCGCCGCGGAGCTGCTGCTCCAGGAGACGGATGAACGCGCGGCCGACCACCGCCACCAACACGTCGTGCTACGGCCGGAGTTGGTGGTGCGCGGATCGAGCAGGTCGCTCTGACCCAGGCGGTCAGCGCACCGTGCTGGTCACCCGGTACCGCCCGGCCGGCAGCCGGTACGTGGCCGTGCCGTCCTCGAACCCGACGAACCGGACCCCGTCCACGGAGGCGAGCGGGGTGCGGCCCTCGCGCACCGCGGACGCCGACACGGCGGGCAGGCTGAGCGTCGCCGTACTGTTGGCGGGGACCACCGCCTCGTACGTCAGCGTCCCGTCCTTGGCGAGGGACCACGCGCTGGTGATCTCGCCGTACGGGGACTCGTGGCGCCCGGTGACCCGTGTGACGCCCCCGGTCGGGTCGAGGTGCGGGCGCAGCAGGAACCGCTGGAAACCGGGGTGCTCCGGGTCGCGCGCGATGCCCGCCATGTACGCGTACATCCACTCCGCGATGGCGCCGTAGGAGTAGTGGTTGAAGGAGTTCATCTCGACGGGCCCGAACCCGTCCTCCTCCGAGTACGAGTTCCAGCGCTCCCAGACGGTCGTCGCCCCGTTCTCCACCGAGTACAGCCACGACGGCATGGCGTTCTGGTGGAGCAGCTTGTACGCGAGGTCGGCGCGGCCCTCGTCGGTGAGGACGGGCGCGAGGACGTTCACGCCGAGGAAGCCGACGGAGAGCGTGTTCTCCGCGTACTGGACGCGGGCGCTGTCCGGGTGGGCGGCCTTGTACGCGGCGTCGTTGCCGATGTTGTCCGCCAACAGGCCGACCAAAGCGCGGCGTTGGGCCTGTGTGTCGTAGAAGCCGAGCTTGAGGACCCACAGGAGCGCGGACTGACTGTTGTCCTCGGGATCGCCGCCCATGGACGGCTTCCCGCCGATGCTGGACTTGACCGTGATCGTGTCGCCGTCGACCACGATGTACTTGGCCAGGAAGGCGCGGCGGATCTTCCCGAACAGGTCCTCGTACGCCGTGGCCTCGGCCGTGCGCCCGGTCGCCCGCGCCATCTGGGCCATGAGCCGCACGCTGTAGGCGTAGTAGACGTCGCTCATCAGCTGGGTGCCGGTGTTCTGGAACGCGAGCCAGTCGGCGAAGATCGCGCCCTGCCCCGCGTAGGTGTCGCCGCCTTTCCGCTCGATCCAGTCGAGGTAGCGGACCATCGCCTCCCAGCTGCGGTCGACGATGGTCGCGTCCCCGCTCATCTGCCACACCGTCCACGGCACGATGACGCCGCAGTCCGCCCAGCCGCTGCAGGGTGCCGCCGCGTTGTACCGGTTGCCGGGCGCGACCGCCGTGAACTGGGCGCCGTCCACCCCGTAGATCTTCTGCGACTCGATCAGGATGGACTGGAAGTGGCTGAGGAAGGCGACGGAGTCCGTGTTGTAGAGGCCGGTGTTCGAGAAGACCTGGGTGTCGCCGGTCCAGCCGAGCCGTTCGTCGCGCTGCGGGCAGTCGGTGGGCACCCAGAGGTAGTTGCCGCGCTGCCCCCAGCGCACATTGCTGATCAGCTGGTTGATGGCGTCGTCGTCGGTGGTGACGCTGCCGATGTCGCGGAGGGCCGAGGTGCCGACCTTGCCGGTGAGCCCGGAGACGGTGACCTCGGCGCCAGGTGTCGACACCTCCACCGACACATAGCGGAACCCGTAGAAGGTGAGCGAGTCCTGATGTGTCTCGCCGTCCTTCGCGCCCTTGAGGAGGTACGTGCTCGTCGCCTTGGCGCTGCGCAGGTTGGCCCGGTACAGCGACCCGACCGGGCCGTCCGCGCCCGCGCTGTCGTCGTTCAGCATCTCGCCGAACCTGACGACGACCTCCGCGCCGGCCGGGCCGCGCAGCGAGTAGCGGGGGACACCGACCATGTTCTGGCCGAGGTCGAAGACGGCGGTGTCACCGGCCCGCAAAGTGACGGGCCCTGGCGCGCTGTCGGTGGAGCGGGCCGGGTCGGGCACGACGCGGCCTTTGCCGTTGGCGCTCGTCGACCGCCCCGTGACCTCGCTGTAGACGGTGACGGACCGCGGGTGCCGGTCCCAGCCCTCCATCAGCCGGGCGCTCTCGCCCGGGTAGGCGGTGAGCTTGGCCCCGGGGAACTCGGCGGCGTAGCCGACCTGTTCGACCTCCGCCCAGCCCCGGGTGTCGAAACCGTTCGCGGTCCAGCCGTCCAGCTCCTTGCGGGCGTCGTACGTCTGGCCGTCGTAGATGTCGTCGGCGCGGTAGGGGCCGGTGTCGGTGGCCCGCCATGCCTCGCCCGGCTTCGTGACGATGCTCTGCGTGGAGCCGTCGGCGTAGCGGACGAGCAGCTTGGCCTTGAGGGCGAGGGGCTTGCCGTCCTTCGCGTAGTAGGTGCTGCCCTCGGAGACGCGGCCGTTGTACCAGCCGTTGCCGAGGACGGCGGCGAGCGTCACGGACCGGCCGCGCGCCACCAGGTCGGACACGTCGTAGGTGAAGTAGTTCACGGTCATGTCGTAGTTGGTCCAGCCGGGCGTGAGCAGCTCGACCGCCCGGCCGCCGTCCTGCGGGACGGTGACGCGCTCGCCGTTCACATACGCCTCGTAGACGCCGAGCGCGCTGATGTGGAGCCGTGCCTCGCTCACCTTGCCCCTGCGCAAGGGCGTCTCGGCGCGGAGGAGCGGCGCGCCCGCCGAGTTCGGGGCCTTACCCTTCATGCCGACCCACTGCGCGCCGTCCCAGCCTGCGACGCCGTCGGTGCTCAGGAGCCCGGTCTCGAACCAGGCCGCGGAGGAGGTGCCGACCGGCCGGTGCCTGTCGTCCCAGACGGAGACGTTCCAGAAGTACCGCGTCGACGGCCGGAGTCGCGGCCCGTCGTACAGGACGGCGACGGAGTCGGACGACACCACCCGCCCGCTGTCCCACACGTCGGCCCGTGAGCCGTTCAGCCGGGCGGGCGAGGTGGCGACCCGGATCCGGTACGCGCCCTGCGCGAGCCCGCGCCGCTCCGCGCCGAGCTGCCAGCCGAGGCGCGGCCGGGCGGCGTCCGTGCCGAGCGGCAGCGTCCGGTGCTCGACGGTGAGCCCGGTGACGGCGCCGTCCTCACCCGGCGCCGCGGTGGGGGCGGCGGCCTGCGCGGGGGCGGCCCCCGCGAACGTGCCGGCGGCGGCCACGACGGGCACGGCGCCCGCGGTCGCGGCGAGTACGGTCCTGCGGCGGATGTCGCTGCTCATCTTTCAGGTGTCCCTTCGACGGTGAAGGTGCTCTGTGATGGTGGGGGGTGCTGCGGACGTGCTGGACGTGCTCCCTGCGGAAGGTGCTCAGGGGTGTGTTCAGGGGGTGTGTGCAGGGGTGTTCAGGGGGTGTGTGCGGGGGTGCTCAGGCGCGCACGGTGGCGCGCGCGTACGGGACCAGGCGGACGGGCCCGGTGAGCCCGTAGGCCTGCGGTTTGCTGCCGCCGAACACGGCGGGGCGGCTGACGCGGAGCCGGTTGAGGAGCGTCGTCGCCACCTCGATCTCCAGGGTGTTGGCGCCGGGGCGGAGGCGGTCGCCGAGGTCGGCGACGCGGGTGAGCTGGTCGACGGGCGGCAGCGCGTGCCCGTTGACGCGGACGGTGAACGTGTCGAAGACGCCGCCGAGTTCGAGCAGCGCGCCGTGCGCGGCCGTCCACTCCCGGCCGAGCCGCACGGTGGTGCGGTAGGTGCCGATCCCGGAGACGTCCGCGAGGCCGGGCAGCTCCGTCCAGGGGGCGAGCGCGTCCGGA
The DNA here is from genome assembly GCF_043523415.1 of Streptomyces sp. SGAir0957. Lineage (NCBI taxonomy): Bacteria > Bacillati > Actinomycetota > Actinomycetes > Kitasatosporales > Streptomycetaceae > Streptomyces > Streptomyces sp. SGAir0957. The sequence continues at coordinate 7,410,874 of NZ_CP027293.1, forward strand.
GTCAGCTCGTGCCGCACGTGCGCCGTCCCGGTCGCGCTCGCACCCGGCCGCCAGTCGTCGACCGTCAGCGTCCACGAGGTGAGGGGGAGGGGCGCGGGCACGGCGGGGATCTTCGTGGTGACGGTGCGCCCGTTGTCGAGCGTGGTGGTGTACGCGCCCGGGGCCGAGGCCCGGATCTCCAGGTGCCCGCCCGCGGTCGCGTGGACGGCGTCGGCCTGCGTCGCGGTGGCGTGCCGCACCGGCGCGGAGCCGGCGGGCCGGGCCAGGACGACGACGGTCACGGCGCCCGGCCGGAGGTCGACGGTGAGCCGGATCCGGCCGTCCGCCGTGCGTGTGTAGAGGGCGACCGGGGTGAGCGTGCCGGTCCACGGGTCGAGGCGGTGCGGGACCGCGCCCCTCACCTGGGCGGTGAGGGTGACGTCGTGGATGATGCGGGTGCCGGTCGAGCCCTTCTTGCTGACGGCGTCGTTGGCGAAGAAGAAGTAGTCGGCGTCGCGGTCGGCGCGGTGCGCGTGCAGCAGCATCGAGGACTCGGCGTACTCGACGTCGCGGGTGAGGCCGAGCGCGGCGATGGCCTCCGGCACGTCGGGCCGGTCCGCGACGGTGTGCACGTTCTTCAACTGCTGCAAACGGGCGATGAGTTGACGCAATCGCTCATTGTCGCCGGGCCCCGCCAAGCCGGGCACATGCGCGTCCGACCAGTCGCCGACGACGATGACCGGGAGGCCCGCGCGGGCGTACTTGAGCAGCTTCTCCGCGACGTCGAGCTGGAGCGTGTGCTCCCGGTTGATCATGATGTCGCCGTCGACGAGCAGCGCCTTGAGCGCGGGCCCGTCCGGCGCGAACCGGCCGCCGCGCACCACCGCCGACTCCAGGTCGAGCAGGCGCGGGCTGAGGAACGTGTGCGTCCAGCCGACGGGCACGCCGTCGCTGGTGAACCAGGGCGCCCCGAGCCCGGAACCGGCGTACCCCTTCTGCCGCAGGATGCCGATGTCGACCCTGTTCACGCCGGTCCGCAGCACCTGCTGCACCCGCGCCAGGAAGTCCGCGACCTGCGGGGTGTGCCGCCACAGCGGCTGGCGCGGGCCCCACGCCTCGCCGTACCCCGCGGCGCCGTTGTACGGGGAGAACGCCGCGAAGCCCGGCCACTGCGCGCCGGGCGCGTCCGCGTACGCGAAGCCGTGGAAGACGGCCTGGTTGACCCCGGCCGCGTACTGCGTGACCAGCTTCTTCAGCGTGTCCGTCCACGTGGTGGAGTAGGCGCCGCCCGCCGTGCCGCCCGCCTCGTTCGACACCAGCGGCTTGCCGCCCATGTCGCGGCCGCCGGCCAGGCAGCGGAAGTCGTCGAGGTTCTTGAACCCGAGCGACTCACCCTCGGTGACGTCGAGCAGCGCGGACTTGTAGACGGCGTCCGTCTCCAGACCGTACGGCTGGATGCGCAGCTTCAGGCCGAGCGTGTGCGCCCACTTCTGGAGCGGCAGCAGATGATGCTCGACGTACAGCTCGGTGACGACCTCCATCACATCGCGCCGGATCGCCTTGTCGAGCGCCGCCTCGAAGCCGAAGACGTACTTCTCCTTCTTCTCGACGAACGTCGCGAGGTAGGGGAGGAGCGAGTAACCCATGCGGCGCTCGAACTCGGCGGGCAGCGCCGGGGTCCACAGCGTCGCGTCCGTCTCGATCTCGATGGAGTCCTCGAAGAGCGTGCCACCCGCGTCCTTCAGCAGCTTGCGGATCGAGGGCGTGAGGATGTGCCGCTCCCAGAAGTCGGTGACCGCGCGGGTGCCCGCGTCACTGAAGTGGTCGACGACGTAGGCGAGCGGCGTGGTGTGGTCGCGGCCCTCAGGGCGCTGGCCCGAACCCCGCTCCCAGTAGGCGACCAGGAGCCAGGTGGCACCGTCGTCGGGCGCGGCCCACGCGATGCGGCCGCCGGTGACGTGCGCGGTGACGTCGGTGACGGTGGCCTGGTCGAGGCGGACCGGCACGGCCGTCGGTGAGCTGCCCGCCGTCACCCGTATCGCCTGGACGAGGAGGAGCCGCTGATCCGTGACGCCCGCCCCGGCCTCGCCGACGGCGGCCGGGACCGGCCCGTCGTGGGCGCCGCCCGGCTCCACCACCGCGAAGCCGTGGGCGAGTTCCTTCGCCGCCGCCCTGCTGTCCGGCGTGATCGACGGCACGGCGGCGGGCCACGCGGGGCCGATCGTCAGGTCGACCACCACGTCCTGCTTCTTCGCCTCGCGCAGCGCCGCCTCCACCGCCGACCGCCAGGCCTCGGTGCCCCAGCCGTGGCGGACGGTGTCGAGTTGCGTGTCCATGCTGTGCGTGACGGCGGCGATCTCCACGCCGCCGAACCCGGCCGCCGCGATCTGCCGGATCTCGCGGGCGATCTCCCCGGTGTCGACCAGCGCGTCCGGCCACCACCAGCGGAACTTGGGGCGCACGGCGGACGCGGGGCGGCTCAGGTTGCGCGCTGCGAGCCCCGGTGTGAGCCCTTGTGCCAGGACGTCCGCCGCGCCGGAGAGCGGCAGCGCCGTCGCGGCCCCGGCCAGGGCGCCCATTCTCAGCACGGTCCGACGGCGCAGGCTCATGGTTCTCCTCGGTCAATGACTCGGCGTCCGATTGAACAGTTTCAAACGATTCAATGCGGGGTGGAGGAACCTACGGGCAGCCGTGACGCGTGGCAAGAGGTGTGCACGAAACACTCCTGTGCAGACTGAAGCGACAGGTGCTGCCGCCTCGCGCGGAAGTGTCCGAAGCGCGATGCGAAACGATTCAAGTGTGGAGCGCGTCCCGCTTGGGCGGCCCTGCCCGCCGCCTCCCGCGCGTGCCCGCCGTACCCCCTCGCTCTCAGCCGGACGCCGGCCGGGCCGGCCCCCGTAGAATCCCTGTGCCGCACCCGCTCACCTGGAGGTCCACGCCCGATGGCACAGTCCGTGGGGATCAAGGACGTCGCCCGCGTCGCCGGGGTGTCCGTGGGGACGGTCTCGAACGTGATCAACCGGCCCACGACCGTCGCCGACGACACGCGGGCCCGCGTCCTCGCGGCCATCGACCGGCTCGGCTACGTCCGCAGCGAGTCCGCCCGCCAGCTGCGCGCGGGCCGCAGCCGCATCATGGGCCTGCTCGTCCTCGACATGGGCAACCCCTTCTTCGTCGACGTCGCGCGCGGCGCCGAACGGGCCGCGCGCGACGCCGGACTCGGCGTCATGGTGTGCAACAGCGCGCAGAGCCCCTCGGAGGAGGCCGAGTACCTGTCGCTCTTCGCCGAGCAGCGGGTGCGCGGCGTCCTGCTCACCCCGGCCGAGGCGACCGGCCGCACCGTCGAGTCGTTCCGGCGCCACGACATCCCGTTCGTCCTGGTCGACCGGGTCGCCGAGGGCGCCACGGAGTGCTCGGTCTCCGTGGACGACGTGACCGGCGGCGCCCTCGCCGTGCGCCATCTCGTCGGCGCCGGGCACCGGCGCATCGCCTACGTCAGCGGCCCGCCCGCGCTCAACCAGGTCACGGACCGCCGCGTGGGCGCCCTGCGCGCACTCGCCGAGGCCGGGCTGCCCGCCACCGCCCTGCACGAACTGCCGACCGAACGCCTCGACGTGGCCGCCGGGCGTGACGCGGGCGCCCGCCTCCTCGGCCTCGCCGACCGCCCCACCGCCGTCTTCTGCGCCAACGACCTCCTCGCCCTCGGCGTCCTGCAGTCCATGTACGCGGCCGGGGTACGGGTCCCCGAGGACGTGGCGATCGTCGGCTACGACGACATCGAGTTCGCCGCCGCCGCGGCCGTACCGCTCACCTCCGTGCGCCAGCCCGCCGTCACCATGGGCTCCCTCGCCGCCGGACTCCTCCTGGAGGAGATCGCCGCCGCCGACCACCCGGAAGGCGCGGAGCACGCGCACCGCCGCGTCGTGCTCCAGCCCGAACTGGTCGTCCGCGGCTCCAGCCTGGGCCCCCGCTGACGCCGCCGACGACCGTGTGCTGAACTGGGCGCGGCCCCGGACGTCCGGAATCCGGTCAGCCCGCACCGTTTGCAGAACTCCCGTACAGGAGCCGCTTTGAGCGTCGTCAGCTACCGCCAGCCCGGGGTCGTTCTCACCGACCGCCGTTTCTCCGTCCCCCTGGACCACGACGCCCCGGACGGCGAACACATCGAGGTCTACGCGCGTGAAGCGGTCGCCGCGGGGCGCGAGAACGAGGACCTGCCCTGGCTGCTCTACCTCCAGGGCGGCCCCGGCTTCGGCGCCAACCGGTTCTCCGGCAAGCAGGCCTGGCTCGGCCGCGCCCTCCAGGACCACCGCGTCCTCCTGCTCGACCAGCGCGGCACCGGCGCGTCGAGCCCCGTGAACCGGCAGACGCTCCCGCTGCGCGGCGACGCCGCCGCCCAGGCCGCCCACCTCGCCCACTTCCGGTCCGACGCGATCGTCCGCGACAGCGAACTGATCCGCCGCGAGGTCACCGGCGGGGCGCCCTGGACGATCCTCGGCCAGAGCTTCGGCGGCTTCTGCGCCGTCCGCTACCTGTCGACCGCGCCCGAAGGGCTCGGCGCCGCGCTCATCACCGGCGGCCTGCCGACCCTCGACGGTGACGCGGACGACGTGTACCGGGCCGCGTACCCGCGCATCGAACGCAAGGTCCGCGCGCACTACGCCCGCTACCCGATGGACGTCGAACGGGCGCGGGAGATCGCCGCGTACGTGGCCGAGCACGAGCCGGTCCTCCCCAACGGGTACCGGCTCACCCTGGAGGCGTTCCAGTCCCTGGGGATCTGGCTCGGCGGCAGCGACGGCAGCGACCGCCTCCACTACCTCCTGGAGGACGCGTTCGTGCCGACCCCGGGCGGGCGCGCGCTCTCCGACTCCTTCCAGGAGCAGGTCGCGTCGGCCCTGTCCTACGCCGGCCACCCGATCTACGCGCTGCTGCACGAGGCGATCTACGCCCAGGGCGGGCGGGCCACCGGCTGGGCCGCCGAGCGGGTACGGGGCGAATTCCCCCAGTTCGACGGTGAGAAGTCGCTCGCGTCCGGCGCGGCGCTCATGTTCACCGGGGAGTCGATCCACCCCTGGCAGTTCGATGTCGACCCGGCGCTTCGCCCTCTCCGGGAGGTGGCGGAGATCCTGGCCGGCCGTACGGACTGGGCTCCGCTGTACGACCCGGCCCGGCTCGCCGCGAACGAGGTGCCCGTCGCCGCCGCCGTCTACCACGACGACATGTACGTGGACACGGGGCACGCGCTGCGCACGGCGGCTGCCATCCGGGGGCTGCGGCCCTGGGTGACGAACGAGTTCGAGCACGACGGTCTGCGGGCGGGTGGGCCCCGGGTGCTGGACCGGTTGCTGGGGATGGTGCGCGGCGAGGTGTGACCTGGGCGGTCCGCCGCCGCGGGTGTCTGTGCCATGCCCCCGGCTCTCCCGCCGTCGTGGCTGGTCGCGCAGTTCCCCGCGCCCCTTGAATGGCGCACTGCGTGCGCCATTCCCCGCCCGTTCCCGGGTGTGGCGGCGTCGCGGTCGGTCGCTGTGCGAGACTCGGGGCGTGGACACCGCCAAGCTCGAACTCGCAGCTCAGCGCTATCGGGAAGCCGTGGAGGCGCTCGAGGGCGCTTCGCTGGACCTCCGGACCGAGGCGCTCGCCGCGCTGCGCCAGGACGACGTACGCCCCGGCGACGAGGACGAGGTCGTCCGGATCACGGGATGGAGCCGTGAGGAGCTGCAACGCCTCGCGGAGAGCGCGCCCGACGAGCCGCGCCCATGATGGCGCGCTCCCGGCTGGTCCAGGAGCTGCGCAGGGGCGGCTGCACCCAGGAGTCCGCCGCCGCCCTCGTCGAGGACTACGCGCACCAGCTCGCGGTCCAGCTGCGCGACACCGGCCACCGTGACGCCGCCGCTCTCATCGACCCGCGCGCAGGCCAGTGCACCTGCGGCGCGCCCGAGGGGAGCGACGAGGAGAGCGCGGAGACCCGCCGGTACTGGTACCACGCCCGGTCCTGCCCCCTCGGCTCCGCCTAGGCCGCGCGCCCGGTCCAGCCCGTGGTCGCCACCACCTCGCGCGCCAGGTCGACGACGGACCGGTCGTCCGTCGCCACGCGCACCGTCGCCGGGTGGGACGCCCGGTCCAGGAGCCGTGCTTTGCGGGCGCTCGCCGCGAGTTCGTGGGCGAGTTCCGAGCCGAGTTCGCGGCCCGTGAGGCGGGTGCGGGCAGTGGTGTCGGTGGCGGTGAGCAGGACACGGGTGAGCCGGACCTCCGGGCCCATGGCGCGCTCGAACATGCCCGTGGTCTCCGTGAGCACGCTCGCCGTGTTCGTGTAGACGAGGCGGCGGCAGCCGGTCGCGGCGAAGTTGGCCCAGACCGCCGTCAGATTGCGTTCGGTGATGTGGGCGCGGCGCGGGTCCCCGTCCGGGGCGGGATGGATCTGTCCCATGAAGTCACCGTCGACGACGGCGTGCGGCACGCCCGCGGCGCGCAGCAGCACCGACACCTCCCAGCCCACGGTCGTCTTGCCGACCCCGGCGCGCCCGCCGATCAGCAGCGCTTCCACGTCGTCCCCGATCTCGTTCATGCGGGGCAGCGTAAGCACTATGGTGTCGGGATGGTTGCCGAGCTGATCCGTATCGTCTCCCGTTCCTCGCCGATGGCGCTCGCCCAGGTGGAGCGGGTCCGCGCCGAACTGGCCGCGCTGCACCCGGGCGTGCGTACGGAGGTCGTCCCCGTGACGACCAGCGGCGACAGGTGGATGGGCGATCTCGCGAAGCTCGGCGGCAAGGGTGCCTTCACCAAGGAGGTCGACCAGGCGCTGCTCGACCACCGGGCCGATCTCGCCGTGCACTGTCTCAAGGACATCCCGGCGGACCGGCCGCTGCCGGAGGGCTGCACGTTCGGGGCGTACCTGAAGCGCGACGACGTGCGCGACGCGCTGATCGACCCGCACGGGCGCACCCTGGACGAGTTGCCGGACGGCGCCCGCATCGGCACGTCGTCCGTCCGCCGCGTCGCCCAACTGGCCGCCAGTCACCCGCACTTGACGTGCGTCCCGATGCGCGGCAACGCCAACCGCAGGCTGGAGAAGCTCGCCGCGGGCGACGCGGACGCGCTGCTCCTCGCCGTGTCGGGGCTCGAACGGATCGGCCGCCCGGACCTGATGACCGACGTCCTGTCACCGGAGCGCATGTGCCCGCCGATCGGCGCCGGCATCCTCGCGCTCCAGTGCCGCGCCGACGACGAGGCGACCCTGGAGGCGGTGAGCGGGCTCGGGCACCGGGACACCTGGCGGGAGGCGACCGCCGAGCGGATGTTCCTGCACGTGCTGCAAGGGCACTGCAACTCCCCGGTCGCCGGGTACGCGCGCGCGGAGCGCAGCGGCGATCTGTCACTGCGCGCCTGTGTGTTCACGCCGGACGGGAAGCGGGTGCTCAACGCCCAGGAGTGGGCCGGGCCGCTCGACCCCGCGACCCTCGGCATGTCCGTGGCGGTGGCGCTGCTGCGGCAGGGCGCGCGCGAGCTGATCGACTCCATCGCGCACTGACGTCCTCACTCGGCCGGTACGGGCCTGGCGCGGGGGAGTCGCAGCGCGGCGGCGGCGCCCGCGCAGGTCAGGACCGCCAGGACGGTGAGTGTCGGGCCCATCGAGGCGGTCAGGTCCCGGCCGGAGACGACGAGCGTCGTGGCGACGGCCGTCCCGAGCGTCGGCCCCACGTTCATCGCCGTCTGCTGGAGACCGCCCGTCACCCCGGCCTCGGCCGCCGCCGCCCGGCGGACGAGGACCTCCGTCGCGGTCACCATGACGGTGCCGAAGCCCGTCCCCATGGCGATGGCGCAGGCCCCCACGGGCAGCGCCGTCGCCGTCGCGTCGAGGCGGCCGAAGGCGAAGACGCCGACCGTCATCAGGGCCATGCCCGCGCCGGTCGTCGCCCGCGCCCCGAAACGGCGCAGCAGCACCGCGCCGAGCGGCGCCGCGAGCACCATGCACAGCGCGGCGGGCAGCATGAACAAGGCTGTGCCGAACGCGTCGAGCCCCAGCACGTCCTGAAGGAAGTACGAGGCCACGAACAGCGCGCCGAACAGCGCGGCCGAGGCGGCGAGCAGGATGCCGAGCGCCGCTACGACCACCGGTGACGCGACGACCGACGGCGGAAGGAGCGGGTCCGGCGTGCGGCGCTCGTGCCGGACGAGGGCCACGGTCGCGGCGATCGCGCCGCCCGTCGTCAGGACCGTGACCGCCGAGCGGCCCGCGTCGGGCAGGGTGACCAGCGCCGTGACGAGGCAGGCGAGCGCCCCCCCCGAGCAGCATCGCACCGGCCGGATCGAGGCCCGCCGGCCGCGCCGCCGCCGACCGCTCCGGTGGCGCCGATGCCTCCGGCTCCCGGACGCGCAGGACCAGTACGGCGATCACCACCGAGGGCAGCACCCCCAGGAAGAACACCGATCGCCAGCCGAACTGCGCCGTCAGGACGCCGCCGATCAGCGGTCCGGCGGCGGCCGATACGCCGATCGCGCTCGTGCGCAGGGCGATCGGCATGCCCAGTTCGTCGGGAGGGTACGCCGCCCGCAGCATGCCGAGCGTCGCGGGCTGGAGCAGCGCGCCGCACACGCCCTGCACGACGCGCAGCGCGATGACCCAGCCGATGCCGGGCGCGCACCCGATGGCCGCCGACGCGGCGGCGAAGCCGAGCATGCCGAGGGCGAAGAGGCGCCGGTGCCCGTACCGGTCGCCGAGCCGCCCCGCGAGGACGAGGAGCGACGCGACCGCGATGAGATAGCCCGTGCTCGTCCACTGGGCCTCGGCGAGCGACGCGTCCAGGTCGCGCTGGAGCGCGGGCCGGGCGACCGTCAGGACCGTGCCGTCGAGGGCGACGAGCAGCGCTCCGACGACGCTTCCGGCGAGCGTGACACGGCGGTACGACAGCACGCTCACGGCGCCACCGGCCCCAGATGGGCATCGAGCACGGTGCCGAGCAGCGGCTCGATCGTGTCGCCGCCCACCGCGAGTTGCAGGCTTCCCCAGCGCCAGAGCTGGGCGAGGCCGTGCAGGTTCGCCCACAACGCGCCCGCCGCGACGGCCGGTTCGGCGTCCGGGCGGACCTTCGCGACCAGCTCGGCCAGCATCGTGAAAAGCGGCAAACTCGTCTCGCGCAGACCCAGCTCGCCGCTTTCGAGCACGTCGTGGCGGAACATCAGCTCGTACATGCCCCGGTGCCGCCGCGCGAAGTCGAGGTAGACGCGGGCGAGTTCGGCCACCTGGGCGCGCGGGTCGTCCGCGTCGCCGCCGCGCACGACCCCGGTCGTCCGGGCGCCGAGATCCTCGAAGCCGCGCCGCGCGATCGCCGACAACAGCTCCAGGTGGGTGGGGAAGTAGCGGCGCGGCGCACCGTGCGAGACGCCCGCCCTACGGGCGATCTCCCGCAGGGAGAGCGCCGCCGCGCCGTCCGCGTCGACCAGTGCCACGCCGCTGTCGATGAGGCGGTCCCGCAGGCTGCCGCCGCTGTTCTCCCGTTGCATAGACACTGTCTACCGCACCCGAGTAGACAGTGTCTACTCATCCGGTCCGGGTCTCCAGCCGTCCCGTCCCTTCAGACCGCGGCCCCGTCCCGCTACGCTGCGCGCCGCCGAACCACCGCCGTATCGCGGCCGTATCGCGGACATCCGGACGACCGGCAAGCAGGGGGCTCGCATGATCGACACCACCGACACCCGGATTCCGGACGGTGCCGCGCGGCGGCTGCGGCTCGACGTGGCGGAGGGCGGCGTCGGTGTGCTCACGCTCTGCCGTCCCGCCAAGCTGAACGCGTGGAGCTGGGAGTCGACCCGGCAGCTCGGCGTCATGGCCGACCGGATCCGGTTCGACGACCGGATTCGCGTCGTCCTCCTGCGCGCCGAGGGGCGCGCCTTCTGCGCGGGCATCGACGTGAGCGCGCCCGGCGGCGCCATCGAGGGCGCGAGCGGCTCCGCGCGCAGCCACGCCTACTACGAGGGCGTCCGCTGGGCGCACGAGCGGTTCGCCGCGTTCGCCCGGCTGCCGCAGCCGGTCGTCGCGGCCGTGCGGGGGTACTGCCTGGGCTTCGGGTTCGAGCTGGCGCTGATGGCGGACGTACGGATCGCGGCCGACGACGCCGTGTTCGCGCTGCCCGAGGCGCGTCTCGGGGTGGCCGTCGACGCGGGCGGCGATCTGCGGATCGCGCGGGAGGCGGGCGCGGGCTGGGCGAAGTTCCTGGCGCTGACCGGCCGCAGGATCGACGCGGAGACCGCGTACCGGCTGCACCTGCTCCAACAGGTGGTATCCGGCGCGGATCTGGAGAGCGCCGCCGCCGCGGTGGCCGACGAGATCGCCGCGAACGCCCCGCTCGCCGTGCGGTCCGTCAAGCGGGACATCGACGCCTACGCCGACCTGGGCCTTGACGCGGCGCTCGACCGGGTGGCCGCCGCCGCCGCGCTCACGCTGACCTCCGACGACGCGGCCGAGGGCTTCACGGCCCGGGCGCGCCGCAGGCCACCGGAGTTCAGGGGCGCGTGAGCCCGGCCTCCCGGGTGCGCCGCGGGCCGCCGGAGGTCCACGGCGTACGAGAGCCGCCGCCCCGGCGCGGCCGCGCGACGGGGGCCGATGGGTCACGATGGGCGCAGCACACCGCGTCGTCCCGCGGGGCCCGCCGCCCCGCCCGCTGGAGAGGTGACCATGACCACCGCACCCTTCGATCCGCGTTCCCTGCTCGCCGGGAGCCGCCTCGGCGTCCTCGCCACGATCAAGGCCGACGGCCGCCCGCAGCTGTCGCCCGTCACCCCGTTCTACGACCGGGAGACCGAGACCCTGTACGTGTCGATGACCGAGGGCCGGGCCAAGACGGCGAACCTGCGCCGCGATCCGCGCGCCGCCCTGGAGGTCACCGCCCCCGACGCCGGGGCCTGGGCCACCGCCGAGGGCGTGGTGCGGCTCACCGGACCCGGCACGGACCCGCACGGGCCCGAGGTCGAGGCGCTGGTCGCCTACTACCGCAAGGCCGCGGGCGAGCACCCGGACTGGGACGAGTACCGGGCGGTGATGGTCTCCGACCGCCGGGTGCTCATGGAGATGACGGTGGACCACGTGTACGGGCAGCGCATCCGCTGAGCCCTCTCCTCGATCGTCAGCCGGCCCGGAACGGGCCCCGGCCCAGTTGCTCGCGCACCGGCGTCACCGGCGGGTTCACCACGGCGCGCCGCTGCCAGTTCGCGCCGTCCACCACCAGGGTGTGCCCGCTGATGAAGCGGGCGTAGGGGGAGGCGAGGAAGGTCGCGGCCCAGCCCAGCTCGCGCGGCGCGCCCACCCGGAGCGCGGGCTGCCGGGCGCCGAACTCCCGGGCGTGGCCGGTGCCGGTGTCGAGGCCGGTCCGGATGTCGGGTGTCATGTCCTCGTGCGGCATGAGACCCGGCACCAGGCCGTTGACCTGGATGCCGTACGGACCCCACTCCACGGCCAGCGTCTCCACGAGGCTCTTGACGCCCGCCTTCGCGGCCGCGCTGTGCGCGAAGCCGGGCCCGCCCGTCCACGCGTAGGAGGCGCCGACGCAGAGCACCGCGCCCGGGGTGCCCGCGGCGAGGTGGCGGCGGCCGAACTCGCGCGTCATCAGGAACGTACCGGTCAGCGTGGTGTCGACGACGGCGCGCCAGCCGTTCGGTGACAGGTCCTCCGCGGGGACGGGGAAGTTGGCGGCGGCGTTGTTCACCAGCACGTCGGGGGCGCGGCCGTGTGCCGCCACAGCCGCGTCGAAGACCTCGGCGACGCGCTGGGCGTCCCGGATGTCGCAGACGGCGGTCGTGACGGGCCCCGCGCCCTTGACGGCCGCCAGTTCCTCGCGCGCGGGCGCCAGATGGTCCGGGCTCCGGCTCGCGATCAGGACGGCGGCGCCGAGCCGGGCGAACTCGGCGGCGATCGCCCGGCCGAGCCCGGTGCCGCCGCCGGTCACCAGGACGAGCCGGCCGTCGTACGTGCCGGGCGGCAGCGCCGTCGCGCCGGGCGGGGGAGGGGCGGGCAGGCCGTGCGGTGCGCCGGGAGTCGTCATGCGGGCATGGATAGCGGCCGGACGCGCAACTCGCCATGCCCGCGCGGCTGTTTCACGCGCCGTGCGCCTCGCGGGCCCGCGCCACCGCGCGCTCGCCCTCCGGGGAGAAGACCCCGGCGCGGCGCCGCTCCGCCACCCGCTCCAGGTCGGCGAGGCGGAGTTCCGCGTTCAAGGTGGCTCCGGCCCGGTAACCGGCGCTCGCCGCGTTCACCACCTGCTCGGCGGCGCCCGCCGCGTTGCCGACCGCGTAGACGCCGGGGACGCTGGTGTGCCCCGCCGCGTCCACGTCGACGAACGGTCCCGCCGGGGTCTCCTTGGCGCGGGCGCCGAGCGCGCGGAGCAGCCCGTCCCGCGGGACCATGCGCGGCGCCACGACGAACACCGAGCGCGCGAACTCCCGCCCGTCGGCGAGCCGGACCCCGCTCAGCGCGTCGCCGCCGACCACGAGCCCGTCGAGCTTGCCGCTGACCACGCTGACGCCCGCCGCCGCGAGGAGCTGCCAGTCGGCGTCCGGCAGATCGTCCTCGCACGCGCCGTCCAGGAACAGGGTCACGTCGTCGGAGAGCTGGCTGAACAGGAGCGCCTGGTGGATGCCGGAGGCCTTCGCGAACAGGACGCCGATCGCCTCGTCCCGCACCTCCCAGCCGTGGCAGTACGGGCAGTGGATCACATCGCGGCCCCACCGCTCGGCGACGCCGGGGAGCTCGGGCAGTTCGTCGACCAGACCGGTGGCGATCACCAGCCGGCGGGCGTGCACCGGGCCGCCGTCCTCCAGGGTCACGTCGAAGGCGCCGGACCCGTCCGGCTCCGCCGCCGCCACCCGGCCCCGGACGAGCTCCACCCCGTACGCGGCGACCTCGCGGCGCACCTCGGCCAGGAACGCGGCGGGCGCCATGCCGTCCCGTGAGGGGTAGCCGTGCATATGCGCGGCGGGCGCGTTGCGCGGCTCGCCCGCGTCGACGACGAGGACCGAGCGGCGCGAGCGGCCCAGGACCAGGGCGGCGGCGAGGCCCGCCGCTCCCGCGCCGACGACCACGACGTCGTACGCGTCCCGTGCGTGCTGCCGGTTGTTCATGGTGACCACCTCTGGAGTACGTGCCAGTGCCTTGCTGTCCCCGACGGTGCACTCGGACCCCCGGTATTGACAAACAGACTTGCCGAAACTGCAATGGAGGAATGAACCGGAACTCCCCCCGCTCCCCGGACGGGGCGCCCGAGGCGTCCATGGACGCCGTCCTCGAAGGCGTCGGGCCGCGCCTGCGCGCCCTGCGCAAGGAGCGCGGCGCCACGCTCTCCGGACTCTCCGAGACCACCGGCATCTCGGTCAGCACGCTCTCCCGGCTCGAGGCGGGGCTGCGCAAACCCAGCCTCGAACTGCTCCTGCCGATCGCCCGCGCCCACCAGGTGCCGCTGGACGAGCTGGTCGGGGCGCCGCCCGTCGGCGACCCGCGTGTGCGCGCCAAGCCGATCGTGCGGCACGGCCGGACGATGATCCCGCTCACCCGGCAGCCGGGTGGGCTCCAGGCGTACAAGGTGATCGAACCGGCGCGCACGGACGAGCCGGACCCGCGCACGCACGAGGGGTACGAGTGGATCTACATGCTCTCCGGCAGGCTGCGGCTCGTCCTCGGTGAGCACGACGTGATCCTCGGGCCCGGGGAGGCCGCCGAGTTCGACACCCGGGTGCCGCACTGGTTCGGGGCGACGCCGGACGGGCCCGCGGAGTTCTTGAGTCTGTTCGGGCCGCAGGGGGAGCGGATGCATGTGCGGGCGCGGCCCTCCCGCGGGGCGGGGCAGGGGGAGTGACCGCCTGGCGGAGTCGCCCCATGAGGCGCGTGACTCCCGGATCGGCATTCCCAAGGGTGCAAGCGACCGCTTAGTATGCGCCTGAGACGTGAACCTGGTAGCCAGTCCGTGGAGGCCCCGCATGCAGGCATGGCAAGTGCACGAGAACGGCGAGCCGAGCGAGGTGATGCGCCTGGAGGAGATCGAGCGCCCCGTGCCCGGCGACGGGCAGGTTCTGCTCAAGGTGCGCGCCGCCAACATCAACTTCCCGGACGCGCTGCTCTGCAAGGGCCAGTACCAGGTCAGGCCCCCGCTGCCGTTCACGCCCGGCGTGGAGATCTGCGGCGAGACCGAGGACGGGCGCCGCGTCATCGCCACCCCGGCACTGCCGCACGGCGGCCTCGCCGAGTACGTCGTCGCCGACGCGCGCGCCCTGCTGCCCGCGCCCGGGGCCCTGGACGACGCCGAGACGGCCGCCCTGCACATCGGATACCAGACCGGCTGGTTCGGCCTGCATCAGCGCGCCCGCCTCCAGGAGGGCGAGACGCTGCTCGTGCACGCCGCCGCGGGCGGGGTCGGCAGCGCCGCCGTCCAGCTCGGCAAGGCCGCGGGCGCCAAGGTCATCGGCGTCGTCGGCGGGCCCGACAAGGCCAAGGTCGCGCGCGACCTCGGCTGCGACGTCGTCGTGGACCGGCGGAGCGAGGACGTCATCGCCGCCGTGAAGGAGGCCACCGGCGGGCGCGGCGCCGACGTGATCTACGACCCCGTGGGCGGCGAGGCGTACACGCAGTCCGCCAAGACGGTCGCCTTCGAGGGCCGGATCGTCGTCGTCGGCTTCGCCAGCGGCACCATCCCGAGCCCCGCGCTCAACCACGCCCTGGTCAAGAACTACACGATCATGGGCCTGCACTGGGGCCTGTACGCCACCAAGAACCCGAAGCTCATCCCGCACTGCCACGGCCAGCTGACCGAGCTGGCCGCGCGCGGCGCCATCAAGCCGCTGGTCAGTGAGCGCGTCGACCTGAGCGAGGCCGCGTCCGCCGTGCAGCGCGTCGCCGACGGCGTCACGACCGGCCGCGTCGTCGTCATCCCCGGCCTGACCGCGCGTACGGAAGGGAGCGCCGCATGAGCGTCGACGCCGCCCGACTGCGCACCCTCACCCAGGAGTTCCTGGCCGCGCACCCGCCCGCCACCACGCCCCGCGCGGACTTCCTCGGCGCCCGTTTCGACGCCGGACTCGCCTGGGTGCACTACCCGGAGGGGCTCGGCGGGCTCGGCGTGCCGCGCTCCCTCCAAGCCGTCGTCGACGCCGAACTGGAAGCGGCGGGCGCCCCGGACAACGCGCCCCGGCGCAACGGGATCGGGCTCGGCATGGCCGCCCCGACGATCCTGCACTACGGCACCGACGACCAGAAGCGGCGCTTCCTCAAGCCCCTCTGGGTCGGCGACGAGATCTGGTGCCAGCTGTTCAGCGAGCCCGGGGCCGGCTCCGACCTGGCCGCGCTCGGCACCCGCGCCGTCCGCGACGGCGACGACTGGATCGTCAACGGGCAGAAGGTGTGGACCTCCGGCGCGCACAACGCCCGGTTCGCCATCCTCATCGCCCGCACCGACCCGGACGTGCCCAAGCACCGCGGCATCACCTACTTCGTCTGCGACATGACCGACCCGGGCGTCGAGGTCCGGCCGCTGCGCCAGATCACCGGCGAGGCCGAGTTCAACGAGGTGTTCCTCACCGACGTCCGCATCCCCGACGCCCACCGGCTCGGCGCGGTCGGCGACGGCTGGAAGGTCGCCCAGACCACCCTCAACAACGAGCGCGTCGCCATCGGCGGCATGCGCATCCCGCGCGAGGGCGGCCTCATCGGCATCGTCGCCAAGACCTGGCGCGAGCGCCCCGAACTGCGCACGCCCGACCTGCACCAGCGCCTGGTCAAGCTGTGGGTCGACGCGGAGGTCGCCCGGCTCACCGGTGAGCGGTTGCGCCAGCAGCTCGTCGCCGGGCACCCCGGCCCCGAGGGCGCCGGCATGAAGCTCGGCTTCGCCCGCCTCAACCAGGAGATCAGCGGCCTGGAGGTGGAACTCCTCGGCGAGGAAGGGCTGTTGTACGACGACTGGACGCTGCGCCGCCCCGAACTCGTCGACTTCGCGGGCCGCGAGGCCGGATACCGCTACCTGCGCGCCAAGGGCAACAGCATCGAGGGCGGGACGAGCGAGGTCCTCCTCAACATCGTCGCCGAGCGCGTCCTCGGCCTGCCGCCCGAGCCGCGCACCGACAAGGACGTCGCCTGGAAGGACCTCGCCCGATGAGCAACCGGAGCACCCAGCCCGATCTGCTGTACTCCGAGGAAGAGGAGGCGCTGCGCTCGGCCGTCCGCGACCTCCTCGCCGACCACAGCGACGCCGCCACCGTCCTCGCCCGCGTCGAGACGGACCAGCCGCACGACCGCGCCCTGTGGAAGAACCTCGCCGAGTCCATGGGCCTCGCCGGGCTCCTCGTCCCCGAGGAGCGGGGAGGCCAGGGCGCCACGCATCGCGAGGCCGCCGTCGTCCTGGAGGAGCTGGGCCGGGCCGTCACCCCCGTGCCCTACCTGACCAGCGCCGTCATCGCGACGGAGGCGCTGCTCGGCTGCGACACGGAGGAAGCGGGGACGCTGCTCGCGTCCCTGGCGTCCGGCCGGACGGTGGGCGCCCTCGCGGTCCCGCTGTCGGCGGCGCCGGGCACGGAGTTCGCCGACGTACGGGCGGCGGACGCGGCGCTGACCGGACGCGTCACGGCGGTGGCGGACGCCACGGCGGCCGACGTGTACCTGGTCCCCACGCCGGACGGCCTGTACGCGGTGGACGCCACGGCCGGCGGCGTCACGGTCGAGCCCCACATCTCCTTCGACCGCACCCGCCCGCTCGCGGCCGTGACGTTCGAGAAGGCGACGGGCCGCCTCCTCACCGCCGACGCGGCCCCCGCGGTCCGCCGCGCCCTGCGCGCCGGAGCCGGTCTCCTCGTCTCGGAGCAACTCGGCCTCGCCGACTGGCTGTTGACGGAGACGGTGCGCTACACCCGGGAGCGGAACCAGTTCAACCGCCCCGTCGGCTCCTTCCAGGCCCTCAAGCACCGGCTCGCGCAGCTCTGGCTGGAGGTCGTCAACACCCGCGCCGCCGCGCGCAACGCGGCCGACGCGCTCGCCACCGCCGCCGACGACACCGACCTCGCGGTCGCCGTCGCCCAGGCGTACGCGGCGCCCGTCGCGGTCCGCGCCGCCGAGGAGGCGCTCCAGCTGCACGGCGGCATCGGCATGACCTGGGAGCACCCGATCCACCTGTACCTGAAGCGGGCCAAGGCCGACTCGATCGCCCTGGGCACGGCGGGACACCACCGGGAGGAACTGGCCGGACTGGTCGACCTCCGGGCCGGCTGAGCGCCCGCACGGCAGCCCGACACACCGGCAAGGACAGCGGCCGGCGCTCCGGCGCCGCCCGCCGTCCGCCGCACCCGGCCCTGGACGGCGCGTCGCCCGCCGTGCCCGGCCCTGGACAGCGGACCGGGGCGCGTGATCCCTTTGCCCGCATGACGTCCTTGATCAGACACGTGACCATCGACTGCGCGGACCCCTACACCCTCGGCACGTTCTGGGCCGGGGTCCTCGGCGGCACCCTCTCGGACGAGGACCACCCCGGCGACCCCGAGGCGCTGGTCGAGAGCCCCGCCGCGCACCTGCTCCTCATCCGCGTCGACGACCCGAGGACGGTCAAGAACCGGGTGCACCTGGACCTCCAGCCCCAGGACGTCACCCGGGACGAGGAGGTCGAGCGCCTGCTCGCCCTCGGCGCCACCCTGCACGAGGACCACCGGCGCCCCGACGGGCGCGGCTGGGTCACACTCCGCGATCCGGAGGGCAACGAGTTCTGCGTCGAGCGCAGCGCCGCCGAGCGCGCCTGAACGCCCGCCCGCGTGTCCCGCCGGTGAACCGAGGGCGGCAGTCCGGCCAACTCCCGGCCCAGCACTGCCCCTTGGTGACTCCCGCCCCGCATACTCGCCGTGTCCGTCCGTCCCCGCCCGCACCGACACGGGAGGCACCCATGGCCCCGACCACCCGCCGCAGAGCCCTCGGCACGCTCGCCGCCGCGCTGGCCGCAGGCGCCGCCACGCCGCAGCTCGCCCACGCGGGGGAGGGGAAGCGCGGGCCGCGGCCGCTGCTGCGGGCCCACGCGCACAACGACTACGACCACGCGCGGCCGCTGTTCGACGCCCTCGACCACCGGTTCAACAGCGTCGAGGCCGACATCTACCTCGTCGACGGCGATCTGCTCGTCGCGCACGACCCCGTCGACCTCGACCCGGCCCGCACGCTCGCCTCGCTGTACCTCGACCCGCTCGCCGCCCGCGTACGGGCGCAGCACGGAACCGTGTACCGCGGCTGGCGGATACCGTTCCAGCTGCTCATCGACATCAAGACCGAGGGCTCCGCCACCTACCTCGAACTCGACCGCCAACTGCGCCGTTATCGCGGCCTGTTCACGAGCTACGCCCACGGCCGCGTCCGTACCGGGCCCGTCACCGCCGTCGTCTCCGGCGACCGCGCGGCCCGCGCCCCGATGGAGGCCCAGCGCGCCCGCAGCGCCTTCTACGACGGGCGCCTCACCGACCTCGGAACCGCGACTCCCGCGTCGTTCGCCCCGCTGATCAGCGACAACTGGTCCACGAACTTCACCTGGCAGGGCGTCGGGCCGATCCCCGCCGCCGAACGGACCACGCTGCGCGGCATCGTCGCCGCCGCCCATAAGCGCGGACAGCGGGTACGGTTCTGGGCCACGCCCGACCTTCCGGGCCCCGCGCGCGACGCCGTCTGGAGCGAGCTGCTCGCCGCCGGCGTCGACCACCTCAACACCGACGACCTCGCCGGACTGGAGCGTTTCCTCACCACCCATAACGGCTGATCCCGATATAACACTCGATCGGGGGACAGGTCAGACACCGCCGAACGGCCTCCGCTGCGTCACACTTGCGGCCGAAAGCCACGATGCCGACGTGGCGGAGGAGGTTCGACGGTGTCTCTGTCCATTTCCATCGTGCTGCTGCTCGTGATCGTCGCGGTGATCTTCCTGCGCAACGGGGCCATGAAGTTCTCGCACGCCCTCGTCTGCGTCCTGCTCGGCTTCCTGCTCGCGGGCACGAACGTGGCACCCACCATCAATGACGGCATCAACGCCACCGCGGGTCTGGTCAGCAGCCTCCAGCCCTGAGGCGGTTGATCGTTTCGGGTTCGTGAACAACCCCCGTACGCGCATGGACACTTCAAGCGGCTGAACCTAGCTTCGGCCCCATGCCCCAGCGAAGAAGCCTCGCCCGCGCCACCCTGGCCGCGGCCCTCGCCCTCGTGGCGCTCGGCGCCGTCATGGCGCCGGGCGCCTGGGCCGACGAGATCCCCAAGGCGCCGGGCCACCGGCTCGTCCCGCAGTACGAGGGCGCCCCCGCCGCGCCGCAGCCGGTGCCCGGCAAAGCCCCCGCCCAGCACCCCTTCCTCGCCGCCAACGGACGCAGCGGCATGCACGCGGACGCCGGGGGCAGCGGCACCTACCCCTGGGCCGGACCGAACGGGGCGGAGCCCCAAGTCACCAGCGAGCAGATGGCCGCGCTCGGCGGCGAATGCGCCACCGTCACCTTCGACAAGGCCGGCCGCATCGTCACCGTCTGCGGCACCTTCACCGGCTTCCTCGTCAAACTCCTCGACCCGCACACCCTGGCCACCCTCGCCGAGTACAAGCTGCCGCAGCGCCCCTCGACCGTCGAGGCCCTCACCCGCCTCGACTTCTCGAAGATCTTCAAGGACACGTCGGGCGGCGCCTACTCCTACCTCGACGACCAGGACCGGCTCGTCCTCGCCGACTCCCGCCAGCACATCGTGCGCCTCGCCCATGAGCGGACCGAGGACGGCACCTGGCGCTTCGTCGTCACGGACGACTGGGACCTGACGTCCCAGGTGCCGCACGACTGCGTGAGCTGGACGAACCTCTACCCGAGCGGCACCTGCGACCCCGTCACCGCCGTCATGCCCGACTGGACGGGCCGCGTCTGGTGGGTGACCCGGCAGGGCCGCGTCGGCACCGTCGACCCCGCCACCGGGGCCGTCACGTCGATCCGCCTGGACGGCGAGGAGATCCAGAACTCGTTCTCCGTCGCCGAGGACGGCGTCTCCGTCGTCTCCGACCACGCCCTCTACAGCTTCGTCGCCGCCGCGGACGGCACCCCGCGCGTCGTCTGGCGCCAGACCTACGACCGCGGCACCGGCACCAAACCCGGCTCGGTCAACCAGGGTTCGGGCACCACCCCCGACCTGTTCGGCGCGCAGGACGACTACGTCGCCATCACCGACAACGCCGACGACCGCATGAACGTCCTGGTCTACCGGCGCGGCGCCGGCGTCCCCGCCGACCGGCGCCTGGTCTGCAAGGTCCCGGTCTTCGGGGCAGGCGCCTCCACCACCGACAACAGCCTCATCTCGTACGGCGACAGCCTGATCGTGGAGAACAACTACGGCTACGAGAACATCACCTCGCTGACCCTCGGGCGCAGCGTCGTCGGCGGCGTCACCCGCGTCGACGTGCGCCCCGACGGCAGCGGCTGCGACACGGTCTGGGAGAGCGGCGTCCGCTCCCCGTCCACCGTGCCGAAGCTGTCGACCGCGAACGGGCTGCTGTACTTCTACACGAAGGAGCCGAACTCCCTCGGCATCGACGCCTGGTACCTGACCGCCGTCGACTTCCGCACCGGCGCGACCCGCTGGAAGCGCCTCGCCGGGACCGGCATCGCCTACGACAACAACTGGGCGCCGGTCACGCTCGGCCCCGACGGCACGGCCTACGTCGGTGTCTTCAACGGCCTCGTCGCCGTACG
Organism: Streptomyces sp. SGAir0957; assembly: GCF_043523415.1. NCBI lineage: Bacteria > Bacillati > Actinomycetota > Actinomycetes > Kitasatosporales > Streptomycetaceae > Streptomyces > Streptomyces sp. SGAir0957. Next base: position 7,431,568 of record NZ_CP027293.1, read on the forward strand.
GGACAAGGGCTAGCCGCGCGCGTACACCCCGATGCCGTTGGCGACGGCGCGCTCGGGGGCGTCCGTCGGATGGTTGAGGACCGTCACCGACGCCGCCCCCGGCTCCCGGGCCGCGAGGGTCGACGAACCGCCGCCGTCGAGCGAGAACGCGTCGTCCGCGCCCAGCGCCCGCATGGTCGCGGCGACCTCGGCGATGGACAGGCCCGTGCGGTACGCGGGCGCGCCGTCCAGGGCGAGGAGATAGAGCGTGCGGCCGTGGTCGCCGATGCCCGCGGCCGTACGGACCGCGGAGGTGTTCGCGTCGAGGCCGGGGAGCGGGGCGCCGTCGCGCAGCACCGGATAGCCGCCGACCGCGAACCGGTACGGGACCCGGGAGCGCGCGGCGACCAGCCGGTGACGCACCCCCACCGGGTCGCCCGGCGACAGCTTGCGCAGCCACTGCGCGCCCGCCTCCCGGCCCACCAGGACGGTCGTGCCCTCCGCGATCGGACCGGCGCCCGGCGTGTCCGCCGCCGTGACGACGCGTCCGTGGCGCACCGTCACCTCGTAGGTGTCCGTGGAACACGGCGCCGCCCGCTGCGTGTCCGTGCCGCACGTGGCCCGCACCCGCGAGACGCTGCCCCACTCCGGGGTGAACGCGCCGACCGAACCGACGGGCAGGGCGTACTGGTTGAGCCCGCCGAGCGGCAGGCGGTCCGCGCGGGTGCGCACCGAGCCGTCCAGGGCCATACTGTCCAGCCGGGCCCGCCCATCGACGCCGACGCCGAGCACGTCCCGCGTCGAGGTGCCGGGCGGGAGGGCCGGGCCGAACCGCTGGCCGTCCGGCACGGCCGCCTTCAGGGTGCGGCCGCTCGCGATCGCGGGGCCGACCGCGGCGCCGGTCGCCTCGACACCGGGGTGCTGGGCCTCGGAGATGTTGAAGAAGTCCCCGTTGACGCCGCCGACGGCGCCGGTGGCGTCGGCCATCGCGGAGACGGTGGCGCGGGCCCCGACCGCACCCGGGTGCAGCAGGTCGACGCGGACCCGGGGGTCGCGCAGATCGACGGTGAGGACATGGGCGTGGGCGGTGCCCTTGGCGGCCGGCACGTCGAACTCGGTGTACGACACGCCCGGCGCGACGCGCCCGGCGGTGGTGGCCGCGCCCGCCGGTGCCGCCCCCGTCAGACCGGCACCGGTCAGCGCGCCCACGAGCGCGAGGCTCGCGACGACCTGCTTGTGTCTCTTGCCAACTCTCGTCTGCATCAGGGGAGTTCAGCAGACGACAGCGGTCCCGTCGATGGCTACGCGCCGACCAGGCGGGAACGGATCAGGAAACGTACTCCTTCCGGCGCCTCCAGGGAGAAACCGCTGCCGCGCCCCTCGACGACGTCGACGATGAGGCGCGTGTGGCTCCAGACCTCGTACTGGCTCCTCGACATCCAGAACGGCACGGGCTCCGCCACCCCGTCGACGGACAGCTCCCCGAGGAGCACGTCCGCGGCGCCGGTGCGGAACTCGCCCGCCGGGTAGCACATGGGCGCGCTGCCGTCGCAGCAGCCGCCCGACTGGTGGAACATCAGCGGCCCGTGGTCCTCGCGCAGCCGCCGCAGCAGACCGGCGGCGGCCGGGGTCAGCTGTACGCGGGGCGCCTCGTCACCGGCGTCGTCACTCATGACGGACAGTGAAGGCGACAGGACGTTGCGACCACGTTGCACGCGCGGGCGGCTCGCCCGCATAGGCTCCGCACATGGAACAGAGGGAGATCGTTCTGCGGGCCATCGGTGTACTGACCGAGACGCAGGAGATGGTGCGCAGAATCAATGACGGGGCCGAGCTCGACAACGACCTCACCCAGCTCGGGCGGCTCGTGTCGGAGGTGTTCCCGACCATCGAGATCCCGGCCGGGGCCGACCCGGAGGAGGCCGCAGAGCTGGCCATCGCCGCGCTGATGCCGGCCAGCGTGTCGCTCGTCGAGGCGTTCGCGTTCCTCTTCACCCAGCTCGCGAAGGTGCACGACGAAGGGCGGACCGACGTCAACTCCACCGAGCTGCTGCGGGAGATCGCGCTGCGGATGTCCGACCCGGGCGGCCTGGAGGAGGCGGAAGAGGAGGAGTGATCGCCCCGGGGCCGCCCCGGGCGCCCCGCGGCCGCTCGTCCGGATCGGCCGCTCGTCCGGATCGGCCGCTTGTCCGGATCGGTTACTTGCCCGGATCGGCTACTTGTTCGGGTCGCGGAAGCGGCCGAACGCCTTCGTGAGAGCGCTCAGCGGCGAACCGTCCGCCTTGGTCTGGCCGGTCCCGGCCGGGCCGGGCGGAGCGGTGGCGCCGACCTCGGCGAGCGCGGCCTGCGCGGCCTCGGCCGCCTCCCGGTACAGGTCCCGCGACTTCGTCATGGCGTCGAGCGCCTCCGCGTACCGGCCGACCATCGACTGGGCGTGGGCCAGCTCCTCCTCGGCCGTCAGCAGGTGCCAGCCCTGCCGAAGACGGGTCAGCGCCCGCTCCGCGTCCGGGGGCAGGGGCCGCGGCAGCGCCGCGAACTCGTTGATCCGCTGCAACAGCTCGACCGGTTCCGAGCCGTCCAGGAAGACGTTGCGCACGGCGAAGCGCTCGGCGTCGTACCCCGGCTCCTGCGGGGCCGTCGGCAGGATGACGGCGCCGCCGCGCGGCATCCGCAGCTTCAGCTCCCGCTTCATCGCGAAGTCGGCGATCTGCGCCTGCTCCGGGGTGGCCCGGTGCTCGATCACCCGGTGGCGCAGGCTCGGCGGCAGGAACTCGGTGACCGGCCGCTGCCCCCGCGCGTCCGGCGTCATCGCCTCGTGCACCACGACGTGGACGTACCAGCTCTCGCGGGTGCAGTCGCGCAGCCGGTGGCGCAGTTCGTCGTCGTCCTTGGGCAGGTGGTTGACCGCGCGCAGGCGCACACCGGGCACCATCGCGTGGTCCCACGGGATTATGACGCTGTCCGGCCAGAACATGGTCACGGGCGACGCCCACTGCGGGTCCCAGGCCCGCTCCGCCTCGGCGGCGACGACCCAGACGACGCCGTCACCGTCCTTGCGGCGCCCCTCGGGCTCGTACGTCGTCAGCTGGGCGCGCACCGTGACGTCGTCGTCGGCCCGCCAGCGCGCCTCGAACACGCGCCGCGCGGTGGGTCCGGGGTCGGCGGACTCGTCGCGGGGGTGCAGGACGGTGGAGCGGGCCGCCTCGACGGGGTCGAGGTCCAGGAAGTCGTCGAGGACCCCGGCCGCCTTGAGGGCGATCAGGTTGCGCCGCACGTCCTGCTCGGGCTCGGGGCCGAGGTGGCGCCCGTGACCGAGCCACGCGGTGTCGGGGACGGTGGTCGGTGAGCTGCTGTTTTTGGCCATGGGGTTTTCTGTGAGTGGTCGGGGCACGCCCAGTATGGTCCGTCGGGCGCCCGCCGGACGAGGGCAGGGTGGGCGGGTGTCGGGATTGTCGCGCGTGTACGCGGAATACGCCGCCCCGCAACGCCGTGGCGTTCGCCACTGATCCCGTAGGGTCGACGGATGGCCCGCTATTTCGACGTGCACCCCGAGAACCCGCAAGCGCGCACCATCGGCGCGGTCGCCGACTCCGTCCGCGACAGCGCCCTGATCGCCTACCCCACGGACTCCTGCTACGCGCTCGGCTGCCGTCTCGGCAACCGCGACGGCGTCGAGCGGATCCGGGCGATCCGGCACCTCGACGACAAGCACCACTTCACCTTGATGTGCCAGGACTTCTCGCAGCTCGGCAGGTTCGTGCACATCGACAACGACGTGTTCCGCGCCATCAAGGCGGCCACGCCCGGCAGCTACACGTTCATCCTGCCCGCGACGCGCGAGGTGCCGCGCCAGTTGCAGCACCCGAAGAAGAAGACGGTCGGTGTCCGCATCCCCGACCACGTCGTGACCCAGGCGCTCCTCGCCGAGCTGGGCGAGCCGCTGCTCTCCAGCACCCTGCTGCTGCCCGGCGAGGACGAACCGCTGACGCAGGGCTGGGAGATCAAGGAGCGGCTCGACCACGTGGTGGACGCCGTGCTCGACTCCGGCGACTGCGGCACCGAGCCGACGACCGTCGTCGACTTCTCCGACGGAGAGGCCACCGTCGTGCGGCGCGGCGCGGGGGACCCCGACCGCTTCGAGTGACGGCGTGACGACGGCCTATCGCGTGAGCGTCCCCAGGAAGCGGATGTGGGGGCGCTCGCCCGGTTCGGGCGGGGAGATCCGCGCGCGGACGCCGTAGACGTCGGCGATCAGCTCCTCGGTGAGGACGGCGCCCGGCTCGCCCGCCGCGACGACGCGACCCCCGCGCAGGACCACGACCTGGTCGCAGTAGTGGGCGGCCAGGTTCAGGTCGTGCAGGGCGACGACGCTGGTCAGGTCGAGCCCCGAGACCAGGTCGAGCAGTTCCAGCTGGTGCTGGATGTCCAGGTGGTTGGTGGGCTCGTCGAGCAGCAGCTCGCGCGGCTCCTGCGCGAGGGCGCGCGCGATCTGCGCCCGCTGGCGCTCACCGCCCGACAGGGTGTGCCACAGCCGGTCCGCGTGATCGGCGAGGCCGGTGCGGGCGAGGGCGTCGCGGACCGCCGCCTCGTCCGCCGCCGACGCGGCCGACCAGGCCCTGCGGTGCGGGGTGCGGCCGAGCCGTACGACGTCGGCGACCGTCAACTCGACCTGAGTGTCCGCCTGTTGATGGACGAGCGCGATGCGCCGCGCGGCCGTCCTGCGCGGGACGTCCCCGAGCGGGCCGCCGTCGAGCGTGACGACGCCGGACGCCGGGGCGAGGACCCCGGCGAGCAGCCGCAGCAGCGTCGACTTGCCCGAGCCGTTCGGGCCGAGGACACCGGTGACGGCGCCGGGCCGCGGCGTCAGGCTCACGCCGTCCAGCACGAGGGTGCCGCCCGCCGACCAGGAGACGCGGTCCGCCGCCAGCCCCGCGCTCATCGCGGGCTCCGGCCGCGGAAGAGGACGAGCACGAACGCGGGCACGCCGATCAGCGACGTCACCACCCCCACCGGAACCTCCTGCGGTGCGAGAACCGTACGGGCCAGGGTGTCGACCCAGACCAGGAACACCGCCCCGGCGACGGCCGTGACCGGGAGCAGCCGGGTGTGCCCGGGGCCGACCAGGGCGCGCGCCGCGTGCGGCAGGACGAGCCCGACGAAGCCGATCGCCCCGGCCGCGCTGACCAGCACCGCCGTCAGGAGCGCCGTCACGCAGAGCAGGACGAGCCGGGTCCGCGCCACGTGCACGCCGAGCGCGGCGGCCGCCTCGTGCCCGAAGGCGAACGCGTCCAGGGTCCGGCCGTACCCGAGGCACACCGCGAGCGCCGCCACAAGGACCGCGAGGCACAGCCACAGCTCGGTCCAGCCGACCCCGCTCAACGAGCCGAGCAGCCAGAACAGGACGCCGCGCGTCGTCTCCGCGTCGGCGGCGGTGAGGATCACGAACGAGGTCAGCGCCGAGAACAGCTGCATCGCGGCGACCCCGCACAGCACCACCCGGTCCGTCGTCCCGCCCAGCAGGTGGCTGAGGACGAGGACGAGCGCGAACGAGCAGAGGGCGCCGAGGAAGGCGCCGCCGGAGACGGAGAGCGCCCCGCCGCCGAGGCCCAGGACCACCACGAGCACCGCCCCGGTCGACGCGCCCGAGGAGACGCCGAGCACGAACGGGTCCGCGAGCGGATTGCGCAGCAGCGCCTGCAGCACCGTGCCGCACACCGCGAGGCCCGCGCCGCAGACCGCCGCGAGCAGGGTGCGCGGCAGCCGCAGGTTCCACACGATGCCGTCGCGGATCGGGGAGAGGTCCGAGGCGCCCCAGCCGAGCCGGGCGCCGACCGTCGACCACACGTCGGCGACGCGGATGTGCGCGGGCCCGACGGTGATGGCGACGGCGACCGAGCCGCAGAGCGCCGCGAGGGCCGCGGCCCAGTAGAGGGCGGGCCGGAGCGCCGTGTTCACTTGGCGAGGCCGAACTCGCGCAGCGCCGCGGCCACCTTCTCCACGCTCTCGACCGTCCGGATGGTGGGGTTGAGGGCCTGCCCGCTGAGCAGCACGTACCGCTTCTTCTTCACGGCCGTCATGTTCTTGGTGACGGGGTCGGACTCCAGGAACTCGATCTTCTGCGCGGCGGACTCGGCGGACTGCGAGCGGCGGGTCAGATCGCCGATGACGAGGACGTCGGGGTCGCGGTCGGCCACCGTCTCCCAGTTGATCTGCGGCCACTCCTCGTGCGTGTCGTCGAAGACGTTGCGCACGCCGAGTTCCTTCGTGACGATGCCGGGCGCCCCGCAACAGCCCGCCATGTAGGGCGCGTCGGAGTTGGCGAACCAGTACAGGACGCTCACACCCTCGGCGTCGATCCCGGTGGTCGCCTCGGAGACACGGGATTCGAGCCGCGCGACGAGTTTCTCGCCGCGCTCCTTCACGCCGAAGATCCGCGCCAGGTCCCGTATCTCGCCGTAGACGGTGTCCATGGTGAGCGCGCTGGTACGGACGCCGTCGCCGTCGCCGCTGTTGTCCTTGCCCGCGCAGTCGGCGGGGGAGAGGTAGGTCGGTACGCCCAGTTCCTCGAACTTCTCGCGCGGCGCCACCCCGCCCTTGCCGATGGTGTTTGTGAGGGACGCGGAGACGAAGTCCGGCTCGGTGTCCAGGACCTTCTCGAAGGAGGGGTAGCGGTCGGCGAGGCGCGGCACCTTGGCGTTCGCCTTCTCCAAACCCTTGAGGACCGGGTCGGTCCAGGTCGCGGTCCCCACCATCCGGTCCGCGAGGCCGAGCGAGAGCAGGATCTCCGCCGAGCCCTGGTCCAGGGCGACGGCGCGGCGCGGGGCCCCGGCGACGCGGACCTTCGCGCCGCAGTTGTCGAGGGTGACGGCGGCGCCGGCCCCCTTGGCGGCGCCGGCGGAGTCCGCGCCACCGCCGCACGCGGTGAGCAGCAGGGCGCCCGTCAACAGCAGTGCGGAAGGGCGGAGTCGACGTGCGAAGGGCACGGGGGTTCCTCTGCGTCCAGGGCCCATACGCGGAGCCGGCCTACGGTTCACCCCCGGCCGGGTCTCGGTCCCGGAGGCCGCCAGCAGGTCTTCGGACTCGGGTTCATCCAGGCGGGGCGCCTTCCCGGACCGCTGCGCGGTCCAGTGGCAGTGGCCCCGCCCGTCCCCCTCACCGCTGCGCGTCAGCTCCGGACTTCCACCGGATTCCCTGACCCGTACGCGTTCATCGGCGAACGCACAAAGGTACGACTGGCTCACGGAACGTATCACGGCCCCGGCCGTGCCCCCGAAAAATCGTTCGCCACCGGCGCCCCGCGGACCTAGCCTGCGCCGGGTGATGACAGCTGACGACGTGCTCGGCGTCCTCGCCCTGCTGCGGACGGCCGGGGCGGACGTGTGGATCGGCGGCGGCTGGGGCATCGACGCCCTCGTCGGCCGGCAGACCCGGGACCACCGCGACCTCGACCTGATGCACCGCGCGGAGCAGGAGCCCGCCGTGCTCGCCGCCCTCAGCGGCGCCGGGTTCGCCGAGACCCTCGACTGGCGCCCCGCGCGCTTCGTCCTCTCCCACCCCGACGGCCGCGAACTCGACCTGCACCCCTTGCGTTTCGCCGCCGACGGCTCGGCCGAGCAGTCCTCGCCCGACCCGGAGCGGCCGTTCCGCTACCCGGCCGAGGCCTTCGTCACCGGCACCGTCGCGGGGGAGCCGGTGCCGTGCCTCTCGGCCGCGCAGCAGGTCCGCTTCCACCAGGGGTACGAGCCGGCCGACCGCGACCGGCACGACATGGCGCAGCTGCGCCGGGCCTTCGGCATCGACACACACATGTGAGCAGGTGGCTCAGTAGGTCACGGGGTCGCGGACGATCGGGCAGGTCATGCAGTGGCCGCCGCCCCGGCCGCGGCCCAGTTCGGCGCCGACGATCGTGACGACCTCGACGCCCGCCTTGCGCAGCAGCGTGTTGGTCTGGGTGTTGCGGTCGTAGGTGACGACGACGCCGGGTTCCAGGGCGACCGCGTTGTTGCCGCTGTCCCACTGCTGGCGCTCGGAGGCGTACACGTCGCCGCCGGTCTCGATCACCCGCAGCTCCCGGAGGCCGAGCCCGCGGGCGACGACGTCGACGAACGGGGTCGTCCCCTCGTCCGTGATGTCCAGGCCCGGCGCCTTGTCGCTGGGGCGCAGCGAGAACGTGTGCACCGAGTCCATGATCCGCGGGTACAGCGTGACGATGTCCCGGTCGGCGAAGGTGAACACGGTGTCCAGATGCATGGCGGCCCGCAGCTTCGGCATCCCGGCGACGATGACGTGCTCGGCCGCGCCCTTCTCGAACAGCGCGGCGGCGACCTGCGTGATGGCCTGCCGTGAGGTGCGCTCGCTCATGCCCATGAGGACGACGCCGTTGCCGACGGGCATGATGTCGCCGCCCTCGAACGTCGCCTGCCCCCAGGACTGTTCGGGGTCGCCCCACCAGACGGTCGAGTCCGCGAAGTCCGGGTGGAAGCGGTAGACCGCCTTCATCAGCAGGGTCTCGTCGTGCCGGGCCGGCCAGTAGAGCGGGTTGAGCGTGAGGCCGCCGTAGAGCCAGCAGGTGGTGTCGCGGGTGTAGAGCGTGTTGGGCAGCGGCGGCATCAGGTACTCGCGCACACCGCTGGACTCGCGCGCCATCGACACGTACGCGGAGCGGTACTCGTCCGGGAGGTCGGTGGTGGCGAGACCGCCGATGAGGAACTCGGCGAGCTGTTCGGGCCGCAGCGTCTCCAGGAAGGCACGGGTGTCGTCGATGAGCCCGACCCCTACCTGATTGGCGACGATCTTGCGGTCGAGCAGCCACGCCTTCGCCTCGGGCCGCGCCACGGTCTGCGCGAGCAGCTCGTGCAGCTCGACCACCTCGATGCCGCGCTGCCGCATCTTGTTCACGAAGTCGGCGTGGTCGCGCTGGGCGTTCTCCACCCACATCACGTCGTCGAAGAGCAGGTCGTCGGAGTTGGTCGGGGTCAGCCTGCGGTGGGCGAGCCCCGGCGCGCAGACGAGGACCTTGCGCAGCCGGCCCACCTCGGAGTGGACGCCGTACGCGGCGGACGCGGGGGTGGCGTGGTCGTCGGTCACGGGGTGCCTCCGGGCGTTGACGGGGTCAGGAGTCGCGCGTCGGGTCTCACAGGCTGATCCACCCCGCCGTCAGGGCGACGACACCGAGCACGGCGCCCGCGACGGAGACGGCGAGGACGACCAGTTCCCCCGGCGAGAACAGGCGCCGCCCCTGTTCCCTGCGGGCCATGACGAACAGGATCGTCGCCGGGGCGTAGAAGATGAACGAGACGAGGACGAACTTCAGCCCGGCCGCGTACAGCATGAACACGGTGTAGAGCGTGGCCACCGCCGCGATCACCAGTTCGCGCGTGGACGTGCCGCCGCCCTCGGTGAGCGGGTCGTGCCGCGCCCCGATCCGAACGGCGAACCCGGCCGCGAGCAGGTACGGGATGAGGGACAGCGCGCTGGTCAGATTGAGCGCGAAGTTGAAGGCGTCGTCCGAGAACGCGGTGACGACAAGCACCAGCTGGGTGAGCACCGTCGTCATGAGCAGCGCGGGCACGGGCACGTCGGCGGGGGTGGAGCGGCGCAGGAAGCGCGGCATGTCGTCGTCCTTCGCCGCCACGAAGAGGACCTCGGCGGCCATCAGCGTCCAGGCCAGATAGGCGCCGAGGACCGAGACGATCAGGCCGACACTGATGAAGACCTTGCCCCACGTGCCGACGACGTCCTCCAGCACGCCCGCCATCGACGGCTGGCGCAGCTCCGCGATCTCGCCCATCGGCAGGATCCCGTAGGACACGATGACGACGGAGGCGAAGACGGCGAAGACGCTGAGGAAACCGAGGATCGTGGCCCGGCCGACGTCCGAGCGCTTCTTCGCGTGCCGGGAGTACACGCTCGCGCCCTCCACGCCGAGGAAGACGAAGACGGTGGCCAGCATCGTGCCCTTGACCTGCCCGAACAGGGAACCGGCGTAGTCCGCGCCGCCCCAGTTGTCCGCGAAGACCGACGGGTCGAAGAAGACCAGGGCGAGGACGATGAAGACCAGGATCGGCACGATCTTCGCCACGGTCACGATTTTGTTGATCGCCGCGGCCTCCTTCACGCCGCGCCGGATCATCAGGAAGAACGCCCAGAGCCCGGCCGACGAGAGCACGATCGCGAGCGCCGTGTCGCCCTCGCCGAGCGCGGGCCAGATCGCCCCCACCGTCGACATGATCAGCACCCAGTACGTCACATTGCCGACGCAGGCGCTGGCCCAGTAGCCGAACGCCGAGAAGAAGCCCAGGTACTCGCCGAAACCGGCCTTGGCGTACGCGTACACGCCCGCGTCGAGGTCGGGCCTGCGCACGGCCAGGGACTGGAAGACGAAGGCGAGCATCAGCATGCCGGTGCCCGCTACGGCCCACGCGATCAGCGCCCCGGCGACCCCCGTCTCCTCGGCGAACCGGCCGGGCAGCGAGAAGACGCCGGCGCCGACCATCGAGCCGATGACCAGGGTGGTCAGGGTGAACAGGGGCAGTTTGGCGGTGGGTGCGCGCCCCTCGGCGGTCTGCTCCACGGTCTCCCCCTGGGTCAGTGGTCTGTCCGGCACCAGTCTCATACCGCTATGCCGGATAGCGCACTTTTTGTCGCGTTAAAGGTGGCGGATATGTCCCGCTGTGCACAGCATGGAGAGGTTGCGGCACACGAAGGCGTCGCGTCAGAAGGGCATTCAGGCATGCACTCCTCGTTGAACCCGGCGATCCTGCGGGACCTGCGCGCACCGCGGCCCTATCCCGCCGTCTCGCTCGCGATGCCGACCCACCGGACCCAGCCGGACAACGCGCAGGACCCGGTCCGCCTCGACAACCTCGTCCGCGAGGCCGCGCGCCAGCTCGCCGCCGACCCCGCCGTGACCGGGGAGCGCCGCGACGACGTGGTCGCCGAGCTGGAGGCGGCGGTGGCCGAGCTCGACCTCGCGTACGCCCGTGACGGCCTCGTCCTCTTCGCCGCGCCCGGCGAGCACCAGGCATGGGTGATCGACCGGACCGTGCCCGAACGCGTCGTCCTCGCGGACACCTTCCTCACCCGCAACCTCGTCGCCGCCGACGCCGCGCAGCGCCCGTACTGGGTCCTGGCCGTCGCCGCCGACCGGATCACCCTCTGGGACGGCCGCGGCGCACGCGTCACGGAGCACACCGCCCACGGCTTCCCGCAGAGCCGCAGCCTGGAGCGCCCCGACTCCGAGCGCAAGGAGCGCGTCGGGAACCTGCCCAGCACCTTCCACAGCGAGGAGACGCGGCAGTTCTTCCGCGACGCCGACACCACCCTGGCCGCCGTCCTGCGCGCCGCCCCGCGCCGGCTCTACCTCACCGGCGACCCGGCCGCGCTCGCCCTGTTCACCGACGCGGGGAACACCGCGCGCGACGCGGTCCAGGTCCCCGTCGGCGGCCTCGCCCAGGCCACCCCGGAGACGGTCGCGCGGGCCGTCGGCCCGGCCCGCGCCGAGGAGGCCGAACGGGGGATCGCCGACGCGCTCGCCGCGCTCGACCGGGCGCGCGGCGGCAACACGTACGCCGCCGGGGTGGACGAGGTCTGGGAGAAGGCCTCGGACGGCCGCATCCACCGGCTCGTCGTCGAGGAGAACTGGCGCACCACCGTGCGGGCCGGGGACGGGCACCTCCAGCCGGCGGCCGACGACGACGTGGACGCCGTCCACGACATCGTCGACGAGATCGTGGAGTCCGCCCTGGAGACGGGCGCGCAGGTCGACTTCGTCCCGGACGGGACTCTTGCGGACGCCGGACACGTGGCCGCGGTGCTGCGCTTCTGACCCCCTCACCCCTCGCCAGTCGTCGTCGGAAAGGAACCCCCTCCCATGCGTGCAGCCTCCCTCCTCGCCGCGTGCGCGGTCGCCGGTGCACTCACGCTCACCGCGTGCGGCGGTGACGACGGCAACGACAGCGGGGCGAGCGCGAGCCCCACGGCGTCGGCGCCCGAGTCGTCGCGGTTCTCCGGCGAGCCGCCGTCCTCGATGGCCTCCAGCGCCGAGTCGAAGAAGGCGGAGGCGAGGAAGTCCGCGTCCGCCGCGGCCGAGTCGGCCTCCGAGAAGGCGCACGACTTCGAGGCGTCCGTCGCCGCCGACGTGGAGCGCGACCGGCAGGAGTACACGAAGCAGCTCGACGCGGTCGACGGGCGCGGCAACGCCGTCGACGACGTGTCGCTGACCGGCAAACCGCTCGCCGAGACCGACAACGTGCGCGCCCTCGTCGTCAACATCACCAACAAGACCGACAAGACCGCCTCGTTCGCGGTCCAGGTCGACTTCAGCGACTCCGACGGGAAGGTCGTCGAGTCCAAGGTCGTCGGGGCGAAGGACCTCAAGGCCGGGGAGCGCGCCCAGCCGCTCGCCATCAGCTCCAAGCCGCCGCAGCCGCACCTCACCGCGAAGATCGCCAAGGCGCAGCGGTACTGAGAGCCTGTCCGGGAGAAGCCGGCCCGGAACCGGTCGCTATCTTGTGATCCATGCAGTCCTACACAATCGGCCAGGCAGCGCGGCTGCTCGGGGTCAGCCCGGACACCGCGCGGCGCTGGGCCGACGCGGGCCGGGTCACCACGCACCGGGACGAGGCCGGGCGCCGGCTCATCGAGGGCAAGGACCTGGCCGCGTTCTCCGTGGAGCTGGCCAAGGGCGCGGGCGGCGACGAGGACGTCTCCTACACCTCCGTGCGCAACGCGTTCCCCGGCATCGTGACCGCCGTCAAACTCGGCGACGTCGCCGCGCAGGTCGAGATCCAGGCCGGCCCGCACCGCCTGGTGTCCCTCCTGACCCGGGAGGCCGTCGAGGAGCTGGGCCTGGAGGTCGGCATGGAGGCCACGGCCCGCGTGAAGTCGACGAACGTGCACATCGACCGGGCCTGAGCCGCTCCCCGCACCGATCCTGCGGCAGCACGAGCTGCGGACCCGGGCCGTCCAGCGGGGTGCCGTCGATGCTCAGCGCGGCGTGCCGGGTCGAACCGGCCCGGCCGCGGACAGTACGTCGTACAGGCGCGGGCCGGAGAACCGGTGGTGCTGGACGCCGCTGGTCGCGCACTCGAACTCGACCTCGGCGTGATGCTGCGGCCATGCGCGCAGGCCCGCCACGCTCAGCCGGGCCGGACGGGCCAGGTCGCCGTTCAGCGTCAGTTCCCCCACGGGACCACCTCCCGACGGACCGTACCCGGCCGGGGCCGTCGTGCAAACGCACATGCGTATGAACAAGCGGCATGATCCCAGCTCATGCGATGTGACAGAAGACTTCCCGCTCGCAGGTGCGGCAGTATGATCCACGCAACCAGATGGCAATGAGGGAGTGGACCCGTGATAACCCGTTCCGCGCGCCGGACCCGTCGGATGCTGTCCGTGGCCGGCCTCGGCACCGCCGCGCTGCTGACCCTGAGCGCCTGCGGCTCCGACTCCGACTCCGGCTCAGGCAGCGATTCCTCCTCCGCGTCGGCGGACCAGAAGCTGTCCGGCACGGTCACCGTGTTCGCGGCCGCCTCGCTCAAGGAGAGCTTCACCACGCTCGGTGAGCAGTTCGAGAAGGCGCACCCCGGCACCAAGGTCACCTTCAACTTCGGCGGCAGCGACAGCCTCGCCGCGGGCATCACGGGCGGCGCCCCCGCCGACGTGTTCGCCGCCGCGAGCCCCAAGACGATGAAGACCGTCACCGACGCGGGCGACGCCGCCGGCGCCCCGGTCACCTTCGTCCGCAACCAGCTGGAGATCGCCACCCTCCCGGGCAACCCGGACAAGGTGGCCTCCCTCAAGGACCTCACCAAGTCCGGCCTCAAGGTCGTGCTCTGCGACAAGACCGTGCCGTGCGGCGCCGCCGCGCAGAAGGCCCTGGACGCCAGCAAGCTGAAGCTCACCCCGGTCTCCTACGAGCAGGACGTCAAGAGCGCCCTGACCAAGGTCGAGCTGAAGGAGGCCGACGCCGCCGTCGTCTACAAGACCGATGTGAAGGCCGCGGGTGACAAGGTGGAGGGCGTGGACTTCCCCGAATCGGCCGACGCCATCAACGACTACCCGATCGCCCAGCTCAAGGACGCGCCCAACGCGGCCGCGGCCAAGGCGTTCATCGCGCTCGTGCGCTCCGACGACGGCCAGAAGGTGCTGACGGCCGCCGGTTTCCGCAAGCCGTGACCCAGCTCGACAAGCGCGCCGCCGCGGCCGACACCCTCCGGGGCGGGCCGCGGCGCCGCCGCACCCGCGGCCGTGCGGCGCCGCTGCCCCTGCTGCTGCCCGCCCTCGTGGGCCTCGCGTTCCTCGTGGTGCCGCTGCTCGCCCTGCTGGTCCGCGCCCCGTGGCGGGACCTGCCGTCCCAGCTGACCAGCACCGAGGTGTGGCAGGCGCTGCAACTCTCCCTTCTCTGCGCCACCTTGGCGACGCTGGTGAGCCTGGTGCTCGGCGTGCCGCTCGCCTGGCTGCTCGCCCGCACCGAGTTCCGCGGCCGCGGTCTCGTACGGGCCCTGGTCACCCTGCCCCTCGTGCTGCCCCCGGTCGTCGGCGGTGTCGCCCTGCTGACCGCGCTCGGCCGCAACGGCATCGTCGGCCAGTACCTGGACCAGTGGTTCGGCCTCACCCTGCCCTTCACCACCACCGGTGTGGTCATCGCGGAGGCGTTCGTCGCCATGCCGTTCCTCGTCATCAGTGTCGAGGGCACGCTGCGCGCCGCCGATCCGCGCTACGAGGAGGCCGCCATGACGCTCGGCGCCTCCCGCTTCACCGCGTTCCGCCGCGTGACGCTGCCGCTCATCGCCCCCGGCATCGCCGCCGGATCGGTCCTCGCCTGGGCCCGCGCCCTCGGCGAGTTCGGCGCGACCATCACCTTCGCCGGCAACTTTCCCGGCCGCACCCAGACCATGCCGCTCGCCGTCTACCTCGCCATGCAGAGCGACCCGGCGGCGGCGATCGCCCTCAGCCTGGTCCTCCTCGCCGTGTCCATCACGGTCCTGGCGGGCCTGCGCGACCGATGGATGACCGCCTCATGACGACCCCGCCCCGCACGCCGGGCACGGACGACGCCGCCGGGCTCGACGCCCGTCTCGTCGTCGACCGCGGCACCTTCCGCCTCGACGTCGCCCTCGCCGCCGCCCCCGGCGACGTCGTCGCCCTGCTCGGACCGAACGGGGCGGGCAAGACCACCGCCCTGCGCGCCCTCGCCGGGCTCGTCCCGCTCGACGCCGGGCATCTGCGCCTCGACGGCGCCGCACTGGACGGCACGCCGCCCGAGTCCCGGCCCGTCGGCGTCGTCTTCCAGGACTACCTGCTCTTCCCGCACCTGAGCGCCCTGGACAACGTCGCCTTCGGGCCGCGCTGCCAGGGCAGGACCAAGGCCGAGGCCCGCGCCGAGGCCGCCGCCTGGCTCGACCGGATGGGCCTCGCCGCCCACGCCGGGGCCAAGCCGCGCCGCCTCTCCGGCGGCCAGGCACAGCGCGTCGCTCTCGCCCGCGCCCTGGCCACCCGTCCGCGCCTGCTCCTCCTCGACGAACCGCTCGCCGCGCTCGACGCCCGTACCCGGCTCGACGTACGGGCCCAACTGAGGCGCCATCTGGCCGAGTTCGAGGCCGTCGCCGTCCTGGTCACGCACGACCCGCTGGACGCCATGGTCCTCGCCGACCGGCTCGTCGTCGTCGAGAACGGGCACATCGTGCAGGAGGGCGCGCCCGGCGACATCGCGCGGCGGCCGCGCACCGACTACATCGCCCAGCTCGTCGGGCTCAACCTGTACCGGGGGCGCGCCGAAGGGCACACCGTCCACGTCGACGACGACGGCCCCGCGATCACCACCACCGAGCACCTCACCGGACCCGTCTTCGTCGCCTTCCCGCCCAGCGCGGTGACCCTGCACGGCGAACGCCCCACCGGCTCCAGCGCCCGCAACCTGTGGCGCTGCGAGGTCACCGGCATGGAGACGCACGGCGACCAGATCCGCGCCGCCCTCACCGGCGAACTCCCGCTCGCCGTCGACGTCACCACGGTGGCCGCCGCCGAGCTGAACCTGCACCCCGGCGCCGAGGTCTGGGCCACGGTCAAGGCGACGCAGACCCACGCCTACCCCGCCTGACGCGCCCGGTCCGGCGATCTGGCGCCCGACGCGACTACGGTGAGCCGCACCAGGCCCCGTAACGGGCGAAAACCACCTCTGTGTGAGGCACGCTGCCATGACCCTGTCCCTCCGCAACCAGCTGCCCGGCACCGTCACCGCCATCACCCCGGGCGAGGTGATGGCGACCGTCAAGGTCCGCCTCGACAGCGGCCAGGACCTCACCGCCGCCGTCACCCGCGAGTCCGTCAAGGACCTCGGCCTCGCCGAAGGGTCCGCGGTCCGCGCCCTGGTCAAGTCCACCGAGGTCGCCCTCGCCACCGCGCCCGTGCGGGGCCTGTCCATCCGCAACCAGCTGCCCGGCACCGTCACCGACGTCACCACCGGCGGCGCGATGGCCGGCGTCCGGATCTCCGTCGAGGGCGGCGAGCTGACCGCCGCCGTCACCAGGGAGGCCGTCACCGAACTCGGACTCGGCGCGGGCTCCGCCGTCGTCGCGCTCATGAAGGCGACGGAGGTGTCGCTGGCCACCGCCTGACGGGCGGCCGCACGGCCCGCGGGGCGATCGGAGAGGATGGCACCGGTCACCGAAGATCGTCCGGGCCCCGCGGGCCCGTGCCGCCGAAAGGAACGACGCGATCATGCCCGTCGCCGACGAAGCCCCCGTCCTCGTACGCGAGGAAGGGCGCGCCGCCCACCTGATCCTCAACCGGCCGCGCGCCCTGAACGCGATCAACCACGAGATGGTGGGCCTCCTCGACCGGGCGCTGACCGCGTGGGAACACGACGACACCGTGGAGACCGTCGTCATCAGCGGCGCGGGGGAGCGCGGCCTGTGCGCGGGCGGCGACATCCGCGCCGTGCACGACGACGCCCGCTACGGCGACGGCACCGCCTCCACCGCGTTCTGGCGCGACGAGTACCACCTCAACATCCGTATCGCCCGCTACCCCAAGCCCTACGTGGCCCTCATGGACGGCATCGTGATGGGCGGCGGCGTCGGCGTCTCCGCGCACGGCGACATCCGGATCGTCACCGAACGCTCCAAGGTCGCCATGCCGGAGACCGGCATCGGCTTCGTCCCCGACGTCGGCGGCACCCACCTCCTCGCCCACGCCCCCGGCGAACTCGGCACCCGCCTCGCCCTCACGGGAGAGCACATCGGCGCCGGTGACGCCCTGCTGTGCGGACTCGCCGACCACCACGTCCCGTCGGACGCCCTGCCCGCGCTGATGGCCGACCTGGCGACACTGCCCGCGCACGAGGCCGTCGCCCGCCACACGCGCCCCGCGCCCGAGGGCGTCCTCGCGGCCCAACGGCCTTGGATCGACGCCTGCTTCGCGGCCGACACCGCCGAGGAGATCGTCGCCCGCCTCCTCGACCACGGCGACCCGGCCGCCAAGGAGACGGCGCAGACGCTGCTCGGCAAGTCGCCGACCTCCGTGAAGGTCACGCTCGCGGCCCTGCGCAAAGCCCGCGCGCTCGGCTCCCTGGAGCGCGTGCTCGACCAGGAGTACCGCGTCTCCTGCGTCGCCCTGCACCACCCCGACTTCGTCGAGGGCGTCCGCGCCCAGGTCATCGACAAGGACCGCAGGCCCCGCTGGTCCCCGCGCACCCTCGCCGAGGTCACCGACGCCGATGTGGAGCGGCACTTCGCGCCGCTGGGCGAGCGTGAACTGGGGCTCGGCGACGCTTCCGCGTAATCCGGAGCCCGTCGACCGGCGCCCCGCGGCCAAGATCACATCATCCGGGGCGCCTTGGCCATGAACGCGACAGGCGGTACCTTCAGTGCGTATCGACGACAGCACGACGGAAGCCGGCGGAACTCCGGCACGGTCGCGCCACTGTGTGCGAACGGTCCCGCAAGGGCCCGATCGTGAGTCAGACCCGTGGCTGTCGTCCTGTGCATCACCAAATGGGGACGCGAACGAATCCCCGAGGAGGCTCTGCCATGGCACAGCACGTCGCCCAGCCGACCGCTGACACCCCCGTCGTCACCCCGGCCACACTGCCGTTGAAGGCCATCGCCCCCTGGGCCGCCTTCTTCGGCGTCCTGATGCTGATCCTGCTGTACTTCGTCGGCGCGGAACAGGGCGCCACGTCCGTGTTCAGCGGCGCCGGAGTCCATGAATGGGTGCACGACGCCCGTCACCTGCTCGGTTTCCCCTGCCACTGACCCGAGGGACACCGCAGCGCTCATGAACTCAAGCACCGTACGCAATCTGCTCGTTCGCGGCATGCTCGCCGGCCTCGCGGCCGGCGTGCTCGCCCTGATCGTCGCCCACTTCCTCGGCGAACCCGGCGTCGACCGCGCCATCGCCCTCGAGGAGTCCTCCCACGCGGGCCACACCCACGGCGCCGAAGAGGCCGAACTGGTCTCGCGCTCCCTGCAGTCCACGGCCGGACTCGCCACCGGCGTCCTCGTCTACGGGGTCGCCTTCGGCGGCATCGCGGCGCTCGCCTACTGCTTCGCGCTCGGCCGGGTGGGCCGCATCGGCCCGCGCCCGACCGCGCTCCTGCTCTCCGGCTGCGCCCTGCTCGCCGTCTACGTCGTCCCGTTCCTGAAGTACCCGGCGAACCCACCAGCCGTCGGCAACCCCGACACCATCGGCAAGCGGACCATCCTGTACTTCCTGATGATCGTGCTGAGCGTGCTCCTCGCCGTCGGCGCGACGATCCTGGGCAAGCGCCTCGCCCCCAGGACCGGCACGTGGTACGCCACCGTCCTCGCGGTGCTCGCCTACGTCGTGGTCACGGGCGTCGCGTTCGCGCTGCTGCCCGTCGTCAACGATGTGCCGGACCACTTCCCGGCCGACCTGCTCTGGCGCTTCCGGCTCTCCGCCGTCGCCATGCAGGTCGTGCTCTGGGGTGGATTCGGCCTGCTCTTCGGCGAGTTGGCCGACCGGCTGCTCCGGCCCGCACCTGCCACGTCACCGGCATCGACCCCGGGCGGGACGGTGCCGGCCGGCCGGTGACCGTCCCCCTGAACGCGTCGCCGACCACAGCGGGAGCGCGGTCGGCGACGCGGGACGGGCCGCTCCGCCGTCCGCGCGGGCTCAGGCAGCCGTCAGCGGACGGCCGAGCCCCACGTTCCACCGGCCCAGGCGCCCCGTGCACTCCGTGACCGTCAGCGGCGGCACGTCGAGCCGCCAGAAGGCCGCGACCGGCGCCCCGATCGCGTGCACCACCACGGCCCGTACGACATCGGGTTCGACGACGGCGACGAGGCGCCCCGCGCCCGGCTCCACCCCGCCCAGCCACCGCCCGACCCGCGCGCACGCCTGAGCCACCGACTCGCCCCCGGGCGCCGCGACGTCCGGCTCGGTGAGCCAGCGCCCCAGCGCCTCGGGCTCCGCCGCACCCACCTCGTCCAGGGTCCTGCCACGCCAGCTGCCCGCGTCAACTCCCGCTAGGTCGGGCGCCGTTGTGGTGCCCGTGAGCCCCAGTGCCTCCGCCGTCCCCGCGCAGCGCGCACTCGGCGACACCACCACCCGGACGCCGGCGGGCAGCGCTCCCGCCGCCGCGCGCGCCTGTGCGGCGCCCGCCGGGTCGAGCGGACCGTCGTCGTCGAAGGCCGCCTGGCGCTGCGCCACGCTGAGCGCGGGCGTCACGAAGAGGATGCGGGTGGTCTGCTGCACGGGATGGAGCCTAGCCCGGATTGTGTGCTGGGAGCGCTCTCTCGGCTGTGCGGAACTGGCGGCCGGAATAGGCTAGTTCACACTCATACGTGCTCGACGGACCGGGGGCGGGTCGCGACATCGTCTCGCAACAAGCCGTTCACCCACTCTTGACAGTGCCGCGTCAGAGCGAGAACACTCCCCGGCGAGAGAGCGCTCTCTCACTCTCTCCCGGCACGCCCCCCACCCTCCGTACCGACATGGCAGGAGGTCTCCATGGCACGGAGATCCACACTCGTCTCAGGGCTGCTCATATCCGGCGCACTCGTGCTGACCACGATGGGCCTCGGCGGCGTCGCCCTCACCGCGGGCGCCGCCGAGGCACCCGCGCGGCAGACGGCGACGAGCACCACCGCGCAGCACCAGGGCCACACGATGGCCGCGTCCACCAAGGCCGCCGCGGAGGACGCGGACGGCGACGGCTACATCCCGGCGAACCCGCCGGTCACCGGCGTCGAACCGTCCACGAAGGTGCCGCCGCACGCCTACTTCCACGAGTTCCAGGCGCACTGCTACGTCACCCACACCAAGCCGGACGACCCGATCGTCTACCCGGGCCAGCCCGGCAAGTCCCACGACCACACGTTCATGGGCAACACCACGACCAACGCGAACAGCACGACCTCTTCGCTCGACAGCGGTTCGACCAGGTGCCTCGCCCCCGGCGACAAGTCCGGGTACTGGATGCCGACCATGCTCAACGGCGACAAGCCGGTCCTCCCCGTCGGCGAGCAGACCATCTACTACAAGGCCGGCGTCACCGACTACACCAGTGTGCGGCCCTTCCCCAAGGGGCTGCGGTTCGTCGTCGGCAACCCGATGCAGAGCGCGCAGGAGTTCCGCAGCCACCCCGGCTTCGTGGAGGGCTGGGAGTGCGGCAACAGCTACTTCAACGTCGACTTCCCGGCCAGCTGCCCGACCTCCCAGGACACCCAGGTCAACATCCGTATGCAGGCGCCCAGTTGCTGGGACGGCAAGTACTACGACACCCCCGACCACAAGAGCCACATGTCCTACCCGGTGGTGAAGCAGGGCACGAACGACAACGTCTGCCCGGCCTCGCACCCCGTCGCGCTACCGATGATCGAGTTCAAGATGGCGTTCCCGATCAACGGTGACATGTCGAAGGTCCGGCTCTCCAGCGGCCGCGGCTACTCGTTCCACTACGACTTCTTCAACGCCTGGGACGACCGGACGCTGAAGGCGATGGTGGACCACTGCGTGGTCGGCGGCCTCCAGTGCGATACGCGCGGCTACGACCAGAACCAGCCGAGCAAGGGCGCGGTCCTGAACGACCGCTACGAACTGCCGTGAGGTGCCGGCCTTGACGGCCGACACCGTCTGAGACGGCGGCTGCCCCGGCCTGGGCGGTGATGGACCTGATGGTCCGGGGTGGCGGTCGCCCTGCCCCGGTCGCCCGGCGATCCGGTGAGGCGGTTGCCCTGACCCTCCGGGGCAGCGGTTGCCCTGGTGATCCGGGGCGGTCACCGCCCCGGCCCGTCGGCCCTGACGGCCCGACATGGCCCGGGGCGGTGACCGCCCCGACGGGGGCGGCGGTCGTCCTGGTTAACCGGTACCGGTGCGCTGGCTGCCCCGGTCACAAGGGACGGCAAGTGCCCTGGCCGCCTGGGGCGGTGGCCGCCCCGGTCACTCGGGGAGGCGGTCGCCTGGTGATCCGGGCGGTGGCTGCCCCGCTCACCGGGGGCGGTTGCCTGGTATCCGCACGGCGGCTGCCCCGCTCGCCTGGGGCGGCGGCTGCCCCGGTCGTCCGGGGCGGCGGCTGTCCCCGGGCCGCCCGGGGCGGCGGTCACCTGACCGACCGTCGCCCCGCTTCCCCTTCAGCCCCGCTGCACCTCAGCCCGTTCGTACTCAGCCCCGCTGCATCTCAGCCCCGCTGCACCCCCAGCCCCCTCCAATGTCCCGCACAAACTCCCCCCGACCCCGCCGGAGGCACCCGTATGCGCACCACCCGTACCGTCAGCCGGAGAACGCAACGCCTCGCGCCCCCGCTCGTGGCCGGCGTGCTCGCGGCCGGTTTTCTTGTTCTGCCCGCGCAGGCCGCGCACGCCGCCGCCGACGTCGTCAAGGTGACCGGCTCGCAGGGCAACTGGCAGCTCCAGGTGAACGGTTCGCCGTATCAGATCAAGGGTCTGACCTGGGGGCCCTCCGTCTCCGACGCCGACAGGTACCTGCCCGACCTGAAGTCCATGGGCGTCAACACCATCCGCACCTGGGGCACCGACGCCTCCAGCAAGCCGCTCTTCGACTCCGCCGCCGCGCACGGCGTCAAGGTCATCGCCGGGTTCTGGCTCCAGCCCGGCGGCGGCCCCGGCAGCGGCGGCTGTGTGAACTACCTGACGGACACCGCGTACAAGAACCAGATGCTCGCCGAGTTCCCGAAGTGGGCCGAGACCTACAAGGACAACCCCGGCGTCCTGATGTGGAACGTCGGCAACGAGTCCGTCCTCGGCCTGCAGAACTGCTACAGCGGCGACGAGCTGGAGAAGCAGCGCAACGCCTACACGACTTTCGTCAACGACATCACCAAGAAGATCCACGCGGTCGACCCGAACCACCCGGTCACCTCGACCGATGCCTGGGTCGGCGCCTGGCCCTACTACAAGCGCAACGCCCCCGACCTCGACCTGTACGCCGTGAACTCCTACAACGCCGTGTGCGATGTCAAGACGGCCTGGCAGCAGGGCGGTTACACCAAGCCCTACATCATCACCGAGACCGGTCCCGCGGGGGAGTGGGAGGTCCCGGACGACGCGAACGGCGTGCCGCAGGAGCCCACCGACCAGGCGAAGGCCGAGGGCTACAGCAAGGCGTGGGGCTGCGTCACCGGCCACAAGGGTGTCGCGCTCGGCGCCACGATGTTCCACTACGGCACGGAGTACGACTTCGGCGGCATCTGGTTCAACCTGCTGCCCGCGGGCGAGAAGCGGCTGTCGTACTACGCCGTGAAGCGGGCCTACGGGGCCGACACGTCACGGGACAACACCCCGCCGGTGATCTCGCAGATGGACATCGAGGGCGGCGCCACGAACGTGCCCGCCGGGCGCGACCTCGTCATCGCCACCAAGGCCACCGACCCCAACGGCGACCAGCTCTCCTACCAGGTCCTCAGCAACAGCAACTACATCGACCAGAGCAAGCAGCTCACGCCGATGCAGGTCACGAACCTCGGCTCCGGACGGCTCAAGGTGACGGCGCCCGACAAGCCCGGCGTGTGGAAGATCTACGTCAAGGCCACCGACGGCCACGGCAACGTAGGCGTCGAGACCCGCTCCGTGCGCGTCGTCCCGCCGCCCGTCAACGGCACCAACATCGCCCTGAACCGGCCCGCGACCGCCTCCTCGCAGCAGACCAGCGACTACGGCGACTGCCCGTGCACCGCGTCGCAGGCCGTCGACGGCAAGAACGACACCCGCTGGGCCAGCGACTGGAGCGACCCGCAGTGGCTCCAGGTCGACCTCGGTTCGCGCCGCTCGTTCAAGCACGTGCAGCTGAACTGGGAGACCTCGTACGCGAAGGCGTACACGATCCAGACCTCGGACGACGGCCAGAACTGGACCACCGTCCGCCAGGTCACCGACGGCAACGGCGGCGTCGACGACTTCGACGTGAACGGCACGGGCCGCTACGTCCGCGTCAACGGCACCGCCCGCGGCACCGGATACGGCTACTCGCTCTACGAGTTCGGTATCTACAGCTGACCGGGATCGGATGGAACGGCACGTGAGAGAGCGCTCTATGACAGGGGCGCTCCGGGGGCGGGAACGAGGGGTGGGGACCATGACCGACGAGGAGCCGGACCGGCTGACCGACAAGCTGAGTCCGCGGCAGAAGGTACGGCTGCTCACGGGCGGAACCACCTGGCGCACCCGCGCCGAACCCGCCGTGGGCCTGGCCGAGGTCGTCACCTCGGACGGGCCCGCGGGGGTGCGCGGCGAGGCGTGGGACGAGCGCCTCACCTCGCTCCTGCTGCCCTCCGCGTCCGCGCTCGCGGCGACCTGGGACGAGCAACTCGTCCAGCGGGTCGGCGGGTTGCTCGCCGGGGAGGCGCGTGAGAAGGGTGTGCACGTCGTGCTCGCCCCCAACCTCAATCTGCACCGCTCGCCCCTGGCCGGGCGCCACTTCGAGTGCTTCTCGGAGGACCCCTGGCTCGTGGGCCGGATCGGCGCCGCGCTGATCCGCGGCCTCCAGGCCGAAGGCGTCGCGGCCACGGCGAAGCATCTCGTCGCCAACGACTCCGAGACGGGCCGCCTCACGGTGGACGTGCGCGTCGACGAGCGGACCCTGCGCGAGGTCTGTCTCGCCCCGTTCGAGGCCGCCGTCGACGCCGGGGTCTGGGCGGTGATGGCCGGATACAACCGCGTCAACGGCACGACCATGACGGCCAGTTCACTGCTCGCGCATCCGCTGAAGGACGAGTGGGGCTTCGACGGCGTCGTGCTCTCCGACTGGGGCGCCCTGCGCACCGCGGTGGACACCGCGAACGCCGCGCTCGACCTCGCCATGCCCGGCCCCGGCGGCCCCTGGGACGAGACGCTCGCCGACGCCCTGGCCGCGGGCCACGTCCCGCACGCCGTCATCGACGACAAGGTGCGCCGCCTCATCCTGCTCGCCCAGCGGGTCGGTGCCCTGGACGGAGCGCCCGCGCCCCGGCGCCGGACGGCCACGGACGCCCGCCGGCTGCTGCGCCGCGCCGTCACCTCGGGCGCGGTCCTGCTCGGCAACAAGGGTGTACTGCCCATAGCGAAGCGGGAGTTGAGCACGCTCGCCGTCATCGGTACACATGCCGTGGCCCCCCGCGTCCAGGGCGGCGGCAGCGCGGGCGTCTTCCCCGAGCGGGTCGTGACGCCGCTGGCGGGGATACGGGAGCGGGCGGGTGAGCGGGTCCGCGTCGTCCACGCCCCGGGGCCGGGCCTCGGCGCCCCGCCCGCCCCGCTCGGCCCGCGCGACTGCGTCGACCCGCGCTCCGGCGCCCCCGGCGTGCTCCTGCGCATGCTCGACGCCGACGGGAACGAGCTGTACGCGGAGCACCGCGGCTCGGGCCGCCTGCTCGAACCCGACGTGAGCGGCGCCGCGCACACGGTGGAGATCAGCGCTCTGCTGACCCCGGAGACCGGTGGCCGGTGGGCGTTCGGGCTCGGCGGCTTCGGCCGGATGTCCCTCACCGTGGACGGGCGGACGCTGATCGACGGCGCCTACCCCCGCAGGACCGACGACCCCGCCGTCGTCCACGTCACGCCGCCGGGGCCGACGGCCCACCACACCCTCGCCGCAGGCGTGCCCGTCCTCGTCGTGGCGCGGCGCGAACTCGCCCCCGACACCGGGCGCGCCACGGTCCTGACCGCGGCGCCGCCCGCCCCGTCCGACGCGGAGGCGATCGCCGGCGCCGTCGCCGCGGCCCGCGCGGCCGACACCGCGATCGTCGTCGTCGGCACCACCGACGGCAGCGAGTCGGAGGGGCACGACCGCACCACCCTCGCCCTGCCCGGCCGCCAGGACGAGCTCGTGCGCGCCGTCGCCGCCGCCAACCCCCGTACCGTCGTGGTGGTCAACTCCGGCGGCCCGGTCGAACTGCCATGGCGCGACGAGGTCGGCGCCGTCCTGCTCGCGTGGCTGCCGGGGCAGGAGGCGGGCGGCGCGCTCGCCGACATCCTGTTCGGCGACACCGAGCCCGGCGGCCGGCTCCCGACCACCTGGCCCGCGCGCCTCGCCGACGCCCCGGTCGTCACGACCCGGCCGGTCGAGGGCAGGCTCACGTACGACGAGGGCATCCACGTCGGGCACCGGGGCTGGCTGCGCACCGGCCGGGCCCCCGCCTACTGGTTCGGGCACGGGCTCGGCTACACGACATGGGAGTACGAGAGTGTGGACGCTCCCGAAGTCGTGGACCCGAAGGGGGAGTTCACCGTGAGCGCGCTGGTGCGCAACACCGGCGAGCGGCCCGGCCGTGAGGTCGTGCAGGTGTATCTGTCGCGGCCGGGGTCGGAGGTGGAGCGGCCCGTGCGCTGGCTCGCCGGATACGCCGCCGTGCACGCCGGCCCCGGGGAGGCGGTACGGGTCGACGTTCCGGTGGCGGCGCGCTCGCTGCGGCACTGGAGCGTCGCCGGGCAGGCGTGGGCGGCGGAGCCGGGGCCGTTCACCGTGCACGTCGGCCGGTCGGTCGGCGACCTGCCGCTCACCGCACGGGTGCGGATGGCGGACCGCCCGCAAGAGAGCGCTCTATGCGCGGTGAGGCGGCCCGATTAAGCTGCCCGCATGCAACGACAGTCCCTGACGCTCGAGGACGTCGCGCGGGAGGCGGGGGTCTCGCGGGCGACCGTGTCCCGGGTGATCAACGAGGTCCCCAGCGTGGACCCCGCCATCCGGGAGACGGTGCGCGAGGCGATCAGGCGCACCGGCTACACGCCCAACAGGGCGGCGCGGTCCCTGGTCACCCGCCGGGCGGAGACCATCGCGCTCGTGGTGTCGGGGGCGGGCGAGGAGGACGAGGGCGCGCAGAACGCGTTCACGGCACGGGTGTTCGCCGACCCCTTCTTCGGCCGCATCGTCAGCGGTGTCGTGGCCTTCCTCAGGACCCGGTCCATGCACCCGGTGCTGATGTTCGCCGAGTCCAAGGCGGCCCGCGACGAGGTGATGGCCTATCTGCGCCAGGGCCGGGCCGACGGCGCCCTCGTCGTCTCCACGCACGCCGAGGACCCGCTGCCGCCCCTGCTCGCC
The DNA here is from genome assembly GCF_043523415.1 of Streptomyces sp. SGAir0957. Lineage (NCBI taxonomy): Bacteria > Bacillati > Actinomycetota > Actinomycetes > Kitasatosporales > Streptomycetaceae > Streptomyces > Streptomyces sp. SGAir0957. Next base: position 7,458,040 of record NZ_CP027293.1, read on the forward strand.
CGGGAACGACTGCCCGCCGTGTGCTTCGCGCGGCCCGCCCTTCCCGCGCCCGTCAGCTACGTGGACCTGGCGCACGGGGAGGGCGGCAGGATGGCGGCGCAGCATCTCCTGGAGCGCGGCCGGCGCCGCCTCGCGACCGTGTCGGGCCCCCTCGACCTCCCCGCCGGGCAGCAGCGGCTCGCCGGGTTCCGGGAGGCGGTGGAGCGGGCGGGGATGCCGTACGTGCCGATCGCCGAGGGCGGGTTCACGCTGGAGAGCGGGGCCGCGGCGATGGCGCGGCTCCTCGACGACCATCCGCACCTGGACGGGGTGTTCGCCGCCAACGACCTGATGGCGCAGGGCGTGTGCCAGGTGCTGCGGGAGCGGGGGCGCCGCATCCCGCAGGACGTGGCGGTGGTCGGGTTCGACGACTCCAGCATCGCCATCACCTGCTCGCCGCCGCTGACGACGGTGCGCCAGCCGGTGGAGGAGATGGCCATGGCCATGGCCCGCATCCTCCAGGAGCACATCGAGGGCGAGCGCACGGAACCGACCTCGCTCATCTTCGAGCCCGAGCTGGTGGTCCGCGCCTCGACCTGACGGCGGTTCAGTGCTGGAAGGACGAGCGGCGGTCGAGCACCGCCACCACGGTGAGCAGCGCCAGGAGCAGCGCGGCGAACCAGGTCATCGCGGCGGTGGCGGTGAGTGCCAGGGTGGCCACGCCGATGGCGACCGCCGGGACGCTCAGGCCCAGGTAGGCGATGAGGAACAGGGAGGCGAGCGCCTCGCTGCGGCGCGCGGGCGCCGCCATCGCGACGACCCTGCCGACCGCCGCCTTGAACAGCAGGCCCGCGCCGACGCCCGCGACGACGCCGCCGGTCAGGAACGCGGCCAGGTTCGTGGTGTGCATGCCGACGACGAGCGTCAGGAACCCGGCGCCCTCCGAGAGGAGGCCCGCCGTCATCTTCGTACGGGGTGTCAGGCGCTGTGTCAGTGTCTGGGCGAGGGCGGCGCCGCCGAACACCGCGAAGACGATGGAGCCCGCGAGGGCGCGCGACGGGTGGCCGAGCGTGTGCCCCACGAACCCGGCGGCGATGGACGTGAACAGGCCGAACACCGCGAAGGAGGCGAACCCGGCCGCCGCCGCTGCGATGTACCCCGCGCGGTCACCGTGGTCGGCGCTCACCCGCTGCGGCCGGTACTTCGGCCGGACCGGCTGTGCCTCGACGGTCTCGGGGGCCAGGGCGAGGGCGGCCATGACGAGCACGAGCAGGACGACGAAGACGGCGTACGGCACCCGCAGCGGCGCCCCCGTGTACTGGGCGAGGAACCCGGCGGCCAGCGGGCCGAGGCCGAGACCGCCGATGTTGGCCGCGGTGGAGACCATCTCGAACCGCTGCGCGGAGGCGCCGGGCCGGTGCGCGGAGTGCAGTTCGTGCAGGTGCGCGGTGGCCGTGGCGGTCAGCATCCCGACGCCGAGACCGGTCACGAACCGGGCCACCAGCAGCATGGGCAGCGCCGCCGTCGTCAGGAAGAGCAGGGCCGCGACCAGCTCCAGGGCGAGCGCCGCCACGAGGATCCGGCGCCGCCCCACCCAGTCCGAGACGTGCCCGGCCAGGACGAGGCTGACCATCACGCCGACCGAGTAGACGGCGAAGACGACGGTGACCATGAACGTGGAGAAGCCGTCGCGGACCTCGTACAGCGGGTACAGCGGGGTCGGCACGGTGGAGAACGCCATGGCGACGAGGAACGCGGTGGCGACCGCCCAGAAACCGGTCCCGTGACGGCGGGATCCGGTGGGCGCGGGTGCGGCGTGGGCGCGCGGTGTGCGCGGGGCGGTCGACAGAAGGGTCATGGCACTGCTCCGATCGAAAAGAAGATCCGTGAGCCGGACAGCTCCCAATGTGCGCCGCGTCGGCGATCGCGTCCAACGAATCTTCCAGCTGGCAGCGATCTGGATGTGCGATAGTTGCGGCCGTGGAGCTACGCCATCTCGAGTACTTCGTCGCCGTCGCCGAGGAGCAGAACTTCACGCGCGCGGCGGCCCGGCTGCACATCGTCCAGTCGGCGGTCTCCGCCGCGGTGAAGGCGCTGGAGCGCGAGCTCGACGCCCGCCTCCTCGACCGCAACTCCAAGCGGGTGCTGCTCACCGACGCGGGCCGGGCGCTGCTGCCCCGGGCCCGGATCGCCCTCGACGCCGCCCGGGACGCGGCGGACGCCGTCGCCGAGGTGCGCGGCGGGCTGCGCGGCACCCTGCGGATCGGCACGCTGACCTCGATCCGGCTGATCGACCTGCCCGCCCTGCTCGGCGAGTTCCACCGCCGCCACCCGGGCGTGCAGCTGCAGATCAGCGTGGCGCCGACCGGTTCGCGCGGGCACCTGGAGGCGCTCGTCGAACGCCGCCTCGACCTGGCCTTCGTCTCCCTGCCCGGCCCGCGCCCGCCGGGGATCGAACTGCTGCCGCTGACCGGCTCGACGCTGTACCTGGTCGTGCCGCCCGGCCATCCGCTCGCCGGGCGCGAGGAGGTGGAGATCGGTGAACTGGCGGGGCTCCGCTTCATCGACTGCCCGGTCGGCTACGGGAACCGGGCCGTCGCCGACCGGGCCTTCGCGGCGGCCGGGGTGCCGCGCCACGTCACCATCGAGATCACGGACATCGCGACCAGCGCGGACTACGTGCGTGCGGGGCTCGGCGTCGCACTGCTCCCGCGCTTCCTCGCCGACACCGCGCACGGTCTGTCGGTGATCCCCGTGAGCGGCGCCGACCTGCACTGGCCGCTCTCCCTCGCGGCGCCCGCCGACCGTACGCGGAGCGCCGCGGCGCGTGCGCTGACCGAGCTGCTGCGGGAGTTCGTGCCGTCGCGGTGAGCCCGGACCACCGGCCCCGCTCAGGCCGCGTCGCGCGCCACCTTCCGCGCCCACAGCACCAGCGGCACCTGGAGCGGCACCCGGGCGGCGGCCACGCGGCGCAGTGCGGCCGGGCGGTCGCGCCAGTCCCAGGCCATCTTCACGTTGGCGGGCGCGACGGCGACGAAGAAGGCGGCCGTGGCGTTCGCCGTCCGCTCCCGTGTGCGGGGCAGCGCGATCCCGGCCGCGAGCGCCAGCTCGACCGCGCCGCTGGCGTAGGTCCAGGCGCGCGGCGAGCCCGGCAGCGTACGCGGCACGATCGAGTCGAAGGGCTTCGGCAGCAGGAAGTGGGTGACCCCGGCACCGGCCAGGAGACCGGCGAGGAGCTGGGGCGAACGGACGCGGCGCAAAGGGGCCTCCGGGGGCGTGGGCAGGGCTGCGGACGGGTGCTGCCGCATGATCCTACTGACCGGTAAGTAAGAATGCAGCCCCGCTCGCCCCGACTCCCTGCTCTCAGACCCTGCGGTACCGCGCCAGCGCGAACGAGAACAGCCCGAACAGCAGCAGCCCGAACGCGACGAGCGCCAGGAGCCACGGCCCCGCCGGTGTCCCGGCGAAGGAGCGCAGGGTGCCGTCGACGCCCTTGGCCTCGTCCGGGTCGTACTGCGCGGCGGCGATCAGGACGAAGACGCCCGCGCCCGCGTAGATGAGGCCGCGCGCCACGCCGCCGCTGACGCCGAGCACGTCGATGCCCCGGCGCACGTGCCGCGACATCTGCGCCTTCTTCAGGTGCTTGTGATACTTGCGCAGCGCCGCCCGCACCCCGACGCCGATCCCGATGCCGATGATCACGAGCCCGGCGATGCCGACGAGCCAGCGTCCCGCCGGGAGGTCGAGCGCACGGGCCGTGAAGTCGTGCGACTTGGCGTCGCTGCCCTTGTTCTTGCGGGCGGACGCCGCGAACGACAGCACGGAGTACGCCATGAACCCGTAGAAGACGAACCGCACGGCGGACAGCGCGCGCTTGCCCGGCTTGTCGCCCTTCGGGCCCGCCGAGCCGAACAGCGCCTCGCTGAGCCGCCACAGCGCCATGCCCACCAGGCCGATCCCGACGGCCCAGACAAGGACCCTGCCGAACGGCTGCTGGGCCAGTTCGCGGATGGCGCCGCTGCTGTCGGCCTCCTGGTTCTCGCCGCCGAACGCCACGCGCAGCGCCAGTACGCCGATCAGGACGTACAGCACTCCGCGCGCGGCCAGTCCGACGCGCGCACCGGTGTCGACGACCGAACTGTTCGCCGCCTGCCGGGCCTTGGCCTTGCCCGCCCCCATGTTGGTTCTCACGTGCCCTCCTCATGCTGCCGTCGCGCGCGGTTCGGCGCAGGGACGACGACTTCCCCGCTCCGCGCCCCACATGCGGTGACGCACGACACGAGCGGAAGGGTGGGGCCGCAGGGGCCGAGGAGGCGCAGGAAAAGATCCCGGCCGGACTTTGAACTCGTTGAGTACAAAGTATGGACGAGCTGAGCAGAAGTCTTCTAGCGTTGCGGCGCAACCGTAGGAGCCCCGGCTTCCGCACCCCCGCGGGGCCGTTCAGCTCGACCGGAGTGCGATCCGGCGGTCTCCGGTCCCGTCCTGGAGGACCGATGCATCCACGGCTGTTCCGCCGCGCCCGCAGACACCTCACCACGCTGCTCGTCGGCGGCTTCCTGGCCGGAGGTGTCTGGGCGGCGCCCCCGTCCGTCGCCGCCGCCGACATACCGCCCCAGGAACCCGGTGTCACGCTGCGCGTCTTCGACACCCAGGTCCCGCTCAGCAAGCTGTGCACGCTCAAGCCCGGCCAGACCCCCAACCACGACAAGCTGATGACGACCGTGGACTGGTCCACGACCGAGGACTTCGGCGGGTTCGCCGACAACTTCACGGCACAGGCGTCCGGTTACCTCGTCGTCCCGAGCGACGGGACGTACAGCTTCCGGCTCACCAGTGACGACGGCTCGCGTCTCACCATCGACGACCGCGAGGTCATCGACCACGACGGACTGCACGGCGCCGAGCCGAAGGACGGGGCGGTCCAGCTCACCGCCGGATCGCACCCGTTCCGCATCGACTACTTCGAGGCGGGCGGCGGCCAGCAGCTCACCCTCTCCTGGAAGCCGCCGGGCGCCGCCGACTTCACCGTCGTCCCGAACGAGTCGCTGACCACCGACGCGGGCGTCGTCCGGGTCACCGCGCCCGGCCGCAAGGAGTGCGAGGCCGGGGCGGACAGCCCCGGCGACGGACTCCCGCTGACCGGCGTACGGCCCGACCTCGACCTGACCGATCTGCGCCCCGACGGGTTCGAGCCGCAGGTCACCGGTATGGACTGGCTGCCCGACGGCCGTCTCGCGCTCAGCACCTGGGGCGGCACGGACAACGTGGCGGGGGAGGTGTACCTCCTCGACCACGTCACGGGGAAGACGGACCGCACGAAGGTCGGCGTCACGAAGATCGCGAGCGGGCTGCGCGAGCCCATGGGCCTCAAGTACGTCGACGGGTCCCTGTACGTCTCGCAGAAGCACGAGCTGACGCGACTCGTCGACACGGACAAGGACGGGGTCACCGACGAGTACGAGACCGTCGCGACCTTCCCGTGGGGCAAGAACTTCCACGAGTTCGCCTTCGGCCTGCTCTACCGCGACGGCTACTTCTACGTGAACCTCTCCGTCGCCATCAACTACGGCGGCGCCACCACCACCCCGCAGCCCGTCGAGGGGCGCGGCACCACGTACAAGATCAGCAAGAAGACGGGGAAGCTGCACGCGGTCGCGGGCGGTCTGCGGACCCCGAACGGGATCGGCTGGGGGCCCGAGGGCTCGATCTTCACCGCTGACAACCAGGGCGGCTGGCTGCCCGCGTCCAAGCTCGTCCAGATCAAGCAGGACCGCTTCTTCAACCACTACACCGAGCCGTCCGGCCGCTTCGACGACAAGCCCGTCACCCAGCCGGTGCTCTGGCTGCCGCAGAACGAGATAGCCAACTCGCCCAGCACCCCGCTGTACTTGACCAAGGGGCGGTTCGCCGGGCAGATGCTCTTCGGCGACGTCACCTACGGCGGTCTCCAGCGCGGCTACCTGGAGAAGGTGAAGGGGGAGTACCAGGGCGCCGTCTTCCGCTACACGCAAGGGCTGGAGGCCGGGGTCAACCGCATCACCATGGGCCCCGACGGCGCGATCTACGCGGGCGGGCTCGGCGCCGACGGCAACTGGGGCCAGGAGGGCAAGCTCCGCTTCGGCCTGCAGAAGCTGACCCCGAACGGCGGCAACACGTTCGACATCAAGGAGATGCGCGCCGTCCCCGGCGGCTTCGACCTGGAGTACACGCAGCCCGTCTCGCAGGAGACCGCCGACAAGCTCGCCGAGCGCTACACCGCCGAGCAGTGGCGCTACACCCCGACCAGCGACTACGGCGGCCCGAAGATCGCCGAGGAGCAGCTGACCGTGCGCTCGGCGACCCTCGCCGACAAGGGCCGCACGGTGAAGCTGCGGCTCGACGGCCTCAAGCCGGACCGCGTCGTGCACGTCCGCTCGCCGCGCCCCTTCGCCTCCGCGTCCGGCGAGACCCTGTGGAGCACGGAGGCCTGGTACACGCTCAACGCCATGCCGGGCAAGCAGCCGCCGGCCGCCGTCCAGTACGAGGCCGAGGAGGCGCGCCTCACGGGTACGGCCGGGATCAACCGCGACCACACCGGCTTCTCGGGCAGTGGCTTCGTCGACCGCTACCACACCGAGGGCAAGGCCGCCACGACCTTCGACGTGACGGTCCCCAAGGCCGGCGACTACGACGTGAACCTGCGCTACTCCAACGGCCCCGACCCCTTCCAGGGCGCCAAGTCCCTCTCCCTGTACGCCAACGGGAAGAAGCTGCGCCAGAGCTCGCTGCCCTCGACCGGCACCTGGGACATCTGGTCGACGAAGACGGAGCGCGTCACCCTGCGCGCGGGCAAGAACACGATCGCCTACCGCTTCGACACCGGCGACGCGGGCCACGTCAACCTCGACCTGATCACCGTGCGCCCGCACGGCGCGCGGGTCGCCCTCTTCGACGGCACCGCCGCGTCGCAGGCCCAGTGGCAGCACCCGGACGGCCGGAACAGCGAATGGCCGCTCGCCGCCGAGCAGTCGATGGAGGTGTGCTGCGGCGACCTCCGCACCAAGGACGCCTACCAGGACTTCACCCTGCACGCCGAGTTCCGCGTCCCGCTCCTGCCGGACGACGTCACCGGGCAGGACCGCGGCAACAGCGGCATCTACCTCCAGGACCGCTACGAGCTCCAGATCCTGGACTCGTTCGGCGACACGACCCTCGACACCAATGAGGCGGGAGCGATCTATCTGAAGAAGGCGCCGGACGTCAACGCGGCGAAGGCGCCCGAGACCTGGCAGACCTACGACATCACGTTCCGCGCGGCGCGCTTCGACGACCAGGGGAAGAAGACCGCCGACGCCCGGGTGACCGTGGTGTGGAACGGCAAGAAGGTCCACGACGACATCGCCCTCGACGGCGCGACCGCCGGTGCGGGTGCGCCGGAAGGCCCGGCGGCCGGGGCGATCCGTCTCCAGGACCACGGGAACAAGGTGCGTTTCCGCAACATCCGGGTGACGCCGCTCGGTTGACCCCGAAGGAAAGGAGTACGTGAGCGCGCCGCGTCCCGGGTCCGCCCGGGGCGCGGCGCGCCGCGTGCCCCGGGCCGCGTGAGTTAGGTCACCGACACCGCTCTGGGCGGTGAAGTACGTGTATCCGCCTGTCATCATGCGAGGACATCACTTGATGACAGGAACGGGAAAACCTTGCCTCCCTCCGTACCGGTGCCCGCGCCGCCCGCGTCCTCGACCGCCGTCGAACTGCGCTACCAGCGCGCGCTCGTGCCCGTCCTCGTCTCGCTCGGCATGCTCGTCGCCGTCGTCAGCAGCCTCGGCGCACCGCTGATCCCGACCATCGCCGCCGAGAACCACGTCGCCCTGTCCAGCGCGCAATGGGCGCTGACCGTGACGATGCTGGTCGGCGCCGTCGCCACCCCCGTCATGGGGCGCCTGGGCGACGGACCGCACCGCAAACGCGTGATCCTCACCGGCCTCGCCGCCGTCATGGCGGGCAGCCTCCTCGCGGCGCTCCCGCTCGGCTTCCCCTGCCTGCTCGTCGGCCGCGCGCTGCAAGGCGTCGGCATGGGGCTCGTCCCGCTCGCCATCGCCACGGCGCGCGACGCGCTCCCCCCGCACCAGGCGCGCTCGGCGGTCGCGACCCTCTCCCTGACCACCGCAGCGGGCATCGGCCTCGGCTACCCGGTCACCGGGCTCTTCGCCGAGTACCTCGGCATGTACGCCGGGTTCTGGTTCGCGCTCGCCACGGCCGTCGCCGCGTTCGCCGCGACCTGGATCGTCGTGCCCGCGCCCCCGCACCGCCCCACCACCCCGATGGACTTCCCCGGCGCCCTGCTCCTCGCCGCCGGCATGGCGGCGCTCCTGCTCGCCCTGGCCGAGGGCGAACGCTGGGGCTGGACGTCGCCGGGCCTGCTCGCGCTCGCCGCCGCGGCCGTCCTCCTGCTCGCCGGCTGGGTGGCGCACTCGCTGCGCGCGACGCATCCGCTGGTCCGGGTCAGCCTCGTCAAGGACCGGGGCGTGCTCGTCGCCAACCTGACCACCATGGTCGGCGGCGTCGGCACGTACCTGCTCATCGCCCTGGTGACGCGGTACGTGCAGACGCCCGAGTCCGCCGGCTACGGCTTCGGCGCCTCGATCGTCGTCACCGGCCTTCTGCTCGTGCCGTTCTCCGCCGCCAGCCTGGTCACCGGCCGTCTGGTCCGCGCCCTCGGCGCCGCCGCCACCCCCGCCCGGATGCTGCCGCTCGGCTGCCTCCTGTCGCTGGCCGGGCTCGTCTGCTTCCTGCTCGCCCGCTCCAGCCTCTGGGGCATCGGCGTCATGATGGCCCTGGCCGGGCTCGGCGTGGGCGTCACCTTCGCCGTCACCCCCGGCCTGATCGTCGGCGGGGTGCCCGCGGCCGAGACGGGCAGCGCCATGAGCTTCAACCAGGTCGTGAAGTACATCGGCTACTCGACCGGCAGCGCGCTCAGCGCGGTCGTCCTCCAGGCGCACACCGCCCCGGGCGCCGCGCTCCCCGCGAACGACGGCTATCGCACAGCGGGCCTCGTCGGCTGCGGCGCGTTCCTCGTCACCGGCATCATCGCCGTCGTCCTGACGCGCTTCGGGAGGTCCGCGCGGCCGTCCGTCGTGGCGGCGGGGCAGAGCGCGGCGCCGGAACCGGAGCCCAGCGCAGGGCGCGGGACGAAGACGAGCCGCCCGTGACCGGCCCCGCCGCCCGCAAGGGGGTCCCCAGCCGCGACGAATCGTGCGCGGGCGGCTCGCACTGAAGGGACCGGGTCAGCAGACGCTGTCCGTCGGCTTCGGGTTGCCCAGGCCGAACAGCGGGCGCAGCCGCAGCCCCGCCCACGTACCGAGGATCGCGACGGCGCCCCAGATCCAGCCGTGCAGGGAGCCCGAGGCGATGCCCGCGAGGTAGGCGCCGATGTTGCAGCCGCCGGCGAGCCGCGCCCCGATGCCCATCAGGATGCCGCCGAGCACCGCGGCGAGCGCCGTACGGGCCGGGATGCCGCGGTGCAGCTTCCACACACCGCCCGCGGCGGCGGCCACGGCGGCGCCGACCATGATGCCGATGTCGGTGAGGCTGTTCTTGTCGGCGAGCACGGGCCCCGACAGCTGCGCGGCGCTGTTCGGCTGCTGCCAGTACGCCCACGTCTCGGGGGAGCCGCCGAGGGCGCCCACGATTTTGGAGCCCCACAGCGAGAAGGCGCTGGTGATGCCCCAGGCGCCGCCCGAGACGAGCAGGACACCGGCGCCGAGCACGGCTAGGACGACGGCGCCGACGGCCAGCGGCCAGGAGCCGCGGACCGTACGGGCGAGGGCGCCGCGGGCGGACGGCGGTGTGCCGATCGGCGGCGGGTTGCGGCGGGCCTGGACGGCGCGCGCGACGAACCAGATCGCGGCGAGGACCACGATGGTCACCGCCCAGGAGCCGAACCAGCCGACGTGGTCGGAGAGCAGGAACGGGTCGAGCGCGGGCAGGTCGTTCCAGAGCGAGAACTGCCAGGCGGCGAGCGTCGAACCGGTGATGAAGCCGAAGAGGGTGAGCACGATCGTGCTCTGCCCCGAACCGACGGCGAACAGCGTGCCGGAGGCGCAGGCGCCGCCGAGCTGCATGCCGATGGCGAAGAGGAAGGCGCCGACGAGGAGGCCCACGCCGATCGGGCCCGCGCTGGGCGCGGGCACCGAGCCGAACAGGCCGCTGCCGGTACCGATGATCAGCGCGAAGAGCGTCGCGGTGGAGCCGAGGAGCAGCGTGTGGGCGCGGAGCCCGGTGCCGTTGCCGACGGCGACGAGCTGGCGCCAGGCGGACGTGAACCCGAACCGCGAGTGGAAGAGGGCGAAGCCGAGCCCGATGCCGAGGAGGAGCAGGACGCCGGGCTTGGCGCCGTGCTCGGCGAAGACGTACGCGGCGAGGGCCAGGCCGATGATGCCCGCGCCGATCAGCGGAGCGCGCCGGACCCGGGGCGCCGGTGCGGCGGCGGGGGCGGGCGAGGAGGTGGGGACGGGCGGGAGCAGGGTGGCCCGGGGCGGCGCCCCGGGGGAGGGAGCGGTGGTCAAGAGGGGTCTCCGAGGCAGGGAGGGAGAGAGGGTCGGACAGCGGGTGCCTGCGCGGGGAAGGAGCCCCGGGCGGCGTGCGTCAGCGGCGACAGAGCGCGTCGTCGACGCTCCACGCGGTGGCCGCGAAGAGCGCGAGAGCCAGCTGGCGGGCGGGTCCGAACATGTGAACCACCATAGGGAGCCGGGCGGGCGAAGCCCCAATGCGTCTCACATGGCGGGCATATACATGGACACCGGAAGGGTCCTGGCCAGGGGCGCGGGCCCGGCGCGGGACCGCGTTCGAACCCCCGCCCGATCTCTGGTAAAAACCGCAGGTGTGTGGCGTCGCGAAACGGGTAACCGGCGCGCGACGGGGGACGTCAGGCCAAGCTCGATTTCACAAGGAGCGGGACTCAATGATCACCGTGACGGCTCAGGAACAGACCCGGTCCGGCCGGGTTTCGGAGGACCTGGTCGAGCGCGCATACACGGATCCGTCGTCCATCGCGCCGAAGGACGCGCGGGAGATCGGCAAGCGGTTCTTCGACCGCTTGGGTCAGCTCGAGGAGGGCACGCACGAGTACAGCTACGTGCGCAACTGCCTCATCGAGATGAACCTCTCCCTGGTGCAGTACGCGGCGTCGAGGTTCAAGCACCGCGGCCAGCAGGAGATGGAGGACATCGTCCAGGTCGGCACCATCGGCCTGATCAAGGCGATCGACCGGTTCGAGCTGAGCCGCGAGGTGGAGTTCACCTCGTTCGCCGTGCCCTACATCACCGGCGAGATCAAGCGTTTCTTCCGTGACACCTCGTGGGCCGTCCATGTGCCGCGCCGCCTCCAGGAGGCCCGGCTCGAACTGTCCCGGGCCACCGAGGAGCTGCGCTCCCGCCTCGGCCGCTCGCCCTCCACGGCGGAGCTGGCCGAGCTGATGCAGCTGGAGCCCGCCGAGGTCGCGCAGGCCCAGATGGCGTCCAACGGCTACAACGCGGTCTCCCTGGACGCGGCGGTCAACGGCCAGGACGACGAGTCGGACACCATGCTGGCCGACTTCATCGGCGTCGACGAGCACTCCTTCGAGCTCGTCGAGAACTTCCACTCGCTGGCCCCGCTCATCGCGGACCTCGACGAGCGGGACCGCAGGCTGCTGCACCTGCGCTTCGTCGAGGAGCGCACCCAGCAGCAGATCGCCGACGAGCTGGGCTGCTCGCAGATGCACGTCTCCCGGCTGATCACCCGTGTGGTGAGCAAGCTCCGCGCCGGGCTGCTCGCCACCGACTGACCCGCCCTCGGCACGACCGCACGACCGCACCACCGCACCACCCGTCTCTCATCCGGACGAAGGCGCTGCCGCGTACCTCGCGTGGCAGCGCCTTCGTCCTGTTTCAGTGCGCTTGTTGCGGGTTACCTGATCTGTCCGGTTCCCGCCACCCTGCGCGGGACCCGCTCGGAACAGGCACGGAAAGGACGACAAAGCGCGTAATGGGTCGGTTGAAGAATGCCTGGGCCTGGCTCAGGCGGGCGTGGAGCTCGTCCGGGCACGAGCGCCAGACGGTCCTCATCGTCGGCAAGAGCGTGCTGGCCGCCACGCTCGCCTGGTGGGTCTCGCACGACCTCGTGCACGCGACCTCACCGGCGTTCGCGCCGTTCTCCGCGGTGCTGACCATGTCCGTCACCATCCACCGTTCGGTGTGGCAGACGCTGCGCTACGTCGCCGCCGTCGTCGTCGGTGTGGCGGTGCAGGCGGCGATCGGGTTCACCGCGGGGCCCGACCTGTTCGCCTTCGTCATCGTCGGCGTCATCGCGCTGGCCCTGAGCCAGGTGCGCACGCTGGGGGAGCAGGCGCCGCAGGTCGCCACGGCCGCGTTCTTCGCGTTCTCGGTCTACTCGCAGTCCACCTCCAACACCGACCGGGTTCAGCAGCTGACCCAGATCGTCCTGCTCGTGCTCATCGGCTGTGGCATCGGCCTGATCGTGAACCTGACCATCGCGCCGCCCCTGCGCTACCGCAGCGCCGAGCAGGGGCTGCACGTCCTGGCCGCCGAGATGGAGACCCTCCTCGACGACATGGCGGACGGGCTCGCCGGCAGCGACGTCAGCGAGGAGCGCGCGGACCGGTGGCGGGCCGCCGGTGAACGCGCCCAGACGGCGGTGGGCCAGGCCCGCGCCGGTCTGAGCACGGCGGAGAACAGCCTGCCGTTCAACCCGCGGCGCCTGCTGCCCGCCCACCGCGACCATCTGACCTTCACCCGCTACCGCCAGGTTCTGGCCGCCATGGAACGGGCGGTGTACCAGCTGGCGTCGCTGACCCGCAGCCTCGGCCGCTGGCAGGAGGCCGAGCAGACGTACACGTTCAAGCCGGTCCTGACGGCCTACGGTGAGTTCGCCGCGCGCCTGCGCGACCTCGCGCACGTCATCGCGGAGCTCGACAGCGACACCCTCACCGAGCAGGCGGAGGAGATGCGCGAGCTGACGGACCGGGCGCAGAAGGCGCTCCAGGACGTCCTCGACATGGCCTCGGAGTACGGGCTGCCGCTGGCCGACGCGACCCGCCCGTACGGGGTCCTCGTCGTCGAGGCCACCCGTCTGATGGAGGAGTTCCAGCACACCTGCGACGTCCTGCGGGACACCGCCGACGTCTGAGCGGCCGCGGTCAGCGGGCGGAGGTGAGCCGGTACTGGCACTCGCGTTCCTGGTCCCCGGAGACCGAGCCCGCGTCCTCGACGGTGTACGCCTCCGCGAGCGCCGTCCGCACCGTGGTCACGTCGTGCGGCGCGCCCTGCGCGGTCACGCAGACCGCCCCGTCGAGACCCTGCGCGCGCGCCGTCGCCGCCCTGGCCGAACCGGTGGGGGTCACATCGAGCTCGGCGGTCCAGACCGTGGCCCGCGTGTGCTCCTCGCCCGGCGTGGACTGGGCGGGGGAGCGGTCGGTGAACTCCGTGGCGAGAAGCGCGAGGACCCGGTGGGCGTCGTCGTCGGAGCAGTCGCTGAGGGTCACGGTGACCGGATGGTCGGGGGCGGTCGGGTCGGTCGCGTTCATATGGGTCTCCTGGGCTCGGCGGGTCTCCGCCCAGCGTGACCCACCGGGACGCCCCGCGCACCCAGTGACATCCGCGGACGCGCATCAAGGTCCCCGGCACGGGTACGCGGGACGCCGTTCATATGGCGAGGCGGCGCACGGTGTGAGCCCCTGGTAGGGGGCCGCGCCCAAGCCGTGGTCCGCTGAGCCCCACCCGCAGGCAACTCATCGCTGGGAGGAGCGGCATGCGCGCTCTGACGTGGCAAGGAAAGCGCGACGTGAGGGTCGAGGAGGTTCCCGACCCCCGTATCGAGAAGCCCGACGACATCATCGTCCAGGTGACGTCCACCGGGATCTGCGGGTCCGACCTGCACCTGTACGAGGTCCTCGGCCCGTACCTGGACCCGGGCGACATCCTCGGGCACGAGGCGATGGGCGTCGTCGCGGAGGTCGGTCCGGAGGTCACCGCACTGGCGGTCGGCGACCGGGTCGTCATCCCGTTCAACGTCTCCTGCAACGACTGCTTCATGTGCGACCAGGGCCTGCAGTCGCAGTGCGAGACGACGCAGGTGAGGTCCATGGGCAGCGGCGCCGCCCTGTTCGGCTACACCAAGCTGTACGGGCAGGTGCCCGGCGGGCAGGCGGAGTTCCTGCGCGTGCCCTTCGGCAACAAGCTGCCCATCAAGGTGGAGCACGGCCCGTCGGACGACCGGTTCGTCTTCCTCTCCGACGTGCTGCCCACCGCCTGGCAGGCCGTCGCCTACGCCGACATCCCGCCGGGCGGCAGCGTCACCGTCCTCGGCCAGGGCCCCATCGGTGACATGGCCGCCAGGATCGCCCGGCTGCGCGGCGCGGAGACGGTCATCGGCGTCGACCTCGTCGACACCCGGCTGGAGCGGGCCCGGCGCAACGGCTTCACCACCCTGGACGTGCGCGAGCACGAGAAGGACCTGGGCGACGCCGTGCGCGACCTGACCGACGGCCGGGGCACGGACGCCGTCATCGACGCCGTCGGCATCGAGGCGCACGGCGCCCCGGTCGCCCAGGCCGCGCAGTGGGTCAACGGGCTCCTGCCCGACAAGCTCGCCCGGCCCCTGATGGAGAAGGTCGGCATCGACCGCATGGGTGCCCTGCTCGCCGGCATCGACGCCGTGCGCCGCGGCGGCACGCTGTCCATCAGCGGCGTCTACGGCGGCGCCGCGAGCCCCATGCCGCTGCTCACCATGTTCGACAAGCAGATCCAGATCCGGATGGGCCAGGCCAACGTGTGGCGCTGGGTCGAGGACATCCTGCCGCACCTCACCGACGAGGACCCGCTCGGCGTCGACGGCTTCGCCACGCACCACCTGCCGCTGTCCCAGGGACCGGAGGCGTACGCGACCTTCCAGGCCAAGGAGGACGGCATGGTGAAGACCCTCCTGACGCCCTGACCACGGTGCCTGCCCCCGGCTTTTGGGTGTACCCGTGACGTAAAGGGGCACTCCGTCCCGGTAACGAACGCCTGCCCCTTCAGCCTCTCCAGCCCCTCCTGCCGATCACGGTGCGTAGTCCTCCGACTGGTCGTCGGCGGCGGCCCGGCGGAGGCTGGAAGGGCAGGCGTTCTGGTCCGAGAACCGGAACAGAGCAGGGTGAGGTGCTGATGACCACACATGCCCGGCCCAGGCAGCCCCGTGCACCACTGGGGACGCCACGCCTGCTGGCCCCGCGCGGCGTGTACGCCCCGCAGTACGACACGGACCTGCTCCTGCGAGCCCTGCACGAGGAGCGGGTCGACGTGCGCACGGACGTCCTCGACCTGGGCACCGGCACCGGGGCCCTCGCCGTGGCCGCCGCCCGGCTCGGCGCCCGGGTGACGGCGGTCGACCGGTCCTGGCGGGCGGTGTGGACCGCGCGCCTCAACGCCCGTCTCAACCGGGCGCCGGTCTCGGTCCGCCACGGCGACCTGGCGTCGGCGTTTCCGCCCGCCTCCTTCGACCTCATCCTCAGCAACCCGCCCTACGTGCCCTCGCCCTCGGCGCTCCTGCCGTCCCGCGGGCCGGCCCGCGCCTGGGACGGCGGGCTCGACGGCCGCTCCGTCGTCGACCGCGTCTGCGACGCCGCGCCGCGCGCACTGCGCCCCGGCGGCGCCCTCCTGATGGTCCACTCCCAGCTGTGCGACGCCGACGCCAGCCTCCTGCGCCTCGCGGGGCACGGCATGAGCGCGGCGGTCATCGACACCACCCACGTGCCGTTCGGCCCCGTCACCCTCGAACGCCGCGCCTGGCTCTGCGCCCAGGGCCTGCTCGACGACGCGGCGACCCACGAAGAGCTGGTGGTGATCCGTGCCGAACTCCTCTGACCGCCCGCGCCGCGTCACCGTCGACCGCGGGGAAGGACCCCTCCTCATCGAGGGCCCCGTCGAGGTGGTCGAGGCCGACGGCACCACCCATGTCTCCCGGCGGTTCCAGGCCGCGATCTGCACCTGCCGCCGCAGCAAGACCTACCCCTGGTGCGACACCAGCCACCGCAAGCGCCGCCGCCCGGACGAGGACGGCACGGCGGACCGTGACACCACGACGGAGAGGAGCGAGCAGTGAGCGCACTCGGCACGCTGCCGGAGTCCCGCCGCGCGCAGCCCGGACTCCCCGCCCCCATAGGCGCGTTGTCCGGCGCGGTCGTCACCGCGCTGCGCGGGGGCGAGCCGACGGCCGACTCCCTCGCCGCCGCACAGCGGAGCGCCGAGGGCGCGGACCCGTACGGCCTCGACCTCCAGCTGGCGCTGTACGTGCTCTACGAACTGCACTACCAGGGTTTCGACGGCGTCGACGCGGACCTGGAGTGGGAGCCGCACCTGCTCGGCCTGCGCCGCGCCCTGGAGCGCCGCTTCCTCGGCGCGCTGCGCATCGACGCGGCGCCCGAGGCCGACGCCGGCCGGACGCTCGCCGCGCTCCAGATCGAGCCCGCCGGATTCGACGACACCGGCGTCAGCCATCACCTCCGGCGCGACGGCGAGCTGTGGCAGTTCCGCGAGTACGCGGCCCTGCGCTCGCTCTACCACCTGAAGGAGGCCGATCCGCACGCCTGGGTCATACCCCGGCTGCACGGCCGGGCGAAGGCGGCCATGGTGGCGATCGAGTACGACGAGTTCGGCGCGGGCCGCGCGGACGAGATCCACGCCGGTCTCTTCGCCGCCCTGATGGCCGACCTCGGCCTGGACACGGCGTACGGGCGCTACCTCGACGCCGCCCCGGCGCAGGCGCTCGCCACGGTCAACCTCATGTCCCTCCTCGGCCTGCACCGCAGCCTGCGCGGCGCCCTGGTCGGCCACTTCGCCACCGTCGAGATCACCTCCTCGCCCGGCTCGCGCCGCCTGGCGGAAGGGCTGCGGCGCGTCGGCGCGGGCCCGGCCGCCCAGCGGTTCTACGACGAGCACGTCGAGGCGGACGCCGTGCACGAGCAGATCGTGCGGCGCGACGTGGTCGGCGGGCTGCTGAGCGCCGAGCCCGGCCTCGACGCCGACGTGGCGTTCGGCGTCACCGCCACCGGCTTCCTTGAGGACCGGCTCGGCGCGCACCTGCTGAGCCAGTGGCGCCAGGGCGAGAGCGCGCTGCGCATCCCGCTGCCGTCGCCCACGGACCCGATGGCGCAAAAAGGTGTAAATCGGAGGGAATGACCAGAGCCACAGTGAGCACTCCGTAAAGGAGACCCCAGCGGTACAGACCCGCACCGAGAGAAAGGCGCACCATCATGGCTGACACCCAGCTGAACGGCCGTCGTGTCCTCGCAGTCGTCACCAACTACGGCGTCGAGCAGGACGAGCTCGTGGTCCCGGTGAAGAAGCTGAAGGAGCAGGGCGCGGACGTCACGATCGCCGCCCAGTCCTCGGACGCCGTGCAGACGCTCGTCGGGGACAAGGACCCGGGCCAGCACGTCGACCCGGACACCACCATCGAGGCGGTCGACGCGGACGGGTACGACCTGCTCCTGATCCCCGGCGGCACGCTCAACGCCGACTCGCTGCGGCTCGACGAGAAGGCGGTCGCCATCGTCAAGGCGTTCGTCGCCTCCGGGCGCCCGATCGCCGCGATCTGCCACGGCCCCTGGCTCGTGGTGGAGGCGGACGTACTCGACGGCAAGACGCTCACGTCCTACCCGTCGCTCAAGACGGACATCAAGAACGCGGGCGCCAAGGCCTGGGTGGACGAGTCCGTCGTGCGGTGCACCGCGTCCGGCTTCACGCTGGTCACGTCGCGCACGCCGAAGGACCTCGACGACTTCGTGGGCGCGATCGACGAGACCCTCACGGCCGCCTGACCACCCGC
Organism: Streptomyces sp. SGAir0957; assembly: GCF_043523415.1. Classification (NCBI taxonomy): domain Bacteria; kingdom Bacillati; phylum Actinomycetota; class Actinomycetes; order Kitasatosporales; family Streptomycetaceae; genus Streptomyces; species Streptomyces sp. SGAir0957. The sequence goes on from NZ_CP027293.1 coordinate 7,475,860, forward strand.
ACCGCACGCCCGGGGAAGGAGCCCCATGAGCGCACGCGCCGCCGTCCTCGACGTGGACGGCACCCTCGTCGACACCACCCCGCTGCACACCGTGTGCTGGTGGGAGGCGTTGCGGCAGGCCGGGCACCAGGTGCCGATGGTCTCGGTCCTCGGCGCCATCGGCCTCGGCTCGTCCGACCTCCTCGACCACCTGCTCGGCACGGACCGGGACCACGACGAGGACGCCGCGCTCAGCGCCGCGCACAAGACGCTCTACGCCACCTGGTTCGAGCGCCTCACCCCCGTCGAGGGCGCCGCCGACCTGCTGCGACGGCTGCACGCCGACGGCTGGTCGGTCGTCCTCGCCACCTCCGCAGAGGGTCCGGAGCTGAAGGCGCTGCGCGCGGCGATCGACGCCGACGACGCCATCGACGCGACCGCCAGCTCCGACGACGTGAAGGAGGGCAAGCCCGCCCCCGAGCCGGTGCTGCACGCCCTCGGCCTGGTCGGCGCGAAGCCGCAGGACAGCGTCTTCGTCGGCGACTCCGTCTGGGACATGCGGGCGGCACGGCGCGCGGGCGTCGTCCCCCTCGGCGTCCTCAGCGGCGGGGTGAGCCGGGAGGCGCTGGAGAAGGCCGGCGCGGAGGCCGTCTACGCCGACACCGCCGAACTCCTGCGCACGCTGGACGACAGCGCCTTCGGCCGGGGCTGACCAAGGCCGAAGAAACGCGGGACACGCCCACCGAGGTCCCGGGCCCGGCTCCACGCCGGACCCGGGACCTTCGTGTGCACGCCGATGTCATGCCCTGTTTGCCCGGAGTTCAGTGGGACACCCGACGACTTCGAGAGCAGCACGAACGAGGCAGGAGGGACGCCATGGTGGACCGCTTCGCTGTGGAGCAGTCGGTACGGGAAGCCGCCGAGGGTGACCCGGCCCGCCTGCCCCGACGCCTGTGCGAGGCCATAAGAAAAAGCGTCTCGATGGAGGCCGGCACGCTCTCGCTGTTCACCGACACCCCGCACCGCCAGCTGCTCTGCGCGACCAGCGACGCGGCCCTGCGCCTGGAGAAGCTCCAGTTCGGCGTCGGCGAGGGGCCGTGCGTCACGGCGGCGCGGACGGGCGAGAAGGTCGTGGTCGGCGATCTGCACACGGAGGTGACGGGCTGGCCCGTGTTCGGCTCCTGCGCCCAGGAGCAGCTCCGCGACGTCGGCGCGATCTACGCGTTCCCGCTGCGGCTCGACGCCCGCCGCACCCTCGGCGCGGTCGACGTGCTGTGCCGCGACCCGCTCGACCCGGACCCGGACGTCGTGCAGGCCGGGGTGATAGCCGCCCGTGCGGCGAGCCGGGCGCTCGTCCACTCCTACCAGGAGACCGTGGACGAGGGCGGCCTGCCGATGTGGGAGCCCGCGGACATCATGGACTCCTACTGGGGCCCCACCCACGCCGCCGTCGGCGTCCTCGTCGTCCAGCTGGACATCACGGCCGAGGAGGCGCTGACCCGGATGCGCGCCCGCGCCTTCGGCACCAACCGCTCCCTGCCGGAGCTGGCGGAGGACATTCTCGGGAACCCGGACTCTATGGCGACGTAAGGCCCAATCAGGCCGTTTGTCCTGTTTTCATGGCGGAGTGCCGGGTACCCCGGTCTCTGTGACAGGAGACGGAACGGCAGGTTCCGTCGCACACCCTCAGCAGTCGTTCTGGAGATGTCTCATGTCGGACCAGCGGAAGAGCTCGTTCGCGACCGTCAACCCCTACACCGGCGAGACGCTGGCCGAGTTCCCGGCCATCGAGGGGGCCGAGGTCGATGCCGCGCTGGAGACGGCGGGGCACGCCTTCGACGCCTGGCGCGAGCGGCCGATCGAGGACCGCGCCGCCGTCGTCGGACGCGCGGCCGAGCTGATGAGGGAGCGCAAGGAAGAGCTGGCGCGGACCATCACCACGGAGATGGGCAAGCTCATCTCCGAGGCGCGCGGCGAGGTCGACCTCGCCGCGTCCATCCTGGAGTACTACGCGCAGCACGGGCCCGGCTTCGCGGCCCCCGAACCCCTGGACGTGCGGGACGGCGAGGCGTACCTCGTCAGCGAGCCGCTCGGCGTGCTCCTCGGCGTCATGCCGTGGAACTTCCCGCTCTACCAGGTCGTCCGCTTCGCCGGCCCCAACCTGGTGCTCGGCAACACCGTCCTCGTCAAGCACGCCGGCATCTGCGCGCAGTCCGCGCTCGCCCTGGAGTCGCTGTTCCGCGACGCTGGGGCCCCCGAGGGCGTCTACACGAACCTGTTCGTGAGCCACGAGGAGATCGAGCGCATCATCGACAGCCCCGTCGTGCGCGGCGCCTCCCTGACCGGCAGCGAGCGGGCCGGCGCCCAGGTCGCCGAGCGCGCCGGACGGAACATGAAGCCCAGCCTCCTGGAGCTGGGCGGCAGCGACGTCTTCATCGTCCTCGACCGCGAGAACCTGCAGCGCACGATCGGCGCCGCCGTCGCGGGCCGGATGGCGAACACCGGCCAGAGCTGCGTCGCCTCCAAGCGCTTCATCGTCCTCGACGAGGTCTACGACGACTTCGTCGAAGGGATGCGCCGCGCGTTCGAGGAGCTGCGCCCCGGCGACCCGCTGGACGAGTCGACCACCCTCGGCCCGCTCTCCTCGGAGAAGGCCGCCGCCGACCTGGCGGACCAGATCCGCGAGACGGTGGAGCAGGGCGCGGAGCTGGTCACGGGCGGTCACCGGATCGACCGTCCGGGTGCCTTCGTCGAGCCGACCGTGCTCACCGGCGTCAAGCCGGGGATGCGCGCCTACAGCGAGGAGCTGTTCGGCCCGGCCGCGGTCGTCTACCGCGTCGCTGACGAGGACGAGGCCGTGGCGCTCGCCAACGACAGCCAGTACGGCCTCGGCGGCTCCGTGTTCTGCGCGGACGTGGAGCGCGGGCGCCGGGTCGCCGAGCGCGTCGAGACCGGCATGATCTGGGTCAACCACCCGACCTCGACCCAGCCCGACCTGCCGTTCGGCGGCATCAAGCGCTCGGGTTACGGCCGTGAGCTGTCCAAGCTCGGCATGCAGGAGTTCGTCAACCGCAAGCTGGTGCGCGTCCTTCCGCCGGACGCGAAGCTGAGCGGCATCGCGGGCTGAGACGGCACGGGGCCGAGCCCGCACCCACCCCACCCCACCCCACTTGTACGAGTCAGGAGAACCACTGTGACCGCAGTTCCCACCGTCATGCTCAACAACGGCGTCCAGATCCCCCAGCTCGGCTTCGGCACCTTCCAGATCCCGCCGGAGGACACCCGGGAGACGACACTGGCGGCGATCGAGGCCGGCTACCGGCACATCGACACGGCGGAGATGTACGGCAACGAGAAGGGCGTCGGCGAGGCCGTCCGCGACTCCGGCGTCGACCGCTCCGAGATCTTCGTGACCAGCAAGCTGAACAACGGCGCCCACGCCCACGACGACGCCCTCAAGGCGTTCGACCGGACCATGGAGGAGCTGGGCCTCGACCACCTGGACCTCTTCCTCATCCACTGGCCGCTGCCCGGCAAGGGCGACTTCGTCGAGACGTGGAAGGCGATGGAGGAGATCTACCGCTCCGGCCGCGCCAAGGCCATCGGCGTCTCGAACTTCCAGCCCCACCACCTGCGCCGCCTGCTGCAGGAGAGCGACGTGGTGCCGGCGGTGAACCAGATCGAGGTCCACCCCTACCTCACCAATGACGACGCGAGGGCGTTCGGCGCCGAGCACGACATCGCCACCGAGGCGTGGTCGCCGATCGCGCAGGGCAAGGTCCTGGACGACCCCGCCATCAACCGCATCGCCCAGGCGGTCGGCAAGACACCCGCCCAGGTGACGCTGCGCTGGCACCTCCAGCGCGGCGACATCGTGTTCCCGAAGTCCTCGACCCACAAGAGGATCGCGGAGAACTTCGACCTCTTCGACTTCGAGCTGAGCGAGGGCGACATGGGCGAGATCTCCGCCCTGAACCGCGACGAGCGCACGGGCCCCGACCCCGACACGTTCAACGGCTGACACCCGCCGTACATCGAGAGGCCCGGTCCCCGCGGACCGGGCCTTTTCGCGTCTCCGGAACCCGTCCCGGGGCCGGTTTTCCGTGACGCCACCCATAGGAGCCAGATCACATACGAAAGAGGGCCGTAGTGCCATAAATGCCCGATTCGTGATTTCCCGGCGCCCGCGAGCGCCCAGGAGTGCCCGAACCGGACTTTTCTCCGTAATGGGGTAGTACGTCACATTCTTGCATCGATCTCCAAGCGTCCCTAAACCTGGTGAACGTTCCGGTCGCCGAGACCGCGCCGGGCCCCTCACCACGTCCCCCTCGCTTTGGAGAGTCACCCCCGCATGTCGATCGCCCTGACGCAGACCAGCACCGACCGCACCGACAACGCCATGCGCCTGCGCAAGATCTCGTTCTCCGGCATAGCCGCCGCCGGCGCCGTCGCCGCCGCCCTCACGCTGGTCCCCTCGACCGCGAACGCCTCCGCCCCCGCCGTCGCGGCGAGCGCCAAGACGGTGAAGGCCCCCGCCGAGGCCGCCGCCAAGCCGGCCGCGAAGCCCGCCACCAAGGCCGCCGCCAAGCCCGCGGCCGCCAAGACCTACGCGAACAACCTCGACGGCTGGATCCGCCAGTCCCTGGACATCATGAAGTCCAAGGGCATCCCCGGCTCCTACGAGGGCCTGCACCGCAACATCATGCGCGAGTCCTCCGGCAACCCGAACGCCGTGAACGACTGGGACATCAACGCCCGCAACGGCATCCCCTCCAAGGGCCTGCTCCAGGTCATCCAGCCCACCTTCGACCGCTTCCACGTCGAGGGCACCAAGGACAGCCTGACCGACCCGGTCGCCAACATCACCGCGGCCGCCAACTACGCCGCCCACCGCTACGGCTCCATCGACAATGTGAACTCGGCTTACTGAGCAGCAAACCGACGAAACCGGGTACACGGCCCGACGACGAAGGGGACCGCATGCCGCAGCACGACAGCACGAGGACGAGGCGCAAGAAGGTCCTGCGCTGGACCGCATGGGGCGCCCTGGGCCTGGTCCTGGCCGGAGCGGGCGGCACCGCTTACGCCTGGCAGCACCTCGACGGCAACATCAAGGGCACGGACGTGAACGCCGCCCTCGGCGACGACCGGCCCGGCGCGCGGCACGACGGCGCGATGAACATCCTCCTGCTCGGGTCCGACTCCCGGGCGGGAACCCACGGCGAGTACGGCCGCGGCGTCGCCGGGGCCCGCGCCGACACGGCGATGGTGCTCCACGTCGACAAGACCCACAAGAAGGCGTCGGTCGTCAGCATCCCGCGCGACACGATGGTCGAGCGCCCCGCCTGCGCGACCAAGGGCGGCTCCACCGCGCCCGCCGCGCACGAGGCCATGTTCAACTCCTCCTACGAGGTCGGCGGCCCCGCCTGCACCGTCAAGACCGTCGAGCAGATGTCCGGCATCCGCATGGACCACTACCTCGAGGTCGACTTCAAGGGCTTCCAGAAACTCATCGACGAACTAGGCGGCGTGGACATCACCACCCGCAAGGCCATCGACGACCCGAACAGCGGCCTCGACCTGAGCGCGGGCCGGCACACCCTCAAGGGCGAGCAGGCCCTCCAGCTCGTCCGCACCCGGCACGGCGTCGCCGACGGCAGTGACCTGGGCCGCATCCAGCTCCAGCAGGCCTTCGTCAAGGCGCTGATCCACCGCGCGAACACCGTCGACCCGCTGAGCCACCCCGCCAAGGCGTACGACCTCGCCGACACCGCCACCAAGACCATCAGCGCCGACTCCGGCCTGGCCTCCACCGACAAGCTCCTCGGTCTGGGCAAGGATCTGAAGGGCATAAGCCCCGAGAACACGGACATGGTGACTCTGCCGGTCACCTTCGACGCGCAGGACCCCGGCCGGGTGCTGCCGCTCGACAAGGCGTCGCGGACGGTCTGGAGCGCGCTGCGCCACGACCGCCCGATACCGGAGTCGGCGACGCGTGGCTCGGTCGGCGACAGGTCCGACTCGCCGGTGTCGGCGGACTCCTGAGTTCCGGTCCGTTTGCTACAACGGATCCTCCTGTTCGCACACTTCAATCTTGGGGACGGTACGGATGCGCAGTGTCGGGGTCGAAGAGGAGCTGCTGCTCGTCGACGGCGAGAGCGGTGAGGCGCGGGCGCTGTCGCACGCGGTCCTGGCGCGGGTCGCGCGCGAGGGGCAGGGCGACGGTGCGGCGTTCGAGGCCGAACTCCACCGCCAGCAGCTGGAGTTCGCCACGAGCCCGCACGAGAAGATGGGCGACCTCGCCCAGGAGATCGTCCGCTGGCGCGACCAGGCCGCACGGCACGCAAAGACCCTCGGCGCGACCGTCGCCGCCCTCGCCACCTCGCCGCTGCCGGTCAACCCGACCGTCGGCTCGGGGGAGCGCTACCGGTGGCTGGAGGACCAGTTCGGCCTCACCACCCAGGAGCAGCTCACCTGCGGCTGCCACGTCCATGTCCACGTGGAGTCCGACGAGGAGGGCGTGGCGGTGCTCAACCGCATCAGGCCCTGGCTCTCCGTCCTGGTCGCCCTGAGCGCCAACTCCCCGTTCTGGCAGGGGCAGGACTCCCGCTACAGCAGCTACCGCAGCCGGGTGTGGGGCCGTTGGCCGTCCGCGGGGCCCGTGGAGCTGTTCGAGGACGCCGCCGCGTACCACGCCCAGATCGACGCCATGGTCGCCACCGGCGCCCTGCTCGACGACGGCATGATCTACTTCGACGCCCGGCTCTCCGCCAACCACCCGACCGTCGAGGTCCGGGTGGCCGACGTCTGCCTCGAACCCTCGATGACGGTGCTGCACGCCATGCTCGTCCGCGGCCTCGTCGAGACGGCGGCCCGTGAGTGGCGGGCCGGCAAGGCCCCGGCCGCGCACCCGGTGACCCTGCTCCGCCTCGCCAACTGGCGCGCGAGCCGCTCCGGCCTCGACGACCAGCTCGTCAGCCCTCTCGACATGCGCCCCGTCCCGGCGCTCACCGCGGTGGAAGCCCTGTTCGAGCACGTCAGGCCCGCCCTCGAGGACGCCGGTGACTACGACGAGGCGCGCTCACGCCTCGACCGGATCGTGCGCGACGGCAACGGCACCCGCGTCCAGCGCGAGGTCTTCGCCCGCACGGGCAGCCTGCGCGACGTGGTCGAGGAATGCGTACGGCGCACGAGCCGCCCGGCGTGAGCCGAAGGGCCTCCCGGGCCCTTCGGGCAGTACTCCGCCTCACCCGCGTCCGGTTGCCCGCTTTGCGGACCGGAGTGACGATGTGCAGGAGCCGACGGCACGGTCGCAGTCCTGACCTGCATGAAAGGACGATCAGTGGGCAAGCGGGTCGCCTGAGGGCGATTGCCTTCCTGCTCGGACGATGATGCGTCTCCCCTCCAGGAGGCGCTTCGTCGTTCGAGGAGAGTCGACGGCGCGGACCGGGTGAACCGGACGCGCCCCCCGTCCGGCGGGCTGGCCGGAGGAAGGACTACCGTCCGTGAGCGCAGAGACGACGCAGGCGGCGAGCGAGAGCGAGTCGGAGTGGGACCCGGAGGCGGTACGCCGCCACCGCGGCCTCTTCCGGGTCATCGAGCGGCGGCGCAACCCCAAGCTGCGGCAGAGCGACATCACCGTGACCGAGGAGCCGACGGTGAAGCGCGCGGTGAAGGCCGCGATGCTCGGCAATGCCATGGAGTGGTTCGACTTCGGCATCTACTCCTACATGGCCGTCACCCTCGGCAAGGTGTTCTTCCCGTCCGGCAACCCGACGGCGCAGACCCTCGCCTCCTTCGGCGCCTTCGCCGCGGCCTTCCTGCTGCGGCCCATCGGCGGGTTCGTGTTCGGCCCGCTGGGCGACCGCATCGGCCGCAAGAAGGTGCTGTCCCTCACCATGATCATGATGGCGCTCGGCACGTTCGGCATCGGCCTGGTGCCCTCGTACGCCGCCATCGGCATCTGGGCCCCGGCCCTGCTGCTGCTCTTCCGCGTGATCCAGGGCTTCTCGACCGGCGGTGAGTACGGCGGCGCGGCCACCTTCATCGCCGAGTACGCGCCCGACAAGAAGCGCGGCTTCTTCGGCAGCTACCTGGAGTTCGGCACGCTCGCCGGATACGTGGGCGCGGCCGGCCTGGTCACCATCCTGACGACGTTCCTGGACGACTCGGCGATGACCTCCTGGGGCTGGCGCATCCCGTTCCTCGTCGCCGGTCCGCTCGGCCTGATCGGCCTCTACATGCGGCTCAAGCTGGAGGACACCCCGGCCTACCAGGAGCTGGAGCGCGAGCAGGAGCAGGGCGGCGAACGTCCGAAGTTCCGCTTCGGCCCGTTCTTCCGCGACCACTGGCGCGCGCTGATGCTGTGCATGATCCTCGTCGCCGCCTACGACATCGCCGACTACGGCCTGCTGTCGTACATGCCGACCTACCTGACCGACGAGCTGAACTACGGCTCCACCGCGGGTCTCGTCGCCCTGGTCATCGTCATGGTCGTGCTGATGTGCCTGGTGCACCCGCTCGGCACCCTCTCCGACAAGGTCGGCCGCAAGCCGATCCTGCTCGCGGGCATGGCCGGCTTCGTCGTCCTGACCGTCCCGGCGTTCCTGCTGCTGCGCAGCGGTGGGCACGTCGCGATCTACGCCGGTCTGCTGCTGCTCGGCCTCTGCCTGCTGACGTTCCTCGCGACGATGTCGGCGGTCCTGCCCGCGTTGTTTCCGACGGAGGTGCGCTACTCGGCGCTCGCGATCTCCTTCAACGTGGCCGGTTCCCTGTTCGGCGGTACCACGCCGCTGGTCATGGAGGGCCTGACGAGCGCCATCGGCAACAACCTGATGCCGGCGTTCTACATCATGCTGGCGGCCGTGGTCGGCGCGGTGGCCGTCCTGTTCATCAAGGAGACCGCCCGTCAGCCCCTGGAGGGCTCCCCGCCCTCGGTGGGCACCAAGGAGGAGGCGGCCGCCCTGGTCGCCGCCCAGTACACGCGCGGCCCGCTCTCGCAGCTCCCGGCGGACGCGCCCGGCGTCGAGCAGTCCGGGTCCACCGAGGACGACGCCGAGCGGCGGGAGACGCGGGAGGCCACTCCGGCCTGACCGTGACCGATCGGCCCGGCGGGCCGGGCGGGGCAAGCGCCTCGCCCGGCCCGCCGTCGCATGTCGTCCGCTCCCCGCTACCTTGCCTGTGCCGTTTTTGAGTTGCGCCGTGCAGAATTTGCGTGCGTCCATCTTGAAACCCGCAGCCGCGCCCCGCAAAGTTGTCATGCCCCCGCCCCCTTCGAAGGCGAGACCCCCATGACCTTTTCGCGGCGCACCCTCCTCAGATCCGCCCTCGCGACCGGTGCCGCAGCCGCCGCGGGGCTCCCCGTCGCGGGCCGCGCGGCCGCCGCGTCCCCGCCCGGCGACGTCGTAGGGAAGATCACCGTCGGCTACCAGGGCTGGTTCGCCTGCCAGGGCGACGGGGCGCCGATCAACGGCTGGTGGCACTGGAGCAACAACTGGGGCCAGTCGCCCTCACTCGCCAACAACGCCCTCCGCAGCTGGCCCGACATGCGCGACTACACCTCCGGGTACCGCACCGCGTACGCGCCCCTGGGCAACGGTTCGCCCGCCACCCTCTTCTCCTCGTACGACCAGCAGACGGTCGACACCCACTTCCGGTGGATGCGGGAGAACGCCATCGACACGGCCGCGCTCCAGCGCTTCAACCCCAACAGCTCCGAGGGCCCGACCCGCGACGCCATGGCCGCCAAAGTGCGCGCGGCGGCGGAGAGTTCGGGCCGGAAGTTCTACGTCATGTACGACGCCACCGGCTGGGCGAACATGCGCACCGAGATGCCCGCCGACTGGACCGCGAAGATGCGCGCCCACACCGCGTCGTCCGCCTACGCCCGCCAGAACGGCAAGCCGGTCGTCGGCATCTGGGGCTTCGGCTTCAACGAGCCCGACAAGACCTGGTCCGCCGCCGACTGCCTCGAAGTCGTCAACTGGTTCAAGGCGCAAGGCTGTTACGTGATGGGCGGCGTGCCGACCCACTGGCGCACCGGCCGGGAGGACTCGCGCGCCGGATACCTCGACGTCTACCACGCCTTCGACATGCTCTCGCCGTGGATGGTCGGCAGGATCGGCACCGTCGCCGACACGGACCGCTTCTTCACCGACGTCAACACCCCCGACCAGGCCGACTGCGACGCCCACGGCATCGACTACCAGCCCTGCGTCCTGCCCGGCGACGTCCAGTCACGCCAGCGCGTGCACGGCGACTTCATGTGGCGGCAGTTCTACAACATGGTCCGCCTCGGCGCGCAGGGCATCTACATCTCCATGTTCGACGAGTACAACGAGGGCAACCAGATCGCCAAGACCGCCGAGAGCACGGCCTTCGTGCCCGCCGACTCCGGCTTCCTCGGCCTGGACGAGGACGGCACCGCCTGCTCCGCCGACTACTACCTCCGGCTCACCGGCGACGGCGGCCGGATGCTCAAGGGGCAGATCCCGCTCACCACCGTGCGCCCGACGCCCCCGATGCCCGGCGGTACCACGCCGCCGCGCGGGGACCTCGCCCTGCGCAGGCCCGCGACCGCCTCCGGGTACACCCAGGTCTACGCGCCGGGCAACGCGGTGGACGGGGACGCGCGGACGTACTGGGAGAGCCCGAACAACGCGTTCCCCCAGTGGTTCCAGGTCGATCTCGGCACCGCGACGACGATCCGCCGCCTCGTCCTGTCCCTGCCGCCCGACCCGGCCTGGGCCAGGCGCACCCAGACCGTGGAGGTGCTCGGCAGCACGAACGGCAGCGACTTCACCACGCTGCTCGCCCCCGCGGGCCGCACCTTCGACCCGGCGACCGGCAACACCGTGACGCTGACGGTGACCGCCGCCACCGTCCGCCACGTACGCCTGCGGTTCACCGCGAACACGGGATGGCCCGCGGGCCAGCTGTCCGCGCTCCAGATCCATGCCGACGCGTGACGGCGGGCCGGCCGGGGCAGGGCCTCAGCCGTAGGAGGCCGGGTCGAGGACGGCGCGGACCGTCTTGCCGCGGCCGTGCGGCTCGACGGTGACGGAGTGCGCCAGGTTGTTCACCATCATCCAGCCGAACCCGCCGGGGACGGCCGGGTCGTGCGGCCGCAGCAGCGGCGCGTCGGGGCTGCCGTCCTCCACCTCGATGACCAGCGTGCCGTCGTGCGCGCGGGCGCCGAAGCGGACGAGGCCACCGCCGTGCCGCAGCGCGTTCGAGGCCAGCTCGCTGGCGATCAGGAGCGCGTCCTCGTGCAGCCGGCGGGCCTGCGGTGCGGGCAGGTCGGCGCAGAGGGGGAGCACGGCCTCACTGGTGTCGGTCCGCGCCTGCGCGCACGTGAAGCGCTCCGTGTCGGATGCGTCCGGAGCACCCACGGGATTTCCTCCAAGCGGTCAGGAGCGGGGCAGCTGGGTGGTCGTGTCGAGGTAGAACGCGTCGATGCTCTGGACCGCCTGCTCGAAGTCGTCCAGGTTGACCGGCTTCGTGACGTAGGCGTTGGCGTACTGCCGGTACGCGCCCGTCACGTCGTCGGGCGCCGCCGACGTGGTCAGGACCACGACCGGGATCGTGCGCAGCTCGTCGTCGCCCTTGAGTACGGCGAGCAGTTCCCGCCCGTTCATGCGCGGCATGTTGAGGTCGAGGACGATCAGGTCCGGGCGCGTGGACTGCGGGGAGCGCAGGTACTCCAGAGCGGCGAGGCCGTCCTCGACCTGGTGCAGATTACGGGCGCCGCGCGCGGTCAGCGCGTCCTGCACCAGCATGGCGTCGGCGAGGTCGTCCTCGACGAGGAGGACGTCATAGGGACGGGTCGGCGAGGTCATCTCATGGGCTCCGGGGCGGGGTGGAAGGGGCTGCGGTGGGGGACGGGTTGGTGATCAGGCCGGGCCAGCGGTTCCTGGCCCCCTGCCGGGTGATGTTGAGCACCCCGCCGAGCTGGGGGTAGCCGGCGCCTGCCGCGACCGCGTCCTGTGCCGCCTGGTACTCGAGGCGGTCCAGCGCGCCGCGCAGCTGCAGGATCATGTACAGCCGTGTCAGCGCCTGCGACTGCGCCGTGGCGGCGCCGCCGTCGGCGGGGCGGGGATCGAGGGCACGGGTGGTGAGCCGACGGACGAGATCGTCGAGCGCGCCGCTGGTCAGCTCGGCGACCTCCTCCTCCGTCACACGTAGCGAGAAATGCTTGCCAGGCATGCCGCCCACCTTAGGGAAACCGCTGGTAGTCCGACAACATGACTTGTCGGATTGCGGTTACAGTATGCACGCCGCGCGCAAAAAGGCGGCCCTGACTGATTCCCGAGGAGCGCCCCGGAATGGCGACCGACGTCAAGAGCCGACGTTCCGCAACCGCTCGTGCGACCGCGTCCCCCGCGGATTCCCCCACGACCCCCCGCGGCGGATCCCGCGCGTCGTGGACGACCCACCGCTGGCTGCGGGTGAGCGCCTCCCTGGCCCTCGTCGTGCTCGCCGTCCTCGGCGCACTCGGCCTGTGGGCCCTGAACCGGACCTCCGCCCTCACCGACGAACTGGTCGACAAGCGCAGCCCCGCCCTGTCCTGGTCGGTGCGCCTGGAAGCGGCCCTGGTCAACCAGGAGACCGGCGTACGCGGCTACGGCCTCACCGGCGAGCGCTCCTTCCTCGCCCCCTACGAGGAGGGCCTCGCCGACCAGCGCGCCGCCGTCAAGGAGCTGCGCACCCTGGTCGCGGACGACACCCCGGGCCGGGCCGACCTCGACGACGTCCTCGCGAAGGCGGGCTCATGGCAGCGCACCTTCGCGCAGCCGATCGCCGACGCCCCCGCGGGGGAGCCGGTGGAGTCCGCGACGCGGCGCACCAATGAGGGCAAGAGCTCCTTCGACGCGCTGCGCAAGGCCATGGTCGTCCAGCAGGACCACCAGCGCGCCGCCCGCGAGGCGGCCCTGGACGACCTGCGCGGCGCGACCAGGCTGCGCGACTCCATCCTCGTCAGCATCGCCGCCGTCATCCTGCTGCTCACGGCCCTGATCTTCGAGGGCCTCCGGCGGGGCGTCACCAACCCGCTCGCCCAGCTGGGCGCCGACGCCCGCGCCGTCGCCGGCGGCAACTTCCAGCACCCCGTCGTCGCCACCGGGCCCGCGGACCTGCGCCGCCTCGGCGCGGACATGGACGCCATGCGCCGCCGCCTCCTGGACGAACTGGCGTTCACCGAAGAGGCCCGCCACCGCCTCGACGAACAGGCGGCGGAGCTGCGCCGCTCCAACTCCGAACTGGAGCAGTTCGCCTACGTCGCCTCGCACGACCTGCAAGAACCCCTGCGCAAGGTCTCCAGCTTCAGCCAGCTCCTGCAGCGCCGCTACGCCGGACAGCTCGACGAGCGGGCCGACCAGTACATCGCGTTCGCGGTGGACGGCGCCAACCGCATGCAGAAGCTCATCAACGACCTCCTGGAGTTCTCCCGCGTCGGCCGCGTCCACAACGACCACCGCGAGGTCGACCTCGAAGACGTCGTCGGCCAGACGCTCGACGCGCTCAGCGTCGCCATCGAGGAGTCCGGGGCGAGCGTCGTCCACGATCCGCTGCCCGCCGTGAACGGCGACGCCACCCAGCTCGGCATCCTGTGGCAGAACCTGATCGCCAACGCCGTGAAGTTCCGCCACCCCGACCGCGCCCCCGAGATCAGGATCGAGGCGGTCCGCGAAGGCGCCCTGTGGCGCTTCGCGGTCAGCGACAACGGCATCGGGATCGCCCCGGAGTTCGCGGAGAAGGTGTTCGTCATCTTCCAGCGCCTGCACACCAAGGACGCCTATCCAGGAAGCGGAATCGGCCTCGCCATGTGCAAGAAGATCACCGAGTTCCACGGCGGCACCATCGGCATCGACCCGGACCACACGGAGGGCACCCGGTTCGTCTTCACCCTCGCCGCGAGCGACCCCGCCCCGCAGGACGACGCCGTCGAGGGCGCGGCCACGCGATGAACGCCTTCGTACCCGAGCAGCACGTACGGATCATCCTGGTCGAGGACGACGACGGTGACGCCCTCCTCGTGGAAGAGCTGCTCATCGACACCGGACTGCGCTACTCCCTGGTCCGCTGCACCTCCCTCGCCGCCGTCCGCACGGAACCGGCCGTGCACTCCGCCGACTGCGTCCTGCTCGACCTGCACCTGCCCGACGCCAGCGGCATCGGCGCGGTCGCCTCCGTCCAGGAGATCGCGCCCGACGCGGCGATCATCGTCCTGACCGGGCTCGCCGAGTCCAAGGCGGGCGGCGAGGCCGTCGCCGCCGGTGCCCAGGACTACCTCGTCAAGGGACAGGTCGCCCCGGACCTGCTGCACCGCGCCGTGCGCTACGCCGTCCACCGCAAGCAGGCCGAGCGGACCAGCGCCGACATCCGCGCCGGACAGCTGCGCGCCGAGGAGAACGCCCGCCTGGAGCGCGGTCTGCTGCCCCAGCCGATGATCTCCGCGTCCAGCATCCGCGCCACCAGCCGCTATCTGCCCGGCCGCGAGCGGGCCTTACTGGGCGGTGACTTCCTCGACGTCGTCCAGACCCCCGACGGACAGTTGCACGCCATCGTCGGCGACGTCAGCGGGCACGGCCCCGACGCCGCCGCGCTCGGCGTGTGCCTGCGCATAGCCTGGCGCTCCCTCACCCTCGGCGGCCACCGCGCCGAGGAACTGCTGCTGCTCCTGGAGCGGATGCTCGTCGCCGAGCGCACGCAGAACGACCTGTTCGCGACCGTCACCCTGGCCTGCCTGGACCCGGCCCAGGGCCGCGCGACGCTCTACCTGGCGGGACACCACGCCCCCCTGCTGACCACGAACGGCAGGACGCGCGAGGTGCCCGCCCGGCACGGCATCGCCCTGGGCATCGCGCCCGGCTACGCCAACTGGCACGCCAGCGAACTCCTCATGCCCGAGCGCGGCGCCCTGATGATCTACACCGACGGCCTGGTCGAGGGCCACGAGGGGCAGGAGCCGCAGCGTCTCGGCGTCGAGGGGCTCATCCGCCTGATGGACCGCATCCCGGCGGACGACACCGACGCGCACCTCGACGAGCTGATCACCCAGGTCCGCGAGCTCAACGCCAACCGGCACACCGACGACCTCGCGATCCTCCGCCTGGAGTGGAACGGGGTCGGCCCGCGGACGGCGCTGCTCCAGGCACCGCAGCTCGAACACCGCGGCTGACCCGTCCCGGACGCCTGACGCGGCGTACCTCAAGGGCGCCGGGTGCGGGGCCCGGGCGCGTCGCACCGGGCCCCGCACCCGCGCGCTGGTGCGCCCCTCAACTTTTGCACCGAGAATGACTGGTCCAGACCTTGACAGGTCCAGACCAATTCGCTTGAGTCGGTCACGCTCCCACTCACCCCCCTTCGAAGGAGTGGTCCCGTGTCCAGACAACGGCTCGTCGCCCTGCTCGCCGCGCTCGTCACCGCGCTGGGGCTCGCCGTACTCACCCCGCTGACCTCCACCGCGTCGGCCGCCGCCGGCTGCGCCACCGCCTGGAGCTCGTCCTCGGTCTACACCGGCGGCATGACCGCGTCCTACAACAGCCACAACTGGCAGGCGCAGTGGTGGACCCAGGGCGAGACCCCCGGCGCCGCCGCCGTCTGGGCCGACCAGGGCACCTGTAGCGGTGGCTCGAACGGCGGCACCGGAGACAGCTGCAACTACCCGGCGTGGGCCGCGGGCCGCTCCTACGTGACCGGCGACATCGTCAAGTACACGGACGGCAAGTACTACATCGCCGAGCACGACAATCCCGGCTACGACCCGGTGATCAGCACCTGGTACTGGGAGCCCTACACCTGCGGCGGCGGCACCACGCCCCCGGGCAACGGTTCCTTCGTCGTGAGCGAGGCCCAGTTCAACCAGATGTTCCCGGGCCGGAACTCCTTCTACACCTACAGCGGCCTGACCGCGGCGCTCAGCGCCTACCCCGGCTTCGCCAACACCGGCAGCGACACGGTGAAGAAGCAGGAGGCCGCCGCCTTCCTCGCCAACGTCAGCCACGAGACCGGCGGGCTCGTCCACATCGTCGAGCAGAACACCGCCAACTACCCGCACTACTGCGACACCAGCAAGTCCTACGGCTGCCCGGCGGGCCAGGCCGCCTACTACGGGCGCGGCCCCATCCAGCTCAGCTGGAACTTCAACTACAAGGCGGCGGGCGACGCCCTCGGCATCAACCTGCTCAACAACCCGAACCTCGTCCAGACCGACGCGGCGATCGCCTGGAAGACCGGACTCTGGTACTGGAACACCCAGACCGGCCCCGGCACCATGACGCCGCACAACGCCATGGTCAACGGCTCCGGTTTCGGTGAGACCATCCGCAGCATCAACGGCAGCATCGAGTGCAACGGCGGCAACCCCGGCCAGGTGCAGAGCCGGATCAACTCCTACCAGAGCTTCGCCTCGATCCTCGGCGTACCGACGGGCGGGAACCTGAGCTGCTGAGCGAGCGTTCCATGCGCCCCGGGGCCACGACGCCCCGGGGCGTCGTGGCCCCGGGGGTCCTGGAAGCGTACGGACGTGGAAGCGTACGGATCTGGAAGCGTGCGGATCTGGAAGCGTACGGACCTGGAAGCGTACGGGCCTGGAAGCGTGCGTACGGACAAGGAAATGGAGTCGGTCGGCGCCCTCCCCGGATGCTTTACTCGGACCCATGACTGATCGAATACAACCGGCGCGCTCCGCCGGTCAGTTGGCCGGCCGGACCGTGATGGTCACGGGGGCGTCCAGCGGAATCGGGGCGGCCGCCGCGCGGCTGTTCGTCGACGAGGGCGCGTCCGTCGTCCTGATGGCCCGGCGTGAGGACCTCCTCGGCCAACTCGTCGCGGAGATCGAGGAGTCCGGCGGACGGGCCGCGGCGAGCGTCGGCGACGTGGCGCGGCCCGAGGACGTCGAACGAGCCGTCACCACGGCCGTCGAGCGCTTCGGCGGACTCGACGGAGCCTTCAACAACGCGGGGTACGCCGGCGCCGTCTTCGGCCCGCTGCACGAGCAGCCGCAGGACGCCTTCGACCGGATCATGGACGTCAATGTGCGGGGAACCTGGAACTGCCTGCGCCACCAGATCCCCGTCATGCTGACCGCCGGCCGAGGAGCGATCGTCAACACGGCGAGTTCGGCCGGAATCATCGCCACCGGCGCCCCGGCCCCCTACGTGGCGGCCAAGCACGCCGTACTGGGGCTGACGAAGGCGGCCGCCGCCGAGTACGGGGAGCGGGGCATCCGCGTCAACTCCCTGGTCGTCGGAACCACGCGCACGGAGATGATCAGCGCGGCGGTCGAGGCGAACCCGGCCCTCGAAGAGGCGTTCGTCGCGCGGCAGATCCAGAAGCGGATGGCTGAACCGCGGGAGGTCGCGGAGGCGGCGCTGTGGCTGCTGAGCGACCGCTCGTCGTTCGCCACTGGTAGCCATGTGGCGGTGGATGGCGGGATCTTGGCGGTCTGAGACGCGAAGGCGAGCCGTGAGCTGTGACGCGTGAGCCGTGAGCCGTGAGCGGTGAGGTGTGCCCCGTCAGTCGTGACCCGTCAGCCGTCAGCCGTCAGCCGTCAGCCGTCAGCCGTCAGCCGTCAGGCGTCAGGCGTCAGGCGTCAGGCGTCAGCGTTGAGCCCGAGGCGCTTCCGGACCGGCAAGCCTTGCTCCGGTGATGGGTGACCGGTGACGAGGTTCCATGCGTCGATGTCCTGATAACGCCGAGGGCCCGAGTGGCCTCGTACCGTACTGCCGACCAGGTGCAGCCGTTCGGTCCGCCAGGGGCTCCCGGCAAACCCGTCGAGGCAGGCGGCGGCCGCCGTCACGGACGCGGTGTCGGAGCGGCGGGCGCGGGCCAGCGTGAGGTGGGGACGCAACGGGCGTTCGACGAAGGCGACGCCGCACTCCCTGACCCGCGCCCGTACGGCCTCGGCCAGCTCGTGCAGCTGGTCGAGGTCTCCCCGCACGCCCGTCCACATGACGCGCTCGTCGAAGTGGCCGCCACCGTGCAGCGCCAGTTCGACGGAGGGCCGGGCAGCCGCCAGCTCGGCGAGCGGTGAACGAAGCCGCTGCACGCTCTCCACCGGCAGCTCGCCCAGGAAGGCGAGGGTGATGTGCCAGTCCTCGATGCGGTTCCAGCGCAGGTCGGGATGGGCGGCGTAGGCCGGGCTCAGGGCGTGCGCCAGCTCGTTCTTCGCGTCGTCGGGCGGTGCGAGGGCGATGAACGCGTGCTGGGTGGCGGGCCGGGGCGGCGGTTCGGTCACGGATGCCTTCTTACCTCATGCGTCCGTGGGGCCGAGATTCGACGGTGCCCGGACCCCCCAGGTCGCTGCTCAGCATCGGAGTGCTGTGGTCGCCGGACGAACAGTTCCATTGCGGGACGCCGTCCGTCAGCACGGGGTGCAAGCCGAGGCGATGCGCGGGGCACTGCGGCCAGACCGTCCGATAGCGGGCCATGACGTAGTCCTGGACGGCCTCGGCGGTGTCGCGGGCGACGTCCGCGCGGTGGATGCCCTGGATGCTGAGGTTGCCGACCTGGGTCAGCCCGGTGGGTTCGAGTGCGTCGGGCGCAGAGAACGACATCGCTTCCTCGACGGCGAGACCGGTCTCCTGGCGTGCCCGGACGACGAAGTACCGCATGTAATGCCGGGCCAGTTCGATCCTGCGCTGCTGGATCAGGGGAGCGACGCGGTCCGACGGAGCTTCGCCGTTGCTGGTGAACACCTGCCACAGAAAGGCGAGGAAGTCGTTGGACGGGTCGATCTCGCCGAGAGTCAGCCAGAGGTCTTCACACAGCCCACGGGCCCATACGAGGAAGGCGGGATCGGGGCCAGGATCGGGATCGGGATCGCTCGAAACGGGAGGGCCGCCGGCGGCGCGGGCAGACATGGCAGGGCTCCTGGGTGGGCCGGGTGACAATGACGTTTCGTGGGGAGCCCACCGTCCGTGGGGCGCGTTGGCACACGAAGGGTGGGAATCGGGACGGTAGCAGCGGCAAGGGCGACCGCCCGCCCCCGGACAGCGGTCCCCTACGAGGTGCCCGAAGCCCATGAGATGAAGTTGGCTCCGCGATACGTCGAGGCCGCGCGCCAACGCCACCTCGCCGCCCCGGAGAACACCGTTTGACGGCGTAAGTGATCAGTCCGCCCTAGCCGCTCTGCCGAGCGGCCGCGATGAACGCCGGACGCGACGCAGCGTCCGTCGGTCACCGCCGTCCTGCCGGTCCCCTCCCTGATAGACGTACGGTCCTGCCCTGACCCCCCACCGCGGGGTGTTGACGAGGGACACCGGGCCGGTTGCTCTCGGTACTCCTGAAGGGGGCGCCGCCCTCGGACGCCGGACAGGGTTCCAGGGCTGGCGGGGCGGCGCAGGGCGCGGCGAGCGCGGCGGCGGGGGAAGGGCTTCCTCGGCAAGAGCGCCGACGGCTCCACCGGCATCACCCAGGTCGGCACCCGCGAGTACGACCCCTCCACAGGGCAGTTCCTCAGCGTCGACTCGCTGCTCATGCCGGATCAGCACCAGTCGCTCAACGGCTACGGCTATGCCAACAGCACCCCGACCACCGTCGCGGACCCGTCCGGACTCGGCGTGGTCGGGTGCCACACCGGTGAGATCTCGTGCACTGGTGGCCGCCCGGACACCGCAGCTGAGATCAAGGCCAAGGGCAAGAAACCGAACAAGGAAAAACCAGCCCCGGGGGCACCTCTTACGTCTACAAGAACGGCCGCTCTGGTACCCCTCCACCGGGCGCGCCGCGCTACTCGCGCTACATCGAGCAGATCCTCTTCACCAACCACGAGATCGCAGCGGCGCTCCGCGGCTACGAGTGACGGAGGCGTTCGCTCGTGACGAGCGAGCTTGACCAGAGGCCCCTGCCCCCGGCAAGACAAGGTGCTCCTTCGAGGCCGCTCTTTGGCCCGTGGTTGGCCCGGAGGAGCTGTAATGGGAGCTAGATCTGCAACCTGACGTGCCTAAGCGCTGTCCCGTAAATGATCTACGACATGTCGATCGGCCGGCGACGCTTTGTCTCATCCGCCGAGGTTGAGGCTGTGTAGGGGCGATGCCGAGCATGGCATGGTGAACGCCTTCGCCTTTGAGGCGGCAGTCGCGGAGCGCGGAGCGCGGAGGGCTGCCAACTGAGCGTCAGCGGGGGATGCTTTGTCCCGCTTCGGTGAGGGTCAGCGTGAGGCACCCCAGCCACGTGCTGGATTGCGGGTACTCCCAGTTCTCGACGTCCGCCAGGACAGCGGAAGGTCCTGCTTCGCGATGGGGAGACCGGGCTGCTCTCCGGGAGTGCCATCCGGCGCAGTCCAGGGAACGACCCGGCACACTTCGATCCATCCTCTGTCGACGAGGGCAAGGAGGATCGGGACGAGAGCCGAGGCAGACCCTGAGACCAGCGGCTCGTCGAGATCACCCCAAACACCGGGGAGGATGTCGATCTCGGTGGCGTTGATCATGAAGGCACGTTCGGCGGAGGACAGTTGGTCTGGCGCGGGATAGATCACGTGCAGAGTGTCGCAGCTCAGGAGAACGGCATCCGGATGCGCTCGGTGGCTCTCTGTAGAAGTGGTCACATAGACGAGACGATCTCGATGTGACTGGTGTGATCACGGCTTCGGAGCCGTCCTGGACAGCCCCGTTCTCCGGGCTGAGCCCGCGAGCCTTCGGGAAGCTGGTGACGGTACTAGGTCGCGCAGATGCGGACTCAGTCCGCAAGGGCCGGCCGTGGAGCCTCCCATTGGAAGACCGGACCTTGCTAGTCACCGCCTACTGGCGAACGAACCTGACCATGCGACAAATGGCCCCACTGTTCGGAATCTCAAAGTCGGCGGCCAACAGGATCATCGACCACGTGGGGCCGATGTTCGCGCTCCAGTCGCGCAAGCGGTTCGCCAAGGACGCCGTACTCATCGTGGATGGCACCCTGGTCCCCACCCGGGACCACGCCATCGCCGAGCAGTCGAAAAACTATGGATACTTCATCAACCACCAGGTCGTCATCGACGCCGACACCCGCCTGGTCGTCGTGGTCGGTCGGCCGCTCCCCGGGAACCGCAACGACTGCAAGGCATGGGAGGAGTCCGGCGCCAAGGCCGCCGTCGGCAAGACCATCACGATCGCCGACGGGGGCCGCCCGGGCACCGGACTAGTCATCCCGCACCGTCGCAAGCGCGGCGAGAGTGGCCTCCCGGACTGGAAGGAGGAACACAACAAGTCCCACAAGCAGGTCCGGGCCCTCGTTGAGCACGTCTTCGCCCGCATGAGGACCTGGAGGATCCTGCGCGACTGCCGTCTGAGAGGCGATGGCGTCCACCACGCCATGCTCGGCATCGCACGGATGCACAACCTCGCCCGAGGCGACTCATAGATCATTTACGGGACAGCCCTTAGGGGAAGACTTTGCGTGGTTAAGACGTGAAGTTGTCTGGAGCTCAACAAAGGCTCCGGACAACCGACTTCAAGCTCTAGAAGAACCCAAGCTTCTGAGGGCTGTAGGAGACGAGGAGGTTCTTCGTCTGTTGGTGGAACAGCAGCTGCACCCATGTTGAGCAGGCGAAATGGTAGTTGGCGCAGCCTTCGGTCGGGGACTGGTCCGGAAATGGTCCGGATCTTGTGTCCTCGGCTACCGGATGACCGTGGCGACCACCACGTTGGCGCTGCTCGCCATCCGTTTGTGCGGGGGTTGCTATTTGTGGGGGTCTGGGTCTGGTGGTTGGTGTCCGTGGAGTCGGTAGACCATTTCGTCGGGGTGGTGGTCGAGGCGAGCTGCGCGCCAGGCGGTGTCGTAGGACTGTCCGGTGGTGTTGCGTCGGAGGAGACGCCAGGCGCGCCAGCTGGTGGCGGGGGCCAGGATGATGCGCCACAGAAGGGTGGTCATGGCTTTGCCTGCGGCAGGCTGTCACCGTTGGCTGTGGCGGGTTGGGAGTCTTGTGGCGACTGGCCGTTGGTGAGGGCGGTGAGGGCGTTGTGGAGTACGAGCATGGCGCGTTGTTGGTGTTCGCCGTCTTTGAATCCGGCGCCGATCTGTTCCCACTGCTGGAGGAGTGGGAACCACCAGCGGTCGCAGGAGTGGATCAGGCGGGCCAGGTGTTGCAGTTCGGCGAGGCTGTCCTCGTGCAGCTGGCCGGGGGAGCGGTGTTCGAGCTGGTCGATGACGACGAGGTCGGGCCGGTCGTAGAGGTTGGCTTTGAGGTACCGCAGGCGGCGTACCCGGGTTTCGTCCGCGGCCCGTTGGGCCAGTTCCTCGCGTGCGGCGGGGGACAGGTCCAGTGCGGCGCTGGCGGCTGTCAGGCGGTAGCCGGGGCCGGAGCGTGCCAGTGCGCCGAGCGTTGCGTTGATGGCGTCCCGGGCTGCGGGCAGGTCGGTGGCGTTCAGGTGTAGGGCGGTGGTGGTGGCTGCCTGGTGGATGTGTACCCGTACCGCTGCGTCAGTGTGGGGGTGGGTGCGCCAGTGGGGTCGCCAGGTGATGGTGTAGACGGCTTCGAAGGCGATGCCGTCGGTGGCGCTGGGCAGCAGCAGGGGCTGGGCGGATGCGCTGGTGCGTATGGTGCGGTGCCAGGGCCATCTCATCCGGCGGCTCCCGGCAGGGGGAAAACGGTGTGCAGGCGGCTGTCGACGAGGTGGCCGTAGAAGTCGTCAGCCACGCTGACGCCGTCGGCGGTGGACAGGCCCTGGAGTTCCTGCATGAGCTTCATGCCGGCCTCGAACATGTTGTGGCCGCGCAGCGCGGGCAGGAGCAGGTCGCGCAGTTGTGTGTAGGCGGCCGGGTCCTTGGTGCTGTTGCCGATCCATTCGGTCAGCCGGGAGATGACCTCAGGGGCGGTCGTGGGCGAGCTGAGCAGTTCCTGCACGGCCCGGGCCGTGTCGATGCCCGGCAAGGACAGCAGCTGCGGGCTGCCGTCGCCCTGGGCGCTCATCAGTGCGAGAAACGCGAGAGAGCCGCTGCGCGGGGAGCCCTTGTCGGCCTGCCAGGCCCTGACCTCGTCCACCAGGAACGGGGTGGTGGCGGGCTGGCCTGCCAAGTCCTCGAAGACACTGAGCACGTGCCCCCGCACGGCGGGCTCTTTGGACGTGTGCGCGACGCGCCGCAGGCGCACCATGGCACGCCGGGCGTGTGGGGCGGCGACGGTGGTGTCCCGCAGGATGCGCTGGCACAGCGAGACCACGGTGGGCGCGTATCCGTCCGCTCCCGCCCACCGGTACAGCGCTTCCCAGGCCAGGCGGCCGATGTGCTCGTTGCGGACGGCGCTCTCCATGACGGCGCCCAGTATCTGAGGGTGGCTGTCGCGGGTGAGGGAGCCGAGCAGGGTCAGGTGGTCCATGGTGCCGTGCCGGACGGTGAGCTGGGCCAGCGCACCGACTGCCCGGTCGTCCAGGTCGGCGTTCTGCGCCGTCGCGGCCAGCCAGGTTAGCAATGGTTCGCGCATGACGTCGTAGTTGTCCCACACGTATTCCAGGACGGCGCGGCCGTAGGCGGGCCGGTCGAAGATCACGGTGTCCTGCATGTCGACGCGGGCTCCGACCTCCTGCAGTCGTCGGCGCAGGCCCCGGCCAGCCAGGACGGTGGGGATGGTGCCGGAGCCGGTCGCGGTGCCGGGCCGCGCCGGGGCGTGGCCGATCTCCTTCAGCAGGGCGGCCGCGCTGCCGGCGACATCGGGCATCGGGGCGGACTGCCGCACGGCAAGGGCTACCAGCAGGCAGCGGTCCTCGACGGGGAGCGAGGGCGTCGTGGGATCGCGCCGGTCGGTCATCTCGCCGAACAGCTCGTCGAGTTCATCGCACCAGTCGGTGAGCGCGGCGCTGATGCGCTCTTCCAGCCCGGGCAGGGGTTCCCCCTCGCCGCCGGCCGGTACCGGAGCATGATTGGGCGGGGGTTCCTTCCAAGCGAGCACGACGGTCTGCACGGCCCGTGCGGCGGCCACCGCATCGAGCCCGCGCAAGGCAGCCGCGGCCTGAGGGAAGGAGCTCAGCACTCCGGCCAGTTGGTCGAAGCCGAAGGTCCGCAGGTGGGCATCGACCAGCTGCACCGCATCGGGTGGTTCGTTGAGCCTGAGCACCTGGATGCCGTCGCGGCCGCTGAGACGGGGGTCGCTCCACAGGCTCTGCGCCACGGTCAGCACCAGATAGGAGCGGGCGGCGCGCAGCTGTGAGGCGTGGTGAGAGAGGGAGTCAAGGAAATCGGCCGAGAGCTGGTCGTTCTCCGGATGCTTTAGGTCGAACTGATAGGCGTGCTCCGGCTCCACCGGCAGTCGGCCCCGGCGCGGAGCCTTCCAGTCAGGGTCGAGTCTGACCAGCCGGGTGCTGCCACTGGTGTGCTGCGCCATCAGCCGCCGCGCGAACGTGGTGGAGCCACAGGACCGGGGTGCCACGATGACGGTGACGGGCTGACGCAGGAGCCCGCCGTCCGGCACGAGGGCCTGCTCCCACACGTGGTCCCAGTGTGGGCTGCGCACGAAGGGCTGCGCGAGGAGCTGCGCCCGGATGAGTTCACCGCCCTCCAGCAGCTCCCGCTTGATGGTTGTCTGCTCCAGTCGGTGAATGTCATGCGCGATGACATCGACAGATCCGTACACGTGTGTGTCGCCGCCCGTGCTCTTGCGGGCAGGCGGGTGGGGCTCGTCACTGGCCGGCTGCGCAGGAGCGGTTGGGAAGGCGAAGTCGTCCCGCTCGGGCACCTGAAAGGCTAATCCGGCGGTTCCTTCCGGGCGCCATCGCCGGGTCAGCCAGCTGCCGGACCCGTTCGGCTGAGGGTCGCTGGCTCCGGCGGGCGGCTCGGTGGGGTCCGGCTCCTGGGGGCCGTGGGGTGTTTCGGGCATGCGGATGCTCCATCGATAGTGAGGTGGAAGAGCGAGCGCGGTTCGACGGCCCGTGGTCAGTACCGTCGGCGGTCGAGGTGTTCGATGGTGTTGGCGATCGTGGGGTCGTGCAGTTCCTTGTGGAAGTGGAAGGTGCCGCCTGCCGACGGCGCCGTCGCCGTGCCGGCACTTGCGGGCGCATGCGCGGGCGCGGTGGCGGTGGTGTCAGTGAGGTAGGCGTGCAGGGCCGATCCGCTCAGGTTCGGCACGTGGACGCGGCAGGGCGCCTGATAGCCGGGCTTGTTGGCGACCGTGGCGTGCGTCTTGAGGAAGTGGTGTTCGGACAGGTCGGGTGTGCGGCCGGCCTGCACGGTGTAGTCGTAGGCGAGTTCGGAGATGACGGCTGCGAGGAAGCCGCCGTTGTCCGTGGCGGCGGCGAGCGCCTGGCGGGCGGCCTCACTGTTGAGGAGGCGGGCCGTGTCGTTGATGGCGTCGCCGCGGTGACGGGGCAGGGACAGCGGGCCAGCATGAATGCTGACACGCAGCCGTACCAGCGGGCTGTCGGTCAGCTGTTCCCGGTGGTAACGCCGCAGAGCTTCGGCCAGCCGGCTCAGCAGCGGGTCCACCAGCCGGGCCAGCACCGTAAAGGGGAAGAGGAGGAAGGCTCCGTCGCCGCTGTCCTTGTATCCCTCGAGGTCATCGAGGGAAGGCAGTCGGCAGTCGGCGAGCACGGTGTCGAGGATGTCGTCCACGTCGCAGCGCACAGCATCCATCCCGGCTTCGGGCATCTTGCTGTACTTCTCCATGTCGACAGCCAGCAGGGCCAGTTCGGCCGGCACATCCACGTTTGGTTCAGGGCGCGTAGCCGTCATCGGGCACCGTCCTTTCAGGAGGGGAGGTCGGAAGGTGCCCATGCTGATCGGAGTGGACCTCTAGCGCTGCCCAGTACTGGGCACGCGCGTCGTGCTGCGCGTCACGGCTGCTGGCGGGCGTAGGAGCGGATGGCCCGCATGTCGCGGACGAGGAGACCACCGCCCGGTGTGGTGCGCACCCAGTCGTGTTCGCGCCAGGGCCGTAGCGCATTGCCCACCGCATTGCGCGAGGCGCCGATCATCTGCGACAGCTCCGTCTGAGTCAGCCGCACCTCGAACCGCGCCGGTCCCGCGGATGCGGCCTCGGTCAGCCGGGACAGGGCGGCCGCCAGCCGCAGCGGCACGGACGCGGTGGCCAGTTCTAGGCGCACCGACTCCGACTCTCTGACGCGTGCGATGGCATGACGCAGGAGGCACGTGTGCAGACCGTGCTCCTCCACGAAGCCGAGGAAGACGTGTGCCGGAATGACGTGGACCCGGCAGGCCTCGGCTGCGATGACCGTGGCGCTGCGCGGTTGAGCGTCCAAAACGGCCAGCTCGCCGAGGAGCTCGCCCGCGCCGCGCACCGCAAGGAGCGTGCGCTCCCCGCCGCTGCCGGACAGCGTGATCAGCACGGATCCGGACTCCAGCACGATGACGTGGGTCGCCGGATCCCCCTGACGCAGCAGCACACTGCGTGCGGGACGCACGCGCTGCGGCGCGAGCGCTTTGAGACGATCCCACGACGCGTTCCCGATCACTACAGCATGCGGCTGATACACAGGCCCCCCTGTACCGTGCGCCCGTCACATGCCAGTGATCGTCTCAACCAATGGCGAAACCGCTCAACAAGCATATTCCAGCCACAACCAGAGCCACCAGTACGAGATCGGTCGAGAAGCGGACCGTCCGCAACTTCCTGTCCGCCAGTCGCGCCAGCACCTGAAAACAACATTCCGACCGCCCGCCCCCGTCCGATACCCCGCCGCTGTGAGGGCTGGACCCGCCAGCCCTGCGGGCCAGCACGGTGCGCAACCCCTCCCGGGGCACCACCGGCCGCAGGGCGCACAACGCCGCGCCGACCGCACAGACCAGCAGCACACACACCAACAGCACAAGCAGTCGACAGACCGGCGGCACGCCCCTCGCACTCGACAGCACGGCGATGCCGGCCGCCAGGAACCCGCCGGCAACCCCGCACAAAGCCGTCGCCTTCGTGTCAGCGCGCTGCACCTCCACAAAGGCACGCTCCTCCAACAGCTGTTCCTCTCGCCAATGTCCCGTCTCGAGGCCCATGCCCACCCCTCCCTCTCACGGATTCGCCACAACGACGCCATGGTGCGGGGCAGGGCTGGATCGCGGTGCCCACTCAAGGGCAGCCGCGCTGCAACGTCGCTCACCCATCAACCTCCAACTGCCCTTGGGGCGGCACGGTGGGTGAGCGCGCTTCTCGTGCAACTCCGTGCACAACGCCCCTCGGTAAGGCGCCGCAGTGCAGACGTCAGCCCGGATCCTCAGTGCCTGTGAGGTTCTCACCCGGATCCGTCCGATCTCCTGACGAGCGCTTCGAGGATGGGCAGAGAGTGCGGATTAACCTGCGGGCAGTGCCCCGCGAGGTTTTCCCAGCAGGCATCCCACAGGCGTGGCTTGATGGATGCACGGCCACCCGAACCGCAGGGCGGGTCAACTGCCCGAGTCTGCGGCGGGATGCAACGAAGGGGCAGTCAGGTGATCGCACAGGAGGAGCCGGGCACAGGTGGCACGGGAGTGAGGCTGTTGCTCGTGGCAGCAATGGTCGGCGTGCTGACTGTGCATACCGAGACGTGGATGAACGCTGTGGTCACAGCAAGCACGGTCTACACCGCCTTGGCGACGCTCGCCTGCAGCAAGGAGGAACGAACATGACACGCAGCCAACCACCGACCATGGTCGAGGCGTTCATCGCCGACGTTGAACGGCACGGAGTCACCGTCAGCGCGACACAGCTGGAGCGCTGGCGCCAACGCGCGTGGCTACCCCCGACTGCGCAATGGCGCGATCCCGCATCCCGACACCTGCGTACCGATCTCGTGCTGCGAGCAGCCTGGCTGGCTATGGCATCGCAGGCAGGACGCAGCATCAGCTGGCTCGGCTGGACCTTCTGGGCAACAGATGCCACCCCGAGGACCGCTCAGCTCCTGCGTACCGATCTGCTCGCCACACTCCACCGCCCCCTCGTCAAAGCAGGCATCACGCACGTGCCGCAAGGCGACTCAGATGCCGACCACAACGCCCGGCAAGGAGCCGCCGCCCGCCTCCTCGAAAAGCGCCGATACTCCCGCCACGACGTCGACGGAATGCTGCGCTCTGCCGCAGCGGCCGCAGGCGTTGACCTACCGGAGGCAGCTCCTCTGGCTCTGCGCCATCTTTTCCAGCGGGACCTGATCGAGCTCGGAGCGCAGCTGCTGATCGGAGGCACATACGATGTCGGTTTCGACGCCTTGATGGATGCCTGGGAGGCTGGCCTGGCACGGCCTTCGACTGCAGTCAACGGGATCCGGAAAGCCCACCTCAAAGCCGAGCTCGAG
Source organism: Streptomyces sp. SGAir0957 (assembly GCF_043523415.1). Classification (NCBI taxonomy): domain Bacteria; kingdom Bacillati; phylum Actinomycetota; class Actinomycetes; order Kitasatosporales; family Streptomycetaceae; genus Streptomyces; species Streptomyces sp. SGAir0957. The sequence continues at coordinate 7,504,029 of NZ_CP027293.1, forward strand.
GGCAGAAATCCGATAGGGCAGTCGCCCATGGCCCGCGGTCTGAACAGCCTGAGCGCGCTGTTGGGGCACGCCCACGACCAAGACCTGTGCCAGGCCGTCAGCCGCTGCGCCGTCGCATCCGGCCTGCTGTGGGAACTCATCCCCCGGACTGACACCCACCCCGAAATCCTGCACCGCCTTATGGAGCACTGTATGTGGGATCAGTGGGCCCGCCTTGGCGGCCTACATGCCAGGGACGCCGGGATCCTCGGCGAAGCCGCTATCGCACTCAGCACCGTTCAGTACCTCACTCTCCCCGGCTGGGCCCGGGGGCTCGAGGACATGCTCGCGTTGATGGAGGAACTGATCCACACGCCATCTGAGGCCCGCCGGGCACATCAGTAGCCGCCACGAAGGTCGCGGAGCCGTCCGATCGAAAAGCGGGGCGGTCAGGCAAAGTCCCGTGCAGGGAGTCATGAGGCAAGTACGTTGGAGCGACTTGACTGGATGGCCGGGAGATCAACGAGAATCCCTGGGTGACAGCCTCATCATCTCCGTCATCACCGCAGGTGCAGGGCCCCACCCCGACAACGAGTACGGGCAGTGCAACTTCCGCCGATGGTCGGGCCCCCTACAATCGCCGCGTCCACATGGTGGTGGAAGTCCTCGATCGGCCGGAAGAGGTGAACCTCCTCTCTGAGTTATGCGACTCCCTAGGCTGGCCCGCGCGGCTCCCCATGCAGGACGAAACACGGATCGTGCCTGACGCCGGTTGGGCGCTGCGCATCGTTGAAGGGCGCATCCAGGCAGTACGAGACGGGTCAGTGGAACAGGCCGTAGCCAGCTTTGATGCCCACGCACGGGCAGTGGCTCTTTCCGCCCACTGCCGTGATGCCGCCCTGGTTGAACGGGTGAACCGTCCTCTCGCAGAATGGCAGATGAGGGGCAGGCCAGCATCAGCACGCCAGCGAGTGTGGCAGCTGGCGCACTTCATCGCTGGCAGCGGCGAACATGATCAAGACCTCGGAACCGTCCGCTTGGTGAGGGTCCCGCTGGATCAGGAAGAGTCCGGCAGACGCCGTCAGGCGCGAGCACGTTGGACGGCGCGAGCTGAACTTTCCAGGCATTCGATCCCGAATCGGCGACGTGACCCGGATCGACACACCCTTCGGCAACCACAAGCTCGCACTGGCTGGCAACTGACTGCGACGGTGGGCCTGGTCGTAGGGTTCGCACTGATCGTCATCGCTGCGTTCGGCAAGTGGGAGGATCTGGGCTTCAATTCGCATGGGGCCGCTCAGTCCTTGGTGATTGTGATGGCTGCCTACGTGACAATCGGCACAGTCCTCGCGATCCGGGGAACAGTTACACACCGAGCAGTCCCGTGGATACTGCCGGTGCTCATCCCTGTGTCGATCCCGCTTACTACCTGGCTCGGCGTTCAGGTGCAGCAGCGGTACCTGTACTCCTTCGGAATCTCCGCTGAAACGACCGATGGGCTCGGCACGGTCTGGGCCGGGCTCTGGGTTCTCTGGGTAGCTTGCGGAACAGTGCTTCTTGCCGTCTCCTACGTGGGCTGGATCCGGTATCTGAATTCCTCTGCCGATCCGCGCACCACGTGGATGATGTGGACTCCGCCGCTGGCACTCGGCGCTCTGTTCGGCGTCGCCATGGCGGGGATCGTGCTCTTCACAGCCGGAAGAGCGGGGTGGGCAGCCCGAGAAGCCGAGGCCACGGGCAACGTGACCGGCAACTATTTCGGACTCCAGGCAGGGCATGTGTGTCTGAGATTCGTGTCCGAGGACGCGCCATTCTTCGGGGTGCGTCCGCCCGAGGACCGAGCTCTGGTGACCTTTGGTCCCAACGGAGACCGTATCGACGTGTGGGTCCCACCGGTGAACGGCGCCGATAGGGGGCGTAGCGCGAGCATCCGTCTGGAAGACGCACAGATCACGTACGTGGAGAACGCCCAGTCGCCCTGTCCGAAGCCTGCCCAGTTCCGCTAATGGCCGAGAATGCCGACCCCGGGAATCAGCGCTTGAAGCGGGGCCGGGGACTGTCTGAGGGGCAGTTCCCGGCCGAATCTCGGCACTGGCAGAGGAGAGCGCCGTGCTGAGGCCTCACGTATCGAGTCCCGTCAGGGCAGAGCGCCATCCCATTGCCCGAGCGGGATCAGTCCGTCGCCGCGGCCGCGGCCGCAGCCGCAGCCGGAGCGGCCTCGGCCGACGCGGCCTGCTTGGGGACTTCGGCGGTGTCGGGTACGGGCAGTGTCGAGCGGAAGAAGGCTGCGAAGACCAGGTCGAACTCGCAGGCATCCGAGTCGCGGAAAGCCGACAGGGAACGGACCGAATCCGCGGTGTCGTGGCGCTCGCAGAAGTTCCGGGCCCGGTTGTTCTTGTTGTTTTTCTCGTTCGCTTCCAGGGCGGGGTAGTAGGCCTCGATTGCTCCCAGCTCCCACACGTAGATGTCCTCGTGGCGGAGCATCTGCAGCAGCTGTGACTTCATTCCCCTCAGCTCCGGGTCCTTGGCTTCTGCCAGAATCCGCAGGGCCGTCGCCGAGGTGGAGCGGGCGAAGAACGCATCGATGGCAGCGTTCAACTCGTCGAATGTGCAGAGCCCCTTGGCGTGCTCTTCCTTCTTGAGCTGGGCCTGTTCCCACAGCGAGCGCGCACTGCCGTTCTTGGCGAGACTCCTCAGATCACTGCTGGACGGATTGGCGTCCTCGGCCGCTACGAGCTCCTGCACCTTGGAGGCGACCTTCTCGCGCAGCTGGCGGCACGCGACGCTGGCGTCCAGCTTATCGAATCCGCTGAGGATGACGTCCAGGTCAGCGACGACGGCGACGCGCATCTCGAAGCGCTCGAAGAAGCGACGGCACCGCTCGATGCTGCCCTTGCCCTCGACCTTGGCGATGGCAGCGCCCTGCTTGTCGAAGTCCCACTGCGGGTTGAGGGTGCGTGCGATGTGCGTGAGGAGTGTGCGATCACTCGGGCCCTCGACCAAGAGCACGGAGGTGGCGAAGAACGCTGCCTCATTGTTCTCGTGCGTGATGATCTCGGACTGGTCGCGGGCATCCATCTCGGACAGGTCGACCACGCAGGTCCGGCTGGCCGGCGGAGTCAAGGAGCGATCCTTCACCACCTTGACGAACGTCTGCGTCCCGCCCGGAGCGCAGAAGGCGGACGAGTGCGTGCTGACGAGGACATCGTTGTACTGGGAGAAGAGGGTCAGGGCCTCGAACAGCTTGCGCTGCGCCTGCGGGTGCAAGAACACCTCAGGCTCCTCGAACAGGAGCAGCGACGACTGCTGGGAGGCGTCGGCGCGCACCGGACGCGTGGTCTTGAGATCCACGTAGGCGCGCAGGATCGCGAACGCCACGGACCGTCGCAGGCCGTCGCCTTTGGTCTTGAACGGGCCGCTGATCCCGTCGTTCACGGAGATCTGGGCTTCGTCCAGCAGGCTGCGCAATTGGGGCGGGGAAATCTCCAGGCGGACTTCGGCTCGCGGGAACGACTCCTGGAGGTTCTTCTGGATCAGCGACTCGATCTTCTTGACCTCCGACAAGCGCTCATCCTTGGGGGCACCGTCGTCGCCGGGTACCACGTTGAGCTGGGCGTGCAACTGGTTGAAGGTGGACTCCAGTTGGGGCAGCCGATGTTCGATGTCCTCGAAGAGGATCGACAACAGCTGCCCGAACGTCGCCGTCTTGGTGGTCTTCAAATCGTCATTGAGCTCTTTCACCGCGGGGATGTAGATCGGCTCCGGCAGAAGAGCGGCCACCGACTGGGCCATGCCCGTCTTCAGCAGTTCGTCACCTGACGTGAAGTCCTCGTCCGTGAGTGTTGCGACGGTCTCCTCCCACGCTCGCTTCACCGCGGCACGCGTAAGTTTGCCCGTGATCGAGTCGTAGATCTCCGGATAGACGAGCTTCACTCCTTCCGCGACCTCCTCGTCGGAGGCCCCGGGCTTGAGCACGCCGGTGAGCGCGGGGCGGTGATACCTCTCCTCGCGCGGGACCTTCTTAACGAGAACGGTGCTGCCTTTGCCCGGGGTGGTGTAAGGGCCTGCCGGGAAACAAGTCGTGGCTTCCTGCTGCGGAACTCGTTGTTCTGGTATGGGGAGACTGGAGGGGATCGAGGGCGTCCTGGTTGCGAAGTTCCAGGCGTTGCTGCCGCATCTGGATGAGCGCCAGCGTCGGCTGGCCATAGGTGCGGAGGCACTGTCGCTGGGGCATGGCGGGATCAGGCTCGTCGCTGCCGCAGCCGGGGTTCGGGAAGGCACGGTCTCCCGCGGAGCGGCTGAACTGGACTCTGGTCAAGCTCCGCTGGGGCGGATCCGCCGGCCTGGCGGGGGCCGGAAGAAGGCCGTGGACCTTGATCCAGGGCTGCGACCGGCTCTGCTTGCGCTGGTTGAGCCCGACGAACGCGGTGACCCGATGTCACCGCTGCGGTGGACGACGAAGTCGACGCGGAAACTGGCAGCGGAGCTGACCCGGCAGGGCCACCGGGTCTCCGCCGACACAGTCGCCGGCCTGCTACGGGAGGAAGGCTTCAGTCTGCAGGCCAACGTCAAGACCATCGAGGGCGCTCAGCACCCCGACAGAGATGCCCAGTTCCGATACCTCAACGAGCAGGCCCGAGATCATAGGGACGCCGATGACCCGGTGATCAGCGTGGACAGCAAGAAGAAGGAACTGATCGGCGACTACAAGAACGCCGGGCAGGAATGGCGGCCCACAGCACAGCCCGTGAGGGTCAAGACCCACGATTTCCCCGGCCAGGCCGAGAAGGCGATCCCGTACGGAATCTACGACATGGCCGCGAACGCCGGCTGGGTTAGCATCGGAAACGATCACGACACCGCGGCGTTCGCCGTCGCCTCGATCCGGAACTGGTGGCAGGCCCAAGGCCGGCACGACTACCCCAGCGCTCGCCGACTGCTCATCACTGCGGACGGCGGAGGCTCCAATGGCTACCGCACCCGCGGCTGGAAGACTCATCTCGCTGGCCTCGCTGTCGCGACCGGCCTTGAGATCACGGTGTGCCACCTGCCGCCAGGCACCTCGAAGTGGAACAAGATCGAGCACCGGCTGTTCTCCCACATCACCATGAACTGGCGTGGCAGACCCCTGACCAGCCACGAAGTCATGCTCCAGACGATCGCCGCGACCACCAGCCGCACCGGCCTCACCGTCCATGCCGAACTCGACCGCGGTGAGTACCCCACCGGCATCCGCATCAGCGACGACGAGATTGCCTCCCTGCCCATCACTCGCCATCGCTTCCACGGCGACTGGAACTACACCCTCCACCCTCACCGTCCGACGGACGCCGCGACCACCGGCAGCACTCCGAAAAATGCCCTGTCAGACAGACCGACGTGCCTCTCCCGGCATGAGCTCCAGGACCCGGAACTGACCGGGATGCCCCGTCAGCACCTCAGCGAACTCATCGACACATTGACTCCAGCGATGGAGATTCAACGCGAACAAGTGCTCCGCACATGTCGAGGCCACGAGCGCCTGGTGGCCCCCGGCGCGGGCGCCAAGGCCAAGCTCACCCCAGCCGATAGAGTCCTGGTCACCGTGCTCCACCTGCGGAAGATCGCGACCATGGACCTTTTGGGTCAGCTCTTCAACACCACCGCCATGACGGTCAGCCGGGCTGCGAAAGGCGTCCGCCCGCTCCTGGCCGTTCAAGGCGTTCGAGTCTCCGCCTCAACAGCCCGCTTCCGCACACCAGATGACATCGCCCGGTTCCTTGACCCCGGCAGCTTCAAGATCAAATCAACGAGTTGATTACCGGCAGGCCCTAAGAGGCGCTAACACAATGAGGTGTATCGCCCTGGTAGCCATGCCTGACAGGGCAGTTGGGCGTTGTCCGGGTTGTGGGGACTTCACCGTGGATCGTGCCGGACGACCTCTGGGGGCGGATCGAGCCGCTACTGCCGAAGAAGAAACGGCGGTTTCGGTACCCCGGGCGCCGGCCGCTCCCAGACCGACAGGTGCTGAGCGGGATCCTGTACGTCCTGCACACTGACATCCAGTGGGAGCACCTTCCCAAGGAGCTCGGCTTCGGCTCTGGGATGACGTGCTGGCGTCGCTTGCGGGACTGGAACGAGACTGGCGTCTGGCAGCGTCTGCACGAGGTGCTGCTGGCCGAACTGAACGCGGCAGTCCGGCTCGACTGGTCCCGCTGCGTGGTCGACTCTTCTCACGTCAGGGCCCTAAAAGGGGGATCCATACGGGCCCCTCGCCGGTCGATCGGGGCCGCGCAGGATCCAAGCACCACCTGATCACCGACGGCCACGGCACCCCGCTCGCCATCATCCTCACCGGCGGCAACCGCAACAACGTCACCCAGCTGATGCCGCTGCTGGACGCGATTCCGCCCATCCGCGGACGCGTCGGCCACCCCCGGCGCAAGCCGGATTCCCTGTTCGCGGACCGCGGCTACGACCACGACATCTACCGCGACCAAGTCCGCGCCCGCGGCATCGTGCCCGCCATCGCCCGCCGAAGCACCCGCCACGGCACCGGACTTGGCGTCTACCGGTGGGTGGTAGAGCGGACCTTCGCCTGGCTACACGGCTTCCGTCGGATACGTGTTCGCTGGGAACGGCGAGCAGACATCCATGAAGCCTTCCTCAAGCTCGCCTGTTGCCTCATCACGCACCGACAACTCCGCTCCTTGAGCTAGCCGCTCTTGTGAAGTCCGGGGAAGTCATCGCGTGAGGCTCTGGGCCCAGTCGCCCACATGTGCCCACTCGATGGCCTGGCGGATGTCGTCCTTGGTCAGCTTGAGCTCGTCAAGCACTGTGCGGGCGTAGCCGAGGCCGGTGTCGCGGTCACCGAGCTGGGCGGCTTTGAGTGAGCTGCCCATGGCTTTGATCTTGTCGACCGGGCCACCGACGCCCTGGTAGCACATCGCGGCCAAGTTCAGCGCGGACGCAGGCGGAAGATCGTCACTCAATTGGATGTGCCGTTCCAGGGCGCGCCGGGCGCCAGCGAAATCCTCCTGCGTCAGTCTGATGTCGGCCAGTTGGATCGCGGCCTCACTCACGCCGCCCCGCGCGGCCATGTCCAAGAAACGGAGGCCCTCATCGTCGGACTGCGCAACTCCGTCGCCTCGCAGATACATGCCGGCCAGGTTGTACTGCGCGAAGGGATCACCCTGAAGGGCGGCCTTGTGGAACAGGGCGGCGGCCGCAGTGTGATCCTTATGGTCTCCTTCCATCAGGAGATGCCCAAGGCCACGCTGAGCGGAGGGTATGCCTGCGTCGGCGGCAACCTTCAGGTGCTCGTACGCCTGTGAACGGTCGTCGTCTATCTCAAGGGCGAAGGCGCCGAGCGCCTCGTGGCAGTAGGGGTCGCCTGAAGCAGCCCCTTCGCGGATCCCCGGCAACCAGGTCGATGCGGCTCCGATGTCCTTGTCGACGATTGCGTCGAAGAACTCCCGCAACATGTGCGAATCAGCCCACTCGCTCAACAAGGCCACCCCACCGCTCCGCGTTCCTGTCCCCTCACGTCGCCCATTCTCACCGAACATGGTTGCGGCACGGCGCCTGCCCCTCCCAGAGGGCGAGCGCACCCACGAACCGCCCGACGTCTTTGTGTTAGCGCCTCTAAGCCGTAAGGCAGATGCGGGACAACGAACGAATTTTGGACAGCATCACTTTGAACACCGTGCGTCCCGGGTCGAACATAGCGACATACGCCGCGGGCGTGGGGGCGCTTGAAAAGGTGACGGCGATCGCTGCCCAAGAACTCGGACTTCCTGACGTCGCTCTCTGCGAGTCAGCCTTCGAGGGAGTTGGCCGCAGGACAAACTCAGGTGGGTGGCCATGTGCGAGGGGCGGCATCCGTGACCCGCTGGAGTTCGTCGCAGTGGACCCGTGGCCCCCTGGACTGAAATTCCATTCGCCATCATCATAAGGTCGTGGGCGAGGGTGTCTGGGTCGGTGGCAGCGGGCAGGTCGTTTTAGTCGACGGCTCGTTGGAAGCGTTCGGTCCACCATCAAGCGGACGCGCAGACCGGCGATAGACGATGTAAAACGCGACCTGTGCGTTCGTGAGCAGATGTCGTAGGTGGCGCTCGTTCGAGGAGTTTGTTGCGGCAAGGCCTGCACGGAGCGAGCGCGACCTGCAGCGGAGTTTTCTGTTGCACTTTTAGTGAGAGGGGATTGGCGCGGTGTACTTCTCATCGGCGACCGAACGTCCCCCCCGCTTATTCTTCGCCATCTCTCTGCGCATATCGAAGAGTTTGAGCAAGGCGCTAGGATTTCCGGCGTCAGCAGCTCTCCGTGCGATGTCGTCCGCTGCCCTCTGGTCTCCTGCTATCTCCCGCATAATGGCAAGCCTTCCCAGAGCGTACGTGTCACGGTTCTCTGCCGCCGCCTTCAGTAGCAACTCGGCTCCTTCCAGGTCTCCCGACGATTCTCGCATATCCGCAATTCGCACTAAAGTGCTGGTAGTTCCTGTTTCCAGGGACAACAAGGCTAAGCGCTCGGAGTCTTCTTTCTCCCCAGCTAGTTCGCGCATTTCGGCGATTCGAGCAAGCGCAGTGTTATCTCCGACTCCTGCTGCCAGCTTGGCCAGCCGTTCCGCCCCCTCGCGATCGCCCCTGCATTCTCTGCTGTCTGCGAGCCGTGAGGCGCCGCTCGGGTTGCCCGCCCTTACGGCTTGGATTGCTATATTTTCTGCTTCCTCGACATCTCCCATCTGTTCGCGAATCTCGCAGATCCGCGCGACGGCGCTCGGGATGCCCGATCGTAAGGCCAGTTGGTATAGGCGCTCAGCCCCCTCCAGGTCCCCTCTCGCTTGGCGTAGGGCCGCAAGGCGTGTGGCCGCGAAGCGATGGCCCGCCTGAATGGCCTTCTGCGCAAGTTCCTCGGCCTCAGCTTGGGCTCCAGTCGCATCGCGCATCTCGGCGATACGTACGAGAGCAAACGACTGTCCGGCATCGGCAGCCCGCGAAGCGAAGCGCTCGGCACCATGTCGGTCGCCAGCCGCTTCCCTCTGCGCTGAGAGACGAACCAGAGCGCTCGCGTTCCCGACGCGGGCCGCTCCTTGATATAGCCGCTGCGCTCCATTCCTGGCTCCGGCTGCCTCGCGCATCACGGCGAGCCGTATATATGCGGTGCTATTGCCGGCATTGGCAGCCCACTGACAGAGACGCTCAGCCCCCTGATGCGCTCCTGCGAGCTCGCGCATTTCGGCTAGCCAGACAAGAGCACTGGTGAACCCAGCCTGAGCAGCCTCTTGGGCGAACTGCTCTGCTTCTTCGCGCTTACCGAGTTCTTCTCGCATCTCAGCGAGACGAGCCAGCGCTCTCGGGTCACCACCTGCGGCAGCCCTTCGCGCGAACCGCTCCGCTTCCTCGGGACGACCGGTTCTTTCTCGCACCACTGCTAGGCGCAGCATCGCTGTAACATTGCCGTATTCAGCCGCACGCTGAAGCAGCCGGTCAGCTTCCTCCCTCGCACCTGCGGCCTCGCTGATCTCCGCCATTCGAACGAGTGCTTCGGGATTTCCCGAAGCCGCAGCCTTGCGAGCAAGGCGTTCTGCCCACTGCAGACGGTTTCGGGAGCGTGCGGAGTCGGCAAGGCTGGTGAGATCTTCTGTAGCGAGGTGGTCGTAGGCCGCTTGCCAGAAAGAGTCCGGAGGGCACATCTGAGCACGACGTCGCCGTCCCTGTTGTTCCAAATAGTCAGCCAGACGGTACAACTCTTCAGTCGGACCTGCGGCGGTGTCGCCCTGCCGGGTCGGCCGCGGACGTATCCGGCGCAGAGGTGCGAGACGGCCGTGAACTGGGCGGGTTACGTGCATGAGGGACAGATTCAGCCAGTCGTCGGAGAGATCGTCGTAGTCGACATCATCGAGGTAGCCTTCCGCCGCCCGCTCCAGGAAGTTCACCGGTAGATGCATACCAGCCCCCAGACGACGGGCGTCCATTGCGGCGTGGAGCAACGCGCGTTCCGGCGCTGATGCCGTGGCATAGCTACGCACCAGCTCAGGTACGCCAGCGAGGAACTGCGTGAGGCGGCGGTTCTCCATGTGCTGCAGGGCATAAGCGAGTTGCTGATCGCCTGCCGCCGCAAGGTTCCCAGCCTCTCGGAGGGCTGTGTCGTCGAAGCTGTCTGGCAAGTCGATGAGTCGCCCCGCGAGCAACTCGCGAACCCGTGCGTAAGGATCGGGGCGACCGGGCTGAGGAAGCTCCGTTAACGCTTTTGCGTGCTCCGGCCACAGGGTCCCCAAAATCAATACCGGCCCTCGGTCCCTATCGGTAAGCCGGCCGTGAACCGCAGCCGATATGCGCTCGCTGGTCTCGTCGTTGGCGCCGAAGTACTGATGAGCATCGTTGAGCCAAACGATGGTGTGCGGCGCAACCCGGTTGATATCGGCTAGGACGGCATCCCTACGAGTGGGATCGAAGGGATGCCACAGCCTCCATCCAGCAGAGGCCAGTGGCTGAACCGCCTCCCAGCACGCACGGGTTTTACCGGTCGAAGAGGCCCCCACAAGCATTGCCATTCTGCTGCGTCCGTGCTGCGCCGCAGTCACCACGGTTGCGAGGACTTCGTCGTGCCCGCGGCGGACGTAGGCCGGAAGCTCGGCATACCGACCATGTTTGCTTTCTCGCCGCCTGTGTCCGGAGCCAGCCGTCGGAGGTACAGCGGCCGGGTGGACTTCCAAATCGTACGGATCCCAGTGCCCAATAGGTTTCCCCGGGACTGCGACCACGGACGCTGTCATACCGCGGCCGTATGCCGCCTCCCAAAGCTGCAACAGCCGACGCACGTCTAGGTTTAAGGCCCGGCCCAGCGCGCCGACGGTGTCGGCCGAGAGCCCAGTGGCGTTCGCGCTGAGAGCTTGGTTGACAGTCGTTCGGCCCAACTTGGCAGCATGCGCCAGCTGTGTCTGGTTGAGCCCTCGGGCCACACGTCCGGCATCGAGGGAAGCTCTCAACTCTGCCAGTGCCGCGCGGTCCCGAACCTCAGCCGTATCCACACCGCATCCTCTGGATCTGCCCGATCAAGCCCCGCTGTCCGCCTGTGTTCATCTTCGTCCGGTGAACCACAGTGAACAGCCATTCCGAGAAAGTTGCAGTCACTACACCGGGCTGACTACGAAAGGTACAGGGCCATGTCGGACCGCAACATGCTCATCCTCTTCGCCACTGCTCACGTTTTCGTCTTTGCGATCTTCATCGCAGTGATTGCCGGCTACCTCGCGCGTCGGGATCGAGCGTCGTATCCAGCAGCAGTAGCTCACGCTGCGACGGCCTTCACGGGTACCTTGCTGCTGGTCGCCACAGTGGTCACGACATTGGTGAGCTTGAACGGCTGAGCCGTAGCGGCTTCGCATCAGCAGTCTGCTACGTGATCGAGTACTGCCGGACTTGCCGCTCGGTGGGGTGGGCGGGGCGATGTCGCTGTGCGCCGAGTCCGGGGACTGACGGGACTGGATACGGCAATTCCGCCTCGAGTATCTCCACGCGTTGTGCCCTGCGAGAAGCGGGCGTTTGTGTGGCAGGAACCTCTGGACGCCGTTGCACGTGCCTCGACGCGCACAAGAGTAGGTCGGCCGCGTGAACCTGAGGGCCTTCCAAGTCGGACTCTCGTTGCCGTCACGCAGAGTGATGATTGCTGCGATGTGGCATATCGGGGACGGGAGTTGGGTGATCGTCTTAGCATGACGTCGTGGTGGTTGGTGAGGACGCTCAGCTCAAAGGCTTCTCGGGAGCCCGCAGAGCCAAGCAGTGGCTGGAGAGCACTATGCGTATCCGTGCTGCGTACGCGAACACAGACTCTGACAAGTGCGGACGCAGGTTGTCTCTGTCGTGGCCGTACGGAGGTCGTACGTTCTCCTTCGATCTTGGCGGGTCCATGCGTGGCGAACCCTACGATCACGACACGTTCTGCGCAGAGATCAAGTACTACAGCCAACCCGGAGATCAGGGGCCCCATTTCGACGCCTTCCTTGCCAAGTGCTACGTCGCTGCCCAAAACGAGCACCACCTCAGCGACCACTTCATGTGGATCACTTGGGCCCCGTTCCGGGCCAATGCATGGTCCAGGCTCAACTCCCCGGAGCAGGTAGAAGCGGCTGTCCTTCAGGAGCGGGAACGTATCTTCGACACCGTTGATGCGGAGGTGGCCGATCGCTTGCTGGATCGCGATCTCGCGCGGTCCGTGGCCGAACGGCTCTGGTTGATCGTGCTCTCGGGTAAACAGGAGACCCTCGTGCCCCTCAAGGACTGGGAAGCCATCGTGGCAGCCGAACTCACCCGTAGGAACGATGGTTCGTGGTGAACGTAGTCGAGCAGTCAATCGCCCGGGCTTTGGACGAACCCGATGACCGAGACATGATCGACGGAGTCAAAGGCGCTGTTGCCCGTCATCTCCGAAGCCTGGACCCGCACGCCAGGGTCACGACAACCGACTTCTTCAATCACACACACGTGCCCGACATGGTCGTGGAGTGGCCCGACCGGGACCGTACCCCGCGACGGTTCATCTACCTCCGGACTACGTCGAACAGGTATGAGCTGGAAGATGATCTGCAGCGTCTACCAACGCAGAACAGCCCCGTGCTCCTTACTCTGGGAGAGCTCCGCAACGCTGACGAGCCGGAGACGTCACGGCTGCGTCCTGACGGCGACCCCAAACTACTGCTCGATGCCCCGGCACTCGGCACTCTTGAGCCGCGGGCTGAGTCTCCGGGACTTCCGCATCTGGCGTCGCGGTCTCTACTTGAGGGCGGGCGCGGCAAGCTCGACGGCCCTGCAGCTGAGGAGTTCCTGAACACCGTCTCCCAGGGGGCCGAAGCCGCACGCGCCGGCGATCCGGGCCCAACCCGGGAAGCCGTCGAAGCCCTGGCCGCGCGGATGACAGACGATGTCTCCGACCGAATGGCCGCATTCCTTGCAGCTCTCTGGCAAGGAGGTGGTTCCACACTCGCGAGCTTCCCCGGACCGCCGCGAGTTCTTGGACACCTAGATGAGACAGCCCTGACCTACTTGCTGGAGTCCGAGGAGATACCCGACCCCCGCTTCTGGGACCGCGTCGTTCGCATGATCACCCTCCCCGCACTGCTCCGTACGGCCGTTGCTGACTCTGACAACTTGCAGCACCTGATGCGGCAAGCGATTCAACTTTGGACCAGCCGTGTCTGCATGGTTGTCCCGGAGCCCGCTGCCCCGGGCGCCGGCCCATGGAAGTGGAGTATCCGAGCGGGGCAACTCATCCTGCAGACTCCGAGCTTCCGAGTTCTGGTAGCTCAGTCCAGGCGACAGCTTCCCGCAGCGGAGGAATATGAGCTGCCGCTTCTCGAGGAGGTCCGGGCTCGAGCCGATCGCTTTACCATTCCGCTCACCTCGCTGAGCATGATTGTCACCAACCGGCATGTGGGGTACGGCGGACCGGGAGACGACATCGCCCATGATGCTCAACTCGACGGCATCAGTGACGCCCTGGGACAAGCAGAGGGCGTGATCGCGGCCGATGCCAAGGTCACCACCGGTGCCACGCTTCACTGTCTATTCGGCGCACGGACCGCCAGCGCTCGAGGTACACGCACGCAGGTACGTCTCGATGCCCTCTTCGGCACCACCACCCGCATGCTGCTTTCCCTGTCAGAAGATGAGGCCATCAAGATCACCCGCTTGCTCGGGGCTCAAGGACCACCCCCCGAACAGCCTTGGAGGCAGCCGACCTTCGACGAGCCGTAGGGCCAACGGGCGGCAGCGCTCCCCGGGTGCCGGTGTGGCTGTGTGGACACAAGTGCCTGGACGATGCTGGAGAAGCTGCGCTCGAAGAACCAGCTGGACTGGGCGCGGGCGGTGATCGATTCCTCGCACGTGGGGGCTACCCGCAGGGGCCCAAAAATGGGCCCAGCCCGGTCGACTGCGGCCGGCCGGGGCTGCGAGCACGACATCTATCGTCGCCAGCTCTGGCAGCGTGGAATCCGGTCCGTGATCGCAAGGCGAGGCGAGGCGAGCGGCACGGCAGCGGCCTGGGCATCTTCCGCTATGTCGTCGAACGCACCATCGCCTGGCTCCACGGCTTCCGCCGCCTACGCATCCGCTGGGAAATATGCGACGCCATTAACGAAGTATTCCTCGGACTCGCCGTCTGCGCAATCACCCACCGACACGTCCACCGGCTCTGTTGGGGACTGACTGTTACAGCATCGTCACGCTTTCCTTGCCTCTGGCGGAAACATTTCCGTATCTCTTCAGTGTTGATGATCTCCGAACCGGAAGGGGAGGTGTCGGGCCTGAAGTTGTTTCGTGTGGACACGATGAATAGCGTCATGATCGAGGTCGTCCCGCGTATGGCTGAGATCGAGTCGGATGTGCAGGGTCTCGTCGAGGCGCAGATGGAGACGCTGCTGGGCGTCCGGTTCCTGGCGAGCGAGTACGGCACCGGGCCGGTGCATGGGGGGCGGATCGATTCGCTCGGCCTGGACGAGAACGGGGCGCCGGTCATCGTCGAGTACAAGCGGGGTATTGATGCCGGGACCGTGTCCCGCTGTGTGGTGTAGCGGTGATCTCGGTATAGCCCCTGGTCATGAGGCGGCCATCGCGCAACTCTTTGAGTAGCGAAGCTCGTTGAGAGAGGTGACACGATGGCCTTGTCCCAGCATGACCTACTCCGGCTGATGGAGTCACTGCGTACGGCGGACGGAATCGAGTTGATCAGGGTCCTGGCCCAGCGGATCCTGCAGGAACTCATCGAGGCCGAGGCCAGCGCCCACATCGGCGCCGAGCCGGGCGAGCACGCCGAGACCCGGATCACCTGGCGCAACGGGCACCGGGACAAGCTGCTGACCACGCAGGCCGGCGATCTGGACCTGACCATTCCCAAAGTCCGCACCGGGGCCTTCTTCCCCAGCCTGCTCGAGCGACGGCGCCGGATCGATCAGGCCCTCTACGCCGTGATCATGGAGGCATACGTGCTGGGCGTCTCCAACCGGTCGGTCGACGACCTCGTCAAAGCGCTGGGCGGTGACAGCGGCATCTCCAAGAGCGAGGTCTCCCGGATCTGCGGCGACCTGGACACCCAGCTGGCCATCTTCCGCGACCGGCCGCTCAGTCACACCCGCTTCCCTTACGTCTACCTTGACGCCACCTACTGCAAGGTCCGCGTCAACCACCAGATCGTCTCCCAGGCCGTGGTCATCGCCACCGGCATCACCGAGGACGGCAACCGCGAGGTGCTGGGCGTCATGGTCGGCGACAACGAGACCGAGGTCTTCTGGGCCGCATTCCTGCGCTCCCTGCGCTCACGCGGCCTGGCCGGGGTCCGCCTGGTCATCGCCGATCACCACAGCGGCCTGGTCGCCGCGATCCGCAAGATCATGCTCGGCGCCGCCTACCAACGCTGCCGCGTGCACTTCCTGCGCAACGTCTTCGGCGTGATCCCGAAAGGATCCGGCGAGATGGTCGCCGCGACGATCCGCACCATCTTCGCCCAGCCCACCGCGGAACTGGTCCGCCAGCAGCTCGACACCGTCGCCGACATGCTCGTCCGGCAGTTCCCGCAGGTCAGCCAGATGCTCCTCGATGCCAAGGAGGACCTGACCGCCTTCGCGGTCTTCCCCGCCCAGCACTGGAAGAAGATCCAGTCCACGAACCCGCTGGAGCGGATCAACCGGGAGATCAAGCGGCGCACGGACGTCGTGCAGGTCTTTCCCAACCCCGAAGCCCTGTTACGGCTGACAACCGCCGTGCTCAGCGAGATGCACGACGAATGGATCGCCTTCGCCCGCCGCTACCTCTCCGAAGGAAGCATGGACGCGATCTACACGGACCACGACACTCGAGACGAACTCCCAACGACTACACCACCACAGGGGACGTGACCGTGGACCGCCCCCGAAGTCGCCGACCAAGTCGATCCCGACTGCGTGCCGAACCCGGCTCAAGTGGCACGACTGCTCGCCGCTGCCAGAGCTCTGCCTGGTCGAGGCCCGCACCTGTACGCATTCTTCGGCTGCATGTACTACGCGGCCATGCGTCCGGCTGAGGTCATCCATCTGCAGAAGTCTCAATGCCGCCTACCGGCGAGCGGCTGGGGGCTGCTCAACCTGAAGGGGGGCGTCGTGACGGCTGGGAAGAGCTGGACAGATGACGGCGATGTCTATGAGATCCACTCGCTGAAGCGACGAGCGGCCAAGGCCACGCGGCCGGTGCCCATACCGCCCGTGCTCGTGCGCATGCTTCGCGAACACATAGAACGCTTCGGAGTCGCCCCAGATGGGCGTCTCTTCCGCAATGGAAAGAACAACTACGTCGAGGCCGCAGCGTATGGCATCACATGGGGGCGGGCGCGCGAGGCAGCTCTCACCCTCGACGAACATGCCCTTGAGTTGACGAAGCGCCCCTACGACCTTCGCCACGCCGGCATCTCGTTCTGGCTCGCGTCCGGAGTCGACCCGGCGGAGTGCGCGCGCCGAGCGGGACAGAGCATCCAGGTTCTCTTCCGCTACTACGCCAAGTTTCTCGCCGAAGCACGAAACCACGCCAACAGTCTGATCGAGGAGTCGATGCGTCGATGGGAAGCCCCGGCGGACGACGAGGAGGGGGCCTTAGCGGGATCCTGGCCCGGAAATGCCCCGGAACAGCTGGTCAGGGGTGGGACACCGGTGGGAGATATCGGGAGTAGGGGTGTATTTCTCCCTGCCGCTTAGTAGCGCTCCGTGAAGGGCGCCTGACGGGAAAATGCCCTGCTCAGGCGCCCTTTTTTGATGTCTAGAAGAAGCCCAACTTCTGCGCCGAGTACGACACGAGGAGGTTCTTCGTCTGCTGGTAGTGGTCCAGCATCATTTTGTGGTTCTCGCGGCCGATTCCCGACTGCTTGTAGCCGCCGAACGCCGCGTGCGCCGGGTACGCGTGGTAGCAGTTCGTCCAGACTCGGCCCGCCTGGATCGAGCGGCCCGCGCGGTAGGCCGTGTTGATGTCGCGGGTCCAGACGCCGGCGCCGAGGCCGTACAGGGTGTCGTTGGCGATCTTGATGGCGTCGTCGTAGTCGGCGAACGAGGCGATGGAGACGACCGGGCCGAAGATCTCCTCCTGGAAGACGCGCATCCGGTTGGAGCCCTCGAAGATGGTGGGCTGGACGTAGTAGCCGCCCGCCAGTTCACCGTCGTACTCGATGCGTTGGCCGCCGGTGAGGACCTTCGCGCCTTCCTGCTGGCCGATGTCCAGGTAGGAGAGGATCTTCTGGAGCTGGTCGTTCGAGGCCTGGGCGCCGATCATCGTCTCCGTGTCGAGCGGGTGGCCGGGCTTGATGGCCTCGGTGCGGGCGACCGCCGCTTCGAGGAACTCGTTGTAGTGACCCTGCTGGATGAGCGCGCGGGACGGGCAGGTGCAGACCTCGCCCTGGTTCAGGGCGAACATCGTGAAGCCTTCGAGCGCCTTGTCGCGGAAGTCGTCGTCCTTGGCCCAGACGTCGTCGAAGAAGATGTTCGGGGACTTGCCGCCGAGTTCGAGCGTGACCGGCTTGATGTTCTCCGAGGCGTACTGCATGATCAGGCGGCCTGTCGTGGTCTCGCCCGTGAAAGCGACCTTCGCCACGCGTGCGCTGGAGGCCAGCGGCTTGCCCGCCTCCACGCCGAAGCCGTTGACGACGTTCACGACGCCCGGCGGGATCAGGTCCGAGACCAGGCTCAGCCAGAAGTGGATCGAGGCCGGGGTCTGCTCGGCCGGCTTGATGACGACCGCGTTGCCCGCCGCGAGCGCCGGGGCCAGCTTCCACGTCGCCATCAGGATCGGGAAGTTCCACGGGATGATCTGCGCGACCACGCCGAGCGGCTCATGGAAGTGGTAGGCCACCGTGTCGTCGTCGATCTCGGAGAGGCTGCCCTCCTGCGCCCTGACCGCGCCCGCGAAGTAGCGGAAGTGGTCGATGGCGAGAGGGATGTCGGCGGCGAGCGTCTCGCGGACCGGCTTGCCGTTCTCCCAGGTCTCGGCGACGGCGAGCTGTTCGAGGTTGGCCTCCATCCGGTCGGCGATCTTGTTGAGGATGTCGGCGCGGGCCCCGGCGGAGGTGCGGCCCCAGGCGGGCGCGGCGGCGTGCGCGGCGTCGAGGGCGCGCTCGACGTCCTCCGCGGTGCCGCGCGCGATCTCCGTGAACGGCCGGCCGTTGACCGGGCTCGGGTTCTCGAAGTACTGGCCGCGGGCGGGCGCAACGTACTCGCCGCCGATGAAATGGTCGTAACGGGCCTGGTAGGAGACGACGGAGCCCTCGGTGCCGGGCGCGGAGTAACGGGTCATCTTGGCTGGCCTCTCCTTGCGGGCCACCCGCCGTTGGGCGGCCGTCGCCGTGGAGGCTAGGGATCCGGACGTTGCAGCCACGTTGCGTGGGGGACCGGGAGCTGTGTCGATCGGTGGGGGTGAGGCGCGTCGCTGAGTCGCTTCGTTGCGTCGCCTCGTTACATCGCGTGCGGGCCCCAGGCGCTCCCCTGGTCCTCGTCGAGCGCGGCGAGCCGGGACAGGATCGGTGGGGTCGGGCGGACCGTCGCCAGCGCCTGCCACACGTCCAGGTCGTCCTCGCCCCACGGGGCGTGCGCCCAGTCGGAGAGGAGGTCCGGGTCGCCGCGTGCGATGAGCGCCGCGCGCAGCCCGTCCGCCAGCTCGCGGCGCAGCCGGACCACCGCCGGTGCCTGCGACGCCGGGAGCAGCGGGCCCGTGTACGCGGACGCCGCCGCCGTCACCGCGCCCGTGTCGAGGCGCCGCTCGACCGTGGTCAGGTCCGACTCCACCGGAACCGTCAGCCGGTACGGGCGCGACGTCAGCACATCGGGGCCGAGCACCCGGCGCAGACGCGCGAGTTCGGCCCGCAACGTCACCGGGGTCACCGACTCGTCCTCGTACAGGCGGCAGAGCAGTTCGTCACCGGTCAGGCCCTGGGGGTGGCGGGAGAGGAGGACGAGCAGCTCGCTGTGGCGGCGGCTCAGGCGGATCTTGTGGCCGGACGACGTGAGCAGGAGCGCCTCGTCGCGACCCAGGGCGAACAGGCGCAGGGCGGGGCGGTTCACCGGCGCCGGCGTGAGCAGCGCCAGCTGGGACTCGGCCGCGCGCGCCACCGCCTGCACGAACGCCAGGCTGTGCGGGTGCGCGAGCCCGTCCCCGCCGGTGATGTCGACCGCGCCGAGCAGCCGCCCCGAGTGCGGGTCGTGCACCGGGGCCGCCGCGCACGTCCACGGCTGCACCCGGCGGATGAAGTGTTCGGCGGCGAAGACCTGCACGGGCCGGTCCACCGCCACCGCCGTGCCCGGCGCGTTGGTCCCCATCGCCGACTCCGACCAGCGGGCGCCCGGCACGAAGTTCATGCCGCCCGCCCTGCGCCGGGTCGACGGATGCCCCTCGACCCACAGCAGGCGTCCCTGGGCGTCGCACACCGCCAGAAGATGCTCGCCGTCCGTCGCGAACGTGCCCATCAGCTCGCGGAACAGCGGCATCACCCGTGCGAGGGGGTGCTCCGCGCGGTACGCCCCGAGATCGCCGTCGGTCAGCTCCACCGCCGCCGACGCGTCCGGGTTCACGTGCGCGCCCGCCGAACGGCGCCAGGAGTCGGCGACCACCGGGCGGACCGGGCGGGCGACGGTGCCCGCCGCCGTGAACCGGTCATGGGCGGTGCGCAGCGCCCGGACCCGCTCGGCCGGATCGGCGCCGGGCTCAAGGGCGACCCAGGGATCGGACAAGTCGGCCTCCAGGTACGGCGGGGCGGTGCAGCGGCGCGGCACGGCGATGCGGTGGGAACATCGTCGCTCCGCGGACGCGGGCCCACAAGAAGCCGGGCCTGGACCGCCGTCAGCAAACCACCGCTATGCGAAGTTGACCATCCGTATGTACCGTGACCAGTCCCAGTACGGGCCCGGATCGGTGTGGTCGGTCCCCGGCACCTCGACGTGGCCGAGGATGTGTTCCCGGTCCATGGGAATCCCGTACCGCGCGCAGACCGAGGCGGTCAGCGCCGCCGACGCCTCGTACATCGCGTCGGTGAAGTACGCGGGCTTGTCGACCCAGCCCTCGTGCTCGATGCCGATGCTGCGCGTGTTGTAGTCCCAGTTCCCCGCGTGCCAGGCGATGTTCTTCTCCCGTACGCACTGCGCGATGTGCCCGTCGGCCGAGCGGACCAGGTAGTGGGTGGACACCTGCTTGGCCGGGTTCTGGAAGATCTTGACCGCGTCGGCGTACGTCTCCTGCGTGACGTGGATGACGACGTAGTCGATCCGGTACGAGGACGGGCGGCTGGAGACCGTGTAGTTGGACGTGCTGGCGGGGACGGACTCCGCCGACGGGTAGTCGACGGCCCGCGCCTGCGCACCGGCCCGGCCCGCGGGCAGCAGCACACCGGGGATCGCGGCCGCGGCCCCTGCCTGGAGAAGCCGGCGGCGGCCGGGGTGGTGCCGTCGAGAGTTGCCGGAGGGGTGTCTTGCCTGGTCCATGACGGTCCTGCCTTTCGTGGGGGTGCCTTTCATGGGGGGTCCGTGGAGCCGTGGAGCCGTGGAGGTGCGGAGGTGCGGAGGTGCGGAGGTGCGGAGGTGCGGGGGTGTGGGGCGTGGGGGAGAGGGGGCAGAGCGGCGACCGTGCTCAGCGCTCGGGGCGCGGCAAGGTCGTCGCTATCTCGCGCAACCGCGCGTGCAGCCCGCGGTGCGTCTCGCGCGCGGGCAGCCACTCCTTGCGGAGCTTGGCCACGCACGTGTAGTTGGTGTCGCAGACGTTCGCGAGCGGCGACTCGACGGTCTGCGTCGCGAACTGGTAGGCGTCCAGCTCGCTGAAGCCGTAGTCCCGGACGAGCCATTGCACCAGGTCCAGTTGAGAGATCCGGAAGGCGTCCTCCAGAGGGCGCGCGGAACCCGTCGAGATGATGTGCGTGTCCGATTCGATGCGCGGCCAGGGTGTGGCCACACCCTTGAGCAGCTCCACGACGACGACCGTGCGCATCGCGCACTCGACGGCGACGCCGCACGTCTCGCCCTCGCCCTGGCGCGCGTGTCCGTCACCGAGGCTCAGCAGGGCGCCCTCGACGTTGACCCCGAGGTAGCAGGTGACGCCCGCGCGCATCTCGGGTGTGTCCATGTTGCCGCCGTGCGCGTCCGGGACGAGGGCGGAGCGCACCTCCAGGTTGGCCGGCGCGACGCCGACCGTGCCGTGCATCGGGTCCATCGGCAGCTCGGCCGTGAACGCGCTGTCCCGCGCCGTGAATCTGGCGGTGCGGCGCGCACGGTCCAGCTCCCAGATCCAGACCGTCTCCGGCAGCGGCGGCTGGAGCGTGGCCGTGGTGTGCGTGGAGGTCAGCGCCCCGAAGAGCGGCACGGTGGTGGACGCGGCCCAGTCCCGGGCGGGCTCGATCGACACGAAGTGCACCGCGACCGTGTCGCCCGGCTCGGCGCCCTCGATGTGGAACGGGCCCGTCTGCGGGTTCAGGTACGGGAACTCGCACACCTGCGACACGAGGTCCTTCTCCGAGCGGACGCGGCCCGCGAAACAGTCCTCCGTGAACAGGTCCAGGACCGTGCCCGGCGCAATACGGGCGATGGGCGGGGCGCCGCCGAACGTCCAGGCGTACGTCCCGGGTTCCGGCCGGACGGTGAGCATCCGCGGGTCGCTCATGAGAATCCCCTCCCCGTGCGCACGCCGCCACCCGTTCGGACGGGAGGGGATTCGGCGCCTCGCGTGAAGTACGTTACGGGGCTCGCCGGTTGGCGCGGAAGGGGGTGCGGGGCGCCTGTGGATAACCCGCGCGATGTGAACACCGCACGTCAGAGGTCCGAACCAGTGGCGGCGATGTTGTTGTCGGCGGTCCCGGCGGCCCCGGCGGCCCCGGCGGCCCCGCGGGTCCGGTCGACGGCTCCGGCGGGTCCGGTCGACGGCTCCGGCGCCCATTCCGTGGGCCCCGGCCCCGTCACCCGTCCCGCCGGTTACGTCACCCATCTCACTGGCCACGCCATCCGCCCCGTCGGCTACGCCGCCCGCACCACACCCATCGGGTCATCGAGCACCGCCCGCACCACCGAGTACGCCGCGCCGAGCAACGGGCCGTCCGAGCCGAACCGGGAGACGGCGACGCCGTCCGACGGGGTCGCCGTGCGGCCCGTCAACTCGCTCTCCAGGGAGGGGAGCAGCCACGGTGCGAGACGGGACAGCGCGCCGCCGAGCACCACCGCGCGCGGGTCGAGCAGGTTGACCGCGCCGGTCAGCGCGATGCCGAGTGCGGTGCCCGCGTCCCGCAGGGCGCTCCGGGTCGCCGCGTCGCCCGCCTCGGCCCGTTCCGCCAGCAGCGAGACACGGTCCGCGCCCGGTGCGACGCCCGCCGCGCGCAGGACCGCCTCCTCGCCCGCGTACTGTTCGAGGCAGCCGCGTCCGCCGCACGGGCAGGCCGGGCCGTCGGGGCGGACGGGGACGTGTCCCAGTTCGCCCGCGAACCCCCTTGTACCGCGCAGGAGTTGGCCGTCCACCACGAGGGCCGCGCCGATACCGATCTCCGCCGAGACGTGCAGGAAGTCCGCCGGGGAATCGGCGGCGAGCCAGAGTTCGGCGAGCGCGCCGAAGTTGGCCTCGTTGTCGACGCGCAGCGGTACCTCGCACGGCAGCAGTGCGGCCACGTCCGTGTCGTGCCAGTCCAGGTTCGGGGCGCGGACGACGGTGTGCGTGCCGCGCGCCACCAGACCCGGCACCGCGACGGAGAGCCCCGCCGGACGCAGCCCCTCGGCCGCGGCCTCCTCGGTGACCTGCCGCACCAGCGCGGCCAGGTCGTCGAGTACGGGGCCGGGCGCGCGCCCCCGGTTGCCGACCCGGAGTTCGGCCCGGGCCCGTACCTCGCCGCGCAGGTCCACCGCGCACGCCGCGAGGTGATCGACGCCCACCTCGGCGCCCAGCCCGGCGGGGCCCTGGCCGCTGACCGCGAGCGCGGACCCGGGCCGGCCCACCCCGCCGGGTCGCTGTGGGCCGAGCTCCTCCAGGAGACCGGCCCGGATCAGCTCGTCGACGAGGGTGGAGACGGCGGCCCGGGTCAGCCCGATCCGCCCCGCCACAGCGGCCCGCGACAACGGGCCCTCGGCGGCGACGGCGTGCAGGACGCGGGACAGGTTGCGCCGACGCATGCCCTGCTGATTGTCGGGCGTCCCCGCCCGGGGACGGTGCAATGGTGCGGTCATGCGGTCATGCTCCCAGGGTGGACGGGCGCGGCCACGCGCAGGTCGGCGACGGGGGCGCCGGCGCGGCGCCTCGCGGACGGGTTGAGCGTCTGGGCCGAGCACCCGGCGCAGCGCCTGACGCCCAGAGCCGGGCGGCCCCGGGTAGGCCCGGTAACTTGACGCCCAGCGTGCGCAGGGCGCCCCGGTCCGGGCGGCCTGGGTGCTTGCCGGCCGTACCCGGACTCCCGCGCAGGCCTGACGGCCAGAACCGAACGGCTTGCGTGCCGGACAGCCAGGCGTGGGCCCTGAGCAGACCCGCCCCCACCTGGCGCCCGGATCACGGCGCCCCGCGCACCCCGAACCAGCCCGAACATGCCCGGCGGCGCCCGCCCCTCAGCTCCCCTCCAGCAACCCCGCCGCCCCCCGCAGCACCCCCGAAACCCGCTCCAGCGTCGCCTCGTCCCGCTCCACCGCGTTGAGGACCGGTCCCCGTGCCGTGTTCCAGCGGCGCGCCACCGCCGCCGGGTCTTCGCCGGTGAGGAGGCCCGCGGCCTGGGCGGCGGCGCCGAGGGCGACGAGTTCGCGGGCCTCGGGGACCTGGACGGGGCGGCCGGAGAGGCGGCGTACCGTCTGCTGCCAGGCCGTGCCGCGCGCGCCGCCGCCGATCAGCAGAAGCGGCGTGGAGCGGTCGGCGTCGTCGTCCAGGACGCGGTCGAGGGCGTCGAGGAGGGCGTGCACGGCACCGTCGTACGCGGCCTGGAGGAGTTGTCCGGCGGTGGTGTCGTGGCGCAGGCCCGTCAGCAGGCCGGAGGCGTGCGGGAGATCGGGCGTCCGCTCGCCGTCCAGGTAGGGCAGGATCGTCGCCGTGCCGCCTCCTTCGACGGCCTCCCGGTCCAGGCCGAGCAGCGAGGCGATCCGGTCCACGGCGAGGGTGCAGTTCAGGGTGCAGGCGAGCGGCAGCCAGTCCCCGTGCGCGGCGGCGAAACCGGCGACGGTGCCGGTCGGGTCCGTCGGCCTGCGGCGCGACACCGCGTACACCGTGCCGGACGTGCCGAGGCTCAGGACGGGGGTGCCGGGGAGCAGGCCGAGGCCGAGCGCGGCGGCGGCGTTGTCCCCGGTGCCGGCGGCGATCAGCGTGCCCTTGGAGAACGGCAGGTCGTCGTCCTGGACGGTGCCCGCGACCTCGCCGGGTGCGACCACCCTCGGCAGCAGCGCCGGGTCGAGTCCGACGTGCCCGAGGATCTCCTCGTCGTAGGCCTCGGTCGCCGACGCCCACCATCCCGTGCCGGACGCGTCGCCGCGATCCGTCGTACCCGAACCCGGACCCATACCCGGACCCGCGCCAGTACCCGTACCCGTACCGGCGCCCATGAGGCGTCCCGTCAGATAGTCGTGCGGGAGGCGGACGGCCGCCGTCGCGCGGACCGCCTCCGGCTCGTGCTCGGCCAGCCACGCCCACTTCGACACGGTGAAGGACGCCCCGGGCACGCTGCCGAACCGGTCCGCCCACACCTTCGCCCCGCCCAGTTCCTCCACCAGGCGGCGGGCCTGCGGCGCGGAGCGCACGTCGTTCCAGAGCAGCGCGGGACGCACCGGGCGGCCCCGCGCGTCGAGCGTCACCAGGCCGTGCTGCTGCCCGCCGACCGAGACGGCGGACGCCTGGCGCGCCGCGTCACCGCATTGGGCGAGCGCCGTGCGCAGCGCGGTGTACCACTCCTCGGGGTCGCTCTCGCGCCCCGCGCCCGAGGTGACCGTGTGCGGGGCCTGCCCGCTGGCCACGATCTCGCCGGTGGCGACATCGACGACCAGGGCCTTCGTGGACTGCGTGGAGCTGTCCACCCCGACGACGTACGGCCCGAGGGGGCCCTCGGCAGCTGACATGCGGCTCTCCTGATTTTCCGGCGGTACCGGGAGTGGCTCTTCCCAGCGGCGTGCCCGCATACTAATTTGTAAAGCGCCATGACGAAATAGGCGGGCGGCACGACATTGCCATGTCCGCGAACGGCGAGGGAGCCGCAAGATGACGTACCAGCCCACCCCCGACGACAAGTTCACCTTCGGTCTCTGGACGGTCGGCTGGCAGGGCCGAGACCCGTTCGGCGACGCCACCCGGCCGGCGCTCGACCCCGTCGAGTCCGTGCAGCGCCTGTCCGAGCTGGGTGCGCACGGCGTCACGTTCCACGACGACGACCTGATCCCCTTCGGCTCCTCCGACAGCGAGCGCGAGGGCCACATCAAGCGCTTCCGGCAGGCGCTCGACGCCGCGGGCATGGTCGTGCCGATGGCCACGACGAACCTGTTCACGCACCCCGTCTTCAAGGACGGCGGCTTCACCGCCAACGACCGCGACGTCCGCCGCTACGCGATCCGCAAGACCATGCGCAACATGGACCTCGCCGCCGAACTCGGCGCCAAGACGTACGTCGCCTGGGGTGGCCGCGAGGGCGCCGAGTCCGGTGGCGCCAAGGACGTGCGCGCCGCCCTCGACCGGATGAAGGAGGCCTTCGACCTGCTCGGCGAGTACGTCATCGAGCAGGGCTACGACCTCAAGTTCGCCATCGAGCCCAAGCCGAACGAGCCCCGCGGCGACATCCTCCTGCCCACCGTCGGCCACGCCCTCGCCTTCATCGAGCGCCTCGAGCGCCCGGAGATGTACGGCGTCAACCCCGAGGTCGGCCACGAGCAGATGGCCGGGCTCAACTTCCCGCACGGCATCGCGCAGGCGATCTGGGCCGGCAAGCTCTTCCACATCGACCTCAACGGCCAGTCCGGCATCAAGTACGACCAGGACCTGAGGTTCGGCGCGGGTGACCTGCGCGCCGCGTTCTGGCTCGTCGACCTCCTGGAGACCGCCGGGTACGAGGGCCCCCGCCACTTCGACTTCAAGCCGCCGCGGACCGAGGACTTCGAGGGCGTCTGGGCGTCGGCCGCGGGCTGCATGCGCAACTACCTGATCCTCAAGGACCGCGCCGCCGCCTTCCGCGCCGACCCGGAGGTCCAGGAGGCGCTGCGCGCGTCGCGCCTGGACGAGCTGGCGCAGCCGACCGCGGCCGACGGCCTCGCCGGCCTCCGCGCGGACAAGTCCGCGTTCGAGGAGTTCGACGTGGACGCGGCGGCCGAGCGCGGCATGGCGTTCGAGCGCCTGGACCAGCTGGCGATGGACCACCTGCTGGCCGCACGCGGCTGAGCCCGTACGTGAACGGAGGCGGCTCCCCGGGGCGTGTGATGCCCCGGGGAGCCGCCTTGTCGCGTGAGGGGGCACGCGCCTGCCGTAGCCAAGGGCTCAACTTCCCTTCCTAGGGCGCGCATTGTCGCCAACGCGCATTGTCGCCAACGCGCATTGTCGCCAAAGGGTCGCGCGGCGGCGCCACGGCCGGGATTCTGGGCGTATGGCCACGCCTCCGCCGCCCCCGCCACCTCCGCAGCAGCCGCCCTGGCCGCCCAGTGACCCACCGCCCCCGGGCAGCGGCGGGTTCGGACCTCCGGCCGGAGGGTCGTTCGGTGGGCCACCACCTGAAGGTCCACCGCCCGATGGGCCACCACCTGAAGGGCCACCGCCCGGTGGGCCACCACCTGATGGGCCACCGCCCGATGGGCCGCCACCCCATGGGCCGCCCGGAGGGCCGCGCGGCCCGGGGCGGCGCCCCTATCTGGTGCTCGCCGCCCTTGTCGGCCTCGCCGTGGTCGTCGCCGTTGTCGTGATCCTGGTGACGCGCTCCTCGGACGACGGTGACGGCAAGTCCCCTGGCGACCAGGACCGGACAGCCCGCCCCTCGCCCTCGCTGAGCATCCCGAGTGAGCTTCCGAGCGCATTGCCGAGCGGATTGCCGAGCAAGTTGCCGAGCGAACTCCCCAGTGAGCTGCCCAGCGCGTTGCCGTCGGAACTGCCTTCCGGATTGCCCAGCGAGATCCCCAGCGGCCTGCTGCCCTGAGTACGCCGCACCAGGACCGCCCGCGCACCAGGACCGCCCGCGACGCGCTGCGATACTGCGGCCGTGAACAACCGTACGAGCCTTCCCGCCTGGTCACTGCGGCCCGCCGGGGCGGACGACATCGAGGCCATAGTCGAACTGCGCGCCGTGGTCATGCGCCCCGATCTCGAACGGCTCGGCCGGTACGACCCGCACCGGGTGCGGCAGCGGTTCCGGGACTCGTTCGCTCCGGGGCTCACGTCCGTGGTCGAGGCGGACGGTTCGTTCGCCGGGTGCGTCACCTTGCGGCCCGACGGGGACCGGCTGCTCCTCGAGCACTTCTACCTCGCGCCCGCGCTCCAGGGCCGCGGACTCGGCTCGGCCGTGTTGCGCGGCCTCCTGGACCGGGCCGACGCGGACAGCCGGGCCGTCCGGCTCAACGTGCTCACGGGCAGCCCGGCCCGGCGCCTGTACGAACGGCACGGTTTCGTCCTGGAGTCGCAGGACCCGGTGGACGTCTTCATGATCCGCACGCCGCGTCCCGCCCCGCGTCGTACAGCCCCGCTCCGTCCTGCCGACGGATCGTTCTGAGCGCATGTGATCGATACGATGATGCGGCCGTCCGGGGAAGTCGGCGGGCGGGCCGGGGCAGGGACCAGCGGGGAGGGCCGGACTCATGCGGCTGCACGTCGATCGGCGCCACGCGCGCGTGCTGGAACTGCTGCGGGAGCGCGGCACCTTGCGCGTCGCCGATCTCGCCCGTGAGCTGGACGTCTCGCCGGTCACGCTGCGCCGCGACGTCGAGACGCTCGCCGCGCAGGGCAGGCTCCAGCGCCTGCACGGCGCGGTGGTGTGGCCGGGGGAGGACGACACCGCCGCGTCCCCGGAGCCGGCCGGGGCATCCGCCGAGGGCGCCGTCATCGGCATGGTCGTGCCGACCACCGAGTACTACTACGCCGAAGTCGTGCGCGGCGCCCGGGAGGCCGTGGAGGAGCGTGGCGCCCGCCTCGTCGTGGCCCTGTCGCGGTACCTGCCCGGCGAGGACTCCGTCCAGGTCGACCGGTTGCTCGACGCGGGGGCCGACGGGCTGCTCCTGACGCCCAGCTGGGAGCGGGGCGTGCCGGGCCCGGGGGAGGGGCTGCGGATCACCGAGCGGCCCGTGCCGACGGTCCTCGTCGAGCGGTCGGCCCCGCACGGCCACCCGGCCGCCGCCCTCGACCGGGTCCGCTCGGACCACGCCCACGGCGCCGCCGAGGCCGTCCGCCACCTCGCCTCGCTCGGCCACCGCACGCTGACCCTGGCCGCCCAGGAGTCGCCCACCAGCGCCCAGCTGCGGCAGGGCTACGAGGCGGCCGTCGCGGCGCTCGGGCTGAGCGGCGTCCCCGGACCGCCGCCGCCAAGGGAGCCCGCCGCCACGGAGTCCGAGCGGTTCGACCGCGCCTTCGCGTTCCTGCGCGACGCGGTCGGGGAGCGCGGGGTGACCGCCGCGATCCTGCACAGCGACGCCGACGCGCTCGTCCTCGTACCCCGCCTCCGGGCGCACGGCGTCCGGGTGCCCGAGGACCTCTCCGTGATCACGTACGACGACGAGATCGCCGCCCTCGCCGACCTGCCGCTCACCGCGGTGGCCCCGGCCAAACGCACCGTGGGCCGCCGCGCCGCCGAACTCCTCCTGTCCCGGCTGACCGCGCCCGTCGGCGCCGGTGAACCGGGTCAGCACATCGACGTCCTGCCGCAGCTGCACATCCGCGCGTCCTGCGCCGCCGCCCCGTGAACGGTCGCCCCAGCGGAGGGTCACCTCAGCCGGACTGCCACCTGTTCCGTGCCGTCACCTCATCCGTGCCGTCACCTCATCCGTGCCGTCACCCCGTCCGTACCGTCACCTCAGCCGTACGGTCACCTTCTGCGAGATCCCGCCCGTCGCGCTCAAGTCACCGAAGGACAGGCGTAGTTCGCTGCCGGTCGTCGCCCCCGTCACCGTGCCCGGCTTCGACGTCACCGCGCGCACCGGGCGCCGCCAGACCAGCGTGGCCGCCTTCACCGACCGGTTCGGGTCGGCCACCGTGACCGTCGCCGTGCCGTCCCGCTTCTCGCGGATCTGCACGATCAGCGGGGCGTCCACGGTGACCCGGCCGACCGTCCCGGGCTCCCAGAACGTCGCGCCGGTGAAGCCGAGGGACGGGACGCGGACACCCTGGCGGGCGCCGGAGTTGGCGTCGACGCGCAGCCAGTTCCGGTCGAGGGCCCGCGCCGCCGTGCGCAGTTCGGTGGCGCCCGGCATCAGCACGTAGGCGTAGGAGGCGTCCGTGGGGTCGGTGCCGTGGTCGGCGAGCAGGGAGACGTAGCGGCGTGTGACGGGGTCGGCCGAGCCGCCGCCGTTGATCGACTTCCAGGTGCCCGTGCGTTCTTCGCGGAACGCCGTCAGGGACGTACCGCCGGGGAAGACGTAGCCGCCGTGGCCCGCCACATGCGCCCACCGCGCGCGCGGGAACGTCGCGTTCCAGGGGTGGCGGGTCGGCTGGGCGTGGCCGTCGACCGTCAGGCGTGCCGTGCCGGTCGCCCCCAGGTTGCGGGTGTCGAAGACGCTCTCCGCGCCCGCCCCGTCGGCGCTGGTGATGCCCGCGCCCAGGCACACCACGGCGTCGTCGAGGAAGAACCACGACTTCTTCGCCCGCAATGTCGACGACAGGCCGCGCACGTCCTGGGCGAGCGCCGCGTACGTGCCGTCCGTCGCGCCGCCCACCCACGTCGTGTCCGGCCGGGCCACGCCCCACGCGCCGCCCTCCGCGTCCGCGAGCGGCTTGCGCGAGACCGTGGTGCCGGGCAGCCGGTACGGGTCGACGGTCGGCCAGTACCCGTCGCTGTACTGGCCGCCGCCCGCCGCTCCGGAGCCCTCGGCCCACCAGGAGAGCAGGCCCGACCCGGTGTGCCAGCCCCGGACGTTCTCGCCGTTGCCGTTCTCGTAGAACGTGATCGCCTTCGAGGACATGGAGACGGACGCCGTGAACGTCTTGCCGCGGTGTGTCGCCCGCGCCATCGACGGAAACACGTGGTGGCCTGTCGGCTCGGCGGCCGGCTTCACCGCGGAGTCGGCCAGGAGCGAGGTCACGCGGGACAGCGCGGCGACCCCGAGCGTGCGGCCGCTCGTCACGTCGCTGTAGTGGTCCCGCGTGTACCAGCCCTTGGCGAGCGCCCGCCAGCGCGCGTTCTCCTCGGCGCTCGCGCCCTGCCCGAGCAGCAGGATCGAGGCGATGATCGCGTGCCCGCGCGCGTGGTCGTCCTGCTGGATCCTCAGCGGGTCGGTGGCGACCAGGCCGCGGCTGATGGCCCGCCCGGACACGTTGTCCATCATCAGCCCGTCGTGCAGGAACGGGGCGTAGGCGTCCTCCACCGAGTCCAGGAAGATCTGCCGCCCGCTGTCGGTGATCGCCCAGGTGGAGCCGCCGAGCAGCGCGAACAGCTTGCTCAGGCCGTCGATGAGGACGGCGCCGTAGGAGCCGGTGTACGGCACGTAGGTGTGCTGGATCAGCGAGCCGTCGGCGTACAGGCCGTCGCCGGAGGTGACGTACGGGAAGACCGGCGAGATGGCGTCCCGCGCGAGCGCGACCTTCGCCGCCGTGCCGTCGAGGATGCCGCGAAGGGCGAGGACACGGCACAGGTCGATGCGGTTGGCGCCGGTGCTCGTACCGGTGTACTTCGCGACCAGCGAGTCCGGCACGAAATGGTCGATCGCCTCGACCGCCGCCGTCAACCGGTCCGAGCCGAGGTGCTCGTACATCAGGATCGCGATGTCGAGGAGCCGCTGCGGGGCGCCGATCTGGAAGTTGTACCAGTTGCCGTACTGGGCCTGTGACTTGTTGTAGACCTGCGCGCTCAGGTGGTCGACGGCGGTGAGGACGGCGGTCCTGAGCGACGCGTCGCCGGTCAGGCCCGTCCCCGGCTGGCAGAAAGCCTCCGCCATCAGCCGGACGCGCTCGTAGCTGGTCTGGATCTTCTCCGAGTAGCCGTACGACTCGGTGTCCGTGTCGGGGTCGGGGTCGCCGAACACCGCGTCCGGCCACAATGAGCCGTCCGCCGGGGCCATCGCGTCGCGCCACGCCCTGGCCTGCGTGCCGAGCGTGGCGAGCTTCGACCTGAAGGGCTCGGCGGTGGGGCTGAAGCCCTCACCGAGGTACAGCGCCCGCCATTTCGCCCGCAGGGCGGCGAACTCGTCGCCCTCGTCCGCGGCGGCGGCCACCCCCTGCCGGGGGAGTCCGACGGCGAGGGCGGCCCCGGCGGCCGCCGCCGTGCCGAGGAAGCCGCGCCGGGACCAGTGCGGGAAGGGTGAGGAGGGCGTCTGCGACGTCATGAAAGGCTCCGGATGCTGGAGTGACCGCTGGGAGTAAGCGGTTTCTAGCATCCGGAGTTTCAAACGCTCAAGAGGATCGACCAAGTTGAGCGTTTCGATCGATTGAGGAACTCTCCCTGCGTACGGCTCAGGCCGCGACCCACACCGTCGTGATGTTGCAGAACTCCTTGATCCCGTGGCCCGCCAGCTCGCGCCCGTACCCGGACCGCTTCGCGCCGCCGAACGGCAGCGCCGGGTGCGAGGCCGTCATGCCGTTCACGAAGACGCCGCCGGCCTGGCTGTCGCGGGCGAACCGCTCGATCTCGTCCTCGTCCCCGGTCCACAGGTTGGAGCTGAGGCCGAACGGGGTGTCGTTGGCGACCGCGATCGCCTCGTCCAGGTCCGCGACCCGGTACAGGGTGGCGACCGGGCCGAACGTCTCCTCGCGGTGGATCCGCATCTCGGGCGTGATGTCCGTGAGGACCGTCGGCTCGTAGAACCAGCCGCGGTCCGCCAGCTCCTTCGGCCGCTGCCCGCCGCACAGCACGGTCGCGCCGCCCTCCACTGCGTCGTCGACCAGCTCCTCCAGATCCTTGCGGCCCTGCTCGCTGGAGAGCGGGCCGACGTCCGTCGACTCGTCGAGCGGATCACCCACGGTCAGCTCCCGCATCCCCGCCACGAACGCGTCCCGGAACTCCTCGAAGACGTCCTCGTGCACGATGAACCGCTTCGCCGCGATGCACGACTGACCGTTGTTCTGCACCCGGGCCGTCACCGCCGTCTTCGCCGCCTTGGCGATGTCCGCCGACGGCATGACCAGATACGGGTCGCTGCCGCCCAGCTCCAGGACCGTCTTCTTCACCTCGTCACCCGCGATCGAGGCGACGGAGCGGCCCGCGGGTTCGCTGCCCGTCAGGGTCGCGGCCGCCACGCGCTCGTCGCGCAGGATGTTCTCGATCTCCCCGGAGCCGACCAGGAGCGTCTGGAAGCAGCCCTCCGGGAATCCGGCCCGGCGGAACAGGTCCTCCAGGTAGAGAGCGGTCTGCGGGACGTTCGAGGCGTGCTTGAGCAGGCCCACGTTCCCGGCCATCAGGGCGGGCGCGGCGAACCGGACGACCTGCCACAGCGGGAAGTTCCACGGCATCACGGCGAGCACGACCCCGACGGGCCGGTAGCGCACGACAGCGCGGGACGCCCCCGAGTCCTGGACGTCGGACTCGGCGGGGTGCTCGTCGGCCAGCAGGTGCTGGGCGTTCTCCGCGTACCAGCGCATAGCCTTCGCGCACTTCGCCGCCTCGGCGCGGGCCGCCGCGATCGGCTTGCCCATCTCCGTCGTCATGACGCGCGCGATGTCCGGGGTGTCGGCGTCCAGCAGGTCGGCTGCCTGCTGGAGCATCCTCGCCCGGTCGAAGAACGTCGTCGTGCGGTACGAGTCGAACGTCCGGGCCGCCAGGGCCAGCTTCTGCTCGATGTCCTCGGAGGAGAGGGCGTCGTATGTCTTCAGCGTCTCGCCGTTCGCGGGATTGACCGTCGCGATGGGCATGGGGCGACCTCCTGAGCGGGTTTCTTCGACCTTCCCGCGCGGCGCACGGGAGCGCAACGCGGGATGTCCCCGCGTACCCGGAGGAATCGCCGTCAGACGTGGCCGCGGGACCCGGCGATCAGAGGTGCTCGGCGAGCCGGTCCAGGAACACCGCCTGCGCCTTCACGACGACCTCGCGCGCCGCGTCGAGGCCGAACCACGCGACGCGGTCCAGCTCGGGGAACTCGGCGATCCGGCCCGAACCGCGCGGCCACTCCATCGTGAACGTGCCCGGCACCATCTCCGCCGGGTCGAAGTCCCCCTCCACCGCCCACGCGGTGACGCGCTTCCCGCTCGACTGCACCGTCTCGCCGAGCGGCAGCGGGGTCCCGTCCGGCGCGGGCAGCCCCAACTCCTCCTGGAATTCGCGCCGCGCCGCGTCCCAGGGTGCCTCGTCCGGCTCGTACTCACCCTTGGGCACGCTCCACGCCCCCGCGTGCTTGCGCGCCCAGAACGGGCCGCCCATGTGCCCGAGCAGCACCTCGGGCCCGGCGGGGGCGCGGCGGAAGAGGAGCAGGCCCGCGCTGCGTTTCGTGCGCTTCGTCGTGCCGTCAGCCATACGGTCATTCTCCGCGCAAGTACTGGAGGACCGCGAGCACCCGGCGGTTGTGGTCCTCCGACGGGGGCAGTCCGAGTTTGCCGAAGACCGCCGCGACGTGCTTCTCGACGGTGCCCGCCGAGACGTGCAGGGACTGGGCGATCGCCGCGTTCGAGCGGCCCTCGGCCATCAGGGTCAGCACGTCCCGCTCCCGGCCGGTGAGCGAGCCCAGTTTCGCCGTCCGCCGCCCCGCACCGGCCAGCTGTGTCACCACCTCGGGGTCGAGCGCGGTGCCGCCCGCCGCGACGCGGGCGAGCGCGTCGGTGAACTCGGCGACGTTCGCCACCCGCTCCTTCAGCAGATACCCGACGCCCGCCGAGCCCTCGGCCAGCAGCCGGGTGGCGTACTTCGTCTCGATGTACTGGGAGAAGAGGAGCACGCCGGTGCCGGGGTGCTCGCGGCGCACGTCGATCGCGGCCCGCAGCCCGTCGTCGGTGTGGGTCGGCGGCATCCGGATGTCGACGACCGCCACATCGGGCCGGTGCTCCGCCACCGCGGCGCGCAGCCCGTCGGCGTCGGCGACGCCCGCGCAGACCTCGTGCCCGCGCAGGGTGAGCATCTGGGTGAGCAGCTCGCGCAGGACGGCTGCGTCCTCGGCGACGACCACGCGCACAGCGAGCCTCCGGTCAGGCATGGGGCGGCAACTGTACCGACACCGACGTGGGGCCGCCCGGCGGGCTCGCCACCTCCAGCGTCCCGTCCACCGTCCGCACCCGCCGGACCAGGCCCGCGAGGCCCCCCTCGGGGACGATCCGCGCCCCGCCCCGCCCGTCGTCCGTCACCCGCAGGCGCAACGTGCCCTCGCCGGACGCCAGTTCCACCCGGCAGTGCCGCGCCCCGCTGTGCTTGATGGCGTTGGCGAGCAGCTCCGCCGCGCAGAAGTACGCGAGGGACTCGATCGCCGGGGTCGGCCGCGCGGGGAGGTCCACGCGCACGTCGACGGGGAGCGGCGCGCGGGCCGCGAGCGTCGTCAGGGCGTCCGCGAGACCGCCGTCGAGGGCCGCGGGGTGCAGGCCGCGCGCCAGGTCGCGGAGTTCGGTCAGCGCCGCCGCCGCGTTGTCCCGGGCCGTCTCCACCAGCCGGCGCACCCCGGGGCGGTCCCGGGTGTCGAGCTGTTCGCGGATCATGTCCAGGCTCATCGCGAGGGCGACGAGGCGGACCTGCGCCCCGTCGTGCAGGTCGCGCTCCAGGCGCCGAAGCCGCGCGGTGGCCTCGTCGACCGCGAGGGCCCGGGTCTCCTCCAGGTCCCGTACGCGCTCGGCGAGCCGGTCGGGGCCGAGCAGCGCCCGTACGAGCCGGCGGTCCACGGCGACGGCCGCGCGGGTCGGCCACGGAGCGGCCACGAGCACCGCGCACCCCACGACGGCCGCCGCGAACGCCGCGCCCGGCGAGCGCAGCGCGGGAGAGCCGCCCCAGGGCAACGGGGTCACCAGGTGCAGGTCGTCCGGTGTGAACACCCACCGCACCGGCGCGATCAGGTTGACCGCCCCGACCACCCACCACGACACCGCGTACAGGCTCACCAGCGCCAGCGGCAGCTTCACCGCCAGGTACGCGACGGCCCGCCACGCCGCCGCGTCCCGCAGCCGGGCCTCGGCGCGCGCGAAGACCCCGCCGCCCGACGGGGGTACGCCCGGCGCCGGGACCGCCTCCCCCAACAGGGCGTTCGCCAGGCGCCGTTGCAGCGCGCCGAGGGAGCGGGCCAGGGCGAGGCCGCCGAGCAGGAACAGTCCGCCGAGGACCGCGCCGACGAGGGTCAGCGTGAACGCCGTGCCCAGGGCCAGGGCGACCAGGACGAGCAAAAATCCCGCGACCGCGGGGACGTAGGACAGGAGGCTGTAAGCCGCCTCCGCCCACGCCCGCCGCGTCAGGGGCGCCCGCAGGACCGTGCCCAGGGTCGGCCGCTCACGCATCGCGGCGCCCGAGGACGCGCCGGTGCGGCCGTACCTCCTGGCGCGCCCCAAGATCCGGGTGCGACCCCGATCCCTGGCTTCCTTGATCATTCCGCCCCCTGGCCCGCCCTGCCCCTGTGCCGCTCGTGCGTGATCCACGGTAGGGACGCGTCCGGGGCCCTGGAACGAGGCTGTCCTCCGACCCGCCCGGGGGAGAACCCCCAGGCGCTCTCAGCTCCGGTCGCGGGGCAGGACACCGAGGGCCGTGGCGTCCGCCAGGTGCTGGCCGAGGCGCAGTTGCAGCGCGCCGGGCGGGCCCGACCGCTCCGAGAGCAGGCTGAGCGAGCCGACCGTCCGGTCCGGGGCGCGCAGCGGCACCGCCACCACGCACTCGAAGCCGAGCGAGCGCGCCATCGCCGTGTACGACGGCCAGTTGGCCCGCGCGTAGGGATGTGCCAGGGGCACGCCGCGGATGGGCTGCGCCGAGGCCCGGCAGTCCGGCCCGGGGCCTTCGCCCCAGGACAGCGAGGCCCGCTCCAGACGCAGGCCCCTGCTGTCCGACGCGGCCAGTTCGACCCGGCCCGTCGGCGGTTTGAGCACGGCCGTCGCCGAGGGGATGTCGAGCAGCGATATACAGCTTCCGACCAGGGCGTTCAGCGCTTGTGAGCCGCCTCGTACAGCGGCGTGCGCCACTTGGACGAACGCCGTCGCGAGCTGTTCGCTGTCCACCTGATACGCCTCGTACGGTATGCCGCGCATGGCTGTTTCCCCCTTGGTGTGCCCCTGGTCCGTCCGCCCCGCCGCGGTGAGTGCCGCCCGTCCGGCGCGTGGCCGGACGGGTGGACTTTGCAGAGGGGGTATGCCCGCTGAATGACGGAGCCGAACCGGTACACCCGGGCGCGCCGGGGTCACATGTGCGCGGCGCCGTCGGTCGCGGCGGACTTCGGGACGCCGGGCCGGTACAGCACGAGCGTCACCACGAAGCCGATGGCGAAGAAGAGCGCCGACCACCAGAACGCGGTCGAGTAGCTCTCCATCGACGCCTCCGCCTGGGTGAGGGGCGAGGGCTGCTTGCCCTTGAGGTAGTTGGTCGCGGCGCTCGTGGCGAGCGAGTTGAGCAGGGCCGTGCCGATCGAACCGCCGACCTGCTGGCTCGTGTTGACCATCGCGGAGGCGACCCCCGCGTCGTGCGCCTCGACCCCGGCCGTCGCGAGGTTCATCGCCGTGGCGAAGATCAGACCCAGGCCGATACCGGCGATGAGCAGCGGCGGCAGCACGTGCGCCGCGTAGGTGCTGTGCAGATCCAGCGCGGTCAGCCACGCCATGCCACCGGCGGTCAGGGCCATACCCAGCGGCACGATGGGTTTCGGGCCGAGCATGGGCACCAGGTAGTTCGTCGTGACGACGGACGAGAACACCATGCACGCCACCATCGGCAGGAACGCCACACCGGTGATGACCGGCGAGTACGCGAGGATCTGCTGCAGGTAGTACGTCAGGAACAGGAACACGCCGAACATGCCCGCGCCCGAGAGGAACATCGCCAGGTAGGACGCCCCGCGGTCACGGTCGAGGACCACGCGCAGCGGGAGCAGCGGATGCGGGGCCCGCATCTCCCACCAGGTGAACGCGGCGAGCAGCAGCACGCCGATGACGAGGAAGCCCCAGGTCAGGAACGAGCCCCAGTGGTGCGACTCGGCGTTGGAGAACCCGTAGACGATGCAGAACAGGCCGACCGTGACGAGGGCCGTGCCGGGCACGTCCAGCTCGGGCCGGTCCTTGGGGCGGCCGCCGTGCAGCAGCCGCATACCACCGACGATGGCGACGGCCGCGAACAGCAGGTTCACGTACAGGCACCAGCGCCAGTCCAGGTACTCGGTGAGGATGCCGCCGAGCAGCAGGCCGACGGCGCCGCCCGCGCCCGCGATGGCGCCGTAGATGCCGAACGCCTTCGCGCGCTCACGCGGGTCGGTGAACGTCGTCGTCAGCAGGGAGAGCGCGGCCGGTGCGAGCAGCGCGCCGAACAGACCTTGCAGGGCGCGGGCGAAGACGAGCACCCCGAAGCTGGGCGCCGCGCCGCCGAGCGCGGAGGCCACCGCGAAGCCGATCAGGCCCGCGATGAACACCGCCTTGCGGCCCATGAGGTCGGCGATGCGCCCGCCGAGCAGGAGCAGGGAGCCGAAGGCGAGCGCGTAGGCGGTGACGATCCACTGCCGGTTGCCGTCGCTGAAGCCGAGATCCTTCTGCGCGGAGGGCAGCGCGATGTTCACGATCGTCGCGTCGAGGACGACCATCAGCTGCGCGATACCGATGACGGCGAGGATCAGCCAGCGGTGCTCGTGAGCGCCGCCGCCCGCGTACGGCGTCGCGCCGTCGGCGGGCGTGGTCCCTGTGCCGGGCTCGGGCGACGCCCCGGTGGGCTCGGAC
The DNA here is from genome assembly GCF_043523415.1 of Streptomyces sp. SGAir0957. NCBI lineage: Bacteria > Bacillati > Actinomycetota > Actinomycetes > Kitasatosporales > Streptomycetaceae > Streptomyces > Streptomyces sp. SGAir0957. The sequence continues at coordinate 7,541,891 of NZ_CP027293.1, forward strand.
GAGCGATCCATGGTGGTCTCCAGTCATCCGGGTGCACCCCTGATCAACCCCGTCCACCACGCTAAGCGCCCAGCTCACGGACGGCGACCGGGGGAGAACGCGGCCGTTCTCCCCCGGTCGGTCCGACGACGGGCCCCGGTACTCAGCCGAGCCGCTCGTCCACCGACCTGGAGTCCACCGACGTGGCGTCCACCGACGCGGAGTCCACCGACGTGGCGTCCACCGACGCGGCGTCCTCCGCCGCGCGCGGGGCCGGGACCGAGGCCGCCGGGGCCGTCTTGGCCGTGCGCCCGCCGAACAGCCGCTGGGCCAGCGGTTCGGTGTAGCGGGCCGTCAGCGGGCCCAGGATCACCAGGATCAGCACGTACGCGGTGGCCAGCGGGCCGAGCCGCGGCTCGATGCCGGAGGTCACCGCGAGCCCCGCGATGACGATGGAGAACTCGCCGCGCGCGACGAGCGCCCCGCCGGCCCGCCAGCGTCCCTTCACGGAGATCCCGGCACGCCGTGCCGCCCACCACCCGGTGAAGATCTTCGTGCAGGCCGTGACGACCGCGAGGAGCAGCGCGGGAAGCAGCACCGGCGGAATGCTCGCCGGGTCGGTGTGCAGGCCGAAGAAGACGAAGAACACGGCGGCGAACAGGTCCCGCAGCGGCGAGAGCAGCGTGTGCGTGCCCTCGGCGACCTCGCCGGAGAGCGCGATGCCGACGAGGAACGCGCCGACGGCGGCGGAGACCTGGAGCTGCTGGGCGAGCCCGGCGACCAGGATCGTCAGCCCGAGGACGACGAGGAGGAGCTTCTCCGGGTCGTCGCTCGACACGAACCGCGATATGTGCCGCCCGTAGCGCACGGCGACGAACAGGACGAGCCCGGCCGCGCCGAGGGCGATGGCGAGCGTCAGCCCGCCCGCCGCCCAGCCGACCCCGGCGAGCAGCGCGGTGATGATCGGCAGGTAGACGGCCATCGCCAGGTCCTCGAGCACCAGGATGCTCAAAATGACCGGGGTTTCGCGGTTGCCGAGCCGCCCGAGGTCGCCGAGCACCTTGGCGATCACGCCGGACGACGAGATCCAGGTGACACCGGCGAGCACGACGGCCGCCACCGGGCCCCAGCCCATGAGGAGCGCGGCGGCGGCGCCGGGCAGCGCGTTGAACGTCATGTCGACGAGCCCTGCCGGGTACTGCGTCTTGAGGTTGCTGACGAGATCGCTCGCCGTGTACTCCAGGCCGAGCATCAGGAGCAGCAGGATCACGCCGATCTCGGCGCCGATCGCGACGAACTCCTCGCTCGCGCCGAGGGGGAGCAGCCCGCCCTCGCCGAACGCGAGGCCCGCGAGCAGGTAGAGCGGGATGGGCGAGAAGCTCAGGCGTCCGGCGAGGCGGCCGAGGAGGCCGAGCGCCAGGATGATCGCACCGAACTCGATGAGGAAGACAGCGGAGTGCATCCGATCACTCCCGACCCAGGATCGTGGCGGCCGCCTCGACGCCTTCGCGCGTACCGATCACGATGAGCGTGTCGCCGCCCGCGAGCCGGAAGTCCGGCGTCGGCGACGGGATCGCCTCGGTGCGGCGCAGCACGGCGACGATCGAGGTGCCGGTCTCGGTGCGCATGTGCGTCTCGCCGAGGAGCCGGCCGTTCCAGTGCGAGGTCGCGGGGAGCTCGATGCGCTCGGCGACCAGGCCCAGGTCGGTGGTGTGCAGCAGGTTGGGGCTGTGGTGCGACGGCATCAGCGCGTCGATGAGGTACGCCGCCTCGCCCGAGGTCAGTTTCAGCGACAGGGCGCAGGCGTCGGGGTCGTCGGCCTGGTACGCGCTGAGCGTGCGGCCCCCGTCCCGGTGCGCGACGACCGACAGCTGGCGTTGTTCTCGGGTGGTCAGGTCGTAGCGGAAGCCGATCCCCGGCAATGGTGTCCTGCTCAGGCGTGAAGCGGGCACGTCTCTCCCCTTGTCCGTGCGTGTCCGGGCTGCGGTCCCGGCGGGTATTAGGTGGCGGCTGCATCTTTCGCGGCGACTGTCACCTTATACGGTTCATGTTTTGGCAAAGAAAAAGTCAGGGGAGGTGCTGGGGGATCGCTGGGGGAGAGGTCCGTGGAGAGGTCCGACCGGCGACCGGCGACCGGCGACCGGCGACCGGCGGCTACGCGGACTCCGAGACGGCCGGGTGCGCCGCCAGGACCGTCTCCACCGTGTCGGCCTGCTCGGGCGTCTTGTCCTCCCGGTACCGGATCACCCGGGCGAACCGCAGCGTCACGCCCGCCGGATACCGCGTCGAACGCTGCAGCCCGTCGTAGGCGATCTCCACGACCAGCTCGGGCCGGACCGTCACCACGATCCCGTCGTCCTCGGTCGCCAGCTCGCCGAGGCGCTCGGTCTGCCAGGTCAGCAGCGCGTCCGTGAGCCCCTTGAACGTCTTGCCGAGCATCGCGAACGAACCGTCCTCGCGCCGCGCGCCCAGGTGCAGGTTGGACAGCTTGCCGGTACGCCGCCCGTGGCCCCATTCGGCGCCGAGCACCACCAGGTCCAGCGTGTGCACCGGCTTCACCTTCAGCCAGGACGCACCGCGCCGCCCCGCGCTGTACGGGGCTTCCAGGCCCTTCAGGACGACCCCTTCGTGCCCCCGGTTCAGGGTCTCCGCGAAGAACTCCTCCGCCGCCGTCCGCTCGGCCTCCTCGGCCGCGTCCTCGACGACGAACCGCCGCACCCGCATCGGCTCCGGCACCACCCGCGCCAGACGCTCGTGCCGCTGGGCGAACGGCAGGTCGAGCAGGTCGTGCCCGTCGACGTACAGCGCGTCGAAGAAGACCGGTGAGACGGGCAGTGCCCGCGCGGCCCCTTCCACGTCCACCCGCGACCCGACGCGCCCGGCCACGTCCTGGAACGCGCGCGGCCGCCCGCTGTCGTCGACCGCGATCACCTCACCGTCGAGGATGAGCCGCTCACTCCTCAACTCCCGCGCCGCCGCCACGACTTCGGGCAGCCGGTCGGTGATGTCGTCGAGCGTGCGGGTGAAGATCCGGACGTCGTCCCCGTCCCGGTGCACCTGGATGCGGATGCCGTCGAGCTTCTCCTCCACGGCGCACGCGCCCAGCTTGTCGAGCCCCTCGCCGACCGACCCGGCCGAGTGCGCCAGCATCGGCTGCACGGGCCCGCCCACGGTGAGCCGGAACGCGGCGAGCGCCTCCGGGCCCCCGGCGAGCAGCGCCTTCGCGACCGGCTGGAGCCCGCCCGCCAGCATCACCGCACGCCGTACGTCCCCGGGCGGCGCGTCGGTGGCACGGGCCAGCCCCTCGACGGCGACGGCGTCCAGCGCGCCCTGGCGGACCTCGCCGGTGACGAGCCCGAACAGGAACCGCTGCTCGTCCTCCGTGGCCGCGGCCATCAACTCGCCGACCAGGCGCTTGCGTTCGGCCTGCGAACCGGCGCCGCTCACATCGCCGAGCGTCGTCAGGGCCGCGTCGACGTCCTGCACGCTCAGACGCGGCTCGGCCGCCGGCCCCACCCGCTCGCCGAGGACCCGCCAGCCCACCCCGAGCCGCCCCTGCGGGAGACGGCCCGCCAGGTACGGGATGACGATCGGCACGTCGTCCGGGTCCGCGTCCCGGAACAGCTCGGCGAGCAGCTCGATCTTCTTCGAGCGCGCCGAGGCGGCGGCGACCTCCTGAGACACCTGGGCCAGTCGGGCAAAGAGCATGCAGCCATGGTGCAACGGGTCCCCGCCCGGCGCACGCGGGCCTCAGCGCCTGTCGCCGGGTTCCAGGGCCGGCGCGCCGACCCCGCAATGCGACCGGCACTGCGGCCGCGGCGCCTCGGCGGCCCGGCTCCGCACATGGCGCGGGCGCACGAACAGCACCGCCACCACGGCCGCGAGCAGGAAGAGGAGCGCGCACCCGTACGCCGCCCGGTGGAACGAGACGTTCACGGCCGCGGGGCGCGTGTACGCCTCGCCCGCCAGGCCCACGGCCAGCGGCAGCCCGGCGACGACAAGGAGCTGCGCCACCCGCGCCGCCGTGTTGTTCACCCCGCTCGCGAGCCCGGCGCGCTCCGGCTCCACCGACGCCAGGACGGTCGCCGTCAGCGGGGCCACGAACACGCTCATGCCGAGTCCGAGCACGGCGACCGCGGGCAGCACATCCGCGACGTACGAGGAGCCGGGCCCGATCCGCAGCATCAGCAGGACCCCCGTCGCGGCGACCAGGGGCCCGACGACGAGCGGCAGCGTCGGCCCGATCCGGTGGGACAGGTCGGCGGCGCGCGCGGAGAGCAGCAGCATCAGGACGGTCACCGGCAGCGTCGCCGTCCCGGCCTGCAACGCGTCGTACCCCACCGCCACCTGCAACTGGACCGGCAGCAGGAACAGGATCCCGCCGATCCCCGCGTACAGGCACAGCGTCATCCCGTTCGCCGCGCTGAACAGCCGCGAGGCGAACAGCGACGGCGGCAGCATCGGCGCCGCCCGGCGCCGCTCCACGTACACGAACACGGCACCGGCCACGACACCGATCAGCGCGGGCAGGCCGGTGGAGAGCAGCGAGGCGCCGCCGGACGAGGAGATCAGCGCGTAGCTCACCCCGGCCAGGCTGAGCGCGGCGAGCACGGCGCCGACCTGGTCGAAGGGGGTGTCGGCGGCCCCGGCGTCCCGGCTCTCGGGCACGTACCGCAGCGCGACGGCGAGCACGGCGGCGGCCATCGGCACATTGATGTAGAAGATCCACCGCCATCCGGGCCCGTCGATCAGCCAGCCGCCGAGGAACGGACCGAGCGCCCCCGCCACACCGGTCAGCGCCGACCACGCGCCCACGGCCCGCGCCTGGTCGTCCGGGTGGAACACCGACCGCACCAGCGCGAGCGACCCGGGCGTCAGGAGCGCCGCCCCGACACCCTGCAAGGCCCGCGCCGCGATCAGCGTGCCCTCGTCCGGAGCGAACCCGCACACCGCCGACGCGGCCGCGAACCACGCCACCCCCAGCATCAGCGTGCGCCGCCGCCCCATCCGGTCCCCGAGGGCGCCGCCCCACAGCAACAGCGCGGAGAGCGTCAGCATGTACGCGTTGACCACCCATTGCAGGGCGGACAGCGAGGCCCCGAGATCGCGGCCCATGGTCGGGAGGGCGACGTTCACGACGGTCCCGTCCAGCATCGCCATGCCGGACGCCAGCACCACGCACGCCAGGATCCACCGCCCGCGCGCCGAAGCGAGCCGAACGCCGGGGGCGGCGCCTTCAGTGGAGTGCGTCGTCGCGGTCACCGGCTCATTGTCGGGGACACCGGGCGGAGACGCGAGACTGTGCCGCACGGTGTGTGGGCTCACGGTGTGTGGGCTGATGAAAAGCGCGTGCGCGAGGCCGCGCGGGCCGGGAAGAGTACGGGCCCATGATGTTCTTCTGCTACCACCGTGATCGCCCCGGCTCCCTCGCGCTGCGCCACCGGCTCGTGGAGGAGCACTGGTCCTACATGGACCGGTTCGAGCGGGAGCTGATCGCGCGCGGCCCGACCTTCGCCGAGGACGGGGAGACCCCGTCGGGCAGCGTCCACATCGTCGACCTGCCGGATCCGGCGGCGGCCCGCGCCTTCGCCTTCGACGAGCCCACCTACCAGGCCGGTGTCTACCGGGACGTGCTGCTGCGCCGCTGGGAGAATCTGCTCGGCCGCACCATGGGGGAGTTCCCCGGCGGCCTGGTCGGCGACGACCGCTACCTCGTGCTCGGCCTGGGCACGGGCCAGGCGGCCGACCTCGACGTACCGGCCGGCCCACGCTCGGCGGACCTGATCGCCTACGGCCCGCTGACCAGCGACGACGGCACCGCTTGGCTCGGTACGGCGGCCCTCCTTCGGGCGCCCGACGCGGCCGCCGCGCGCACAATTCTCACGGCGGACCGGTACGCCGCCGTCGAGGTGCACGCGTGGGAGTGCGGCGGGCGACGCGACTGACGTGGACCGGCCGGAGGACCAGCCGGGTCGCCGGTTGCACGTAAATTCGAACATGCGATCTAATCCAAGCCATGCGGCACACGATCACTGACGACCTCGTACACACACGCCAGGAATGGACCGAGACCTATCGGCGCCTCGCCGAGCAGCCCGGCCGCACCGTCCTCCGGCGCCGCCTGCTGCACCTGTCCCGGGTGCTGGCGGAGGAGCGGCTCACCCCGGCGCAGAGAGCGGAGCTGCGGCTGCGGGCGCGGCAGGGCGGGGGCGCGTCGTGAAGGTGGCGGTGCATCGCCCGGCGCCGGGCGGCGGGCGCAGTGTCACGGTCGCGGACGTGCCCCTCGGGCTCGCGCACTCGGACGCGGACGTCATCGAGTTCCTGCGCCGTGCGGGCCTGGAGAACGCCGAGGACCTCGTCCTCGGCGACTCACCCGCCATCGAATGGCGCGGCGCGCCCGCGCACGAGTACGGGGCGATATGACCGAGGGCCGTCAGACCGCGCGCCCGGCGACCGGTACGCGTGCGGACGACGGCCCGCCGGACATGCCCGCCGGCTGCGGGTGGACGAACGGATCGCCCGCCGCCGGGGCGACCGTGAGCGGTGCGGCGGCGAACGCCAGCGGCGCCACCGCGGTGAGCGCGGCGGCGACCGCCAGGGCGAGGGTCAGAAGGTTCGGCTTGCGCATGCCCGGCTAACGAACACCTCACCGGCCGGGCACGCGGCCGCCCCCGTCCGGGTTCAGCGCGGCAGGTGCGCCTCGACGGCCGCCACCAGGGCGGCGTCGTCGGGCTCGGTCTGCGGGGAGAAACGGGCGACGGCGTTGCCGTCCTGGTCCAGGAGGAACTTCTCGAAGTTCCAGCGGATGTCTCCCGTGTGCCCCTCACCGTCCGCGACCTCGGTCAGCCGCGTGTACAACGGGTGCCGGTCCGCCCCGTTGACGTCGACCTTCTCCGTCATCGGGAACGTCACCCCGTACGTCGCCGAACAGAACTCGGCGATCTCCTCGGCGGTCCCCGGCTCCTGCCCCATGAACTGGTTGCACGGCACCCCGAGCACGGTGAAGCCGCGCTCCGCGTAGCGCTCGTGCAACTGCTCCAGGCCCGCGTACTGCGGGGTGAGGCCGCACTTGGAGGCGACGTTGACGATCAGGACGGCCTTGCCCTTGTACTGGGACAGGTCGGCGGGGCCGCCCTGGAGGCGGCCGATCTCTACTGCGTCGTAAACAGACATGATCCGGAGCGTACGCCGGGTCAGACCACGGCGAGTCGGTCCACCAGGACCTGAAGGCGCTGCTCCGTGTAGTCCGGGGGCAGGCGGCCCGATCTGGTCAGGGTTGCCACTCCGTGCAGGGATGCCCAGAACACCTCGGTGAACAGGCCCGGTTCGACGCCCTCCCCGGCGACTTCGCCGAGGCATTCGAGGAGTGCGGCGAAAGCGTCCTTGAGGGGTTCCGGGGTTTCCTCGCGCGCGTAGGCGAGGCCGCCGTCGAGCTGGAAGATCGCGTCGTAGACCGCCGGGTTGCGCTCGGCGAAGTCGAGGTAGGCGCGGGCGAGGGCGTGCACGCGGGCCCGCGGTCCGTCCGCGGCGGCGGTCGCGGCGCGCACCGCCACCGCCATCTCGGTCGCGCCCTGGAGGGCCACCGCGCCGATGATCTCGCGTTTGCCGCGGAAGTGGCTGTAGAGGACGGGCTGGCTGTACTCGATCCGCTCGGCGAGCCGGCGGGTGGTGACCGCGTCCCAGCCCTGCTGCTCGGCGAGTTCGCGGGCGGTGGCCACGATGAGGCGCTCGCGCTCCGCCCGTTCGCGTTCCTTGCGTTGCTGTACCGACATGGCCGCCAATCTAGCACTGCTAGACATTCGAGCGGCAGTAGCGCTAGCGTTGCTTCGACAGCTAGCGGCGCTAGATTTTCTGTTTCGGAGGGGTAGTCATGCTCAACGCACTCGAGGTCGTCACCACCGTGGTCTTCGGCGTGATGGTGGGGGTGGAGTTCGCCGTCGCCTTCGTCATGGGCCCGATCCTGAACGCACTTCCCGAGGACAGCGCCCAGCTCGGCCACGCGCACGGCGGCCGGATGCTCGGCACCGCGATGCCGTTCTGGTACATCGGCTCGCTCGTCCTCATCGGCGTCTGGGCCGGGGCCGGATGGCACGACCACGGCGCGGGCCGTGTCGTCGCCGCCGGCGCGCTGCTGGTCGTCGGCGTGGTCATGTCGCTGCTGCTGCTCGTCCCGATCAACAACCGGAACCGGACGTGGACCCCGGAGAACCGGCCCGCGGACTGGCGGCAGCAGCTGAACCGCTGGGAGCGCCTGCACTACGTCCGCGTCGCGGTCCTCATGGGCGCCTTCGCCCTGCTGGCCACCGCGCTCTGAACAAGCGTGCCCCGAGGTCAGCGCGGCGGTCGGCGCAGGCGGCCCCGGGCCACCAGTTCCACCGTCGTCGCCACCGCGACCACCTGCACGGCCATCAGTGCCACCAGCACGAAGAGCTGGACCGCGCCCGCCATCACCGGGGACGCGCCGCCGAGGAGCATGCCGACGAACGCGCCGGGCAGGGTGACCAGGCCGACCGTGCGGGTCTGGTCGAGGCCGGGGAGCAGGGCGTCGGACGCGGCCGGGCGCGCGATCTCCAGGCGGGCGTCGTGCGGGAGCAGGCCGATGGCCAGGCACGCCTCCACCTCGCCGTGGCGCGCGGCCAGCTCGTCCAGGGCCCGCCGCCCCGCGAGGACGGTCGCGGTGAGCGCGCCGCCGATCAGGATGCCGGTGACGGGGATCAGCGCGATGCCGTCCGCGGGGAGCAGCCCCGTGGCGACGAGCACGCCGACGACGGGCGCGACCGGCGCCGCGATCGGCAGCGCCGCCCAGCCCCCGCTGCGGTCGGCGGTGACGCGCCGGCCCGCCGTCCAGGCGGCGACGCAGAACATGAGCAGTACGAACGCGAGCAGCGCGGCCCCGTGATGGACGACCCAGCCGATCACCAGGGAGACCGCGCCGAGCTGCAGCGTCGCCCGTACGCCCGCGATGACCAGGTCCCGCGCCCGCCGCCGGGAGGCGTCCGGGGCGAGCCGGAACACCGCCGCCGTCGCCGCGGCGAGCAGCAGCAGGGCGACGAGGACGACGGCGAGGGCGCCGTTGACGGGCAGGAGGGCGGCCTGCGCCACTGTTCGCTCGGGCATCCGTGCAGCGTAGAACCCTCCGACCTGGGCACCGGTGCTGTTCCGCACCCTGCGCATGAGCGACGATGGGTGCGCGAACGCAGCGCGGAGAAGCAGCTTCGCAGGACGCCGCCGAGAGAAAGAAGGCTGACCCTCATGGCACAGCAGGTGCAGGGCGTGATCGCGCGATCGAAGGGCGCCCCCGTGGCGATCGAGACGATCACCGTGCCGGACCCGGGGCCGGGCGAGGCCGTCGTGAAGATCCAGGCGTGCGGTGTCTGCCACACCGACCTGCACTACCGGGAAGGCGGGATCAACGACGACTTCCCGTTCCTGCTCGGGCACGAGGCGGCCGGTGTCGTGGAGTCCGTGGGGGCGGGGGTGAGCGAGGTCGCGCCCGGCGACTTCGTGATCCTCAACTGGCGCGCGGTGTGCGGCCAGTGCCGCGCCTGTCGCCGCGGCCGCCCCGAGTACTGCTTCAACACGCACAACGCGAAGCAGAGGATGACCCTGTCCGACGGCACCGAGCTGTCCCCGGCGCTCGGCATCGGCGCGTTCGCCGAGAAGACGCTCGTCGCCGCGGGCCAGTGCACGAAGGTCGACCCGGCGGCGTCGCCCGCCGCGGCCGGACTGCTCGGCTGCGGGGTGATGGCCGGTATCGGCGCCGCCATCAACACGGGCAAGGTCACGCGGGGCGACTCGGTCGCCGTCATCGGCTGCGGCGGTGTCGGCAACGCGTCGGTGGTCGGCGCCCGCCTGGCCGGCGCCGGCACGATCATCGCCGTCGACATCGACGACAAGAAGCTGGAGACGGCCCGCTCGCTCGGCGCCACCCACACCGTCAACTCCCGCTCCACCGACGCCGTCGAGGCCGTGCGCCAGCTGACCGGCGGCTTCGGCGCGGACGTCGTCATTGAGGCGGTCGGCCGCCCGGAGACGTACGAGCAGGCCTTCTACGCCCGCGACCTGGCGGGCACGGTCGTCCTCGTCGGCGTACCGACCCCGGAGATGAAGATCGAGCTGCCGCTGCTCGACGTGTTCGGCCGCGGCGGCGCCCTCAAGTCGTCCTGGTACGGCGACTGCCTGCCGTCCCGCGACTTCCCGATGCTCATCGACCTGTATCTGCAGGGGCGCCTCGACCTCGACGCGTTCGTCACCGAGACGATCGCCCTGGAGGACGTGGAGAAGGCGTTCGAGCGGATGCACCACGGTGACGTGCTGCGTTCGGTGGTGATGTTCTGATGGCGACCGACTCCACGAGCAGCGGCGTGCGTATCGAGCACCTCGTCACCTCCGGCACCTTCTCCCTCGACGGCGGCACCTGGGACGTCGACAACAACGTGTGGCTCGTCGGGGACGACTCCGAGGTGCTCGTCATCGACGCGGCGCACGACGCCGACGCCATCGCCGAGGCGGTCGGAGACCGGCGGCTCGTCGCGATCGTGTGCACGCACGCCCACGACGACCACATCGACGCCGCCCCGGCCCTGGCCGCGCGCACGGGCGCGCCGATCCTGCTGCACCCCGCCGACACCGAGCTGTGGAAGCGCACGCACCCGGACCGGGCGCCGGACGAGGAACTCGCGGACGGGCAGCGGCTGTCCGTCGCGGGTGTCGAGCTGACCGTGCTGCACACCCCGGGCCACTGCCACGGCGCGGTGAGCCTGTACGCGCCCGCCCTGACCACCGTCTTCACCGGGGACACGCTCTTCCAGGGCGGCCCCGGCGCGACCGGGCGGACGTTCAGCGACTTCCCGACGATCGTCGAATCGATCCGGGACCGGCTGCTGACCCTGCCCGCCGAGACCGTCGTACGCACCGGTCACGGGGACAGCACGACGATCGGTGCCGAGGCGCCGCAGCTCGACGAATGGATCAGGCGCGGCCACTGAGGACCGCGCGGGCGCGGCGTCAGGACGGGGCGAAGACCGCCCGTACCGTCTTGCCGCCGCGCCGGTCGGGCCGCACGCTCCAGCGTTCGGCCAGGGCGTGGACCAGGGCGATGCCGCGACCCGACTCGGCCGTCTCGGACGGGGGCCGCAGGCGGGGGAGGCCGGGGCCGTCGTCGCGCACCTCCACGACCAGTTCGCCCGCGTCCATCCGCAGGCTCATCCGGCAGCGCCGCTCGGAGACGCGGGTCGCGTTGGTGACGAGTTCCGACACGACCAGCTCGGCGTCGGCGGCCGTCTCCTCGGCGTGCTCCGCGAGGAACGAGCGGGTCAGGCGCCGCGCCCAGCGGGCGGCGCCCGAGCCCTGCGGCATCAGGTACTCCACGCGCGCGGCACGCCGTTCGGCGCTCCGGGACGCACGCATGACGATCACTTCCTTTCCGTCTCCCCCGCGGGGGTCTTCTCCTTCTCGCCTGCCTTGCCGTCGTGCGCGGGCTTCTCCGCCAGCGCGTGGTAGCCGTGCCCGATGCGGCGGCCGACGAGGACGTAGGCGATGAGCGCGCCCGTCGTGTTGAGGATGACGTCGTCCACGTCGAACGCGCGGCCCTGTACGAGCGCGCCCTGCGCCAGCTCCACGAGCACCATGACGACGGCGGTCAGCACCAGCACCCGCAGCCACCGCATCCGGCGCGCCACGAGCACCGGGAGGAGCAGCCCGAAGGGCGCCCCGAGCAGGAGGTTGCCGCCGATCTGCTTGCAGGCCGCCGCGAAGGTGTAGTCGTCCGCGTACTGCCGCAGCGACGCGCCGGGTCGCAGGTTGGACCCGGCGATCTGCTCGGAGGCCGGGGACGGGGTGAGGGTGAGCCGGGCGAGGACGGCGGAGAACGCGACGAGGGCGAGGAAGGCGACGAGCGCCACCACGACCCGTACGAGCACCCGCCACCAGCGTCCCGACCGTGTCCGGTCCGTCTTGCTCATCTGTGCCGTCGCCGATGTCATGGACACCGGTTGCCCCGGCGGAGCCGGAACACGCCGGGTGACGGTCCGTCAACTTCCGTCGGTGGGATGGGCGAGCGTGTCGAGGAAGCGGTCCAGGGCGGGGGACGAGGCGCCGCCCGCGCAGCGCACCCGGTCGACCTGCGGTATCGCCACTTTGCCGAGGTTCCCGAGGTGCGGCGCCCGGCTCTCCGCGCTCTCGGCGGACCGTGCCCGGCCGAGGGCGCGTTCGGTGGCGGTGCGGCGAACGTACTCGGCGACCGTCACACCCAGATGATCCGCGTGGCCGCGCACGGCCTCGTACTCGTCGGGGGTGAAGAGCTCGCGCAACAGCGCAGTTCCGTCCATGCGCGGCATGATGCCGCGCCGGATCGCGGGGCGGGGGCGGATGGCATATTCGCACCCGATCGCGTGGACTCGGCGCGTACCGGTGGCGGTGGGGTGGACCCCCGTCGCCGATCTCCGTTAAGTTAGGCAAGGCTTACCTAAACGGTTGCGCCGAACCATGGATCTGAACTGGAGGTCGGGATGGGTGTCCGACAGATCGCCACCGCTGTGCCCACCACGGCGACCCGCGCACGCACCGTGCTCGCCGCCGCCTGGACCTGCGGTGTCACCACCGACGTCGGGCAGGACGACCTCGTCGGCGCCCACCGCGTCACCGAGGACGGCACCGTGCGGATCGCGCCGCCGCCGGACAGTGTCCTCGCCGCCGCCGTGCTCTGCTCACCGCACGGCCGCCCCAGCACGCTCCTGGAGTTCGCCGACGCGGCGCCCGTCCCCGTACGGGACCGGGTCCGCGCCCGTCTGTTCCTCTCCGGCGAGCTGGTGCCCGACGGGGAGGAGATGGTGCTGCGCGTCGAGCGCGCCATGCTGCAGACCCGAACCGAGCGCCAGGTCGTCGACCTCGCCGAACTCGCGGCCGCCGCGCCCGACCCGCTGGCCCTCGCCGAGCCGCGCCTGCTGACCCACCTCGCGGAGGCGCACCCCGAGGCCGTGGAACAGCTGACCCGGCTCATCGCCGCCGACAGCCTGCACGGCGTCGTCCGGGTCCAGCCGCTCGCCGTCGACCGGCACGGGCTCACGCTCCGCCTGGAGCGCGCCCGGGGCCAGGCCGACGTACGGATTCCGTTCCACAGCCCCGCCGACGACCTGACCGCGCTCACCGAGCGCATGCACTGCCTGCTCGCGCAGGCCGTCAGCCGCCGGCGACGGTGACGCGCTCGCGCTCCCGCTCGACGGCCGGTTCGGGCCGCTTCTTCGACGCCATGGGCCGGAACGCCCACTCCATGCGCGGTTCGACGACGAACCGGAAGACGCGGCGCACCGGATTCGTGCACAGCACGGTGATGAGGGCGATCGCCACCACGGTCACCGCCACCTCGCCGAGCGGGGTGTGCAGCCAGTCGTGCTTGTACCAGCCGTCCCAGCGGGCGGCCTTGATGACGAAACCGTGCAGCAGGTACGCGTAGATGGTGCCGGCGCCGAGCGCCGTGAACCAGAGCTTGCGCCCCGGCACCCAGGCCAGGAAGCAGGCCGTCAGGACGAGCGCGAGCAGGAACAGGACGGGCGTGATCCACAGCCCGTCCCACGCGGTCATCCCGTCACGCCCGACGACGCTGCCCCGGTGGTAGAACCAGCCCGCGTCGAACCGCGGCGCCACCCAGTAGGCCGCCACGACCGCGGCCAGACTCACCGGCAGGGCCACGATCCGCATCCGCCAGGTCCGCACCCGCTCGAAGTGCTCCGGCCTGAGGACCAGACCCACCACGAAGAACGGGAGGAACTGCAGCACGCGCTGGAGCGCCATGTCGCCACCCGTGTCGGGGGACATCGACACCGCCGTCGCGATCACCAGGGAGACGAGCACCGGCTGACGGATCGCCAGCCACAGCGGCGTCGTGATCCGCCACACGAACAGCGCCAGCAGGAACCACATCAGATACCAGGGGTCCAGCAGGCTGAACGGGTACTTCCAGTCGTCCTGCGCCACCTTGTAGAAAAGGGTGTACGCGAACTCGAAGACGACATACGGGACGACGACCCCGGTCACGAGTCGCTTCAGCCGCCGCGGCGACATGTCGAAACTTCGGGACATATATCCCGACACCAGCGCGAACGCCGGCATGTGGAAGGCATAAACGGTGAGATACAAAGCCGTCACCGCGCGGCTGTCGTACGTCAACGGTTCCCATGCGTGGCCACAGACCACCAGGACGATGGTCAAGTACTTCACGTTGTCGAAATACGACTCGCGTGCCTTGCCGCCACCGGTTATCGCTTGCGCTGCTTGCCCTGCCATTGCGCTTCTGCGCCCCTCCTCGAACTCAACCCCGGGCACCCCCGTCTGCCCCCTGCAGACCGTTCCATGAGTTGAGCTGTGACACAAGCGCCACCAGGTGACGGTAGTGACACAAGAGGAGGAGCGTACCGCGCGGCACCGCTCTGACCAGGGGTCAGACGGCGGTGTAGGCGCCGTCCACGAGGTGGTAGCCGCCCGCGACGAACGAGGCGCGGTCCGAGAGCAGGAACGCGATCAACTCGGCGACCTCCTCGGACCGTCCGAGCCGGCCCGCCGGGTGCAGACCGACGAGACCGTCGTAGGCGGCCTTGTCCATCTCCTTCAGGAGCGGGGTCTCGATGAAGCCAGGACCCACCGCATTCACCCGGACGCCCTTCGCCGCGTACTCGGCGCCCGCCGTCTTCGTCAGACCGACGACACCGTGCTTCGCGGCGACGTAGGCGGGGGAGCCCGCGAAGCCGACCGAGCCGAGGATCGAGGCGACGTTCACGATCGCGCCGCGCCCGGCCGCCTCCATGACGGGCAGTTCGTAGCGCATCGAGTAGAAGACGCCGTCGAGGTTGGTGCGGATGACGCGGTCGTACGTGTCGATGTCGTACGCGCCCGTCGGGGCGCTGGCGCCGCCGATCCCCGCGTTGTTCACGGCCAGGTCGAGCCCGCCGAAGGTGTCGACGGTGAACCGCACGGCGGCCTCGACGGAGGCGGGCTCGGTCACGTCCACCGCCACGGCGGCGGCCTTGATCCCCTCGCCCTTCAGCGTCTCGGCGGCCTCCTTCGCGCCCTGCTCGTTGTAGTCGGCGATGACGACGGCGGCGCCGTCACGCCCGAGGCGGCGGGCGGTGGCCAGGCCGATGCCGGAGGCGGCGCCGGTGACGAGGGCGGTCCTGCCGGCGAACTCACCGCTGGTGGAGCTGTTGCCGTTGTTGCCGTTGTTGCTGGTGTCGGTGCTGGTGGTGCTCATGGTGCGTGTCACTCTCTGCTTGCGCGGTTCGATGGTGTCCCTCGTCGTGGTGTACGGGATCAGCGGCTGGGAGTGCGCGGGCGTTTGCCCGGGGCGCACTTCCACGGGTGAGTACCGCTCCCTGAACAGGGGGTGGGCCACCGCGTAACTCTCCTTGGTGAAAAGCCAGTTCAACCACGAGGAGTACACGATGGCCCTGTCCCAGTCTGAGCTGATACGGCTGCTTGAGTCACTACGCTCGACCGATGGAATCGAGCTGATCCGCGCCATCGCCGAGCGGATGGTGCAGGAGCTGATCGAGGCCGAAGCGACCGCTCACATCGGCGCGGAGTGGAACGAGCACACGCCGACGCGGACCAACCTCCGCAACGGGCACCGCGAGAAGGTGCTGACCACGCTGGCCGGTGACCTGGATTTGGAGATCCCCAAGGTCCGCACCGGCAGCTTCTTCCCGTCACTGCTGGAACGCCGGCGCCGCATCGATCAGGCCCTTTACGCCGTGATCATGGAGGCATACGTGCACGGCGTCTCCACCCGCAGCGTCGATGACCTGGTCAAAGCACTGGGCGGGGACAGCGGCATCTCGAAGTCGGCAGTCTCGCGGATCTGCGCGGCGCTGGACGAGCCGTTGACCGCGTTCCGCACCCGCCCGCTGGACCATGTCCGCTTCCCCTACGTCTACCTGGACGCGACCTATTGCAAGGCGCGGGTCAACCACCAGATCGTCTCGCGGGCCGTCGTGGTCGCCACCGGCATCACCGAGGACGGCAATCGCGAGGTCCTCGGGTTGATGGTCGGCGACAGCGAGAGCGAGGCGTTCTGGAAAGAGTTCCTGCGCTCGCTGCGTGAACGTGGCCTGTCCGGGGTCCGCCTGGTCGTCACCGACCAGCACTCGGGCCTGGTCGCCGCGGTCCGCAAGGTCATGCTCGGTGCCGCCTGGCAGCGTTGTCGTGTCCATTTCCTGCGCAACGTCTTCAGCGTGATCGACCGGGACTCCGGCGAGATGGTCGCCGCGACGATCCGCACGATCTTCACCCAGCCCACCGCCGACCTCGTGCGCACCCAGCTCGATACCGTCGCCGACATGCTCGGCACCCAGTTTCCCAAGGTCAGGGCCATGCTGCTGGACGCGAAGGAGGACCTGACCGCGTTCGCGGACTTCCCGCCCCGGCACTGGAAGAAGATCCAGTCGACGAACCCGCTGGAGCGGATCAACCGGGAGATCAAGCGCAGGACCGACGTCGTCCAGGTCTTCCCCAACGACGACGCCCTGCTGCGGCTGGTCACCGCCGTGCTCTTCGAGATGCACGACGAATGGATCGCCTTCCCCCGCCGCTACCTCCCCGAAGGCAGCATGGACGAGCTCTACCGTGAACTCCCCGAAAGCGCCCCCGCACTACCCGACACCCCGAACAAGCCAGCCAGTTGATCGCTTACACCACGACGAGGGGCACCATCCGCGGTTCTCGCTGCTCTCATCGGTTCCGCCGGACGAGGCCGCCGTCGCACGGGCGGCCTCCCCGGCGAGGGCGTCGTAGGCCGCCGCCACCAGGGCGGCGAGGTCCGTGGCGTCCTTGTCCGTGCCGCGCGCCCACGCGCGCAGCGCGGCGGTCAGTACCCCGGCGGCGGCGCCGACGACGACGCCGGGGCGCGGGTCCCGGGCCGGGTCGGTGCCGAGCCGGTCGGCGATGATGCGGACGGACTCGTCCTGGGCGTCGACCCGGATGCGCTCGTACGCGGCGAACAGGGCGGGCTCCTCGTCCACGGCGGCGTACAGCTCGCGCAGCCTGGGGCGGTGGTGCCAGCCGGGGCTCTCCCGGTCCGCGAGCCAGTCCGCGACGGCGTTGCGGTACGCGAGGAGCGGGGGTTCGCCCTCGGGCCGCGCGCGCAGCGCCGCGTTGATACGGGCGCCGTCGGCGCGGGTGAAGTCGAGCGCCGCGTCCTCCTTGCCGGAGAAGTGCCGGCTGAACGTGCGCCGCGTCACGTCTGCGCGCTCGGCGATCGCCTCGACGGTGACGGCCCCGAGCCCCCGCTCGAGGACCAGCTCGACGGCCGCCTCCGCCAGCGCCTCACGCGTCCGGCGGGCCTTGACCTGTCGCCGGTCCTCGGGGGCCCGGTCGGGGAGTGGCTCGTTCGCCTTCATGCCTTCACGGTACACCTTAATGTCCCGATGGGACATGAGTCCCGGCGAGACATTCGGCCCGGGTCTCAGGCGTGCCAGTGGCCGTGCAGCGCGGCGGTGGCGAAACCGGGGCCGTACGCGACCATCGTGCCCCGGGCCCCCGGCGCGGGCGGCTCGTCGTGCGTCCGCTCCAGGACCCGCAGGACGCTGACGCCGCCCAGGTTGCCCTCGTCGGTGAGGGTGTCGGTGGAGTGCCGTGCGGCGTGCGCGTCGAGGCCGAGGGCCGCTGCGGTGTCCGTGATGATGCGGGGGCTGCCCGGGTGGATCACGGCGAAGTCGGAGCGACGCTCACCCAGCCACTCCGAGAAGGCGGGCAGTGCTTCACGGGACGCGGCCCGCCCCTCCTTCGTGGCGTCGAAGTGCAGCCCTGCCGAGGTGATCCGGCCCGCCAGGTGGCCCATGGTGTCGGGGAGGACGTGCTCGAAGCTGTCCTCGATGACGAAGCCCGGCCCGAGGGGCTCCGCGCTGAGGACGGTGGCGCCGGCCGAGTCGCCGAACAGGGCCTTGTAGATCATCGCGTCGATCCCGGTGTCGCTGTGGTGGTACACGGCGGAGATCACCTCCGCGGCCACGACCAGGACGGGGCTGCCGGGCCTGGCCGTCACCATGTCCGCCGCGCGGATCAGGCACTTGGTGCCCCCGGTGCACGCAAGCGTCGTATGGCCGAGGGCGCGCGCGGTGGGCCGCATCCCCAGGCGGGTCATGAGGTGCACGTCGAGGTTGGGCACCGACCAGCCGGTGGAGTGCGTCGTGACGATCCCGCCGAGATCCGCCGCCGCGAGACCGGCGCCCGCGAGCGCCGCCTCGGCCGCCTCGTGGGCGAGGTCCAGCGCGTCCGCGAACGCCGTGCGGGCGCGCTCGCCGACCTCTCCCTCGCCCGCCACGGTCGCCGAGGTGAGCGGACGCGTGAAGAAGCGGGCCCGAACGCCGCACCCGGCCACCGCGCGGACGGCCGCCGCGAGCCTGGGGTGGTCCGGGTGGTGCGCGCGTATGTCGTCCGCGATCTCCTCAGTGGTCACCTTGTGGGCACCCAGGGCTGTGCGAGGTCGGGACACGTAGACAGACATGTGATGGCTCCCACGGGGGCTGTAGGGGGTGTGGGGGGCCAGGTCAACCTACGTCACCACGGGCGATGGTTGAAGGTGGGAGAGTCACCCCGCCTGGAGCGCGGGCATACGGGGATGCGCGCGCCGGACGCCGGGATGGAAGACCAGGATCATCAGGCGCGCTCCGGGGGTGGTGAGCGGCTGTGCCGCGCACATGGTCGCCCAGCCCGGACCCAACCGGGCGTGCAGGAGCGGGCGTTCGTCGCCGTCGGGGTGGATGGCCGAGCCGCCCGCCTCGTAGATCGGCGCCGCCTCCGGGTCGGACAGGACCTCCTTCTCGATCTGGCGCAGGGTGTCGTCGTCGGGGCGCGCGGCCAGGGCCGCCCGCAGCTGGGGAAGCAGCAGCGGCGCCCACGCGGTCGTCCAGTCCGTCAGCATGTTCCGCGCGTGCTGGTCGAGGAGCATCCAGCGCATGGTGTTCTGCGGGGGCCGCCGGTCGGGGAAGAGTTCCGTGAAGGCCTCGTTGCAGGCGAGCAGGTCCCAGGAGGCGTCGGAGACATAGGCGATGTGTTTGATGCCGTCGACCGCCTCCTGCCAGACGCCGGGCACCTCCTTGCCGGAGGAGAGATAGAGCGGGCCGGGTGGATCCTGGAGGAGGGCGTAGCGGCAGAGCAGGACCCATTCCTGCTCGTTGAGGCCGAACAGGCGGGCCACGTCGCGCAGCAGCTCGGCCGGCGGGCTCGGGTAGCTGCCCGATTCCAGCCGGTGATATGTCCCGAGGGTGCGGTGCAGCAACTGGTCGACCTGATGCTGCGAGAGGCCGGGCGCGCGCCGGCCCTGGCCCGTGGGGCGGGTGAAGCCGTGGGACTCGGGAGCTATGAGGGCGCGCCGTTCACGGAGCAGGGCGCGGAGCGCCTTCTTGTTCATGGTGGGTAATCCCTCTTCGTACACGCCGAGTTGAGCGTGAGCAGTCTAAATACTCCCATCGCCTTTGGTAATAAACATTGCCCGAAGAAAACGATCAGACGGTCCGTCATGATGAGTGGCGCGGGGTTACCCACCTGCCGGTTTCATCGTCTGTGAGCATGTGGACACAGTGATGGGGCACCTGTGCCCGGCCGCTCGAAAATGGCCGAAATTTCCCGGCGTCGGGTAACTCACGAGCCTTCGGGCTGTTCGTGGAAGAGAGGCGGGACCGGGCCACCTAATTTGTTCGATGTGGCCGGAAAATGCGTTGCAACGACGCACGTCCCTCTCTTGACGCGAGCGGTTCCCGGGGGTCACTGGCTGCGGTCGGTGCCGTCACTCGCCATTACGTAGCGGCCACGGCACCGGCCGCGCCCGGTACTGCGGCCCGCACACCGACCGCGCCCGGTCTCCGACACCGGCAGCGCCTCATTCCGACGTGAGCCTGGTGCGTACGTAGTCCTCCGCCGCGGCGTCCAGGCCGATGTCGTGCTGCGCGCGCTCGGACAGATACCAGCGGTGTTCGAGCAACTCGTGGTAGAGCTCGGCCGGGTCGACCGGGGTCGGGATCCGGTCGCGGACCGCGCGGACCGTCGGCCGGAACACGTCGCGCACCCACCGGTGGGCGAGGACCTCGGGGCGGGCGTCCCGCGCGTCCTCCTGGGTCGCCATCCAGCTCTCCAGGTCGCTCAGGAGCCGCCGCGCCTGGTTCTCCTCCGCGTCCATGCCGGTGAGGCGCAGGAGTTGCCGCTGGTGGTGGCCCGCGTCGACGACCTTCGGCACGAACGTGACGGTGTCGCCGTGCGGGGAGCGGGAGATCTGCATCTCGGCGACGTCGAAGCCCAGGTCGTTGAGGCGGCGGATGCGGCGCTCCATGTAGTGGTGCTTGCCCGCCGGGTACACCGACGTACGGGTCAGCTCGCTCCACAGGTCGGTGTAGCGCTGGCCTATCTCCGTGCCGAACTCGATGGGGTCGATCGACGGGTGCAGCGCCCCGGACGCCTCCAGGTCGAGCATCTCGCCGCTGATGTTCACGCGGGCCAGATCGATGTCGTACTCCCGCTGCCCGTCGCTGAGTCTCGGGTGCAGCTCGCCGGTCTCGGCGTCCACGAGGTAGGCGGCGTACGCGCCCGCGTCCCGCCGGAACAGGGTGTTGGAGAGCGAGCAGTCGCCCCAGGCGAAACCGGCGAGGTGCAGCCGGACCAGGAGCACGGCGAGGGCGTCCATCAGCCGGTGCACGGTCGTCGGGCGCATCGTCGTCTCGAACATGGACCGGTAGGGCTGGGAGCCGCCGAGGTGCCGGGTGATCAGGACCGGTTCGAGCGGGGTGCCGTCGGGCTGCTCGCGGCCCGTGACCACGGCCAGCGGGTCGACCGCGGGGATGCCGATCCGGTCGAGGGTGCGCAGCAGTTCGTACTCGCGCAGCGCGGGCCGCTCCGCCAGCTCCTTCACGGCGACGACCTCGTCACCCGCGCGCGCGTAGCGCACCACGTGCCGCGAGATGCCGCGCGGCAGCGGCACGAGGTACTCCTGCGGCCACTCCTCCAGCGGGATGTGCCAGGGCAGGGCGAGCAGGAGCACCGGGTGCTCGGGGTTGGTGGCGCTGATCTGGAGCGGCATGGTCATCAGCGTAAGCGGCCCGCCGCACGAGCGGATCTCAGTACTGCAGGGAGCGCTCCGCCCCGGCGAGGATCTCCGTGATGCGCAGGCCGAAGCGGGCGTCGCAGGGGGCGGGGGTGCCGGTGCGCGCCGACTCGCGCAGGACGTCGATGGCCACGGCGAAGGACTCCGGGGCGGTGCCGCCCGCCGGCATAGTGAAGACCCCGGCCGTGCCGCGCAGTTCCACCGCCGTCCCGCCGGCCGCCTTGGGCGTCGTCAGGCTCAGCGTCGCCGTGCTGGAGGCGCCGGACGCGTGCGCCATCACCAGGTGCACGGTGTCGCCCGGACCGCTCCGCGCCGTCAGCGCCTCCACGTCACCGAGGATCGGCAGGAGCACCGACAGGGCGTGCGGGCCCACGTCCCACAGGGCGCCGCGTTCGGCGCGCCACGGTGTGGAGGCCCGCACCTCGGCGTCGTCACCGGGCGTGTAGAGGCTGCCGTACCAGTCGGCGCGCCCGGTGAACCAGCCGTCCACGGATGCCTGTTCGGCGATCCAGGCGGCGGGGGCGGGTGCGTAGCGCAGCGTGCAGAAGACGGCCGAGGCGACGCCCGCCGCGTCCACGGCGGCCACGACCGCCCGCGCCGCCTCCGGCTCGGTGGCGAGGGGCTTGTCGAGCAGCAGATGGCAGCCGGCGGCCGCGGCGCGGGCCGCGAGCGGCGCCTGCACGTCCGGCGGCACGGCGAACGCCACGGCGTCGCACGCCGCGAAGAGCGCGTCCACGTCGTCGTACGCGGTCGTGGAGTGCTCGGCGGCGAGTTCGGCGGCGGCCTCCGGGCGGCGCCCCCAGACGCCGGTGAACTCGGTGTGCGGATGGGCGGCGAGCGCGGGGGCGTGGGTCCGCCGGGCCCAGGGGCCGGTGCCGACAAGTCCGAAGCGCAGCGCGTCAGTCGAGGTCATGACCGGCAGTATCACCCGGACGCGGCGCGCACCGCAGGCACGGGCGGTTCCGCGCGGCGCCACCGGACCGCCCGGGCGGCGGTGGAGGGACGGTCAAGAGGCCCGGTGCGGCGCAGACAGCGGGCCCCCGGGTGGTGAATACTCATTCACCGAGCGGGTGAATGCCGATTCACCCGCTCGTCCCGTCCCGACGCGCCGGGCCGCCCGCCCGCCGCCCCCGGCAGGAGCCCCATGGACGCCGCACCCGCCCCGATACCGGATCCCGCACCGGACCCGGCTCCGGCCCCGGCAGCAGACCCCGCGCCCGGGCCGCCGCGCCTGCGCGAGCGCCTCACCGTGCCCGTGCTCGCCTTCGGCGGCATCCTCATGGCCGTCATGCAGACCGTCGTCGTGCCGCTCCTGCCCGACCTTCCCCGGCTGACCGGCGCGTCCCCCGCGGCCGTCTCGTGGATGGTCACCGCGACGCTCCTGGCGGGCGCGGTCCTCACCCCGGTGCTCGGCCGGGCCGGTGACATGTACGGCAAGCGCCGCGTGCTGCTGATCGCGCTCGGCCTGATGACCGTCGGCTCGGTGCTCTGCGCGCTGACCTCCGACATCCGCGTCCTGATCGCGGCCCGCGCCTTGCAGGGCGCCGCCGCGGCCGTCGTGCCGCTGTCCATCAGCATCCTGCGCGACGAACTCCCGCCGCACCGCACCGGCTCCGCCGTCGCCCTGATGAGCTCCACGGTCGGTGTCGGCGCCGCCCTCGGGCTGCCGCTCGCCGCGCTGATCGTGCAGTACGCGAACTGGCACGCCATGTTCTGGGCGACCGGCGCCCTCGGCGCGCTCGGCCTGGCGCTCGCCTGGTGGGCGGTGCGCGAGTCGCCCGTCCGGTCACCGGGCCGCTTCGACGCCCTCGGCACGGCCGGCCTGGCCGCGGGCCTGATCTGCCTGCTGCTCGGCGTCTCGCAGGGCGGGCAGTGGGGCTGGGGCAGCGCCCGCGTCATCGGTGTGTTCGCGGGCGCGGCGGTGACCCTCGCCCTCTGGGCCTGGCACCAGCTCCGCACCGCCCGCCCTCTGGTGGACCTGCGCCTCGCCGCGGGGCGCCGCGTCGGACTGCCGCACATAGCCGCGCTCTTCACCGGCTTCGCCTTCTACGCCAACTCACTGGTCACCGCCCAGCTCGTGCAGGCTCCCGTCGCCACCGGCTACGGCCTCGGCCTGTCCATCGTCGCGACCGGCCTGGTCATGCTGCCCAGCGGCGTCATCATGCTGCTGTTCTCCCCGGTCTCCGCCCGCGTCTCCGCCGCCCGCGGCCCCCGCACCACCCTCGCCGTCGGCGGCGTCGTCCTGGCCCTCGGCTACGCCGTCCGCATCGCCGACAGCACCGACCTGTGGGTCATTCTTGTCGGCGCGGCCGTCGTGTCGACCGGCACCACCCTCGCCTACTCGGCGCTGCCGACACTGATCCTGCGCGCGGTCCCCTCCCACGCGACGGCCTCCGCGAACGGTGTCAACGTCCTGATGCGCACCATCGGCCAGGCCGTCTCCAGCGCGGCCGTCGCCGCCGTCCTCGTCCACCACACCACGCGCGTGGGCGGCGCCGACGTACCCACCCTGTCCGACTATCAGCTCGCCTTCGCCATGGCGGGTACGGTCGCGCTCGTGGCCACGGCCGTCGCCCTCGCGGTCCCGTCCGACACCGCGCGGGAGGGCGCGGCCGCGCCGGTCCCCGTCCAGGCGGCGTCGACGAAGGGAGCGTAGGACGATGAGCACGGCGTACGCGGGTGAACGGGCGTCCCGCGCCGGACGCGGCGACGCGGAGGCGACCAAGGCGGCCATCATGAAGGCGGCCCGGCACCTGCTCGCCCGGCACGCGCACGGCGACATCACGCTCAAGGCGATCGCCGAACGGGCCGGGGTCAGCCCGCCCCTCATCCTCAAGTACTTCGGCAACAAGGACGCCTTGTTCTCCGGTGTCATGAACTTCGAGGCGGACGTGGAGACGTTCCTCGACGCGCCGCTGGAGAACCTGGGCGCCCACATGGTCCGCCAGGTCCTCACCGGCCAGGCCGAACGCGGCGCCGACCCCATCCTGCGCATCGTCTTCGCCCCGCTCCACGGCGAACAGGGCGAGATCCTCCGCGCCAACTTCCGCTCCCAGGTCAGCGGCCGCCTGGCACAACGCCTCCCCGGCGAGGACGCGGGCCTGCGCGCCGAACTGGCGGTGTCGATGCTCCTGGGTCTGGGCGTCATGTACGGGATCGCCCGCGGCCCGCATGTGCGGACCGCGGACATAGAGGAGGTGGTCACGCGTTACGCCCCGGCTGTGCAAGACCTCCTAGGGGCGCGGGGAACTGCGCGACCAGCCCCCACTCAGCCGCACTGAACGCGCAGCGGCTCGTACGCCACGAAGGTCTCGAACCCATCGGCCCACCGCACAGTCAACTCCGCGTCCTGCACATGGACGTCGGCCACTATGTCGGCGAGCCCGGAATCGGACTCCCCGCCAAGGCAGGCCAGCGCCACAAAAACCCCGTCCCCCTCGACACCGGCCGAAAGCCGAGGCACGCGCACCCACGGCTCGAACGCCGTCCCCTCAGGCGCCCGCACGGCATCCCGCGACTCCCACCCGTACAACCCCACCAGCTCGGAGCGGACCGCATCCGCCGCCCACCCGGTGAGGGACACCCGGGCCCCGTGCGGCGCCCCCACGACCCGGTGCACCCGCACCTCGTAGCGGCCCCGCACCACGGTCACGCTCTCCACGCGGAGCCCCGGCACCATCGGCGGCCCCGACGGGAAGACGGGCCGGTGCCATGACGCGGCCCAGCCCCAGCCGTCCCCGTGCTCCGCGCCGAGCGGGTGGATCCGGCGTCGTACGCTCGCGGCGCCCCCGACCTCCACCGACAGATGGTTGTCGGCGATGTTGGCGCGGGAGGTGGGCCCGGTGTGCGTGGAGTACGCGTGGCGCCCGTACAGCGGGTCGTCCTGCGCGGCGGACTCGCCCTCGTGCGGCCGCACATGGTCGCTGCCGTGGTTGTGGAGGCGGACGATCCCGTCGTCCCGCGTCGACTGCACGAGCAGGCCGGGCGCGGGCAGGGCGAGGACCCGGTCGGCGCCCTCGACGGGGGCGGCTTCCTCGGTCGCGGTCCACAGCGGAGCGTCCTGCGGTGCGAGCAGGGCGACGAAGCCCTTCGACGCCCAGTACGGGGACGCGGGCCCCGAGTACGGCTGGAGGGTGGCGGTGTGCGGGCCGTGCCAGCCGAGGCTGAGCAGGCCGTCGTCGGTGACGCCGCCCCGGTCGAGGAAGTAGCGCAGGTTGCCGCTGATGAGGCGGCGCGAGGCACCGGGGGAGAGCGGGGTGTGGCCGGTGACCGCGCCCGCGCCGACCGCCGCCGACGCGGCGAAGCGGTAGGTGAGCGAGCGCCCGAAGTGGATGGGTGCCCCGTCCCCGCCGAAGAGCAGGGAGAAGCTTTCCAGGTGCTCGCGCAGGCGGGGGCCGAAGCGCTCGACGAGCACGGTGTCGCCCGACAGGTGGGCGTGGAGCATCGGGTACAGGTGCAGGGCCCAGCCGTTGTAGTGGTCGAAGGCGCGGCCGTCGCCGTCCGCGTACCAGCCGTCGCCCCGGTACCAGGTCTCCATCAGGTACAGCGCGCGCTCCGTCGCGCGGGCGGTGGCCGCGTCGCCCCGGCCCACCGACTCCAGGAACGACGCCACCATGAAGGGGAACAGGTACCAGTTGTTCGGGGCGGGCGTGTGGTCGATCGCGCCGCGCAGCCACTGTTCGGCGCGGTCCTGTACGTCGCCGTCGAGCCGGTCCCACAGCCATGGGCGGGTCAGCATGAGGCCGAGCGCCACCGACGCGGACTCGACCATCGGCTGGCCCTGCACGTGGTGGTCGAGGATCAGCGGCCACGACTCGGCGTCGTCGGCGCCGGGCGTACGGGTGCCGGCGGTGAGGCCGCTCGCGTACCGCTCCAGGAGGTGGTGCGGGTCCTTGCCGTCGGCGCCCGCGATCCGGAACCCGGCCGCCAGGAACGTACGGGCGTAGCCTTCGAGGCCGTCCGAGCGGACGCCCGACGCGGACGGGCGGCCCGGCAGGTCGAGGAGGGCGCCCTCGGGGGTGGCCCGGCGCCAGGCGGCGGTGAG
Source organism: Streptomyces sp. SGAir0957 (assembly GCF_043523415.1). NCBI lineage: Bacteria > Bacillati > Actinomycetota > Actinomycetes > Kitasatosporales > Streptomycetaceae > Streptomyces > Streptomyces sp. SGAir0957. Next base: position 7,567,996 of record NZ_CP027293.1, read on the forward strand.
CAGCCCGTCGGCGACGGCCTCCCAGTGGGCGCGGGTGTAGCCGGTGTACGGGCTCAGCGCCCGGTCCTCGTCGGGAAGGTCGAACGGTACTGCCTTGCCACCAGGAACGCTCATGCGAGGAACGCCAGCCTTTCGCGTCGTACGGGATGGGCGAAACCGTCGCCCGCGGCCCAGCGCGCCACCTCGCCGACGGCCGTGTCGGCGAGCCGCTCCCACTCGCTGCCCTGCGATCCGGCGAGGTGCGGGGTGATGAGCGCGCCGGGGCAGTCCCACAGCGGGTGGTCCGCGGGCAGGACCTCGGGGTCGGTGACGTCGAGGACGGCCCGGACGCGGCCCGCGCGGACCACGTCGGTGAGTGCGTCCTGGTCGACGACGGCGCCGCGCGAGGTGTTGATGAGGGTGGCGCCGGGCCGCATGGAGACGAGCAGGTCGCGGCTGACGAGGCCGCGGGTGGCCGGGAGCAGCGGCGTATGGACGCTCAGGAGGTCGCTGCGGGTGAACAGGTCGGGCAGTTCGACCCACTCCACGCCGAGTTCGGCGGCTTCGGCCCCGCTGACGTACGGGTCGTGGAGCAGGACCTCGTAGTCGAAGGGGCGGAGCAGCTCGATGACGCGGCGGCCGATCAGGGAGGCCGAGAGGAGGCCGACGGTGCGCCGGTAGTTGCCCACCTCGTGCGGGGTCAGCAGCCAGGCGTCGCGGGCGCGGTCCCGCCGGTAGTCGCGGGCGCGCTCCAGGACGTGCTTGCCGTGCAGGAGGAGCATGGCGAGGGTGTACTCGGCGACGGGCAGCGCGTTGGCGGCCGCCGCCGAGGTGACCTGGAGGCCGCGTTCCCAGCAGGCGTCGGTGACGTGCCCGCGCACCGAACCGGCCGCGTGCACCACAGCTTCGAGGTGCGGGGCGGCGGCCAGGACGTCCGCGTCGAGGGGCGGGCAGCCCCAGCCGGTGACCAGGACCTCCACGTCGGCGAGGATCTCCTTCGCCCGTACGGTCGTCAGGTCGTCCAGGGCGGGGAGCGGCGCCAGGTCGCAGACGCCTCGGAGCGCGGCCACGGACCGCGGCGTGAAGACGGCCGCCGCGGCCTGGGGGGACATGGCGAGCGCCACGCGGGGCCGGCTCACTTGACCGCCCCCGCCGTCAGGCCGGAGCGCCAGAACCGCTGGAGGAGGACGAAGGCGAGAATGAGGGGGAGGACCGCGAGAAGCGAACCCATGATCACCACCGGGTAGTACTCGGGAGAGACGGACGCCTGGCTGTTCCACTGGTAGAGGCCCAGGCTGACCGGATAGAGGTCCTGGTTCGACAGCATCACCATCGGCAGGAAGAAGTTGTTCCAGATGGCGGTCAGCTGGAAGAGGAACACCGTGATCAGGCCGGGCCCGAGCATGCGCAGGGCGACCTTGACGTACGTGGTCAGCTCGCCGGCGCCGTCGACCCTGGCCGCCTCCAGGACCTCGTTCGGCACATAGCCCTGCGCGAAGATCCGGCCCAGGTACACGCCGAACGGGTTGAACAGGACCGGGACGAACACCGACCAGAAGGTGTTGACGACGCCGGTCGCGGACGCGATCAGGTACAGCGGCAGCGCGAGCACCGTCTGCGGCACCATGACCGCGGCCAGGACCAGGCCGAACAGCTTCTCCTTGTGCCGGAAGTGGTACTTGTCGAAGGCGTACCCGCAGGCGACGCTGATCAGCGCGCCGATCGCGGCGCCCACGACGGCGTACAGGAGGCTGTTGCCGTACCAGCGGCTGTAGAGGCCGCCGTCCATCGCGAACAGGTCCTTGACGTTCTGGACCGGCGAGAAGTCGCTGAAGGACAGGATGTTGCTGCTGAAGAGCGCGTCGCGGGACTTCGACGCGGCGAGGACCAGCCAGAGGACCGGCAGCAGGGTGTACAGGACGGAGATCGCGACGACCGCGTTGACGGTGGCGCGGCCGAGCAGGCGCGGGCGCAGCAGGGCGGGGTTTCCGGACGCGACTGTGCTCATCGGGCGTTCTCCTCGGCCGAGTCGACGCGGTTGGTCCAGCGGGTGACGCCGTAGGAGAGGGCGATCGTCAGGATCAGGAGGATCACCGAGGCGGCGGCCGCGAGGGAGTAGTTGTTGCGGTTGAACGCCGCGTCGTAGATGTACATGCTCGGCGAGAACCGCGAGTTGATCATCTGCGACGACTGGTGGAGCAGCATCGGCTCGGTGAACAGTTGCAGCGCCCAGATCAGCGTGAACATCGCGACCATGACGATGGAGGAGCGCACCAGCGGCGCCTTCACCTGGAGCGCGGTGCGCACCGGTCCCGCGCCGTCGACCACGGACGCCTCCAGGACCTCACGCGGAACCGCCTGCAAGGCCGCGTAGAAGACGACCATGTTGTAGCCGAGATTGCTCCACAGGGCGATGTTCACGATCGACGGCAGCGTGGTGTGCAGGCCGAGGAAGTCGACGGTGATGTCGGCCTTGCCGAGGATGTCGATGATCGGGCTGATGCCGGGCGTGTAGAGGTACAGCCAGATCAGCGAGGCGATGATGCCGGGCACGGCGTGCGGCAGGAACAGGCCCAGCTGGGCCGAGGCGCGCAGCCGTACGACGCCCGAGTCGAGCAGCAGCGCGAGCGCGAGCGAGCCGAGCACCATCAGCGGGATGTAGATCACGCAGTACAGCGCGACCGTGCCGAGCCCCGACAGGAACGTCGGGTCGGTGAGCACGGCGGCGTACGAGCGAAGGCCGACGAAGACCCTGCGCTCCGCGCCGAAGCCGAGGCCGGGCTGGTCGTCGCTGAAGAAGCTCAGCCACACCGCCGTGCCGACCGGGATGAGGAAGACCAGGACGAGGAGGACGAAGAACGGCGTCATGAGGACGCCCGCCGCACCGTTGCGGCGGCGTCTGGCCGCCTGGTGCGCCTTGCGCCCGGCGGCGTCGGCCGACTCCCGCGGCGCGGGCGGCGCGGCGGGGGCATGGGTGGTCGCGGTCATGGGGTCACCTGCCTTTCGGGGTGCGGGCGCTTCACGAGGAGTGCTGGGTGGTGGCGAGGCCGAGCGCCTTCAGGTCCGGCATCGTGCCGTCCTGCGCGGCGCGCACGGAGGACAGCAGGCTGCCCGATCCGGCACCCGCGCGCGCGAAGGCGTCCTGCATGACCGAGGCCGTCGCGGACATGCGCGGGCCCCACACCCAGCCGTCGTCGATCTTTTGCGCCTCCTGCTCGAAGAGGGTGTAGATGTCCTGGCCGCCGTAGTACGCGCGGTCGAACGCGGCGCGGCCCACACCGATCAGCCCGGTCGCCGCCGGGTACTGGCTGCTCGCGCCGCTGGAGAGCCGGGCTTTCAGGGCGTCCGGGTGGGAGACCTGCCACTCGATGAACTCCATCGCGGCCTCCGGATGCCTGCTGTCCTTCGTCACCGCGAACGTCGAGCCGCCGTGCGTGCCGAGCGAGGGCTTGTCCGGGGTCCACTGGGGGAGCGGGGCGATACGCCACCTGCCCTTCTGCTCGGGGCGCGCGTTCATCTGCGCGCCCGCGTCCCAGGCGCCGCTCAGCCGGGTCAGGATCAGGCTGTTGCCGATCTGCGCGTCGTAGACGCGGGCCGTGGAGGAGTTGACGTACACGAGCTTCTCGTCGATGAGGCGCTGCCAGTACGCGGCCACCTTGCGGGTCGGCGCGTCCGCCATGGAGACGTTCCACGCGCCCTTCGACGTGTCGAACCACTGCGCGCCGGCCTGCCAGGACCAGGCGGCGAACTGCGTCATGCCGTCCGTCGGGAACGTGCCGACCCGGCGGCCCCCGCCCGTACGGCGCACCTTGCGCGCCAGCTCCATGTACTCGTCCCACGTGCCGGGGACGTCGAGGCCGTACTTCGCGAAGAGGTCCTCGCGGTAGTGCATCACCATCGGCTCTATGTCGAGCGGCACGCTGTACGCGCGTTCCTCGAACGTGGTCTGGGCCAGGGACTGGGGCAGCAGCTTCGCCCGCAGGTCCGCGCTGATCAGCGAGGTGATGTCCCGGGCGACACCGTCGATCGCGAAGCCCGGGAGCTGCGGGTACTCGATGGTGACGATGTCGGGGGCGTTGCCCGCCCGCGCCGCGTTGCTGATCTTCAGATACCCGCCCTGTCCGCCGGAGGGGATCTGTTCGTAGTCGACCCGGATGTGGTCATGGGTCCTGTTGAACGCGTCGACCACTTCCTGGCTGCCGCGCAGCGAGGACCAGAACGTGATCGTGGTCGTGCCCTTGGTGCTGGTGGTACCGGACTTGCTGCTGCTCCCGGATGACGCGCTGCCGTTTCCGCTGCAGGCGCTCAGGGCGCCCGTCAGCGGCAGCGCGGTGATCGCGGCGAGCACGGATCGACGGCTCTGTCGACCAGGCATGGGCGCCTCCCGCGGCTCCTGCGTGTTCGAGTCACGGGAATCCTGATCGGCTGAGCGGTCACGGTCAATAGATCGATCAGAAGAAAATGAAACGGTCAAACGCTCACGCGAGGGGCTGCGTTGCGGTCACGGCGGCCGGGGCCTGCGTGGACCCGCGGACCTCCAGCGTGGGCAGCAGCTCCATCCGCCGCACCGGGCCCCCGGCGCGCCCCGGCACCGGGTCCTGGAGCCGGCGCAGAAGCAGCTCCGCGGCGGCCCGACCGACGTCCGCCTTGGGCGGCGACACGGCCGTCAGCGGCGTGCTGCCGAGCGCGGCGACCACGTCGTCGTACGCGATCACCGAGCAGTCCTCGGGGACTCGTACGCCGCTGTCGCGCAACGACTGCACCAGCATCAGCGCGTCCACGTCACCGTGCAGGACGGCGGCGGTCGCCCCCAACTCGGCCAGCAGAGCCGGAAGTTCGACGTCCTTCCCGGTGCTCTCCGCCCCCGGGTCGGAGGCCGCGCCCGGGGAGCTGAGAGCGATCGCCCACGTGTCGACGTCCGGGTGGTCGGCCGCGATGCCGGTGAACGCCGCGCGCAGGGCCCGCGCCGTCGGGCTGTCGTCGCGCGCGGCCAGCACGATACGGCGATGGCCGAGGCCCGTCAGGTGCTCCACGGCGAGGTGGATGCCGTACCAGTGGTCCGTGCAGACCGTGTCCAGGGCGTGCAGCGCGCTGCCGCGCCGCGGCCTGCGCTCCATCACCACGGCGGGCACGTCGAGCCGGGCCAGCCAGGCGTAGTCCGCCTCCTCCATGGCGCGGCTGCGCCAGCGCGGCGCGATGAGCAGTCCCCGCGCGCCCTCCGCCAACGCCCGCTCCACGATCGGCTGTTCGGCGCCCGGGGCGGTCGGGGCTATGTGCAGCGCGATGCGCACACCGGCCTCCTCGAAGGCGGTGCGGGCGCCGTGCAGCGTCTCGTACAGGTAGGCGTGGCGCTCGGGCACGACGAGGGCGACCGGGCCGCCGTCCGCCTGGGGCGGCGCCGCGGGCGCGGCGGGCTGCTCCGTCTCGGGCAGCACCGGGCGTGCCACGCCGTGGCCGCGGCGCAGCTTGCCCTCCCGGGCCAGCTCCTCCACGTCACGGCGGAGCGTCACCACCGACACCGCGAGTTCGGCGGCGAGGTCGCTGACCCGGGTCGCGCCGCGCGACTGCACGACGGCGAGAATCCGCTGCCGCCTGAGATCGACCGGTTCGCGCATGGTGGGGCCCCCTCGCTGGCACTGTTCGTTTGAGCGCTTCGGTGAACGCTTCGGCCGCAGCATAACCAGCGGGCGCGGGGCGGGGTCAGCCCTCGGTGCTGTCCGGTTCCGGTGGGAGACGGTCGAGGGCGATGCCGAAGTACTGGTCGTAGACGTCGCGTACGGCGGAGTCCGTGGGCAGCTCGGTGCGGGTGCGCTCCGCGGCGACCGTCGTGGTGAGCGTATGACCGCTGAGGGTGATCCGTCCCTCCTGCGTCAGCAGCGAACAGACCAGGGAGCGGGTGAAGTGGGAAGCGGGGGAGGTGCGGTGGTACCAGGCGCCCGCCTCGAAGTCCCGCAGCGCGCGCGGGCGCTGGTCGAGCAGGTACTGCGGCTGCCCGTCGCGCAGCACGAGCAGATCGCCCCCGGCGGCGTCCTCCACGCGGAAGACGCCGCCGGGGTCGGCCTGGTCGCCGCGCTCCCCGTACCGCAGCGGGAAGTGGGTGTGCGTGCCGAAACCGATGTCGGCTAGCCAGTCGGTGCCCGCGCTGTCGCGCACGCGCAGGGCGAGATGGTCGTACGGGATGCCGAACCGGCCGCCCTCGCCCGCCGCCCGCGCCTGCAACAGCGTCACCTCGAAACCGAGGGCGGTGAGCAGGGCGGCGAACGCCCCGTTGAGCTCGTAGCAGAAGCCGCCGCGCCGCCGGTCGACCAGCTTGGCGACGAGCGCGTCCGCGTCGAGCGTGATGTCCTCACCGAGGTGCACGGAGAGGTTCTCGAACGGCACGGTGCGCAGGTGCGCCAGGTGCAGGGCGCGCAGCGCGGCGCCCGTCGGGGCGGCGGGGCGCTCCGCGCCGATGCGGGCCAGGTAGGCGTCGATGCGCGGTCGCTCCATGGGGACGGTCTCCTGAAGGGCTGGGGCTGGAACTGGGGCTCAGGGCTGGGGCGCCGGCGCCTCGGGTCCCGGGCGGACCGGCAGGCGGCGGACGCTGTTGCCGACGAAACCCGCGTGCGCGGGCAGCTCCTCGTCCGGCACGGCGAGGTCGAGGGCGGGGAACCGGGTGAACAGCCGCTCCAGGGCGACCGTCGCCTCCAGGCGGGCCAGGGGTGCGCCCAGGCAGTAGTGGGCGCCGTGGCCGAGCGAGAGGTGGCGGCCGCGCCCCGGGCGGGTGAGGTCGAAGCGGTCGGCGTCCGGGCCGTGGGCCGCCGGGTCGCGGCCCGCGCCCGAGTAGCCGGCGAGCACAGGGGTGCCGCGCGGGATCACCGTGCCGTCGACAGTGAGGTCCCGGGTCGGATAGCGGAACGGGAAGTAGCTGACGGGGCTGTCCCAGCGCAGGGTCTCCTCCACCACGTCGCCCCAGGTGGCGGTTGCGTCCTGCACCAGGGCGAGCTGGTCGCGGTGGCCGCACAGCGCCCGCACGGCGTTCGTGATCAGGTTGAGCGTCGTCTCGTGCCCGGCGACGACGAACAGGATGAGCGTGCCGATCAGCTCCTCCTGACCGAGCCGGTCGCCGTCCTCCTCGCGCGCCGCTATGAGGCCGCTGGTGAGATCGTCCCCCGGCGCCTGCGCCCGCGCGGCGGCGACCTGCGCGAGCACGGCCACCATCTCCTTGTTCGCGGCGAGCGCCTCCTGCGGGGTCGTGCCCGTGGAGACGACCTGGCTCGACAGATGGTGCAGGCGGTCCCGGAACTCCTCGTCGACGCCGAACAGTTCGCAGATGACGCGCATCGGGAGCGGCAGCGCGAACCGGGAGCGGAGTTCCACGACGCCCTCGGCGGCCGCCTCCCGGGCCACCCCGTCGAGCAGTTCGTCCACGATCCGCTCGACGCGCGGCCGCAGCGCCTCCACGCGGCGGGCCGTGAAAGCGCGGCTCACCAGGGACCGCAGCCGCCGGTGGTCCTCGCCGTCCGCCGTCGTCATCCCGCGCACCGTCGCGAACGTGCGCAGCGGCCAGCCGGGCGGGATCCGGCCGTCCGCCAATGCGGTGAAGTGCCGGGCGTCCTTGGCGACGTCGGGGTGGGCCAGGAACTCCCGGAGCGCGTCGTGGCCGAGGACGAGCGCACCCGGCACGTCCCCCGGGAGCAGGACCGGGGCGACGGCGCCACCCTGCTGCCGCAACCGTGCGTTGAGTGCGTGCGGGCAGCCACCGGCGGGGTCGAGGCGGTACGCCCCGCCGGACGGGGCGGAGGTGGTGGTGGAGTGCGCTGCGTCGGCTGATGGCGAGGTCATGCGGGGCTCCTGACGCGGGGGCGGGCCGGCGCGGGGCGGGCCGGCACGAGGGCGGGCCGGCGCGGGGAGCGTGCCGGGCCCGGGAACCGGCCCGTCGAAGACCCCCGCGCTCGACGGCCTTCGGATCCTAGTGCGCACGCGGCTCCACGCCCAGGTCGTAGATCCGCTCGAGCAGCCACGCCTCGTTGCCCGCGAGGCCCGCCCGGCTCAGCGCCTCGTCGGCCTCCGCGATGGGCACCGCCAGTACGGACGCGGTGGCCGGCGGCTCTGTGCCGGAGAGTGCGGCGCGCGCGGTGTGCAGCAGCCGCAGGCAGGCCTGTGCCGCCGCCAGCTCGTGGTTCCTCGTCGGCCTGCGGTCCTGCTGATCGAAGTCCCTGGTCCCATTCATGGTTCCCACTCTTGCGCACGGGTCTGACAATCCGTCTCCAAGCGGGCAGAGCTAGCCTCGTGTGAGCCGCGGATCACCTGGCCGGGGCACATGCGAGAAGGTCTCGATCCATGTTCCGGAAGGGAGGCATCCGCCTTTGTCGTCGCTCGCGGTTCCCCTGTTCGACCCCGCGGCGGGCCAAGGGGCTCGGCAGCTCGCCGAGTTGGGTCTCGCGCTTGTCCTGTCCACGCTGATCGGTGCGGAGCGCGCCGTGCAGCAGAAGAGCGCGGGCCTGCGCACACACACGCTCGTCGGGGTCGGCAGCGCCCTGTTCATGGAGGTGTCGCAGCACGGGTTCAACTCCGTGCTGGCCCTGGAGGGCGTGTCGTTCGACCCGTCCCGCGTCGCCGCGCAGATCGTCTCCGGCATCGGATTCATCGGCGGCGGGCTCATCTTCGTCCGGCGGGACGCCGTACGGGGCCTCACCACGGCCGCGACGGTCTGGCTGACCTGTGCCATAGGGATGGCCTGCGGCGGCGGCCTCCCGTTGCTCGCCCTCGCCGCGACCGCCTGCCACTTCCTGGTCGTCCGGGGCTACCCCTGGCTGACCCGGCGCGTCCCGTCCCTGACCGCCGAGCGCCGCTCGGGCCTGCACCTGTCCTACCGGGTCGGCGACAGCGTCCTGACCCGCGTCCTGGAACAGTGCACGCGCCGCGGCTTCCGCGTCGTCGAACTCCGCACCGACCGCACCGACTGGGACCAGGCCCCCGACCGCCCCGGCACGATGGCCGTCCGCATGGAGATCGAGGGCGCGGCGGACGTCCCCGAACTGGTCGCCGCCCTCGCCGAGCTGGACGGGATGTTCGATGTGACCTCCATGGAGTCGGCGGTGGACGACTAGCGCCTGCCCGCCTCTTCGGGCATCAGCGGCGCGTCAGCCGGAGCCGCAGCCCGCGCGGCATCAGGGTCAGCCGTTCGTCGATCGCCAGCCGGTACCCGGGCTCCGCGTGCAGGTCGTAGCGGCGCAGCAGCAGGCCGAGCACCAGCATGGACTCGTGCAGCGCGAACTGGCGGCCGATGCAGGCGCGGGCGCCCGTGCCGAACGGCTTGAAGACGTGCGCGGGGCGGCCCCGTACCGCCTGCGGGGTGAAGCGGTCGGGGTCGAAGGTCTCGGGGTCCTCGCCCCAGGCGGCGCGGTCCCGGTGCAGCATCGTCGTCAGGACCAGCGCCCAGGCGCCGCGCCGCATGGGGTGGCGGCCGCCCAGGGTCGTGTCGGCGATCGCCTCCCGGGCGAAGGCCGGGGCCGTCGGCCACAGGCGGAGGGACTCGTCGAGGACCCGGCGCAGGTAGCGGAGCTTGGCGACCTGTTCGTAGGCGGGGACGGCCACGTCGCCCCAGACCCGGTCGACCTCCTCCTGCGCCTTGGCGAGCACGGCCCGGTCCTGCGCGAGGTAGTGCAGGGCGAACGACAGCGCGCCCGACGTCGTCTCGTGCCCGGCGACCAGGAACGTGATGACCTGGCGGCGGATGTTCTCCGGGGTGAGCCGCTCGCCCGTCCCGGGGCGCGTCACCTCCAGCATCCGGTCGAGGAGGTCACCGGGGCCGCTGCCGGCGGCCCGGCGGGCGGCGATCACGTCGTCCACCGTGCGGTTCAGGTACGCGCGGTCCGCCGCATTGCGCCTCTCCGCGCCGCGCCGCAAGGAGGCGAGCAGCGGCGGCACCACATTGCGGCTCTGTGCGAACGACAAGGCGCCCACCATCGCCGTCACGAACGGATGCGGCCCTTCCTTGTCGAAGTCCCGTTCGAACGAGCCGAAGTCGTGCCCGAACCCGGTCCGCGCGATCGTCTCCAGGGTCAGCTTCGTCATGTCCCCTGGCACGTCCACCGTGCGCCCGGCGGCCTCGCTCGCGTCCCAGGCGGCCATCAGCTGCCCGGCCACGTCCAGCATCAGCGGGTGGTAGCCGCCCATCGCCTCGCGGCTGAAGCCGGGGGCCAGGATGTCGTGCGCCAGCTGCCAGTTCGGCTCGTGGTTGTAGGCGGTGAACAGCCCGTCGCCCGCCACCGGGCGCAGGTTCGCGACCCCGAGCCCGACGTGCTTGGCGAAGCGTGACTCGTCCGCCAGCTCCGCGGCCAGTTCGGCGCCGGCCACGAACACGATCTCCTTGCCGAACGCCTTGCGCCGGAAGATCGGCCCGAGCTCCGCCGCGACCCGCATCGAGTCCTGGAGCGGTGTGCGCGTACTGGCGCCGAGCACGTCACCGAGCAGCGGCACGCGGCGCGGCGGGTGCGGTATCCGCTCCAGGCGCGGCCAGCCCAGCTCGGCGCTGCGAAAACCCCGCGGCTGCACGCCGTCCGCCGTCTGCGTCACCTGCGCCATGGTGCCCATCTCCCCTGCGCGAGCGCCCCGTTGAGCCCGCCCCGCGCCTTGTTGGACGTCGATTCAATAGTGCGCCTCAGTGTGGTCCCGTTGTTGAACTGGCGTCAAGTAAGCGGAAGGAGGTCCAGTAAGGTGCCCGCATGAGCGCAGAGCGGGAGCGGGGAGGAGCGGCGGCGCCGGGGGAGCGGACCCGGCGCAGGATGAGCACCGAGGAGCGGCGCGAGCAACTGCTGTCCGTCGGGTCCAGACTGTTCGCGCAGGACCCGTACGACGACGTCTGGATCGAGCAGGTCGCCGAGATCGCCGGGGTCTCCCGCGGGCTGCTCTACCACTACTTCCCGACCAAGCGGGACTTCTTCGCCGCCGTCGTCCGCCGCGAGAGCGAGCGCATGCTGCGCCTGACGGCCGCCGTCCCCGGCGTCCCGGTGCGCGACCAGATCGGCACGGGCCTGGACACCTTCCTGGAGTACGTCGCCTCGCACGCCCAGGGCTTCCGCGCCTTCCACCGCGCGGAGGCGGCGGGCGACGTCGCCGTGCGCGCCGTCTACCAGGAGGGGCTCGCCGCGCACGAGGCGCAGATCCGGGCCGCGCTCGCCGCCGACCCGCAGCTCGTGGACCGCCTCCCGGAACCCGCCGCGCTGCGTCTCGCCGTACGGGGCTGGCTCGCCTTTCTTGTCGCCGTCTGCCTGGACTGGCTGGACGAGCCGCAGCTGACCCGGGAGCAGGTGCGGGACCTGTGTGCGCGGGCGCTGCTCGGGGCCCTGGAGGTCTGAGAACCGGCGCCAAGGCGCCCCGCAGCCGAAGGGTCGTAAGGGAAACTTGCAAGGCTCCCTGTCTACCTCTTACGGTGGACGCATGTCAGGAACGCAGGGACCCGCCGACGCCGAGCCGCCCACCGAGCGGATCGCCGCCGATCTCGCCACCGTCGTCGGCCGCCTCTCGCGCCGGCTGCGCAGCGCGTCGCCGGACAGCCTCCTCACGCCCACCCAGCGCACCGTCCTGGCCCGCCTCGACACCGAGGGGCCCGCCACCACCGCCGCCCTGGCCCGCTCCGAGTACGTACGGCCGCAGTCCATGCGGCTGACCGTCGGCGCCCTGGAGGAGCAGGGCTTCGTGGCGCGCTCGCCGGACCCGGACGACGGGCGGCAGTCGGTCATGTCGATCACCGAGAGCGGCCGCGCCACCCTCGCCTCCGTCCGCGCCGCCAAGCACGGCTGGCTCAGCCAGGCCCTCGCCGCCGAGCTGGACGCGGACGAGCGGCGCACCCTCGCCGAAGCGACGCTGCTCCTGGAACGCCTGGTGCGCAAGTGAGCGGTGACGCGAGCGACACGGCCCCGGCCAAGGCCGCCGTCGCCCGCGAACCGGCATCAGGGCCCGTCCAGGGGTTCGCCACCCGGCTGACCGCCCCGCTGCTGCTCGGCTCGCTCCTGAACCCGCTCAACACCACCATGATCTCCACCGCCCTGGTGGCGATCGGGCACACCTTCGGGATCGGCGCCGCCGACACGGCCTGGCTGATCTCCGTCCTCTACCTCGCCAGCGCCGTCGCCCAGCCCGTCCTCGGCAAGCTCGCCGACGCGCTCGGCCCGCGCCGCGTCTTCCTCGCGGGGCTCGTCGTCGTGTGCGCCTCGGGCGTCGTCGGCGCCGTGGCCCCCGGCTTCGGCTGGCTCATCGTCTCCCGGCTGCTCCTCGGCATCGGCACGTCCGCCGCCTACCCGGCCGCGATGGCCGTCCTGCGCGACGAAGGGCGGCGTGTGGGGCGCCGCCCGCCGCGGCCCGTGATGGCCCGGCTGTCCTTCGCGGCGCTGGGCAGCGCCGCCGTCGGCCCGACGCTCGGCGGGCTGCTCGTCACCGTCGTCGGCTGGCGCGGCATCTTCGCCGTGAACGTCCCCGTCGCGGCCGTCGCCTTCGTCTGCGCCCTCGTCTGGATCCCGGCCGACCCGCCACGTGCCACGAGCGGGGACGAGCCGAGCCCCAAGCTGGCTCTGGACCCGCTCGGCATCGGCCTGTTCTCCACCGCCCTGACCGTCCTCGTCTTCTTCCTCCTCGACCTGGCGGACCCGCGGTGGTGGCTGCTCGCGCCGTTCGCGGTCCTCACGGCCGCACTGCTGTGGTGGCAGACGCGCTGCCGCACCCCGTTCATCGACGTCCGGATGCTCGCCGGGAACGGCCCGCTGGCCCGCACCTACCTCCGCCACGGCCTCGGCTACCTGCTGATCTACTGCGTCATGTACGGCACTGCGCAGCGTGAGCGTCCTGCCTGGTCCTGACCTCACGGCCCCTTGATCCGCATCCCGCCAATGGGAGACGGATGGGAGACGGAGACGATCAGCTCCCGGAAGCTCGCTGGCCACGCCGTTTCTCTTCCCGCTCCCACTTCTCCTGAAGCACCTTGACGATATGGCGCTCCATGTCCGGCGTCACATCCGCGTACACGCCCCGCACACCCTGCACGATGTGCCCCAGCCGCTCCTCGACCGCGACCGGCGCCACCCCCGCACCCTCCAGCATCGGCGAGTGAGCGTGCCTCATCAGGTGAATCCGACGCCCGGCGAAGGACTCAACCCTGGGAATCGGCGGCCGGGCAAACCGCCCCTCACGCCCCTTGTGCCCGTCACGGACCGGCTTCCAGATGAACGTGTGAAAGTCCGTCCTCAGCAGCGGACCGCCGCCCATCGCCGGAAACACCCACTGCGAATCATGCGAATCGAGAAGCTGGGCGAGGAGACCGGCCAGGAACGGCGGAATCACCAACGTCCGTTCCGACCCGTACTTCGGCAGCGCCAGCGTCGGCACACCCGTCTCCTCCGGGCGCTCCACATCCCGGACGTACTTGTGCTGCCACTGCACCCGCAGCACATCCATCGGATCGTCGCCGCAGTACCGCTTCAACGCCTTCTCCCGCCGCTTGCGGTCCGGATCACACTCCGGCCAGGCCGGGCCGACGAACTCCCGCCGCAGCCCGTACATCTCGCCGAGCCGCATCCCTGTGTACGCCTTCGTCAGCATGAACACGTAGCCGGTGAATCCCCACACGACCCGGGCGTTCTCTGCCAGCTGGTGCAGGTCGGACTGCGGGACGGTCTCCTTCTCCTCGCGCTTCGGCCGGACATATCGTCCGCGCCGGCGAGTAGCCGGAGGGACGGGGCTTTCAGCGATCAGCTTCGGCCTGTGGGTGACCGCGTCGCCCATCATCGTGCTGAACAGCCCGGTGATCTGCTTCACGTAGCTGGGGCTGTACCGCGCCGACAGCTTCGCCTCCCATGCCTGATATTTGATCGTCGTGATCTCGACGAGCGGAGACGGGCCCCACTGGGGACGCAACTGGATGCGGAGCAGCTTCCGGTAGTGCCAGGTGGTGGTCGGATCCAGGTTGCGGGACTTGAGCCACAGATCGGCCCAGCCGTCGAAAGTGATCCGCCCGTCCGCGCGGGCGACGCCGCGGTTGTTACGGATATCGGATTCGCGGTCCAAGCCGTAGTTGTAGGCGGTCTCCTCGTCCCAGTCGGCGCTCGACTTGGACTCCCAGATCTTCTTGCCGGTGGCCGGGTTGAGCCGGCCGCTGTCCCAGCGGACGCGGAGGCTCTCGCCTCTCCACTCCAGATGCGGCATGCGGACTCCCTGGTACCTGGGGCGCGGCGCCTGGCAGGTACCCCCTACCGCCAGGGCTCCGCGACCAACTGATCAGCGCGCTAGGCCAATGGTGCAGCCTTGGCAGGCCTCACAGTCTCCTCCAGCGCGCCTCACGACCTCGCGGAACCGGCGGTTTGCACCGTGGTCTTGCTCGGCCGCGGGAGGCGCTACGCACAACATCCTGTCGTCGGCTCGCCCGGCCCATCCTTCGAACACAGGGCCAAGATCGGCTATCAGCAAGGTGCTCTGCATAACGAGTCCCCCTTCCGGGTTGCGGGGACCCCCAAGGTGATTCGAGCTCAACTTTGCCACGTGAGCGGGGCTTTGGGACCACGGAGGACCAAAGTGGCGGCCCGAAATGCAGGGAACAGTCGGGGCTGCGAATGGTTGTACGACTTTAGGCTGAACTTCGGTTACAAGATCCCGCGTTCGCGCAGCTCTTGCAGTACCCGGTCGTTCAGTTCGAGGATCTCGTCTGCCGTCAACGATCCCTTCGTGCGCATGGCGGCGGCCTGCACAGCGTCCCCGACGGCCCGCTCGAGCTCCGGCTTGGGGATGGTAGAGAGACGCGTGTCGTCGTCGGCGCCGCCCTGGCTTTTGCTGGCAGTGATCGGCTGCTTCCCTGCAAGAATCCGGCCGATGCTGCCGGGTGCCCATTGGAGCGCCTTCTCGACCCTGGCGTAGGACGTGTCGCGAACCTTCTGACCAGCCTCGACCTTCTTCCAGGTGTCTTTGCTCATGCCGACAGAGGCTGCGGCCGGCTCGAGATTGAGTCCGAGCGTGGCGCGCCGTTGCCGCACCTGCGCCGCGAGGCGTTCGAGGTCGGGAGTACCCATGGGTCACATCCTGCCAGGACCCGCTAGGACCAGCTAGGACCGGGGTCGACTAGGGCTGAATCTTGACGCACTTATGGGGGCACAGCCCCCGCTTATGCGCCGCCGATGCGCCCGCTAGCGACGCTATTCCGCGAGAAGCAGCGTGAAACCGCTAGACGAAGGCGCTAGAAACCGCTAGATTCTGTGCATGGAACAACCCCCACCCACCCACACGGTGAACGGGGCGGAAATCCGCAAGCTCCGCATGCAGGCAGGGCTGAGCACCGCCGAGTTGGCCGAGAAGGCGCGCATCAGCCGCCGCTACCTCAGCCACCTCGAGAACGGCTACCGCACCCGCATGAGACCGGACACCTACGCCCGGCTCCGCACCGCGCTCGGCCTGCCGGCCGACTCCCAACGTCTGCTCCTCAACCCCCAAGAGGAACCCCCAGAGAAGAGGTGACATGTCCACCCGAAAGCTGGCCCCCACGACGCTAGAGGGCTTCTACAGCGTCAAGCAGGCCGCCATTCGGCTCGGCTTGCAGGACCCCAACGACCCCGCCAGCGAAGCGGGCGAACGCTGGCTCCGCGACGGCTGCAACCGCCCCGACGACGGCAGCGAAGGCCCGCGCTTTCCGCACCACCGCATGAGCAAGCGGCTCGTCTTCAGCGAGTCCCAGCTCATCGAGATCGCCGAGATCAACGCCCAGGTCGGGACCATCCGCCGACGCAACCGTCGGCCGGCCCGCGCCGCCGCCTAGACGGCAGTCGGCCCCACCGCCGGGCTTCCACACACCGGCAGCAGGGCCTCCGAGATCCACCTCCACCGTTGAGAAGAAAGGGGACCCCGTGTCCTCCATTGAAACACCCGTCGCATTCGTCGGAATGATCGGCGATCACCCACTAGCTGTCGCCTCCACGTTGGGGCTGGCGCAGGACGACTTGCTCAACCGGCAGTTCCGCTACGGCGACCCGGTCGACTACGACTACCGCTGGGACGAGTACCGGCCCGGCGAGGTCTGGCGGCTGATGCAGCGCCGCAGGAACCGGAAGGGCAGCCGCTTTTCCTGGACCACCTACTCCGTGCATGCCGTTGACGCCCTGGGCGGTGCGGCATGACCACGCCCCGCACCCCGCATCAGGAGCCCGAGCCGCAGACGGTGGCGCACGGCCTGACGGCGAAGGAGGCCGCGTTCCGGCTGATTGCCGACACGACGAACAACCCGGAGACGGCGACCCAGTTCCGGAAAGCCGCCGACGAGGAGCGGGAAGCCGCCCTGCTCGCCGAGGTCGACCGGCTGAGCGCGATCCTCGCCGACACGCTGAAGCAGGTCCGCCACATGCAGTCGATGGAGCGGTCGGCGTACCAGGCGAATCGCCTGGACCTGATCGCCCGGACCCTTCTCGGCGAGGAGGCGGCGTCGTGACCGAGCGCCTGTCGCCGCAGCGCGAAACCGAGATCCGCGAGCGGGCCGAGGCCGCAACGCCCGGCCCGTGGAAGGTCGAGAACGACTACTGCGACTGCTCCGAGTACGGCTGCTCCCACCCGCCGTTCGCCGTCGCCTTCGGGCCGTTCACGTCCTTCGAGAACACGACCGACCGACACCACTACGACGCCGACTTCTCCGGTCACGCCCGCGAGGACGTGCCCGCGCTCCTCGCCGAGCTGGCTGCGGTCCGCGCCGAACGCGACGAGGCACGCGCCGAGCTGGCGAAGTACGTCGGCAGCGAGCCGACGGTCGCCGAGGAAATGGCCCACCTGAACCGCTGCCTGAACGACGTGCACGCCGTGTGCGACGGCGCCGAGGAGGAGTCTCTCCGCTGGGAGAACCCCTTGCCGGTGCCGGAGTGGGTGGCCGTGGTCCGCAAGGCCGCCGAAGGTGCGCGTCCCGAAAGGGAGCAGGTCGTCGAGTACGGCATCCGCGTCCCGGCCATCCGTTGGCCCAAGGACGGGGTGCTGCTCGACGGTGGCACCTTCGACCGCGCCGATCAGGAATCCCGGCTAGCCAGGTACCGCGACTGCTGGCCGAACGCCGAACTCGTGCAGCGCACGGTCCGTCGCGGCGAGTGGAAGGAGGCCGCGTCGTGACCACGCAGACCCGCACGATCGCCGCCCTGGACACGCCGACCGCGCAGGTGGAGGCCGACGTCAAGCGTCTCGTCGCCCGCCAGCGCCGCCAGGCAGCCATCGCCCGCCTCGACTCCCTCGCCGCCTGGCTCGTCACCCACCCCGACGAGCCGGTCTCCACGGCAGCGGACTATCCCGGATGGACCCCCGGAGGCGTCTCGTGACCGCCGACGAGTTCAACGCGAAGCACCCGGTCGGCACGCCTGTGGTCGCCTATCCCGGCGTTCGGCCGGATGACCCTCTCGCGGTTGCCGTGCGGCAGCGGCAGGCCGAAGGCCGGTATCTGGACCCGCAGGACGCAGAACTGTGCCGCGCTCTCCACACCGTCACCCGCACTCCCGCCTGGACGCTCGGCTCCGGCGACCCGGTCGTCTCCGTCGACGGCTACGCGGGCGGCATCTGCCTCACCCACATCGACATCCGCACCGGAGGTGCAGCGTGAAGCTGATCGACATGGCGGACGCCGTCGCCGCCGCCCAGCAGCTCCTCAACGAGCACCCCGGGCTGCCCGCCCCGCTGTTCGAGATCGACGCCTACCGGGTCACCGTCCGTCTACACGGCGGCTTCGGGGACTTCGAAGCATGGCGCGAGGCCCTCGACCTGGACGACAACGAGATCTCCCTGACCGCCTACCTGGGCGGCGCGAACCTCACCGCCGTCACCGACATCAAGGGCGTGCCCGTCACCGTCATGGGATACAGCAGCAGCCTCCCGCAGACAGCGGAGGCAGCGGCATGAGCGACTACTCCGAGGTCACCGCGTGGCTGATCAAGAAGTCGCGCGAGTTCTACGCCCACGGCGAGCCGAAGCGGGCCGAGACGGCGGCGATCCTCGCGTCGAAGGTCTCCCGTGGCGCCATCCGCCCCGACAACCTGCGGACGCTGCCCGACCCAGGCTTCTTCGAGGCCGGACGCATCTACCGCAGCAGCAGGCACGCCGACCTCCGCTTCGACTGCCTGACCATCGACGTCGACCCGGCCACCCGGGAGACGTGCGCCATCGGCTGGCGGTTCGGGGCTCCCGACGAAGACGCCCGCAAGCGCGAGATCGCCGCGCTCGACGTTGGCGACTGGGCCTGCTGCGGCTGGACCGACGCCACCGACGACGACTTCAACCCGCAGGAGGACCAGTGACCTTCGACGCCACCGCCGCCGCCCACGTCCTCGCCGAGAACGGCCACACGGACTCGGATGCGGCCACGACCGCCGACCTGATCGCCGCCGCCGACCTCGCCGGCTGCGGCCACCCCACCCGCGACCAGCAGCACGACATCCGTGCCGCCCTCGACGACATCGGAGGCCAGCAGTGACCGCCGCGAACTCTGTCAATGACCTGATCGCCCGGTGGATGGTCGCCCGCGAGGAGCTTGCCGCCCTCGAACAGGCCGAGCACCCGGACGTCACCGACCGGCTCGGCCGGGTGTGGACCTGGCGGTCGGGTGACCAGTACGGGCACTGCGGCCTGAACTCGCCGCGGTGCTGCCTGGAGGACGGGGTCATCTTCCTGCCCACCCAGCCATGCCTCGACAACCCCAACTACGCCCACTTCTGCGACATCTGCCTGGACGGCCGGACCCGCAACGTGCCCGCCTGCAAGCCGGAGTGGGGCCCCTGCTCGCACGCGATGCATCAGCCGACGGCAGAGCCGGTGCAGCAGCTCGGGGAGGCGGCGTGAGCAGCCTCGAAATCGGCACCGACCTCACCGTCGGCGATACCACCGACGAGCAGCGCATCGCAGCCGCCCGCCGCATCGCCGCCCAGGTCGCCGCCGAAAACCCGCACCTCACCGCCCGGCAGATCGCCAACGACCCACAGCTCATGCAGGGCATCCGCGAACTCCTCAACGCCGTCCTCGGCCCCCAGCCAGTAATGATCTACGGCTCTCCGGGAGGGTCAGTGACCACAACCGCGCATACCCGGGCCGACGTTGCCGCGGTCCTCGACCTGGCCGCCGACACCATCAAAGCGAACGGGTTCTGCAAGCACTACCTGTACAACACCCGGCAGGCCGCCGGCGGAACGGACCTTGACCGCTGCCAGGTCGACGCGATCGGCGCCATCAACATCGCCGTGCACGGCACCCCCCGGCACGTGGGCGGTGACCCTCTCACCCACGCCGCCGAGCAGGCCGTCGAGGCCCGCATCGACGCGCCGTCGCTGGCCGCCTGGTGCGACTACCCCGGCAACGGCAAACAGGCCGCCATCGACCTGCTGACCAGCACGGCGGACGCACTGCGGGCGGAGGCGTCATGAGCTGGCTCAAGGGGCACGGCAAACGCCGCGCCGGGGAGCACAACGCGATCCTGCAGCAGGAGAACGCCGGACTGCGTCGCCGCGTCACCTGGTACCGCAACCGGCTCCACGAGACCGTCGCCCAGCTTCGCACCCAGCGGGCGCGCGCCGACATCGCCGAAGGACTTCTCGCCGCCGCACAGTTGCGGATCTCCGAGCTGGAAAGCGCGAGCGCCCTCACCCAGAAGCTGCCCGCCCTCAAGGTGGTGGCGTGATGCCGATCGTGTCGACGTTGAGCTGGTTGCCGACCTGTGACGTGTGCGGCATGGACACCGACTATGCCGTCTACAGCCGGGACGCCGCCGTGAAGTACATCGAGGACTGCGACTGGACGCTCGCCCCGGACGGGCGCGTCATCTGCGACGCCTCTGACACCGCCCACTACCTCGCCCGCGGCTGGGAGAGCCCGGCCTTGCTGAGGCCCACGGGCGACGCCATGCGGCGGACGGC
This sequence comes from Streptomyces sp. SGAir0957, assembly GCF_043523415.1. Taxonomy (NCBI): domain Bacteria; kingdom Bacillati; phylum Actinomycetota; class Actinomycetes; order Kitasatosporales; family Streptomycetaceae; genus Streptomyces; species Streptomyces sp. SGAir0957. The sequence goes on from NZ_CP027293.1 coordinate 7,587,861, forward strand.
CCTGAAGGAGGCGTCGTGACGACGATCGACCCCGCCGTCCACCTGACCGACCTCTCCGGCATGCCGGACGGGCCGCTCCCGGACCGCGACTCGATCGACGACTGGTCGATGAAGTCCTTTGACGACTACTTCACCGCTGTCGCCCGACACCAGGCACGCGCCTTCGCCCGCCGAGCCGTCGAATGCGAGCAAACCGGGCGCGGCGTCCGCGAATGGCACTCCTGCCGGGAGGCCGCCGTGCTGGGACTGCTTGCCGCCGCCGAGGAGACGGCGCCCGAGCAGGACCGGAAGTGGCACGCCGACCGCCTCGACGCCTACACCGAACTGCACGGGCTGCGCGGATGGCACCGCTACACGGACCACCGCGGCAAGCACCTTATTCAGATCAGCCTGATCCGCAAACGGGAGGACGGGGAGCGGGGACGCCACTACGTGCACAAGACGGCGAACTACGACTACCGCGCCACCCCGTACTGGGTCGTCGACCGGGACACCAGCGAAACCGTCTACCGGTCCTACGCCAGCCGCATCGCCCAGCAGTGGATCGACGAGCACGAAACCGCCTAGCACTCCGCCGGCCGGGCGGTGATCCGCTCCCGAACGGCCGGCGGCCAAGACCACCAGGAGAACCCCATGGACGAGCTGTACCTGTTCCCGCTCACCGACCTGCGCACCGAGGGCTACGCCAAGCCCGAGCCGCTGGGGCTGCCCGACGGCTTCGAGCGCGTCACCTTCGACCACGAGGGCGTCGTCACGGACGGCATCGTGATCGCCCGCTACACCGCGAACGGCAACGACCGGGTCACCGTCGGCGTCGCATCCGGCGCGGCCTACGCGCTGCCCGCCGACGCCGTCCACCCGGCCGAGGCGCAGCCCGAGGAGGAGGCGGCGTGAAGGCCCGGCTCGCGCGACGCCAGTTCGCCGATCTGCTCACCTGGGCGGCCAAGCAACTGGATGCGAAGCCGTCGAATCCGATTCTGTCGTGCCTGCTCATCGAGGCCAGCGAAGACCAGGTGACGGTCTCCGGCATCAGCGACTGCGGTGACGCCCGCGCCACCCTGCCCGCCGATGTCATGGAGCCGGGCCGTATCGCGGTCTCCGGGCTCATGGCCGCCCAGGTGATGTCCGCCTACAAGTCGGAGCTCGTGGAGCTCGCCGACGCCAACCAGCAGCTGGAGATCACCGCCGACCGGGATGTGTTCCGGCTCAGTGTCTTCCCGGCCCACGACTATCCGGGGCTCGCCGCCCGCCGTAACGTGGACGGCACCGTCGAGGCAAGCGACCTGCTGGCCGCGGTCAAGCAGGTGGCGAAGGCCACCCAGTACAACTACAAGGAGATCGGCAACGAACTGTGGCGCTCCGGCATCGAGTTCGCCGCCGAGGGCGACCAGCTTCTGGTGTGGGCCACCGACCGGTATCGCATGGCGGCCCGCAGCATCCCGTGGACCCCGGCCCGCGAGCATGGGCGGCTGGAGACTCTGATGGTCGGCAGCTTCCTGGAGGCCGCCGTGAAGGGATTGGACGGCACCATCGGCCTGTCCCTGGCCGGGAAGACCGTCGGGGTCGGCGACCAGGTGCGCAGCTCCACCATCGGATTGATCGACCCCGGCAACCGGATCCCCTACAAGCGGTTCCCGACCACCGGTGACACCGAGGCAATCGTGCCGGTCGCCGAACTCGTCGACACCGTCCGCCGCACCACGCTGGTCACCGGCGACGGCAAACCCAAGATCCTTCTCGGGTTCGGCGGCGACGACATCACCGTCCGCGCCGTCGGCGCCGACACCGGGGCTGTCGCCCTCAACCACATCGACGGCCAGCACCTCGGCGGCCCCGAACTGCAGATCGCCTTCAACTCCGGCTACCTGCTCGACGCGTTCACCGCCGCCAACGTCCCCGACGTGCGCGTCCACCTCACCACACCCACCCGGCCGGCCGTCATCACCGCAGCCGACCCCGAGGCCAGCAGCTACCAGCACGTCCTCATGCCCGTCCGCCTCTGACCACAACCCGATAGCCCGCCGCGGGCCACCTCCCCGCCCGCGGCATCCCAGGGCGACTCGCCCCGCCACCCCCCGTCCGGGGCGAGTCGCCCCCCATCAGCACACCTTCATGGAGATCACATGAGCACCGAAAGCACCACAAAGCAGGCGGCGCCACTCAGGTGCCCCCACTGCGGCGACACCGACGGTCCGTTCGACGTCGAGACCGGACGCTGCGAGGACTGCACCAGGCGGACCGCATGACCGCCGCCGTCGAGGTCGACGCCCCCGCAGCGCCCGCCCTGGGCCTGCACAACGACCTCTCCAACGAGGACTACCACGCCGACAAGACGTCCCTGTCGTCGTCCGGCGCCCGCAAGCTCCTGCCCCCCTCCTGCCCTGCCAAGTTCCGGTACGAGCAGGACCACCCGCAACCCGCCACCAAGACGTTCGACTACGGCAACGCCGCCCACAAGATGGTCCTCGGCAACGGCCCCAAGCTCGTCGTCGTCGACCACGACACCTGGAACACCAAGGCCGCCAAAGCCGAGGTCGCCGAAGCCCGCGCCATGGGCGCCATCCCGCTCAAGCAGCACGAGATGCAGATGGTCACCGACATGGCCGACGCCATCCGCCGCCACCCGCTCGCCGCCGCCCTCCTCGACCCCGCCTACGGGGCGCCCGAACAGTCCGGGTTCTGGATCGACGAACCGTCCGGGATCCGCCGGCGCGTCCGCTTCGACTGGCTGCCCTCCATCCAGGGCGGGCGCCTGATCATCCCCGACTACAAGACCACCACCGACGCCAGCAACGAAGCGATGCAGAAGGACATCGACAAGTACGGCTACAACCAGCAAGCCGACTGGTACGAGGCCGGCGCCCGCGCCCTGGGCCTCGGCGGCATCGACGCCGAACTCCTCCTCATCGCACAGGAGAAGAAGCCCCCGTACCTCGTGAACGTCATCGGCATCGAGTTCGGCTCCCGCGTCATCGCCGAAGCCAAGAACCGGCACGCCATCGAGATCTTCGCCAAGTGCACCGCCGACGGCTACTGGCCCGGCTACGCCGACCACGAACCCAACTACCTCGCCCTCCCCGGCTACGCCGAAAACCGCGACAAGGAGCTCTACCTCTCATGAACTTCCCCGTCCAGCAGGCCCAAGGCCCCGACCGCATCGGCCAGTCCACCGCGGTCGAGCAGTCCCGTGCCGTCGCCGAGGTGCAGGCCGCTATCTATGTGGCCCGCCAGTTCCCCCGCGAGGTCGACCGCTCCCGCTCCGCCATGCAGGCCGCCTGCAGCTCCATGGCCCTCGCCGAGAAGTCCCGCTTCCGCTTCCCGCGCGCCGGGGGAGCCGTCGAAGGATCGACAATCCACCTCGCCAAGGCGCTCGCCCAGACCTGGGGAAACATCCAGTACGGCGTCACCGAGATGCGCCGCGACGACGAGTACCGCCAGTCCGAGATGCAGGCGTGGGCGTGGGACGTCGAAGCCAACACCCGGCACGTACTGACCTTCATCGTTCCGCACGCCAAGTTCGCCAAGGGCAAGGTCGAAGCCCTCATCGACCTGCGCGACATTTACGAGAACAACGCGAACAACGGCGCCCGCCGCCTCCGTGAAGCGATCTTCGCGGTGATCCCGGACTGGTTCATCGAAGAGGCCGAAGACCTCTGCCGGGAAACCCTCGCCAAGGGCGACGGCAAGCCCCTCCCGGAGCGCATCGACGGCGCCGTCCAGGTCTTCCAGCAGCTCGGCATCAACGCCGACCGCCTGGAGCAGAAGCTCGGCCGCCCGCGCGCCCAGTGGAACGGCGCCGACATCGCCCAGCTGCTCATCACTCACAAGTCGATCCAGCGCCGCGAGATCGCCGTCGACGAAGCGTTCCCGCAGGCCCGCATCACCGGCAGCGAGATCAAGAAGAACGCGGGCGGTGGCAAGAAGCAGACCCCGCCCGACGACGACCCGTGGGCCGGCGAGCCCACCAAGTAGCCCGCACCCACCGAGAGTCGCCCCGCGGGCCGTGCGGGGCGACCTCCAAAAAGGAGACCACACGCCATGACCATCGACCAGACCGAGACACCGCAGACCCCGCCCCGCGAACTCCTCGACACCCTCCTCGGACGCTGGCAGGAAGTCGCCGACGCCTACCAGGCCAAGACCGACTCCCCCTTCGATGACCTGACCCGCCAGTACTCCGACTACCGGCTCATCTACCTGCGCAACATCCGCGACCTGAAGCACGTCCTCGACACCGGCCGCATGCCCTGCTCCCTCATGGGCGACGAGGAACGGCGCTGCGGCGACTGCGGACGCATCCACGAGGACGCCTACGACAAGCACGGCCAGCCCGCACCGGAAGCCGCCAGCGGCCCGTGGGCGCCCATCCATCCCGCCGAGCAGCGGATCCGCGCCATGGAGCGGGTCATCGTCGGCCACCTCGCCGAAGCCCTCATCGACAGCAAGAACGAAGAGGTCCGCACGTGGGCCCGCGCCATCGCCTACGAACTGCGGCTGGCAGGAGCCGACCTCCACGACGCCATCGGCAACCGACTCCAGGAGCTCGCCCTCGGTAGGCCCGAGAACGAAGTCCCCTTCTAGCCCGCACGCCACGGGCCGGCCGCACCCGTAATGCGGCCGACCCGGAACCCAGCATCCCATCCCGGAAGGACTCCGCCATGACGACCTCCATCACCCCCGAGCAGGCGAAGGCCCGCGCCAACCGGCTGCTCCGCGCCCTCGGCCCCGTCGACCAGTGGACGGAAGCGGTCTTCGACCAGGCCGTCCTCCACCTCGGCCGCAGCAGCCGCCCGTTCGGCTCCAACGACTTCCGCCTCCTCCTCCCCGAGGACGACTGCAAAAAGGCCGGACTGTACCTGCGCTCCCTCGTCGAGAAGGAGCACCCCGTCGTCCTGGAGGTCGTCGGCGAAGTCGTGTCGATCAACCCGAAGGCGCACGGCAAGCGGGTGTGCGAGTACCGGCTCACCGCCGCCGGACGGCTGCATCTCGAGGCCCGCATCGCCCGCCGGGTCGAGCAGCGGAAGGCGGCGGCGTGATGAGCACCCTCCTCGCCCACCCGGCCCTCGCCCTCGCCGCCCTGATCACCTTCGGGGCGCTCACCGGGGCCGCCTGCGCCGCCATCGGATGCGTCATCGACCACGGACACGGGAGGCAGACGTGATCCGCGACCTCCTCGCCACGGTCCCCGTCAACGGCTGGACGCTCACCGCCGCCGTTCTCCTTGCCGCACTCGCCGGCTTCTTCATCGGCTGCTCACTCCCCGGGAGGCGCACATGACCACCGCCGTCCGCCAAGCCCCCCACCATCGCAACCTCACCTGCCTGAAGAACTACAACTGCCGCCGCCCGGAATGCCTCGCGCGCAGTGCCGAATACGACCGCACCCGCAACCGGCTCGTCGCCTACGGCCGCTGGCAGCCCTTCGTCGACGCTGAACCCGTCCGACAGCACATCCGCATGCTCATGAGCCACGGCATCGGCTGGCAGCGCGTCGCCCGCCTCGCCGGCGTCTCCTGCGGCGCCGTCTCGCGCATCCTCTACGGCGCACCCCACGAAGGCGCCCCGCGCACGAAACGGGTCCGCACCACCACCGCCGACAAGATCCTCGCCATCAAGCCATCCTTCGAACAGCTTGCACCCATGGCGCGGGTCGACGGCACCGGAACCCGCCGCCGGCTCCAGGCACTCATCGCCAACGGATGGCCACAGAAGCGCCTCGGCGCGGAGATGGGCATCCAGCACCACCGCCTCATCTGGGATCACGTCCGCCAAGACGTCGTCGCCGCCGACACCGTCCGACGTGTCGCCGAACTGTACGAGCGCCTGTGGAACGTCGACCCGGCCACCCGCGGTGTCCATCCGCGCTTCGTCGACGAAGCCAAGCGGCGAGCCACCGCCAACGGCTGGGCGCCACCGGCCGCCTGGGACGACGACTACATCGACAGCCCCGCAGCAACCCCGGATCTGGGCGAGCACGTCGACCGGTACACCTCTATCGCCGAAGACGCCCGCTGGCTGATCAACACCCAGGGCTACACGCCCGCTCAGGCCGCCCACCGGCTCGGCGTCACCAAGAGCCACCTGTACCGGGCGTTCAGCCAGCGACCCGAGCAGGTGGCCGCATGATCCGCGCCGCCATCGAGGAGCTCCTCCACGCCGGCTACAGCGACAAGGCGATCGAGCGGCAACTGCACGTCTCCCGCCGCCGTGCCCGCGACCTGCGCGCCGAACTCGGCCTGCCCCAGCACAAGCCCGGCCCCACCCCGAGTGGCAGCCCCGAAGACCGGTTCTGGCGGCTCGCCCAACCTGTCGACGGCGGGCACCTTCTGTGGCCGCACGCCGCCAACACCCTGCGGCTCGGTCACGAAGGACCCAAAGCATCCATCCGGCGTATCGCCTTCCGCATCCGGTGGGGCCGCGAACCCGTCGGCCAAGTCCGCGCCGGCTGCGACCACGACGGATGCGTCCACCCCGACCACGTCGAAGACCAGCCCATGCGGGAACAGTTCCGCGCGATCTTCGGAGGAGCCACATGAGCCTGCGCATCGGCTCCCTGTTCACCGGCACAGGCGCCCTCGACCTCGCGGTCATGGACGTCTACGACGCCGAAGTCGTCTGGCACTCCCAGTACGAGCCGCCGGACAAGAAGGGCCGCGAGGACAAGCACCAGTTCGCGGCGAAGATCCTTGAGCGGCACTGGCCCGGCGTCCCCAACCTCGGCGACATCACCAAGGTCGACTGGGCCGCCGTCATCGAGGAGCACGGCCCCATCGACATCCTGACCGGGGGTTTTCCCTGCCAGGACGTCTCCTCTGCGGGCCGCCGCGTCGGCCTCACCCCCGACTCCCGATCCGGCCTGTGGACCCACATGGCCCACGCCATCTCCATCCTCAAACCGAAACTCGTGGTGATTGAAAATGTCGAAGGGCTCCTCTCGGCTCCCGCTGCCAGCGACCTGGAACCCTGCCCGTGGTGCCTGGGAGACGGACCTACTGAGCATGTACTGCGGGCATGCGGAGCTGTCCTTGGGGACCTGGCCACCCTCGGGCTCGATGCGGAATGGGGTCGCTTCGGTGCCGACGAAATCGGCGCACCTCACCGCAGGCGCCGCATCATCATTCGCGCCTGGCCGGCTGCTCTCGACGCCGGTGGCGTCGGACGGGGGGACGGACCGGGGATCGTCGGCGGGCTGGGGGCTGCGGGACGAGACGCGGAAGCTGTTCAAGACGCCGACGTCGAATCTCGGGTCGAACGGCGGCTCGCAGCATCCGGACAAGCGGAAGCAGGGCGGGCACGGGCCGACGCTGGCGGACGAGGTGGAGCATCTGCTGCCCACCCCGGCGGCGCGGGACTGGAAGTCGGGCGAGTCGAATCTGATGGACCGCAACGCCCGGCCGCTGAACGAGGTCGTGGTGAACCTGCTGCCGACACCCACGGCGACGAACCCGAACGACGGGGAATCGCTGGAATCCTGGGAGGCCAGGCGGCAGCGGAACCTGGCGAAGGGGATCAACGGGAACGGGCAGGGGACGCCGCTGGCGATAGCCGTCCGGCAGATGTCGACCCCGCCTGCCCCACCTGCCTCTGCCCCGAGTCCGAGCACGCCACCGACGGGCTCTGCAACGGATGCCTTCACTGCACCGACCCAGAACTCGGACAGCCCGGCCGATGCCCCGACGACTGCCCCGTCTGCGCCGCCGAAGCTGCTGCCGACGCCGATGGCCGGGGACGCGAAGGGCACCAGGAACGCGACGGCGGGACGGAAGCGGGACAACCCGAACGTCAACGAGGGCTGGACGCTCTCGGACGTCGTGTTCAGCGGGCAGCTCCTGCCGACACCGGCCGCAGCGGACAGCGAGCGAACGTCCTCGACCTACGGCCGGGGCAACCCGACCTTGACTGGGGCGATTACGGACCCGCCATCCGCCGCTGGGAACGAGTCCTCGGACGGCCCGCCCCCTGGCCCACTGATGCTCTGGGACGACTGAGCCCCGTCTTCACCGAATGGCTCATGGGTCTGCCCGACGGCTGGGTCACCGACACCCCCGGCCTCACCCGGTCCGCCATGCTCCGCGCCCTCGGCAACGGCGTCGTCTGGCAGCAGGCCGCCCACGCCCTCCGAGTGCTCCACCAGCGCGCAGACGACGACCTGCCCGCCGCCGCGTGACCCGCCGGCCGCGTACCGGCCGCTAGCAACGACCCATCCGTACCGCCACCGAAAGGACCACCGACATGGGCTTCTACCACTCCGCCTACTTCGCCTACGGCTTCCAAATCCCCGACATGGACGCCGGGCGCCTCGAGGACGGCGTCCCCTCCGGAACCGACGTCGGCTTCCTCAACGCCGGCGCCTACGACCGCGAGAAGAGCTACCTCGTCACCCAGCACCACGACATCGACCTCGGCGGCTACGGAACCGTCCGCCCGCAGGACGTCGCGCCCGAGCAGTACGCCAGCTGGAACCGGCAGCTGGCCGCCGCGGCCGAGGCCCTCGGCGTGATGCCCGCCGCCGAACCCGGCTGGATCGTCATCCCCGCCATCAGCTAGCCGATCAGCCAGACACGACAAAGGCCCCGCCATCGCGGGGCCGGGAGGAAGGGGGAGGGATGCGATCAGCCGGACGAGTCGGCTTTCTGCCGGCGCTTGTGGGCGGCGATCTCGCGGTTGATGTAGACGCGCAGGTCAGCGGCGCGCGACAGACCCTTGGCTGCGCACACCTCTCCGAATGCCGCCCACGTCTCGTCGTCCACACGGATCACGCGGCCGGGCGTTCCCTTCGTCGTCATACAACCAGCGTAGCTGACCGTGCACTGACTAGGCACCACTCTGTTACGGAGTGCCTCTCGTTTGCCCCTCGGGTGCACGGGCACCCTGCGGTAGGATCGAAGTGCATCCGGGGCATCAACTCCGCCCCGCCGAAGCCTCCATGAGGGCTGTCCAAGAACAGTCGCCACCCGAGAGACACCCCTCCTTGAGAAGAGATCAGAAGTGAGCACTGAGGCCATGGACTGGGCGCTCGAGAAGGCTCCACCGATGCCCGCACAGCTCGTCGCCACCCTGACGGGACTAGCGCGCCACGCCGACAAGAAAGGCCGCGGGTCCTACCCGTCGGTCGCCCGGCTGGCCGCCTACGCCTGCAAGGCCGAGCGCTCCGTCCAGCGCGACCTCAAGCAGCTCCGCGAGCTCGGCCTCATCCGGCTCGGCGACCAAAGCAAGGCTGCTCACCTGCCGCAGGGGAAACGGCCGGAGGTGTACGACCTGGCTCTCCATCTCGTCGTTCCGGGAGGTCGCGCCAGCTCCGATGAGGTGACGCGGACGTCACGGGTGACGCTGGCGTCATCCCGTCGGCGCGGCGGAAAGAAGAAGCCCAGCTCAGACAGTGCGACGCCCGATATGACGGGTGACGTGGACGTCAGGGGTGACGTGGACGTCACCGGTGACGCCGACGTCGCGGATGGGGTGACGTCCACGTCGCAGGAGGGGCGACGCCCACGTCACCCAAACCAAAAGACAGAACCAAGAGCTGAACCAAAAGACTCTTATGGCGCCCGCGACGGCTCTCGAGCGGCGCACGGAGACGAAGAGCGCGACTACGCCTGGAAGCTCTTCGGCGACTTCTGGCTCCTCTACCCGCGCCCCATGAAGCCCGAGAAGACCAAGCAGGCGTGGCGCGACGCGCTCGACCGCGGCGCCGATCCCGGCCACATCGTCAAGGCCGCCAAGGCCTACGCCTTCGCCCGCAAAAACGAAGACAACAACTACACGCCCTACTCCAACACCTGGCTCGACGCAGGCAGCTACGACGACCCGATCGACACCCCGCCGTCATCGCACAGCGGCCCGCACCGCAACCCCGCGAACGACTCCGACTACCACCAGGGATGGGACTGACCATGCAGTGGATTCCGCCGATCAACCCGAAGCGCTTCCACCTCGAGAAGCTGCTCGCCCTCCGCGGCGTCACCGTCGACTGGCTCAACTCCGGCGAGACCGACCCGTACACCCCGGCCAACGTCGCCCGCTACTCGATCACCGAAGCCGCGAAGATCGTCCCGTTCCACTACCGGACCGCCACCGTGGACAACCCCGCGATCCACACCTGGATGCAGGAGCTCGTCGCCAGCGCCCGCGACCACCAGGCGGAGCGCAGCGCCCCGGTGGCGTCCGTCTTCCAGGGCCGCTCCCTGCTGCTGCTCGGCCCGACCGGCACGGGCAAGACGCACGAGGCCTACGGCGCCATCCGGGAGCTCGCCATTACCGGCGTCGCCGCCCGCTGGGTCGTCACCACCACCGCCGACCTGTACGCGGCCCTGCGCCCCCGCCACGGCATCGACTCCGAAGCCGAGTTCCGCAAGTACCGCGACGCCCGCATCCTCCTCATCGACGACCTCGGTGCCGACCGCAAGCCCACCGAGTTCACCGAGGAAGTGAACTTCCGGCTGATCAACCACCGGTACGAGCACCATCTCCCGACGCTGATCACCTCGAACCTGCTGCCCAAGGAGATCGCCGAGCGTCTAGGCGATCGCGTCACCAGCCGCCTGATCGAGATGTGCGAGCGGGTCGTCTTCACCGGCCCGGACCGCCGCCGGGGTGAGGCCGCGTGAGCGACTACCCGCCCCGCGATGACCGCCTGCGCCACTTGATCGCGCAGGAGATCAATCCGCACGTCACCAGCTGGAAGCTGGCGTTCTTCATCGCCGACGGGATCGTCACCTCCCGCGAAGTCCGCGGCGAACTCAAGCGCATCGCAGAAGCCCACACCGCAGGCGAGCACTGCGGCGACCGGAACTGCGAGCACTGCTGGAACGCCCAGATCTCCGAACCAGGCAAGGAGCCGCAGGCGTGACAACCGAGCCCGACATCGACAGCCCCGACTGGGACCTGTGGCGCGACGACAACCCCGACGCCAACGACAGCCTCGGCCCCCGCATGCCACGCGACATCGAAGCCGAACGCGTCGTCACCGCCTCCGCCATGGCCCGCCCCGAGATCGTCGACGAACTCGCCGCCGAAGGCTTCGACCCCGCCGACATCAGCACCGAACAACTTCGCTGGGTGTGGTTCGCCGTCGAAGAACTCCGCACCCGCTTCCGCGACGGCGAGATCCGCTGGCTGCCCATCGCCCGCCAGCTCGAGGCCTGGCACGCCGACGGACGCATGCCCGTCCGCCCCCTCGCCGAGAACGAACTTTCCGAGCTGTACCGGTGGGCGCAGCCCGGCGCCGCCTCCTGGCACGCCGAACGCGTCGCCAAGAAAGCCATCGCCGCCCGCATCGTCGCCCTCGGCCACGACGCCGCCGGCCGCGGCAACAGCGCCGCCTTCGACCCCGACACCGATGTCGCCGCCCTCCAAGACGCCCTCGACGGCGTCGCCAAGCCCGACGCCGCCCGGCAGGCCAAGCACATCCGGGAACTCGTCGGCGCCGCCCTCGACCGCTGCATCACCCCGCCCACCAACGAACAGCGCATCCCCACCGGCTTCATGGACTTGGACAAGCTGCTGTGCGGCGGATGGGCGCCCGGCCAGATGGTCGTCATTGGCGCCCGCCCGGCCATGGGCAAGACGACCATCGCCACCGGCTTCGCCCGCGCCGCCGCGATCAAGAACGGCATTCCGACGCTGCTGCACACGCTCGAGATGAGCGAAGACGAGATCACCAACAGCATCCTGTGCGCCCAGGCCCGCGTCGCCCTCCATCACCTCAAGCAAGGCATCGTCGACGACGCCGGCGTGGCCCGCGCCGCCGAAGCCGGACAGAAGATCGCCGCAGCGCCGCTGTACATCGACGACGTCTCCAGCCTCACCCTGCCCGCCCTGCGCGCCAAGGTCCGCCACCACGTGCGCGCCGACGGCCTGCGGCTCGTCATCGTCGACTACCTGCAACTGATGACCGCACCCAAGGCGGAGAACCGGCAGAACGAAGTCTCCAAGCTGTCCCGCGGCATCAAGCTCCTCGCCCGCGAATTCGGCATCACCGTGATCATCCTGGCGCAACTCAACCGCGGCCCCGAACAGCGCCAAGATAAGCGGCCCACCAAGTCCGACCTCCGCGAATCCGGCTCCATCGAGCAGGACGCCGACATCGTCATCCTGCTCCACCGCGAAGACGCCTACGAGCGCGAGAGCCCTCGAGCAGGCGAAGCCGACCTGATCGTCGACAAGCACCGCGGCGGCCAGATCGGGGACGTCACCGTCGCCGCCCAGCTGCACTACGCATCTTTCGTCGACATGGAGGCCCCCTGATGCCCCAGCTCAGCACCGACGACATCGCAGCCATGCGGAAGCAGGGCGACCTCGGCGACTACCTCCGCTCAGTCATCGCCGCCGCACCCGCCCCGGCCAAACCCCAGCCCGCCGCCGCACCCGCCCCGGCCGACTACGGCCACACGCTTGCCCATCGTGGCGGCTGGCCCATCGGCGCCGCCGCGACCGGCCCCACCCCGATGCACGGCCGCTGCTCCTGCATCCGCTGCGACCAGGCAGCCGTCGTCCAACTGCCCACCGTCCAGCACCGGAACGCCGAGGAGGACGCAGCATGACCGCCACGATCACCACCTGGCCCGCCCACACGACGGAGCCGACCCCCGTCCCGCTGCCGAACCTGGGCCGCTGCGACTGGTGCGGCGACGAGATTCGTCTCCGCGGCAACGGCCGCCTGTACGCCCACGGCTGCACCGGCGACGGCAGTCTCCCGCTGATCACACTGCGGCCGACGTTCGCCCGCTGGCTGTGGATGCAGTCCAAGCGCCGCGACGAGTACACCAACCTGGCCACCCTCGTCGCCGTCCAGCACTTTCGTGGCTGCACCCGCAGCCCGAAGTGGACCGCCGCCGACATGGACTGGACGACCGCGGAGGAACTCCACCAGCGGCTGCATGCCCGGCAGTTGGCCCGCACCGGCTCCGAGGTGATGCGGCTGAACGGCGAGCGCTGCGACGGATCCTGCCGCGACCTGGCGAAGATCGCCGCCGTCTATGACCGGCTCATCGTCGACGGCGACCCGGCGTTCGTCGGCCGCGACGAGACCGCCGTCCGCGCCCACCACAGCGCAAGGGGCTGGCTGCTGCCGGACTACAGCGACTACGCGGACTGCACCACGAACTTCCACCGCCAGCAGGACGGCCGCCCGGCCTGCATGGCGACCGCGGTGTGGAAGGTCGTCCGGCAGCACACGTCGGCGGACGGCCATCCGATGCTGACGATCGGCTTCTACTGCGACGCCGATCTGCCAGCCGAACACCGGGCCGCGTGATGCCCGCGTCGGGGACCGGTCCTGCCCACAACCGCACCCCTGGCCCGCCGCGGCCCCGAGAAGGTCCCTGTGTGGCTCTCTAACAGCCCGGGAGCGCTCCAGGGTCCCGGAGGTCGTCCGGCGCCGCGAACGCCAGCGAGGCGCGTGACCGCTCCGCTCGGCACCTGAACCACCGATAGCAGGACAAAACAGCCCACTTGAAGGAGAACCCCGATGACCGAACTCCACGACCACGAGCCCAAGCAGTTCTACTGGGACGCCGAAACCGAGCACTGCCCCCACAAGCCGATCCCCGAGCGCCACACCGACGCCTGGGACGAGTGGATGACGCTGGGCCACCAGCCCTACGACGACGGCATCCTCTGCCTGTCCGCTCCCGCCGGAACCGGCTGCCCGGCCTGCACCGCCGAATCCGGCGACATGATCCCGTGGTCTCGCTGCGAGAACCGTTCCCACACCCGGCCGCAGCAAGGGGCTGCGAAGCCGGAGCACCGGCCGGTGACCGTCGAGGCCGCCGGGCTGGAGTGCCTGGAGCGGGAGTGCGACGAGTTCTTCGACGACAACGGCAACGAGATCACCAGCCTTGAGGCATGCTCGCACTTCCAGTCGATGGAGGTCTGCGAGGCCTGCTCCGAGCCGCCGCCGGGAGACGCCGACCCGTTCCCGCCCGTCGTCGCGTGGGCCGACTGCGCGCACGCCAAGGCTGGGGCGGTGCAGCGGTGACCGCCGTCGAGCTCCCGCCCCCGTCTCCGGCGCTGGCCGTGCACGAGTCCGCGGCCCGTCTCCGCACCTTCGCCGAGCATGCGTTCCGGGCGATGGCGATCAACACGTACTGGGGTTCGGGCTGGGCGGCTGGTGTCACGGGCGCGATCGGCGGCCCGGAGGGCGTGCTGGCCGCGACGTTCACGCCGGAGTTGGCGATGCAGGTTGCGGACTGGCTGGACGGGTGCGCGTCGGCGAACGCCCGGAGCGGGGAGCCGATCCCGCCGCTCGCCGAGCTGATCTCGAAGGCGGTGCAGCGGTGACCTACCCGCCCGCCGATGACCGTCTCCGCCATCTGCTGGCCCAGGAGATCAACTGCAACGTCGACACGTGGAAGCTCGCGTTCTCCATCGCAGACGCGATCGTCAACGACCCGGAGATCCGCACCGAACTGGACCGGATCGGCGCCGCGCACGCCGCTGGTGAGCCGTGTGGCGACCGGAACTGCGAGGCGTGCTTCACCGCCGCCACCCACCCCGCCCCGTGATCCCCAACTCGACCCGAAGGAGCAGCCCGTGACCGCCTACCGCATCGACTTCGATACCGACTGGAACATTCCGCCGATCACCGTGGACTTCGCGGACCGGGGTGACGCGATCCGTGCCGTCTCAGCGCACGCGATCCCGCACCTCACATCGGTTCTCGCGGAGAAGGGGCGGCCCGAGCTGGCCGACTGCTTCTTCCGCACCGACCGGGAGCTGACCAGCGGCTCGTTCATGTGGATCAACCTCGCCGAGGGGATGAGCGCGACCTTCTGCCCGGCCCGGCTGACGCCCGCCCCGTGACCGCCCCCGCGCAGCGCCCGGCCGGAACCCGGGCGCTGCTCGCCCCACCTTCCCAGACCGATCTGGAGATGACCATGGAACTTGGTGAGCTGATCACCGCCCTGGAAGCCGCCGATCCGACGCTCGTCTGCAAGCGCGGCTTCAACAACCCGCACTCGTATCGCGGCTACTACCACGAGCTGGCCTTCGAGCCCGCCCACAACATCACGGTCGGGGAGATGCTCGCCGCCGCCCGGTCCGCCGTCGGCGCCACCTACACCGGCTGGAAGGGCGGCGAGTTCACGATGGACAGGTACTCGGATGTCTGGCTGTCCGAGGAGGGACACGCGTCCGGTGACGCGATCAGCGGAATGCTCATCGAGCTGATGATCGCGCAGGCCCAGCAGCCGTTCACCGCGACGTCCGCGCCCGCCGACCGCTACCAGGCAGCGTGGCGGAACGCTCGGGCGCGCGCCAAGGTGCTCAGCGACGAGCTGACCCGCCGCGCCCCACTGCTCGGCGAGTACGCGGCCGAGAACACCAAGCTGCACCAGTGGCATGACGAGGACCGCACGGCCCTCACCGAGATGCGCGCCACCATCGTGGATCTTCGTGCGGCCAGCGATGACCGCCGTCTGTCACTGTCCGTGGCGCTGGGTTTGGGCACTGGCGCGCCGTGGGATGCGATCCGCGAGCGGGCCGCCGAACTGCAGGCCGTGTCCGCCGACCGGGCCAGCATGTACCGCGAGGCCGCCGATGCGTTGTGGCGGGCGGTCGAAGAGAAGCGGATCCCGTATGGCGGCGACTTTGTCGACATGTGCCGGGACGAACTCCTCCGGCTCGCCGACGAGGCGGCGGGTGGTGCGTCATGACCACTGTTGCTGCCGCCCGGGAGCGGCTTCGTTCGATGGCGTTGAGCCTCGCCAGCGACACCGGCGAGATCGTCGAGCCGCGCGCTTTCGACGCCGCGGTCGACGCCCACCGTGCCGCCGTTCTGCACGAGGCTGCCGACGAGTTCGACCTGTACGGGCGCGACAAGACTAGCCGACGCTTCGGGCACTGGGCCGCCGCAACCCTCCGCCGGAAGGCTGGTGAGACGCGGCGGTGCCCCAACACCCCAACGGATCGCCTCACTGCGCTGGAGTCCGAGAACGCCGCCCTCCGTGCCCGTCTGGCCGCCCCCGACCGTGACCGCACCGTCGTCCTCGCCGCCGACGACCCGATGGCGCAGGACATGGTCGCAGCCCACACGGCGGTGGTCGACGTGCTGATCGGCGCGATGCTGGCGCTGCTCCCCGAGCGGGACCGGGCCGGGGTGTTGCAGGCCGCTGCCAGGCAGGCCACCGAGAAGTGGATCGCCGACCTGCTGCTGCGGGCGGCCGGGTGCAGGCGGGGGAGGGCCGGTGACCGAGAAGCTGATCCGCGACGGCATCCCGAAGCTGGCCGCCAACCACGGTCAGGCCCTCGCCGTCCGCGAAGCCGACCCCGCCGAACTGCCTGTCCTGCTGCGGATGAAGCTGGCCGAGGAAACCCGCGAGGTCATCGACGCCGACAAGGCCGGGCTCCTCGAGGAGCTCGCCGACGTGGTCGAGGTCGTGCACGCGCTCGCCGCCCTGCACGGCCACAGTCTCGCCGACCTCGAGCGGACGCGGGCCGATAAGGCGGCAGCCCGCGGCGGGTTCCAGGACGGGCTCGTGTTGGAGATCGGGGAGGCGGTCTGATGCCTCTGTTCCTTCTCGGCCTCGCCCTCGGCGGCATCTCCGGAGGCGTCACCTTCGGCCTCACCGCAGACGGCCAACTCGCCGCCATTGTCGGCGGGATCGCCGCCGTCCTGACCTGGCTCGGCATCGCAGCCCTGATCTTCGTCGACGACTGACCAGCCCACCCGCCTGGGGCGGTGGTTCCGGCCGCCGCCCCGCACCAACCGTGAGGAACACCGTGAACCTGAACATCGACTTCCCCAACGGCCCGACCCTCGCCTACGCCACGACCAGCGACACCGGCGACCGCATCGTCCAGTACATCGACCGCGCCGCCGTCGAAGACCCTCGCGAGCGAGCCATCTGCCGCGCCCTGCTTCAGCACGCCATGGACCTCCTCGACCGCACCGAGCCGTCCAGGCCGGTCGCAGCGCGAAGGAGCCAGCCGTGACCTCCTGGCCTGCCGTGATCGCCATGCTCGCCCTCGCCGCCACCACCGCAGCCGCCGCCTGGTTCACCTGGCAGGCCCGCCGCATCACCGCCACCCGCAACGACAGGAGCCAGTAGTGACCAGCAAGCCCACCCATTTCGATCTCGTCCGCGACACCGACATCTCCGGCGTCTCCGGCACCGGCAAGGTCGCCGAAGGCGTGATCTTCAGCGACGGGGAAGCCGTCATCCACTGGCTCGGCACCTGGCCCACCACCACCGCCCACCCGGCCGGACTCCGGTCGATCAAGGCAGTTCACGGTCACGGCGGCGCCACCCGCATCGTCCTCAACGACCCCGGCCAGCGGCTCGCCCGCATCGCCGAAGCCCACAGCAAGAACCACGGCGGTGGCGGACTCACCTCCGGCGACTGCGACGAATGCGAGCAGCCCTGGCCCTGCCCCACCTACACGTGGGCGACCACCGACCGCGACCCGCTCGCTACCTGGGACCCCGCCGACGACGAGGACGTGGCGTCATGACCCACGAGACCTGCCCGTTCTGCGAGATCGTCGCCGGTCGCGCACCCGCAGCTCTGGTCGTACACCGGCATTACTGGCCCGACGCCATGGCGATCATCCCCCTGAACCCCGTCGTTGAGGGCCACGCGCTCGTCATCCCGAAGACTCACGTGCGGGACTTCGCGGCCGACCCGGAGGTGTCTGCCGCGACGATGCGGCGCGCGGCCGAACTGATGCAGTGGAGCACTCGCCCCATGAACCTGATCACCAGCCGGGGGCGGGAAGCCACCCAGTCCGTCTTCCACCTCCACCTGCACCTGATTCCGCGCGCCGAGAACGACGGGCTCGCACTGCCCTGGTACAGCGGACGACGAAAGGCGACGTCATGACCACCACCCACCGCCCTAAGTCGATCACCCCGGATGAGGCGACCGACGACATCCTCACCCGCTGCTACCGGGGCGAACCCCGCCGCGACGTCATCGCCCGCGCCATGAAGATGCTGGCCACCGCCGACGGGCACCTCCACCCCAACGGGGCGATCAAGACAGGCATCGGTGGGCGGACGACGAGGAGGACGCCGTGACCCCCGGACCGAAGCGGATGCCGCTCACCCCGCGCCAAGCCCAAGCCCTTACCGCTGTCGCAGCCGACGGGGCCACCCTCGCCACCGCTGCCCGCGATCTCGGCATCACCCGGGAACAGGTCGCCAGCCTCCTTAACGGCGCCTACCGCCGCCTCGACGTCGCCTACCTTCCCCGCGACGAGAAGCGCCCCGCAGCCATCGCCGTGGCCCGACGGAAAGGTCTCATCCCACCCGCAGAACAGGAGCAAGCCGCATGATCAACCGCCCCGTTCACTTCCACCCCGGCGTCCAGCCATGGGCACTCTTCCTGCTGGCCGCCCGCGCCACCTACATGGCCGCCCATCCCGAACTCGCCAAGCGCCTCCGCAACGCCCAACAGCGGTGCGACACCGCAGATGAGACCGTCTTCCGACCCGCCCTACGGGAGATCAGCGACATCGCGCAGGAGAGCATCGACGGCGCCCGGGCAATCCTGGACAGCCGCAAGGCGAACAGTGCGGGGGAGCAGCGGTGACCGACATCATCCGTGCCCCCTGGACGCCGAACCAGGTCGAAGCCCTGAACCGTTTCCAGCGGGAGGGCGACATGCATCCATTCACCTGCGGCGGGGAGCACACGCCCGGCTCGCCCGTGCTCATCGCCCGCGAGGACGGCTGGCGCTGCCCGGAACCCTACGGCGAGCCCTGCGACTACCGGCAGGACTGGGCGCACGCCTTCATGGCCGATCCGGCAAGGTGGCCGCTGTCCCGCCGGATCGTGGGACGCGTCGGCCTCGGCCTGGATGTGCAGGCAGCGACTCAAGCGACCGACCTCCGGCAGTCCGCCTACGACGCCGTGTGGGACCACATACGGGCACTCGGTCAGCACCTGCCCTCCGACACCGTCCACCGCAACGCCATGATCTGGCGGGCCGTCCACGCCGCCCTCGATGCGGCCGTCGGACCGGGGGAGCAGCGGTGACCGACGACCACCTGGCCCGGATCGACGAGGTGCTGCACGACTACACCGTCA
The DNA here is from genome assembly GCF_043523415.1 of Streptomyces sp. SGAir0957. Classification (NCBI taxonomy): domain Bacteria; kingdom Bacillati; phylum Actinomycetota; class Actinomycetes; order Kitasatosporales; family Streptomycetaceae; genus Streptomyces; species Streptomyces sp. SGAir0957. The sequence goes on from NZ_CP027293.1 coordinate 7,606,888, forward strand.
GCGGCGACGCCATGCGCAGCCGGCCAGCGCCCGAGGGCGAGCGTCAGGCGGACGGGTGCAGCGTCGTCGGCGGCTGGATCGACGAGGCGGTCGCCGGCCCGACCGAGGTGTGGATCGCGCCCGCAGGCACCGATCTCCGCGGCGACGGCTGGGAGCGGCTCGACTGCGTGGCCAGTGTCGACTTCGGCGAGATTACCCTCGACCCGGCCACCATCGACCCCACCGCCGGACAACCGTCGGCCGCCACCTGGAACGACTTGCAGGCGGCGATCGAGCGCATCGAGGAGGCGCGGGCCATGCGCGCGGCGATAATCCTCGAGCTGGTCAACCGGGCAATCGGGCGGCTGGCCGAGCGATACGGCGGCGCCGACACGTTCCGGCACACGCCCGAAGCCGAGGGCTGCGACGACTGCGGCGACCCCGTGCAGCCGCCTGTACGCCCGTCTCCGCGCCTGCCGCGCCGCGACGGGCGCCCGGAATGGCAGAGCCCGTATGGGCCCGCGAGGAGGCGACGGTGAGCGACGACGACGAAGACCTTCAGCCCGCCAGCCGCCACCTCAACATCATCACCGACTGCGATGGTCAGACGTGGATCTCCGCGCACGAAGTCGTCACCCTGCTCCGCGCCATCGCCAACACCCACCGCAACCTCGCCGACGACCCCGACTGCGACCTCCACAGCGCCGCCGCAGCCATCGACTACGAAGCCGACAACATCGACTTCATGGCCATCGCCAAGACGGGCCGCTAGTCCGCGGACGGCACCCGGGCCGCCAATTCATCAGCAGCCCCCGCGCGACCTCCCGGTCCGGGTCCCCGCCGTGCACCACCGCGGCCAGCACGACGAGCACGTCGTGGGCCTCCGGCAGCGACAGGAGAGGGAGAAGCGGGGGCTCGGCGGGGGCGTAGCAGTCGGCGTCCATTACAGATCCCCGTACTGCGCACCCGGAACGCCGGGGACTTCCGTCGAAGCATCGGGAATCGCCAGCCGAAGCCGCCGGTCCAGCCGCCCCGCCAGCTCCCGTGCCGCCTCCGACGCCGGCCCGTCGCCCTGTCCGAACAGCCACAACGCGTATCGTGCCGCCCGAGCCTCCCCGTGCGCCAACAACGGCAGCAGCTCGCCGCCAGCGTCCATCTGCACCGACAGCGGGTTGTCGATCTCGTCATAGAACATGACCAGCAAACCGAAGAAACGACACGAGAGGCACGGGCACGTCCACACGCCGCCGACGAGATCACCCGTCACCACAACCGGTGAAGCCGACCCAGCCGCCTGACACGGCCGCCCGCAGCGGGCATCCTGGAGCCATGGCCGACGAGCCGTGCAAAGCGTGCAGCGGACGCGGTGTGACCGAGCATGAGCAGCACACCGTGGAGATCGACAAGGACGGCAAGCAAGTGCCCGTCGTCCGGCGATGGACCGGGCCATGCGACACCTGCCACGGCAGCGGCCAAGGCTGAGGAGCGGAGCAGTATGCGGACGATCTACGTGTGCGTCGGATGCGCGGCCATCTACCTGCCGCCCGAAGACATGACCTACCCGAGCCTCGGGCTCACCGCGTCCCCCGCCCACTGCACCGACCCCGCCTGCGGGGCCGCCGTCCGCGAAGCAGCCCAGATGTCCGGGCTGAGCGAGGAGAGGATCGGCCAGCTGGCGCGGCGTGCCGTCGGACTCGAAGGCGAACCACGCCGGCCCCGGGTCAACCGGCGGGCCATGCGGGGACGGCGGGCGGATGCTGCGCCCGGTGGCGGGCGGGGGAAGCTGAGGTAGCGCGCGCTGGCATGTGCGCCGGGTACGTGCCTCTCGTTGGCCGGTTCATGCACTTGTCGACAATTCAACCGGGCCCCACCCTGACCAGGTCAGCTGACGACCACAGGGGGGCGCCATGCCGTCAATCGGCAACGGCAGAAACAAGGGAAACGGCAGCACCAACAGCGTCGTCGACCTGCAGCCAGTCCTCGACCGGCTCGCACAGATCGGCAACGACGTAGCGACACTCGCCCAGCAAGTCGCCAACCAGCAGCACGCCATCGACCAGAACCAGCGGCAAGCCAACGCCGCCATCACCGACGGCCTCAACCGGCTCAGCACCGAACTCGCCACCATCAACAGCGGACTCAACCGCCTCCAGTCTGCCGCCCGCGCGGCACAGCTGGCCCCCACGGCGGAAGGCGACCCCGAACTCGGCTCCGACACGCTGCTCGCCGCAGCCGGCATCGCCCACGCCACCATCCGAGCCCACCGCGACACCTGGGCATTCCTCATCCAAGTCGCCGGAAACACCCGCCACTTCCACATCCCCGGCAAAGTCAAAGACCATGACGGGTTCGTCAGCGTCCGACTCTCCGGGCCCAGCCTCGTCGCCGCCATCGTCAGCCTCCACCGCGCCCGCGCCGACGCCGACGACCCCGTCACCAAAGCCATCGCCCAACGCATCCAAAGCAAGATCACGGCAGCGGTCGAGGCCGTCACCGACACAGCCGGCGGCACCCCCGTCCGCATCGTCATCGACGACCGACCCGAAGACGACAACGGAGCGGTGGCGGTGAAGACCGTCCGCAAACGGACGGCCGCCTGAACAGCAGAGCGCCCCCTGCCGCGTGGAGTCGGCAGGGGGCGCTCTGCTGTGCGTCCGGGGTCAGGCCGTGGAGCGCGCCATCCACTCCGCCCGCACCTCGACCAGCCGGCGGTGCGTCGCCCGCATCCGCTCCAGCCGCGCCGCGAACGTGTTGATGAGCGTCTCGTAGCCGTCCGGGTCCAGACCGGAGATGAAGTGGTCGTCGACCAGCTCCACCACCGCATACGGCAGACGCTCCGCCATCGTCGGCGACCACGGCTCCACCTTGATCACCGTCGACAGGACGCGGAACTCCTCCGGCGTGCCGTTCTCATTCACCGGCAGCGTCAGCGACTCATCCCACAGCCAGCACCAGATGTCCTCACGCGACGTCGGCGACTCCTGGTCGGACGCGTGGTTGAGGGTGCAGCCCTCCATGCAGGTGTAGGACCGGCGCTCACCCGACGTGCGGTCCACGAACGACCAGCTGCGGGGAGCGGGGGAGGGGGCGGGCTCAGCCTCCGGCGCAGGGACGCGCAACACGTGTTGCGCTAGAGTGTCGGACATTCGGATACCTCATCTCTTCGCAGGGTGGGTGGATCTGTGACCAGCGAGTTCGCGCTCCTGGTCGGCCCGGTGTTCGCGCACCGGGCCCTTCGCTTTTCCGAACGGGGTCGAACCTAGCCTGTTGCGGGGCGAGTTCATGTTCAGGCCATCGAAAACCGGCTCCGCCAGACTCGCCGAGACTCACCGAGACCCGGGTGACACATTCGCGAGAGCGGGAATATGCACGTCAATGACCAGGCGGCATGCATCCGCGCAAGTTGCATCCGTGCAAGCCCCCTGCCTCTCGAAGCTGACCAGAAGACGACCATCGCATGCCGTCGAAGGGCGCCCGTCGCAATCCAGACGGCCGACTTCAAGGCGCCCACCAGCGGCACGCCCGACTTGCCCGAGACGGTAGGGTCTGGCGCGCGCCCCACGGAGTGCGCGGGCGGAACGGGGTACGGCGGGGAACGGCGCGAAGAGGTTCATGGGTTCACCCGGTCTCTTGTGCCGAGCTGCCAGTACCTTGGGTGGCGCCACTGCCCCTCGGCTGCTCCGCAAGGGCCTTGACGGTGCGGGCGAGGGCGCCGAATGCCTGATGGCTCATCTCCTCCCGAAGGATTTGAGCCGCCACCGACGGTTTGTTGAGTGGGACGAGAGCGGTCTGAGGGTTGGTGGAGAAGAGCGCCTTGTTGTACGACCTCCACTCCGCGAGTTCCTGTTTCAGTCGCGCGCGATCCACGGGGACGTCGACGTCGGCCTGAGGATCGGGGACGCGCACGAACCATGCGCGACGAAAGTAGCTGCGGAACCAGGCGCCCGGTCCTGGCCCGAACGCCGGATTGATGTCCGGGTTCTCCAGCTTCCCCAAAGCCGCGTTACACCAACGGCAGATGAGCCCCCGGACGGCCGTGCTGCCGTATTTGTGATCATGGTCGATCACGAGCCCGTACTGCGAGTCGGTTGGCTCATAGCCGCACGACTCGCAAGCGCCGCAGCTGCGCGCCCAGAGTGCGTCGAAGTCGTCGCAGGAGAGCGAGTAGATCTTGTGCGTCTTGCAGCTGATGCCGCTCTCGTGTTTGGACTTCCCTCGGAAGTGCATACGGCAGGACTCCCCTCTGCTGTGGCGGTACGCACAGCAACGTGACGACTACGGAACCGTAGCGCTCTAGAGCAATTCAAGCTAGCCCTTCCGCTGGAATGGCGTGAGAGGGTCATTGACCAGCAGTGATATAGAGCGGGTAGCGTTGCTCTAGATGAATCCGTCAGAAGGAGAGCCTGTGCCACCCAAGTCCGGCGAGCCCCACAAGTACGTTGGGGTATCCGACGACCTGCGCCAGCGGATCGCCGCCGGCGAGTTCGAGGCGGAGCGCAAGCTTCCTGGGGAGCGGGCCCTGCGTGATCACTACGGCGTTTCGCTGATGACCGTTCGGCAAGCGCTCGGAGTCCTGCGCGACGAGGGCCTCGTCGAGGCTCGCGGAGGATCGGGCTGGTTCCTCGCGGAGTGGAAGCCGATCGTTCGCAACGCGCTTAAGCGGTTGTACCCAGAGCAGTGGGGTGATGCTCTCTCGATGTGGGAAGTCGATGTTGACGGACGCGACTGGGAAGTTACCGACTTGCAGGTCGACTTTCCGCACGTGCCGGACGATGTTGCGCGCGTCTTGGGGCTTGAGCTTGGAGCTAAAGCGTGGCGTCGCAACCGGAAGTACACCGTCGATGCGATTCCCGTCATGCGGGCAACCTCGTACATTCCTGACGAGTTCGCCCGCGATACACGGATCACCGAACTCGACGCCGGGCAGGGTGGGATCTATGTCCGCCTGGAAGAGGCTGGGCACAAGCCGGTTCGTTTTAGTGAGCAGTTCAGATCCCGTGCCGCCACGGCGGTTGAGGCTCAGGACTTGCAGATTGCGGCAGGTGCCCCCGTGCTCGAGCAGCACCGGATCGCTAGGCAGGCTGACGGCCGGGTCGTCGAGGTCAATCGCATGATTCTGGACGCGTCACGGTTCCTCTTGGTCTACGACTTCGAGCGCTGACCTGCACCAACAGCCCCCTCCGTTGACGGCGGGGGCTTTTTTGATGCCTAAAAACAGCTCCAATCGCTCTAGAGTACTTGCAGTGCTCTAGAGCGTCTGCTTCTATCTAGGTGTCCACCCCAGTCGACCGCAGGGGAGCACCCAGTGACGTCTGTCTCCGTCGCCCCCCAGGGCGACTACCTCACGACCAAGCAGGTCGCCAAGCGACTTGGCAGCACCACCCAGCACGTCCGCCAGCTGATCCGGGCGGGCCACCTCACGGCAATCGACATCGCCAAAGGCGGCATCCGCCCCCGCTTCCGCATCCCTCAGACCTCGCTCGACGAGTTCGAGCGCAACGCGGTCGTGACGACCGCCGAGGAGGTGGCCTGATGGCCACGGCAACCCCCACCCCCGCCCCCTACTCCCCGGTCGCCGAGGCGGAGCGCCTGTCCCGCCTGTCGGCCGCGTTCCATCTGATCGCCCTGCCGGAGTCTGTGTTGCTGCGGCGGGAGCTGGACGACCTCGGTACGGCGCTGCCGGCGGCCGAGAGTCTGGATGCCATGGCCGTGCTGCTGGCCCGCGACGGCTGGGTGCAGTACCAGCTCGGTTCGGCGGAGGGCGGCTGGTGTCTGGCCGGGGCCGCCTGCCAGGTCACGAACGGTCCCGTGTTCCGGGCTGTCTACTACCTGCTGCACCTGATGATCAGGGTCCGGTGTGGTGAGGGTGTGGCGATGCCCGCCTGGAACGACACCCCCGGCCGGACGTTGGCCGAGGTGCTGGATCTGGTCGGCGAGTCGGCCGTGTTCGCCCGCTCGTATGCGGCGAAGGCGGTGGCGTGATGACCACCCAACTCCCCGCCCCGCGCATCACCCCCGCCGTCCACGAGGCGATGGCCCGCCGGGCCGAGCAGCAGGCCCGCGATCTGTCGGTCCGCAATTCGGTGATGACGTTCGCCTCCGGGTTCCCGGGCGGCGCCACCCCCGACGAGCTGAAGCGCGTGCGCAAGGCCCGCGACTCCTACGCCCGTCTGGCTGCCGCGCACCGTGCTGCGGCGCGCCGGATCGAACGGGTTCGTCGGGTGCGGCGCCTGTTGGGGTGGTCGTGATGGCGACCCCCACCATGAGCCCCGCCGACGTCGCCGCCCACGAGGCCGCCTCCTACGTCCGCCCGCCCCGCAAGATCCTCGCCGAGTTCCCGGTCGGCCACCCCCGCGGCCAGTTCCCGGCGGAGGAGAAGGCGCGCCAGCTGACGGAGGCCGGTACCCCGGCGACCGTCCGGCAGGACATCGGCCGTGACCGGTTCCTCGTCGTGGCGGTGACGTCATGACCGCTGAGCGGGCGCGTCGTGTGGCGGCGCGGGCGATGGCCGAGGAGATCGCGGCCCGGTACAACGCGCTGCTGCCGTTGAGCAACGGTCCGAGGCTGCGGATCTCGATCTCGGACCCGGTCACCGACGAGCACATGGCGACGGCGTTCGTCGCCTACGACGTGCCGGACACGGACCGTCCAGAGAGGCCGTCCGGGGCGTCGAAGCCGAGCCCGGCCGCGCGTCGGGGCGGGCTGCGCCTGGTCACCGCGAGCACTCCCTGATCCCCGCGGTCTGCGGGCGCCACATCCCCCGGCCCCGCAGATCGCGGCTCCACCCCTGGCTCTGGCCGGGCCGGTGGCCGCCGGTACCAACTCCCCTCCGCCCCGTACCGGCGGCTCCCCGCCCATCCAGCACCACCCCATATCCCTGCGTCCCTGAGAGGACCCCTGTCATGTCTCCGATCCTGCTCGACGCCGATGCCGCGCACACCCCCGAGGGGGAGAAGGCGCGCGCCACGACTCTGATCGCTGTTCCGTCGGCGTTCAGCATCAGCGACCTGTTCACCCGGTACGCGGCTGCCCGCGAGTCCGGCGACGAGGTCGGCGCCCGCCGCATCCTGCGCTCGGTCGGCCCGCAGCTCGCCGACGAGCTGGACGGCTTCAACTACCCGGCGGCTGCCTGATGTCCGCCCGTGAGGACGCCGCCCGGCGCGCGGTGAAGGCCGTGTCTCTGGCCGTGAAGGTCGTGGACGTGTACGGGCGGGGGAGTCACGAGGCCGGGGTGGTGCTGTCGGTGGCGACCGAGATGACCGAAGACGCCATCGCTGCCGGATGCACGCGCGCCGACTTCGACGCCGCGCACGAGGAGTCGTGATGTCCGGTCTGTCGACGGCCCGGTCCGAGGCGCAGTCGTTGATCGCCCGCGTGGACGGCAAGGCCAGCCTGCTGCTGGCGTTCGACGGTGTGGCACTGGCCGGGCTGTGGACCGCCGGGCACGACCTCGGTCTGGGGCGTCTGCCGCTCACCCTGGCCGTGATCGCGGGCGTGCTGCTGCTCGTCTCGATCGTGGTCGCACTGCTGACGGTGCGGCCCCGGCTGGGGGACGGCCGGTCCGGGTTCCTGCTGTGGGCGCGGATGTCGCCGTCGGAGGCGGATGCGGCGCTGGCCTCGGAGGAGGAGGCCGCGCATGTCGTCGCCCTCTCGAAGATCACGGTGGCGAAGATGCGGGCCTTCCAGTTCGCCGTCGACCTGACGCTCACCGCCCTGGCTGTGGCTGTGCTGGCCGCCGCCACCAACCTTCTGTAGCTCTGCCCCGCCGCGCCATCAGATGCGGCGGCCCACCCCAACCGAGAGGACCCGATATGGCTCGCAACTTCATCAGCGAGAAGACCGCCGAGGCCACCGCCGCCATGCAGCGGGGGGACGGCCAGCGGGCCGCCCAGGTCATCACCGAGGCGATCAAGGAGAACACCGGCACGTTCCAGGAGACCGTCACCGCCATGACCCAGGCGGCCAAGGTCCAGAAGGGCCGCTGAGCCTGCCCCCAGCCCGATCCGCCGGACCCTGCACCCCCGGCGGTGAAGGGGTGGCGGACAGTCCGGCACCAACCCGAGAGGAGCCCTGATGGGCCGGTTCAGCAAGGACGACAAGGTCACCGTCACCAACCCGGTCGAGCCGACCGCCCACAAGGGCGGCGAGACGGGCACGGTCGTCGGCACCACCAACGTCAGCGGCACCGAGGTCGTGCAGTTCCAGGACGACCGCGACGGCAGCGTGACCGGGGTCTACCCCGAGGAGATCACCCACCGCTGACCGGCTGCCCGCCGGGCCCGTCTCGCACGGACCCGGTCGAGGGGAACCGCGATCAGCGGCACCAACCCAACCCGAGAGGAATCCGACATGAGCCTGAGGGACAAGCTGCTCGGCACGCCGGAAGCGGTCGCCGCGCACCGGCAGGCGTCGGCCGACCTGGAGCGCTACAACACCCGGGACGCCGACGACACCGACCCCGGCTACCTCGCCGCCAACGACCGCAAGGGCGAGACCGCCGAGCACGTGCCCTGGTGGCGCCGCTGACCGGCTGCCTATCCCGCCCGTCTCGGTACGGGCGGGAGTGGGGAGCCGGGACAGCCCCGGCCAGGAAGGAGCACGCAATGCCCACCAACCCGGAGACCGGTAGCGACGTCGAGATCGAGGACGACGGCGACTTCACCGTCACCTTCTCCATGCGGATGCCGGAACCCGAGCCGAAGGGCGACGACCGCTGATGCCCCCCGAATTCCACTGCTCCGGCTGCAAGACCCACTACGAGAAGCATCGCGGCGGCAAGGACTTGCCGTGCTCCTGGTGCGAGAACCACGCCGACGAGGTGGGGCTCGTGGGCTCGCTCTTCGCCGATTCCAGCAACAAGTAGGCGCTCGTGTCGAAGCAGCGGGCCGCGAACCCGCCCAAGGGCCAGTGCCGCCAGTGCTGGGCCCACGCCTACGACCCTGACATCCACCGCCGCAACACCGGCGACTGCCAGGCGTGCATCGCCTGCAAGGCCAGCGGTCACGCCGGAAAGCTCGTCACCTGATCCACCCCCTATCCGAGAGGAGGCCGTCATGCGGCCCCTGTTGATCGCCCTCGTGACGGCCTACCTCTTCATCGCCGGGCTGTGGTCCGGTGCCGCCGCCCCGATCGGGCTCGTCGCCGACGGCGCCATGGCGGTCGTCAACGCGGCCCCCGGCCTCGTGCTGCTCGGCCTGGCGGTCGTCGCCTACCGCCGCCGCTCGCCGCAGAGGAGGACGGCCTGATGCCGCTCACGTTCCGCAAGAGCTTCCGGATCCTGCCCGGAGTCCGGCTGAACATCAACGCGAAGTCGATCTCGTGGACGTTCGGATTCAAGGGCGGCCCGCACCACACCCGCAGCTCCACCGGCCGCCACACCACCTCGATGGACCTGCCCGGCCCCTTCGGGTATCGCCGCACGACCACCCGACGCAGCCGAGGAGGCCGCTGATGTCCCTGCCCCTGCCCGCGTTCATGACCCGCCGCAAGGAGACCGCCATGCCCGAGACCACCGCCCCCGCCGAGACCAAGTGGAAGATCCACATGCGTTTCCTGACCCAAGGCGGCGCCACCGTCATCGTCTGCGGCTCGGGCGGCTCCGTCGAAGACCACGGCTGGCGGTGCCTCGGCTGCGACGCCACGGATAACGGCGTCGGCTGGTGGCTGCGCAGCGCCCGCGACCAGGCCAACGCGCACGCGGCCAACTGCCGCGCCCTGCCGAAGCCGGGCGAGTGATCCCCGCGCCATCCCGTACCTGATCGACAACCCCGTCGCCCCCGCGACCGCATCTGAAAGGACACCCCGTGACCGCCACATCCGTCGAGAAGAAGGTCAACGGGACGCCCGTGCCCGACCTCGGGGAAGGGCGGCCCAAACCCGTCGACGAGCAGGCGCCCGTGCCCCCCGCCCCGTCGCGGCGGGAGGAGAAGCGTCGCGACACCCTGGTTGACCGGGAGAACGCCCGCGCCGACCGGGCGCAGGACCGTGAGGAGCGCCGCAAGGACGCCGAGCACCAGCGGAAGCTCAAGGAAGAGGTCCGCCGCGCCAAGCAGGAGCGCAAGCAGCAGGCGCGCGCCGAGAAGGAGAAGCTGCGGGCTCGCCGCCGCAAGGAGCGCCGCGCCGCCTGGCAGCGCGCCCAGAACCGGCTCATGCAGCACATGCCGGTGTGGGGGCTGCCCGTTGTCGCCGTGTCGCTGGTCATGGGCTGGTCCGGGCAGGCTGGGGCCGCCGCCTACCTCGGCATGGGCCTGTTCGCCGCGGGCGTCCCGGTCCTCACCGAAGGTATGGTGCTGACCTTCGCGGGGCTCACCGGGCAGGCCATCGACAAGGGCCGCCCCCACAAGGGCCTCATGCGGATCACGTGGGCCACCACTCTCATCGCCGCGGCGATCAACGGCGCCGGGCATCTGATCGAGGACGACTCGCCGGCGGGCATGTACCGGGCCGGGGCCTACACCCTTGCCTCGCTGGCCGCGATGATCCTGTTCTCCGTGTCGATGCGGTCCCGGCGGGCCGCGATCTCCGGCAAGACCGCCGACGAGATCGCTCGCTGGAAGCGTCTCGGCCGCCGCCACCCGATCCTGATGCGGCGGGCCCGCCGGGTCGCCGACAACACCGGCCTCTCGCTGCCGACCGCGTGGAACAAGGTGTGGGAGCGGGCGAACGGGGCGGCTCCGGGGGAGCCGTCGATCCGGGAGATCCGTGCTTCCCGCCGGGCTGCGTTCCGGCGCGGGGAGGCGCAGTCGTGGGACGGTCGGTGGCGTTTGCGGACGCGCCCGAATGCGTCCCGCCCGCCGGTTCCCGCAGCGACTCCGGACACGGCAGCAGGCTCGCAGGCGGACGCGTCCCGTGACACGCGTACCCCCGTACAGGCCCCCTTCCTTCCGGTCGCCCTGCTGGTTCCCGGAGGGCAGGGCGGATGGGTGGAGCACCGCGTCCCAGTGCTTCCCATGGGTACGCCGAAGCGCCCCCGGACGCGTGGTGCCGGAACCGCTGCACCCCGCTTCCCGCAAGGGAAGGACACGAAAACCGGCCGCGTCCGAAAGGCCGTCGCCGACAACCGTCTCGACACCGTCCGCAAGCTCGTCGCCGACGCCGCCGCGAAGGGCGAAGACCTTCGGGAGCACCCCTCCAATCGAATCGTCGCCCGCAAGGTCGGCTGCCGTTCGGGAACCGCCCGCCAGCTCCTCGCCACCGTCCTCGCTGAGCATGGCGTCACCCGCGGGAAGCAGCCGGCCCCCGCCTCCCAGACCCCCGCCGAAAAGAAGGACTGAGCCCCGCCATGACCACCGAGACCACCCAGCAGACGGTTCCGTCCCCGCCGGTGACGGTGGCCGTCGACAAGCGGCCTGTGCCGCAGCAACGCCACCTGCCTGACTGGATCCACTCCCGGGCCGCGATCGCCCGCCGTCACGCCCAAGCCGTCGGTAACCACTGGACGGTGGTGTGGATCGGCTGGTCCGCGCGCGGCTGGTGGCACATCGCCCGCATCGAACGCGGCAAAATGGTCGGACCGTACCCGCAGATGATGCGCACCGCCCTCGCCCACGTGGAGGCATCAGCCGGCGACCCCGCCAAGGAAGGCGCCGCTGAGGGCGTCTACCGTCGGCGTGCCGAGCAGTTGCAGGAGCGCCGCCGCAAGTACCTGATCCGCCGCGGCATCGTCGCCGTGCCAGTCACCGCTGCGGGTACGTTCGGGCTCGTCGAGGGTGGGCTGTGGATGGCCGCCCTGTACGCGATGGCCGCAGTCACCTATGGGACCTGGCGTGGACGCCCGCGTGGCGCCGACCCGGGCAGGGTCCAGGTGAACCCGGAGGACGGGGACCCGTTCCCGATCGCGGATGCCCGCAACCGCACCGAGGCCGCCGAATGCGTTCGCCGGGCGCTCGCGTCCGAGGGGATCGCGGTCGCGGACGTGGAGGCGAACCGCCGTCACTCCTGGGGCTGGGAGGTCACCGTCCGGCTGGCGAAGGGCACACCCGCCAACATCGTCACCAAGGCGCCCGACCTGGAAACCCCGCTGGACCTGCCGGAGAACGGTCTGCACTGCCAGCCCGTCCGCAAGTCCCGCGGGCAGGTCATTCTGCGCCTGGTGGAGTCGGATCCGTTCGAGAAGATTCCCGCGGCGCCGGAGCGCAAGCCCAACAGCCGCCACCTGAAGGACAAGCAGCTGGTCGCCTACCGGATGGACGGGCAGAAGTTCGAGCCGTCCCTGCTCGGCAACCACGCCATCGTGATCGCCGGATCGGGCGGCGGCAAGTCCGTCATCCTGCGCACCCTCGCCGATGCGCTGACCGCCTGTGATGACGTGGTCGTCGGCGACCTGGACCCGGGCGGCAACGGGCTCGCCCCGCTCGCGGAGGCGATGGGGGTGCGGGCGATCGGCGACGACGCCATGGGGCAGATCGAGACGATCCTCGAACAAGCCCTGAAGATCGGGAAGGCGCGGCCGAGGCTGTTCGCCAAGTACGGGATGAAGGAGAACTGGGAGCCGTCCCGGGAGCGCCCGGCGATCGTCCTGTTCATCGACGAGTACCCGCAGCTGTCCGACCGGGCCAAGGAACTCGCGGTCAAGATCCTGCAGACGGGCCGCAAGTCCCGCGTGACGCTGGTCCTCGCCGCGCAGGAGGCCACGAAGGACTCCATCGGCGCTGCCATCGCGGACACGATCGCGCTGCGGATCGTCGGCCCGTGCCGCCGCCAGGACGTCGTGCAGGTGTTCGGCGGCGGCGCAGGCGACCAGGGATGGCGCCCTGACCGGCTCGACCCGGCGGAGGGCAACGCGGAGGGCGACGACCTGCGGGACGCCTCCCAGGCGTACATCCGCGGCTGCGGCTCCCGGGAGCCGCTGAAGTACAAGTTCGTGTTCCTCGACGGGAAGGACGGGCGCCGCCGCGGCAAGGAGCGGGCTGCGGCGGGCCGCCCGGTCGTCGACGAGGAGTCGCTGCGGATCGCCGGGCTGGACCACTTCGGGGCGACGGAGGCGGACCGGATCCGCACCGACCTGCCGCGGATCGTGGAGATGGTGCGGGGCGCGTTCACCGCATTCGATGACCCCGACTTCATGTTCACGGCCGAGATCCTGGAGTACCTGGCGAAGCATGACCCGTCCGCCTGGGGTGCCGACAAGTTCGGCGACGAGGAGGGCAGGACGAGCCTGCTCGCGGCTCGCCGTCTGATGGCGGAGCTGAAGCTGGCCGTCGACGGACTCGGCATCAGGGTCGACTTGTCGACGACGCAGGGCACGGGCGGGGCGCGCGGATACCGCCTGGAAACGATCAAGCAGATCACCGGCGAGGCTCTCGCCGAAGCGGCCTGACCAACCGCTATGAACCGCTGCGCCGCAGGTCAGAGCCGTGAGACCAACCGCTATGAACCGCTAGACGATCACCGGCGCCGCTATGTGGAAGCGGTTCGCAGCGGTACCCCTCACGGCCCTGACCTGCACGGTAGCGGTACCTAGCGGTTCATGTAGCGGTAGAAATGAGAAGGAGATCCCGATATGAGCGGCACAGTCAAGGTCGTCGAGATGACGGTCGACGGGGAGCCGATGCTGTGCCCCGAGTGCGGCTCGCCGAGCTTCACGCTCGACGCAGGCCGCTTCGAGAGCGAGCCCGCCCACGCGAACTGCGACTACAGCCACCACTGGACCGACGGGAAGATCAACGGCGCCAGTCTGGTCATGATCCTCGGCGCACGCACCGGCCGCACCAAAGCCCGTCACAAGGACACCTTCGACGTCACCCACGGCGGCGTCCACCTCGCTGGCACCCTCCACCCGGAGTTGGTCGTCGATGACCTCCGGCAGGGCGTCAAGACGCTGTGGCGGCGCGGCTACAAGCCCGGCCTGCGACGTCACCGCCGCGCCCTTGTCCGGGCCGCGGCCAGCCCCGGCAAGAAGGCGGCGAAGGCTGCGGCGCGCAAGGTCCGCGGTGTCGTCGACGATGCTGCCGCCACCGTCAAGGCCGCCGCAGTCACCGCCGCCTGGGACATCCAGGCGGGCGGCCACGAACCCGATCCCGACTACACGGCCACGCCCGTCATCCCCTGCGGTGCGGGCTGCAAGAAGGGCCGGATCCCCCTCGACTCCCGTATCCACGGGATGCCCGACGTCCAGTGCAGTGCATGTCACGGCACCGGCGAAACCCTCTGAAGGAGACCTGCACACATGACCGCGCTGCCCGAGCCGCGCCCGACCGACAACCTTGCGGCCGGGCAGTGGACCCCCGCCCACCACCGCCCGCCGAACATCATGTACAGCCCGGACGGGCGGCCCTACCACTTCACGGTCGGCCAGCCGCCGGCCCCACAGCAGATCGTCGTGCAGATGCCGGAGACGCGGCGGCTGTCCCCGGAGCTGGAACGCCTGATCGTCATCACGTTTCTGATCCTCGCCGTGGTCGTCGTCTGCACCGGAGCGATCTGCGCGGTCGTCGTCCTCGTCGGTGGAACGCTGATGGGGATCATCGGCACCGCTACCGCCAACCTCCCCATGATCGGCCTCACCTTGGCGGGCGTAATCCTCGCCGCCGGATGGGCCGCAACCAAGATCCGACCCAACCCCAAGGAGAAGAAATGACCATGACCATCGAGTCGTCGCAGCACGCCGGCGCCCCCGACGCCCCGAAGTCCACCGACCGGACGCGTGAGCGTGCCATCGCCCTCAATGTCGAGGCGTGCAAGGCGTGGTGGTCGGGTGACCGCAGCGGTCCCGTCCACCAGCTGGCCTTCGAGGCGCTGAACGCTCTTCGCTTCGACCCGAAGCACGCCGACGAGATCGCCATCCGGTTCGCCACCTACCTGCTCAACCTGGCCACCCAGCCCGGCTACGAGCCGACGATCGCGTTCGACGGCGACCTGGAGCACCCGGAGGACGAGTTCGGCGTCGTCGTCGACGCGGCCGGGGCTACCGCATGATCCGTCCTGTCGCGGTTGCCGCCCCGTCTGCTGCTGCCGGTGCCACCGCGTCAGCGGCGATCGTGGCGGGCGAGTCCGCCGTCTTCACCGCAGGCGTGGCCGTGGCCGCATGGCTGCTCGTCGCTTCGGCTGTCGCCGTCGACACGGCCCACCGCTTGCGGGCAGAGGCGCGGCACACCTGACCGGCAACATCAGCGCACCCCGGGCAATCGAAGTGCCCGGGGTGCTGCACTAGAGACTACGAGAAGGGATCACCCCATGGGACACGCAAGCTACGAGATCACCCGCAACGGCGAGCCGATCCAGGCCGGTTACGGCATCGGCGCGGTCTGCGAGCAGGACGGCTGCGAGACGGAGATCGACCGCGGCCTCGCCTACCTGTGCGGGAACACGCCGGGCGGCGACGAGTACGGCTGCGGCGGGTATTTCTGCGCCGAGCACAAGTTCCTCGGCTCCGGTGCCCCCGTCTCCGAGGGGCTGTGCGCCAGCTGCTCCGAGGCGTGGGAGAAGAACAAGCCGGACCCGGAGGAGATGACGCTGCCCGCCTGAACTACCCGCTCACGACAGGGCCCCGGCCGCCATCGGCGTCCGGGGCCTTCGTCGCGGGTACGGCCCGTGCGACCCAGCCGCGGCCGGCGGTGTCGGTGGGCGCTGTGGCGGGCTGGAGGCTCATCTGCTCGCAGAGGCGCTGGAGTTGTTCGGCGCAGGCGCGGCGGGTGGTGGCGCGCACCATGAAGACGAGATCGTCCATGGGGGCAGTGTGGCGCAGGCGGTGCGGGGGCGGGGCGGGAATCCGCGGATCAGGCGTCGGGCGCGGCTGACTTCTCGGCGCGCTTTCCTGTGGCCCGGCCCTCGGCGATCTGTTGTGCTCGGGCGCGGCTGATGCCGAGTTCCCGGCCGACGTCGGCGTGGCTCATACCGTCTTCGCGCATCTCCTGCACGGCGCCTTGTCTGACCTGGCGAAGCCAGTGTTGAAGGTCCGGGATCGCTTCGAGCACCTTGCCGACGCTCTTGGCGCGCTCGGTCGGATTGGCCTGCTTGGACAGGTTTTCAAGGCTCTCGAAGGGGCTCGGCGGCGTGGTCATGGATTCAGTGTAAGGGGTGGGTTGACACCTGTAAGGGGTCCCCTTACATTTGAAGTGTCGCCAAGGGGACCAGCAGGGGAGACGGAAATGACCCGCTTCAAGTACACCGAGGCACTGGACAAGGCTGGGCGGATCCTGTTCGCCAAGCACGATGTCGCCGTGGATGACCGGTACGGCAAGTGCATCAAGGCTGGCTACACGATCGACGGCACCCCGGACGATGACACGGTCCGGATCACGCACTGCATGCCCGAACTCACCGTCCTGGACGACGGCTACGACGACCGGATGAGCAGTGACGAGATGGCGGCCGAGCGTCACCGGATGGTCGACGCCTACGCGAAGACCCTCGAAGCCGCTGGCTGGACGGTCGAGCGGCGAGGACCTCGCTCCCGCAAGCCGTACCTGCTGGCGCGCAGGTCCTGACCCACCCCAGGGCCCGGCCGCCACCGGGCCCTCCGCACGCCCGCACATCCGCACCCAGGGGGAACCGCATGCACCGCAAGGTCCGAGCGAAGCGTCAGGCGGCACTCGCACGCCGCGCGACAGTGAAGGCCCGCAGCACCGCCACACGCGCCGCCCGCCGGATCCGCCGCAACGGCACCGGAACGCTCGCCACGCACGCGATGGCGCAGGGCCTCTCCCGCCGGGACGCGGCCAGCATGGTCGGCACCCTCCGCAAGATCGCCGCCAAGGCTGGAGTCGACGGCATCCCGGGCCGCACCCACGCCGGGCGCCGGATGCGGGACTGTACCCGGTACACGCCCCGGCAGGTGGCCGTGATCGTCCTCCACTACAAGCCCCGGCGCGACCTGTTCAAGACCTGCGCCGCCCGACTCGCACTCGCCGCGTAAGGAGCCCGCCATGAAGAACCGCATCGATTCGCGTCGCGCCTACCTCGACGCCGTCCACACTGCGATGACGCAGGCCGGGTTCTTCCCCGTCCTCTACGCCCACCTCGACGACTACGAGCAGGGGTGGTTCCAGTGGACACCGAAGCAGCACGCCGTCAACGAGAGCGCCTGGCCCGCAGGCCTGTACGTGATTTGGCACCACACCATGGGCTGGCACTACAGCACCGACCGCGACCTGGACGTCCGCGAGCCGTTGCCGTTCACCCTTGCCGCTGACCCGATGGACGTCGCCGACGGTGTACGGCGCCTCCTGCTCGGCCTCACCCGCGACATACCGGCGAGCACCGACGACTGGGCTCACGCCGCATCCCTCACCGCCACACCGGACGGTCCGCGATGAACGTCGCCCCCGACATCCTTCAGGCGCTGCGCGAAGCATCCATAGACGGGCCCAGGCTCGCCCTGACCGGACCGCGCATGGACCCCAAGACGTACCAGCGGGTCAACGAAGTCTTGGAGGCCGCCGGCGGACGGTGGAGTCGTGCCGCAGCAGTCCACCTGTTCCCGATGGATGCCGCGGAGGCGATAGCCCCTGTTCTGGCCAGCGGGCAGGTCGTCACGCTCCGGGAGAAGCGCAACCAGGCCCAGTACTTCCCTACACCCGGCCCGGTCGTCGAACGGCTCATGGAACTGGCGGCCATCGAGGCGGAGATGGAGACTCTGGAGCCGTCCGCCGGGTCCGGCGCGATTGCCACAGCGCTGGCGTCCGCAGGTGCGGCCGTGGACTGCTTCGAGCAGGACCCCGGCTTTGCGGCCGTCCTCACCGACGCGGGCATGGCCCGCAGCGTGCACGTAGCCGACTTCCTCACCGTCCCCGCCCGGCCCGTCTACGACCGCGTGGTCATGAACCCGCCGTTCACCAAGGGCGCCGACATGCGGCACGTGGAACACGCGCTGCGGTTTCTGAAGCCGGACGGGATCCTCGTTTCCGTCATGTCGGGAGCCATCCTGGAAGATTGCGGGCGCACGGCCGCCTTCCGGAGCCTGGTTGAGACGCGCAGGGGGACCGTCGAGGCGCTCCCCAAGGGGGCGTTCGTAGAGTCCGGTACCACCGTGTCCACCGTCATCGTCGCCATCCCGGCGATGCGCGACTCGAATGCGGCACCGACAGCCTGGCCGAGCCGGAGCGTTGAGCCGCCCGCTGCCGAAGAGGCAGAGTTCGCCGACCCGGCCGCGCTTGCCCGGCAGATCGCCGCAGACCTCCGCAAGGCCACGCGAGCCTTTGAGGCCGTCGCTAGATCTCTGGAACGGCCCCGCCCGAAGACGGACGCCACAACGTCAGGGGCAGACGGCCAACTCGGCTTCGACGACCTCGACGCCGCATGAGCGACTCGCCCCGAACGTTTCCGATGAGGCAGAGGAGGACCCCATGATCGCCGCGATCCGCACCGCCATCCCGATCCCCGACGCGGTCGCCTCCCTGTCCGCCCGCCAGTGGACCGACCAGCTGCGGGATGACGTGACGACGGCCGCCGACGCCTGCCGCCGCTACACCAGCCGCGACCTCGCCCGCCCGCAGGACGAGGAGGAGCGCTGGAACACCGCCGAGACGATCGCGGCGGTCAACAAGCGCCTGGCCGCGCGCAATCCGCGCCTCGTGCGCGGGTGGAACAACATGCTCGAACGCTACGAGAGGGGGCCGCGATGAGCGTGACCCTCACGGCGCCCTCCCCGTCGGCCGCCACCTCGGTCGGCGACGAGATCACCCATCTCTACTGCTGCGACCCCAACCGGGCGATCTGCGGCGTCGACCTCACGGGCGTGCCGGAGGTCGACGAGGACGAGAACTGCGTTGTCTGCATCGACCCTGATGAACACCCCTGCCCCTACTGCGGATGGGAAGCCGAATGACCGCCCCGAACCCGACCCTGGCCGATACGGACCCGATCGACCCCCGCCTGGCCGCCGACGTTCGCGACACCGTGCGTGCGGCCCTCGCCGGACTGCCGCCCCCCGCACACGTACAGGACCACGAGGCGGAGCGGCTGGAGGAGCACCGGGGGCGGGACTGGGACGAGACGCCGCAGGAAGCCGCACGGGCCGACCGCGCCTGGTTCGACGACCGCTACGACCGACACGGAGACTGATCATGCAGGCCGCCGACGAACTCCGCGCACGCGCCGCCGAACTCGAGGCACGTGTGCCGCCCGTCACGGCCGGGCCGCGTACCGACGACGAACGCATGTGGCTGGAGAAGGCCGCCGCCCTCCGCGCCGAAGCCGACCAACTCGACGCCGCCACCGGCAAGATCCGAGACGAGGACTGACCATGCACCGACTCGCCTCCCGCCTCAGCGCGACCGCCATCACCGCGTGGACGTGGCTCGTGAACGTCGTCGACCGGAGGCGGATAGCCCGGGACGACGCGATGCTCCGCCGCTACCACGAGACGCTCGTCGCCAGCATCCCCGCCGATGCTGGCGGTGGACTCGCCGAGATCCTCAGGCGGCGGAAGGAGAAGTGACCGCCCCGCCCCGAGCCCCGGCCCGCCGACAGGGCCGGGGCTCGGGCGGCCGACCATCACAAAACGACCACAACCCGCATCCCGCCACACCAGGCACCGCACACTGATCGCCACACAACCATGGGGGGAACCATGAGACGCAGCATCCTGACCGCAGCATTGATCGCCGCGGCCCTGGCCATCACCGGATGCGGGAGCGACAGCAGCACCGACGACAAGCCCGCCGCCGAACCCGAGGCCACGCCCGTCATCACCGCCGAACCCAGCTATGACGCATACGACTGCCAGGCCCTCCTCGAACGCAACTACGACGACGGTGACGTCCACGACGCATCCAGCGAACCCCAATGCGGCAGCCTCACCCGCGACGAATACACCGACGCCGTCAAGAAGGTCATCACCGGCCGCAAAGACGAGATCCTCGACACCGCCGCCAACCAGGACAACTGGGACGAAGCCTGGGACCAGACCGACGCCGACCAGCAGAACCTCGTCTGCGACCGGCTTCACGAAGACGGGGCCACCGTCGTCGGCAAGGAGATGGCCGACAGTACCGGCGACGACGAAGACGAACAGATCCTCATGGCCCGGTATCTGCTGACAGAGAAGTGCTGACTGGGCCGTTGGCCCACCGTTGTCAACCAGGCGTGCACAATTGGCTCAGTAGCGACCTGCTTCCCGACCCATCCGAGGAGCCGACCGTGCACGACCACCCCACCGACCTGAGCGATTACTCGTGGCCCATCTGTGTGACCCCGGGCTGCGGGCGGCAGCTTTGGGCCAGCGAGACAGGCCGCTGGGCTTGCCGACCCTGCCAGGACGCCACCGGGAAACGGCTCGCCGAACTCCCCGGCCTGTTCCGGCAGCTGGACACCACGGCCGCCCTCACGCGCGGCGCATCCCGAGCCGGCGGGGGCGGTGGTACGAAGACGCCGCCGATCCCGCCCCGCCTCGAAGTCCTCGCCCTCGTCGGTCCGGGTGGTGTTGCGGCCCGGCTGTCGGCGATCGAGGATGCGTGGCGGCAGACGCTCGGCTGGACCATGGCCCCGTGGCGCGGCTCCCCGGCGCAGGCTGTGCCTGTGCACGTGAAGTTCCTGGCCATCAACTTGCTGTGGGCGTGCGAGCGTTACGAGTCCGTCGGCCAGGACATTGCCGAACTCCGCAAGCTGCACGGCGAATGCTTGGCCCTCGCCAGCGGGGAACGGCGTCACGGACGCGTGCCGACCGGCCTGTGCCCCATCCCGACCGACGGCGGGCACTGCGGGGCGCAGCTCACCGCGACCGCCGACAGCCACCGCATCCGCTGCGGCACCTGCGGGGCGCGGTGGGAGACGCTGGGGGAGTGGCGGGCGCTTCGGGCCGCGCAAGAGGCTGTACTCGCCCAAACGGCAGGAGTCGCAGCGTGAGCACCTACCTGTGCATCGTGCTTGCCGCAGATGTAGACGACTACCTCGACTGGTGCCGTGCCGCTGGGTGCACGCCACTCAGGGGCACGGCCTACGCCCTCAGCGGCGATACCGGAACCTTCGTCACCCGCCGTCGAACCTTCCAGGTCACCGACCGCTGGCGTGAGAACAAGAAGAACCGGGCTATCGTCCAGCACCTTCTCTACGGCGACGCCATCGATGCGCCCGTGCCTTACGGTGACGAGGCCGGTCCCTGGCCCGCCGAACAGATCCCGGATCTGAGCTGGCCTTCGTGGTGGCAGCGACTCACGCGACAGAACCAGTGACCGCCCCGCCGTGGGGCCACAAGCCGCCGCCCGTCGACGACGTCACCACCTACTGGACTGACATGCCGCCCGCCATGTCGCCCCGCTGTGACTACTGGATCAAGCGGCACCATCGGGGAACGTGGCGGTCCAACCGGTGGCTGCGACGGTCCGGATACCACGAAGCCGCCGAACGGCTCGGCGTATGGATCTGGGAGTACCTGCACATGATCCGACCGCTCATCGACGAGGAGGAAGAACGCCTGGCCTGCGAGAAATCCGCCGAATAGATCGAAAAGCCGGTAGAATTGGGGCAGTTGAGACCCCGGCGAGGTGGCTAGACCTCCCGGGGCATGGCCGACCTTGCGAGGAGATCGACATGGCACAGCCTTCCAGATCCCACGGCCGGATCGTCAAGCCCCCCAAGCCAAGCCCGTCCGCAAATGAGGGATGGAGCGGGATACCTGGCGCCCGGCACATACCGAAGGTCGGAGACCCTGCGCTCCTTCCCTTCATGAGCGTCGTCCGCGAGTGGCGCAGCGCAGGCATCGAGATGACCGAAGAACTCATGGTCGCAGCCGTCCAGCTAGCCCACCGCAAACTCGAAGAGGACCGCCGCAAAGCCGCCGCAATCCGCGCCGCCCGAGAGCGGGAAGCTGCCACGAGGGCAGCGCTCGAAGCCCTCAAGCCCGGCAGTTTCGGCGACGCCCCGGGAGCTGTCGTCTACTACATCCGGCGCGGCGAGTACGTGAAGATCGGCACCACGACGAATCTGCGGAACCGCATGCGCGACCTCATGCCCGACGAAGTCCTCGCCATAGAGCCCGGTAGCTACGAACTCGAAGCCACCCTGCATGCAGAGTTCGGGAAGATCCGTGTCTCCCTGTCGATGGAGTACTTCCACCTCACCGACGAGCTGAAGGCGCACATCGATGCGGTCGTTGCGGAGCACGGACCCCCACCGCCGGACCTGCCCCAGTTTCAGAAGGGGGCTTGACAAGGTCCCGGACTGTACAGGACATTCTTGATCGTGGCCCACTAGTCACGACACGCCTCTGAAGCCCCCGCCGCGCCAACGCCGGTGGGGGCTTCCGCGTTCCCAAGGGAGGTGCCGTGGTCGCCTACCCCAACCCGGAGCGCATGGAGATCCACTTCGCCCAGCTCGAAGAGGGCGGACAGCTCGGCGACATCTGGGAAGCCGCACGCGTGGCCAAGGTCCGCCCGGACACTATCCGCGTCTGGGTCAGCCGCAAGAAGATCGAACCCGTCCTCATCGAAGACACCGGACCGATCTTCCACCTCCCAACCGTCGCGGCAGCCAAGGAGGGCGGCGCTAAGCACAAGCCCGCCGACCCGGCCGCCAACAGTCGCGGCCCGCACCTCAAGGCCGCCTAGAGCCCCTGCGCACCGGGGTGGTCGCGCAGGAGGGCCTTGTAGCGCCACGCGCTCGGCCCACGGGCGGTTGGTCACCGCCCCTGTCCCGCCGCCGACCGAGCCCCCCAGGCCACGGCGGCGGGACACCCCAACATCACCGGGAGCGTCCGTGTACATGGTCGTCGCCTTCAGCCGGGGTCGCCTGCAATGTGAGGTCGGCGGCGACGGCACCGGGCTCACCGCCTATGAGGCCAGCCACTTCGCCCGCGAGCTCCGCGAGGAGTACCCGGGCGAGATCGTCGCCATCCTGCCCGCACGCAAGTCGTGGCTCGGCGGCTGGCCCTACGAATGATCACCCACAAACGGGGACGTCGTCGGCAGACGAAGGCTGTCGTCCACAGCTGGCCAGTACCGGTTCGACTCCGGAACGGCGGCGATCCCTGAACACCACCTT
Source organism: Streptomyces sp. SGAir0957 (assembly GCF_043523415.1). NCBI lineage: Bacteria > Bacillati > Actinomycetota > Actinomycetes > Kitasatosporales > Streptomycetaceae > Streptomyces > Streptomyces sp. SGAir0957. Next base: position 7,629,784 of record NZ_CP027293.1, read on the forward strand.
GCCTGGAGGCCCCATGCCCGACGAGCACGCCTTCATCATCACCATCGAGGCCGACGGCGAGGTCACCAAGGCCAAAGACGTCGAGCGGCCCGACGAGAACCCGACCGAGCCCGAGGAGGCCGAGGAATGACCACAGGACTGTCGACCGGCCTGGTCTCCGGCTGGCTCAACACGCTGCGATCCACCGGCAACGGCGGTACCGCCTACAACGCGGTCGCAGGCACCTTCGTGCAGCTGCACACCGGAGACCCCGGCGCCGCCGGAACCGCCAACGTCTCAGCCGGCTCGACGACCAGGAACTCGTTCGTGTTCTCCGGCTCGACGGCCGGCTCGGCACTGTCGATGGCGACCCCTCCGACGTCGTGGACGAACGGCGGCACGTCGGAGTCGATCTCGCACATCTCCGTGTGGACCGCCAGCACGGCGGGCTCCCTGGAGTTCACGGCGGCGCTGACGACACCCAAGACCTGGGCCAGTGGGGACGCGTTCAATCTGACGACCCTGACCATGTCGCAGGGCCCGCAGGCCCAGTAGGCGGGCGGACGGGGACGTCGTGACGACCTTCACCGACGACTTCAACCGCGCGGACGGTGCGCCCGGCGCCAACTGGGTCCTCGTCAGCGGCACCACGTCGTGGACGATCATTTCGCAGCAGCTGTCGTCGGGGTCGGCAGGCGGCACGATCATCATCCGTGCCGCTACGGCGATGGCCACGAACGACCACTCCGCGCAGGTGAAGATCGCGGCCACCTCGTCCGTCAGCCACGGCGTCTGGTGCCGCGGCAACGCGACACTCACCTCCGGCTACCTGTGGCGCAACGATGGGACGAGCTGGAACCTGTTCTCCGTCGTCGGCGGATCCTTCACCTCCATCGGCTCCTTCGCCGGGGCGGCCGTCGCCGGGGATGTGGCGAAGGTGCAGGCCGTCGGGACGACGATCAAGGGCTTCGTCAACGGCATCCAGCGCGTCAGCGTCACCGACACCAACGTGCCCACCGGCACGAGCGTCGGGCTCCGTGCCGAGAGCGTGGCTGCCCTCAGGTTCGACGACTTCACCGCCACGGACGTCACCAGCGGCGTCAGCGGCGACGCAGCGCTCGCCGGCGCCGCCACGCTGACCGCCACCGGACTGCGGACCGCAGCCTCGGGTACGACCCTTACCGCGACCGCGAACCTCACCGCAGCAGGCACCCGAACGACGCCCGGCACGGCGGGTCTCGCCGGGGTGGCGCTTCTGGCCGCCACTGGCAGTGTGACCACCAGCTCGGGCGGGGCGCTCGCCGCGACCGCAGCCATCGCAGCCGACGGGCAGGTCACCGTCACTGGTAACGCCAGCCTGACGGCCCTCGCAGACCTGGCAGCAGTAGGGCAGGTCGAGCATCCCGGCCAGGCCGGACTCGCGGCCACGGTTGCGGTCGACGCGCAAGGGCAGGTTGACCGCAGGGGTGCGGCAGCCGTTGCCGGTGTGGCCGCCCTGACCGCGGCAGGCGCCGTCATCGCGGCACCCATCGGTGGTGACGCCGTCCTGGCTGCGACAGCGGTCCTCACCGCGTCAGGGGCCACGACTGTCCGCGGAGGCGCGGGCCTGGCCGCCACCGTGACGCTCACGGCGAGCGGCGCAACAACCGGCAGCCACGACGACGTTGAGGTGACGGTCGGCCGTCCGCATGGATCCCCGTGGTCGGCGGGTCCGCCGCACGCCTCCGCTTGGAAGGTGGGTCCGCCGTGCTGATCCCCGCCTCCTCGACCGAGTTCGTGCACGTCCCCGTGGCCGCGCCGGGCGTGGACCTCACTGGTCTGCCGGTGCGGGTTGCGGTGGTAGCACACGGCGACAACCCGGCCGACACCGAGTGGCACGCAGCGGAGTGGGCGGAGGGTGCGGCCCGGCTGTTGATCGGCCCGGACGGCGGCGCGCTGACGTTGTCGCGCGGCACCTACCGCGTGTGGGTCTCGTTCGATCCGCCCGGCGCAGAGAACATCGTCCGCCTGTCCGGCAGCTTGACCATCACGTGACCTGAGGAGACCTGATGCCCACCAGTGACGCCGAGGGCAAGGACTGGTCCCTCGAATGGTTCCGCTACCACCTGCCGAACACGGTGACGGATGTCGGGCCTGGTGAGGGCACCTACGCTCGGCTGTTCCGGCCCGTGCACGAGGGCGTGTGGTGGACCGCCGTCGAGATCCACAAGCCCTACGTGGCCAAGTTCAAGTTGAAGTCGACGAAGGCCCGCCGGATGTACGACGAGATCCACGTCGAGGACATCCGTGAGTCCGAGGACCACCTGCTCCACCGGGACTTGGTGATCTTCGGCGACGTCCTCGAACATGTCGAGCGCGACGACGCCGTGGCCCTGCTCGAACGCACCGTGGCCGCCGGGGCGTGGAACATCCTCGTCAGCCTTCCGATCGTCGACTCCCCGCAGGGTGAGGTCGACGGCAACCCGCACGAGGCCCACGTCCACCAGTGGGATGCCGACGACATGGATGCCGTCATTGCCGGGCTCGGCGGCAAGGTCGACTCCTATCGCGGGTCGACGCTCGGATGCTGGTGGTGGAACCGTGGCTGACCTGCTGACGAGGGCCGCCCCGAGGCCGCCGCGCTGGTACCAGTACGACCCGTCCGCGACCGGACCGGCGTACTGGCTGCGCTACCTCATCGGTGAGCCGCGCGAGTTCGTGTACGCCGTGCCACGCCGGATTGCCTGCCGCCTGTTCGGATGGCACAACGTCACCTGCCGAGGGCGATGGGGCCACCACCGCCACTGACCCCCTTGGAGGTGAGGCGTCGTGAGCGGCCATCTGTTCTTCGCCTACGAACTCGCAGGTCTCGGGCAGCCGCCGGATCCGGACGACGCGCTCGCCTACGGCCGGGTGCTTGCCGAGCGCGGCGGCATGACCGTCCCCGACGACGCCCAGCCCCGCATCACGCAGCGCGCCGACGGGACCGACTACTACCGCATCGAAATCCCCGCACGCTACCACTGACCGCCCCACGGAAGGCCCGCGCCCATGGCTACCTCCGTCATCCTTGCCCGGCACCATCACGGCAACGACGTCGACATCCCCTGGCCCTACTGGACCGGCTACATCGCGATCGGCCTCATGGTCTGGCTCGTCGCAGCCGCACTCGTCGCCCGCCACATGCGAGCGGAGACTGAGAAGGATCTGACCAGTGAAGACCTCATCACGGCAACCGCGATGGGATTCTGTGCGGCCATCATGTGGCCCCTCACCCTTGTCGGGGCTGCCGTCTGGAAGGTGCTGACGCGCCTGGTTCTGCCGCGCGTCAACCTCACCAAAGGGCCGCAGCGATGAGCGCGGGCGTCCCCGACCTGCCCTTGTGGGCGTGGAATCTGATCATCGCGATGCAGCGGCACGAGGAACTCCACGGTAAGGAAGACACCTGCCTCGGCGGAGTCCTCAGCGCCGTGCCCGCCGACGTCCGTTCACAGGCCGAAGCGATCAGCGTCTACGTGCAGAAGGCCAGCAGCAGCGAGTTCGGCAAGCGCATCGAGGAGGGCCTCATCGGACTCGTCGGATCGCTCGCCGGAGTGCCGCCCGTCGCGACGGCCGATCCCGGATCGGGCGGGAAAGGCGAGGTGCCATGACCGCCGTCAGCGGCAAGTTCGAGAAGGCGCTCCGTGAACGGCGCGGCGCCGACATCGAGATCCTCGACCGGACGACCGGTGACGCCGACGTCCTCGTGCCGTCCGCGCTGCGGATCAACGGTGTCGAAGTCCTCATGCCGTCCGGGTCGAAGATCCGCGTGCACGACATCAGTGACGACGAGGTGGTCACCGTGACTGTCACGATGTTCGCCCGCAGCGTCAGCATCCGGCACGACCCCGACCCGCAGACCTGACCCCACGGAGCCCGCGCCATGGATCTCCACGCCTGGATCACCCAGCAAGTCGACGCCGTTGAGAAGCGGGCCCGCGCCTGCGATGCCACCGACTGGCGGCACGTCTTCGACGGCGTCATCGTCGACCGGGACACCGACGGCTGGCAGTCCGCACCCGACAATGCCCGCATCGCGTCCATCGCCTACGAACGGATCTGGTGGTCGACCACCCCGGCCTACTCGCCCGACGCCGACCACATCGTCCACAACGATCCGGACACCGTCCTGCGCCGCTGCGAGGCGGACCGGCGAATCCTCGCGATCCACGTCGCCGCCAATGACGGCTATGCGGTCGCCTGCGACGGATGCGGCACAGCCGGGATCTGCGACGACTGGATCACCGAGAACATCAACGACTGCCCCATCCTGCTCGCCCTCGGCTACGCCCACGGACTGACGGACGAGATCCTCGCCGGACTCGACCGACCCCAGCCGCCCGAGCCTAGGCCCGCCACCGGACGGCTCGGGCTCGCCGACATCGACGCCATCACCACCAGCGACGTGCCCGCCGCGCTACGCGGACCCCGCTGGAAGCCCTGACCGGAGGATCACATGGCCTACCGGCTCGGCGACCCCATCCACTCGGCGATCCGCTGCCCCAAGCCCGACTGCAACCGGCTGCTCATCAACGGCCAGACCTGCGGCTGCACCTGGCAGGACCCCACCGAGAGCGACCCGCTCCTGGGACGGCCCGTCATCGCAGTCGGCGAGAACGGACGGGTCGTCGCCAGCGGCATCGTCACCGCAGTCGAACGCACCGGAGACGAGCTACAGCTCACCGTCGACCAACACCCCGCATGATCCAGGAGCCCGCGCCGCATGGGTACCAACTACTACGTCCAAACCGAGCCCTGCCCCGCAGCCTGTGAGCACTGCTCAGCCAGTGAACGCATCCACCTCGGCAAGAGCAGCGGCGGCTGGCGCTTCAGCTTCCAAGCCCAACCGGACTGGGGCCCCCTCAACGGATTCCCCGAGTGGATGAAGATCGCCATGAGCGGCGTCATCACCGACCAGTACGGCAGCACCCACACTCTTGCCGACCTGCTCCGCCTCATCCATGACCGGCAGGAACAGCGCAGTCACATGGAACCCCAGCCCGACCTCGGCATGCGCCGCGTCTACGAAGGCTGGTTCGTCAGCGACGGACACGAGTTCAGCACCCGCGATTTCACCTGACCAACCACCCCAGGAGCCCGCGCCATGGCCCAGTACGCGATCAACTACCTGACCGGCGACACCGAGACCATCACCGCCGACAACCTCGAACCCTCCGGCGGCCAGTACATCGCCTGGGCCGGAGACGGCTCCGCAGCCGCCTACATCCCCGTCGCAAACGTCCGCAGCGTCATCCGCCAGGACGCCGAGAAGGCGGCCGACTGATGGCCGGGATGCCCAGCTACCGCGAACTCGCGGGCCGCACCCTCGGGCAGGCCGCCGAGCACCTCAACGCCATGCCATCCGGACACGTGGCCAGCGCCGAGATCCAGGCCCGAGCCGCCCACGTGCAAGCCATCGCCGCCATCGCCACCGTCCAGGCCCTCCTGGAGATCGGCGACATCCTCCGTGAACGACTCCCGCGAGGAGGCGCCTGATGGCCCGCCTTCAGATCCTTGAACTGCCCACCGAGCACCACGGCGACGACATGATCACGCCGTTCGTGCTCGTCATCGACCAGGCCGACGAGGCGACCCTCAGTAACCTCCGCGAACAGGCGTCGAGAGGTGACGGGGACCCGCTTGATTACAACCCCATCTCCGACCAGGTGGGCGCACGCGCCGTCCTCGTCTTCGAAGAGACCGTCGAGATCCCCGCCAACAACCCGCAGACCAGCACTAGTGGCACCAAGACGGAACTCCGCTTCGACGGGCAGCCCTGGCCTTCGAGCGAGGGAGTCCAAGCCGCCATTCAAGAGGCGCTCAGCCAGACCCAGCGCCGGCTCGTCGAGCGCCTACGCCGTGCCTGACGTCACGATCAAGGTCGGCGACGGCATCCGCGAGGTCACCGTCGAGATCGCAGGCGGGACGGAGGCTGCGCTCGCCGACGCCGAAGACACCGCCGTCCGGCTCCTTGGCGTCGCCACCGCCAACACCCCCGAACGGCGAGCCGGGTTCGCCGGATGGGCGCTCAGCAGCGACACCGAACGCAGCGGAGAGGAGGAGTAACGCATGAACAAGTACGTCGTCATCCACCACAGTGCGGCTATTCAGCGGGTGGAGGCGGACTCGGTCATCTATGACGAGGACGCCCAGGTGTGGATCTTTCGCGATGAGTCCAAGAAGGCCATCGCCTGGGTCCCGAACTACAGCGACATTCTCATCGTTGCGCTGGCCTCCGCCGTCGACAACCCGTGAGCGGCGGCTGGCAGAACTCCGGGCGTAAGCAGCGCCTCCCGCCCGGCTGGGCCAAGATCCGAGCGCGCATCCTCGCCCGCGACCCGATCTGCAAGATGTGCGGCGTCCGGCCATCAGCCTTCTGCGACCACATCGTGGCCAAGGCCGACGACCACAGCGACAGCGGACTGCAAGGACTCTGCGGGCCCTGCCACGATCAGAAGTCCAGTCGCGAAGGCAACGAGGCACAGCGGGCCAACCCGAGACCCGGACGGACTCGCCCACAGGAACCCCACCCAGGACTGAGGTGATCAGCATGCGCATCTGGCCCGGCTGGAACCTCACCGTCAAGATCGCACGCGCCACCCCGCTTCGATGCCTGCACGTCACGACGAGCGCCGACGGGCTATGGCGCTGCATCTTCATCGCCAATCACCCGCCGCACGGCCACACACTCTCAAGAGACCTCACCGCCCCAGCCGTGCCATCTCCCGGGATGCTCGCCGACAGAGGGCGGTGACCGTGCCGCGCTTCCTCATCCAGTTCCCGGGCGGGCAGGGCCGCGACGACTTCCGCATCGACGACGACCTCGCCCTCACCTTCAGCGGCAACTGGGCCATCTTCACTGACCAGCACGGACCCGCATACGCCATACCCGCTGGACTTGGCGTCATCGTCGAGCGGGTAGACGAAGACCAGGAGCCAGATGGGCCCGCGCCGCAGAAGGAGTGATCCACTGTGGCCAGCAAAGGACGAGGCGGACGACGGAACCGAGGCAACGCCCAGACGCTGCGGAACTACTGGACGACGGGCCAGGGTGCGGCCAAGATCAAATGGGGGACGCCGGGAGATTTCAACCGATGTGTCCGATCCGTGTCGAAGTTCATGGGAAGTCGCGCTCGCGGCTATTGCGCCTTGAGGCATAAGGCTGCGACAGGCATGTGGACCAGCCAGCACGCGAAGGCCATGCGTGGCGGACGCCGATGACCACCTACTCCGTTGCTGACGGCGAGTGGGGCATCCACGGCATCACCCTCGTCGCAGGCCAGGTCGACACCGTCCAGTTCCCCGACGACGTCAACGAAGTCGAAATCCTCTCCCACGACGGAGCAGCCGCCATCTACTTCACCGTCGACGGCAGCACCCCACAAGTCGAAGGGCGCGCATCCCGCGTCATCCCCGCCTCCATCAGCTCCGCGCAAGTCCAGCCGCCCACAGCTGGCCCCACCATCGTCAAACTCATCTCGGCCGGGACGCCGAAAGTGTCGGTGACCAGGACATGAGACGGCAGACCTACACCCCGAAAGTCCCCGACGCCGCCACCAAAGCCATGGTCGACACCGTCGCCAGCGCGGCGCTTGCCGACAATGCTGAGGTCGCCCAGCGGCTCGCCGCACAGAAAGCCGAACAGGAAGCGCAGGCCGCCGAGATGGCGACACGGCTCGCCACCCTCGCCGACATCGCCGCCCAGTTGGAGCCCATCCGGCAGAACGCCGGGGTCGAACACGCGCGGCTGCAACAGCTCATCGACCAGGCCAGCACCGAGATCGCCGCGCTCCGGTCGCTGATCGCCGACGTGCAGGCCGACGCCGACTCGGCAGGCGTCCAAGCCCAAGGCGCCTACGAGAAAGCCGGACGCGCCCTCGGGGCGGCGCAGGATGCAGCAGCCCTCGCACAGCAGGCCAACACCACCGCGACCGGCGCCAGCGACACCGCGACGCAGGCACTCGCCCAGGCAGGCCAGGCGCAGAGCACGGCCGGCGTCGCGGCCAGCGAGGCGGCCACCGCGAAGACGACGGCCGTCTCCGCGCAGACAGCCGCCGGGCAGGCGGCAGCGGACGCCGCCACCGCCAAGACCAGCGCAGCCTCAGCCCAGACGACGGCACAGGACGCGGCGACCAAGGCGACCACAGCCACCAGTACCGCGGGCGCGGCCAAGACCGTGGCCGACCAGGCGGCAGCCGCAGCGACGGCAGCACAGGCCGCAGCTGACACGATCAGGGTCAAGGCGGACCAGGCCAGCACGGCGACAGCCGCGGTCGCATCGAGGACGACATCAGTCGAAGCCGATGTCACAGCCCTGAAGGCGAAGACGGTTGCGATCAGGCGAAGCGTTCCGCAGCTGCCGTTGATCGCGTTGGGTGCGAGCTACGACCAGGCGATCACGTGGTCGCTGCCGATGCCGAGCGCCAGCTACGACGTCGACATCGCACCGAGCGCAGGACTGATCGGCAAGGCGACAGTCAAGGTCAAGGCGGGAACCCAGACAGCCGCAGGGCTGACGGTCACCGTCACCGCGAGCCTCCTCGTTGCGGCAGGGCAGACGCTGGACGTCACCGCCTACCGGTACGGGTAGGGGCACCGGCATGGGGGAGTGGTCGGCCGGCTGGCAGGCAGGGTGATGCGGTCGGTCGGTTGGCTGCGGCTCACGGTGATCGCGTCTGTGATCGTCAAGTGTCGATCGTTGAGGTTGATCGACTTGATGTTGATCAAAGCTTGAAGATCAATGAGGCCTCTTGACCAAGATCGAAGCGGCTCTGTGGATCATGGTTTTCCAAGATCAGTAAGACCCAAATTTCATGATCAAACTGAAGTTTTTCAAGATCGAATAACCATGATCATCTGGGGGGTTATCCCATGATCATGATCTTTTAGGGATCGGGGCCGTTTACGCGCTAGGGCTGAGGACGGGTCTGGGGACTTTGGATCTTGGGGGGAGGTGGCCTCCTTGGCAGGTCGTGGCCCGCAACCCAAGGACCCCTCCCGCCGGGCGCGAGGCAACAAGGACCCGATTGCACAGACGGTCCTGCGCTTCGAGCAGGCCGAGCCGCCCGAGCTCCCGACGCTGTCGGTGATGAAGGACGGCGAGCTTGTCGAGTACGCGTGGCCGGCGCGGACGCTGGACTGGTGGGAGATGTGGAAGGCGTCCCCGCAGGCCGAGCATTTCAGCAGCACGGACTGGGACTTCCTTCTGGACACGGCGGTAGTGCACGCCCGGCTGTGGTCGGGGGAGATGTCGGCGGCTGCCGAATTGCGACTGCGTGTGGCGAAGTTCGGGGCGACCCCGGAAGACCGCGCACGGCTGAGGATGCAGTTCGCGCAGGCAGATGAAGCGGACAGCAAGCGGCCCGAGGGCGGCCGGTCGGCGAGGGAGCGGCGGGGCGTCCTGCGGGCGCTGCCGCCCCCTGAGGAGGCGTCGGGGGGCTGACATGCCATGGAAGCCGCCAGAGCCCGGGGCTGTTCCCTCCCTGGGTTTCGAGGTCATCGACTGGATCTCGGAGATGCTGGCGGCGCCAGACCGCGGCGAGTACGAGCCCTTCGTGCTGTACCCGGAGCAGGAGGATTTCGTTCTCCGCTACTACGAGATCAACCCGCACACGGGCAAGCGCCGCTTCCGGCGTGGGGTCATCAGCCGGCCGCGCGGCTGGGGTAAGAGCCCGTTCCTGGCGGCGCTGGCGATCGTCGAGGCGCTGGGGCCGGTTGTCCCCGATGGCTGGGATGCCGACGGGCAGCCGGTGGGCAAGCCCTGGTCCGAGGTTCGGACGCCGCTGGTTCAGATCGCGGCGGTGTCTGAGACGCAGACGAAGAACACGTGGGCGCCGCTGCTGGAGATGCTGCAAGGCCCGGTGCTGGACGAGTATCCGGGCCTGGAGCCGCTGGATAGCTTCGTGAATCTGCCGCGAGGTCGCATTGAGCCGATCACGTCGTCGGCCCGCACGGTGAAGGGCAACAAGCCAGTCTTCGCCGTGCTGGACCAGACCGAGGAGTGGGTGCGCTCGAACAACGGGCTGCGCCTGGCGGAGACGATGCGGATCAACGCGGCGAAGGTTGGCGGTACGACGATCGAATCCCCGAACGCCTACATCCCAGGCGAGGGCTCGGTGGCGGAGGAGTCGGCTGCCTTCTGGGCAAAGATCCGTGAGGGCAGGGCCCGAGATGACGGCTTGTATTACGACCACCGCGAAGCGCCGCCCGAGACTGATCTGACGGACCGGGACTCGTTGCTGGCGGGACTCGCCTACACCTACGGGAACTCCGCGGACCGCAACGGCGGGCACGTCGACTTGGACACGATTGTGGCGACGATCTGGGACCCGGCCACCGACCCGCAGACATCCCGCGCCGACTTCCTCAACCAGATCACACACGCCTCCGACTCGTGGATCTCACAGCCCGAATGGGCGGGCGTCGCCGCGCCGGACAAGGGCGTCGGCCGCGGCGAGGAGATCGTGCTGGGCTTCGACGGATCGCGGCGCCGGAACCGTGGCGTCACCGACGCCACCGCCCTGGTGGGCTGCCGCGTCTCGGACGGGCACCTGTTCCTGGTGGGTTGCTGGGAGCAGCCGGATGGACCGTTCGGCCAGGACTGGCAGGTGCCGACGGTGGAGGTGCTCGCGGCGGTCGAGGAGGCGTTCCGCGACTACAAGGTCGTCGGCATGTACGCGGACCCTGCGCGCTGGGAGTCGCACGTCGCGAAATGGGAGGCGGACCACGGCCGCCGGCTCAAGCTGAAGGCGTCCACACAGCATCCGATTGAGTGGTGGATGACGGGCGGCCGGTCCTTCCACATCGTGCGGGCGCTGGAGAAGTTCCGCTCAAGCGTGGTGGACGGGGAGCTCTCGCACGACGGGTCGAGCGTACTGATGAGACACATTCTGAACGCCCGGCGTCGGGAGTCGCGCAGCGGCATACAGATCATGAAAGAGCATCCGGACAGTCCCAGGAAGATCGATGCCGCGGTCGCCGCGGTCTTGGCCTGGCAGGCGCGTGTCGATGCGATGGCCAAGGGTCTCGGCCGCAAGAAGACCGGCAAGAGCGGACGGGTGGTGGTGCTGCGGTGACCGTCTCCATCCCCGAGCTTCCGCTGGTGCATCTGTCGGATGACGAGCTGGCGCTGATCCAGTTGCTGCGCGCGGACATGATGCAGGATCGGTGGGCGCTGCAACTGCGTGACGCCTACTTCAACGGCGAGCAGCTGGTGCGCGACCTTGGGATCTCGATCCCGCCGCAGCTCAAGGGTCTCCATACGGTCATCGGCTGGCCGCGGGTCGGTGTCGAGTCCTTGGAGGAGCGCCTCGACTTGGAGGCGTTCCGATGGGCGGACGGGGCGGATTCGTCGGAGTTGAAGGAGATCGCCGACGCTAACGACCTGTTCGACGAGGCGTCGCTGGCCCATCTGGATGCGCTGGTGTACGGCCGCGAGTACCTGGCGGTCGGATCGGGTGGCTGCGGGACCGACGACTGCCCGCCGCTGATCACAGCGGAGTCGCCGCTGGATATGACGCTGCTGTGGGATGCCCGTCTGCGGATGGGGACGGCGGCGCTGCGGGAGTGCGCGGCGGACACGTTCATCGACGCGGATCCTGAGCAGCGGATGCTGGTGCTGTACCTGCCGGATCAGACGGTGATGGCCGTGCCGTCGGATAACGGCGGCTGGGAGGTCGTCGACCGCGACATGCACAACCTCGGGGTTGTGCCGGTAGTGCGGTTGGCGAACCGGCAGCGGACTGCGGACCGGGTCGGGAAGTCGGAGATCACCCCGGAGATCATGTCGATCACCGATGCGGCGTGCCGCCGGCTGATGGGCATGGAGGTGGCGGCCGAGTTTTTCGGGGCGCCGCAGCGCTACATTCTCGGAGCCTCCGAATCGGCGTTCCAGGACGCGGACGGTACTGCAAAGTCTGCGTGGGAGACGTACATCGGCCGCGTCCTTGCGTTGGAGCGGGATGAGGACGGCAACGTCCCGCAGGTCGGCCAGTTCGCGGCACATGACCCAACGGCCATGACGAGGATCATCGACCTGTACGCGCGGATCATGTCGGCACAGTTCGGCCTGCCGCCCCACATGCTCGGGTACACCACCGACAACCCGGCCTCCGCGGACGCCATCCGTTCCACCGAGGCCAAGCTCGTCAAGCGCAGCGAGCGGCGGATCCGCCGCTTCGGCACCTCCTGGCAGCAGGCCATGCGCCTCGCCCTGTGGGTTCGTGACGGTGAGCCGCCCGACAAGGCGCGCCGCATTGAAACGGTGTGGCGTAATCCAGCGACACCAACCGTCGCCGCCCAGGTCGATGCGACGGTGAAACTCGTGCAGGCCGGGGTTTTGCCCGCCGACTCCGACGTGACCCTGGAGATGGCCGGGTTCACGGAGGCGCAGCGGCAGCGGATCGCCGCCGACCGTCGCAGGTCGAGCGCGGCGGCAACCGGCGGCGGGCTGCTGGACCGGCTTGCTGCGGTCAACGAGCAGCAGACCAGCAGCCTGCCAGATGTGGCGGGGGTCGACGGTGGCGACGACGGTTTCTGATGACGGCCGCGATCCGCGGCGGTATCGGGCGGCGCAACGTGGCCTGACGCGGTTGCTGCTGCGGGATGTGCGCGGCCTGCGACGGTTGATCATTCCGTCGCGGCTGCGGCAGACGATGCCGGACTGGTTCGCAGCCATGCAGGCGGTCGTGGACCAGTACGCGCGGACTTCGGCTGCGCTCGGCGCCGAGTTCTATGACGCGCAGCGGGAGGCGGCCAGAGTGCCGGGCTCGTTCACGGTGCCCGTTGAGGACCCGCCCCCTGCGGAGAAGACGGAGGCTTCGCTGCGGTGGGCCGCGAAGGACGTGTGGGAGCGCGAGCCCGAGCAGGCCACGCCGGCGCAACGGCAGCCCATCGATTTCCGCCTGGAGCAGGCGGAGAAGAAGGCTGAACTGGTCGTGCAGAAGCTGGTCGCCGATACGGGCCGGGACACCGTCGTGGAGGCGGTGCGGCAGGATCCGCAGGCGACGGCGTGGGCGCGGACGGCGGCGCTGGGTGCGTGCGCCTTCTGCAAGCTTCTCGCCAGCAGGGGCAGCGTGTTCTCCCAGGACACGGTTGGCTTCCGTGCCCATGACGGCTGCCACTGCCTGGCCACTCCGGTCTTTGCTGGGCAGCGATTCGAGCTGTCCCCGCAGGCAGCCGAGTGGGCGCGCATCTACCAGGAGTACGCCGCTCCGTTCCCGGGCGGCCAGCTCAAGCGCTTCCGGGCTGCGCTGGCGGAGCACGACTCCAACCCGCTCCCCGGATCTATCTGATCAACGAGGTCGCCCTGGTGGCGCCTTTCCCTTTTCACAGCCCCTGGAGGGCCGATTCGTCATGCCCGAAGAGACCGAGACCAGCGAGCAGCAGCAGGACACCGGCACTGAGGAGACCGTCGAGGAGACGGGCACCGAGGAGGCGAGCAGCACCGAGCAGCAGGACGACGCCCAGGAGGCGGACTCCGGTAGCGAGGAGCAGCCGTTCGACCGGAAGAAGTTCGAGGCCGAGCTGCGCAAGAAGAACAGCGAGGCGGCGAACCTCCGCAAGCGACTCAAGGAGCAGGAGCCCCTGCTTGCCGAGCTGCAGAAGCGCAAGGACGCGGAGAAGTCCGACACGGACCGTCTCAACGACCAGCTGGCCCGCGCCAACGAGCAGATCACCAAGACGCGTCAGCGGCTCGCCCGCTCCCAGGTGCAGGCGCTGGCCATGTCCGGCTTCGCGGACCCGGAAGATGCGGTCGGCGCGCTGGATCTCGACTCGTACATCGACTCTGACGGCGACATCGACGAGGCGGCCATCAGGGCAGACCTCGACGCGCTCCTGGAGCGCAAGCCGCACTGGGCGAAAACCCAGCCCCAGGAGGGCCCGCGGCGTCCCGCACCGGATCGCACACAGGCGTCCGGCGCCAACAAGAAGCAGGCCCCCAGCCCGGAGGCAGAGTTCGCCGGGTGGCTGAGTTCGCGGCTCCCTAGCCGCTGAAAGAGGTAAATCATGGTGGCTACGGCCCCGATCACCACGTCCGCTCTGCCCGAGGAACTCCTCCCGCGGACCATCACCGCCCCGATCTTCGAGAAGAGCCAGGAGCAGTCCGCGGTCATGGCCCTGGCCCGTCAGGCGCCGCTGGCCCTGGACGCCACCACGTCGGTGCCGATCCCGATGGACGTGCCGACCGCCGACTGGGTCGGCCAGGGACAGAAGAAGCCGCTGTCGACCGGCGGCATCGACGTCAAGCACATGACGGCGAAGAAGCTGGCCGTGCTCATCCCGGTGGCGATGGAGGTCGCCCGCACGAACACGGCGGGCCTCTACCAGCAACTGCAGAACGACCTGCCCACCGCGTTCGCGCGGGCCTTCGACCACGCGGCGATCCACGGCAAGACGATGAAGGGCGCCACCGGACCGTTCACCGAGTACCTGGCGATGACCTCGCAGTCGGTCGCGCTGGGCACGACGGCGCAGGGCCAGGGCGGCATCTGGGCCGACCTGGTCAAGGGCATGGACCTCGTCGTCGACGAGGATTACGACTACACCGGAACGGTCGCCGACCACCGGCTGAAGCCGAAGCTGCTGCTGGCCACCGACACGACGGGCCGCCCGATCCTGGTGGACACGCAGACGCCGGGCACGAACATGGCGTCGGCGGGCACGCTGATCGGCGAGCCGCTCGCCTACTCGCGCAGCGTGTCGGGCAAGCAGCGCCGCCAGTCGGCGTCCACGGACTCCGGGCTGCGCGCGCTCGGCGGCGACTGGTCGCAGGCCGCGTATGGCGTCGGCATGGACATCACCGTGCGGATCTCCAACGAGGCCACCTACGTGGATGAGGACGGCGGCGTGCACTCGGCGTTCCAGGAGAACCTCGTCCTGATCCTCGCGGAGGCCTACTACGGCTTCGTGATGGGTGACGCGGACGCGTTCGTGAAGTTCACCGGCACCCCTTCGGGTTCCTGATGGCGACGGCTGTCCCGATGTCCGCGCCGGGCGGGGCAGCCAAGCCCCTGAAGATCGTCGCCCGATTCCATGCGTTCCCTCCGGAGCACAACGCCGGCGCCGAGCACATGCTCGTGTCGATGCTGCGTCCGCTGGTGGAGCGCGGTCACGACGTGTCCGTGTGGCTGTCCCGCTACGGCCGGGCGCACGACGTGTACGAGTATCGCGGCATCAAGGTGGTGCCGCTGGAGTCGCGGCTGGACTACACGCTCGCTGTGAAGCGGGCGGATGTGCTGGTCGCGCATCTGGAGACGGTGCCGTCGACGGCGTCGATGGCCCGCGGCTACGGCGGCAAGCTGGTCGTGGTCTGCCACAACACGCACCGGCCGACGTTCCGCGACATGGCATCTGGCGGGACCGCGCTGGCGGTCTACAACTCGCAGTGGATGGAGCGGGAGGCGGAGCTCTTCTTCGCCGAGTACCCGCAGTCGGTGCGCCCCGCATCGTCGCTGATCGTGCGCCCGCCGGTGTTCGCCGACGAGTACGCGACGAAGCCCGGCAAGGCCATCACGCTGATCAACTGCAACGAGGCCAAGGGCGGCCGGGTCCTGGAGGCGCTGGCCCGCCGGATGCCGGAGCAGCAGTTCCTTGCGGTCGCCGGCGCCTACGGGGAGCAGATCCTCCCGGATCTGCCGAACGTCCAGGTGCTCGAGCACGTGCGCGGCGAGGACATGCGCGAGCAGGTGTACGCCCGCACGCGGGTGCTGCTTATGCCCAGCTCCTACGAGTCGTGGGGGCGGGCGGGCGCCGAGGCCATGGCCAGCGGCATTCCCGTCGTGGCCCACCCGACGCCGGGGCTGTGCGAGTCGCTGGGCGAGGCCGGGATTTTCGTCGACCGCAATGATGTCGACGGCTACGAGGCGGTCCTGCGCAAGCTGCTGGCCCCGGCTGAGTACCGGCTGGCGTCGAAGCGGGCGAAGGCCCGTAGCGCCGAGCTCGATCCGGCGGCCGACCTGACCGCCTGGTGCAGTGCGATCGAGGGCCTCAACAGCTAGGAGGGGTCGCCGTGTTCGTTCCTCCTACCGCAGAGCAGCTCGGCCTGTATCTCGGTCTCGGGGAGATTGAGGTCGAGCGCGCGGAACTGCTCATCACGACTGCGGCAGGTCTCTGCCAGACGGTCGTCAAGCCGCTGCCTGAGGGTGCGGAGGCCGTGGTTCTGTCGGTGGCCGGGCGCGCCTACGTGAATCCGCAGCAGGTCTCTTACGAGACGATCGGCCCCATGTCGGTGCAACGCCCCCAAGGGTCGGGCGGCCTGTACCTGACCAAGTCCGACAAGAGCGCCCTGAAGTCGTTGGCGGGCCGCGGCGGGGCGTTCACCGTCGATCCGACGCCGGAGACGGCAGACCCGTCCCCGACCTGGCCGATCGACGATCTCGGGTTCGCCGACGAGTACGAGCCCGGCTGGGGGTATCACTGATGCCCGCCCCCTACCCGTATGGGGAGACGGTGCGGATCCTGCGCACAGGGGAACCGCCGCGGGGCCCGGACGGCAGGGTGCTGCGGGATGCCCGCGGCCAGCCGCTGCCAGGGCCGGACGAGTCGTTCGACCTGACCGGCTGCGTCGTCACCCCGCGCTCCCAGGCGCCGCAGGTGGGCGGCGACCAGCAGCAGGCCCGGGACACCGTCATCGTCGGATGGACCGTGTACACACCCGCCGGGAAGCCGGTGCGCACCACCGACCGGGCCCGGATTCGCGGCGTCGTCTGCGACATCACGGGCGAGCCCGGCGACTGGGGACGCTCCCCGTTCACCGGCACCCGCGGGCCGATCCAGTTCGCGGCGGACCGGGTGACCGGCTAGCCCCGCGCCTGCTCGACCGCGGCGACCAGCTTCTCCGCCTCGTCGTTGCTCTTGTGCGGGATGGACAGGCTGTGCGGGTCGGAGGCCGGCGGGCGACCGCCCTGCATGAGCCCGCTCTTCTCGCCGGCGGCGACGGCTCCGGGGAGCAGGAATTGGATGTAGCCGTGCATGAGCCGGGTCGCCTTTTTGAACCGGGTGCCGGTGACGTCGGCTGCCCGGATCCGGAAGGGTGCGGGTTTCGGCCCAATGGGCGTCTTCGTGATGGTGATCCATTCCCCGTCGAAGCTGACGCTGCCCTGCACGCCTCGTACTTCCATGTCCGCCCCCTGTGGTTCGAGTTTCTGGAGGTGGATATGGGAGCACGGTTCAAGGCGAACCGAAAGGGGATCGGCCGAATGCTCCGCATGTCGAGCATGCAGGCGGAGATGCTGCGCCGCGCCGAGATCATCAAAGGGATAGCTGTCGCGATCTCCCCGGTCGATGAGCACGGCCCGCACCCCGGCCACTACAAGGCGTCGTGGGAGACGAGCAGCACGAAGCGCGGCGGGCGCCGCAAGGACCGCGCCGTCGCCTACGTGCGGAACACCGCCTACTACGCGCGCTGGGTGGAGTACGGCACCGACAAGGTGCCCGCCCACCACGTGCTGCTGCGGGCCGCCCAGTTGGGCGGGCGGAACCAGTGACCGTCCTCGTCGACATCGAAGCCGCTCTGATCGGCGCCGCGACCCCCCGTTTCCCGGAGGCTGTGGTCCGTGACGAGCTCGACAACGATCTCCTCGCCGAACTGCCGACGATTCAGATCGAGCAGATCCCGGGCGGTGAGGACGACGGGCTGCGGCTGGCCCGCGCGCTCGTCGACGTCAACATCTACGCCGCCACCCGGGCCAACGCGTTCGACCTCGCAGGCCGGGTGCACGCCTGGCTGACCGGCGAACTCCGCGGCTCCACAACGGCTGCAGCCGTGTTCGGGCGGATTGGCGCAGTCACGCTGCCCGCGATCCGCCCCTACGAGAACACCGGTCTGCGCCGCGTTGGCGCCACCTACGAACTCTTCTTCCACCCGGTCTCCTGACCGGCCTGGGCCCGCGCCGGACCCTCCACCCGCCCGAGCGCGGGCTCTTCCATGTCTGGAGACTGTTCATGGTCAACATCACCCGCGCTGCGGACCTCGCCCTGGTCGGCGCGAACGGCGGCGGTTTCGTGGCCCCGGTGGGCACAGCCCGCCCTGCGTCCCCGCTCGCCCAGCCCGCCGCCCCGTGGGAGCCGCTCGGCGCGATCAGCGACGACGGCCTCACCTACGGCTTCGACGAGGACAGCCAGGAGTTCACGCCCTGGGGTCTCACCAGCCCGTTCCGCACACAGATCACCAAGTCCGTGCGCACGTTCGGCCTGACGGTGTGGGAGACCTCCCGAGTCGCCGTCCAGTCCCTCCAGTACCGGCTCACCGCCGGTGACCTGGAGCCCAACGAGGACGGCCTCACCGAGTACGCGGAGACCGCCTCGCCCGTCCCGGACCGCAGGGCGTTCTGGTTCCTCGTCATCGACGGAAGCAGCTACAAGGGCTTCTACGTCCCCCAGGGCGAGATCAACGACCGCTCCGACGTCACGTTCAAGCAGGACGAAATGTCCGGCTACGAGTGGACGATCACCACCTACCCGGACGAGCAGGGCAACACCGTCTACCACTGCGACAAGCTGCCCGCCACGCCCACCTACTCGGGCTCCTGAACTGGTGGGCGGGCTGGTATAGCCAGCCGGCGCGGGCCCGGCCCGCCCACCTCTACCCCTGTCCCGCGCCCTGACTGAAGGAGTCCCGCGCCATGCCCACGACGAAGAAGGAACTCGACGCCGCCCGCGACGCCGCGCACGCACAGGAGGCTGAGGCCGAGCTCGACGGCGGCTACGTCACCGTGCCGCTCGCCGGATTCGACGGCGTCACCAAGGACGTCCGGGTCGTCCCGCCGAACAAGTGGCGGGCCTCAGCGATGCGCTGCCTGCGCACCGGCGACCTCGACGGCTTCATGGAGCTGGTTCTCCACGAGGACGACTTCGAAATCTACGAGGAGCTCGACCCGGACCAGGACTCCTTCGCGAAGTTCACCGAGGACGCGGCCACGGCGGCCGGGGACTCGATGGGAAAGTCCGGTGGGCGTTCGAGGTCTGGGAACGCTTCGCGGAGGAGCTAGAGGACGATCTCCTGCCCCGCGTTGACCTGCTCGACCTGCACCGCGGGCGCCTCTCCTGGCGGCGGCTACGGGTGCTGATCGAGGGTCTGCCGCCGGAGTCCCGCACGATGACCGCCATGCGCAACGCCCTGACGGACGAGGAGTTCGCGGAGCAGGCGGAGAAGGGCGAGCCGGAGCGGGGCCGCTGGTCGCAGCAGGAGCAGCTGCTGGCGGCCGTCTATGACCGGCTGGGCGTGGTGCAGCACGTGCTGATCGCCGCCAACTCGGACGGGAAGTCGAGGCGCCCCCGGCCCCCCGAGCCGATGCGCCGCCCCGGAAGCCGCGCCGTGAAACCCAAGCAGCAGATGACCGAGCAGCAGGCCGACGTCCTGTTCCGGCTGCTCAACCCGGAAGCCGCGTAGCGCGCAGGGAGGAGACTCCCTGTGCCAGCCATCTCTGTCGGATCCGTCGAAGTCGATGTTGTCCCCAACACGCGGGGCATCCACCGCAAGCTCACCCAAGACCTCGTCGCCGCGGCGACGCAGGCCGGACGGTCTGCGGGTAATGCGGCGGGTGAGGCGTTCGGTCCGGCGATGACGTCGTCGATCTCCGACTCGATCGGGGAGCGCGTCGGCACACAGATCGGACGGCAGATCGCCGTCCGCATCACCGGGGCAATCCGCGACGGGATCGGCGACGGCATCCGGCAGGGCGGCCAGGCGGCCCGTCCTGCGGCAACCCGGCAGGGCGCGGACACGGGCGGTGCGTTCGCCCGGTCCCTGCGAACCAAGCTCCAAGAAGCGTTCCGGTCCATGCCGAAGCTCAACGTGTCCCTGTCGGACACGGGCGTCGACGCGGACCTGGCCCGGCTTCGGGCCCGCATGGAAACCCTCTCCAACAAGACGATCGGCATCGACGTGTCCGCCGAAGCGGCGCGTGCCGAGGCCGCCGACATTGAGGAGCGACTCCGTCGCCTGGGCACCGCGCACCCGAACGTGACGGTCCGCGCCGACACAGCGCGGGCCATCGCCCAACTGCAGGCGGTGCAGGCACAGGTCGACGAGCTCACCGCTGACCCTGCCCGGATCCGGGTGGAGACGGACGGACAGATCGGCACCCGGCTGCGGGCCGCCGTCCAGCAGGCTCAGGCGTCCCTGCCGAACGTCAACATCGGCGCGGACACGTCCCCGGCCCAGGCGGAGATCGCCAGCCTGCGGGCCCGACTCGCCGCGCTCAGCGACCAGCGGATCGGCATCGACATCTCGGCAGGCGATGCCATAGCCCAGATTTCGCAGATCCAGGCCCGTCTCGCCCGCCTGTCGACGGAGGACGCCGACATCGCGGTCCGCGTCGACGCCGGCGCCGCCTCCGCGCAGCTGGCGGCGTTCACCGCGCAGGTGCGGGCCTTGGACGGCATGACGGCGAACGTTGATGTCGACACCAGCAAAGCCGTCTCCGGCATGTCGCTGCTCATCACGACCGCCCTCGCTTTCGGCCCGACGATCATCCCGGCGCTGCCGATCGTGGCCGCTGGCCTGGGCGCTATCGCCGCGGCCGGTGTCGCTGCCGGTGTGGGTATCGCGTCGATCGGCGCGGTCGCCCTTCCTGCAATCAAGGACATTGGCGGGGCTCTGCAGGCGCAGAAGGCCGCCCAGGATGCGGCGACGTCGGCGACGAGCAACGGTGCCGCGGCGAACAACCGGGCGGCGTCTAAGGCGTTGCAGATGGCGTCGGCGCAGCAGTCGCTGGCGACGGCCCGCCGGAATGCGGCCCGGCAGATCGCGGATGCTGAGCGTGCGGTCGGGGACGCGGTGCGGCAGGCGGCGCAGGCGAACGCACAGGCCGCCTCACAGGTGAAGTCCGCCCGGACTTCGCTGGCGGACGCGTATGCGCAGGCCGCGGACCGGATGACGCAGGCCAACGAACAGGTCGACCAGGCCGAGCGCGACCTCGCCCAGTCGCAGAAGTCGGCCCGGCAGGCTCAGCTGGATCTGACGGCTGCCCGTGCGGAGGCGTCCCGGCAGTTGCAGGACATGAACAACCAGCTGGCGGACGCGCAGTTGTCGCAGCGGGACGCCGAGATCGCGCTGAAGGAAGCGGCGATCCAGCGCGACAAGGTGCTCAACAGCTCGGCCTCCGACCTGGACAAGCAGAAGGCCGTCCTCCAGTACGACCAGGCGGTTCAGCGGCTCAAGGAGCAGCGCGTCGAGACGCAGCGGCTGCAGGCTGACACGGCGAAGGCGAACAAGGCCGGGGTCGACGGGTCGGCGACCGTCAAGGCGGCCCAGCAGCAGCTCGCGTCGGCGCAGCAGGACGTGGTCGACAAGACGGCCGCACTGAAGAAGGCCCAGGACGCCACCGCAAAGACGCAGATCGAGAACACCCGGGCGATCGCCGACGCCCAGACCAAGCTGTCCGAGGCGCAGAAGAACGTCGCCGAAACCCAGCGGCAGGGCGCCGAAAGCATCGCCCGCGCGCAGGAGCGTGTGGTGCAGGCGCAGCAGTCGGGCGCGGACTCGATCACATCGGCTCAACGACAGATTGCCTCCGCGTCGCAGCAGGCGGCCGGGGGCGTGGATCAGGCTGCGGCCGCGCAGGCCAAGTACCAGCAGGCGTTGGCGAAGCTGACGCCGTCGGCGAGGGGCACGTTCAACGCGTTCGTGAACCTCCGGACTGCGTTCACGGCATGGTCGCGCTCGTTGCAGCCACAGGTGATGCCGCTGTTCACGCGGGCGATCGACGGTCTGCGGCGGTCACTGCCCGGCCTGACGCCGTTCGTGACGGCAGCAGCGGACGCCATTTCCGGTCTGCAGGATCGGGTGTCGCGGGGCTTCAAGTCGCCGTGGTGGCAGGAGTTCAAGGCCGACCTGCAGGGCTCGGTCGGGCCCGCGATCACCGGGCTGGGGATCTCCTTCGGCCGGATCTTCAAGGGCATGGGCGGCATCATTCAGGCCTTTCTGCCGCACATGGACTCGATCTCCGAGCGGATGCAGCGGATCACGGGCCGGTTTGCGAACTGGGGCACCGGGCTCAAGGGCTCGCCGGAGTTCGAGCGGTTCCTGTCGTACAGCGCGGAGATGGGGCCGAAGCTGGCCCACGCGCTGGGGCAGATCGGCGGCGCCTTCATGTCGATCAGCCAGGCACTGTCGCCGCTGTCGGGGCCGCTGCTGATGCTGCTCGGCGGCATGGCCGAGGCGATCAACATTATCGCCACGCATGCGCCGTGGATGGTGCAGGGCATCTGGCTGCTGATCGTCGCCATGCGCGTGTGGACGATCGTGCAGTGGGCGCTCAACCTGGCCATGCGGGCGAACCCGATCCAGCTCGTCATCACCGCACTGATCGCGCTGGTTGCCTTCGGGATCTACGCCTTCAACAAATTCCCCTGGTTTCGGAATCTCGTACTCGCCGCCTGGAATGGGATCAAGACGGCGTCGCTGTGGCTGTGGGAGAAGGTGCTGAAGCCGGTCTTCACATGGATCGGCGACATCTGCGTCTGGCTGTGGTCGAACGTCATCAAGCCCTACTTCGGGTATGTCGTGGCGATGTGGAAGCGGGTCGCGTCGGTGGCGACGTGGCTGTGGCAGAAGGTGTTGTCTCCGGTCTTCCACAAGATCGCCAACATCATCACGTGGTGGTGGAACAACATCGTCAAGCCGTACTTCGGCTACGTGAAGACGGCGATCAGCGTACTCGGCGGCGTCTTCCGCTGGCTGTACGACAAGGTCGTCAAGCCGGTCTGGAAGAAGATCCGGGACGCGATCAGCTGGGCGTGGGAGCACGTGATCCGCCCGGTGTTCAATTCGCTGAAGTCGGCTGTGGGTAAGGTCGCCGACAGCTTCGAGTCCGCACGCAAGATGATCAAAAAGGCGTGGGACAAGCTGTCCGGGATCGCCAAGACCCCCGTCCGTTTCATCATCAACACGGTCTACAACCGGGGCATCGTCCCCGTCTGGAACAAGATCGCTACGGCGTTCGGCGCCAAGAAGATCAACAAGATGGACATCTCCGGCTGGAACACCGGCGGCGTCCTCCCCGGCTACACCCCAGGCAAGGACGTGCACCTCGCTGCCCTGTCCGGCGGTGAAGCCGTCATGCGCCCCGAGTGGACGCGCGCGGTCGGCCCCGGCTACGTCAACACGATGAACGCTGCCGCACGCGGCGGCGGCGTGCCCGGCGTGCAGAAGGCGCTCGGCCTGCCCGCGTTCAAGGACGGCGGCATCTTCAGCTGGGTCGGCAAGGCTAAGAACAAGCTCGCCGGCTGGGGGAGTGGCGCCTGGGACAAGGTGAAGGCCGGGGCCAAGTGGCTCAAGGACACCTTGGCCGACTCGGCGCGGGCAGGCGTGCGGAACGTCGTCAACCCGCTCATCAGCAAGATCCCTGGTCTCGACAATCCGTTCGGCCGCATGGCCAAGGGGATTCCGATGCGGATCGTCGACGCGATCTTCGGGTACGCCGACAAGGCGGACGCGAGGGGCGCGTCGGCGTCGTCTGCGGGCGGCGGGATCTGGGCGAAGCCCGTCAACGTCGCCTATGGGACGCCGTTTGGGCAGGCCGGGTCGATGTGGTCCTCCGGGCATCACACCGGCCTGGACTTCCCGGCCCGGACGGGCACGCCCATCCACGCGGTGGCGGCGGGCACGGTGTCGAGCGTCGGCACCGGCGGGCCTTACGGCAAGCATCTGACGATCAACCACGGCGGGGGCTTGTCGTCCCTGTACGCGCACATGTCGAAGATCCTCGTCGGCCTCAACCAGGCCGTTTCGCAGGGGAAGACCATCGGCCGCGTTGGCGCGACCGGCAACGTCACCGGGCCGCACCTCCACTTGGAGGCGCGTCTCAACGGTCGTGCGGTCGACCCGATGCGCTACCTGACGGGTGGCGGCGCGGGCGGCGGCAACGTGCAGGCGGTCGGCGCCGCACAGAAGTACGCGAAGTCGATCCTGTCCCGCTACGGCTGGGGCCCGTCTCAGTTCGGGCCGCTGAAGCAGCTGTGGCAGCACGAGTCGGGCTGGCGCTGGAACGCCACGAACCCCAGCTCCGGGGCTTACGGCATTCCGCAGAGCCTCCCCGCGTCGAAGATGGCGTCGGCCGGTTCGGACTGGCGGACGAACGCGGCGACGCAGATCAGGTGGGGTCTCGGCTACATCAAGGGCCGCCCGGACTACGGGAGTCCGGCGCGGGCGTGGGCGAAGTGGCAGAGCCGCAGCCCGCACTGGTACGACTCCGGCGGCTACCTGCCCGAGGGCCTGTCCATGGTCTACAACGGCACCGGCAAGCCTGAGCCGGTGCTGACGAACACGCAGTGGGACACGCTCGCCCGCAGCGGCGGGGCCAGCGGGCCACAGCGCTTTGAAGGCGATCTCTACCTGGACAGCGGCGAGTTCCTTGGCCGGGTCCGGGGCGAGGCCCAGTCCGTCGTCCAGGAAAGCCAGGCGCGGCTCGTCCAGAGGCTTCGTGCGCGCTGAGAGGAGGCTTCATGCCGATCCCCGGAAACCTCCTCTCAGCGACGACGGAGCGCGTTGACCCCAACACCAGCGGGTGGGTGAGCAAGCTCAACTGCACGATCGGCTTGGGTGGCGGCGGACGGAACGGTGACGGCTGTCTCGCGGTCGCCTCGGTGGCGGCGGGGGAGATGCAGGTCCGCACCGTCACCTCCTATCCGGTGATCGCGGGCACGGTGTACCAGACGTTCGCGGACGCCTCCTCTGCGAACGTCGGGGAGCGCATCGGGATCCGCTGGCTCAACGCACTCGGGGCCGAGATCAGCATTATGTGGTCGCTGACCACTGCTACGGCTTCCTCGTCGTGGCACCGGGTCAGCGTGGCCGGGGCAGCACCCGCCAACGCGGCGAAGGCCCAAGTGGTGCTGTCCTCGACCGAAGCCGGGGCGTCGGTCTCCCACTACTGGGAAAACTGCTACCTGGGGCTGCCAATCCGCACGCTGGGCAACCTGCTCGGGTTCGGCACCGAGTCCTCGGAAATCGACGCATCCGGTTGGACCTCGCTCGCCAACGCCACCATCTCCCGCTCAGCGCCCGCCCTCAGCTGGGCCGTCGACTTCTACCTGGCGGGCGGCCACGTCCTCACCGCAACCGCCGTCGCCGCAGGCAACATGAGCGCCGGAACAGTCGAACGGCCCACCGTCACACCGGGCGTCGAATACTTGGCCTACGCTTACCTCGGGCCACCCACCACCGGCAGCAACACATGGATCGAGCTGCGGTTCTACGACGCAGGCAACAGCCAGATCCAGGCGACACGGTCAACTCTCGCACCCCCAGGAACGGGTCTTTACCGGCAGCGGGCGTCCGCGAAGGCGCCCAGTAACGCCGTCACCGCGTCCATCGCCGTCGGCATCGACAGCGCCTCTGCCGGACAGATCCTGCGCATCGAGACGGTCGTTCTCACCGTCGCCCCCGTGATGCAGGCGGGCACCGTTCTGCCTTACTCGGACGCATCGTTCGAGCAGGGCGTCGGCCAGTGGGCCACCGCATCCGGAGTGGCGACGCTGGCGCGTACTACACCGTGGGGAACCGGCGCGGAAGGGTTCTACGCGCTCGCGATCAGCTCCTCCACGGCCACTGCCAGCGTTGCCCGATCTGGCCGCTACCCGCTCACCGGCAGCGCAAGCGGCCAGGGCTGGCGGGCGCAGATCTACGCGCACATCGCCTCCGGTACATGGGGGCCGGTCGGGGTGCGGGTCCGCTACTACGACGCCTCCAATGTCGACCTCGGCGCCAGCACGGCGTACACCTACGCCTTGCCTGGATCCGGCTGGTACGCACTGTTCACCGACGTCACTCCGCCTGCGAACGCCACCCAGGCCGCCGTAGAGGTGACGGTCACGGCGACGTCCGCAGGGGCAATCCTGCACGTGGACGCCGTTGCGCTCTGGCCGACGCTGCCGCTAAGCGCCGTGCAGGCCCACAATGACGACGGCTACATCACGCTAACCCTGCGGGAGCTACCCACGGGTGGCACGGTCAGCGTCTACCGGCAGATGCCTGACAGTTCCCGCATCCTCGTCCGAGGCGCCTCGGGGTTGATCAACAAGCAGGTCGTCACCTCCGACCTGATGATCGTCGAGGACCACGAGGCGCCACTGAACACGGAGATCCGCTACTACGTAGAGACTGTCTCGGCGACAGGATCGACCGGCACACGCTGGTCCGTGCCGGTGATGCTGCTCCTCGCAGACATCAACGAGGCGTGGATCAAAGACCCCGGGAATCCGCAGCGGAACCTCAAGGTCGTGGTGCAGACGGCCCCGGAATGGTCGCGGCCCATCGAGCAGTCCACGTTCGTCGTCCGGGGCCGCCGCAACAAGGTCACGCTGTCCGGGCGGCGCAACGGACTCGAAGGGGATCTCGCCGTCTGGACCCGCTCCGACGCCGAACGCGAAGCCCTCCACCTGCTCCTCGACTCCGGCAACGTCCTGCTCTGGCAGGCCGTACCCGGCATGGGCGTCGACGACATGTACGTCACCGTCGGCCAGATCACCGAAAGCCGCATCGCCCAACGCGCCCAGGAACAGTGGCGGGACTGGAAACTGCCGCTCATCGAAGCAGACCGGCCGATCACCACCGGGGTCAACGGGTCCGGTGGCCGCACCTGGCAGGACGTGCGCGCAGAGTTCCCGACCTGCGCCGACCTTCTGCCCGTGTACGCCACCAGCGAGGCCCTGCTCCTGGACCGCAGAACGGGGTGATGCGTTGTATCCCGTCTCCGACCGGTTCTTGCCTCGCCTCGCCGAAGGCCACCGCCCCGTCACCAGCGTGCAGCTCTTCCTCACAAACGGGCAGGTCGTCGACCTGGACCACACCGGCGGCTCCGTCGTTGTCGACCGAGGTCAGGCGATCCGCCGCACCTGCACCGTCACCTGCGCCGACCCCAGCCTCATCCCGCAGACCGCCGCCGACATGCTCGCCACCTACGGGGCCCGGCTGCGCATCGCCCGCGGCGTCGACTACGGCGACGGCAGCACAGAGCTGGTGCCGCTCGGAGTGTTCCGGCTCGACTCCGTCGACGGAGACATCAGCGAAGGCCCCGTCAACCTGCAAGGGAAGGCCCTCGAAGCCGCCGTCGCCGACGACCACTTCTATGTCCCGTACACGGCGTCCGGGACCATCGTCGGCGCCATCCGCGCCCTCATCCAGCGCAGCCTCCCCGACGCCGACGTCATCTCCACCATCACCGACGCCCCCATCGGCAGCCGCGCCTTCGACGTCGACGCCGACCCATGGGCCGGAGCCCAAGAGATCGCAGCCGCCGCCGGGGCCGAGGTCTACAGCAACGCCGACGGCGTCTTCGTCATCAGCCAGCTCCCCGACCTGCTCACCACCCCGCCCGTCTGGGCCGTGGAGGCGACAGAGGGCGGTGTGTACATCTCCGGCAACCGGGCCATGAGCAGCGACGGCGTCTACAACGGGGTGCTGGCGCGCGGCGAGAACACCGCCGACAACGTGCCACCCGTGTCCGCGCTCGTCGTCGACGGCGACCCCGGCAGCCCCACCTACTGGGGCGGACCATTCGGCCGCCGCCTCAAAACGATCTCGTCCAGCACGCTGCTCACCAACGCCGCCTGCGGGCAAGCCGCCGCCCTCGAACTCGCCAAAGCCAAAGCGCCCAACGCGAGCGGCGACTTCTCCTCCCTGGTCAACCCCGCATTGGAGCCGGGCGACGTCATCCGGGTCTCCCACCCCGACGGCACCCGCGAACTCCACCAAGTCGCGAGCTTCACCGTGCCCCTGGAAGAAGGCGGCGAGTTCGCCATCTCCACGATCGCGGCCAAGGAGGACTCGTGAGACCCGAGCACGCGAGAGATGGCGAACTAGCCGAGGTGCTCACGCTGTCCGCAAAGCGCGCGGGGGAGCAGGCGCCGTCTGTGCGCGGATCCGACTGGCGGACCGCCACCGTCACCGCCGTCGGAACCGGCACCATCACCGCAGACGGCCTCGTCTGGCGCTGCATGGAAACCTACGCCCGCCCCGTCGTCGGCGACGTCGCCATCGTCACCCAGTCCGGCAACGGCAACCTCGTCGCCTGGGGCCGCGCCTCAAACGGCGCCGCATGGACGCCCATCTCACTCGTCAGCGGCTGGACCGCCAACCCGTCGTACTACACGCCGGCGTATCGGCTGTGGGGTGACGGCACCGCGTCGCTGTGCGGGCTCGCCTCCATGTCGGGGACGCTCGCCTCCGGCACCACGGTCGCCAACCTGCCCGCCGCAGCCACACCGGCCGCCCAGGTCAGGGCCCCGGCGCAGGTCGCCATCGGCTACTTCGGCGTCATCACCATCACCACGGCGGGCGCTATCCAGCTCGGCGACTTCAACCCCGCCCTGCCCACCACCGGCACCAAATACCTGCAGCTCGATGTCCTGGGCCGCTACCGGCTCGCCTAGGAGGACCCTTGCCCACCACCGACGCATACGGGCAGGGCATCAGCCTGGCCAGCCTCACCGACGCCCCCGACATCCCCAAAGCCATCAGCGACCTCGCAACCGGGCTGATCCCCCGGGGCATCATGCGGTTCGCGTCCGCGTCCGCCCGCGGCGCCACCATCACCTCACCGGTCGAAGGCATGGCCGCCTGGCTGCAAGACGTCGATCTCCTCACCGTGTACGACGGCAGCGCGTGGGTGGTCGTCGGCTCCGGTACGAAAGCCTGGACGACCGTCTCCCTGGCCTCCGGGTTCACGCACAACGGCAACTCGAACGGCAACCTGCAGTGGCGGATCGTCAACCTGTTCGGCGAGGACACGCTGATGCTTCGCGGCGGCGTCAACGTCACCTACTCGGGCTCCCCGTCGACGATCGCCAACGGCGGATTCGTCACCAACAGCGCCCTGCCGTCCGCCGCCCGGCCCACCTCGCTGCGGTCTTTGACCGGCGCCTGCTCCACCACGAACAGCGACGTCCTCTCCGTGAAGCTCGACATCGGTACGGACGGGCGCATCCAGATCGTCGGCACCACCACCTCCACCGCCAACCCCCGCATCCAGCCGCCGTGGGTGTCCTTCAACGGCGTCTTCTGCAGCCTCTGACCCGTAAGGACCCAGCATGCCCACCGTGCCCGCGCCGCACATCACCTGGACCGACCTCGACCTCGCAACGAACCTCAAAGCCATCGAGCCGGTCAGCTACGGAATCCTCGGGGGGTCGGGACACGACTGCCACATCGCCTTCCGTGGGGCCGTCGAACCCGCAACCGGCGGCAACTTCCCTGTCCGTCAGGCCGTCTGGCTGGGCGCACTACCCGAAGGCTTCTGGAGCGACGTCCCGACCGACGCGCCCGACGGGAAGTACATCGGCCGCAGCCTGTACATCGGCGCCAAGACCGCGACCGGCGGGGCGTATCTAGGCAAGCTCAACATCGGCCCCACCGGCCAGCTCGCGGCCTACTTGGGCGTGCCCGCCACCTCGCTGTACCTCAATGGCGTCTTCGTTCACCGTCCCGTTCCGGACGGCGGCCCGTGCCCGAACTGCTGACCGCACGCACCACAGCCCGCGCCCCTAGGGCGCTTTTTTCATGCCCAGATAGGGGACCGCTTTGAAACTCGTCACCCGCGCCGCGCTCGGCTGGCCCGCCTCCGCCGCGCCCACCCAGGCCACGACCAAGGGCGTCAAGGTCCACTACGAGGGCACCAACGTCAGCACCAAGCTCCTCGCCGACCACGACGCCTGCCTCGCCCTGTGGAAGTCCATCCGCAACGCCCACCTGGCGAACAAGGTCGAGAACTACTCCGACGTCGCCTACAACTACGCCGCCTGCCCCCACGGCTACCTCCTCGAAGGGCGTGGCCTCGGCAAGCGGACCGGCGCCAACGGCAACCAGGCGCTCAACCAGGCGCACTACGCGATCCTCGGCCTGCTCGGCTCCACCGGCCTCACCGAGCCCAACGACCCGATGCTCACCGCGATCCGCGACGGCATCGACCACATGCGCAAGCACGGCGCAGGCGACGAGATCAAGGGCCACCGCGACGGCTACGCCACCGCCTGCCCCGGCGAACCCCTGTACGCGTGGGTCAAAAAGGGCGCCCCCCGACCCGCAGCCCCCTCGACGAGCGGAGAACTCGACAGCATGGACAAGAAGGAAGCCTTCGACCTGTTCTGGACCGGCGACTACGCCAAGGCCCCCTCGACCAGCACGACCAAGGACACCAACCCGACCTGGCAGCCCATCAGCCTCCTCGTCGGCCTGTACGAGCAGGTCGCCCAGCTGCGCTCCGAGGTCGCCGCCCTCTCCAAGAAGGTGAAGTAGATGAGAATCTTCGGCCGCGAACCCGCCGTCATCCTGGGTATCGTCTCCGCAGCCCTGTCCCTGCTGGTCACCTTCGGGATCGGTCTCACCTCGGAGCAGGCGGGCGGGATCGTCGCCGTCATCTCCGCCGTCTTCGCCGCGATCACCGCCGCACTGACCCGCCCGGTCGTGCCGTCCGCGTTCACCGGGCTCGTCGCCGCGGTCGTGGCGCTCCTCGCCGCGTTCCACTACGACGTCGCCCCCGAGACCGTCGGCTCCCTCAACGCGCTCGTCCTGGCGCTGCTCGTCTTCATCACCCGCGGGCAGGTCACCCCGTCCAGCCCGTCGGCGCCCGCTACGGCCAGCGGTCCGACGAAGGCGGTCTAGTGGTCGGCCCGGCGGCCCGGCGGTTGCAACAGAAGCTGGGCCGCCGCGGCGCCTTCCTCTTGATCCTCGGTGTCGGCAAAACGTGCTGGGGGCTCTCGTTCCTCGTCAACCCGCCCGAGGACCACGGCCTGCAACTCCTCACCCGCCTCTGCGATCTGCGGCACTGGTCCTGGCTGTGGATCGTCTGCGGCATCGTCACCGGCGCGTCCGCGTTCCTCAAGGTCGGCCGCGACGGCGCCGGCTTCCTGGCAGCCCTCATTCCCCCCGCAGTGTGGGCGTTCGCCTACACCGTCGCCGTGATCAACGGCGACTACTCCCGCGGCGGATTCGTCGCGCTCTGGTACCTCACCTCGCACGTCGGGGTCATCTTGTGGGCGTCGAGCGTGCCCGAGTACTCGGTCCCCCCAGCTCCGCGACGCGCCCGGAGAGGCAAGGCCGCATGAACGGCGGCGAGTGGGCAGGGATCATCACTGCCGCAGGCAGCATCCTCGGCGGCGGCGGATGGTTCGTCTCCCGCGCCACAGTCCGCGCAGCACAGGCCACCGCCCGCGCCAACGAAGCCGTGGCCGCCATCAGCAGTGGACCGCAGGCGAAAGCCCAAGACTTCGCTGTGCTGCAGGCGACCGTGACCCGCGTCGACGAGGAGAACGGGCAGCTTCGCGGACGAATGTCCCGCCTGGAGGCTGTCGTCCGGGCCTTCTCCTGGACAACGGACCGGTGGGCCCGACAGATGCACCAGGCGGGGATCGAGCCCGAGCCAGCCCATCCGCTCGTCGATGAGTACAACCGCACCGGCGTGTAACCGCCGGCCTTCCCTGCTTCTCAGCCCCCGCCTTCCTGGCGGGGGTTTCGTCTTTTCCCGGAGCCCGTATGCGCACTGTTCGTTTCGCCTTGCCCGTCCTTCTCGCTGCTGTGCTGCTGGTGTTGGCGACCAGCCAGGCGACTGCTGCTGTCGCCTACTCGGGCACCGGCTGGAAGATCGCCACGAAGGACGGTGTCCACAGCCTCAGCCCCAGGCCCTACGTGATCACGTTCACGGACAGCGCCTCCCGCACCCGGCTCACCCCGTATGCGAAGGCGACCGCCAGCCAGCTCACGGAGGCGACCGGCACGGCGTTCACCGTGACGACCACCCTGGAGTCGGCGCCCGCGGTCGGCGGCTGCCCGGCCGAGCACCACCTGATCCTCGGGCTCAAGTACAGACCGTCCGGGACGGTCGGCATGAGCGTCGCGTACAGCTGCTACACCAACCGGCCCGGCCAGGTCGACGACCATGCAGCGTGGGGCGGCTGGTCGTGGATCGACACCGAGTACTGGCAGGCCAATTGGTTCTCCACCAACGCGACCGTCAACACGGCGAAGATCAAGAATGCGATCACGCACGAGATCGGGCACATGGTCGGCCTCGACCACCCGAACGTCGACCTCGACGGCGACGGCAAGGTCGAGAATGGCGAGTGCGTCCGCACCGCCAAGGGCTACCTGCCCGTCATGTGCTCACCCAACGGCGGCTACACGACCAGCGGGGGAGGCGGACTGTTCACCAGTCGCGACACCCCCGGCCTCACCCAGCTCGTCGCCAACTACGGCCAGGGATAAGGAGGGCCATGCCCGCACCGATTCCCGTACAGCCGCGCCGTGACCCCGGCGCCGCCGACATGGGCAGCCTCGTCGACCTCGGCGTCGTGGAGGAACAGCCCGAACCCGAACCGCCCGCACCGACGATCGATCCGTTCCAGGAGCCGGTCTACGAGCCGGCGCCAGACGACGCCGCATGAACGATGCCCCCGCTGCTCTGCCAACCGGCAGGGGAGCGGGGGCTTTCGTCGTACCCTGGCTGCAGTCGCTCGGCCTGAAAAGCCCACGCGCCGGGCGCATCCACCGTCCGTGACGTGAGAGCGGCTAGTGGACAGGAGGGCCGGAGCCGACGGGCACCGGCCCTCCGTAACAGCTAGGCAGCGCTGATCTCGTACAAGGTTCCGTCGACCTCGCGGGCCCGCGCGACGAACACCTGCATGGCGTGCGCTGGCGGCTCCATCCCCTCCGGCGGCTCCCCGCCGAGAGCGAGCCGGGGAACGCGCACCCGGTTGTAGGGGGCCGCCTCGCCGCTGATGGCGGCGTGCAGGCTGAAAGCGGGGAGGGCGGTGCGCAGGTCCGGGTTGAGGGAGCCGAGGAACTGCTGTACGCGCCGGACCTCGTTGCCGCACCGGATCTCGTCCGACGAGTCCCTCGGTTCGAGGTACAGGGCCACGCCGAGACCGGACGGCGCGATGGCGAACGGCGCCCCGTCGAAGTCGGGTGCGGGCGGTGGCCCGACGTGCAGATGCAGGAGGATGCCCGGCGCTGGCTCGACGGCGAGCTCCTCGTCGCCGACCTTGAGCCGGATCCAGTCGACGGACGTTGGCGCGGCAGTCGTCATGCCGCGAGGATAGCGGGGGGTGGCGAGACGGGGCGGATCGTCGATGCCATGCGGAGCGCCGTCTCTCAACTCCGGGAAGCGGCAGGGGTTACCGACGGTAGCTCAGTATAATTTCCCTTATACGTACCTGCATGAGAAGGAGGATTGTGAAGAGCGTCGATGAGTTGCCGGGCGTGCTTCAGGAACGGGCACAGTCCCTGCTTGACCAAGGCTGGTCCATCATTCTCATGCCGGACCAGCCCACCGACGTCCGTGTCCGCCTAGAAGCGGAGCATGCGAGCGGACACCGAGTCATGGTCGTCGCCCGCCCGAGCAACCAACCCGGACGCCCTACCGTGTGGCGAGGACGGAATGTCCGCTACTTCGCTCAACCCACCGGCAGTGATCGCTGGTACCGATTGGGCGGTGCAGCGAGTCTTGATCGCTACGCAACCACGCTTGCGCTCGACCCGGGCAGTGCCCCCTTCACGGCTTACGACCCCGCCGCGCTGCCTCACACCAAGACACCTCGCAAGCGGTGCGACTGCGCAAAGAAGCAGTTCACCGGGCGCCGTGCGGCTGAGGCGCTACTGGACGCGAAGATCCAGCGTGAAGTCCAGGGCGTCACTCGCAGGCGAGAACGCCGCAGCTACCAATGTGAGGTCGACCCCCGCGTCTGGCACCTGACCAGCCGGAAGGAGTGGCATGCCTAGCGACCCCGACGAGGTGGTCGATGCCGAACTCGTCGACGACGGCCGCCTCCCCGCCGCAGTCGAGCCCGAGTCGATCGCCCGGCCGCTCGTCGACCGGCACACGATCCTGCGCCCCAACGCGCCGATCCCCACCACGGCCGACCTGCCGACGTACACCGAGGCCGACTTCCGGATCACCGAAGAGACCGCCAAGCTCCTCGACGAGTCGCCGCCCGAGAACACGTCCCGCACCTACAACTCCGCGCGGTCGCAGTTCGAGGCGTGGTGCCGCGAGAATGGTCGCGTTCACCTGCCTTGCACCACCGCCACGTTCGTCGAGTACGTCGGGCACCTGATCCGCGCGGACAAATCCCCGTCGACCATCCAGGTCGCCATGTCCGCCATCCGCTCCTGGCACGAAGACGGACAACAGCCCGGCACCAAGGAAGCCAGCGAAGCCGTGCGCAAGCACGCACGCGGCTGGGCACAACGCCGCACCGCCAAGAAAGCCACCGGCATCCGCACCAACATGCTCGCCGCCATGGTCGCCACCTGCGACGCCGAAGCCGACAGCACCAAATCCACCCGCGACGCCGCACTCCTCACCCTCGGCTGGGGCATGCTCTCCCGCCGCTCCGAACTCGCCCACCTGCTCATCCAGCAGCTCACCATCGGAACCACCGGCATCCACGTCCTCGTCGCCTTCTCCAAGACCGACCAGGCCGCCAAGGGCGAGACCACCTTCGTGCCCGCCAACCCGGATGACCCCGCCACCTGCCCCGTCGTCCGGATCCGCGCCTGGCTTGAGGAACTCCGCCGCCAAGGCGTCACCGACGGCCCCCTGTTCCGGCACATCAACCGGGGCGGCACCATCCGACACCGGGCAACCGGGGAACGAGGAGACTTCCTCACCCCCGACGCCATCGGCGCCATCGTCAAGACCCGTGCCAAGCTCGCCGACCTACCCGACCCATCGAAGATCACAGCTCACGGGCTCCGGCGCGGACCGGCCCAAGAGATCGCTGAAGCGGGCCAGGACCCCACCGGGCAAGGCCGCTGGAAGCCGGGCTCCATCACGGTGCGGAAGCACTACGTCGAACCGGCGCAAGACGAGGCCAAGAACGCGATCACCGCCATGAGGCGCAAGCGGGCCGAAGAAGCGGCCAAAGAGGCAGGACCCGGCGGTGGTGCCTGAACACAGAGGTGCGGTCGCCGCCGCCCCAAGGGGCGCCACCGCAGCAGGTGGTTGCGAACACGGCGACCGCCCGATCACGGTAAGCACTCCCCGCCCCTTCTGTCAGCCCCTCGTGCCAGACTGATCCTGCACCCCGCCTCTCATCCCCCGTGGAGGCGGGGTGTTGTGTAGCTGCCAGAACCACAATCCGCTCTCGTTGTGGATCTGGCATTGTGGAGGTAGCAGCTGAACCGTCCCGCTGGGCGGTGTAGGCAGCTTCCGCCCGCTCGTCTGCTGTGGGGAAACCCCGGCACCCGAGATCCAGTCGGTTCATAGCCGAGCGGGCCTCGCGGACTGAACTCGCCCTCCCTGGCGGGGTAGGCCCGCAATCAAGGCCCCCGCTCGTGGCGGGGGCCTCTTTTCTGTCGGCGCTTCGTGGCATCCTGGCGATGCGGGGCCTGATGGCTGTCAGCGGGCAAGGGCGAGTCGATCGCGACGGCGGACCCGAGTCGGCTGCGGACAGTCGGGAGTCACCTCGTGCTACACCCTCCGCCCGACCGCAAGGCGGAGCGAAGGCAGTGTGGGGCTCGAAGTCGGGGTCACCCCCACGTGGTCTTCATCGTCTGCCGGGATCAGCCGGGCGTGGGTAACCGCAGTCCCTCCCGCTATCGACGGCCCACTCTGGGGTCTATCAGCGAGGCGGGGTAGAGGCCCCCGGAGACGCCAGCCTTGCGCCCGCCCCACGGATCGGGGCGGGCGCTCGTGCTCACCGCATCCTGGTCACGCTGACGGTGGCGTGCCGGGTGGTCCCGGCCAGCACCTCCACCACAATCCCGGCGCTGCTGGTCGTGTACGTCTCCCCGTCCCGCGTCCTCGCCCGCGTCCCGGCCCCGGCGAGGTGCTGTCCCACGTCGCGGCTGAGCCGGGGCGGGAGGGTCTGCGACATCATGCGCCGCCCGTCCGGCAGCCTGACGACGAGCTTCGTCGGCCTGGCCGCTGCTCCGGTGTAGCCGACGACCTCGGCGTCTACGGTCTCGCTGTGCCGCACCTTCCGCCATGCCGGGGAGCGGCCCGCCCTGTACGTGGAGCTGGCCCGTTTCGCTACGACCCCTTCGATGCCCTGCCCGGCCAGCTGCTCAATCCACGCCCGCGCCACGTCGGGGTCGCCGGTGGCGGGCACGGCCTGAATGGGCGGCGGCAGATCGGCGAGTAGGTCGAGGAGGGCCTGGCGCCGCTCAAGGTACGGTCTGCTCCGGAGGTCTTGGCCGGCGAGCATGACGATGTCGAAGGCCGCGTAGCTGGCTGGGTAGCGGGCGACGAGGTCAGCGAGCCGGCGCCCGCGCGCGGAGGCCCTGGATCGGACGGCCCCGAAGTCCGTTTTCCCGTCCCGCCAGATGACGGCTTCCCCGTCGAGGACGGTGTCGGCGGGGAGGTCCATTCCGGCGGTGGCAAGGTCCAACCATTGCTGGGTGGCGTCGCGGCCGGAGCGGGTTTGGATGCGGACGGTGTCCCGCCGCCACAGCACCGCGCGGTCGCCGTCGAATTTGGGCTCGTACATCCACCCGTAGCCTTCGGGGAGGACGGTGGCGGGTTCGGCGAGGGCGACAGCCAGCGGGTAGTCCACTCAGTCGGTCCAGTCGTCGGGTCCGCCGCCGCGCCATTCGATGAGCCCGGTGCGGACGACGTCGATCTCGTCGAAGGACTGGAGTCCGGCCTCCTGCATGAACCGGGCGACGTCTTGCACGTTGTAGGCGCGGCCGAGGATGGTGCCGTCGATGCGGATCCGTCGGCCGCCGTCTTCGTCGGGCGGATAGATCACTACGGGCTGCGGAGACGCCATGCGTCTAGCCTGCGATGTTCCGGCTAGTCGAGCACCCCGAGCGCCGTGTCCGGTCGGCAGTGCGGGCAGGCATCCACCCCTGCCGCGAGCGCCTGCCGCGCCTGATCCCGTTCGGCGGGCCGGGACCGTTTGCCCGCCATGTGGCACCCGCCGACGTGCACGTACACCGCGTTACGCCCTTGGAGTCCGCGTTCGATGACCCAGTCCGGGACCGGCGGCCGCACCTGCTCGCCGCGCTGCCGTTCGGCTTCCCGCTGCTCTGCTGCCGCGATGGCCTGGTCGAGCCGCTGCACCCACATGGCATGCCAGGTCCGCAGCGTGTGCAGCCGGGGCAGGTCAGGCGGTAGATCGGACACAAGTTCGATTCTATGCTGGTGGGGCACGCACAGCACACGAGCCCCGGGAGGCGGCATGCACGACCCCATCGCCGCCCTCGGCATCAACCCCGCCAGTCTGGCCGCCGCCCCGTCCGGCAGGCCGCCGTCCAGCCTCGTCCGGGCCCGGCTCGCACCACCCCACCCGGTGCCCTGCACGGTC
Organism: Streptomyces sp. SGAir0957; assembly: GCF_043523415.1. NCBI lineage: Bacteria > Bacillati > Actinomycetota > Actinomycetes > Kitasatosporales > Streptomycetaceae > Streptomyces > Streptomyces sp. SGAir0957. The sequence continues at coordinate 7,667,023 of NZ_CP027293.1, forward strand.
TGCGGGGCCATGGCGGTCGCCAGCCGCATCGTCGAAGTCGACGACCAGCCGCACTGGCTCGACCTGTGTCGCGACGACCTTCTCCGCGCCACCGGGAAGAAGATCAACCCGTGACCGCAGGCAGATACCGGGTGACCCTGACCATCGACGGGCGCACCGTCATGAACGGCTGGTGGAACCGGCAGGCGACGGCGGAGAAGAAGTGGACGGCGGCCGTCGGCGACTACGGGCGCGACGGCTCCCGCGTCGAACTCGTCGACACCGACACCGGGGACGTGCTGAAGGCATGGCCGTAGCGGCGACCCTCCTGCCATCCTGGCCACATGCGCATCCTCCAGTCCTGGATCAGCAGCCCGCAGTGGCGCCGGGCCGTCGCTCTGAGCACCTTCGCAGCCATCGTGGTACTCGGCCTGATCGCCGCACTGCAACAGCTGTCAGGCTGACGGGGCAGCCCCGGCGTTGTCAGTGGCGGGCGGTACCGTTTCTACATCCATCAACCTTGCGGACTGGTGGCTGTACGACGAGGCCCCGCCCCGAACAGCACCGGGCGCGGGGCTCTCGGCTGTCAGGCCGCCAGCTCTGGGTGCCGCACGGCCTTCTTCACGGCCTGCTCTGCCGCGAGCCGGTCCTCTCGCGCAGCCTGCGCGGCCAGCGACTTCTCGGCAGCCTCCCGCCACGCCCGCCACTGCGCGTCGTATTCGGCGTGCTGCTCCTCAGTCCACTCCCCGGGCGGAACCCGCACCCCGTCCTCGCCCTGCGCGGAGAAGCGTTCCTGCAAGGCGAGAAGCTGCTGGTGCGCGTCGTGCGCGGCCTGCTCAAGCGGGATCAGATCGGAGTAGTCAGCCACGACGGGATCATAGATCGTTCACCATTCACCCATGACGGCGGCACTCCCGACGTACAGTGGAAGCGCGGCAGGACGTGCACGCCGGAGCCCAGCGTCCAGGGGACGTGGCGGCCAAGGGTCTCAGACGGAAAACACCCCGCCCCCTCGTTGGGGCGGGGTCTTCCTGTCTCTGGCCAGGCTTTTTGCCGGACCCGGCAAGAAGTCACGCCGCTTCGACGACGTCCCCCTGCTCGGCTGCCGTGGCGAGCGTCCACTCCGCGACCAGCGCTTCGTACCGGTCCCGCACAGCCGGGGACAGCCGCACACGCGGGTCCAGCCACAACTGGCGGATCTCCGCATTCACCTGCTCGGCAGAGCGCGGGACGGCCGGGGTGGTGGGCATGGCGATCAGTTTAGAGGCGCGGTCTGACAGGACCCAGCAGCCAGGCGGAACGGCATATGACGATCACTTGGCGCCTCCGTTGGGGAGCGCGATAACGAACACGCCCTTGCCCTGCACGCCCTGCACCAGCCCCTCGTCGGCCAGCACTTCGAGTGCACTCTTGATGGTGCGCCGCGACACCGTGCCGCCCGTCTCCTCTTCGAGTTCGGACTGGGAGGGTAGCCGGCGGCCGACCGGGATCTCGCCGCTGCGGATGCGGTCGCGCAGCACGTTGGCCAGCTGCACGTACATCGGCGTCATGGCATCCCGGTCAAGATCGATCATGCTCTGACCGTAAGAGCACCACCTGACCGGGCATAGATCGGGATAGCCCGACCGAGGACGTAACAAGACGTACCAAGTCGGCGTACAGTCATGTGGCAGGAAAACACCCCCGCATCCGATGACGCGGACCGGGGGCACGGCCGACGGCAACCAGCGGAGCGTCGACATGCATCAGCCTACGCAGCACACCCCACCCGACGAAGACACCCGCACCGCCCTCATCGCGGAAGCAGAAGCAGCCACCGGGATCCTGCCGCCCATCAGCCGGCTCGAAGAACTCGACCGGCTCCTGCGAGCCGAACTCGCCGCCGTGACGCGCACCGTCCGCGGCCAAGCCAACCGGCTCGACCACGGCACGACCGCCTGGTACCTCCGGGATCGCGCCATCGGTCAGGCGAAGGACACCTGTGCACGCGACCTCGGGGTGGGGTTACGCTCGGCTGCCCTGCACGTGTCGGAGCTCGGCCGCTGCCTCCAGGCGCTCGACGATTTTGCCCGCCCGGCAAACCGTAGCCAGAGGTCAGACGGGCTGTAGGCGATTCACACGGGGCGCGAACGAAGTGTCGAAACCGGTGCACCCCACAGGCTTCCCAAGTCGCATATATCTACTTCAATATGAAAGCTCGCCGGGCCCGGACCCCGCTCGACGAACCATCAGCGCAGCCTGATCCGCCACCGGTCCATAGGCAAGATCAAGTCTGCTGTCTCCACGGGGGCCCCATGCTCGTCCAGCCGCGTCCGCGCCACGTGATACGCCATCGCGTCCACCAGCAGCCCCAGCGCGTGCGCCTGCTCCTCCGTCAGGCAGACCGTGTCGAGCTCGGCCAGGAACCGCACATGCGGCCTGCGCCGGCCGCGCCACCACGTCGACACGAGCATCGCGGACCGGCCGCCCGGGTCGAGGCACTCGACCGTCTCGTGCTGCAGCTGGGCACGCACCGGGACACCGAGACGCTCGGCGAGCTCCTCCGTCGCGGGCCGCGGCCTAGTGTCCGTGGTCTCGCTGGAGTACGGCCAGGCGGCGTCCACGTCGGTGAGGGTGCGCACAGCAGCAGGATGCGCGACGAAGACACGTCTCCGCTCCTCGCCCTCAAGAACTCCAGCCCTGCGCAGGAGGTCGTAGGCGAGCCGCATCGTCTGTTCGTTGACGCCGTACTCGCCGGCGAGTTCACGACGGGACGGAAGGTCCGCCCCCACAGCCCAGTCGCCGCGGGTGATGCGGGCGTGGATGTCGTCGGCGATGCGCCTGTAGCGCGCGACTGGCATCCGAACCCCTGGCGTTGATCAAGAAGATCATGACGTGAGTCCGAAAGCTACGAAGGTGACGGGTGGCTGGATATATCCAGACCCGGCAGGCAGGCTGGCGTATGCCGGAAGCAATTGAAGAGTGAAGTTTCGAGGAGTCGAGAGTCAGGTCTCTCGGCTCCTCGAAGGGGCTGCCGGAAGGGCCGTATCCCCTACGGGCTCGGCCAGCAACCCCTGCGGGTACCCGGCGTCATGTGCCGCGTATCCATCCGAACGAGTGACCTATTTCCCGTGGCTTGCGCGGAGGTTGCTCGTTGAACATGGAAGCCGCAGCCGGAGACGGTCACTACCCCCAAGGTGTGCACCACGTCTCCGGCTGCGGCCTCTGCATTCTCTCCACCCCTACGCAGTGGATGCGAGTAGTACGCGCCCTCGTTGTCCACCCTTGACGGTCGACGGGAGCCGATGGGAGACGCAAGGGAGATGATCTCCGCAGTTCTCCGCGTGATTCCGCTACTAGCAGCGCGAATCAGCTAGATCGTGGACGTGTTGCCGCAGGTCAACGCCGCAGGCCAGCAGGTCAGAGGTGCTACCTGCTGATCTACTGCGTCATGTACGGCTTCACCCAGTGGCTGGAGGAGGGCCGCGGCTACTCGTCCGGGCACACCGGGCTGCTCATGCTGCCGATGTCCGTCGCCGCCCTGGTCTGCTCGCTGCTCGGCGCCCGCACCAAGGGCATCAGGGCGCCGCTCGTCGTCGCCTGCGTGCTCCTGACGGCGGGCGCCGGGCTGCTCACCGTCGTCTCCGGGCACACCCCGCTCGTGGTGCTGCTGCTCGCGGGCGCCTGCTTCGGCATCCCGCAGGGGCTCATCGGCACCAGCAACCAGGCCGCGGTCCAGGAGTACGCGCCCGCCGCCGACATCGGCGCCGCCGCGGGCCTGCAGCGCACCGCCCAGTACATCGGCGCCATCACCGCCTCCAGCCTGATCGCCCTCGCCTACGGGCAGCGCGCCGACGACGGCGGCCTGCACCTGATGGCGGGCGTCTCGGTCGCCCTCGGCGTCCTGCTCGTGATCGTCACGGTGACGGACTGGGCGCTGCACCGGGCGGGCCGCTAGAACCCCCTGCGTCTCACTCCGCGTCGTGGAACACGAGCCCCAGCGTGTGGCGGCGCCCCGAGCGCACCGTGTTCACCCCGTGCCGCATCGGCCCGTTGGACCAGCCCCGCACCGAGCGCACCGGCCGGTCCCTGGTCGTGAAGACCAGCGCGTGGCCCCGCGTGAGCGTCGCGGCGAACCCGCGGGTCTGCGCGCGGGCCCGCTGCTCCGTCATCAGGAACTCGCCGCCCCGGTAGTCGACGCCGGGCTCGTCCAGGCCGATCACGACCTGGAGCGGGAAGACCAGCTCCCCGTAGAGGTCGCGGTGCAGGGCGTTCCAGTCGCCGGGGCCGTAGCGGAGGAGGATCGGCGTCGGCCGCCTCTGGCCCGCAGCGTGACAGCGCTCCAGCCACTCCTCCAGCGTGTCCGGCCAGGGCGCGGGCCGGTCCAGGCGCCGCGCCCAGGACCGCGCGATCGGCAGCAGCCGCGGATAGAACGCGGCCCGCAGCTCCCGTACGAGGTCGGGCAGCGGGTGGTCGAAGTAGCGGTACTGGCCGCGGCCTAACCGGTAGCGGGCCATGTCGATCGTCGAGCGGAACCGGGCCACGTCGTCGTAGAGCGCGGCGACGTCCCGGCACTCGGCGGGCGTGAGCACGGGCCGGGCGGTCAGCGCGTGGCCGAACGCGTCCAGTTCCGCCGCGAGTCCGTCCTGGTCGACGGCCTCGATCCGGTCCCGCGCCGTGCCGGGAGGGGTGCTGGTGCTGGTCATGCCTCCAGGCTGCACGCGCGCGTGGAGCGGCGCTGGCGGGAATCGGACAGCGCGTCCCGTGCGGTAGTGTGACCGGGCCCCAAAGGTGCCACGAGGGAACGAGGAGGTGAGCCCGATCACCGCTGTGTCAGGTCAGGGACTCCCTTCTCCTGCCGTACGCACCGTCCGCGCCCGCTGAGTTCCGCCGCGGACCGGCGGCCGTCCGGCGCCCGGGAGCCCCACCGGCTTCCGAGAGGTCAACCAACAGCCATGTCGTCGCTCCCCACTTCGCCTTCCTCACCCGCCGCGCCCCTTTCGCCCCCGGCCTCCGACGAGGCCTCGGTCGTCGCCGCGTTGCGCCGCGCCGGCTGCGTCTTCGCCGAGGACGAGGCGCGCGTCCTGCTCTCCAGCGCCCGGGACGCGGCCGAGCTGGCCGCGATGGTCGGGCGCCGCACCGCCGGGCTCCCGCTCGAACACGTCGTGGGCTGGGCCGCGTTCTGCGGTCTGCGCGTCACGGTCGACCCCGGCGTCTTCGTGCCGCGCCGCCGCACCGAGTTCCTGGCCCGGCAGGCGCTCGCGCACACCCCGCCGGACGCCGTCGTCGTCGACCTGTGCTGCGGCAGCGGCGCGGTCGCCGCCGTGCTCGCCCGGCGGCGCCCCGCACGGCTGCACGCGGCGGACCTCGACCCGGCCGCGGTGCGCTGCGCGGAACGCAACATCGCGCCCCTCGGCGGCGAGGTCCATGAGGGCGACCTGTACGAACCGCTGCCCGCGGAGCTCGCGGGCCGCGTCGACATCCTCGTCGCGAACGGTCCCTACGTGCCGACGGACGACGTGCCGCTGCTGCCGCCCGAGGCCCGCGACCACGAGCGGCGCATGGCCCTGGACGGCGGCGCCGACGGCCTCGACGTCCTGCGCCGGGTGGCCGCGGGGGCGCCGCGCTGGCTCGCGCCCGGCGGTCTGCTGTTCGTGGAGACGAGCGAACGCCAGACCGCGGCCGCCGAGGCGGCGGTGCGCTCCGCCGGTCTGCGGCCGCGGGTGGCGCGGGACGAGGACCTCTACGCGACGGTGCTCGTCGCGGCGCGGCCCTGAGCCACCCCGCGACGGCCCGGGCTCAGGTCCCGTAGGAGACCTTCACGTCCTTGAAGCCGAGGGAGCGCAGCAGGCCGCGCAGCATGTCGGTGGTGTTGCGCTCGGCGCGGGCGGTGAGACCGCTGTCCCGCGCCGCCTCCCCGATGTGCTTCGCGGCGAGCTTGCGCACGGCCCGCTCGTCGTTCGGGTTGTCCGAGAACAGGTCGCCGAGCCGGTCGAGGAGTCCGCGCTGCTTCGACACGGCGTAGGAGCGGTCCGTGTCGAGCGCCGGGTCGCCGAGCTTCGCGTGCGGCAGCTTGAGCGTCGCCGACGTCCGCGCGTCGTTGACCCGTACGTCCCCGGAACCGACCTGCCCGAGGTCCACGTACGCGTCCACGCTGCCGGCCCCGACGTACAGGGTGCGGGTCCCGCGGATCGCGTCCGGGAGGTACTTCGTGTCCTTCTCCAGGTCGACGACGACCTGGAAGTTCCCGGACGCCGCCTCGAAACGGCTCAGGTCCCGTACCGACTTCAGCAGCGCCGGGCCCGAGCGGTCGTGCGTCTCGGTGCCGAACACGTCGGTCAGCCGGTGCACGAGGCGCAGGCCCGTGAAGACCAATACCAGGACCACCGCGAGCACACCCAGGAGCTTGGCCCAGCGGGGGAGTTGTGCGGCCCTTGACGTCATGGCGGTACCTCCTCTCCAGGAGGTCTTGTTCCACCGTATCCGCGTATCACGCCTTCAACGGCGGCCCGAGGACCGGATCGGGCGGTCGCCCGACACCCGGGACCACCACACCCCCTCGCCGCGCGTCAGCCCCGGCAGCGCCCGCTCCACCTCCGGCACCTCGCGCGCCGTCAGCTCCCCGGTGATCAGCCAGGACTCACGGCCGCCCGTCGTCGGCCCGAACTCGGCGCCGTGGGCTGCCAGTCGGGCGGTGACCGGGGCGAGGGCGTCCAGCGGGACCTCCGCCTCGAAGGTGTGCACCGGTTCGTAAGCGCGGGTCCCGGCGCGCTCCAGGGCCTGCCGGGTGATCAGCGCGGCCACGGTCCTGAAGTCGCCCGCCGTGCTCACCGGGGAGTCGAACCCCGAGCGGATCAGCGTCACCCGGCAGTCCGTCACCGGCCATCCGCGCGGCCCGCCCTCCGCCAGGGTGGCGTGCACCGTCTCCTCGATGGCCTGGTGGAACGCCCGGGGCAGGGCGCCGAGTTCGGTGACGTAGGTGAAGACGCGGCCGGAGCCGGGCGGTCCCGGCTCGACACGGAGGCCGACGGTCGCGGGCAGCCCGGTCGTGCTGTGGAAGCCCATCTCCTCCACCGCCTCGCCCGATCCGACGGGCCGCTCGACGCAGCGGACGCGGGTCGGCGCGAACTCCGCCTCGATGCCGAACTCCTCGGCGAGCGTGGCCGCGACGACCTCCTTCTGCACGTCGCCGTAGAGAAGCAGCGCGGTGCTGCCGTCCGGCTCGGGGCGGGCGTGCAGGAGCGGGTCCTGGTCGGCGAGTTCGAGCAGGGCGGAGCGGAGCGCCGCGCCCTGGCCCGCGCGGACGGCGCGGGCCGTTGTGAGCAGAGTCGGCGGCGCGAACTGCCCGCGTACGGACCCTGGTCGGCCCAACCGGTCGCCCACGCGGAGTCCTGCGGCGCCGCGCACCTCGGCGATCTGCCCCGGGCCCACGAGGTCGCCGCCGGTGCCGACGACCTCGACCCCGGTGAGCCGGGCGGCGACGCGCACGGTGCCGCCCTCCGCGTCACGCCGGAGGAACGTCACCTTCTGACGAGCCCGCACCTCACCCTCGTACAGGCGCAGACAGCCGATGCGCTCCCCGGCAGGCCCGCGCCGGACGGCGAACACGGTGCCGGCCGGCCGCGCCGACGCCGCCCCGGACTTCGCGGTGGCAGGGAGGAACGTCCGTACCGCGTCCAGTAGTTGGGGTACTCCCTGTCCGCCGAGCGCCGAGCCGAACAGGACCGGGTGGAACGTGCCGTCACCGGTGCGCGCGCCCAGCGCGGCGCGGAGGGCGGCGGCGTCCGGCAGCTCCCCGTCGACCAGCGCGGCGAGCACGGTGTCGTCGACGTCGGCCAGGGCGAGGGCGGTCTCCTCGCGTACCGCCGGATCGTCGAGGTTCCGGGCGGTGACGACGGCGTCCGGCGTACCGGCGCCGCGCACGTCCGCGAGGGCCGTCACGTGCGGGGTGAGCCTGCGGCGGATGTCGTCCAGGAGCGGGGCGACGCGCCCGCCCGCCCGGTCGATCTTGTTGACGAAGACGAGCGTGGGCAGCCCGAGCCGCCGCAACGTCTTGAGCAGCACGCGCGTCCGCGCCTGCACACCCTCCACGGCGGAGAGCAGCAGGACGGCGCCGTCGAGCACGTCGAGCGCCCGCTCGACCTCGGCGACGAAATCGCTGTGGCCCGGGGTGTCGATGAGGTTGATCTGGGTGTCACCGACGGTGAACGCGGCGACGGCCGAGCGGATCGTGATGCCGCGCCGCCGCTCGATCGCGCCGGTGTCGGTGCGGGTGTCGCCGCCGTCGACGCTGCCGAGCCGGCCGATGGCGCCCGTGTCGAACAGGAGCCGCTCGGTGAGGCTGGTCTTACCGGCGTCGACGTGGGCGAGGATGCCGATGTTCAGGGTCGTGCGTACCTGCGGGGTCTGCATGGAAGGTCGAGTCCTCGAAAGCTGTGGTCCGGCGGGGGCGCTGAACTGCTTCGAGGACTCGGCGCATGCGGTTCTCCTGAACGAACGGACGGATGTCGCGCTCAGCATGCACCGAGGGTCACCGGGGCGCGCAAACTATTTTCCGGGCGGCTCGAAACGGCGTACGTACCGCTTCTGCCACGGCGTCTCGACGGCGCGCGGGTCATAGTGGCGGCGCACGTACGCGACCGCCTCGGCGGGCGGCACGCCGTCGAGGACGGCCATGCAGGCGAGCGCGGTGCCGGTCCTGCCGCGACCGCCGCCGCACGCCAGCTCGACCCGCTCGTCGGGCGACCTGCGCCAGGCGTCGAGCAGCACGGCCCGCGCCCGCCCGGCGTCGGCCGGGAGCCGGAAGTCCGGCCAGCGCAGCCAGGTGGACTCCCAGCCGACCGGCGGCGGCCGGCGGCCCAGCAGGTAGACGCCGTACGTCGCCGACGGCCCCGGCGGCGCCGGGTCGCGCAGCCCCCGGCCGCGCACGAGCCGTCCCGACGGCAGGCGCAGCACGCCGGGCACGTCCGGGTCCCAGGTCATCGCGCCTCCTTCGCGGCGGAGAGCAGGAAGGCGGCGAGGCGGCGCGCCCGGCCGAAGCCGTCGGGGAAGACGTCCAGGCCGTCCGTGACGAGGGCGCCCTCGTGCAGCAGGGTCAGGGAGCGCCCCAACTCCCGTGCCGCGTCCGGCGACACGTCGTGCGCGAGCCGGGTGAAGAGGTCGAGGGTCCACTGCTTCTGGCCGGTGATCACGGCGTACGCGGGGTGGGCCGGGTCGCTGATCTCGGCGTGCGCGTTGACCATGCCGCAGCCCTTTCCCGCGTACGGCCCGGCCGACCACTCCTTCGACGCGTCGAAGACGGCGAGGATCCGCTCGACCGGGGTGAGGGCCGCCGGGTCGTGGTGCGCGGCGAGGAACGCCCGCCAGCGCGCGTCCCGGGTGAGCAGGTAGTCGACCACGATCTGCTCCTTGGAGCCGAAGCGGTCGTAGAGCGTCTTCTTCGTGACGCCCGCCTCGGCCGCGATCAGGTCGACGCCGACGGCATGGATGCCGCGCTCGTAGAACAGCCGCGAGGCGGTGTCCAGGACCCGGCGGGCGGCCGGGGTGAGGTCGGGCCGTTCGGGATCGACGACGGGAGGTGCTGTCACCGGGGGTGTGGTCGTACGCATGTCTCCACACTAAACCGATCTGTATACTCGGGCCAGTAAACAGATCTGGATACCCAGTATCCGCGCCATTGCTACGCGAGGCGGTGTCCACGCCATGAACGTCCTGCTGTCCCTCGGCTTCGTCCTCTCCTGGAGCTCCGGTTTCATCGGCGCCAAGCTCGGCGCCGGTGACGCGAGCGCCGTGACCACGCTGATGTGGCGGTTCCTGCCGCTGGCGCTCGTGCTCGGCGCGGTCGCCGCGACGGCGGGACGGCGATGGTGGCGCGGCCTGACGCCACGCGACGCGGGACGCCAGGCCGTCGTCGGGCTGCTCTCCCAGAGCGGCTATCTGCTGACCGTCTACTACGCCATCCAGCTCGGCGTCTCCAGTGGCACCACGGCCCTGATCGACGGCACCCAGCCGCTCGTCGCGGGCGCGCTCGCCGGACCGCTGCTGCGGCAGTACGTCACCGCGCGGCAGTGGCTCGGCCTGTGCCTGGGCGTGGCCGGGGTCGTCGTCGTCACGACGGCCGACGCGGCGGCCGTGACCGGCGTCGCGCCCTGGGCCTACGCGATCCCCTTCCTCGGGATGCTGGCCCTCGTGGCGGCCACCTTCGTGGAGAGCCGCTCACCCGCGCGCGCGGAGCCCATGGCGGCCTTGACCGTGCACTGCGCCACCAGCGCCGTCGTCTTCACGGGCCTCGCCCTCGCGACGGGGCAGGCGGCGCCGCCCGCCGCGCCGTCCTTCTGGCTCGCGATCGCCTGGCTGGTCGCCCTGTCGACGTTCGGCGGCTACGGCCTGTACTGGGTCGTCCTGCGCAGGCGCGGGCTCACGCAGGTCAACACGCTGATGTTCCTGATGGCGCCGGTGACGGCGGTGTGGGGCGCCCTCATGTTCGGCGAACCGTTCGGTGTGCGCACCGCCATCGGGCTCGCGCTGGGGCTCGCCGCCGTCGTGGTGGTGCAGCGGGGCGAGAAGCACCGCCACGCGCGCGTGAAGCACGACACCGCCCCTGAGCGCGAGCCCGCTCACACCTGACCGGAAGACGGCGGCACCAGATGCCGGTTCGGCCGGATCGCCTCCTCCGCCAGCTCGGGCACCTCCGCCACGACGACGCCCGCCTGGGCGAGCACCCCGATCCCGTCCGCGCCCGGCACGAACGTGTCCGGTTCCCGCCACGCCGTCACCACCCGCCGCACGCCCGCGTCGACGATCAGCCGCGCGCACGGCTTCGGCCGCGACGCACGCCGCGCGCACGGCTCCAGGCTGCTGTACACGGTGGCGGCGGCGAGGCGCGGGTCGTCGGCGGCGAGCTTGCCGAGCGCGGCCTCCTCCGCGTGCACGACCGGGTCGCCCGCCTCCCGCGAGTGGCCCCGGGCCAGTTCCGCACCGTCCGCCCCGACGATCACCGCGCCGACGCTGAACGCGGTCTTCGACGGCGGGCAGTCGGCGGCCAGTTCGCAGGCGATCCGCAGCCAGTGCCGGTCCGCCGCCGTGGCCGCGTCCGTCGTGCCCGGCACGGTCGGCGCGTACCGGGTCACGATCACGTCGCCGAGCCGCTCGGTGGAGAGCACCGCCATCCGCCCGCGCGGGCCGCCCGGATACGCGCCGGGCCCGAAGAGCCGGGGCGCGTCCGCCTCACCCACCACCAACGGGGCGACGGCGAGCCGCAGTTCGTCCGCGAACCCGAGCTGGAGCAGCTGCGTGTGCACGCGCGCCCCGCCCTCGACCAGCAGGCGGCGCACCCCGCGCGCCCCGAGGTCGTCGAGGAGCGCCGCCCAGTCGACGGCCGGGCCGAGCGCCACCACGTCGGCGCCGGCGCCGAGCCGGTCCCGGGCGAGCTGCGCGCCCTTGTCCGTCGTGTAGAGCAGCCGTGCGCCGCCGGTCGTCCAGAACGGGTCGCCGGGGTGCAGGTCGCCGGACCCGCTGACCGCCACCTTCAGCGGGTACGCGGGGCGCCCGGCCTCCGCCCGCCGGGCGCGCCGCTCGGCGGAGTTGACGAGCAGCCGGGGCCGGTCCGCGCGCAGGGTGCCCGCGCCGACGAGGATCGCGTCGCTCGCCGCACGCTCCTCGTCGACCCGGTCGAAGTCCTCGGGCCCCGAAAGGAGCAGCCGTTCGGGCCCGATGTCGTCGAGGCAGCCGTCGAGCGAGACGGCGGCGGACAGCAGCACATGAGGGCGGGGCATGGCGGACTCCGTGACCAGGGGGAACGTACTCCTCGACCCTACTGGGGCGCGGGCGGCGTCCCGTCGCCGAACGGGCGTCCGCCCAACTGCTCCCGGCCGTGCGCCGTGTGCCAGCCGGAGAGATCGGGGCCGAGCGGCACGATCGCCGTCGGGTTGATGCCCGTGTGCACCTGGTAGTAGTGGCGCTTGATGTGGTCGAAGTGGACGGTGTCGCCGAAGCCGGGCGTCTGGAACAGGTCCCGCGCGTAACCCCACAGGACCGGGTCCTCGGTCAGCTTGTCGCGGTTGCACTTGAAGTGGCCGTGGTAGACGGCGTCGAACCGGACCAGCGTCGTGAACAGCCGGATGTCCGCCTCCGTGATCGTGTCGCCGACGAGGTAGCGCTGCCCGGCGAGCCGCTCGGACAGCGCGTCCAGGCGCCCGAACACGTCCCGGTAGGCGCGCTCGTACTCCTCCTGGCTCGTCGCGAAACCGGCCCGGTACACGCCGTTGTTCAGGTCCCGGTACACGTCCTCCATGACCGCGTCGATCTCGTCGCGCAGCGGCCGGGGGTACAGGTCGGGCGCGCCGTCGCGGTGCAGCGCCGTCCACTCGGTGCTCAGGTCGAGGGTGAGCTGCTGGTAGTCGTTGGTGACGAGCTGCCCGGACGGTACGTCGACGAGCGCGGGCACGCTGACCCCGCCCGGATAGTCCTTCTCGCGGGCGTCGTAGGCCTCGGCGAGGTGGCGGATGCCGAGCACCGGGTCCCGGCCGCCGGGGTCGAGGGTGAAGCGCCAGCTCTTGTCGTCCTGGATCGGGTCGGTGACCGCGAGGGAGAGGGCGTCCTCCAGACCGAGCAGCCGCCGCACCACCAGGGCGCGGCTCGCCCACGGGCAGGCGTAGCTGACGACGAGGCGGTAGCGGCCCGCCTCCACGGGCCAGCCGTCCCGCCCGTCGGCCGTGATCCGGTCCGCGAAGTGGCTCCGGGACCGTTTGAAGGCCTTCTTGCCGAGCGAGTCGTTGCCGTTCACCGATCATCCTCCTGGGCCGGGTACCCGTACGGGCTTCGCTGCCGAGCCTGCCCGGGAAACGGCCCGCACACCACCAGGCCGTCGCTGTCGAGTCATCCGGCGGAGCGCGGGCGGGGCGGCCACACACCGGGTTCGAGGACCCCCGACGCGTAGGCGCGGGCCACCAGTTCGGTCCGGTTGGCGGCGCCCCAGCGCTGGGAGAGGCGCCGCAGGTGGTACGTGACGCCGTCGCTCGTCAGGCCGGTCTCGCGGGCGGCCCGCGCGGTGGTCGCCCCGGCCGCGAGCAGGGCGAGGATGCGCTCCTCGGTCGGGTGCAGAGGAGCGGAGGCGGGCGCGGGCGCCGGGTCCGGGGCGTCCTCGCCGGTCACCCGTACCAGCACGAGCAGGTCCGGCGGCGCGTGCGGCCGCTCGCTCACCGGGTCCACCATCAGCTCCCCGCGGCGGCGCCGGCCGTCGGCGCTCCGCCAGGTCACCGCCACGGTGTAGCGGGAGCGGCGGCGCAGCCTGAGCGCCTCGACGACCCGGTCGACCTGTGTCCCGTCGCGCGGCTCGAACAGGTCGAGCAGCTCCCTGTCCTTGAGCCGCCCCGGGGTCGTGCCCCATTCGGCGGCGAGCGCCGCGTTCGCCAGGCGTACGACCCCGTACGGATCGCACACCGCGACCGGCAGCGGGATGCGGTCGAAGAGGACCATCGCCCGATTGCGCCACACCACCGCGTCCATCGGGCCGCCCTCCTGTTCCGGGTTCTTCCGGGCTCGTCCTGTTGCGGGTTCTTCCGGGCTCGCGACAGCCACGCACACCCGTCGCGCGCAAGTCCGGCATGCAGATGGTCACTACACAATCATGTAGTGCGGTGGCCTTCGCGGGCGGGGGAGCGGGCGCAGAGTGGAACCACCGGTCCCCCCACCCGCGAAAGGCCGTTGCCGCACCATGCTGCCCTCCGCCCCCGCCCTCACCGGCCCGCCGGTCGTCGACATCTCCGCCACCGGTCCAGGACCCGCCCCGCTGCAACAGGTCATGGGCCTGATGCGGGAGCACGGCCCGGCCCTGGTCCGCCGGATGCACGGCCGCGACGCCCTGTTCGTCGCCGACCTCGACCTCGTCACCGAACTCGCCGACGAGAGCCGCTTCGCCAAGCACATCGGGCCCGCCCTGGAGAACGTCCGCGCGTTCGCCGCCGACGGCCTGTTCACCGCCTACAACGACGAGCCGAACTGGGCCCGCGCGCACGACATCCTCATGCCCGCCTTCGCCCTCGGCTCGATGCGCGCCTACCACCCGGTGATGTACCGCGTGGCCCGCCGCGTCCTCGACGCGTGGGACGACGCCGCGCGCGCGGGCCGCCCGGTCGACGTGCCCGGCGACATGACCCGGATGACGCTCGACACCATCGGACTCGCCGGGTTCGGCTACGACTTCGGGTCGTTCGCCCGCGCCGAACCGCACCCGTTCGTCGAGTCGATGGTGCGCTGCCTGGAGTGGAGCATGAAGCGCCTCGCCCGCACCCCGGGCGGCGACCACACGGCGGCCGACGCCGCGTTCCGCGCGGACGCCGACCACCTCGCCCAGGTCGTCGACGACGTCATCACCGCCCGGGTCGAGGGCGGCGAGCAGCACACGGACGACCTGCTCGGCCTGATGCTCAGCGCCGCTCATCCCGCGGACGGGCGCACCCTCGACACCGCCAACATCCGCAACCAGGTCATCACCTTCCTGATCGCCGGGCACGAGACGACGTCGGGCGCCATGTCGTTCGCCCTGTACTACCTGGCGAAGAACCCGGCCGTCCTCGACCTGGTGCGCCGCGAGGTGGACGCCTTGTGGGGCGACACCGCCGACCCGGAGCCCGACTTCGACGAGGTCGGCCGCCTCACCTACACCCGCCAAGTCCTTAACGAGGCGCTGCGCCTGTGGCCCACCGCCGCCGCGTTCAGCCGCGAGGCCCGCGAGGACACCCTGCTCGGCGGGCGCATCCCCGCCCGCGCAGGACAGGGCGTCACCGTGCTCGCCCCGATGCTGCACCGGCAGCCCGTCTGGGGCGACAACCCGGAGCGCTTCGACCCGAACCGGTTCACGCCCGAGGCCGAGGCGGCCCGCTCCCCGCACGCCTTCAAGCCCTTCGGCACCGGCGAACGCGCCTGCATCGGGCGCCAGTTCGCGCTGCACGAGGCCACCATGCTGCTCGCCATGCTGGTGCACCGCTACCGGTTGCGCGACCACGCCGACTACCGGCTCACGGTGAAGGAGACGCTCACGCTGAAGCCGGACGGTTTCACCCTGGGCCTGGCCCGGCGCACGTCCGCCGACCGCCACCACGCCCCGCTGCCGGGCCACGTCCCCGCCGGTGAACGAGGCTCTGTGGAGCGGGAGTTGCCGGTACGGGTGCGGCCGGGGACCCGCGCCCTGTTCCTGCACGGCAGCAACTACGGCACCTGCCGCGACCTCGCCGCCCAGCTCGCCGACGAGGCCGCCGCCCTCGGCTGCGCGACCGGCGTCGCCCCGCTCGACGCCTACGCGGGCGCCCTGCCCACCGACCACCCGGTGATCGTCGTCGCCGCCTCGTACAACGGCCGGCCCACGGACGACGCGCAGAAGTTCGTCGCCGCGCTCGACGAGGCCCCCGACGGTTCGCTCGACGGGGCGGTGCACGCCGTGCTCGGCGTCGGCGACCGCAACTGGGCCGCCACCTACCAGCACGTGCCGACCCGCATCGACGACCGGCTCGCCGCCCTCGGCGCCGAGCGGCTCTGCGAGCGCGCCGCCGCCGACGCCTCCGGCGACCTCAACGGCACCGTGCGCACCTTCACCGCGGGCCTGCGCGCCGCACTCCTGGAGCGGTACGGCGACCCCGACGCGACGGCCGACGGGCCCGCGCCCACCGCCGCGTACGAGATCCGCGAGATCACCGGCGGCCCGCTCGATGCCGCCGCCGAGCGCCACGGGCTCGCGCCGCTGACCGTCACGGAGGCATGCGACCTGACGGCGGCGGGCCACCCGCGCGCCAAGCGGTTCGTGCGGCTCGCGCTGCCGGACGGGGTCACCTACCGGACCGGCGACCACCTCACCGTGCTGCCCGCGCATGAACCCGCCCTCGTCGACCGCGCCCTGCGCGCCCTCGGCGTCGCCCCGGACACCGTGCTCGACATCCGCACCGGCCGCCCCCGCCGCGACGCCGTCGCCGTCGACCGGCCCGTGACCGTCCGCGAACTCCTCACCCGGCACGTCGAGTTGCAGCACCGGCCGACGGCCGAGCAGGTCGCCGTGCTCGCCGCCGCCGACCCGTGCCCCCCGGAGGCCGCCGCGCTCGCCGCGCTGCCCGCCGACGACCCCCGTACGTTCGTCGAATTCGTCGAGGCGTATCCGGCGCTGCGGGGCGCGCTGTCCTGGGGCCAACTCCTGGAGCTGCTGCCGCCGTTGCGGCCGCGCCACTACTCCGTCTCCTCGGCGCCCGCCGTCAGCCCCCGCCACGTCGAGCTGATGGTCTCCGTGCTCGACGCCCCGGCCGCCTCCGGGCACGGCCGCCACCGGGGCTCGGGCTCCACCCACCTGGCGGCGCTCCGCCCGGGTGACACCGTGCTCGGCCGGATCCAGCCGTGCCGCGACGTCTTCCGCATCGAGCACGACGCGCCGGAGCCGGTCGTGATGATCGCGGCGGGCACGGGCCTCGCCCCGTTCCGCGGCGCGATCGCCGAACGGCTCCACCGGGCCGCCCCGTCCGCGCCGGCGCTCCTGTACTTCGGCTGCGACCACCCGGACCGCGACTTCCTGCACGCCGACGAGTTGCGCGCCGCCGAAGCCGCGGGCGCGCTCTCGCTGCGCCCGGTCTTCAGCGCGGCCCCGGTCGACGGGCACGCCTTCGTGCAGCACCGCATCGCCGCCGAGGGCGACGAACTGTGGGAACTGCTCGGATCGGGCGCCCGGGTGTACGTGTGCGGGGACGGTGCCCGGATGGCGCCCGGGGTACGGGCCGCCTTCCGCGACCTCCACCGCAAGCACGTACCCGGCGCGGACGCAACCGCGGCCGGGGAGTGGCTGGCCGAACTCGTCGCCACCGGCCGGTACGTGGAGGACGTGTACGGGGGCTGATACGGCGGTTACCCCGTTCGGCGGAGTCCCGCTGGGCTAGCGGGATCACCGAACCGGACGCAGAATCAGTTCTATGTCCCTTTTGTCCGCGAGTGTGACGTGGCTCGGACTCGGCCTGACGCTCGACACGGCCGGGCTGGTGACGTACGGCCTCGCGACGCTCCCGTGCAGGGAGACCGTCCGCGAGGAGGACGCCGAAGGGGTCTGCTGTCTGGCACGGCGCACCGCCTGGGTCCTGGGCACGTTGGGGATGACGGCGTTCGTCGTGGGGACGGTGTACTTCGCCCTGCACGTCACGCGATTCCGCTGAGATCCTGCCCCCGAGAGCGCGCGACGGGGCCGCGTCGCCGACGCGGCCCCGCCACCCCCGGTCAGTTCCCGCCGCTCCCGTAGGGACGGGTAATGACCTCCATGCCGTGGTCCACCGGATCCCTGAAGTACACGCCGCGCCCGCCGTCGTGGTGGTTGATCTCGCCGGGCTGCTTGCCGTGCGGGTCCGCGTAGTACGTGATACCGGCATCCTTGATGCGCCGGAAGACGCCGTCGAACTCCTCCTCGGTGACGAGGAAGGCGTAGTGCTGGGTGACGATGGAGTCGGCGGGGACGGTCGCGAAGTCCAGTGTCACGCCGTTGCTGAGGTCGAGCGGGATGAACGGGCCCCACTCGGCGCCGGCCTCCAGGCCCAGGATGTGGGCCAGGAAATCGGCGGACTCCCGCTTGTCGCGGGCGTGCACGATGGTGTGGTTGAGCTGAACAGCCATGATGGATTGCCTCCAGAAGGCAACTCCGGCACCTCCATGCCTCACCCGGACGGTGACCGGCACGCGATGCTGCCGTGGATCGTAGACATACCGCGGGCCGGCCCGCCACCCCGTTCCCGGCCGGACCGTCAGTCCAGGGCCAGTTCCGGGTTGTACATGTCCAGCCAGAGCGCGAGGTCCAGGGTGCGTTCGAGACCGCGCCGCGCCGCGTGGTTGATCTGCGGCCCCTCGCGGTGCGCGGCACGGGACACGCGCTCGCGGTCGACGAGGTCGAAGACGCGGTGCGAGGGCCGCGCCAGGAGGTCCTTCGCGTGGTCCTGGAGGGCGATCGCGTACTTCGGGTCCTGCGTCGACGGGTAGGGGCTCTTGACCCGGTCGTACACCGACTTCGGCAGGACGTCCGCGGTCGCCTCGCGCAGCAGGCTCTTCTCGCGGCCGTCGAACGACTTCAGCGCCCAGGGCGTGTTGTAGACGTACTCCACGAGCCGGTGGTCGCAGAACGGCACCCGCACCTCCAGGCCGACCGCCATGCTCGCCCGGTCCTTGCGGTCGAGCAGGACCCGCACGAACCGGGTCAGGTGCAGGTGGCAGATGCGCCGCATCCGGTACTCGAAGTCGCTCTCGCCGTCCAGGCGCCGGATGGAGCGCACCGCGCCCGCGTAGCTGTCGGCGACGTAGGCGGAGAGGTCGAGCTTCTTGCCGAGTTCGGGGCGGAGCACGTCCGCGTCGTCGCCGATGTGCTGCCCCATCCGCACCAGCCAGGGGAAGGTGTCGGCGGTGCGGGCGTCCTCGTCGAAGAACTGGAGGTAGCCACCGAACACCTCGTCCGCCGACTCACCGGACAGGGCGACGGTGGAGTGCTCGCGGATGGCGCGGAAGAGGAGGTAGAGCGAGGCGTCCATGTCGCCGAAACCGGCGGGGATGTCGCGCGCCCGGATCACCTTCGCCCGCACCTCGGGGTCGGCGAGCGCGTGCGAGTCGAGCACGATGTCGCGGTGGTCGGTGCCCGCGAGCCGCGCCACGTCGTGCACGAACGGGGTGTCGGGGGTGCCGCGCAATTCGTCGGCGACGAAGTTCTCCGCCTGGCCGACGAAGTCGACCGCGAAGCTCCGTACGGTCTCGCCCCGCTGTCCGAGCTGGCGGGCCGCGATCGCCGTCATCGCCGAGGAGTCGAGACCGCCGGAGAGCAGCGTGCAGCGCGGTACGTCGGAGACCAGTTGTCGGCGCACGATGTCGTCGAGCAGGTCGCGGACGGTCGCGATGGTCGTGTCCCGGTCGTCGGTGTGGGCCCGGGTCTCCAGGGTCCAGTACGCGCGGCTGCGAAGCCCGGAGCGGTCGACGGTGACGACCGTGCCGGGCTCGACCTCGTTCATGCCGTCCCACACGGCGTGGCCCGGAGTCTTCACGAACGTGAACAACTCGCGGAATCCGTCCAGGGTGACCCGCGGCTTGGCGAGCGGGTTCGCGAGGATCGCCTTGGGCTCGGAGCCGAACAGCACACCGTCCGCGGTCCGGTGGAAGTAGAACGGCTTGATGCCCATGCGGTCGCGGATCATGAACAGCTTCTCGACGCGGCTGTCCCAGAGCGCGAACGCGTACATGCCGTTGAGCCGCTCGGGCAGCGCCTCACCCCACTCCAGGTAGCCGCGGAGCACCACCTCGGTGTCCGAGTCGGTCCTGAACTCATGGCCCAGAGCGGCGAGTTCGGCGCGCAGCTCGGTGTAGTTGTAGGTCTCTCCCGAGTAGACGAGAGCGACCGTGCCGCCCGGTACCGACGCCGTCATCGGCTGCCGGCCGCCCGGCAGGTCGATGATGGCGAGCCTGCGGTGGCCGAGCGCCGCCGGACCCTCGATCCAGGTGCCGCGGTCGTCGGGACCGCGGCACTCCATGGTCTGCGTCATCGCGTGCAACGCGTCGGCCGAGCCCCGCAGGTCACGGTCGAAGGAGATCCAGCCGGTGATGCCACACATATGTGTTCCTCCTGCTTCCCGTACCGCCGTGGACGACCGGCCGCACCCGAGTCGGTTGTACACGGCATCTATATGTCGAGCGTGTGTCATGGCAGCGGACCCGGTCAACGTGGCCGTAACAGTGCGAACCGCCTGACCCGGAGGGTTTCGGCCGCCCGCGACAGGGCCGAACGGAATGATCCCCTTCGCAAATCCCCGATACTGCGCGGGTCCGGCGATCGGTTGCCTCGGGCGACCATCGCGATCCGGCCAACGGCAAAGGTTTGATCAATCCTGGCGGCACATTCCACCGGCCGACGCTCCTGGCATCATCGGCGGATGGATTCAGCCGCCGCGCCGCGGACCTGGAGCGGCGCGTCCGGGTGATCGGTGCGGGGCACCCCGACGAACTGCCCGGGGACGACGCCGTGCACCTCGACTTCCACCCCGGCAACCTGTTGCACGCCGACGGGCGGATCACCGGCGTCATCGACTGGGACGGCGCGGCGCGCGGCGACCGCCGCTTCGACCTGGTCACCCTGCGCTTCGGCCTCCACGCCCCCGGGCAGCGCGCCGCCCCCGGCGTCGTCGGCCGCCTCGACGCCCTGCTCGACACGGTCCCCGCCGACGTGCTCCGCCCGGCCTGGGCCCATATGGGGCTGCGCATGACGGACTGGGCGATCCGGCACTTCCCGCCGGACGAGGTGGACCACTGGCTCGGCCTGGCGGAGCGGCGCCTCGGCTGACGTCCTGGCCCGGGCGTCCGGCTACGCGGTCGCCCGCAGCGCCCCCTCGAACGTCGCCGCCGCCAGGCCGAACGACAGCGTCATCCCGACCCCCGACGTCACCGACAGCGCCCGCACGCCCGGCGCCACGTCCTTGACGAGGAGCGGGCCGCGCGGGCTGCTCGCGTAGACGCCCTGCCAGCGCTCGGTGACCCGCACCCCGGGTACGCCGAGGACCCGTGCGACCTCGCGCAGGAGGAGCGCGGTGACCGCCTCGTCCTGGAAGGGGATCTCCGTGGCGTCGTACGCGTGCGAGTCGCCGACGAGGACGGTCCCGTCGGGCAGCCGGGTGAACATCACGTTGGCCCCGATGTCGAGCAACTCGGCGCTGTGGGCGGCGACTTCGGAGCGCAGGGCGGTGGCCGACGGGGTCGCCGTGAAGGCGTCGTAGCGCAGCATCGAGGTGGCGGTCAGGATCGCCGCGTCGGTACGGAACGCGGCGGGCGCCTCCACGCGGGCCATGGAGAGCCGGCAGCGCTCGATGCCGTGCGCCGCCGCCTCGTCCGGGTAGAGGCGGTCGAGGTCGTGCCCCACGCAGAGCAGGATCTGGTCGCCGTGGACCGGGCCTCGGCTGGTGTGCACGGTGCCGGTCTCGACGCCGGTGACGTTCGTGCCCCACTCCACGCTCACGCCGGGCTGTTCCGCGAGCCATGCCGCGAGGCGCGGCGCCGCCTCGCGCGGGTTGACCCGCAGGTCGGCCGGGAGCAGGGCGCCGCCCGCGAGATCGGCCCGGTCGTCGGCGGAGCGGCCGAGCGCGTCGCCGGTCTCGTCCCGGGTCCGCAGCCGCACCGCGTCCGCGCCGCGCTCCTCGCGCAACTCCTCAAGGACGGCCAGTTCGGTCGCCGAGCGGGCGACCACGAGGGCGCCCGCCTCCGGTGCCCACAGCCCGGCGCGCGCGGCGGCGTCCAGCCAGCCCGCGCGCGAGCGGGTCGCGAGGTCGAGGAGTTCGCCGCGCTGGGCGGTGACGCAGCAGTGCCCGAAGTTCCGCACGGAGGCGCCGACGGGCCGCCGGTCCCGCTCGATCACCGTCACGCGCAGCCCGCGCCGCACCGCCTCGACGGCGTGCGCGAGGCCGACGATGCCCGCGCCGACCACGACGAGGTCGCTGCGGTCGCGCGGGAGGGAGGTGGGGGCGGGGGGTGCGGTGGCGAGCGTCATGCGATCCACCCTGCGGAGCACGGGCCGAGCGCCGCAAGAGCTGTCTATACAAGTTTCCCGGATGTTTACCAGATGGGCGCCTTGGTCGGTCTTGCCGAGAGCCTTCACCGCCTGCGAGACTCGACTTGTGAAGACAAGTGAGGGCGGGCCGCTGCACCAGCGGCTCGGAGCCGAGTTCCGGCGGCGAGTCGAGACGGGGGAGTGGCCCGAGGGGCAGCCCGTGCCGAGCGAGGCGCAGCTGTGCGAGGAGTTCGGCACCTCGCGCGGCCCGGTCCGCCAGGCGCTCGCACAGCTCCGCGCGGAGGGCCACCTCGTCGGCGGCCGGGGCAGACCGCCGGTCGCGCGCCGGGTGACGCCGTCGCAGCCGTTCGCCTCGCTGATGTCGTTCACGCAGTGGGCGCGCTCCATCGGCCGCGTCCCGGGCCAGCACACGGTCGAGGTCGCCCGCAGACGCGCGGGGCCCGACGCGGCGGCGCGCCTCGGCCTCGACGAAGGCGCCCCGGTCGTCGACCTCGTACGCCTGCGCCACCTGGACGGGGTGCCCGCCATGGTCGAGCGCTCCACCTTCGTCCTCGACGTCGGCGCGCACCTGTTCATGGCCGACCCCGACGCGGGCTCCGTCTACGAGGCCCTCACCTCCCGCGGCGTCGACCTGCACCACGCCCGCCACACCATCGACGCCGTCGCGGCGGACCGCACCGACGCGGACCTGCTCCAGACGGGGCAGGGCCAACCCCTGCTCCGCGTGCGGAGGTTGGCGTTCACCGGCGACGGCCGGCCCGTCGAGTACGCGGACGACCGCTACCTGCCGTCCATGGCCACCTTCACCATCGAGAACACCGTCGGGGGCCGCACCGTCGCGGGACGCGACCGCTCGGGCGACGACACCACCGGCCCCCGCCCCGACACAAGGACACCCCAGTGACAGAACTCGCCGTCTTCGACATGGCAGGCACCACGATCGAGGAGCACGGTGCCGTCTACGAGGCGTTGCGCCACGCCGTCGAGTCGACCGGTGCCCCGGTCGCCGCCGCCGACCTGCAGACCTGGATGGGCACCGACAAGCGTGAGGCCATCGCCGCGCTCGTCCGCATCGGCGGCGGCAGCCCCGACGCCGACCTGGTCGAGCGGCAGTACGGCGTCTTCCGCGCGTATCTGCGCCGGCGCTACGAGGAGCGGCCGCCGCGGCCGATCGCGGATGCGGACAAGGCGCTCGCGGAGCTGCGCGCCCGCGGCATCAAGATCGCTCTGACCACCGGTTTCAGCGACGACGTGGCGATGCCGCTGCTCGCCTCGCTCGGCTGGTCGACGGGGGAGGGCGGCAACCTAGACGCCGTGGTCACCTCCGACGAGGTGGAGCGCGGCCGGCCCGCCCCGTACATGATCCACCGCGCGATGGAGAAGACCGGGGTCGTCGACGTGCGCCAGGTCCTGGTCGCCGGGGACACGACGGTCGATCTGGAGGCCGGGGCGAACGCGGGCGCGGGTGTCGTCGTGGGCGTGCTCACGGGCCAGTTGACCCGTGAGCAGCTCGAAACCGGGCCGCACACCTACGTGGTGGACAGCGTCGCGGACGTCCCCGGCCTCCGGGAGGTTCTCGGCTGAGCGCCGGGATCCTTAACTGAGCGCCGCGTCCACGATCGCCTGCGCCTCGGACTGCACCTGCGCGAGGTGCTCGGCCCCGCGGAACGACTCGGCGTAGATCTTGTACACGTCCTCGGTGCCGCTGGGCCGCGCCGCGAACCAGGCGTTCTCCGTGGTCACCTTGAGGCCACCGATCGCCGCCCCGTTGCCCGGCGCCTCGCTGAGGCGGGCGGTGATCGGCTCCCCGGCGAGGGTGTCGGCGGTGACGGCGTCGCCGGACAGCTTCGCCAGACGGGCCTTCTGCTCCTTCGTCGCCTTGGCGTCGATCCGGGCGTACGCGGCACCCGACGCCCCGAACCGCTCGGCGAGTTCGGCGTAGTACACGGACGGAGTCTTCCCGGTCACCGCGAGGATCTCGGCGGCGAGCAGGGCGAGGAGGATGCCGTCCTTGTCGGTGGTCCAGACGGTGCCGTCCTTGCGGACGAAGCTCGCCCCGGCGCTCTCCTCGCCGCCGAACGCGACCGAGCCGTCGACAAGGCCCGGCACGAACCACTTGAAGCCGACGGGGACTTCGACGAGTTCGCGGCCGAGCGAGGCGGCGACGCGGTCGATGACGGCGCTCGACACGAGCGTCTTGCCGACCGCCGCCGACTCCGACCACCGCGGCCGGTGCGAGAACAGGTAGTGGATGGCGACGGCCAGGTAGTGGTTGGGGTTCATCAGGCCGGCGTCGGGGGTGACGATGCCGTGCCGGTCCGCGTCGGCGTCGTTGCCCGTGAGCAGGTCGTAGTCGTGGCGGCGGGCGAGCACGGAGGCCATCGCGGGCGCCGAGGACGGGTCCATGCGGATCTTGCCGTCCCAGTCGAGCGTCATGAACCGCCACGCCGGGTCCACCTCGGGGTTCACCACCGTGAGGTCGAGCCCGTACATCTCGGCGATCCGCGACCAGTAGTCGACGCTCGCACCGCCCAGCGGGTCGGCACCGATGCGGACGCCCGCCGCGCGGATCGCGTCCACGTCGATGATCTCTTTCAGGTCCTCGACGTAGCGCTCACGGAAGTCGTACGGCTCGGGCGCCGGGTCCTCCGCCGTGCGCGGCGTCCAACTCGGGTCCTCAAGGAGCTCGTTGGCGCGCTGGGCGATCCAGGAGGTGGTCGCCGAGTCGGCGGGACCGCCGTGCGGCGGGTTGTACTTGAAGCCGCCGTCGCGCGGCGGGTTGTGGCTCGGGGTGATCACGATGCCGTCGGCGCGGTCGGCGGGCTCACCGCGGTTCCAGCGCAGGATCGCGTGGCTGAGCGCGGGCGTGGGCACGTAGCCGTCGAGCGAGTCGGCCATGGTGCGGACGCCGTGCGCCGCGAGAACGCCGAGCGCGGTCTTGAGCGCCGGCCTGGAGAGCGCGTGCGTGTCCGGGCCGATGAACAGCGGCCCGGTGATGCCCTCGCTCTCGCGGTGCTCGACGATGGCCTGCGTGATCGCGGCGATGTGCTTCTCGTTGAAGGCGCCGTCGAGGCTGGAGCCGCGATGGCCACTCGTGCCGAAGACGACGCGCTGCTCGGGGCGGGAGACGTCGGGCTCCCTCGTGTAATAGGCGTCGACCAGCTCATCTACGTCGACGAGATCGTCCGGCAGGGCGGGGGTTCCTGAGCGGTCAGTCATACGCACAGTGTCCCACCTGCGGCTATGGGACGGCCGAAAGCATCCCCGCGTCGGGTGGCAGGACCGGCCGCCCGACGCGGGGCGCCGTGGTGGTCACTCGTCATGGTGTGCCGTGCTGGTCATTCGTCCCGCTGGGCCGCCTCGTCCGCCTCGGCGACCGCGGTCTCCCGCGCCTCGACGATCGCGGCGAGAGCCGCCTGGACGTGCGACTCGGCGGCGCCCTTGTCGATGCCCAGGCCGCTGAGGACCCCCGAGCCGTTCTCCTGCTCCAGGAGGGCGAGCAGGATGTGCTCCGTGCCGACGTAGTGGTGGCCGAGGCGCAGCGCCTCACGGAACGTCAGCTCCAGGGCCTTCTTCGCCTCGGCGTCGAACGGCACGAGGTCCGGGCCGTCCTCGACGGCCGGGGGCAGCGTCGCCGTCGCGGCCTGGCGCACCGTGTCCAGGAGCACGTCCTGCGCGCGGATCGCCTTGGCGGCGAGGCCGTCCGGCTCGTGCAGGAGGCCGAGGACGAGGTGGGCGGTGGAGATGGTGGAGTTCTTCGCGGCGCGGGCCTCGTTCTGCGCGCCCATCACCACGTTGCGGGCGCGGGTCGTGTAGCGGTTGAAGCCCTGGTTCGGATCGATGTCGGTGTCGGCGCCCTTGGGGACGAAGCGCTTCTGGGCGGCCTGCCGGGTGACGCCCATGCTCTTGCCGATGTCGGTCCAGGAGGCGCCGGAGCGGCGGGCCTGGTCGACGAAGTGCCCGATCAGGTGGTCCGCCACGTCGCCGAGGTGATCGGCGGCGAGCATCGCGTCCTGGAGCTGGTCGAGCGCGTCGGTGTGGACCTTCTTGATGGCCTCGATCAGGTCGTCGAGGCGCACGGGATGGGTGGCGGCGACTGGTTGCGTCATGTGACAACCGTAGGTTGACAGTCGGAGGGTGTCAACCTTGGGTTGACGCTCCTTCTCTACCCCTCACACCGCCGGCGGGTTCAGCTGCCGGAAGCCGTCCTGGCTCCGGTACGGGTAGTAGGGGTAGGGCGCCTTCACCTCGCTGGCCGCGTCCAGCCTGGCGACCTGATCCGGCGTCAACTCCCAGCCCACGGCGCCCAGATTCTGCTTCAGCTGCTCCTCGTCGCGCGCCCCGATGAGCACCGAGGAGACGGTGGGCCGCCGCAGCAGCCAGTTGATCGCGATCTGCGGAATCGCCTTGCCGGTCTCCTCGGCGATCTCGTCCAGCGCGTCGACGATCCGGTACAGGTGCTCGTCCTCGACCGGCGGGCCGAACTGTGCGGTGCGATGCAGACGGCTGTCCGCCGGCGGCGGCTGCCCGCGCCGGATTTTGCCCGTGAGCCGACCCCAGCCGAGCGGGCTCCACACCACGGCGCCGACACCCTGGTCGAGCCCGAGCGGCATCAGCTCCCACTCGTAGTCGCGGCCGACGAGCGAGTAGTACACCTGGTGCGCGGCGAACCTCGGCCGCCCGTGCTTCTCCGCCTCGGCGAGCCCCTTCATCAGCTGCCAGCCGGAGTAGTTGGAGACGCCGGTGTAGCGGATCTTGCCCGCCCGCACCAGGTCCTCCAGGGTCGACAGCAGCTCCTCGACGGGTGTGCTCGCGTCGTAGGCGTGCACTTGGAAGAGGTCGATGTGGTCGGTGTCCAGGCGGCGCAGCGCCGCCTCGACCGACCGGATCAGGCGCGAGCGCGAGACTCCCGCGTCCTGGGGCCCGTCGCCCGTCGGCAGAGCCGCCTTCGTCGAGATGAGCGCTTGGTCGCGGCGGCCCTTGAGCGCCGCGCCGAGCACTTCCTCCGAGGCCCCGTCCGAATAGACGTCGGCCGTGTCGAACATGGTGACCCCGTGCTCCAGGCTCAGGTCGACCATGCGCCGCGCCTCGTCGACGCCGGAGCTGCCCCAGGCGGAGAACAGGGGGCCGCGCCCGCCGAACGTCCCGGCGCCGAAGCTGAGAGCGGGGACCTTCAGGCCGGAGGTTCCGAGTGAGCGGTACTCCATGACAGTCTCCTTCGTAAACGGTTCTGTGGTTCCGTTAAGGCGTGAGGTGACTGTAGCAGGGGAACGGCGCCTAAAGGAACCGTGGTTCCTTTAGGCGCCGCAGGGGTGGTGCGTGGCCGCGAACTACTGCAGGTTGATCTTGAACGTGGACGTCGTGTTGCGGATGTCCACCGCGTTGTTGCTCAGCTTCAGGTTCTTGAACGTGACCTCGCCTACGGCCGGGCCCTGGCCCGCCTCCGGCATCTCGTTCGCCCACAGACCGAAGCCGGACTTCGCGTCGTAGGCGTCACCGCTCTTGCGCGCACCCGAGATGGTGACGTCGGTCAGGATCGTGTCCTTGATCGGGAACTGCGGCTGGCCTCCCACGTAGTTGGTCTGGAACATGATGCCGCTGTAGGTCGGATCGACGATGTCGACGCTGTTGACCCGGATGCCCTGGAACACCTTCGACGCCGAGAACATCCAGATGCCCGGGAACGTCTGGCCGCCCCAGAAGTGGCCGCCGGAGCGGATGACCGAGCTGTTCTCCAGCGTCGTCGGACCGGTGCCGAACCCGTTCATCGGATAGCCGAAGTCGAGCGAGCTGATGGTGACACCGGAGTAGACGAGGGTGTCCGCGACGAGGATGTTGCGGAACGTGTTGTCGTAGCCGCCGTACACGGCGATGCCCGCCGCGCGCCACGTGAGCAGCGACGTCAGGTTCTCGAACACGTTGTTCTTCTCGTCGGCGCCGCCCGCGTCGATCGCCGAGAACAGCGCGAAGCTGTCGTCGCCGGTCGCCCGGGACTCGTTGTTCACGACGTGGTTGTCGGTCGAGCCGTTCGTCATGTTGACGCCGTCGGCGAACGTGTCACGGATCCGGGAGTTCTTGACGGTCACCCGGTCGGTGTTGGCGCCCCAGTACAGGCACACCGTGTGCTCGTTCCAGATGTCGTCGATGGTGATGTCGGCGACGTTGGACAGGTCGAAGACCTTGCCGGGGCCGTCGATCCGGGACGTGTAGTTCCCGAAGAAGGAGAAGTGCGCGAACGTCGACCCGTTGGCGCTGGCCTCCGCGCGGAACCCGGCGTCCGTGTTCTCCTGCGACGTCGGCGTGTGGAACCGGGTGAACCACGGCCCGGCGCCGACGACCTTCACCGCCTTCCCGTAGACCTGGAACTTGTTGGACGTCTCGTAGTCACCGGCCGGGAGGTAGACGCCGACGAGCTTGCCCGTCGTGTCCATCCGGACCTTGTCGAGGGCGTCCTGCACGGCCTGGTGCGAGAAGCCGTTCGGCACCGCGTACGTGGCCGGGTCCGGGTTGGCCAGCTGGGTCGCCTGCTCCAGGTTCACGAAGTCGATCGCGTACGTGGTGTCGTTGGCGGCGTCCTTCTGCAGCCGGATCTTGCTGCCCGCCGGGACGGTCTGGCCGAGCAGCAGGTTCGCCTCGTCGTAGATGTGCCGGGGCGCGCCCGCGCTCGGCGCGTTGCCCGGCCCGGTCTCGTTGCCGTACAGCCACGCGTACTTCGAGGTCAGGTCGATGGCCTTGAGGTACTTGCCGTCGACGTAGACGTTGAGCGTGGAGTTGCGCCCGCCGCCGCCCGCCGCGTCCGGGATGGAGAAGCGGGTGACCAGCGTGTTCGTGGGCGCCTTGGTGGTGAACTCGACGTAGGAGCCGGTGGAGTCGAGGGTGACGGCCTTGCGGCCCGACGCCTCGCCCGCGAGGTCGCCGACGGTGCGGTTGGGGCCGAGCACCTTCGCGCCGCCGCCGACCGAGCCGTCCTCCGCCTCGTACATGTCGTACGGCATGTTGGCGCCGCGCCCGACGAACAGCGGCTGCGACGTGGTGTTGTTGTCGCGCTTGACCGGCAGCTCGTTGGTGTCGGCGGCGATCACCGTCTTCACCGTGAACTTGCCCTTGCCCGCCGTCCACGTGCCGAGCTTGACCGGCGCGGTGGTGTCACCGGCCGCGATGGCCCCGTCGTAGGAACCGGTGAGCGTCTTGACGACCGTGCCGCCGGAGTCCGCGACGGTGAGCGTGATGGCGTGACCGCCCGACGCGCCGGCCTGGTTGCCCTGGTTCTTGATCGCGACGGAGAAGGCGACCGTCGAGCCCTCGGCGGGCGCGCTCGGCGACCAGGAGGTCGAGGGCACGAGGTCGGCGCTGGTCACCGGCTTGACGACGAGAGCCGTCGAGCTGGTGTAGGCGTTGTTGCCCTCGTTGGTCTCGATCACCTTGTTGTCCGGGTCGACGACCGCGCCGACCTGGTAGGTGCCCGCGTCGCGCGCCCCGATGTCGGCGCTGACGGTCGCCGTCGCCCCGGCCGCGAGCGCGCCCACGGTGGCGGAGCCCACCTTGTCGGAGCCGAGCTTGAAGTCAAGGGTCGTGGCGTCGCTCGCCACGCTGCCCGCGTTGCGGACCGTCGCCGACAGGGTGATCTTGTCGGACTCGACGGGGGAGGAGGGGGACGAGGTGATCCCCGTGACCTGGAGGTCGGGGTTGGGCGCCGGGGTGCCCAGGACCTGGAACTCCGCGATCTGCCCGCCGGGCGCACCGGAGTTGGCGGTGATGACGAGCCGGACGTCCGCGACGCGCGCGGTGACGGGGATCGTCACCGTGTTCCCGCTCGCCGGGTTGAACGTGTACTCCTTCGCGGCGCTCAGCGTCGTGAAGTCCGACGCCTTCTGCTCACGGCCCTGCACCTCGATCTTCTGGGTGCGGGTGGCCCAGGCGGCGTCCGGGTTCAGCTTCAGGACGACCGAGGACACGTCCGCGTTGGAGCCGAGCTTCACGGTCAGCGTGTTCGGGTAGCCGCTGCCGCCCTCCCAGTAGGTGCTGGTGCTGTCGTCGACCGCGTTCTCCGCGACGAAGGTCTGCGTGGAGGAGGACGCGGTGACCGGCTTGCGCACGGCCAGGTTGGCGTCGTTGGTCGTCGAGCCGTTGCGCGTCACGGCGTTGCTGTTCGCCGACTGGTTGCCCGCCGCGTCCTTGGCGCGCACGGTGTACGTCACCGTCGCCGACGCGGGCTGGGAGTCGGTGTACGTGGTGACGTCCCCGGCGACCGACGTGAGCAGCGAGCCGTTGGCGTAGAGGTCGTACCCGGTGACCTTCACATTGTCGGTCGACGCCTGCCAGGTGAGCTTGATCTGGCCCTTGGTCGCCTCGGTGAAGGCCAGGTTGCCGGGCGCGGTCGGCGCCTGCGTGTCACCCGAATCACCCTTGCGCGTCACGGAGTTGGAGTCCGCCGAGACGTTCCCGGCCGCGTCCTTGGCGCGCACGGTGTACGTGAGCGTCGCCGACGCCGGCTGGGTGTCGGTGTAGGTCAGCACGGACCCGTCGACGGAGGCGCGCAGCGTCCCGTTCGCGTAGACGTCGTAGCCGGTCACGCCGACGTTGTCCGTCGCCGCCTTCCAGACCAGCTTGATCTGCCCGGTCGCGGGCTCGGTGTACGCGAGGCCGCTCGGCGCGCCCGGCGCCTCGGTGTCCCCGGTGGTCGGTCCGTAGACCTCCAGCTCGGAGAGCTGGCCGGCGGGCTGCCGGGTGTTCGCGGTGACGAGGACCCGCACGTAGCGCGTGGTCACCGTGTTGAACGACAGGGTCTGCGCCTGCCCGCCCGCCGCGCTGAACTCGTACGCCTTGGACGCGACCAGGTCGCTGAAGTTCGTGCCGTCGGTGCTGCCGCGCACCGTCAGCGTCTGCGTCCGCGTCTCCCAGCTCGTCGGCAGGCGCAGCACGACGCGGTTCACGCGCACGGAGGCGCCCAGGTCGACCTGGACCCACTGCGGCAGCGCGCCGTTGCCGGACTCCCAGTAGCTGGAGACGTCACCGTCCCCGGCGTTGCCCGCCACGTAGGTCTGCGTGTACGAACTGGCCGTGAAGGTCTTGCCGCGCGCCAGGTTCGTCGAGGACTCGCCCGCGCCGTGCACCTCCAGCTCCGACAGCTGCCCGGCCTGCCAGACCGAGTTGGCGCTGACGACGATCCGCACGTAGCGGGTCTGCGTCGCCGAGAAGCCCACCGTCACCGTGTTCGCCGAGCCCGGCGCGAAGGTGTACGAGGCCGCGGACTTCAGCGTGTCGAACGAGGTGCCGTCCGCGCTGCCCTGCACGGCGACGGTCTGGTCGCGGCTCTCCCAGCCGCTCGGCAGGCGCAGGACGACCTCGTCGACGCGGGCCGTCTGGCCGAGGTCGACCTGCACCCACTGCGGCAGGTCGGAGCCCGAACTCTCCCAGTACGTCGCGGCGTTGCCGTCGCTGACCTTCGCCGCCTCGTACCCGGACTTCGCGCTGCTCGCCTTCGCCGGGGCGCCCGCCGCGAGGTTCGGACCGCCCGAGGCCGCCGCCGCCGATATCGCCGGCAGGCCGAGGAACGCCAGGGCGAGCGCGAGGAGGGCGACCAACAGGCCGCGCCTCCCGCCCCGCCACCTGGATCTGAGCGAAAAGTGGCCGATCATGCTGCCCCTATCCCCTGTCTATATACGATTCTTGCGTTCAGTTGTTGGAGAATTGCAGAGCGATGTTGATGAGTCCACCGTTTGAACAGAGATAGTTGCGATGAGGGACAATGGGCGACCATGTCCCACGCATCGGCGGCCGACGGCGCCGCACTCCACTACCAGGTCCGCGGCAGCGGCGCCCCGCTCCTCCTGCTGGCCGGCCAGTCGAACAGTCATCGCTGGTGGGAGCCGGTCCTCGACCGGTTCGCCGCGGCCTTCACCACCGTCGTCATGGACTGGCGCGGCACCGGTGACAGCGACCGGCCCGACACGGACACCTACAGCACCGGGAACTTCGCCCGCGACGCCGTCGCCGTCCTCGACCACGCGGGGATCGGCCGTGCCCATGTGTACGGAACATCGATGGGCGGCCGGGTCGCGCAGTGGCTCGCCGCGGACCACCCGGGCCGCGTCGACCGCCTCGTCCTCGGCTGCACGTCACCGGGCGCGCCGCACGGCATCGAGCGTGGCCCCGCCGTCCGCAAGGCGCTGGCCGATCCGGACCCGGCCGTCTCCCGCGCCGCGCTGCTCGACCTGATGTACACGCCCGCGTACGTCGCCGCGCACCCCGGGCCCTTCCACACGCTCGGCGATCCGGCGATGCCCGCGTACGCCCGCCGCCGCCACCTGCGCGCCAGCGCCCGGCACGACGCCTGGGACGCGCTGCCCCGGATCACCGCCCCGACCCTCGTCGTGCACGGCGCCGACGACGATTTCAACCCCACGGCGAACGCGCCCCTCATCGCCGAGCGCGTCCCCGGCGCGCGGCTCCTGCTGATCCCCGGCGGGCGGCACGCCTACTTCGAGGAGTGCGCGGACCAGGCGACGCCGCCGGTCGTCGATTTCCTGAACGCACGGACCGACCCGGTGCGCTGACCCACCGCCCCGCCCCGCCCCGCTCCCGACGGAGGAAGCCACGCGATGCCCGCAGCCCATGTCCTGCTCGAAGATCTCCTGAAGGCCGCCGACCCGGCCGCGAGCGGCGCGCTCTGGCGCCTGGAGGGCGCGGCCCGCCAGCTCGACTCCAACGTGGTCCGCGTGCGGCCCGGGACGCGCGGCGAGGCGTACACCGAGAACGACCTGGACGTGCTGCTCGTCGTCGTCGCGGGGCACGGCACCCTGCGCCGGGCCGGCGGGGAGGAGCGACTGGTGCCCGGGGCGCTCGTCTTCGTGCCGCGCGGCGAGCGGCGCGCCGTCAGCGCGGACCGCGACGGGCTCGTCTACCTCACCGTGCACCGCAGGCGCCCCGGCATGACGATCGGCCGCGCCCCGGCGAGGGGCGCGGCCGAGGGCGGCGAGGCGCCCTGTCTGCTCCCGCGGGTGTGCGACGCGTGCGGGCGGGCCACCGAAGAGGCGGACGCGCGGTTCTGCGCGCGCTGTGGAGAGCGCTTGCCAGGACAGACTTCCGGCCGTCCTTGAACGCCAGGGATCCAGCCAGACGGCGGGTTCCACACCCCCGTTCCCGCCGTGGTGCTGGGGTCCCGGGGCTCCGCTTCCGTCACTTCTCGCCACTGATTCAACACACAAGGTTACCGAAAGGCGGGGGTCCGGGATGAGTTCCGGCCGCGCCCACGGCAGACTGCGGCGCAGGCGGTCGCCGAACTCCCGCGGCGCCCGCCTGGGGAGGGGAAGCACCACCGGGGGAGCCCGCGCGTGTGGGGCGCGCGGGCTCCCCGCCCCGTCGGCCGGTCCGGGTCAGGACCCCGGGACCGTGTCCTCGAACGTGGTGCCCGCCGAGCGGTAGGCGGCCACCTTCGCCGCCACCTGCGAGGGCGTCAGGACCTGGTCCTTGACGTGCAGGACGTAGTCGACCTGCTGGTCGTAGGCGCGCGGGCTGGTGCTCGACTGGCCCGCCAGGTCGATCAGCCACTGGTTGAAGTTGATCGACATCGGCCGCTCCGGCAGATACGCGGCGTCGTGCGTGCCGAACAACTGCCCGTCCACGTAGTACCGGATGGAGCTGTTGTCGATGGTGACGACCAGGTCGTGCCAGCCCGCGTAGGACTGCCGGCTCTCGGTGTGCTGGTTCACCGCCTGCCACGGGTCCGGGTTGTAGGTCTCCCAGGACGTCGTGTAGAGGATGTTCGACGGCTCGCCCCAGCCCCCGTTCGGGAGGTACTCGAAGTCGTACTCGGCGTAGTCGTCGGCCATCGGCGCCTTCAGATCGTTGATCGTGAAGAACGTCTGCACCAGGTGGTCGCCGTCGGGGCCGCTCTTGGGCGCGTCACTGAACTTCACGCGCGCCGCGTACGTCCCGTTTTTGAACTTCATCGCCTTGGTGAGGACTTCGGTCTGCTTGGTGCTCTCGCCGGTCCCGGAGGTCGAGGTCTCCAGGTTCATCACGGCGTTGCCGCCCGAGGTGGGGAAGGTGACCTTGTCGGGTGCCCAGGTCGCGCCCGGCACTCCGGGGCCGCCGGAGTTGGAGCGCACGTTCCAGCCGTGCGCCGAGATTTTCGGGTCGGTGTAGCCGCTGTAGTTGAAGTCGTCGAACAGCGAGCCGCCGGGCGTGCCCGGGTCGCCCGGGTCACCGGGGTCGCCCGGATCGCCGGGGTCGTTGCCCGCGGGGGCCGTGCCCCAGACGAGGGCGCCGTCGAGCTGCGCCGTGACCTTCGACCAGTTCGCGTACGAGGTCTGCGCCGCGCCGAACGAGTAGTCGTCGTTCTGGTTGAGCGACTGCCAGTCCGAGCGGTAGAACCGCAATTGGAGATCGCCGGTGTCCGCGCCCGCCGCGAGGGAGCCCGCGCCGGAGGTGAAGCCGATCTCCAGATAGCGGTCGGCGGTCGACGTCGGGCTGGCCAGGGTGCCGAAGGTGCCGGTGACGTTCCCGCAGCCCTTGACCGCCCACGAGCACGCGAAGCGGTAGTTCGCGCTCGCCGTGTCCGCCTTGAAGTAGTAGCGGACCTTCACACCGCTCAGAGCGACGCTCTTCCCGCTGGAGTTGCGGACCTTCAGCCACGGTTCCGCCTGATCGCTGCCCGTGCTGCCGGTGTGGTACTGCACGGTCAGATCACCCGCGGCGGCGGAGGCCGTCGACGGGAGCGCGACCAGGCCCACGCAGCCGAGCGTCGCCGCTACGGCGGCCGTGACGGTTCTGCCGAGCGCGGTCTTCCTTCGTGCGGTCTTCCTCATGACAGTTCCTTTCCGGAACGGTGGGGGACGGGGAGGTGCGGGTCGAGCGGCCCGTGGCGGACGCCGAGCGCGGCGAGCCGGGCGGCGTGCGCGGACAGCCGTTCGCGAAATCCCGGCCAGGAGGGGGATCCGTGCCAGGCGCGGTCGGCGTGCGCGCACAGTCGGGGGAAGACGAGCCGGTCCACCTGCGCGGCGGTCGGCGCGAACTCGGTCCACAGGTGCGCCTGCATGCCGAGGAGCCGGCCGGGCGTATCCGTGTCGTCCGGCATCGCGTGGTCGTGGACGGCGCGCAGGTCGACCACGGCGCCGGGCTGCCCCTGCGGCTCGTCGGGGGCGTAGGACTGGGCGTAGTCCAGATAGCTCGCGCGGTGCTGGCCGCTGATCACGGTGTGGCCGCGCTTGAGCGCGATGCGGGTGTGCTCGGGGTCGCGCCAGGTCATGACGGTGAAATGCGGGGGCAGTCCCTCGCCGGTCTCCGCCCATGCCGTCGGCGTCCGCCCTCGCTCGGTCAGGAACTCCCCGACGCGGCCGAGGAACCAGCCTCGCAGGGCCGCCGTGTCCGGGAGTCCCTGGGCGGCGGCCCGCGCCCGCGCCGCCGGGCTCGCCGCCCATTCGGTGGTGGGGCACTCGTCGCCGCCGATGTGCACGTGCGACGAGGGGAACACGTCGCAGACCTCGTCGAGGACGGTGCGGCAGAAGTCCAGTACCTCGTCGTGCACGCCGAGGACGTTCTCGCACACACCCCAGCGCGTCCACACGTCGAGGCGCCGCCCGGGGACGGTGCCGAGTTCGGGGTAGGCGGCGAGCGCGGCGCGGGTGTGCCCCGGCATCTCCATCTCGGGCACGACGGTCACGCCCCGCGCGGCGGCGTACGCCACGAGGTCCGTCAACTCCCGGCGCGTGTACGCCCCTTCGTGCGGCGTCCCGTCGAAGACGGTGCTCCCGGCGGGCCCGACCATCGACTCGGCGCGCCGCCCGCCCACCTCGGTCAGGCGCGGATACGCGGCGACCGGCATCCGCCAGCCCTGGTCGTCGGTGAGATGCAGGTGCAGCACGTTCAGCTTGTGCAGGGCGAGCAGGTCGACGCAGCGGCGCAGGTACGAGACCGGCTGGAAGTGCCGGGCCACGTCGAGCATGAAGCCGCGCCAGGGGTGGAGCGGCACGTCGGTGATCTCCACGCAGGGCAGGTGCCAGGCGACGCCCGGCTGGGCCGTGCCCCACAGGGCCTTCGCGGGCAGGAGCTGGCGCACGGTCTGGATCCCGCGCAGGAGCCCGGTGAGGTGTGCGGCCCGTAACAGCACCGCGTCCGGGGCGACCGTCAGGCCGTAGCCCTCCTCGCCGAGGCCGCCGAGCTGCGGGTCGAGCGCGAGCACGAAGGAACCGTCGGCGGCGGCCGCGAGCGGAAGCCCGGTGGCCGGGGCGAGGAGCGTACGGAGCAGGGCGGCGGCGGGCTCGGCGCCGGGGGAGACCCGGAGCGTCGTGCCGGGCCCGATCGTGAAACGGCCGGGACGGTGGGAGAGCTGGGTGGGCAGGGGGAGCAGAGAGGGGCGGTGAGCGGGCACGGCGGACCTCCGGACGACGGGGGAGCACGGGCAGGGTGGGTCAGCCCTTGACGGCGCCGGCCGCGAAGCCGGACGTGACGTGCCGCTGAAGCAGCAGGAAGATCACCAGCGCGGGCAGCGCGAACAGGGTGGAGGCGGCCATCGTGGCGCCCCAGTCGGTGCCGAACGTGTTGTGGAACGAGGACAGCCACACCGGCAGCGTCCGGTGGTCCTGCTGCTTGATGATGAGGAAGTTGGCGTACGCGAACTCGTTCCAGGCGGTGATGTAGCCGAACAGCGAGGTCGCCATCAGGCCCGGGGCGAGCAGCGGGAACCCGATGTGCCGGAAGGCGCCCGCCCGGGTGCAGCCGTCGACCTGCGCCGACTCCTCCAGCTCGGCGGGGATCGTCGCGATGAAACCGCGCAGGACCACGATGGTGAACGGCAGCGTGATCATGAAGTAGACGAGGGTCAGGGTCGGCAGCCGGTCCAGCATCCCGGTGTCGCGGGAGATGATGTAGATCGGGATGATCAGCGACTCCCAGGGCGCCATCTGCGCGACGAACACCATCAGCATGAACTGCCGCCGCCCCCGCCAGCGCATCCGCGCCACCGCGAACGACGCGCCGAGCGCGACGAGCAGGGCCAGGAGCACCGCGCTGAGTGTCACGAGCACACTGTTGCGCCAGAACAGGCCGAAGCCGTCGGCGTCGACCGCCCGCCGGAAGTGGTCGAGCGTCCAGCTCTGCGGCAGGAGGTGCGGGTGGTCGGACTGGATGTCACGGTTGGGCTTGAACGCCGTCGTGACCATCCAGTAGACGGGGAAGAGGCAGACGACGATCGTGACCGTCGCGGCGAGGTGGAGCGGGAGGCGGCGCAGGGTGCGCGACGGGGTCGTCACAGCTCGCCCTCCTGTCGGAACATCTGCCGGAAGTAGGCGACCAGGACGCCGGACATCAGCAGCACCGTCACCATCGAGGCCGCGGAACCCAGGTCGTAGTGCTGCCCGGAGAGGGCCGTCTGCACCGCGTACACCGGCAGGATCGTCGTCGCGTCGCCGGGGCCGCCGCGCGTCATCACCCAGATCTGCACGAACGCCTTGAACGTCCAGATCACTTCGAGCGAGAGCACCAGCGTGAAGATCGGCCGCACGATGGGCAGGGTGACCGAGCGAAAGACCCGGAAGCCGGACGCGCCGTCGATGCGGGCGGCCTCGTACAGCTCGGAGGGGACCGTGGTCAGCGCCGAGTACAAGGTGATCGCGGCGAAGGGCACCGACTGCCACACCACGAGCGTGACGAGGATGGCGAAGGCGGCCGGCCCGTGTGCCAGCCACGGATACCCCTCGAAGGAGGAGAACCCGAGGCCGGTCAGGGCGTGGTTGACGATGCCGAACTCCGAGTGGAACAGCCACTGGAACACGGTCGTCGCCGCGACCACCGGCATCGCCCACGTCAGGACCAGCGCGCTGAGCACGGCGGTGCGCCACACCCGGCCGAGCCGCTCGACCATCAGCGCCACGAGCGTGGAGAGCGCCATGATCAGGACGACGTTGATCGCCATGAAGAGGAACGTGCGGCGGACGACGGTCCAGAACCGGGGGTCGGTCAGGAGCGTCGTGTAGTTGTCGAACCCGGTGAAGTGCGCGTCCCCGAGGATGAGCTGGCGCAGGCCGAAGTCCTGGAAGGAGATCAGGACCGCGCGGCCGAGTGGATAGACGAGCAGGTACAACATGCCGAGGACGGCGGGCGCCACGAGCAGGTACGGCCAGACGCCGGACATGGTGGCGCGGCGGGACGGGCCCAGGGGGCGCCGGGGCGGCCGGGTGAGGGGGCGGGGCGCGGTCCGCTCGCGGACGACCGACACGGCGCACACTCCTTTCGTTGTCGTTGCCGAGGGGCCGGTCAGGAGCCGGAGTTCATCGCCGACGTGATCGCCTCGGACGCCTTCTTCGCCTCCTTCGCCGGATCACCGCCCGCGAGGACCGCCGTCATGTAGTCCTTGATCGGGTTCTTCGCCTCGACGGCCGCCCAGTTGGGGGTGTTCGGTGTCGCGTGCCCCTCGGCCGCGCCGACCGCCATCGCGGAGGCGCCCGGGTCCGTGGCGACCGCGCTCGCGAGCGTCGTCTTGTTCGGCACGTAGCTCATCGCGACGGCGAGCTTCTTCTGCCAGGCGTCGCCCGTCAGCTCCTTGACGAAGGTGTACGCGGCGTCGTGGTGCCGCGACACCGTCGGGATGACGAGGTCGGAGCCGCCGGTGAAGACCGCGCCGGGCTTGTCGGCCGTCTTGCCGGGGATCGGGAAGAAACCCAGCTTGCCCTTGAGGGCGGCGTTGCTCTGGATGACGACGTTGGCGCCGCCCGGCGAGCTGATGACCTGCGCCACCTGCCCCTTCGCCATCACCTCCGCCTGCGGGGGCTGTGCCTCGTCGGAGTCCTTGGGGCCCTTGCCGAGCGCTTGCAGCTCCTTGTAGAAGGCCATGCCGCGCAGCGCCTCGGGTGTGTCGAGGGCGCCCCTCCACCGGTCGCCGGACTCGGTGGCGAGGTCGCCGCCCTCGTCCCAGACGAAGCCGGAGTACGTGTACCAGTTCTGGCCGGGCAGGTAGATGCCTTGCTGTCCGCCCTTGTCGAGCTTCTTCGTCGCGGCGATCCACTGCTCACGGGTCTTGATCTTCGTGGCGTCGACGCCGGCCTTCTCGAACAGGTCCGTGCGGTAGATGACGACGCGGTTGGCCGCGTAGTACGGGATGCCGTACTGCTTGCCCTCGTACGCGCCCGGCTCGGCCAGGCCCTTCAACCAGTTCTCGCCGCCGAGTTCGCCGACCTTGTCCGACAGGTCGAGCAGACCGCCGCTCTGGGCGAACTGGGCGACCTGCGTGTTGCCGGTCTCGATCACATCGGGCGCGTCATTGCTGGCGAGCGCGGCGGTCACCTTCTCGCCGATGCCGTCCCACTCCTGGATCTGGACGCGTACGTCGATGTCCGGGTGCGCGGCCTCGAAGCCCTTCTCGAACTCCTTCTGGAAATCGGCCGAGACGCTGTCACGCATCAGCCACACGTCGATGCCGGTCCGCCCGCCGTCCCCGGCTTCACCGTCGTCGGTGCCGGACGAACTGCAGGCGCTGAGCCCGGCGACCGCGACGAGCGCGGACAGACCGGCGAGCATACGGAGCTTCACGGTTCACCTCTGGGAGCCGGACCTGACCAGTTGACCAACTGGTCAGGTGACCTCTGGTGGTGGAGAAAGCTGGCATAGACCACTGAGCGCGTCAACCCCCTGGGAAAACAGGGCCAGTTGGAGAGCGGTTGTCGATCAAGGCCGCTCCGTGGTCAACTGGTCAGGTAACTGGTCGTACGGGAGGAGGGGGCGGCAGTGAACGCCGACGGGACCATCGAGAAACCGGACGCCCCGGGGGCGGTGCTCAAACGGGAGCGGGTGCGCGACCACATCCTGGAACTCATCGAGTCGCAGTGCCCCGGCGACGCGATCCCCTCCGAGCGGACGCTCTGCGCCCGCTTCGGCGTCTCCCGGCCCACGCTGCGCGCCGCGGTCGACGAACTCGTCGCTTCCGGTCTTCTCGTCCGCGAACACGGCCGGGGGATGTTCGTCGCCCCCGAGAAGATCACGCAGGAGCTGGTGGCGCGCGAACAGGCGCTCTCGGTGCCGCAGGCCTCCGGGGCGTGGTCGAGCCGGCTCCTGGAGTTCACCACGATCCAGGCGGGCGCCCGCGTCGGCCGCAAGCTGCGGCTCTCACCCGCGGCGAAGATCGTGTACGTGGCCCGTCTGCGCCTGGTCGACGGGGCGCCGATGGCCATCGAGCACCTGCACATCCGCGCGGACCTGGTCCCTGGACTCAGCGCCCAGGAACTGGAGAGCGGCGACCTCTACGCCCACTTGCGCGAACACCACGACGTACACGTCCGCGAAGCCGTCCAGGCCATCGAGCCGACCGTCGTCACCCGCGCCGAGGCCGACCTCCTCGACGTCCCCGAACTGTCCCCGGCGCTGCTCTTCGAGCGGCTGACCTCCGACACGGCGGGCCGGCCCGTCGAGTACGTCCACTCCCTCTACCGCGGCGACCGCTACCGCATCGTCTCCCGCCTCACCCTCGGCCCCGCCGCGACCACGGCGGCCGCCGCCGAGCCGCCGGCCGGGCACCACCCGGGCATCCCGCCCGGCGACTTCGCCCACGGCGACACGGTCGCGTCCTCGACGCGCGGCGATGTCCAGCAAGCGCCCTGAAGGTCGTTACGGTTCCGGCATGGCCGACTACCGCATCGAAACCGTCCGCAACGGCGAACGCGACTGGACCGCCCGCAACGCGCGCGGCGCCGAGGTCCGCATCGCCCCCGCCGACGCCGAAGGCGCGCAGCCTTCCTTCACCCCCGTCGAACTCCTCCTCGCCGCGCTCGGCGGCTGCGGCGGCCTCGTCGTGGACCGCACCGCGCGCACCGCCGACCACGACGACCTGCGCATCGTCGTCGAGTCGGTCTCCCGCCCCGAGGACGACGGCCGCGTCGGCACGGTGCGCGTCCGCTACGAGATCGACCTCCCCGAGGGCGACACCCGCACCGCCGAGATCCTCGAACAGGGCATCCGCCTCACCCACGAGAAGTACTGCACGGTCAGCCGCACGGTCGAACACGGGGCGCGAGTGGAGGCGTGGGGGCCGGACGGCACGGTGCTCTTCATGGGCGGGTGAGGGGCGCGGGGCCGGGTCGCGCCCCTCTCGCGCGGGACGCTCAGGCCGTTTCCCCGGCCGTCGTGCGGAAGCGTGCCCGGTACTCCGTCGGGGACACCCCGAGTGTCTGCTGGAACGCCCTGCGCATGGACTCCGAGGAGCCGAAGCCCGCCGACCTCGCCACCGATTCGACCGGGGACGTGCCCCCTTCGAGCAGCACCCGGGCCGCTTCCAGGCGGACCGACTCGACGTACTGGCCCGGGGTCATCCCCGTCTGCGCGCGGAACAGGCGGGTCAGGTGGCGCACGCTGACGCCCGCCCTGCGGGCGACGGCGTCCAGGTCGGACGCGGCGGCCGGGTCGGCGCCGACCGTGTCCATCGCCGCGCGGACCGCCGGGTGCCGGGCGGAGAGCGGGCCGAGCCGCGCGCTGAACTGGGACTGGCCGCCGGGGCGTGCCATGAAGACGACCAGTTCGCGCGCCACGTCCCGGGCCACGTCGGCCCCGTGATCCTCCTCGACCAGCGCGAGCGCGAGGTCGATGCCCGCCGTCACCCCGGCCGACGTGATGACGGCGCCGTCCCGGACGAACACCGGGTCGTCCTCGACCGTGACCGCCGGGTATGCCGACGTCAGCTCCGGGGCGAGCCGCCAGTGCGTGGCCGCCCGCCGGCCGTCGAGCACCCCGGCCTCGGCCAGCAGGAACGCTCCCGCGCAGACCGATGCCACCCGCCGGGCCCGCCCGGCGAGCCGGGACGTGAACGCGATCAGGTCCGTGTCGTGCACGGCCCGCCGCCAGTCGGACCGCCCCGGGACCAGTACCGTGCCGAGCCGTCGCGGCAGCGCGTCGAGGCCGCCGTCCACCCCCACCCGCACCCCCGACGAGGTCCGCACCTCCGTGCCGTCCGGCGACACGATCCGTACGTCGTAGGCGGCGCCGTACAGATTGGCCGTGGTGAAGACCTCGGCGGGGCCGGTCACGTCGAGCAGTTGCACCGCGTCGAAGGCGATGATCGCCACCACCGGAGAGGCGGGAGCGGTCGCGCTCACTGCTCCCACTTCGAGTCGAGGATCGTGCGGACGAAGTCACCGCGCTCGAACCCGGGTGCGTAGTGCGCGAGGACGTCCGCCTTCACGTTCCCGAACGTCGTCTCCGGCTTCGGCGCCACCCCGTCCGTGAAGGCCCGCAGGATGCGCCGCTTGAAGTCGGGCCGCGGGTGCAGCGCCACGACGTCCGCCCGGTCGGACTCGGACAGGTCGTCGTAGCCGATACCGAGCACGTCGTACTCGACGCCCGCCGTCACCAGCGCCACCTCGGGCTCCATGAACTCCGGCACGCCCGGCGTCGTGTGCAGCGCGATCGCCGTCCACACCCGGCGCACGCTGTCCTCGGGGACACCCCGCGCGGCGAGGAAGCGGCGCGCCTCGTCGGCGCTGTCCACCTCGAAACGGCGCCCGCTGGCGTGGAACCGCTCGGACAGCCCGAGGTCGTGGAAGAGGGCGCCCACGTAGAGGAGTTCGGGGTCGTGGGAGAGGTCGCGCTCGCGGCCCTGGAGCGCCCCGAAGAAGAAGACGCGCCGCGAGTGGTGGTAGATCAGCTCGCTCGTCGTGTCGCGCACCAGCTCGTCCGCCTCGCGCGCCAGCTTCGTGTCGGGCACCCGTACGCCCGCGACCGTCGTCACGTCACCGCTCACCGTGCTCACCTGAACCTTTCACCGTGTCGCCATCACACCAGGAAGTGCCGCCGGATCGTCCGGCGGCACTTCTCAGCTTCCGCCTCCGCGGAGACGGGCGCCATGGCTGTGGGGCCAGGTGTCCCACAGATACGGACATCGGCCCACGGCGGGCCGGGCCGCGCTTACGGCAGGCTGTGCACCTTCGGGCCGACCGAGTTCGACCAGGCGTTGCCGGCCGTCGCGTCCCAGTTCGTGGACCAGGTCATGGCGCCGCGCAGCCCCGGGTAGGTCTTCGCGGGCTTGAAGGAGCCGCAGCCGGTGCCGCGCGCCAGGCAGTCGAGCGCGTTGTTGACGATGGTGGGGGAGACGTAGCCGCTGCCCGCGCCCCGCGTCGACGCCGGGACGCCGATGCCGACCTGCGACGGGTCGAGGCCGCCCTCCAGCTGGATGCAGGCGAGCGCGGTGAGGAAGTCCACCGAGCCCTGGCTGTAGACCTTGCCGTCGCAGCCGAGCATGGAACCGCTGTTGTAGTACTGCATGTTGACGACGGTGAGGATGTCCTTCACGTTCAGCGCCGTCTTGAAGTACTCGCCCGACGTGGACTGCATGTCGATGGTCTGCGGTGCCATGGTGAGCACCAGCTTGGAGCCCGCCTTCGCGGAGAGCTGGCGCAGCGCCTTCGTCATGTACGTCGAGTTGAGGCCGTTCTCCAGGTCGATGTCGACGCCGTCGAAGCCGTACTCCTGCATGAGCGCGTAGGCGCTGTTGGCGAAGGCGGTCGCGGAGGCGTCGCTGTTGACGGAGATGCTGCCCTTCTCACCGCCGACGGAGATGATGACGGACTTGCCGGCCGCGTGCTTGGCCGCGATGTCCGCCTTGAAGTCGGCGGCGGAGGAGTAGCCGACGGCCGGGTCGAGGTTGAAGGTGATCTGCCCCGGCGTGGTCGTGGCGTCGGCGAACGACACCGCGATGATGTCGTACTGCGACTGGACGTCCCGCAGCTTCTGGACCGTCGCCCCGTTGTCGAAGTTCTGCCAGTAGCCGGTCAGCGCGTGCTTGGGCACGGTGCCGCCGCCCGGGTTGCCCCCGGTGGCGGCCGTCTTCGCGGTCACGGCGGCCGACTTGGCCGACTCACCGGCCGAGTTCACCGCGCTGACCTGGAAGCTGTACGAGGTGCTGGCCGCGAGGCCGGTGACGGTCGCCGACGAGCCGGTGACCGAGGCGACCTTGGTGCCGTCCCGGTAGACGTTGTAGCCGCTCGCGGTGGAGGCCGGGGTCCAGGACAGGTCGACGGACGAGGAGGTGGTCGCGCCGACGGCGAGACC
Organism: Streptomyces sp. SGAir0957; assembly: GCF_043523415.1. Lineage (NCBI taxonomy): Bacteria > Bacillati > Actinomycetota > Actinomycetes > Kitasatosporales > Streptomycetaceae > Streptomyces > Streptomyces sp. SGAir0957. The sequence continues at coordinate 7,710,554 of NZ_CP027293.1, forward strand.
CGAGGGCACGCCGGGTATCTCGACCGGGTCGCTGCCGCCGCCCCCGTCGGGCCCGTAGACGCTCAGGTCGTCGACGTAGTACGCGCTCTGCCCGTACCAGCCGTGCGTGTAGACCGTCACCGACGTCGTGTTCGCGCCGGTCTTGAAACTGGTGGTGAGCTGCTGCCAGGAGGAGCTGCCCGGCGTCCAGGTGGAGACGTCCGTGGTGCCGGTACCGCTGGCACCGAGGTAGGCGTAGCCGCCCTGCACCCAACTGCTCAGCGTGTACGTCGAGTTGGGCTTGACCGCGACGGTCTGGGAACACTTGGCGTTGTCCTGGCCCGCCGGGGTGGCCTTCAGCGCCTTGGCGCCGCCGTGCACGGGCGAGGAGACGGCCGCGCCGCTGCCCGCGGTGCAGGTCCAGTTGGCCAGGTCCGCCTCGAAGCCGGCGTTCTTGGCGACGTTGACGTCCGCGGCCTGCGCGGGAGCGGCGAGGGCGGTGACGCCGAGCGCCGCGGCCGAGGTGACGGCGAGCGCGCCGCCGAGCAGGCGACGGACGCCGGGTCTGCCATGACGTGCACGGTCCACGAGGTGCCTCCGGGGGAAGAGGTGGGGAAGGGTGGGTGAACGGTGGCCACCGCTGTGGCGCCAAAGCTGGTCCAGACCAATCGAGTTGTCAAGACCTTTGGCGCGCGGAGCCGTTCCCTCGCTCCCCGGCCGCTCCCGGACGCGCGAACGGCGCCGAACCAGGAGTTCAGCGCCGTCGCGTGCGGTGGAGGGGGTGTCGTCAGAGCAGCCCGCGTACGTAGGCGGCCTGACCCGCGTGCTGGAGGTCGTCCGACAGGACGCTGACGAGACGGGCGCCGAGCGAGACGGGCGGGTCCCAGTTCTCGTCGACGATCCGGTCGAGGTCGTCGTCCTTCAGGGTGCCGAGGAAGCCGAGCGTCCGCTCGTGCACCGCGTCGTAGTAGCCGAGGAGCAGATCGCCCGAGTCCACCCGCACCTGCCCGACCTGTTCCGGGGTGTGCCCGTAACCGGTGTCGGTCACGGGCAGTGGCAGCGCGAAGCGGTCGGCCCATCCCTCGGTCGGCCAGATCTGTTCGCCGCCCGAGGCGTCGGCGACATGGTCGTCCTGCACACGCGTGAGATGCCAGATCAGCCAGGCGATGGAATTCGCGCCACCGCCCGGCCGCTTGTGGAGATCATCGGGGGAAAGGCCCTCGACGACGGCGTGCACCACTTCCTTAATCCGGCCGTAGCCTTCGATGAGTACGTCATGTGAGCGCATGAAGTGCAGTTTCGTCGACCCCGCGCATTTCGGCCAACGGCGCGCCGGAATACGGCGTGAGACTGGCGTGAAAAGCGTGGTGACACTGCGTTCGAAGTGCCGATACTTCACAGGAGAGACGGTTGAATTTTGTTCGAAGGTAGGGACGGACGATCAATCTTCTTGATCGTCCCGACCGTGCCCTCGATGCCGTCGATCGCTCGCTGATCAATTTCCGACCGGTGCCTTCGCGCGGCGCCGGGCAATGGGGGAGATCGTGCACGACGAATTCCTGTGCCACGTCACCGCATACGGAATCTGCGGCGGACGACGCGTCGGAGTTCCGCTCGGCACGTATCGCGCACCCACGCTGCCCCTCGCCCTCTGGTGGCTGCGTGACCGCGCCTCCTGGATCGCCGACCGCCTCGACCCGCACCCCGAGCTGCCGCACGTGCCCGAGGGCGCCCTGATGCCGCTCGCCGACGACACCACGGACGTGCCCGCCCTGCTGCGCACATGGTGCGCCGACACGGTCCAGCAGCAGCGGGTCGCCGAGGAGCTGGCGGGCGGCCGGCTCGTGCGCGTGGCCACCCGCGACGAGACCACCGAGTACGAGCTCCTCGCCGAGTCCGTGGACGCCCTGCGCATGGCCCGCACGGCCGCATGGACCCGCGCCCACGCCTCGGTGTGACGGCGCTGCCAAGAACGGCCCTGCAATAGAGCTGCCAAGAACGGCCCTGCAATAGAAGGGGCCTAGAAACCGTCGACCGTGTGCGGCAGCAGCTCCGTCTGGAGGGCCGTGTCGAGCATCGCCGCCGCGTCCTGCTTGTACTCGCCGACCAGGCCCGCCCGGACCAGCGCCCGTACGGACGTGGCGCCCATGTAGACCGTCGCCAGGTCCCGCGCCTCGACGACGAGGTCCGGATCGTCCCCGGTCGGCGTGTAGGAGAACCCGTCCGGCGACGCGATCAGCCGGAACCTGCCCGCGTTCGCCGACACGTGTGTGTCGCGGACGTCGAGCACCACGTCCACGGGCGCGGCCCAGGTCCGTGCCGCGAGGGCGGCCCGTACGTCGGCCAGGCGCACCCACAGCGCGGGGAACGTCTCCGTCACCCGCACCTGGTCGGGGTCGGCCGCGAACAGCGGCAGCGGATCGTCGACCGGCCGGCCCCAGGACCGTACGGTGCCGGTCAGGTCGATGGCGGTCAGATAGCTCCACAGCGCGGCGGCCGCCTCGGGGGTGTCCGCCTCCAGGTCGTCCACCCGTACCAGACCCGGCGTACGGGCCTCCTCGTCCCCCGACTTGGTGCGGTAGACCGCGTACCCGGCGAGCGGATCGCCGAGCGCGACGACGCGCGGCGGCGACAGGTCGTCGTCGTCCTCGTCCTTCTCGACGAGCCACTCCTCGCGCCACCACGCCTCCGTACGGGCCGGGCGCCCCGCCCGACGCGCACGGGACCGCTCGTAGTACGGGCCGAGCAGCGCGGGCGCCTCCGCCGGGTCGACCAGGCGCAGCGGACGGGAATCGGGCGCGATCCGCAGCGCGAGGGGGCGCCGCGAGTCGATCTGGACGCTCGCCCCGTACGTGCCGGGGCCGAAGCCGAACCGGCCGTAGATGGACGCCTCCGACGCCCACAGCGCGACGAGCGGGGCGCCCTCGCGCGCGCAGCGGGCGAACAGCTCGCCGATCATCCCGGAGAGCACGCCGCGGCGCCGGTGGGTGGGCGCCACCGACACGAACGTCAGGCCGGGGCAGGACAGTTCACCGCCGCCGGGCACGGACAGGGAGAACGGGTGCGCGGCCGCGAAGCCGACCAGCTCCGCGCCGTCGTAGGCACCGATGCGCAGGAAGCCGGCCAGCGTCTCGCGGTGGTGCCTCCGCCGGTCGTCCTCCGGTGACTCGTGGAAGACCAGGTAGGCGAGGGCGAGGGCGCGCTCGATGTCGGACTCGGGCAGCTCACGGATCTGGACGGATCGGGCATTCATGATCACAGAGCCTAACCGCGGGGCACGCCGCGCGCCCGCGGGGTGTCGCCGTGGACGGCGCCCGGCGAGGCACCGTCCACGGCGACGGCCCTCGGCGACGCCGACGTCGTCGAGGACGCGCGGAGGCGAACGGAAGCGGACGGAACCAGCGCCGAACCAGAGGCAACCGGGCGGATCGGCCCCGTCCCCGTCCGCGGAGCGGTCATCTTCTGCATACTCGCGGTCGAACCCCAACTCGCATCGTTTGTGCGTCGTATCGTGGGCCGATGGACCAGGAACGGCACGACCAGCGGGGCGGCAACAGCGCGGTACTGACCGTGCCGACGATACCGGGGGTCACCACCGGCGCCCTCGCCCGGCGCCTCGGGGTCGCGCCGACGACCCTGCGCACCTGGGACCGGCGCTACGGGCTCGGACCCGCTCAACGCGCCGACGGCCACCACCGGCGCTGGTCCGCGGAGGACGTCGCGGTCGTCGAGGAGATGTGCCGCCTCACCGCGACGGGCCTCGCCCCCGCCGACGCCGCCCACCAGGCCGTCTCGCGCCGCGGCACCGGCCTCGTGCCGGCCGCGGTCCCGCTCCAGCGGCGCACGCCGCAGCGTCCCTCGCGGGCCACCCTCGAACGCCAACACCGCGGCCTGTCCCGCGCGGCCACCCGGCTCGACGCGCCCGGCGTGCGGTCCCTGCTGACCGAGGCGGTGGACCGGCACGGCCTGGTCCACGCCTGGCAGGACGTCATGGTGCCGGTCCTGCACGCGATCGGCCGCAAGTGGGAGGAGGCGGGCGACCGCTACGTGGAGGTCGAGCACTTCCTGTCCTGGCACGTCTCCGGCATGTTGCACCGCGGCCCGGTCGCGTCCGCCACCCTGGCCGTGCCGCCCGTCGTCCTGGCCTGCGTCCCCGCCGAACAGCACTCGCTGCCTCTCGAAGCGCTGAGCGCGGCCCTCGACGAGATGGGCCTGCCGCAGCGGATGTTCGGGGCGGCCGTGCCCGTCGAGGCGGTCACCGCCGCCGTGCGCCGGACGGGTCCGCGCGCCGTCGTCCTGTGGGCGCAGGCCCGCTCCACCGCCAACCTCCCGCTGGCCAGACAGCTCGCCGACAGCCGGTGGGGCGTGCGCGGCGCCCGCGGCGGACCCGCCGTCGTGCTCGGCGGCCCCGGCTGGGCGGGGCGCACGGTGCGCGGCGCGCTGCGCCCCTCGACACTGCCCGAGGCGATGTCCGTCATCGAGCGGCTCTACCCGGAGTTCGGCGTCCCCGGGTTCAGCGCACGCCCCGGGCGCGCTTGAACCGGGCGAGCCCGTCGGGCAGTTCGAGCAGCGGCTCCGGATAGTCGTACGCGGCCCGTTCCTTGGCCTTCAGCTTCCACGGCTCGTGCACGGCGGACCCGGTGATCCCGGCCAGCTCCGGCACCCACCGGCGCACGTACGCGCCGGACGGGTCGTACCGCTTGCCCTGCGTCACCGGGTTGAGCACCCGGTTGGGCCGGCTGTCCGTGCCCGTGCCCGCCATCCACTGCCAGTTCATCTGGTTGTTGGCGATGTCCCCGTCCACGAGCAGGCTGAGGAAGTGACGGGCGCCGATCCGCCAGTCGACGTACAGCGTCTTGGCGAGGAAGCTCGCCGTGAGCAGCCGGGCCCGGTTGTGCATCCACCCCTCGTGGCGCAGCTGCCGCATCCCCGCGTCGACCACCGGATAGCCGGTGCGCCCCTCCTGCCACGCCTCGATCTCCTCGCGCGCGGAGCGTTCCGAGCGCCAGCGGTCGTTCTTGGTGCGGTAGTCGTCGTGCGCGGCGGCGGGCCGTGCGGCGAGGACCTGGCGGTGGAAGTCCCGCCAGGCGAGCTGCCGTACGAACGCCTCGGCGCCGGGACCGCTCGCCTTCGTCGCCCGCCGCACCGCCTCCGCCGGGCTGATCGTGCCGAAGTGCAGATCGGGGGAGAGCCGTGAGGTGGCGTCGCCCGCCATGTCGTCGTGCTGGTCCTCGTACTGGCCGATGCCCGAGCGCAGCCAGGCGGCCAGGCGGGCCCGTCCGGCCCGTTCGCCGCCCTCGGCGAGGTCGGGTGACACGCCCTTGACGGTGCCGCGCCCGGGCAGCCGCTCCGAGCCCACCTCGTCCGGCACGGTGACCTTGCGCGGCGCCCCGCCGACCTCCCGCGTGTGCTGCTTCGCCCACTGCCGGTGGTAGGGGGTGAAGACGGCGAAGTGATCCTTGCCCGCCGGGGTGACCGCGCCCGGCGCCACACAGGTCACCACCGCGTCGTGGACGACCGTCTCGCAGCCGGTGCCGTCGAGCGCGGCGCGCAGCCGGTCCTCGCGGCGCCGGGCGTAACCGCTCACGTCGCCCGCCAGGTGGACGGCGCTCGCGCCGCTCTCCGCGACGACCTTCGCGACCTCCTCCGCCACCGCGCCGGAGCGGACGACGAGCCGCCCGCCGCGCTCGCGCAGGTTCGCGTCGAGGTCGCGCAGGCAGTCGGCGAGGAACGCCTCGCGGTTCGGCGCCGGGAAACCGGCGGCGGCGATCCCCGTGTCCCGGACGAACAGGGGCACGACCGCGTCGGCTGCCTTGAGGGCGGCCCGCAGCGGTGGATGGTCGTGGACCCGCAGGTCGGCGGTGAAGAGGACGACATGAACACGCACGGAGCGGCTCCCTGCTGGGCGGTGACATTGCTGGGTCCAACAGGTACTGCATGTCCGCCCTGGAAGCGGGCAAGCGCACTACAGGGAGGACGGACGGTCACCGAACGAGGACCGTCCGTACGGTGGAGACGGGCGTGGAGGTGTCGGCGCTATGCGGACGACGGTGTTGCGGCGATTTCCCGCGGGGGCGCCCCGCGGTTCCTGGCCGGCGGAGGAGTACGCCGCCCAGCTACGTGCTCAGGGACGGTCCGTGACGGTGGTGATGGACCTGGATTCGGATGCGTTCCTGGTGGTCAGCGGGGAGAGCGAGGTTCCCGGCTGACCCGGCCGCCGGTCCGCGCCAGGGCAGCGCGAGGCGCCGGCGAGCCTTTGCTGGGCCCCGCCCCGGGTGGCGGGGCTCAGTGCTGTCCGTCACATCGCAACCCGCAGGACTGCACCGCCCCACTCGGGGTATCAGCATGGCTGCGGGGGCCTGACCACCTCAGGCCCGGGTGAGAGAGACGCGAATGACCGAGTATTTGGACGGGGCAGTGATCCCAATTGGCTTCGACACGCCTGTCGAACCGCTGCGGCGGATGAGCCACTACTCCGGGGAGCCGGGCTGCATAGCGCAAGCCCGGAGCTTCGCGGAGACGTTTCTGGCGCAGCTGACCCAGGAATGGTGTGTCGACGTCGACCGCCGCATGGCGGGCGATGTCCTCCTCGTCGTCAGCGAGCTGGTCACCAACGCGGACCGGCACGCCCACGGCCCGTACATGCTGGAGCTCGAGGGCACCGCGCGGCAGATCACCATCGCCGTGTACGACAGCAGTGACACCGTCCCGCGGCGCTTTCCACGGGACCCGGGGCGCATCGGCGGCCACGGTCTGGAGATCGTGGGCATGCTCGCCGACGTCACCGTCGAGCGGGTGCCGGTCGGCAAGCGCGTGAAGGCCGTACTGACGCTTGCGGAGTGAGGGCGGTCGGGCCTTCGCGCCCGCGCCTCAGACCTGTGCGAGCATCCCGGACCTCAGCCGGGCGATGAGCCGCGTGATCAGGCGTGAGACGTGCATCTGGGAACAGCCCAGCCGCTCGCCGATCTCCGCCTGGGTCAGCTCCTCCACGAACCGCAGATGGAGCAGCCTGCGGTCGCGCTCGGACAGCAGGGCCAGGAGCGGGGCGAGCGTGTGGACGTCCTCCACCAGCTCCATCGCGGTGTCCTCCGCGCCGATGAAGTCGGCGAGCACCGACTCGCTGTCCTCGTCGCCGTCGCCGCCGAGCGCCGCGTCGAGAGAGGCCGACGTGTAGCCGTTCGAGGCCAGCCGCGCCTCGCGGATCTCGGCCTCCGGCAGGTTCATGAGTGTGGCCAGCTCGGCGGTGGTGGGTTCGCGGTCCAGGCGGGTGCGCAGCTCCTCGCGGGCCTTCGACAGTTCGAGGCGCAGCTCCTGGAGACGCCGGGGCACGTGCACGGCCCAGGTCGTGTCGCGGAAGAAGCGCTTGATCTCGCCGCTGATGTACGGCAGCACGAACGAGGTGAACTCGACCTCACGAGAGAGGTCGAACCGGTCGATGGCCTTGATCAGCCCGATCATGCCGACCTGGACGACGTCCTCCATGTCGTCGCCCCGGTGGCGGTAGCGCCCCGCCGCGAAGCGGACGAGCGACATGTTCATCTCGATCAGCGTGTTGCGCGTGTACTGGTACGCGCGCGTGCCCTCCTCCAGCTCCGCGAGACGGCGGAAGAAGAGGCGCGAGAGTTCCCGCGCGTCCTGCGGTGTCACGCGCGTGGGGTCCGGGACGTGGGGGAGCGCGGTCCCGGCGTGCGTGGCGTGCGTCCCCCTCATGGTGGAGCCCATCGTCCCTCCCGGCCGTTCGGCGGCGCGAAGCGCTGTCCCATCATGGTGTCCGGGGGTTACCCGGCGATCCGCCGGTCATGCGGACATGTTCTGGAGGTACGACATCAACACGGCAGAAACAGCAGGCACGGTGCGCGAACTCGTGGACGCGCTGCCCGGCTCCACCCTCGTCACCGACGCGGACGTCCTCGCGACGCTCGGCCGCGACGACGCCGAGTGGGCACCGGTGGGCCGCCCGCTCGCGGCGGTCCGCGCCACCTCCACCGAGGAGGTGCGGGCGGTGGTGCGGGCCTGCGCCGAGCGGCGGATACCCGTCGTCACGCGCGGCGCGGGCACCGGCCTGTCGGGCGGCGCCAACGCGGTCGACGGCTGCGTCGTCCTCGACGTCTCCAGGATGAACCGCATCCTGGAGATCGACACCGAGAACCTGCTCGCCGTCGTCCAGCCCGGCGTCGTCAACAACGACCTGAAGGCCGCCGTCGCCGAGCACGGCCTGTGGTACCCGCCGGACCCGGCCAGCGCCCCCTGGTCGACGATCGGCGGCAACGTCTCGACGAACGCGGGCGGCCTGTGCTGCCTCAAGTACGGCGTCACCCGCGACTACGTCCTCGGCCTCGAAGTCGTCATGGGCGGCCCGGCGGGGGAGTACGGCAGCCGCGTCCAACTCGGCCGGCGCACCACCAAGGGCGTCAGCGGCTACGACCTGACGAGCCTGTTCGTCGGCTCCGAGGGCACCTTCGGCGTCATCACCGAGATCACCCTGCGCCTGCGGCCCGCGCCCGCCGCCGAGCCGCGCACGGTCGTCGGCGCCTTCGACAGCCTGGTCGCGGCCGGTGCCGCGGTCGCCCTCGTCACCCGCCGCGGGCTCGCCCCCGCCGCCCTCGAACTCCTCGACCGCGCCTGCATGGAGGCCGTCGAGGACTGGAAGCACCTGGGCATCGAGCCGGGCGCCGAGGCCATGCTGCTCGCCCGGATCGACGCGGCGGGCGACGCGGGCGCCGCCGAGGCCGCCGCGGTGGCCGACGCCTTCCAGGAGGCCGGGGCGCTGTGGGCCGAGCAGTCCACCGACGCCGTCGAGGCCGAGGCCCTGTTCGACGTACGACGCCTCGCCTATCCCGCGCTCGAACGGCTCGGCCCCGTCCTCACCGAGGACCTCTGCGTGCCCCGCTCGGCCGTGCCCGGCATGCTGGCCACGATCGAGGAGATCGGCCGTCGGCACGGCGTCCGCATCGCCACCATCGCGCACGCGGGGGACGGCAACCTGCACCCCCTGCTGATCACCGAGCCCGGTGACGAGGCGGCCCGTGTCGCCGCGCAGGCCGCGTTCGAGGAGCTGCTCCAGGCGGCGATCGCCGTCGGCGGCACGGTGACCGGCGAGCACGGCGTGGGTCTGCTCAAGCGCGGCGGGATGCGCGCCGAACTGGGCCCCGGGGTCTGCGCGATGCAGCGCGCCGTGAAGCGCACGCTCGACCCGCTCGACCTGTTCAACCCCGGCAAGGTCGTCGGCGAGGACTGACGCCGGCTCGTCCCCGCGTCCGTCGTCACGCATTGGACTTCCCGTCACCCATTGGACTTCCCGTCACCCATTGGCACATCCCGTCACCCGTTCGCCCGGCGCGTCGCACCAAAAATCCGTTTCGTCCGTTTATCGGATTTACGGTGCGAAGGTCGATGTCAATGGGGGACACACAACGCGCCCTCGCCCGGCGCGGATGGGGATGTGCATGAGTGGAATCAGCCGCAGAGGAGTAGCACGCCTGGGGCTCGGGATGGGTCTCGGCGCCGCGGCCACGGCCCTCGCCGGATGCGGCCACGGCGCGTCCGGGGACCGGCCCCCGGCGGGCCCGGGACAGCGGGAGGAGGGGGCGCCGAAGAAGGTCGCGCCGCGGCTGATCGGCGACGGTTCGACCTCGTACACCGGCAAGCAGCCGCGCCAGCCCGCCGCGGCCGTCCCCCTGGAGGCGGGCGAGCGGCCCCCGCAGTTCGTCGTCTTCTCCTGGGACGGCGCGGGCGAGGTCGGCAACGGCCTCTTCCCGCGCTTCCTGGAGCTGGCCCGCGAGCACGACGCGCACATGACCTTCTTCCTCTCGGGCCTCTACCTCCTGCCCGAGGAGAAGAAGCGGCTCTACCGGCCGCCGAACAACCCGGTCGGCGCCTCCGACATCGGCTACCTGACCAACGATCACGTCAAGGAGACCCTGAAGTACGTCCATCAGGCGTGGCAGGAGGGCCACGAGATCGGCACGCACTTCAACGGGCACTTCTGCGGCGGCGCCGGATCCGTCGGCAACTGGAGCGCGGCGCACTGGCGCAGCGAGATCGAGCAGGCCCAGGCGTTCGTCAAGACCTGGCGCAGCAACACGGGCTGGCACGAGCACCCGTCGCTGCCCTTCGACTACGACCAGGAGCTGATCGGCGGCCGCACCCCCTGCCTGCTCGGCCAGGAGAACCTGCTGCCGGTCGCCCGCGAACTCGGCTGGCGCTACGACGCCTCCTCGCCCGGCGGCGAACAGCGCTGGCCCGACAAGAAGCACGGGGTGTGGGACCTGCCGCTGCAGGCCGTCCCGTTCCCGGGCCACCGCTTCGAGGTCCTCTCGATGGACTACAACATCCTCGCCAACCAGTCGAAGAACTCCACCCGCGCCCCGTCCGCCAACTACCCGGGCTGGCGCACCCAGGCCACGCAGGCCTACCTCGCCGGCTTCCGGCGGGCCTACGAGACGAACCGCGCCCCGTTCTTCATCGGCAACCACTTCGAGGAGTGGAACGGCGGCATCTACATGGACGCCGTCGCGGAGACGCTCAAACAGGTCGCGGGCCACAAGGACGTACGGCTCGTCTCCTTCCGGCAGTTCGTCGACTGGCTGGACGCGCAGGACCCCGCGATCCTCGCCAAGCTGCGCGGCCTGGACGTGGGGGAGCGGCCGCCGGGAGGCTGGAACGGCTTCCTGCGGCCCGACAAACCCCGTAAGGCCGACGACGCCCGCAAGCCCGGGGAGAATGCCGGGGCCACCGGCGCCCCCGTGGCCACGTAGGGCAGGATCGGCGGTGACGGCGGCAGCCGCACGGCGCGGCCACGGACCTGACAGGAGGCCCCACGATGACCCGGCCGATCACCGCGGGAGTGGACGGATCACCCGAGAGCGAGGCCGCGGCGGCCTGGGCGGCGCGCGAGGCGGTGCGGCGCGGGACACCGCTGCGCCTGGTGCACGTCGGCACGCCCGCACCCGAGCCGCTCGCGCTCGCCGCCGACGCGGACGCGCAGGCGCGCTGGGCCCGTGACCTGCTGGAGGAGGCCGAGCAGCAGATCGCGGAGCGGCACCGCGGCCTCGCCGTCACCACCGACGTCCTCGACGCGGACGGGGCCGCCGACGCGTTGCTCGCCGTGGCCCGGGACGCGGAGCTGCTCGCGCTCGGCTCGCGCGGGCACGGCCCCCTCGTCGGCTTCCTGCTCGGCTCGGTCGGCCAGCAGGTCATCGCCCGCACCGAGCGGCCCGTGGTCCTGGTCCGCGCGGACGACCGCGCCTTCACCGAGGCGGCCGGGCACGAGGTGGTCGTCGGGCAGGAGGGCGAACCGCAGGACAGCGCCGAGGCCCTGGAGTTCGCCTTCCGCACCGCGGCGGCCCGGGGCGCGAGCGTCCGGGCCGTGCGGGCCTGGAGCCTGCCGCCGGTCTTCGCCTACAGCGCCGCCTCGCTCGAACTGCTCGACGAGGCGGGCGGCATGGAGCCGTACGAGAAGAAGGCGCTCGGCGCGGCCCTCGCCCCGTGGCGGGAGCGCTTCCCCGACGTGCCCGTCGTCGAGCACGTGGAGATCGGCAGCGCCGGGCAGGTGCTGCTCTCGGTGGCGCCCCGCGCGCAGCTCCTGGTGGTGGGGCGCCGCGCCCGCCGCACCGCCGTCGGCGCCCGGATCGGCTCGGTCGCCCACGCGGTGCTGCACCACGCGCCGTGCCCGGTGGCCGTGGTGCCGCACGTCTAGAGACGCTCAGGTGTCGGTGACGGTCACCGCCCCGACCGGGCAGGCCCGTGCCGCCTCCTTGACCATCGGGTGGTCCCCGGCGCGTTCGGCGCCGCCGGGGAGCACTTCGCTGACGCCGTCGTCGTCCTGGGTGAACACGTCCGGCGCGGTCAGCGCGCACATGCCCGCGCCGACGCAGCGCTCCTTGTCGACCTCGATCCGCATGGCGCTCACCATGCCACGGGCAGTTCGAGCATGCCCTGGATCGTGTCGCCGGGTTTGAACGGGATCTCCTCGGCGGGCGCCGCGAGCCGGAGCCCGGGCAGCCTCTCGAAGAGGGTGCGCAGGGCGATGTCCAGCTCGGCGCGGGCGAGGTTCTGGCCCAGGCACTGGTGGATGCCGAAGCCGAACGCGAGGTGGTGGCGGGCCGAGCGGTCCCAGTCGAGGCTGTCGGCCCCCGGGAACGCCCCCTCGTCCCGGTTGATGAGGGACGTGGAGAAGACGACGCCCTCGCCGGCCCGGATCGTCCGCCCCTCGACCTCCATGTCCTCGCGGGCGACGCGCAGCAGCCCGTCCGCGATCGACAGGTAGCGCAGCAGCTCCTCCACGACGACGGCGGTGGAGGTCTCCCCGGACCGGAGCGCGGCGAGCTGCTCGGGGTGGCGCAGCAGCGTGAACGTACCGAGGGAGATCATGTTCGCCGTCGTCTCGTGCCCGGCGATGAGCAGGATCACCGCGTAGGCGATGAGCTGGTCGCGGTCGGGCGGTCCTTCCGGTCCGTCCCGGTGGATCAGTTCGTCGAGCAGTCCGTCGCCGGGCTCGCGCCGTTTGCGGTCGATCAGATCGCCGAGGTAGCCCTCCAGCTCGACCCGCGCCGTCTCCACGTCGTCCGCGGCCGGTCCGCGCAGGAGGCGCCGGGAGCGCTCCTCGAAGAACTCGTGGTCGGCGTAGGGCACGCCGAGCAGCGAGCAGATCACCATCGACGGCACCGGCAGGGCGAACGCCCCGACCAGCTCGGCCGGCGGCCCCTGCCGCTCCATCGCGTCGAGCAGCCGGTCCACGGTCTCCTGGATGCGCGGGCGCAGGGCGGCGATCCGCTTCACCGAGAAGCTGGGGATCAGCAGGCGGCGCTGGGCGTTGTGCTCGGGGTCGTCGACGCCGAGCAGCGCCACCCGGCGCGCCCTCGTCCGCGCGAGCCGTTCCGTGGTCGCCGGGAAGTCGTCCCGCGTCCGGTCGCTGGAGAGCCGGGGGTCGGCCAGGAGCCGGCGGGCCAGGGTGTGCCCGGTGACGACATGGGCCGTGGTGCCGTCGAAGAGGGTGATGCGGCCCAGGGGGGCCGTCTCGCGCAGCGGCGCGTACGCGGCGGGTGGCTGGTAGGGGCAGCCCCGGTCCTGTGGGAAGGACACCTGGGCCGCGGTGATCGGGGGGTGCAGGTCCTGGCGGGCCGGTTCCGTCGTGGATTCCGTCATGGATCGGATCGCCTCGCAGTGCTCGTCCGTGCGCGCGGAGCTGGTCGTTCCGCGTTCCACCTCCATTGGATGCCTCAGGCATCTACTTGGTCGACGGGAAGACCGGCCAGTTCCGCCGGACGGGGGATCTGGCCGGTGCCGTTCGCACGCGTTCGATCGGCGGGGGCGTTCCCTCAGCTCGGGGCGGTGCGCCCGGCGTCGGGAGGGGTCGGCGTCTGGCGTGCGAGCGGCTCGATTCCCTCCGCATACCGACCGGAATCATGCCGTCCGTGCGGGCCGCCCGTGCGTCCGCGGGGCAGGACCGGGTCGCCCGGTGAGCGAAATGCGGTCGTTGGTCCTGTGTGTCCGACCTCACGCGGCACACCCTGCTCCTGTGTACCGGACCTCGTTGGTTCGCTGTTAAACTTATGAGCGAGGCCCCGACCGTTCTCCCCCGTACGGTCGGGGTCCCTTTTTTTGCCCGGCCGGCCCAGTCCGCTGCTCCATTGACCGGACTCCTTCCGTGGCGTGCCGCAGTTCGCCGAGGCGCCGAGCGCCCCTCCTCGTACGCTGCGCTCCTCCGGCCCTCTCGCGTCGAACCGCACCGCATCCCCGTCGACACAAAAGTCCCATCGACGCAAAAGTCCCGTCGAGACGGAAGTCCCACCGAGACATGTGTCCCATTGGGACGCGAAGGAGTTACGGTGGAGGGGCGGGGGTCCGCGAGAGCGACGAAGGAGTCGAGCCATGAAGGCACTTCAGTACCGGACCGTAGGGGCAGCGCCCGAGGTCGTCACCGTTCCCGACCCGGAGCCCGGCCCCGGGCAGGTCCTCCTGAAGGTCACCGCCGCCGGTGTCTGCCACTCCGACATCGCGGTCATGAGCTGGCCCGCGGAGGGCTTCCCGTACGAGCTGCCGCTCACCCTCGGCCATGAGGGCGTCGGCACCGTCGCCGCGCTCGGCGCGGGCGTCGGCGGCCTGGAGGAGGGTGACTCCGTCGCCGTCTACGGCCCCTGGGGCTGCGGCACCTGCGCCCCATGCGCGCAGGGCAAGGAGAACTACTGTCTGCGCGCCGACGAGCTGGGCATCCGCCCGCCCGGCCTGGGCGCCCCCGGCTCCATGGCCGAGTACATGCTGGTCGACGACGCGCGCCACCTCGTGCCGATCAACGGCCTCGACCCCGTCGCCACCGTCCCGCTGACCGACGCGGGCCTCACCCCGTACCACGCGATCAAGCGCTCGCTGCCCAAGCTGGTCCCCGGCTCGACCGCCGTGGTCATCGGCACCGGCGGCCTCGGCCACGTCGCCATCCAGTTGCTCCGCGCCATGTCCGCCACGCGCGTCATCGCCCTCGACGTCTCCGAGGACAAGCTCGAACTCGCCCGCAAGGTCGGCGCGCACGAGGCGATCCTGTCGAACGGCGAGGCGGCCGGAAAGCTCAAGGAGATGACCGGCGGCATCGGCGCCGAGGCCGTCTTCGACTTCGTCGGCGTACAGCCCACCGTCGAGCTGGCGGGCGCCGTCGCCGCCATCGAGGGCGACGTCACCATCGTCGGCATCGGCGGCGGCACCCTGCCCGTCGGCTTCGGGGCGACCAACTTCGAGGTCAGCGTCACCGCGCCGTACTGGGGCAGCCGCGGCGAACTCATCGAGGTGCTCGACCTCGCGCGGGCCGGCGCCGTCTCCGTGCACACCGAGACGTACTCGCTGGACGACGCGCCCCTCGCCTACGAGCGGCTGCACGACGGCAAGATCAACGGGCGCGCGGTGATCCTGCCCAACGGCTGACATCGGCCGCCACGGCGTCCGTTTTCGGCCACGAAATTCGTGTAGTCGTCAACTGACGGCGCGGAGAGGGCTGTTCCGGGTGGCGGGCGATCCCTAGCCTTGGCGGCGGATCGTCCGTTCACCCACTCAGGGAGCTCCATGTCCACCGCGCAGGTCCCCGACATCCTCTCGCCGGAGTTCGCAGAGAACCCCTACCCCGCGTACCGCGAGATGCGCGCGAACGCGCCCCTCTTCTGGCACGAGCCCACGCAGAGCTGGATCGTCTCGCGGTACGCCGACGTGGAACGCGTCTTCAAGGACAAGGCGGGCCAGTTCACCACCGACAACTACGACTGGCAGCTGGAACCCGTCCACGGCAAGACGATCCTCCAGCTCAGCGGGCGCGAGCACGCCGTGCGCCGCGCGCTCGTCGCCCCCGCCTTCCGCGGCAGCGATCTCCAGGAGAAGTTCCTCCCCGTCATAGAGGCCAACTCCCGCGCCCTGATAGACCAGTTCCGCCACACGGGCTCAGCCGACCTCGTCCACGACTACGCCACCCGGTTCCCGGTCAACGTCATCGCCGA
Organism: Streptomyces sp. SGAir0957; assembly: GCF_043523415.1. Taxonomy (NCBI): domain Bacteria; kingdom Bacillati; phylum Actinomycetota; class Actinomycetes; order Kitasatosporales; family Streptomycetaceae; genus Streptomyces; species Streptomyces sp. SGAir0957. Next base: position 7,726,009 of record NZ_CP027293.1, read on the forward strand.
CATGCTCGGCCTCGACAAGGCCGATCACGCCCGCTTCCACGGCTGGTACACCGCCGTCATCGCCTTCCTCGGCAACCTGTCGGGCGACGCCGACGTCACGGCGGCGGGGGAGCGCACCCGCGTCGAGTTCGCCGAGTACATGATCCCGATCATCCGGGCGCGCCGCGAGAACCTCGGCGACGACCTGCTCTCCGCGCTGTGCGCCGCCGAGGTCGACGGTGTCAGGATGAGCGACGAGGACATCAAGGCGTTCTGCAGCCTGCTACTCGCCGCCGGAGGCGAGACCACCGACAAGGCCATCGCCAGCATCTTCGCCAACCTCCTCGTCAACCCGGAGCAGTTGGCCGCCGTCCGCGAGGACCGCTCCCTCATCGAGCGCGCCTTCGCCGAGACGCTGCGGTTCACCCCGCCCGTCCACATGATCATGCGTCAGTCGGCGGTCGACGTGGAGGTGTCGGGCGGCACGATCCCCGCCGGGGCCACCGTCACCTGCCTCATCGGCGCCGCCAACCGCGACGAGGACCGCTACGCGGACCCGGACCGCTTCGACCTCTTCCGCACCGACCTGACCGCCACGACCGCGTTCTCGGCCGCCGCCGACCACCTCGCCTTCGCGCTCGGCCGGCACTTCTGCGTCGGCGCGCTGCTCGCCAAGGCGGAGGTGGAGATCGGCGTGAACCAGCTCCTCGACGCCATGCCCGACGTCCGCCTCGCCGACGGCTTCGACCCGGCCGAGCAGGGCGTGTTCACCCGCGGCCCGCAGTCGCTGCCGGTGCGGTTCACGCCGCAGGCGTCCTGAGAACCCCGCCCGACGGGTGTTAGGCTCGTCGTATGTCCGACTTCTCGTGTCTGTGCTGGTGGCGCCTCGCTTAGAGGCGGCCACAGCCACGCACGAACCCAAGGGCCGTCCCCGGACGGCCCTTTTCTTCTCCCCAGAAGGTCATGCCGCCGTCCCGAGGGCGCCCGCGACCAGAGGGAGACCACCATGACCGGCACCGAAGAACTGATCCGCGAGGAGCCCGGCCGCCACCGCGTCCTCACCGGCGACCGCCCCACCGGACGCCTCCACCTCGGCCACTACTTCGGCACCCTGCACAACCGCGTCAGACTCCAGGACCTCGGCGTCGAGACCTTCGTCCTCGTCGCCGACTACCAGGTCCTCACCGACCGCGACGTGGCCGAGAACCTCAGCGAGTACGTGGAGGAGCTGATCCTCGACCATCTGGCCATCGGCATCGACCCGGACCGCTCCACGATCTTCACCCACAGCGCCGTGCCCGCGCTCAACCAGCTCCTGCTGCCGTTCCTCAGCCTCGTCTCCGTCGCCGAACTGAGCCGCAACCCCACGGTCAAGGACGAGATCGCGCACTCCCGGCAGGCGGCCGTCAGCGGCCTCATGTTCACGTACCCCGTGCACCAGGCCGCCGACATCCTCTTCTGCAAGGCGAACGTCGTGCCCGTCGGCCAGGACCAGCTGCCCCACCTGGAGATCACCCGCACCGTCGCCCGCCGCTTCAACGAGCGCTACGGCCACGGTGAGCAGATCTTCCCGCTGCCCGAGGCGCTGCTGTCCACCGCGCCGCTGCTGCTCGGCACCGACGGCACGAAGATGAGCAAGAGCCGCGGCAACGCCGTCGCCCTGTCCGCCGACGCCGACGAGACCGCCCGCCTCATCCGCGGGGCCAGGACGGACGCCGGACGCCACATCACCTACGACCCCGACGCGCGGCCCGAGGTCTCCTCCCTCGTCCTGCTCGCCGCGCTGTGCGAGGACGCCGACCCGCACCGGGTCGCCGAGGAGATCGGTGCCGGCGGAGGAGCCGCGCTGAAGCGCCGCGTCACCGACGCCGTCAACGGCCGCCTCGCCCCGATCCGGGCCCGCCGCGCCGCCTACGCCGAGGACCGCCGCTACGTCAGGGAGGTGCTCAGGGCCGGGAACGAGCGGGCGAACGCCATCGCCGACGCGACCCTGAAGGAGGTGCGTGCCGCTATGCGCGCCGACTACTGACGCCGCGGCCCGCACCCCGGCTCACTGGACGACCGGCGTGAAACTGACCGGCAGCTCGGTGAGCCCCCGCATCCAGATCGACGGCCGCCACCGCAGCTCCGCCGGGTCCACCGCCAGGACGAGGTCCGGCAGCCGGTCCAGGAGCGTCTCCACGGCCGTACGGGCGATCACGTCCGCGAGCAGGGGAGCCGGGTACGGGCAGCGGTGCTCGCCGTTGCTGAACGACAGGTGCGCCGCGTTCTCCGCGCCCACATGGGACTCCGGCCAGATCTGCGGGTCGGTGTTGGCCGCCGCGAGGCCGAGGACCAGGCAGTCGCCCGCGCGGATCTGCCGCCCGCCGAGCTGTGTGTCGCGCACCGCCCAGCGCCCGATGAAGTTCTGCGTCGGCGTGTCCAGCCACAGCACCTCGTTGAGCGCCTCGCCGACGCTGAGCCGCCCGCCCGACACGTTCAGGGCGAACCGCTCGTCCGTGAGGAGCAGGCGCAGGGTGTTGCAGATCCAGTTCGCCGTCGGGTTCTGGGCCGCCGCGATCACCGAGATCAGGTCCTGCACGATCTCCTCGTCGGTCAGGCCCGCCGGGTCCTGGATCATCCGCGAGGTGACGTCGGCGCCCGGCCGCTCCCGCTTCTCCTTGACCAGCCGCTGGATGCGCTCGCCGACGCGGACGTACGCGGCCACGGGGTCGTCGCCCTCGGCCGCGTCGAGGGAGATCTTCAGGTCGTCCACGAGGTCCTGGGTATCGGTGCCCGAGAGCGGCATCCCGCACATCCGCACCGCCGCGAGCATCGCGAGCGCGTGCGCGAACGCGTCCATCAGCTCGGCCTGCCCGCTGCCCGCGAACCCGGAGATCAGCCGGTCGGCGATGAGCCCGCACTCCCGGGCCAGCTCGAACTGGTCGACCTGTTCCAGCGCGTGCGTGATCACCCCCGCGCGCCGCCGGTGCTCCGCGCCCTCCGTGAAGAGCACCGAGGGCTGGTAGCCGACGAACGGGAGCAGCGGCCAGTCCGCGGGAATGCGGTCCCACTGGTTCCAGCGCCGCGAGTCCCGCGCGAACAGCTCGTCGTGCGCGGTCACGTAGCTCACCTCGGAGTAGCCGAGGACCAGCCACGCGGGCACGTCCCCGTCGAGCAGCACCGGCGCGACCGGGCCGTGCTCGCGCCGCAGCGCGCGGTACAGCTGGGACGGCGTCTGCTGGTACTCCAGGCCGCTGAGCGGGACCGCGCCCGCGTGCGCGGGGCAGCCCGGGGGCGGTCCGCCGGGCGAGTCGAGCGGGGGGAGCGGGCTCTGCTCGGTCACGGTGTCGTCTCCTGGGCCATGGCCAGTGCGTAGAGGTGGTCGACGAGGGTGATGAGCACGTCCTTGCCCGACGAGCGGACGCGGGGCGTCGCAGTCGATCATCGGCACGTGCTCGGGCAGCGCGAGGGCCTGCCTTATCTCGTCGAGGGAGTGGCGCACGGGTTCGTCGTCGAACCGGTTGACCGCGACCACGAACGGCGTGCCATGGTGCTCCAGGCGGTCGATCGCGTACCAGGAGTCGTCCATGCGGCGGGTGTCGACGAGGACGACCGCGCCGAGCGTCCCCGAGAACAGCCGGTCCCACAGGAACCAGAACCGCTCCTGGCCGGGCGCGCCGAACAAGTAGAGGACCATGCGGTCGTTGAGGCTGATGCGGCCGAAGTCGAAGGCGACGGTGGTCGTGGTCTTCGACGCCACGCCGGTCGTCTCGTCGACACCGACCCCGGCCTGCGTCATCACCTCTTCGGTGTTGAGCGGCCGGATCTCGCTGACGGAGCGGACCAGCGTCGTCTTGCCCACGCCGAACCCGCCGACCACGACGATCTTCAGGCCGGTGTCCGCGAGGGCGCCGAGCGGCGTGCGTGCGGGCAGTTCAGAGGTTGCGGAGCCCATGGAGCACCTCCTTGAGAAGGTCGGAATCGGGGAGCGAGGCGACGGTGGCGGCCGCGCGCGGATGCCGGGCGGTGACCTTGCCGCCGGCGAGCAGGTCGCCGAGCAGGATCCGGACGACCGTGATCGGCAGCTTCAGCTCGGCCGCGATCTCCACGACGGCGGCCGGCCGCCGGCACATCTCCAGGATGCGGACGTGCTCCGACTGCATCCCCGCGACCGGCTCGCACTCGCTGACCACGAGCGTCACCAGGTCGAACGACTCGTCGTCGACGCGGCTGCGGCCCCCCGTGACCGTGTAGAGCCGGTCCGGGTCGCCGGTGTCCACCGGCCGCCGCGTCATGAGGCGCCGCCCCCGGGAGCCGACTGACGCGGCTCGGCCCGCAGGTGCTCGCCGATCTGCTCGACCAGCTCCGTCATCTGGTGCCCGACCACGCCCGGGTCGGCGTCCTCGTCGGCGATGACCGCCAGGTGCGCGCCCTCGCCCGCGTCCACGATGAACAGCAGGCCGCCGTGGAACTCGGTCATCGAGTGCCGCACGCCGCCGCTCCCGTCGCCGAACTCCACCGAGGCGCCCTGCGCGAGCGCCTGGATGCCGGAGCAGATCGCCGCGAGCTGGTCGGCCTGGTCGAGGGTGAGGTGCTCGCTCCAGCAGAGCTTGAGCCCGTCACGGGACAGGACGAGGGCGTGCCGGGTGCCGGGGGTGCGCTGGAGCAGGCTCTCCAGGAGCCAGGTCAGGCTGGTGTCAGTGGTCTGCATGGCGGGGTCGGGCGGCGCTGCGTCCGGCGGGGCCGGACACCGCCCGTGCCTCCAATCTCACGGTGTCGAGCGGGGGGTTACGAGATGTCGGGGGGCGCGGCCTACTCGGGGCGTTCGGTGTCCTGGCCCTTGCGGCCGCGGTGGAAGGCGCCGAAGCGGGCGCCCGCGTCCCGGCCCGGCGGGGTGGCCCGGTCGGCGGCGGGCCGGGCGGACTGCCGCCCGCGCTCCTGCTCGGCGGCGGCCATGGTGCGGCCCGGCGGCCGGACCGGCAGCCCGTTCGGGGTCGCCGACGCGGGCTTGGCGGGGCGGGGTTCGCCCGTCCCGGCGGGTTCGGCGGCGGGGCGGGGTTCGCCCACCCCGGCGGGCTCGGCGGACGCGGGCTGCTCGGCGCGCTCGTGCGTCTCCGCGGGGGCCGGGCGCGGCGCGGGCAGGCCGGGGGAGTGCACGAGGTCGCGCTGCTGGGCCAGGAGCTGGGGCGGCAGCAGGACGACGACGCCGGTGCCGCCGCGCGAGGACGGCCGGTAGTTGACGTCGATGCGGTACTTCGCCGCGAGCCGGCCGACGACGGCGAGCCCGAGCCGGGTGCCCTGCAGCGAGGCGAGGTCGGTGAGCTGCCCGGACACCGCCTGCTCGGCGCGGCGCATCGCCGCGTCGGCCATCTTCAGGCCGCTGTCCTCGATGGTCACGACGAGCCCGGCGGAGCGTTCCTCCACGTAGACGTGGACCTCGTCGATGGGCGGCGAGAAGTTGGCCGCGTTGTCCATCAGCTCGGCGAGGAGGTGCATGACGCCCTCGGCGGCGAACCCGGCGATCGCCGCGTCCGTGGCGCAGTGCAGCCGCACCCGCTGGTAGGCGGCGATCCGGCCGACGGCGCCGCGCAGCACGCTCTCCATCACGATCGGCTTGTTCCAGGCGCGGCTGGAGCGGCCGCCCATGAGCAGGGCGAGCCGGTCGGTGAGCAGGCCGAGCTGGGACGTGGCGTGGTCCAGGCGCAGCAGGTCGCCGAAGACCTCCTCGCCGTGGCGCTCCTGCATGGAGCGCAGGTCGGCGAGCATACTGACGGACTTCGCCTGGACGCGGCTGAGCGCCTTGGCCGAGGCCGCCTGCGCGGCGGCCGAACCGCGCTCGCTGAGGGCGAGTTCGCGCAGGAACGCCTCGGCGGGCACGCGCAGGAGCGGGCTCCTGGGCCAGTCGAGCTCCGCGAGCACCGTCTCGGCCGAGGAGCCCTCGCGCAGCCGGGCGACGGCCGCGGGAAACGTTTCCCCGGTGAGCCGCTCCAACTCCCGTGCCGCGCCCTCCAGTTCACCGCGGGCGGCGTCACGCTCCGCCGCCGCGTGCACGGCCTCCCGTACGGAGGTCTCGACGGCGGCCGTGAACTCGTCGAGCAGGCGCCGCAGTTGAGGGTCGGAGGGGGCCGTGACCGGGCCCGCCGCCGCCGTCTCGCGCAGCTGCCGCAGGACACCGGGCAGCGTCACGTTCACGAGCTGTGCCGCCTCGGCCGCCTGCTGGGTCAACCGGCCCTGCGCCTGGGCCAGTTCGGCCCGCGCCCGCGCGCCCGAACGGCGGGCGCGGCCGAGCAGGACGGTGCCCACGACGACGGCGACGGCCAGGCACACCCAGGCGACCGCGGCCGTCCACAGCGCCCAGGTGCGGGCGGCCGACGGGGCGAGGGCCGCGGCGGCGCCGGCGGCGGCCGCCGCCACCACGAGCACGGCGAGCGCCGGGCCGAGCGGGGAGCGTTCCGCCTTGGCCATCGCGTGCGGGCTGGGGGGTGCAGGCACTGACATTCCGCGGGTCCCTCGGTCCTTGAGTGGGAAGCGACGAGCCGACCGGTCGAGTCGGCTGCGGATCCGGCCAGCGGGCGTCGAAAGGGACGCCGATCTTCCGGACCGTACGGCGCTCATGCTAGTCATGGAGCGGGCCGAACAGACCGGACAAGCCGGATAGTCCGCCTCACCGGTGACTTCGTCGTGAAGTCGCCGTCGAACGGCGGGGGCGTGCTACTCACCGGGTCCGCCCGATTCGGCCTCGGAAACACCGAAAAACCGGGCCGTGCGCGGCGGCGCCGTCCGCTTGGTGCACGCGGCATATGCGGCCGACGGGTGCCGTGACCCAGTCGTGACCGAAGCTTTTCAGCCATCGTTGACGCGCTCGGCGCCCTCCCGCCGGGGCTCGGTGGGGCCCCGCGGGCGCGTGGCCGCGCACCCGCCAAGAGTGCGCGCGAAAAATTCGGCGGCAGGCGCGCATGTCCCGGCCCAACGAGGGCACCCGCAGGGTGAGCGGCTCCAGCACCCCTACCCCCCGGGCGCTCGAGTCTGTGGCCCCGTCTCCTCCTCTCCCCCCTGTGAGGCGACGGGGCCTTCTCATGCGCGGCGGGGGGACCGGTGTCAGCCCTGGTGGTGATGGGGCTGCTGCGCCCCGTAGCCCTGCGGCGCGGCGGGCTGCGCGAGCATCGCCTCCGCCTGCTCCTTGCCGATCTGGTGCTCGACGCCGCAGAACGTGCACTGCGTGCGGAACTTCGTCGACACCGGGAACAGCGGGATGAAGAACAGGGTGAACTTCGTGACGTACTTGCGCAGCGTGTGCGCCGTGGGGTTGCCGCAGCTGCCGCATACGAAGGTGAGTATCGCGAGCTGGAAGACGTAGCCTCGCGTCCCGAAGATGATCATTTCTGGTCCCTCCCGTTCCGTGGCCACCGCCGGGCGGCCGGGGCCAGGACGTCATCGTAGGCAGCGGGCCCGCCGCTCCCACAAGCCGTGACGCCGCGGCCGGCCTTCGCGCGAGCGCCGCGCTAGCGCCGCGTGAGTATTGCGTCACACAGCGTACGAACCGGGCCGGGATGCCGGGGCGAATCGGCAATCCGGGGGTCGTGATGCAAGGATTGCGGCATGGCAATCAAGACCTACTTCGACATCACGATCAACGACGAGCCCGCCGGGCGGATCACGTTCAACCTCTTCGAGGACATCGTCCCGAAGACCGCGGAGAACTTCCGCGCCCTGTCCACGGGTGAGAAGGGCTTCGGCTACGCCGGCTCCTCCTTCCACCGCGTCATCCCGCAGTTCATGCTCCAGGGCGGCGACTTCACCGCCGGCAACGGCACGGGCGGCAAGAGCATCTACGGCGAGAAGTTCGCCGACGAGAACTTCCAGCTCAAGCACACCAAGCCGGGCCTGCTCTCGATGGCCAACGCCGGCCCGAACACCAACGGCTCGCAGTTCTTCATCACGACGATCGTCACCGACTGGCTCGACGGCAAGCACGTCGTCTTCGGCGAGGTCGCGGACGAGTCGTCCATGGAGCTCGTGAAGAAGATCGAGGCCCTCGGCTCCCGCTCCGGCGCCACCTCGGCAAAGATCACCATCGCCGCGTCCGGTCAGCTCTGACCGGCCGCCGCTGAACGACGCCCGGAGCCGGGGCCCCGCCACAGAGGCGGGCCCCGGCTCCGGGCTTTTCCCTGCGACCCCAACTGCCTGCCGCGCGGCTCGGGTTAAGGTCTCGGTCACCGCACCAGAGATCCACTCCACGTTCCCCGACCCGGGAGGTCTTCGTGCGTCTGCGCACCCTGCCCACGCTGCTCCTTTCCGCCGCTCTCACCGCGGGCGCGCTCGCCGCCACCGCGGCACCGGCCACCGCGGCACCGGCCACCGCCCAGAGCCGCGCGAGCGCGTCCTTCGAGGACCAGCTGCGCGCGATACCCGGCGTCACCGTCACCGGTGTCACGGAGAAGGAGGGCTTTCCGCTCTACTCCCTGTCGATAACCCAGCCGATCGACCACGACCACCCCCGCGCGGGCACCTTCCAGCAGCGCTTCACGCTCTGGCACAAGTCGGCCGCGAAGCCCGTCGTCTTCTACACCGGCGGCTACGGCCTCTCCTCGACCACCCGCGAGCCCACGACGCTCCTCGACGCCAACCAGCTCAGCGTCGAGCACCGCTTCTTCGGCCCGTCCGTCCCGGCCGGGGGCACCCCGTGGAAGAAGATGACCGTGCAGCAGGAGGCCGCCGACGAGCACGCCATCGTCCGCGCGATCCGCCCGCTGTACGAGAAGTCCTCGAAGTGGCTCGCCACCGGCGGCAGCAAGGGCGGCATGACCGCCACCTATCACTACCGCTTCTACCCGCGCGACTACGACGGCGTCGTCGCCTACGTCGCCCCGAACGACGCCAACAACAGAGACGACTCCACGTACGACCGCTTCTTCAGGACGGTCGGGACGAAGGAGTGCCGCACCGCGCTCGACGCCGTGCAGCGCGAGATGCTCGTCCGCCGCGACGCGCTCCTGCCGAAGTTCGAGAAGACCGCGAAGGACGCCGGGTACACCTTCAGCAACACGCTCGGCACCACCGACCGCGCCTACGAGTTCGCCGTCCTGGACCAGGTGTGGAACTTCTGGCAGTCCGGCACCGTCGCCGACTGCCCGACCGTGCCCGACGCGAGGACCGTCTCCGACGACGCCCTCTACCAGTGGTCCCTCGACCACGGCCTGTCCATCTACGAGGACTCCACCCTCGGCGCCAACAGCTCCGGCCCCTACTACCGCCAGGCCGCCGCCCAGCTCGGCTGGGCCGACCTCGCCTTCAAGCACCTCAAGGGCGTGCGCCACTACCCGGACATCTACCAGCCGAACTCGGTGCTCCCCGCCGACATGCGCACCAGCTACGACGGCACGGTCATCAAGGGCGTCGACAAGTGGGTGCGGACGCAGTCGCAGCGGATGCTGTTCGTGTACGGCCAGAACGACCCGTGGAGCGCCGAGCAGTTCACGCCCGGCAAGCGCGACTCGTACAAGTACATCGTGCCGAACTCCAACCACAACGCGCGGATCTCCGCGCTCCCCGCCGACCAGCGGGACGCGGCCACCGCGACCATCAAGCGGTGGGCGGGGCAGTAACCGCCGCTACTTGCGCGGTCCCACCGGCACACCGAGCGGCCTGGCCAGACCCGTGATGCCCTCGTCGAGGCGTTGCAGGTGACGCAGGACGCGGAAGGTGACGGTGTTCGCCGCCGGGACGCCGAGGCCGTCGGTCTCCAGCATCGCGGCGATGCTCGCCCCCGACTCGACGCTGCCCGTCGTGTCCGTCTCGTCGACGTGCGCGACGAGCACGTCGATGTTGTGGGCGATGCGGCGCGCGGCCCGGCCGAGGCGCGGGTCGGCGCCGACCCGCTTGCTGTACGGGACCAGTTCGGCGGTGGCCGCGAGGGAACGCGCGTGGTACGCCGAGGTCTCCAGGAGCGCCACCAGATAGCGGACGGTCTGGCGGCGCTCCCGCAGCGGCGTGATCGGGTGGGTCAGGGGCCGGGTGGAGCCGCGCAGGTCGTCGAGGGCGGTGTCCAGATCCCTGGCCTTGTCCAGGAGGTCGGCCGCCGGGCCGCCGCTGAGCTGGCTCACCGCGCCCGCCACGACGTCGCCGAGGCGTTCGAGGACGGTGGCGAGCAGCTCGTCGGTGCGGCTGTCGGTCTTCACCGGGAGGACGAGGACGGCCGCGATGATGCCGCACGCCGCGCCGAGGGCGGTCTCCTCGATGCGCAGGATCAGCACGTCGAAGCTGTAGGTGTTCAGCAGGGTGTAGAGCAGGCCGAGCATCGCCGTCACGAAGAACGACATCAGCGCGTACGACAGCGGCGCGGTGAAGAACATCGCGAAGACGCAGAGCAGGACGAGGACGAACGCGAGCCAGGTGTGGTTGCCGACGGCCCCGGCGAGGACGACACCGGCGACGACGCCGAGGACCGTGCCGAGCAGGCGGCGGTAGCCCTTGACGACGATCTCGCCGGTCGACGCCGTGTTGAGGAAGACGACCCAGCACGTCAGGACGGCCCAGTACCAGCGCTGGGTGGAGAGGAACTCGCCGCCGACGATGGCGAGCGCCGAGCCGACGGCGACCTGGAAGGCGGCGCGGGTGGTCGGCCGCCGGAGCCCCTTCGGCTCCTCGTCCTCCGTGGCGGCGGCGGGCGCCTCCTTCTCCGCCGTTATCGACACGTCCTCCGCGTCGAACTCCTCGCGCGAACGCGTCGTGGCGGGGGAGTCGTCGGACTCGTCCTGCGGCCCGTCGAGCGCGAGGCGCAGACCCAGGACGGCGCGGGCCGTCTCACCGATACCGCGGAACACGTCCTGCGCGGCGAGCGTGGCGCCCGGCGGGATGGCCTCCTCGTCGCGGTAGCCGAGCAGGCGGTTGCGGACGTGGGCGACGGCGGTGCCCCGGTTGGCGTCGGCGGGGCGCGACGCAAGGAGGTACAGCGCGGCCAGGTCGCGGCGGAGCGTGGCCGTCGCCTCGTCCTCACGGGGCAGCAGCGAACCCGCCGCCGGGACCGGGGCGCCCGGCAGGTGCAGGGTCAGGGTGTCGGCGCGCTCGGCGCTGCGGGCGTTCAGGAGCAGCATGCCGAGGCGTTCGGCGGCGACCTCGGCGTCGGCGACGCGGCGCTGGATCAGCGCGGCGGTGGCGTCGTCGCGGGCGCCGTCCTCCAGGCGGGCCTGGATCATCAGCGCGGCCTCGTGCAGCCGGGCGGTGTGGCGGCGCAGATCGTCGAGGACGTCGTCGAGTTCGCCGGGAGGCGCGTCGAGGAGCCGGGTCTGTGCGGTGACGAGCTGGCCGAGCCGGGCCCGGAACGCCTCGCGAAGCCGTCCGAGGACGCGCTGGGGTGTCTCGGGGACGAGGACGAAACGGGCCACCGCGCTGCACGCGAAGGCGATCGCCAACGTGCCGTAGAGGGTGGGCAGTTGGCTCACCGTCGCGTTCACGAACAGGGACACGAAGTAGACCTGGAAGCCGATGAGGCCGAGCGCGGTGCCCCGGTCGCCGAATCTGCGACTGTAAACCGCGGCGAAGATCAGCGCGACGAAGAACAGATCACCGGCGACGACGTGGCTGTGCAGGAGCGCCCCGAGCGACATCGCCACGAGCGCCATCGGCAGGCCGAGCGCGAGCGTCACCGCCTGCCCGCGCACCGTCTTCTCGCGGATGGCGAAGGTGCCGACCATCGCCGTCATCGCGCCCGCGACCATGTGCGTGACCTGGGTCCCGGCCAGCCCGAGCACCGCGAGGGCCAGGCCGATCGCGGCGACCGTCCGCAGCCCGGCCATCAACCGCAGGAGTCCGGGGTCGGACGCCACGAAGCGGTCCCACGTCCCGGCCCGGCGGGGCCGTTGTGCCACCAGGGTCACCTGTGCTCACTCCAAGATCGATCCGACGTTCGTGCCCCCGAGCATACGAGGGAGCGAACGCGGCGTTGGCGTGAGCATGGCCTGGGCTTTCGCGCCGGGCGCGGCTGTCATCCGTGGGGCTGTGCGATGTTCACGGAGCTGAACCGGCGCGCCGCGCCGCGTCAGCCACCGGCCGACGTCAGCACGGCCGCCACGAGCGGGCCCGAGGACGCGCCGCCCCGGCCGCCGCGCACCATCACGGCCGCCGCGGCGAGGTCACCGCGCCAGGCCGCGAACCAGCCGTTGGGCTTCTCCTGCCCGGTCACCTCGGCGGAGCCGGTCTTCGCGCCGATGTCCCCGCGCAGGCCCGCCATGGCGCCCGCCGCCGAACCGGACGTCGCCGTCGTGTGCAGCAGGTCCCGCAGCTGGTCGTGCGCGCGCGGCACCAGGGCCCGGCGCGCCGTGGCGAGCTTGCGGTGATCGACGGACGGGGCGACGAGGAAGGGCTGCCGGAACCGCCCGGTCCGGGCCGTCGAGACGACCGACGCCATGGTCAGCGGGTTCATCCGCACCCGCGCCTGCCCGATGAGGGAGGCCGCCTTGGACGCGGCGTGCTCGACCGGCACCGCCCCGTCGAACGCGCCGACGCCGACCGACCAGCCCGCGCCGATCCCGAAGACGTCCCGCGCCTGCCGGGACAGGTCGTCGTCCGCGAGCTTGCCCGCCTGCGAGACGAAGGCGGTGTTGCACGACGCGGCGAAGCTGTCGCGGAAGGTGCCGCCGCTGATGTCGAAGTCGTCGACGTTGTGGAACCGCCAGCCGCCGTACGAGGCGGTCCTCGGGCACGGATGCGGCTTGTCCGGGTCGGCGATCCCCTTCTCCAGGAGCAGCGAGCCGGTGATCATCTTCATGGTCGAGCCGGGCGCGAGCCGCCCTTCGAGGGCCCTGTTCCGCGCGTCCCCGCCCGAGTCGGCGACGGCGAGGATCTCCCCGGTCGACGGCTTGAGCACCACGATCGAGGCGTCGGCGCGCCGGGCGACCTCCCGCTCCGCCACCTTCTGCACGCGCGCGTCGAGCGTCGTCCGCACCCGTCCGGGCCGGCCCTCCGGGACGGAGAGCAGCGCCGTGCCGCCCGGCCGCTTCGCGTGCGCGCCGGCCGCGCCCGCCGCCGCGAGCCGCAGCTCGACGCCCGGCGTGCCGCCCGCCGTCTTCCCGTACGTCCGCCGCAGCCCGTCCACGAGCGGGCCGAGCGAGGGCATGGCCCGGGTGTCGAGGGGGTGCCCGGCCCGGTCGAGGGCGCGGACCGGCGCCTCCCCGGCCTGCCGCGCCACGAGGCGGCGGCCCTGCCCTAGCCCCGGATGCAGCACCCGCGGCTCCCAGCGCACGACGGCCTTCCCGTCCCCGGCACGCCGCACGACGGTCAGCGCCGTGGTGTACGTGAGGGGCGCGCGGGCACCCTCGTACGCGAACTCGGACTCCACCGAGAACGGGACGCGCGCGCCCGCCGCCGTACCCGGGCGCAGGTCGCGCGCCACGAGGTGGGCGCCGTCGCGGTAGTCGCGGAGCGCCGCCCCGGCCGCCCGCGCGTCGTCCGTGCGGTCCGCCGCCGCGGCCGTGTCGCCGCCGGCCCAGGCGTCGAGGAAGCCGTGCGCCGCCGAGCGGACCTCCGCCGCCGACAGGGGCCCGGACCGCGGGGCGGTGTCCTGCCCGCCGAGCACGGCCCAGGCGCAGTACCCCGCCCCGGCCAGGCCGAGCGCCGCAGCGCCCGCGGTCCAGAGGTGCCGTCTCCTGCGCTCGCCGCTCACGGGTCTCCGCCCTGCCGCCTGGAATGTCCGGGAGCTCTCACCGTAGGGCGGGCGACCGGGCCGCTCCCTGTCGGAATGCGCCGTTCAGGGGCGTGCGCGCGGCGATCCTGGGGGCTGCCCCCCAGTTGCCGTGGCGGGGCAGCCGGATGGTGCGGGCCGCCTCCGCGCGGCGAGTCTGGTGCCATGGACGATCACGCGACCACCGCACCCTTCCGGCCCGCCCGCCGCTCCGTACTCACCGCCTGCGCCGCACTGCCGGCGCTCGGCGCCACCCCGGCGGCCGCCGTCACCCGGGCCCCCGCGACGCGGCGTGTGCGACTGCGGCTGCCCGCGCCGACGGGCCCGTACGCCGTGGGCACGACACGCCTGCACCTCGTGGACAGGGCCCGGCGCGACCCGTGGACCGGAGCCCCGGCGCGCGAGCTGATGGCGGACGTGCGCTACCCGGCCCGCTCCGTGGCGGGGCACCCCCGCGCCGCGCAGATGACGGCGCGGGAGGCGGCGGGCTTCGACCGGCTCAACAACTTCGGAGGACTGCCCGCGGGCCGCGTCGACTGGGCCGCGACCCGCACCTTCGCCCACCGCGCCGCGCCGCTGGACCGCACGGTGCCGCATCCGGTGGTGCTGTACTCGCCCGGCGTCCTCGACCCGCGCACGTTCGGCACCACCCTGACCGACGAACTCGCCTCGCACGGGTACGTGGTCGTCGCGATCGACCATCCCTACGACGTGTCGGCGGTCGAGTTCCCTGACGGGCGCGTGGCGACGAGCGTCCTTCCGCGGGAGTTCGCCGCCGCGCAGGAAGCGGGCCCGGCCGCGGTGACCGCCCTCATGGAGAGGACCACCGCGGTCCGCGTCGCCGACCTGCGCTTCGTCGTGGACACGGTGGAGCGCGCCTTCGCCGACGGGAGGCTGCGCCGGGCGCCCGTCGGCGCGTTCGGCCAGTCCGCCGGCGGCTTCGCCGCTCTCCAGGCCCTCCACGACGACCGGCGGCTCGCCGCCGCGGGCAACCTGGACGGCGTCCTCGCCTACGTCGGCGACGACCACGAGGATGGCCACTGGTCCACCGTGGCGGCCGAGGGCACGGACCGCCCGCTGCTCCTCATGGGCAGCGACGGCAACGACCGCACCACCGTGCCCTCCTGGCGCGAACTGTGGCGGCACAGCACCGGATGGCGCCGCGACCTCACCCTCCGGGGCTCCCGGCACGCGACGTACACCGACGCGGCGACCCTGCTCCCGCGGATCGCCGCGTCGCTCGGCCTCGACCGGGAGACGCTGACCGGCTGGGTCGGCACGCTCCCGCCGCACCGCGCGGTCGCGGCCCAGCGCGCGTACGTGACCGCCTTCTTCGACCGTCATCTACGGGGCAGGGACCGCGGCCTCCTCGACGGCCCGTCGGCACGCTTCCCCGAGGTGGACTTCGTGTAGCCGTCGCTCCTACAGGCCGAGGGCGTCGATCACGAGGTCCGCCATCGCCGCCTCGCCCCGCGCGTTCGGGTGCACGGGCACGAAGTTCGTGCCGAACAGGGCGGGCTCCACCCAGCGCGTGCCGGCCGCCTGGCAGGCGTCGTGGCCCTCCGACGCCCCGGACAGGTCCACGTAGGTCGCGCCGGTCTCGGCGGCGGCGCGCCGCACCGCGTCGTTCAGGTGCGTCTGGATGTCGCGCACGTACGGCACGTCGCCGGAGGCGATCGGCATCTTCACGAAACAGCCCGCCTTCGCCGTGGGCGGCATGATCCACGGATAGCCGAGGATCGCGACGCGCGCCTGCGGCGCCTTGTTCACGGTCGCCCGGAGGGCCGCCTTCACCGCCGGGTACGTCTTGGTGTCGATGTCGTCGGCGAACGTGTCCCCGTACAGGGTCGCGCACGGATGCCCCTGCCCGGCCGTGGCGATGCCCGCGGAGGCGCAGGCCAGGATCGTGCTGATGAACGTGTTGTTGTCGTTGCCGCCGATCGTCATGGTGACGAGGCGGGTGTCGGCGCCGAGGGCGTCCAGCTGCGGGGGGACGCCGGGGTACTGCGCGGCCGTGTAGTCCTTCGTCTGGGCCGCGCCGCAGGTCACGTCCTTGAGCGTGGCGCCGGTGCGCTGGGCCAGGACGTGCGGGTAGTTGGCGCTGGAGCGGGCGCAGAGGGGGCTGGCCGACGGGTCGAGCGGGAGGACGCCGGACGCGGCGCTGTAGCTGTCGCCGAGCGCGACGTACGGCAGGGGCTGCGGTGCCGCCTGCGCCGGGACGGTGAGGCCGAGGCCCGCCACGGTCGCCGCGGCGGCCAGGGTGGCGCAGTGCTTCGCGAACGCGCGAATCGCCATCTGTTGCTCCTTCGAAACCCGCTCGGCCCAAGGCCAAGTTCCGGATGAGACAGGGGATTTCAGCGCTGTTGATTGAAGCTACCGACGAGTTCGAATTTGCGTCAATAGGCGTGCACGCAGTCGTGCCCCGGGGCGGACGGGGTCACGGGAAGGCGCCGGCGCGCGCTCAGTTGTTCTGCGCGGCGTCCTGGGGGATGTCGAAGTCGAGGACATCCTCCGCGGTGCGCTCGGTCTGCTGCGCCGCTTCGCGGACATCGGCGAGCACGTCGCCCTGCTCGTCGACGAGACGGTCGTAGATGGGCGCCGGGGCGCTGGACGGTGCGGGCACGGACGAAGCTCCTGATCTTCCGGCGGCAAGGGCTGCCACCTGCTGGTTCAAAACAAAAGGGGACCCTACGCGTCCGCTTCCGGCACCGGTCGGGCGGGGTGCGTCCAGGTCCCCGGACGGTCTGGCCGAAAGGCGCGGCGGTGCCCGGAGAGCCGGGGCGCGGGGGCAGCGGAGTGGCGGGCGAGTGCGTCGATGTCGGGGCAGGCCGCGCATTCCGGTCGGGTTCGGGCCAAGTGCGGGCAAGTCCGGGACGGCGGGAGCGGGGGGCGGCTACACAGAAGTGGGGGAGCGCGCTGGACCGGGGAGGGCCGAGACGTGGTCACCATCGATGTCGCAGTGATCCTGGCGATCGTCGCCATCCTGCTGCTGCGCCGACCGGTCGCCCCGAGGAAGCGGGGCGACACGTTCCTGGTGATGCTGATCGTTCTCGTCCTCGGCGTCCTCATCGCCCCGACCGCGCTGGGGCAGGGGATCACGGAGATGATGGGCGAGCTCTCGAACGCGCTCACCTCGCTCGGCAACTAGCCCGGCACCGCCGCGTGCCAGACTCGGGCGCATGAAGATCAGAGACGCCCGGGACGGCGACTGGGAGCACGTCTGGCCGTTCTGGCGGCGGATCGTCCGCGCCGGGGAGACCTACACCTGGGACCCGGAGACCACCGAGCCCGAGGCCCGCGCCCTGTGGACGGGGCCCGGACGCCGCGTGTTCGTCGTCACCGACGACGACGGTGAGATCGTCGCCAGCGCCTACCTCAAGGCCAACTACGGCGGACCCGCCGCGGGCGTCGCCAACGCCGGATTCATGGTCGACCCCGAACGGTCCGGCCACGGCTACGGCCGCGCCCTCGCCGAACACGTCCTGGCCGAGGCCGCGGCGGACGGCTTCCACGCCATGGTCTTCAACGCCGTCGTCGAGACCAACCCGGCCGTCGCCCTGTGGCGTTCGCTCGGCTTCACCGTCCTCGGCACCGTGCCCGAGGCGTACGAGCATCCGCGCCACGGCCGCGTCGGCCTGCACGTCATGCACCGCCGCCTCCAGAGCGGTTACCCGGGAGACGCCCCGCGGGTTAGGGTTACCTAACCAGTCGGCTTCCCGGACCACGGGCGCCGTCCGCAGGACCCCGCGCCCGCCCCGAAGGAGCCCGCATGACGGCGACGACCGCCGCCGAGATCCAGCAGCCCGCACCCGGGGCCCGGGACCCGCGCCGCTGGCTCGTCCTCGGCGTGATCTGCCTCGCGCAACTCGTCGTCATCCTCGACAACACGATCCTCAACGTCGCCGTCCCCACCCTCACCGACGACCTCGGCGCGGGTACGGCGGGCATCCAGTGGATCATCAACGCGTATGTGCTCGTCCAGGCCGGCCTGCTGCTCACCGCGGGCGCCGCCGCCGACCGCTACGGACGCAAGCGCCTCCTCCTCGCCGGGCTCGTCGTCTTCGGCGCCGGGTCCCTCGCCGCCGGACTCGCGCACAGCACCGGCCAGCTGATCGCCGCCCGCGCGGGCATGGGCATCGGCGGCGCCCTGCTCCTCACCACCACCCTCGCCGTCGCCGTCCAGACCTTCGACGAGGACGAGCGGGTCCGCGCCATCGGCATCTGGGCCGCCGTCAACGCCCTCGGCTTCGCCGCCGGACCGCTCGTCGGCGGCGTCCTCCTCGACCACTTCTGGTGGGGCGCCCTCTTCCTCGTCAACCTGCCCGTGGTCGTCCTCGGCCTCGCCGCCGTCACCTTCCTCGTCCCCGAGAGCAAGGCCGACCAGAGCCACCGCCCCGACCTGCCCGGCGCCCTGCTCTCGATCGTCGCCATGACCGCACTCGTCTACGCCGTCGTCCGCGGCCCCGAGCACGGCTGGTCCTCGCCCCACGTCCTCCTGGGCGCGGCCGTCGGCGCCTCGGCCCTGGCCGCCTTCGTCCTCTGGGAGCGCCGCGTCCCGCACCCGATGCTGGACATGAGTTTCTTCCGCGACCGCACGTTCACCGGCGCCGTGTTCGGCGCGCTGCTCATCACCTTCGGCAGCGGCGGCGCGCTCTTCCTGCTCACGCAGCAGCTCCAGTTCGTGCTCGGCTACGGCCCCCTCGAGGCGGGGCTGCGCACCGCGCCCTTCGCCCTGACCGTCGTCCTGCTCAACTTCACCGGCGTCTCCGCCCGCTTCGGCACCCGGCTCGGCATCCCGGGCTCCGTCGCCCTCGGCATGACGCTCCTCGCCTGCGGCCTCGCCGCCGTCGCCCTCGCCGGGCGGGTCGTGGACGGGTACGGCGGGCTGCTCACCGGGCTCGTCCTCATGGGCGTCGGCTGCGCGTTCGCCAACCCGGCGATGGCGGTCGCCGTCCTCGGCTCCATGCCCCGCGAGAAGGCGGGCGCGGGCGCGGGCATCGAGGGCACCGTCACCGAGTTCGGCAGCGGCCTCGGCGTCGCCGTCCTCGGCGCGGTTCTCAGCTCCCGCTTCGCCGCGCTCGTCCCGGTGGCGGCGGCCTCCCTCCCGGCGGCTCTGGCCGCGGCCGGCTCGGCCGAGGAACGCCGCACGGTGACGCGGGCGTTCGGCTCGGCCCTCGAAACGGGTCAACTCGTGGGCGCCGCGGCCGTGTTGACCGGCGGTCTCGTCGCGGCGACGCTCCTGCGCCGGGCCGAGCGCGACGCGGCGCCCCTGCCCGCCGCCGTCGTCGCGGACCCGGCGTGACGCCGCCGCGGCCCCGCGGTCCCGGCGCCGGTGACCGGTCCCCGGGGCGGGCCGCGCGGCAGGCCGGGCCGCCCGCCCCGATCAAGGGCGCGACCAGCCCGGACGCTTCCTTAGACTGGGTGGGTACCCGTACTGAGGAACACTTGTGAACACGCACCGCCACCCGGACATCCGCCTCGTCGTCACCGACATGGACGGCACCCTCCTGGACGCCGACGGACACATACCCGACGACCTCTGGCCGCTCCTCGCCGAACTGGACCGGCGCGGCATCGTCTTCTGCCCCGCGAGCGGCCGCCAGTACGCGACCCTCGCCGACCAGTTCGCCGCCGTGGACGACGGCTCCATGGTCTACATCGCGGAGAACGGGACCTATGTGGTCCGCGGCGGCGTCGAACTCAGCTCCGACCCGCTCGACCCCGAGACCGCCTCCTGGCTGGTCAAGGTGGTACGGCAGCTCACCGAGCAGGGGGTCGACGCGGGCGTCGTCGTCTGCGGCAAACGGTCCGCGTACGTGGAGCGGTCCGACGAGGCGTTCATGACCGAGGTCCGCAAGTACTACCACCGGCACGAGATCGTCGAGGACGCCACCGCCGTCGACGACGAGGTGATCAAGGTCGCGCTGTTCGACTTCGGCCGCGCCGAGGAGACCACCGCCCCCGCCCTCGCCGTGCTCGCCGACTCCCACCAGGTCGTCGTCTCCAGCGAGCACTGGGTCGACGTCATGAACCCCCGCGCCAACAAGGGCGAGGCCGTCCGCGGCCTCCAGCGGGCGCTCGGCGTCACCCCCGCCCAGACCATGGTCTTCGGCGACTACCTCAACGACCTGGAGATGCTCGACGCCGCCGACTGGTCCTACGCCATGGCCAACGCCCACCCGGAGGTCCACCGCCGCGCCCGCCACCAGGCCCCGCCCCACACGGAGAACGGGGTGGTCCGCACGGTCCGGCAGGTCCTGGACCTGGACTGACGACGGGAGCCGCGGGGCGGGCCTCAATGCCCCGCGATCAGCTTCACCGCGACGACCCCGATGCCGATCACGGCGTTGAGCGCGCCCGTCACCAGCGCGCCGATACGGCCCGCGCCGACCCGCCGGCCGCCGGTGACACCCCAGGCGGCCAGCGCCGCGACCTCGCTGCCCACCGCGATCCACAGCGCCGTGGTCAGCTCCACGACGCCCACCGCCGACAGCGCGATCACCAGGAGCGGACCGATCGCGCTGGTCAGCAACGGGCTGCTGGTGAACACCGTGTGCCGGATCTCCGGCAGCCTGGGCATCCGCCCGTGCGCCACCGGGTGCGCCTGGAGGTCCGCGACGATCGTCGCCAGCCACAGCCCGAGCGCCGTCACCGCGACCGACACCGCCGCGCCCGCGTGCCGCGGATGCCCGCTCTGCGCCTGCCCCACCAGGACGGCCAGCAGGGTGAGCGAGGCGTAGATCCGCTCCTTGAGCCGCTCCCGCAACAGATCCGCGTGCTCCTGCGCCACCGCACTCGGCGACATGCTTTCCGTCATGGCCGCAGCCTAGGCGCGCGCCCCGGGGCAGAGTGACCGCATGACACCGCTCGTCGCACCGTCGTCCGCCGCCACCTGCCACGCCTGCGCCGCCGAGGCGGACGCCGACCGGCTGCCGCCCCGCGAGCACATCGCCTCCGACCCGCACTGGCGCGCCGCCCACGCCTTCGGCACCGCGCTCCCGGGCTGGCTGGTGCTCCTGCCCCGGCGCCATGTCACCGCCGTGCACGACCTGAGCGACGCGGAGGCCGCCACGCTCGGCACCTGGCAGGTCCGTCTCTCCCGGGCCCTGCGCGAGGTGACCGGGTGCGCGAAGACGTACGTCGTCCAGTTCGCGGAGGCGGAGGGCTTCGCGCACGTCCACTTCCACGTGGTCCCGCGCAGCGCGGACCTCCCGGCGGACCGGCGCGGGCCACGCGTCTTCGGCTACCTCGGCCGCCCCGAGGAGGAGCAAATGTCCCCGGCCGAGGCCGACGCCCTGGCGGAGAGGCTGCGCGCCGGGCTGGCTCGCTCCGCCGAATGACCCCCGCCCGCCTGGACGACGCCCTGGCCTGAAACGCGCGCCCCCGGCCCGTCCGACGGCGTGATCAAGACACCCGCGCCCGGCCCGCACCCCGCGCGCTTCCCGCAACCCCCGCCTGCGAAACCGCAGTTCACCGTCGCACCGGCCCGCTCGGCCCCGGCCGGGACAATGCCCGGAACACATCGCTCCATTGGCATGGACCTGCTCATGATCACTCGCTACGCTCCCCAGTGAACCGCACGGAACTCCACTGAACTGCACAGAACCGCAACGACGTTGCCGCACGAGCGCACCCCGCGTGCCGTTCCACCCCTGTGCCAACCCCACACCACACGGGAAACGACGAAGGGCCGACCCATGCGACGTACCAGACCCATACGCGCCGTCCTGACCGCTCTCCTGGTCTCCGGAGCCTGCGCCACCGCCGGGTTCCTCCCGGCCCAGGCGGCCGGCGCGGACACCCCCCGGGCCGAGCGCCCCGCCGCCTCCGAGGGCCTCCTCACCGCAATGCAGCGCGACTTCGGCCTCACCGCGCCGCAGGCCAAGGCGCGACTCGCGGCCGAGAAGCAGGCGACCGCCACCGAGAAGAAGGCCCGGAGCGCCGCCGGATCCGCCTACGCCGGTTCCTGGTTGACCCCCACGGACCAGGAGCTGACCGTCGCCGTCACCGACCGCGCCAAGGCCGCCGCGGTACGGGCCACGGGAGCCACCGTCAAGCTCGTCGGCCACAGCGCGGCCCAGCTCGACGCCGCCAAGAAGCGCATCGACGCGCTCGACGCCCCGGCCGGCGTGAGCAGCTGGCGCGTCGACTGGCAGTCCAACCGCGTCGTCGTCGAGGTGCTCGACGCCAAGCGGGACGACAACGATGTCAAGGCGTTCCTCGCCCGCGCGGGCAAGGCGGGCCCGCTGACGGTCCGTGCCACCGAGCACGCCCCGAGCACCTTCGCCGCGGGCACGGTCGGCGGCGACCCGTACTACACGGGCAACGTCCGCTGTTCCATCGGCTTCTCCGTCCACGGCGGCTTCGTCACGGCCGGCCACTGCGGCGGCGCCGGGCAGAGCGTGAGCGGCTGGGACGGCTCGTACGTCGGCAACTTCCAGGGCTCGTCGTTCCCCGACAACGACTACGCCTGGGTCAACGTCGGCAGCGGCTGGTGGACCGTCCCGGTCGTCCTCGGCTGGGGCACGGTCTCCGACCAGCTCGTGCGCGGCTCGAACGAGGCTCCGGTCGGCGCCTCCATCTGCCGCTCCGGCTCCACCACGCACTGGCACTGCGGCACGGTCCTCGCCAAGAACGAGACCGTCAACTACAGCCAGGGCGCCGTCCACCAGATGACGAAGACGAGCGTGTGCGCCGAAGGCGGCGACTCCGGCGGCTCGTTCATCAGCGGCGACCAGGCCCAGGGCGTCACCTCCGGCGGCTGGGGCAACTGCAGCAGCGGCGGTGAGACCTGGTACCAGCCCATCAACGAGATCCTGGGCCGCTACGGACTGACCCTGCACACAGCCTGACCACTGGGAACGCGGGGCACGGCATGATCCGAGCGTCATGCCGTGCCCCGCGCCGACGCGCGCAGGAGACGCCGTGAACCCCTCCCGCACCATCCGCCGCGCCGCTCTCGCCACCGGCGGCGCCCTCGCCCTCGTCATCGGCTTCGCGGGCAGCGCCCTCGCCGCGCCGCCGATGGCGCTGCCCGGCAACGCCGACGCGACCGAGCAGACCTACCAGCCCGCCTACGACTACGACACCGACGGCTGCTATCCCACCCCCGCCATCGGGCCCGACGGCACGGTCAACGGCGGACTCAAGCCGAGCGGCGCGCTCAACGGGCAGTGCCGCGACGCCTCCGACCTCGACAACACCAACGGCTACTCCCGCACCAAGTGCAACAACGGCTGGTGCGCCATCCTGTACGGGCTCTACTTCGAGAAGGACCAGGCGGTCGCGGGCAGCGGGCTCGGCGGGCACCGCAACGACTGGGAGCACGTGGTCGTCTGGGTGCACGACGGGCAGGCCGCCTACGTCTCGACCTCCGCCCACGGCGGGTTCCACGTCTACCCCCGCGACCAGATCCGCTGGGACGGCACCCATCCCAAGATCGTCTATCACAAGGACGGCATCGGCACGCACTGCTTCCGTCCGGCGTCCGCGAACGACGAACCGCCGGAGAACCACAAGGGCACCTGGCAGTTCCCGACGCTCGTCGGCTGGAACGGCTATCCGGCCGGGCTGCGCGACAAGCTGAGCGCGTACGACTTCGGGAGCGCCAACTTCGGCCTGAAGGACAGCAGTTTCGCCAGTCATCTCGCGGGTGCGCTGCCCTCGGGCGTGCCGTTCGACGTCAACGCGTAAGCGGCGCGTGCTTTTCTACGCGCAAGTAAGTTACTGAAACGTAACCCTCCGAGTGCTACCCGCGGTAACGCCGTCCTGGATACCGTCCCCGCGAATGCGTGGGGACGGTGGGACGACCGGGCCGCACGCACCGTCGGCCTGCCCCGCCCCGGCCGACTCCGCCAGGTCCGGAGCCCCAACTCCGCCTGCACTCTGGAGGTTTGCCATGCCCGCTCCCGCCCGCCTGCTGGCCGCCGCCGTCACCGTCGCCGCCTGTGTCGGCGCGCAGGCCCTGCCCGCCGCCGCCGCGGCGACCGGCGCGCAGAACGTGGTCTCGCGCGGCGTCACCATCCCCGAGTTCTACAACCCGCCCGCCGAACTGCCCGACGCCAACGGCGCGCTCATCCGCAGCGAGCCTCTCAAGCTGGCCCTGAGCCTGCCGACGCTGCACGGCCCGCTGCCCGGCAAGGCGACCCGCATCATGTACCGCACGACCGACTCGACCGGCGGCCCCGCCGCGGTCACCGGCGCCTACATCGAGCCGACCGCGAAGTGGCGCGGCACGGGGCCGCGCCCGCTCGTCGCCGTGGCGCCCGGCACCATGGGCCAGGGCGACCAGTGCGCGGCCTCGCTCGGCCTGGAGCACCCGCTGAGCCTCAACGGCGAGACGGTGTCGGTCGGTTACGAGGACCTGTCGATCTACCGGCTGCTCGCGCAGGGCGTCGCGGTCGTCGTCACCGACTACGTCGGCCTGGGCGCCACCGACCGGCTGCACACCTACGTCAACCGGCTCGACGGGGGCCACGCCGTGCTCGACGCGGTCCGTGCCGCCCGCGCGCTCCAGGGCGCGACGGTCACCGCCGCCTCCCGCGTCGGCCTGTTCGGCTACAGCCAGGGCGGCGGCGCCACCGCGGCCGCCGCCGAACTCCAGCCCTCGTACGCGCCCGAGATCACCCTCGCCGGTACGTACGCGGGGGCGCCGCCCGCCGATCTGCTGGAGACGACGAAGGGCATCGACGGCACCGATCTCGCGGGCGCCCTCGGCTGGTCCCTCAACGGGTTCCTGCAGTCCGACCCGGAGCTGCGGCCGATCGCCGAGGCGCACCTCAACGACAAGGGCCGGGCCGCGCTCGACGACCTGTCGACGATGTGCGTGGGCGACACCATCTTCCGCTACAACTCGGCCCGCAGCGCGGACTGGACCAGCGACGGAAAGTCCCTCGCGGAGATCATCGCGTCCGAGCCGAAGCTCCAGGCGTTCCTCGCCGAGCAGCGGATCGGCACGATGAAGCCGGCCGGTCCGGTCCGGGTGGCCACCGGTGTCAGCGACAACCTCGTGCCGCACGGCCAGGCGCGGCAGATGGCCGTCGACTGGTGCGGGCGCGGCGCCCAGGTCACGTACAAGCCGGTGATCCTGCCGAACGTGGGGCGCGCCCTGCTCAACCACTTCGCGCCGCTCCTGACCGACCAGGGCAGCGCCATCGACTGGCTGACGGACCGTCTCGACGGCAAGGCGGCGGGCAACAACTGCGCGACCATGCGCTGGCAGCCGTGATCTGATGGGGCGCCGCGACCGGGCCGGACCCGGGCGCGGCGCCACTGTCAGAAGGGATGCCCCCCATGGTCCGTGCCGTCACCCTCATCCGCTCGGCCGCGCTATCCGACGTCGCCGAGTACGCGTACGCGGCGACCGCGCCGGCCGGCGCGCGGCTGATCTTCCTCGCCGGGTCCTGCCCGCTGGACGAGGACGGCGCGACCGTCGCCGTCGGTGACTACGCGGGCCAGGCGGCCCGCTGCGTCGAGAACCTGCGGACCGCGCTCGCCGCGGCGGGCGCGGACCTCCAGGACGTCATCAGCACCCGTGTACTCGTCGCGTCGGCCCGGCAGCCGGACCTGGTGACGGCCTGGGAAGTGGTCCGCGACGCGTTCGGCGAGCACGACGTGCCGAGCACCCTGATGGGGGTCACGGTGCTCGGCTACCACGACCAGCTCGTGGAGATCGAGGCGGTCGCCGCCGTGCTCGACGACTGACGGCGGGTCAGGTGGTGGTGACCTTGGTGGTGACCTTGGTGGTGGCCTCGGTGGTGACCTTCACCGGTTCCGTCTCGGCGGAACTGTGCCGCTCCGCCCAGTTCTCCAGGGCCGTCCTGCACGCGTGGTCGAGGTGGTGCACCCCGGACAGATGCAGCTCGACGGGCCGGTTCTGCGGCAACGCCTCCAGGCTGTCGAGGATCTTCGGCAGCCGCAGGAACGTCGCGTTGCCCGTCAGGTACGCCTGGACGGGGCCCGCCCCCTTGTCGAAGACCTCCAGCTTCACGTGCGAGGCGTCCCAGGCCGTCTTGGCGACGGACAGAGCGATGCCGACGAGGACGCCCTCGAACATGCTGACCGCGACGATCGACACCGCGGTGACGACCAGGATCAGCGCCTCGCCCCGGTGCTCGCGCCACAACGTCACGAGCGAGCGGGCCGGGATCAGTTTGGCCCCCGCGTGCACCAGGACGCCCGCGAGCGCCGGGAGCGGGATGTAGGCGAGGACGCCCGGCAGCAGGGCCGCGAACAGCAGCAGCCAGACGCCGTGCAGGACGCGGGACGCCTTGGTGCGGGCGCCCGCCTGCACGTTGGCCGAGCTGCGCACGATCACCGCGGTCATCGGCAGCGCGCCGAGCACACCGCACACCGCGTTGCCCGCGCCCTGCGCCATCAGCTCCTTGTCGTACGCGGTCCGGGGCCCGTCGTGCATCCGGTCCACGGCCGCCGCGCTGAACAGGGACTCGGCGGACGCGATGAGCGTGAACGCCACGATGGTGCCGATCAGCCCGATGCCCGCGAGTTCGCCGAAGGCGTCCATGGACGGCGGCTGGATCGACCCGAGAAGCCCGTTGACCTCGACGGTGGTCACGGGCGCGGAGAAGACGACCGAGGCCGCCGTCGCGAGGCCGACCGCGGCGAGCGGCCCGGGAACCACCCGCACGCGCGCGGGCAGGTGCTTCCACAGCACCAGGACCGCGACGGTGCCCGCGCCGAGCGCGAGCGAGGCGAGCCCCGCGGTACTGCTCGCGACGCCGACGAGCGCCTCCGGCAGCCCGGCTATCTTGCCGAGCCCCGACTCCGGCGCCTTCGCGTCCAGGACGGTGTAGAGCTGGCCCGCGATGAGGACCAGCCCGATCCCGGCGAGCATCCCCTCGACCACCGACACCGAGATGGCCCGGAACCAGCGGCCGATCCTCAGGGCGCCCATGCCGATCTGGAGCAGCCCGGTCGCCAGGACGATGACGCCGAGCACCGGCAGACCGAACTCGTCCACGGCCTCGTACACGAGGACGGTGAGCCCGGCCGCCGGGCCCGACACCTGGAGGCTGCTGCCGCGCATGAGCCCGGTGACGATGCCGCCGACGATGCCGGTGACCAGGCCGAGTTCGGCCGGGACGCCCGAGGCGACCGCGACGCCCACGCACAGCGGCAGCGCGACGAGGAAGACGACGAGGGAGGCGGTGAAGTCGGCCCGCAGATGGGGGTACTTGCGCGTGGCCGCGCGCTCGGGGGCGCTCACAGCGCCTCGAAGGCGTCGGTCCCGGCGCGGTGCGTCCGGACGCGGCCGGTGTGCACCTCGTAGTACCAGCCGTGCAGGCGCACGCGGCCGTCCGCGAGCCGCCGCTGCACGCACGGGTACGTGCGCAGCCGCTCCAGCTGGGTCACGACGTGCTGCTGCACGGCCGCCTCGACCGTCGGGTCCGAGGGGTCCTTGCCGGTGGGCCCTGTCGCCGCGTGCGCGAGCCAGTCGCGGACCTGGGGGACGGCCGTGAGGTCGTCGCCGCGCACCAGCGCGCCGACGGCGCCGCAGTGCGAGTGCCCGCACACGACGATGTCCTGGACGCCGAGCACCTCGACGGCGTACTCGATGGTCGCGGCCTCGCCGCAGGGGCCGCCGGCCGGGTCGGGCACGATGTTGCCCGCGGTGCGCAGCTCGAAGAGCTCCCCGGGGCGGGCGCCGGTGATCAGCGCGGGCACGACCCGCGAGTCGGAGCAGGTGATGAACAGGGCCTGGGGGGACTGCCCTTCGGCGAGCCCGGCGAACTCCTCGGGGCGCTGTCCGAACGTACGGGCGTGGTCGATGAGGGGCTGCATGACGTGACGTTTCCTCCTGGCGCGCCGTGGGGGCGCGTCGGACTGACAGGACGGTGGGGGGTGGCAGCCCCCTGTCAGCAGAGGAAGACCTGCAGCGCGGCGGGGGTGAGGTCCGGCACGGAGCGGCACGGGCGGGCGCGCACGTCCGTGACCGGGAGAAACGGGGCGAACGCCGGGTGCCGCCGCCCCGCGGGCAGCGGGGCGGGGCCGGGGGACTGGGCGCCGCGGGCGGCGGCCCGGTGCCGGTCCCTGGCGCGGAGCGCCTCGACCGGGTCGTGGGCGCGCGGCTGCCCGGGTGCGGCAACCGGAATCCGCTCGGCGGCGGCCGCCACCGTCCACGGCCGCGGCTCATGTGCGGGAGTGAACGCACGTGCGAAAGCGAAGGACGACAGGGTGAGCACGGCCGCGACGGCCAGTGTCACCCAGGTTCGGCCCCTCCGACCTCGCAACGCGTGCCTCCTCCCACGGGTTTCAAACTTCAAGCAGAAACCAATGGTTGGTCAACCAATGGTCAAGAGGAAGATTAGCTGTGCAATGGTGATCGCCGGGTTAACAGCACGTTGCGAGCATGAGGAAGCGTGAAAAGTGCGGTCTATTGGCGAAAAATGAGCACGGTGATCACTGCGCGTGCGCGTCGAGCCGTAGCTCCCGCCCTTGCCACCGGCCGCGCAGCCACCGGTCGTGGCTGGCGACCACGAGCGCGCCGGGGCCCGCGCCCAGCGCGTCCTCCAACTCGTCGCACAGGCGCGGGGACAGATGGTTCGTCGGCTCGTCCAGGAGCAGGAGTGCGGGCGGGGCCGCCATGAGCAGGGCGAGCGCGAGCCGCCGCCGCTGCCCGACCGAGAGCTGCCCGACCTGCTTGTCGAGGTCGCTCTCGGGCAGCAGCCCGAGGGAGCGCAGCGGCACCGCGTCGGCCCGCTCGAAGCCGAGCACGCGCGTGTAGGTCTCGCGTGCCGTCCGCTCGGGCCGGGCGAACACGGAGTCCTGCGCGAGCAGCCCCACGCTCGCGCCCTCCCTGCGGCGCACCTCGCCCTCGACGGGCAGTCGTCCCGCCAGCACGGCGAGCAGGGTCGACTTGCCGCTGCCGTTCACCCCGGTCACCAACAGCCGCTCGGTGGGGGACACATCGAGCCGGTCCAGGTACAGCCGGCCCGCCACGCGCGCGTGCCGCAGCGCCACCAGGGGCTCGTCGGCCCCGTCGGCCCCGTCGGCCCCGTCGGCCCCGTCGGCCCCGTCGGCTCCGCCGAGCGATACCGGCCGGAACCGCAGCGGGCGCGGCGGCTCCCCGACCTGGCGGCGCTCCAGCTCGTCGAGGCGGCGGCCCGCGTTGCGCACGCGCCGGGCGATCTGGCTCTGCACCCGGTTCGCCCGGACGCCGTACCCCATCTTCTCGTTGTCGCGCATGCCCCGGTCGGGGGCGACCCGGTGCGCGGTGACCCCGGCCGAGGTCCGCAGCCGCTCCAACTCCTCCTGCTCCTCGGCGTACCGCCGCTCCCACCGCTCGCGCTCGGCCCGCTTCTGCGCCAGGTAGGCGCTGTAGTTCCCGCCGTAGCGCACGGGTCCGTCGACGGCCGGATCGAGGTCGATGAGATCCGTGCAGACGGCGTCGAGGAAGGCGCGGTCGTGGCTGGCCAGGACCACCGCGCCGGGCAGCGCCCGCAGTTGCTCCTCCAGGAAGCGGGCCGCGCCGTCGTCGAGGTGGTTCGTCGGCTCGTCCAGGAGCAGCGCGGAGGGCCGCCGTACGAGGAGCGCCGCGAGAGCGAGGCGGCCGCGCTGTCCGCCCGACAAAGACCCGAGGGTCCGGGTGTGCGGGAGCGCGTCGAGGCCGAGCCCGGTCAGGGTGAGGGCGGCGCGCCGGTCGGCGTCCCAGACCTCGCGCTCCTGGGCGCTTTCGAGCCGCCGCCCGTAGGAGTCGAGCAGCTCCGGGCAGGAGGCGTCGTCCTCGGGGGTGCGGGCGAGGAGGTCGCCGAGGCGTTCCAGCTCGGCGAGGTCGTCGCGGGCCTCGCGCAGCGCGTCGGCCAGGACGTCGGCGAGGGTCGTCCCGGCGTCGTACGGCATCTCCTGGTGAAGGAAGCCGAGGTCGCGGGGGCGTTCGACGGTTCCGGCGTCGGGGGTGTCCGCTCCGGCGAGCAGCCGCAGCAGTGTCGATTTGCCGACACCGTTCTCGCCGATGAGGCCGATGCGGTGGCCGGGGGAGGCGGTGAGGGAGACGCCGTCCAGGACGCGCCGGGTGCCCAGGGTGCGGACGAGGTCGTGGGCGAGCAGGGCCGGTTCAGGCATCGTCGCCCACCTCCCGCACGGCGGTCTCGGTGAGGCGGCCGTCGGCGAGGCGCAGCGCACGGTCGACGCCGATCGTGGCGAGGAACCGCTCGTCATGGCTGACCACGAGGAACGCGCCCTTGTAGGCGGTGAGCGCGCTCTCCAGGCGGGCGACACCGGCCAGGTCCAGGTTGTTCGTCGGCTCGTCCAGGAGGAGGAGCTGCGGCGCGGGTTCGGCGCACAGGACGCAGGCCAGGGTCGCGCGCAGGAGTTCGCCGCCGGAGAGCACGCCGACGGGCAGCTGGGCGCGCGGCCCGCGGAAGAGGAAGCGGGCAAGCAGGTTCATGCGCTCGGCCTCGGGCCGTTCCGGCGCGAACCCGGCGAAGTTCTCGGCGACCGTACGGTCCGGATCGAGCAGATCGAGGCGCTGGGAGAGGTAGGCGACGCGGCCGTCGGCGCGCCTGACCGTGCCCTCGTCGGGCGCGAGGTCACCGCTGATCAGCCGCAGCAACGAGGTCTTGCCCGTGCCGTTGGGACCGGTCAGCGCGATGCGCTCGGGCCCGCGCACGGTGAGGTCGACGCCCTCGCCCGCGAACAGCTCCCGGTCGCCGCGCTTGAGACGCAGCCCCTCGCCGTGGAAGACGGTGCGTCCGGCGGGCACGCGGGTGTCCGGCAGGTCGAGGGCGAGGGTGGGCTCGTCGCGCACGGCGCGCTCGGCCGCGTCGAGCCGCGCCTGAGCCTCGCCGACCCGGTGGGCGTGCGTCTGTCCGGCCCTGCCCGCCGCCTCCTGGGCGCCGCGCTTCATGTTCCCGGCGAAGATGCGGGGGAGCCCGGCGTTCTTCAGGTTGCGGGCGGCGTTGGAGGCGCGCCGGTCGGCGCGTTCGCGGGCCTGCTGGAGCTCGCGCTTCTCCCGTTTCACCTCTTGCTCGGCGTTGCGGACGTTCTTCTCGGCGACCTCCTGCTCGGCCCGTACGGCTTCCTCGTAGGCGGTGAAGTTGCCGCCGAAGAGGCGGAGTTCACCGGCGTGGAGTTCGGCGATGCGGTCCATGCGGTCGAGGAGCGCGCGGTCGTGGCTGACCAGGAGGAGCGTGCCGTGCCACTGCTCCAGGACGTCGTAGAGGTGGTGGCGGGCGTCGAGGTCGAGGTTGTTGGTGGGCTCGTCCAGGAGGAGGACGTCCGGGCGCTTCAGGAGCTGTGCGGCGAGGCCGAGCGAGACGGCCTGGCCGCCGCTGAGGGTGGCGAGGGGGCGGTCGAGGGCGATCCCGCCGAGGCCGAGCGCGTCGAGCTGGGCGCGGGTGCGCTCCTCGATGTCCCAGTCGTCGCCGATGACGGTGAAGTGCTCCTCGTCCACGTCGCCGGACTCGACGGCGTCGAGGGCGCGGATCACGGCGTCGACGCCGAGGACCTCGGCCACGGTGAGGCCGCCGCTGAGCGGGAGGGTCTGCGGGAGGTGGCCGAGGGTGCCGTGGACGGTGACCGAGCCCCTGGTCGGGGTCAGTTCACCGGCGATGAGCCGCAGCAGCGTGCTCTTGCCGGAGCCGTTGGGCGCCACGAGGCCGGTGCGGCCGGTGGGCACGGTGAACGACAGGGAGTCGAGCACGGGGGTGTCGTCCGGCCAGGAGAAGGACAGGTTCGAGCAGATGACGGACATGTCGGGCATGGGGAGACCTCACGGAGAGGGCGGGGGCCGGCAAAGGGCCACCCGGACATGGAAAAGGGGACGACTGTGAGGCCATGACGGCGTGCGATGCTCCACGGCGTACGTGGCACCGGCCGATGGCCTGTCAGATCCGGATCTCATCCGGAGATGTCGTCGTCACCCACCATGTTCGGCTCCTCGACTCATGCGAAAGGTCCGAGAACATTACCACCCGCCCCTGCTGTCACGCAGCGGGGAGCCGGTTCGCGTGTGCACAGGTGAGGGGTGGTTTCGCGCCAGATAAGGTTAGGCTAACCTTCGATTCGTGAGATCTGGTGAACGCGCAGGCAGCGCCCCACGTCCGCGCGGTCACGAGCTGTCGGCCGCGCAGGTGACCGTGTCGTACGACGGCGTCGACGTCGTGCACGACGCGGCCCTCGTCCTGCGGCCCGGCGAAGTGACCGCCCTGGTCGGCCCCAACGGCAGCGGCAAGTCGACCTTGCTGCGCACGATCGCCCGGCTCCAGGGCGCCCGCACGGGCACGCTGACCCTCGACCCCGGGACCACCGACGCGACGGACGGATTCGGCCTCACGACCCGTCAGTTCGCGCGCAGGGTCGCCCTGTTGACGCAGAGCCGCCCCACGCCCGCCGGGCTCACCGTCCGCGATGTGGTCGAGTTCGGCCGCTATCCCTACCGGGGCCGCTGGGGGCGCACCGACCCCGACGGCGCCGAGGTGGTCGAGCGCGTGCTCGCCATGACCGGGGTCGCCGGACTCGCCGAGCGCGGCGTCGACCAGCTCTCCGGCGGCCAGTTGCAGCGGGTGTGGCTCGCGGGCTGCCTCGCGCAGCAGACCGGCGTGCTCCTGCTCGACGAGCCCACCACCTACCTCGACCTGCGCTACCAGGTCGAACTCCTCGATCTGATGCGGGACCTCGCGGACGACGACGGCATCGCCGTCGGCGTCGTCCTGCACGACCTCGACCAGGCCGCGGCCGTCGCCGACCGGATCGCCCTGCTCAGCGCGGGACGCATCATCGCCGACGGCACACCGGAGGACGTCCTCCGGCCCGAGCGGCTCTCCGAGACGTACGGCATCCGCATCGACGTCGACACCGACCCCCTCACCGGCCGGCTGCGCACCCGCGCGATGGGCCGGCACCACAGCAGAAGCGAAAGGCTCCACAGCACGCCATGAGACGACTCCTGATCACCGCGGCCGCCGCCACCGCGGCAGCCCTCGCCCTGTCCGGCTGCGGTTCGTCCGAGCCCGCCAAGGCCTCGGCCGACAGCAAGAGCGAGAAGATCACCGTCACCGACGCCAACGGTGCCAAGGTGACGCTCGACCACGCGGCCACCAAGGTCGTCGGCACCGAGTGGAACGTCGTCGAGTCCCTCGTCACCCTCGGCGTCGACCCCGTGGGCGTCGCCGACGTCAAGGGCTACACGGCGTGGGACAAGGCCGCCCCGCTGACCGGCTCGCCCAAGGACATCGGCACCCGCGGCGAGCCCAGCATGGACACCATCGCGGGCCTCGCCCCCGATCTCATCGTCGCCACCACCGACCTGTCGGCGTCCGCGATCAAGCAGATGAAGAAGATCGCCCCCGTTCTCCAGGTCAAGGCCGCCAACGGCGCCGACCAGATCGGGCAGATGAACGCCACGCTCGACACCATCGCCAAGGCGACCGGCAAGGAGACCGAGGCCAAGGCCGCCAAGACGGAGTACGAGGCCAAGGTCGCCGCGGGCCGCAAGGCGCTGAAGGACGCGGGCCTCGCCGGGAAGGAGATCGCCTTCGCCGACGGCTACTCCGCCTCCAACCAGGTCTCCGTGCGCGCCTACACCAGCGCCTCCCAGGTCGGCACCGTCAACGAGGCGCTCGGCCTGAAGAACGCCTGGAAGCTCAAGGGCGACAAGGACTACGGCCTCGCCACCACCGACGTGGAAGGGCTGACCGGGCTCGGCAAGGACACCCGGTTCCTCTACATCGGCAACAAGGCCGAGACCGACGTCTTCACCAAGGACCTCGCCGGAAACTCCGTCTGGAAGTCGCTGCCCTTCGTCAAGGCCGGTGACGTGCACCGCCTCGACGATGGCATCTGGATGTTCGGTGGACCGAAGTCGATGGAGAAGTACATCGACGCGGTCGTCAGCACTCTCACGAAGTAGGCCATGACCGTCACCGCAACCCCCGCCGCCATGCCCGAGCGCACGACCCGGTCCCTCTCGGGCGCGGTCGCGGTGACGGTCGGGCTCCTCCTTCTCGTTCTCGCCCTGGCCGTCGTCGACATCACCCAGGGCACCGCGTCCGTCGGCGCGGGCCAGGTGTGGAAGGCGCTCACCGGGCGCGCCGACGAGGGCGACGCCTCCGTGGTCGTCGCCTCCCGGCTGCCCCGCATGGTCGCCGGGATCCTCGTCGGCGTCGCGCTCGGCGCGGCCGGCGCCGTCCTCCAGGCCGTCAGCCGCAATGTGCTCGCCGCGCCCGACACCCTCGCGGTCAACGCCGGTTCGTACCTCGCCCTGAGCGTGCTCACCGTGACCGGGGTCAGCCTGCCGCTGCTCGCCTCGTCCTCGGTGGCGTTCGCCGGGGGCCTCGCGGCGGCCGCCGTCGTCCTCGGCCTCGCCGGACGCGGGGCCGGATCGGTGCGCCTCGTTCTCGCGGGCAGCGCGCTGACCCTCGGCCTCAACGCCGTCGTCGAGGCGCTGCTCCTGTTGTTCCCCGAGTCCACCGACGGCATCTACCAGTGGGCCCAGGGCAGCATCAGCCAGAACGGCTTCGGCGGCATCGTCCGCATGGCGCCGGTCGTGCTCGCCGCCCTGATCGCGCTCGGCTTCCTCGCCCGGCGCGTCGACGCCCTCGCCCTCGGCGACGAAGCGGCGCGCGGCCTGGGCGTCTCCGTCCGCTCCACCCGCGTCCTCGCGGTCGTCCTCGCCGCGCTCCTGTCGGCCGCGTCGGTGACGCTCGCCGGGCCCATCGGCTTCGTCGGTCTGTGCGCACCGGCCCTCGTGCGGCCGCTCGCGCGCCGGATCCGTCCCCTCGTACGGCACCGGCTGCGGATCCCCGTCGCCGGGCTCGTCGGCGCGGCGCTCGTGCTCGGCGCCGACGTGCTGCTGCGCACCGTGACCTCGGCCGAGACCGCGGTGACCGTGCCGACCGGCGTCGTCACCAGCGTCGTCGGCGCCGTCTTCCTCGTCGTCATGGCCGTACGGATGCGGGACGGCGACGCCGCCGCCGCGCAGGAGCACCTGCGCATCCCGAGCCGGGCCGCGTTCACGCTCACCGTGGTCGTCCTCGTGGCCGTCCTGATCGGCGCGACCGTCGCCGGGGTCCTCGTCGGCGACAACACGCTGCTCCTCGGCGACGTCACCAACTGGCTGACCGGGCGGGCCGGGCAGGCCGTCAGCTTCGTCCTCGACACCCGGGTGCCGCGCGTCCTGGCCGCCCTCACCGCGGGCGCGGCGCTCGCCCTCTCCGGCACCCTCGTCCAGTCCGTCAGCCGCAACCCGCTCGCCGAACCCGGCACCCTCGGCGTCTCCGGCGGCGCGGGGCTCGGCGCCGTCCTGCTCGTCACCACCGCGCCGGGGGCCGGGGCGTGGGCCATCGCGGGCGCGGCGCTCGCGGGCGCCGCGCTCAGCTCCTCGCTCGTGTTCGGGCTCGCCGCGAAGGGCGGGTTCCAGCAGAGCAGGCTCGTCCTGATCGGCATGGGCGTCGCCACCGGCGCGACCGCGCTGATCAGCCTGCTGATCGTGCTCACCGACCGGTTCAGCGCCACCAAGGCCCTGATCTGGCTGTCGGGTTCGACGTACGGGCGCACGGGGACCGACGTCCTGCCGGTGGCGGCGGTGCTCCTGATCGCCACCGCCGTCACGGTCGTCCGGCGCAGGGAACTCGACCTCGTCTCCCTCGACGAGGACACCCCGCGCCTGCTCGGCCTCGACCTCGCGCGCGGCCGCTTCGGCTTCCTCGTCCTGAGCGTGCTGCTCAGCGCCACGGCCGTGGCCGCGGCGGGCACGATCGGCTTCGTCGGCCTCATCGCCCCGCACGCGGCACGCGCCCTCGTGGGCCGCAGGCACGTACGGGTCGTGCCCGTCGCGATGCTGCTCGGCGCGATCCTGGTGTGCGCCTCCGATCTGCTCGGCCGCACGGTGATCGCGCCGGCGCAGCTCGGCGCGGGCCTGATGACGGCGGTCATCGGGACGCCGTACTTCGTGTACCTGCTGGTCCGCAGCCGCCGTTAGCGCGGTTACCGGGCGCCGGCCGCGCGCAGGGCGGCCAGCGCCCGGTCCGCGTGCGCGCTCATCCGGAACTCGCTGCGGACGATCTCCAGGACGCGGCGGTCGGTGCCGATGACGAACGTGGCCCGCTTGGTCGGCAGCGGGCCGAAGCCGCGGGCCACGCCGAACCGCCCGCGCACGTCGCCCTCCGGGTCCGAGAGCAGCGGGAAGCCGAGCGTGTTGCGCCCCGCGAACTCCTGCTGCCGCTCCACGGGGTCCGAGCTGACCCCGACCGGGCGGGCGCCGACCGCGGCGAACTCGGCGGCGAGGTCCCGGAAGTGGCAGGCCTCGGCGGTGCAGCCGGCGGTCATCGCGGCCGGGTAGAAGAACAGCACCACCGGCCCCTCGCGCAGCAGCGAGGACAGGGACGTGGGGGTGCCCGTCTCGTCGGGCAGGGTGAAGTCGTCGACGACGGATCCGACGTGGATACGGGGGGACGCGGGCACGGGGGGCTCCTGAGGGGCGCGAATGGCGGACGAGGTTTGTTGAGGGGCGCTCCGCTGGGTAGGGGGGCGCCATGAACTCGCATGATCAGAACGTGCAGACGGCGGCCGCGGCCGCCGAGTTCCTGGCCGGGCAGCAGGTCACGGAGAAGCAGTGCGGAGGCTGCGGCACCGTGGTCGCGGGCATCAACGGCCGCTACGCCTGCGGTGCGTGCGGCTGGATCAACCACTGGTCGGACGGGGACACCCGGCTGCCCGGCGCGGACGAGTAGGGGCCCGTACGAGCAGGGGCCCGTGCGACCCCGTACTAAAGGATGTGGATGCGCTCCAGCTCGCCGTCCGTCCTGCGGATCATCAGCTCGTGGCCCGCGGCCCGCTCCCGCTCGACGAAGCCGAGCAGCAGCACGGCGCGGTTGATGACGTCCGCCTTGCTGACGCCGCCGGTCTCGGACAGTTCGTTGACCGCGACGACGGCGGGCGGCGCGAGCGTGACCGAGAAGCGTTCGCTGGGCGGGTGTTCCGGGTGCGCCGCCATGGAGGGGCCTCCTCATCGGTAAGGCTCGGTTGGGCTGCTGACTCCCCGAGTGAACCATAGGCGAATCAGAAACGCACCACATTTGCACCACGGACCCGGAGTGCGGGTCAGAGTCTGCGCGACACGTCCTCCGCCGCCTGCCGCACCGCGGGCGCGAACGCCGCCAGCTGCTCCTCCGTGACCAGGAACGTGAGGGACGAGACC
This sequence comes from Streptomyces sp. SGAir0957, assembly GCF_043523415.1. Taxonomy (NCBI): domain Bacteria; kingdom Bacillati; phylum Actinomycetota; class Actinomycetes; order Kitasatosporales; family Streptomycetaceae; genus Streptomyces; species Streptomyces sp. SGAir0957. Next base: position 7,762,803 of record NZ_CP027293.1, read on the forward strand.
GAGACGGCCCCGACCGCGGTGCCGTCGGCGTCGAGCACCGGGGCGGCCAGGGAGCAGATCGACGCGTCCGCCTCCTCGTAGTCGGTGGCGTATCCGGCCTCGCGGATCGCCGCCAGCTCCTGCGTCAGGGCGGCACGGTCCGTGTGGGTGCGCGGGGTGCGCGCCGGGAGGCCCGTGCGGCCCAGGATCTCCGCCGCCTCCTGTGGCGGCAGGTGCGCGAGCAGTGCCTTGCCCGCCGCTGTCGCGTGCAGGGGGAGCGGGGTGCCGACGTCGGTGGCGATCCGGTACGCGTGACCCGGGTCGACCTTGTGCGTGTACGTCGCGTGGTCGCCGCTGAGCACCGCGAGGTGGACCGCCTGCCCGAGCCGCTGTTGCAGCGCGCGCAGCACCGCGTCGATGCCGACCGCGTCGTCGGCGAGGACCTGCGCCGCCAGCGCGCGCAGTTGGACCCCGCTGCCGTACCGGCCCTCGCCGTCGGGCGCCGCGTAGCCCTCTTCCACGAGCGTGGCCAGGACCCGGTGGGTGGATGCCTTGGAGACGCCGGAGCGCTCCGCGATGTCGCCGAGCCGGTGCGGCCCGTCGGCGCGGGCCACCGCGTGGAGCACCCGTAGCGCCTTGACGACGGAATTCGCGGGCTTGCTCGGTTCCATTGACCCTCCGGGGAGAAGCGGGCTATGTTGCCAATCGATCCGTACAACGGAACGTCATTCTACTGTACGGAACAGACTCGGGATTCTCCTCCAGGTGCGAGCCCGGCCGTCCCTCCCCCCGGCCGGTGCGCGGGCACCACTCTCACGCTCGGGAAAGGCGGCCGTCCATGGCTGTACACGGAAGTTCTTCCGTGCGCCCGCAACGATTCGATCTCGTCGTGGCGGGCGGACTCCTCGCCGATCCACTGCGGCCGGAGCCCGAGCCGGGCGATCTCGCCGTCCGGGACGGGAGGATCGCGGCCGTCGGCGCCCCGGGCACCCTCGACGGCGCCGAGCGCCTCGACGCCACCGGGCTGCTCGTCGCGCCGGGCCTGATCGACCTGCACACCCACGTCTACGACCCCGGCACCGACCTCGGCGTTCCGGCCGACGTGATCGGCGTCGACCAGGGCGTCACCACCGTCGTGGACGCGGGCAGCTGCGGCAGCGACCACTGGGACGACTTCGCCGATAACGTTGTCCGGCCCGCCGCCACCCGCGTCCTCAGCTGGCTCAACATCTCCCGGCACGGCCTCGCCCACGGCCGCAAGGAACTCTCGCGCGGCCCCGACGACATCGACGAGGCCGCCACCGAGAAGCTGCTGCGCGCACACCCCGACCGGATCCGCGGCATCAAGATCCGGATGAGTGCGTCGGTCCTCGGCGACAGCGGACTCGCGCCCCTGAAGGCGGCGAAGCGCGTGGCCACACGCGTGGGCGTACCCGTCATGGTCCACGTCGGCAACGAGCCCCCGTACCTCGGCGACGTCCTCGACCTGCTCGGCGGGGGCGATGTCGTCACCCACGCCTTCCATGGCAAGCCCGGCGGTCTCTTCGGCAGCGCACCGCAGGCCCGCGCCGCCCTCGCGCGGGGCGTACGGCTCGACGTCGGGCACGGCAGCGCCAGCCTCGACTTCGCCGTCGCGGAGCGGGCCATCGCCGCCGGATTCCCCCCGCACACCATCAGCACCGACCTGCACAACCGCAACGTCGACGGGCCCGTGCACTCCCTAGTCACCACCCTCACCAAACTGCTCGCGCTCGGCCTGACCCCGCAGCAGGTGATCCGCTGCTCCACCCTGCACGCCGCACAGGTCATCGGCCTCGCCGACGAGTTCGGCTCCCTGCGGCCCGGCTCCGCCGCCGATCTCACGCTGCTGCGGCTCACCGACGAGCCCACGACGCTGACCGACGCCGACGGCGCCACCCGTACCGGGACGCGCCGGCTCCAGGCCGTCGCCGTGGTGCGCGCCGGAGACGCGCGGGCCCTCCCGGCCCCGTAGCCGCACGACGTTCGCCCCACCGAACCGAACCACCGAAAGGCCCGTGCATGACCACCCCCCTGATCGAGCGGCTCGCCGCGACCGTGCAGGACACCGCGCGCCCCGTCGCCGACGAGGACCGGGCCGACCTGACGGCGTTCCTCCCGCTCGCCCAGGTCTACGCGGAGACGTGCGGCATCGCCTTCGACGAGACACGGGGCCTCGCGCTCGCCGTCCACGCCCTCGCCTTCGTCCGCCGGGTCCGCGACGCGGAACACCTCGACGCGCTCGACGACCAGCTCGCCGCCGAGGTCGCCCCGGGCCGCATGGCCGCCGTCCGCACGCTCATCGACACCTACTGCACCCCGCGCGCTTTCGCCGCGCGGGACACCGAAGTCCTGCTGCTCGCCCTGCACTTCGAGGCGGCCGCACAGCTTCAGCACCAGCCCACCGCGCAGGCATGACCGACCCCTCAGGGAGCACCGCCATGACAGTCAAGATCGTGATCGGACACCGGCTCGGCAAGGGCCACGCCGTCGCCGAGGGCATCCGCGCCGCGGGCGGCGAGCCCGTCCTCATCCCCGGGCCCGGCGCCGACATGAAGGTGGGCGACGTGATGGCCGCGGAGGGCGCCGACCTCGGCATCTCGTTCTGCGGCAGCGGCGGCGCGGGCGCCGTCACCGCCAAGGCCAAGTACGGGCACGAGATCGAGTTCGGGATGCGGTCGGCGCAGGCCGGGGTCACCGCCGTCGAGCAGGGCCGCACCGTCCTCGGGTTCGGGTTCCTCGACAGCGAGGAGCTGGGCTTCAAGGTCACCGAGGCGCTCCTGAAGAAGCTCGGCAAGGAGGCGTCGTGAAGCGGGAGCGGCACACGCTGCGTCTCAGCGGCTCCGGCCCCACCCGCGAGAAGGCGTTCGCCACCGCCATCGGCCAGGTGCAGTCCGCCGTCGGCAAGCGCACCGACGGCGTCTCCTTCCGCGTCGAGCCCCTGGACCTCGACGTCGTGAGCGCGGTGGAGCACCGCTGGACCGAACGGTTCCTCGGGCTCTTCTTCCCCCGCACCCGGCAGCGCTTCGAGATCACGCTGCGCATCGAGGTCCAGGTGACCTCACTCGACCTGGACGCCCTCGACTTCACGGTGCGCGAGGAGCGGCTCACACCGCTCCAGCACGCGCTGCGCATGAGGTGACCCGATGAACCACACGCTGACCGTCCTCCTCGAATCGCTGGTGATCGGCGGCCTGATCGGCTTCGGCGCGAGCGCGGGCGTGGCCCGGATGTTCCACGCCCCGAAGGTCCAGGGCATGGGCGCCTTCCGCACCCTCGGCGAACTCAACGCCTGCCAGAACGATCCCGTCGCCCACTTCTCCTTCGGCCTCGGCTTCCTCTTCAACGCCTGGTCGACGGCGGTCGGCACCGGCGCCCTCACCGGCGACGTGGACCACCGCATCGTGCCGCACTGGACCGCGTCCGCCGCGATGATCAAGAACCGCAACCTCGCGGAGACGCTGCACAATCCCCGGCGCATGGCCCTCACCGGCACCGTCGTCGGCATGCTCCTGATCACGCTGCTCAACACGACCGCCGCCTCCATCCCGCACTCCCTTCAGGATGTCGCCGCCAAGGTGCTCGGACCGGCATCGGAGTGGCTGATCAACCCCGTCATGCCGATCATCTTCTGGATGGCCGCCGTCGACGCGGGCCGCCGCACCGGCGCCTGGGGCACCGTCCTCGGCGGCCTCGGCCACCTCGTCATGGGCAACGCCGTGCCCGGCATCGTCCTCGGCATCGTCATCGGCAAGGGCGTCGACGACCTCGGCTGGACCAAGGTCACCAAGTCCCTGGCCACCGCGGTGATCGTGCTGTTCGCCGCCAGCGCCTTCCTGCGCGGCACCGACCTCACCCTCCTCACCCAGATGAAGGTCGACATCCCGCACTGGCTCCTGCAGTTCCACGACGCCACCGGCACCAAGCCCCAGTGAGGCAGGCAGCGACATGACCGACTCATCCACCACCGCGCCCGCCACGGGCGGCATACCCGAACAGAGCCCGGGGTCCGGGGCGGCCAAGGGCGGCTTCCTCGGCAAGGTGCCCGGCGAAGGCAGCTTCTGGCTCTCCGAATGGGCCTTCCCCGTCTTCGTCGCCTGCCTCGCCGCGGGCATCTTCACCGGCACACACCTCTACTACGTCTACGACACCGGCGTGTTCAACGAGGTCGCCGTCGCCTCCATGCTCAAGGCCGGGATGGAGGGCGGCAGTTACGGCGCCGCCGCCGCGTTCGGCGCGGGCTTCCTCTTCGCCCGCATCATCGAGGGCCCCATGGTCGGCATCCTCGACATCGGCGGCTCCCTGCAGACCGGCGTCGGCATCGGCATCCCCGCCATGCTGCTCGCCGCCGGGTTCACCGCGCCGCTCCAGCACTTCTGGCTCGCGATCCCCGTCGGCGCCCTGCTCGGCGCGCTCATCGGCATCGCCATCCTCGTCATCCGCCGCGCCACCGTGAACTCCACGGGCGGCACCTCCACCTTCGGCGCCGACGTGATGATGGGCGCCGGAAACTCCGCGGGCCGCTACCTCGGCCCGCTCGTCATCATCTCCGCCGCGACCGCCTCCCTCCCGGTCGGCCTCGGCTCCACCATCGGCGCCGCGCTCTTCTACGCCTGGAAGAAGCCGCTGACCGGCGGCGCGATCATCGGCGCGATGGTCGCCGGGTTCTTCTTCCCCATCCCCGGCAAGTGAGCGCCCCCACCACCCGCTCCGACCGCAAGGACATCACGTGAGCACACTCCACCAGGATCTCGGCGTCCCGCCCGCGATCAACGCCAGCGGCAGGATGACGGCGCTCGGGGGCAGCGTCCTCGGCGAGGACGTCATCGCCGCCATGGGCGAGGCGGCCCGCCGGCACGTCGTCATGGACGACCTGATCGCCGCCGCCGGCCGCGAGATCGCCCGCGCCACCGGCACCGAGGACGGCTGCCCGACCACGGGCGCCGCCGCCGGGGTCGCCATCGCGGTCGCCGCAGTCGTCGCGGGCACCGACCTGTCCCGTATCGAAGCACTGCCGGACGCCGGTGACGCACCGTGCGAGGTGATCCTGGCGCGCGGGCACGCCGTCCACTTCGGCGCGCCGGTCCGGCAGATGATCGCCCTGGGCGGCGGCAGGCCCGTCGAGGTCGGTTCCGTCAACAAGGTCACCGCCGCGCACCTGTCCGGCGCGATCGGCCCCCGTACGGCCGCACTCCTCTACGTGCAGTCGCACCACGCCGTGCAGAAGGGCACCGTCACGCTCGCGGAGACCGTCGAGGTCGGCCGCCGCCACGGTGTCCCCGTCATCGTCGACGCCGCCGCCGAGGAGGATCTGCGGCGCTGGCCCGCCACCGGCGCCGACCTCGTCGTCTACAGCGGCGGCAAGGCCGTCGGCGGCCCCACCTCCGGCCTGATCTGCGGCAGCGCCGCCCGCATGGCCGCCTGCCGGGCCCAGTACCAGGGCATCGCCCGCCCGATGAAGGTCGGCAAGGAAACCCTGTTCGGCCTGGTCCAGGCGCTCCGCGCCTACGGGGACGCCGCCCCGGCCAACCACCGCGCGCGGATGGAGAAGCTCGCCGCACGCCTCGCCGCACTGCCCGGCCTCACCACCCGGGTCACCACCGACGAGGCCGGCCGCGCCATCCACCGCACCGAACTCACCGTGGACCCCGCGGGCGCCGGACGCGACGCGGCCCGCCTCACCGCCGAACTCGCCGCCCACGGCATCCACCTGCGCGACCACCAGGCGAGCACCGGCCGCCTGTACATCGATCCGCGCCCCTTGCGGCCGGACGAGGAGGAGCGCCTCGTGGACCGGCTGACCGCACTGCTCACAGGAAACAGCTCTGCAGAAGGAGAAGGACGTTGACCGTCGTAGAACGCCGTCTGGTCGTCACCGAGGAGGCCGGACTGCACGCCCGCCCGGCCGCCGCGTTCGCCCAGACCGCCGCCCGCAGCGAGGCCGAGGTCACGGTCGCCCGGGAGGACGGCCGCGAGGTTCCCGCCCGCTCCGTCCTGTCGCTGATGACGCTCAACATCCGCCGCGGCGACGCCATCGTGCTGCGCGCCAGCGGCGCCGACGCCGAGTCCGTCCTGGACGCCCTCGCCGCCATCGCGGACCCGGCATGACGGGCCCCGCCGCCACCGAGGTCATCGAGCGGCTGCGCGTCGCCCGGGTCACGCCCACCGTGCGCGAGGCCGACGCCGAGACCGCCGACCGGGTCGCCCGTACGCTCGTCGACAGCGGCATCACCGCGTTCGAGTTCACCGCCACCACCCCCGGCTGGGAGGAACTCGTCGCGAGCTGGTCGCGAAAGGCGCCGCACCTCACGCTGGGGCTCGGCACCGTCACCTCGCCGGAGATCGCCGAACGCGCGCTCGCGGCCGGGGCGCAGTTCCTCGTCAGCCCGTTCCAGGTGCCGGAGGTGCGCCCTGTCGCGGACGCCGCCGGACGGCTCCTGGTCGAGGGCGGCCTCACCCCGAGCGAACTCCGTACGGCGGCCGCCCGGGGCGTCGCGAAACTGTTCCCTGCGCATGTCGGCGGGGTCGCCTACCTGAAGTCGGTGCTCTCGGTCCTGCCGGGCGCCCGGATCGCGGCGACCGGGGGCGTCACGGTCGACAACGCGGCCGAGTGGCTGGCGGCGGGGGCCTTCCTCGTCAGCATCGGCGGCGACCTGACCAAGGGGGACGTGGCGGGCAACGTGGAGCGGCTCCTGAAGGGAATCGGCTGACCTCGTCGTGCGTTACAGCCCATGCGGTCCGAACAGCGAGAATGGGCCGTCACCACCGATCTGGGCAGGAGTTTCGCATGACCGTGGGAACCGAGAAGGCTGTGCTGGCCGGAGGCTGCTTCTGGGGCATGGAGGACTTGATCCGCAAGCAGCCCGGAGTGCTCTCCACGCGCGTGGGCTACAGCGGCGGTGACACCCCCAACGCCACCTACCGCAACCACGGCGACCACGCCGAGTCGATCGAGATTGTCTACGACCCGTCGGTCACGAGCTACCGGGACGTGCTGGAGTTCTTCTTCCAGATCCACGACCCGTCGACCCGGGACCGCCAGGGCAACGACATCGGGCGCAGCTACCGTTCGGCCATCTTCTACGCCGACGAGGCGCAGCGCGCCGTCGCCGAGGACACCATCGCCGACGTCGACGCGAGCGGCCTGTGGCCCGGCAAGGTGGTCACCGAGGTGGCGCCGCTGGGCGACTTCTGGGAGGCCGAGCCGGAGCACCAGGACTACCTGGTGCGCTATCCGAACGGCTACACCTGCCACTTCCCGCGCCCGAACTGGAAGCTGCCGAAGCGCGCGGAGTCGGCCACCGGCTGACGTCGGGCGCCGCGGCGGGCGGTAGCGTGCTGCGGTGGACGGGGCGTGTGGGAGGGAGCCGGCGATGGTGGAGTGGAGACCGATCGGACGGGGCGTCCGGCAGGTTCCGGAACCGTGGGCGACCCCGCTCATATGGACCGCCGCCTACCTGGGCGCCTTCGGGCTCGTCGCCCTCCTCGACGTGCTCGGCTTCCTCGACCGCACGGGCCTCGCGCTGCTCGTGCTGATGCTGCTCGCGGCGCTGCTCGGTCTGCGGGGCCGCTTCATCGCGGCCCCCGGCACGGCGCTGCTCTGCTGGACGTGTCTCAACGTGCTCGGCACGGAGCCGGCCGGCGAGCTGTCCTGGGCCGGGCACCGCGATCCGGGCTGGATGGCGTGCCTGCTCGCGGCGGCGGTCGTCGGAACCGTCGCGGGCCGGGTGCTGCACGCGCGGGCCGCGTACCACCGGGTGACACCGTTCGACGAGACGGCCTGACCCGACGACCGGGCACCCGAGAACCTGAGAGGCCCCCGCCGCGCATCATCTCGATGCGCGGCAGGGGCCTCTTTGTGGTGCGGCTCGTGCGGCGGGCGGGGTCAGGCGCCGCTGGCGTCGAGCATCGCGTCGCGCTCGACGATCTTCACGCGCTCGCGGGACTGCGGTCCGCCGAGCGCCTTCTCGGCGGCGTCGAGCTTGTACCAGCCGTCCCACGTCGTGTAGCGGACCCCGCGCTCGCCCAGGTACGCCTCGACGGCCTCCGGGCCGGGGGAGGCGGGGGTGTGCAGCCGGCCGTTCGCGAAGTCGTCGAGGAGGTTCGCGACGGTCTCGTTGGCGTCGCCCTTGGTGTGGCCGATCAGGCCGATCGGGCCGCGCCGGATCCACCCGGTGACGTACGTGGACCGGAGGTGCTCGCCGGATTCCTCGATCACGCGGCCGCCCTCGTCGGGGACGGTGCCGGTGGCGACGTCCCAGGGGAGCTTGGGCAGTTCGTCGGAGAGGTAGCCGACCGCGCGGTAGACGGCGGTGACGTCCCAGTCGGTGAAGGTGCCGGTGCCCTTGACGCCTCCGGTGCCGTCCAGCTCGGTGCGCTCCGTGCGCAGCGCGGTGACCTTGCCGTCCTCGCCGAGGATCTCGGTGGGCGACTCGAAGAAGTGCAGGAACAGCTTGTGCGGGCGCTCGCCGACGTCGCGGATCGCCCAGTTCTCCAGGGTCTTGGCGACCATGTCGGCCTGTTTGTTGGCGCGGCGCGTGGCGATCGAGCCCTCGTCGTAGTCGATGTCCTCGGGGTTGACGATGACCTCGATGGTGGGCGAGTGGTCCAGCTCGCGCAGTTCCATGGGGCTGAACTTGGCCTGGGCGGGGCCGCGGCGGCCGAACACGTGGATCTCGCGCGCCTTGTTGGCCTTCAGGCCCTCGTGCACGTTCGGCGGGATCTCGGTCGGCAGGAGTTCCTCGGCGGTCTTGGCGAGGATGCGGGCGACGTCCAGGGCGACGTTGCCGACGCCGAGGACGGCGACCTTCTCCGCCTCCAGCGGCCAGGTGCGGGGCACGTCCGGGTGGCCGTCGTACCAGGACACGAAGTCCGCCGCGCCGTAGGAGCCGTCGAGGTCGGTGCCCGGGATGTCGAGGTGGCGGTCGGCGGTGGCGCCGGTCGAGAAGACGACCGCGTCGTAGAAGCTGCGCAGGTCGTCGAGGTCGATGTCGCGCGGGTAGTCGACGTTGCCGAAGAGGCGGATCTGCGGCTTGTCGAGGACCTGGTGCAGGGCGGTGACGATGCCCTTGATGCGCGGGTGGTCGGGCGCCACGCCGTAGCGGATCAGGCCGAAGGGGGCGGGCATGCGCTCGAACAGGTCGATGGACACGCCGGGTTCGGTGGCCACTGCGGACTTCAGCAGAGCGTCGGCGGCGTAGATGCCGGCGGGGCCCGCTCCGACAATGGCGACCCGCAGGGGGCGAGGCATGTTCAGGTTCCCTTCGAAGGAAAGCGGAGTACTCCCTCTGATCTTAAAGTAAGGCTAGCCTTAGTTGGCAGGCGGGTCCGGTCTATGGGCTCATAAGCATGATTTATGGGTGGTCATAGACCCGCTTTGGGATCCGTGCGACCCGCTGGAACGGGGCTTGTGGCGGTACCGCCCGGCGCCTAGCGTGCCCCCCCGTGAACGCCTTCACGCAGTCGTGGTCGGCCCTGCGCGCCGCCGTCGCCGACCTCGCCGACGAGGACTACGAGCAGCCGTCCGGCTGCGCCGGGTGGCTCGTACGCGACCTGGTGTGCCACCTCGTCATCGACGCCCAGGACGTGCTGATCACCCTGGTCACCCCCGCCGACAAGGAGGCGACCGTCGACGCCGCCGGGTACTGGGAGGTCCGCGCGGAGCCGCCGTCCGGTGACGATCCGCTGGACGCGCTGATCCCGCGCCTCGCCGCCGCGTACGGCGACCCGCGCCTGCTCGCGTTCCACCTCGACGACGTCGGCTCCGCCGCGGGGCGCGCCGCCGAGCTGGCGGACCCGGCCGCCCTGGTCGCCACCCAGGACAAGGTGCTGACCGTCGGCGACTACCTGTCGGCGTACGTCCTTGAGTGGACCCTGCACCATCTGGACCTGGTCGCCTCACTGCCCTCGGCCCGGCGGCCGCCCGCCGGGACGCTCGCGGTGGCGCGCGCCGCCCTGGAGACGATCGCCGGGACCGCGTTCCCGGCCTCGTTCACGGACGCGGACGCGCTGCTGGTCGGGACGGGGCGCCGGGCGCCGGGCGCCGCCGGGACGGCCGCCCTCGGCGACTTCGCCGGACGGCTTCCCCTCGTTCTCGGCTGACCCGTACGTTGACGCCATGACACACGCAACACGCCCTGGCACAGCCCTGGTCACCGGCTCGTCGCGCGGCCTCGGAGCCGTGATCGCCCGCCGCCTCGCGGACGACGGATACCCGGTCGCCGTCGTCTACCGCTCCGGCGCGCAGGCGGCGGAGACGGTCGTCGCCGACATCCGCGCGAAGGGCGGGACCGCCGAGGCGTTCGCCGCCGACGTGACGGACGAGGCCGCGGTGACGGACCTCGTGGCCGCCGTCGCCGACCGGCTCGGCCCCGTCACCACCCTCGTCGTCAACGCCACCGGGCCGCAGCCCGAGGTCGACCCGACGGCCGTGACCTGGCAGGACCACCTGGACCAGCTCACCTTCTTCGTCAAGAGCCCCACCCTCCTGATGCAGGCGGTGCTGCCCGGGATGCGGGAGCGCGGCGGCGGCAGCATCGTCCAGATCGGCTCCGACGTCCTCGAACGCGTGCTGCCCGAGATGTCCGCGTACACGGCCGCCAAGGCCGCCCAGCACAGCCTCACCGAGCTGTGGGCCCGCGCGCTCGGCCCCGACGGGGTCACCGTCAACACCGTCGCGCCGGGCTGGATCCCGGTCGAGCGGCACGCGGGCGCCCCGGCCGACGCGCTGGCCGCCTACGCCGCCGACGTCCCGCTGCGCCGCATGGGAGACCCGGACGACGTGGCCGCCGCCGTCTCCTACCTGGCTTCCCCGCAGGCGGCCTTCGTCACGGGCGAGCGCATCCGGGTCAACGGCGGCCACGCCCTCGGCTAGGCGGTCACCCGCGCTCGGCCGGGCGGTCGGAGGCGCGCGGCTAGCCGCGCACCGGCACCGGCGCCTGGTGCGCGACGATCCCGCGCTCGCGCAGCGCCTTCCAGAAGGCGTACGGGACCTCCTCGGCGAGCGCGGCCAGGTCCTCGGCGATGCGGGCGGGCCGGGTCGCGCCGGGGATGACGGCCGCGACCGCCGGGTGGGCCAGGACGAACTGGAGCGCGGCGGACTTGATGCCGATGCCGTGCTCCTGCGCGAGCGCCTTGATCACGCCCACCTTCTCGACGATGTGGGCCGGGGCCTCGCCGTACTCGAAGTGGCTGCCGCCCGCGAGGATGCCGGAGCTGTAGGGCCCGCCGACCACGATGTCGACGTCCCGCTCGGCGGCGGCGGGCAGCAGGCGCTGCAGGGCGCGCTCGTGGTCGAGCAGGGTGTAGCGCCCGGCGAGCAGGAACGCGTCGGGGCGCGGCTCGTCCAGGTCGAGGGTCATCTCCAGCGGCTCGACCTTGTTGACGCCGATGCCCCACGCCTTGATGACGCCCTCGTCGCGCAGCCGGGTCAGCGCGCGGAACGCGCCGGTGCGGGCCGCCTCGTACATGGCGACCCAGTCGTCCCCGTAGAAGTCCTGGGCGATGTCGTGCACCCAGACGATGTCGAGGCGGTCCGTCCTGAGGCGCTTCAGGCTGTCCTCGACGGAGCGGAGCGTCGCGTCGGCGCTGTAGTCGTTGACGATCTTGTTGGGGCGGCCGTGCTCGAACAGGGCGCCCTTCTCGCCGAGTTCACGGCCGGTGGGGTTCTCCACCTCGTCGAGGATGACCCGGCCGACCTTGGTCGACAGGACGTACTCCTCGCGCGGCTGCTGGGCGAGGACCTCGCCGAGGCGCAGTTCGGCGAGGCCGGCGCCGTACAGGGGCGCGGTGTCGAAGTAGCGGATGCCCTGGTCCCAGGCCGCCTGCACGGTCGCGGCGGCCTCTTCGTCGGGAATGGCGCGGAACATGTTGCCGAGCGGTGCGGTGCCGAAGCCGATGCGGCCCGGAAGGAGCGTGCGGATGCTCATGGGGGTGCCTCAATCAGTACTGCGTGGGGGTGGGTGCGCTGTCAGTTCAGGGTGTCCGGGTCCGGGCCCGTGCGCAGGCCGCGGTCGGTGGCGGCGAGCGCGGCCAGTTCGTCGGCGGACAGCTCGAAGTCGAAGACGTCGAGGTTCTCGCGGATGCGGGTCTCGGTGACGGACTTCGGGATGACCACGTTGCCGATCTGGAGGTGCCAGCGCAGGACGACCTGGGCCGGGCTCCTGCCGTGGCGCGCGGCGATCGTGGTGACCGCCTCGTCCTTGAGGACGGCGCCCTGGGCGAGCGGGCTCCACGCCTCGGTGACGATGCCGTGCTTGGCGTGGAAGTGGCGCAGTTCGCGCTGCTGAAGGCCCGGGTGCAGCTCGATCTGGTTGACGGCCGGGACGACCGAGCCCTCGGCGAGGAGGCGCTCCAGGTGCGCGGGCTGGAAGTTGGAGACACCGATGGCGCGGGCGCGGCCGTCGGCGTACAGCTTCTCCAGGGCGCGCCAGGTGTCGGCGTACAGGTCGCGGGCCGGGGTCGGCCAGTGGATCAGGTACAGGTCGACGTGGTCGAGGCCGAGCTTGTCCAGGGAGGCGTCGAAGGCGGCGAGGGTGGCGTCGTGGCCCTGGTCGGCGTTCCACAGCTTGGTGGTGACGAACAGCTCGTCGCGGGCGATGCCGGAGTCGGCGAGGGCCCGGCCGACGCCGCGCTCGTTGCCGTAGATCGCGGCGGTGTCGATGGAGCGGTAGCCGGCGGCCAGGGCGCTGGCTACGGCGGCGGTGGTCTCCTCGTCGGGCACCTGGAAGACGCCGAAGCCGAGCCGCGGCATGGTGACGCCGTTGTTGAGGGTGACGGTGGGGATGGTGGACATGTGCGCGTCCCTTGCCTTACGTGCCGTGCGGTGCGCGCCGCGCGAGGATGATGCGCCAGCGCCTTACGAGCGGCAACAATAGTTGCGTGCGCGGGTTAATTGCAAACGCGGGTAGTGGCGTCCGGGTGCGGACCGATCGAGTGGCCGAGAGGTGACTGGTCGGAGCAAATGCCGTGAATTGGGCGTTGCGGAGTCTTCACATCGCCGGGACGCTGAGCACGTCACCCACGGGCAAGCGGAAAGGACGCCGTGAGGAGGTCGCTGCCGATGCTGGTTGTCGCTCTTTTGCTCTTGCCGGTCATGGGGCTCCTGATGATCGCCATGGACCGGATCGAGGATCTGCTGAACGAGGAGGCGCGCCCGGCGACCGCCCGGCGCGTCCGCCACCTGCGCCTCGTTCCCGGGGGACGGCGCGCGAGCCGTCACCGAACGCCCGCACCCGAGCAGCACGCCCGCGCGGCCTGACCGCGCGTTGCTCCTGACGGGTACGGTCGCGGACTGAGCACGGCGAGCCGGGGAAGACGTGCGGGCATGACCGTTCTGAGGAAAGCCGCACGTCCGATGCTCGCTTCGGTCTTCGTCACCGGCGGAGTGAGCACGCTGCGCGACCCGTCCCGGGTCGCGCCCGCCGCCGAACCGGTGGCGATGCCCGTGGCCGAGTGCGTCCCACGCCTGCCCGAGGATCCGGAGCAGCTCGTCAGGATCAACGCGGCGGTGCAGGTCGGCGCAGGACTGCTGCTCGCGACCGGCAAACTGCCGCGCGTCGCCTCGCTGGCGCTCGCCGGGTCGCTGGTCCCGACGACGCTCGCGGGGCACGCCTGGTGGAAGGAGAAGGATCCCGAGCGGCGCGCCCAGCAGCGGACGCAGTTCATGAAGAACCTCTCCCTGCTCGGCGGACTGCTCATCGCCGCCGCCGACACGCACGGGAAGCCGTCGGTGGCCTACCGCACGCGGGGCGCCGTCGCGAGCGGCCGCAAGAGCGCGCGGCGCGCGGGCCGGGACGCCGCCGGAACCCTGCGGGGAGCGTCCGACGCCGTACGCGTACTCCCCTCCCACGCCCGGAAGGCCGTCGCCGACCATCTGTGAGGCGGCGCCGAAGCGCCCAGAAACGGAGAACCCTCTCGTGACCACATTTGTCATCACCATCCCGGGGACCTTCCTGCGGGACGCGGATGCCCGCGCCCGGGCCGACATCGCCGAACGCCTGCGGCCCGTCGACCCGAACCAGACGGAGCTGGGCCGCGAGGAGGACCTCGACCTGCTCACCGTCAACGACGACAACACCTTCAGCATGCGCCTGGAGGTGACCGCGGGCGCCGGCGAGGAGGCCCAGCACAAGGCCGAGTGGACCGCCGCCGAGGCGCTGCGCGCCGCGGGCTTCTCCGCGGAGGACGCCCCGCTCGGCCCGCCCGCCGTCACCGGCATCGACAACCCCGCCTGAAGGCGCCGCACGCGCGAGGCGCCCGCCCCCGGAAGGGGCGGGCGCCTTTGCCGTGCGCGGCCGGTCTCAGGCGTGCCCGCGCTCGCGGGCGGCCGTCTCGGCGAGCTTCTGGAACTCGCCCAGGTCGTAATTGGCGAGCGTCGAGTCGAGGTTGGTGAGCGCGCCCAGGCGCTCCACGAACCCCTTCGGGTCGTACTCGATCTGCAGCGTCACCCGGCTCGTCGTGTCGCTCAGCCGGTGGAAGGTCACCACCCCGGCGTGGTCGACCCCCTCGACGGTGCGCCAGGCGATCCGGTCCTCCGCCACCACCTCGGTGAGTTCGGCGACGAAGTTCTTGTCGGCCCCGGGCAGCTCCAGCTGCCACGCGAACCGCCGCCCGTCGAGCGGTTCGACGAGGCGTACGTGGCTGAGGAAGGCGGGCCAGCGGGACACGTCGCTCCACAGCTCCCAGGCGACGGAGACGGGGGCGTCGAGGTCGACGGACTCGAGCAGGGACGCGGACATGGTTACCTCTTTCTGTTCGTTCGCCGGGGTCAGGCATTCTGCCCGGACGCGGCCAGTTCCTTCAGGTCGACGGTCTCGCCGGCGTCGGGCGCCTGCGGGCGCACCGGCTTGCCGTAGTCGCTGAACGTGGCCGTATTGGGCTCCTTGCCGCCGCTCGTCGTCGTACGCAGGATGTACGGCTTCCCCTCGGTGGCCACGTACAGGGTGAGGGTCTCGCCGCCCGACGCCTTCTTCGTCAGCTTGATCGCCTCGGCGCCGTCGACGGTGGTCGTGCCGCCCTTCTCCATCCCCTGGCGCTCCGACTTGTTCTCGTCCATGGACGAGACGAGCCCCTGCTTGTCGCACAGGCCCTGGGTCATCGAGTCGTCGGCGGGCGCCTTCACCCACTTGTCGGCAACCTTCGGCACGACTTTGTCGCCGCCCGGCTGGCTCTTGAGCGCGTTCTGCCAGTACTTCTCGTCGCCGCGCAGGAACAGCGTCGCGTTCGTGTGGCGCACGTCCGCGTTCGAGCCGCCGGAGCGGATCGTGCCCTCGCAGTTCTTCTCCTGGTCCACCGACAGGTCGACGGTGACCGTGGCCCCGGAGGACTGCCGGACGGTGCCCTTCATGTGCAGCGAGTCGGCCTGCTTGGTGGCCTCGACCGCGTCCGCCGCGATGTCGTCGGCGCTCTTGCCCGCGAAGGGCTTGTCGTCGCCGCTGTCGCTCCCGCACCCGGCCAGTGCGGCCAGGGCGGCCCCCGCGAACGCCGCCGTCATCGCTCTGCCGATCCTCGTGCCGACCTTCATGTGTTGCGCTCCCTTCCCAAGGACACCCGAGGACACCCGCGGCCCCCGTCCGCCCCGCGGCCGTCGGGGCCGCGGAACGCCCCCTTTACCCCGAGTGCCCGGAGGATCACCGGAACGCCGCTTTCCACTTTCCGCGCACCGTGCCCGCGCGCATCGCCCACCGCGCGCTTACGGTGAACGAGCGGCAGACCGGAGACAGCGATGACCTCAGCCAGGAATTCAGGGAAGCCGAGGAAGACCCCCATCGGTCTGGAACAGCGCATGTCCCTGACCGGCACGGGAACCTTCGAATGGGATCTGGAGAACGGCGAGCTGAGCCTCGACGTGAGCGCCCTGGACCTGCTCGACCTGACCCCGGACGAGTTCGGCGGCACGGTGGCCTCCCTGCACCAGCGCCTGTCGTCGGAGGAGATCGTCCGGGTCACGTTCGCGGTCACCGAGGCCATCACCTCCGGCGCCGACTGCTACGGGGTCTACTACCGCGCCCACCGCCGCGACGGAGCCGTGCACCTCGTCCACGCGCGCGGACGCGTCCTGCGCGGCAAGGACGGCCGGCCCGTCCGTGTCGTCGGCGTGCTCCGGCCCGCTTCCGGGGACGGGGTGGAGCTGGCCGCCGTCGACCCGAGGGAGGAGCGCCGTCAGGGCATCGCCCTCATGGTGCAGGGCACCACCGACGCCCTCTCCCGTGCCGTCACCGTCGACGACGTGGTGGCCGTGCTGTCCGGCGCGAGCGGCCTCGACCGGTTCGCCGCCGACGGCCTCGTCCTCGGCCTCGTCGAGGGAGACCACCTGAGGATGATCACCCTCGTCGGCCAGACGATGCAGGCCCTCGACGAGCTCAAACTGCACAAGGTCGACGAGTCGCTGCCGCTCGCCCAGGCCGTCACGACGCGCCGGCCCCGCTTCATGAACTCCCTGTCGGGCCCCGGGCGCGTGTACACCCGGCTCGGGCCCTACATCGAGCAGATGCAACTGGACTCGGCCGCGTTCCTGCCGCTCGTCGCACAGGACCGCGCCATCGGCGGGCTCGCCCTGTTCTACCGGGGCCGCAAGGAGTTCACCGACGCGGACCGCAATCTCTGCATCGGCCTCTCCGGCATCGTCGCCCAGTCGCTGCAGCGCGCCATGCTCTTCGACGAGGAACGCGACATCGCCAAGAGCCTCCAGGCCACCATGCTGCCGCGCGGCGTCCCCGAGGTCGCCGACACCGAGGTCGCCGTGCGCTACCACGCCGCCTGGGGCGGCCGGGACGTCGGCGGCGACTTCTACGACGTGATCGCCCTGCCCCGGGGCCGCATCGGTGTCGTCGTCGGCGACGTCCAGGGGCACGACACCCACGCCGCCGCCATCATGGGCCAGTTGCGCATCGCCCTGCGGGCGTTCGCGGGGGAGGGCCACTCGCCCGCGACCGTCCTCTCCCGCACCTCACGGTTCCTGGCCGAGCTGGACACCGACCGGTTCGCGACCTGCACCTACGCCCAGTTCGACCCCGCCACCGGCATCGTCCGCGCCGTGCGGGCCGGACATCTGCCGCCGCTGGTCCGGCACGTCGACGGCCAGGTCGGCGTCCCCCGCGTACGGGGCGGGCTGCCCCTCGGCCTCGCCAGCGAGTTCGGCATGGAGGACTACCCGGAGGTGCGGATCGACCTCGTGCCCGGCGAGACGCTGGTGCTGTGCACCGACGGGCTCGTGGAGGACGCGCGGCTCGACCTCGACACCGGCCTGAACAACCTCGCCGAGGTGCTGCGCGGCGGCCCCGAATCGGCCGAGGAGCTCGCGGACCACCTCTCGCGCGCCCTGTGGGAGCGCTGGGGCAGCAGCGACGACGTGGCGCTTCTCGTGCTGCGCCGCCTCCCCGACCCCGGCACGCCCCAGGAGCCGCGCATCCACCGCTACGTCCACCAGGCCGACCCCGAGGGGCTCGCCGACACCCGGGCGGCGCTCCGCGACCACCTCGCCTCCTGGGGCCTGCGGGAGGTCGCCGACGACGTCGAACTCGCGGCCGGCGAACTCCTCGTGAACGCCCTGGTCCACACGGAGGGCGGCGCCATCCTCACCCTGGAGGTGCTCACGGGGCCGCCCCGCCGCGTCCGCCTCTGGGTCAAGGACCGCTCCAGCTCCCGCCCGCGCCGCAGGTCTCCCGGTGAGACGGCCACCAGCGGGCGCGGCCTGCTCCTGGTGGAGGCGGTCGCGTCGGCCTGGGGGGTGGAGCCGCGCGGCGAGGGCAAGGCGGTGTGGTGCGACTTCCGCGCGGAGGGCTGACGGCCGGTGCGGCTCAGCCGGCCGGGGCCAGGTCCGTGATCTTCAGGGTCCGCAGGTCCGACTGCACCTTGATCTTCGTGACGTCCGGGTTCGCCCCGTCGTTCCAGGTGAGCGTCACCAGCGCCGTGGAATGGCCGGCCCCTGAACCGGTGTACGACACCGTCCACTTCACCGGAACGTTCTGCGCGAACAGAATTCCGTCCGCGTGTTCCCGCTCCTCGTAAGCGGCCACCTTCTTCTGCAGGGCGGGGGAGAGATAGAAAGCGCGCAGCGCTTTCGCCTGTGCGGCCGATCCCGGGTCCTCGTTGTCCCAGATGGCGTCGATGTAGGCGCCGTAGAAATTGGCCACGCGCGTCGTGGCGGTGCGCGGGTCGCCCTGCGGGGCGGGGGCCGCGGCCGAGGTCGCGGTGCGCGTGCCGGCGGCCGGGGACGGGCCCGCCAGGGCGGGGGTGACGGCCGCAAGGGTCAGAACGGCGGCGACGCCGCCCGCGGCGATGAAGCGGGTGCGAAGGGTCTTGCGCATCGGTGGTGCCTTCCCCGTGTACGTGCTCTGGTTCGTGCTCGGTCACAGGGGAAGATGGCGAATTCCCCGGCGACAGTTCCAGGAATTGCCGAGAAATTCCGCCGGAATAACTGCCGGGCGGCGCGGTGAAATGGTTGTACGCCGAAAAGGAAAGACTCGGCAAAGGTGTCCGGGGGCGGGCGGCCAAAAAAAGGAGGGGCGGCACACGCGGTGCCGCCCCTCCTCTCTTCTCGGTCGCGCCCTCAGGACTGGGGGCGGCTGCCGTGGTTGGCGCCGTTCTTGCGGCGGGCCTTCTTCTTGCGGCGTCGCTTCGAGGACATCGCTACCTCCCAGGGTCGGTGCTTCTTGTGGATCTCCCTGGACCTGTCCAGGCGAGCACGTGCCCGCCTACCCCGTCACACCCGCCTCATGATGTGACCCCCGTCACTCATCGGTGCTTTCCGTCACTCCTCGCCCTCGTCGTCGTCGCCCTCGAAGAAGTCCCCGACCTCGTCGACGACCTCGGCAGCGACCATGCCGCCGACGACACCGACGGCGAGCCCGGCCGCGCCGACCGCGACCGCCGTCCCGATGCCGGGCCCGGAGCGGTGCCGCTCCTCGTGGAAGCCGCCGTGCTCCTGCCCGTACGCGGCGTGCGTGCCGTAGGCGGACCGGTGCTCGATCACCTGCCGTACCCAGCCGTCGACGAGCGTGTTCCAGTCCTGGTGGTGGACGTCGTCGTGGCCGACGGTGAACCGGGTGACGGCGTCATGGCCGGACGAGAACAGCCCGCCGCGCTTGTCCGCCTCCAGGACGACCTCCATGCCGCCGGGCGTGGCGAGGAACGTCACCTCGATCTCGTTCACCTCATGCGCGTACCGGGGCGCCGGGGTCAGCTCGATCTCCTGGTAGAACGGCAGGCTCTGGCCGGTGCCGCCGATGTGCCCGTACTCCAGGTCCGCCGAGCGGAAGCCGAAGCCGAGCTGTCCGAACGCCTCCAGGACGGCCTCCTGCACGGCGAGCGGGCCCACGGCGAGCTGGTCGAGGTCGCCCCGGTCCTTCGCGCCGGCGACGGACAGCTCCGTGCGCACGCCGAGGACGATGCCGAGCTGCTGCCCGTACAACTCGGTGACCGGCGTCTCCCACGGCAGGGCCACGCTGAACGGGACGCTGTGCTCGGCGCCCTCGGCGAGCCGGAACCCGCCGCCGACCACGAACCGGTCGAAGACGACGACCCCCTCGCTCTCCCCCTCCTCGTGCTCGGCCTCGACGCGGGCGACGAGCTCGAGCGTGATCTGCTCGATGGTGAAGTCGCCGCTGCCGCCCTGGAGATGGACGTGTCCTGAGAGGCTGCCGCCGGGGACCGTGGGCCCCGGGGCGAGGACGGTGTCGACGGTGGGGCCGCCCACGCCGAGCGAGCCGAGCAGTCGTTTGAACACCATCGAAGCGTTCACTTCCTTGTCTGCGGGGTTGTGCGAGAGGGATCGGGAACACGGGTGGCGTTCCCTTCGTTCTGCAAGTCCTGCAAGTATTTCTACAGGCACGTAGAAACTACCGTGCGCGGACAGCACCGCGCGCGAAAGCCGTCCGAGATCCCCCGAACGACAAGGAGTCACAGCCCGCGATGGGTGCGCCTCTCCTCGGCCAAGTCCTGCTCCTGGTGCTCGCCTTGGCCCTCACACTCGCCTGCGCCCTCTTCGTGGCGGCCGAGTTCTCCCTGACGACCGTCGAACGCGCCGATCTGGAGCGCGCGGCGCAGGCGGGGGAGCGGGGTGCGAGCGGAGCCCTGAAAGCGGTGCGCCGCCTGACGTTCCAGCTGTCCGGCGCCCAACTCGGCATCACCGTCACCTCCTTGGTGATCGGCATGCTCGCCGAGCCCTCCCTCGCCGCGCTGCTGCGCGGCCCGCTGGAGGCGGCGGGGCTGGGCGGCGCCGCCTCCTCGGTCGCCTCCGTGCTCGGCGTCGCCCTGTCCACCGTGCTCCTCATGGTCATCGGCGAGCTGGTGCCGAAGAACTGGGCGATCGCCCGCCCGGTCGCCGTCGCCAAGGTCGTGGCGGGGCCGCAGCGCGGCTTCACCGCGGCCTTCGGCCCGTTCATCCGGCACCTGAACAACACGGCGAACCGGTTCGTGCGCCGCTTCGGCCTGGAGCCCGCCGAGGAGCTGGCCTCCGCCCGCTCCCCGCAGGAACTGGTCGCCCTCGCCCGGCACTCCGCCGCCGCGGGCGCCCTGGAGGCCGACTCGGCCGAACTGTTCGTCCGCACCCTGCACCTGGGCGAGCTGAGCGCGGAGAACGTGATGACGCCGCGCGTCGACGTCCAGGCCCTGGAGGCGCACGCCACGGCCGCCGACGCCGCCAACCTCGCCCACGCCACGGGCCTGTCCCGCTTCCCGGTCTACCGCGACAGCCTCGACGACGTCATCGGCACCGTCCACATCCGCGACGCCCTCGCCCTGGAACCGGAGAAGCGGCAGCTCACCCCGGTCACCGAACTGGCCACACCGCCGCTGCTCGTGCCCGACAGCCTGCCCGCGGACCGGCTGCTCCAGCGGCTGCGGGAGAGCCGCACCATGGCCGTCGTCATCGACGAGTACGGGGGCACGGCCGGGGTCGCCACGGTCGAGGACATCGTCGAGGAGGTCGTCGGCGAGGTGCGCGACGAGCACGACCCGGCGGAGGCGCCAGGGCTGCGGCCCGCCGAGGCGCGCACGGACGGCCGCGCCGTCTGGGAGGCCGACGGCGGCGTCCGCATCGACGAACTCGCCGCGATCGGCTTCGCCGCGCCCGAGGGACCGTACGAGACCGTGGCCGGGCTCGTCGCGACCCGGCTGGCCCGCATCCCCGTCGAGGGCGACACGCTCACCGTCGACGCCTGGGAGCTGACCGTCCTCGCCATCGACCACCACCGAGCCGAATGCGTCCGGATCACCGGACCCGACCCGGCCACCGCCGACACCGGCGCGCAGTTGACGGGAGAGGCCCGATGACCACGATGTCCGTCCTGCAGCTCGCCATCGGCGCGCTCACCCTGCTCACCAACGCGTTCTTCGTCGGCGCCGAGTTCTCGCTGATCTCCGTGCGGCGCGACCAGATCGAACCCCGTGCCCAGGAGGGCGAGAAGCGGGCCCGCTCCACGCTGTGGGCCCTTGAGCACATCTCCGCGATGCTGGCGACGGCCCAGCTCGGCATCACCGTCTCGTCCCTCGTCCTCGGTGCGGTCGCCGAGCCCGCCATCGCCCATATGCTCGAACCCGCCTTCGAGGCGGTGCACGTGCCGCACGCCGCCGTGCACCCGATCTCGTTCGTCATCGCCCTGACCGTGGCGACCTACGCGCACATGCTGTTCGGCGAGATGGTCCCCAAGAACATCGCGCTCGCCGCGCCCGTGCGCACCGCGCTGCTCCTGGCGCCGCCCCTGGTCGCCGTCACCCGCCTCGTGAAGCCGGTCGTCTTCGGCATCAACTCCTTCGCCAACAGCCTGCTTCGCCTGCTGAAGGTGGAGCCGAAGGACGAGGTCGACGCCGTCTTCACCGACGACCAGCTCGCGCGGATGGTGCTCGACTCCAGCGAGGCCGGGCTGCTCTCCGCGGCCGACGGCGAGCGGCTGCGGGACGCCCTGGAGCTGGGGACGCGGCCGGTCGGCGAGATCGTCGTGCCCGCGCAGCGCATGCGCACCGTGCCGGCCGACATCACCCCCGCGGGCCTGGAGCGGATCGCGGCGGGGGCCGGCTTCTCCCGCTTCCCCGTCACCGGCCAGGACGGCACGGCGCTCCTCGGCTACCTGCACATCAAGGACACCCTCGGCCGCGCCGACCGCGACCTGCCCTTCCCGCGCGCGGCCCTGCACCCGCTGACCCGGGTCCGCATCGACACCCCGCTCGACGACACGCTCACCGCGCTGCGCGCCCAGGGCAGCCACCTCGCGGCCGTCACGGGCGACAAGGGGACGGTCATCGGCTTCGTGACGATGGAGGACGTCCTGACGGAGCTGGTGGGCCCCGCGGCACCGGTCGGGTCGTGACGTATGCTTCAGCTATTGCGCAAGTAAGTAAATGACGTATTGGAGGAAGTTCCGTGGGTCTTTCCCTGGCCAAGGGTGGCAATGTTTCCCTCAGTAAGCAGGCACCCGGCCTGACCGCCGTCCTCGTCGGCCTCGGCTGGGACGTGCGCACCACGACCGGAGCCGACTACGACCTCGACGCCTCGGCGCTGCTGTGCGGCGCGGACGGCCGGGTCCTGTCCGACAGCGACTTCGTCTTCTACAACAACCTCAAGAGCCCCGACGGCTCCGTCGAGCACACCGGCGACAACCTCACCGGTGAGGGCGAGGGCGACGACGAGTCGGTCAAGGTCAACCTGGCGGCCGTGCCCGCCCACGTCGACAAGATCGTCTTCCCGGTCTCCATCCACGACGCGGAGACCCGCGGCCAGAGCTTCGGCCAGGTGCGCAACGCCTTCATCCGCGTCGTGAACCAGGCCGACAACCAGGAGATCGCCCGCTACGACCTCTCCGAGGACGCCTCCACCGAGACCGCCATGGTCTTCGGCGAGCTGTACCGGCACGGCGCCGAGTGGAAGTTCCGCGCCGTCGGCCAGGGCTACGCGTCCGGGCTGCGCGGCATCGCTCTCGACTACGGCGTCAACGTCTAGGGCGCGTCCCGGGCGGAGCGTAAATCATGGGCGATCCGGGCGGCACCGCGTTACCGTGGCGCACATGAACGTCATGGGCCTGTGCACCACCGCGGCAACCGCGCGAGCGACCAGCTCGCCGGTTGCCGCCGCCTGACGTTTTCCCGACCATCGGCGACCGGAGACGGCCCGCCGATGGTTTCCCGGTTCCGATGCCGGTACCCGCCCGATCGTGCGGACTCGTGTCCGGTGCCTTTCGCTCATCCGCGAAGGAGTCACCCCCATGACCACGCAGCCCACCCTCACCACCGAAGACGTCATCCGGACGTTCACCGAGTTCTACGAGGACCGCGGCCACCGGCGCATCACCGGCTCCACCCTGCTCCCGCCGCCCGGCGACCCCGTGCTCTTCACCACCTCGGGCATGCACCCCCTCACCCCGTACCTGGAAGGGCGACCACACCCCCAGGGGCGGCGCCTGGTCAACGTGCAGCGGTGCCTGCGCACCACCGACGTGGACGAGATCGGCGACCCCACCCACCTGACGGTCTTCGAGATGCTCGGCACCTGGTCGCTCGGCGACTACGCGGGACCGCAGAGCCTCACCTGGGGATACGACCTGCTCACCGAGGGGCTCGGCGTCGACCCGGGGCTGCTGCACGCCACCGTCTTCGGCGGCGACGACCAGGTGGAACAGGACACGGGATCCCTGCGCGTCTGGCAGGAGCGCGGGGTTCCGGTGGAGTTCACCGCCGAGGACAACTGGTGGTCCAACGGACCCACAGGACCGTGCGGACCCGACTCGGAGATCTTCCTCTGGACCGGCGACACCCCGCCGCGCTCGACACCCACCCGGGACGAACGCTGGGTCGAGGTGTGGAACCACGTCATGATGCGCCACCGCCGCCTGCCCGACGGCTCCCTCGTGCCACTCCCGCAGCGCAACGTCGACACCGGCCTCGGCCTGGAACGCCTCGTCTCCCTCCTCCAGGGCAGGCACTCCGTCTACGAGTGCGACGTGTTCGACCCCTGGCGCCGCGAACTGCCGCCCGTGTGGCGCCTTGACGAGCCCTCCTGGCGCCTGGTCACCGACCATCTGCGGTCGGCCGTCGTGGTCGTCGGGGACGGGGTGCGACCGGGCAACACCGGCCACGGCTACGTGCTGCGCCGCCTGCTGCGCCGCGCCCTCACCGTGCTGTGGCGCGACGACTCCACACGCGAACTGGGTGACTTTCCGCGGCAGTTGGTGTGCCACACCCTCGACCACTTCCGGCAGCCGGTGGACCCGGACGAGGTGCGGCGGGTGCTCCTGGACGAGGAGCGCCGCTTCGGGCAGTTGCTGTCCCGCGGACGCCAGGTGCTGGCCCGGCCCCGCTTCCAGGGCCCGCTCGACGAGGACGACCTGCACTATCTGCACGACACGCACGGCCTCCCGCGCGACCTCGTCCTGAGCCTGCGGCCGGGGGAGCCGCGCGAGAGCTAGAGGCGGTCGGCCCGCACGTCGCCGTTGACGGTCGCCAGCGTCATGGTGCGCGAGGAGCCGTCGGCGGCCGGGAGGGTGATCGCGGGGTGCCCGTTGTCCGTCGTGGCGTCCACCCGGTAGCCGGGGGCGTCGTGCGGCACGGCGACGTCCACCGACCCGTTCACGGTCCGCGCCGACACCCGGCGCGGGGCGGTGGCGCAGTCGAGGGTGACATCGCCGTTGACCGTCCGCACGCCCAGGGCCGAGGCGCGTACGGAGGTGGTGCGGACGGAGCCGTTCCGGGTGACGAGGCGCAGCGACGCGTCGCCCGCGCCGGAATCGGCCACGGTGACATCCCCGTTGACGGTGGTCAGGTCGAGGGGGCCGGTCAGGCCCGCGGCGTCGATCCCGGCATTGCGGGCGGTGACGGTCACGGCGGTGCCTGCGGGGACGTCGACCTCCGGCATACGCGGACACGGCCGGCCGGAGCCCTCCGGGGTGCGGCAGGACAGATCGAGGACACGGGCGTCGTCGTGGCGCGACCAGCGGTGGGTGACGGCCTCGTCGACGCCGACCGTGTCACCGTCGGTGGGCCGCAGCCGCACCCCGTTGTCCGTGGTGATCGTCAGCCGCAGGCCGGACGCGGCCAACTCGGCGCCGTGCACCGCGCCATGACCGTCCCCGTCGCCACCACCGCACCCCACCAGGGCGGGGACCATCGCCAGGCCGGTCGCCGCGGCCGCCAGGCGCCGGGCGGAGAACTTCGTCGCTGCCTTCATTCCGGCCGCTTGCCCCGCGCCGGGCACCGCAAGCGCCTGTCCCGCAGCGTCCGGTGCGCCGCATGATGGGGGGCGTGCGCCGTGCGGGCCGGGGTAGGCGCCCCGCACACGAGCCGCCGCCGATGCGCGGCCCGAGGACCGAGGGACCGAGATGGAGCGAGCGCGGGTGACCTTCCCGGCGCGTTGGGCCGCCGGTGACGTCCTGGTCGTCGACGTCGCCGGGGCGTTCGACGACAGCGGTACGTTCGACGACGCGGTGGCGGCCGCACTGTGCGGCCTGCTCAAGCGGATGGCACGCACCGGGCAGCGGCTCTTCGCGGTGAACTTCCTGGGCGTCGAGCGCTGCACCTCCGGCGCGGTGCGGCAGTTCGTCAAGACGGGCCTGGAGACGGAGGGGGAGCCGGACGGCGGCTCCGTCGCGCTCGTCGCGGGCACCGCCGCGCGCTCCGCGCTGCGCGCCGCCGGAGCGGACCGGCTCACGGGCGGCATCCACGCCACCGTCACGAACGCCGTCAAGGCCCTCCACCCGGCGGCCCCCGAGGAGCTGGGGGAACCGGCGTCCTGAGGTCTCAGACCGTGGCGTCGCGCAGGGCCTCGCGCACGGCCGCCTCGGCGTGCAGCCGCGCCGTCGGGAAGACGGGGACCGGGCTGTCCTGCGCGCCGATCAGCAGCTCGATCTCCGTACAGCCGAGGACGACGCCCTCCGCGCCCGCGTCCACGAGGTCGGCGATGACCTCCTGGTACGCGGCGCGCGAGGAGTCCCGGACGACGCCGAGGCACAGCTCCTCGTAGATCACGCGGTGCACGAGCGCCCGGCCCGCCTCGTCCGGGACCAGCACGTCCAGGCCGTGGCCCGCCAGGCGGCCGCGGTAGAAGTCCTGCTCCATCGTGAACGCGGTGCCGAGCAGGCCGACGCGCCGGGCGCCCGCCGCGCGGACCGCGTCCGCCGTCGCGTCGGCGAGATGCAGCAGCGGCACCGAGGTGGCCGCCTGCACCTGGTCCGCGACCTTGTGCATCGTGTTCGTGCAGATCAGCAGCAGGTCGGCGCCGGCCGCCTCCAGGCTCCTGGCCGCCGCGCCCAGGACGCGCCCCGCCTCGTCCCAGTCGCCCGCGACCTGCAACCGCTCGATCTCCGCGAAGTCCACGGAGTGCAGCACGATCCGCGCCGAGTGCAGCCCGCCGAGCCGCTCCCGCGTCAGCTCGTTGAGCAGCCGGTAGTACTCGGCCGTGGACTCCCAGCTCATGCCGCCGATCAGGCCGATGGTCCTCATGGACGACAGGGTAGGGTGCGCTGCGGTACTGCCCGACACGGGGTGCCCCGCGCTGATGACGGGGCTGAGATCACACCCGTAGAACCTGAACCAGTTAACACTGGCGGAGGGATGTCAGCGAGATGTCGATGCCGCACGCTTCCCCACGGCCCCGCGAGGCCGCCTTCGACGGGCGTATGCCCACCGCGCCCGGTGACTGGCGGCCCGAGGCACGGGGCATCGCACCCGTTCCCGCGAGCCACCGGTACGGCGGCGCCGGACGCCTCTTCACCGTGTGGTTCGCGCCCAACCTGACGATGAGCGGCGTCTTCACCGGCACCGTCGGCATCGCGCTCGGCCTGGACTTCGCCACCGCGCTCGCCGCCGTGGTCCTCGGCACGGTGCTCGGCGCCGTGCCGACCGCCTACCTCGGCACCTGGGGCAGCGCCACCGGCGCCGGTCAACTCCCGCTCGCACGGCTCGCGTTCGGCCGGGGCGTCGTCGTCCCTGGCGCGCTGCAGTGGCTGTCCTCCATCGCCTGGGACGCGCTGATCGGCCTGTTCGGCGGCGACGCGCTCGCCCGGCTCTGCGGCTGGCCGTTCTGGCTCGGGGCGCTCGTGATGATGGCCGCCCAGGGCGCGTTCGGCGCGCTGGGCTATGAGGCGATCCACCGCCTCCAGCAGTGGATGACGGCGGTTCTCGCGGTCGCCTTCTGCGCCCTCGCGCTGCGTCTGGCGCACACCGGGGTCACCCCGTCCGGCCACGGGGGCGTGAGCGGCGCCGACCGCGCGGGCGCGTTCGCGCTGACCACCACCATCGCGCTGAGCCTCGCCCTCTCGTGGGCCCCGTACGCCAGTGACTTCAGCCGCTACCTGCCGCGCACCACGTCCCCGGCCCGCATGTTCTGGTGCACGCTCGCCGGGGTCGTCGTCTCCTTCACGGCCGTGCAGGCGCTCGGGCTCTGGGGCGCCTCCGTCTTCACCGACCAGACGGCGCAGGGCGTCGACACCCTGCTCGGCGGCGGTGTCCTCGGCTCGGTCGGACTCCTGGCCGTGGCGCTCGCCGCGCTGTGCAGCAACGCCATGAACGACTACAGCGGCTCGCTCGCCCTCCAGACCATCGGCGCCCGGCTGCCCCGGCCGCTCGCCGCCGCGCTCGCCGCGCTGCTCGGCTTTCCGCTGGTGCTGTGGATGCACGCCGCCGACACCGCCGCCCGCTTCCAGAACGTCCTGCTGTTCGTGGGCTACTGGATCCCCGGCTTCGTCGCGGTCGTCCTCGTCGACTGGCGCGCCCGCGCCCGCGCGCGGGGCGGCGCCCCCGTCGACCTCGCGGCGGAGGAGGCGGAGCGGCAGCCGCTCCTGCCCGCCCTGGCCGCGTTCCTCGCCGCGTTCGCCGCCACGGTCCCGTTCATGAACACCTCGCTGTACGTAGGCCCGGTGGCCGAGGCGCTGCACGGCGCGGACCTCGGCTACTACGTCGCGTTCGGGACGGCGCTGCTCGTGTACGCCCCGTTCAGGCTGCGCCGGGGCTGAGATCCTGGCTGTGCACCGACCGGACACCTGTTCCCGCGCCTCGCCTACGATCTGCGGGGTGTGCGCAAACGTCATGGTCGCCGAAGACGACGAGAAACAGGCCGAGCTGGTCCGCCGCTACCTGGAGCGTGAGGGCCACACCGTCACCGTCGTACGGGACGGGCGGCAGGCCATCGAGGAGGTCCGGCTCAGGGAGCCCGACCTCCTCGTCCTCGACGTGATGATGCCGCGGACCGACGGCCTCGACGTCGTACGGGTGCTGCGCGCCGAGGCGCGGGAGGCCCCGGTCCTGATGCTGACCGCGCGCAGCACCGAGGACGACCTGCTGCTCGGCCTCGACCTCGGGGCCGACGACTACATGACCAAGCCGTACAGCCCGCGCGAGCTGATGGCGCGGGTACGGACCCTGCTGCGCCGCACGCGCAGGGGCGGCGCGACGGGCCCGGCGTCCGCGCGACTGGTCGTCGGCTCGCTCGTCGTCGACCCCGACCGGCACGAGGTGGCCGTGGACGGGGCGCCCGTCGAGTGCACGCCGGGGGAGTTCCGGCTGCTCGCGGCGATGGCGGCCGAGCCGGGCCGGGTCTTCAGCCGGGAGATGCTCCTCGCCGAACTGCACGGCTTCGACCGGTACATCAGCAACCGCACGGTCGACGTGCACGTCATGAACCTCCGCAAGAAGATCGAGCCGCAGCCGCGCCGCCCCGTCCGGCTGCTCACCGTCTTCGGCGTCGGCTACAAGCTGACGGACCCGGCGAAGGGCGCCCGCGATGCGTCGGCGTAGGACCGCCGAAGGCGGCGGGACGGACCGGCCGCCGCTGCGCAAGAGCCTGCGCGGGCGGCTCCTCGGCGTCTCCGTCCTGGTCGCCACCTGCTCCGTGGCGGCGACGGCCTGGCTCGCCGTGCAGACCACGTCCGGCGCCATCAAGCAGGAACAGGGCCAGAACCTCGCCGACGACACGAGGATCTACGACACCCTCCTCGGCTACGCCGCCACGCACCCCCGCTGGGACGGCGTCGACCAGGTCGTCCGCGAACTGGCCGACTCCACCGGCCGCCACATCACCCTCACCACGCAAGGACGCGCGCCCCTCGCCGACTCGGCCGGGCGCAAGCCGGCCGGGACCCTGCCCGCGCAGGCGTCCGCGACCGTCGACCCGCTCTCCGTCGACACGGCGCTCGCCTCCGCCCGCACCGGGAGCCAGGACGCGGCGACGGACCGCATCGACGCGCGCGCGGTCGGCCCGTTCAAGCTGCCCGGCGCCGAGCGGACGACGCTGCGCGACTTCGCCGAGCGGAACAAGGCGTGCCTGCGCTCGCTCGGCATCGCCGCCGACGTCGTCGTGGGCCCGAGCGGACGGCCCACGGTCGAACCGGTCGGTCCGGGCGCGGAGGACCCGGGCTACTACAAGTGCGGGACGGGCGCGCTCGACGAACCGACCAGAACCGAGGGCAAGGCGCTCAGCGCGTTGACCCGGCTCACCAACTCCTGCCTCAAGCGGCAGGGGCACGACCGCGTGGATCTCGCCCTCGACCTCACCTGGCAGCAAGGACCACGCGCGGTGGCCGCCAAGAGGCGGGCCGCCGAGGCCGCGGCCCGGACGGCCCCGGTCCCGGTCCCGGCGCCCGCCCCGGCCGAGACCGCGCAGGACGACCGCACCGTCGCCACCTGCGTCGGCACGGCCCGGCGCGAACAGCTCACCTCGTACGTCGCCGCGCCCGTGCTCCTCTTCATCGGCGACCAGGGCGGCGCCACCGTCCCCGGCTTCGACCTCTCGCCCCGGAACACGGCGAAGATCGCGGGCGTCGCCGCGCTCGTCCTCGCCCTGACCGTCGGCGCGTCCGTCCTCGCGGGCACCCGCCTCGTCCGCCCGCTGTACGCGCTGACCGGCGCCGCCCAGCGGCTCAAGGACGGCCAGGAGACCCAGCCGGTGCCCGTGACGACGGACAACGAGATCGGCCGGCTCGCCGCCGCGTTCAACGACATGTCGGCCCACCGCACCCGCCTGGAGGAGCAGCGCAAGGCGATGGTCAGCGACGTCGCCCACGAACTGCGCACCCCGCTCAGCACCATCCGGGGCTGGCTGGAAGCGGCACAGGACGGCGTCGCCGACCCCGACCCGGCGTTCATTGACTCGCTCCTCGAAGAGGCCGTGCAACTCCAGCACCTCATCGACGACCTACAGGACCTGGCGGCGGCCGACGCGGACGCGCTGCGGCTGCACCCGCGCCCGGTGCGGGTGGAGGAACTGCTCGGCCAGGTCGCCACGGCGCACCAGGTGCGGGCGGAGACGGCCGCCGTGACCCTGTCGGTGTCGGTGGACCAACCGGCCGCGCCGCTGCCCGAGTTGCGGGCCGACCCCGTACGGCTGCGCCAGGCCGTCGCCAACCTGGTGTCCAACGCGATCCGCCACACCGGCCCCGGCGGCACGGTCACCCTGCGGGCCCGCGCGACCGACACCGGGGACGAGATCGTCGTCGAGGTCGCCGACACCGGCAGCGGCATCTCCGCGGCGGACCTGCCCTACGTCTTCGACCGGTTCTGGCGTGCGGACAAGTCCCGCAACCGGCGCACCGGCGGCAGCGGGCTCGGCCTGTCGATCGTGCGCAAACTGGCGCAGGCGCACGGGGGTTCGGCGACGGCGGCCAGTACGGAGGGCGAGGGTTCGGTGTTCACGCTGCGGCTGCCAATCGCGGGCCCGGCGCCCGCGGCGCACTCCGCCGGGACGCCCTGATGCGATGACCACAGCGGTCTGACAGCTTCTTCACAACTCCACGCGAGCCTGGGCCTGTCGATCAAGGGCGGACGCCGCCCGGCGGTCGGCACGGCGCGGCCGACCGGCCGCCCGCGTCCAGGTATTGGAGTGCACACCATGTCCCACCGAGGTTCCCACCGGCGGCCCCGCCGCTCCGTCGTGCGCACCGCCGCCGTCGCGGCGGCCGTGACCGCCGGGGTGCTCGCCCCGGCCGGCGCCGCCCTCGCCTCCGACACGACGCCGAAGCCGGTGGCGAGCGAGGCCGCCGCCGCGGAGAAGGCCGACAAGGCGTCCCCCGCCCCGGCGACGCGCGAGGAGGAGGTCGCCCGCAAGCGGGCCGCCGCGGAGAAGGCGGAGCGCGCCGACAAGGCGAGCCCCGTCCCCGCGGCGCCGGGCAGCGACGAGGCGCGCAAGCGCGCGGCCGCCGCCGCCGCGCCGCGCGGCGGAGTCGCCGCGGGCGAACGCCCCGTCTCCGACGGCGGCACCGGCTCCACCGGCCTCGTCACATCGCTCTCCGCCGCGGCGCTGCTCGCGGGCGCGGGCACGGTGGCGCTCCGCCGCCGCGCGTCGCACCAGCGCTGACGAGCCCTCCACGTGGCGCCGCCGCCGGCCCGTACGGAGGCGGCGCCGCCTTGCTCCCCGCTCCCCGCCCCTCAGGAGTCACCTGTGCACCAGCCGACGCGGCGCGTGGCCGTCGCCCTGCCGCTGACCGTCCTGCTCGCCCTGCTGACGGCGTGCGAATCCGGCACCGGCACGCGGATCAGCGGCGACGCCCGTACCGTCGCGACGCCCTCCGGGCGGGCCCCCGCGTCCGGGACCCCCGCCACCCCCACCCGGGTGACCGTCCCCTCCCTCGGCATCGACAGCGCCCTGCTGCCGCTCGGCCTGAACGGGGACGGCACGGTCGAGGTGCCGCCCGCCGACCAGGGCATGACCGCCGGCTGGTACACGGGCGGACCCGCGCCGGGCGAGCGCGGCCCCGCGGTGATCATCGGGCACAACGACACGCGGTTCGGCAAGGCCGTCTTCCACGACCTGCGCAAGCTCCGCAAGGGCGCGGACATCACCGTCCGCAACTCCGCCGACAAGACGGCCCACTTCACCGTCACGGCCACCGAGACCGTCAGCAAGAGGACGTTCCCGACGCGGAAGGTCTACGGCGCCACCAACAGCCGCGCCCTGCGCCTGATCACCTGCGACGGGGCCTTCGACGCGCAGGGGCATCCGGTGGACAACCTGATCGTGTACGCCGAGCTGGAGCCCGGGGCGTAGGGCACCAGAACGGCCGATCAGCGGAACGGCCGGAAGAACGCCCGGAGTTCCTCCGCGTACAGCTCGGGCTCCTCGAACGCCGCGAAGTGGCCGCCGCGTTCCGGTTCGGTGAAGCGCACGAGGTTCGTGGTGCGCTCCAGCCAGGCGCGCGGCGGCCGGACGACGTCGCCCCGGAAGATCGAGAAACCGGACGGCACATCGACCCTGCGGGTGCGCTGCGCGGTGTCGATGGCGGCATTGGCGTGGTACATCCGCATCGACGAACCGATCGTGCCCGTCAGCCAGTACAGCGTGACGTTCGTCAGGATCTCGTCCCTGGTGAAGGCGCGTTCGATGTCGCCGCCGCCCCCGCTCCACGCCCGCATCTTCTCGACGATCCAGGCGGCGAGCCCGGCGGGGGAGTCGGTGAGCCCGAAGGCGGCGGTCTGCGGCTTGGTGCTGTGCATGGCGCCGTAGGCGCCCTCGCGGGCGCCCCACACCTTGACCTCGTCGAACCAGGCGCGCTCTTCGGGCGTCAGCCCGGCCGGGTCACCGGTGAGGACGGGGAGCCCGCCGTCCGTGCGGTGGACGGCGACGACCCGGTCGGGGTGGTCCAGCGCGAGGTAGCGGCTGACATGGCTGCCCAGGTCGCCGCCGCCCGCGCCGAAACGCTCGTAGCCCAGTACGGACATGAGCTCGGCCCACAGCCCCGCGACCGCGATCGTGTCGAGCGGGGCCCCTGACGGGCGGTCGGAGTAACCGAAGCCCGGGTTGTCGGGCACGATCACGTCGAACGCGTCGGCGGGGTCGGCGCCGTGCGCCCCCGGGTCGGTGAGCAGCGGGACGACCTTCGCGTAGCGCCAGAAGGAGTCCGGCCAGCCGTGGCTGAGGATCAGGGGGAGGGCGGGACGGCCGGAGGTGACGGCCCGCGCGTGCACGTAGTGGATGCCGAGCCCGCCCAGGCGTACGCGATAACGAGGCAGCCGTGCGAGGGCTTGTTCCTGGGCCCGCCAGTCGAAGCCGTCGGCCCAGTAGGCGACCAGTTCACGGAGGTAACCGAGGTCGGTGCCGAGCGACCATCCAGCCTCTTCGGGCGCGTCCGGCCACCGCGTGGCACGCAGCCGCGCCCGAAGATCATCGAGGGCGCCGGGATCGGCCTCGGGCGTGAAGAATTCCGGACGGGACGGGGACTCCGACGACATGGGAGGCATGCTAACGCGCGCCCCGGGAGCCCCGGTCGGCCGTACTTCTCAGCGCACCGTCAGCCGCACGAGCCGTGCCCCGTGCCGAACCTCCCCCGTCACCTTGAGTGCCACGTAGCGCGCCGTGCCCGGCGTGGAGAGGTGGCGGGTGCGGCCGTGGCCGGTGAGGGTGCCCGCGCGCTGGTAGGCGATGCCGTCGCGGCTCCATTCGACCTGCGCGGCCGGCGCGTTGCCGGTGGTCCACTCGGCCTCGACCGTCCGCACCGCCCGCTCCGCCCCGAGGTCGACGACGAGGCGGCCGTCCGCGCCCGGGGTCCACGCGGTGTGCGGGTCGCCGTCGACGGCCGCCGCCGGGTCCGTCATGGACGGGGGAAGGGGGCTCGTCGGGAAGGTGGTCCGGCCGAGGGCAAGATCGTCGTGCGGGTGGGCGGCGGCGCCGCGCAGGGTGACCGTCGTCGTCCGGCCCGGCCGCACCGTCGCCACGGCGCGCCGGCCCTGGCCCTCCACGCGCACGCGGCAGGAGGCGCCGGACAGCCGCAGGGTCGCGCCGTCGACGACCTCCACCCGCAGCCCCGCGGGCAACGCCCGCCCCGTCAGCGGCGACAGGGTGAAGCGCGGCGGCAGCAGGCACGCCGACGCGGCGTCGAGCCGGGTCTCGTACGCGAGGCCGTCGCGCGTCGTCTCCTGTACGCCCTCGAAGACGACCACGCCCTCGAAGACGGCCACGCCCTCGAAGACGGCCCCGCGCGCACCGCCCCGCACGAGTGCGACCCGTGTCGTCACGGGCTCGTCCGACAGGTTGAACAGGCTCAGGTGGTCGTCGGTGAGCGCGGCGCGCACCGCCTCCGTGTCCGTCGTGGGCGCCGCCGTACGGGCCAGGGCGCGCAGCCTGCCGGGGGAGGCGTCGGGGAAACCCTCGACCAGGAGCGGCGCCGCGGGACCGTCGGCCAGGACGATCGTGTCGTCGTAGACGGAGAGGGGGAGTTCACCGCCGCGTACGACGAGACCGGCCCGGCCGTCGACGTCGAGCCAGCCGCCGCGGCTGCTCACGGTGGGGGTCGGCCAGGACACGAGGTCGTCCCACTGCTCGCCGTCGAGCGAGCCCTGGAGGCGGTAGGCGCGGCCGGCGGCGGCCTCCCAGCGCAGGGTGGCGCGGTCGATCTCCTGGGCGGCGCCGAGGTCGACGGCCCACCAGCTGTCGGCGCGGGAGCGGTCGGCCTTGGCGACGGCCCAGCGGCTCACCGCGTCGCCGTCCACCGCGAGCGCGGCGCCCTTGCCGGAGTCGGCGGAGGAGGCGCTCGCCGTGCGGCCGCGTGCCAGGTCGCCGCCGTCCGAGCCGTGGCGGACCTCGACGGCGTACAGCGAGTAGCCGTACGCCGGGTCGGGGCGCACGCCGAGCATGCGGACGTGGCGTACCTCGGTGGCGGGGAAGGTCAGTTCGTCGACGCGGCCGGACGAGGCGGCGGGCGCGGCGGCCTTGGCGTCCTGCGCCTCCACGGTGACCTGCCCCTCCTCGTAGCGGTAGGTGCGGGAGCCGTCGAGACCCGCGACGCCCGGCATCGTGAGGTTGTGGATCTCCAGGTGGCCCTCGCCCGGGGCGGTGCCGTCCGTCGCGTAGACGACCGCGCCCGTCGGCAGCGTCGTGTACCCGGCGAAACCGGTCGCGAGGCGCAGCAGGGTCGCGCTGCCGTCGAAGCCGTCGCGGAGGGACTCGTAGAGGCGCACCGAGCGGGAGGCGACCTTCGCGTTCGTCGCCGGGAGGAACATCGGGGTGGCGCCGCTGAGCCGGAACAGCCAGTCGTCGTGGGCGGGCTGCCAGGCGAACTTCACGAAGCCGGGCTTGGTGACCGCGCCCGCCCAGGCCGCGCGGGTCTGGTGCGAGACGAGGCCGGGCCCGGTGCCGAAGTCGGTGACGCCCGCGGCCCGTTCGAAGAGTTCGGTGCGGGAGAGGGGCCGTACCTCGCGGCCCGCGGCGGCGGCCCACACGTGCAGGAGGTAGCTGATGGCGAGTTCGGCGCGCGCCTCGGGCTCGTACTTGGGCTCGCCGGAGAACTTCGCGAGGCGGTACTCCGGCGGGTACTTCTGGTATGCCTCCAGGCGCGCGGCCAGCTCTTCCTCCGCTCGGGCCGCCGCCCGGTCCCCGGTCACCCGGGCGAGGAACGCCAGCGGGATGACGTCCCGGCCGTAGAGGTGCTCGCGGTCGTCGACCATCGGCATCAGCGGTTCGCCCGCGTCACTCATGACGCCGAGGAGGGTCTGCCAGAGCGGCGCGGCGTTGGGCTGCCTGCTCAGGACCTCGGGCAGCGGCTGCCCGGCCGCGAGGAAGTGCGCCGCGTTGCGGCCGGACGTGCGCCACAGCTCCTCCTGGTAGTGCGGGCCGAAGGAGCCGTGGTTCTCGACGATGAACGTGTCGTACAGGTTGCGGGCCGTGTTGCGGGAGACGGGGACGCCGTCCACGCGCGCGGGGTTGGCGAGGTCGGCGGGCGGCAGTCCGGCCTCGTTGCGCGACCAGGTGCCGTAGGCGGCGGACCAGTCGGCGCGGCGCCGGTCGTCGGGGGCCCAGGCGAGGGCGGGCGCGAGCGTCTGCGCGTACAGGCCCATCTCCTCGAGCTTGGTGTCGCCGACATGGCCGCCCGAAAGACCGTTCGGCGTCCAGTCCCCGGAGTCGGGGTCGTCGCCGGTGCCGAGCGACACCGTGTAGGCGGCCTGTTCGCGGGTGATCGTGTCGACGGCGTCGCGGGTCGCGGCGTCGAGGTCGTCCCACAGCAGACGGGCGGCGAGGACGAAGTACGACTGGAACGTGGTGTCGAAGAAGAGTCTGCGGCCCCACTGGGTGCCGCCGGTGAGCCGGTTCGACGCGGCGAAGTGGCGCAGGGTCGCGAGGGTACGCCGCTTGAGCGTGTCGCGGTCGATACCGGCGCGGTCGCTGTCGTAGGTGCCGTGGGTGAGCAGGACGGCGTTGCCGAGCACGACGGCGAAGCCGAAGTCCTTGTCCGTGTAGTAGCCCTTGGCCTCGTCCCACTGGGTCTCGGACCAGCGGGTGTGGGTGAGCAGCACGCGGTGGTAGGTGGCCGCCACGGCGTCGGGCGGGGTCTCGGCCCGGCCGTCGGCGCCGGACGCCGAGGTCGTGGACGCCGAGGTGGTGGACGCCGCGGCCGCCGGGGTGCCGAGCACCGCGGGCAGGGCGGTCGCGGTGCCGGTGGCGGCGCCGATGAACTGGAGGAACCGTCGGCGTTCGACCTGGCGGGGGATGTGCGGCACGTGCACGGCCTCTCTGCCTCAACAAGCACGGACAACGTTGTCACAAGGGGAGCGCCGCACATTCTTCGTCGCGGGAGCGATCCGCGTCAACGGGTGTGACATGGGCGGACGCGCCCGGAAACGGACCGCGCCGGGCTGCTCGTCATGAGCAGCCCGGCGCGCGGTCGGCCAGGTGGGGCGGCGAGGTCAGCGAGCCGTTCGACCCGTCACCAGGCGGTAGATCAGCAGCACGATCACCGATCCGACGATCGCCGCGATCCATGTCGAGAGATGGAAGAAGCCGTTGATGGAGTGCACCCCGAAGATGACCTTGCCCAGCCAGCCGCCGAGGAGTCCGCCCACGATGCCGATCAGGATGGTGACGAGGCAGCCGCCGGGGTCCTTGCCCGGCATGAGGGCCTTGGCGATCGCTCCTGCGATGAGCCCGATGAGGATCCAGGCGATGATGCCCACGAGTTGGTCCTTCCGTGTCGTTCGAGTCGTCGATGCGAAAGCCGCCCGGGGGCTGTCCTCCCGGCCGATCGGCTCCGGCATCCGTTCTTATGTCCCGTTCAGCTCGTCTCACACAGGACGAAAGTCCCGCCCGGTTGCCGGTCCATTAAGGGCGACATAATTTTGCGCCGAGACGACTTTCAGGGCCGACGGCCAAAAGCGGCACCCGGCACAGGGAGACAAAGCCTGATGGTGAAAGGCTCTCCGCACGAAACACGCAGGTCCAGCGCTGCGACGGACCGCATGGTGCGCACCGTTCTGCGGCGCCGTAAAAAAGCGCTGAGCGCCGAGGACGTGACCGTCTCGGACCGTCCCGCGGTGCGGCGCGCGGTGACGGCGGCCGCGCTCGGCAACACCATGGAGTGGTTCGATTTCGGGGTCTACGCCTATTTGGCGGGCACCATCGGCAAAGTCTTCTTCCCCTCAAGTTCGCCCGGCGCCCAGGTGGTCTCCACGTTCGCCACGTTCGCGGCGGCATTTCTCGTCCGGCCGCTCGGCGGCCTCGTCTTCGGACCGCTCGGCGACCGCATCGGACGGCAGCGTGTCCTCGCCGCCACCATGATCATGATGGCGATCAGCACCTTCGCCGTCGGCTGTCTGCCGACCTACGCCTCGGTCGGCTTCGCCGCCCCGCTGCTGCTCCTCGTCTGCCGTCTCGTGCAGGGCTTCTCCACCGGCGGCGAATACGCGGGCGCCACCACCTACATCGCCGAGTACGCGCCCGACCAGCGCCGCGGCTTCCTCGGCAGCTGGCTCGACTTCGGCACCTTCGTGGGTTACTCCCTCGGCTCGGGCCTGGTCACCGTCCTGACCCTGACCCTGGGCTCCGACGGCCTGGAGAGCTGGGGCTGGCGCATCCCCTTCTTCATCGCGGGGCCGCTCGGTCTCATCGGCCTCTACATGCGCCTGAAGCTGGAGGAGACCCCCGCGTTCAAGCAGGAGGTGGCGAACGCGGGGGGCGACCAGGAGGACGGCGACGGCGGGGCCGACGACCCCGTCGAGGAGGCCCGGCAGTCCGGAAAGGGCCGGCTCAAGGAGATCTTCACCCAGCACTGGCAGGCCGTGCTCATCTGCATGGGCCTCGTGCTGCTCTACAACGTCACGAACTACATGGTGACGTCCTATCTGCCGACCTACATGACCGTGACGCTCGGCGAGAGCGACACCACCGCGCAGCTCCTCGTGCTCGGCACCATGCTGCTCGTGGTGCTCACCATCACCGTCGTCGGCCGCAGTTCCGACCGGTGGGGCAGGCGCCCCATGTTCATGGGCGGCTCCATCGCCATGATCGTCCTCGCCGTTCCCGCGTTCATCCTGATCCGGGAGGGCGGCATCCTCTCGCCCGCCTTCGGCTGCGTGCTCCTCGGGCTGCTCCTGGTCGTCTTCGCCGGAACCTCGGCGTCCACCCTCCCCGCACTGTTCCCGACCCGGTTGCGCTACGGCGCCCTGTCCATCGCCTTCAACATCTCGGTCTCCGTGTTCGGCGGCACCACCCCGCTGTTCGCCTCGTTCCTGGTGGACACGACCGGCAACACGCTGGTCCCCGCGTACTACCTGATGGTGGCCGGAGCGATCGGGCTCGTCTCCACGTTCTTCCTGCACGAGACGGCGGGCCGGCCGCTGCGCGGCTCCGGGCCGATGGTCGAGACGGCCGACGAGGCCCGCGCGCTCGTGGCCCGCAGCCGCACCGAGGCCGGGCGGCACGCCCGCGACGTCTGGCTGCGCGTACGGCATCCGCTCGGCGGCCGGGGCCGCGGCAAGAGGTCCGACCGCAAGGACTGAGGGCCCGCCACGGTACGGCTGTCGGGAACGGCCCGTCTCATCCGGCTTTTCGGGGGCACACGAGGGGGACCCTCGAAAACCCTAGGAGCCATGACGATGGACGATTCCTCCCTGCGCGCGGTGGGGTGGGCCCGCTCCCTGCCGCTGAACAGCGGTGTGAAGGCGGCCAGGGACTGGACCCGTGACCATCTGCGCGCGCTCGGCTGGCTGGACGACGCGCCGGACACGGTCGACGCGGTCCTGCTCGCCGTCTCGGAGCTGGTCACCAACGCGCACGTGCACGCCAAGAGCACCGCGCTGCTGGTCCTGACCTGGGACGGCGACTGCCTGCACGTCACCGTCCACGACTCCTCGCCGAGCCCGCCCAAGCCGCGCACCCCGGACGAGGACGCCCTCGGCGGCCGGGGCATGCTGCTGATCGACGCGCTCGCGGAGACCTGGGAGGCGCATCCCTGCCCGCGCGGCAAGGACGTCACGGCCTGCTTCCGGCCCGACTTCGTGGCCTGAGGCCCGTACTACGCCTCCTCGCCGGTCAGGATGCGGTCCGGGGTCAGGGGCAGTTCCCGGTGGCGGACCCCGGTGGCGTGGTGGACGGCGTTGCCGACGGCCGCCGCCGTGCCCACGATGCCGATCTCGCCGATCCCCTTGCTGCCCATCGGATTGACGTGCGGGTCGTCCTCGTCCACCCAGTACGCCTCGATCGCGGGGACGTCCGCGTGCGCGGCCACGTGGTACGAGGCCAGGTCGCACTCGGTGAAGTCGCCGAACGCCGGGTCCATGGTGCTGTGCTCGGTCAGCGCCATGCCCAGGCCCATCACCATGGCGCCGATGAACTGCGAGCGTGCGGTGAGCGGGTTGAGGATGCGCCCGGTCGCGTACACGCCGAGCAGGCGGCGCGCCCGGACCTCGCCGGTGACCGTGTCGACGGAGACCTCGGCGAAGTGGGCGCCGAAGGAGTGCCGGGCGTAGTCGCTGTCCGCGTC
The DNA here is from genome assembly GCF_043523415.1 of Streptomyces sp. SGAir0957. Classification (NCBI taxonomy): domain Bacteria; kingdom Bacillati; phylum Actinomycetota; class Actinomycetes; order Kitasatosporales; family Streptomycetaceae; genus Streptomyces; species Streptomyces sp. SGAir0957. The sequence goes on from NZ_CP027293.1 coordinate 7,802,462, forward strand.
CGCCGTGCCCTTGGTGTCGACCGTGACGCCCACGCCCTCCGGCGGCAGCGGTTCGCCCTGGCGCCGGGCCAGCGTCTCCGCCAGTCGCCTGCCCGCCTCGTGGACGGCCCAGCCCCAGGACGCCGTGCCCGAGGAGCCGCCCGCGAGCGGCGCGTCCGGCAGGTCGCTGTCGCCGATCGCGATACGGACCCGCTCCGGGCCGACCCCCAGCGCGTCGGCCGCCACCTGCGCGAGCACCGTGCGGGCGCCGGTGCCGATGTCGGTGGCGTTGACCTTGATGTCGTAGCCGCCGTCCGGGTGGGCGTGCGCGCTCGCGCGGCTCGGGGACGCCATCGCCGGATACGTCGCGGCGGCCATTCCCGTACCGATGAGCAGGTTCCCTTCACGCCGCGAGCGGGGCCGCGGATCGCGCCGCGCCCAGTCGAAGCGGCGGGCGCCCTCGCGCAGGCACTCGGCCAGGTGGCGGCTGCTGAAGGGCTTCCCGCTGTCCGGCTCGGTGTCCGTGTCGTTGCGCAGCCGCAGCTCGACCGGGTCCATGCCGAGCGCCGACGCGAGTTCGTCCATCGCGGACTCGAGGGCGTACATGCCGGGCGCCTCGCCCGGGGCGCGCATCCAGGACGGGCTCGGCACGTCCAGGGCCACCACACGCTGGGTGGTCCTGGCGTGCGGCGAGGGGTAGATGACCCGGGTCGGGGCGGTGGCCGTCTCGGGGAACTCCTTGATGCGGGAGGTGTGGGAGGTCACCTCGTGCACCACGGAGGTCAGTGTGCCGTCGGCCTCCGCCGCGAGCCGCACCTGGTGCAGGGTGGGGGAGCGGTGGCCGACCACGGTGGGCAGATGCCGCCTGTGCAGCACGAGCTTGACGGGCCGTCCGGTCACCTTCGCCGCCATGGCGGCGAGCACCGCCTGCGGCCGGGGCGTCCCCTTGGAGCCGAAGCCGCCCCCGACATGGTCGGAGATCACCGTGATCCGGTCCTTGTCCAGGTCGAACAGGTCGCCGAGGGTGTCGCGCACCTTGGTGGAGCCCTGGCTGGAGTCGTGCACGGTCAGCCGCCCGTCCTGCCAGACGGCGGTCGCGGCGTGCGGCTCCATCGGGTGGTTGTGCAGCGGCGGCACCCGGTACGCCACGTCGACGCGGAACGGCGCGGCGGCGAACGCGTTGTCCGCCTCGCCGCGCAAGTGCTCGCCCGACGTGCCGTCCGTGTCCTCCGGGACGTACGCGTCCGGGTGGTCGGCGCGCAGCTCCACGTCGTGGGGCTCCTCGGCGTAGGAGACCCGGACGGCGGCGGCCGCCTCCCGCGCCGCCTCCAGGGTGTCGGCGACGACCAGCGCCACGAACCATCCCCAGTGCGGGACCCGCGCGTCCTGGAGCACGCCGAGCGTCGCGTCCTCCGGCTCGGTCAGGCGCGGCGCGTTCTCGTGGGTGAGGACGGCGACGACGCCGGGGAGCGCGAGCGCCGCCGCGCTGTCGATCCCCGTGACCGTGCCGCGCGCCACCGTGGCGGGGACGGGCCAGGCGTAGGCGCAGCCCGGGGGCGTGTGTTCCGCGGCGTAGCGGGCGGTGCCCGTCACCTTGGCGGGGCCCTCCCTGCGCGCGGCGGGTGAACCGAGGGCGCTGACCGTGTCCGGCATGATCTCTTACTCCGTCCAGTCCTGTTCAGGCGGCGTTGCCGGCCAGGCGGCGCAGCACGTCGCAGGCGAGATTGCGGGCGAGCGGCACCTTGAAGGCGTTGTCGCGCAGCGGCTGCGCGGCGTCGAGTTCGAGGCCGACCGCGCGGCGGAACGCCTCGTCCGTCGCGGGCCCGCCCCGCAGCGCCTCCTCCGCGCGCAGCGCGCGCCAGGGCCGGTGCGCGAGGCCGCCGAACGCGAGCCGCACGTCGTGGACCACCGCGTCCCGCACGTCGAGCGCCGCCGCCACGGAGGCGAGGGCGAAGGCGTACGAGGCCCGGTCGCGGGCCTTGCGGTACAGGGAGGGCAGTCCGGCGGCCTCCGCGGGCAGCAGCACACCCGTGATCAGCTCGCCCGGCTCGATCTCCGTGTCGCGCTCCGGCCGGTCGCCGGGCAGCCGGTGGAACTCCGTCATCGGCACCGAGCGCGGCCCCGCGCCGCCGCGCAGCTCCACCCGGGCGTCGAGCGCGGCCAGCGCCACCGCCATGTCGGAGGGGTGCGTCGCGATGCACTGCGCCGAGTGTCCGAGGACGGCGTGGTCGCGGTGGACACCGTCGCGCGCCCCGCACCCCGACCCCGGTTCCCGCTTGTTGCACGGCTTCGCCGTGTCCTGGAAGTACGGGCAGCGGGTGCGCTGGAGCAGATTGCCGCCGGTCGTCGCCATGTTGCGCAGCTGGCCCGACGCGCCCGCGAGCAGGGCCTGCGACAGCAGCGGGAAACGGTCGCGGACCAGCGGATGCGCGGCCAGATCGCTGTTGGGCACGGTCGCGCCGACGCGCAGCGAACCGTCGGACAGCTCCTCGACGAAGTCGAGCGGCAGGTCGCCGACGGAGACGAGGTGGTGCGGCTGCTCGACGCCGAGCTTCATCAGGTCGACGAGGTTGGTGCCGCCGCCCAGATAGCGGGTGTCGGACCGGCCCGCGTGGGCCGCGGTGGCCTCCTCGACCGTGCGGGCGCGTACATACGCGAAGGGTTTCACCGGATCACGTCCTCGACGGCTTCGACGATGTGCGGGTAGGCGCCGCACCGGCACAGGTTGCCACTGAGCCGCTCCCGAATCTCTTCCCTGGTCAGCGCCACGGGGGCGCCGGTCGCGGCGCCGGGCGCGGTGACATGGGAGGGGTGGCCGGCCGCGGCCTCCGCGAGGGCGCCGACGGCGGAGCACAGCTGGCCCGGCGTGCAGTAACCGCACTGGAAGGCGTCCCGCTCCATGAACGCGTCCTGGAGCGGATGCCGCTCGTTCTCGGCGGCGCCGCGCAGCCCCTCCACGGTCGTGATCTCCGCGCCGTCGTGGGCGACCGCCAGCAACAGACAGCTGTTCGCGCGCCGCCCGTCGACCAGGACCGTGCACGCCCCGCACTGGCCGTGGTCGCAGCCCTTCTTGGCGCCGACGAGCCCGAGGTGCTCGCGCAGGGCGTCGAGCACGGTCGTGCGGTGGTCGAGCGAGAGGCAGTGCGGGCTGCCGTTGACCGTCAGGGACACGTCCGAACGGAAGGCGTCGGTGGGCATGGTGGCCTGCTCCTCAGGGTGACGCGTCGGCTGGAACCTACCTGGACACACATGGCGCCCACCCAGCCTGTGCCAAGCGCGGCCGCGCGGCATGTCGAGGGGGTCCGCTGTTCGGGCGAGCGGGTGCGTGCGTGGGAGGCGGGTGCGTGCGCGGGAGGCGGGAGGCGGGAGGCGGGAGGCGGGAGCGTCGAGGGCGAAGGCGGAGCGCCGTGCGCACGGTCCAGGGGGCTGTTGGGATGACCGCGAGGGGCACCCCTCGCCCCCTCCAGCCCGCCACCCCCGTCACCCGGAGCCCCCATGGCCCCGTCCCTGTGGGTATCGGCCTGCGGTTCTCTGACGGAGTCACTGTCGTGGCGGAACTCGTGATCGGCCGGCGCCAGTAGTGCGCGGAGCGGGTCGCGGAGGCTGACACACGCTCGTCGTCCCCTCGTCGAAAACCCCGTGCAGGGTTGATCGTTGGGCGCCCTGGAAAAGCACACCAGGTTCGCACCGCGCACCCGCGCACCCGCGCACCGCACACCGACGACCGAGACTGGGGACACGTGTCATGACCATCAGCCGCAGGGGACTGCTCGCCACCGGCGCCGCCTTCGGGCTGCTCACCGCTTGCGGGTCCAACACCGGCCGCGACGAGGGGGACGGGTCCGGCAACGGGCCGCGCCTGTCGCAGTGGTACCACCAGTACGGCGAGCATGGCACCGAACAGGCCGTGAAGAAGTACGCCGCCGCGTACAAGAAGGCGCGGGTCGACGTCCAGTGGCGGCCCGGCAACTACGACCAGCAGACCGCCGCCGCGCTGCTCACCACGTCGGGCCCGGACGTCTTCGAGGTCAACGGGCCGTCCCTGGACCAGATCCAGGGCAAGCAGGTGGCCGACCTCACCGATCTCTTCGAGGGCGTGAAGGACGACTTCAACCCGGCCGTGCTCGCCCCGAAGACGTACGACGGCAAGATCTGGGGCATCCCGCAGGTCATCGACATGCAGATGCTCTTCTACCGCAAGAGCATGCTGGCTGACGCGGGTGTACGGCCGCCCGGCACGCTCGATGAACTCGTGGACGCAGCGGCCGAGTTGACCGACAAGAAGGTCAAGGGACTCTTCCTCGGCAACGACGCGGGCGCCGGCGTCCTCGGCGGCACCCCGCTCTACGCCGCCGGCCTCTCCCTCGTCACCGAGGACGGCAAGGTCGGTTTCGACGACCCGGCGGCCGCCCGCGCCCTCGGCAAACTGCACCGCCTCTACGCCGACAAGTCCCTGCTGCTCGGCGCCCCCGCGGACTGGTCGGACCCGTCGGCGTTCACGCAGGGGCTCACGGCCATGCAGTGGTCGGGGCTCTGGGCGCTGCCCGCCGTGCAGAAGGCGCTCGGCGACGACTTCGGCGTGCTGCCGTTCCCGAAGGACGGCACGGGCGGCGCCCCGTCCGTGCCGGTCGGCGCGTACGCGGCGGCCGTCTCCACCCGCAGCAGGCACCAGCAGGCCGGTAAGGACTTCCTGAAGTGGTTGTGGATCGACCGGACCGACTACCAGGAGGACTTCGCGCTCGGCTACGGCTTTCACATCCCCGCCCGGATCTCCCTCGCCAAGAAGGCGGACAAGCTCAGGGACGGCGCCGCGGCGGACGCCGTCCGTTTCACCACCGACCACGGTTACGCGCAGCCGCTGCTGTGGACCCCGGCCTCCCAGACCGCGTACCAGGACGCCCTCAACCGGATCATCAAGGACGGCGCGAACCCGGAGAGCGAGCTGAAGCAGGTCGTGCGCAAGGTCTCCGCGGAGCTGGCCCGCGTGAACGCCGAGTGAGCGCCGCACAGCCGGGGACGGCGAAGCGGATCGCCCGCAACCGGGCGGGCTGGTTCTGGGTCTTCGTCGGCCCGTTCGTCATCGGCCTCGGCCTGTTCACCTACGTCCCGCTCGGCTGGAGCGTGTGGCTGAGCTTCTTCGACGCCCACAACACCGTCACCCCTGACCGGTTCGTCGGCCTCGACAACTACACGGCGCTCCTGCGCGACGAGGCGTTCCGCTCCAGCCTGTGGACGTTCTGCGTCTTCACCCTCTTCATCGTGCCGACGACCTACGCCGCCTCGCTCGCCCTCGCCCTCATGGTGAACCGGCTGAGGCGCGCCCAGGCGTTCTTCCGTTCGGTCTTCTTCCTCCCGGCGGCCTGCAGCTACGTGGTCGCCGCGCTGATCTGGAAGATGTCGCTCTTCAACGGCGTGCGCTTCGGGCTCGCCAACACTCTGCTGGGGTACGCCGGTTCGGATCCGGTCGCCTGGCTGTCCACCACGGACCCGCCCTGGTACTGGCTGGTCATCGTCACCGTACGGCTGTGGCTGCAGGCCGGGTTCTACATGATCCTCTTCCTGGCGGGCCTCCAGCGGATCAGCCCGACGCTCTACGAGGCCGCCGCCGTCGACGGGGCCCGGCCCGGCTGGCAGGTGTTCCGGCACATCACGTTCCCGCAGCTGCGCGCCACGTCGGTGGCGGTCGTGCTGTTGCTCGTCATCAACGCTTTCCAGGCGTTCGACGAGTTCTACAACCTGCTCTCCGACGCCCGCGGTTATCCGCCCTACGCGCGCCCGCCGCTCGTCTACCTCTATTACACGGCTCTCGGACAGGGGCAGAACCTCGGCCTCGGCAGTGCGGGCGCCGTGCTGCTGGCGCTGATCATCGCGGTGGTGACGGTCGGGCAGGCCCGCTGGTTCGGGCTCGGCAGGAAGGAGGCGGACTGATGACGTCCCCGCGGAACGGCCACATCCGGGAGGGGGACGCCCTGGTCCGCGCGGGGCGCGCCCTGCGTCTCGTCCTTCTCATCGCGCTCGCCGTGCTCTTCCTCATCCCCTTTTACCTGCTGGTCCGCAATGGCCTCGCCACCGAGCAGGACATCACCTCGCCCGACTGGACGTTCTTTCCCTCGGACGTGCGGTGGGGCAACCTGCGCGAACTGTTCGACGACACCTCGGTCCCCTTCGCGCGCTCGCTGCTCAACTCGGCGCTCATCGCCGTCGCGACGACCCTGGGCACGCTGCTGCTCGCCTCGCTCGCCGGATACGGGCTCGCCCGCATCCCGTACCGCCACGCGAACAAGGTGTTCTACGCCATCCTGGGCACGCTCATGGTCCCGGCGGCGGTGACGTTCGTGCCGACGTTCGTCCTGGTGTCGTCGCTCGGCTGGGTCTCGACGCTGCGCGGGCTCGTCGTGCCGACGCTGTTCTCCGCGTTCGCCTGCTTCATCTTCCGCCAGTACTTCCTGGGCTTCCCCGAGGAGCTGGAGGACGCGGCCCGTGTCGACGGGCTCGGCCCCTGGCGCACGTACTGGCTCGTGGTGGTGCCGAACGCCCGGCCGGTCTTCGCGGCCGTCGGCACCATCGTCTTCATCGGGGCGTGGAACGCGTTCCTGTGGCCGCTCGTGATCGGGCAGGACCGCAATGCCTGGACGGTGCAGGTGGCGCTGTCCTCGTTCAGCACGTCCCAAGTGGTGCGCCTGCACGAGCTGTTCATCGCGGCGGCGGTGTCGATCGTGCCGCTGCTCGTGGTGTTCCTGCTGTTCCAGCGGTGGATCGTGGCGGGGGTGGAGCGCTCGGGCATCGACTGATCACCGCACCGCCACCGGTCGCACCGGTCGACATCGAGTGCGCGAAGTTGCGTTGAACCATCATTGACGCGTCAACTTCAAGCAAATAGCGTCGGGGTGTTCCGGTCCCGTCCGACTCCGGAAGGCCCCGCGTGCGCAGACGCCCCTCCGCGCGGCCGCCGCCACGACGCGGGCGGCGGGGCCCGCCGCGCTCCGGGGCGCCCGACTGACCGCATACCCGCATCGCTTTCTCCGGCATGAAGGGCTGAGCACGCGTGACCGACACCTCCTCCCTCTCCACCGCACCGTCCGGCGGCGGTACGCACACCCGGGACCTGCGCCTCGGCGTCATCGGCCTCGGCCTGCGCGCCACCCTCGCGCAGGAGGCCCACCACCCCGGCGAGGGCTCCGCCGTGGTGGCCGTCGCCGACACCGCGCCCGCGATGTTCGACCGGGCCCGCTCCTGGTTCGGCGCGGACGTCCACACCTACGCGGGCCACCAGGAGATGCTCGCCGCCGAGGACCTCGACGCCGTCTTCGTCATCACCCCCGACCACACCCACGAGGCGCTCGCCGTCGACCTGCTGCGGGCCGGCGTCGCCGTCTTCGTGGAGAAGCCGCTCGCCATCACCACCGAGGGCTGCGACCGCGTACTCGAAGCCGCGCGCGAGAGCGGGGCCCGGCTGTACGTCGGCCACAACATGCGCCACATGCCGGTGGTCCGCGTCATGCGCGACCTCATCAGGCGCGGTGAGATCGGCGAGGTCAAGGCGGTCTGGTGCCGCCACTTCGTCGGCCACGGCGGCGACTTCTACTTCAAGGACTGGCACGCCGACCGCCGCAACACCACGAGCCTGCTCCTGCAGAAGGGCGCCCACGACCTCGACGTCATCCACTGGCTGGCCGGCGCCTACACCGAGCGGGTCAGCGCCCTCGGCGGCCTCACCGTCTACGGGGACATCGCCGACCGCTCGGGACAGGCGGCGGGCGCCACCATGCCGGACTGGTACGACCCCGATAACAACTGGCCGCCGCTCTCCCTGACCGGGCTCAACCCGGTCGTCGACGTCGAGGACCTGTCGATGATGGTCATGCGGCTCGAAGGCGGCGTCCACGCCAGCTACCAGCAGTGCCACTACACGCCCGACTACTGGCGCAACTACACCGTCATCGGCACCGAGGGCCGCCTGGAGAACTTCGGCGACCACGGCGACACCGCCGAGGTACGGGTCTGGAAGCGGCGCAGCGGCTACCGGGCCGACGCCGACCTCGTCGTCCCCATGCCCTCGCCGGGCGAGGGCGGGCACGGCGGCTCCGACCCGATGCTCGTCGCCGAGTTCCTGCGCTTCGTCCGCGGCGGCGGCGCCACCGACACCAGCCCGGTCGCGGCCCGCGAGGCCGTCGCGGCGGGCGTCGCCGCGACGGAGTCCCTGCGCGCCGACGGCCGCCCGGTCACCGTCACCCGCGTCGACCCGGAGCTCGCGCGATGGTTCGGCGACGGCCAACAATGACGCGGTCCGTTTAGCAGCGGGGGAGCCGGATAGTCGGGTGGAGTCGCCGGACAGGACGCACGGTGCGGCCCCGCACCGCCTCTCCAGCAGCGACACAAGGACGGAGGGAAGCACTATGACCGAGAACATCTGGAACTACCCGGCCAGTGCTGGTCACACTCCGAACGCCGACCTGACGGGCTACAAGGTCGAGGCCACCGACGGCCACATCGGCAAGGTGGACAAGCACTCGGGCGACGTCGGCTCGCAGTACATCGTCGTCGACACCGGCGTGTGGATCTTCGGCAAGGAGGTCCTGCTGCCCGCCGGCACCATCACGGGCATCGACGCCGAGGCGAAGACGATCCAGGTGGCGCGCACCAAGGACGAGATCAAGCACGCGCCCGAGTTCGACAAGGACAAGCACCTCGGCGACGCCGGGTACCACGAGTCGCTCGGCTCGTACTACGGCACCACCGGCGTCACCCGCACCCCCGGCACCCCGGGCACCCCGGGTGTCTCCGACACGCCGGGCACACCGCGCACCCCGGGCGGGGGCACGTCGGCCGGCGGCCGGCCGGTGATCTGACGTACGCACATGTGTGAAGCAGGTCAGCGGGCCGGGTCGCCGTACGTGACCCGGCCCGCTCACACGTATGCCCCGCTGGAGATACAGGTGAGACGAGGAACATGACGCGTTTCGCGACCGTAGGTCTGCTGACGGTGTGCGCGGCCGGCGGGGTGCTGCTCGCCCTGCTCGCCTCCCCGTGGTGGTGGGCGGCGGCGGGACCGCTCGTGGCCGTGGCGCTGACCGGCGTGTACGACCTCGCTCAGCGCCGCCACTCCGTGCTGCGCAACTACCCGGTCCTCGGCCACCTGCGGTTCCTGATGGAGGCCCTGCGCCCGGAGCTTCAGCAGTACTTCGTCGAGCGCAACTACGACGGCAGGCCCTATGACCGTGACACCCGCTCCCTCGTCTACGAACGGGCCAAGGGCGTCGACGCCGAGGAGCCGTTCGGCAGCGAGCGCGACATGCACGAGCGCGGCTACGAGTTCCTCGTCCCGTCCATGGCACCGGTCGACGTGGCGAAGGAGCCGCCCCGGGTCCGGATCGGTGGGCCCGACTGCGCCGCACCGTACGACATGGCCCTGCTCAACGTCTCCGCGATGAGCTTCGGCTCGCTCTCCGCCAACGCCGTCCTGGCGCTGAACACGGGCGCGGCCCGCGGCGGGTTCGCGCACGACACCGGCGAGGGCGGCCTCTCCGAGTACCACCTGGGGCCCGGCGGCGACCTCGTCTGGGAGATCGGCACCGGCTACTTCGGCTGCCGCACCCGCGACGGCGGATTCGACGCGGAGCAGTTCGCCGAGAAGGCCGCGCACCCGTCCGTGCGCTGTGTGTCGCTCAAGCTGTCCCAGGGCGCCAAGCCGGGGATCGGGGGAGTGCTCCCCGGCGGCAAGGTCAACGCCGAGATCGCGTCCGTGCGCGGGGTTCCGCAGGGCGAGACGGTCATCTCACCCCCGTACCACCAGGTCTTCTCCACCCCGCGCGAACTCGTCGCCTTCCTCGCGCGGATGCGTGAGCTGGCCCACGGCAAGCCGGTCGGGTTCAAACTGTGCCCCGGCTCGCGCACCCAGTTCCTCGCGGTCTGCAAGGCCATGCGGGCGGAGGGCGTCACCCCCGACTTCATCGTGGTGGACGGCGCCGAGGGCGGCACGGGCGCGGCCCCCCTGGAGTTCGCCGACCACCTCGGGATGCCGCTCACCGAGGGGCTCTTCACCGTGCACGCGGCCCTGACCGGGGCGGGGCTGCGGGACCGCGTCCGGATCGGCGCCAGCGGCAAGGTGGCGACGGGCGCCGACATCGTCAAGCGGCTCGCCCTCGGCGCCGACTACACCAATGCCGCGCGGGCCATGATGTTCGCCGTCGGCTGCATCCAGGCGCAGCGCTGTCACACCAACCGCTGCCCGACCGGTGTGACCACCCAGGACCCGCGCCGAGCCCGCGCCCTCGACGTCACGGACAAGTCCGCGCGCGTCGCCCGCTTCCAGGAGGCGACGGTGAAGAGCGCGCTGCAGATCATGGCCGCGATGGGCGTCAGCGACCTCAGGGACCTCGGCCCGCACCTGCTGCGCCGAAGGGAGGACCACGGCGGATTCCGCTCCTACTCCGAGCTGTACGCGTGGCTCGCCCCCGGCGAGCTGCTCGCGGCGCCGCCCGAGAGCTGGGCGGCGGACTGGAAGGCGGCGAGCCCGGACACCTTCGCCATGCGGTGATACATATCGGTGCACAAGCCGTGAATCGGGGTATACGAGTCATGGCGCGTAGGAAACAGCACACATGGAAAGGCACCCACAACCCATGAGTGACGTCACAGGCAAAGCGACGACCACTGACTCCGGGGCCCCGGTCGAGAGCGACGAACACTCGCTCACGGTGGGCCCCGGTGGACCGATCCTCCTCCAGGACTCCTATCTGATCGAGCAGATGGCGCAGTTCAACCGGGAGCGCATCCCCGAGCGGCAGCCGCACGCCAAGGGCAGCGGCGCCTTCGGCCACTTCGAGGTCACCGCGGATGTCAGCGCCTACACGAAGGCCGCGCTCTTCCAGCCCGGCACCCGTACGGAGCTGGTCGCCAGGTTCTCCACCGTCGCCGGCGAGCGCGGGAGCCCGGACACCTGGCGCGACCCGCGCGGTTTCGCGGTGAAGTTCTACACCACCGAGGGCAACTACGACATGGTGGGGAACAACACCCCGGTCTTCTTCGTGAAGGACCCGATGAAGTTCCAGCACTTCATCCGGTCCCAGAAGCGCCGTGCCGACAACAACCTGCGCGACCACGACATGCAGTGGGACTTCTGGACGCTCTCGCCCGAGTCCGCGCACCAGGTCACCTGGCTGATGGGTGACCGCGGCATCCCGCGCACCTGGCGCCACATGAACGGCTACACGTCGCACACCTACATGTGGATCAACGCCCAGGGCGAGCGGTTCTGGGTGAAGTACCACTTCAAGACCGACCAGGGCATCGAGTGCTTCACCCAGCACGAGGCCGACCAGATGGCCGCGGCGGACACGGACTACCACACCCGTGACCTCTTCGAGCACATCCGCGACGGCGAGTACCCCAGCTGGACGCTGTACGTGCAGATCATGCCGTACGAGGACGCGGCCACCTACCGCTTCAACCCCTTCGACCTCACCAAGGTCTGGCCGCACGGGGACTACCCGCTGCACGAGGTCGGCCGGATGACCCTGGACCGCAACCCCACGGACAACCACGCCGAGATCGAGCAGGCGGCCTTCCAGCCGAACAACCTCGTCCCCGGCATCGGCCCGAGCCCCGACCGGATGCTGCTCGCGCGGCTGTTCTCCTACGCCGACGCGCACCGCCACCGCATCGGCGGCAACTACCAGCAGCTCCCGGTCAACGCGCCGGTCGTGCCCGTGCACACGTACTCCAAGGACGGCGCCATGGCGTACCACAAGCGCCAGGACCCGGTGTACGCGCCGAACTCCAAGGGCGGCCCGGCCGCCGACACGGAGCGCTACGGCACGCCGCCCAGCTGGTACGCGGACGGCGACATCACCCGCGCCGCCTACGTCGACCACGCCGAGGACGACGACTGGGGCCAGGCGGGCACGATGGTGCGCGAGGTCCTCGACGACGCCGCGCGCGACCGCCTCGTCGACAACGTCGTCGGCCACCTGCTCAACGGGGTGACCGAGCCGGTGCTCGAGCGCGCCTTCCAGTACTGGTCCAACATCGACAAGTCCCTCGGCGAGCGCATCAAGGAAGGTGTGCGGGCGAAGGCGGACGAGAAGGACCCGAAGGCCGCGGAGCAGGCCAACCCGGCCCGCGAAAGCATGCAGCGCAAGGCCTGAGCCCTGCACACACATGTCTGCCGCTGCCCCTCCGAGGGGCAGCGGCAGACATGTGTGTGCGGGCGGGAAAAGGTGCCTACAGGGCGTCCCGGGGGAGTGTCTCGTTCCAGGTCCGCGAGAAGACGCGGCGGTCGGACTCGAACGCGTCCAGCGTCGCGTCGACCTGGAACGAGGTCGCGTCGCAGCGCAGCGTCGTGCTGGTGACCACCTTGACGTCCCAGTCCTCGCCCCGCCGGAACCGCATCGTCCACGTGGTCTCGCCCGCCGGTGAGGTGAAGTCGTCGGCGGTGGAGGTGTACTTCTCCACCGCCCGCAGCCCCACGTCCAGGTCGATCGCGTCGAAGTGCACGATGCCCCGGTCCTTCACGATCCGCAGGGTCGAGCCGTAGTCCACCAGGTCACGGGTGACCTCCCAGCGCTCCTCGGGCTGGGTGACGGCCCGGGTGGTGAGCGGCCGGGTGCCCTCGGGTGCCTCGAACGGGGCCGGCGCCGTCGCGGGATCGTCGTCGCTCCCCGCGGGCCGCACCGGAAGGACCAGACGGCACGGCTCCTCGTCCACCGTCAGGGACGTCGGGCGCGGCGGCGGCCAGGCGAGCGGCCAGTACGACGTCGACAGGGAGAGCCGGATCCGGTGGCCGGGCGGGAACGCCTGGGCCACACCGTTGAGCTCGAACGCGACCCGGTACGGCTGTCCGGGCTCGACCGGCACCGGTTCGTCCGTGCCGTCGCGCCGCGTCAGGTTGAGGATGCCGTAGGTGACCCGCGTCGCGCGGCCGTCGGGCGCCACGTCGGAGATTCGCGCCGCTACCATCGCGACCGGCCGGTCCGCGCTCACCTCCAGCTCGACGCGCGGCGAACCGAGGACCTCCACGCGCTCGGTGAGCGGCTCCGTCTCGTAGACCAGGGAGCCGCCGTCCTCCTCGCGCTGGTCGTAGGGGAGGTCCGGCGGGGCGTTGTACGAGGCCCACTTCCCCGCGAACTGGCCGACGGACAGCGGTGATTGGATGCTGGTCCGCTTCGTGACCGGCGCCTTCTCGGCCGGGGACGCGAGCCGCCCCGAGCCCAGCTGGTACGCCGTCTCCTCGATGCGCTCCGAGGGCAGGTTCTCGCCGACCCAGCGTCCGGGCCGCTCCTCGTAGGACGTGGACGGCGGCACGCTCTCCTGCATCCAGGCCCGCAGCATCGGGCCGTCCGTCGCCCCGTTGTCCGCGCCCTTGAGCCAGTGGTCGAACCAGCGCACGACCTCCTGGAGGTAGCCGATCGCGGGCCCCGGCTCGCCCAGGTGCGGGTACTTGTGCGACCAGGGGCCGACGAGGCCCTTGCGGGGCACGTCGAGGCGGCTCAGCAGGCGCGTCACCGCGTTCGAGTAGCCGTCGGCCCAGCCGCTGGAGGCGAGCACGGGGGTGCGGACCGCCGTGTAGTCCTCGCACACCGAGGCGTGCCGCCAGTAGGCGTCGCGGCGCTGGTGGCGCAGCCAGTTGAGCACCCACGGCTCGACGGCCTCCAGGCGCTCGCGCCACATGTCCCGCCAGGCGTCGCCGACCGTCGCGGGGTCGGGCGGGCAGGTGGAGTAGGCGAACATCGTGCCCGCCTCGCCGAGGTTGTCGGAGAGCAGTGCTCCGCCCATGTAGTGCATGTCGTCGGCGTACCGGTCGTCCGTGAACGACGAGATGACGATCGCCTTGAGGCTCGGCGGGCGGCGCGCGGCGACCTGAAGCGCGGCGAACGCGCCCCACGAAATGCCCATCATCCCGGTGCCGCCGTCGCACCAGGGCTGCTCGGCCAGCCAGGCGAGGATGTCCTCGGCGTCGGCCTGCTCGCGCTCCAGGTACTCGTCGGTGAGGACGCCCTCGGAGTCGCCGGTGCCGCGCAGGTCTACGCGGACGCACGCGTAGCCGTGCCCGGCGATGTACGGGTGGTGGATCGAGTCGCGGACCGAGCTCAGGTCCCGCTTGCGGTAGGGGATGTACTCCAGGACGGCGGGGACCGGGGCCGTGTCGGAGGAGACCGGACGCCAGATCCGGGCCGACAGGTGGATGCCGTCCGACATCGGGATCCTGACGTTCTCCTCTTCCTTCGTGGCGTGCGGGAGGTTCTCGACGTATCGCATGGCTCTCTCAGGACGACGGGGTGGAGTCGGTCGGGGTGGAGTCCGACGGGGTGTCGAACGTCAGGCGCAGCGCCGCCACGCACCGGTCGTACTTCTCACGCAGCTCCTCCTCACTGTCACCTCCGGTGAAGATGTGTGCCACTTCGTAGCTGTAGCTGTCCTGCTGCCCGATCTCGGACAGGTGCTGCGCCTCCTCGGGCACGACGTCGATCCGGACGCCGGGGACGCTCTTCTCGATCCTCCTGATCTCGTCGTCGGACGGCGTCCTGCGGACCACACCGTCGGTGAACCAGCGGTAGTACCACTTGGCGGCCAGCGCGTACGGGCCCTCGCGGTGCGGCAGCGCGGGGTCCTCGCCGAGGGCGAGCGCCAGCATGGCGTGGTGGTTGGGGACGCCGTCGACGTACTCGAAGAGTTCGGCGTACGACTGCGAGTGGCGCGGGTTGATCTCCAGGATCGCCACCGTGTCGGTGTGCGGGTCGTAGAAGAACTCGATGCTGAACGTCGCCCCGTCCATGCCGATCCGCCGCATGACGCGCGCGGAGACCTCCCGAAGCCGCTGCTGCACGGGGGCGGGCAGCGCGGAGGGGTACTGGTGCCGCAGGAAGCTGGTGGAGTGCGGGTAGTTGATCGAGTCGAGCACGCCGTAGACGGTGACCTCGCCGTCGTGGACGTACCCCTCGACCGCGACCTGGAGCCCTTCGAGCGCCTCCTCGGCCAGGCACACCTGACCGCCCACGCCCGCCATCTCCGGCGGCAGTTCCAGCTGGTCGAGGATGTACTCGAAGGGGCGGCCGACCCGGGCGATGCCGTCCCGGACGTGCCCGACGGCCTCCTGGAACTCGTCCAGGTCCTTGACGCCGTAGGCGAGCTCGGAGGAGTACGACAGGGCGGGCTTGATCCACATCGGGAAGGAGACACCCTCCGGCGGCCGCGGGTCGTCGGCGCTCAGGTCGACGCGGCCGAAGTTCGGGTGCTCCGAGACCACCTCCGCCTGCACGAGGCGGCTCCAGTACTTGTGCTCGCACTTGACGATGGATTCCAGGCTCGTGGCCCGTGTGCCGTACCGCTCGCCGAGGATCGGCACCAAGGTGCTGACCGGGAAGTCCCAGTAGCCGACGATCGCGTCGACCGGCCCGTCGAAGGCGTCGAGCACCTCGCACGCGCGGTCGATGAGATCGGGGACGCTGACCTCGCCACCCTGCAGCTCCTCGATGGTCAGGAGCGGGTGGAAGGCCAGGGTGTCGGCGCGCGGAACGGCTTGCAGGGTGGGCAGGTTCGCGTCGTCGAGACCGAGTACGAACACGTTCTGGCGGCGCTGCGTCACGAGCGGCTCCTTACGTTGGTGACCCGCCCTGGGTACCCGACGACCGCACCCGCACACACATCGTGCGTCACCCGTGTCGACTGCCGCCACCTGCGCAGAAGGTGACGGCAGCCGGGTGTCTACTTGTCGTGCTTGCCGCCCGGCAACATCTCCTGCACCTTCGCCTTGAACCCCTGCTTCACCACGCCGGCGGTGTCCGGGTCACCCTTGAGGATCGCCGTCGCCGCCGCCTCGATCTGGTCCAGCGTGGCGTGCGGCGGGATCGGCGGCACGGCCGGATCGGTGCGGAAGTCGAGCACGAACGGCCGGTCGGAGGCGAGCGCCTGCCGCCACGCGCCCTCCACCTCGCCCGGCTTCTCCACCCGTACGCCGTTCAGGCCGATGGAGCGGGCGAAGTCCGCGTACGCGACGTCCGGCAGCGCCTGCGACGCGAGGAACTGCGGCGCGCCCGACATCGCCCGCATCTCCCAGGTGACCTGGTTGAGGTCCAGGTTGTTCAGGACGGCGACGACGAGCTGCGGGTTCGACCATTCCTTCCAGTACTTCGCGGCCGTGATCAGCTCGGCCATGCCGTTCATCTGCATCGCGCCGTCACCGACGAGCGCGATCGCCGGCCGGTCGGGATGCGCGAACTTCGCGCCGATGACGTACGGGACACCCGGCCCCATCGTGGCGAGCGTGCCCGACAGGGAGCCCCGCATCGACCCGCGAAAGCGCAGGTGGCGCGCGTACCAGTTGGCGGCGGAGCCGGAGTCCGCGGCGAGGATCGCGTCGTCCGGCAGCAGGTCGTCCAGGGTGTGCACGACGTGCTCGGGGTTGATCGGGTCGGCCTCCACGGCGGCGCGCCGCTCCATCACCTCCCACCAGCGCGCGACATCCTTCTCGATCTTCTTGCGCCACTTGCCGTGGGACTTCTTGCGCAGATGGGGCAGGAGCCGGGACAGCGTCTTCTGCGCGTCACCGACCAGGTTCAGCTCGAAGGGGTAGCGCAGCCCGATCATGTGCGGATCGATGTCGATCTGCACCGCCCGCGCCTGCCCGTACTCCGGCAGGAACTGGCTGTACGGGAAGCTGGAGCCGATCACCAGCAGGGTGTCGCACTCCTGCATCAGCTCGTACGAGGGCCGGGTGCCGAGCAGTCCGATGGAACCGGTGACGTAGGGCAGGGTGTCCGGCAGCGCGTCCTTGCCGAGCAGCGCCTTCGCGACACCGGCGCCGAGGAGGTCCGCGACCTGCTCGACCTCGGCGCGGGCGCCGCGCGCGCCCTGGCCGACGAGGACGGCGACCTTCTCGCCCGCGTTCAGGATCTCCGCCGCCTTCAGCAGGTCCTCGTCGTCGGGGACGGGCGCGTACGACGACATGCCGAGGCTGGACGGCACCATCTTGAAGGCGTGCGTCGGCGGCGAGTAGTCCAGCTCCTGCACGTCGGCCGGGACGATGATCGCCGTGACGGTGCGGCGCGCGTAGGCGGTCCGGAAGGCGCGGTCGATGACGGCGGGCAACTGCTCGGGGACGGTCACCATCTCGCAGAAGTCGGAGGCCACGTCCTTGAAGAGGCTCAGCAGGTCGACCTCCTGCTGGTAGGAGCCGCCCATGGCGCTGCGGTTGGTCTGCCCGACGATGGCGACGACCGGTACGTGGTCCAGTTTGGCGTCGTACAGGCCGTTGAGGAGGTGGATCGCGCCGGGCCCGGACGTCGCGGCGCAGACGCCCGCCTTGCCACTGAACTTCGCGTAGCCGACCGCCTCGAACGCGGCCATCTCCTCGTGGCGGGCCTGGATGAACTCGGGCTTGTTGTCGGCACGGCCCCACGCCGCGAGAAGGCCGTTGATGCCGTCGCCCGCGTAGGCGAAGACATGCTCGACCTCCCAGTCGCGCAGGCGCTCGAGGATGTGGTCGGAGACCTTCTTCGACACGGTGGATCCCTTCCTGGTCATGGTGGTCGCTCGCTCTGCTCCGAGATGTCGGATTCCGGGTGTCCGGCATCCGGGCACACATGCGTGCGACAGAGGTGCGTGTCGAATCGGGCGGGGTGGTGTGTGTGGAGTGGCGCGTCGGCACCGCCGTCGTCCGGGGCCGCCCACGCGCTCCGGTCACGCCGAGCGGCGCGTCCGCTTCGGCGGGGTCGTCTTCTTCGCCGGCTGCTTGGCCGTCTTCTTCGCCGCCGCGGTCTTCTTCGTCGTCTTCTTGGCGGCGGCCTTCTTCTTCGGCATCTCGTGCACCGTCGCGTGCGCGTCGTCGCCGGAGCCACGCGAGCTCCGCGCCTGCTGCACCGACTGCTCCAGAGCCGCCATGAGGTCGAGGACGCGACCGGACGCGGGTTCCTCGGGCGCCGCGGCGGGCGGCTGCCTGCCGTCGGCCTTGGCGTGGATGACCTCCTCCAGGGCGGCCGTGTAGCGGTCGGCGGCCCACTCGGCCTCCTCCAGCGGCTCGTCCCGGGTCATGGAGTCGATGAGGAGCAGCGCCTCGTCGACCTCGTCGCCGGTGATGTCGACCGGGGCCGGGGCCAGTTCCCCGGGGGAGCGGACCTCGTCCGGCCACTTGAGGGCGTGCAGCGCGATGACGGACTCCTTGGCCCGGAGCAGTCCGAGCCGCTCCCGCCCGTGCCACGCGAACTTGGCGATCGCCGCTTTCGCGTTGCGCTCGAGCGCCTTGCGCAGCAGCACGTACGGCTTCGTGGCGGCCTGCCCGCCGGCCTCCAGGTAGTACCCCTCGCCGATCTGGATCGGGTCGATCGTCTCGTAGGGCACGAAGGCCACGATCTCGATCGCCTTCGCGGTGGGCAGCGGGATCTCGCGCAGCTCCTCGTCCGAGACGGCTACGACCTGCCCGGGAGCGATCTCGTACCCCTTGCCGATCTCGTCCTGGGTGACCTCGCGGTCCTCCAGTTCGCACACCTTGCGGCTGCGGACCCGCCCCATGTCCTCCAGGTGGTACTGGTGGAACCGGATGCTGTGGTCCTCGGTGGCGGTCATCACCCGGATCGGGATGGTGACGAGCCCGAACGAGATGGCGCCGGTCCACACGGGGCGGGGCATGACGAACCTCCCTGGTCGGCCCCGAGAACGCCAGTCTAGGCCGGGGCCGGGCATCCGGCCGGGCCGCAGGGACGCCCGGACCTCTCCGCGTGCGACCCGCACCCGCCGCGCGTAGCGTGATCAGTGTCCGCTGTTTGTCCCAGGGGACGACGGGCAGGCGGTGTGAGTGCTTGAGACCACAGGCGCGTCCGCGGGGAGCTTCGTACCCGGATGCAGTCTGGTCTCTGCTTCTCGCGTTCTTTCGTTTCACAGCGTTGAGGAGCGAGTTCTCCATGGCCACTCAGCATTCGCACGACGATGCGCCCGACACCGAGCACACTTTCGCCCTGATGGCCGACAGCCCGGCGGGCCGTGAACACGACGTCCTGTTCGAGGAACTGGTCGAGGCCTGGCTGCCGATGGCGAACCGTCTCGCCCGGCGGTTCCGCAACAAGGGCGAGAACATACAGGACCTCCAACAGGTCGCCGCGATGGGTCTGGTCAAGGCCGTCGAGCGCTACGACGCCGGACGCGGCGCGTTCGAGGCGTACGCCGTCCCCACGATCACCGGCGAACTGCGCCGCCACTTCCGCGACCACACTTGGGACGTACGGGTGCCCCGCCGCGTGCAGGACCTGCGCAACAAGGTCCGTGTCGCACGCCGTGAACTCCTGGAGGCCCCCGGCCGCGACGGCGAGCCGAGCGTCGAGGAGATCGCCGGGCACACGGACCTGAGCTGCGGCGACGTACGGGACGGGCTCGAAGCCCTGGAGAGCTACAGCGCCCTGTCCCTGGACGCGGAGACGGGCGCGGCGGACGACGGGTTCAGCCTGGCCGACACCCTCGGCGAGTCCGACGCGGGCTATGACCTGATCGCCGACCGGGAGGCCGCCAAGGAGGGCCTGCGCGACCTGCCCGAGCGCGAACGCACCATCTTGTACCTCCGCTTCTTCGAGGACATGACGCAGGCCCGGATCGCCGAGGTGGTCGGCATCTCCCAGATGCACGTCTCCCGCCTCATCAGCCGCAGCTGCGCCACCGTCCGCGAGCACGCGGCCCGGCCCTCCCGGCACGGGCAGGCCGCCTGACCCACCAGAGAGAGGAGCCGTCGTGAGCGACAAGGACGGACTGCGGACCTATCGCGGGAAGCGGCACTTCGACCGGACGAGCGAGCCGAGCGGCGAGCACGGCCGGCGAGCCGCGCCGTCCGACCCGGACTCCGGCCCCGATCCGAGCTCCGGCCCCGGCTCCGACGAGCCCGTCTTCGTGGTGCAGATCCACGACGCCAGCACGATGCACTTCGACTTCCGCCTGGAGGTCGACGGCGTGCTCAAGTCCTGGTCGGTCCCGAAGGGCCCGTCGACCGACCCGCACGACAAGCGGCTCGCCATCCCCACCGAGGACCACCCGATGGAGTACCGCACCTTCGAGGGGACGATCCCGCGGGGCGAGTACGGCGGCGGCACGGTGATCGTCTGGGATCAGGGCACGTACCGTCCGATGAGCCACGACAAGCGCCACCGCCCGGTGGACTTCGCCCGGTCCCTGGAGAACGGGCACGCCACCTTCGAGCTGCACGGCGAGAAGCTGCGCGGACAGTACGCGCTCACCCGCTTCCACGGCCGCGAGGAGCGGGAGGGCG
This sequence comes from Streptomyces sp. SGAir0957, assembly GCF_043523415.1. Classification (NCBI taxonomy): domain Bacteria; kingdom Bacillati; phylum Actinomycetota; class Actinomycetes; order Kitasatosporales; family Streptomycetaceae; genus Streptomyces; species Streptomyces sp. SGAir0957. The sequence goes on from NZ_CP027293.1 coordinate 7,822,683, forward strand.
GCTCGGCGAAGAAGCCGACCTGGCTGCTCGTGCGCAAGGGCTCCACGTCGGGGGAGGGCTCGGGCACCGGCACCCCCGACCCGCGCCGCGCCCGCTCGGCCCGCTCGGGCCGCACTCTCCGCCAGGTCGCCGACGCCCCCGACGCGCCGACCTGGGAGTCCGACCGCGCGAAGGCACACCACGGGGACACGGCATGACCGGCCTCCTCGACACGCTGCCGCCCGGCCTCCACGGCCGTACGCGCCCGGCCGCGCCCGGTGTCGAACTCGCCGCGAGCCCGATGCTCGCCACGCTCAGCGACCGCCGCGACTTCCCCACCGGCTGGGTCTTCGAGCGGAAGCTGGACGGCATCCGGGTCCTCGCCGTGCGGGAGCGGGGCGAGGTGACGCTCCGGTCCCGCTCGGGGCGCAGGATCGACGCCACGTACCCCGAGATCGTCGAGGCGCTCGCCGCGCAGGACCGCGCCGACTTCACCCTCGACGGCGAGATCGTCGCGTACGCGCACGGGCGCACCGACTTCTCCCGGCTCCAGCAGCGCATGGGCCTCACCCGCCGCGCCGACGTCGAACGGAGCACCGTCGCCGTCACCTACTACGTCTTCGACCTGCTGCGCCTCGACGGCGTCGACGTACGGCGCCTTCCGCTGCGCACCCGCAAGTCCCTGCTGCGCCGCGCGCTGACGTTCCGGGCGCCGCTGCGCTACACCACCCACCGCAACGAGGGCGGCCCCGACCTCCTCGCCGACGCCTGCGGGCGCGGCTGGGAGGGGCTCATCGCCAAGCGGGCCGACAGCACCTACCAGACCCGCCGCTCGGACGACTGGCTCAAGCTGAAGTGCAGCTTCGGCCAGGAGTTCGTCATCGGCGGCTTCACCGACCCCGCGGGCAGCCGCGAGGGCCTCGGCGCCCTCCTCATCGGCCACTACGACGGCGGCACGCTGCGGTACGCGGGCAAGGTCGGCACCGGGTTCGACCGCAAGACCCTGCTCGACCTGCGACGGCGCCTCGACGCCATCGAGGAGGACGCGTCGCCGTTCGCGGGCCGGATCGCGCAGCGCGGCGCGCACTGGGTCCGCCCCGAACTCGTCGCGCAGATCGACTTCTCGGAGTGGACCCGCGACGGCCTGCTGCGCCACCCCCGCTACCAGGGTCTGCGGGACGACAAGGACCCGGCCGACGTCGTCAGGGAGCACCCGAAGACATGAGCGAGAAGAAGACCGAGTCCAAGGCCGGCCAGAAGGCGCTGATGCGGGAGCTGCTGCGCGGCCACGGGCAGACCTACGCCGCCGAGGCGGGCATCACCCTGAAGAACACCCCGCAGCCCCTGTACCGGACGCTCGTTCTCGCACTCCTGCTCAGCGCCCGCATCCGGGCCTCCGTGGCGGTGGCCGCCGCGCGGGCCCTCTACGACGACGGGCTGCGCGACCCGCGCCGCATGCTCGACGCCACCTGGCAGCAGCGCGTCGACGCCCTGGGCAAGGGCCACTACCGCCGCTACGACGAGCGCACCGCCACGCAACTCGGCGACGGCGCCCGCCTCGTCCTCGACGCATGGGGCGGTGACCTGCGCACGGTGCGCGAGCGGGCCGACGGCGACGCCGACGCCCTGCGCGCCGAGCTGTGCGGGATCCCCGGCATCGGACCGACCGGCGCCGACATCTTCCTGCGCGAGGTCCAGGACGTCTGGCCGGAGTACGCGCCCTTCCTGGACGCCAAGACGCTGCAAGGCGCCGAACGGCTCGGCCTGCCGAAGGATCCCGACGCGCTGCTCCGCCTCGCGGGCGACGGCACCCCGCGCGCGGAGGTCGCCGCCGCGCTCGTCCGGGCCGCGCTCGACAAGGGCGTCGTGGAGGACGCCCGCACGCGCGCGCGGGACGCCTGAGAGGCAGCGGCGCCACCCCAGGTGACGTAGCTCACGCAGGCCGATGCATCGATCTTGGAATGTGCACGTCCCCCCACACTGCTGCCATGCTGGTGGGCTTGGACCGCGCGGGGCGTCTCTCCGCGCGGTCGCGCCGGGCAATGGGGCTCGGGACCCCCTGTCCGTGGACCGCTGTACTTCGAAAGGTCTCCTGCACCATGCCGCTGGCCCTGCTGGCCCTGGCTGTTGTCGCGTTCGGCATCGGCACGACCGAGTTCGCCACCATGGGGCTGCTGCCCCAGATCGCCGACGGGGTGGACGTCTCCGTGCCGCACGCCGGCAACCTCGTCTCGGCCTACGCCCTCGGTGTCGTCGTCGGCGCACCCGTCCTGACCGGCATCGGCGCGCGCATCCCGCACAAGCGGCTGCTGCTGCTCCTGTCCGGCCTGTTCGTCGTCGGCAATGTCGCGTCCGCGCTCGCCCCCAGCTTCGGAACCCTGTTCGCCGCCCGCTTCCTGGCCGGTCTGCCGCACGGCGCCCTGTTCGGCGTCGGCGCCGTCGTCGCCTCCCGGCTCGTCGCGCCCGAGCGGGCCGCGCGCGCCGTGTCGAAGATGTTCCTGGGGCTCACCGTCGCCAACATCGTCGGTGTGCCGGCGGGCACGGCGCTCGGCCAGCACCTGGGCTGGCGCGCCGCCTACTGGGCCGTCGCCGTCATCGGCGTCCTCGCCCTGATCGCCCTCGCGCTGTTCGTCCCGCACCAGCCGCGCGGACAGCAGTCCGGCATCCGGCACGAGCTGCGCGCCATGGGCAACAAGCAGGTCGTGATCGGCCTCGCGACCGCCGTCGTCGGATTCGGCGGGTTCTTCGCCGTCTACAGCTATCTGGTGCCGATGCTGACGCACGTCACCGGCATCTCCGACACCTCGACGACGCTGGTCCTCGCGCTCTACGGCGTCGGCATGACGCTCGGCACCCTGCTCGCGGGCCCGCTCACCGACCGCGCCCTGCGCCCGACGCTCTACGGCGGTCTCGCGCTGCTCGCGGTGGCCCTCGTGACGTTCTACTTCACCGTCCACAGCACGATCCCCGCGCTCGTCACGATCACCGTCATCGGCGCGATGGGCTCCCTCATCACCACGCCCGTGCAGATGCTGCTCATGGCCAAGGCGGAGAAGGCGCCGACCATGGCGGCGGCCTCCAACCACTCCGCCTTCAACCTCGCCAACGCGGGCGGCGCCTGGCTCGGCGGTCTCGCCATCTCGGCGGGCTGGGGCTGGGCCTCGCCCAACCTCGTCGGCGCGGTGCTCGCCGTGGCGGGCCTCGGCCTCGCCTTCACCGGCGGCGTCATGGACCGGGGCACCCGCCGCTCCGAGGTGATCAGCTCGTCCCTCGCGAAGACCCCGGCCGAAGAGTCCGCGGGCGAGGCCACCCCCGCGCCCTGAGACGCCGTACACCGCCGTACACCGCCGTACTCCGCCGTATGCCACGGACCGGGGCCGTACACCCGCCGCGCAACTTCCGGCAGGTGTACGGCCCCGGTCCGCTTCTCAGCGGTTCACTTCTCGGCGACGTAGGACAACGACACGTACGCCCACAGGCCGGCGGCCGTGCCGACACCGCCCAGGCACCATCCCAGACAGCGCGCCTTCAGCCCGGCGTAGCGCTCGTCGTACTCGCCGCGCAGCTCATGCGCGCGGGCCGCGATCTGCGCGAGCGCCGCCTTGTGGAACGCGAGGCGCTCCTCGGTGAAGACCCGCTCCACCTCCTCGCGCTGCGCGGTGGTGAGCCAGGGCAGCCGCCGGGTGAAGTCCTCGGCCTGCGCCCGGGTCTCCGCCACCTTCGACGACCACAGCAGAAACCCCTCCATCTGCTGCAGGCCCGACTCGACGTCGCGGTCGGCGCTCATTCGGAGTGGGTCTCGTTGCGGTGCCGGTTCTGGGTCGAGTCCAGGGCCGCGACGCCCGGGTGGTGCAGGTCGAAGGCGGGGGACTCGGAGCGGACCCGCGGCAGGGTGCAGAAGTTGTGGCGCGGCGGCGGGCAGGACGTCGCCCACTCCAGGGAGCGGCCGTACCCCCACGGGTCGTCCACCAGGACCGGCTTGCCGTACTTGGCGGTCTTCCAGACGTTGTAGAGGAACGGCAGGAGCGAGAGGCCGAGCAGGAACGACGAGATGGTCGAGACGGTGTTGAGCGCGGTGAAGCCGTCGGCCGCCAGGTAGTCCGCGTAGCGGCGCGGCATCCCCTCCACACCCAGCCAGTGCTGGACGAGGAACGTGCCGTGGAAGCCGACGAACAGCGTCCAGAACGTGATCTTCCCGAGCCGCTCGTCGAGCATCTTGCCGGTGAACTTCGGCCACCAGAAGTGGAACCCGGCGAACATCGCGAAGACGACCGTGCCGAAGACGACGTAGTGGAAGTGAGCCACCACGAAGTACGAGTCCGACACGTGGAAGTCCAGCGGCGGCGCCGCCAGGATGACGCCGGTCAGACCGCCGAAGAGGAAGGTCACCAGGAAGCCCACCGACCACAGCATCGGGGTCTCGAACGACAGCGAGCCCTTCCACATCGTGCCGATCCAGTTGAAGAACTTCACCCCGGTCGGCACCGCGATCAGGAACGTCATGAAGGAGAAGAACGGGAGCATCACGCCGCCGGTGACGTACATGTGGTGCGCCCACACGGTCGCCGACAGACCGGCGATGGCGATGGTCGCGCCGACCAGACCGGAGTAGCCGAAGATCGGCTTGCGGGAGAAGACCGGGATGACCTCGGAGACGATGCCGAAGAACGGCAACGCGATGATGTACACCTCTGGATGGCCGAAGAACCAGAACAGGTGCTGCCACAGCAGCGGGCCGCCGTTCGCCGCGTCGAAGACGTGCGCCCCGAACTTGCGGTCCGCCTCCAGGGCGAGCAGCGCCGCGGCGAGCACCGGGAAGGCCAGCAGCACGAGGACGCCGGTGAGCAGCACGTTCCAGGTGAAGATCGGCATACGGAACACGGTCATGCCCGGGGCGCGCATGCAGATGATGGTGGTGATGAAGTTGACCGAGCCGAGGATCGTGCCGAAGCCCTGGAAGGCGAGGCCCATGACCCACATGTCGCCGCCGATGCCGGGGGAGTGCACGGCGTCCGACAGCGGGCTGTAGGCGAACCAGCCGAAGTCGGCCGCGCCCTGCGGCGTGAGGAAGCTGCCCATCGCGATCAGCGAGCCGAACAGGTACATCCAGTAGGCGAACATGTTCAGGCGCGGGAACGCCACGTCGGGCGCGCCGATCTGCAACGGCATGATCCAGTTGGCGAAACCGACGAACAGCGGCGTGGCGAACATCAGCAGCATGACGGTGCCGTGCATGGTGAACGCCTGGTTGAACTGCTCGTTCGACAGGATCTGGTTCCCCGGCCTGGCCAGCTCCGCGCGCATGAAGAGCGCCATGACGCCGCCGATCAGGAAGAACGCGAACGACGTCGTCAGATACATCGTCCCGATCGTCTTGTGATCGGTGGTGGTGAGCCACTTCACCACGACCGCGCCGGGGCGCCGCGCGTGGGCACTCTCCGAGTTGGGTGCGTCGGGCGCGGCCTCCGCGCTCTCCAAGGACGTCATCAGGTGTGGCTCTCTTCGTCGGTGCCGGCGAGGGATACGCGCAGCGGGGGATACGACCACGACTAGCCCAGGCTCGCCGCCGGGCCCGGGACGCGCGCTCCCGCGCGCGCGTGGTTCCCCCGAATGCACCACTTCCGGGGTTGCCGGCCCGCCCGCGCCGCGGCGAGCGGGCGCATCCCGGCGAACCGGCGGAACATGGGGTGAAACGGGCCGGAGGCGCCGCACGAGGCACGGGCCGGTGAGAGCAGACGGGAGTGGCACAGGTGGGTGGTGGGCGCGAGCACGGCCGTTCCGCGGAGTACGCCGCCGAGGTGCGCCAGGTCGAGGCGTTGAACCGGATGGAGGGCCCGGCCTCCGACGGGCCCGGCGATCCCGGCGAGCGCGTCCAGCACCGCGCCGCCGACCTGCTCGTCACCGGGCACGCGCTGGCGCGCACGGAGTCCCTCGGCGACGCCCTCGCCGTGATCTCCCGGCTGCACGACCCCGTCCTGCCCCTGTGCGGCCAGGCGGTCTTCCGGGCGGACCGCGAAGTCCTGCACTGCGTCGGCCACTTGGGCTTCCCCGGCTGCGAGGACCCCGTCTTCCGGGTGCCGCTGGACAGCGACTACCCCGGGGCGCAGGTCGCGAAGACCGGCCGCCCCGTCTTCCTCGCCTCCCCCGAGGAGTACCGCCGCCGCTCGCCCGCCACCTTCGAACTCTCCGACCGGGAGGGCCACAAGGCGTGGGCGTTCCTGCCGCTGACCACCTACGGGCAGGTCACCGGCGTCTGGATGACCGCGTACGACGCCCCGGTGCAGATGACCGACGGCGTGCGCGCCGCCCTCGTCGCCCTCGCCCGGCTGCTCAGCCAGAGCGTCGAACACACCTACAGCGGCGAGGCCGACCGCGCGCTCTCCCAGAGCCTGCGCAGCAGCATGTCCGGGGCCGCCGCCGACATCGAGGGACTCACCACCGCCGCCCGCTACCTGCCGACCGGCGGCGGGCTCATGGTCGGCGGCGACTGGTTCGACTGCCTCTCCCTGCCCGGCGGCCGCCTCGGCCTCGTCATCGGCGACGTCCAGGGCCACGACATGCACGCCGCCGGGCTCATGTCGCAGCTGCGCACCGCCATCCACGCCTACGCCATCGAGGGCCACGGCCCCGACGCCGTCCTGACCCGTGCCTCCCACTTCCTCGCCGCGCTCGACGAGGACCGCTTCGCGACCTGCATCTACATGGAGGCCGACCCCGCCACCGGCACCGTGCGCATCGCCCGCGCCGGCCACCCGCACCCCGTCCTGCGCCTCCCCGACGGCACCTGCCTGCTCAAGCACGTCAGCGGCGGACTGCCCCTCGGCCTGGACCTGACCGAGGACAACTACCCGGTCAACGTTCTCAGCCTGCGCGAGAACGAGGTCCTCATGCTGTGCACCGACGGCCTGATCGAGGCAGGCGGCCACGACATGTACTCCGGCTGGCTCCGGGTGCGCAGCGCCCTCTCGCCCGGCACCCCCGACGACCTCGACGCCATGGCGGACCGGCTGCTCAACGCCGTCGTCGCGCCCGGCGACCCGCGCTCCTCCGAACAGCCCGCCTCCGTCACCGAGGACGACATCGCGCTGCTCCTGCTGCGCCGCGACCCCTCCGCGCCGCACTCGGGCCCGCCCGTGCGAAGGCTGCGCCTCACCCTCGAACAGGACCAGGCGGAGGCGCTCAGCGAGGCACGGATCGAGTTCCAGGGCCTGCTCCACGACTGGGCGCGCCCCGAACAGATCGACACCGCCGTGCTGCTCGCCTCCGAACTGCTCGGCAACGTCCTGGTCCACACCGAGCACGCCGCGGTCCTGAGCGCCGACATCAGCGGCACCCCGGGCCGGCGGCGGCTGCGCGTGGAGGTCACCGACCGCAGCGACGACGTCCCGCACCGGCGCGCCCCCGGCGAGCTCTCCTCCTCCGGGCGCGGCCTCGTCCTGCTCGACCTGCTCGCGCACCAGTGGAACGTGCGCCCCGAACCGGAGGGCAAGACCGTCTGGTTCATCCTCGACGAGGACGGCCCGGAAGAGCCCTGAGCCCCGGTACCCGCCGGGTCAGGGCGCGTACCGGGGCTGCGCGCGGTCTCAGTCGCGCCCGTGCAGAGCCATGCGGACCTCGTCCGAGGCGGTCGGGAACAACTGCGGGTCGGGGCTCATGCCGAGGGAGGCGGTGATGACGGCCTCGGTGCGGGGCGCGGTCGCGGGACCGGCGTCGCGGGTCGTGTGGACGGTCGCCCGGTGCTGCTTGCCGTCGCAGGAGGGCGTGGTGGAGGCGGCGTAGATGCCGCCCCTCGTGGTGTCGGCGAGGGCGACGTGCAGTGTGTCGGCGCCCATGAGGGGGTCGCACCGGTAGCGGACGGTGACCGCGACGCGGTCGTTCTTCGCGGTCGCCGAGACGATGTCGATCCGGTCGGCGGCCGTGGCGGACGAGGCGGTGAACGCGGCGGCGGCCGTGGTCAGGGCGAGGACGGTCGCGGTCTGCGCGAGGCCTCTGCGGGTGCGGGACATGGATCCTCCGGCAGCTGGGGACGGGTCAGCGGGCCGTGCGGCCCGGCCGGTTCGAGTCTGTGACGCCCGCCGGGAGCGCGCAGCCGGGGCCGCGCAAAGGGATGCCGCCGGGCCCCGTTCATGGGTGGGCGCCGCCGTACGGGGGAATCCCGCCGGGCGCGCGAACATCGTGAATTCCGATATACGGCCAGGTCAGACGGGTTGCACGGGGTGAGGATGCGCGTCCTCGGCTCTCACGGACAGTGAGGACTGCGGATGCGGGGCGTGCGCGGACGCGGCAACGTCGAACGCGGCGGAAGGTGGCCCGTTCCGCCAGGCCCCGGCAATGATGCCGGGGGCTCGCCTTGGGCCGGCGAACTCTGAAAGGACCGCATCAGATGCGCAAGATTGCCAAGTACGTCGCTGTCGGCGCCCTCGTCACCCCCCTCGTCATCGGCAGCGCCGGCCTGGCGTCGGCCCACGACGGTCCGGGCCACGACGGTCCGGGTTACGGGAAGGCGTCGAACTCCGCGGGCGTGAACGGTGGCCGCACCTCCGCCACGTTCAGCGGCTTCGGCCCCGACGGCAAGGCCTACTTCGTGACCACGAACAAGGTGGCCGGCCCCTCGGGTGCTTCCGGCAACACGGTGGGCTCGCACTCCTGACGCGACCCCCGGTGCGGTCCGGCCGCTGAGCCGGGCCGGCCCGTGTGCCCCGAAGTCTGCAGACTTCGGGGCACACGGCTGTGTGGGGGCACACGGCGGTCCTGGGCTCTCTGATCAGCCGTCAGGAGTGGGTGCGGATCGTCGTCCAGCTCGGCCCGGCGGGGCCGCCGACCGTCATGACCGTCTTCTCGAAGTAGGCGGTGCCCGAGTCGTCGAAGCCGGACGCGGTGGTGGTGTAGACGACGCGGCCGCCGCTGAAGTCGACCGTCTCCTGGTCGAACGCGGGGCCGCCGGGGCTGAACGGCGCCTCGGCCGTGGGCATCCTGGTGTCGTTCGGGGAGGGAGGTTCCGCCGCGGCGGCGACCCCCGGCGCGGCCAGGCAGAGCCCGGCGGCGAGGGCGAGGGTCAGAACGGTCGGACGCGGCGCGGGGCGGCGTACCGGAGGCAGGATCGACATGACCCGACCGTGCCCGCCCGGTACGGGCGGGGGCGGCGACGCACCGGCACGAGCCGGTCGCCGCCACCCGTTGGTGTCATTGTCCGACTGCGGTCGGGCTAGTGGCCGAAGGCCGTGGCGGCGGGCAGTGGGCGCGGGCGCGTAGTGGCGCTCGCCGGTGCCTTCGAGGCGGTCTGCGGGGTCGTCGCGACGTGACCTGCGGTCGGCGTGGCGTGACCTGCGGTCGGCGTGGGTGAGGCGGAGGCCGCCGGGGCCGGGGGCGCCGGCGGCCGCGACGACGCCGACGCCGACGCTGCCGACGGAACGGTGGTGGTGGCCTTCTGCGGCGCGAACAGGGCGTTGCCGCCGAACGTGACGGTCGCCGCGCTCATCTGACCGGGCGTGACATGGAACGTGCAGGTGAACCGGCCCTCGCGGGTCGTGGTGGTGTTGCACTTCTGCGGCGTGGTCCGGGCGTCACCGCTGACCTCCACGGACACCGCGAGCCGGGCCAGGGGGAACAGCATGGTGTCGCCCTCGACGAGCCGCCCTGTGACCCGCAGCGTCGCGCCGGAGCCGGCGGCGGTCTCCCGGGCGCTCAGTTCGGTGACGACCGTGGCCGTGCGCGGGGCGTCGGCCATCCGGTGGGGCGAGGCCGCGGGCGGCCGGGGGTCGGCGCCGGCGGCCGCCGCGGTCACGCCGATGAGCAGTGGCGTGACCGCGGCGAACAGCAGTTGTCTGCGGATATGCATCACACAGCACTCCCGTAGCAAGAGGAAGGGCGAACGATCTTCTTGCGGGGTGTATGCCACTCGGGGGTCGAGGGATAACGGGAGCGCGGGCGAGCCTCAGTGATCGGAGTAGCTGAAGTCTCCGACCGTCCAGGCGTTGACGTCCGAGAGGGCCACCCGGTACATCCCGCCGGTCTCGGGGATGCCCATGGTGCCCTGGAGGATGCGCGCGACGTGGAAGTGCAGATGGGTGGGGGTCCCGGTCGGCGTCGGCGTCGCGTCCGCCTCCAGGGAGGTGAAGGCGGTCGCGAACGGGCCGAGCTGGTCCGAGTCCTTCAGGACCTCCGACACCCGCTGCCGCCAGACCGCTTCCGGCGCGAGCCGGCCGGTGATGACAGTGCCGCCGGTGACCACTGTCAGGGACATCTGAGTGCTCTGTTCCGACTCCACGGTGGCCGCGAGCACGGTGAGCAGTTCGTCAGGCTTCGACATGGCCGCAGATTCTATGTGACCCGGCCCCCCGTGACCGGGTCACCCCCGCATCGTCAGTAGATGTTGACCTCGACCTCGGAGCCGTCGCCCCGGGCCGCGTTGATCTGCGCGCGGAGCGAGATCTCGTCGTAGACGCGGAACTCCTTGACGATCCGGCCGTCCTGCACCAGGAACTGCGAGACGCCCAGCATGGTGACGGGCTGCCCGGTCAGCGGACCGAAGTCCGGCGTGCCCCGGTAGCTGCCGTGCATGGTCCACAGGACGGCGACGCGCAGGCCCGCGTACCGCGGGTCGTGGTGGGTCTGCACGTCGCGGACGGCGAACGTGGCGTCGGGGAAGGCGCCGACCAGCGACAGGAGGTCGGCCTGGTAGCGCTCCGGGCGGATGACGGTGCGGTCGCCGACGGTGTGCAGGAACAGGTCGCGGACCATGTAGTCCTTGATCTTGTTCAGGTGGCGCTTCGACCACACCTGGTCGATGAACTCCAGGACCATCTCGCACTCGGGGCGGAAGTCGTCCGGGCGCGGCCCGCTGACGCCGCGGGCGAGGACGTCGGCGGGCGGCTCCTCGGTCATCGAGCCGGTGTACCCCTGGAACCGCAGCGCGCGGGCGGCCTCGGCGGGGTCGATGCCGAGCTGCAGACAGTCCGCCAGCTCGTCGCGGACCACCCACTCCTCGACCATGCGGCCGCGCCGGTAGAGGCAGTTGGCCACGGTGCGCTTGCGGACCCGGACGTTGCGCCCGTCGACGAGGTGCTCGTCCGCGGAGAAGACCAGGTGCGAGCTGAGGAACGCGTCGTCCCCGCGGGCCTCCCACACCACGTCCTCGGCCTGGCCGATGTGGCCGGGCGTGCTGCCGATGCGCATCGTGGTGCCCTCGATGACGCCGTCACGGCCGACGACGGTGCCCAGACTGGTGTGGACGATCGAGTCGGGCTCGTAGTTCTCGACGATGTGGGCGATGTCGCGGTCGACCCAGATGCGGTCGGTGACCTCGCGGATGAAGTCGTCCGGGTCCTTGTAGGGAAGGTAGGCGACGGGGTCGAGGGGCATGGGGTGGCTCCGTTCGTAGGGCGGGTGCGGGGGTGTGTATGCGTATGCAGTTGTGGCTCAGGACTTCGCGAACTTGTCCGCGCCGAGCTGGCTCCGGTACGTCTCCGTCATGAACCTGCTCACGGTGACCAGGGCGAGGAGCGCGGCCACGGCCAAGTAGACCCAGACGGCGTAGATCGTGTCGAAGGTGCTGACGAGCAGCGTGGCGACGAACGGCGTGATCCCCATGAAGATGGAGAACGAGCTGTTGTACGCGATGGCGCTCGCGCTGAACCGGGTGCGGGTGGCGAACAGCTCCGCGGCGCAGACCGTGATGATGCCGGTGAGGAAGAACTCCGGTACCAGATAGATGAGTTGGCTGGCGATCGCGGCGCCGAAGGTGCCGGCCTCACCGACCCAGAAGGCGACCGGTACGAGGACGATGCAGGCGGCGGCGCCCATCATCAGCATGGGCCGGCGCCCGATCCGGTCCGACAGCATGCCCGCCAGGGGCAGCATCGGGATGAGGACCGCGATGGAGATGGCGTTCGAGGCGAGACCCATCCAGCGCGGGAGGCCGAGCGTGTCCGTCAGGTACTGCGGATAGAACGTGACCCAGGTGTAGGAGAGGATCGCGCACATGATCGCGATGCCGCAGTAGACCAGGATGGGCCGCAGCTGGGTGCGGAGCGCCTCGCGCACCGGCGACTTCAGGACCTGCGTCCCGTCGGCGGTGGCCCGGACGAACTCGGGGGTCTCCTCGATGTGCCGGCGCAGCCAGATCCCGACCAGGCTGAGCGGGATCGCGAGCAGGAACGGGATGCGCCAGCCGTACGAGTCGAGCGCGTCCCCGTCGAAGACCCAGCTGGTCAGCGCGGCCGTACCGGCGCCCGCGAGGGTGCCGACGAAACAGCTGTTGGAGGCGTACGAGGTGTAGTACGCCCGCCGGTTGGGCTCGGCCCACTCGACGATGAAGGCGACCGCGCCGACGTACTCGCCGCCGGAGACCGTGCCCTGGACGACGCGGAGCACGAGCAGGAGGACCGGCGCGAGGATGCCGACCTGGTGGTACGTGGGCAGGGCGCCGATCAGCGCGGTCGCCACGCCCATGAACACGATGGTCCACAGCAGGGTCTTCTTGCGCCCGGCCCGGTCGCCCCAGCGGCCCACCAGGGTGCCGCCGAGCGGCCGGAACAGACAGGCCACGGCGATGATCGCGTAGGTGCCGAGGACCGCCACGGTCCGGTCGCTCTCCGGGAAGAAGGCGGGGGCCATGATCGGGGCCATGTAGCCGTAGAGGCCGTAGTCGAACTGCTCTACGAAGTTGCCGATGCTGCCCGCGCCGATGGCCCGGCGGATCGCACGGCGCCGGACCGGATCGGACGGCGGCGCGTCGGGGAGTGTGGTGGGAGGCGCTGCGGCGGACATGGCTTCTCCGATCGCGCAGGGGGAGAGGGGTGCGGGAGGTGCGCTGAGCACCGGGGATGCAAGTAATGCATACGTATGAACTCGGAGTGAACGCTAAAGGGCCGGTCAGAGGGCGTCAAGAGGTTGCGGGGGGAGAAGTGGTGCCCGTGACCGTCGGTTTTGCGAGGGTGCGGAACGTGTCCATCAGGACGTGCGCCATGTTGAAGAGGATCAGCTGCGAACCGGCCTCCTCGGCGGCCCTGGCACGCTCCCGACCGGGCACGATGGTCATGACCGCGCGCCCTTGGGCGCGAGCGGCGCCGTGCGCACCGGCGATCAGGGCGTCGACGGTCTCCTGGCCCGGGAAGCCGAGGTCCGCCGCGAGGTCGGCCGGGCCGACCAGGACGGCGTCCACGCCCGGCGTGGCGGCGATCCCGTCGGCGGCGGCGCAGGCCCGCTCCGTCTCGATCATCGCCACGACCAGCGTGTTCTCGGCGGCGGCCACATGCTCAGCGGCGCCGACGGTACCGAACCGGCCTGCTCTGCTGTAGGTCGCGAACCCCCGCTCGCCCAGCGGCGGATAGTGGCTCGCGGCCACCGCCCGGCGGGCGTCGTCGGCGCTGTCCACATGCGGGTGGATCAGTCCGGCGGCGCCGAGGTCGAGGGCGCGCAGGGCGAGCAGGGGCTCGGCCGTGCCCACGCGGACCAGGACGTCGATGCCCTGGGCCGCGGCGGCGGTGAGATGGTGCTGGAGCAGCGCGGTGTCGGCGGGCCCGTGCTCGCAGTCGATGACCACGTAGTCCAGGCCCGCGACGCCCGCCATTTCCACGAGCGTCTCCGAGGGCAGCCGCAGCAGCGCGCCCCGCAGGCGCTCACCCGCCGCGAGCCGTGCCTTGAGACTCCGGCGCGCGGTCACCGTGCCACCATCCCGGCCGACAGGTCGATGTCGGCGCCGCACAGGCCGCGCATGCGCAGCATCGCGGTGACGGCGTCACCCACCTCTTCCTCGGTGACCATGCGCCCGAGGGCGGAGCGCGACACGAACGCCTCCTCCGCCTCGGCGTAGCTGCTGCCCGTGCGCTCGGCCTCCAGGCGGAAGTTGCGCTCCATGCGCGGTCCCGAGACGGGGCCGGGGGAGAGCGAGTTGACCGTCACCCCGAGCGGCCCGACCTCGCCCGCCAGGGTCGTCGTCAGGCCGATGACCGCCATCTTCGAGGCGCAGTACGGCGTACGCCGCAGGAGCGGCCGTTTGCCGGACACCGAGGCGATGTTGATGACGTCACCGGCGCCGCGCCCGGTCATGGCGGGCAGGAAAGCGCGGCACATGAGGAACACGCCGCGCACGTTCACGTCGAAGACCTCGTCCCACTCCGCCGGGTCGATCTCGGTCAGCGGGGCGACGGGTCCGGCGATACCGGCGTTGTTGACCAGGACCGAGATCTCCTCGCCCGCGAGACCCGCGGCGAGTTCGGCGACCTGGTCCGGCTGCGACACGTCGCACACGCGGTGCCCGGCGCGCGGACCGAGCGCGGCGACCGTCTCCTTCAGCGCGGTCTCGTTGCGCCCCGTGATCACCACGCGGGCGCCGTCGGCGAGGAGGGAGCGGGCGATGGCGGCGCCGAGCCCGCTGCCTCCTCCGGTGACGAGCGCGGTCCGGCCGGCCAGCGGCTCGGCGGCGCTCACGCCGTGGCCTCGTCGTTCCACGGCAGGGTGCCCTTGCCGTACTTGGCCGCGCGGACGTCGCCGGAGCGGGCGTGGCCCTCGAACAGCTCGACGCGCGCGGCGCGGCCGCACACCTCACCGAGCAGCGCCGACGAAGCGGTGTCGGTGACCTCCTGGTACGTCACCGTCTTGAGGTACTTGCCGACCCACAGACCACCCGTGTAGCGGGCGGCGCCCCTGGTGGGCAGGACGTGGTTGGTGCCGATGACCTTGTCCCCGTAGGACACGCAGGTGCCCTCGCCGAGGAAGAGGGCGCCGTAGTCGTGCATCTTCTCCAGGGCCTGGCGCGGGTTCTCGGTGAGGACCTCGACGTGTTCACTGGCGTAGGAGTCGGCGACCTCGAAGGCCTCGTCGAGGGTGTCGGCGACGACGATCTCGCCGTGGTCGCGCCATGCGGGCCCGGCGAAGTCCTTGGTCGGCATCCCGGGCAGCAGCCGCTCGACGTGCGCGGCGACCTGGCGGCCCAGCTCCTCGGAGGTGGTGACGAGGACGGCGGGGGAGTCCGGGCCGTGCTCCGCCTGGGAGAGCAGGTCGACGGCGACGACGAACGGGTCCGCGTGCTCGTCGGCGATCACCAGGATCTCCGTCGGCCCGGCGAACAGGTCGATGCCGACCTCGCCGAACAGCTGCCGTTTGGCCTCGGCGACGTACGCGTTGCCCGGACCGGCGATCATCGGGACGCGCCCGATCGTCTCCGTGCCGAGGGCGAGCGCTGCGACGGCCTGGACGCCGCCCAGGAGGTAGATCTCGTCGGCGCCCGCGAGGTGCATCGCGGCGACGGTGGCGGCGGGGATCTCGCCCCGGATCGGCGGGGTGCAGGCGGCGACCCGGGGGACGCCCGCGACCTTGGCGGTCACGATGGTCATGTGCGCGGAGGCCGTCAGCGGGTAGCGCCCGCCCGGCACGTACGCGCCGGCGCCGGACACCGGCACATGGTGGTGGCCGAGGCGGACGCCGGGCAGGGTCTCGATCTCGACGTCGCGCATCGAGTCGCGCTGCGCCTGCGCGAACGTCCGCACCTGCTCCTGCACGAACCGGATGTCGTCGAGGACGGTCTCCGGGACCCCGGAGACGATGCGCTTGATGTCGTCGGGCGAGAGCCGGAAGGACTCGGGGCTCCAGCCGTCGAACTTCTCGGAGTACTCACGGACGGCGTCGTCACCGCGCTCGCGGATGTCGGCGAGGATCGCGCGGACGCGGTCGGCGACGTCGGCGCGGCCGGCGGTGACCTGCGCGGCGGGCACGGGGGATTTCAGGTGACGGGGCATGAACGGCTCTTTCCTTGCGGGGTGTGTGACGGGGAGGGGGGCGTGGGTGGATCAGATCGGGGCGGCCGACGGCGCGCCGCGCTCGGCGGCCTCCACGACCGCGCGCACCGCGTCGGCGACGGCGTCCGGCCGCTGCCAGGGCAGCAGATGCCCCGCGCCGGGCAGCTCCCGCAGCCGGGCGCCCGGCACGGCGTCGGCGATCGCGCGGTGGAACGCCGGCGGGCACAGGGTGTCCCGCGCGCCGCTCAGGACGAGGGCCGGGCAGCGCGCGGAGCGCAGGGCGTCGGCCGCGTCGGTGCGGGTGGCCTGCGCGGCGAGCTGGGCGCGGGCGGCGTCCGGGCCGACGCGGTGCGCCATGTCCCGGTAGTGCCGGGCCTGTTCGGGTGTGAACGCGTGGCCGGGAAACATGTCGGGCAGGGTCTGTTCGACGACGTCGGCGAAGCGCCCGGCGTCGACCGCCCCGCTCATCGCGCGCCAGGCCGCGTACTGCTCGGGGCGCGGCGCCCGCGCGTTGGTCGACATCAGGCACAGGCCCGCGATCCGCTCGGGGGCCCGGCGCAGCGCCTCGAAGCCGACGATGGCGCCGAGGCTCAGGCCGACCAGGACGAACGGGCCCGGCACCGAGGCGAGCACGTCGTCCGCGAGCGCCCCGATGTCCGGCTTCGTCAGCGCGACGTGCCGGACCTCACGGTCGCCGGGCAGCTCCACGTCCGCCCAGAGGCCGGGGTCGCAGAGCATCCCGGGGACCATGACGACCGGCAGCGCGCGGAGCCGGCCGCCGCCCTGGCGCACGGCGGTCACCAGCGCCGGGCGGAGCGCGGCAGCAGCGCGTACGGGGCGACGTAACCGTTGTGGTCGATGCCGAGGCCCGCGTCGGCGGCGGCCTTGGAGACCTCCTCGTCCCACTGGAGGCGGACCCGGCCGTCGCCGGAGTTGACCACGAGGAGGTCGCCCTCGGTGTCGCCGACATTGCGCAGGGTCCGCCAGGCGTCCTGCGGGACGGAGAGCATGTCGCGCGCGGTGAGGCGCACGGTCACCGGGTCGGTGCGGTTGAGCGTGACCTCCCACTCGCCGCTCTGCACGATCAGCGTCTGCGTCTCGTGCTGGCGGTGGTAGGAGACGCCCTGGCCCGGCTCGGCGCGCAGCCAGGCGGCGTTGTGCCCGTGCGGGTTGAAGATGCGCGGCTCCTGGTGCGGGTCCTCGGTCATGCCGTAGCCGATGACGCAGGCGAGGCGGGCGCCGCCGCCGGGAAGCGAGCTGTCGAGGAAGGGGTGGTCCGACCAGACCAGGTCGCGGGAGGCGGCGACGCGGCGCCTCATCTCGTCGACGCTGTAGTGGCGCAGCCGGTCGATCTGCTCCTGGGCCATCGGCGTGACGCGCTCGCTCTCCGGCGGCAGGGCGTCTCCGGCGACGGTGTCGACGAGCTGGTTGTCGGCGCTGAGGTAGAGGCCGTGGCCCTCCGCCTCGCGCAGCACGGAGGGGCCCCAGATGATGCCGCCGGTGTGGTCCATGCCGAGGACGGTGAACATCCAGCCGTCGTCCGGGCCCGTGTTGGTGAAGCCGCGGAAGATCCAGGTGGGGACGGAGGCGATGTCACCGGCGCGCAGCGTCAGCTCGCCCTCGGTGCCGTCGGCGCCCCAGCGCAGCAGGTACTCGCCCTCGGTGCAGATGAACACCTCGGCGGTGTAGTGCAGGTGCAGGTTGTTGGTGATGCCGTTCGGCATGGCGGCGGCGCCGATGTTGTAGCCGTGCGGCAGGCGGAGGTTGACGAACTGGCCGGCCGCCTGGGAGACGCCCGGACCGATCATCGCGTAGTTCTCCTTCCGGTCCGAGCCGGGCGTGCGGCAGTCGATGAAGGCCTGGTTGCAGGAGACGAAGTCGCTGCGGCGCACGGTGCGCTCCGCGAGTTCGTCCGGGGTGACGACGACGTCGGGCATGACGGACCGCTCCTTGCTGCACGGGCATCCGACCTGCGGATGTCCTGGTGGAATACGTATGCATTTCCATGACAGGCGTTGAGCTGAGGCTGTGTCAAGGGGTAGGGCCGGATCGGGCATACGTATACTGATCCGGATGCCCGCCGGGGTGGCGGCGCGGTGGCGGCCGACGAGGGGCGAGCGATGGGGATCACCAGTCACGACGTGGCCAGGCTGGCCGGTGTCTCGCAGCCCACGGTCTCGCGGGCGCTGCGCGACGACCCCCGGGTGTCGCGGGCGACCCGGGAGAAGGTCAAGCGGGCCGCGCAGGCGCTGAACTACGTGCCGAGCGAGGCGGGGCGCACCCTGTCCACGCGCTCGACCCGGCGCGTCGGCGTCATCGTGACCGACCTGACCAACCCGTTCTACCCGCATGTGATCGCCCCGCTCCACGACGAGCTGCGCGGCCTCGGCTACCGGATGATGCTGATCACCGAGCGCTCCGACGAGGCGGTCGCCGAGGAGAAGCTCCTCGACCAGTCGCTCGACGGGGTCGTCCTCGCGACGGCGACCACGGACTCCCGCCTCCCGGCCCAGCTGGAGCGGCGCGGTATGCCGTACGTCTTCCTCAACCGCGACACCGGCCGCCCGGACGACTACGCGTCGGTCGTCGACAACGAGGGCGGTGGCCGCCTCGTCGCCCGCGAACTCGTCGCCCTGGGCCACCGGCGCATCGCGGGCGTCTTCGGCTCGGCCAACACCACCACCGGACGCGACCGCGAACTCGGCTTCCGGCTCGCCCTGGCCGAGGCGGGCATCGGGCTCGCCGAGGACCGCGTGGTGCGCGGCGCCTTCGAGTTCGACACCGGGTACGGGGCGCTGCCCGAGCTGCTCTCGGCCGCCGAGCCGCCGACCGCCGTCTTCTGCGGCAACGACGTGGTGGCCATCGGCGTCCTGAACGCCGCCCTCGCGGCGGGGGTCCGCGTGCCCGACGACCTCACCGTCATCGGCTTCGACGACCTCCCGATGGCGGCCTGGGAGGTGTTCCGGCTGACCACCGTCCGCCACGACCTGGGTGAACTGTCCCGGCAGGCGGCCCGGCTCCTCATCCGGCGCATCGGCGGCGAGGTCGACGCGGCCGGTGAACGCCTGGTGCTGCCGACCGAGTTCGTGCCGAGGGCGACGCACGCGCGCGTGTCCTGACCGGACCGGCGCTTCACAGCCGGGCGGGGGCCGGCTCGGCGGTGTCGCCCGCGTCGGGGCCGCCGCCGGTCCGCAGCCGGCGCTGGCGCACGACCCCCACGGCGACGAGGACCGCCGCGAGACCGAGCGAGAGCCAGAGTTCGAGCCGGTGTCCGGGCAGGACCGCCATCAGGACGAGGACCCCGGCGATGAACGCGATCGTGGCGAGCGTGAGGTAGGGGAACGCCCACATGCGCACCTCGGCGGGCCGGTCGCCCTTGCGCCGCGAGGCGTACTGGGTGAGCGCGATGACCAGGTACATCATGAGCGCGATCGCGCCGCTGGAGGCGATCAGGTAGGTGAAGACGCTCGGCAGCAGATAGTTGGCGATCACGGCGGCGACGCCGATGACGGTGGAGGCCACGACCGCGTTGCGCGGCACCCCCTGGCGCGAGGTGCGGGCGAAGGCGGCCGGCGCGTCGCCGCGCTTGGCCAGCGAGAAGACCATGCGGGACGCCGTGTAGACGGCGGAGTTGAGGCAGCTGCTGACGGCGACGACCAGGACGACGTCCATGATGCGGCCCGCGCCCGGGATGTTCATCAGCTCCAGGACGGCCTGGTAGGAACCGGACGCCGCCAGGTCGGGGGAGTTCCACGGCACGAGACAGACGACGACGAGGATCGAGCCGATGTAGAAGAGGCCGAGGCGCCAGACGACCGCGCGGACGGCCTTCTTGATGTTCTTCTTCGGCTCCTCGGACTCGGCGGCGGCGATGGTGACGATCTCGCTGCCCTGGAAGCTGAACATCGCGGTGAGCAGCCCCGCGAGGATCGCGACACCGCCCTTGGGGGCGAAGCCACCGTCGCTCCACAGATGGGAGATGCCGTGCGTGTCGGAGCCGGGCAGCAGTCCGAGGACGGCGAGCACGCCGAGGACGAGGAACGCCACGATCGCGACGACCTTCAACAGGGCGAACCAGTACTCGAACTCCCCGTAGTTGCGCACCGCGAGCAGGTTGCTGCCCGCCAGGAGCGCGATCATCGCGAGCGCCGGGAGCCAGCTCGGCAGCGAGGTGAGGGAGGCGATGACCTCGCCCGCCGCGATCGCCTCGATGGGGATGACGAGGATGTAGAACCACCAGTACAGCCACCCGATGGAGAACCCCGCCCAGCGGCCGAGCGCACGGTCCGCGTACGTGGAGAAGGACCCGGTGTCGGGCTGGGCGACGGCCATCTCGCCGAGCATCTGCATGACGAGCACCACCAGAGCGGCGGCCAGCAGGAACGAGATCAGGACGGCCGGTCCCGCGGCGGCCACCGCGGTGGACGAGCCGACGAAGAGACCCGCGCCGATCACCCCGCCGATGGAGATCATGGTGATCTGGCGGCCCTTGAGGCCCTGGGTGAGAGCGGCGTCCCCGGGGGCGGCCGGTGGTGGCTCGGGCGGATGGTGCGGCATGCGGTGATCCTCGGATGGGCGTGGGGGCGCGGGCAAACCTGACGGGGGAGGGGGCGGGGTGGTGCCCCGGGTCCGCGCCGCCGCACGGGTGGGAACGGCGGCGCGGACCCGGGAGACGGGGGACGGGTCAGAGCTGCTCGCGCAGCGCCGTCGGCACGGCGTCGAACATCTCGTCCTTGCGGCCGATCTCGTCGATGCGCAGGGTGGCCGTCGCGCCGTGGGCGGCGAGCCCCTCGAACGCGGAGATCCGCTCGACCGCCGGGGCGAGCGCCGCCGTGCCTTCCTTGACGGCGCGCTGGTAGGTCAGCGGCTTCAGGAAGCGGGAGACGGAGAGCCCGGCGTTGTAGCGGGCGGTCTTGCCGGTCGGCAGGACGTGGTTGGTGCCCGCGATGCCCTTGTCGGAGTAGGCGACCGTGGACCAGGGCCCGATGAACAGGGAGCCGTAGCAGGTCAGGTTGGACAGGTAGTAGTCGTCGTCCTCGGTCTGGATCTCCAGGTGCTCCGGGCCGAGGACGTCGGCGACGGCGACCGCGTCGGCCTTGTCGCCCACCACGATGACCGAGCCGAAGTCGCGCCAGGCCGGTCCCGCGATGTCGCGGGTGGACAGCGTCGAGAGCTGGCGCTCGATCTCCGCGATGACGGCGCGCCCGGTCTCCTCGGACGTGGTGATCAGGGCGGCGGGGGAGTTGGGGCCGTGCTCGGCCTGGCCGAGCAGGTCCGCCGCGACCCACACCGGGTTCGCGCTGTCGTCGGCGATGACCGCGACCTCGGAGGGGCCGGCCAGCAGGTCGATGCCGACCTGGCCGAACAGCTGCCGCTTCGCCTCGGTGACGAACGCGTTCCCGGCGCCGACGAGCATGTCGACCGGGGCCTCGCCCAGCAGGCCGAACGCCATCGCGCCGAGCGCCTGGACGCCGCCGAGGGCGAAGACGCGGTCGGCGCGGGAGAGGTGGGCGCCGTAGAGGACGGCGGGGTGCGCGCCGTGCTCGCCCGACGGGGGAGTGCAGGCGAGGACGGTGGGCACGCCCGCCGTCTTGGCCACGTTGACGGTCATGAAGGCGCTGGCGAGGAGCGGGAAGCGGCCGGCCGGGAGGTAGGCGCCGACGCGGGAGACCGGCACGTAGCGCTGGCCGCCCGCGACGCCCGGGGCGAGCTCGATCTCGAAGTCGGTCAGGTGCTCGCGCTGGGCGGCGGCGAACCGGTGGGTGCGCTCGTAGCCCATCTCCAGGGCGGTACGGACGTCCGGGGGCAGCGCGTCCCCGGACTTCTTGAGCTCGGCGGCGCCGATCTCCAGGTCGCCGGACCAGCCGTCCAGCTCCTTGGCGTAGGCGCGGACCGCGTCCATACCCTTGCGCTCGATCTCCGACAGCATCTGCGACACCCGCTCGACGACCTTCGGGTCGCGCTGGGCGGGGGGACCGTCGACGGACGGCTTCTTGAGCCAGTTCAGAGGGGGGAGGGCCTGGGCTTCGTCGTGCGTGATCTGCATGGCGAGGACGCTAGGCGCTCCGCTGACACAGGACTAGAGGGGCGGTTCCTGTCCGAACCACAGGGTTCACCTGTAGGTCAGTTCCGTGCCGATCTCCCGCAGGGTGTCCTCGGCGATCCGGGCCAGCTCCCGGGTCGCGCGCGAGAGGGGATGCCCGCGGCGCCGGACGAGCGCGATGGTGTCGTACAGCGGCTCGTCGAAGGAGGCGGTGTGCAGCCCCGCGGGGAAGGTCGGGCCCGCCACCACCGCCCGGCTGGCGATCGTGTCCCCCACCCCGGCCGCCACGAGCTTCAGCGCCGCCTCGACGTGTTCGAGCTCGATCAGCGGGTCGACGCCGACCCCGGCGAGCTGGGCCCGCTCCGCGATCTGCCGCCGCGTCGGGTCCTGCCAGCCGTAGTGCGCGTCGTAGAGCACGAGCGGCGCCCGCGAGAACGCCTCGATCGTCACCGGCGTACGGGTGCGTTCCTCGTCGGCGCTGACGTAGAACACCTCGTCGCGCAGGAGCGGGGTCACGGTCAGCCCCTCGTCGTCGATCGGCAGGACGACCAGGCCCGCCTCGATGCGCCCGGCGGCGACGGCGGCCGCGGTCTCCGCCGAGTTCTGCCCGACGAGCCGCACCCGGACCGACGGATAGCGGGCGTGGAAGAGCTGGACGAGGTTGGACAGCAGGTAGTAGTCGGCGTTGCGCAGCACCCCGAAGGTGGCGGTGCCGCCGCCGAGCGAGCCGAGGGAGCGCACCGCCCGCGTGCCGTGGTCGGCGGCCTCGACCGATTGCTGGGCGTACGGCAGCAGCTCCTGCCCGGCCGACGTCAGGGTGAGGGTGCGGCTGCCGCGCACGAACAGCTCGGCGTCCAGCTCGGTCTCCAGACGGCGGACGAGTTCGGAGGCGGAGGCCTGGGCCATGTCGAGGGCCTGCGCGGCGGCGGTGAACGATCCGAGCCGCTCCGCCTCGACGAAGGCCCTCAGCTGGTTGAGGGTCATGGCCGCCATGCAAGCACAGGTTCGTCCTGTGGCTCGCACAGGGCTCGGCGGGCTTGTCCTGCGCCGGGCCGGGTGATTGGCTCGGCCGCGCCACCCGCCGTCGGAAGCGGCCGCGCCACCCGCCATCGGAAAGTGAAGGCCCATGTCCCAGCCCCTGTCGATCGGCCTGGTCCAGGCCGCGGCCCGCCACCACAGCGCACCCGACCTGGACTCCTTCGCGGCCGAGGTGGGCCGGTACACCAGGACGTACCCCGGTGTCGGGCTCCTCGCGTACCCGGAGCTGCACCTGTGCGGGCACACACCGGACGAGGACCCCGAGGAGGTCATGGCCGCGGCGGCCGAGCCCCTCGACGGGCCGCGCGACAAGGCCCTGGCCGCTCTCGCGGGCGACCTCGGCATCTGGCTCGTCCCCGGCAGCGTCTACGAGCGGGGCGAGGACGGACGGATCTACAACACGGCCGCCGTGTACGCGCCGCACGGCAGGCGGGTCGCGGCGTACCGGAAGATCTTCCCGTGGCGCCCGCACGAGACCACGGCGTCGGGCACCGAGTTCGTCGTCTTCGACATGGAGGGGTACGGGCGCGTCGGCCTGTCCATCTGCTACGACGCCTGGTTCCCCGAGGTCACCCGGCACCTGGCCTGGCAGGGCGCGGACCTCGTCCTGAACCTCGTACGGACGCCGACCGTGGACCGGGCGCAGGAGCTGGTGCTCGCCCGCGCCAACGCGATCGTCAACCAGACCTTCATGGCCAGCGTCAACGCGGCACCGCCGGACGGCATCGGCCGCAGCGTGCTCGTCGACCCGGAGGGCCGGGTGCGCGCCGAGGCCGGACCCGAGCCGGAGCTGGTCCTGACGGACGTCGTCGACCTGGCGGAGGCCCGCAGGGTCCGCGCGTACGGCACCGCCGGGCTCACCCGCGTCTGGGACCCCTTCGCACAGGGGCAGACGCCCCTCGAACTCCCGCTGTACGAGGGCCGGATGGACCCCGCGCGGTGGCGTGCGGGCCTGGGGGAGTGACGCGCCGCGGGGAGTGCCGCGCCGCGCTCCTCAGGCCGTGCCGCGCCTGATCAGACGGTGCGGCACGATCAGCTCCTGCGGCGGGACGTCGTTGCCGGGGCTGTATATGCGGTCCGCCAGGCATTGCAGGGACCGCTCGGCGATCTGCTGCTTGTCCGGGGCGATGGTGGTCAGCGCGGGGTGGCTGTAGCGGCCGTCCTCGATGTCGTCGAAGCCGACGATGGCGATGTCCCCGGGGACGCGCAGGCCCCGATGGTGGGCCACGTGCAGGGCGCCGAGGGCGAGTTCGTCGCTGAAGGCGAAGACGGCGTCGGGCGCGGCCGGTCCTTCGAGGAGTTCGGTCATGGCGCGGGCGCCGTCCGCGCGGTGCAGCGCGGCCACCGGGCGCTGCGCGTCGGGGAGTCGGGGCAGTCCCGCGCGTGCGAGCGCGCGGGTGTAGCCCTCGGCGCGCAGCAGTGCGGTCCCGTTGTGCAGGTGGGGCTGGAGCCCGATCGCGGCGATCCGCCGCCGGCCGAGGCCGATGAGGTGGCTGGTCGCCTCGTCGGCGGCGGTGACGTTGTCGACGGCCACGCGGTCCGCGGCCCCGTGCGGGCTGCGCTCGCCGAGCAGGACGAGCGGCACGGCCGGTGCGGTGGCGGCGAGTTCGGCCGGGTCGAGCGCCCAGGGGCTGATGATGAGGCCGTCGACGACGCGGCCGCCACCCTGGGTGAGCAGGCGGCGTTCGGCGTCGGCGTCGCCCCGCGTCTGATCGATGATCACGGTCCAGGAGCGGCGCTGCGCCTCGTCGACGAGCAGCCCGGCCAGTGCGCCGAAGTAGGGGGAGTGCAGTTCGGGGATGGCCAGGCCGATGATCCCGGTGCGCCCCGCGCGCAGGCTGCGGGCGGCCAGGTTGGGTTGATAGCCGAGTGCGTCGATCGCCTCCTGGACGCGCTGCCGGGTCTCGGGCGCCACCGCGGCGGAACCGCTGACGACGTTGGACACGGTGCGCACGGAGACCCCGGCCCGTGCGGCGACATCTTTCAGGCGACTGCTCACCGCTCCATCTTTTCATGCCCCCGCCTTCACGAAACCAGTGCACCAGGGGGTATTGCAACGTTGCATTCAACGATGCAATGTAGGGCGCGAGCCCACCCGACCGCTCTGCTCGCAAGGAGGCAAGGATGACTGTGCCCGCATTTCCCGGAGTCCGTCCCGACACGCTGGACGTCGACGTGACCGCCGACGTGGCGAACCTGTACGAGGACGGCATCACCGCGCGCAAGGGCGCCTTCACCAAGGAGTGGGCCGACCGGCTGCGCGAGGACATCGAGACCGCCTACGAGGAGGCGCGCGCCCGGCCCGACGGCGCGGTGGGCCGCGGCCCGAACCGCTACTACGTGGAGATCCACCCCGAGCAGCTGCGCGGCTTCGTCGACCTCGTCGACCACCCGTGGGTCCGCTCCGTCGCCACCGCCGTGCTCGGCCCCGACTACCGCATCGTCGAACTCGGCTTCGACGTCCCGCTGGAGGGCGCGGTCAACCAGCCCTGGCACCGCGACTTCCCGATCCCCGACGAGACGCGCGCCGAACGCCGTCTGACCTCCCTGGCGTTCAACGTCACCGCGGTCGACACCGCCGAGGACATGGGCCCCTTCGAGATCGCGCCCGGCACCCAGTGGGACGACGCACCCGACTTCGAACACGGCATGTTCCCGCCCCGCGAGCGCTACGGCCGCTACGAGGAGCGCGCCGTGCGCAAGTACCCGCAGCGCGGCGACATCTCGGCCCGTACCGCGCTGACCATCCACCGCGGCACGAAGAACGAGTCGGCGAAGGCGCGGCCCGTCCTCGTCCTCGGTCTCGACGGCCCGGAGGCGACCAACGCCGACCGCCACGACACCGCCGTCACCCGGCCGTTCTGGGAGGCGCTGCCCGAGCGGGTCCGCCGTCACCTGGACTGCCCGGTCGTCGAGGAGCTGACGCCCATCACGCAGAAGCACACCATCGAGGGCCTGGTCATGGGCGATGCCTGAGGCGACCACGACGGCCGCCCGCACCCCGGCCCCGCCGCCGGGTACGGACCGTCCGCCGCTCCTCGTGTACGCGGTCGCTGCCGTCTCGGCGCTCGGCGGCCTGCTCTTCGGCTACGACACGGGCATCATCTCCGGCGCCCTGCTCCACCTCCGTGACGACCTCGGCCTCTCCTCGCGCGAACAGGAGATCGTCGTCAGCGTCATCCTGCTCGGCGCCATGGCCGGCGCCCTCGTCTCGGGCCGCACGGCCGTGCGGCACGGCCGGCGCAAGGTGGTGGCGGCGGTCGCGGTGATCTTCGGTGCCGGCGCGGTCGCCGCGGCCGTCGCCCCCGACGTGGGCACGCTGATCGCCGCGCGCTTCGTGCTCGGCCTCGCGGTCGGCGGCGCCTCCAACATGGTGCCCGTCTACATCGCGGAGCTGGCACCCGCCGCCGTACGCGGCCGGCTCATGGTGCTCTTCCAGCTCATGGTCGCCATCGGCCAGCTCATCGCCTACCTGTGCGGCTGGGCGCTGTCCGGCAGCGGCGGCTGGCGCGTCATGTTCGCCCTCGCCGTCATCCCTGCCGTGGCCCTCGCCGTCGGCATGCTGTTCCTGCCGGAGAGTCCGCGCTGGCTCATCGAGCGGAACCGCCACGACGACGCCGTGACGACGCTGCGCAGGCTGCGGCCCGCCGGGGCGGACGTGGCGGCCGAGGTCGCCGAGATCACCACGGTCACCGCCGGCGCCCCGTCCGGCGGCGGCGGTTGGCGGCTGCTGCGGCAGCGGTGGCTGCGCCCGGCGCTCCTCATCGCCGTCGGCATCGCGGCCTTCTCGCAGCTCACCGGCGTCAACGCGATCGTCTACTACGCGCCGACGATCCTCGACGACGCGGGTTTCGGCGACTCGGTGGCCCTGCTCACCGGCGTCGGGATCGGCGCGATGCTGGTCGTCGCCGGTGTCGTGGGCGCCATCGCGGTCGACAAGGCGGGGCGGCGCCGCACGATGCTGTGGTTCCTGCCCGGTTCGGCGCTGGCCATGGCGGTGCTCGCGCTCGCCTTCACCACGTCCTCGGGCTCGGCCGCGCAACGCTGGACGGTGATCATCGCGCTGTTCGCGTACATCCTGTTCAACGGCGTCGGGATGCAGGCCGTCGTCTGGCTGATCGGCCCGGAGATCCTGCCGCTCAGCGTGCGCTCCCCGGCCACCAGCCTCGCCACCTTGTCGGTGTGGGGCTTCGACCTCCTCATCGCCATAACGGCCCTGACGGCCATCAACACCGTCGGCCGCTCGGGCACCTTCCTCTTCTACGCGCTGATGAACGTCGCCTGCATCGTCTTCGTCGTCGCGAAGGTGCCGGAGACGAAGGGCCGCAGCCTGGAGAGCATCGAGCGCGCCCTGCGCGGCCCGGGGCCCTTCCGCAAGGCCCTCGACAGGGAGTGAGACGCCCGGCGGGGCCGTCCTCTCACACGCCCGGGTCGGGCTCCGCGGGGCCCGGCCGCAGGGCGCGGGCCGCTTCGAGCTGGGCCGCGAACGACAGCCCGAGGAAGAGCGCGACGGAGGTCAGATAGGCCCACAGGAGCAGCGACATGAACGCGCTGAGCGGCCCGTAGACGGTGTCGAAGGAGCCGCTGAGCGAGAGATACAGACTCAGCGCCCACGTCAGCAGCGACCACAGCACCAGATACACGGCGGCGCCGAACGCCAGCCAGGTGTAACCCGGTTGGCGGCGGCGCGGCGAGCGCCGGAAGATCGCGCTCGCCGAGAGCAGCGCGAGCAGCAGGCCGAGGGGCCAGCGCAGGGCGTCCCAGGCGGCGCGGGCACCATCGCCCAGGTCGTAGACGGAGACGGCCGCCGCGCCCAGGTCGCCGCCCGCCACCATCATGACGAAGCCGAGGCCCAGCGGAAGCCCGGCGCTGACGGCCATGACGAGGCCGCGCGCGTACTTGCGCAGGAAGGGCCGGTCCCGTTCGTTGCCGTAGATGCGGTTGGCGCCGCGCTCGACCTGGCACATCGCGGTCGTGATGTTGGACAGCGAGAACGCGAGCGCGAACCAGAGGGCCACCTGAGTGCCCTCGCCCGCCGTCCGGCGGCTCCTGGCGAGCGCGTCGTCGACGACCTCCGCGCTCGGCCCGGCCGCTATGCGGTGGATCGTCTCCTCCGCGAACCGTCCGACGCTCTCGGTGTGCAGCGTCGTCGACAGACCGACGAAGACGATCGCGAGGGGGATCAGCGAGAGCACCGTCTGCAGCGCCAGCGCGCGGGCGTGGCTGAACCCGTCCGCGTACCGGAACCGGACGAAGGCGTCCCGCAGCAACTGGCGGCCGCCGTAACGGCGCAGCGCCTCGTACGCCTCGTCGCCGGACAGCTCGTCGCCCCGCATGTCGCGGGTCTCGGGGACCTTGGTCGCCGTACCCATCGCTCCCCCTCGCCCAGTCGCGCGTCCCGCTGTGTTCCGCGCACTTCTCTGCCCCCGATCAGGGCGCGCAATCGAGAGCGGCGCCCCCGGACCGAGCGGTACTCGGTCCGGGGGCGCCGCCGTCACATCGCCGCTGCCCGTGGGTCAGCGGTAGCCGTCCTCCCGGCCGTCCTCGGGAAGCAGCGGCTGCGTGTCGTCCTCGCGGCGCCGGCGCTCCCGGTCCTGACGGTCCCGGCCCGGCTCCTGACGGCCCCGATCGTCCTGCGGGTCGAACGGGTCGAACGCCGGGTCCTCGAGGTTGCTGCGATCGGCCATGACGGCTCCTTCGTCGGTGCGAGTGGATCTGTGTGGAGGGAATGTGTGTGCGGGTGGAACACGACCCACGGTGAGCCGGTCGCCGGTCGCGCGCACGCCGGGGCGGTGGCGACCACCCGACTGGGCGCACGTGTCGTCGGCCGGGCCGGGGCAGCACCGCACGCCCCTGTGGGCGCTGATCGCGGTGGTGGCCCCGGGCGTCCTCGGCCCGGCCCGGCACCGCCGGAACCGGCGGAACGGACGCCGACGGACCCGGCCCCGTGCCCCGCGATCCTGCCTCCGCCCGGTGCGAGGCGCCCCGCGCGGTGCGAAGCTGGGTATCCGCCCCGCGGTCCACGGGCGGACCCGTGGCCGCGGCCGACACGCCGAGCGTCCAGCAGGGCGGCGAGGCCCGCCCGTCGGGGCAGTCGCGGCGCCCATGAGCCCCGCTCCAGGAGGCCGAACCCGTGAGCACCGCCCCCTCCACCGCGTTCCCGCCGCACGCGCTGCACGACTACGCGCTGCTCGCCGACGGTGAGCGGGGCGCGCTGGTCGGACCGGACGGAGCGCTGAACTGGCTGTGCGCGCCCGCCTGGCACGACGACGCCGTGTTCGCCTCGCTCATCGGCGGCGGAGGCGTCTACGCCGTGACCCCGCACGGGCGCTGGGTGCCCGGCGGCTACTACGAGGCGTCCACCCTGATCTGGCGCAACCGCTGGATCACCACGGGCGGCGTCGTCGAGTGCCGCGACACCCTCGCCTTCCCCGGCGACGAGCGGCGCCTCGTCCTGCTCCGGCAGGTGTACGCCGTCGAGGGCGCCGCCCACCTGCGCGTCGTCCTGGACCCGCGCGCCGACCACGGCCGCGCCCCGCTCGCCGACACCCACCGCGACGACCGGGGCGTCTGGCAGCTGCGGACCGGTGAGCACCGGCTGCGCTGGCAGGGCCTCCCCGACGCGCGCGCCGGGGCCGACGGGCTCGTCGCCGACCTCGTGCTCCGGCCCGGCGAACGACGCGACCTCGTACTGGAATGCTCCGACCTGCCGCTGCCCACCGCACTTCCCCGCGCCGAGCGGGAATGGGCGCGGACCGAGCGCGCCTGGCACGACACGCAACCCGCCCTGACCCGCACCGTCGCCGCCACCGACGCCCGACGCGCCTACACCCTGCTGCGCGGCCTGACCACGCGCGGCGGCGGCATGGTCGCCGCGGCCACCACCAGCCTGCCCGAACGCGCGGAGGCCGGGCGCAACTACGACTACCGCTACGTGTGGATCCGCGACCAGAGCTACGCGGGGCAGGCCGCGGCCGCCGCGGGCGCCCACGACCTGCTCGACGCGGCGGTCCGCTTCACCGGGGACCGGCTGCTCGCCGACGGCGCGCGGCTCACCCCGGCCTACACGGTCCACGGCGACCCCGTCCCCGGCCAGGAGCGTCTCGACCTGCCCGGCTACCCCGGCGGTCATGCCCACGTCGGCAACCACGTCCGCGAACAGTTCCAGCTGGACTGCTTCGGCGAGGCGCTGCTCCTGTTCGCCGCCGCCCAGCGCCTCGACCGTCTCGGCTCCGACGGATGGAAGGCCGCCGACGCCGCGGTCCGGGCGATCGGCGAGCGGTGGCGCGAGCCCGACGCGGGCATCTGGGAGCTGGACGACCGGGTGTGGACGCACAGCCGCCTCGTCTGCGTCGCCGGACTGCGCGCCCTCGCCGACGCCGCCCCCCGCCATCCGCTCGCCCCCGCCTGCACCGCGCTCGCCGGCACCCTCTTCGCCGCGACGGCGGCCACCTCCGTACACCCGGACGGGCACTGGCAGCGCGCGCCTGACGACCCCGCCGTCGACGCCGCCCTGCTGCTGCCCGCCGTGCGGGGCGCCCGGCCCGCCGACGACCCCCGGACGCGCGCCACGCTCGCCGTCTGCCGCGAGCAGCTCGCGCAGGACCACTTCATGTACCGCTTCCGCCACGACGACCGGCCCCTCGCCGACGCCGAGGGCGCGTTCCTGCTGTGCGGGTTCGTCATGGCGCTCGCCGAGCACCAGCAGGGCCACGAGGTCGAGGCGCACCGCTGGTTCGAACGCAACCGCGGCGCGTGCGGCGCCTCAGGCTTGTACGCCGAGGAGTTCGACCTCGCCCAGCGCCAACTGCGCGGCAACCTGCCGCAGGCCTTCGTCCACGCCCTCCTGCTGGAGACGACCGTCCGTCTCGCCGAGGCCCCGGGGCCCACGGCACGGACCACGGACCCCTGATCACTGAGCGAGGAGCTGACCCGAGCCATGCCCCAGACCGTCGTCATCACCGGTGCCAGCGCCGGGATCGGCCGCGCCACGGCCCGCGCGTTCGCGAAGCGCGGAGCCGACGTCGTCCTGATCGCCCGTGGCCGGGCCGGACTCGAATCGGCCGCCGAGGACGTGGCGTCGCTCGGCGGGCGGCCCCTCGTCCAGGTCGCCGACGTCGCCGACGCGGCGCAGCTGGAGAGCGCCGCCGACGCCGCCGAGCAGGCGTTCGGACCCATCGACGTATGGGTCAACTGCGCCTTCAGCACCGTCTTCGGGCCCTTCGACGAGATCACCGCCGAGGAGTTCGACCGGGCGACCCGGGTCACGTACCTGGGCTTCGTCAACGGCACCCGCACCGCGCTGGGGCGGATGCTGCCCCGCGACCGCGGCACCATCGTGCAGGTCGGCTCGGCGCTCGGGGAGCGGTCCATTCCGCTGCAGACGGCGTACTGCGGCGCCAAGCACGCCGTCAACGGCTTCACGTCGGCCCTGCGCACCGAACTCCTGCACAGGAAGAGCAACGTGCACGTCACCGTCGTGCAGATGCCCGCCCTCAACACCCCGCAGTTCTCGTGGGTCTCCTCCAGACTGCCCCGGCATCCGCGGCCGGTCGCGCCCCTCTACCAGCCCGAGGTCGCGGCCCGCGGCATCCTGCACGCGGCGGACCATCCGCGCCGCAAGCAGTACTACATCGGCGCCGCCACGGTGGCGACCCTCTGGGGCAACCGGCTGGCCCCCGCGCTGCTCGACCGCTATCTGGCCCGGACCGGCATCGACTCCCAGCAGACCGACCAGCTCCCAGCGACCGGCAGGAGCAACCTCCTCGAACCCGTCGACCGCACGCAGGACGGCGTGCACGGCGCCCACGGCGTCTTCGACGACGTGTCCCACGGCCGCTCCCTCCAGGCCGCCGTCTCCCGACACCCCCTCGCGGGCCTGTCGGCGCTGGCGTCCGTCGCCGCCGCCACGGCCTGGCTCGGCCGGCGCGCCCGGCGCTGAACAGGACGTGTGCCGAAACCGTTCCCCGACGTCGCCGCGGGCGCCAGAATGGTGGCAGGGTCACGCGGTTCACCCAGGAACCGCGCTCGGCCGCGTCTCGCGGGGGACGACACATGGAGCAGCCGGAGCGGGACGAGCGCCTGGCCCGCGCCGTGCTGGAACTGACGGCCACGGCCACGGACGACGTCCACCTCGTCGACGTCCTGAGCGTCATGGCCGCGTACGTGGTGGAGCTGCTCGACGTGCCCGCGTCCGGCGTCGTCCTGGTCGACGACCGGGCCCGCCTTGTCGCCGTCACCGCCACCACCGGCGCGGTCCGCCGACTGGGCGCCGCCGAGGCCGAGTTCGACGAGGGGCCGGGCCGCGACTGCTGCGCCGCGCACGGCGCCGTCGGCCCGGTGGACCTCGGCACGCGCGCCGCCGCCGCACGCTGGCCGCGCTTCACGGGGGCCGCCCGCGCGGCCGGATTCGGCGCCGTCGCCGCCCTGCCGATGCGGCTGCGCGAGGAGGCCGTCGGCGCCGTCCAGGTGTTCGCCGCCGCGCCCGGCCGGCTGCGCCCGGCCGAACTCCGCGTGGCCCAGGCGCTCGCCGACGCCACCACCATCGGGATCGTGCACCGCCGCTTCCGCCGGGAGCTGGCCGGCCGCGCCGACCGGCTGCGGACGGAGCTGCACCATCGCATCGCCGTCGAGCAGGCGAAGGGAGCGCTCGCGGCCCGCCTCGGCATCAGCCCGGACGCCGCCCTCCTCCGCCTGCGCTCCGACGCCCGGGCCCGGCACATGGCGCTGCCGGAGCTGTGCGCGCGGATCGTGGCGGAGACGGCGGACGGCGCCCCGCCGGTCGTGCCCGGCGAACCGTACGCGGACTGAGCCGGACATCGGCCGGCTCCGCCGACACGGGGATACGGGGCGGCGGAGCCGGCGGCCGCCCGGGGGCGACCTCCGTAGTGTTCCCGGTCCGCCCCCGCGCCACCAGGGCGCTCCGACGGACCCGGGGGCGCGCGGCGCACTGTCCCCGGTAGCTAGGCGCGTCGGTGTTTGGCCCCGTAGAAGGCGGAGCGTGCCGCGCGGATGCGGGCGCTCTGCCGGTCGGTGTCGCGGGCCCGCGCGAGGGCGGCGCGCAGCGCGTCGGGGTCGGCCAGGTGTCCGCTGCCGTCCGGGGCGGTGCGCCACAGCAGGGCGTGGCGCTGCACTCCGGTGAGGGCGTCGGCGTTCGGCGAGGGGACGGTGATGCTCTCGCCGGTCGTCAGGACGGTCGAGGAGTGCGGTTGCGGCGGCCAGCCGTCGGCGTCACCGGTGTCGTCGTCGGCGTCGGCTGGGTGGGCGAGGATGTAGAAGACCGGGCGCGGCTCGTTGTGCTGCTCAAGGACCGGCACCTTCTCGGCGAGGCCGCCGAGCTCCCACAGCACGGTCAGGCCGAGCGGCTGGGTCAGCCGCAGCGCGTCGAAGCGGCGCCCGGTGGGGATCCGGGCCACGTGCGGGGGCCGGTCCCATTGCCGCTGCGCCTCCACAGGATCAGGGTGGCATGACGCCAACCACGTCTCGCCGTCCATGCGTTGACGGTACGCCGCATCACCGGACGCGTCAGGCGGACCGGAACTCCGGCTGAATTCAGATGGTTCCGGCGGGCGACCAGCCCAGCCACCAGATCGCCAGGCCGCCGAGGACGAGGAGGAGGAAGATCGCGGCGTTGGTCCTGCGGTAGGTGAGCAGCAGCGCGACGAACTCCCGGATCATGGCGCTCGGCCAGAAGTACGAGGCGGTGCGGGCGCCGATGACATGGCCGCGGACGCCGGTGCGGCGGGCCGTCACCGCGGCGCGGAACACGTGGTAGTTGTTCGTGACGATCACGCACCGGTAGTCCGGATCGGCCTTCTGCATCAGGGCTTTGCTGAACCGCAGGTTCTCCTCGGTGGTCGTCGACCGGTCCTCGCGCTCGATGAGGTCCTCAGGGAAGCCGCGCGACGTCAGGTAGTCGGCCATCGCGTGCGACTCGGGCAGTTTCTCGTCGGGCCCCTGCCCTCCCGAGGTCAGGAGAATGGGCCGCCGCCCCCTCCGCGACAGCCTGGCGTGCTCCTCGCGGGCCCGGTCGAGGCGGCTCGCCAGCAGGGGCGGGACGGTGTCGCCGCCGATCAGCCCCGAGCCGAGGACCACCACGTAGTCGGCCCTGCGCCGGATGCGCAGCCGCTCGTAGAGCTGCGCGTAGAGGAGGAAGCAGGCGAACAGGAAGACGACGAGTCCGGTGAGCACGACGGCGGTCGCCGCCGCCACGAGGAGGGTGCGGGTGTGCAGGACCAGCGCCGTGACGAGCAGGCCGAGCAGCGCGACCAGGGTGAGGCCCGCGCCCAGGGACAGCAGGTTGGCCGGGCTCCTGCCCTCTTTGCGCACCATCGTGACGCCGTTGGCGAGCAGGAACCAGGCCAGGGCGACGACACCGAGCGCCGCGAGCACCAGCAGGGCGACGGCCACGTCGCTGCCCAACTGCGGTCTCCGCGCCGCCAGTCGCAGGAACAGCGCGGTCGCCGCGAAGACGATCGCCAGACCGAGGAACACGGCGTTGCTGACCCGGCGCCGTTCACGCAGCACCATGAAGCAGAACACGAGGAAACACACGAGCGCCGGAGCGTAGGCCAACATGCGGCCATGCTACTGACGTGCGGTGCCGTGTCCGGCGCGGGACGGCCGCTCGGATACGTTGATCGTCCCGCACCGCCCGGAAGGAACACGCCCGTTGAGCACCGACAGCTACTACGAGCCGATCGACACCCACCGCTACAAGCCGACCTCGCACGCGAGCGGCGCCTGGGACCCGGACGAGCAGCACTTCAGCCCGCTCGGCGGCCTCGTCGTGCACGCCATCGACCGCCACCTGGCGGCGCGCCCGGAGCCGGGCGGTCTGGTGCTCGCGCGGATCAGCTTCGACATCCTCGGGCGGCTCGGCCTGGAGGAGTGCGAGATACAGGTGGAGACGGTACGGCCCGGCCGCACCATCGAACTGCTCGAAGCCGTCGTGGTCATCGCGGGCCGGGCCGTGGTGCGCGCCCGCGCCTGGCTGCTCGCGCCGGGCGACACCGCGCGGATCGCGGGCGGCGGCCCGGACCCGCTGACGCCGCCGGAGGGGCTCGCGTCCTGGCCGCTGCACGCCGAGTGGCCGGGCGGGTACATTGCCTCGGTCGACGTCCGCCCGACCGCGCCGCCGCGCCCCGGCCGCACGACCGCCTGGGTCTCCACGCCGCTTGAGCTCGTGGCCGGGCAGCCGAGCAGCGCGCTCGCGTCCTTCGTCGCCCTGGTCGACACCGCGAACGGCATCGCCGTGCGGCAGTCGCCGGCCGAGTGGATGTTCCCGAACGTCGACCTCACGGTCCATCTGCACCGGCAGCCGGAGGGCCGCTGGACGGGCCTGGACACCACGGTGACGTTCGGCCCGGCAGGGCACGGCGTGACCAGCACGGTCCTGCACGACGTGCACGGCCCGGTCGGCTACGCGGAGCAGATCCTCACCGTCCGCCCGCAGCAGGCGTGATGCGGGGCCGCGCTACTTGCGGATGAGCAGCACCAGGGCCGCGAGCACCAGGGCGAGCAGCACGGCGGCGACGCCGTAGCGCAGGCGGTGCGCGCGCAGGCCGGGCAGGAAGCGGTCCACGGCGATCCGGCCCGGCCCGGTGAGGGCGAGCCCGGCGGCGCCGGCGGCGAGGAGCAGCTCGTACTCGACGCCGGCGGGCGCGAAGAAGCCGCCGCCCCACTTGACGGCCAGCGCGTTGATCATGGTGCCGAGCACGGCCGCGCCGGCGAGCGGCGTCAGGACGCCGAGGATCAGCCCGAGCCCGCCGAGGGTCTCGCTGAGCCCGGCGACGACCGCCATGGCCTTCCCCGACGGGTAGCCGCTCTGCGCGAAGAACTGGCCGGTGCCGTCGATGCCACCGCCCCCGAACCAGCCGAAGAGCTTCTGCGTGCCGTGCGCGGCGATGGTCAGCCCGAGCGCCAGACGCAGGACCAGCAGGCCGATGTCGTAGGCGTGCGGGGACGTGCTGCCGGGGGCGGTGTCCGAGGCGGCGGGGCGGGTCAGGACGGAGGTCATGTGGGGGTCCTTCCGGCGGGTCGGCGGTCGCGTGGGCGACGTCTCGCTGTACAACTTGAACTTTCAAGATCATGGGCGAGCCTAACCGATGCGTGAAACTTAAACAACGACGCGTCGGAGGAGGGCGGACTGAACCGGGCCGGTCCCGGGCACAGGGACGACATGAAGCTACTGATCATCGTCATCCTCGTCGTCCTGGCCGTGGCCTGGTTCATGAAGTCGCGGAAGGGGCGGTGACCGGCGACCCTGGAGCCATGACGAGTGCCCCGATCATCGTGCACCCGCCGTCGCGCACGGGCGGCCGGCGGGTGACGGCGCGCGGCCGGATTCTCGGCCTCGCGCACTCGGACGACGACGTCGTGGAGTTCCTCCGGCGCGCCGGGCTCGCGGACGCCGAAGGGCTCCTCGACGACCCGGCCTGGGTGAAGTGGCGCGGTGGCCGCGCCCACCACTACGAGGCGGCCTGAGGAGCCCCGTCCCGCGAGGTCAGACGGCCGCCGCCGGTGGACGTCCGAAGAGCCAGTTCCCCGGCGCCTCGGGATCGTCGCTCGTGAAGTACTCCACCACGGCCTGCTTCAGCTCGTCCTTCGAGATGACGCCGTTGCCGTCCCGGTCGATCCGGCGGAAGCTCTCCTCGATCTCCTCGCGCGGAAGGCGCGGCGTCTGCCCCAGGACGAAGGCCCGGTACGCGTCCGGGGCGATCTCTCCGGTGCCTTCGAGGTCCGCGACGCTCAGCACCGACCGGAGGATCCCCTCGCAGACCTCGTCGGCGAGCGCCGCGTCGGCGAAGAGCGCCTGCACCGAGTCGACGAAGACGCCCCGCAGGAGCCTGCCCTCGCTGTCCGCGTGGTGCTGATGTGCCTGCTGCCAGGCGTTGCGGTAGGCGGCCACCATCGCCTCCACCTGCGACGGGTCCGGTGTCCTGTGCAGCTCCTCCGCCGAGCGGCGGCCCATGAGGACGTGGTCCGCCTCGGTCAGTACGCCGTCGCCGTCGGTGTCGAGCAGGTCGAAGGCGTGCCGCACCTTCGCGGTCAGGAAGTCGTCGGAAAGCATGACGGGCGGTCCTCTCGTCGTTCCCCCGGACGCCCGCGCGGCGCGCGGGCGGAGTGCCCCATGCTTCAGGTCCCGGCGCCCGCGGGGCCGCTCCCGCCGTACGGGTCTCCCGACCCGGTGACGCGGCGGGCCCCCGCGGCGACACGCGCGTCAGCCGGGCCTGACGAACGAACGGCCTAGCCGGGACTGCGGTTTCCGCGCACCTCGGCAAGCCTTGTCCTGTGGAGTTTCCTGTCGCTGTCGCGCTCGCCGAGTCCGTGCCCACGCTGCCCACCGGAGCCGACTGGTGGTACGAGCCCAAGTTCGACGGCCAGCGGCTCGTCCTGCACCGCACCGAGGAGGGGGTGAAGTGCCACGCGCGTTCCGGGCGCACCGTCACCACCGCGTGGATGGACCTCGCGGCCGCCGCGCAGAGCGCGCTGCGCCCCGGGACCGTCCTCGACGGCGAGGCCGTCGTGTGGATCGACGGCCGCCTCGACCTCGCCGCCGCGGAGGCCCGCGGGAACGCGACGCCCCGCCGGGCGTCCGCGCTCGCCGCGGAGTACCCCGCCTACTACGCCGTGTGGGACTGCCTCGCCCTGGACGGCGTCGACCTGCGCGACCGCCCCTACCGGGAGCGGCGCGCGGCCCTGCTCGACCTCCTGGCCGACGCGAAGCCGCCGATCCGGCCGGTGCCCGCGACGGACGACGCGGAGGTGGCGCGCGTCTGGTTCGAGCAGCTCCAGGCGCAGGGCGTCGAGGGGGTCGTCGCGAAGCGCGCGGGCTCGCCCTACCGTCCTGACCGGGTCTGGCGGACGGCCCGGCACAGCGAGACCGTCGACGCGGAGGTCGTCGGTTACGTCGGGCCCGCGGTCCAGCCGCTGCGGGTCGTCGTGCGGCTGCCGGACGGGCGGCACCTGCTGTCGCAGACGATGATCGCCCAGGTCGCCGCGGACATGGCCCGCCACATCACGGACTCGGGCCCCGGCCGCCGGGCGCGGACCGACGACGGGGAGACGTACACGACGACCGGGCGCGGCCTGATGGTGGAGGTCGTGGCCGGGACGACCCGGCACGCGACGGTGACCCGGGTGCGGTGACCGACCGGGCGCTCAGGTCACGCGCCGCACCCGGGGTGACCTGGGCAGGCCCGAGCCGCCGGACCGCCGGACCGCCGGGCCGCCAGACCCCGGGCCGCCAGACTTCGGATCGCCAGGCTGTCAGGCCGTCAGGACGTCCGCAGCCACGCCGTCGTCCACGGCGGCAGCTGACCGTCCGACGGCGGGGTCGAGGCCAGCAGGACCTCGCCCGCCGGGAGCGGCACGGGTGTGCCGGAGAGATTGCTGACGATGTGCCAGCCGTCCGCGCGGGCGAAGTGCAGCAGCCCGCGCCCGGTCTCCTCGTCCGTACTCACCCACGCCAGCTCCTCGCCCCGTACGAGCGCCCGGCGAAGGCGCAGGGCCGCGCGGTACAGCTCCAGGACCGACCCCTCGTCGCCGCGCTGGACCTCGGCCGCGTACCGGCCCCAGTCCGCGGGCTGCGGCAGCCAGGAGCCGCCGGTGCCGAAGCCGAAGCTCGGGCCCTCTGCGGTCCAGGGCAGCGGTACCCGGCACCCGTCGCGCCCCTTGACGCGCCCTCCGCTGCGCACCCACATCGGGTCGCGCAGGTCGTCCCGGGCCAGGTCGGCGACCTCGGGAAGGCCCAGCTCCTCGCCCTGGTACACGTAGGCGGAGCCGGGCAGTGCCAGCATCAGGAGGGCGGCGGCGCGGGCCTTGCGCAGCCCGGACTCCCGGTCGGGGGCGGGGCGCCGCCCGTCGGTGAGCAGCCATGCCTCGATGTCCGCCTTGGCGGAGCCGTCGGGCAGGGCGTAGCGGGACGGGTGGCGGACCACGTCGTGGTTGGAGAGCACCCAGGTGGTGGTCGTCCCCGCGCCGCGGGCGTCGGCGAGCGCGGTGTCGATGGTGGCGCGCAGTTCGGCGGCGCGCAGCTGCGCGTAGAGGAAGTCGAAGTTGAACGCCTGGCCGAGCCCGTCGGGGGAGGCGTACGCGGCGCGCCGGGAGGCGCGGACCCAGGCCTCGGCGACGGCGAAGCGCGGCGGGTCGTAGGCGTCGAAGACCTTGCGCCAGCCCCGGTAGATCTCGTGCACCGCGTCGCGGTCCCACAGGGGGTGGCTGCCGTCGTCGGGCAGGGTGCCGGGCTGGTAGTCGGCTCCGTCGCCGAGGTCGCGCAGCGGTTCGGCGAGGTCCTTGGCGAGGCCGTGGGCGACGTCGATGCGAAAGCCCGCGACGCCCCGGTCCGACCAGAAGCGCAGCGTGTCGTGGAAGTCCTCGCGCACCTCGGGGTGGTCCCAGTTGAAGTCGGGCTGCTGCGGCGCGTAGAGGTGCAGGTACCACTGGCCGTCGGGGACGCGGGTCCAGGCGGGGCCGCCGAAGGAGGACGGCCAGTCGGTGGGCGGGAGTTCGCCGTGCGCGCCCTTGCCGTCGCGGAACACGTAGCGCTCGCGCGCGGCGGAGCCGGGTCCGGCGGCGAGCGCCTCCTGGAACCAGCGGTGCTGGTCGGAGGAGTGGTTGGGCACGATGTCGACCATGATCCGCAGGCCGAGCCGGTCGGCCTCGGCGACCATCGCGTCGAAGTCGTCGAGGGTGCCGAGCCGGGGGTCGACGGCGCGGTAGTCGGCGACGTCGTAGCCGCCGTCCGCCAGCTCGGAGGGGTAGAACGGGCTCAGCCAGACCGCGTCGACGCCGAGGTCCGCGAGGTGGGTCAGGCGGGAGGTGACACCGGCGATGTCCCCGACGCCGTCGCCGTCGGAGTCGGCGAAGCTGCGCGGATAGACCTGGTAGACGACGGCCTGCCGCCACCAGTCCGCGTCGTTCGACGGTCCGGCGGGGGCGTGGTGCTGGGTCATGCGGGGCCTTTCGGATGGTGCGGGGCGGGGCGAGGAGTCGGCGGAGCGGGGAGGCGGCGGAGCGCGGAAGTGCCGGAGCGGGGAGGCGCCGGGCGGGGAAGCGCCGGGCGGGGAGGCGGCGGGCGTCAGCCCTTCACCGCTCCCGTGGTCATGCCGGACACGATCGACCGGCGGAAGATCAGAACCAGGACCGCGATCGGCACGGTGGCGACCATCGCGCCGGCGAAGATCACCCCGTACGGGACCTGGTACTGGCTGGTGAAGAGAGCGATGCCGACGGGGACGGTGCGCCGGTCGTCGGCGCCGTTGAAGGTCAGGGCGAGCAGGAACTCCGACCAGGTGGCGGTGAAGGAGAAGACTCCGGCGGTGAACAGGCCGGGCCGCGCGAGCGGCAGGATGACGGTCAGCGCCGTGCGCAGCGGGCCCGCGCCGTCGACGGTCGCGGCCTCCTCCAGTTCGCGCGGGATGCCGCTGAGGTAGTTGCGGAGGATCCAGATGGCGAACGGCAGGTTCAGGGCCACGTACGGGATGATCAGGCCGGGGTAGCTGTTGAGCAGGCCCGCCTGACGTTCCATCAGGAACAGTGGGACGAGCATGGCGATCGGCGGGAACACCGACAGCATGAGCAGCGCCGTCATGATGGCGCCGCGCCCGCGCAGGGGGAGCCGGGCGAGGGCGTACCCGGCGAGGAAGGCCAGGGAGAGGATCAGCACGGTCGACGCGGAGGCGACGACGACGCTGTTCAGGAAGTAGCGGCCGATGCCGTTGCGGTTGAAGGCGATGTCGTAGTTGCCGAGTGTGGGGTCGTCGGGGACGAGCGAGGGCGGCGTCGCGCTGATCTCGCCCGGTCCCTTCAGCGACGCGGAGACCATCCAGAGCAGCGGCAGCGTCGTGCAGACGACGATGAGCAGCCCGCCGAGGTTGACGAGATTGACGTACCTGCGGACACCTGAGCGCGGGGTGCGGCGGCTCATGCCCGGCCTCCTTCGTCGACCTGGGTGCGAAAGACGCGCAGCGACAGCAGGCAGCAGCCCATGACGATGGCGGCGGTGAGGACGGCGACGGCGGCGCCGCCCCCGAAGTCGAGGTTCTGGAAGAGGATGCGGTAGCCGAGGATCGCCACCGATTGCGTGGCGGTCCCCGGTCCGCCCTGGGTGAGGACGAACGGCAGGTCGAAGATGCCGAACGCCTGGAGGATGCGGAAGAGGACCGCGATGGCGACGATGGGCCGCAACTGCGGCAGCGTCACCTTCCAGAACGTCGTCCAGGTGCTCGCGCCGTCGATCTCGGCGGCCTCGTAGACGTCGCCGGGGATCAGCATGAGCCCCGCGAGGACGACGATCGCGACGAACGGCGTCGTCTTCCACACGTCGACGGCCACCATCGCGGCCATCGCGGGCACCGGCTCGCCGAGGATGTCCGGCTGCCCGCCGAAGAGCTGGCCGCAGAGCCAGCTGACCGCGCCGTACGTGCTGTTGAAGAGGTACGACCAGAGCTGGGCGGCGACGACGTTGATGAGCGCCCAGGGCAGCAGGAGCAGCGCGAGGATCCAGCCGCGGGCGGCGCCGAGCCGTTCGAGGACGAGCGCGACGACCGTGCCGAGGACCAGTTCGAGGGAGACGGAGACGATGGTGAAGCCCAGGGTGAAGGCCAGCGCCTGATACCACTCGGGGCTCGTCAGCAGCGCCTCGTAGTGCCCGAGCGTCGGCGAGCCGAGGCGCAGGCCGCCGTAGTCGAGCTTGACCTCGCAGAAGGAGAGGATCAGCGAGAAGACGACGGGGAAGACCGTCACCGCGGCCACGACCAGGAGCGCGGGGGAGGCGAACAGCCAGCCGGCGCGGCCGCGCCGGACGGTTTTCCCGGTGCGCCGAGCGGCCGTGTCCGACGCGCGCGGTGCCGGGTCGGCTCTCGGCGCCGGATCGGGAGCGGGCGGGGTCTTCGCCCGCGGTGCGAGGTTCACTGGGCCTTCCCTTCCAGCGCCTTGCGCAGCCCTTCGCGCGCGGCACGTACTCCGGCGGCGGGGGAGAGGTCGCCCCCGACCACGCCGTTGACGGGTGTGTAGAGCGCCTTGCTGACCTGCGGGTAGTACGGGGTCTGCACGGGCCGGTCGACGAGGCGCAGGTCGGCGGCGCGCAGCACGGTCGGATCGTCCGCCTCGCGCGCCTCCTCGCTGCGCAGCGCCGAGGTCAGCGCGGGCACGACGCCCGCCTCCCGGGCGAGGAGGCGCTGCACCTCGTCCCCGGCGCAGAACGTGGCGAACTCCATCGCGGCGCCCAGCGCCTGGGAGCTGGGGTTGACGAAGTTGCTCCAGCCACCCGCGCAGGAGATGCCGGAGCGGCCGGTGCCCTCGAAGCCGGGGCGCAGCGTGACGCCGACCTTCCCGGCGACGCCGGAGACCTTCGGGGTGTTCGCGTTGACCCACGCGTAGGACCAGTTGCGCAGGAAGAGCCCCCGGCCGCCGACGAACGCGTCCTGGGAGTCCGACTCCTCGTACGTCGTCACGGTGCGCGGCGTGACGCCGCTGGACGTGAACTCGGCCATGAGCGAGAACGCCCGCTCGGCCGCCTCGCCGCCGAGCGCCGCCCTGCCACGGCTGTCGAGGATCGGCGCGCCCGCGTCCGCGAGGAACTCGGCGACGTTGGCGGTCAGCGCCTCGGTCACCGCGGCCTGCCAGAGGAACCCGGCGGAGACGTCCCCGGCGCGCTGCACTGTACGGGAGGTGTGGAGCAGTTCCTCCCAGCTCCTCGGTACCCGCAGACCGTGCTTGGCCAGGAGGTCCTTGCGGTAGAAGAGGTAGGTGCTGTCCGTGAAGAACGGCACCGCGTAGACCTTGCCCTCATACGTGGAACTGCGGCGCAGCGCCGCCGGATAGGCGTCCCAGAAGCCGTCCGGGAGCAGTGTCTCGACGGGCAGCGCGAGCGAGGAGTGGCCGAACTGCGCGGGCCAGGTCGTGTCGCCGAGGTACACGTCGGGCTGCGGGGAGCCGCCGGCCAATTGGGTGGCGATGGCGCTGCGGTTGCCGTCGCTGGTGGACAGCGCGTTGATCTTCGTGACGCGGATGCCGGGGTGGCGGCGCTCGAAGGCCCGGATGATCAGATCGGCGACGACGGCGCCGCGGCGCGAGGGGATCTCGGAGACCCACCAGGTCAGCCGTGCCCCCGGCGTCGGCCGGGCCGCCGCCTGCGTGAGCAGGTCGTCGAGGTTCTTGCCCCCGCAACCGGACAGCAGACCCGCCGCGATGGCGCTCGCGCCGCCCGCCAGCAGGGCTCTGCGTTTCAGGGCCATGGCACGCTCCTCACCTTTGAGTGCCGCCCGATGACAGCGCTAGCACGGTACGAACCTCGTTTTCGCGCTGTCAATGGGGGAGTGGCTGATTGTTCAGGTCGGATGGGCTGACCGGATGAAGCATTCGGTGACAGCGCTGTCATGGCGAGGGTCGGCGCTGTGTTAGCGTCCCCGGCATGGCCGGTGAGAATGGCGCCACGCTCGCGGATGTCGCGCAGCGGGCCGGAGTGTCCCCCTCGACCGTCTCGCGCACGATGCGCGGCCTGTCGACGGTGTCGCCCGCGACCCGGGCACGGGTCGAACAGGCGGCGCGCGAGCTGTCGTTCTCGATCTCGCGCAGCGCGTCCAGCCTGGTCACGGGGCGCACCGGCCGCGTCGCCGTGCTCGTACCGAACCTGGAGTCCTGGTTCCTGGGCGCCGCGCTCGCCGGCATGGCACCCGCCCTCGCCGAGGCGGGCATGGACATGCTGGTCTACAGCGTCACCACGCCCGAGGAGCGCGCCCACTTCTTCGACCGGCTGCCCGCGCGCCGCAACGCCGACGCGCTGCTCGTCGTCAGCTTCGCCCTCTCCCCGGCGGAGCGGGAGCGCCTCGACGACCTCGGCCTGCCACTGATCTTCGTCAGCCAGCACGAGGAGCACCGGGCCAGTGTGTACGTGGACGACGCCGAGGCCGCCCTGCGCGGCACCCGGCACCTGCTCCACCTCGGCCACCGCCGCATCGCCTACCTGGAGCCCGCCGACGCCTCCGGCTTCGCCTGGAGCAGCAGGGCCCGCCTCGACGGCTACCGCGCGGCGCTCGCGGAGGCGGGCGTCGAGCACGACGAGGAACTGGTCCGGCAGGTCGCCGGCTGGCAGGGGCCGGTCCTCGACGCCGCCGTGGGGCGGCTCCTGAGCCTCCCGCAGCCGCCCACCGCGATCTTCGCCGAGACGGACGACATCGCCTTCCGGCTGCTCACGGTCTTGCGCGGCGCCAACGTCCCGGTCCCCGCCCGCGTCTCCGTCCTCGGCTTCGACGACCACGCGATGGCCGCCGCCTGGGACCTCTCCACCATGGCGCAGCCGGTACGCCGACTGGGCCGCGCCGCCGCCGAGCTGGCCCACGCGGTCATCCAGGACCCGGACGACAGCCGGGAGCGCCATGTGGTGCTGCCGGTGGAACTCATCCCGCGCGGCAGCACGGGCCCCGCGCCGGGGACCGCCTAGGGCCTGCCCTGGGCCGCGGGTTCCCGACGGCGGTGCGGGTGGGCCGGGTACACGCCGAGGACGCGTACCTCGGAGGAGAAGAAGCGCAGCTCCTGGAGGGCGAGGGCGACGCGCGGCTCGTCCGGGTGGCCCTCGACCTCGACGTAGAAGCAGCTCGGGTTGAGCCCGGCGCCCATCTGGTAGCTCTCGATCTTGGTGAGGTTCACCGCGTTGCTGGCGAACCCGCCGAGCGCCTTGTAGAGGGCGCTCGGGATGTTCCGCACGGCGAAGAACAGGCTCGTCATCGTCGGCCCCGCGTCGAGCGGCGCGAAGACGGCGTCCCGGGAGAGGACCACGAACCGGGTGGTGTTGTCCGGGTCGTCCTCGACCCCCGCGCGCAGCACGTCGAGCCCGTAGTGCGCGGCGGCGGCGGGCGGGGCGAGCGCCGCGTGGCGCGGATCGCCCAGTTCGGCCACCTCGCGGGCGGCGCCGGCCGTGTCGTCGCTGACGAGCGTGCGCCAGCCGCCCTCGCGCAGGACCTTGCGGCACTGGCCCAGCGCGTGCACATGGCTGCGGACGCACTCGACCCGGTCGAGACCGGCCCCGGCGACGCCCACCAGGTCGAAGTGGATCGCGAGGAAGTACTCGCCGAT
The DNA here is from genome assembly GCF_043523415.1 of Streptomyces sp. SGAir0957. Taxonomy (NCBI): domain Bacteria; kingdom Bacillati; phylum Actinomycetota; class Actinomycetes; order Kitasatosporales; family Streptomycetaceae; genus Streptomyces; species Streptomyces sp. SGAir0957. The sequence continues at coordinate 7,867,557 of NZ_CP027293.1, forward strand.
GACGAACAGGCCCGACTCCGGCAGCAGGTGGTGGACGTCGGCGACGCGGCCCGCCGCGGAGTTGTCCACCGGGATGACGGCCAGGTCGGCGGCGCCGAGGGTCACGGCGTCGAGCGCCTGCTCGAAGTTGGAGCAGGGCAGCTCGGCGCTGCCGGGGAACAGCGCTTGGGTGGCGGCCGCCGAGTTGGAGCCGAATTCGCCCTGGTAAGCGACGGTCGTCACTGTCAGACACCTCTCAGCCGGAGACCGGCCCGTTCGGATGAAGCCCATTTTTCACGCGGGTGATGGAAGAGCCACCGTAGCCTCCGGCCGGGGTGCGGCCGTGACGCTGTCCACCACGAGAGACCGCGGCGGCCCCGGCCGGACCCGAAATCGGATGCGGAGCGGTGGCGCGATGGTGTGGGATCACCCTCATGCCGACCGTGCTGCGCGTACCGGGGACCGACCGACTGGGCGAGATCGTGGAGGCGCTGCGGGGGTGGCAGGACGACGAGGCGCCGGTGCAGCTCCATCCGGGGGACGTGGGCTGGTTCTGGCGGTTCGGCGCGCGGGCGACGGCGGCGGCGCTGCGGACATGGCACAGGGACGGCAGGATCCTCGCCGTCGGGCTCCTCGACGCGCCGGACCTGCTGCGGCTGACCGTCGCGCCGGACGTCCGGCGCGACCCGGAGCTTGCGGAGCGCCTGGTGGCGGACGTGACGCTGCCGGAGCGCGGGGTCCTGGGCGAGGGGCGGGCCGCCGTCGACGCACCCGGCGGAGCCCTCGTCCGGGACCTGCTCGCCGACGCCGGCTGGGACCTCGACGAACCGTGGACGCCGCTCCTGCGCGACCTCACGGACCCGGTGCCGGATCCGGGCCCGGACCTGCGGATCGAGGTGACAGGACCCGAACGGGCCCACGTCCGCACGGCGGTGCAGCGGGCGGCGTTCGGCAGGCCGACGTTCACGGACGAACGCTGGCGCACGATGGCGGCCGGGCCGGCGTACGCCGACGCGCGCTGCCTCGTCGCGTACGACCGCCGGGGCGACGCGGTCGCGGCGGTGACCGTGTGGTCGGCGGGGAACGGCCGCCCCGGGCTCCTCGAACCCATGGGCGTCCACCCGGACCACCGCGGTCACGGCCACGGCAGGGCGGTCAACGTCGCCGCGGCGGCCGCCCTGCGCGCACTCGGCGCGTCGAGCGCGCTGGTCTCCACCCCGAGCGCCAACGTCGCCGCCGTCGCCACCTACCGGTCCGCCGGCTTCCGGGAACTCCCCCCGACCAGGGACCGGTACCGGAGCGCGGCCGCGGTCACGGACGGAGGTACGGCCGGGTCATGATCTCCATGTTGTGCCCGTCCGGGTCCGGGAAGTACGCGCCGCGACCGCCGAACAAGGTGTTCACCCTGCCCGGTTCGGTGTGGCCGGGGTCGGCGTAGTAGGTGGTCCCGAGCGCCTCCAGGCGGTCGATCATGCCGTCGAAACGCGCCTCGGGCACGAGGAACGCGTAGTGCTGCGACTGGATCGGCTCGTCGCGCTTCTCGTAGTAGTCGAGCGTCACGCCGTTGCCGAGGTCGACCGGCAGGAACGGGCCGAACGGCGCGCCGACCTCGATGCCGAGGACGGCGGCGAGGAACTCCGCCGACAAGGAGCGGTCGCTCGCGTAGACGGCGGTGTGGTTCAACTCGACGGCGTGCGCCGCCCCGCCGGGGGAGTGTGCGTTCTGCTGAATGTGTGACATACGTGTGTGGCTCCGGGTCTGTGAGCGCTTCAGGGAGCGGTGCCGGGGTCGGCACCGAAGAAGGACGCGATGAAGGACGCGATGAAGGACGCGATGAAGGACACGGAGACGGCGGCGGGCCCCTCGCCCGCCTCGCGCTCACGCCGAGGCCGGGACCCTCACTCGTGCGTGGCCCAAGGCCGACCCGGCAGTCACCCGGCCGACCCTAACGGCCCCGCACGGGGCGGAGCAACGTCTCACACCTTCGGCGTCACCTGGCACACCCCGCGATAGGACGACGTGCTCAAGGGGCAGTCGAGGGCCATGACCGAGAAACACGATGAGCCCGCCCGCGCGCACCGGCGGCCCGAAGGTGTCAGTGACGCGACCGTGGAAGCTCTGGGGTCGGTGTCGAAGGCCCTCGAGACGGTGGAGCAGGCCCGCGGCCACCTGTACGCCTTCCACCAGCTGACCGGCACCGCCGACCTCGAACTGGGCCGCGCCGTCGGCCTGTTGCGCGCCGCGGGGCACGAGAAGTGGGCCGAGCGGATCGACCGGGAGCTGGTCGGGCGCAATGTGCTGGAGGGCCGGTGGACCTTCCAGGTCGTCGAGGAGTACGACGCCGGTTTCTACGCCCCGTACAAGGACATGGAGCGCGAGCTGCGCGACGACCTCACCCCGGGGCGTACGCACCTGTACGAGGCGGAGATGAAGGAGGCCCGCCGCACGAAGGGACATGCGGACCACACGGCACACCCCGGCACCACGCACCCCGGCACCGCGCACTGAGACATCCGGACCAGCGCCGCCGCGACGTGGACACCCGGATGGTCAGAGCGCGCGCACGGACGTGACCTCGTACGTCATCGCCGAGCTCGGTGACTTGCCGTGGCAGGTGAGCCGGTACGGCGGCGTGCGGCGCGAGCGCACCTCGACGTCGAAGACCGACGCGAGGGGCGGCCGGCCGGTCAGGCGGATCCGCCAGAGGTCGTCGTCGCGGTCCGTCGACGTGACGGCGTACGCGTGCCGGCCGGCCGGACCCGCGTGCCGCAGGACGGCCGCGAGCGCGGCCTGCTGAGGCGGGAAGAGGTCCGTGTATCCGCGCAGATGGGTGGCGTGGACCCGGTCCGCCAGGTGTTCCCCGACGGTGGTGACGGCGGAGCTCGGGCCGAGCCCGCCGTAGTAGACGCCGTCGGGCAGGACGACGACGTTGGCGGCGAACCGGTCCCCGCCCACGTGCGTGCACTCCCAGACCAGGTGCGGCCACCGCTCGCTCAGTACGCGCCCGACGGGACGACCGCGCACGGCGCAGCAGACGTCGTGCAGTCCGTGCGCGCAGACGAGCACGACCGGCGGATGCCCCGGCTCGCCGGGTGCGTCGAGGGCATGGACGATCCCGGTGAGGTCCTGGTCGCGGCTCCAGGTGCCCCACACCTGCCGCTCCGTGCCGTCGCCGCCGCGGCGCAGCACGGCCCAGCGCCGGGGGCCGTCGCCGGGCAGGAGACGGCCGTGCCGCCTGATGAGGAGAATGCGGGCGCGTACGTTCCGGGCCGCGCCGAACACGATCCCCTTGATCTCCGGCGCCAGGTCGAGACCGTCGAAGCCGTTGGGCGGCCAGCCGCCCCGGTACTCGACGAGGACCCACACCGAGCCGTACGGCGCGGTGCCCGCGAGCGCGTCGCCGCGCTCCAGGGCGGCGTCGGCGCAGAAGAAGCGCGGGGCAGCGGTCACCGTGGCCCGGTCACTGTTCGGCGGGCACCAGGACGCCCGCGCGCAGGAGTCTTTCGACGAGGGTGAGCCCCAGGCTGTCCGCGCTGTGGACGGCGCCGTCGAGGAGGCGGGCGACGGACGGCAGGTCCTCCTCGGCGAGGTCGAGCCAGCCGACGCGGGTGGACAGGCGCCGCCCGTCGAGGCGCGCCTCCAGCGCCGCGCGGAGCCGCACCGGCGAGTCGGGCGCGAGGGCGTCGACGGCCGCGAGCTGGGTCAGCGGACCCAGCGGCGCGGGCCGGGCCCGGCCGCGCCGGGCGCGGTGGAAGAGAGGCGCGGGATCGGCCCGCGCGAGCGCGGCGGCGAGGTGTTCGCGGACGAACTCCAGGTCGGCGCCTGATTCCTCCGAGCCCAGCGGCAGGGAGGCGCGCATGCGCGGGTCGTCGCGCAGGAGCGCGAGCGCGGATCGCGTGAGGTGTTCGGCCAGCGCGTGCCGCGTCCAAGTGTGCACCCCGAGCGTCAGATGGATCGAGACGGCGCCCTGCGCCTGCGCGGCGTGCAGCCAGCCCCGCGGCAGATAGAGGACGTCGCCCGGTGCGAGGACGGTGTCGAGGAACGGCTCGCCCCCGGCCGCCTCGGCCACCGCCGTACGGTGCTCGGTCCAGGGCTGGTCGCGCAGCGGATCGGGGTGGACGGGCGGGTGGATCGTCCACCGCTTGGACCCGGCGATCTGGAGCACGAACACGTCGTGGACGTCGTAGTGGGCGTCGAATCCGCGGTTCTGCGGCGGCGTGACATAGGCGTTGGCCTGCACGGGGTGGCCCAGTTCGGTGCCGAGCCGTGAGCTGAGGTCCGCGACCGGTTCCCAGGTGCGGTGCAGCGCCTGGAGGACGAGGGTCGCCCCGTCCGCGAAGTGGCGCCACAGCGCGGTGTCGTCGAGCTGGTCCCCGACCGTCGCGCCGACACCGCCGGACGAGGTGAACGAGGCCTCCGGCAGCGTGGCACCGTCCTTGGCGACGCGCAGGAAAGGCGTGCGCAGCCCGCGCCGCGAGATCAGCTCGTCGACGGCGGACGCGGAGAACAGGTCGGAGAAGTCGCTCGCGGAGCGGTGCAGCAGGGGCGCGCGCCCCCACACGTCACGCGCGAACTCCTCCCGGCGCAGACCGGTCAACCGCGCTTCGAGGAGGCCGGTGCCCGTGTCGGCGCCGGCCTCCCCGAGTTCGACGGGAGGCGTGCTCAAATGCCGCCGCCCTACTTGTCGGCGCTGCCGTCGGCGCCACCGTCGTGCACGCCCGGGGTACCCGACGCACCACCGTCGGCCGGGCCTTCGGCGCCACCGTCCGCGCCACCGTCGTGCACGCCCGGCGTACCGGCCGCACCGCCGTCGGCGGGGCCTTCGGCGCCGCCGTCCGCGCCACCGTCGTGGACACCGGGGGTGCCCGCCGCGCCGCCGTCCGCAGGGCCCTCGGCACCGCCGTCGGCGCCGCCGTCGTGGACGCCCGGCGTACCGGCCGCGCCACCGTCCGCGGGGCCCTCGTTCGGGTTCGAGTCCTGCTCGGGGTTGCTCATGGTTCCTCCTGGAAGGCGAACGGCTGGGAGCGAGCGGGCGGCGCCTGTTCCGCGCCCCCTCGACGCTTTACAAACTCGCTCACCCCGTCCGCACCGGCAACCGGAGACGACCGGGCATGACATGCTGCCGGACGAGCCGCGGACCGGCCGGCGGCCGTACGCGGAGGAGAGGGAGAGGCGCATGGCGAGCCCGGGTACGACGGCGGTCCTCGCTCTGGTGCCGGCCGCCGATCCCCTGCTTGAGCTGGCCGCCGAGGTCGATCCGCGAGCGGTACGGGTTGGCGTCCCCGCACATGCCGCGCTGCTCTACCCGTGGCTGCCCGCCGACCGCGTCGGCGGGCAGGAACTCGACCGGCTGCGGGCCGCGCTCCCGTCAGGACCGGTCACGGCCCGTCTGACCACGGTCGAGCGGAGCGGCGGTTTCGTCGGCGTCCCCGTGCCCGGGCTGCGCGGCGCGGCGACGGCCGTGCGTACCGCGTTCCCGGCGCAGGCCCCGTACGGGGGCCGGTTCGGCGCGGACCCGCCCGTGCACGTCACGGTGGCCCTGGACGCGCGGCCGGACACCGCCGAGGAGATCGCCCGCCGGGCCGGTGCCCTCCTGCCTCTCCGCAGCGAGATCGCCGCGTTGTACGTGGTCGCCCTCGCGCCCGACGGCTGGCAGATGCGGGCGGAGCTGCCGCTGACGCCCTGACCTGCCTGCCTGCTTGCCGGGCATGGGGTGGGGTGGGGCGGGGCGCGTGGGGGGAAAGTGGCGGGGCGGGCGGCCGCTGGACCACCGAACAGACACCGCCCGCCCTGGCCACCGGCAGACCCGCGAACGGGGGGCGTGGCGCGAGCCTGCGCAGCGGACGAGTGCCCTGGGCACGCGTACACAAACGTCCCCGGCGTACACGCACACGTGTGAGGGGCGGCTTCCCCGCGGGGAAGCCGCCCCTCACCCAACCAGGACGGTGCCGTCAGTGCTTGCCGATGTCCTTGGTCTTCTCCTTGGCCTGGCGGGCGTCGCCCTTCATCTGCTGGGCGCGGCCCTCCGCGGTGAGGCGCTCGTTGCCCACGGCCCGCCCCGCGGCCGCCTTCGCGGCGCCCGTGGCCTGCTCGGTCTTCGCCTTGGCCTTCTCGTTGGCGGTCATGTCCGCTCACGCTCCCTTGGCATCGACATCATGTGCTCGACATCCGCCTGGCCTGGAAACCGGCCGTCAAACATGTGCGTTGCACGTCGATGCCGGGCACGGGTGGATCGAAACGCGCTCACCTGCCCTGCACTACGTGAAAGAAACGCAGGTTTTGTGTGTTTGTAGGGGAGGGTTAAGAGCAAACGGTGGCCAGGAGGTAATAACAATGGTTCCCCTGCTTCTGGTTCTTCTTCTGGCTCTGATCCTCTTCGGCGCGGGCTTCGCCCTGAAGGCACTGTGGTGGATCGCCGTCATCGTCCTCGTGGTGTGGCTGCTCGGCTTCGTGATCCGGCCCGCGGCGAGTGGCGGCCGCAAGGGTCGCTGGTACCGATGGTGATGAGCGACTGAGACGTTCCGTGGACCGGCGCGACGCCACGGGCGGTGGTGAGTGCGCGCCGAAGGGTGGGCCCGGCCTGGGACGGCCGGGCCCACCCGCTTTTGTTCGCGGGACCGAGTGTGTGCGAGGGTGCTCCACATGACGTCCGGCAGCGGAAAAGTACGCTTTGACCAGCAAGAACGGGTGGCAGTTGTCACCGTGAGCGGAGAGATGGACCTGCATGACCTGACCGAGGTGGTCGACGGTTTCGCACAGGCACTCTCCGACGCCGCGACGGACGCGACGCTGATCGACCTGTCCGGCGTGACCTTCGCCGACAGCGTCTTCCTCAACCAGCTCCTGGTCACCTACACCGGTCACGGGGTGAAGGGCCGCCCCCTGACCGTGTGCGGACCGCTGCACGCCTCTCTCCGGCGCCTGCTCGAACTCACCGGCACGGACACGGTCCTCCCGCTCGCCACCGACCGGCGGGACGCGCTGCTGCGCCTGCGCATGGCCGACCCGACCTAGGCGCCGTGGCCGGGCGGCGACCCGTCCTGGGCGCTGTGGCGGGCGGCCGGAGAGCGTTCACCCGTTTGGCCTAATCGGGGCGCTCCGCCCGACCGCGGTCGATCCCGTGCCCCGCCGACCGGCGGCGCGCCTCACCCCCGTACCGCCATGACAACTCGGGTTGCCGCGTGGCGATTTCGGGTGTTTTGGTGAAGTGGTTGGGGCACTGCGACAGTGCCGTCATCTAGGCAGAGGAGCAGCGATGATGCTCACTCTTCAGTCCACGAGCCTCGTGCTCGACAAAGAAGCCGTCGAAGGGTTGATGGTCCCGTCGGAAGCGCCGGTGAGTGACGCTCCGATCCCCTCACCGGAAGGCGGCGGAGTCGGCGCCCTCCTGCTCGGCCTCCTGCTCTCCCCCAAGGAGCCGAAGGAGCCGAAGGGCCGGTGATCAGCGAACGCTCACGCACCGCCCACAACGGGTCGGCTGAGCGTCTTGCTCGTCGTGTGCTCGACGCCCTCCGGGACGTCGGGCCCACGGCGCCTGCCGCCGCCCACCTCGAGTCCGTCGTGTCGCTCCCGCCGAGCGAGCAGAGCGTGGCGGTGGCCGCGGTGCGCATGCTGGGCGCCGACATCCTCGCCCCCCACGTCCTGACCGGTCGCACCCCGCCGCCCGAGGAGGGCGCCGCCGTCACCCTCGCGCTCGACGCCCTGCCCCCGGCCCGGCCGGCCCCCGCGGCGCCGCCCGAGGGGCCCGAGCAGCCGTGGCTCAGGGCATGGATCGACTGGTCCACCGTCAGCGTGCTGACACTGCTCGACCCCGCGCCGGACAACCCGGCCGCACCCGTACCGCAGGCGCCGCCGCGGTGCGATCCGGGCCCGGAGCGCCGGCGCCCGCCGACCGCGACCGGGGACGGACCGGCGTACGAGGGCTGGGTGCCCTGGTCGGTACGGATGAGTCAGCTGTCCTCCCTCGCCCTGCCCGGCCTCGACGGTCCGGTGCACGAGGCCGCACGGTCCGGGGCGGCGGGCCTGGCGCGCGGTGCCACCCGCGCCCTCCTGCGCCGCGACTTCCCCACGGCGGCGCGCCTCACCCGCTGGCTGGCATGGACGCACGCCGAAGGCGTTCCGCTGCCCCTCGACCCGGTTCCGCTGGCCGAGCACATCGCCCTGCTCGGCGGGGGCGGCCGCCTCGCCCTGGACATCGCCATCGCCCGCCACCTGCTCGGCCCGAGGCACGCGAGGCACGTATGAGCCACCCACCCACCCAACTCGCCCACGCCGTCAGCTCACGGGCGCTGCACTGGCTGCACGCCAACCGCGAGTACGGCGCCCTGTCCGCCCTTCCCGAAGCCGACCTGAACGCCGACAGCGGCGCCTACAAGGCGCTCGGCGAGACCGCCCTCGCGGCCTCCCTCGTTCTGCGCGGCGGCGCCGCGGGAACGACCGAACTCGCTGTCGCCCGTGACCTGTTGACGTACTGCTGGGAGCAGACGGCCAACGGTTCGCTGCTGTACGAACGGCTGTTGCGCAACCCGCTGAGGACCGACCCGCTGGAGACGTACGCCCACTTCACGCGCGGCGGTTTCCGCCTGCCCGAACTCGACGAACTCCTCGCGCACACCGTCGGCCTCACCTCCACACACGCCGCGGAACATGTGCCGAACCGGCGGCTCGGTGTCGCCAACGCCATCCGCGTCACCGGCCTGGACCACGGCTCCGGCACACCTCACTGGGAAACGCTCACCCGCGCCACCTGGCTCGGCAGCACACCCGAGCCCTGGCACATCGACTGGCTCACCGCCTACGCCGTCACCCACACCGTCTACCACCTGACGGACTGGGGATGGCTGCCCTCCGGACTGCCCGACGACCTCTCCGGCTACCTGGGCGACTGGCTCCCGGTGTGGACCGACATCTGGGCCGAGACCGGGCACTGGGACCTCATGGCGGAGCTGATGATCGTCGAGATGTGCCGACCGGATCCCCAGGCCGACCCCGAGGACTGGCGGCGCCTCGCCGAGATCCAGCACGAGGACGGCATGGTGCCCCGCGACGACCAGCCCGTCGACGACGACCCGGCCCAGCGGTTCGAGGACCACCAGCACCCCACCATCGTCGCCGTGATCGCCGGCAACCTGGCGCTCGCCCGCGCGCTGGAGAACCCCCACCCCGGCTGATGGAGCCCCGGCCCGCCTCCCGCACCCCGGACACCGCGCCGTGGCCCGCCGCCGCGCGTCACCTTCCCGCGCTGCTCGCCGCGGCCCCGGCGGCCAGCGCGGTCGCGGTCGGCCTGCACCACGACGGGCGCCGTACCGTCGTCGCCCACGGGACGACCGCGCACCACGACGGAGCGCAGGCGGACGGGGCGACCCGGTTCGAGATCGGCTCCGTGACGAAGACCTTCACGGCGCTGCTCCTCGCCGAACAGGCCGCGTGCGGCGCCCTGAGCCTCCACGACCCGGTCCTGCGCCACCTGCCGCCGGGCACCCGCCCCCCGCCCGGCGGCGCCGGCATCCGCCTGCTCCACCTCGCCACCCACACCTCCGGCCTGCCCCGCCTGCCGCCGGGGCTGCTCCGCACGGCGCTCCCGCACCTGTTCGCCAACCCCTACGAGGCGTTCACCGCGGCCGACACGCTGGACGCCCTGTCGCGCACCCGCCTGCGCTCCCGTCCCGGCACCCGCCTGCACTACTCGAACTTCGGCGCCGGCCTGCTCGGGCACGCCCTGAGCGGCGCGGCGCGCGCACCGGACTACGCGTCCCTCCTGACCGCCCGCGTCCTGCGCCCGCTCGGCCTGCACGACACCGACTGCGTGGCCGCACCGCCGGACGACGAGGCGGTGCGCGGCGGCGACGTCACCGGCTACTGGCACCGGCGCCCCAGACCACCGTTCCGCATCCCCGGGATGCCGGCGGCGGGCGCCGTCCGCTCCAGCGCGCGCGACCTGCTGACGTTCACCGAAGCGCTGCTCGACCCCGACCGCCCCGTACGGGCGACGGTCCTGCCGGACCCCCTGCGCGCGGCCCTGCGCGACACGGTCCGGCCCCGGATCGCCGTCCGGAACGGCGCCCGGCAGCTCGCGCTCGTCTGGAACGTCCGCCCGCGCCACGACGGATCCCGCGTCCACCACCACTCGGGCGGCACCCGCGGCTGCACCGTCTTCGCGGGCTTCGACCTCCGACGGCGCGCCGCCGTCGTCGCCCTGGCCAACTGCGCCCCGGGCGGCGGCAACCACCTCATCCAGCAGGCCTACGACACGCTGCTGCGACTCGGCGGCTGACCCCGCCTCAGCGCGGCCGGGCGACCTCCCAGGCCGCCTCGACCATGCGGAACACCTCGTCCACCGCCGCTTTTGGCTCGGCCGCCTCACGGCCCAGCGCGTACGCGTCGAGCACGAACCGCGCGATCGTGCGGCACGCCGTCGTCGGCTCCGGCAGGGCGAACTCGGCGGCGATGGCGGTCGCCAGCGCGTCCGCGTGCCGCAGCCGCATGGACTCCTCGTACGTGCGCAGGGCGGGCGACGCGTCGATCATGCGCCAGATCGGGGCGGCCCCCTCCGCCGCACAGTGGCGGACCATCGCATGGACCTCACGGCGCAGCGCGGGCATGAGCGGTTCCCGCGGTCCCCGGTCCGTGACCGCCCGCACGAGGCGCTCCCTGAAGTCGTCGTCCTGCTCGAAGACCAGCGCCTCCTTCGAGGCGAAGTGGGAGAAGAGCGTGGTCACGGCGACGTCGGCCTCGGCGGCGACATCGCGGATGCCCACCGCGTCGTATCCGCGCTCCAGGAACAGCCGCAGGGCCGCGTCGGCGATCTTCTGGCGGGTCGCGGCCTTCTTGCGCTCGCGGCGGCCGGTGGGCACGGTCATGCGCCCACGCTATCAGCGCCATCGAGTACGAAAACCTAACAGCTCCAAAACACTAACCGTTAGTGTTACGGTCGGCCGCATGAAGAAAGTGAGCTTCGCCGACTTCGGCGGCCCGGACGTCCTCCGCCTCATCGACGCCGAGGAGCCCCACCCGGGCCCCGGCCGCATACGTATCGCCGTACGGGCGGCAGGTGTGAACCCCGTCGACTGGCGCATCCGCGAAGGCCAGGTCCTGGGAGCACACCCCACCGTGCTGCCCGCGGGGGTGGGCATCGATGCCGCCGGGGTCGTGGACGAGGTGGGCGCGGGTGTCGAGGGTGTCCGGATCGGAGACCATGTGTTCGGCGAAGGCGCGGACACCTATGCCGAGTTCGCCGTGCTCGGCGCCTGGGCCCGGATGCCCGAAGGCCTGACCTTCGAGGAGGCGGCCGGGTATCCGTCCGTGGTGGAGACGGCCCTGCGCATCATCCGCGAGGTCGGCGTGGAGCCGGGGCAGACCCTGCTGGTGAGCGGCGCGGCCGGGGGAGTCGGCTCGGCGGTGCTGCAGATCGCCCGCGACCGCGGCATCAAGGTGATCGGCACGGCGAGCGCCGCGAACCAGGACTACCTGCGCGACCTCGGCGCCCTCGCCACGACGTACGGCGACGGCTGGACGGAGCGGGTGCGGCGGCTCGGCCCCGTCGACGCCGCCCTGGACGTGTCCGGCTCGGGCGTCGTCCCCGAACTGGTCGAGCTGGCCGGGGACCCGCGCAAGGTCGTCACCATCGCGGATCTCGGCGCGCCCGCGTTCGGCGTCCGCTTCTCCGGCGTGGCCGGGAGCGTGCCGGCCGCGCTCGCCGAGGCCGCGGCCCTCATCGCGCGCGGGAAGCTGCACATCCCCGTCGCGCGGACGTACACACTCGGCGAGGCCGCGGCGGCACACCTCGACAGCAAGGCCGGACACACACGCGGACGCCGTGTCATCGTCGTGTGACGGCACCTTCCCCGGCCGTCGTTTGACCTTGACACGGTGACAAGGTCTTCACTGCGGCCGAGGAGGTGGTCTCAGTGACGATCACAGGTGCGGGACAGAGCCGAACACGACGGACCCAGGGGAATGAGCCCGGGGGCCGGCCGGAGGGGGAGCCGGAGCCCGCGCGGGAGCAAGGGCAGCCCGCGCAGGAACAGTTGCTCCGGGGGCTGGAGGACGACCGTTCCTCGGTACGGCTGCGGGCCGCCATGGCGGTGGGCACGGAGCCCCACCCCCGCTTCGTCGCCGCGCTCGTCGAACGGAGCGCCGTCGAGCCGGAGTTCTTCGTCCGCGACATGCTGACCTGGGCGCTCACCCGCCACCCGGTCGACATGACACTCCCCGCACTGGTCCGCGAGACCCGCTCGGAGCAGGCGCAGGCGCGCAGCCAGGCGCTGCACACCCTGTCCAAGATCGGCGACCGGCGGGCCTGGCCCGCGCTCACGAAGGCGCTGCTGACCGACCCCGAGGTCGAAGTGGCCCGCAGTGCCTGGCGGACCGCGGTCGTGCTCGTACCGCACGGGGAGGAATCCGCGCTCGCCGAGGTGCTGGCCTCCCAGCTCGGGCGCGGGGAGAGGGACACACAGCTGAGTCTCAGCAGGGCGCTCGTCGACCTCGGCGAGGCCGCCGAGGCACCGCTGCGCGCCGCGACGACGGGCACGAAGGCGCGCGTGCACGCCCACGCGCTCGCCACACAACGGCTGCTCGACGACCCAGAGACCGGATTCGGGTTCGCGATCGAGGAGGCCAAGCGCGTCGTGGCCCTCGGTGGGCGGAGCCCGGCACCACAAGCGGGACGATAGGGGCGTGTTGATCGGTGAGGTGGCGCGACGGTCCGGGGTGAGCGCCCGCATGCTGCGGCATTACGAGTCGCTCGGCCTGGTGGGCCCGTCGGGCCGGACGGGCTCCGGCTACCGGGAGTACTCCGGCGACGATGTCCGGCGGATCTTCCACATCGAGAGCCTGCGCTCGCTCGGCCTGTCCCTGCGGGAGATCGGCCGCGCCCTCGACGACCCCGGCTTCACACCGTCGGCGCTCGTCGGCGACCTCATCGAACAGACCCGCGCACGCATCGCCGCCGAGACGGAGCTGCTGGCGCGGCTGCGCCGTATCGACGCGGCGGACCCCGCGGGCTGGGAGGACGTCCTCCAGGTCGTCGCGCTGCTCCAGGCGCTCGGGTCCAAGAACCCCGACGCGCGCCAGCGGGCCGCGCTCTCCTCGGGCGACGAGGTCCCGGTGCCGGTGGAAGCGCTGGTCGAGGCGGCGCTCGGCGAGGCGGACCCGGTCGTCGCCGGAGCCCTGCGGTGGGCGCTCGCGCGCGCCGGAGACGGGGGGCCGGCGCTCCTCGCGGAGGGGCTCGCCTCGCCCGTGGCCGCCGTACGGGAACGGGCCGCCCGGTCCCTGGCCAAGCTGTCGGGCGACGCGGCGGCCGGGGAGCTGCGCCGGGCGCTCCGCCACCCGGACGACGTGGTCCGCGGGCACGCCGCGCTCGCGCTGGGCGCCCGCGGCGCGACGGAGGCGGTCCCGACACTCGTCGACATGATCGTGGACGGGCGGAACGACACCGACGCGGCCGACGCGCTGAGCGTGCTCGCGGGCGACGCCGCGATGGCGGACCGGATCGCGGCCCTGCTCGTCGACCGCCTCGCCGCCCCGGCCACGAGCGCACCCGCGCGCGGACGCCTCACGCAGGCACTCGCCGGGGTCCCGGGCCGGGCGACCTCGCGTGCGCTCGTGGACCTTGCGCGCGACGAGGACCGCGCCGTCGCGGTGACGGCCACGTATCTGCTGCGACTGCGCGGCGAGGACGGCAAGGGCGGAGGGGTCGGGGAGGACGGGGAGGACAAGGCTGACGGGGAGGACGGCGAGCGGGGTTGAGCTGTTCGGGCCGCCGCCGAATGGCTCCGGCCCCTTCCCCGCCCCGCCTCCCTTCGCACGCGCGCGCTGCGCGTATCGGCCGAAGGGAACACACGGACGAGTGGAGTCGGCGCGTGCCCGTGTGAGCCGTGGCCGTACCGGTTAAAGCTTCGATTGATCTTTCCACCCCCTCGAAGCAAAGGACTGCCACATGCGCTTGCGTACAGCTGTCACCGCCACGGTTCTGGCCGCCATCGCCGTCCTCGGCGGCTCGGGCCTCGCCGCCGCCGACGACGGATTCGGCCTCGGGCACGGCGACGGGTTCAACGAGAACGGCATCAGCGTCAGCAACAGCACCCCGGCCGTGGTGCAGTTCGGCGACCTCGTCTCCGACTGACCGGCACAGCAGGCTCTCTGCACCCCCTGGCGCCGCGCCCCGCCCCTGGGCGCTGTCGCGGCGCCAGGGGGTCTGTAGTGTCGGGAGATCCCGAAACACCGGGAGAAACCTGAAGTGAGGAACAGGAACACGTATGTCCAAGCCGCCCCTGCCGCCCGAGGCCGTGGAGATGCTGCGCCGCCCCAACCCCGCGGTCATGGCCACCCTGCGCTCCGACGGCACCCCCGTCTCCACCCCCACCTGGTACCTGTGGGAGGACGGCCGCGTACTTCTCAGCCTCGACGAGGGGCGGGTCCGCCTGAAGCACATCCAGCGGGACCCGCGCGTCTCCCTCACCGTCCTCGACAGTGACGACTGGTACACCCACGTCACCCTCATCGGGCGGGTCGTCGAGACACACGACGACGAGGGCCTGGCCGACATCGACCGCATCTCCACGCACTACACCGGCAACGCCTACCCGGACCAGGTCCGGCGCCGCGTCAGCGCCGTCATCGAGATCGACCGCTGGCACGGCTGGGGCGCACACCGGGACAGCGACCAGGCGAGCACCTGACCTCCTGGCCGGGCACGCGCGGGTGCGCGCTCCGGGGCGCAGGCGGGGGTTTGCGGACAGGGTCTCAGATGACGCGGAAGAGGTCCGCCGCCGCGTGGACGTCCGTGAAGTCGTCGACGGCGCGCAGGTTGTCGCACAGGGCGTCCAGGACCGAGTCGGCCGCGGCGACGCGCGGGGCGCCGACGGCCACGCCGAAGACCCGGAAGCCCAGCCGGTGCCTGGCCTCCTTCCAGCCGCGCATCCACTCCTCGGTGACGCCGCAGTCGTCGTCGGTGATCATCACGATGTCGCCCCGGGCGCGGGCGGCGTCGGCGAACTCCTCCTCCAGCACACCCGCGGCCACCGAGAGCGGCCGCTGATAGCTGGTGCCGCCCCCGAGGAACGTCTCCGCGAACTCCAGGACCCGGGTGACCTCCGCGTTCTCGGCCGCCGGGAACCGGAACACCTGGACCTTGTCGGCCGCGGAGAACAGGACCCCGACGAAATCGCGTCCGGCGGCGCGGGCCTGGTCGAGGAGGGCGAGCGCGCACGCCTTCGCCCACGCCTCCCGGGTGATGCCGCCCGGCCCCTCCTCGTACATGGAGTGCGAGGTGTCGACGCAGGCGACGACGGCGCCCCGGCCGGTGCTCCGCTCGCCCTGCTGGTCGTAGACCATCAGCTCCCGGGCGGCGTACCGCGCGGCGAACACCGCGCGCAGCGGGGGCAGTCCGAGGGTGGCCAACTCGGAGGGGACGATGCGGGAAAGGTCGTCGCCGAGCGTGACGCCGACGAGTTCCCCGGCCGTGTTCTCCACCTTGTGGGCCCGCTCGGCGGCGGCCATCTGCCGGAAGCGGCCGATCAGGTCGGCCCACCGTGCCAGCCTGCTGCCGCCCAACCGCTCGGCCAGGCGCAGGCGTTCGCCGAACGGCATCCGCTCCGTCTCACCGGGTGCGACACCCCAGGCGCGCACCATCGCGGCCTCCTGCCGTGCGGCCCTGGCCGCGCGCGCCGACGCGGCGTGCGCGGCGGCGCGCAGGGCGGACCCGGTGGCGGCGAGGGCCTGCGCGGCCTGCTCCGCCGCGCCCTCGGCCGCCGCGTCGGGCCGTGTGCCGGAAGGTGTGTCGGACGGTGTCTCGGGTGTCTCGGGTGTCTCGTGTGTGTCGGACGGGGTTGCTGCCTCCCCCTCGTCCGGGGCGGACCTCAGCATCCGGCGCAGCGCCGGGGCCATGGCGAGGACGGCCATCGCGGCGGCATAGGCGTCCCCGGCCGTCGTGCGGCGCAGTTCCGTGAAGTCCGGCGGCTCCATGAGCGAGGTGAGGACGTGGTGGTTGAGCAGCCGGGACGGATGCATGCGCGCACGCTCACGCAGGCGCGGCGCGGCCTTGTACGCGGCCAGGAACACGTCCGTCAGCAGGTCGGCGGCGCCGTGGTGCAGCGCGGTCAGCTCGCCGGCCAGGTCCCGCAACCCCTCCGACTGGGCGTAGGTGTCGCGCCAGGCGAAGCGGTCGAAGCGGTCGAAGCGGTCGGGGATCACACAGGCGTGCTCGGTCGCGGCGGGTGTGCCGGGTGTCTCACTCATCGTCAGAGCTGCCCCCGCACCATGCTCGTGTCCATGCCGAGCGCCTCGGTGAGCACGCGGGCCCGGACGGCCCGCTGACGGTTCGTCACACGGTCGATGGTGGCCGTGGAGCGTCCGGCCGCGGCGGCCTGCGCGTGCAGTTGTTCCAGCCGCCTGCCCGCCGTGGCCAGCTTGTGGTGGGCGTTCTTGATGACCCAGTCGCTCAGCGCCTCGCGCGACTGCCCGGCCATGGCGTCGAGCTGGGTCTCCAGCTCGTCGAGGACGTCCGCGAGGTCGAGCGTCTCCTTGGCGTCGGGGTTGACCAGGTGGAGCACCTCGCGTTCGACGGTGGGGCGCTGCGCGGGCGAGTCCCACAGGACGTGGGTCAGCACGGAGAGATCCGTCGCGGCGACCTCCGGACGGCCGTCCAGGTACGCGGACGCCTGCAACAGGCTCACCGCCTGCCGCCAGCGGCGGTCGGAGGCGATCAGCTCTTTGCGGCGCAGTGCGGCCCGCAGGGTGCACAGGGCGTCCACGATCGCGTCCGGAACCTGTACGGCGGGGACCGCCTCGGCCACCGCGCACCGCAGCGCGGCCAGGTCGACGGTGGTCCGGGCGGGCGGCGCCGGGCGGCCGACCGCGGAGCGGACGAGCGCGGCGAAGTTCGACGGGTCGGTGAGGTAGCCGACCTCGATGCGGACGAGGAGCCGGTCGTAGATCGCGGCGGTGTCCTCGCCGGTGGGCAGTTCGTTGCTCGCCGTGATGGCGCCGATCAGCGGGCAGCGGATGGGTTCGCCGCCGCTCTCGGGGTGGTAGATGCGCTCGTTGAGGTAGCCGAGGGTCTCGTTCAGCGCCGCCGTGGAGCATTTGAATATCTCGTCGATGAAGGCGATGTGCGCGGTCGTGGCGCGGCCGTCGTAGATCTGCCGGTACTCGCCCCGCGCCAGCGCGGCGACGTCGACCGGGCCGAACATCCGGGTCGGCGCGGTGAACTTGGAGAGAAGGATCTCCCAGTACGACGCGCCCTCGACGCGGCTCGTCAGCTCCCGGGCCATCTCGGACTTTGCGGTCCCGGGCGGGCCGAGCACCAAGGAGTGCTGCCCGGCGAGCAACGCCACCACCAGCGTCCGCACCACGTCGTCCCGCTCGTAGAACCGCTCCGCCAACTCCCCGCACACGGCACGGAGTCGAACGGCCGTGTCCTGCGCGTCCTGCGCTGTCATGTGTCTGTACCTCCCGTGCGATGTTCTCAGGAAACCGGCGTCCGTCGACCGGCGTCTTGCCGTCCGGTCATCATGGAGACATCCGGAGGACCGGATCACCGCAGGCCGAGGAGAGAGGGGAGCCCGCGTGGCCCAGACCGAGGGCGAGGCGGCCTACTTCCGTCTCGACGGAGGCGTGTTCGTGCCCGGGGAGCAGGCGCGGGGGTGGTGGGCGCCCGGGACGGTGCACGGGCGGTTGCTGGCCGGGCTCGCCGCGCGGGTGCTCGAACGGGAGCACGGGGCCGAGGGGATGCACGTGGCCCGGCTCACCGTCGACCTGTTCCGCAGCGCGCCCCTGGCCCCCGTCCGCGTACGGACCAAGCGGGTGCGGGACGGGCGGCGGATACGGGTCGCCGACGCGGTCGTGTACGGCGCCGGTGAGCAGGGCGAGGGTGTGCACAAGGTCGGCGAGCAGGGCGAGGGTGTGCACGGCGTCGGCGAGCAGGGTGACGGTGTGCCGCTGGCGCGGGTGAGTGCGGTCCTGCTGCGCACGAGCGCACCGCCGCCGGGGCACGTCCGCGCCACCGGGCCGTGGGACGCGCCGCCGCCGGACGCGCTGCCCGCCGCCGACACGGCGCGCACGTTCTGGCGGTTCGACGAGGACCTCCGCCCGGTCCGCGCATGGCACGGCGACCAGCGGCGCCGGGCATGGCTGCGCGAGTCGCGGCCGCTCGTCGCAGGGGAGTCGGTCTCCCCGCTCGTACGGGTCACGCTCGCCGCCGACGCGGCCAGCCCGATGGCCCACGCGAGCGACGAGGGACTGCGCTACATCAACGCCGACTACACCCTGACGCTCAGCCGGCTCCCGCTGAGCGACGCGATCGGCCTGGAGGCGACCGGCCACACGGCCGAGGACGGCATCGCCGTCGGCCACTGCACCCTGTACGACGCGGCGGGCCCGATCGGCTACTGCGTCACCACCGCCGTGGCCAACGACCCCCGCTGACGAGCGGTGCCGGCGCGCCGGACGGGGCTCAGCGGGCGTAGACCGCGACGAAGTCGCGCGTGGCCTGGTGGTAGTAGCGGGTGGGCGGGTTCTCGAAGTCGAGGATGTTGGTGGGGACCGGGTTGTGCGGGGTGCGGCGGCCGTCGTAGCTCATGAAGGAGGGCCAGGCGCGGTTCATGTCGAGCGGCATCGCCCGCACCGCCCCCGCCCGCTGCATGAGGTGGGCGAGCGTGGGCGCGGAGAGCGCCTGGCCGACGACCATGATGACGTCGCCCTGTGCGGTGACGCCGACACCCGAGCGCTCCACGAACATGCGGGACTGGTCGGTGGCGCCCCACTTGCTGTCGTCGTCGATGTCGCTCACCACCTTCCCGTCGTCGACCATCAGCTCCAGGCACTGGCGCACGCCGACCACGTCGGGCGTCATCCGTACGTCCCGGCCCCACACGCCGATCTCGATGGAGCCGTCGCGGTGGAAGACCTCGGACGCGGTGCCGTCGCGCAGTTCGCCGACGGTCTTGCCGTCGAGGTGGAAACCGCCGCGGGAACCGCCGTCGGTGATCTTGAAGCCGCCGTTCCAGGTGGCGAGCAGTCCGGTGCGGGACCCGGCGGGGATGGTCGGAGGTGTGCGAAACGTGTCTCCGGGTTCGCGCAGGCCCGGGTGGAGCCGGAAGCGGGTGTGTTTCGAGCTGATCCAGGCGACGGCGGCCTGGTACGAGGTGTGCTCGCTGTCGGGGCGCACGTAGGTGCCCTGGACGAGCGGCCGGCCGTGGTCGCTCGCCAGGGTCCGCCACACCCCCTCACCCTTCAGGGCGGGGGAGACGAGCGGCTTCATGGGCGGGCGCGGCTGCACGTCACCGGCGGCGGGTGCGGCGGCGGCGGGCACGTCCTTCATCCGGTCCGCGGCGGACTTCGGCAGCTCTCCGCCGACCTTGGGCGGGTCCATCTTGTACTTCGCGTTCTCCAACTGGTCGACGACGGAGCCCATGTGGTGCTCGCGGGCCCAGCCGGCGAGGCGCGCCGCGGTGCTGTCGTCGCCGGGGTAGGTGAGCGCGCCGGACACCGACCAGCCGAGCGTGCTGACGGCGAGGACGGCGGTGGCGAGCACGGCGCGGGCGGCCAACGGGTGCCGCCGCAGCACCCCGGGCTTCTTCGGGGCCGGCCCGGGCGCGGCCCCGTCGGGCTTGTGTCGGCGCCGCCCGCGCAGGAGGACGAGGGGGAGCGTCAGCCCGGCCAGGACGACGAGGGCGATCCCGGCGGGCCGGTCGAAGTCGTGCGCGCTCACGGGCGCGGCCGTGAATCCGGTACACGTCAGGGTGGCCGCGACGCCACCCGCGGGGACGAGGTGACGTCGGGTCAGGCAGCGGCGGAACACACGCTTTTCGGGCATGGCGGAAACGTATGAGCGGTGCCGACACCCTGCCATCGGAGCAGGGCCACACGTGTGAGTTACCGGCCTGTACCGGGGCGGAGGGGCACACTTCCCGTGTGGAGAAGAAACGCAGGGCCGAGCCGACCGACGACGGCCACCACGTCGTCATCGACGGAAGGAAGTGGCGGGCCACCGACCCCGCACTGCCGGAGGAGACCGCGGCGGAGCTCCGCAAGCACCTGATGGCGGCCCGCCGCGCGGTCCGCGACGCTCTCCGCCAGGAGGACCCCGAGGCCGAGCGCCGGGCCCGCGCCCGGGTCCAGGTCGCGAAGACCGCCCTCGGCGAACGGGGCCCCGCCTGGTGGGAGCAGTCGCAGGAGGAGCGCAGGAAGAGGTGGGAGACGGGGCTCGAGCGGCTCAGGGACGAGTGACCCGAACCCGCGCCTCCCTCACCCCTACGACAGGCCCTGGCGCTGACGGCCGCCCGCCGGGAACGACGGCGGCGCGTCCTGCGGGGCCGTGCCCCATGCCTCGTCCGGCGTCGCCCCGAGCGCGAACCTCAGGGTGCCGCCGCGCAGCACCGTCGAGGCGGGGACCCAGGTCTGGTCGGACGCCTTGCCGTCGACGCGGACGCCCTGGATGTACGGGGCCGACGCGCCCGCGCCCGGTGCCTCGACGCGCAGGGTCCGGCCGGACCCGCCGTGCACCTCGGCGCGCGGGAACAGCGGCGAGGTCAGGACCAGGTCCGCGCGGGCGGGCACCTGCGGGTAGACGCCGAGGGCCGAGAAGACGTACCAGGCGGACATGGTGCCCGCGTCGTCGTTGCCCGGGATGCCGCCGGGCGTGTCGGTCCACAGCTGGTCCAGCTCGGCGCGGACGGTCTCCTGTGTACGGGACGGCTGCCCCAGGTAGTCGTACAGGTAGGGCGCGTTGATGTCCGGCTCGTTGGTGGGGTCGTAGCGCGTGTCGTCCTTCGCGGAGAAGTCGAACGTGCCGTCCGGCGCGCGGAAGAAGGAGTCCAGGCGCTCGACGGCCTTGTCCCGGCCGCCCATCGCCTCCGCGAGCCCCGCCACGTCGGAGTAGACCATCCACGTGTACCGGGCGCTGCTGCCCTCGACGAAGCCGTCGCCCGTACCCGGGTCGAAGGTGTCACCGGCCCAGGTGCCGTCGCGGTTGCGGTCGCGCATCCAGCCGGCCTCCGGGGTGGCGTCCGGGTCGAACACGTTGCTCCACGCGCCGGAGCGGCGCAGGAAGTCGGCCTGGCGGCCGCGGTCGCCGAGCGCGCCGGTCAGCTCCGAGAGGCCGTAGTCCGCGGCGGCGTCCTCCAGGGTCTCGGCGGCGCCGCCCCAGCAGTGGCAGTCGTCCGAGGGCACGTAACCGTGGTCGAGGTAGAAGTCGAGCGACGGGCGCTGGCCCACGCACTCGACCTGGCAGCCCGCGTCGGAGGAGTCGTTGGCCGTGGGCACGGTCGCCGCGTGGACGAGGGAGTCGACCGCCCCGCGCACGTCGAAGTCCCGGGCCCCGAACGCGTACATGCCCGCGAGCGCCACGGCCGACGGGTCGCCCGACATGACGCTGGTCTTGCCCTGCTGGAGCAGCCAGCGGTCCCATTCGCCGCCGCGCTGGCCGGCGTACGCGTAGAGGGACTGCGCGTAGTCGCTCGCCGCCTTCGGCGACAGCCACGCCATCAGCTGGACCTGCGCCCGGTACTGGTCCCAGCCCGAGAAGGTGCCGTACTGGGCGCGCTGCCCCTTGGCGAGGCGGTGGGCGCGGCCGTCGGCGCCCGCGTAGCGGCCGTCCACGTCGTTGGCGACGGTCGGCTCCAGCATCGAGTGGTACAGCGCGGTGTAGAAGGTGCGCCGCTGCGCCTCGGTGCCGCCGCCGACGCCGATCTTGCGCAGTTCGGTGCGCCACTGCGCGGCGGCGCCCGCGGCGGTGTCGGCGAAGGACGCCGAGGCCGGGTTCTCCTGGCGCAGGTTCGCCTCGGCGCCCTCGGCGCTCACATAGGAGATGCCGACCTTCAGCTGTATCCGCCGTACGTCCTTGGCGAAGGTGACGTACGCGCCGGAGCCCTTGCCCGCCCGCGGGTTTCCGTTCTCGTCGTAGCCGGTGCCGCCGGAGGCCTCGGTGGTGCCGGGGCGCAGGTCGCCGTCGTGCCAGGTGCCGGTGGCGGCGAACGGGGTGTCGAAGTGGGCAGTGAAATGCAGGGTGTAGAGCTGGTGCCGGTTGTTCTCGCTCTGCGGTCCGCAGAAGTTGCCCGCGTCGACGGAGCCGGTGACGGTGCGGTGGGCCGCGTCGACCCGTACGTGCGCGTCGGTGCTGCCGCTCTCGGAGTTCGAGGTGCGGAACAGCAGCGAGCCCGCCTTGCCCTCGGGGAAGCCGAAGCGGCCCGTGCCCGTGCGGGTGGTGGCGGTCAGGTCTGCGGTCGCACCGCTGTCGAGGGCGACCTGGTAGCGCCCGGCGGTGGCCTTCTCGTGGTCGTGGCCGAAGGTCGAGGCGTACGTGGTGTCGCCGGTGTCCGCGGTCGGTGAGCCGGTCACCTCGCCGACGTGCGGCATGATCGGGATGTCGCCCGCGGCGCCGGAGCAGCCGACCCCGCTGAGGTGGGTGAGCGAGAAGCCGCGGATCCGCGTCGCGTCGTAGCGGTAGCCGCCCGGGGCGGGGTTCTTCGTCTGGGTGCCGGTGGAGGTCTGCGGGCTCCAGGAGAGCATGCCGTACGGGCGGACCGCGCCGGGATAGGTGTTGCCCGCGTTGCTGGTGCCGATGAGCGGGTCGACCTCGCGGACCGGATCGCTCACGAGGGCCGGGGCCCGGGAGACGGGCGCCGCCTGCGCGGGCGCCGCCACGGCGGTGAGCAGTCCGCCGGCCAGAACGGTGGCCAGCGCCCCGGCGAGCAGCGCTCCGCGGGTGGGGGGATGTGTCGTCATGCAGTCGCCTTCTTACGCCTGTCGCACACGTGTCACAGGCCATGGGGGGAGGGCTTGATAACGATGTCAAAGAACGCGGGCGATGTTTCCGACCAAGATCGGAGGTGTCAAGAGGGCGGGATCGATCCACCGGAACGAGACCGATCCACACAACGAGGCCGGGCCCCGGAGTGACGGCGGTCACTCCGGGGCCCGGCTGCTGCCGTGCGGTACTACGTGGTTCAGTACTGCTCGGTCTCGATGAACCCGGCGTCCGAGTCATCGGTCGCGGCGAACGTGTCGGCCGCGGTGGTCGGGTCGAATCCGGGCGGGCTGTCGCGGAGCGCGAGGCCCATACCGGCCAGCTTCGCCTTGATCTCATCGATCGACTTCGCACCGAAGTTGCGGATGTCGAGCAGGTCCGCCTCGGAACGGGCCACGAGCTCACCCACGGAGTGGATGCCCTCGCGCTTGAGGCAGTTGTACGACCGGACCGTGAGGTCGAGGTCCTCGATCGGCAGCACCAGGTCGGCGGCGAGCGCGGCGTCCGTCGGGGACGGGCCCATGTCGATGCCCTCGGCGTCGACGTTGAGCTCGCGGGCCAGACCGAACAGCTCCACCAGCGTCTTGCCGGCGGACGCCATGGCGTCACGGGGACGCATGGCCTGCTTGGTCTCGACGTCGACGATCAGCTTGTCGAAGTCGGTGCGCTGCTCGACACGCGTGGCCTCGACCTTGTAGGTGACCTTGAGAACCGGCGAGTAGATCGAGTCGACCGGGATGCGCCCGATCTCCTGACCGACCTGCTTGTTCTGCACGGCGGAGACGTAGCCGCGACCGCGCTCGACGGTCAGCTCCATCTCCAGCTTGCCCTTGCCGTTGAGCGTGGCGAGGACGAGGTCGGGGTTGTGCACCTCGACACCGGCCGGGGGCGCGATGTCGGCGCCGGTGACCAGACCCGGGCCCTGCTTGCGCAGGTACATCACGACGGGCTCGTCGTGCTCCGAGGAGACGACCAGCTGCTTGATGTTGAGGATGAGGTCGGTGACGTCTTCCTTGACGCCCGGCACGGTGGTGAACTCGTGCAGGACCCCGTCGATACGGATGCTCGTGACAGCAGCGCCCGGGATGGACGAGAGAAGGGTCCGGCGAAGTGAGTTGCCGAGGGTGTAGCCGAAGCCCGGCTCCAGCGGCTCGATCACGAACCGGGAACGGAATTCGTCGACGACCTCTTCGGTCAACGAAGGACGCTGAGCGATCAGCATGAAGTGTTGCCTCCAGTGTTCGGCGCCCGCTATCTGGCGCCCTAGACACTGCGAGGGTAACGGGCGAAACGGCCCCGCAAGATCCGGCCCGCCCGAAAGTGGCCCTTGCGCGCTCTACGCGTGCGGCCCCACGGTGACCGGTCCCCGTACCAACTGGGCTGTGGCTTCGGCGACTTCACCGATCCGGTCGACTTCGCGCGTCAATTCTTCGAGCTGTCCGGCTGTGAGGTGGCTCAAAGTTTCGACCGTGACGGTGACGCGCCGGCCCGAGCGGCGCTGGTGCCAGACGCCCGCCACCACCCCGCCCACGAGGAGCAGCGGATAGTTCCCCGCCTGACCGCGGGCGAGCGCGCGCTCGAAGGCCCGGCCCGGGAAGAGCCGCTCGCGGGGGTGCGAGGCGATTGCGAACGCATCGAAGTAGGGCAGAAGCCGCACCTCCCCTCCTTCCGCTTCCGGCTCGGGGAACGCGCTGTCACCGGCCGCCACCCACGCCGGGCCGACGCCCTCGAACTCCACCGGCTCGATCCGCCCGTCCCCGGCCAGCTCGGCGAGGAGCGCGCTCACCCAGCCCTGGGGGGCCGCCAGCCACCTGGCGACATGGCGCGGGGTGGCCGGGCCGTAGGCGTGGAGGTAGCGGCGGACGAGCGCGGCCAGCGCGGCGTCCCGCTCCATCGGCGTCACGCAGGGGTTCGTGTACGTGACCTGACGGCCCCGGTTCGGACCGAAGGCGAGCACACCCCGGTGGGCAGCGGTGTGCATCGCCTGCCGCCAGCGCGGCCACATGCCCTGGAACGCGGGCATGACGAGATCGCCGGCCCAGGGCCCCGTCCGCGCCACGACCGCCTCCGTCAGCTCGTCGGCGGTCAGCTCCGCGCCGGTCAGGGCGTCCCCGACGGCCGCGACGACGGCGTCCGTCCGCGCCGCCGTGAGTCCGACGTCCCTGGCCGGCTCTCCGACGCCGGGGATCGCGGAGAGCGCGCCGGTCCACATCGGCGCGTCGGCGGCGGCCAGGAGATGGACGGTGCCGCGCGGCCCGTACGTCTTGACCAGCGACCGCTCCCGCCACAGGGCGTCGCGCACGTCGGCGCGCGTCGCCCCTTCGATACGCAGCCCGAGGGACAGCTCGGCCGCGGACAGTACCTGGGCGTGGACGCCGAGCATGGTCGCCGCGAGACCGGGTACCGCCGTCGGGGAGCGGGGGACCGGTGCGAGCAGACCCTGGCGCCTCATGCGGCGGGCGTTCGCGGCGGACCAGGGCACGAAAGGCGTCGTCGTCGGCATGGCGCGACGTTAAGGCGCATCTAGGCCGGAGGCTGTCCGCCATGCCCGCGACGCCCCCCGGCGGTTCCGGGCCGTCGGCGGAGACCGGCCCGCGTGACAAAGTGATGAAAGCGGCATATACGATGCCAAAGAGGCACCATTCGGGTACTTCGCACTCGGCCAGCAGCACGGGAGCACCGCCGCATGAGCGATCTGACACTGACCACCGACGCGTCGCAGAACCCCCGCGTCGTGGTGCGCGCCGAGGGCGAACTTGACCTGCACACGGCGACCGACCTCTACGCCCTCCTCGGCGGACTGCTCGACGACCACCCCGCGGCCTTCCTCGACCTGTCGCACGTCACCTTCTGCGACTCCTCGGGGTACAACGCGCTGCTGCGCCTGCACCGCCGCGCCCTGGCGGCCGGCAGCCGCTTCGTCCTCGTCTCGCCGCACCCCACGGTCAGCCGGCTGCTCGCCCTGACCGCCTCCGAGGGGATCTTCGCCGTCTACGACAGCCAGGACGAGGCGTTCGCCGCGAACCCGGTCACCGACGGCGGCTGAGTCGCCGACGACGTTCAGCCGTTCCCCGCGGGCCCGTCCGACGGTGCCGTCCCGGTATCGTCCACCGTCCGGCCGTGCCGCAGCGAGCGGCTCGCCTCGATCAACTCCCGGCTCTGGCGGCGCAGTTCGGCGGCGACCGCCCGTGCCACCGTGGCACGTTCCCGCAAGTACCCCATCCG
This sequence comes from Streptomyces sp. SGAir0957, assembly GCF_043523415.1. Taxonomy (NCBI): domain Bacteria; kingdom Bacillati; phylum Actinomycetota; class Actinomycetes; order Kitasatosporales; family Streptomycetaceae; genus Streptomyces; species Streptomyces sp. SGAir0957. Next base: position 7,893,505 of record NZ_CP027293.1, read on the forward strand.
TGCCGGGTCCACCACGCGCACCGAACCTTCCCGCGATCTTCGTTCCGTCGCTCCGAGCGTCGGCCCGGCCCCCGACGGACCGCAACACCGGCAGCGAACACCCGCCGGCCACGCCTGTCCATCGAACGAAGCGGCCCTGAGCGGACCCCGAATGGTGCGGATCGGCGGATGCTGCAACCGTTCAGGGAGGTGGGCGGGAATGGATGAGAGGGGGTACGGCGCGGCAGACGACCAGAGAGGCGCCCGCAACATGGAGCTCAGAGACGAACTTCCCCTTGATCACAAGCTGGCACGGGTCTACCGGTGGGGCGCCGCGTTCTGCGGCGTCGTCCTGCTGGTCTTCGGCTGTCTGGGTTTCGCGGACAGCCTCAGCCCCTTCGACACCGCGGGCGCCCACCTGGCGGGGATGAGTACGAACGGCGTCCTGAGCCTGGTCTCGGTCGTCGTCGGGATCGTCCTGATCGCCGGCGCCGCCATCGGCGGCAACATCGCCTCCACGGTCAACATGACCGTCGGGATCCTCTTCCTGCTGAGCGGTTTCGTCCACATCTTCCTCCTGGACAAACCCGGGAACGTGCTGGACTTCGGTATGACCAACGTCGTCTTCAGCTTCGTGATGGGCCTGATCATCGTCACGTTCGGCATGTACGGGCGGGTGTCCAGCCGCCTGTCGCACGACAACCCGTACTGGCAGCGCCGCCACCCCGCGGAGGCGGCCAGGGAGGCGGAGGAGCGCCGCACGGCACCGGAGCCCACCCCGGTGCCGATCGCGGCGCCCACCCAGACGGGCAGGCGTTAACCGTGTTCGCCGGCGACGAGACGGAGACGGAGGCGGGTCAGACCGCGCCGGGAGTGGCTCTTCACCGTGCCGAGGGGCCAGCCCGTCACCTGCACGATCTGGCTGTGCGTGAGGTCGCCGAAGAAGGCCAGCTCCAGAACGCGCCGCTGCGGCGCGGGCAGCAGCGCCAGTTCGTGGCGGACCACGACACGGTCGAGGGCGATGTGCGCCGCGTCCTCCACGACCGGCGACGCGACGCTCAGCATCGACTCCGCGGCGGACGCGAGGACGGCGCGGCGGGTCCGCGCGCTCAGCGCGTCGGCGATCTTGCGGCGCGCGATGCCGACGATCCACGCCGCGACCGCGCCCCGCTCCGGGTTGTATCCCGTGCGGCCCCGCCACACCGCGAGGAACACCTGCTGGGTCACGTCCTCGGCCTCGCGCGGATCGCCCAGGGAGCGATAGGCGAGGGTGTGGACGAGCGTCCCCCAGCGGCGGTAGGCGGCTTCGAGGCACGCCTCCTGGCCATGTCTGAGGCCCGCGGCGAGCTCGTCATCCGGCAGTGACTCCTCGGCCGGGGTCCAGCGACCGCCCCGAAGAGTCCGCGTGATGCCTTGAGCGCGCATGGGCCCGTGCCCTCCCGTCGCCGAACCAGTGATCTTCACCATGGCCAGCGCGGCCGCTCATTTCGACTCGCATCGAATGTGCATCGCTTTCCGAAGGACTCCGCAGTGTCTTCTTCTTCGCCCTCTTCGCAGGCCGCATCGGTTCTGCAGCGTTCGACCGGCGACGGCGCCGGAATCACCTCGGGCTCGCTCGCGCGCCGCCTGGGCGTCTCGCCCACGACGCTGCGCTCGTGGGACCAGCGCTACGACCTCGGCCCGGCCGGACGCGGCCACGGCCGCCACCGCCGCTGGTCGCCCCGCGACGTCGCCATGCTCGAGGACATGTGCCGGCTGACGGCCGCCGGGATCCCGCCCGCCGAAGCGGCGCGCGTGGCCAAGGAGCGCGCGGGCGCGGCGCGGCAGGAGGAAACCTTCCCGCAGGGCGACGGGAGCGGGCAGGGCGACGGGAGCGGGCAGGGCAATGGGAGCGCGCAGGACGACGGGAGCGCGCAGGACGACCGGAGCGCGCCGGGCGGCGAGGGGAACGGCGCCGCCGCCACGACCGCCGCGCCAGCGGAGACGTCCCTCACCACCACCGGGTCCGCGGGGTCTGGAAAGGTGCCCGCGGCCGTCCCCGGAAGCGCGTCCGCCGCTGTCGCCGGGAAGAGGTCCGGCGCCGGGTCCGCAGGGGCCGGGAACGGGTCCGCAGGCGCGGGGAGCGGGTCCGCAGGGGCCGGGAACGGGTCCGCCGCCGCGCCGCCCCTGCCGCCGCTCGGCGCGGTCCGGGCCGAGTGCCGCGGCCTCGCACGGGCCGCCTTCCGTCTCGACGCGGCCGCCCTCCAGGAGCAACTGGACACCTTCGTCCGCCGCCACGGAGTGATCACCGCGTGGGAGGAGCTCATGCTGCCCGCGCTGCACGCGATCGGGCGCACCTGGGAGTCCTCCGGCGACCGCTACATCGAGGTCGAACACCTCCTGGCCTGGCACGTCTCCACCGCCCTGCGCAACGCCCGGTTCCTGCTCGGGCCCCCGCCCGCCCCCAGGGACGACGCCTCGGTGCTCCTGGCCTGTGTCCCCGGCGAGCAGCACACCCTGCCGCTGGAGGCCGCCAACGCGGCGCTCCTGCGCGTCGGGCGGCCCGTGCGGATGCTGGGCGCGGCGGTCCCGGCCGAGGCGCTGATCACCGCTGTACGCCGCACCGGGCCCGCCGGTGTCATGCTCTGGGCGCAGACCCGCTCCCTGGCGGACACCCCGCTCGCGACCCACCTGCTGCGGACGACCTGGGGCCCCAAGGGCGCGCGTCAGAAGCCCGCCCTGTACCTGGCGGGCCCCGGCTGGCGGGGCACGTCGATAGAGGGCGCCCTGCACCCGCAGGGGCTGCGGGAAGCCATCGCCCTGCTGGAACCCGCGGCCCGCGGCTGACGGCCGAGGCGCTTCAGCGGGCCAGGCGGCGCAGGACGGCGTTGCGGCCGCGCGTCGGCACCGTCCACACCTCGTGCCCCCGCAGCCGCCACCGCCGCAGCAGCGCGTCGGCCGCGAGCAGGCCGCTGGTCGCCGCCCGTTCCATCAGCGCCACCGGCAGGTCCGTACGCACCAGGTCACCGGCGACCATGAGGGACGGGTGGGACGTGCGTACGGTGGGGCGGTCCGCGTAGCCGCCGACCTCGAACAGCGGGCAGTCGTCCCGCCACTCGTGCCGGGCGTCGACGAGGCGCGCGTCCCGCGTCTCGGGGTAGACGCGGTGCAACTGGTCGACGAGATGGTCCTGTTCGGCTTTCCGGTCGACATCGTCACCGACCGCGTAGGCGTGCAGTTCGACGACCGAACCGCCCGCCCGGCGCGACCAGTCCCGCGCCTCGTGCTCCCAGCGTTCGAGGACGCTCACATTGTCGAGGCCGCCGTAGCCGCTGGTGCCGAGGAAGCCCGCGCGGTCGGCGGCGACCGGCCGGTCGAGCCACAGCCGGGAGACGAGGAAGGCGGGCGCCGTGCGCAGCCGGGCGACCCGGGCGTACCAGCCGTCGTCGGCGAGGCCGGGGCTGCGCTCGGCCAGCGACTGCAGGCCGCGGGTGTCGAGCGCGAGCACGCACGCGTCGTACGCCTCGCCGCGCGCGCCCGCCTCCAGGGCGAAACCGCCGTCGGGGGCCGAGGCGACGCGGTCGACGGGGGTGGAGACCCGGATGTCGACGCCCAGCGTCTCCAGGTAGCGGCTCAGCGGGTCCCACAGGGCCGCCGGGAACGGCTCGTTGGGCACGTCGAACAGGAGCCCCTCGGCCGAGCCCAGGAAGTAGATGTGGAACATCAGCGCCATCTCGGCCGCCGACAGTTCGCGCGGATCGGCGAAGAAGCTCCGTGAGAACACCTCGAAGGCCAGGTGGTGGGCGGCCTCGGGGAAGCGGATGGTGGCCAGGAAGTCGTGCGCGCTGACCGCGTCGAGACGCTCGTAGACCTCCGGGACGCGGACGTCCATGAGTGGCAGGGCGGCCCGCGCGTTCATCCGGGGCAGGTCGCGCAAGGTGAACGTGGGGCTGGTCAGGGCGAAGCCCATGGCGCTCCACGGAGGGGTCCGCGGCACGTGCTCGAAGCTGTCCCGCGCGCCGTCCGCGTGCCACAGCGGGTAGTCCGGCAGCCGGGTCAGGCGCTCCAGGTGCGGGTCCGTGCGCCGCAGCAGGGCGCGCAGGTTGTAGTACTGCCGGAAGAAGGCGTGGAAGCCGCGGCTCATGGTGGCCCGTGAGCCGTCCGTGAGGCGGGTGCTCCAGCCGGCAAGGCGTCCGCCGAGGGTGTCCTCGCGTTCGAAGAGGGTGACGCGCACGCCGCGTTCGGCGAGGCCGACGGCGGCGGCGAGTCCGGCGATGCCGCCTCCCACGACGGCGGCCGACGGAGGGGTGCCGGTCGCGGACGGCGCGCCCGGAGCGGCCGGCAGGCGGCCGGCCAGCCGGTCCCGTGCCCCCGGCGGCAGGTCGGTCCCGCGCCTCATGCGGCCGTCCCGCCCTGCGGCACCTGGCCGACGACGGTGTGCGTGATGCCGGTCTGCCAGCCGGGCAGCGGCAGCACCCGGACCCGCGCGAACCCCGCGCCCGTGAGCCGCCCCGCGAACTGGTCGGCGGTGTCGAACTCGACGACGCTGCGCCACAGATGCCGGTACAGCGCCCCGTCGCCCAGGGCCGTGGTGACGGGCAGCAGCCCCGCGCAGACCGCCGACCACACGGCGCGGTGCCTGCGCGCCCCGCTCAGCGTGTAGTCGTGCACGGCGAGGCGGCCGCCGGGGCGCAGCACGTCGCGCACGGCGGACAGGACCCGGCCGGGCTCGGCCGTGTTGCGGAACAGGTAGGCGGCGAAGACCGCGTCGAACCCGCCACCGATCCCGGCGCCGGACAGGTTCTCCGCCGGGCTGTGCACGAAGGTGACGCCGCTCGGCCAGCGTTTGGCGGCGGCCCGCTCCAGCATTCCGGCCGACGCGTCCACCGCGGTGATCTCCGCGTGCGGCAGCGCCGAGAGCAGGGCGGCGGTCGACGCGCCCGTGCCGCACCCCAGGTCGAGGACGCGCGGCGGCCGTCCGTGCGCGGGAAGACCGAGGCGGCGCGCCGAGCGCCGCAGATGGGCGTGGTACCCGGGGTTGGCCCGCACGAGCGCGTCGTAGCTGCGGGCGGCGTGGTCGAACGCCCCGGCGAGGGTGGCGTCGTGCAGCGTCGGCATGGTTCTCCTTGACGGGACCCGGCGGGGGGTCAGGGGCCTGGGAAGGGGCGCAGGGGCTGGGCGGGGAGCGTCGCGGCGCTGCGCAGCAGGGGCAGGACCGGGCTGTGCAGGCCGATGGCGAGGTCCTCGTAGACGGTGGTGGCGCCGTCGAGGAAGCGCAGCAGGCGCGGGGTGGGGACGCGGGAGAACAGGCGGGTGAAGAAGGCCGCCCCGTCGAGGCGGCCGCTCGCCAGGGCGTGCAGCAGGATCGCGTCCATGGCGCGGGAGCGCAGCGAGTGCGGCGCGGGCGGCACCGGCCGCCGGCCCGCGTGCAGGGCGGCGGCGATGGCCGCCGTCTGGCGCTGGATGGCGGCGAAGGTGTACCCCGTCGAGGGGCGGGTGGCGCCGCCCGCCGCGCCGATCCGGAAGACGGAGGGGCCGCTCTGGCGCGCGAACCGGGCGTCCGTCATGGGGATGACGCCCTCCTCCCGCGCCTCGACGTCGTAGGCGCCGACCGCGAGGACCGTGTCCAGGTAGGCGCGCAGGGCGTGGTCGTACTCCTCGGAGGGCAGCACCGACGGCGAGAACTGGGTGTACTCCACCAGCGCGGTGTGCGGGCTGGTGGGCAGCACGTAGCTGAAGGCGAGGCCGCGCTCCGGCTGCGGGGTGCGGAAGTCCATCAGCTCGACGGAGTCCGGGTCGAAGACGGGCCGCGCGGTGCGTACGAACCAGCCGCGGAAGTGCTGGAGCAGCGTCGTCCGCGCCGGGGGCAGGCTGCCGAGGGGCCGGGAGTCGAAGACCCAGCGGGCGGACAGGGTGTCGTGGCGTCCTTGGGCCGTTCGCAGCAGCACTTGCGCGCCGCGCGCGGTCCCCTCGATGCCCTCGACGACGCCCTCGGTGCGGGTCAGCGCGGGGTGCGACGTGAGGCGCCGCCCGACGGCCGCCTCGAAGTCGGGGGAGCGGATCATCTTGTACCGCAGCCCACCGGTACGGGTGTCCACGAGGCGCCCGTCGGTGCCGCGCACCCGCATCCGGCTCCAGGCGGCGGTGACGGCCTCGTCGTAGCGGCCGGCGCCGCTCTCCCAGAAGCACCAGGTGCGGGGCGGTGGGCGCAAGGGGCCGGGGGGCGGCTCCACCAGGCGCACCGTCAGGGCGGCGCGGCCCGTGGCGGTGCACAACCGTTCCGCCAGGGAGAGCCCGGCGGCTCCCGCGCCGATGATGACCACGTCCGACCGCACACATACCTCCTGCCCCGACGACCGCCCGCTCCGGACATGTTTTCCGCCGCTGTCCCCCTCATGGATGCGCGATTGCGCGGATCCGGCGGAACGGGATGCGGGCGGCGGCCGAAGTTGCTCCGGTTGCCGCAGTACGGCGCATCCGATCACGTGGGTGGCAGGGAATGCCCTGCAACACCTTTGATCACCTGCCCATGCGAAGCCACCACGAAGGAGCCGACATGCCTCCCGACGAGGCGACAGGCGCCACCACGACTGTCGCGCCGGACGCGGCGGGCCGGGCGGACCACGGTCCTTCCCCGCACGGCGGCCGTCCGCCCGTGCCCGCGCGCGTGCGGCAGATCGACGCCGACGTAGCGCGGACGGTCGAACGCCGCCTGGGCCAGTTGCTCGCGCCCCGCGTCGCGCAGGCCACGGCCGCCGACGCGGCCTTCGGCACCGACGTCGCCGGGCGCGTCGCACGCTTCACGCTCGACGGCGGACGACGCCTTCGCCCGCAGTTCCTGTGGTGGGGCCTGCGCGTGTGCGGCCTGCCCGACGACGAGCAGACCGAGGCCGCCGTCCGGCTCGGCGCCGCGCTCGAACTCATCCAGACCTGCGCCCTGGTCCACGACGACGTCATGGACCGCGCCTCCACGCGGCGCGACGGCCCCGCGCTCCACGTCGACCTGGCCGCGGACCACGAGCCGTCCGCGCACCCCGGCCGGGACCGGTTCGGCGAGTCCGCCGCGATCCTCGCCGGGGACCTCGCCCTCGCCTGGGCCGACGACGAGGCCGCCGCCGTGCCCCTGCCCGAGCGGCGCGCGGCCCGCGTCCGCGACACCTGGTCCCGGATGCGGACGGAGATGGTCGCCGGACAGTATCTGGACCTGCGGGGCGAACTGACCCGGAGCAGGTCCCTCAGGCGCGCCCTGAGCGCCGCCTGCCTCAAGACCGCCCTGTACACGGTGGAGCGGCCCCTCCAGCTCGGCGCGCTCCTGGCCGACGCCGACGAAACGACTCTGCACGCGCTCGGCGCGGCGGGGCGCGGCGCCGGTCTCGCCTTCCAGCTGCGCAACGACCTGGACGACGTGTTCGCCGACAGCACCGGGCGCTCCGAGCCCGCGGGCGGCGACCTGCGCGCCGGGAAGCCCACCTACCTGGTCGCCCTCGCCCACGCGCGTGCCGAGGCGGACGGCGACCGGCACGCCTTGCGCGTCCTCGACCACTGCCTGGGCCGCCCGGATCTGACCGAGAGCGACCTGGACGAGATCCGCGACGTCCTCGAACGCACCGGCGCCCGCCACAACGTCGAGGACAAGATCAGCAGCCTGATCGCCCGCAGCACCCGCCACCTGGACACCGCCCCGCTCGACCCGGCGGCCCGTACCCGGCTGCGGACCCTGATGCACCGGGCGGCCGGCGCCCGCACCGCGGCGGTCACCGTGGCCCAGGGAGCGGTCGAATGAGGACCGTACGCGGCAAGACGGACCATGTCGTCGTCGTGGGCGCGGGCCTGTCCGGGCTCGCGGCCGCGCTCCACCTGCTCGGCGCCGGGCGCCGGGTCACCGTCGTGGAGCGGGAGGACCTGCCCGGCGGCCGGGCCGGGCGGCTGACGCGCGGCGGGTACCGGATCGACACGGGACCGACCGTGCTCACCATGCCCGACCTCGCCGACGAACCCTTCGCCGCCGTGGGGGAGCGGCTGCGCGACCGCGTCGAACTCGTCCCCCTCCACCCCGCCTACCGGGCCTCCTTCGCCGACGGCAGCACCCTCGACGTGCACACCGACGCCGCCGCCATGCACGAGGCCGTGCGGGAGTTCGCGGGACCCCGGGAGGCGGCCGGGTACGCGCGCCTGCGCGCATGGCTGCACCGCCTCTACCAGGCGCAGATGCGGCACTTCATCGACACCAACTTCGACTCCCCGCTGCAACTGCTCACCCCCGACCTGGCCCGGCTCGCCGCGCTCGGCGGCTTCGGCCGCATGGACGCCCGGATCAGCCGGTTCATCAAGGACGAGCGGCTGCGCCGCGTCTTCTCCTTCCAGGCGCTGTACGCCGGAGTCCCGCCCGCCCGCGCCCTGGCCGCCTACGCCGTCATCGCCTACATGGACACCGTCGCGGGCGTGTACTTCCCGCGCGGCGGTATGCACGCCCTGCCGCAGGCCATGGCGGACGCCGCCGCGGCGGCAGGCGCCGAGCTGCGCTACGGGCGCCGCGTCGAGCGCCTGGAACGCAGCGGCGACCGCGTCACCGCCGTCGTCACCGACAGCGAGCGGATCCCCTGCGACGCCGTCGTCCTCACCCCCGACCTGCCCGTCACCTACCGCCTGCTCGGCCATACCCCCCGCCGCACCGTGCTGCTGCGCCATGCCCCGTCGGCCGTCATCCTGCACGCCGGGACCGACCGCACCTGGCCCCAACTGGCGCACCACACGCTGTCGTTCGGGGCCGCCTGGCACGGCACCTTCGACGAGCTGACCCGGCACGGCCGCCTCATGAGCGACCCCTCGCTGCTCATCACCCGGCCCACCGCCACCGACCCCGGGCTCGCACCGCCCGGCAAGCACCTGCACTACATCCTGGCGCCCTGTCCCAATACCGACATCGGGCCGAGCGCCGCGCACTGGGGCGATCTGGCGCCCCGTTACCGCGGCGAGCTCCTCGCCGAGCTGGAGCGCCGCGGCCTGGACGGCATCGGCGACGCCATCGACGAGCAGTGCCTCGTCACCCCGGCCGACTGGCACGCCCAGGAACACGCGGCGGGCACCCCGTTCTCCGCCGCCCACACCTTCGCCCAGACCGGCCCCTTCCGCCCCCGCAACCTCGTGCGCGGCACGGCCAACGCGGTCCTCGCGGGCTGCGGCACCACCCCGGGCGTCGGGGTGCCCACCGTGCTGCTGTCCGGAAAGCTCGCCGCCGCCAGGATCACCGGCCTGCGCACCACCCCGTCGCCCCGCGCCCCCTACCGGCTCACGACCTCAGAAGGAGCGCCCTCGTGACCGCCCGAGAACTCGACGCCGCAGGCATCACAGAGCCGGCGCTGCGCCAGGCGTACGCCCACTGCCGCCGCCTCAACGCCCGGCACGGCAAGACGTACTTCCTCGCCACCCGGCTCCTCCCGGCCCACCGCCGCCCGGCCGTCCACGCCCTGTACGGCTTCGCCCGCTGGGCCGACGACATCGTCGACACGGGCCGGACGGACCCCCTGGAGCGCACCGCCGCGCTGGACCGGCTGTCGGCGAGCCTGCGCCACGGCCTGAGCGCGCGCACCAGCGGCGAACCCGTCGTGCGGGCGCTCGCCGACACCGCGCGGCGCTACGCGATCGACACCCGCCACTTCCACGACTTCATGACGGCGATGCGCGCCGACCTGACCGTCACCGACTACCCCACCTACGCCGACCTGCGCCGCTACATGCACGGCTCGGCGGCCGTGATCGGGCTCCAGATGGTCCCCGTCCTCGGCACCACCGTGCCGCGCGAGGAGGCGGAACCGTACGCGGCCGCCCTCGGCGTCGCCTTCCAGCTCACCAACTTCCTGCGCGACGTGGGCGAGGACCTCGACCGGGGCCGGATCTATGTCCCCGGCGATCTGCTGAGCGCCCACGGCGTCGATCGCGGACTGCTGAGCTGGAGCCGGGACACCGGTCGCCGCGACCCCCGTGTCACACGGGCGCTCAAGGCCTTCGAGGAGCTGACGCGCGGCGTGTACCGGCAGGCGCTCCCCGGCATCGCCCTCCTCGACCCCGTCTCCCGCCCCTGCATCCGCAGCGCCTTCGTGCTCTACTCCGGCATCCTCGACGCCGTCGCCGACGACGGCTACCGCGTGCTGCACCGCCGCGCGGTGGTCCCGCGCCGCCGCCGCACGGTCGTCGCCCTCGACGGCCTGGCCCGCATCGCGCACGCCCGGCTCAGCCACCGCTCCGCGCCCCCGGCCCCGCCCGTCGCGCCGGTGAGCGTGCACGCGGAAGCGACCGGCGAGCCCGTCTGCCGGGGGGCCGCATGAGCGGCCGGCCCACGCGGTCCCGCTTCCCGCTGACCCTGCGCAGGAACCCGCCCGCCTGGCACCGCCAGGAGCCCACCTGGCGCGCGGCCCGCCCCGCGCTGATCGAGGCCGCGCTGAAACGCTCCCAGACCCGCCCCTCCGGCAACTGGTACGTGGTCGGGTCCCCCGACGAGGTGCCGCGCGACAAGCCGCTCGGCCGCACGGTCGCGGGCCGGGAACTCATCGTCTGGCGGGACGACGAGGGGAACCTCGCCGCCGGCCCCGGCGCCTGCCCGCACCTGGGCGCGCCGCTGAAGGACAGCCCCGTACGGTGCGGCGAAGTGGTCTGCCACTGGCACGGGCTCGCCCTCGGTACGGGCGGCAAGGCGGGCTGGCGCACCCTGCCCGTCCACGACGACGGGGTGCTGATGTGGGTGCGTCTGAACGGCGCGGGCGACGAGCAGCCGCTCGACCGGCCGGTCGTCCCGCCGCGCCCGGAGCCGGACAGGTCCCTGCACGCCGTCTACACGGGCGTCGGCCGCTGCGAACCGGAGGACATCGTCGCGAACCGGCTCGACCCCTGGCACGGCGCCTGGTTCCACCCGTACTCGTTCGTCGACCTGCGCGTCGTCGACAGCCCTGCGGGCGATACGGACGAAGCGGACGACGCGTTCGTCGTGGAGGTCTCCTTCCGGCTCACGTCCCGGCTGGTCGTCCCGGTCCGCGCCGTCTTCACCGCGCCGGAGCCCCGCACGGTCGTCATGCACATCACCGACGGGGAAGGCCGCGACTCCGTGGTGGAGACGCACGCCACGCCGCTCACCCCCGCCGGCCACCCCGCGCCCCGCACCGCCGTCGTGGAAGCGGTGATCGCCACGTCGGAGCGGCCCGGCTTCGCCCTCGCCCGCCACGCCTCCGCCGCCCTGCGCCCGCTGATGCGCGCGGCGGCGGGACGGCTGTGGCGCGACGACCTCGCCTACGCGGAACGCCGCTACGCGCTGCGCTCCCGGGGCGATCTGCCCTGCTGACGCCGGGGCGCCGCTGTCACAGCCCCGCGATACGGGCCGCGAAGAAGGCGGCGACCAGGACGGCGCCGATCACGATGAGCCACACCCACCAGGCGGGGTGTTCCCACACCCCGCCGTCGGCGCGCTCCTGATGGGCCTCGGCGATCGAGCCTTCCACCGGGGGTGTCTCCGTCGGGGGTACCTGTATGTGCGTCATCCCTCCACGGTCCCTCGCGCCGGGCATGCCCGCATGTCGGGCGCGAGGACGGGCGCCGTGGGCCGCCTCACGCGCGGCCCGGCCCGCTCACGATCCGGCCGCCGCACCGTTCAGCGCCTCGGCGATGCCCGCGTCGAGGTCGGTCCGGTAGCCGGTGTCGAAGGCGCGGTCGTAGGCGGCCGCACCGAGCGCCGCGCGGGTGCGGCCGACGCAGTCCTCGTGGGCCGCGACCCAGGAGGGGATGCCGACCTGAGGGCGGCCGAGGGTGTCCCACAGCTGGTGGGCCAGGCCGAGCAGCCGGGCCGCCCGTTCCGCCTGGCCGTCGGCGATCGCGCACTGGGCGATGGCTTCCAGGCACATCCCGGAGCCGAAGCTGTCGTGCATCCGGTGCTTGACGGTCAGGGAGGCGCGGGCGGACCGTTCGGCGTCGGCGACGCGCCCGAGGGCGAGTTCGGCCTGGGCGCGGATGGAGTCGCCCCAGGCGCGCATCCATGTCTCGCCCGCGGCGTCGCACACCTGCCGCATCTCGTCCAGGCCGGGCAGGGCGTCCTCGGCCATCCCCATCGCCACGCGCGCGTGGCTGCCGACGGAGAGCGAGCCGAGGCCGGGAACGCTGAGCATCGTCTCGGGGGAGCGGCTGTGCCGGGCGCGCAGTTCGTCGGTCAGCTTCAGCACGGTCATCGCGTCACCGCGCAGCGCCGCCGTCACCACGGTCACCGACTTGGCGAGGCTGTCCTCCTCCTCGCCGAACCGCGGGGCGAGGGCGGCGCACTCGACGTCGATCTCCTCCAGGGCGGGCAGATCGCCGAGTTCGGTCAGGACGAGGCCCTGGGCGTAGAGCGCCTTGAGGCGGAGCGGGCTGGGTCCCGTGAACGCGGCCAGGGCGCGGTCGAGGTAGTGCCGTCCTTCCCGGGCGAGCCCGCACGCGTACCAGAGGAACCACAGGTCACCGGCCATGCCGAGGCCGATCCGGCTGTCGGCGGAGCCGAGGCAGGACTCCAGGGCGAGCCGCAGGTTGTCGAACTCGGCGTGCATGCGCTCGTACCAGTAGAACTGGTCGGGCCCCATCCAGGCCGCGTCGCCCTCGCGGGCGAGCCGCAGGTACCAGGTGCGGTGGCGGCGCCGGAACTCCCGGCCCTCGCCCAGGCTGCGCAGCCAGTCCTCGCCGTACTCGCGGATCGTGTCGAGCATCCGGTAGCGCTCACCGGCCGCCGTCGGCTCCCACGTGATGATCGACTTCTCGGCGAGTCCGGACAGGAGCCGGGGGATGTCGGCGCGGTCGAGACGGTCGTCGCCGCAGACCTGTACGGCGCCCTCCGCGTCGAAGCTGCCGACGAACACCGACAGGCGCGCCCACAGCAACCGCTCGGCGGGGGTGCACAGTTGGTGGCTCCAGCCGATCGCGGTGCGCAGCGCCTGGTGCCACAGCGGGTCGGCCTGACCGGCGTCCTCGCGCCCGGTCCCCGGAGCACCGTCGACGGTCGCGCTGCCGTCGTCGAGCACCGCGAAGCGGTCGGAGATCCGGTCGGCGAGGCGGTCGGCCAGCTCACCCGGCGACAGTTCGCGCAGCCGGGCCGCCGCCAGCTCGATCGCCAGCGGCAGGCCCTCCAGCTGCCGGCACAGCCGCTCCAGATCGGGCCGGCCCGCCTCGGTGACCGTGAACCCGGGGACGACCCGCGCCGCCCGCTCGGCGAGCAGCACCAGCGCGTCCGCGTCCGGGCCGCCCTGCCGGGCCGCCGCCTGCGCGGAGCCCGGCACCGGCAGCGGCTCCACGGCCAGCAACTCCTCGGCCGCCACGCCGAGCGGACGCCGGCTCGTCGCGAGGATCCGCAGACCTGGGGAGGCACCGGTCAACCGCTCGACCACGGGCCGCAGTTCGGCCGTCAGGTGCTCGCACGTGTCGAGGACGAGGAGCAGGTGGCGCCCGGCGAGGTAGTGCGCCAGGGCGTCGATCACCGGGACGGCCGTCTGGTGCGCCATGGGCAGCGCCTCGGCGATGGTGTGCGGCAGCAGCGCGCCGTCGCGCAGCCCCGAGAGGGACACCCAGTACGCCCCGTCGCGCAGCTCGGGCGGCAGCTGCGCGGCGACGCCCTGGGCAAGGCGGGTCTTGCCCACGCCCCCGACGCCGACGAGCGTCACCACCTGGCGGGGGCCGAGCGCCCGCACGACCTGTGCCAGCTCCGTCCGGCGGCCGACCAGATCACCGGTCGTCCGGGGCGGCTCACCCGCCCGCCGCTCACGTTGCTTGTCCGCCGCCATGATTCAACTCCTGCGTGGTGTGACGTGGTTCACCGTCAGTGCTATCAACTCGGCAGGGTACGGCGGGGCGTTATGGCTACTTCGGCAGGGTGAGGATCTCGGCCCCGTCCTCGGTGACGGCGATGGTGTGCTCCGTGTGCGCGGTGCGGCAGCCGGTCGCACTGCGCAGCGTCCAGCCGTCGTCGTCGGTGACGAGCTCGGCGGTGTCGGCCATGACCCACGGCTCCAGGGCGAGCAGCAGTCCGGGGCGCAGGGTGTAACCGCGGCCCGGGCGACCGGTGTTGGGGACGTGCGGGTCCTGGTGCATCGTCGAGCCGATGCCGTGGCCGCCGAACTCGGTGTTGATCGGGTAGCCCGCCTCGCTCAGCACCGTGCCGATGGCGTGGGAGAGGTCGCCGATACGGGCGCCGGGTCCGGCGGCGGCGATGCCGGCGGCGAGGGCGCGTTCGGTGGTCTCGATCAGCGCGATGTCCGCCGGGTCCTCGCGCTTGCCGACGACGAAGCTGATGGCGGCGTCCGCCGCGACCCCGTTCAGCGAGACGGCCAGGTCGAGCGTGAGGAGGTCGCCGTCGGCCAGGGTGCGGTCGTGGGGCAGTCCGTGCAGGACGGCGTCGTTGACCGCCGTGCAGATGTAGTGGCCGAACGGGCCGCGGCCGAAGGAGGGCGCGTAGTCCACGTAGCAGGACTGCGCACCCGCCTCGGTGATCATCTTCTGGGTCCACCGGTCGATGTCCAGAAGGTTCGTGCCGACCGTGCTGCGGCTGCGCAGCTCCTGGAGGATGGACCCGACCAGGGCGCCGGTGTCCTTGGCCCGGCTCAGGAGGGTGGGGTTCAGGATCTCGATCACGTCATGCTCTTCTCACGTAGCCGCGCGGGCATCCAATAACTATACCGGGCTTACTATACCGGTATTAGAATCGGAGACGTGATCGACCGGCACTGCCGCCCCCGGGCGGTCGCCCCGGAGTGGCCCCTCAGGCGGCCGCCTGGCGACGGTCCGAGCGCTTCTTGAGCAGCATCGGCAGCGCGTACCAGCACAGCGCGAACCACACGAGGATCAAGGCGGCCAGGACCTCTGCGAGCAAATTGGGCAGCACCACGTGCAGGATCAGGAGCACCGTGCCGCTGATGGTGAGCGCGAGCAGGACGAGCCCCGTGACCATCAGCCGCCCCGCCGTACGCACCAGGTCGTCCTTCATCCGCTGGCCCGTGAGCAGCCGGTGCAGGGACACCGGGGCGATGAGGACGCCGGTGGCGGCGGCGCCGAGCAGCACGGTCGCCACGTAGACGGTGGTGTCGAAGGCGCCGAGGTCGTCGAAGCTCGGGGTGAAGGCGACGCTCAGCAGAAAGCCGAAGAGAATCTGCACACCGGTCTGCGCGACGCGCGTCTCCTGCAGGATCTCGGCCCATTGCCGGTTGGCCCGCTCGTGCGCCTCTTCCTGCGCGGCCTTCTCACTGTCGTGCCGCTCACGCGCCTCTTCCTGCGCTGCCTTCTCGGTGTCGTGCCGCTCGGCGGCCGTTCTGGATATCTCACCAATGCTCACGGAAACTCCCTTCGTAGAGAGCCGGATGCCCCCGGACGCGACAAATACGTGACGCTTCCACCAGCCCGTCGGGGGCATACGGGGCGGCATGAGCCTTCACGAGAAGCACGACACCGCGCCGGACATGGGAGAGATGGAGCGCGGCACCCCGCACCGCACCGAGGCACGCCACCGCATGTGGGCCCAGGCGTGGACCGCGCTGTGCGTCCTGCTCGCCCTGTGGTCCGTGGCCTGGGGCATCGGCTGGGCCGCCGGAACGATGGACGCCTGGGCATACGGCCTGGCCGGCCTCGTCCTGCTGGGCTGCGCACTCTGGGCAAGGCGCTCCGCGATCCGGAACACACCGCCGCGCAGCCTCTGAAACGCGGGCCGTCGAACCGCCTTTGACGGCCGGGCCTAGGGTGGCCTGGTGCGAGCGACGGGGGCGGCGACATGACCGAGGCGGAACTCGGCCCACGGCTCCGGGCGGCGATCAAGGCGGGCGACGCCTGGGCGGTCCGGGACCTGCTGCGCGACGGAGCCGACCCGAACGCGCTCGACGCGGACGGCCTGCCGGTGCTGTGCCTGGCCGTCGCGGCCTACGACGCTCCGGTGGCCGAGGCCCTCGTGGACGGCGGCGCGGACCCCGGCCATGAGCTGCCGGACGGGACGACGCCGCTGCTCCGCGCCGTCGAAGGCGGCTCCCCGGCGACGGTCGAGGCGGTCCTTGGCGCCGCCCCTCTGACCCGTCTGCCCGAGGCCGACCGGGCTGCTCTGCTCGCGCTCGCCCGCACGTGGTACGAGGAGGGCGCGGTGGCGGAACTGCGCCGCAGGGCGGGCGTGCGGGGCCCGGTCACGACGGTCCGGGTCCACGACGACGCGCACGGCCTGCACTGGGTTGAGCGGGTCTCGGTCGGTGGCGCCATGGCCGTGCGCGCGGGGCACGGCGCCGTTCTCACCTCACTGGAGACGAGCTTCGGGGTGCGGGTGCCCGTCGACGAACTGGTGGCCCGCGCGGTCGGCCGGTTCGACGAGGACCAGGACGAGGACCATGTGGACTGGTGGGCCGCCTGCTCCGCCCTCGCGGACCGCCGTGGCCCCGGAGCGTCGTGGACCTGGTCGGCCGTGACGGCTCACCGCCACGCCCCCGACCTGGCGTATCGCCGGTTCGCCGCCGACTACTTGTGGATGCGCGGGGTGTACGACCTCGGTCCCGAGTGGGAGGAGAAGGACTGTGAGGTCCTCGTCGCGTGGGCGGCGGACGAAACGGACGGCGCGGTCCTCGCCAGGCTCCTCGACGCCTACACGGAACGCGAGCACCGTGACGGGGTGGCCGTCGGCCTCCGCTACGCGGACCATCCCGACCCGCGCGTACGCCGCGAAGTCCCCTACCTCCTCTGCGCGGTGCGCGGCGCCCGTACCTCCGGGGCCAGGGACGCTGTGCGCACCCTGCTGCGCGACCCGGATCCCGGCGTGCGTCTGGCGGCCTGTGTGGCGAGTGCGGGGGACGCCGGGCTGCGGGCCGAGAACACCGGCGTCCTGCTCGGGTTGCTCGCGGACGCGGGAGCCGAGCCGCCGTCCCAGGCGGTGGAAACCCTCGCGGTCTCCCCGGACCGGAACCCGGCCGTGGCCGACGCCCTGTACGCGGCGCTCGGCGCGGCCGACCCGGTCGTACGTCTGGAGGCCGCCTACGGCCTCGCCATGCGGGACGACCGGCGCACCGCCGATGCCTACGCGCGCGTGGAGCCACTGCTCGGCGGTTCGTGGCCCGATCACCGGGTCAATGCGCTGCGGGAGTGGAGCCGACGGAGGGACGCGGCGGGGGCAGCCGGGTGACGGCTGTGCCGTGCGGGGCCCTGGTGCGGCTCCGGCGCGTCGTAACGTTGCGATATGAGTACAGAACGGAATATTTCTGCCCCTGTGCGCCGTCGCGCGAGCGTCTCTCGCGGTATCGGTCTGGTGTGCGCCGTCGCCGCTGCGGGCGTCCTTCTCACGGCGTGCGGCGACGACAACGACCCGGCGCAGACGGGGTCCGCGCCCGACAACGCCCGCGCGTCGACGTCGCCCTCGGACTCGGGTTCGGGTTCGGACTCCGCCTCGGGCTCGATGTCGCCCTCGGCCTCGGCGGGTGAGCTCACCGGGGACCAGGCCGAGCGGAAGGCCCTCGTGCCGAAGGCCAAGGTCGGCTACGACAAGGCGATGGACACCGCCGTCAAGGCCGTCAGCGGCTCGAAGCCGGTCTCCATCGAGCTCAAGGGCCCAGCGGACAAGCCGAGTTGGGAGGCCGAGGTCGCGGCGGACGACGGGACGAAGAGCACCGTCCGCGTGGACGCGGTCACGGGGAAGGCAGGTGCGGCCCGGACCGACTCGGACCAGGACACCGACGACAAGAAGGAACTCGCCGGCCTGCTCTCCAAGGCCAAGGTGACGCCGCAGCAGGCCGCCGGGACCGCGACCGGCAGGACGAAGGGCACGGTCACCTCCGTCGAACTCGACGACACGGACCAGGGCGCCGCCGTCTGGTCCGTCGACGTAGTGAACACCGGCGACTGGAACAAGACGACGTACGACATCGACGCGGCCGACCTCAAGGTGCTCCGCGAGCACGTCGACCGGGACTGAGCGTGGCGGCTACCGCTCCGCTCCCCTTGGTGTGATGGCGAGTCACCTCGGTGTGATGGCGATGCCCTCGGGCCCGTGCCCGGTGCGCAGGGTCGTCCGTACCTTCGGGACCGTCGGGTCGACGACCGAGACGGTGTCGGAACCCTCGTTGGTGACCCAGACCCGGCTCCCGCCCGGGGCGACGGCGAGGCCCTGCGGGTTCTTGCCGACGGGTACCCGGGACAGTACGCGGCCGGACTTCGTGTCGATGACGAGGAGTTGACCGGCCCCGGAGTCCGCCGCGTAGAGCCGCCGTCCGTCGGGGCTGACGCCGAGGCTCAGCGGCGCTTTGCCGACCGGCCAGGTCGCCGTGGTCCTCCGGGTGGCGGGGTCGATCACCGAGATGGTGCCGGCACCCGTATCGGCGACGAAGACCCGGTCCCCTTTCCCGGTGGCGGCGATTCCGCTGGGGAAATCGCCCACCGGAATACGGGCCACGGGTTTGTTCTCCTTGGACAGGACCGTGACGTCGTTGCCGCCGCTGTCGGTGACATAAGCGGTTCCGTCGGGCAGCGTCGCCACACTGTGCGGGAGCGCGCCGGTCCACGGTGTCGCGACGACCTTTCGGCTGCGCGTGTCGATGACCGACACATCGTCACTGCCCCAGTTCGCCGCGAAAACCCGGCGCCCGTCGCGGCTCGGGAACGCGGAATAGGGAAAGGGGCCGACCGGGACGGTCGCGACCACCTTCTGGCCGGTGGTCTCGATGAAGGAAACCGTCCCGGCCCTGCCGTTCGCCACGTATGCGTGCGCACCGTCCGGGGCCGCGCCGGCACCGGTCGGCTCCTTGCCGACGGAGACGGTTCTGAGGGGCCGTTCGAGACGGACGTCGAAGGCGGAGACGTTGTTCGAGCCGCTGTTGGCGACGAAGGCGACGATGCGCATCGGGAAACCTTCCGCACCGTGGCCGCCCTTCGGCGCGGGACGTTCCGGTGACGGCGGCGGGGCGCACAGCGCGGGGGACGTGCACGCCAGGACGGCGAGCAGGCACCCGAACGTCAGACGGACGGAGAAACGGCGGCGGCCCATGAATGCCTTTCGCTGTGGTGTGTGTGGGGGGAAGGGGGGAGGCCCGGGACGGACACATCCAGCCAAACGCGCGCATTGCGCATTCCGTACGGGCAAGGGTGCGGGCGAAAAGGGAATTCGTTCTTTCGGTGGCCGGGCCCGTGGCAATCCGCCCCTTACCCATACATGCGGGAGTCATATGAGAAGCGGCCGCGACACTCCAACGGCCCCGGCGCCGGGGTAAGGTGCGAATCTTCCGGAGAGCCTGTTCCAGGGGAGGGGCAACATGAGGCGTGGGACGCGTGCGGCCACAGCGACAGCCAAGCGGTGTACGACGACGGCGCTCGCGGCGCTGAGCAGTTGCGCGCTCACCGTGGGACTGGCCGGCACGGCCGCGGCCGCCGCCCCCGGCGCACCGTCGGGAGGCCACCGCCCGGCCTACGTGGCGCTCGGCGACTCCTACACCTCGGGGCCCGGGATTCCGGCCCAGGTCGACGCCGGCTGCGCGCGGTCCGACCACAACTACCCGTCGCTCACCGCCCGGAGCCGTCACCTCACGTCGTTCACGGACGTGAGCTGCGGCGGCGCGACGACCGCCGAGATGTGGCAGGCGCAAGGCACCAACAAGCCCCAGCTGGACGCCGTACGACGCGACACCGACCTCGTGACCCTGCAGATCGGCGGCAATGACATCGGCTTCGGCTCGATCATCAGCACCTGCGCGGGACTCGGCGCGCAGGACCTGTCCGGCAACCCCTGCCAGAAGCACTACAACGCCGCGGGCTACGACGCGCTGACGCTGAAGATCCTCCAGACGGCGCCCAAGGTCACCCGCGTCCTGCGGGCCGTGCACGCCAAAGCGCCTCACGCCCGCGTGGTCGTCGTCGGCTATCCCGCGCTCCTGCCCGACGACGGCACCGGCTGCTACCCGACCGTCCCCTTCGCGGCCAAGGACTTCCCCTACCTGCGGGACACCCAGAAACGGCTTAACCTCATGCTGCGCGCCGTGGCACACCTGAACCGGGCCGACTACGTCGACACGTATCGCCCGACGGTGGGACACGACATGTGCAAAGCCCCCGCCGACCGCTGGATCGAACCCCTGAGCCCGACCTCACCGGCCGCCCCGGCGCACCCCAACGCCAAGGGGCAGGAGGCCATGGCGGGGGCGCTCCTCAAGACGCTGACGCGAGGAAAGGGCTGAGGAGTCGCAGCAGGGCGGCGGGCCGGTGCAGCGGCACGATATGACCGCAGTCGTCGAGTGAATGGCCCGTCAAGTCATCGGCCAGGGGCGTCAGTTGACGCTCCAGAGCCGGGCCCACCGGGTGCGCGCCGACGACCATGACCGGCATGGTGAGCCGCGCCCGTTCCGTGGCCCGCCGCAACTGCCGCGCGCTCTCCGGCAGGGCACGGTAGTACGAGAAGGCGCAGCGCAGGGCGTCGCGGCCGCTGTAGGCGGCGACGAACGCGTCCCGCACGGCGGGCGGCACGCCCTCGCCCAGGGTTCCGCTGTCGAGGAAGAAGTCCACGTACCGCGCCTCGTTGCCCGCCAGTACGGACTCGGCGAGGCCGGGCACCGCGTGGAAACCGAACCACCACGGGGGTCCATCGGCCAGAAAGTCCTCCGCCCCGGGCAGCCCACCGGCCACCGCCTCCATGACGGCCAGCCGTCGTACGAGGCCGGGGTGGCGCAGGGCGAGGGAGAGGGCCGGGGACACCCCCGCGTCGATGGCCACCACCGCGGCGGAGGCGACCCCCAAGGAGGTGAGCAGGGCGCGGGCGTCGTCGGCGAGCGTGTCGGCGTCGTAGCCGGCGGACGCGCGCTCGCTGGCGCCGAATCCGCGCAGATCGGGGGCGATCACCCGGTGCCGGGCGGACAGCGGCCCGAGCACACGCTCCCAGACCTGCCAGGTGTGCGGGAAACCGTGGAGCAGCAGGACGGCGGGGCCGTGTCCGGCGAGCGCGACGTTCAGATGAACGCCGTTGACCCGGACACGGCGAAGTTCCACCTGGGCGGAGGGAGAGGACATGGCGCACCTTTCGACAACCGGTGATCAGGACCGGTAACCATCGGATACCAGGGCACGCTAGGTGGCTAGGCTGGGCACCGGAAGACGGCACTTCGGCGACAGGTGGTGAGGTCCAGGTGACCATGACCGACTCGACGGCGCAGGGCGCGACCGGTCCGCGCGGTGATCTCTTCGCGCCCGCGTGTCCGACCCGCAAGCTCCTCGACCGCATCGGCACGAAGTGGGTCTCCATGGCGGTCAAGGTGCTGGCGGAGGAGGCGGAGGAGGCGGAGGAGGCGGAGAAGGCGGAAGAGGCGGGGGAGACCGAGGGGGCGGGCGAGGTGCGGTTCGCGGAGCTGCGGCGCCGGATGCCGGGCATCTCGCAGAAGATGCTGTCGGTCACCTTGCGGGGCATGGCGCGCGACGGGCTGGTCGCCAGGCGCGTCGAACCGACGGTGCCGCCCCGGGTGTTCTACCGGCTGACCCCGCTCGGCCTCTCCCTGGACGAACCCCTCGCCGTGCTGCGGGAGTGGGCCGAGACACACATGCCGGAGATCGACCGGGCCAACGAGCGGTTCGCTCAGGAGGACGCCCCCGCGTAGCGACAGCCGGCGCCCGCGGCCCGGCGCCCGCCGCCCGGTGCCCCCGGCTGACTGCCGCCCATGACTCCGGCTGACTGCCGCCCGATGACCCCGGCTGACCGCCCGGGACCCGCAGGGCGCCGCACCACCCTGCGTGCCCCTCAGCTCTTCAACTCACGGCTCACCAGGAGGACTTGGTGACCCCGGGCAGGAATCCGGCATGGGCCTGCTCCCGCACCCGTACGCGCGACAGCCCGAACTTGCGCAGGTGACCGCGCGGGCGCCCGTCCACGCTGTCGCGGTTGCGGACCCGGGTCGCGCTGGCGTCGCGCGGCTGGCGGCGAAGCTCGGCGAGGGCGGCGCTCCGTTCGGCGGGCGGGGTGTCCGGGCGCCCGATGACGCGCTTCAGCTCGGCGCGGCGTGCGGCGTACCGGGCGACGATCACCTTGCGCTTCTCGTTCTGCGCGATCTTGCTCTTCTTGGCCATCAGACCTTTCCTCCCTGGGCGCGGATCCGGGCGACGGCGGCCTCGATGCCGATGCGGTCGACGGTCTTGACGCCGCGCGCGCTGAGCGTGAGGCGGACGTGCCGCCCCTCGCTCGCCAGCCAGTACCGCTTGCGCTGGATGTTGGGGTCGAAGCGGCGCGAGGTGCGCCGGTGCGAGTGGGACACGGAGTTGCCGAAGCCCGGCCGGGCGCCGGTCAGTTGGCAGTGGGCGGACATGTGGACCTGCCTTTCGGGGGGTGAGCACGGACAGGTGACTTGGAAATGGAAACCATTGTCATTAGAGTACGTCATGGCATCCGCCGCGATGCACACGCGCCCCGCACCCAGACCGAGCCCCCGGGCTCGCCCGCCCGAAGGACACCTATGAACCACGGAACCCGCATGCCCGTCGTGATCGTGGCCGGGCTCCACTCCGCCGCGCGCCGGGAAACGGTCGAGGGCCTGCTGCGCACCGTCCCCGACAGCGTCGCCCTCCACCACGACCTGTCCACCGCGGGCGACGGCACCGTCCTGCGCGTCCTGCGCGACGCCTCGGGCGAGCTGTCCCGCGGCGAGGCCGCGCTCGTGAACGACTGCGCGTGCTGCGCCCTGCGCGAGGACCTCGTCCCCGAGCTGGAGCGGCTCGCGGACGGCGGGCTCACCCGGCTCGCGATCGTCGAACTGTGGGACTCCGTCGAGCCCAGGGCGATGGCCGAGGTCGTCGCCGCGCACGCCGGTGACGTACTCGCACTCACCAACGTCGTCACGGCCGTCGACCCCGCCCTCGTCCTGCCCTGCCTCGGCAACGGCGACGACCTCGCCGACGTGGGGCTCGCGGCCGCGGCGAGCGACCAGCGGACGGTCAGCGACACCTGGGCCAGGCAGCTGGAGTACGCCCCGGTCCTCGCCGTCGTCGACAGTGAGGAGGCCGACGACGAGGACCGCGCGCTCCTCGCCCAGCTCCACCCGCTGGCCCGGCACGTGGCCGCCGGGTCCGCCGAACTCGCCGGCCTCGCCTTCGCCGGGTTCGACGTGGAGAGCGCGGCCGCCGCGCAGCACCCGGCCTGCGCGCTGCTGCCGCAGGAGGCGGACGCGTCCGGGGTCGTCACCTTCGTCTGGCACCACGACCGGCCCTTCCACCCCGGCCGCCTCTACCAGGCCCTGGAGGACCTGTGCTGCGCCGCCGCGCGCAGCCGCGGCCGGTTCTGGCTCGCGGACCGCCCCGACACCCTGCTCGCCTGGGACGCGGCGGGCGGCGCCCTGTGCGTCGAGAACGCCGGGCCCTGGCTCGCCTCGCTGCCCGACGCCGCCTGGGACCTGGTCCCGCCCGTGCGCAGGGCGGCCGCCGCGCTCGACTGGCATCCCGCGCACGGCGACCGCTGTCAGCACCTCGTCTTCACGTCACCGGGGCTCGACCGCGACAACCTCGCCCGGCTGCTCGACTCCTGCCTCCTCACCGACGCGGAGTACGCCGCGGGGCGCGACGCGTGGAAGCGGCTGCCGTCCGCCTTCGACACCTTGCTCGACGCCGCCTGAGACACCTGCGCACACGGCCGGGTGAATACGTGTCAGGGGCGCTCGGCACCGGTGGGGAACGGGGGGGTTCGCCCCATGCGAGCACTCGTCATCAACTGCACCCTCAAAGCCTCACCACAACCCTCCAACACGGAGGCACTCGCCGGCACGGTCATCGCCGCCCTCAAGGGGCACGGAGTCGAGGTGGACCTTCTGCGGGCCGTCGACCTGAACCTGAAGCCCGGCGTCGAGACGGACATGGGGGAGGGGGACGACTGGCCGGACGTGCACGAGAAGCTGCTCGCGGCGCGGATCCTGGTCATCGCGTCGCCGACCTGGCTCGGCCGCCCCTCCTCCGTCGCCCAGCGCGTGCTCGAGCGGATGGACGCCATGCTCGCCGAGACCGACGACCAGGAGCGCCCCGTCGCCTTCAACCGGGTGGCCGGAACCGTCGTCACCGGCAACGAGGACGGCGCCCACCACGTCATCAGCGAGATCCACGGCGCCCTCGGCGACATCGGCTACACGATTCCGGGCCAGGCGTGGACCTACTGGCACCTCGGCCCCGGCCCGGGCCCCGACTACCTGGACGACGACCGCGGCCACGACTGGGCCACCTCGACCGGCCGCGCCATGGCCTCCCACCTCGTCCATGTGGCCCGGGCCCTCGACCACCACCCGGTGCCCGCGCCGCCGACCTGAACCGGGGCCCCGCGCCGGTGGCGGAGCGGAGTCGGCCCTGTGCGCAACGCTGTCCGGGTCATAGGACCCGCCGAGTGTCTGCACGACATCTCCATCGTTGTAGAGCCTGTTACGGGGCCATGACATGGCGATCTTGACAATCTGCGTCCGTGCGCAAGTAGGTTCGGTATGCACTGAGTTCCTCAGGTGTACCTGCTTCCGCAGGTGTACCGAGTCCGCTGTGTACCGAGTTCCGCTGTGTACCGGGTTCCGCGGTGCACCGAGATCCGCCACGAGCCGACGCGCCCGCGCCGGGAAAGAAGGATGCCTGATGGGTTCGCACGCCCGCCCCAGCCGGATCCACCGCACCGGAGCGAGGATCGCGACGGTCGCGCTCGTCGGGGCCGTCCTGCCGGTCACGGCCGGCGGCCTCGCCGAGGCGGCCACCGCCGCACCGGCACCCCGGGACCAGGGCGCGACGACCGCGAGCGACCAGGCCGCCCCCGACATCACCGCCGACCACGCCTTCCTCCTCGACGCCCGCGACGGCAGCCAGGAGCGCGCCATGTGGGCCGGCGTCAAGGCCGACGAGAGCGTCTCGATGGCCAGCACGACCAAAATCATGACGGCCCTGGTGGTGCTCAGGGAACCGGAGTCGCTCGACCGGCAGATCACGGTCAAGCAGGAGTACCGCGACTACGTGACGGAGAACGGCGCCAGCACGGCCGACCTCCAGGTCGGTGACAGGCTGACCGCCCGCCAGCTCCTGCACGCCATGCTGCTCCCGTCCGGCGGTGACGCGGCGATGGCCCTCGCCGACAGTTTCGGCACCGGCGACACCATCGAGGCGCGCGTCGCCGACTTCGAGAACCGGATGAACGCCGAGGCACGTCAACTGGGCCTCAGCGGAACCCACTTCGACTCCTTCGACGGCATCTCGCACGGTGACAACCGCTCCACCGCCCGCGACCTCGCCAAGCTCGGCCAGCGCGCGATGCTGAAGCCGGTCTTCGCCGACATCGTCAAGCTCAAGCAGTACAAGACGGAGGCCCCCGCCGCCAACGGCCGCACCCGCTACTACACCTGGAACACCACCAACGACCTGCTGAGCACCTACGACGGCGCTCTCGGCATCAAGACCGGCAGCGGCGCCGAGGCCGGTTACTCCCTCGTGTTCGCGGCGGAGCGCGACCATCGCACCCTGGTCGGCGCCATCGTCGGCGCCGACCACGAGGTCTTCGGCGACGCCGCCAAGATGCTCGACTGGGGCTTCGCCCGCTAGCGCGCGACCTCGGTCGTACGCGCGTGTCCTCCTGGGGACGCAGGCCGCTCGGGATCTCCCACCCTCCGGCGGACGTCCGATGCCACCTCGGGCGCGATGTGGCGGGAGCGCGCAGCCCGGAGAGTGGAAGCCGTCCGAGCGACCCACTCACCGGGAGGACCGCCATGAACCGCCGTACGAGGACCGCCGTACTCTGTGCCACGCTCCTGCTCACCGCCGCGGCGGCCGGATCCACCGCCGCGTCCGCGAACGGGGACGCGAACGGGGACGCGGACGGGGACCACCGACGGGAGGCCGCCGCTCTCACCGGCACCGCGAAGCTGCAGCGGTCCAGCGCGGAAGACATCACCCTCTCCTTCGACGCGCACCTGGCGGCGAAGGACACGGACAACCCGCTCAAGGCGACGGGGACCTTCGAGTGGAGCCACTACCTCGACGGCGACGGCGCCTGGGCGAAGGCGAAGATCAACTGCCTTGTCACCGGGGGCAAGGTAGCGGTCGTCTCCGGCGTCATCACCGACTCCGACCTGCCCGGCGCGAAGGGGAAACAGGTCGGCATCACCGTCCACGACCTCGGCCGCCACGACCGGCTCGGCTACAGCTGGGCCTCGACCGGCACGCCCGTCGAGACCGGCGCCATGCCCAAGTGCGTGAGCTCGGCACCCTTCGAGAAGGTCGCGCGGGGCACGGGCGACTACACGGTCGTCCCCTGGCAGCCGAACTTGTAGAGTGCGCCGCCGGCAGGACGACGTACGGGGTCAGGCTCCGGGCTCTGGTGCACCGCGGGCAGCGGCAGGGGCCCGCAGTTCCACCACGGTCGCCGCGAACGCCAGTGGGCCCGGCAGCAGCGGCACGAGCAGCGGTATCGACCAGGCGAGCAGCGCGGCGAGGAGCACGGCGGCGGCCAGGAGCGCGGCCGGGCGGGGGTCCGCGAGCGAACGGGCCAGCGCCTCGCGCACCGACAGCCGGTCCGCGCCGCCGAGCGCGGTGGAGCGCAGACCGACGGTCGCCGCCCCCAGGGCGAGCAGGACGAGGACGGGTGCCATGACGGGCGCCCCGGGCAGCGGGCTGTCCAGGAGCGCCGCGTCCACCAGCAGCACCAGGACGAGCAGGGGCGGAAGGAGCCCACCGGCCAGGCTCCGCGCGGTCAGGTGCGTCCGCAGGGCCCGTACGTACGCGGCGGCCGTGACCGGCGCTCCGGTGCGGGCGCCGGCCCCGAGCGTGGCGGACGCGGCGCAGAACGCGGCGGGCAGCGTCAGCACGGGCAGGCAGGCGACGCTCGTGAGGAGGCCGACGAGCAACATGTCGGCGAAGAGCGAGAAACCCGAACCGAAGACCTCTCCGGCCTCGCGCCGCCCGCGCGGTTCGACAGGTGTCCGCATGTGTCTCAGCCCTTCAGTCCGGAGGTGGCCATGCCCTGCACCAGGTAGCGCTGGAAGACGAAGAAGAAGAGCACGATCGGCAGCACGGAGATCACCGACATGGCGAACATGGGCCCGTACGCCGACGTGCTGGACTGGTCGACGAAGCTGCGCAGCGCGAGGGTGATGGTGAACTTCTCGGGGGCGAACAGATAGATCATCTGCGTGAAGAAGTCGTTCCACGTCCAGATGAAGGTGAAGATCGCGGTGGTGATCAGCGCGGGCCGGCTCAGCGGCAGCGTGATCGACCAGTAGGTGCGGAAGGCGCCGCAGCCGTCGATACGCGCGGACTCCTCCAGTTCGCGGGGGAGTCCGCGCATGAACTGGACGATGAGGAAGACGAAGAACGCCTCGGTGGCGAGGAACTTCGGCAGGATGAGCGGCCAGTAGGTGTCCACCAGGCCGAGCCGGTTGAAGATGATGTACTGCGGGATCAGGACGACGTGGTGCGGCAGCATCAGCGTCGCCACCATGAACGCGAACATGCCCGAGCGCATCCGGAATCGGAGCCGGGCGAACGCGTAGGCCGCGAGCGAGCAGGACAGCACGTTGCCGACGACGGCGCCGACCGCGATGACCAGTGTGTTGCTCAGCAGACGTGTGACGGAGACGCCGGAGACACCGTCCAGAGCGGTGGTGTAGTTGGACCACTCGAGGTGGCTGGGCCACAGGTCGAGGCTGGTCACCACCTCGTCGGCGGGTTTGAGCGACGTGGCGAGGAGCCAGGCCAGCGGGTACAGGAGGAGGAGCAGGGCCACGGCCGCGATCGTGTGTGGCAGCCGGCGCCGGGTGGCGGTGTTCATCGCCCCTCCTCGTCCGCGTAGAAGACCCAGGACCGGGACGTCCTGAAGAGAATCAGGGTGATGACGCCGACCGCGATCAGCAGCATCCAGGCCATCGCCGCCGCGTAGCCCATGTGGGAGGCGGTGAAGCCGCGCTCGTAGAGGTAGAGCGTGTAGAAGAGCGTCGAGTCGGCGGGGCCGCCGTCGCCGCCGCTGATCGCGAAGGCGGGGGTGAAGACCTGGAAGGACTGGATCATCTCCAGGACCAGGTTGAAGAAGACGACGGGGGACAGCATCGGAACGGTGATGGAGAGGAACTGGCGCCAGCGGCCCGCGCCGTCGAGTGCGGCAGCCTCGTACAGGTCGGGCGAGATCTGCTGGAGCCCCGCCAGGAAGATGACCATCGGCGCGCCGAACTGCCACACCGTGAGCAGCACGACCGCGTACACGGCCAGGTCCGGGTCACCGATCCAGCCGCCGGTGTGGATGCCGACCGCGTCCAGGACGTGCGCGACGGAGCCGCCGTCGTTGAACAGGGCCCGCCACACCAGCGCGATCGTCATGCTGGCGCCGAGCAGCGAGGGCGCGTAGAAGGCGGAGCGGTAGAAGGCGCGGCCCCGGCCGAGGTTGCGCAACAGCATGGCGACGCCGAGCGCGAAGGCGAGCTTCAGCGGTACGGCGATGACGACGTACAGCAGGGTCGTGCCCACCGACCGCCAGTAGCGCGGGTCCTCGGTCAGCATCTCCGTGTAGTTGCGCAGGCCGATCCAGTGCGGTGGGTCGAACAGGTTGTAGTCCGTGAACGACAGGTAGAGCGAGACGGCCATCGGGATCAGCGTCAGGACCAGTGCGCCGATCATCCAGGGGGAGAGGAACACGTAGGCGGGCCATTGCCGTTCGCGCCGTGGGCGACGCCCTCCCGCCGGTTTCCGTGGCTCGGTGGTCTCGTGCGCGCGCGGTGGCGCGCCGGTCGTGGCTGTGCTCATGACCGCAGCTCCCGGTGGGCCTCGTCGATGAGTTCGCGTGCCGCCCGACGCGGGGTGGTCTGCTCGAACATGACGCGCTGGTACGCGCGCCCGAAGGCGATCTGGAGGGGGACGTCACCGCGGGGCGGTGCGGTGGGCGGCGCATCGAGGCCGTACTTCTCCATCTTCTGCGCGTAGTCGTAGATCTCGCGTTCCGCCCCTTCGAGCGTCGCGGCGACGCGGGCGGCGATCGTGCGGTTCGGCGGGGTGGAGCGGGTGAAGCCGAGGATGTCGCCCGCGCGCGTGTCGTTGAGGAGGAAGTCGACCAGGGCGACGGCCTCCTTCGGGTGGGCGCTGTGCGCCCCGACGCCGAGCAGCATGGAGGGTTTGAAGTAGGCACCCTGGCGGCCGCCGGTGGTGGGGACCGGCGCGTAGTGGACCTGGTCGCCGAGGAGGGCGGGGTAGCCGGGGAAGGGGGCGTCCCAGGTGAAGTCGGCGGCGGCGAGGCCGCGGCCCATCGGGCTGGTCTCGGTGGACTTGGCCTGCGTGGAGTCCCTGGCGGCGGCGACGAGACCCTGCCTGCGCAGCCGGTCGCAGAACGTCCAGAACTCGGTCAGGTCGTCCTCGGTGAAACCGAGCCGGGTCTGGCTGGCGTAGAGGCGTCCGCCGCGGCCGCGCAGCCAGTCCTCGAAGACGTCCTCGTTGCCGCCGCCGTCGTTGCAGCCGGTGTAGGGGCGGCCGTCGGGGGAGCGCAGGCCGAGCGCGACGATCCGCCGGTGGGCGTCCGTCCAGTCCTGCCAGGTCCAACCCGGCTCGGGCGTGGGGACACCCGCCTTCCCATAGATGGCGGCGTCGTAGGCGTAACCCGTGATCCCGCGCCCCATCGGCACGGCGTACTGCCCGCCCTCGTAGCTCCCGGTGCGCAGGAAGGTCTTGTCCATGTCCGCGGTCCGGACGCGCTGCTCCCTGACGGCGTCGTCGAGGCGGAGCAGGGCGCCGCCGCCCGCGTACTGCGAGATCTGCCGGTAGTCGAGTTGCGCGACATCGGGGATGCCGCCGCCCGCCGCCTGCGTCGCGAGCTTCTGCTTGTACGCGCCGAACTCGGCGTTGGAGGTGCGGACGGTGACGCCGGGATGCTCCTTCTCGAAGAGGCGGACCGCCTTCTCGGTGCGCGCGGCCCGGTCGTCGTTGCCCCACCACGTGAACGTGAGGGAGATCCCGCCGCCCGAGCCGCCGCTCGCGGTGGAGCACCCGGTGAGCGCGGTGGCCAGGGCGGTGCCGAGGACGGTCCTGCGGGCCAGGGGAGCGGATGGACCCGGCGGAGCGGATGGACCCGGCGGAGCGGATGGGGGGTGCGGAGACATGCGGTCCTCCCGGAAGGTTCGGACAGGCGCGCCCTGCGTGCACGGCAGCAAGCGCTTGCCGTGGACTGTGGTTCCAACGTTGTAACTTCCGTGTGTCCACGGGGTCAACCCTTCGGCGCCGCCCAGTCCGCATCCACCGCCCGCTGGCCCGCGCTGCTCGAAAGTGCATAATCGATGGGCAACTTGACCAAGGGGGTCGTTCCATGACAGCCGTGACACTCAAAGACGTGGCGATACGGGCGGGCGTCTCCATCAAGACCGTGTCCAACGTTGTACGCGACGCGCCCAAGGTGTCACCGGCCACCCGGGAACGGGTCCTGCGCGCCGTCCGCGAACTCGGCTACCGGCCCAACCCCTCGGCCCGCAGACTGCGCACCGGCCGCAGCGGCCTGATCGCGCTCGCCGTCCCGGACCTGACCACACCGTACTTCGCCGAACTCGCGCACCATATCCGCGCGGAGGCCACCGCCCTCGGCCTCACCGTGCTCATCGAGGAGACCCTCGGCGACCCGGCGGAGGAGCTGCGCCTCGCCACCGGTGTGGGCGCCTCGCTGCTCGACGGGGTGATCCTGTCGCCGCTGCACGTCTCCACGACCGAACTCGCGCCCGTCGCCGACGCGTTTCCGCTCGTCCTGCTCGGCGAGCGCGGCTACCAGCGCGACCATGTCGTCGCCGACCACGTCCTCATAGACAACGTCGCGGCGGCACGGGACGTCACCGCACACCTCGTCGGCCTGGGGCGCACACGTGTCGCCGCGATCGGCGCGGACGTGAAGGCGTCGGCCACCAGCCGGCAGCGCCTGGAAGGGTTCCAACTCGCCCTGCACGACGCCGGGTTACCGTTCGACCCGCGGCTCGCGCCCGCCATCGGGGAGTTCGACCGGGCCAACGGCCTGCTCGCGATGCGCACCCTGCTGGGTCTCCCTCCGGAGCTGCGCCCGGACGCCGTCTTCTGCTTCAGCGACCTGCTGGCCGTCGGCGCGCAGCGGGCGGTCCACGAAGCGGGCCTGAGCGTGCCCGGTGACATCGCGCTCGCGGGTATCGACGGTTCCGAGGAGGCCCTCTACGCCACCCCGTCCCTGACGACGCTCGTCCCCGACAAGGGCGCCATCGCGGCCCTCGCCGTGAAGTGCCTGGCGGCCCGCATCCGGGCGAGCGAACCGCTGCCGTTCGAGGTGCACGTGGCGCCGCACTGGCTGGACGTCCGCGAGTCGACGGCGGCGGCGCGGCAGCCGCTGTCGCTGCCGCTGCCTCTGCCGCTCAAGCCGTGACGCACAGGCCCTCGTGAGGAGCGGGCGCCGGGCCGGCCGCGGCAAGTCGATCTCTCTTCGGTGACGCCACCTGTCGGGGCCCGCGCCGGATGCGTAGGGTCACCGCCATGGCATTGCGACCTGTGAACGTGAACATCAAGGCCCTGGACGACGCCGTGGTCGGCGGCTTCTGGGCGGCGGCGCTCGGCTGGGGCGTGTCCAGCGAGGCCCCCGGCGTCACCAACGTCGAACCCGGCGACGGCTTCGTGTGGCCGGACGCGTCCGCCGTCTGCGTCGACGTCGTCACCGTCCCGGAACCGAAGTCGGCCACCAAGAACCGGGTGCACCTCGACCTCGCCACCACCTCGCGGGCGCACCAGGCGGAGCTGGTCGCCCGCCTGCGCGCGCTCGGCGCGACCCCCGTCGACGTAGGACAGGGCGACGTGCCCTGGGTGGTCCTCGCCGACCCGGAGGGCAACGAGTTCTGCGTGCTCGAACCGCGCGACATGTACCGCGACACCGGTCCGATCGCCGCGATCGTGATCGACTGTGTGGACCCGCGCGCCATGGCCGGGTTCTGGGACGCCGCCACGGACTGGACCCTGCACGACGTCGACGACGACCACGCGAGGCTGCGCTCCGCCAAGGGCGTCGGCCCCTACGTCGAGTTCCTCCGCCAGGGCCCGAAGACGGTGCCGGACCGCGTCCACATCGACCTGCTGCCGTACGCGGGCGACGACCAGGAGGCGGAGGTGGTGCGCCTGCGCGGGCTGGGCGCCACGGACCTGGACCTCGGCCAGGGCGACGTCTCCTGGAAGTGCCTCAGCGACCCCGACGGCCACGAGTTCTGTGTGCTCGGCCGGGGCTGAGATCCGGTAGTCGGGACACTGTTTCTCCCTGCGGCGCTGTGCGGCATGGGGCCTCTCATGCCGCACAGCACCGCCTCTTGACGCCTCTTCACCCACTGAGTACAACGATGTAAATCGTTCACCGGAGGAGGCTCCATGCAGCCGCAGTCGCCCGTGCGCCCGCTCGAACCGGTCCCCCAAGTCCCCCGGCGAAGAGCGGCCCTCACCGCCGTGGTGCTCCTCGGGCTGCTCGTCTCGCTGCTCGGCGCCGTCCAGTCCGGCACCGCCGACGCGGCCACCGGCACCAAGCTGCGCGACGGCACCGGCCTCTACCCGCGCGCCATCCGCCTCGAACACAGCGGATCGGCCAACGGGCGGGTCCTCGCCTCCGTCGTCACCTTCTCCGGGAACAACGGCCTCGGCGCCGTCCACGAGTCCACCGACGGCGGCCGCACCTTCCGCCAGGTCGGCACGGTCACCGACCCGGAGGCGGCGGGCGGTCAGGGGCTGTGCTGCTCCACCCTCTTCGAACTCCCGCGCCAGATCGGGAACCTGCCCGCGGGCACCCTGCTCTGGGCGGCCTCGGTCGGTCAGGACGAACCCGGCCGCCGGATGGCCCTGCGCGTCTTCAAGAGCTCGGACACCGGCCGCACCTGGAGCCACCTCTCCACCGTGGCGACCGCGGGCAACGAGAAGGGCCTGTGGGAACCGGAGTTCTCCGTCGACGCCGCGGGCGAACTCGTCGCCCACTACTCCGACGAGACCGACGCCGCGCACAGCCAGAAACTCATGGCCGCCCGCACCACGAACGGCGTGAACTGGTCCGGCCACCACGCCACCATCGCCAGCAACCTCGCCTCCGACCGGCCCGGCATGGCCGTCGTACGGCGCCTGGCCAACGGCACGTACTTCATGACGTACGAGATCTGCGCCGCGGCCGGGCAGTACGTGTGCGTCGTGCACTACCGCACCTCCGCCGACGGCTGGAACTGGGGCGATCCCGCCCACCTCGGCTACCGCCCCGAGACCGGTGACGGCAAGTACTTCAAGCACGCGCCGACCGTGGCCTGGGCGCCCCTGAGCGGCTCCGCCACCGGCCGCCTCTTCCTGATCGGCCAGGTCATGCACAACAAGGACGACTCGGTCGCGGCGGGCAGCGGGCGCACCGTGTGGGTCAACGACAACGGGGGAGCGGGCGCCTGGCGGGAGATCGCCGCGCCCGTCGCCGTGTCCTCGACCACCGTCGACTACTGCCCCAACTACAGTTCGGCGCTGCTCCCTTCGGCCGACGGCCGCAGTCTCCTGGAGATCGCCACCGACTACGACGGGACGGTCTGCAAGCCCTACTACGCCACCGGCTCGGTGCCCTCCGCGTAACGCGGCCCGGCTGTCGCCGCCCCGCGCCCACGGTGGGGTCGCGGGGCGGAACCGATTACTTGTGGACTGCACGGGCAACCGGTCGCCATGACCCCGGCCCTGACCACCGCAGACCGCCCGCCCCCCGTTTGCCATGTCCGGGGAGTGGTAGTTCCCCGCACCCGGCGGGGCCGCCACGGCCACGGGCCGCGCACAAGGTAAGGGTGGGCCGATGGATCTGACGAAAAGGGGCGGGTTCTTCACCCGCGCGTTCGGTGCGCCCCCGCGCGAGGGCGAACCGGCCGTGGTGCTCGTCCACGGACTGGGGCTCTCGGGCCGCTACTTCGTTCCGCTCGCCCGGCGGCTCGCCGCACAAGGAGCGAGCGTCCTCGTGCCCGACCTGCCCGGCAACGCGCGCTCGCGGGGCGCCGCCTCCCGCGCGCCGGACATCGCGGAGCACGCCCGCGCCCTCGCGCACTGGCACCGACGGCTCGGCCTCGGCCCGGTCGTGCTGGTCGCCAACTCCGTCGGCTGCCAGGTCACCGCGGCCCTGGCCGCCGAGCACCCGGACATGGTGAGCCGGCTCGTCCTGGTCGGCCCGGCGCTCGACCCCGCCGTGCCGGCCTGGCGCCAGTGCGCGCTCCTTGTCCGGGACGCCCCCCGCGAACCGCTGCGCCTGTTCGGGCTCGCGGTCTTCGACTACCTGGTCACCGGGCTGCTGCGGTGTGCCGCCGAGTACCGGCACGCGTTGCGGGACGCGGCCGGGTCCTTCGAGGCGCATCTGGCGCGGGTCCAGGTCCCTGCCCTCGTCGTCCGCGGGGAGGGCGACCCCCTCGCGTCCCCGCCCTGGACGCGCCGGATCGCGTCCCTCGTCGCCGACGGCCGCACCGCCGAGATCCCCGGCGCCGCCCACGCCGCCCACTACAGCGCGCCCGACGCCATGGCGACGCTGGTCCAGAAGTTCATCGCGGACGGCCCCGGAGGACCCGCATGATGTCGACGCCCCTGCGCGACCGGTCCCGTTCGTCCAAGGAGCCGAAGAAGTTCGCGCCCTTGCTGCGCCTGCTGCCGGGCATCTCGCCCGAGCGCCGCGGCTACGTCCTCGCCTGGTACGGGTTCACGCTCACCTTCGGCGGGATGCGGCTGCTCACCTGGCTCATCCACATCGACGTGGGCGGCTTCGGCGACGTCAGCGCGGGCGGGGTCCACCTGCACCACTACGTGTGGGGCATCCTGCTCCTGATGATCGTCGGCGCGACCGCGCTGTCCGAGAGTTCGCCGCGCGCCCGGGCCTGGCTCGGCCTCGCCTACGGGGTGGGGATGGCCCTCGTCATCGACGAGGCGGCCCTCCTGATCAGCCTGGAGGACGTGTACTGGGACACCGAGGGCGGGCTCAGCATCGCCATCGCGATCGCGGTGATCGCCGTGGTGGGCACCGTCCTGGCCGTCACACGGGGACGGCGCGCGTCCCGCGCGGACGAGGCAGCGAAGGAGGAGCAGGAGCGGGAGCAGGAGCAGCAGTAGGGCAAGAAAAAGGGCGAGGAAAGCGAAGAGGCTTGTTTCAGAGAGTGATGTGAGAAGGAAGCCCCTTCATGGCCTCGCCACGGGCAACGCTAACACTCACGCCGGTATCAGGTCGCGCAGATTTCCGAGGGTGATGACGCGGGAGTCCGGGTGCAGCCCCTCGGGCCGCTCCAGACCGATGTACGTGACCGGCTCGTCCGGCACCGGCGCACCGCTCTCCCACACATGCACGGTCGTCGCCTCGTCGGACATCAGGTCGGCGAGGTAGGCCACCGTCAGCTGGTCGCGCTCCACGACGGCGCGCACCACCTTCGACACCGACGCCTGGTTCTCCTCGACCTGGTTGCCCGACGAGATGCCCCGCAGGTACAGGTGCAGCCACTTGGCGCGCCACCGTCCGTCGTCGCCGCGCCGGAACACCAGCGGCAGCGCCACCCGGCCCGTCCCGCGCAGCTCCGACTTCATCCGCACCGTCCGCGGCTCGAACGGGCGGCCCTTCCGCGCGCCGTCCCGCACCATGAACCCGAAGAACGACTCCTCGACCTCGTCGAAGCCCTCGCCCGCGTAGATGTCGACCTGAGGAGCGATGAAGGGGCTGCGCACACGGTCCAGGGACAGGTCGATGAACTCCGAGGCGCCGTCGGGCGCTTCGGTGATGTCGCCCGAGTGCCGGCCGCCGACGGTCCTGAGCGACGTGTACGAGAGCCAGGTGTCGGTGCTGTAGTCGCCGCGCAGGAGCAGCGCGGAGAGGTCGTAGTCGGTCCGCTTCCCCGCCTCCTTCCAGTACACGAAGAAGCGCAGGTGGTCGCCGTCGACCCGGGAGACCGAGCCGCGCGGCAGGACGCCGAGCCCGGCCGCGGTCGCTTTGCCGCTGAGCGGGAGCGCCACGTCGAGGACGTCGGGGTCGAGCAGCAGCCGTCGCGGTGCCGGGAGCCTGCGGCGCACTTCGGCGTCGAGCGCCGCGATCAGCCGGTCGCGGTCGGCGGCGGGCAGCGGCGGCCGGGCGTCCGGGGCCACCCAGGCGCGGCCGCGGCCGTTGACGAAGATGCGGGGTTCGCCGGTCTCCCGCTGCCGGTTGTGCAGGTGCTCGCGCACCGAGAGAACGACCCGGCCGGAGACGCCGGGGGCGGCGCGCACCGCGGCGGCCACCACCGCGTCCCGCTCCTCCTGGCCATCCGCGACGCGCAGCAGGTGGTCGAGGGCGCGGAACAGCCGGCCCGGAGCGGAATCGAGGAGCTTGACCGCCCCGAGCACGTCGGTCGCGCCGAGCAGCGCCTCGACACGGCTGCCGAAGGTGGGTGCCTCCTTCTCGCCCCGCGCGACGGCGAACACGTCGGCGGCGTGCGGCCAACGCGGGTACTCGTGCGGGTGCAGCCGCTCTCCGAGCCGCTTGAAGGGCTCACGGTGGGCGTGCACGTCGGCGAGTTTCGCCGGGTTCGCCGCGATCACGGCGTCGAGCCCCGCGAGCAGCGCGCGGCGCACCGGCCGCGGCAGCGTACGGAACCGGGTCGGCTCCCGGAGGGTCACGTCGCCGCCCGACAGGGCACAGGCGAGGCGCAGTACGTCGGTGACGGTGTCGAGGAGGAGTCCGGCGCCCACGCCGAGGCGGGCCACGTTGACGACCGCCCGGTTCTCGCGGACCGGGATCGTCTCCGGCTGCGGGCCGAGGGCGCACCGCGCGGCGAGCACGGCGAGGTCGCGCAGGTCGTCCTCGCCGAGCGGGGTGACACTGCCCGCCAACGCCAGGTACAGCTCGGTGAGTTCGTCCTCAAGGTCCCCGCCGAGGTGCAGGACGGTGACCCGGTCGCCCGCCGCCGCGATCAGCTCGTCGTGCCGGGCGACCATCTCCTCGTACGTGTGCCGGTAGCGGCCGTACGCGGGGAGGCTGAGCAGATCGAGCGTGTGGCGGGCCAGCTGCGCGAGGACCCTCTCTCGTGCGTTCTCGTCCCCGAGGGCCTCGGCCACACAGCGCGTCCAGAACTCCTCGGTGTCCGGCACATGCGCGGGGAAGTCGATGAAGTATGTGTTGTGCCGCACGTGGTCGCCCACCATCTCGGCGACGGTGCGCAGGGTCCGCCTGGCCGTGTGCAGGACCGCGGCCTCGGAGAGACCGGAGAGCCGGTGCAGCAGCTCGGCCGAGAGCTTGAAGCCGACCGAGGTCAGCGCCGCGTCGAACTGCCGCGCGGCGACGGCCCCTTGGCCGGCGGACCCGGCGGGGGCGGGAAGACGGTGGGTGTGCCGGACGACCAGCGATTCGAGACTCTGCGCCATGCGGGCAGGATCGCAGAGGCGGGCGGGGCGCCGCATGTGAGTTGTTTGCGCAGGAGTAGGTGTGCCGGGATGTGTGTCGTGCGGTGTCTCAGGTGTGCCGCGGTGTGTGTCGGTCGGCCGGCGTCTCAGGTGTGCAGGTGGGCGAGGAGGTCGTCGAGCGGCGGCGGCACCTGGTCAGGGGCGAGGGCCTCCACGAGGAGACGGCCGTAACGGATCTTGCGGCCCTTCTTCGTGCCGAGGAAGCGCCGGGCCTGCTGATGCACGGACCGGCCGAGCTGCGCGGGCTGGCGGCGGAACGTCTGCCAGGCCCGGAAGTCGCCCTCGGCGCGGAAGATGTCCTCGACCGTCGCGGTGCCGAGGGCGCGGAGCAACTCGTCCTCCAGATCGGCGGCGCACACCTGGATCGCGTCGGGCCGCGCTTGTGCCCGCGCGAGGCCGCGCTCGTAGAAACCCTTCTCGTTCTCGTCGCAGAGCCCGGTCAGCCGCAGACCGAGGCCGGCCGGGCCGAGGAGACCGGCGTACCGGCCGACGCTCATGGCGCCGCCCATCGCCACGACGCACACCCCTTCGGCGGCGAGGTCCCTGTCCCGCGCCGCGGCCAGTGCCTCCACCGCCGCGAGGTCGCTGAGCCCTTCGAGCAGTACGGCGGTGCGCACGCCGACTTCCTCGGCGAGACGGCGCGCGGGCTCCCCGGGGCCGCCCGCCGCCCAGCGGGTCACCGCGTCCTGGAACGCCCTCATGTCCACCATGACGTGAGTCTGCCCGTTCAGGCGACTCTCCGCGACAGCACCTGGCCGGGCCAGGTCCCGACCGTGAACCGCTCGGTCGGGGTGAACCCGTTGCGCTCGTAGAACGCGACCAGTTCGCCCCCGCCGCCCGCCCAGCAGTCCACCCGGAGCAGCTCCACACCCGCGCGCCGGGTCTCCCGCGCGGCATGGGTCAGCAGGGCGGCCCCGATGCCCAGACCGGCCCGCCGGCGGTCGGTGACCAGCAGCCGGACGTACCGTTCGGGCTCGTCGGCGGGGGTGATCGGCATCTGCGGACTGGGCCCGGAATCGAGGACGACGGCGCCGGCGATCCGCCCGTCCCACTCCGCGATGAACGGGGTGTGCACGCTCATGTACCCCTCGACCCGCGCGACCCCGCCGGGCTTTCGCGAGTACGGCGTCGTGCCCCATTGCTCGGTGTTGCCACGGGCGTTCATCCAGGCGACGGCACCGTCGAGCATGTCAAGGACGGCGGGTGCGTCGGCCAGGGTGCCCGGTCGTATGCGGAGGTCGTGCGCGCTGTCGTTCACGGCGGCAGCCTATGCGGCGCGCCGGCGGGGCGGAGATCCAGAGGTGAGGGTCCACGCCGGGAACGGGAGACGCCGACGGGGAGGGCCCGGCGATCCGGACCCTCCCCGTCGGCGTCGAGCGGTCAGACGCGGTCGGCGGCGATCAGTACGTACTGGAAGGAGCCGTCCTGATACGAGTTGATGAACGCGTCCTCGATCCCCGTGACCAGCGAGGAAGTGGCCCGCAGCTCCCAGTAGGGCAACGTGTCGGGCGTGAGGTCGATGACCGCCTGCGGCACGAGGCGGTTGTCGGCCATCGCCCGCAGGTACTCACGGCGCGAGTGGATGTTGCACTCGAAGTGCGCGTTGATCTGCGACACCCACTTCGACGGCTGCCCGTACCGCGGGTTCCAGCAGCCGGTGATGGTCACGTAGCGGCCGCCGACCGACAGGACGCGCGAGTGCTCCGCCATCAGGTCGTGCAGATCGACGTACATGCTCGACTCGTTGTTCCACGAACCGGCCGCCTGCCCGGTCTCGAAGGGCATGTCGAGCATGTTGCACACGCGGGCCCGCACATGGTCCTCGATGCCCAGCTCGGCGGCGCGGCCGTTGGCGAAGTCGGCCTGCTTGGCCGAGAGGGTGACTCCTTCGACCTTGCACCCGAAGCGCTGGTGCGCCATCACCATCGAGCCGCCGCGGCCGCAGCCGGCGTCCACCACGGTGTCACCGCGGCCGATGTCGCCGAGGTGCCGCAACAGGACCTCGGCCTGCGCCGACTCCAGGCGGTGCAGCTCGGCGATCAGCTTCTGCTCGCTGTCCTTGTCACGGCCGTCGCCGAGCGCGGAGCGGTCGACCTCGCCGATGCCGTAGTGGTGGTGGTACAGACCGTCGACATCGCCGAGCCGCAGGTTCACCGGCCGGGCCTCGCCGTCCCAGTACCGGGCGATGTCCCCCTGGTAGGGCGTGGCGGGGCCGGGGACGAGGTGGGGGACGCCGGTGGCGGGGGCGGTGAGTTCGGTGCTGGTCACAGATGGTTCCAATCTCTTACCAGAAGTCGGGCAGGCTGTAGCGGTAGGTGTTGTTCTGGTGCCAGTGGTGATTGCCGTCGACCCACGCGGCGACGCCGCGCAGGAAACGATGGACGTGCGGTTCGGGGCAGGCCGCGGCCAGGGCCGCCGCCTCGTTCTCGAAGTCGTGCATGAGGTCGTTGTGGACCTCGACCGCCTTCAGGTAGGCGTCCCGCTCGGAGAGGTCCTCGCGCCGCGCGAGCACGACCGGCAGGTTCAGGTGCAGACCGGGTGCGTCGAGCTCCTTGGTGTACGAGTACAGGTCGTTGACGATGGTCGTGGCGTTGCCCGCGAGGGCGATGACCCGCTGCATCTCGGGCCGGGCGTGCAGATCCGCGGGCAGTTCGTAGCCGCCGACGGTGTCGGTGATGGTGGGGCAGGGGCGGAAGTTGTTGAACTGGCGCATCGCCAGGTACTCCCACACCTCCGGCACACGCTCCTCCTGCGCCCAGGCGGCCTCGGCGAGATAGCCCAAGTGCAGACGGGCCATGTCGTGCCGGTACCGGTCGGCCTGGGAGGGGCTGGCCGCCCGTACGAAGTACTCCATGGCGGAGCGGTAGGCGCGCCGCGGCGCGTCCGAGTGCAGCGACTGCGCCCACTGCGGGTGGTACTCGGCCGTCGTGTGCAGCGGGTCGAGGGCGGTGTGCGCGAGGAGGAGGCGCTCGCCGAGGCCGACGGGCGAGCCGCCGTGGTCCTCGCAGTAGCAGTCGTCCACCGCGTTCTCGGCCACCATCAGGCGCGTGGCGAGCATGACGTGGTCGACGCTGGGCGCGTCGGGGTGGCAGCCGACCATGTAGCTGCCCACCGAGAACCCGTCGAACTCCTCCTCCCAGTCGTCCGGGTACAGGGAGACCTCGTCCATCGCCCAGGACTTGATGCGCCGGCCGACCTCCTCGACGCGCACCGGATCGGGGTCGGGCACCGGGTGGTGGTACAGGCCCGGGACCGCCGGCCCCGACCCGGCGGACGGCGCGGGCAGCGGAGCCGCCGGGGGCTCCACCGCCTCCGGCGGGCACGGCGCCTCCTCCCGGGGGCTCAGCCGCAGACCTGCCGTGCCGAGTCCGCTGGGCCCGCGCAGGAGCCGCGCCACGTCGATCGGCGGAGCCGGCGTCTCGACCACCGTGGTCTGCGCGGGCGGCGCTGCCGGGGCGCCGCCGCCCAGGAAGGCGCTGATGTCGCGGGCGTGCGAAGCCGCGTCGGCGAGTACGCGCGCCCCGAAGCCCGCGGCGGCCTCCGGCACGGTCGACTGAGGCGGGGTGAGCTCAGGCGGGGGCATCCATGACTCCTCGGGAACTCCTCGGTGGGGTGAGTGCCTGTCGTTTCACGCGCCGGACCCGCTACCGGGGCCAGTGGGAGATCTGCACGTTCTCCAGGACGCCGCACGCGTCCGGCACGAGG
This sequence comes from Streptomyces sp. SGAir0957, assembly GCF_043523415.1. NCBI lineage: Bacteria > Bacillati > Actinomycetota > Actinomycetes > Kitasatosporales > Streptomycetaceae > Streptomyces > Streptomyces sp. SGAir0957. Next base: position 7,934,521 of record NZ_CP027293.1, read on the forward strand.
ATCGCCGCGGAGTAGTAGGTGGAGACGAGGTAGGAGGTGATCGCCCGTTCGTCGAGGCCCATGAAGCGGACGTTCAGGCCCGGCTCGACCTCGTCCGGCAGATCGGTCTGGCGCAGTCCGATGACGCCCTGCTCCTCGACCCCCGTACGCATGGCCAGGATCGAGCTGGTCCGCTCCGGGGTGATCGGGATCTTGTTGCACGGCAGGATGGGGACGCCGCGCCAGGCCGGGACCTGCTGGCCGCCGACGTCGACGTGGTCCGGGTACAGGCCGCGCGCGTTGAACTCCCGGCCGATCGCCGCGATGGTGCGCGGGTGCGCGAGGTAGAACTTCGTGCCGCGCCTGCGGCAGAGCAGGTTGTCCAGGTCGTCCGGGGTGGGCGGGCCCGAGTGCGGCTGGATGCGCTGCTTGAAGTCGGAGTTGTGGAGCAGGCCGAACTCGCGGTTGTTGATGAGTTCGTCCTCCTGGCGCTCGCGCAACGCCTCGATGGTGAGCCGGAGTTGTTCCTTCGTCTGGTTGAACGGCTCGCTGTAGAGGTCGGCGACGCGGGTGTGGACGCGCAGGATCGTCTGCGCCACCGACAGCTCGTACTGGCGCGGCTGCGACTCGTAGTCGACGAACGCGCCGGGCAGTTCGTGCTCGCCCGAGTGGCCGGCGGACATGGCGATCTCCGCCTCGCCGCGGTGGTTCTGGCCGCGCTGCGCGCGGGACTTGAACTCCTCGACGTGGGAGCGCAGGTTCGGCGCGTTGTCCAGCACGCCGGCGAAGTCGGCGCGCGACAGGGTGAGCAGCGTGCCGGAGGTCTCGGCGACCGCGGTCTGCTCCCAGAGGGCGTTCGGGTCCAGGAGCGCGTCGTCCCCGAACCGGTCGCCGTCGGCGAGTACGTCGAGCGTGACCTCGTCCCCGTATTCGCCGACGGCGTGCTGGCGGACGCGGCCGTGCGCGATGAGGTGGAGCTCTTCGGAGGGCGTGCCGCGTTCGACCAGGGTGTCGCCGGCGGCGAAGTCGCGCTGGACGCACTTGTCGGCGATGGCGGTCAGGACGTCCACGTCGTCGAAGCCGCGCAGCGGCGCCAGTTCGCCGAGTTCGCGGGGGATCACGCGGACGTGCGAACCGTCCTGGATGAACTCCACGCGGCCGTCGCCGACCGTGTAGGTCAGGCGCCGGTTCACCCGGTAGGTACCGCCGGTCGTCTCGACCCAGGGAAGCATCCGCAGCAGCCAGCGGGAGGTGATCTCCTGCATCTGCGGGGCGGACTTGGTGGTGGTGGAGAGGTTGCGGGCGGCGGCGGTGCCCAGACTGGTCTGCCGGGGCGGCTCGGTGCGAGCCTCCGGGGTCGAGTCAACGGTTGTCATCGGGGGGAGCTCTCCTTGGTCGGGCGGCTGCGGGTGCCCGTGCGGGATCGGACGAAGGGAGGTGACGACGGGGTATGGCGACGGGGATGTGACGACAGGGATGTGCTGACGGGGATGTGATGACGAGCATGTTGCGGGATGTGACAACAGGACGAAATGCCGGGATACAGACGGGAATCTGTCGGGATTTCGCGAGAACAGTAGTGGCGGCTTCGCCCGCCGATCCAAGAGAAGCCGGGGACGTTAACTCGAAACGATGATCGCGGCCACCGGATGTTTGACCAGGTAGGGGCGGAACTCGGCCTGTTTCCGGTGGGGCGTCGGGGCCGCGGCGGCGCGGCCCCACTGGTGGGCGCGTCAAGGCGGCGCGCGTCCGCGTGTCGCGGCGTCGAAAATCGGACAAGGGTCCGGCGGGACCGATGATCGGCGGTGTTCGACCGCGGCGGGTACCCGCACCGCGCGTCCGCGCCCCCGGCGGCCTACGCTGGCGCTCTCGTCCGTACGCCGTCACCGCACAAGGAGCCGCTCATGACCACCGCACGGGACCTCGCGATCGTCGCCCTCGGCGGCGCGGCCGACGGGACGGTGGAGCAGGGCGAGCTGTCGCTCGCGCTCGCGGGCGCCGAGGTGCTCGACCTCGTCGCGGCGCGGGCCGTCGCACTGGACGGCGAACACCTCGTGCCCGGCGACCGGGCGCTCACCGGCGACGGCCTCCTCGACGAGGCGGCCTCGGCGCTCCTGCGGGAGGAACCGTACGAGTCGGTCGAGGACTGGCTGTGGCGCCGGGGGCGCGGGCTGTCCGCGGCGTACACCGACGAGTTCGAGCGCACGGGGCTCGCGGTGCCGAGGCGGGGACGCCGCCGCACGCTGCCGACCGGACGGACGGAGCTGGTCGACTCCCCGGCCCGGCGCGAGGCGGAGGAGCGCTGGGCCGCGGCCGAGCCCGTCCTCACCGCGCTGGCCGCCGCCGCGGGGCTCCGCGACGCACCGGCCGCGGAACCGACCGACGAGGCGCTGCTCACCGTCCTGGTCGCGGTCGGCACGGCGGTGCAGGAACTGCAGGCCGTACGTCAGCGCAGGGCGATCGAGAACGCCGCGTTCGACAACATCTGGCGGGGGCTCTAGGACGACAGGTCCTCGCCCCCGCTGCTCCTGCGGGCGTGCAGGACGCGGCCGTCCAGGGGGAGCGGGGTGTGGCCGACGAGGGTGAGGCCCGCGTCGGTGAGGAGCTGGGCGTAGTGGTCGGCGGTGCGTTCACGGCCGCCGACGTTGCACCGCATGTGCAGGTCCCAGGCCGGGGCCAGGGACGGGGTCGAGTCGGTGGGCAGCAGGCGTTCGACGATGAGGAGGTCGGCGTCGGCGGGCATGGCGCGGGCGATGTGGCGCAGGATGTCGCGGCAGCGCGCGTCGTCCCAGTCGTGCAGGATCCGCGAGAGCAGGTAGACGTCGGCACCGGGCGGTACGTCGGCGAAGTCGCCCGGCAGGAAGGCGCAGCGGGCGGCGTCGAGGCGGGTGCGGGCGGCGCCGATGACGTGCGGGCGCTCCAGGAGGACGGCGTCGAGGCCCGGGTGGGTGGCGAGGACGAGGGAGAGGAGTTCACCGTTGCCGCCCGCGACGTCCACGACCGTCGCGCCCCGCGGTTTGCGTGCGGCGGCGGTGAGCACCGGGTGGGCGGGGAGCGGTTCGAACATGCGCCGGCTCGCCGCCATGGACGCGTCGAAGAGCGCGGCGAGTTCCGGGTCGCGCGCGAAGTGCTCGAAGTGGTGGCTGCCGAAGACGTGGTCGAACGCGACCTCGCCGGTGCGCACCGTGTGGTCCAGGGCGCCGAAGGACTCGTAGAACGGGCCGCCGTACATCAGCGCCAGCGCGCGCATGGAGCCCTGGTCGTCCACGCGCAGCAAGGCGCCCAGCGAGGTGAGGCGGAAGCCGCCGGGTGACTCCTCGGCGACGACGCCGAGGCCCGCCAGAAAGCGCAGGAGCACGGCGAGGCTGTCCGCGTCGGCGCCGACCGCGCGCGCCAGCGCCCCAAGGTCGCCGGCCCGCCCGGTGTCCATGGCATCGGCCACGCGGAGTCGCGCGAACACGGCCAGGGCCTGGGTGGTCCAGGCGCCGGTGAGCAGGCGCAGCATCGTTTCCGCGGGCTGCCCGGCGCGGAACGCGTCGAGGTGCGCGCCGAGCTGGTCGCGGTGGTCGCCGGGGGCGTACAGCTCGATGCGGCGGTAGTCGGCCTTGGCATCGGCGGGCGCGGCGAAGTAGAACACCGTGCCGTTCTCGTGCGGGTTGTAGCCGCCCCCGTCGGGAAGGGCCCCGTAGCGGGCGAACGCGGCGCGCAGACCGCGCAGGACCAGCGGGTCGGGGGCGGCGACCTCGAAGGCGACGTGCGCCTCCTCGTGGCGGGCGCGCTCCCGCTCCGCGACCTGTACGAGGTCGGAGCCGGGCGGCACGGTGAGGGCGAACACCTCGACCGTACGGGGCCGCCCGTCACGGCCTTGAACGGCCGGGCGCAGGATGCGTACGTCCAGGTCGGCCGCCGCGCGGTGGTGGCGCAGCGCGAGCCGGTCCCGGACGACGACGCTGGGCCGCGCTGCCGTGCCCGGCGGCAGCCCGCACTCGGCGAACGTCTCGTCGAGGGTCCGCGCGTCCGGCGGGAAGAGGAGCAGTGCGGCGTGCGCGAAGCGGCAGCGCTCGACGAGCGCGCGCAGTTCCGGGCCGTCGAGCCCGGGGAGCAGGAGCGGCAGAAGGGTCTCGCTGTCCTGCGCGGAGACGAAGTCGACCGTCGCGCGCAGGCGCGACGTGTCGTCCGACAACGCCGTGATCATTACGGGAGGTTCCTCATTCCGTGTGGTGCGGGTGCGGGTGCGGGTGCGGGTGCGGGCGCGTGGGCGCAGTCGCGGTCGCGGGGTGCGGGGTCATACGCCGACGTAGCGCTCGGCGAACCAGTCCTGCTGGCTGCGCGAGGTGCGCAGCGCGGTCATCCGGGCGCGCCGCAGGCGGTCGTGGAACGGTGCCTCGTGGTCGCCGCCGGGCGATCTGTGCAGCAGTTCGATCAGCCAGTGCGAGAACTCCTGGGCGGGCCAGATGCGGGCGAGGCAGCGCGCGGAGTAGGTGTCGAGCCCGGTCGAGTCCCTGCGGACGACGGCGTCGGCCAGGGCGAGGGCGAGGAGTTCGGCCTCCAGGACGGCGAGGTTGGCGCCCTTGGCGGCGGACGGGCTGATCAGTCCCGCGGCGTCGCCCGCGAGGAACAAGGAGCCGTGGCGCAGCGGTTCGAGGACGTCGGACTCGAAGTCGACGATGTCGCGCCGCACGACGCGGCCGCGGCGCAGCGGCCCGTACTCCTTGGCGCGCATCCGGAGGTCGAGCTCGTCCCAGATCCGGTCCTCCGACCAGGCGTCCGGCGGGGTGCCGCGCGCGCACTGCACGTAGTAGCGGGTGATGTCGCTGGTGCGGGCCATGTGTCCGGCGAACCCGCGCGCGTGCACGGCGTAGCCGACGGCGTCCATGCTGGGCGGCGCCTCGGCGAGCAGCCCGAGCCAGGTCACCCGGTGGTCGCGGCGGAAGTGGCGGACCGTTCCTTCGGGCAGGGAGCGGCGCGCCGCCCCGTGCCGGCCGTCGCACCCGGCGACGTAGCGCGCACGCCAGCGGCCGGGGCGGCCGTCCGGGGCGCGCACGCTCACCGACGGAGCGTCGGTGTCGGCGTCGTGCACGGCGAGCGCCTCGGTCTCGAAGCGGATCCGGCCGCCGGCCTTCAGGTAGTTCGTCAACAGGTCGGTGACGAGGGCCTGTTGGGGGTAGACGGTGTGCCGTTCGCCGAGGCCGAGGCCGCCGTAGTCGAGCCGGAAGCGGCCGTCGTCCGTGCGGAACTCGCAGGTGCCGTGGGTCTGACCGTGCCGGTGCAGTCCGTCCGCGAGGCCGTGCCGGTCCAGGATCCGTACGGTGTTGGCGGCCAGGAATCCGGCGCGCGCCCGGGTCCGGACGTGGTCGCGGGTGGCGCGCTCCAGGACGACGCAGTCGATGCCGCGCGCCTGGAGCACGTTGGCGAGGACGAGCCCGGCCGGACCGGCGCCGAGCACGACGACGTCGGCCGACTCGGGGGGTGGCAAGGCGGGTTGACTTTCTGTCACGGAGCGGAGCTTATGCACTGAAAATGCGCGCACTCTCCCCAATTCACCTGAACGTACGCACAGTATCCGCAAAGCGTCCGGGACCGGACTCCGTCGGCATGGGGCGGAGTCAGTGGTCCTGCCCCGGTAGCGGACCATCGACGACCCCGTCCGCCCGGAGCCGCTCGATGGCGGCGGCGTCACGCCCCAGGGCGGTGAGGATGTCCGCGGTGTGCTGCCCGGCGAGGGGTACGGGGTCCATGCGGGGCGTCACCCCGGACAGGTCCGCCGGTGGCAGGAGCGCCTGTACGGGGCCGGGGGCGCCCGGCACCCCGATGTCGCGCCAGCGGTCGCGCCCGGCGAGCGAGGGGTGCGCGAGGAACTCGGCGACGGAGTTCACACCCGCGTTGGCGATGCCCGCCTCGTCCAGGAGGGCCATGGCCTCCTCGCTGCCGAGTTCCGCGAAGCGGGCGGCCACGGCGGCGTCGACCTCGTCGCGGTGGGCGACGCGGGCGGAGCCGGTGGCGAAACGCGGGTCGTCGGCGAGTTCGGGGCGGCCCAGGACCGTGGCGCACAGCGCGTTCCACTCGCGCTCGTTCTGGATGGACAGCAGCACGTCCTTGCCGTCGGCGGCGGTGAACGGGCCGTACGGGGCGATCGTGGCGTGCCTCGCGCCGACGCGGGGCGGCTGCGTGCCGCCGTAGCGGGTGTAATACGCGGGCTGGCCCATCCACTCGGCCAGCGCCTCGAACAAAGACACCTCGACGGTGGGCGCGCGGCCGGTCGTGGCCCGGGTGTAGAGCGCGGACAGTATGCCGCTGTAGGCGTACATCCCGGCGGCGATGTCGGCGACCGAGATCCCCGCGCGGGCCGGCTCCTCGGGCGACCCGGTGAGCGAGAGCAGGCCCGTCTGGCACTGCACGAGCAGGTCGTACGCCTTGCGGTGGGCCCAGGGGCCCGTCGTGCCGTAGCCGCTGATCGTGCACGGGATCAGGCGCGGGTGCCTGGCCTGGAGCGCGGCCGCTCCCAGATCCATGCGGTCGGCCGCGCCCGGCGCCAGGTTCTGCACGAACACGTCGGCGCCCGCGAGCAGTTCCTCCAGGATCTCCCGCCCCTCCGGCGACTTCACATCGAGGCAGAGGCTTTCCTTGGACCGGTTGAGCCACACGAAATAGCTGGCCTGCCCGTGCACGGTGGTGTCGTACCGGCGGGCGAAGTCACCCCCACCGGTGCGCTCGACCTTGACGACCCGCGCTCCGAGATCGGCGAGCTGCCGAGTGGCGAACGGCGCGGCGACGGCCTGCTCAAGACTGACGACGGTGACTCCGTCGAGGGGAAGCGGGTGCGGGTGGGTCACGGGGTGCCTTTCGGGGAGGGGCGGGGTCTGGGCGGTGCCCTTGCCGGGTGGTGCGGGTGCGTCGCCGGGGGTGTGCGGGTGCCGTCGCCGGAGTGTGCGGCGGGGGCGAGCGGGAGCCGGCCGGGGCTGCACGACGCCCCGCTCCGCCCGCGCGCGGTGTTCGGTCACTTCTACGGGGCGGTGGCGGCGGCCCACAAGGGATGCGCGCGGCGCGGGAGGAGGCACCGCCCGGCTGCGGGTGGCCTGCCTTGAGGCGCCGAGCGCCCCGCTTACGGGGTGCCGGACGACTGTGACGTGCCCCGGCCCCCCACCCGGGCAAGCACGTACGCCGCTGGGCCCCGGCGAAGCCCCGGGCTCCGGCGAAGCTCCGGGCCCCAGCAACGCCCCGGGCCCCGGCCAATCCCCGGGCCGCAGCAGAACCCCGGGCCCCACCCGCACTCCGCACCCCAGCAGATCCCCACCCCGGGCGGAGCCCCTGGCCGAGATGCGGGGTGTCGTCCCCGCGGGCACAGTGGATGAGGGTGTCTCGTGGAGCGGGGGCGAAAACATGTTCCGCAGCGGGTCCGCCGAGGACGGTGAGGAACTGCTGGCCAAGCTCGGGGCGCTCACCGCCCGGGCGCGGGAGCTCGCGCAGATGCAGCGCTCCCGGGTCGAACTGGCCGTGGCGCTGCAGCGCGGGATGCTGCCCAATGATCTGCCGCAGCCGCCTGGGGTGCGGCTCGCCGTCGGGTACATGCCCGCCAACCGGGGCCTGAACGTGGGCGGCGACTGGTACGACGCCTTCACCATGGCCGACGGCCGTATCGGGCTCTCCATCGGGGACGTGCAAGGGCACAACATCAGGGCCGCCGCGTTCATGGGCCAGGTCCGCGTGGGCCTGCGCGCCCTGGCCTCCGTCACCGGGGACCCGGGAGAACTCCTGAGCCGCACCAACGACCTGTTGCTGGCGCTGGACGCGGATCTCTTCACCACCTGCACCTTCCTGCGCCTCGACCCGGCCACCGGCATCCTGGAGTCCGCGCGGGCCGGACACATCCCGCACATCTGGGCCACCGCCGACGGACGCTCCGGCATCGACGACGGCGAGGGCGGCCCCCCGCTCGGCGTGCTGCCCGGCGCCTCCTACCCGGTGACCCGGCACCGCCTCGACACCGGCGGCGTCTTCGTCCTGCCGACGGACGGCGTGGTGGAGGGGCCGTCCCTGGACCTCGACGACGGGCTCGGCCAGGTGCGGCGCCTCGCCGAGGTCACCGCCGCGGCGGGCCTGGGCGTGGACACCCTGGTCGGCGGCGTGATGAAGCTGGCGGACTCGGTGGGGCACGAGGACGACGCCGCCGTGCTCGTCGTCGGGCACGACGTCGGCGCCGCCTGGCGCCGCGCCGCCGGGGACCTGAGCGGACACGGGCGGGGGCGTCCACATGGCCGGGAAGGTCCGGCCGGTGTCTGATGGCTGCTGTGTTGGTTACCCGGTGGTCCCCACGGCCGGCCGTGGAGACGGCCGCGAAGGCACTGGCCGTGGCCGCCTGCTACTACGTGGCCGGGCGCCTCGGCCTCCTGGGCCAACTCGTCGTCGAGGGCGTGATCGTCACCCCCGTCTGGCCGCCGACCGGCGTCGCGGTCGCCGCCCTGCTGCTGTTCGGCGTGGGCGTGTGGCCGGGCATCGCCCTGGGTTCGTTCCTCGTCATCCTGAGCCTCACCACCCCGCAGCTGACGACGCTGGTCACCGTGGCGGGCAACACGGCGGCACCGCTCGTCTCCTACCTGCTGCTGCGCCGCGTCGGCTTCCGCCTGGACGTCTCACGCCTGCGGGACGGGCTCGCCCTGGTCTTCCTCGGCGGGCTCGGCGCCATGCTGGTCAGCGCCACGATAGGCATCGCCCCGCAGGTGTGGACGGGCGGCCTGGAGGTGTCGGCGTTCTGGACGGTGTGGCTGGCGTGGTGGGTCGGCGACGCGATGGGCGTCCTGCTCGTCACTCCGCTCCTGCTCGTGCTGTTCATGCGATCGGTGCGGCAGTTCCCGCGAGGGCACTGGGGGGAGGCGGTGTGCCTCACGCTCGTCACCGTGAGCGTCGTACCGCTGGAGGTGCTGAGCCGGATGAGCCTGCTGTTCCTCATCTTCCCGCTGCTCGTCTGGGCCGCGCTCCGTTTCCAGCTGGCCGGGAGCATGTTGTGCGCCTTGGTCGCGTCCGTCCTCACGACGTTCGCGGCGAACCAGCGGAAGGGGGCGTTCACCGGCCTGTCCGGCGTCGAGATCATGGTGAAGCTCCAGGCGTTCAACGGGACCGCCGCGCTGACCGCCCTGCTCCTCTCCGCCCTGGTCGCCGAGCAGCGCGCGACCCGCCGCTCGGTGCAGCGGGCGTGCACGGAACTGGCCGAGGTCCTGGAGCATCTCGCCGCGGGGGAGGACCCGGAACCCCCGGGCAAGGCACCGCCCGACGCGCCCTAGTGCGGCGCGGATCCTCTCGTCGACGTCACGTACGCCCCCGCTGTGCCCGACCGCCAGGAGCGCGTGGACACCTGCGCGAGACCGTCCGTTTTCGGCCGGATCATGGCCGAGACGCACGGCTTCCGTTGACAGGCCTCCGCAGGATTCATAGCTTTTCGGATCGTTGGGGATATCGATGATTTAGATTCTGGATCATAAAGATTTCGGGGGAACGATGTCCGGACGAACGACGCCGACCGGCGGGCGGGGGTGGACCCTGGCCGTCGTGTGCGTGGCCACGTTCATGCTGCTGCTCGACCTGACGGTGGTGAATGTGGCGCTGCCCGACATCAGGGACGCCTTCGACGCGAGCTTCACCTCGCTGCAGTGGGTGCTCGACGCGTACGCCCTCGGGCTCGCCGCGGTCCTCCTGACGGCCGGATCACTGGCGGACCGCCTGGGGCGCAAGCGCGTCTTCAACGTGGGCTTCGTCGTGTTCCTCCTGGCCTCACTCGCCTGCGGCCTCGCGGGCGACGTGGTCGTGCTCTCCGTCTCCCGCGGCATCCAGGGCCTCGGCGGAGCGGTGCTCTTCGCCGTCGGCCCCGCCCTCATCGGGCAGGAGTTCCAGGGCAAGGACCGCGGCAAGGCGTTCGGGATCTTCGGCGGTGTGGCCGGCCTGTCCATCGCCTTCGGGCCGCTCATCGGCGGCGCCCTGACCGACGGCCTGAGCTGGCGCTGGATCTTCCTGGTGAACGTGCCGGTCGGCCTGCTCGCCCTGGCCATCAGCAGCGTGCGGATGCGCGAGTCGCGCGACGAGGCGGCCCCGGCCGTCGACTGGTGGGGGCAGGTGCTCTTCACCGGCGCGCTGACCCTGCTCGTCCTGGGCCTTCTCCGCGGTGAGGCGGAGGGCTGGGGCAGCGCGCCCATCGTCGCCATGTTCGCGGGCTCCGCCGTCCTGCTGAGCGTGTTCGGCCTCGTGGAGCGGCGTCTCGGCGAACGCGCCATGCTGCAGCTCTCGTTGTTCCGGAACCGGACCTTCAACGGCGTCTCGGTGGTGACGCTCCTCGGCCCCGCCGCCACCATGGCGGCGATCTTCCTCCTGGTGTCGTACGTGCAGAACGTGCTCGCGTTCTCGCCGTGGGAGACCGGGCTGCGGTTCCTGCCGCTGACCGGCACCCTCTTCATCGCGGCGGCGATCGCCGGATCGCTGACCACGCGGGTGCCGCAGCGGCTCCTGATGGGGGCGTCCCTCGCGCTCATCGCCCTCGGCCTGGCCCTCGTCGCCCTCACCGGTCCCGACACCGCCTGGACGGCGCTGCTGCCCAGCATGTTCGGCATCGGCCTCGGCATGGGCCTCTTCAACCCGCCGCGCGCGTCGCTCTCCATCGCCGTCGTCGAACCGTCCAAGGCGGGCATGGCCTCCGGCATCAACGAGACCTTCCAGCAGGTCGGTGTCGCGATCGGCATCGCGGGCTTCGGCGCGGCGTTCCAGAGCCGGGTCACCGACCTGTTCGCCCAGTCCGACGCGGGGCGCCAACTCGGCTCGTCCGCGCACGAGTTCGGCGAGGCCGTCGCGGCGGGCGGCGGCGCGGAAGCCGTCGGTCGCGCCCCGTCGGCGCTCGCCCCCGCGCTCGAATCGGCGGCCCGCACCGCCTTCGTGGACGGCCTGACCGACGTCATGTTCGTCTGCGCGGCCGTCGCCGTGGTCGGCTCGCTCGTCGGCTTCCTCTTCATCCGGACACGCGACCTGCACGAGAGCGCCAGGGGCGAGGCCGTAGCCACGGAGGACGCGTCGCAAGGCGCCCCGGCGGTGGAGGGGGCCGCCGGTGCGCCCGTCGCGGCCGACTCTGTGGCGACCGCACACGCCGGGGGAGAGCGGTAGGGGCTCCGGCGCGATGCACTGGCGGTGGCACCGGCCTTCAGGCCCGGCGCCACCGCCAGTACGCTTTGCGGAACCGACGATCGGCGCACCGGACGTTCGGCGGGCACGACGCTCGACACCACTTCGTACGCAGCGACAGCACACGACAAGGGGGAACGGCCTCATGACACAGGCGACGCCCACCCCGGCGCAGACCACCGGCCTCGACTTCCCTCTCGTCCGCAGAACGGGCTACCTGCTCAACAAGGCCGGCTCGATCCTGATGGAGGACGCGGAGCGGGCCCTCGCGGAGCAGGGCATGCGGCTGCGCTACTTCTACGTGCTCGCCGCCCTGGAGAGCGATCTGACCCTCTCCCAGCAGGACTTGAGCAAGCTGCTGCACCTCGATCCCACCACCATGGTCGCCCTCGTCGACGAGATGGAGCGGGCGGGACACGTGGAGCGGCGGCGCAACCCCGCGGACCGCCGGCGCTACATCCTGCGGCTCACCGACGACGGCCGTACGGCGCTCGCCCGCGCGGGAAGCGCTGTCGACGCCGTGGAGCGGGAGTTCCTCGAGGCCGTGCCCGCGGAGGACCGCGAGCGGCTGCGCGCGCTCCTCGGCGACCTGCTCGCCGACCGCTGGCCGCGTGTGATCGCCTGCGACTGAACCCCGTACATGTCAATTCGGCCGGTGCCGCGTTCGGCAAAAACGGAACAGGAATTGAATAGTCCCTTTTTGAGGATTACTTTGGGTTGATCTGTGGAGGCAGTCACACCTCCACCCGCAAATCGCTTCCCCCACGGCTTGCCGTGTTAATGTCTTTCTGTCAGGGCCGCGCGGCCCTGACACGGGGGAAGGTTAAACGGGGAATGAACTGCATAGAGAAGAACGGCAAGAAAAGCTCGGAACTCTTCTACGGATCTCTCGACAGCTGCCTCGGACCCGGCAGCACCCGTTTCTTCGGAAGCGGGTACAAGCGCGTCACCCAGACGCTCAGGGACATCACCACCGACGGCAGCGCCCGGCCGGGCGCGCGCGTCACCGCCCGCGGCACCCTCACGTACCCGCGTGACTGGTCCCGCAAGGCGGGCAGCGGCGATCTGCGCCCGCACCTGAGCAGCATCGACGCCCTGGTCCTCGCCGCCAATCTGGCGGAGGTGCACCTCGCCCGCTCCTTCGGCCTCGACCCCGCGCAGCGGCGCCGGGTCTGGCTGCGCCACGCCGACGTACGCGCCGGCAGCAGCCCGCACGAGGAGCTCGCGGACTTTCCCGTCCGGGGCGAGCTCGTCGACGTAGCCGGGGTGGAGGGTGAGGAGTCCCTGCTGGCCAGCACGTTCGAGTGCCGGGTCGGAAGGCTCAAGGTGCGCTGCACGCTCGTGCACGAGCAGGGCGCGGGGTCTGCTGGCCCCGCCGCCTACGCCGACGAGAAACAGGCCCTCGGACCTGCGGGAACGCGCCACTACGGCACCGGCTACAAACAGCACCACCAGTACGGGGAGCAGGTCCGCGTCGACCTGGAGCGCCGGCGCGTCCGCGTCCTGCAGCGCGTCGTCGCCCAGGGCGCGGCCGCGCCCGCCCACGGCGCCGAGGCCGCCTACGGCCCGTCGGTCTCCCTGGTCGACGCGCTCGTGGGCGTGGCCCAGCTCGCCCAGGTCCTGCTCTACGCGCAGGACGGCCTGGAGCGCGGTGACAGCGACACCCTCTGGATGCGGCGCTTCGTGATCAGCGCGCGCACGCCCGTGCGTCCCCTGGGGCGCAGCTTCGTCCCGACCGTGTCCACCGAGGGCACCCGGATCCTGTCCATGGGCGACGCGCGCTGGCGCACCGCCGAGCTGGCGGTCGACGACTTCGCGGGGATCGGCGGCCGCTGCTGGCTGGCCCACCGCCTGCCCGCCGCCGCGTAACCGAAAAACACACGCCGTTTCCGGCGTATTCACCGAACGGCAACAATGGCCGGTCCGTACTCGTCTACGGGACCGCCATACCCGGAACAAGCACATTCACATTCTTTGTATGGCGCATTGTTCGGGACGCTCGTTCACGAGAACGCAACGAAAAATCAACGGGGGCAATTCGTCATGCGTTTTACACCCACGCTCCGATTAGGAGACGTGCTCGTCATACTGGAAGGGCCGGCCCGCATGCTCTGGAACGAGCCCGCGGCCGTACCCGGAAAAAGGGCCTGGACACCGACGGGACTGTGGCCGGACGAGGCGCAGCACGCCCAGGTCCGCGCCCATGTGGACAGCGGACGCCCGCTGCTCGTCCTCCTCGACGACTCGCGCAGCCGCGTACCCCTGCTGCGCGAGGAGTGGCAGGCCGCGTCCCGCCGCCTGATGCGCGAACTGGCGGGCGTCCGCTGCGAGAACCTCGCCCACGACACGGACGAACTCGTCGAGGTCAGGCTGCCGTTCCTCGACTGGCTGCCGCCGGCCCACCGCGAGCGGGCCCGGCGCTTCCTCGCCGAGAGCGACGCGGTCCTCGCCCGCACGCCCAAGGCGCTCCTGCCACCGCTGCTCGCCGAGGAGCCGGTGGACGGGGCGGTGCCCAACCCGCGCTTCGCGCGCAGGCTCCAGCCGCACACGCTCAACGCCGACCGGTTCGCGGCGGCCGTGCACCACCTGTTCGACGGCGCGGCGCTGCGCCCGTGCACGTCGGAGACGCTCTGCGGAGGTGCCCGGTGAAGCAGCCACAGCACCGCGACGAGTCCCCGGACCTCATGCCCGACGACCTCAGCCGGTACGGGCTCGGCCGGCTGCTCGCCGCGACCGCCGCGCGCAACCTGGCGCGCACCGGCCACCGTCCGCGGCCGACCGGTGCCGTCACCACCGCGGGGAGGCGATGATGGGACGCTCGGTCCTGGTCACCGGGGGCAATCGCGGGATCGGGCTCGCCGTCGCCACCGCGCTCGCGGCCGACGGCGACCGGGTCGCCGTCACCCACCGCGACAGCGGCCCGCCCGAGGGGCTGCTCGGCGTGCCCGCGGAGATGACCGATCCGGCGAGCATCGACGCGGCCTTCGCGAAGGCGGAGGCCGCGCACGGCCCCGTCGAAGTGCTCGTCGTCAACGCGGGCATCACCCGGGACGGCCTGGTCCTGCGTATGGAGGAGCGGGACTTCACGGACGTCGTCGACGTCAACCTGCACGGCGCCTTCCGGACCGTGCGGCGCGCGGTGCGCGGCATGATGCGGGCGCGCTGGGGCCGGATCGTGCTGATCTCGTCGATGACCTACGCGTACGGGGCACCGGGCCAGGTCAACTACGCGGCCGCGAAGGCCGGGATGCTCGGCATGGCCCGCTCCCTCGCCTGGGAACTCGGCCCGCGCAACATCACGGTCAACGTGGTGGCGCCGGGCCTCATCGACACCGACATGAGCCGCGAGATCACCGACGAACGGCGCGCGCACCTGCTCTCCATCACGCCGTTAGGGCGCGTGGGCGAGGCGGACGACATCGCCGCCGCCGTCCGCTACCTGACGGGGGAGTCGGGCCGCTTCGTCACCGGAGCGGTCCTCCCGGTCAGCGGCGGCCTGGGCCTCGGCGGCTGACAGCACCGCACCACCACCCACACACGTATGCACACCCGGCGCGGCCGGGCCACACACGACGGGAAGAGAACCCATCATGGGCAACACCAGCACGGCCACCGCCCCCTTCACCCCCACGAAGGAGCGAGGCCTCCACCTGGCGATCTCGGGCACCTATTCCAGCGGCAAGAGCACCACGGCGGAGACGCTGTCCATGGCGACGGGCATCCCGCGCACCCACGCGATGACCGCGCGGGAGATCCTCATGGACATCGTCCCGGGCAAGCAGCTCCAGGAACTCAACGCGATGGAGCTGACGATGCTCGGCCTGCGCCGCCTGGAGGAGCGCATCCACAACGAGGCGGGCGAGGGGGCGTTCATCTCCGACGGCTCCGTCATCCACGAGTGGATCTACGGCGAGGCCCGGATGCGGGTCGGCATCAACCCCGGCGCGAACCTGCTCCTGCGCACGGTGAAGAACGTCGCCGGGCTGCCGGTGAAGCGGTTCTACCGCCAGTACATGGACGCGTACGGCGCTGTCGCCAAGGCGCGGGCCAAGCGGATCTACGACGCCTATGTGCATCTGCCGGTGGAGTTCGAGATGAAGGCGGACGGCCACCGGCCGGTCTCCGAGCCGTTCCGGAGGATGTCCGACGAGCTGCTTATCGAGACCCTGGAGGAGCTGGAGATCCCGTACCACGTGGTCCGCGGCAGCGTCCGGGAACGCATCGAGCAGATCGTCGACATCTTCGACCTGCCGCTGGTGATGTCGCTGGACGAGGCGATCGAGCGGGCGGGCGTGAAGGTGACCGAGGCGATCCGGGTCGTGGAGCAGGACGCGCGGTACCACGAGGCACAGCGGGCGAAGTCGCTGCGGCGGCGCGTCTCGTACGCGCTGCGGTTCTGACGGGGCGGACGGCCCCGTCGAGGCGGCGGCCGGTGGGCGACCCAGGTCGCCCACCGGCCGCCGCCGTCATCAGCTCAGCGTCTTGAGCGAGGCGACGTCGTACGGCTTCAGTTCGTCGAAGCGGCCGCCGAGGACCTTCGCCGCCCACTCCGGGTCCTGGAGCAGGGCGCGGCCGATGGCGACCATGTCGAACTCGTCGCGCTCCAGGCGGTCGAGGAGGTCGTCGATCCCCTTGGTGCGGGAGTTCTCGCCCGCGAAGGCGGCGATGAAGTCGCCGTCGAGACCGACCGAGCCGACCGTGATGGTGGGCTTGCCGGTGAGCTTCTTGGTCCAGCCCGCGAGGTTGAGGTCGCTGCCGTCGAACTCCGGGACCCAGTAGCGGCGGGTGGAGGCGTGGAAGGCGTCGACGCCGGCGGCGGCGAGCGGGGTGAGGATCGCCTCCAGCTCCTCCGGGGTCTCGGCGAGCCGGGCGTCGTAGGCGTCCTGCTTCCACTGCGAGTACCGGAAGATGACGGGGAAGTCGGCGGAGACGTTCGCGCGGATCGCGGCGACGATCTCGGCGGCGAACTTCGTGCGGGCCACCGGGTCGCCGCCGTAGGCGTCGGTGCGGCGGTTCGTCCCGGCCCACAGGAACTGGTCGAGCAGGTAGCCGTGGGCGCCGTGCACCTCGACACCGTCGAGGCCGATGCGCTCGGCGTCCTTGGCGGCCTGCGCGAACGCGCCGATGACGTCGTCCACGTCGGCCTGGGTCATCACCTTGCCCTCGCCCTTGCTGCCGTCGGTCCGCAGCCCGGAGGGGCCGACCGGCGGGGCGTCCGCGAAGGGCGGGCGGCCCGGCTTGCGCACCATGCCGATGTGCCACAGCTGCGGCACGATCGCGCCGCCCGCCGCGTGCACGTCCTCGGCGACCTTCGCCCAGCCGGCCAGCTGCTCCTCGCCGTGGAAGCGCGGCACCCGGCTGCTCTCGCCCGCCGAGGGGTGACCCACGTAGGTGCCCTCGGTGACGATCAGGCCCACACCGGCGGCGGCGCGGCGCGCGTAGTACGAGCGCACATCCTCGCCGGGCACACCGCCGGGGGAGAACATGCGGGTCATCGGCGCCATCGCGATGCGGTTGCGGACGGTCAGACCGTTCAGCGCGAGGGGTCGGGACAGGGTCTCGGCGGCGCGGGACGCGGGCGGCGCGGTGTCAGTCACGGAGCGTTCCTCCTGGATACCAGTCAGTATGTGCACACGCATAAAATACGTTCTCGCGTGCCAACCGATACGGCCCCCGCGGCATTCCGTCACCACGCACACGCGCGGTGTGATCCAGGCCACCTTGTGAGGGCGGACCGGAGCACACCGCGCGCGGCGTTCTCACCGAATCGGGATCGCGCCTACGGGAAGGACGTGATCTTCGACGGGATGGTGCTGGTGCCCGAGGTCGGGGCACCGGTGTTGTTCACGACGTGGGCGTACTGGCCCTTGCCGCCGAGCGAGATGACCTGGATGCTGTGCAGCTTGATGCCCGACTTCACCGGGACCTGGAAGCCGTGCTGCTGCACGATGCTCGGGTCCGAGGTGAAGTTGCAGTAGCTGCCGAGCCCCCATGCCTCATGGGTGTTGACGCTGTCGGCGACCTTGTAGGCCGCGTAGCCGACGATGCCGTCGTGGGTGATCGAGGCGGCGTTCGGCGCGTCGTACGCCTTCTCGTTCTGGAAGAAGATCGTGCGGCCGCGCTCACCGTTCCAGAGCACGTCGTACTTGTTGAAGTGCTCCACGAACAGGCCGGTGGTGAGGACGTCGTCGCCGTTGACCACGAGTCCGTAGTCGGCGCGGTTGGTCTCCCAGCCGACGCCCTCACCGTGGTCGGCGCGCCAGATCCAGGTGTGGTCGACGATCACGTCGTCGCTGTTGATGACCACGGAGTTGGTGGCGAGGCCGGGGCCCGCGCCGCCGATCCGCACGAACACGTCCTGCATGGAGGTCGGGTTCGCGGCGTGGTCGGCGCTCGCGCCGGACCCGCCGATCTGGAGGAGGGTGTCGGACTTCTTGGCGCCCGCGTCGATGAGGAAGCCCGCGAGCTTCACCCCGTCGACGTCGGCGACGTGCATGGCGTCGATGCCGTTGTCCGGGACGATCGTCGCGAGACCCAGGCCGAGGACGACCGTGTTGGCGCGGTTCACGTTGATCGTCTGGTCGAGGTGGTAGACGCCGGGCGTGAACAGCAGGTTCAGGCCCTGCGCGAGCGCCTGGTTGATGGTGGCCGCGGTCGCACCGGGCTTGACGACGTAGAACTGGCTCAGCGGGAGCGAGGAACCCGCGTTGGCGGGCCAGGAGACGCCGCGCGCGTTGGTGCGCTTCGCGGGGACGAACACCTTGTACTCGCTGCCGTCCAGGTACAGGAACGGCTTCTCGCGCGAGATCGGGGTGGTGTCGAGCGTGGTGTACGGGCCGGTGTCGAAGTTGGTCGCCGGGGCGCCCTGCACGCCGGTGAACGTCATGTTCCAGACGCCGTTGGTCCAGCCGCCGACCGACGAGTCACGGGTGTACCACTGCTGCTGCGAGTACGGGCCGACGGTGCCGTCGATCTTGGAGTCGGCTATGTAGCCGCCCGAGGCCCACCCGTAGCCGTTCGGCGCGAGGTTGAGGCCGCCGGTGACGTGCATACGGCGGAACGGGGCGGCCTGCGCTACGGCCCAGCGGTCGGTGCCGTTGACCGGGTTGAGGGAGAGGTTCTCGGCGGAGCGCCAGAAGTTCTGCGTGGCGTTGCCGTTGAACCAGCCCGCGTCGACCGTGACATCACCGTTGATCTTCGTGTCGTCGGGGTTGAGGCCGAGACCGGAGATCGAGGTGTAGAAGCCGAGCTGGGCGTTGATGTTGTTGTACGTGCCCGGCTTGAGCAGGAACTGGTAGCGCTGCGAGCCGAACTGGTTCGACTCCTGCTGCTGGAAGACCTGGTCGAACTTGGCCTGGAGGTTCGGCGTGCTCGGGTCGACGACGATCACGTTCGAGCCGAGGTCGCCGCCGCCCTGGATGGGCCCGCCGGAGCCGCCGGAACCGGTGTGCACGGCGACCTCCCACAGCGAGTAGCCGTAGGCGGTGGCGCGGGTGGTCCCGTAGATCCGCAGGTAGCGACCGGTGCCGCTGACGTCGTAGGAGGTGGTGCCGCCGGTGGCGTTCGTGACGTCCTTCAGGGTCGTCCAGCTCTGGCCGTCCGTGGACGCCTGGATCTTGAACGCCTTGGCGTACGCGGCCTCCCAGTTGAGGTCGACCTTGCAGATGCTCTGCGAGGAGCCGAGGTCGACCTGGACCCACTGCGGGTCCGAGGCGGCGCTGGACCAGCGGGTGCCGGTGTTGCCGTCGAACGCGGCGGAGGCGGGGGTGCCGCCGTTCTCGGTGGAGGAGGCCGTCGCCGTGCGGCCCTGGGCGGCGTTCGCGCTCGAGCAGGTGTCGGCGGGCGGGGTGCTGCCGCCGGCGCCGAACACCTGGAACTCCCAGAGCGAGTAGCCGTAGGTGGTGGCGCGGGAGACGCCCTGCATACGGACGTAGCGGCCGCTGCCGGAGACGTCGAGGGTGTCGGTGCCGCCGTCGGAGCCGGTGACGGACTTCAGGTCGGACCAGGTGCTCCCGTTGTCGGAGACCTGGATCTTGTAGTCCTTGGCGTAGGCGGCCTCCCAGTTGAGGACGACCTTGCCGATGCTCGCCGAGGAGCCGAGGTCGACCTGGAGCCACTGGCTGTCGGTCGCGGCGGACGACCAGCGGGTGCCGAGGTCACCGTCGACGGCGGCCGCCGCGAGCGTCCCGCCGTTCTCCGTGGAGGAGGCGGTGGCGGTCTTGCCCTGGGAGAGCGGCGTGTCCGCGGCGGCGGCCGGGGCGGCCGTCACGGCTTGGGCGGGGATGGTGAGCAGCGCCGCCGCCGTGGCGAGCGCGATCCCCATCGATCTGTGTCTCATGCGTTTCACTCCGTGCGGGGGTGGGTGAGGGACCCGCGCCGCGAGCGGCACGGGTCCACGGGCAGTCAACGGGCAGACGTGGTGGCTTAGTTCGAGGTTTGATTTAAGGGTCAAGGCAACTGTTCGGCAATACCCCGGGAACGACTTATTTTCAGAACCTGAACGGACCGCTCCCGGCCCGTGGTCCGTGCTGTCAGGAATTGGACGCCGATGGGGAGTGCGGCGGGCTTGAGTGCATGTATGGGCCAGGTAGATCATGGACCCGGGGTCGGCCGGGCATCGGCCGAGATGATGGGGGGGAGTGACGATGCGGCACAGGCCGTTGTTCCGCTGGGTTTTGACGCTCGGCGTCGTGCTGTTCGGGTGGTCGGCGTATCTCTACTGGTCGTATCCCGACGTGAAGGCGGTCGATCTCGCCGTGATCAGCGAGAAGGACGACGGCCGCTGCACGGTGCGCTGGACGGACCCGTACCACGACGGAGGCCGTCGTATGGAGGGTGCCTACCGGTGCGATCCGGACCGGGACCCGTCGTTCAAGCGGACGGTGTACATCCTCGGTCAGGCGGACGGCTACGACACCGGGTTCATGTACACCGAGGGGCCCCGGAAGGGACACCTGGAGCCTGCCGACGCGGAGCCGTACGCCACCTCCGACGTGCTCCTTCTCTTCGGCATCGCGCTGATCGCCACCGGACTCGTCGGGGGGAACATGCGCGCCGCGGCACGCTTGAGCGGTGTGCGTCCGAGGACCGTAGCCCGTGCACGGGAGTTGTATGCGATCGCCGGCCAGGTGGCCCACGACCACGCGCAGGCGCGCGACGCCGTGCGCACGGCATGGGACGCGCTGCGCCACGAGCGGACCGGTGAGGAGTTGGGCCGTCTCCCCGTCGCCGAACTGGCCGAGGGGGCGGCCGCCGACCGGGACGCGCTCGGCAACCTGGAGGCGGCCGGGGTCCGCACCGCGCGCGATGTGCTGGAGGCCGGAGAGTCCGGACTGCGACACATAGGTGTGAGCACGTGTGCCGCCACACACTTCCATGCCGCCGCCCGGCGCCGCGCCGAGGCCGTCGAGGGTGCCCTGCCGATGCGCCTCGAAGGCGATTGCGGCACAGAGCAGAACGTGGCGCTGCTCGCCGCGCTCCAAGTCCTCCTGGACGCGGGCGACGAAGCCCGCCGGACCGCCCGCGCAGGGGAGTCGCTCGCCGCCGAGCTCGGACGGGCCCTCGACGCGGCCCGACCCGCGTCGACGTACCGCACCATGCTGCGCGCCGGCCGGGAACAGCGCGAGACCGCTCGTGACGCCGTCGACCACCTGCGGCGCCTCGTGGCCCGCGCCGAGGGCGACGGACTGCCCGCCCGTTTCGCCCAGACGTCCGTCGACCTGCTGCGCGCACCCGACGCCCGTCGGCAGGCGGGCCTGTCCGCCCGCGCGGACTTCGAGAACCGCCCCGGCCGGTACTACGGGTTGCTGGCGCACGTCGTGGACGAGGCGGAAGAGGTCGGCACGGGTGTCCCCAGCCTCTCCTGATGGTGACGTGCATGTTTCTGCTCGAAACGGTGTCGCTCCGAGCATGTTCGAGCTATTGACAGGGCTCTCGCGGCTCGATTTACTCCCTGGCAAGCCGATGCCGAGCACTCGGCGCAGAGGTACGCCTAGCCGGTAGCTGGCCTTCGCCAGGAGCCCGGACTGAGTCGCCAGGGCCTTGCGCGCCCGAGGCGGGGACGTGCCCTCCATCTCTGGAGCTCTGCGATGAGCCTCAAGCACGTGATGCGCAGATGTATGACCGTGACCGCCGCCGCCGCTGCCGCCGCGGCGGCCGGTCTCGCTGTCCCCTCCCCGGCCTCCGCCGTCCCCTCCACGACCTCCGCTGCCTCCGCCGCCCCGGCCGCTGCCTCCGCTGCGGCGGTCACCCTCCCGCCCGCGCACGCCGGTTTCGACTACCAGATCGGCGGCGCGTACACCCCGCCGGCCGGCGTGAGGGTCGTCAGCCGGGACCGGAGCGCCGCCCCGGCCGCCGGGCTCTACAACATCTGCTACGTCAACGCCTTCCAGGCCCAGCCCGGCGCCGAGTCGAGCTGGGACGCCGACCTGCTCCTGCGCGACGGCAACGGCGACGTCGTCTACGACGACTCCTGGGGCGAGGCGGTCCTCGACATCCGCACCGCCGACAAGCGCAAGCGCATCGCCGCCAAGGTCAACGGCTGGATCGACGGGTGCGCGAGCAAGGGCTACAAGGCGGTCGAGCCCGACAACTACGACACCTTCACCCGCTTCCCCGACCACCTCACCGGCGCCCAGGCCAAGGCGTACATCTCCCTCCTCGCGAGCCACGCGCACGGCAAGGGCCTGGCCGTCGCCCAGAAGAACACCGGTGAACTGGCGGACGCGGGCAAGGAGACCGGACTCGACTTCGCCGTCGTCGAGGAGTGCGGCTACTACGACGAGTGCGGCGACTTCACCGCCGAGTACGGCGACAACGTCATCGTCGTCGAGTACTCCGCCAAGGGCATGGACAACGCCTGCGCGAAGTGGGGCTCCAAGCTGAGCATCGTCCGCCGCGACCTCGACGTGTCGCCCGCGGGCAGCAGCGGATACCTGCGCAGGACCTGCTGAGAGCAGCCTGTCCGAGCCGGCGCGGCGGGCGCTCCGTTCCCCGGCCCCCCGTGGGGCGCCCGCCCCGCGTTCCGCCCCTTCGCGGCTTCTCACGGCTGCCCGCACAGCCGTTCCTCCCAGGGAGGTAGTGATGACTGCACAACCCGGTGCGCCCGTGGCTCCGACGCGCCGTACCGTCCTGCGCACCGGGTCCGCCGTCGCGCTCGCGGCGGTCGCGGGTGCGACCGTCACCGGCTGCGGCGCCGGTGCGTCGGACGGGGTGGCGGCCGACGGCACGGTCACCATCCAGGTGTGGCACGGGCAGACGGACACCGCCCTGAAGGTGATCAAAAAGCTGGTCGCCGAGTTCCATCGCGCACACCCGAAAATACGTGTCGACCTGGGCGGTGGTGTCCTGGCCGACACCATGTTGCAGAAGGTCACCGCCGCGCTCGCCTCGGGCGCCTACCCGGACGTGGCGTTCATCTTCGGCTCGGACCTGGCCAGCGTCGCCCGCAGCCCCCAGGCCGTCGACCTGACGTCCTACGTACGCGACCGGAAAACCCCCTGGAACAGTTACTGGCCGTCCGCCCGACAGGCGGTCACCATCAACGACAGGGTCCGCGCGCTGCCCGCGGTCGTCGACTGCCTGGCCATGGTGTGCAACAAGACGATGTTCGCCGACGCCGGGCTCGATCTGCCCGAACCCGGCTGGAGCTGGGACGACTTCACCGATCTGTGCCGCCGCCTGACCGACGCGGGCCGGGGCCGGTTCGGCACCGGCTGGCCCGGCACCGGCGACGAGGACACCGTGTGGCGCCTGTGGCCGCTGATCTGGGGGCTCGGCGGCGACGTCATCGCCGAGGACGGCAGACACATCGGCTTCGCCGACGCAGGCGTACGCGCCCTGGAGGTCGTCCAGAGACTGGTGCGCGACAGAAGTGTCTACGTCGACCCCAAGCCCGGCAGCGAGCAGATGTACAAGGTGTTCCTGGCCGGGCGGATGGCCATGGTGCCGACAGGCCCCTGGCAGCTGCCCGACATCCAGCAGGCGAAGGTCGACTACCACGTGGTGCCGCTCCCCACCTTCGACGGCAAGGCCGTGACCATCTCAGGACCCGACACCTGGACGATTTTCGACAACGGTGAGGCCCGCACCCGCGCCGCCCGCACCTTCGTCAGCTGGCTCATCGACCCCGCCCAGGACAGCCGCTGGGACGCGCAGGCGGGCAGCCTGCCGCTGAGCCGGGGCAGCGAGGACACACGTGTCTGGCGCGCACACACGGAACGGACACACGGTCTGGAGGTGTGGACCGACGCGCTGCCCTCGGCCCGCGTCCGCCCGGTGCACCCCGCCTACCCCAGCATCTCCCAGGCCCTCGGCGAGGCCACCGTCTCCGTGCTCCTCGGCCGCTCCAGCCCGCAGGCGGCGATCCGCTCCTGCGCCGAGGACGCCAACGCCACCCTGCTCATCCCGCGTTGAGGACCCGACATGTCACGACTTCCCGCTCCGCTGACCGTGTCACCCGTCCGGTCCGAGCCCCGCGCCCTGCGCAAGCGCCGCCGCCGCGAGTCCACCACCGCCTGGGCGTTCGTCTCCCCGTCCGTCCTGGTCATCGTCGGCCTCAGCGTCGTCCCCGTCCTGTGGTCGCTGCTGCTCTCCTTCCGCGCCGACGACCTCGTCACCCCCAGCCGCTGGGTCGGCCTGGACAACTACGACGCGCTCGTGCGGGACCCGCACTTCCACGAGGCCGTGCGCAACACCCTGCTCTACACGCTCCTTTACGTGCCGCTGTCCATCGTCGCGGGCCTCGCCCTCGCCCTCGCCCTCAACCGGAAGATCCGTTTCGTCGGCGTCTACCGCACCCTCTTCTTCGTCCCGTTCGTCGTCTCCGCGACGGCGCAGGGCGTGCTGTTCTCCTTCGTGCTCGACCCCGAGTTCGGCGCCGCCAACTCGGTGCTCCACCGCCTCGGCATCTCCCCGCAAGGGTTCCTCACCGACCCCTCCCAGGCGCTGTACATACTGATCGTCATCAGCCTGTGGAGCGGTACCGGACTGTGCACCGTCATCTATCTGGCCGCCCTTCAGGACGTACCCCAGGAACTCATCGAGGCCGCCCGGCTCGACGGCGCCGAGCACCGGCACGTGCTGCGCCACGTCACCTTGCCGGTCGTCACCCCCGTCACCGTCTTCCTCCTCCTGTGGCAGACGATCCAGGCCCTCCAGGTCTTCGACCTCGTCTACGTCACCACCAAGGGCGGCCCGCTCGGCTCCACCACTGTCATCGTCCACTTCATCTGGGAGCAGGCGTTCAAGAACTTCACCGCCGGATACGGGGCCGCCGCGGCGTACGTCCTCGCCCTGGCGCTGCTCGTGCCGGCCGTGGTCCTGCGCCTCGTCCGCGCCGGCCGCGAGCGCCACTCCCGCAAGGAAGCAGCCGCCTCATGACCACGACGACGCATCCGCCCCGCCACACCGGCCGGCGGCCCGTCAGCGAACCGGTCGCCGCCGCCCGCCCGCGCCGCGGCCTCCCCTTCAGCCCCTGGCACCTGCTGCTCGCCCCGCTCGCCGCGCTCTTCGCGGCCCCGCTGCTGTGGCTCCTTCTCAGCTCCGTGATGAGCGACGCCCAGTTCAACCGGTTCCCGACCGCGCTCCTGCCCGACGGGATCGACCTCGGCGGCTACCGCTACGTCCTCAGCAACGGCATGTTCCCGCGCTGGCTGCTCAACTCGGTGATCGTCTCCGGTGTCGCCGTCGCCTCGAACCTCGTCTTCGGCGCCCTCGGCGGCTACGCCTTCGCCCGGATGCGGTTCGCGGGGTCGCGCCTCCTGATGATGCTGATGCTGGCGACGATGGCCGTGCCGTTCCAGCTGACGATGATCCCGACCTTCCTGGTCATGAAGAGGCTCGGCCTCATCGACACGCTCGGGGCGCTCATCGTGCCCTCGCTCGTCACCCCCTTCGCGGTGTTCCTGCTGCGCCAGTTCTTCCTCTCCCTGCCGCGCGAACTGGAGGAGGCCGCCTGGATCGACGGCTGCGCACGCCTGCGGGTCCTGTGGTCGATCGTGCTGCCGCTGGCCCGCCCCGCGCTCGCCACCGTCGCCGTCCTGACCTTCCTGACGACGTGGAACGACCTGTCCTGGCCGCTCATCGCCATCAACCACGACACCCAGTACACGCTCCAGCTCGGTCTCACCACCTTCCAGGGCACGCACCACACCCGGTGGTCCGCGGTGATGGCGGGCAACGTGATCACCGTCCTGCCGGTGCTGCTCGCGTTCCTCTTCGCGCAGAAGACGTTCATCCGCTCCCTCACGTCGAGCGGCCTCAAGGGCTGAACCCCCGCCCCTCTTCCCGTACCGGAGCAAGGACATGTGATGCCGCACCGACACGACCTGCCCGGCCTGAAGGCCGCGACCCCGATGACCGCCGTCCGCACCCGGGACGAGGAGCGCGCCGCCCCGTCGATCCGCGCCCACGGCGGCACCCCGGCCCGGCCCGCCCGCGACGTAGTCCGCACCCACCTCACCCGCACCGGAGCACCCATCTCATGAACCACCCCAAGATCGCCTTCGTCGGCGCCGGCAGCGTCGTCTTCACCCAGGGCCTGCTCGCCGACCTGTTCGCCCTGCCCGAACTCACCGGCGCCCACATCGCCCTGCACGACATCGACCCCGAGCGGCTGACCACCGCGCGCGTGGCCGCCGAGTACATCGCCGAGGAGCGGGGCGCGGCGGATGCCACGATCACCGCGCACGCCGATCGCCGCGCGGCCCTGACCGGCGCCGACTTCGTCATCAACATCGTGCAGATCGGCATGGGCGAGGCGACCCGCACCGACTTCGAGGTGCCTGCCCGCTACGGGCTGCGCCAGACGATCGGCGACACGCTCGGCGTCGGCGGCATCTTCCGCGCCCTGCGCACCTTCCCGTTCCTGAAGGAACTCGGCGCGGACATCGCCGAGGTGTGCCCGGACGCCTGGCTGCTCAACTACACCAACCCGATGGCGATGAACGTCCAGTACCTCACCGCCGCCACCGGCCTGACCAAGGTCGTCGGCCTCTGCCACTCGGTCTACTGGACGATGCGGGACCTCGCCCAGCTCGTGAAGGTCCCCTACGAGGAGATCACCTACCGGGCCGCGGGCGTCAACCACCAGGCCTGGGTCCTGCGCTTCGAGCACGAGGGCCGCAACCTCTACGAGACCCTCGACGAACTGATCGCCTCCGACGAGCAGTTGCGGCGCCGGGTACGTGTCGACATGTATCGGCGCCTCGGCTTCTACCCGACCGAGACCAGCGAGCACTCCAGCGAATACGTGCCCTGGTTCCTGCACCACGCCAGCGAGGTCGAGCGCCTGCGCCTGCCGATCGGCGCCTACCTCGGCATCGTCGACGACAACGTCGCCGAGTACGAGCGCACCCGCGAGGCGCTCGCCGGGGGCAAGCCGCTGGAGGTCGAGGGCACGATGGAGTACGCCCCGCAGATCATCCACTCGATCGTCACCGGCACCCCGCGCACCGTCTACGGCAACGTGCCCAACCACGGCCTCATCGACAACCTCCCCGCCCACGGGGTCGTCGAGGTCCCCTGCCTCGTGGACTCCTCCGGCGTCCAGCCCACCCGCATCGGCGCGCTCCCGCCGCAGCTGGCGGCCCTCAACCGCACCTACCTGAGCGCCAACGACCTCGTCGTCCGGGCCGCTCTGGAGGACGAGCCGCGCCACATCCGCCACGCGGCCATGACGGACCCGGCGACGGCGGCGGCCCTCCCCGTCGAACGCATCTGGCAGCTGTGCGACGCCATGGTCGCGGCGCACGGGGAGAGGCTCCAGCCGGGGCTGCGGGCCCAGTTGGGCGACTGACCGGGGGCAGGGCGGTCGCCCAACCTCACCGCACCGGGAACCCGAACGTGTAGCCCTGCTCCTTGAGGTGCGGCAGGAGGCGGCGCAGCGCCTCCAGGGTCTGGGTGCGGTCGCCGCCCGCGTCGTGGAAGAGGAGCGTCGGTCCGTTGGACAGCTCCTCCTCCACGGTCGCGACGATGGCCTCCGTACCCGGCCGCTCGAAGTCCTTGGTGTCCACGTTCCAGCCCAGCGGACGCATCCCGTGCGAGGCGGCCAGCTTGCGGCTGTACGGGGTGAAGGCGCCGCCCGGCGCCCGGTAGTACACCGGCCGGACACCGCCCGACGCCTTCGTGATCATGCGCTCGGCGTCGAGGATCTGCTGCGACTGGTACGACTCGGACGCCTTGTCCATGGCGGTGTTGTGCGCCACCGTGTGGTCGCACAGCCGGTGCCCCTCGGCGACGACCCTCTTCACCAGGTCCGGGTGGGCCTGCGCCTGCGTCCCCACCATGCAGAACGTGGCCTTCACCTTGAACTGCCGCAGAAGGTCCAGCACTTGCGGCGTCCACGTCGGGTCGGGGCCGTCGTCGATGGTGAGGTTGATGCCGCGCTCGCCCTTGTCCGAGGCGTGCGCGATGGTCACCGCGACCGGCTTGACGGCGGGGGCGGCAGGGGCGCTCGCCTTCGGCGGCGGACCGTCGGCGGAACCGGCCTGCGCGGTCCACACCGAGGCGCCGGTCGCGAGCAACGTCACCCCGAGTGCCGCGCCGACCATCTTGCTGTTCCAGCCCCGCCCGCCGCCGTGCTGCGCCATGCCCGCCCCTTTGTCACGCCGTTGTCCGCCGTTCTCCGGTCACCCTGTGACCATGTGGGAGGACGGGAGGCGCAGGTCGGGGGATGCCTCTGTTACAGAGCGCGGACAAATCCGGGAAGGGGCGCGGACAACGGCTCCGAACGCCTCGCCTCTACGGGCGCAGGAGCCCGCGCTCGTACGCCTTCCTCAGGTGTTGGGGCACGAGATACGTGTGTCCGTCGACGGTGACGGGGACGAGGACCGGGGTGTTCGCCCGCCACTGGGCCCGGCGGTGCCGGGTGTTGCTGCGGGACATCTTGCGCTTGGGTACGGCCATGACGGTCCTTCCGTGGATGGGTGAGAGGGGCTCAGCGGCCGGGGTAGGGGAGCAGCGCCATCTCGCGCGCGTTCTTGACGGCCGCGGCGATCTGCCGCTGCTGCTGCCGGCTGACCCGCGTCACGCGCCGGCTGCGGATCTTGCCGCGGTCGGAGATGAACTTCCGCAGCAGGTCGGTGTCCTTGTAGTCGACGTGGGTGATACCGGCGACGTCGAGCGGGTTCGGCCGGTTCTTGCGGGCGAGGGCGGACTTGGTGGGCCGGGGCATGGAGGCTCCTCGTGGATCGGGCGTCGGTGGCCGGTGCACGGCCGCTGGACGGTCGGTGCGGGGTCGTGCACGCAGCTTACGACAATGATTTCCATTATCGAAAACGAGGTGGCTCATATCCCGGCGGGCACGGACCGGGCGCGAAAAGAGCCCGCGGAACCTTTCGGTTCCGCGGGCCCTCCGGAAGGCCGGGTCCAGGCGTCAGTGCGCGCCGTGGCGAACCGGCTTCGCGTTGACCAGTAGGGCCGCCGCGCAGCCCGCGAGGAGCATCGCGACGACCGCGTAGCCGATCGCGTGGGTGTAGCCGTGGACCACACCTTCCGCGACGACCTGCGCCTTCTTCGACGGGTCGGTGAGGTGGCTCGCGATGTACGTCGATGTCGCGGAGGTGGCGATGGTGTTCAGCAGGGCCGTGCCCAGCGAACCGCCCACCTGCTGCGAGGTGTTCACCATGGCGGAGGTGACACCGGCGTCCTGCGGCCGCACACCGTGCGTGGCCGTGGAGAAGACCGGCATGAACGTCAGACCCATGCCGAGGCCCATGACGAGCTCGGCGGGCAGGACGTGCGTCGCGTACGCCGAGTCGACGTCGAGCTGGGTCAGGATCAGCAGACCGCACGCGGCGAGCAGCATGCCCGGCACCATCAGGGCGCGGGCCTGCACACGGGGCAGCAGCCGCGCGGAGATCTGCGTCGAGCCGATGATGATCGCCACGGACATCGGCAGGAACGCGAGGCCCGTCTTGACCGGGGAGTATCCCAGGATGCCCTGCAGGTAGTAGGTCATGAACAGGAACAGGCCGAACATGCCGATCGTGGCGAGGCCCATCGTCAGGAAGCAGCCCGCGCGGTTGCGGTCACGCAGGATGTGCAGCGGCAGCAGCGGCGACTTCGCGCGGCCCTGCCACAGGACGAACGCGATCAGCGCCACGACGCCGCCGATGAGCAGCGAGACGACCATCGAGTCGCCCCAGCCGCGCGGCTCCGCCTCGGAGAAGCCGTACACGATGGCGACCAGACCGCCGCAGCCGAGGATCACGCCGGGCACGTCGAGCCGGACGTCCTTGTGGCCGGGGCGGTCGTGCAGCAGGATCTTCGCGCCGATGACGGCGACGATCGCGATCGGGATGTTGACGTACAGGCACCAGCGCCAGTTCAGGTACGAGGTGAGGATGCCGCCGAGGAGCAGGCCGACGGCGCCGCCCGCGCCGGCGAGGGCGCCGTAGATGCCGAAGGCCTTGCCGCGTTCGCGCGGGTCGGTGAAGGTCGTCGTCATCAGGGACAGGGCCGACGGCGCGAGGAGCGCGCCGAAGACACCCTGCGCCGCGCGGGCGGCGAACAGCATGCCGGAGCCGTTGGCCGCGCCGCCGACGGCGGAGGCGAGGGCGAAGCCGACCAGGCCGATCATGAAGGTGCGCTTGCGGCCGACGAGGTCGGCGACCCGGCCGCCGAGCAGCAGCAGGCCGCCGAAGGCCAGGGTGTAGGCGGTGATGACCCACTGCCGGTTGCCGTCCGACATGCCGAGGTCGGTCTGGGCGGACGGCAGCGCGATGTTCACGATGGTCGCGTCGAGCACGACCATGAGCTGGGCCAGGGCGATGACGACCAGGCCCCACCAGCGCCGGGGGTCCGGGGCCTCCGCCGCGTCGGAGGAGTGCGGGCCCGGCGCCGTCCGCGTGGCGCCGGTGGATATGGAGTCGCTCATGTCGAGGACGTCGCTTCCTTGCTGGGAGAGGGGGTGTGCGATAGATGCGATGGATCCGATGAGTGCGATGCGCCGCTTGGTGCGGTGTGCCGGGACGTCGATGTCCGGCCGAAATGTCCGGGTACCCAGGGTCGGGTGGGTCCCACATGTGCGCGCTTCGTACGTGTCAGGAATCGTCAGTAGTACTGATTATCAGATACAGGATACGCTATCAGGCATGACGGACGACGCCGGACTGGCCGACCTGCTCACCGAACGGCTCGGCTACCTGATGAAGCACGCGTATCTGCGCCTGGCCGATCTGATGGGGGAGGCGCTGGCCCCCTACGACGTGCACCCCAAGGAGCTGGGCGTGCTCTCCGTCATCGCGGCGGACGGCGCGGAGCGCTCGCAGAACGAGCTGGCGTCGGCCATCGGCATGGACCGCACCACGATGGTCGCCGTCATCGACGCGCTGGAGTCCAAGGGCCTCGTCGAGCGCCACCGCAGCGCCCGTGACCGCCGGCGCAACGTCGTGACGCTCACCGAGGCCGGCGCCGCCTGCCGGCGCGACGCCGACCACGCCCGCACCGAGGCCGAGGCGGCGTTCCTCGCCCCGCTCGACGAGGACACGCGGCGACAACTGGCGGCGGCCCTGCGCACCCTCTACGACGCCCACGACTCGGGCCGCGCGCCGAGCCGGGCCGTCCTGCCGGGCCAGGACGCGTCCGTCTGCCACGCGGAGAAGGGCTGAGCCACCGGAAGGGCTGAGGCACTTGAAGGGCTGAGCCACCGGAAGGGCCGAGCCGCCCTAAGGGCCCGCGTCGTCCCGGAAGGGCGACCGTCACGACGTATGCGGTCTACACGTGTGCCGTTCGCGCATCTGCCACTGCCATGTGCGGGGAAGGACAGTCGAACCCCGGCAACCGCACGTACGGCCCGGGGTACGGCCGACCGGATGGAGTCGAGATGGCCGAGATGATGGAGCCCGGACCGCGCAGGGGCATGACAGTGCGGAACGCGTCCGTCGACGTGGCGTACCGGGCGCTCCTGGAGCATGCGACGCATTGCCGCCGTTGCGTGGCGAACTGGCGCGAGTGCGCCACCCGTCGCGCCCTGTCCGACACGCTGCGGCAGGTGCGCTGAGCCTCGCGGGCCCGCGGCCCCACATCGCGGGCCCGCCGAATCGGGGCCCCGCCCGTCAGCGCGCCGGGCCGGAGACCTGCTGCGTACCGACGACGGCCAGCAGATCGAGAAGGTCCGCGCTGTCCGTGCCGACGGCGGGGGTGAACCAGAGCAGCCGCTGCCGCCCGTCCTCGCTGAACAGATTGAGGCAGTTGACCTCTAGCAGCCCCAGGGCGGGATGGTTGAGCCGTTTGCGGTCGTCACGCCGGACGGCCACCTCGTGCGCGGCCCACAATCCGGCGAACTCGGCGGACGCCTCGCGCAGCGCCGCGATCAGCGCACTCGCCTCGGTGTCCTTGGCGTCCCGCCTGGCGGCCGCGGCCCGCAGATCGGCGACGAACGACCGGGACTGCCGCTCATGATCGGCCTCCGGGTACAGCCGCCGCGCCTCCGGCTCCACGAACCACCGGTGGACGAAGCTCGCCCGGGCACCCCGGAAGCCGGACTGGTCCCCGAGTAGCGCCACGGCGAGCGGATTCTGTACGAGGGTGACGTGCAGGTCCGTGATCACCTGGGCCGGGGCGGTCAGCCGGGTCAGCAGATCGAGCATCCCGGGATGGACGTGCGAGGCCGCTCCGCCGTGCGCGGGCAGGGGGCGGTCGGCCAGGTGGTACAGGTAGTCGCGCTCGTCGGCCGTCAGGCGCAGCGCCCTGGCGAGCGCGGCGAGCATCTGCTCGGAGGGCTGCGACCCGGCGCCGCGTTCCAGCTCGTTGTAGTAGTCCACCGAGGCGCCGGCGAGCTGGGCGACCTCGTCACGGCGCAGCCCCGGCACCCGGCGGCGCGGCCCGTGGGGGAGGCCCACGTCGGCCGGGCGGATGCGTGCGCGCCGCGAGCGCAGGAACGCTCCCAGCTCGGTGTGTCTCACAGAAGCCATGTCCGCCATTCTGCGCCGGGCCGGGGCGTCCACCCAGGGGATGACATCCCCTGGCTCCGTCCGCCGGTGCCGCGCATCGTGGAGACATGACTACGAACGACTCCACCAGCACGACCCCCTCGGCGCCGGCGCGCGCCGCCGTCGTCACCGGCGGCTCACGCGGTATCGGCCGGGCGGTCTCCCTCGAACTGGCCCGGCAGGGCTTCGCCGTGATCGTGAACTACGCGCGTGACGCGGGGGCGGCCGACGAGACGGTCGCCGCCATCACCGACGCGGGCGGACGCGCCGTCGCCGTCCAGGCGGACGTCGCCGACGAACACGCGGCCGCCGCCATGTTCGAGCAGGCGGAGCGGGAGTTCGGCGGCGTCGACGCCGTGGTGAACTGCGCCGGGCGGATGATCCTCTCGACCATCGCCGATCTCGACCTGGCGCAGCTCGACGCCATGCACCGCACCAACATCCGCGGCACCTTCGTCATCGCCCAGCAGGCCGCGCGGCGCCTGCGCGAGGGCGGCTCGTTCGTGGGGTTCTCCACCTCCGTGGTCGGCACGCGGTTCCCGGCGTACGGCGGCTACGCCGCGAGCAAGGCGGCCACGGAGACGCTCACGCTGATCCTCGCCCGTGAGCTGCGCGGCCGGGACATCACCGTGAACACCGTCGCCCCCGGGCCCACCGCGACGGACCTGTTCCTGGAGGGCAAGACGCCCGAACAGGTCGAGCAGCTCGCCAAGGTCCCGCCGCTGGAACGGCTCGGCACCCCGGAGGACATCGCCCGGGTCGTCGCCTTCCTCGTCAGCCCGGCGGGCCACTGGGTGAACGGCCAGGTGGTGCGGGCCAACGGCGGCATGGTCTGAGATCCGTACGCCGGACACCGAACAGCCCACAGAGACCTACGAGGAGAGACTCATGCCCTTCGCCCACTTCAAGGTTCCCGCCGGAACCCTCACCGCCGACGACAAGAAGAAGATCGTCGAGCGCACCACCGACCTGTACGCCGAGATCTACGGCGAACGCGCCCGCCCCACCACCGTCGTCCTGGTCGACGAGGTGCCGGACGGCGGCTGGGGCGTCGCGGGCAACGTCCTGACCGCCGCCATGCTCAACGGCGAGGCGTGACGCACCCACGGTCGAGCGGTGGCCGGCGCCTCAGTTCGCCGCCGACCGCTCCGTGTCGGTGATCCCCGGAGCGTCGGGCGCGGTCCCGTCGGGCCCGGTGCTCCGGGGCACCGAGGCGGTGCGGGTGTCGGCGGCGGAGGCCAGGGCGATGGCCGCGACGACGAACACGAGCACCACCAGCATCGCGGAGCGCAGCCCGTAGTGGTCGCCGAGGAAGCCGAGGGCCGGCGGGCCGACCAGGAAGGCCACGTAGCCGATGGTGGCGACGAGGCTGACGCGGGCCGTCTGGTCGGGCCCGGAGTCGCCCGCCGCCGACAGGGCCACGGGGAAGCCGAGCGCCGCTCCGAGCCCCCAGAACACGACGGCGGCGGCCGCGACGACCGCGCTGTCGGAGAAGATGACGAGGACGAGCCCGATCGATCCGGAGACGGCGCTGGCGCGCACGACGGCGACCCGCCCGAACCGGTTGAGGAAGAACGTGCCGCTGAAGCGGCCCAGGGTCATCGCGGCGGCGAACCCGACGTAGACGAGGGAGCCGAGGGCCGCGTCCACGCCGTGGCCGTCGACCATGAGGAGCGGCAGCCAGTCGTTGGCCGCGCCCTCGGCGAGGGCCATGGCCAGGACGATGCCGCCGATCAGCAGGAGCCGGCGGTCCTTCCACACGGGCTGCCTGTCCTGCGGCTCGCCGGCCGTCGTGGCGGCCGTGGCTGTACCGGGGGTGTCGCCGATGCCCACGCGCGCGGGTACGGAGCGCAGCGCGTACAGGAGGATGCCGGTGGAGACGGCGGCGACGACCACGAGGTGCCAGGCGACCGGGAAGTGCGCGGCGGTGGCCGCCATGCCGGTCAGCCCGCCGAGGACGGTGCCGAGGCTGAAACAGCCGTGCAGGGTGGGCAGGACGGCGCTGCCGGTGAGGTGTTCGACGTCGGCGCCGTCCACATTGACCGCCACCTCGCCGGAGCCCATGCCCGCGCCGAACAGGCACAGCCCCGCGGCGACCATCGGCGCGGACGACACCGCGCCGCCTCCCGCGACGACGGCCATGCTGACGATGATCAGGCCCGTGCCGAGCGCGATCACCGGGCGCGTGCCGAACCGCGACACGAGCCGCCCTGAGCAGAGGATGCCCGCCATGGAGCCGACGGACAGGCCGAACAGGACCAGGCCCATCTGACCGGTGGAGACGCCCAGCCGATCGCGCACGTCCGGGGTGCGGGTGACCCACGACGACATCGAGATGCCGGGGAGGAAGAAGAAGAGGAACAGGGCTTGGCGGCGTCTGCGCAGGGCGCGGTCGATCAAGGGGAGGCTCCACTGAGGTCCGGAAGAATGCGGGGGAACAGGGTCGGCACCTGAGCATGTCGAGTATGTACAAACGTACACACTTGGCGGTGGAGAGAGAAGGCGGATCAACGAGATGACCGGCAGCAGTCGCGGCCCCAACGACCCCGGGCGGCGCGAACGCATCCTCGACGCGGCCCTCGACGTCGTCGCCGAGCACGGCGCCATCAAGGTGACCTTCCGCAGAATCGCCGACGCGGCGGGTGTCCCGCTCGGCTCGCTCACCTACTACTTCGACGACATGCAGCACCTGCTCACCGAGGCGTTCACACGGCTCGCCGAATCCGTCTCGCAGCGCTACGGGGCGCTCCTCAAGGCCGCCCGTACGCCCGAGGAGGCCGAGGCCGCCGTCGTGGAGATCATCTGCGGCAAGGTCTGGGGCACCGACCGCAACCTGCTGCTCAGCTACGAGCTCTACGCGTTCGCCACCCGCCACCCCGGACTGCGCGCGGTGACGCGCTCCTGGATGCAGGCCAGCCGCGACTCCCTGGCCCGCCACTTCGACCCCCTGACGGCACGGGCGCTCGACGCGCTCGTGGAGGGCTTCTCCATCCACAACTCCTTCGACGCGAGGCCGACGGACCGTGCGGGCGTGACCGCGATCGTCCACGCGGTCGCGGCCCGGGGCGGACACGCTTGATCCGGCCACCCGGCCGCGCGCGGTTCCGGCCATGTGCGAGGGGATCGTGAAGAGTTGGCGCGCGGTGCTGGGGATCCGGGCGGGGGAGCGGAAAGATCGAGGGCTCATCCGGCGCTCTCGCATCCGTCGGGCGCCGACCGGGCGATGGGAGACCGATCAGACATGTTCACCCGGATACAGAGCACCCGATCGCGGAGCGCCCGCGAAGCAGACACCCGCGAACGAGGCACCCGCGTACGGGACACCCGCGTAGGAGACACCCGCGTAGGAGGTGCTCGCGTGCAGGGCGGCCGGATACGCGGCAGAGCGCGGAGGGTCGCGCTCGCCCTCTCGGCCGCCGTAACCCTCACCCTAAGCCTGAGCTTTACGGCTGGCGCGGCGGCGGCCCCCGACTCCGCCCCCGCGACCCCTCCGGCGGCCCACGTCGCCAAGCAGGGGCCGACCTCGGTGGCGTACGTCGAGGTGAACAACAACAGCATGCGCAATGTCGGCAAGTACACCCTCGCGAACGGCGGTGACAACGTTTTCGACGTCGCCGTCATCTTCGCCGCCAACATCAATTACGACACCGGCACCAAGTCGGCGTACCTGCACTTCAACGAGAACGTGCAGCGCGTCCTCGACAACGCCGCCACCGAGATCCGGCCCTTGCAGCAGAAGGGGATCAAGGTCGTCCTGTCGGTGCTCGGCAACCACCAGGGCGCCGGCTTCGCCAACTTCCCCTCCCAGGCGGCCGCCTCGGCGTTCGCGAAGCAGCTGTCGGACACCGTGACCAAGTACGGCCTCGACGGCATCGACTTCGACGACGAGTACGCCGAGTACGGCAACAACGGCACCGGCCAGCCCAACGCCTCCTCGTTCGTGTACCTGGTGTCGGCGCTGCGCGCGAACATGCCGGGCAAGATCATCAGCCTCTACAACATCGGCCCGGCGGCCACCCGGCTCTCCTACGGCGGCGTCAACGTCGCCTCCTCGTTCGACTACGCATGGAACCCGTACTACGGCAGCTGGCAGGTCCCGAACATCGGACTGCCCAAGTCGAAGTTGTCCCCGGCGGCCGTGGAGATCGGCCGGACCGCGCAGAGCACGGTGACGTCCCTGGCCCGGCGCACCGTCAGCGAGGGGTACGGCGTCTATCTGACGTACAACCTCGACG
The DNA here is from genome assembly GCF_043523415.1 of Streptomyces sp. SGAir0957. Lineage (NCBI taxonomy): Bacteria > Bacillati > Actinomycetota > Actinomycetes > Kitasatosporales > Streptomycetaceae > Streptomyces > Streptomyces sp. SGAir0957. The sequence continues at coordinate 7,970,825 of NZ_CP027293.1, forward strand.
GGGCGAACCGCAGCGCGGACGTGTCCGCGTTCACGCGGGAGCTGTACGGCAGCGCCGCGGTCTACACGCCGTAGGCCGCCGCCCGGACACCGTCATCGCGTCGTCCCCCGCGTGCCGAACGCGGTCCCGCCGCTCATCCTGAGGAGGGACGGACCAGTCGAACGGGAGCGGCTCGATGGCGGTGTCCAAGGCGAACAGGCAACCGGCGCGCGAATCGGCGCGCGAATCGGCGCGCGACCCGGCGCCCGACCCGGTGCGGGCGCTGGAGCGGATCGCGTTCCTGCTGGAGCGCGACCGCGCCCCGACCTACCGGGTGCGCGCCTTCCGGACCGCCGCCGAGGTGATCGCCGACCTGCCGGAGTCCGAGTTCGAGGAGCGGATGCGCACCGGTTCGCTGGAGGCGCTGAGAGGGATCGGCCCGAAGACCGCCGCGGTGATCCGGGAGGCCTACGCGGGCGGCGTCCCCGCGTATCTGACCCGCCTCGAAGAGGACGCGCGCACGACACCCCTGGTGGCCGACGGGGCGGGCGGCGCGCTGCGGGCGCTGCTCCGCGGCGACTGCCATCTGCACTCCGACTGGTCGGACGGCGGCAGCCCCATCGAGGAGATGGGGCGGGCCGCCCGGGAGATCGGGCACGAATGGGCCGTCCTGACCGACCACTCCCCGCGCCTGACCGTGGCCCGCGGCCTGTCTCCCGAACGACTGCGGGAGCAACTGGACGCGGTGGCCGACCTCAACACCCGCTGGGCGCCGTTCCGGCTGCTCACCGGCATCGAGTGCGACATCCTCGACGACGGCTCCCTCGACCAGGAGCCCGAACTGCTCGACCGGCTCGACGTGGTGGTCGTCTCCGTCCACTCCAAACTGCGCATGGACGCCGACGCGATGACCCGGCGCATGATCGCGGCCGTCGGCAACCCGCGCGCCGACATCCTCGGCCACTGCACCGGCCGGCTGGTCACGGGGCGCGGCAGACCCGAGTCGCAGTTCGACGCGGACGCGGTGTTCGAGGCGTGCGCGGCCGCGGGCACCGCCGTCGAGATCAACAGCCGACCGGAGCGACTCGACCCGCCACGCCGTCTGCTCCGCCGCGCCGTGGCGGCCGGAACCCTCTTCTCCGTGGACACCGACGCACACGCCCCCGGGCAACTGGACTGGCAGGTGATCGGCTGCGCCCGCGCGGAGGAGTGCGGGGTGCCCGCCGAGCGCGTGGTCACGACGTGGCCGGCGGAGAAGCTGCTGGAGTGGACGCGGGCGAAGCGCGGCGCCGCTTAACCGCTGGTGCCACCTTGGCGGGCGGTGTTTGCATGGCGCCCATGACCGACCACAACGCGGCTCCCGCCCGCTTCAAGGACCTCGCGCTCGACGCCGTCGACCACCAGACGCTCGCCGACTGGTGGTGCGCGGCGCTCGGGTACCGGCGCAGCCCGTCGGACGAGGGCGAGGTACGGCCCCGCGAATGGCCCGTGCCGATCGAGGACCCGAGCGGGAACGGGCCGCTCATCTGGATCAACCCGGTGCCGGAGAAGAAGACGCTCAAGAACCGGATGCACCTCGACGTGTGGGGCGACCCCGACCGGCTCGTGGAGCTGGGGGCGACCTTGGTCCGGGCACGCGACCACGAGATCGCGTGGCATGTGCTGGCCGATCCGGAGGGCAACGAGTTCTGTGTGTTCGTGAAGTGACGGGCCGTGGGTCAGCACTGGACGGAGACGGGGGACGGTGAACGGGGGACAGGCAACGGGGAACGGGGGACAGGCAAAGGAGGACGGTGAACGGGGCTGGGGACCGGGTGGCCCGTTACCGGTGGCGTTCCCAGTCCGCCTTGTCGAGGACGTACTCCACCTCGCCTTGTTCGGAGCCCGCGATCTTCTCCGGCCACTCCCCGGTGAAGTGGCGGAGGAAGGACAGGCCCGCCCTCTCCATGACCCGCCGGGACCGGACGTTCACCGCCATGGTGTTCGCGGTGACGCGCTCCACGCCGAGGTCCGTGAACCCCTTGTCGATCAGGGCTCTCGAACCTTCCGTGGCGTAACCCCGGCCCCAGGCCGCCTTGTTGAGCCGGTAGCCGAGTTCCACCAGGGCAGGGCTGTGCTCGTCGAGGGGCCGGAACTCGAACCAGCCCAGGAAGGCGCCGCTGCTCCGCTCCTCGGCGGCCCAGTAGCCACGGGTGCCGATGCACGGGTGGACGTGGAGGAGCCGCGGCAGGGTTCGGGCAAGGATCGCTTCCCGGCTTGTCGGCTTCCCGCCGTTCAGGAAGCGCATGACGTCGGGGTCGTTGTCCAGGGTGAGGAGGTCGTCGGCGTCGGCGGTGGTGAAGGGGCGCAGCGCGAGTCGGCCGGTCTCCAGGAACACATGCATGCCGCGATCTTCCCCGAGGGGGAGGGGAGGGGGCAGTGATTATTCGTCGAGGGCCGGTTGTCAGTGGCCCGTGCCAGCATGGGTGAGCGTCGGCAGTGATGGCGGAGGGGGAGCCGTGGTGCGGAGCGACAGGTACAGGCGTAGGTACTGGCGCGGGGACGGTACGGAGGTCATCGACCCGGTCCGCTTCCCGCGCGACGGTGAGCGATGACCGGGCGGGCCCCCGCGCGGCGCCGCCGACGCCGTCCGAGCAGACGTCGGCAGCGACGGCAGGCGCACCTGCTCACCGGCTTACTGGGAGCGGCGGTCACCCTGTATCTGGCGGGCGCCGCGATCAGTTGGCTTGTGGCCCACTGGTGGGTGCTGGTCGTGCTCGGGCTCCTCGCGGTCCTCGCGGGCGTCGGCCTCGTGCGGCAACGGCAGCAGCGGGCCGCCTGGGCGGACGCGCGGCGGCGGGGGCTGCGCTACGCCCTGGTCCAGCTCGACGCGTTGCACCACCGCGATTTCGAGTACGCGGTGCGCGACTTGATGCGGCGCGACGGGTGCGCGGACGCCCGGCAGGTCGGCGGGGCCGGGGACAACGGGGCGGACGTCCTGGCCACCGATCCGCTGGGCCGCCGCTGGGTGATCCAGTGCAAGCACCGCAGGGCCGGGGCGGACGGTTCGGCGGTCGGCACGCCGGACCTGCAGCGGCTGAACGGGACGGCGCGGCCGTTGCACCGTGCGGATGTCGTGGTGCTCGTGACGAACGGCCGGTTCTCGTCGAAGTGCCCGCCGCTGGCCCGGCAGTTGTCGATCGCGCTCGTGGACCGGCAGACCCTGGCCACCTGGGCCGCGGGCGCACGGCCTCTGTGGGAGCTGTTGCCGTCGGTGCCGCCCCCGAGACGTCCCACTTCGTTGAGCTGAGATCCGAGCGACGGAAAGAGGTTCCTGGCGGTATGACGACGAACGAGACTGATCTCCTCCTGAAGCGCTTCGTCTCCGAGATCCAGCAGGCGGTGCCGACGGTGGCCGTATGGGCGCACGGCTCACTCGCGCTGGGCGACTTCCAGCCGGGCCGCAGCGACCTGGACCTCATCGCGGTGGTCGAGAAGGAGCCGGACACGGAGCGGAAGACGGCGCTGGCGGGCATCCACCGAAGACTGCTGGCCGAGGAGCCGGCCGCCGCCAAGCTGCACTGCTCGTACATGGCGGTGACGGCGCTCGGCGAGGTCGGGGCCGACCATGTCACCTGGGCGCACCGTACGCTCTTCGCCCGGCCGGTGACTCCGGTGACCCGCGAGGAACTCCTCACCGGCGGGCTCGTGCTCCACGGCCCGGCCCCGTCGGAGCTGCTGCCGCCGCTCGCGCCCGGCGCGTTGCGGGAGTTCGTCCGGCACGACCTGGAGAACTACTGGCTGCCCGCCACCGGCAAGCCGTGGCGCTGGCTCAAGGACCCCTGGGTGGACCTCGGCCTGCTGGTCCTGGCCCGCGCCGACGCCACCTTGCGCGACGGGCGGCTGATCTCCAAGCGCGAGGCGCTGGCGGATCTGGCCGCACTCGGTGCGCCCGAGGACGTCGTCCGTGACATCCACGACCGCCGCTACGGGGACCCGGCACCGATCGGCCTGCGGCAGCGCGTACGCCGGGGGATGCGGGCCCGTGCCTTCGTGCGGCGCGGCATCAGGCAGACGCTCGCAAGGACACGGAACGCGGAGTAGGCCGCCTTGTCACGGCTTCACGAGAGGCGGCCGAAGAGGTGGTTCGCCGCCGCGCCGGGGTCGTCGCCGTAGAAGAACTCGGCGGCGGCCCTGTGGTATTCGGCGCGGGAGAGGGCGCCCGAGGCGTCGAGGTCGAGTGCGCTGAAGACCTCGGCGCACTCCTCGTCGGCGGCCCGTCCGGTGCTGCCGAAGATGTGGGTGAACTCGGTGCGGGTGATCGCGCCGTCGCCGTCGCTGTCGGCCAGGTCGAAGAAGCGGTCGGCGACCGGGGCGAGTTCCTCCGGGTAGCGGGCGCGGTCGGTGAAGGCGGCGGTGAACGCCTGTGTGAGTTCGGCCGAGGTCACCCGGTCGTCCTTGTCGAGGTCGAACGGGGCGATGACGGACTCCCAGAACCGGTGCATGGTCTCGTACATCTGCCGTGCCTGCGGGGCGTCCGTGAGTATGCCGCGGGCCTGGACGTAGCGCTCGCTCATGAGGACGACGTCCTGCCGGGTGATCGCCCCGTCCCCGTCGACGTCCGCGGCGTGGAACCAGCGCTCGTACTTGCGTGTGCGCAGCTCGGTCATAGGCGCAACGTAGAGCCGCGGATGCGGTTCGGACAGGCCCATTCCCGGTCGCCGCGCCTCAGTGCGCCTGTTCGCGCCGCGCGGTGACGGCGGCGCGCCGGGCGTCCGCGTCGCCCAGGGCGCGGCTGACCTGCCGGGCGAGGGCGGGGTGGCCGGTGAGGTGGGTGCGCAGGTCGGCGAGGGGGCCGAGGAGCCGGGCCGCGTCACTGTGGTCGAGCGCCTCGCGGACGCGGTCGAGCGGGGGCTGCGCGGTGCCCGGGAGGTCGGCGAGCGCGGCGAGCCGCCCGGCGAGCAGCCGCAGTTCCCCGGCGTGCTCGCGGGCCCAGGAGGTGGCCTGCCGCTCGGCGGCGCGTTCGTCGCGGACGGCCTGGGCGCGCTGATCACCGGTCGACCCGGGGGCACCGGGGCGCAGGCGCAGGTAGCGGCGCTCGGCTGCCTGGCGGCTGTTGACACCCATGGGCCGGGCCAGGCTGGCCCAGCTGGCGCCCGCGTCCCGGGCCGTCTCGATCAGGGACGCCTCCCAGCCGGCGATCTGCCCGCGCAGCTCGCGCAGGAGGATCAGGGCGTCGAGCGCGGCGTCGACGCCGGGGGCGGGGACCTCGGGGGCGTCGTCGTGCGCGGCGCGGGCGGACCGGGTCATGTCCCGCAGGGCCGCGTAGGCGGCATGGAAGGAATCGGGGGCCTGCGCGTCGGGGTGCGGGTGCGGGGGCTCGGACTGGGACTGGGGCTGAGGCTGGGCCATGGCGGCTCCTCCTGCGTCTGTCGCTCACGGTCGCTCATCGCGTATCGCTCTGCCGAGCCGCACGGAGCGTGTCAGTTGGTCCTGTGACCCGGCGGAGCGGGTCAGTGGGTCCGGTGACCCGGCGGAGCGGGTCAGTTGGTCCTGTGACCCGGCGGAGCATGTCATCGATCGGCTGACGTGGTCGCTTGTCATCGTTCCGATGACATGCTACAACAACGTCAGGTGCAGCGCATGAGGCATGAAATGCCCTGGAATCCTGGAGGTGTAGCGACAATGCTGATGCGCACTGACCCCTTCCGTGAGTTCGACCGTCTCGCCCAGCAGTTGTTCGCCACAGGCGCCGGCACGTGGTCGAAGCCCACGCAGATGCCGATGGACGCCTACCGCGACGGCGACGCCTACGTCATCGCCCTCGACCTGCCCGGGGTCGACCCCGACGCCGTCGACATCGACGTGGAACGCAACATGCTGACCGTGAAGGCGGAGCGCCGCCCCGCGGTGACGGGCGAGGGCGTCCAGCTGGAGCTCTCCGAGCGGCCGATGGGGGTCTTCTCGCGGCAACTGGTCCTGGCCGACTCGCTGGACACCGAGCGCATCGAGGCCACGTACGACGCGGGTGTGCTGACGCTGCGCATCCCGATCGCCGAACGCGCCAAGCCGCGCAAGATCAACGTCGGCCGGGCGAGCGACAGCGGGCCCAGGCAGCTGTCCTCCTGAGCTGTCCTCCTGAGCCCCGGCGCCCCCGCCCACCCCACTGACCGCCAGGGGGCCGGCCGTGCGTCCGGCAGGCGCGCCCGGCCCCCGGCGGTCCGACCGTGCGATGTGTGAAAGGCCACCGCTCCCATGTCCACCCCCTCCTTGACCACCCCCTCCTCGACCACCCCCTCCTCCTCGACCCCCTCCTCCACCCCGGCCCGCTCCGACGCCGCCCTGCTGGAGCTGATCCGCTACCAGGGCGCCTACGCCACCCCGGAACAGGCGGAGCGCGTCACCGCCGCCGTCCTCGACGCGCTCGGACAGCAGATCGTCGGTGACGAACGCGTCGATCTCACACGCCAGTTGCCGCCGCGGGCCGCCCGGCGCTTCGCCCAGGCGTTGCCCGCCCCGCGCCCGCTGACGGCCCACGCCTTCGTCAAGGCCCTCGCCGAGTCCACGGGCGCGCCCTACGCCACCACCCGCTGGCACGTGGGCTCCGTCCTGGGCGCCCTGGCTCGCACCGTGGACAAGGAGCTGCTCCAGCGCATCCTGGCGCAACTGCCCAGCGGGTACGCCCTGTTGTTCGGGCAGGCCGACCTCATGGTGGCGGCGCGCCGCCTGCCGGCCGACCAGGTGGTGCAGGCGGCCTGACGGCCGCTCCACCCGGCAGGCGCGGCTCAGCTGCCGGGGAACGACACCTTCGTCAGCTCCTCGGAGACGCGCCACAGGCGCCGTGCCTCCTCGGGGTCGCCCAGCCGGGAGTACAGCTTCTGCTCGGCCGGCGGCCCTCCGAGGTGTCCGAACCCGCTCGGCCCGTACATGCGCCCGGGCTCGGCGTCGGGCGCCGTCGCCGCCTGGAGGGCGGGGAGCTGGGCGCTCTCGACCGTGCCGAGGAGGATGCCGCGCCGGGAGAGGGCGCTGATCAGCTTCCTGCCGCCGGTCTCCTTGGCGCGGCCGACCTCGGGGCGCGCGGCGAGCAGGTTGGTCGGGGCGACGCCGGGGTGGGCGAGGTTGCTGGTGACGCCCCAGTCGTGGGCTTCGCTGAGCCGTTGGAGTTCGAGCCCGAAGAGCCCGAAGGCGATCTTCGACTGGCTGTAGGCCTTCATTCCGTTGTAGGAGCGTTCCCAGTTCAGGTCCTGCCAGTTGATGGCACCCCGGTTCGCGGCGACGCTGATCTGTGAGGTCACGCGGGCCCGCCCGGCGCGCAGCAGCGGCAGCAGATGGCCGGCCAGGGCGAAGTGGCCGAGGTGGTTGGTGCCGAACTGCAGCTCGAAGCCGTCGGCGGTCGTCTGCCGGTCCGGCGGGGTCATCACCCCGGCGTTGTTGACGAGGAGATGGATCGGGCGGCCGTCCTCGCGCAGGGTGTCGCCGAGCGCAGCGACCGAGTCGAGGGACGACAGGTCCAGGGTGTGCAGGGACACGTCCGCCCCGGGGACGGCCTGGGTGATCCTGTCGATCGCGGCCCTGCCCTTCTCCGGGTTGCGCACCGGCAGGAGGACCTCGGCGCCCGCCGCGGCGAGTCTCGTCGCGATGCCGAGGCCGATGCCGTCGCTCGCGCCGGTGACGAGCGCGCGCCGTCCGCCGAGGTCGGGCAGGGTGAGGTCGATGGGTGTGCGCGGCATGAGCCCCTCCAGAGGTCGTCTCGCCGAACCACGGGTGGTGGCTCCCTCTTAATGTATGCATCGATCACAATGTATGCAACGTCTACATGCGGCGTGTCCGGTTTAGGCTGACGCCATGACGAAGCGCCCCTACCACCACGGAGACCTCCGCGCCGCCCTGCTCGAACGGGCCGAGCACACATTGCGCGAGCGGGGATCGGACGCGCTGTCCCTGCGGGAACTCGCCCGCGACCTCGGCGTCAGCCCGGCCGCGCCCAGTCGCCACTTCAAGAGCAAGCAGGCGCTGCTCGACGCGCTCGCCCTGGCCGGTTTCGAACGGCTCGTCGGCACGCTCGCGGCGTCCCGGGAAGGTGTCGGCCCGACGTTCGCCGAGCGCCTGGCCGCCATGGCCCGCGCCTTCGTCGGCTTCTCCTTGGCGAACGCCGCCCTCCTCGACCTCATGTTCTCGGCCAAGCACAGCCCGGAGGCCTCCCAGGACCTGGGGGACGCCGCGCGCCGGTGGATGGAGCAGGGGCTTGAGCTGGTCGCCACCGGACAGCGGCACGGCGAGGTCAGGGAGGGGCCCCTGGAGCGCGTCGCCCTGACGGTGTTCGCCCCGTTGCACGGGTACGTGGGACTCGCCGTGAGCGGCGTGCCGCTGCCCGACGCGGGCGACCGCGGGCTCGACGATGTGATCGCGTCGATCGTTCGCGGGTGCCGTCCGGACTGAAGGTCGCGGGACGTGTCGATCCGGCCGCTCCCCGTTCGACGTCGTGGTGTGCGGGGCGTTCCCGCACCCTGATCGCGCGACCCGGACCGGGACCGCGACAGGGACCGAACGGACAGGACGGACGGGTCAGCGCGTGGAGCAACTGCTGAGAGTCATGAACTTCATGGTGTCGACCGACGGGATCGCCGCCGGTGTGGACCAGACCCTTGAGCGGCCTTTCGGGGTCGACCGCCCCGAGCGGCTGTTCTCCTGGGCCGGCTCCACGGCGAGCTGGCCCAACCGTACGGAGCCCGGCGGAAGCCGCGGGCTCGACGACTACTTCACCCGGGACTTCGCCCGCAACATCGGCGCCGAGATCATGGGCCGCAACAAGTTCGGGCCCCAGCGCGGGCCCTGGCAGGACGACGAGTGGCGCGGCTGGTGGGGTGAGGAGCCGCCGTTCCGGACTCCGGTGTTCGTCATGACCCACCATCCGCGTCCGTCGTTCAGCCTCTCCGACACCACGTTCCACTTCGTCGAAGGCGACCCCGCGTCGGTCCTGCGGCAGGCGCGGGAGGCGGCCAACGGCCAGGACGTCCGGCTCGGCGGCGGGGTCACCACCGTCCGGCAGTTCCTCGACGCCGACCTCGTCGACACCCTGCACGTGGCGGTCGCGCCCGTGGAGCTCGGGTCGGGGCTGCGGCTCTGGGACTCCCCGGACGAGCTGCGCGACCGCTTCCACCAGGAGGTCGTGCCGAGCCCGAGCGGCGTGACGCATCACCTGTTCTGGCGGCGGTGACGCGCGGCCCGGCCGTCGGGCGCGGGGCTCACGTGCCCCGGCCCGCCTGCGCCCCGGGCGCCTGCGGCGAGCGGCGCAGGCTCAGGGCCCGTAACGCGAGCTGCATCTCGAACTGGGCCGTCGTGTCGCGCAGTCGGTCGCCGAAGACCTCCTCCAGCTGGCGCAGGCGGTAGCGGACGGTCTGGGGGTGCACGGCGAGGCGGTGGGCGACCTCGCTCGCGTTGCGGGCGCAGCTCAGCCAGCACAGCAGGGTCTCGGCGAGCCGCTCGCGCTGCGGGGAGCGTACGGCGTCGAGCGGGCCGAGATGCTGCCGGGCGAGCGCGTCGACCAGGTCCTCGTCGCGGAAGAGCAGCAGCGTGGCGAGGTGGTCGGTGCAGCGGACGAGACCGGTGGCGGGCAGCGCGCCACGGCGTACGAGGTCGAGCGCGTCCCGGGCCCAGCGCAGGGACCGGGCGCCCTCGCCGAGCGCGACGGTCGGGCCGAGCGTGGCGTTCAGGCCCCGTAACGCGGCGGTGATCGCCCGCTGCCGTCCTGGGCCCTCCGGGTCGGGCACGACGACGACGCCGGACTGGCCCTCGAAGCGGGCGAGGAACTCGGGAGGCACGATGGGGCGGACCGCCTCGCCCCGGCCCTCGGTCACCACCAGGGCGATCTCCTTCGGCACCGGCCACTGCGCGGTGTGCGCGAGATCGGCGACGGCCTCGGGGGAGACCGGCGGATCGACGGTGAGCAGGTCGATCAGCCGGCTGCGGCGCTGCTGGAGTTCGCCTGCCGTGTGCAGCCGGGCCTCCGTGTAGCCGGCGGTGGTGGCGGCCGCCATCTCGTCCAGGTGCAGGAACATGGCCTCGCCGAACGCGACGAGGACGTGCTGCGGGAGGCGGTCCGCCCGGACCAGTTCGCTCACCCGCCGCCAGGTGACGCGGGCGCCGAGCCGCAGCGCCGCCTGGAACGAGTCGAGGCTGCGGCCCTCGTCGGCCTCGCCCCGTCCGATGCGCTGGTAGGTCGCCTTGACGTCCTCCCAGTCGGTCTCGGAGTCCGCGACGCGGGCGAGGAACCCCTCCAGGGCCTGCTCGACGCCGCGGTGCACGACGTGCATGTACGTCTCGTCCATCGGCCGGGCGTACTCGGCGATCTCGGTTCTGATGGCCCGCACGACCTCGTCGGTGAGGTCACCGAGGAACGGCCGCAACTGGTCGTGGAGTTCGGCGGGGAAGCACCGGAACGCGGTGTTGTCCGTAGGGCGTTCGGCCGTGGTGCGGGCTCCGTCGGCCATGAGGCTCCCTCTGCGCGTGGGGTCATCAGGGGCTCGGCGACGATACTGCCCGGCCGCCGGACGCGCCCCGTCGGGAACACACAGATTCGGCGGCGCGGTCTGTCACCCGGGTGACAACGCGGCGGTGTGTTCCGCGCGTGCGGGCGAGGAGGGGGCCGTCCCCGTCACCGGAGTGACAAGACACGTGGGTGTCACGTGGGTGTTTCGCGCGGGCGGACACAAGTGCGGGCAATGTGTCGTGCGCCACCCCGCACACGTGTCATGCGCCACCCCGGGCCCGGCGCCGGAGTGTGGCCAAGGTGATCAGGGCGCCCACCGACACACACATGGCCGCGAGGCGCAGCCCGGTGTCGTACCCGTCGAGGAACGCCGTGGGCGGGTCCGCGCCGTCGCGCAGCGCGTCGCGTTCCGTGCGGGTGAGGACGATGCCGATGAGGACCACGCCGAAGACGCCGCTGATCTCGCGCGCGGCGCTGACCAGGCCGGACGCCGTCCCCGTGCGGGAGGCGGGAACGGCCTCGACGGAGCGTACGGTCAGCGGCGTGGTCAGCGACGAGCCGACACCGATGAGGACGAGGCCCGGCTGGAGGTCGGCGTACGCGGCACCGGCGCCGGCCTGGGCGACCAGCAGCAGCCCCGCCGCGACGAGCGCCAGTCCGGCCGCGATGGAGCGGTGGGCGCCGCCCGCGAGCCGGGCGGCCCGTTCGGCGAACGGCGTGCACAGCAGCAGCGCGGCGGCCAGCGGAAGGAAGGCGAGTCCCGCCTCGACCGGCGAGAAGCCCAGGACCTGCTGGAGGTAGAGGGCGGTGAAGAAGAACACGCCGTTGACGCCCATGCCCCACAGCACCTGCGCGGCGATCCCGCCGACGAGGAACCGGTCGCGCAGCATCCGCAGGTCGAGCAGGGGCAGGCGGGTCCGTGCCTCGACCACCAGGAACGCGAGACCCGTCGCGGCCGAGAGGCCCAGGCACAGGGGGACGGGCGGCGCGGTGAAGGTGTCCTCGCCGCCCTTCACCAGCGCGTAGGTGAGGAGGAACAGGGAGCAGGCGGACAGGGCCACGCCCGGCAGGTCGAGGAGGACGGCCAAGCGGCCCGCCGGGCGCCCGGGGCCCGCTGACGGGACCGCCGGGACGAGCAGCAGGGCGAGCCCCCCGAACGGCACGTTGAGCAGGAACACCCAGCTCCAGCCCCAGTGTTCGGTGACGAGGCCGCCGATGACGGGCCCGAGCGCGAGGGCGACGGCGAGGGCGGCCGTCCACAGTCCCACGGCGGTGGAGCGGCGCCGCTCCGGCAGATCGGCGGCGACGATCGCGAGCGAGGCCGGGATGACGAGCGCCGCTCCGGCGCCCTGTACGGCGCGAGCCGCGATGAGCGCGGTGCCGCTCGCGGCGAGAGCCGCCGCGGCCGAGGCGAGGGTGAACACGACGAGCCCGGCGGTGAGGACGGGGCGCCGCCCGCAAAGGTCGGTGAGGCGTCCTCCGGCGAGAAGCAGCGCCCCGAAGGAGAGCACGTAGCTGCTCGCCACCCATTCCAAGTCGGCGATGTTCAGGCCCAGTTCGGACCGCAGCGTGGGCAGGGCGACGTTGATGACCGTGTTGTCCAGCGTGGTCAGGAACCCGGCCACGCACACCAGGGCGAGGAGCGCCGACAGTCTTCCCCGGTGCATGGCCGCCCCGCCCCTCGGTCGATCGCACAGGTCACGTGCTCGTGGAGTGCCTCATGGAGTTCCCCTGGATTGTGGACGCGCGGGCGCGGCGCGCTCTCCTGCGGCGGCTGCCGATTCGGGGCGTGCGGGTTGTCACCTCGCTGACAGTCAGTCTCACAACAACTGTCAGCGTCCCGTCTTTCTCACCCGTCCCACGGCGGCGGAACCTAATGCCTTGGCCGCACGGTCCGTCACCACTGCCCGTCCTCACCTCCGTCACGCAGGGAGCAGCCGAGATGACCGAGACGACGACGCCCACGCCCGAGCCGCTGCTCACCGACCGGCTGCGGCAGTGGGCGCACGACCGCCCCCATCAACGGGCCCTCACCTTCGTCGATTTCCCCGCACCGCACTCTCCCGGCCTGCACCGCGGCCTCAACTGGCGCGGCCTGGACACGCGGGCCCGCGCGGTCGCCGGACAGCTCGCGGCCACGGTGCGGCCGGGCGACCGGGTCGCGCTGCTGCTGCCGCAGGGCCTGGACTACGCGGTGGCGTTCCTAGGCTGCCTGTACGCCGGAGTGATCGCGGTGCCGCTGTTCACGCCCGATCTGCCGGGCCACGACGGCCGGTTGCGGGCGGTCCTCGACGACTGCGAGCCGTCCTGCGCGCTGGTGTCGGCGGACGGAGCGGCGCGGACGTCGGTGGAGGCGTTCACGGACGGCCGCCTCCCCGCGCTCGCCGTGGACGGATCGCGACCGGCGCCGCCCGCGGCCGACCTGCCACGGGCCGCCCCGGACGACGTGGCCTACCTGCAGTACACGTCCGGCTCCACCCGCACCCCGTCCGGCGTGATGGTGACGCACGCCAACGTCGTCGCCAACGCCCGCCAGGCCGTCACCGCCCTCGGCATCGCCCCGGGCCGGAACACGTCGGTGGGCTGGCTGCCGCTCTTCCACGACATGGGGCTCGTGCTGAGCGTCGCCGCACCGGTCTGCGCGGGGTACGCGTCCGTGCTGCTCGACCCGGTGGCGTTCCTGGAGCGCCCCGTGCGCTGGCTGCGGCTGCTCGGCGGCTATCCGGGGACGATCAGCGCGGCGCCCAACTTCGCCTACGACTACTGCGCCGGCCGCGTCGACCCGCAGGAGGCCGCCGGGCTGCGCCTGGACCGGGTGGCGACGCTGCTCAACGGCAGCGAACCGGTCCGCCCTGGCACGCTGGAGCGGTTCCTCGCCGCGTTCGCCCCGGCCGGACTCCCCGCCGAGGCCGTCAGCCCGGCCTACGGGCTGGCCGAGGCGACCGTGTTCGTGACCGCCGACCCGCCCGACCGCCCTGCGGCGACCGTGCGGTGCGACGCGACGGCCCTCGCCGAGGGCCGGATCGAGGAGGTCACGGGCGCGACGGCGGGGGCGAGCGTCCAGCTCGCCGACTGCGGGCGCCCGGTCGGGCAGGAGGTGCGGATCGCCGCGCCCGAGACGGGGACCGTGCTCGACGAGGACCGGGTCGGCGAGATCCAGGTCCGGGGCCCGAACGTCGGCGCGGGCTACTGGAAACAGCCCGAGCGCACCGCCGAGACGTTCCGCGACGGATGGCTGCGCACCGGCGATCTCGGCGCGCTGCACGGCGGCGGACTCCTCGTGACCGGGCGGCTCAAGGACCTGATCATCGTGGACGGCCGCAACCACTACCCGCAGGACATCGAGGAGACCGTGCAGTCGGCCGTGGACCTGGTCCGCAGGGACCGGCTCGCCGCGTTCCTCGTGCCGCGCGACGACGGCGCGGAGGGCGAGGAGCTGGTGGTCGTGGCGGAGACGCGGCGGGGCGCCGCCGCCCCTGACGAGGCCGCCGCGTGCGACGCCTCGGTCACCGCCCGCGCGGCGATCGCCACCCGGCACGGTCTGCGCCTGGCCGAACTCGTCCTCGTAGCGGCGGGGGCGGTGCCCCGGACGTCGAGCGGCAAGATCGCCCGTGCGGCGGCCCGGCAGCGGTTCCTCTCCGGCGAGCTGCGCGCGGGGACGCCGCGGTGAGCGCCGCGCTCCGGGTGCGCGAGCTGCTCGTCGAGCGGCTCGGCGAGTGGTACGGGGTGGCGCCCGGCGAGATCGGCGACGACCGCCCGCTCGCCGAACTGGGCCTCACCTCGCGGGATGCCGTCACGCTCACGGCGCAGCTCGGGGAGGTCGTGGGGCGCCGGCTGCCCGCGACGCTGCTCTGGGACACGCCGACGCCGGGCGCGCTGGTGGCGGCGCTCACGACGGACGAGGAGGAATCCGTCCCCGCCGCGCCCGTCAACCACCCTGTCCGGTCGGGCAGTTGTCCGGTCGCCGTCGTCGGGGTCGGCTGCCGCTTCCCCGGCGGGGCCGACTCCCCGGCCGCGTACTGGCGGCTGCTCACCGAGCGCCGCGACGCCGTCTCCACGGTGCCCGAGGGGCGGTGGGAACAGTTCGTGCCGCCCGGTTCCGCGCTGCCCGCGGACCTCTGCCGGCACGGCGCCTTCCTGGACGCCGTCGCCGACTTCGACGCCGAGTTCTTCGGTATCGCCGCGGACGAGGCGGTCGCCCTCGACCCGCAGCAACGCCTGCTCCTTGAGGTGGTCCGGGAGGCCCTGGACCACGCGGCGCTGCCCGCGCCCTCCCTCGCCGGGACGCGGACCGGCGTGTTCGTCGGCGTCAGCTCCACCGAGTACGCGCACCTCACCGCCGCCCGGCCCGAGGCGGTGACCCCGTGGACCGCGCCCGGGGGAGCGCTGAGCATCGCGGCGGGCCGCCTCTCGTACGCGCTCGACCTGCGCGGTCCCAGCCTCGCCGTGGACACGGCCTGCTCGTCCTCGCTCGTGGCCGTCGACCACGCGGTGCGCAGTCTGGCGGACGGCACGTCCGACACGGCGCTCGCGGCGGGTGTCAACGTCCTCCTCTCGCCCGCCGTGACCCTGGGTTTCCAGCGGGCGGGCGCGCTCGCCGCGGACGGGCGGTGCAAGGCGTTCGACGCGGCGGCCGACGGCATGGTGCGCGGCGAGGGCTGCGGCGTCGTCGTCCTCAAGCGGCTCGCCGACGCCGAACGCGACGGCGACCGCGTCCTCGCCGTCATCACCGCCACGGCGGTCAACTCCGACGGCCGCTCGAACGGACTCACCGCCCCGAACGCGTCCGCGCAACGGGCTCTGCTGCGTCAAGTACACGGTGGCAACGGGCAGTTGCTCGACTATGTCGAGGCGCACGGCACCGGCACCCCGCTCGGCGACCCCGTCGAGGCGGGCGCGCTCGGCGCCGTCCTCGGCCGCGACCGGGCCCCCGAACAACCCTTGCTGCTCGGCTCGGTGAAGACCAACCTCGGCCATCTGGAGGCCGCCGCCGGGATCGCCGGGCTCATCAAGACCGTCCTCGCGCTGCACCACGACGAACTGCCGCCCCAGCTCCACTTCACGGAGCCGAGCCCGCACCTCGACCTCGACGCGCTCGGCCTGCGCGTCGTCACCGACCCCGAGCCGTGGCCGCGCTACTCGGGGACCGCGACGGCGGGCGTCTCGGCGTTCGGCTTCGGTGGCACGAACGCGCACGTCGCGCTCGCCGAGCACCGGGCCGCCACACCGTCCACCCCGCTGTCCACCCCGCTGTCCGTCCGCTGTCAGTCCCGGCAGGCGCCGCGGACCAGCCGTCCGTGCTCCTCCTCGACGCTCCCACCGACGCCCGGCTCCGCGCACAGGCGGGCGCGCTGGCCGACTGGTTCGCTTCAGGAGCCGCTCGCGGCGTCCGACTGCCGGACGTGGCCCGCACCTTGACCGGCCGCACGGGACGTGGCCGCCGCCGCGCCGCCGTGGTCGCCCGGGACCTGCCGACCGCCACCACGGCACTGCACCGCCTCGCCACGGGCGCCCCCGACGCCCACCTGATCACCGCCGACCGTGCCCCGCTCGGCGCGGGCGCACCCGGTCCCGTCTGGGTCTTCTCCGGCTACGGGTCCCAGTGGCCCGGCATGGGGCGCGCCCTCCTCGCCGCGGAACCGGTGTTTGCCGCCACCGTCGACCGGCTCGAACCCGTGCTGCGCGAACACGCCGGGATCTCCCTGCGCGCCGCCACGGAGCCCGACGCCGACCTGTCGTCCCTCACCGTCGCCATGCCGGCCTTGTACGGGCTCCAGGTCGCGCTCGCCGAACTGTGGCGGTCCTACGGGGTCGAGCCCGCCGCCGTCGTCGGGCACTCCCTGGGCGAGATCGCGGCGGCCGTCGCGGCGGGCGCCCTCGACCCGGCGACCGGGGCGCGGATCGTCGCGGTGCGCTCCCGGCTCCTCGCCACCCTGAGCGGCGGGCTGATGGCGGTCGTGGACCTCCCGGCCGCCGACGTGACGCTCCTCGCCCGGGAACTGCCGTCGCTGAACATCGCGGTGCACGCCTCACCCGCGCAGTGCGTGGTGACCGGGTCGACCTCCGACGTGGAGGCGCTCGTCGCCGAGGTCACCGCCGACGGCGGCTTCGCGCGGGCCATGCCCGTGACGGCGGCGGGCCACTCGCCGGACGTCGAACCGCTGCTCCCCGAGTTCGCGTGGGAACTGGGCGGGATCCGGCACGCGCGGCCCGGGTGCCGCCGCTACTCGACGGTCCTGGACGACCCGCGCGCCGCCGACCCGTACGACACGGCGTACTGGCTGGCCAACGCGCGCCGCCCCGTCCGCTTCGCGCAGGCGGTATGGGCCGCCGCCGAGGACGGGCACCGCGTCTTCGTCGAGATCGCCCCGCACCCCACGCAGTTGCATCCGCTGACCCGGACCCTCGCGGACGCGGGCGTGGACCGCCCGCTCATCCTGCCCACACTGCGGCGCGGCACCGACGACGCGCTGACGTTCCGCTCGTCGTTCGCCTCGTTCCTGGTGCACGGCCTCGGCGTCCCCGCGGCGCGCGAGACGCTGCACCGCTCGGGCCGGATCGTCGACGTGCCCTCGCCGCCGTGGCACCACCGGCGCTTCTGGGCGGGGGAGGCGCCCGGGGAACCGCCGCTGCCGGACACGACCGCGGCCACCTCGGAGGCAGCCCCGTTCGACCGCCTGCGCACCGTGGTCGCGCACGTCATGGGCTTCGCCCCGGACCGCCTCGACCCCGACGTCCCCCTGACGGACCTGGGCCTCGACTCGCTCACCGCGGTCCGCATCCGCACCGCACTGGAGCACGAGTTCGGGCTGACCCTGGAGGCGGGGGTGCTGCTGCGGCAAGGCACGTTGCGAGGGGTGGGCGCGCTGATCGAGGGCGCGGCCGGGGCCGTCCCGCACCACGCCCCACCCGCCCGCGGCACTCGCGGAACCCTGCGCTCCTTCCCCGGCAGCGGCCCCCACCCCCCGCTCTTCCTCGCGCACGCCGCCGGTGGCTCCTCCGATGTGTACGGGCGGCTCGCCGGGCGGCTCGAAGGCTCACGGCCGGTGTTCGGCTTCGACCGGGTCGAGCGGCCGGACGACGTGCGCGGCCGTGCGGCCGAGTTCGCGCGCCGCGTCCGGAGCGTGTCGCCGGACGGGCCCTGGGTCCTGGGCGGCTGGTCGTACGGCGGGCTCGTCGCGCAGGAGGCGGCGCGGTCGCTCGCCCCGCACGGTGAGGTCGACGCGCTCGTCCTCATCGATTCCGTGCTCCCGCTGCCGGCCCCGCCCGGGGACGGTCCGGCCGCCGGGGCGCGACGCCGCTTCGAGGGCTTCGCCGCGTACATCAGGACCACGTACGGAGCCGAACTCCTCTTGCCTTACGAGGAGTTGCGCAACCTGGACGACCGCGGCCAGATCGATCTCGTCCTCAAACTCCTGGAACAGGCCGTCGACCTGCCCGCCGCCGTCCTGGCCCACCAGCGCACCTCCTACCTCGACCTGCGCAGCGGCGAACGCCACACCCCCGGGCCCTACGCGGGGCGCACCCTGCTCTACCGGGCCACCCGCCCCGCGCCCCACATGGTCCGCGACCTCCGCTACGAGCGCACCGACCGGGCCCTCGGCTGGGACGCGCACTGCGCCGACCTCACGGTGACCCCGCTGCCGGGACACCACCTGGCGCTGCTCGATCCCCCCGTGGTGGACGTCCTCGCCGAGCACCTGGTCCGCGCCCTCGCGCCCCGCACCCGCTGAACCCCCGCATCCCACCTCAGGAGCCGCCATGCCCCCCGGATCCCGCCGCACCCGGCTCGCCGCCTGCACCGCCACCGCCGCGCTGCTCGTCACCGGCGGAGCCCTCGGCGCGTCCCCCGCCCAGGGCGCGCCCGCCGCCGCCGAACGCGTCACCGCCGCCGACGGCGCCCAGATCACCGCCAGGAAGTGGCTCGACGAGCGGACCGTCGACCTCACGGTACGGTCACCGGCCGTGGGCGCCGACGTGCCGGTGCGCGTCCTGCTGCCCGCCTCGTACGCCGAGGCGCCCGAGCGCGAACGGCCCGTCCTCTACCTGCTCCAGGGCGCGCACGACGACTACACGTCCTGGACCCGTGAGACGGACATCGAGGCGTTCCTCGCCGGGCAGGACGTCATCACCGTCATGCCGTCGTCGGGCGCCACCGGCATCCCCACGGACTGGTGGAACCTCGGCCGCCGCAGCCCCGACTACGAGACGTTCCAGGTCGACGAGGTCATGGCGCTGCTGCGCGCGGAGTTCTACGCGGGGGAGCGGCGGGCCGTCGCCGGGGTCTCCACGGGCGGCTACGGCGCGCTCGCGTTCGCCGCCCGCAGACCGGGGACGTTCGCGGCGGCGGCCTCGTACAGCGGGGTCCTCGACACGACCGCGATCGGCATGATCACCGTCGTCAACGCGATCGTCGCCCGGGAACTGCAACTGCCAGGACTGCTGTGGGGCGACCCGTTGCTCCAGCGCGCGAACTGGACCGCGCACAACCCGTACGCCCTCGCCGAGAAACTGAAGGGCACCCGCCTGTACGTCTCGCAGGGCAGTGGCATCCCCAGCGACGACTACGGGAACCTCCAGGGCGCCGTCCTGGAAGGCACCTTGTACGCGCAGGCGCGGAAGTTCACCAGCCGCCTCACCGCGCTCGGTGTGCCCGCGCAGACCCATCTGTACGCGGGTGGCTCGCACGCCTGGTCGTCGTGGCAGGGCGAGTTCAAGGCGTCCTGGCCGACCCTCGCCGCCGGACTCGGACTGCCCGCGACCTGAACCGACCGCGACCTGAACCGACCGCGACCTGAAGACCCCGTTCGCGTCCCCATCCAGCCCGAAAGGAACGCCATGGAAGCCGATCCGCTCGCCGCTGCCGTGGTGGCCGGCGCCCCCGCCGCCACGCTCGCCGAGTTACCCGTGCCGACGCGATACCTGGCGGCTCATCTGCGCGCCGAGGACCAGGACACGTTCAAAGGCGTCGACGACAAGGACGTACGCAAGTCGATCCACGTCGGCCCGGTGCCGATGCCGGACCTCGCCCCGGACGAGGTGCTCGTCGCGGTCCTCGCGAGCGGCATCAACCACAACACCGTGTGGTCGGCGATGTTCGAGCCGGTGCCGACCTTCTCGTTCCTCCGCAAGTTCGGCCGCGACGGCGGCTGGGCCGCCCGCCACGACGCCCCGCACCACGTCATCGGCTCGGACGCGGCGGGCGTCGTCGTCCGCGCGGGCGCGGGTGTGCGGCGCTGGCGGGTCGGCGACCGGGTCGTGGTCTCGCCCGTGTACGTCGACGACGAGGACCCCGCGACGCATGCCGACGGGATGATGGGCCCCTCCCAGCTGGCCTGGGGCTTCGAGACGAACTTCGGCGGCCTCGCCCACTACTGCGTCGCCCGCGCCAATCAGCTCCTGCCCAAACCGGCCCACCTGACCTGGGAGGAGGCGGCGAGCAACCCCCTGTGCGCGGGCACCGCCTACCGGATGCTCGTCAGTGAGCGCGGCGCCCGGATGAAGCAGGGCGACGTCGTTCTGATCTGGGGCGCCTCGGGCGGCCTCGGCGCGTACGCGGCGCAGCTCGTGCGCAGCGGCGGTGGCATCGCGGTCGGCGTGGTCGGCAGCGAGGAGAAGGCGCGCGCGGCACGGGAGTTCGGCTGCCACGTCGTCATCGACCGGCGCGAGATCGGCCTCGACGGGACCGTCCCCGAGGACCCCGCCGTCCCCGGACGCCGCCTCGGGAAGCTGATCAGAAGCGCCGTCGGCGCCGATCCGCACATCGTGTTCGAGCACGTGGGGCGGGCCACGTTCGGGGTGTCCGTGTACGTGGTCGGGCGCGGCGGCACCGTCGTGACGTGCGGCTCGACCACCGGCTACCAGCACGAGTTCGACAACCGCTTCCTGTGGATGCGACTCAAGCGCGTCATCGGCAGCCACGGCGTCAACCTGGCCGAACTGAGCGAGATGCACCGCCTGTTGGACCTCGGCCTGCTGCGCCCCGCGCTCTCGGCGACGTACCCCCTGGAGGAGACGCGCGAGGCCGCCCGCCTGGTCCAGCGCAGCCTGCACACGGGCAAGGTCGGCGTTCTCGGCCTCGCCCCGCGCCCGGGGCTCGGCGTCTTTGACCGCGAGAAGCGGCGGGCGCTCATGGGAATGTGACCCAGAACACGTTACTGGAGGTATCTGAAACACCGTGTCGCAGGTAAGTTGCCATCACACGCAGAAGTGGAACCACGTGTCTGAGCAACTGCCGTGCCCCGAGGGGCGGGGCGCACCTCCGCCCCTGCCTCTCCCGGGGGCCCGCGAGCGAGAGTGAGGACCCTCCGCGATGGAGCAGACCCACGTCACCCACGTCAGCCAAGTCGACGTGATGGTCATCGGTGCCGGCATATCGGGCATCAGCGCCGCCCGCCATGTCCTGCGCGACAACCCGGCGGCCTCGCTCGTCGTCCTCGAGCGCCGCGCCCGGGTCGGCGGCACCTGGGACCTCTTCCGCTACCCCGGCATCCGCTCCGACTCCGACATGCCCACCTTCGGCTTCGGCTTCCGCCCCTGGCGCGACAAGCGCATCCTCGCCGACGGCGCGAAGATCCGGCAGTACGTGGAGGACGCCGCGGCCGACGGCGGCATCCTGGACCGCGTCCGCTTCGGGCGCCGCGCGATCAGCGCCGACTTCTCGCACGAGACCGGCCGGTGGACCGTCGAGGTCGAGGACGAGTCCACCGGTGGGCGCGAGACCTACAGCGCCGGCTACCTCGTCGGCGCGACCGGTTACTACGACTACGACACGCCCTACCGGCCGCGGTTCCCCGGAGAGGCGGACTTCGAGGGCACCCTCGTCCACCCGCAGCACTGGCCCGAGGACCTCGACCACACCGGCAAGCGCGTCGCCGTCATCGGCTCCGGCGCCACCGCCATCACCCTGCTGCCCGCGATGGCCGGCAGCGCCGCGCACGTCACCATGGTGCAGCGCTCGCCCACCTACGTCCTCGCGCTGCCCGAGGTCGACCCGCTCACCTCCGTCCTGCAGAAGCTGCGCGCCCCCGCCCGGCTGACCCACAAGGTCGTCCGCACCCGCAACATCGCGCTCCAGCGCGGCATGTACGCCTTCTGCCGCGCGTACCCGCGCCTCGCCCGCAAGGTGCTCCTCGGCCTCGTCCGCGCCCAGGCCGGCAAGAGCGTCGACATGCGGCACTTCAGCCCGAAGTACAAGCCGTGGGACCAGCGCCTGTGCGTCGTCCCCGGCGGGGACCTGTTCAAGGTGCTCAAGCGCGGCGAGGCGTCGATCGCCACCGGACAGATCGACACCTTCACCGCCGACGGCATCCGCATGAAGTCCGGCCGGGAGATCAAGGCCGACATCATCGTCACCGCCACCGGCCTGACCGTGCGCCTCATGGGCGGCATGACCCTCTCGGTCGACGGCGTGCCGGTGGACGTCAAGGACCGCGTCCTCTACAAGGCCGTCCTCCTCGAAGGCGTGCCCAACATGTCCCTCGTCATCGGCTACACCAACGCCTCCTGGACCCTCAAGGCGGACCTCGCGGGCGCCTACACCGCCCGCCTGATCGCCCACATGCGGCGCCACGGCCACGCCGTCGCCACCCCGGTCGCCTCCGACTCCGACCGCTCGGAGTTCTCCGTCATGGGCGAGGCACTCACCTCCGGCTACATCGCCCGCGCCAACGAGGTCATGCCGCGCCAGGGCACCCGCGACCCCTGGCGGCTGTGGAACAACTACTACCGCGACCGCGCCCTCCTCCAGGACGCCCCGATCGACGACAGCCCCCTGCGCTTCGAGAAGGCGGGCGTGGCCCAGGACGCCCCGACCCGCGCCGCCTGACCGTACGGCCGTACAACAGGAACCGAGGACGATGATGACCGCGAACCTGACCAGGAAGCTGTACGACGAGCGCCTGCGGACCCTGTCCGAGGGCTCCGTGAACGTCAACTTCAACGCCTTCAAAGACATCAGCTGGGACGACCCCGAGTTCGCCGTCGACACGAGCGACCCGCGCTGGGTGCTCACCAGCGCGGACGCCCTCGGCGCACACCCCTGGTACCGGGAACAGCCCCTGGAGACGCAGATCCGGATCGGGATCTGGCGCTGGGCGGTCATCGCCAAGGTGGGCATGCAGTTCGAGAACATCCTCATGCGCGGCGCCCTCGACTACCTCTACGAACTCGGCAACCGCAACGAGGAGTTCCGCTACCTCACGCACGAGATCACCGAGGAGACCCACCACACGCAGATGTTCCAGGAGCTGGTCAATAGGACCGGCGTGGACACCGCGGGCGGCAAGCGCTGGTTCCGCAAGGTCAGCCGCTTCCTGCCGCTCGCCGGCTCGCTCTACCCCGAGGCGTTCTTCACCGGCATCCTCGCCGGTGAGGAGCCCATCGACCACCTCCAGAAGTCGGCCCTGCGCAGCGGCGAACCCGTCCACCCCCTGCCGCAGCGGATCATGCAGATCCACATAGCCGAGGAGGCGCGGCACATCTCCTTCGCGCACGAGTTCCTGCGCCTGCGCGTCCCGCACATGCGCAAGGCCCGCCGCGCCGCCCTGTCCGTCCTCTTCCCGGTGATCATGCGGGTCCTGTGCGACGTCATCATGATCCCGGACCGCAAGTCCGCCGCACAGGTCGGCATCCCGGACTGGGTCATCAAGGACGTCTTCTGGAAGTCCGAGGCGGGCAGCAAGATGCTGCACGACCTGTTCTCCGACGTACGGATGCTCGCCGAGGACATCGGCCTGATGAACAAGGTGTCCCGGCCGGTCTGGAAGGCCCTGCGGATCGACGGCCGCCCGGCCCGCTTCCGCGGCGAGCCCGCCCTGCACACCGACTGACCGTCAGCCCCAGCCCGTCGTATCCCCGAACGGAGACCAGCCCGCCGTGCCGTACGTCGTCACCCGATCCTGCTGCGCCGACGCCTCCTGCGTGCTGGCCTGCCCGGTCAACTGCATCCATCCCGCGCCGGGCGAGCCCGGGTTCGCCACGGCCGAGATGCTCTACGTCGACCCGCAGACCTGCGTGGACTGCGGCGCCTGCACGACGGCCTGCCCCGTCGACGCGCTCAAGTCGCACACCAAGCTCGGCGAGGGCGAGCTGCCGTTCCTCCAGCTGAACGCCGACTACTACAAGCAGAACCCGCACACCGACCGCAGCCCCATGTACGTGGTGCCGCGCCAACGCGGGCTGCCGGAGGGCGAGTTGTCCGTGGCGGTCGTCGGCGCGGGCCCGGCCGGGATGTTCGCCGCCGACGAACTGCTGCGCCACCCCGGCGTGCGCGTCACCGTCCACGACCGGCTGCCCACGCCGTACGGGCTCGCGCGGGCCGGAGTCGCCCCCGACCACCAGGACACCAAGCAGGTCACCCAGCTCTTCCGGACGATCGAGTCGCAGCCCGGCTTCCGCTACCGGCTCGGCGTCGAACTCGGCACCGACCTCACTCACAGCGACCTCCTGCGCGAGCACCACGCGGTGCTCTACGCCGTCGGCGCCGCGACCGACAGACGCCTCGGCATCGAGGGCGAGGACCTGCGCGGCAGCGTCTCCGCGACGGACTTCGTCGGCTGGTACAACGGCCACCCCGACCGCGCCCACGACGACCACCCCCTGGACACCGAACGCGCCGTCGTCATCGGCAACGGCAACGTGGCCCTGGACGTCGCCCGCATCCTCACCGCGGACCCCGACACCCTCGCCCGCACCGACATCTCCGACCGGGCGCTCGCCGCGCTGCGCGCCAGCAAGGTCCGCGAGGTCGTGCTCCTGGGCCGCCGCGGACCCGCCCAGGCCGCGTTCACCGTCCCCGAACTCCTCGCGCTGTCCGTGCTGAAGGACGTGGACGTGCTGGTCGAAGGCTGGCCCGAGGGCCTGGACCCGGACACCGGCGACAAGACCCGGCTCCTTGCGGAGCTTGCCGCCCGTACACCGGTCGAGGGCCGCCGCCGCATCGTCCTGCGCTTCCTGACAAGCCCGGTCAGGATCACCGGCGACACGTCCGTACGCGCCCTGGAGATCACCCCGACCGAGCTGCACACCGACGCCGACGGCACCGTCCGCGCCCGCCCCGCCGGCGACGTACAGACCCTGGAGACCGGCCTCGTCCTGCGCTCCGTCGGCTACCGCGCCCGGCCCGTGCCGGGGCTGCCCTTCGACGAGGCGAGCGCGACCGTGCCGCACGAAGGCGGCCGCGTCGAACCCGGCGTCTACGTCGCGGGCTGGATCAAACGCGGCCCGACCGGCTTCATCGGGACGAACAAGACCTGCGCGCAGGAGACGGTCGAGTCGCTCCTGGACGACTTCGCCGCAGGCCGCCTCACGGGGCCCGAGCACGCCGTCCGCACGACGACGCAGGCGCTCGACCTGGACGCCTGGCGGGCCATCGACCGGGCCGAACGCGAGGCGGGCGAGGCGCAGGGCCGCCCGCGCGTCAAGTTCACGGACACCGAGTCCCTGTGCCGGGCGGCGGAGGCGATCCCGGCGACACGCGCCTGACGGCCGTCACGTGGACCGGGAGCGGGGTCAGGCCCGCTCCAGGTCCGCCACGCGCTGATCCGGCGACAGCTTCACGCCCAGATCCCGCAGCGTCGCGTCCAGGACCGCCCACACCGAACGGCACAGCATCGCCCGCAGCTCCTCCTCGGACTGCTCGCGCCGCTCGTCCCGCATCCACTGGTTGACCGAGGTGTCGACGAAGCCGACGATCCCGATCGCCACCGAACGGATCGGCGCCTCGCTCACCCCGAGCGCCTTGAGCACGTCACCGAACCGGTCGCTCAGCATCATCGCGATGGCCGTCTTCGTGTCCGCGACCAGCGACCCGTCGCCCATCGCGTGCTCTCCGACGCCCATGAACGCGTACAGCCGCGGATGCTGGGACACCCAGTCCAGGTGCGCGCCGACGACCCGCCGGACCGCTTCCTCGATCGTGCCGTCGAAGGTGAGCGTGGGCTCCATGCGCCGCATGAACGACTCCACCACCCGGCGGCGGATCAACTCGTCCATCGTGGCGCGGTCCTTGAAGTGGCGGTAGAGCACCGACCGGGGCAGCCCCACCCGCTCCGCGAGCCGCTGCACCCGGAACCGCGCGCCCTCCTCCTCGATGAGGGCGACCGCCGCGTCCACCAGCTCGAGCTGACGCTGCGCCTTGTGCTCGTCCCACCGGGTGGAGCGCCTGTCGATGGGCGGCTCGCCGCCGGTTCTGTCCGCCATCGCGCCAGGATATCGGGGACCCGGACGTCAACGACGGGCATCGTCGTTCATACGGCCGAATTCCGGCGCCGCCGCGCAGGTTGCCCCCGCCGCGACCTGGTGGGGACGGGGTCGTTCACCGGACACATCCGCCCACCGGGCCGTCACACGCCCGCCGGGGACCGAACGAAGGTGGCAGCAATGACCGACCCCACGGACAGCGGCACCAACTACCGCCAACGTGTCCTGCCCTACTACCGGCGCTGGGAGTCCCGCTGGGGCTACGCCATACTGCTCGGCCGCACCCGGCACTTCGGCTGGTACGAGCCCGGCGGCTCACCCTGGGCCTTCGCCGCGGCCATGCGCCGCATGGAGGCCGTCGCGGCGCGCGAACTGGCGGTCCCCGCGGCGTCCGCCGTCCTCGACGCGGGCTGCGGGATCGGCGACGTGGCCCGTACCGTCGCCCGGGAGACCGGCGCGCACGTCACCGGGATCGACGGCATCGAGGCGGACGTCGCCCGCGCCCGCAAACGCTCCGCACAGCGGCGGGACACGCGGGGCGGCACACGCTTCCTGGTCGCCGACTACCACGCACTGCCCTTCGCGAAGGACTCCTTCGACGGCCTCTACACCATGGAGTCCTTCGTCCACTCCGCGGCCCCGGAGATGGCCCTCGCCGAGTTCCACCGGGTGCTGCGCCCCGGGAGCCGCCTGGTGATGTTCGAGTACTCCAGCACCCCGGCGCAGCAGCTCACGCCGGAGGCGAACCGGGCGCTGCGCCGGGTCTGCGAACTGTCGGCGATGCCCGCGATGCTGACGCTGCACCACGGCTGCCTGGAGCGGCTCCTCGCGGACACCGGGTTCGTGGTGGAGGCGACCCTGGACGCCACCGCCCATGTCCTGCCGATGCTGCGGGCGTTCGCGGCCCTCGGCGCCCTGCCGTACGGGGTCGCCGAGAGGTTCGGCTACGGCGACTCGCTGATCAACGCGATGAGCGGGGTCGAGATGTACCGCCACCAGGAGGCATGGCGCTACAACATCCACACGGCGACGAAGCCATGACGGGGGCCGGGGCATGTGCGCGCGGGGGCCGGGTAACCGGGGCGTGACCGAGGGGTCCTGGGGGGCCCGGGAGAGGGGACGGGGAGCGACCATGGAACGCCTGCACATCTACCTGAGCAAACACCTCTGGGCGCAGTACGCGTTGTCCGTGCTCCTGGGCGCCCTCCTGATCCAACTCCTGTATCCAGGACGCTCGTTCCTCGCGGTGGTGGCCCGACTGGCTCTGACGTCCCTCGGCGGCCTCGCGGTGATCCTCACCGTACGCCGCAGGGAGCGGAAGGCCGCCGGAAGCACGGACGGTCTCGTCTCCCTCGACCAGCGACTGCGCCGCGGCGACCCACCGACCGACCCCGGAGAGCGACAGGCGATGCGTGAACTCGTCGACCAGCGTCTGCACCGCTCCCGCCACCGCGTGGCCGCCTTCATCGTGCTGGCGGTCATGTTCGTGACGATCACCGTGCTCACGGGCCTCACCGCGGGCACGCGCCAGACCGTCGGCTTCGCGGTGCTCACCGTGGTGTTCCTCGGCTGGCTGACCTACGCGGGCAACCTCCAGACGCGCCGCCTGCGCGCCATGGACGAGGCGCTGCGCACGCAGGCCACGGCCCCGGCTCCGACGCCTCAGCCGCGCTAGGGAGTCCGCACGGTGTTCGAGGAATTCAGGGAGACACGGGTCGATCTCGGCGAGGCGTCCGCCTTCGTCCGGTACGGCGGCGAAGGACCGCCCGTGGTCCTCCTGCACGGCCACCCCCGCACCTCGGCGACCTGGCACCGCGTCGCCCCACTGCTCGTCCGCGCCGGTCACACGGTGGTCTGCCCGGACCTGCGCGGCTACGGGCGCTCGCGAGGACCCCGCTTCACCGCCGACCACGCGGGCTACGCGAAACGTGCCGTCGCCGGGGACGTGGTGGCCGTCATGCGCCACCTCGGGCACCGCCGCTTCGCGCTGGTGGGGCACGACCGCGGCGGCAGCGTCGCCCTGCGCCTCGCGCTCGACCACCCCGAGGCCGTCTCGCGGGCGGTCTTCGCCGACGCCCTGCCCCTCACGGAGCATCTGTCGCGGGTCGACGCCGACTTCGCCACGCGGTGGTGGCACTGGTTCTTCTTCGCCCAGCCGGACATCCCCGAGCGCGTCATCACCGCGGACCCCGACCGCTGGTACCACGGGGACCCGGCGCTCATGGGCGCCGAGAACCACGCCGAATGGCGCCGGGCCACCCGTGACCCGGACGTCGTCCGCGCGATGCTCGAGGACTACCGCGCGGGACTCACCGTCGACCGCCGCCACGAGGAGACCGACCGTGCCGCAGGCACCCGTCTCTCCTGCCCGACCCTGATCCTCTGGTCGCTCCGCGACGACCTGGAGGACCTGTACGGCGACCCGCGCGCGATCTGGCGCGACTGGTCCGACGACGTCCGCGGCCACGGCATCGACTCGGGCCACCATGTGGCGGAGGAGGCCCCGCAGGAACTGGCCGCGTCGCTCGCCGACTTCCTGCGGCCCGAACGGGAGCAGCCGCCCCTGCGTCAGGCCCCGTGAATCCAGCGCGTCACCGCGTCGAGGCACCCCGGCGCCATGCTCGCGGAACCCGGCATCCGCACCCGGTGATCGGCCCCCGGCACGACCTCCACCGTGAGCGCCGCCCGCCGGGGACGATCCGCGCGGCAGGCGGCCGCGCCGAGCACGCGCAGGCTGTCCGCGACCGGCACCAGCGGGTCGTCGCCGCCGAAGACGGCCAGGTGGGGGCAGCGGAGCCGGTGGAGATCGGCGGCCGGGTCGTGGTCCTGCTTGCGCCGCACGAACGTCCAGAGCCGCTCGTCCATACCGGCCCAGAACGGGTCGAGCTCCGGCGGGGCCCCGGCCGCCTCCACCAGCCGCCGGGCCGTCGCGAAGTCGGCGCCGGACCGCCCTGCTTCGACGAGGCGGTCGTACAGGGCCAGCGCGTCACGGTTCCCCGTGCCCGTCTTCCGTAGCCGGACCGCCAGCGCGTGGCGCTCCTGCGCCGCCGGGCTCACCGCGGGGCACCCGGTGGTGACGACCCAGGGGACGTCGTCCCGCCCGCTCGCCGCACGCAGCGCCACCCAGCCGCCCTCGCTGTGCCCGAACAGGCCGACGGTGTCGGCGCGTACCCCGGATGCGGAGCGGAGGAAGCCCAGCGCGGCGGACGCGTCGGCCGCCAGGTCGGTCAGGGTCGAGTCCCGCCAGTCGCCGGACGACGCGCCGACGCCCCGCTTGTCGTAGGAGAGGACGGCGATCCCGGCATCCAGCAAGTGCCGTCGCAGCGGCGGGAAGAAGGTGTCGTTGTCCCGGTCGGTCGGCCCGGACCCTCCGACCAGCACCACCCCCGCCCGGACGGGCACACCGGCCCCGGGCAGCCCCAGCACCCCGGCGAGCCGCACCGCGCCGCCGGCGAACGTGACGTCCCGCAGGGGGGAGGGGCGGGGCCTCACCTGTCGAGCCGGTGCCACGTCTCGCCGTGCGCGGGCTCCGGCGCTTCGCGCAGGCGCCTCTCCAGCGCGTCGAGGAGAGCGGGCAGGTCGGGGGCGACGGCCAGGTCGTCCAGGGTGGACGCGGGCAGGAAGCCGGAGTCGGCGATGGAGCGCAGGGACGCGAGCAGCGGTGTCCAGAAACCTCCGGTGTCCAGGAAGCCGACAGGCTTGGAGTGGAAGCCGAGCTGGCGCCACGACCACACCTCGAAGATCTCCTCCAGGGTGCCGAGGCCGCCGGGCAGGGCGACGAAGGCGTCGGCGTGCTCGGCCATGATCGCCTTGCGTTCGTGCATGGAGTCGCACAGGATCAGCTTCGTCACGCCCTCGTGCGCCCATTCCCGCTCGACCATGCTGCGCGGCATGACGCCGACGACCTCGCCGCCCGCCGCCAGGGCGCTGTCCGCGATGATCCCCATCAGTCCGCTGTGCCCACCGCCGTAGACGAGCCCGATGCCCCGCCGGGCCAGCTCCGTGCCGACGGCCGCGGCGAGTTCGGCGTGGGCCGGGTCGTGCCCGTTGGACGAGGCGAGGAAGACGGCGAGGCGGCGCATGGAAGATCCCCAGGACATCGGCGACAGATCCTCCGGGTGTACCACGCGCGGGGCTTTGGGGGTGAGGGCGGAGGCGATCCGATGCCGGCCCCATGCGGGTTCCCTGCCGGTTCGACGGCGTCGAAAACTATCGCCAACGCCTCTGGGGGGCACGCCACTTGAGCCACATTGGTGCCCGGCCCGCATTCTCCGGCCATCTCGACCGAAGTGGTTGACCTGCTTCCCGTCTGTCCGTACGGTCTCCGCAGTGTTTCGGGACCGTTACTGAAACTTTTCGGCGTCGCGATACGTCCCCGGCTCCATCCCGCCGCTCGGCACGATCGTCCGTCCACACGATTGTCCGCTCCGCACGGAAGTCCGCACCGCACGCACCACCCGTCCCGGCGCCTCGCGACGCCTCCGGAAGGGATGAGATGGCAACGAGCAACCGTTCACGTGCCCGCGTCGCCCTGAGAACCGGCGTGGCCTCGCTCCTCACCGCGGTGACCGTCGCGGCGCTGTCGCAGACCGCCGCGGCGGCCGACAGCCTCGGTTCGGCGGCGGCCGCCAAGGGCCGCTACTTCGGCGCCGCCGTGGCCGCGAACCACCTGGGCGAATCCGCCTACGCGTCCACACTGGACCGGGAGTTCAACCAGGTGACCCCGGAGA
Organism: Streptomyces sp. SGAir0957; assembly: GCF_043523415.1. Taxonomy (NCBI): domain Bacteria; kingdom Bacillati; phylum Actinomycetota; class Actinomycetes; order Kitasatosporales; family Streptomycetaceae; genus Streptomyces; species Streptomyces sp. SGAir0957. The sequence continues at coordinate 8,001,203 of NZ_CP027293.1, forward strand.
ACGAGATGAAGTGGGACGCCACCGAGGGCACCCGCGGCTCCTTCACGTTCGGCAACGCCGATCAGATCGTCGACCATGCCCGGAGCAAGGGCATGAAGGTCCGCGGCCACACCCTGGTGTGGCACTCACAACTGCCCTCCTGGGTGTCGGGGCTGTCCGCGACCGATCTGCGCTCGGCGATGAACAACCACATCACGCAGGTCATGCAGCACTACAAGGGCGACATCTACGCCTGGGACGTCGTCAACGAGGCGTTCCAGGACGGCGGCAGCGGCGCCCGGCGCAGCTCACCGTTCCAGGACAGGCTCGGCGACGGCTTCATCGAGGAGGCGTTCCGTACCGCCCGCTCCGTCGATCCGGACGCCAAGCTCTGCTACAACGACTACAACACCGACGGCGTCAACGCGAAGAGCAACGCGGTGTACGCGATGGTCAAGGACTTCAAGGCGCGCGGGGTGCCGATCGACTGCGTGGGCTTCCAGTCCCACTTCAACAGCGCGTCCCCGGTCCCGTCCGACTACCAGGCCAACCTCCAGCGCTTCGCCGACCTCGGCGTCGACGTGCAGATCACCGAACTCGACATCGAGGGGTCCGGCACCGCCCAGGCGACCAACTACGGCAATGTCGTCAAGGCGTGTCTCGCCGTGTCCCGCTGCACCGGCATCACCGTCTGGGGTGTGACCGACAAGTACTCGTGGCGCAGCAGCGGCACCCCGCTCCTCTTCGACTCCAACTACACCGCCAAACCGGCGTACTCGGCGGCGCTCACCGCGCTCGGCGGCTCCGGAACCCCCGGAGGCGGCGACGGATCGGGGGCGACGTGCAGCGTCTCGTACACGACCGCGGAGGCATGGAACGACGGATACAACGGCAAGGTGACGGTGACGGCGGGCAGCTCACCGATCACCGCCTGGTCCACGACCCTGACGGTGCCGGCCCCGCAGAAGATCGTCACCGTCTGGAACGGTTCGGCGAGCTGGGACAGCGGCGGCACCGTCATGACGGTGAAGAACGCCGCCTACAACGGCAGCCTGGCGCCGGGTGCCTCGACGAGCTTCGGCTTCACCGCCCAGAAGAACGGCAACGGGGCCGCACCCGTACTCGGCGCCTGCACGACCGGGGCGGTGATCGTATGATGCCGCAATGCCCAGAGCACCGCGGATGAGCCGTCGCCCATGGATCGCCGTGGGGGCGGTGCTGTGCGCGGGAGGCGTGGCCGCCACTCTCGCCCTCAACGGGTCGTCGGGTTCCGGCCGGCGGGAGAAGGCGCCTGTCAGCGCCGCCTGCGCGCAGTACATCGCGGAGGTCGAGAAGCAGTTGGCCGCGGCCAGGGCGGAGCGGAAGGACGACGAGGGCGGAGTGCTCTCGTTCAGCCGGATCCGCACCTCGGAGCAGGAGAACTGCGACGAGGAACTCCGCGACCACTTCGACGCCACGCGCTGACCGCGGACCGGACCGACAGGAGAACGACCCTTGCACCTCGGAAGAATCGCCGGCGGCACAGCCCTGGTGCTGGCGGTGGCAGCCGTCAGCGCCGGCTGCACGGACCGGTCCTCGGACACGCCCGCGCCGACGGCCTCGTCCCTCCCGCCGGACAGCCTTCCCGCACACCTGAGGAGCGCGAGCGCGAAGGGCCTCGGCTACTCGGTCGCGGACGCCACCGACCTCGGCCGTACCGTCGACATGAAGCGCCCGGACCTCTGGCGGTACTGCTTCTCCCGGCAGGACGACGCGGCGGGCGCGGTCGACTTCTGGGCGGTCCCGTACGCGGAGAAGTGCCCGGCCCGGCGGAACGCGCACGTCGCCGTCCCCGCGACCCCCTCCGTCACGGGGCAGGACTTCGACCGGGCCTATGACACGCTGCTGAAGAAGGGGTACAGCGGCGGCGGCATCGAGGTGTACTACGGGACCGACGGCGCCGTGAGCGAGGAGGACCTCTCCCGTGTCGACGGAGAGGTGTGCAGGCAGTCCCCGGCGCCCGGCCGCCCCTTCGACGCGGATCAGGACGTCAGGCTCTACGTCGCCGTCGGGACGTGTCCGCAAGCGTAACGCCCGCCACCGTCTTCCCTTCCGGCACACGTGTGCCGGACAGTAGCGGTATGAAGTGCTTACGTGTCCTCCTCGTGGCCGCGGCACTCACCGCGTGCCAGGCACTCGTCCCCATAACCATGGCGCACGCCGCACCCCGTCCGGGTGCGGCGGCCGCCGTCTGCAACACCTACTGCGACGCGCGCGACCCCGCCCAGGCGGGCGGCGACCGCACCCCCGTCACCGCGAAGCTCGCGAACCGTACGTTCGCGCTGCACCTCGACGACGGCTCCGCCATGGGCTGGGCCTCGGTCGAGGGCGGCGCGGCCGGCGACGAGGTGTGGCTCGACCGCTCCTTCGACGGCGGTCGCAGCTGGGCCTCCGGCAGCAGGCTCGGCAACACCTCCGTGCCCGCGGGCCGCACCGGATGGCGCACGCTCATGTACAACAACGACGACTGGGCGCAGCGCGGCGTCGGCGCCCTGCGCGCCTGCGGCAAGGCCGTCGACCGGGCCGACATCGCCTGCACCCCGTGGGCGCGCACCACCTGGAACGCGGGCGACCGCGCGAGGGCCGCCGCCACCGCGCAGATGATGTCCTACGACCAGAGCACGGGCCTCTTCGCCACCACCGGCTGGTGGAACTCCGCGAACGCCCTGACCGCCGTGATCGACAACATCCGCGTCACCGGCATGGGCAGCTACCGCTACGCCATCTCCACCACCTACGAGAAGCAACTCGGCGCCGCCCAGGGACAGTTCCGCAACGAGTACCTGGACGACACCGGCTGGTGGGGCCTGGCCTGGATCGCCGCGTACGACCTGACCGGGGAGCGGCGCTACCTCGACACGGCGCGCGCCGACGCCGACCACATGGCCGCCTACTGGGACACCACGTGTGGCGGCGGGGTGTGGTGGAGCACCGCCAAGACGTACAAGAACGCCATCCCGAACTCCCTGTACATCGAGCTGAACGCGGCGCTGCACCAGCGCATCCCGGGCGACAGCACGTATCTGGGGCGGGCCCGCGCGGGCTGGGACTGGTTCCGGAACAGCGGCATGATCAACAGTGGCCATCTGGTCAACGACGGCCTTGACCTGGCCACCTGCCGCACCAACAACGGCACCGTCTGGTCCTACAACCAGGGTGTCCTCCTCGGCGCCCTCACCGCACTGCACCGGGCGACCGGGGACGGCGCGACCCTGACGGCGGCCCGCCAGATCGCCGACGCCGCGACCACCTCCTCCGCGCTGAACACCGCCGACGGCATCCTGCGCGACCCGTGCGAGAGCGGCGACTGCGGTGCGGACGGCCCGTCCTTCAAGGGCGCCCACGTCCGCGGCCTCGCCACCCTCGACGCGGCCTTGTCCGACCACCCGTACCGCTCCTACCTGCGTAAACAGGCAGACCGTGCGTATCAGGCGGACCGCACTGCGCTCGACCAGTACGGGCTGCGCTGGTCGGGCCCGGTCGACCGGACCGATGCCGCCCGCCAGCAGAGCGCCCTGGACCTCTTGAACGCGGCACCATAGCTCTCACCCGACGAGCCGCAGCTTCGTGGGGCACAGGCCCACGCGGAGCGTCTGGCCCCAGGTGAGTTCGAGCGCGTCGCTCTCCATGCCGTCCCCGAAGGCGACGAGGCGCTCGGACTCCACGGTCACCGACAGCCGCGCGCCCGCCGCCAGTTCACCCGCGTTCAGGCTGGTCCCCGTGGTGGGGGACGGCCACGCCTCGCGGACGAACCAGGCGAGCCGCTCCTCCGTCGGGTGGGGGAGGCGCGGCTGGGCGGAGCGGTCCTGCCACACGGACCGCAGCCAGCCGCTCGCCCCCGTCCCCGTGCCGACCAGCACCCCGGAGGAGGCCTGGGTCTCGACGGCACCCCTGTCGCCGTCGAGACCCAGGCGGTATCGGGCGGTGCGGTGCCCGGCCGCACCGACGTAGATCTCGTTCAGCGCCACCAGCCGCTGCGTGTCGTCCGTGACGGCCTCGACCATGGTCAGCTCGTCGCCGCCCACGGAGCCCGAGAAGGCGGCGGGCAGCAGCCGGGCGACGTCCGCCGGGCGGTGCCGCACCAGGACCCCCGGATTGCGGCCGGGGTCCGCGTCGACGCCGACCACCGGCCGGTCGTCGACGTAACTCGCGACATTGGCGACGAGCCCGTCCTGCCCGACCGCCACCACCACGTCCTCGGGACCGAACAGGAACCGGTCCAGGTCGGCCCGCTCGACCTGCGCGCGCCGCCAGTTCAGCGGCACCCCGGCCGACGCCAGCGCCAGCGCCCGCTCCGCGCGGCGGTGCCGCTCGACGACCTCCTCGATGGACCGGCCCCGCGAGGAGAGGAAGAAGGCCGCCTGCCCGTGGGTGCCGTGCCGGGCGACCAGCTCCTCGTACTCCGTGGCGCGATGGACGAGGACGGCCCGGGGCGCCAGGCTCACGCCTCCGGCTCCTGGCCCGCGCCGAGCCGTGCGAGCAGCCCGGTCAGTACGTCGGGGGAGACGGTGACGCTGTCGATGCGCGGCAGGTTCTCGGCGAGCCGGGTGCCGGTCAGGGCGTGCAGCACCGCCACATCCACATCGCCGTGCACCCGCAGCCAGGCCGCCTGCGCCTGGGCGCGGGCCTCGCCGACCGTACGGGCGCCCTCGGCCTCCGCCTGGGCGAGGCGCACCGCGCGCTGGGCCTCGGCGCCGACCCGGACCGCGTCGGCCGCCGCCTTCTCCTCGGCCTCCCTGCGGCTGTTGGCGCCGCGCTGTTCGACCAACTGCTCCTCGCGCCGGGCGAGTTCGATCTGGCTGGCCAGCTCGTTCTCGGCAATGGCGCGCTCCCGCTCCACGGCGACGGCCCGCCGCTCGTACGTGGCCCGGTCCGCCTCCTGCTGGATCAGCTCGCGTGCGGGTGTGCGCAGGGCGCGCTCCACCTCCGGTTCGGGCCGTACCGCCATCACCCGTACGGCGACGATCTCGATCCCGGTGGCGGGCAACCGCGGTTCCTCCCGCAGTCCTTGCACCACCCGCTCGCGCACCGCCGGCACCCCTTCGGCGAGGGCCGCCGCCAGAGGTGTGCGGGCCAGTACTTCGAGAGCGTGCTGCTGGGCGCTCTCGGTCAACAGCGTGCCCAGCTGCTCAAGAGGGGCGCCGCGCCACACCCCCGTGTCCGGATCGACGGAGAAGTCGAGCCGCTCGGCCGCGACGGCCGGGTCGGCGATCCGGTAGGTGACCGTCGCCTGCACGGCGACGTCCTGGAAGTCGACGGTGCGGGCGTGGAACGTCATCGCCAACTCCCGGTCGTCCACCGGCACTTCGGAGAGTGCGGCGGTCAGTGGCCGGAACCAGAAGCTCAGCCCGGCGCCGTCGTGCGCGAGCTTCCCCGAACGGTGGTGCCGTACGTGGGCCGTGGGCGCCGCCCGCAGATGGCGCCAGCCGAAGCGCCTGGTGATGTCGGCCATGGGAGCCTCCTTCTTTAAGGTCAAGGTGACTCTAATTCGGGCGACGCTTAGCGTCAAGAGGACGAGAAGAGGTGGTTCAGCAGTCCGTGTCGCGGCGCGGTCGTACGCCCGTGAGCAGGTACTCCGTCACCGCGCGCTGGGCGCAGGCGTTCCCCGTGCCCAGATAGACGCCGTGCCCGCCACCGTCCACGCTCACCAGCCGCGCTCGCGCGCCCAGCGCTTCCCGCACCTTCAGCGCGCCGAAGTACGGCGTCGACGGGTCACGCCGGTTCTGGACCATCAGGATGGTTGAGGGGCCCCGAGAGGTGATTCGCGCGGGCTTCTCGGCCGGGGTCCACTTCCAGAAGGAGCACGGTGTGATGTTCGCGGGGAACCCCGCGGTGAGCGGATGCCGCACCCGGTCGGCGGCCACCGCCCGGCGGTACGAGGCGATCGCGCCGTTTCCCTTCGGCCAGCTCACGTCGTTGCAGATCACGGCGATCGTGACGGCGGCGTCCGCGTCCGGCAGCGGACCCGCGACATCCGGACTGAGGACGGGCCGCACCCGCGGATCCGTGCTGCGGCCCGCGTCGACGAGCCGCGCAAGGGCCGGGAAGTTCGTGTCGCTGTAGAGGGCGTTCTGCAGGGCCTGGCGCAGACGGTTCCCGGTGAGGGGCACGCCCGGTGTCGTCGACTCCCTGGGCGCGCGGTCCAGGCGGGCGGCCACATCGAGGAACAACTGCCGTATCCGCGCCGCGGCTCGCCGAGTGCGCGGCGCAGGAGCTCCATGTCCCGCACCTGGTTGGCGGAGGTGAAGCCGCCCAGGGCCGGACCGCCGTTGCGGGCGCACAGGTCGGCGATGCGGCGCGAGCGGTCGACGGTGGCGTCGATGGCGCCGGTGGGGGAGGGTCAGGACCGCAGAGCCGTCAAGTGCCGGTAGACATCCGGAAGTTGACAGGTGGCGCGAGTGCTGCCGCCGACTCCGCGCGGATCAAAGGAGACCAGATCGTACGCGCCGCCCAGATTCTTCTGCAGGGCCGCGCCCTTCTGCGTCAGACGCTGTACCCCGGACCCTCCCGGGCCGCCGGGAAGCACCATCAGGACCCCGCGCCGTCCGGCGCTCCGGTCGCTCCGGACGCGGGAGACGGCGAGGGAGAGCCGGGGCCCCGAGGGGTCGCGGTAGTCGAGCGGGACGGGGAGGGTGGCGCACTCCTGCCGCGCCGGCCCGCCCGCGTCGGGTCTCGCGCAGGGACGCCAGTCGAGAGCGGGCGCGTCGTGCGCACGGGCCGTGGCGGGAGGCGCGGTCGTCGCGGTCAGAGTCGCGGCGACGGTGGTGGCGGAGAGGGCCAGCAGGAGCGCCTTGGCGCGGTAAGTGGTCATGCGGCGACGGTATTTGGGCCGCGGGACGGGGGCCCATCGGGTGAGCAGGCCGGTGCGGGGTGGGGGTAGCCCCCCGACGCGGCTCCCCGACGTCCCCGATATGACTGATGGCCCCAAGGGGGTGACCGGGTGTGCGTTCCGGCCGGTTCTTGATCGGAACGCCGATAGAAAGGGCCCGTTCTGCCGACCTCCTGATGGGGTGCACCATGTTGAAGGCCGCTCTGGGCGTCCTCGCCGCTTCCGCTCTCGCCACCGCCTCGCTGACCGTCGCCGCCCCGGCGGGCGCGACCGACGCCGACCGCGCCGCCACGGCGCGGGCCTCTGCCCCCGACACCGGACCCTGCGGGCCGGTCACGCAGTACGACCCGACGGACTGGTGGCGCACGACCACCTCCCGCGCCATCGCCCCGGCCGTGTGGCGCACCGCGAGCCAGGAGAACTGGCAGTGGCGCGACGACACCAACACGCTCTGGCGCGGCGACCGGCGCGAGAACGTGGAGCAGCTCTTCGACGAGGGTTTCACCCCGCGCGGCGACAAGCTCACCCCGCTGGCCGAGTACATCGTCAAGGGCGGCGGACAGGACACCGCACACCTCAGCACGAGCTGTGAGAAGTGGGTGGCGCAGAAGTTCGCCACGTACGGGTCGGCCAAGACGGGCTGGGTCTACGAGATCGAGGCGCCGGGCGGCATCGACGTGAACGCCACCGCTCACCACAACGGCTACGACTCCCCGTACCTCTGGAACAAGGAGATCGACTTCCCCGGCGGCGTCGACGGCGAGCACATCAAGAGCGCCTGCAAGTACCACTTGGTGCGCACCGACCCGGAGACCAAGGTCAACACCTACGACGAGCTGAGCTGCCGCAGCAACCCGGACTTCCGGCCCCTCCTCGAACCGGCGTTCTGAGCGGGCCCCGGTTCCGCCGCGGACCGGTCCTCACCGGCCGGTCCGCCCGAGGAGATCGGCGACGAGCTGTCGCGCATAGGCCGCGTCCAGGCCCTCAGGGCGGAAGAGGATGCGGTACATGATGGGCGCGACGACGCGGTCGACGACCGTCTCCACGTCGGGCACCCCGTCCCCGCTCGCGTCCCCGTCCCCGCTCGCGCCCTCGTCCCCGTCCCCGTTCCCGTCCGCGCCGTGTCCGGCCGCGCGGGTGAGGACGAGGCCGATCTGGTCGGCGGCGTACGCCGAGCACTGGCCCGCGTTGCTGCCGTCCGGGTCGCCGAGCAGGGCGTCCCGGATGTAGGCGCGGCCGGCGGGGGAGGCCATCTCGTCGAGGAACTGCTCGGCCCACGCCGTCAGGCTGGACGCCAGATCGCCGAGGTCCCTAGGCGCGGTGTCGGGCCGCAGCCGCTCGACCGCCACGTCCGACAGCAGCTCCTGCAGATCACCCCAGCGCCGGTAGATCGTCGACGGTGTCACGCCCGCGCGCTGGGCGACCAGCGGTACGGTCAGCGCGTCCCGCCCCACTTCCGCCGCCAGTTCGCGCACGGCGGTGTGGACGGATGCCTGGACCCGGGCGCTGCGCCCGCCGGGGCGCACCATCTGCCTGCTCATGCCACCTACCCTAAAGCGAATGAGTTGCGTCTAGCGAACGCGAACGCGAACGCGAACGCGGGCGCGGGGCGCTGGGCGCGGGGCGCTCCCTACGCCGCACGTGCGAGCCGACGGGCCGGCTGTGTCCGCTCGTAGGCGTGACCGACCCGCAGGAGCACGTGCTCCCCGAGCGGACGCCCGATGAGCTGCATCCCGATCGGCAGCCCCGCGCCGTCGTGGCCGATGGGGACGGACAGCGCGGGCGCCCCGGTGATGTTCGCGGGGGACGAGAGACGCACGTATGCGTCGGAGACACCCTCCACCGTGCCGTCGGCATACGTGACCGTCGCCCGGCCCGCCTCGACGGCGGTGACCGGGACGGTGGGGGCCGCGACCAGGTCGACCTCGTTCCACACGTGTGACCACTCCTGCCGCATCCGTGTGCGGGCTCGTTGTGCGCGCAAGTAGTCGCCCGCCGACATGAGTTCACCGGCTTCGAGGAGGAGGCGGATGTCGTCCTGGTACAGCTCGGGGACCGTGCGCAGGGTGCTCTCGTGGTAGGCGGTCGCCTCGGGCACCATCAGGCCCCAGTGGGTGGCCTGGATGTAGCGGGTCATCGGGATGTCGACCTCGACCGGACGGGCGCCGAGGGACCGCAGGCCCTCGACGGCGTGCCGGACGGCGGCCGCCACCTCCGGGTCGACGTGGTCGACGTAGTAGGTGCGCGGCACGCCCACACGTATCCCCTTGAGATCCGTGCTCGCGCGGGGTCGGTAGTCCGTGGGGGGTGTGGTCAGGGAGGCGGGGTCGCGCGGGTCGTGACCGGTCAGGGCGGTGAGGACCAGGCCCGCGTCCTCGACGGTGCGGGTGATCGGGCCCACGTGGTCAAGGGACCAGGACAGGGAGGTGACGCCGTGGCGGGGGACGAGGCCGTAGGTCGGTTTGAGGCCGACGACCCCGTTGAGCGCGGCGGGCACCCGGATCGATCCGCCGGTGTCGGTGCCGAGCGCGAACGTCGCGGTGCCCGCCGCCACCGCGACGGCGGACCCGCCGCTGGAGCCGCCCGCCACGCGGCCGGGATTCCAGGCGTTGCTGGTCTGCGGGGTCGTCAGCCCGTAGGCGAACTCGTGGGTGTGCGTCTTGCCGACCAGCAGGGCACCGGCGGCGGACAGGCGGGCGGCGACGGTGCTGTCGGCCCGCGCCCGATGGCCGGCCCGCACCCGCGAACTCGCCGAGGTCGCCGCGCCCGCGACGTCGATGAGGTCCTTGAGCCCCATCGGTATGCCGTGCAACGGGCCGCGGTGGCGCCCTGCGGCGATCTCGCGCTCGGCGTCGCGCGCGGCCCGGCGGACCCGCTCGACGGAGACGGCGACGTAGGCGTGCAGCTCCGGTTCGACCTGCGCGACGCGGTCGAGGACGGAGTCGGTCAGCTCCACGGGTGACAGCCGGCGGGTCCGGATCGCGTCGGCCGCCGCGGCCAGGGTGAGTTCATACGGCTGCATCGAGGGTCGCCTCCTCGGCGGCTCGGTAGGCGGGAGCGGGCGGCGTGTCGCCGAAGTCCAGCTCGCGCAGGACGGTGACGACGGAGTGGATGTGCAGCGCTGTGGCCGCGACGGCGGCATGGCGGTCGGCGGGCAGCGGGAGCCCCGCGCGGGCGGCCCAGAGGGCCGTTTGGGCCGGGGTGGGTTCGACGGAGGACATGACGGTTCTCCCTTGAATAAAAGCTAAGAGTTTGCGTTAGGTGACAGTAGGGCCTACGGTGACTTAACGCAAACACTTAGCGTTTACATGTTGGGCCCCTACGTCCGGGCCCGAACGCCCTGGCCCTACCTCAAGGAGACGACCGATGGCGCGCACTTCCCCCTCGACGGACGCGACCGACGGGAGTGAGGGGAGCGCCGGTGGTACCTGGACGGTCGGTGACGTCGTCGTGCACCGCGTCGACGAGATCCCCCTGCCGCCCGCCACCGGTGCGTGGCTGCTGCCCGACGCCACCCCGGACGTCGTGGCCGGGCAAGACTGGCTGCACCCCCAACACGTCGACTCCGGCAGGGTGTTGCGCCTGGACAGCCACAGCTTCGCCTTCGTCCTCGACGGCCTGCGCGTCGTGGTCGACACGGGTATCGGCAATGGCAAGGAGCGCGCCAACCCCGCCTGGCACGGCCTGGACACCGACTACCTGCGGCGCCTTACGTCCGCCGGGTTCCCGCCGGACTCCGTGGACCTGGTGATCCTCACCCACCTGCACGCCGACCACGTCGGCTGGAACACACGGCGCGAGAACGGCACGTGGGTGCCCACCTTCCCCCGCGCCCGCTACGTCACCTCGCGCGCCGAGCGCGAGTTCTGGGCCGGGTACGCCATGGACGAGGCGCGGGCGCAGATGTTCCGGGACTCCGTGCTCCCGGTCGAGGAGGCGGGGCTGCTCGACCTCGTCGACGTCCCGGCGGAGGGGGCCCGGCTCGCCCCCGGGCTGCGCATGCTTCCCACGCCGGGGCACACCCCGGGGCACGTCGCCGTCGAGCTGACGAGCCGCGGAGCGACCGCTCTGATCACCGGCGACTGCATCCACCACCCGGTCCAGTTCGCCCACCCCGGGATCGGGGCGTGCGTCGACATCGACCCCGAACGGTCCGAGGCCACCCGCCGTACGCTGCTCGGCTCCCTCGCGGGCACGGACACGCTCGTCCTCGGCACCCATTTCGCCCCGCCCACCGCCGGACGGGTCGTGGCGCACGAGGGGGCGTTCCGGCTGTCGCCGCCCGACGCGGGATGACCGGTGGGGCGAGCGGCCCGGGGCTCGCGCGCGGCTCTACGCGTCCGGGATCCAGCTCCCGTGGAAGCCCAGCGGCACCCGGCCGGGCAGCTTGATCCGGGCGAGCGGACGGCCGCCGAAGTCCTGGGCGGACAGGATCAGCAGGTCGGTGGCGCCGCGGTCGGGGTCGTTCACGTACGACAGGACGTAGCCGTCGTCCTCGTCGCGCGCGCCGCGCCTCGGGACGAATACCGGCTCGCTGACGGCCGCGCCCCTCGGGCAGCGGTGCAGCTGCCGACTGCCGCGCAGCATGTCGTGCTTCACGAGGTAGTTGGAGAACTTCTCGTCCGGCGGCACCCCGTCGACGGTCTCGTACGCGCGCCACATCTCGGCCGTGCTCGCGGTGTATGCGTAGCGGTGCCGGTGCCCGACCAGGGACTCGTTGACGCGGGGGAACTCCTGCGGGCGGTCGTCCAGGCGCGCACCGCCGACCCGGCCCGTACGAAGGTCGACGGTCCAGCGGTCGAGCGTCGGGGCACCGGTCGCGGACGGGCCGCCCGAGCGGCCGGCGACGTGGAACGGCGCGGGAAACCCGGTGTACTCCATGACGACGGTGTCACCCTGGTCGTAGGCGTTGAGGGTGTGCGAGTAGTACACCGCAGGGATCTCGAACCAGCGCGTGGAGCCACCCGCGCGCGGCAACAGGCCGAGGCGCATGGGGTGTCGCTCGTTCCACCCGTACGGGACCGCCGCGCCCGCCTCCGCCGCGGCGGCGTCGAAGGTGACCGGCACATCGATGATCACCACATACTTCCCGGTCAGCGCGAAGTCGTGCATCATCGGCGCGTCCGCCACCGGGACCCGCGTCGTCCGGGCCACCCGGCCGGTCCCGTCGATCATGATGTGGCGCACATGGTCCCAGGTCGGGTAGTACGCGATCGCGTGCAGTTCGTCGGCCCGCGCGTCGTATTTGGTGTGCGCGGTGAACGCCCCAGAGAGGGACGAGCGGAAGTCGTACGGGCCCGCAGTGCCGAGTTCGCCGTCCAGCTCGTACGGCAGCGGCCCGCTCTCCTGCAACGCCAGGATGCGGCCCTTGTACGGGATGACATGTGTGTTGCACGCGAAGTCGTCCGGCGGCACCTGGCCCGGATATGTTTCGCCGAGCTTCCTCGCCACCTGGGAGGAGCGCACCCAGCGGTTGCGGTACCACTCCGCCCGTCCGCCGCGCAGCCGGACGCCGTGCACCATGCCGTCGCCGAGCATCCAGTGATGGGCGCGGACGTCCTCCAGACCCAGCGCGTTCGGGCCGTTGCGCAGATAACGGCCGTCCAGATCGCGCGGGATGCGGCAGCTGACGTCGAGGTCGAAGGCGGTCAGCTCCTCGGTGACCGGCGCGAACGCCCCTTCCAGAAAGGGAAACCCGCCTGCCCGCGCACCGGGGTGCGCACCTGCGCCGCTCGCCCGCGCCGTCGGCATGAGGGCGCCGGGCAGCGCACCGCCCCCGAGCGCACCGCCCCCGAGCGCACCGCCCGCCGCGGCGGCCGCGACACCTTTGAGCACGTTTCGCCGTGTGTGACCGACCATCATGTCTCCCCGTTCGTCATTGAGTGGTGGCGTTGGTGTGGCGTTGGTGTGGCGTTGGTGTCGTCTTGGGCGGCCTTGGAGCGGCCTTGGTGCGGTTCTTGGTGGTCTCACCACGGACCACGCTCCTCCTCGGCGTCCGGCGGCACAGTCGTCCCAGGCCCCGGATTCGGGGGTGGTGCTGACACCACCCCGGGGGGACCGGGGCGGGCCGTAGTATCGGGTGATCTCAGGCGGGCAACGGGGGTGGGATATGAGCCGGCAGCGTCCTGACGTCCCGACGCTGGAGGAGGTGGCCGCCCGTGCGGGCGTGGGGCGCGGCACCGTCTCCCGGGTCATCAACGACGCGCCGGGCGTGCGGAGTTCGACCCGCGACGCGGTACGCCGTGCCATCGCCGAACTGGGCTACGTGCCCAACCTTGCGGCTCGCTCCCTGGCCGTCCGGCGCGCCGACGCCGTGGCGCTCGTGATGATGGAATCGGACTGGCGGCTGTTCGGCGAGCCCTTCTTCAGCGAGATCGTCCGCGCCGTCGGCAACGCCCTGGCGGACAGCGGGATGCAACTGCTGCTCACCCTGATCCGCTCCGAGACCGAACGGCAGCGCTTCGTCGCGTACGCGCGCGGCGGCCGGGTGGACGGCGTGCTGCTGATGTCCGTCCGCGCGCAGGACCCGTTGCCGGACATGCTGGCGGACGCGGGGCTGCCCACCGTGCTCCTCGGCCGCCGCACCGGCGAGGAATGTGTGACCTACGTCGATGCGGACAACGTGGGTGGCGCCCGCGCCGCCGTCTCCCACCTGCTGGACAGCGGGTGCCGCACCATCGCGGCCATCACCGGGCCGCTCGACATGTATGTCGCCCAGTGCCGTCTGCGCGGCTACCGTGAGGCCCTGCGCCAGGCGGGCGTCGCGGACGTGCCGTCCCTGATCGTGGAGGGCGACTTCACCGAGGAGAGAGGCCGCCTCGCCATGGCCGATCTCATCGAGCAACACCCGACTCTGGACGGGGTGTTCGCCGCGTCCGACACCACGGCGGCGGGCGCGCTGGCCGCTTTGCACGCGGCGGGCCGTCGGGTGCCGGACGACGTCAAAGTGATCGGCTTCGACGACTTCCCGCTGGCCGAACGAACGAACCCCAAACTGACCACCGTCCGCCAGCCCGTGGACGAGATCGGCCGAACGATGGTGCGCCTGCTGGAGGAGGAAATGCGGGAACCCGCCACGGCCTGGCGCCACGTGATCCTCCGCACGGAACTGGTGCTGCGCGACTCGGCCTGAGGGGGCGCGGCCGGTCGCGTGATCCGGGCCGGCTTTCCGGCGGGGCTCGCGGCGCGGCTGGTTGCGCTCCCAACCCACCCCGCTCACCCCCTTGTCAGGGACATGCGCGACTCCTACAGTCCCTTTCGCATCGCGTTTGGGAGCGCTCCCAACTGTCCCGGGTGGAGCGCGTCCCGAAGTCTCCGGCTGTCCTTCTCCTTCTCAGAGAGGCCCCCCACATGCGATCGTCACCCCCCGCACGCCGCGCCGCACGCGCCCTGTTCGGCGCGCTGTTCAGCGTCGTCGCCCTGCTGGCGGCACTCGTCACCACCACATCCCCGGCACACGCCGACACCACCCTGTGCGAAGAGTTCGGATCGACCACGATCCAGGGCCGCTACGTGGTCCAGAACAACCGCTGGGGCACCAGCGCGACCCAGTGCATCACCGCCACGAACTCGGGCTTCCGGATCGACCAGGCCGACGGCTCCGTGCCCACCAACGGCGCCCCGAAGTCGTACCCGTCGATCTTCAACGGCTGCCACTACACCAACTGTTCGCCGGGAACCAACCTCCCCGCGCAGCTCAGCACCATCTCCTCCGCGCCGACCAGCATCTCCTACAGCTACGTCAGCAACGCCATCTACGACGCCGCGTACGACATCTGGCTCGACCCGACGCCGAAGAAGGACGGGGTGAACCGGACCGAGATCATGGTGTGGTTCAACAAGGTCGGGCAGGTCCAGCCCGTGGGGTCGCAGGTCGGCACCGCGACCGTCGCCGGGCGCACCTGGCAGGTCTGGTCCGGCAACAACGGCGGCAACGACGTGCTGTCCTTCGTCGCCCCCTCGGCGATCTCCAGCTGGAGCTTCGACGTCATGGACTTCGTGCGGCAGGCCGTCTCGCGCGGACTGGCCCAAAACAACTGGTACCTGACGAGCATCCAGGCAGGGTTCGAACCGTGGCAGAACGGCGCCGGGCTCGCCGTCACCTCCTTCTCCTCCTCCGTCAACACGGGCGGCGGCACCGACCCGGGCGGCCCCAACCCCTCCACCGCCTGCAAGGTCACTTACGGGACCAACGTCTGGCAGGGCGGCTTCACGGCCGACGTCACCGTCGCCAACTCCGGCTCGACGCCCGTCGACGGCTGGAACCTCGCCTTCACCCTGCCCTCGGCGCAACGTGTCACCGGCGCCTGGAACGCCTCGCTGTCCGCACAGTCGGGCGCGGTGACCGCGAGCGGTCTGGCGCACAATTCGAGCATCAGCGCCGGTGGCAGCCAGAGCTTCGGTTTCCAGGGCACCTACAGCGGCACGTTCGCGAAGCCGACGGCCTTCAGCCTGAACGGAACCGCTTGCTCGGTCGCGTGACGCCATAGAAGCGGCACGAAACCGAGCAGCACGGAATCCAGCAGTACGTAATCGAGATGCCCCGACCGATACCGCTCAGGTAACGTGCGGGGCATGTCGAGTCCTGAGTCGGACGAGGTGGGGGCTTTCGGTCACGCCGTCAGCCCCCTGCACCACTGATCGCGCAGCAAGCGCGCCGGGCTGGCCGCGGTGACGAGATGACCTCTCGTGCTTCTCCTCACCCCGGAGCGATTCGATGCCACCTCTGCGTCTGCCTCGACCCCTGACTCTCCCTTACCCTCTCTATCTCCTCGCGGTGGCGGTCTTCGCCATGGGCACGTCCGAGTTCATGCTCGCCGGCCTGCTGCCGGACATCGCCTCGGACCTCGACGTCTCGGTAGGGACCGCCTCCACCCTCACCTCCGCCTTCGCGATCGGCATGGTCGTCGGCGCGCCCCTCGCGGCCGCGCTGTCCCGCGACTGGCCCCGGCGCTCCACGCTCTTCGGGTGCGTCGTCACGTTCGCGGCGGCACACGGGATGGGCGCCTGCACCACCGGTTTCCCGGTGCTGTTCGCCGCCCGCGTGGTCGCCGCCCTCGCGAACGCGGGGTTCCTCGCCGTCGCGCTGACCGTGGCCGCCACGCTGGTCCCCCCGGACAAGAAGGGGCGGGCCCTTGCCGTGCTGCTCGCGGGCACCACGCTGGCCACCGTCGTCGGCGTCCCCGGCGGCTCCCTCCTCGGCGCGCTGTTCGGCTGGCGGGCCACCTTCTGGGCCGTAGCCGCGCTCTGCCTGCCCGCGGCCCTCGGCATCCTGCGGGGCATCCCGGCGGAACACGCCACGGGGCGCACGACGGAGCAGACGACCGGGGGCCCAGCCCTGCGGGCGGAACTCGCGCAGCTGACCAGGCCCAAGCTGCTGCACGTGCTGCTCCTCGGCACGCTGGTGAACGCCGCGACCTTCGCCGGTTTCACGTTCCTGGCCCCCGTCGTCACCGACATCGCCGGGCTGAGTGACGCGTGGGTCCCCGTCTCCCTGGCGCTCTTCGGCGCGGGCGCCTTCGCGGGGGTCACCGTCGCGGGCCGGCTGTCCGACCGGTACCCGGGCCGGGTCGTCGCGGTCGGCGGCCCGCTGGCGCTGACCGGCTGGTGCGCCCTGGCGGTGCTCGCGGACGCGCCGATCACGCTGCTCGCCCTCGTCTGCGTCCAGGGAGCACTGTCGTTCGCCCTGGGCAGCACCTTGATCACACGTGTTCTGTACGAGGCGTCGGCGGCCCCCGTGATGGCCGGTTCGTATGCGACAGCCGCGCTGAACATCGGCGCCGCAGCGGGTCCGCTCGTCGCCGCGGCCACCCTCGGAACCGGGGCGGGGACCCTCGGCCCGCTGTGGGCGAGCGGGTTCCTGATCGCCGTAGCGCTGCTCATCGCGCTGGTCGGCGCAAGGTTCGCCCCGCGCGGCCGCGCGCGCACGCGTCAGCCGGCGTCGTCGGAGACCGGGGCGCCCGGGACGCGGCGGTCGCCGCCGTTGCGGTCCTGCCACAGGCGGTAGACGTCCACGGCGCCGTCGCGCGGCTCGTGCCGCATGGGCAGCCGGCGCTCCTGCCACGGCTTGGCGAACTCGTCGTAGAACGTGGACAGTTCGAAGTACTTGCGGTCGTCGACGTAGTGCGGTTCGTAGGCGTCGCGGGTGGTCAGGAAGACGACCTCGTCGGGGGAGCAGTAGTAGAGCGCGCCCAGGCACATCGGGCACGGCTGCGCCAGGACGTAGATCGTGGTGCCGGTGAGGTGCTCGGTGCCGAGCTTCACGCACGCGTCCCGGACGGCGAGGATCTCGGCGTGCGCGGTCGGGTCGTTGGTCTGGGCGACCTGGTTGCCGCGCTCCGCGATGATCTCGCCGCCCTTGACGACGACGGTGGCGAAGGGGCGACCGCCGTCCAGGACATTGGCGCGGGCCAGGTCGATCGTGCGCTGGACGAAGTCCATGGGATGCCTCCGGCGTCTCGTCGGGTTCGTGGTTCGTGGTTCGTGATTCGGGGTTCGGAGTTCGGGGTTCGGGGGTCACACGGTGGTCCGTTCGTGCGTTCCGGACCTGCTCCAGTGTGGCTGAGCTGGCGCTATAGCGTCCAAGACGCGCTGATGATGCCGGCTATAGATGTGTTCTATATGCGGCGTTAGGCTCGAAGGATGGCTCCCGTACAGCTGCGGCACCTGCAGTACCTGCTCGCCATCGTCGAGCACGGCACCTTCACCAAGGCGGCGGAGGTGCTGCACGTGTCCCAGCCGACCCTGTCTCAACAGATCCGATCCCTCGAACGGACGGTCGGTGTGCCGTTGCTCGACCGCACGGGCCGCACCGTGCGCCCCACCGACGCGGGCGAGGTCTACGTCGGCCATGCCCGCGGGGCGCTGCGTGAACTGGCCGCGGCGGAGCAGGCCGTGCGGGACGTGGAGGATCTGTCGCGGGGCCGGCTGCGGCTCGGGGTCACCCCCACCTTCACGGCCTACCTCGTCGGCCCGCTCGTCGCCGCGCTGCACGCCCGCCACCCCGGGCTCGACCTCGGCGTCAGGGAAGCGACGCAGGAGCACATCGGCGAGGCGCTCCTCGCGGGCGACCTGGACGCCGGGATCGGCTTCGCAGGCGACCCCGTGCCGGGTGTCACGGCCGAACCGCTGTTCCTGGAGACGCTCGGCCTGGTCGAGGCCACCGGCACCCGCTCCGGCACCAAGACCCGGATTGACGCCGCGCCGCTGCCGGTCACCGAACTGGCAGGCCGCGACCTGGCCCTCCTCGCGGGCGACTTCGCCACCCGCGCCCGCATCGACACCTACTTCGCCGAGCAGGGCGTGACGCCGCGGGTGGTCGTCGAGGCCGACTCGGCGCTGGCGCTCCTGGAGATCGTACGAGGCGGCACACTGGCCACCGTGTTGCCGGACGCGGTGACCCTGGACGGGCCGGGGCTGACCCACGTACCCCTGTCGCCCCCGCTGCCGCACCGCACGGCGGCGCTGCTCACCCGGTCCGGCGGCCACCGCTCGGCCGCGCTGAGGGCTTTCGAGGCGCTGCTGCGGACGCAGGTGGCGGAGCGCGGGCTGCCACCCGGGCAGCGGCCGCGGACGCCGTTGCCGACTCCTGGCTGAACGCCCGGGCGCTGCCGTGCGCGTCGTGAACGGGGCGCTCGGCGCGGGCTCTTGCAGCGGGAGCGGCGACTACGCTTGGACGCGTACCGCGAACCGCTCGGGCCGGGTGGGACCGGCCCGCGGGTGGCTCGGACGGTCTACGAGGATCGGGGGCGGCCGTGTGATGTCTGTCCTGCCGCGAGATGTCCTGGTCGCCCAGGCCGTGTTCGACCTGGCCGCGCGCCCGGACGGATTCGACGTCCTGGAACTCATGCACGACCTGACGACGCACACGGTGTTCCTGGTGGGGGTGCGCTCGGCCGGGGTGACCGTCATGGACGGCGAGGGCAGGGTCGACTACCTCACCGCCTCCGACGAGACGTGCAGACGCCTGGAGGAGATCCAGGTCGAGCTGGGCGAGGGGCCCTGCCTCGACAGTGCGCGCAGCGACGAGGTGCTGCACCCGGTGAACCTGCGCACCAAGGGGCCCGGCAGCGGGCGCTGGCCCCGCTTCACGCCGCGGGCCCGTGCCGCCGGATACACCAGCGTCGCCTCCGTGCCGCTGCGCGTCGCCGGGGCCGCCGTGGGCGCGGTGAACCTCCTGCACACCGGGCCCCGCCGGGTGAGCGGCGTGGACCTGGAACTGATCCAGGTCCTGGCGGACACGGCCGGGGCCCGGCTGCACCAGCGCCAGGCCCAGATCGCGCGCAGTGACGTCATCGCCCAGCTGGAGGCCGCCCTCCACTCCCGCATCGTGATCGAGCAGGCCAAGGGCATAGTGGCCGCCCGGCTCGGGACGGACGTGGAGGACGCCTTCCACCGCCTGCGCGCACACGCCCGTTCACGCCGGCAGAAACTCACCGACGTGGCCCGTCTGGTGATCCGGGGGGGACATCCCGGCCGACCTCGACGCGGCCCGCTAGAAGCGCCGCCCGGCCGACGTCCTAGTCGATGCAGAACTCGTTGCCCTCGATGTCCAGCATCGGGATGCAGGCGTCATTGCCGTCGTACAGCGTCTGCACATGGACCGCTCCGAGGGGTTCGAGCCGCGCGCGTTCGGCCTCCAGGGCGGCCAGCCGCTCCTCGCCGACGAGACCGGTGCCGACCCGCACGTCGAGATGCACGCGATTCTTGACGACCTTGCCCTCCGGGACACGCTGAAAGTACAGCCGCGGCCCTTCGCCCGTGGGGTCCACGCACGCGAACCAGGCGTCCCGCCGCTCCGGCGGCTGTGCGCTCTTGTACGCGTCCCAGGTGGCGAACCCCGCGGGCGGCGGGGGCACGACATAACCGAGCACCTCGCACCAGAACCGGGCCAGGCGCTCCGGTTCCGCGCAGTCGAAGGTGACCTGGAACTTCTTGATCGACGTCATCGGGCCACCATAGAAGCGCGTCCCGACCGGCGACACCGAAATACGACGGCGGGATCCGGTGCGCGGGCGTGCCCGGGACGCCGTACGACTACCCACCGGAACGGGACCCGCGAGGAGTCGGCGCGCTACGGTGAGGAGGGCGGCCGGCGCGACAGCGGTCCGCCCTCGGAAGCGATCCGCCCGACACCCCGGAAGGGGGCCGCGGATGGGCAGCGGCGGCGCGACGGTCCAGGAACTCCTCGACCGGATGGACACGGTGACTAGCGAGGAACAGCGCCGTTCGTGGGCGGTCGACTGCGCGCACGCCCTGGGCCTGGACGGTGTCGCCGTCTCGGTGCAGGGGGAACTGGTCTGGTTCAGCGACGAGACGAGCGCCCGTCTCGAGGACGTGCAGGCCGTCCTCGGGCAGGGCCCCGGGCTGCGGTTCCCGGCCGGCGAAGGCGTGCGCGAAGTGCCGGACGTGGACCGGCTCGTGATGCGCTTCTGGCCCCAGTTCGTGCCCGAGGCGCAGGAGTTGGGCGTGGCCGCGGTGTTCGTGTGGCCGGTGCGCATCGGCGCCGTGCACAGCGGCACCCTGACCGGCTACCGGCGTGCCGAGGGCGCGCTGAGCGAACAACAGCGGGCCGAGGGATGGCTGATCGCGGACCATCTCGCCGCGCACCTGCTGGCCCGCTGGCCCGGCGACACCGACGCTCGCGACGGTCCCGGGCACGCGGGCGCGGTGGATCTGCACCGTGCGCAGGTCCACCAGGCCACCGGCGTCCTCAGCGGGAAACTCGACATACCGCTGCCCGAGGCGCTGGTCCGGCTGCGCGCCGAGGCCTACTCCTCCGGCCGGTCCCTGATGGAGACGGCCCAGAGCGTCCTCGAACGTGAACTGCCCCGGTAGCACGGCATCACCCCCCCCAGCCACGTGCTGAGAGAGCAGGAAGAAGTCGCCGCATGAGCAGGGAAGAACACATCGCCCGCACGTTCCTGGAGCTGGCGGACACACTGGTGGAGGACTTCGACCTCATCGAATTCCTGCAGCAGATGACGGTCCGCTGCCAGGAGCTCCTCGACATCACCGACGCCGTCGTCCTCCTCGCCCACCCCGCCCCGCGCCTGTACAGCCCCGCCCCGTGCGACCCCCAGCCCGCCCTGCAGCGCGTCATCGACGCCGCGTGCGAGCAGGGTCCGGGCGTCGAGGCCTACCGCCTGACCCACGCGGTCATCCCGGACTACCCCGCCCCCGGCGAACGGCCCGTCGCCTGGCCGCAACTGCGGTCCGCGCTCGACCACGCGGGGTACGCCCTGCCGACCGCGGTGCCCATGCGGCTGCGCGGCGAGAGCCTGGGCGCCCTGCTCCTGCTGCACACCGGGGAGCGCGCCCTGTCCCCGGACGACCTGCTCCTCGCCCAGGCGCTGGCGGACGCCGCCACGATCGGCCTGCTGCACGCCCGAACGCTCGGCCGCCAGGAGACGATCAACGGGCAGCTGCACACCGCCCTGCACAACCGCATCATCATCGAGCAGGCCAAGGGCATCGTCGCCGTACGCCGGCAGATCTCCCTCAACCACGCCTTCGCGGCCATGCGCGCGCACGCCCGCGACCACAAGGCCCGGATCAGCACGATCGCCATGGACGTCATCGACGCCGGCCTGCTGCCCGCCGTCCCTGCCACGGACCCGCACCAAGGGCCCGGCGCCGCCGAGTAGCGGAGCCATGACGTCGGCCGACACCAGCGGCGCGCGCGTGACGGCGGTTCCAGGACACGCCAGTCGACATCTGGACAAGGCCGTCGGCCGCGCCCGAGCATGGTCCTGTCCTTGTGACCGGTCGATGTCAACGGCGCATGAGTGCCGCGCCCCGCCCTGGAGAGCCGATGCCCGTGACGGAGCACAGTCTGGCTGCCGCGATCCGGCGCATCGCCCGCGCCGAGGGGTTCGGACCCGCGGCGCACGAACTGTGCTCGTCCGCGGTGCCGCTCCTCGCCGACGCGGTACTCGTCCACCTGGCGGGGACGGCAGCCGACGGCGGGCGCCGGGAGCTGCGCCTCGTCGCGTCCGCCGGGTGCGACCCGCTGCCGCCCGGACGCACCGGCGTCCTCCCCGGCGGCAAGCTCTCCCACCTCCTCCTGGCCAAGGCGCCGCTCAGCGGCGAGGACCCGGACGTCGCGGCGGCCCTGGCCGAGCTGTGGGGAGCGGGAGCGTGGCCGTCCGGCGGAGAACGCGTACTCGTCGCCCCCTTCCGGGGACCGGAACAGGCCTCCGGCCTGGTCGTCATGGTGCGACGCGCGGACCGGCTCGCGTTCGACGCCGGCGACGTGACAGCCGCCGACCAGTTGTCCACCCACTTGTCCCTCACCACGACCACGGTCACGAACGGAGAAGTGCCCCGGGCGACGGCCGAAGAGGTGGTCCGGGACGCCAGGTCACTGCCCGCTGAGCAGTCCACCCCGACCATGCGCCGCGACGGCGACCGACTGCGTTTCGTGGGAGCGGCGACCCGGCGGATCGCCCGCGCCTTCGACCTCGACGAGATCGTGCTCGGCCTCTGCCGCGCGACCGTCCCGACGTTCTCCGACGCGATCCTGGTCTACCTGAGCGAACCGCTCCCGGTCGGCGACGAGCGCCCGGCCGGCCCCATGGTGCTGCGCCGCCGCCGCACCGACCGGGTCCCCGGCGGCTACGGCCGGGACCCCGACCTGGGCCTCCTGTCCGCACCGCCCCGGACCGAACTGCTGCCGAACACCGTGGAGCTGGTGGAGGTACGAGCGGGCGGCGCGCTCGCCGAGGTGCTGCGCGGGGTCCGCCCCGTCTTCGCGGACTCGCCCGTGGCGCTGTCCGCGCTGCCCGAACTCTTCGGCGGCGATCCGCGGGTGCCGCTGGGGCGCCGAGCGATCCTGGCCCCCCTGCGCGGGCGCCGCCGGGTGATCGGCGCGGCGGTCTTCCTGCGCTCCTCGGACCGGCCGCCGTTCGACTCCGAGGACCTGCTGGTCGCGGGCGCGCTGGTGACGCACGGCGCGCTCGGCATCGACAAGGCGGTCCTGTACGGGCGCGAGGCGTACATCGCGGACGAGCTGCAGCGCCGGATGCTCCCCGCGTCCCTCGTGCACCCCGCGGGCGCGCGGCTCGCCTCGCGCTATCTGCCCGCGGCGGAGACCGCACGGGTCGGCGGCGACTGGTACGACGCGATCCCGCTGCCCGGCAGCCGTGTCGCCCTCGTCGTCGGCGACGTCATGGGCCACTCCATGACCTCCGCCGCGATCATGGGTCAACTCCGCACCACCGCACGGGTCCTGGCCGGTCTCGACCTGCCGCCGCACGAGATCCTGGAGCACCTGGACGAGCACGCGGTGGAAGCGGACTGCATGGCCACCTGCGTCTACGCGGTCTACGACCCGGTCTCGCACCGCATCACGATCGCCAACGCCGGGCACCCGCCGCCGATCATGCTGCACCTCGGCGGCCGCGCCGAGGTCCTGCGCGTCCCGCCGGGGGCGCCCGTCGGGGTGGGCGGCGTCGACTTCGAGACGGTCGACCTGGACGCCCCGTCCGGCGCCACGCTGCTCTTCTACACCGACGGCCTGGTCGAGTCGCGCCTGCGCGACGTGGGCAGCGGCATCGAGCAGTTGCGCGAACGGCTCGCCGCCACCGCCCAGTTGACCGGCCCCGACCATCCGCCGCCCCTCGAAGCGCTCTGCGACGACGTGCTCGACATGACAGGACACGGGGAGCGGGACGACGACATCGCGCTGCTCGCCGCCCGCTTCGACGGGATCGCGCCCAGCGACGTGGCGTACTGGTTCCTCGACCCGGAGGACTCCGCGCCGGGCCGCGCCCGCCGCCTCGCCCGCAGCGTGCTGACGCGCTGGGGTCTGGAGGAGCTGTCGGACTCCGTCGAACTCCTGGTCAGCGAGGTCGTCACGAACGCGGTGCGGTATGCCTCCCGGCCGGTGACCCTGCGTCTGCTCCGCACCGATGTCGTGCGCTGCGAGGTGGGCGACGACGTGCCGCGACTGCCGCGCCAGCGCCAGGCCCGCGCCACCGACGAGGGCGGCCGCGGCCTGTTCCTGGTGAACCGGCTGGCCAAGCGGTGGGGAGCGACGCGCCTTTCGACCGGGAAGATCGTCTGGTTCGAGATGCCCACGCCTTAAGAGCGCTCGGCGATGAGCGTGGTCACCCGAATCAGCGCGGGGCGCGGGGGAGTGGAGCCGAAGCCGAACCGGACCGGCGGCGTGACGTCGGTGAGCGCCCCCTGGTCGTGTCCGTCCACGCGCACGGACGCCGAGGCCAGCGCGTGTTCGTCGAGGGCGCAGTAGTACTCGTGGCGTCCGCCTCCCGCGGTGCCGACGGTGCGTACGCCGTCCCGTGCGAGCCGGGCCACGGGGTTGATCAGACGGCACCAGGCGCGGCTCCTGGCGAGCGGCCGGGGCACGAGAGTGAGCGCGAACCCGACGCCCGTACGGCGTCCGGTGGTGAGCGTGCACTCGACCGACGTGGCCCGTACGGCGATGCGGCCGGGCCCTTCGACGGTGAGCGCGACGGGCTCCACCCGGACCTCGTCGAAGGTGTACGTGGCCGCGATGTAGTCGGCGAGGGCGGGCGTCGGGGCGATGAGGACGCGGTGTCCGTCCGGCCGCTCCATCATGAGGTCGGTCACCGGCCCGAACGGTGACTCCCGCCACATGCCGACGACAAGCCGGACACCGGCCCGGGTGCCGAGTCCCGCGATCGCGCCGTCGAATCGGTCCACGCCGGCCAGCCTAGGCGGTCCGGCCCCCCGTCACGACCTGGGCCACGGCTGGCCGCTGAGCCGCTCGATGCTGGTGTTGAACCGCTGGAGATACTGCGCGAAGGTGCGCACGTCGTCCGCCGGCCAGTCCTCGAAGACCTTGTCCAACTCCTGGACGTGCACTTTCTGCTCCGCGTCGAGGCGTCGCGCGCCCTCCTCCGTCAGCCGGAACTTGCGGGCCATGCCGCCGTCGGGGTCCGGGATCCGTTCGAGGAGTCCGGCCCGCATCGCGTGGGCCGTCTGCCGGTTGACCGTCGAGGCGTCGAGCACGAACGCCTCGCTGAGCTGGCCGATCGACATCGGGCCCTGCACCCGGATCCGGCTGAGCATGATGTACGTGCTGCGCTCGAGGCGGTCCGCCTGCCGGCGGCGCTTGTCATTGCCGAGCTGATGCCGGCCCAGCACCATGTGCTCGAACTCGACCAGCTGCGAGGGCTTGTCCATATATGTGCGTCCTCCCAGGTCCGACGGTATCGCAGGGTGTCTGCGCGCTCGCGGGTGTGCCCTCTGCATGTGATGTGCACGATACATTGCATGTGTATGCTGCACATCGCTGCACGTGCCGTGCCGAAGTGACGCACGAAGTGACGCACGTGTCGAAGAGACTGAGGAGTCCGCATGGATGCCCCCGAGACGACCAGCCGCTCAGGCGCTGTCGTCGCCACACTCGCGCTCGCCGGGACCGTCGCCGCGATCATGCAGACGCTGGTGACGCCGCTCATCGCCGAGCTGCCGCGGATCCTGGACACGTCGTCCTCGAACGCGGCCTGGGTGATCACGGTGACGCTGCTGGTGTCGGGTGTGTGCGTGCCGGTCTCCGGCCGCCTCGGCGACCTCATCGGCAAGCGCCGCATGATGCTCATATGCGCCGTGCCGCTGGTCCTGGGCTCCGTGGTGTGCGCGCTGTCCTCCTCGCTCGTCCCGATGATCGTCGGACGTGGTCTGCAGGGCATGGGCATGGGCATGGTGCCGCTCGGTATCGCGCTCCTGCGTGACGTCGTGCCCACCGAGAAGCTCAGCGGCTCCATCGCCCTGGTCAGCGCCTCCATGGGCATCGGCGGCGCCATCGGCCTGCCGATCGCCGCCGCCGTCGCCCAGTACGCGAACTGGCGCGTGCTGTTCTGGGGCGCGGCCGTGCTCGCCCTGATCGTCAGCACCATGATCTTCGTGATCGTCCCCGACGTACCGGCGGGCGCGAAGGGGCAGCGGTTCGACGCGCCCGGCGCCGTCGGCCTCGCCATCGGCCTGGTCTCGCTGCTGCTCGCCATCTCCAAGGGCGCCGACTGGGGCTGGACCTCGGGCACCACGCTCGGCCTCTTCGCGGTCGCCGTCGTCGCCCTGGGCATCTGGGGCTTCTACGAGCTGCGCACCCGCGAGCCGCTCGTCGACCTGCGCACCACCGCCCGCCCGCGCGTGCTGTTCACCAACGCCGCCTCGATCCTCATCGGCGTCGGCATGTACTCCTTCATGCTGATCGCGCCGCAGCTGCTCCAGTTCCCGAAGGCAACGGGTTACGGCCTCGGCCAGTCGATGCTCGCCGCCGGTCTGTGGATCGCCCCCGGCGGCATCATGATGATGCTGATCTCGCCGCTCGGCGGAAAGCTGATCAACGCGCGCGGCCCGAAGACCGCGCTGATCCTCGGCGCCCTCGTGATCGCCGCCGGCTACGGCGTCGCCCTCCCGCTCATGGGCACGGCCTGGGGCATCATGATCTCCGGCATCGTCATCAACAGCGGTGTCGCCCTCGCCTACGGCTCCATGCCCGCCCTCATCATGAGCTCCGTGCCGCTCTCCGAGACGGCCGCCGCGAACGGCTTCAACACCCTGATGCGTTCGCTCGGCACCACGATCGGCTCGGCCGTCATCGGTGTCGTCCTGGCCCAGATGACCATCTCCATGGGCGGCTTCACCTTCGCTTCCGAGAACGGATTCCGCACCGGCCTGATGATCGGCTGCGGTGTGGCCCTCCTCTCGGCGGCCGTCGCGACCCTCATCCCGGGCCTGCGGGAGCCGGCCGGGGACGCGGCCGCCAAGGGGCAGCCGGCCGACGCCGACCAGGCGCCCGCCGCGGCCTGACGCTCCGCCGCGCGACCGCACCCCGTACGTGTGCCGGCACCCTCCCACGTGTGCGCTGTACCCGCGCACGTGTGAGGGTGTGTGCACACGTACAGCCGTTTTCCGCATGAGGAACGCAGGGGCGGGGAACTGCACGTGGGTCGGTCGACCGCAGCGACACGAGGAGCACGCACGTTGGCACCGCGCACCATGCGTTCCCGTGGAGCATTCGCCACCCTGGTCAGCGCGTTCGCGTGTGTGATGCTCGGAGCAACGCTCCCCACGCCCATGTACCCCCTGTGGCAGCAGAAGTTGGGGTTCTCACCCGTCGTCCAGACGGTGATCTTCGCCGCCTATGCCGTGGGGGTGCTCGCGGCGCTCCTCCTGTGCGGCGGCTGGTCGGACCTTCGCGGGCGCCGGCCCCTGCTCCTCGCCGGCCTCCTCTTCTCCATGGTCAGCAGCCTCGTCTTCCTCGGCGCGGAAGAGGTCTGGATCCTGCTGGTGGGGCGCCTGCTCTCGGGTGTCTCGGCGGGCATCTTCGCGGGGACGGCCACGGCCGCGGTGATCGAGAGCGCCCCCGAGGCGTGGCGCGGCCGGGCGTCGAACGCGGCGACGGCCGCCAACATCGGCGGCCTGGGCCTGGGATCGGCCGTCGCCGGACTCTTCGTCCAGTACCTCCCGGCGCCCCTGCGGCTGTCGTTCCTCGTGCACGCCGCCGCGACCTGCGTCCTCGTCGTGCTGCTGCGGTTCGTTCCGGAGACGGTGGAGCGCGACCCCGGGGCCCGGCTGCGCCCGCGGAAGATCAAGGTGCCGGAGGCGGCGCGGTCCGTGTTCGTCAGCGCCGCCACGGTCGGCTTCGCGGGGTTCGCCGTCACCGGCCTGTTCACCGCGGTGTCCCCGCGCATCGTCTCCGAGATCGTCGGCAACCCGAACCACGCCCTGGCCGGGGCCATGCCCCTGCTGCTGCTCGGCGCGTCGGCCCTCACCCAAGTGGTCCTCCCCCCGGCGCGGACGCGTGTCTTCCTCCTGTCCGGGTGCCTGCTGCTCGCGGCGGGCATCCTGCTGGTCGCGCTCTCGGTGCACCAGGCGTCCCTGCCGTTGCTGGCCGTCGGCGCCGTGATCGCGGGCTGCGGGCAGGGCATGTCCTTCGCCAAGGGCCTCGCCGCGGTCAACGACCTGGTCGACTCCGCCGACCGGGCCGCCGTCTCCTCCGCCTACTTCCTCGTCCTGTACGTGGCGATCTCGCTGCCGGTGGTGGGGCTCGGCGCGGCGTCCCAGGCATGGGGGCTGCGGTCGGCGGGGATCTGGTTCTGTGTCGCGGCGGCGGTCCTCGCCGTGGCGGCGTGGGGTTCGCTGGCTCGGCGCCGCGCCTGACCCGATCATTGCGCGGGGTATTGACGCGTACACGCATAGTGGCTTCCATGGGCGCGGCCCCGGTTTTGCCGGGCGGTCGATGCGGAGCGGGACACTCCGGACGGCCGCGGCTCTGCCATGCCGGGTGCCTCCACCCTCGTAGTCAGAGATGACCTCCGCACCTGATCGCTTTAAGTGGGAGCGCTCCCAAGCTCAGAGCCGTCACAGTCGCCCCAGCCGCCAGGGCCTTCACCGCCGTAACAGCCACCAGAGCCGTCACCGCCGCCAGAGCCCGGCAGGTGGCGAGGCCCGTCGAGTTGGTGCGCGCCCACGTTCCGTTCGAGAGGACCCCCCATGAGACCACCGCCCGTCCACCGCTCCCGGAACCTCCTGATCGCCTTCCTCGCCGCGCTGGCGATCACCCTCGTGCCCCTGCTCGCCGCGCCCGCCCAGGCGGCCCCCGCGCGCGGCGCCTCCCCGGACGCGGCGCCCGCGGCCGCGGGCTCCGGGTACTGGCACACCAGCGGCCGCCGCATCCTCGACGCGCAGGACCGGCCGGTGCGGATGGCGGGGATCAACTGGTTCGGGTTCGAGACCGCCAACTACGTCCCGCACGGCCTCTGGTCCCGCGACTACAAGTCGATGCTGGACCAGATGAAGTCGCTCGGGTACAACACCGTCCGCATGCCCTACAGCGACGACATCTTCAAGGGCACGACGCCCGCCGGGATCAGCTACGCGAACGGCCTCAACACCGATCTGGAGGGCCTCGACTCCCTCCAGGTGATGGACAAGCTCGTCGCCTACGCGGGCTCCATCGGGCTCAAGATCGTTCTCGACCGGCACCGTCCCGACTCCTCGGCCCAGTCGGCCCTCTGGTACACCGCGTCGGTGCCCGAGACGACCTGGATCACCCACCTCAAGGCGCTCGCCGCCCGCTACCAGGGCAACACCGCCGTGGTCGGCATCGACCTGCACAACGAGCCGCACGACCCCGCCTGCTGGGGATGCGGCGACACGAGCACCGACTGGCGGCTCGCCGCCGAGCGGGCGGGCAACGCCGTCCTGTCCGTCAACCCCGACCTCCTGATCTTCGTCGAGGGCGTGCAGACGGTGAACGGCCAGTCGACCTGGTGGGGCGGCAACCTCGCGGGCGCGGCCACCGCCCCCGTACGCCTCGACGTCGCGAACCGGCTCGTCTACTCGGCCCACGACTACGCGACCAGCGTCGCGCAGCAACCCTGGTTCAACGACCCGTCGTTCCCCGCCAACATGCCCGGCATCTGGGACAAGAACTGGGGCTACCTCTTCAAGCAGAACATCGCTCCCGTGTGGCTGGGGGAGTTCGGCACCACCTTGCAGTCGGGCATCGACCAGAAGTGGCTGGCGGCCCTGGTGGACTACCTCCGGCCCACCAGCACCTACGGCGCGGACAGCATGAGCTGGACGTTCTGGTCGTGGAACCCCAACTCCGGTGACACGGGCGGCATCCTGAAGGACGACTGGCAGACCGTCGACACCGTCAAGGACGGCTACCTCGCCTCCATCAAGGCGCCGGACTTCGGCGGCGGGGGTGGAGGCGGGGGCGACGACACCACGGCGCCCTCGGCCCCCGCGGGCCTGAAGGTCACCGGCACGACCTCCACCAGCGTCTCGCTGTCCTGGTCCGCCTCCACCGACGACACGGGTGTCACCGCCTACGACGTCTACCGGGGCACCGCGAAGGCGGGATCGGCGACCGGCACGACGTACACGGACTCCGGACTCACGGCATCGACCCGCTACGAGTACACGGTCCGGGCGCGCGACGCGGCGGGCAACACCTCACCCGCCTCGCAGTCGGTCACCGCGACGACCTCCGGGCCGGGCGGCGGATCGTCCGGCTGCACGGCCACGTACAAGGTGAGCAGCGACTGGGGCAGCGGCTTCAACGCCGACGTCACCGTGACCGGCACGGGTACCTCGGCGACCAAGTCCTGGCAGGTCAGCTGGGACTGGCCCGGCAGCCAGACCATCGGCAGCATGTGGAACGCGGCCTACACCCAGACCGGCAAGGCGGTGACGGCCCGCAACGCCGCGCACAACGGCACCCTCGCCGCCGGGGCCTCGACCTCGTTCGGCTTCGGCGCGACACCGGGCGGCGCGGGCACACCGACACTCGTCTGCCAGGCGAGCTGACCCACACCCCGGAGTCCGCGGCGCCCCGATCCGGCGCGCCGCGGACGCCGACCCGTTGGACGACGGGCGGCGCCTCGACGACCATGACCCGCATGGCCACCTCCTGGACGATCAGCCCCGAACCGGTCGACGACGCGACCGTCGACGACGTCATGCGGCAGTACTTCACGGAGATTGGGCAACGCGTCTTCGGACGGACCGCGACGGACGCCGAACTCCGGGCAGTGCTCACCGAGGACCCGCACCACGACCTCGCTCCGCCGAACGGACAGTTCCTCGTCGCACGCGGCGCCGACCGGGAGTTCCTGGGCTGTGTGGGCCTGCGTCTGCTCGGCACCGCCCCGGGAACCGCGGAACTCAAGCGGATGTACGTGCACCCCGCCGGACGCGGCGCGGGCCTGGGCCGCGGACTGCTGCTCGCCGGCGAGGAGGCTGCCAGGCGGCTCGGGGCCGAGCGGATCGTGTGCGAGACCAACACGCAGCTCACCGAGGCACGGGCGCTCTACACCCGGTACGGGTACCAGGAGACGGAGCCGTACGAAGGGCATGGGCGGGCCGATCACTGGTACGCCAAGTCGGTCGCGCCTGCCGCCTCCTGACTCAGGACAGTTCGGGGTTCGTGCGCAGGTGGGCGGTGCCCGAGCGGACGGCCCAGGTGAAGACGGCGAAGGCGACGACGGCGACCGTGAGCGAGTCGTACGGCGCGGGCAGGTGTCCGGAGCCGCCGAAGGTGCCGAGCCAGGACAGCAGAGTCAGCGCGGCGAGGTGGACGACGAGCCAGGCGCCGTGGCGCAACTCCTGGGCCGGAGAGCTGCCCGCGGCCCTGTTGCGTTGCAGCAGGAACAGGGGGACGCCGACGAGGACGAGCGGCAGGGCGAGACGCAGGTCGTCCCAGCCGGACCAGTAGACGAACTCGGTGGCCACGGCGAAGCTGACCGGCGCGATCCAGCGCACCCCCGGCATGTGCCCATCCGCGAGGGGCAGCCCACGCGCACGGTCGTGGGCCCGGAAGGAGGCCACGGCCACCGCCGACGCGGCGTAGATGATGAGATACATGTCGCCCATCACGCTGACGATGTCCTGCCAGCCACCGAACGGCAGCATGAAGACGATGATGACCGCGAGGTTGAGCACCAGGGCGCGCCGCGCGATTCCGGAGCGCGGGTCGATGCGCATGAAGAAGCGGGGCAGCAGGCCGTTCTTGGAGAGGGCGTAGGTGTGCCGGGCGTCGATCGCCACACCCACGTATGCCGAGCCGCCGGGCGAGACCACCGCGTCGGCGTAGAGCAGGGTGGCGAGCCAGTGCAGGTTGAGGACGAGGGCGAGCTGCCCGAACGGTGACTCGAAGTTGACGCCCTGCCAGCCGTGCGCGAGCAGCGAGTCCGGGACCGTGTAGAGGAAGGCGAGTTGCAGTCCGAGGTAGACGAGGACCGCGAGGCCGATGCCGGTGAGGACGGCGGCGGGGACCGTGCGGCGCGGATTGCGGGCCTCGCCGGAGAAGTCGAGCGGGGCCTGGAACCCGTTCACGGAGTAGACGATGCCGCCGCCCGCGAGCGCGGTGAGGCAGGCCGCGTACCCGTACGGAGCGAATCCGCCGTGATCGGTGAGGCGCCCCGCGTGCGTGCCCGACAGGAACAGGGCGGCGATGGTAAGGACCGGCACCACCACCTTGAACACCGACACCAGGTTGTTCATCCGGGCGAACAGCCGGACCGCGAACCAGTTCAGCGCGGTGAGCAGCACGCTCAGCGCGGTGGCGACGCCGAGCCCCGAAGCGGTGATGCTGCCGTCGTGGTAGAGCCCGGGGACGTAGTGGGCGGCGTACTGCATGATCGCGCTGATCTCGGCGGCGGTGCCGCCCACCGAGAGCAGGACGGACCAGCCGACGACCGTGCCGACGAGACGCCCGTTCGCGTACAGCGGCCAGCGGACCGTGCCGCCGCCCTCCGGCCTGGTCGCGCCGAGCTCCACCATGACCAGGGCGACCAGGGCGCAGAGCAGGCCCGCCGCGATCCAGGAGAGGAGCGCGGCGGGCCCGGCGGTCTGCGCGGCGTACATGGCGGCGAACAGCCAGCCCGAGCCGAGGATGTTGGAGAAGCCGATCGCGGTCAGACCCCAGAATCCGAGGTCCTTGCGCAGCCGGCCCTCCTCGGTCCGGAAGTCGCCGGACCGCGCGACTTCCGCCGGCTGTTGCTGCGCCACGGGGAGACCTCCTGGACGATCACGGACGTACGTGGTCAGCGTGCCACGCATGGCTCCACGTATGCCGAACCGTGGCTCGTACCGCCCTGTCGGGGCGGGCCCGGCAGTTCATGTGGCGGGCTGCTCGCTCAGCAGGCGCCCTCGTCGGTCCAGGGGCCCCACTCGGTGGCGCCGGGCTTCTCGTTCTGGGTCCACCATTTGGCTTTCCAGTTGTGCCCGTCGTAGCCGACCTCGTTGCCCGCGGTGTAGACGGCGGTCGCGCTCCAGGCGGTCTTGCAGTCACCGGCGGGCGGCGTCGTCGGAGGGTCGGTGGGCGGTGTGGTGGGCGGGTTGGTGGGAGGGTTGGTGGGAGGCGTGGCGCCGGCGAACTTCACCGAGTACTTGGCGAAGTCCCACGCGTTCTGCGGGACGCTGGAGCAGGTGCCGGAGGTGCGGCCGCCGTTGTCCGCCGGAGAGCACTGGCGGTCGCGGTTGAGGGACCAGAAGGTGAACCGGTCCATGTTGTGGCTCGTCGCGAAGTCGAGCACCGTCTGGAAGTCGGCCTGGGGGAACATCTCGCCGGTGTCGCTGCGGCCGTTCATCCCGGAGAAGCCTTCGTGGGCGTAGGCGGTGGCCTCGTCCCAGCCGAAGGTGGACTGGAGGACCTGGTTGAACTTCGTGAGGGCGCTGGTCTGCGAGGCCGCGCCGTTGAAGCCGCCGTCGAACGGCATGATGGAGAAGTTGTTCGGCGTGAACCCCTGTGCCTTGGCCTCGAGCAGCATCTGCTTGCCGAACCAGCCGGTGCCGTCCGCCGTTCCGGCCGTGGTCACGGAGACGTAGAGCCCGGGGTTGTTCTTCTGCAGGATCTTGGCCGCGCCGAGTTCGTTCTTGATGGCGGCGGTGTTCTCGTACTCCGGCTCCTCCAAGTCGAAGTCGATCGCGTGCAGCCCGTACTTGGTGATGACCTGCTGGTACGCGGCGGCGGTGGACGCGGCGTCCGCGCACGCCTGGCCGAGCTTGGTGCCGCCGTAGCCGCCGATGGAGATCGACACGTCGCCGCCCTTGGCGCGGATCTTGTCGATGACCGCGCCGACCTTGGTGTCGGAGGAGACCGGGGCCGTACCGTCCCACGTGGGGCTGCAACCGCCGCCGTTGGGGGCGAGGACGAAGGCGAGCTGGAACGCCTTCAGTCCGGTGGCGTCCATGATGGCGCCCGCGTCCGGCGGGTCGTTGTCCAGCGGCATCAGATACGGGGCGGCCGCGTACCACCGGTTGCTCAGCGCGGTGGCGGCGCCGGCCGCGTCCGCCGCGCTCGACGCGACGAACGCCGTGGCGGCGAGCGCGGTGGTGGTGACGGCGGTGGCCGCGCCCAGACATGCGCGCAGACGTCTCACTTTGTGCCTCCAGTCCTGGCCAGGGGGTCCCTGTCCGGGGGAGTGTGGGTCCGAAGGGGAGGAGGCACAGCTTGGGGAGTGTGAGAGGGACACGTCAATGGATTGGACTGGACCACAGAAGGCTTTGGACTAGACCATGCCAAATCTTTGCCCCTCCGGTTCGTGGGGCACGCGTCCCGCGTCCCGCAGTTCGCACCCCTATCCCGCATCCCGCATCCCGTATCTCGGCGAGTGTCATAACTGCGTGGCCGCTGCACGGGTGGGATGGTTACTGTCGGGCTTCCGGGCCGGCCGCACCGGCGGTCCCCACACGCAGAGAGCCTTGCCGTGACCACTCAGCGAACGACCACCCTGTGGCGACCTACCGGCCCCGTGGAGTTGGAGCTGCTGCGCGAGGCGGAGTGGCGTGCGTGGCCACCCCGCCTGCCCGAGCAGCCGATCTTCTACCCGGTCCTCAACGAGGACTACGCCATCGCGATCGCCCGGGACTGGAACGTGAAGCACGACGGGGCCGGCTTCGTGACCCGGTTCGAGGTCGAGTCGGAGTTCCTGCGCAGATATCCGGTTCAGCAGGCGGGCGGACGGACCATCCTCGAACTGTGGGTGCCCGCGGAGGAGCTGGAGGAGTTCAACCGGCACATTGTGGGCGAGATTGAGGTGGTGCACGAGTTTCGCTGAGCTGCGCTGAGCGGAGGGCGGGGGGTGGTGGGCCGGCACGGTCGTCACGGTTCGTCACGATCGGGGCCACCGAGGTCGCGGGCCGCGCCCAGGTGCGGGGGCGGTGTGGCACGCGGGTGGCTGGCGACTCTCGGTTCCTCCCTCTCGCAACCGTCACCCGGGCCCGGCAAATCCATTCGCGCGAGTTCCGCCGGGTCGGCCACGGCGGGACGAGGATGATCGGGGTCAGGCCGCGTCCAGCAAGGTCGCGGCGGCCGCGCGGGCCTGCCGGGCCGGGCCCGGTTCGCCGGTGATGGCGGCCGTCACGATGGCCCCCTCGGCGAGGAGGACGAGCGGGTCCGCGACCGGCAGCCCGGCGGCGCGGGCCCACTCCGCGATCTGGTCATGGAACGCCCGCTTGTGAGAGCGGACTTCGGCCAGTACCGCAGCGGACGCCGGGCCGAGTTCACCGAACGCGTTGATCCAGGCGCAGCCCCTGAACCCGGGTTCGGCGCACCATTCGGCCAGCCAGTCGAAGACCGCGAGTACGCGCCCGCGCGGGTCCGCGACCCGCTCCACGTGGGCGGCGAGGTCACCCCTCCATCGCTGGTCGCGCCGGTGGAGGACGGCCACGACGAGCTCTTCCTTCGTCGCGAAGAACCCGTAGATCCGCTTCAGGGGGAGGCCCGACGCCGCGCGCACCGCGTCCATGCCGACCGCCTGGATCCCACGCTCGTAGAACAGCCTTTCCGCGGCGTCGAGCAGTACTTCTCGGTCCAGACGACTCTGCTCGGCGGTAATCGGGGCCGGCATCGGCACTGCCTCCTTGACGTTGAGAACGGGCGTTCTCTACGTTAGTCCCCTCTCCACCCGGAGAGCCAGTCATCGACCCGACGTGAGGGGCGACCGTGCCGGAAGACCGACCTCCCTACCCGCCGTTCACGCGGGAGACCGCCCTGCGGAAGGTCCAGGCGGCCGAGGACGCGTGGAACACGTGTGACCCGCAACGTGTGGCACTCGCGTACACACCTGACTCGCAGTGGCGCAACCGGTCCACGTTTCTCAGCGGCCGAGCGGAGATCGTCGACTTCCTGACGCGGAAGTGGGAGCGCGAACTCGACTACGCGCTCCGCAAGAGCCTCTGGTCGTTCGACGGGAACCGTATCGCCGTCCGCTTCCAGTACGAATGGCATGACGCGGACGGCGACTGGTGGCGCAGTTACGGCAACGAATTGTGGGAGTTCGACGAGCACGGCCTGATGCGGCGCCGCGAGGCCGCCATCAACGACGTATCGATCAATGAATCCGACCGTCGCATCCACGGGCCCCGGCCCGCGGAGGAGCATGGGGCCGACTTTCCGCTGCGGTAGGTCCGGCCGGTCTCCGTCACCGGTCAGCGGCTCGTCACCGGTCAGTGGCTCGTCACCGGTCAGTGGCTCGTCACCGGTCAGCGGCTCGTCACCGCGGGAGCCGGTGACTCTTGCTCACTGCACGGCGCCGTCGGGGATGCACACGTATCCCTTGCCCCACGCGTTCCGTTCGACGTGGTCGTTCTCCGCGGAGCGCAGGCAGAAGAGCCAGGCCTCGCGGTAGGACGGGTCCGTC
This sequence comes from Streptomyces sp. SGAir0957, assembly GCF_043523415.1. NCBI lineage: Bacteria > Bacillati > Actinomycetota > Actinomycetes > Kitasatosporales > Streptomycetaceae > Streptomyces > Streptomyces sp. SGAir0957. The sequence continues at coordinate 8,037,197 of NZ_CP027293.1, forward strand.
GCGATGAGCAGGCGTTCGTCGATGTCGCCGCGGAGGAGGCGGTTGTACGACTCGTCGGAGAGGACGGCCGTGCCGGTGCCCGTGCCCGTGTCGGTGCCGGTACTGGCGCTGGTGGCGGGGCCGGGGGGCGGGGTGTCGGCCATGGCGGAGGCGGGCCAGAGGCCGGACGCGGCCAGGGCGAGGGTGCCGGTGGCGACAGCGGCGCGGAAGCGCATGGGGGTCTCCCAGGGGTGAGAAGGTCGGGACATCGCCTGTTCAACCCCTCGGGCCCTGACTTGGTCACGGCCGTGCGGGAGGCACTCACCGAACACGTGTGACCCGTGGGGCGCCCACCGCGAGCAAGCAGATGCCCACCGCGAGAAGACAGGTGCCCACCACGGGAAAACAGGTGCCCACCGTCGCCGGAGGCAACGGCGGGCACCTTGAGAAACACGGGGCACCGCCCGACCTTGACCGGCCCGCCCCTCACACGTTGTCCGCCGACGCTCAGTAGTCCCAGACGGTCGGTACGAGACGGAAGGCGTTGCCGACCGCCGCCACTCGGCAGACGGAGGGGAACGGCAGGTGTGTCGCCACCAGTTGCTCCCCGCTCGCCGCCAGCTCCGTCAGGAGGCGGATGCGGACGCGGGCCGACAGTTCGGGGTCGTGCTCGAAGCCGTTGTGCCAGTCGGGGTGGTCGAAGCCTGGCTGAAATACGGCGTCGCCCGCGAACGTCAGCCGGTCCCCGCCGGACTCGAGGCGGATGATGCTGTGGCCCGGGGTGTGACCGCCGGTGCGGCAGATCCGCACCCCCGGCGCCACCTCGTACTCCGTCTCGAACGGCCGCAACTGGCCGCGGTACATGTCCAGGAACCGCGCGGCGGTCGTCCGCAGCACGGGCGGGACGGCCTCCGGCATCTGGGTGCGGGAGAAGTCGGGGGCCGCCCAGAACTCGGCCTCGGCGGAGGCCAGATGGACCCGCAGGTCCGGGCGGAGCCGCCCCCTCAGTCCCTCGACGAGCAGCCCGCCGATGTGGTCCATGTGCAGGTGGGTGAGGACCACGTCGGTCACGGACGCGGGGTCGATACTGGCGGCGCCGAGCCGCATGGCCAGCTGCCCGGCGCGCGGAAAGCCCGGGAATTCCGTGCCGAGGCCGGAGTCGACGAGGACGGTCCGGTCGCCGCTGCGCACGACGGCCACGTTCAGCGGCCAGTCGAGCATGTCCGGCGGCAGGAACATGTCCTTGAGCCAGGCCGCCAAGTCGGCCTGGGCGACATTGGTGGCCATCGTCGAGGCGGTGATGGGCAGCACCCCGTCACTGATGATCAGCACGTCGATGTCGCCGACTTTCAGGGCGTAGCGCGAGGGGACCAGTTCGTCGCGGCCTAGGCCGTCGGGGTGGGCGAGGTCGATCTGGCTCATGTGAATCTCCTCTGGGGTGCGTTCGGTCGAGATCTTGGCTGCGACGGTGTCGCGAGTTTCGTCGCGTGCACCGTGCAATCACTCCCCTTGACCGGACAGCCTCTCGGTCCGTGACAGCCTCCCGGTCCGTGACAGCGGCCCGGTGTGTGACAGCGGCCCGGTCCGTGACAGCCTCCCGGTCCGTGACAGCGGCCCGGTCCGTGACAGCGGCCCGGTCCGTGGCGGCGCCGCAGCACTGAAACGGCGCACCCCCTACTGCGGTAGCACCAGCGATTTGGCTCCGGGGTATGACGCGTGGCGCGTGGCCGTCCCCGCACTGTGTTCCCGTCCAAGACGCAGAGAGGGGACGCCTCATGGCCACAAGCCTGGTCGCACCACCGGCCCCCGACGGGCCCCTGGGGAAGGCCGCTGTCGGTGCCCTCGGCGCGCTCGCCGTGGCCACCGGCGCTCTGGAGTCGGTGGTGACGCCGACGCTTCCGCTTCTGCAGCGCGAGTTGCGCATGAGCCCGGCCGAAGGGGCACTGCTCAGCATCGTGCTGTTGATCACCGGCGCGCTCGTCACGCCCCTCGCGGGCAAGCTCGGCGACCGCTACGGCGGGAAGCGGGTCCTGATCCGCCTGATGGCCGTGGTCGCGACCGGCGGCCTGGTCTCCGCCCTCGCGCCCAGCCTGCCGGTGCTGCTGCTCGGCCAGGTGCTGCAGGGAGCCATGGTGGGCGCGCTGCCGCTGTCGTTCATCGTGGTGCGCAAACACCTTCCGGCCGGTGCGTCGAAGGTGGCGATAGGCGTGGTCAGCGGCATGTTCGTCGGGGGAGGGATGGCGGGGACGCTGGCGGCGGGGCCGGTGGCCGAAGGGCTGTCCAGGCACTGGATGTTCGCGTTGCCGACGATCGCGGTCGTCGCGGCGACCCTGTTGGTGCGCCGGCTCATGCCGGGCGACGCGCCGGGCCGGCCGGACGAGTCCGGGATGGACCTGCCAGGCCTCCTGCTCCTGAGCGGGACGCTGGTCGCGCTGATGCTCCTGCTGGCGACGGCACCGGACACCGGCTCGCGGCCGATCGTGCCCGGCGTCCTCGTCGTGGTCCTGGTCGCGTGCGCGGCCGGGTGGACGGCCGTCGAGCGGCGGGCGGTCTCGCCGATGGTGGATCCACGGCTGCTGGCACGGCCCGCGGTGTGGAAGTCCTGCGTGCTGACGTTCATGATCTGCGCGGGCACCTCCGTCGCCGTGTACCTCGTACCGCAACTGCTCGCCGCGCCCGCCGACGCGTACGGATTCGGCGCGAGCGCCACCCAGATCGGTCTCTTCCTCCTGCCTGGCGCCGTGGCCGCGTCGCTGGCCGGTCCGGTGGGTGGCCTCGGGGCGCGACGGTTCGGCTCACGGGCGGTGGTCACGGTCGGCGTCGTCATGATGGCCGCGGCCCTGGTCGCCCTGTCGGCCGTGCATACCGAGATCTGGCACGTCGTCGCCGGCAAGGTCTTCATCGCGCTCGCCAACGGGCTGTGTGTGACGGCGATGGTGACGAGCACCGCCACCTCCGTCGACCAGGGCGACACCGGCATCGCCACCAGCCTGGTCCTGGTGACCCGTGTTGTTGGGTTCGCCGTGGGGGCCCAGTTCGGCGGCGCGCTGCTCACCGCCCGGACCCCGGCCGGTTCGGACGTCCCGGCGGAGTCCGCCTTCGCCACCGGATTCCTCATGGCAGGTGCCGTCACGGCACTCTCCCTGCTCGTCACACGAACCCTGAGCAGAACCCCGACCGAACCCATCAGCAAAGGAGCCGAGCAATGAGCCGCCCCGCACCGACGACGCCCACGCCCGCACCGGAAACCGCCCCCACGCGATCCCGTGCCCGCTCCCGCCCGCGCCGCACGGCACTGATCTCCGGGGCCAGTGTCGCGGGCCCGGCCCTCGCCTTCTGGCTGAACCGCCACGGATTCGCCGTCACGGTGGTGGAGAAGGCGGGCACACCGCGCAGCGGCGGCTATCCCGTCGACGTACGCGGCACCGCACTCGAGGTCGTCCGCAGAATGGGGCTCCTGCCGCACCTGCGGGACGCACACATCGACTTGCGCCGCCTGACCTTCCTCGACGGGGACGGCAACCGCGTGGCTGCCGTCCACCCGCACAGCGTCAGCGGCGGTGCGACCGGGCGCGATCTGGAGGTGCGGCGCGGCGATCTGACCGACGCGCTCCACCGGGCGGTCCGGGACGACGTGGAGTTCTTGTTCGGCGACTCCATCGACACCCTCGATCAGTCCGGCCACGGGGTCGACGTGACCTTTCGCGGCGGCGGCAGCCGCACGTTCGACCTGGTCTTCGGCGCGGACGGCACGCACTCGCGGACCAGGCAAGCCCTCTTCGGGCCCGAGGAGCGGTTCCACCGGTATCTCGGTCACTGCTTCGCCGTGTTCACCCTGCGCAACACCCTCGGCCTCTCCCACGAGACGGTCATGTGGAACACGCCGGGCAGGGCCGCGGCCCTCTATGCCGCGGGGGACGACGACGCAGTGCACGCCTTCCTGACCTTCGCCCAGCAGGAACCGCCGTTCGACGTTCTCCGGGACCCGGAGGCGCAACGGGACCTGCTGGACCGGGTCTTCGCCGACGCGGGGTGGGAGGTGCCCGGCATGCTGGCCGCCATGCGGGACACGGACGACGTGTTCTTCGACGCGGTGAGCCAGATCCGCCTGCCCGCCTGGTCGAGCGGCAGGGTCGCGCTCGTGGGGGACGCGGCGTACGCGCCCTCGTTCCTGACTGGGCAGGGCACCAGCCTCGCGCTCGTGGGCGCGTACATGCTGGCGGGCTCCGTGGCGGAGCAGGACCACCCGGCGGGCCTCGCCGCCTATGAGCGGGACACGCGCGCGTTCGTGACCAGCAATCAAGCGCTGGTCGGTGAGGGCGGGGCCAGCCTGTTCCCGGTCACCCCGCAGGCACTGGAGCGGCGCAATGCCCGGCTGCGCGCACTTAGCGCCTTGCCGCCCCCGCGCCCGAAAGCGGCCCATTCGGCCCTCAGATTGCCCGAGTTCGGGGGCCCGGCCCGCCGCATCGAGGAGCCGGACAGCCATTGACCGGCACCCGATTGCTTCCTATGTTGTTTGGAATCAAACGAGTTGGGAGGCCGGCGCCACCCCACCCACCCGCGCACCCCGCGACAACCGCGCACCGCGTACCTCGTAGTCCCAGGAGGACAGTCCCATGAAGGTCGTCGTCGACATGAACAAGTGCCAGGACCACGGCCAGTGTGTCTTCGCCGCACCGGACGTCTTCCGGTTCGACGACGCCGGGCACCTGGCCTACGTCGCGGACGCGGACGACGCGCTGCGCGACGAGGTCGAGGAAGCCGCCGACATGTGCCCGCTCCAGGCCATCCGGATCGAGGACTGACCCGTGAGCGAACCCATCGTGGTCGTCGGCGCCTCCATGGCCGGACTGCGCGTCGCCGAGCAGCTGCGCGCCGCGCGCCGGCGCGGGCCGATCACCCTCGTCGGCGACGAGCTCCACATGCCCTACAACCGGCCGCCCCTCTCCAAAGAGGTCCTCGCGGGGACGGCGTCCTTCGACTCCCTCGTCTTCCGGCCCCGTGCCAGCGTGGCCGACGTCGAGTGGCGTCTGGGCATCCGGGCCGTACGGGCGGACCTGGATCGCCGTGCCGTCGAGCTGTCCGACGGCACGACACTCCCGTACAGCGGTCTCGTCGTGGCCACCGGGATGCGGCCGCGCCGGCTGCGCTGTCCCGGCCCCGCCGCCGGGCGTCACACCGTGCGCACCCTGGACGACGCCCGGCGGTTGCGCACCGCCCTGACCCGCCCGGGGGTACGGGTCGTCGTGGTCGGTGCCGGGTTCATCGGCTGCGAGGTCGCCGCCACGGCCGTGAGGCTCGGGGCCGCCGAGGTCACCGTCGTCGACCCGCTGCCGCTGCCGATGGTCGGGCCGCTCGGTGAACCGCTCGCCCGGTCCCTGCGGGCGCGCCACGAGCGGCGCGGCGTGCGATTCGTCCTCGGCACCGGGGTGGCCGGGTTCGACGGGGACGGCCGGGTCACCGGCGTACTCCTGGCGGACCGGACCGCCCTCGCGGCGGACGTGGTGGTCGAATCGGTCGGCTCCGTCGCGAACACCGAATGGCTCGAAGGCAACGGCCTGGATCTCGGCGACGGCGTGCTCACCGACGAACACCTGCGCGTGGGCGGCCGTCCGGACGTGGTCGCCGTCGGCGATGTCGCTCGGTTCCCCAACGCCCGCTACGACGGGGTGCCCCGCCGCGTCGAGCACTGGTCCATCCCCACCGACACCGCCAAGCACGCCGCCAAGGTGCTCGCGGCACACCTGTCCGGCGTGGAGCCGGACCTCGCACCGTTCGCTCCGCTGCCCACGTTCTGGAGCGACCAGCACGACTTCAGGATCCAGTCCTTCGGTGCTCCGGTCCTCGGCAAGGACGACATGCGGGTCCTGGACGGCGACCTCGACGGGGAGCCGGTGGTCGGCTATCACCGGGCGGACCGCCTCGTAGGCGTCGTCGCTCTCGGGGGAAAGGGTGCGACGGCGGCGGCCGCCCGCTATCGCGCCGAACTCCTCAAGCCACCCGTCCCGACAGCCTGAGGAACACGCGATGACAGACGACCCCGGCCTCCCTGACGTTCCTGATACCCCCGCTGTGCGCGGGTACTTCCACCCCAAGACGGCCACGGGGGCGGCGTCCCTGATTCCGTCGCCGCCTTGGCGCTACTCCGGCGATCTGCTCACCGTCGAGTACCGCACGGACCCCGCGCGCGTGCGCGAGCTGCTTCCCGCGCCACTGGAGTTGGTGGACGAGGACCAGGATCCCGGCGCGGTCGCGCTCATCTGGGCCGACTGGCAGTCCTGCTCCGCCGACGGCCGTGAACTGCTCGATCCGGTGCGCGCCCAGTACAAGGAGGCCTTCGCGGTCGTGCGCTGCCGGTACCGGGGGCGGACGTTCACCCGGTGCGTGTTCATCTGGGTCAATAAGGACTTCGCCATCGCCCGCGGCCTGCACCAGGGCTATCCGAAGAAGCTCGGCTCCATCCACCAGACCCGTCCGCACCCGTACGGACCCGCCCCGCGCATCCAGGCGGGTGCCCGTTTCGGCGCCACGCTCGCCGCCGCCGACCGGCGTCTGGCCGAGGCCGTCGTCACGCTGCGCGAGCCGTGCGCGACCAACGGGTTCGTGAACGCGCACCCGATGGCCCACCACCGCTGGCTGCCGTCGATCGAGACGGGCAAGGGCCTGGCCCTCGACGAGCTCATCGAGACCGGCGCCGCCTCCTCCGAGGGAGGCCAACCCTGGACCGGAGATGCGGAGTTGCGGCTCTTCGAGGCTCCCACCGAGGAGCTCGCCCGCCTGGAGATCCGCGAACCCATCGCCGCCTACTACCGCCAGGTCGGCGTCGTCTGGGACGGCGGCCGGCTGCTGGAGTCGAACACGTCAGGGGCCGCATGATGCCCGCCCGCCGACACGGTCAGGAGGCCCGACGGATGACCGAGTCCGAGGCCGAGTCCGAGCACACCGTCACCGTCGCCGGGGCCGCCGTCGACACACGGCACTGGATCGGCGGCGAGCGCGTCGCCTCCGCCGGCACCTTCACCGACGTGTCGCCCATCGACGGCACCGCCTTGGGCGAGATCGCGCGCGGTACCCCCGTCGAGGCCGACGCGGCCGTCGCCGCCGCCGAAGCCGCCTTCGCCGGCTGGGCCGCCACCCCGCGCGCCGAGCGCGCCCGTGTCCTGCGCGCCATCGCCGACGGCGTCGACAAACGGCTGGAAGAACTCGCCGTCGTCGAGACCGCCGACAACGGCGCGCTGTTGCGGGCGCACCGCCGCGGCGTCATGCCGCGCGTCGCGCACAACTTCCGCTTCTTCGCCGACCGGCTGCTCGCCCTCGACCACGAGGACTTCGAGACCCGGGGCCACCGCAACCACGTGAGCTGGGACCCGGCGGGCCCCAGCGTGCTGATCACGCCGTGGAACGCGCCGCTGATGCTGGAGTCCTGGAAGGTCGCCCCGGCGCTCGCCGCGGGCAACACCGTCGTCCTCAAGCCCGCCGAGTGGACCCCGCTGACCGCTTCGCTGCTCGCCGACATCGCGGCCCATGCAGGGCTGCCCGCCGGTGTCCTCAACGTCGTACAGGGCTACGGCTCCGAGATCGGCGACGCGCTGACCGCCCACCCGGGCGTGCGCCGCATCAGCTTCACCGGGTCGGTGCCCACGGCCCGCCGCATCGCCGCGTCGGCCGCGCCGCACCTGACCCCGACCAGCTTCGAACTGGGCGGCAAGTCCCCGCTCCTCGTGTTCGCCGACGCCGACCTCGGCCTGGCCGTCGACCTCGCGGTGGAGCAGTACGACAACGCGGGACAGGTCTGTCTCGCCGCGACCCGCCTCCTCGTGGAGGAGCGCGTCGCCGGAGAGTTCGTCCGCCGCTTCACCGCGAAGGCCCGGCGGCTCCGGCAGGGCGACCCGCGCGACGACACCACGGACATCGGGCCGAACATCCACCCCCGCCAGCTGGAGAGGATCGACGGCTTCGTGCGGCGGGCGCTCGCCGCCGGGGCCCGGCCGGTCGTCGGCGGCCACCGGGTCGGGGAGCGGTACTACGCCCCGACCCTCCTCACCGACGTGGAGCAGGACGCGGAGATCGTGCAGGAGGAGGTCTTCGGCCCGGTCCTCACGCTGCAGACCTTCACCACGGAGGAGGAGGCCGTCCGCCTGGCCAACGACACCCGGTTCGGTCTTGCCGCCACCCTCGCCACCGGCGATCCCGCGCGCGCCGAACGCGTCACGGCACGACTCGTCGCGGGCACCGTCTGGGTCAACTGCTTCTTCGTCCGCGACCTCCGGGCACCCTTCGGCGGCTCGCGCCGCTCCGGGGTCGGACGCGAGGGCGGTACCTGGAGCTTCGACTTCTTCTGCGACCTCAAGAACACCGTCACCGCCCCGAAGGGATGGCAGGACCATGGGTGAGATCGTCGGGGCGGGGCTGCTCGCCCACGTCCCCACCGTCGTACTGCCGAAGGAGACCCGCCTGGAGCTGAACGAGGGCAAGGAGATCACCCTCGTCACCGGGCTGCGGGAACTGCGCGCGGACGTCTTCGGGCGCGACGACTACGACACCGTGGTCGTCCTGGACTCCCACTGGGCGACGACCGTCGAGTTCGTCGTCACCGCGCAGAGCCGCCGCGCGGGCCTCTTCACCTCGGAGGAGCTGCCGCGCGGCATGTGCCGTATGCCCTACGACTTTCCCGGTGACCCCGAACTCGCCGCGCGGACAGCGGGGTTCGCCGACCGGCACGGCACCTGGATCACCGCGATCGACGACCCGTACCTGCCGATCTACTACGCCACCGTCAACCTGTGGAAGTACCTCGGCGAGGGCCTCCCGGACAAGCGCTGGGTGAGCATCGGTGTCTGTCAGACCGGTGACATGGAGGACCACCTGCGTCTGGGCCGTGCGCTCGCCGACGGCATCGCCGCCACACCCGGTCGCCGCGTCCTGCTGATCGCCTCGGGCGCGCTGTCCCACACCTTCTGGCCCTTGCGTGAACTGCGGGACCACGAGGCCGGCGACCCGTCGCACATCTTCACGCCCGAGGCGCGCGAGGCCGACCTCGAGCGCATCGCCTGGTTCAAGGAGGGCCGCCACGACAAGGTGCTCGACACCATGGAGGCCTTCTGGAGGTACAGGCCCGAGGCGAAGTTCTTCCACTACCTGATGATGGCGGGCGCACTCGGCGGCCGCGCCTGCACGGCCACGGGCCGCCAGTACGGGCAGTACGAGAACTCGATCGGCACCGGCCAGGCCCATCTCTGGTTCGACCGTCCCGCGGGCGGCTGGACCGGGACCGGGGACCACGCCTCCGCCACGCCCTCTCACCGCCGCGCCTAGAAGGGCCCCGCCATGACCGAGTACCGCCGCATCCTCCTCGACGGCGCCGCCGTGCAGGTCACGGTCGACGGGGACGAACTCGTCGCCGGTGACGGCCGCCGCGTGAAGGCAGGGGAGGCGCGGCATCTGCCGCCCGTCGTCCCCTCCAAGGTCATCGCCGTCCACCTCAACCACCGCAGCCGCGTCGACGAGTTCCGGATCGCCCTGCCCGACACCCCGACCTATTTCCACAAGCCGACCTCCGCGCTCAACAGCCACCGGGGCGCCGTCGTCCGCCCCGAGGGCTGCAAGTGGCTGAACTACGAGGGCGAGGTCGCCCTGGTCATCGGCAGGACCGCGCGCAACGTCGCACCGGAGGACGCGGGCGGGCACATCGCGGGGTACACCGTCGCCAACGACTTCGGGCTGCACGACTTCCGCGACACCGACGCCGGGTCCATGCTCCGCGTCAAGGGCTCGGACACCCTGTGCCCGCTCGGACCGGGCCTCGTCACCGACTGGGACTTCCGGGGCAAGTGGCTGCGGACCTACGTGAACGGCGAGGTCGTGCAGGACGGTTCGACGGACGAGATGAAGTGGGACATGCACTACCTCGTCGCCGACATCGCCCGCACTATCACCCTGTACCCCGGTGACGTGCTGCTCTCCGGAACCCCGGCGAACTCCCGGCCGGTGCGCCCCGGGGACGTCGTCGAGGTCGAGGTCGAGGGCCTGGGACGGCTCACCAACCACATCGTCACCGGCCCCACCCCGATCCGCACCGACGTCGGCGCCCAGCCGACCGAATCCGAGGAAGTGCGGTCCACCGCGCTCGGCGGCGACTGGGAGCTCCGCGGTGTCCGGCCACCGAAGCGCTGACCCCGCGCCCGGCGGCGCCCGGCCCGCCGCCACCACCCGCTCCTGGCGCTACGCCGCCACCATCCGCTCCGGCGGGTACGCCACCGCCATCCGCCCCCGGAGGTCCGCATGAGCACCATTCCGACGCACAGCACGTGGCTCGAACAGGCGAAGGCGTTCCGCCCGCCCGGCGCGCACCTGATCGACGGCGCGGAGGAGCCCGGCGACAGCGGGGAGTTCGCCGTGGTCTCACCGCGTGACGGCCAGGTCCTCGGGCCCGTCGCCGACGGCGGCGAGGCCGAGGTGAACGCCGCCGTCGCCGCCGCCCGCCGCGCCTTCGACCAGGGCCCCTGGCCCCGCCTGGCCCCCGTCGAACGAGGCCGCCTCCTCCTTCGTGTCGCCGAACTCCTCGACGCGCACCGGGCGGAGCTGGCACTCGCCGTCAGCCTGGAGATGGGCAAACCGATAGCGGACGCTCACGACATCGAACTCCGGGCGGTCATCAGCACCTTCCGCTGGTACGGACAGCTCGCCGACAAACTCACCGACACCTCCCCGCACACCGCGCCCGACGCCCTCGCCCTTGTCACCCGCGAACCCACCGGTGTCGTCGGCGCGGTCGTGCCCTGGAACTTCCCGCTGACGCTGGCCGGCTGGAAGATCGCCCCCGCGCTCGCCGCGGGCTGCACGGTGGTCCTCAAACCGTCGGAGAACGCACCCCTGTCGGCCCTGCTCCTCGGCCGCGTCGCCCTGGAGGCCGGACTGCCGCCCGGCGTGCTCAACGTCGTCAACGGCACAGGACCGATAGCCGGACGCGCGCTCGGCCTGCACTCCGACGTTGACGTGCTCGCCTTCACCGGCTCCACCGCCGTGGGCCGTCACTTCCTGCGCTATGCGGCCGACTCCAACCTCAAGAGGGTCTGGCTCGAACTGGGCGGTAAATCACCGAACATCATCCTTCCCGACGCCCCCGACCTGGAGAAGGCCGCCGCCACCGCCGCCTGGGGCATCTTCTTCAACCAGGGCGAGATGTGCACCGCGCCCTCCCGCCTGCTCGTCCACACCTCCGTCGCCGAACAGGTCACCGAGGCCGTCGTGGAGCGCGCCCGCGCCCTGCGCGTCGGCGACCCCCTCGACCCGGCCACCGAGATGGGCGCCCTCGTCGGCGAACAGCACCTCGCCCGCGTGCTCGACCACGTCCGCGCGGGCGCCGACGACGGAGCCCGCCTGCGCACCGGCGGCGCGCGCACCCTCACCCAGACCGGCGGCGCCTACCTCGAACCCACCGTCCTCGACCATGTCGCCCCGGACAGCCGCCTCGCCCGCGAGGAGATCTTCGGCCCCGTCCTGTCCGTGCTCACCTTCGACGACCTCGACGAGGCCGTCGCCCTCGCCAACGGGACCGAGTACGGCCTCGCCGCCGGCCTGTGGACCTCCGATCTGTCGACGGCCCACCGGATCTCGCGCGCGCTGAAGGCGGGCACGGTGTGGGTCAACTGCTACGAGGAAGGCGACCTGACCGTGCCCTTCGGCGGTGTCAAGCGGTCCGGCAACGGCCGCGACAAGTCCGCCCACGCCCTGGACAAGTACACGGAACTGAAGACCACCTGGATTCAGCTGTGACGACAGACGCCCCGCGACCGGCCGCGCCCGCGACCGCCCGCCCCCTCATCGCCGTCCCCGCCCGCTTCGCCGCCACCACCTCCGCCCTGCGCTACGCCGCCGAGGTCAATGCCCGCGCGCTGATCGACGCCGTCTGGCGGGCGGGCGGCGAACCCGTCGGCGTCCACCCCGTCGACCCGGCCGAGCACGACGTCACCGCGCGCATCACCCGCTTCGACGGCATCCTGCTCCCCGGCGGCGGCGACCTCGCCCCGCACCGCTACGGTGCGCCCGACGCCCACGAGGCGGTCTACGACGTGGACGAGGTGCAGGACGCGTTCGACCTCGAAGTCGCCCGGCAGTCCCTGGCGCTCGGGCTCCCGCTGCTCGCCATCTGCCGTGGACTCCAGGTCGTCAACACCGCCCTGGGCGGCACCCTGCACCAGGACATGGGAGGCCCCCGGCGCGAGCACCGCCACATCCGCCAGTCCGTCTCCCTCGCCCCCGATACGGTGGTGGCGCGGATCACCGGGACGGACAAGATCGAGGCGTCCTGCTACCACCACCAGCACGTGGACCGGCTGGGCGAGGGGCTACGGGTGACGGCCCGTGCCGCCGACGACACGATCGAGGGCGTCGAACCGGCCGAGGCCCGCGCCCTGTTCGTGGCCGTGCAGTGGCACCCGGAGGACACCGCCCACGAGGACCCGGCCCAGCAGCGCCTCTTCGACGCGCTGGTCCGGGCCGCGAGGCGAAGACTCTGACGGTCCCGGGACGTACGTTCATGGCATGGCGGAACACCGCCTCAGTGCCGGCGTCGGCCCGTCGCCCTGCCGAGACGGAGGAGCCATACGCCGATCACAGTGAGGATCAGCGCGGCACCGCCCAGCAGACTCGCGCGGAGCGCGCCGGTGCCGGCCAGCTCTTCGTCGTCCGGTGTGCCGGGAGCGGGCGAGCCTGAGGAGGTGGCACCGCCGGTGGGGAGGGGAGTCGGTGAACCCGTCCCGCTCGGGGTCGGCGTGCCCGCATCAGTGGGGGTGGGGGTGGGTGTGCCCGTATCGGGTGTCTTCGTGGGCGTGGTGGTGGGCGTCGGTGTGGGCGTGCTCGTGTCGGTGGGTGTAGGCGTCGGCGTAGGTGTGGGGTCCGTGTCGATCTCCGTCGTGACACAGGAGTGGTTGTCCGCGGTCTCGGTCTCGCGGCTGCCGGTGTAGACGTCCGCGCAGTTCTCGATCTCGGTGCCGTCCTCGACGTCGGCGTGGGCGTGCATCGTCACGCTGAAGGTGCGTGTCTCGCCCGGCTTCAGGGTGTGCAGGGGCAGGTGAGGGTGGTGCCGCTGGGCGGGCACTCGGAGGGGAGTTTCTCGATGTCGAGGTGGACGGAGTCGGTGTTGTCCTCGACGGTGACGTCGACCGCGTCCGAGGGCCCCTCGTTGGTGACGGTGAACGTGTAGGTGTAGGTGCCGTCCGCGTTCACCCGTGCCGGGGCGGTCTTCTTCAGCACGACATTGCTGAGGGTCTGGGCGATCGTGATGGTGCGGGCCTGTGCGCTCTGCGCGTCGCTGCTGGTGGCGGTGGCCTCGTTGACGATGTTCGTGCCGTCCGTGGTGTCCGACAGGACACGTACCGGGATGCGGTATGTGACGGAGGCGCCGGGCGCGAGGTCGCTGCCGTCGCCGCCGCACCTGACGGCCGAGCCGTCGGCGGTGCAGCCGTCCGGTGCCCGCCCGTCGAGGGCGAGGTGTGTGTCCAGGGTGTCGGAGACGGTCACGTCGTGGGCGGTCCGGTCCCCGGTGTTGGTCACCACGAGGGTGTAGACGGCGGTGTCGCCCACGGTGAGCGGGTCGGGGGAGACGCTCTTCTCCAACTGGAGCGGCCCGGCGGCCCGCAGAGCGGGCGCGCGATGCCCCGGAGAGCCCGCGGCGGCGGCCCTTTCCGGAGCGGCGGGGGGTGCGGCGACGGAGACCGCGTGGGGCAGTGCCGCCGCGCCCAGCAGGGCCACTGCCGACAGCGTCCTGACCGTCCGGCGGGGGAGTCGCGGGCTTCCCACGGAAGGTGTACGAGCTTCACCTCTGTATGACATGGCAGAAGTTAAGGCGATGGTGCACCGGTAAGAACCGATTTACATACTTAGGTCGTAAAACACACCCTGATGGCAGAGCGCGGTGCGGAGGAAGGGACGGTCGGGCCGGTGACACACACGTGTGGGTGGACGCGGGCAGCGGAACACTCGGTCCGCTCCAGCGGCATGTGCGGCGGGCGCGTAGGTATGGGGAAAGAATCCGATTGACCCGGGCGTGCCGTTCCTGGACCATTCCCGTCCGTGACCACGACGACGACCGGCACCGAGCAGGAGCAGCCCGCCCGTCCCGTCGCCCTGATCACCGGGGTGGGCCGCACGGTCGGGATCGGCGCCGGTGTCGCCCGTCGGCTGGCCGCGTCGGGCTGGGACATCGCCTTCACCTGCTGGACGCCGTACGACGACCGGATGAGCTGGGGCCGGGAGGCGGGGGCGAGTGACGCGATCGGCCGGGAGCTGGCCGAGCACGGCGCGAACAGCGCCGCGATCGAGGCGGATCTCGCCGACCCGGACGCCCCGGCCCGCGTCTTCGACGAGGTCGAACGCCGGACGGGCCGCGTCTCCGCGCTGGTGATGTGTCACTGCGAGTCCGTGGACTCCGGGCTCCTCGACACGACCGTGGAGAGCTTCGACCGGCACTTCGCCGTCAACGCGCGCGCCACCTGGCTGCTGATCCGGGAGTTCGGCCGCCGTTTCGCCGGGGACGGGGGTACCGGCCGGATCATCGCCCTGACCAGCGATCATACGGTCGGCAATCTGCCCTACGGTGCGAGCAAGGGCGCCCTGGACCGCATCACGCTGGCCGCCGCCCACGAACTGGCGGCTCTCGGAGTGACCGCCAACGTGATCAATCCGGGGCCGGTCGACACGGGCTGGATGCCCGAGGAGGTGCGGGAGCACTGTGTGCGCGGCACCCCGCTCGGCCGGCTCGGCACCCCGCGGGACACCGCGCACCTCGTGGACTTCCTGTGTTCCCCGGAGGGCGGCTGGATCAACGGTCAGTTGCTGATGAGCAATGGCGGCCTCGCCTAGGCCGGCCCTGGAACGCCGGGCGGGCCCACGGGTGGCTCGGAGGCGGCCCACCTACACGAGCGACGGCTCAGAGGCGGACCACCTCCACGAGCGACGGCTCAGAGGCGGCCCGCCTCCACGATGCGCCGCAGGAACTGGCGGGTGCGATCGTGGCGCGCGTCCTCGAACACCGCCTGCGGGGTGCCCCGTTCGAGCACGACCCCGCCCTCCAGGAAGCACACCTGATCGGCGATCTCGCGGGCGAAAGCCATCTCGTGGGTGGCGAGGACCATCGTCATGCCCTGCTCCTTCACGTCGCGCACGACGTCGAGGACCTCGCCCACCAGCTCCGGATCGAGCGCGGCCGTGATCTCGTCGAGGAGCAGAAGGCGGGGGCGGACGGCGAGCGCCCGCACGATCGCGGTGCGCTGTTGCTGGCCGCCGCTGAGCCGGTCGGGGTACTCCCGGGCCTTCGCGCCGAGGCCGAGGCGTTCGAGGAGCGCCATGCCGCGCTCCTCCGCCTCCTCGCGGGTGAGCCCGTGCACGCGGCGCGGTGCGAGGGTCACGTTCTGCAGGACGGTCAGGTGCGGGAAGAGGTTGTACGCCTGGAAGACGACGCCGATCCTGCGGCGCACGGCGTCGGCGTCGGCGCGCGGGTCGGTGATCTCCTCGCCGTCCAGCCAGATGGCCCCGTCGTCGATCTCCTCCAGGAGGTTGGCGCAGCGCAGCAGGGTCGATTTGCCCGAGCCCGAGGCGCCGATCAGGGCGGTCACGGTGTGCGGGGCGACCTCCAGGTCCACGCCGCGCAGCACCACCGTCGAGCCGAACGACTTGCGCACGGACTCCATCCGCAGCACCGGCCCGGTCATACGAGTCCTCCTTGTGCGCGGCGCCGGTCCATCCGGGCCGTCACCCAGTCCGTGAACCGTGTCATCGGGATGGTCAGCGCGATGAAGGCGAGCCCGGCGATCACGTAGGGCGTGTAGTTGAAGTCCTTGCCGGCGATGATCTGCGCCGCGTACACGGCGTCCACGGCGCCGCCGATCGAGACGAGCCCCGTGTCCTTCTGCAGCGACACCAGGTCGTTGAGGAGGGGAGGGACCACGCGGCGCAGCGCCTGGGGGAGGACGACGTACCGCAGCGCCTGGCGGTTGCTGAGCCCGAGGGAGCGGGCCGCGGCCCGCTGCGAGGGGTGGATCGCCTCGATCCCGGCGCGGAACACCTCCGCCACGTAGGCCGAGTACGTGAGGACGAGCGCGGCCCCGCCGAGGAGGACCGGGTCCGTCGTCACCCCCTGGAGGCGGAGCGCGGGAACGCCGAAGATGACCATCAGCAGGCAGATGATGAGCGGCAGTCCGCGGAAGAAGTCGGTGTACGCCGTCGCGAGCGCCCGCAGCGGGAAGAAGACGGGGCCGCGCAGGGTGCGGGCGAGGGCGAGCAGCAGTCCGAGGACGAGCACACACGCTCCGCACACCACAAGGAGACGCAGGTTCAGCCAGAGCCCCTCCAGGACGTCGGGGAGCGCCACGCGCGCGTAGTGCGCGCTGAAGAACGTCTCCTTGGTGCGGTCCCAGCCGGGGGAGTTGACCACGATCAGGGTGAGCGCGACGACCGTCAGCACGGTGCTGGCCACCGCGAGGCCGGCCGAGCGCCGGGCGCGGGACTTCTTGTAGCGCTCCCGCGCGAGCCGGCGGTCGGACGGGACGTAGGTGTCCTCGACCGCTTGCGGCTCTTTCTCGGCGTTCTCGACGTTCACTTGAGCACCGGGGCGTCTACGGCGTCGGAGAGCCACTTCTTCTCCAGGGCGGCGAGCGTGCCGTCCTCGCGGAGCGCGTCCACCGCGCGCGTCACGCACGACGTGAGGGTGGACTGCTTGTCGAGGACGAGGCCGAACTGCTCCGGCGTACCGGCACCGTTCTCGAACTGGCCCACCACCTCGGCGTCGGTGACCTCCGCCCCGGTGATGTAGAAGGCGGTGGGCAGGTCGACGACGATGGCGTCCACCTGGCCGTTCTTCAGCGCCGACTTGGCGAAGTCGTTCTTCTGGTAGACGGCGGGCTTCTCGTCCGGCTTCACCACGTCGTTGATGTAGTCGAGGCTGGTCGTGCCCACCTGGGCGCCCAGCTTCACACCCTTCAGATCGGCGACGGTCCTGGCGCCCGCGGCATTGGACGACTTGAGGGCGACGACGGCCTGCCGGACGTCGTAGTAGCCCGACGAGAACGCGACGGCCTTCTCGCGGGCGGCACTGATCGACACCTGGTTGATGTCGAAGTCGAACTTCTTGGCGCCGGGGGCGAAGGAACTGTTGAACGGGACGGTCTGCCACACCACGCGGTTTTTCGGGTAGCCGAGGCGGTCCGCGACGGCGTAGGCGACGGCGGACTCGAAACCCTTCCCGTTGGCCGGGTCGTCGTCCTCGAACCAGGGGGCGTAGGCGGGCTTGTCCGTGCCGACGGTCAGCTTGCCCGTGGCCACCGTAGCGAGCTTGCCGGACGTGCACGAGGCGGCGGTCGTGGCGGTGTCACCGGCCTTCTTGTCGGGCTCGGGGGCGCAGGCCGCGACGGTGGTGACGGCGGTGAGGAGGAGGGCGGAGCAGACGGCGAGCCGCGCGGTGCGGTGGACGGAATGCATGGCGGGAGACTGTCAGCGCGAGGCCCCTTCTGTCGAGGTCGGAGGGGATGAAGTCCGGTATGTGGGAACGGGTGTTGCGGGCGTGTGAAGTCGGGGCCGGCGCGCCCGGGGTCCCTGTTTTCATGTCGCGGGGGTGACGTGTCGTGTCGGGCGTGCCACGTGTGCGACACCTCTGTGTGCACGCATGACATACGTGTGTCATGTCCATGGAATCCCTTCACTCGCACCGGTCCGGCGGCGGAAGGTCGCTCTGCGGCACACCGACCCGGGTGCCGCGCCCCGCACCTCATCGAAAAGGACCTTTCGCATGGCAGCAGTGCGTACGACGAAGCGGCGGATCGCCGCGTCCCTTGCCTCGACGGCCGCGGTGGCGGCGGTGGTCGGAGCCCTCGCCGTGCCTCCCGCCCAGGCGGCCGCGCCGCCCGGGCGCACCGGCACCGTCCTCGGCGCGAACTCCGCCGAGGCCGTCCCCGGCAGTTACCTCGTCACCCTCAAGGCGGACGCCGGTCTCAGGGCGAACACCGCGCGGGGCAAGAACCTCGTCTCCGAGTACGGCGGCACGGTCAAGCGGACGTTCAGCTCCGCGCTCAACGGGTACGCGGCCGCGCTCACCGCCGCCGAGGCCCGCAGACTCGCGGCCGACCCCGGCGTCGCGTCGGTCGAGCAGGACCAGCGCGTCCACACCACGGGGACCCAGACCGGCGCGCCCTGGGGCCTGGACCGCATCGACCAGGCGAACCTCCCGCTGAACGGCACCTACACCTACCCCGACAGCGCGGGCAGCGGTTCGACCGTCTACGTCCTCGACACCGGGGTCCGCATCACGCACAAGGACCTCGCGGGCCGGGCCTCGTACGGCTACGACTTCGTCGACAACGACGCCACCGCGCAGGACGGTTACGGGCACGGCACCTTCGTCGCCACCGTCGCCGCGGGCAGCACCTACGGCGTCGCCAAGAAGGCGAAGGTCGTCGCCGTCCGGGTCCTCGGCAACGACGGCTCCGGCACGACGGCCGGAGTCATCGCGGGCGTCGACTGGATCACCGCCCACCACGGCGCCAACTCCGTCGCCAACGTCTCCCTCGGCGGCGGGGCCAGCGCCGCCCTGGACACCGCGGTGAAGAACTCCATCGCCTCGGGCGTCACCTACTCCATAGCCGCAGGCAACTCCGGCGCGCCCGCCGCCAACTACTCGCCCGCACGGGTCCCGGAGGCGCTCACCGTCGGGGCGACCACGAACACGGACGCCCGCGCGAGCTACTCCAACTACGGTTCCACCGTGGACCTCTTCGCCCCCGGATCCGCCATCACCGCCGGCTGGAACAGCTCCGACACGGCGACCTACACCGGCAACGGCACGTCGTTCGCCGCGCCGCACGTCTCGGGCGCGGCCGCGCTCTACCTGACGGCACACCCCGGGGCGTCCCCCGCGACGGTCTCGTCCGCCCTGGTCAACGGGGCCACCAGCAACGTACTCACCGGAATCGGCACAGGCTCGCCCAACAAGCTGCTGAGGCTCGTGCCGTAACCCTGGCGTGAGCGCCGGCAGTTCCGGTACGAGCCGCCGGCGACGGGTGCCGCGCCCTGTGTGGGGGCGCGGCACTTCGCTTGCCCATGCCTACACAGTCCTGTGGACTCGTGACAGCTGCCGCGCCCTGCGCAAGGCGGGCCACGCGGGCTGGCGGAACTCGGTCAGCCTGCGAGGTTTTTACCGGCTGACGCCTGAGGCGGCCGGGGAGTTGGCGGGCGTGGGTCAGAGGCAGCCGCAGTTGCCGGCGTAGAAGAACAGGAAGACGGCCGTCCCGGCCGCCAGGGTGAAGGCGGTCGCCGTCACGGCGGCCAGGCCGCGACGGCCCTTTCGCGGCTTGCGGAAGATCTGCCAGGCGCCGTGGGCCAGGACGAGGCAGATCAGGCCGGCCCCCGCGACGGTCAGGCGCGGGCTGGAGGACCAGCTCAGATAGGCCAGGAAGGTCAGGCCGGCGAGGACGGCGCAGGCCAGAAGCGTGAGGATCGCCTCGCCCACGACCTCGCCGACCGTATCCACCACAAACTCGCCGACGCGTTTCGCCGCCCTGCCGACTGTCACCGCACTCCTTCGCCCTCATCCCCGACGTGGATCACGCGGAGTCGGCAAAGAGGACTCGCCCCGGCCGGGAATGGTTGCCCGCGCGCTCAGCCCCCGACGTCCGAGCGCGTCGTCCCCATGGAGAGGCCGGCCACCCAGTTGATGGACGCGGTGCTCGTGTCGGTGCCGAAGTAGGTGCCCCAGCGGGGCTTGTTGCCCAGGTCGTCCCAGGTGCGCGCGCCCGTCCGGGAGGCGAACCGCGTGCCGTCCTTGTAGACGGACAGAGTCCCCGCGCCGCCCGCGTCCGTGGAAATGCCGAGCTGGATGGAGTGCCATTCCCCGGCTGTCCAGGGGGTGGTCCCGATGGAGATCCAGGTTTCGCCGGGCGCCACGTACCAGGCCTTGAGCTGATCGTCCTCGACCTTCATCAGGACGGGGTAGTTCTGGCTGTTCTGGTCGTTGGTGCCGTTGGACTTCCACTGGAATACGGTCTGCGCGTCGCCCGTTTTGGTCATGGAGTCCCAGCCGAACCAGTACGTGCTGTCGTCCTTGAAGGTGTACTCGCCCGCGGAGGTGCGGACACTGTGCGCCTCGCAACGGGGCGTCCCGATGGGCTTGTTGAACTTGAAGAAGGCGCCGTGGCCGTCGCCCCAGTCGCCCGTGGTGACGGACCCCGGGCTGTCGCAGAGCGTGGTGACGAAGACGCCGGTGCCCTGCGTGGCGTCGGCGTTCCAGATCACGGACGCCTGCGCGGGGGAGGCTGCCAGGACGGTGGCGCAGGCGGTGGCGGCGGCTGCGCAGAACCAGGCACGCAGTGGGGTGCGGTACATGGGTTCACCTCTTCGATCGGTGGGGTCGTTGCGCGCCCTGTTGTAACCGGGTTGGTCGAAACGCTCAATAGTTCCTACCGAGTTGATCGTTTAGATCGTTTTGCGGAGCCCTGGATTCCGCGTAGGCCTATGCGCGCGGTTGCGGCCGGGCCGCCGCGCTCATCGACAGCGCAACGCCCGCTGCTCACCTCCGCGCTCCTCGACGGTCACCAGGAGGCGGGAGGGGAGCTCCGCGTGACGACGTGAGGCAACCGGCCCCGCTCGATGAGTTCCCGGGGCAGGGAGAGGCCGAAGTGCTCGTGGACGACCTGGAGCACCCGGCGTTGTTCCTCGCGGGTCGGCATCTCTTCGTCCGGGCCGATCAGGTCGTCGGGGGAGTCCTCCGGCGGAATGACCCCGGCCGCTTCCAGCGCGGGACGCAACAGGTCGGGCCGGGCCCCCGCGGGGTCGTAGCCGAAGCCCAGCTCGAAGTGCAGCTGGACCTCGCCGTCGGCGTGGTAACCGAAGAAGGACGGCGGGTCGTCCGGGCGCGGGTCCAGCACGACGATCTCGGCGCCGCGGGACAGCGCCGGATCCAGCGCCCAGCCTTCGCTGCCCCCGGACTCGACGACGAACGACCAGTCACCGCTTCTCCCGATGCGGCCGACGCAATAGACCCGCCGGAGGTCGACCATCCGGGACGCCTCCTGGACCGTCAGTGGCGGTCCAACATCCACAGGCCCGTGGTCGGAGAGCCGCTCGGCCAATAGCTCGGGCGACAGCCCGCGGGCACAAGTGACGTACAGATCACCGGCGTTCGTCGTCCCGCCACCCCACGCATCCGCTATCCACGCGAGTCCGTCCGCCATGGCCGCCTGCCCCCTGTACGCCCCGTCGAGATGC
Source organism: Streptomyces sp. SGAir0957 (assembly GCF_043523415.1). Taxonomy (NCBI): domain Bacteria; kingdom Bacillati; phylum Actinomycetota; class Actinomycetes; order Kitasatosporales; family Streptomycetaceae; genus Streptomyces; species Streptomyces sp. SGAir0957. Next base: position 8,058,428 of record NZ_CP027293.1, read on the forward strand.
CAGTGCACAGTAGTCACCTCGCGGGGCGGGGCCTACGCAGGGGGTGCGGTCAGGCGCGTACGAGCGGGGTGTCGACCAAGTGTTCCGCGAGGAACCACGCCTGGCGTTCGCCGGTTCTGATGATCTGGGAGACGAGGACGTCGTTGGTGCCGTCGTCGCCGAGTTCGGCGGCGCGTGCGGCGGCGTCATGGGCGTCGATCAGGATGGTCTCGTGGGCCTCCAGGAGGCGCGAGAGCATCGCCGGGACCTCCTCCACGCCGTCCGGGGGCCGCGGGATCGAGGTGATCTCGGCGACGTGCCGGGCGTCACCGATCGCGACGCCGCCCAGGGACTGGACGCGTTCGGCGAGCGTGTCGACGAGTTCGAGCTGTTCCCCTGCGTGCTTGTCCAGGACGATGTGCAGCTGGTAGAAGGTCGCCCCGCGCATCAGCCAGTGGTGCTTCTTGTAGAGGCCGTGCAGGATCTGCGTGTCGGCGAGGACCTTGTTGAGGCGCTGGCACGCATACATCCGGGCCTCGTAGGACAGGCCGACGGGGAACTGCTTGACGGTGCCGAACTCCTGGATCACCTCGCCCTTCTGGTGCAGCCAGGGCTGACTGCCGTGCGCGGGCTTGGAGTTGCTGGTCATGTGTCGGTCTCCTGTGGTGCTGCGTGGTGTCGTCGTGCGGTGGTACGACCGTGACGTTAGGCGGCGGGGACAGGGGCGAGTTGTCGGCGAGCGCATGCGGTGATGTCCGCCAGCGCACGGGTGTGAGGCGTGAGGCGTCTTGGGCCGCTGGGGCCGACCAGGTCAGACGTCGTGCGCCGGTGGGGCATACGTCGTGCGCCCGCGGGCAAGTCGGCCCCGGTTTCCCCTCGTAGCTTTTCGGCATCGCCCACCGGAGCGTCCGGTCCGGGTGAGTGAAGTGCTGAGGAGTTCTCATGTCGGATGTCGTCGAGCCGGTCCCGCCGGTCGTTCCTGTCCTCGAGCCGGCCGCGGCCGCTTTCGCGGAGGCCACCTCCCGTCCGCCGTTCCTGTTCGAGCTGGCGCCCGAAGAGGGGCGCAAGGCGGTGGACGAGGTGCAGTCGGGGCCGGTCGAGCTGCCCGAGGTGGACGAGGAGTGGGTGACCGTCCAGGGCGGCCCCACCGGCAGTGTGCGGGCGCGGATCGTGCGGCCCGCCGGGGTCTCCGGAACCCTTCCGGTGATCTTCTACATCCACGGCGCGGGCTGGGTGTTCGGCAACGCGCACACCCACGACCGCCTGGTGCGCGAACTCGCCGTGGGCGTCGGCGCGGCCGTGGTCTTCCCCGAGTACGACCTGTCGCCCGAGGCCCGTTACCCGGTGGCGATCGAGCAGAACTACGCGGTGGCCCGCTGGGTCGTCACCGAGGGCGCCTCGCACGGCCTCGACGGGCAGCGCCTCGCGGTGGCCGGTGACTCGGTCGGCGGCAACATGAGCGCCGCCCTCACGCTGATGGCCAAGGAGCGCGGCGACGTCTCCCTGCTGGGCCAGGTGCTGTTCTACCCGGTCACCGACGCGAGCTTCGACACCGGTTCCTACCACCAGTTCGCCGAGGGCTACTTCCTGCGCCGCGACGGCATGCAGTGGTTCTGGGACCAGTACACGACCGACGAGGGCGAGCGCGCGCAGATCACCGCCTCCCCGCTGCGGGCCACCACCGAGCAGCTCGCCGGGCTGCCGCCGGCCCTCGTCATCACGGGCGAGGCCGACGTGCTGCGGGACGAGGGCGAGGCGTACGCGAACAAGCTGCGCCAGGCCGGTGTGCCGGTCACCGCGGTCCGTTTCCAGGGCGTCATCCACGACTTCGTGATGCTGAACGCGCTGCGGGACACGCACGCCGCCGAGGCCGCCATCACCATGGCCGTCCGCACCCTGCGCACCACCCTCGACGCCCGCTGACGCGCCACCCCGCTGACGCACCGCACCGCCCCACCCCTCCACCTCCCAGGAGACATACACATCATGGCCCCTGAAGCCAGCCCCACCGTCGTCCTCGTCCACGGCGCCTTCGCCGACGCCGCCAGCTGGTCCGGCGTCATCGAGGAACTGCAGAGCCAGGGCGTTCCCGTCGTCGCTCCGCCCAACCCGCTGCGCGGTCTCGCCGCGGACGCCGCGTACATCGCCTCCGTGGCCGCCCAGATCGACGGCCCCGTCGTCCTCGTGGGCCACTCCTACGGCGGCGCGCTGATCACGGTCGCCGGTACCGTGGAGAACGTCGTCGGCCTCGTCTACGTCGCCGCCTACGTCCTCGAAGAAGGCGAGAGCCTCGGCGAGCTGCAGGGCCGCTTCCCGCTGTCGCCGCTGGTCAGCAACCTGAAGGAGGCGACGTACCCGGTCGGCGACGGGGCGACCGGGACCGAGGTGACCATCGCCGCCGACGCGTTCCCGGCCATCTTCGCGGCGGACGTGCCCGCCGAGGTCACCAAGGTGCTCGCGGTGGTCCAGCGGCCGCTCGCCGCCGCCGCGTTCGCGGAGAAGGCCACCGCCGCCGCCTGGCACACCAAGCCCGCCTGGGCGCTGGTCGCCGGGGGCGACCAGGCCATCAACCCCGAGGTCGAGCGGTTCGGCGCCGAGCGCGCCGGGGCCACCGTCGTCGAGCTGGAGGGTGCCTCGCACGCCGTCGCCGTCTCCCGCCCGAAGGACGTCGCGGCCCTCGTCCTCGACGCCGTCCGCGCCACCGGCTGACGCCCCGGGCCCCCGGGGCCTATGCCCCCGTCTCCCGCAGGTGCTCCATCTCCCGCAGGTGCTCCCGCGCGTCGGTGAGCGCCTGCGGGGCGGCGTCCGGGCCGAGCGCGAGACAGCGGGTGAACGCCTCGCGGGCTTGTTCCGGGCGCCCGGCGGAGAGCAGCAGCAGTCCGAGACGAACGAGTTCGCTGCTCTCCTGCGTGAAGTTGTCGGCGTCGTGCCAGAGGTCCGCCGCGATCCGCCGCTCGGCGACCGCCTCCTCCCACTTCTCAAGCCCTGCGAGGCTGTGCGCCATCCCGGAGTGCAGTCCGGCCCGGACGAAGTTCCCGATGTGGGAGGCGACGCGGTCGCCCGCGTCGTCGAGGAAGGCGAGCGTGGACCGGAAGGACGCGAGCGCGGCGCCGGTCCGGTCGGCCTCGGCCAGCGTCAGCCCGTGCCCGTGCCGGGCGTTGAGGCTGCCGTGCAGGTCGCCGGCGGTGTCGAAGAGGAGGATGGACCGCTCCATGTGCTCGACGGACGACGCGTACTCCGCCAGCTTGCGCTGCGCCCAGGAGCTGTAGAAGTGGGCCCACGCCTCCTGGACGGTGTCGCCCGCGCGCTCGGCGGCGGCCAGTGCCTCCGTGGACCGGTCGAGGCTCTCGCGGAAGCGGCCCTCGCACAGGAGCAGGGCCCAGGCGTGGTAGTTGAGCTGCGTCGCCTCGGCGAGCGGGTCGTCCAGGGCGCGGGCGGCGCGTACGGCGGTGTCGAAGACCTCGGGCCAGTGCCCCCAGAAGATCCACTGGTCGGAGAACCAGTGCAGCGCCTCGGCGACCTCCACGACCCGGGCGTGCTCACCGTCCGCGGCGACGGCGCGCAGGGCCGCCAGCCAGTTGGCGCCCTCGGCCTTCAGCCACTCCATCGCTTTGTCCGCCGAGGACAGGTCGACCGTGTCCTGCCAGTCGGCCGGCGGCGCGCCGTGGCCGGGCTCGAACCAGCGGCCCGCCACGACGGTCGTCTCCAGGAGCCAGTGGTGCAGACCGGTGCGGGCCCGCTCGACGTCCGCCGGGTCCTCCTCGGCGGTCAGCCGCGTCCGGGCGAAGAGGCACACCAGGTCGTGCAGGCGGTAGCGGTCCCGGTCGCCGCCGAGCAGGCCGACCTCGACCAGCTCCTCCAGGGTGTCCTCCGCGTCGTACAGGCGCTGGCCGGTGAGGCGGGCGGCGGCGGGGGCCCCTGTGTCCGCCCCGGGGACGAGGGAGAGGCGCCGGAAGAGGCGCGCCGCGGTCGGCGTGAGCTGGCGGTAGGAGAGGTCGAAGGCGGCGGAGACGCGGAGGTCACCGGCGGCCAGGACGTCCAGGCGCCGCTCGTCGAGGGCGAGGCGGTCGGCGAGGCGGCGCAGGGACCAGCCGGTGCGGGTGGCCAGCCAGTTGCCCGCCACGCGCAGCGCCAGCGGCAGATGGCCGCAGCGGTCGGCGACCTCGGCGAGCGCCGCCGGGTCGGCCTCGGCGCGCTCCGCCCCGACCAGGCTGGTCAGAAACGTGGCGGCTTCCTCCGGGCTCAGGACGCCGAGGGGCAGCCGGTGCACGCTTTCGAGGCCGGTGAGCATGCGCCGGCTCGTCACGAGGACCATCCCGGCGCCCGCGCCCGGCAGGAGCGGACGGACCTGGGCCTCGTCGCGGGCGTTGTCCAGGACCAGGAGCGTGCGGCGGTCGGCCAGCATCTGCCGGTACAGGCCGGGATGCCCCTGCGGTCCGGCCTTCGCGAGGTCCCGGTCGGGCACCTGGAACGCCTTGAGCACACTGAGCATCAGCTCGGCGGGCGTGGGCGGCTCGTCGTCCATGCCGCGCAGGTCGAGGACCAGCTGCCCGTCGGGGAAACGGTCCGCGAGGGTGCGGGCGGCGTGCAGCGCGAGCGTGGTCTTGCCGGTGCCGGGCGGCCCGGAGACGGCGACCGTCACGGGCCCGCCGGCCGCAACGCCCCCGCCGGCTGTCACGGGCCCGCCGGCCGCAACGCCCCCGCCGGCTGTCACGGGCCCGCCGGCCGCAACGCCCCCGCCGGCCGCAACGCCCCCGCCGGCTGTCACGGGCCCGCCGGCCGCAACGACCCCGCCTGCCGTCACGACCCCGCCTGCCGTCACGACCCCGCCTGCCGTCACGACCCCGCCGGCAGAATCCGACGGCGTCGCGAGTGCGACGAGTTCCGCGGTCTCGCGCTCCCGGCCCACGAAGTCGTCGATGCCACGGGGGAAGGCCCGCACCCCGGAGGGGCTGTAGCCACCGGCGCGTCCGCTGCGCGCCACGGCGAGGAGGCGCTCCCGCTCCGCCTCGCCCAGGCCGAGCCCGTCCGCGAGGGCGGCCACCGTGCGCCGCTGCGGGGCGGCACGGCGGCCCCGCTCCAGGTCCCCGATGCCGCGGACGCTGACGCCCGACGCCTCCGCGAGCCCCTCGATGGTCAACGACGCCGCGAGCCGCAGCTCCCGCAGCGCGGCCCCGAACGCCCCGCGCTCCCCGCTCACCCCACCCGCTCCTTTTCCGCACGCCCTTGCCGTTCCCCCGGCGTGACCTCGTAGCTCACCGTAGATCTGGGGAGATCTTACGCAAATGCCGAGGTCGGGGGCGTACCGCGGCGGTGCGGGGGCCGCGCGGACGCCGACGCGGCCGACGCGGCCGACGCGGCCGACAAAGAGATGGACACCGGCCGCGGTGATCGTGGACCCTTCGCGCGATGACCAGAACCGATGACACCCCGCCCGCGTGGGACGAGCGCACGCAGCTCACCACCTTCCTCGACTACGCGCGGGACACCGCGCGCGCCAAGTGCGAAGGCGTCTCCGCCGAGAACGCCCGCAAGGCGCTCCTGCCGGGCTCACCGCTGATGACCATGTGCGGAGTGATCAACCATCTCCGCTGGGTCGAGTACCACTGGTTCCGGGTGGTCTTCCTCGGCGAGGAGGACCAAGGCCCCTGGACCGACGAGGACCCCGACCGGGAGATGCGGATCGCCGTCGACTTCCCGCTCGCACAGGTGCTGGCGGAGTACGCGGAGCAGAGCGCGCGCCACCGGGAGCTGGTGGCCGCGACCGACCTGGACCGGCGGGCCGAGCGCCCCGTGCGCGACGGCATCCACGTCGACCTGCGCTGGATCCTGCTGCACCTGACCGAGGAGACGGCCCGCCACAACGGTCATCTCGACATCCTGCGGGAGATGCTCGACGGCACGACCGGCGACTAGCCCCGGCCCCGGACTCCCGGCCCCCGGACTCCCGGCCCCCCGGATGAGGAGCGGGGCAAACCAGTGATATCACCCGGTATGTGATGGTGTGTCACAGGTAAATGTTTACGCGCGCTTCTACGGTTCTTTGCGTGTCATGCGGTGGAATCGCCCGCCGCATACGGTGAAGCGGGAGAACTGTGGGCCGCAGATGGATGAGAAGGCGCTGGAGCGCGAGCGCCCTGATGCTGGCGTTCGCGATGGCCGTGGGAGGCGCCGCCAGTGCGGTCCCGGGTGAGGGGGAGGGGGAGGCGGCGACCGGCGTGCGCGCGGCGCCCACCCCCGGTCCCACCCCCACCCGCACCCCCAGGCCCTCGGCGTCGAGCAGCGCGACCCCGCCGGTCGCGGCCGCTGCCGCGGTGCCGCACCTGACCGTGAACAAGGAGGCGGTGGACGTCCCCGACCCGCTGGTGCCGGGCTCGGTGTTCACGTACCGCATCACCGTCTCCTGTTCCTCCCTCGCGGAGTCCTGCGTCAGCACCCAGCTCGGTGACGTACTGCCCGAGGGGCTCGAGATCGAGCAGCTCCCCTCGGACACCGCCGGATACCAGGTCGCGTACGACGAGAGCACCGGCAAGGTGACGGTCGACTTCACCGACCCGCTGCCCTCGCCGCCCAACCCGGAGGGCTCGGTCGGGCTCGCCGCGGGCGGCAGCCAGGACATCCTCATCAGCGTGCGGGTGCCCGAAGGGGACCAGTTCCAGGACGGGGACAAGCTCGTCAACACGGCGGTCGTCACCGCCGACAACGCCGAGACGGTGAAGGACTCCGCGACCAACACGGTCGAGGTGCCGAAGAAGCCGTCCGTGAGCGGCTCGAAGTCGTGGAGCCCCAGCGGCACCGTGGCCACCAGCGGCGACAAGTCGACGATCACGCTCGGCGCGGCGAACACCTCGTCGACCTCCACCGACGTCGGCTCGGTCACCATCACCGACACCGACCCCGACCTGTGGAACAACTTCGACCTGGCCCAGGTCGGGCCGGTGACGCAGATGCCGAAGGGCGCCGACCAGGTCACGGTCTCCGTGTGCACGAAGCCCGGCGGCGACTGCGCGCCGGACGAGCTGATCAGCGGGCCGCCCGGCCCGGGCCCCGACCTCAGCCTGCCCGCGGGGGTGGACCCCGGGGACGTCACCGGCGTCGTCTACACCTTCGGCAACTCCAAGGGGACCCCGCTCCCGTACGACCCGAACGGCGCCAAGGTCCAGACGACCGTGGTGCTGCGGGACGAGGAGCGCGACAGCGGCGCGCCCATCAACCCCGACGAGCGCCGGCAGGTGGAGAACTGCGCCACGCCGTCCGTGACGTTCCGCGCCCGCGCCTCCGTCGACGGCACCGACGCCTGCGCAAGCCACAACATCCTGCCCAACACGGCGAGTGTCGCCATGGACAAGAAGTTCTTCTCCGACACCAACGGTGACTGGAAGCAGGACGGCACCGCCGTCATCGGCACCAAGCCCGGCATCACGTCCTCGGTGACCGCCACCAACACCTCGCCGTTCGACGTCAGCGAGATCACCATCACCGAGCCGTCGGAGTCCGCGCCGAGCGAGTTCGACAAGACGGACATGACGCAGGCCCGCCTCACCTTCCCCGCGGGCGCGACCAGCGCGGAGATGACGGTGGTGTGCCGCGACGGCACGACGCTGCCCGCGAAGAAGTTCACCAACCCGCCCGCCCAGCAGACCACCGCGCTCGGCTGCCCCGACGGCGGTCCCGCCGCCTCGGTCACCGTCACCTACCGCGGCACCACCAGCGACGGCAAGGGCGCCATCAAGCAGAACTCCGTCGCCGGTCTCGACCTGCACGGCACCCTCAACGACACCGCCGACGAGGGCGACGCGGAGGACGGCGTCCGCAACTGCGCCGACGCCTCCGCGACCAACCCGGCCAACGGCTCCGGCAGCGCCGCGGGCAACGTCTGCGCCACGCTGAAGGTCGAGAACCCGCGCCAGGAGGGCAACGGCACCAAGGACGCCTCGCAGACCTCGGTCCCGCCCGGCCAGCCCTTCACCTTCGGCATCGGCCTGACCAACCGCGGCAACGTCCCGCTCGACAACGTCATCGTCAGCGACCCGGCCGACCCCACCGCCGAGCCGAACGCCTTCGACCAGGTCCGCATCACCTCCATCACCCCCAAGGTCAGCCCCTCGGACCTCGACTACAAGCTCCAGGTCTACGACCCCGACGCGGGCAAGTGGGTCGCCTACGACGCCGACGACAAGGCGCTGCTCGCCCGCGCCCGCGGCGTACGCATCGTCGTCCCCGACGGCATCCCCGTCGGCGGTTCCGTGCACGCCGACGTCACCGTGGTGCTGCGGGACGGCGTCACCGACGGCACCATCACCAACTGCGCCGTCGCCACCACCGACGGCGACCCGCTCGGCAACGAGTTCTGCTCCGACACCGCCGAGATCGGCCCGGCCTCCTCGGCCGCCTCGCTCAACAAGACGCTCAGCCCGAGCACGGTCTCGCGCCCCTACCCGGGCAGCCCGGCCGCCAACGTGCACGCCACGCTGACCGTCGTCAACACCGGCAACGTCAACCTCGGCCGGCTCACCGCCACCGACTTCGACGGCGACTTCTTCGACGCGGTCGACTTCGTCTCGCTCGACGGCGTGAGCTTCCCCAAGGGCGCCGACCAGGTCCGCGTCGACGTCTGCACCGCCCGCTGCGCGACGAGCGACCCCGAGATCGTCCAGGGCGAGTGGACCGGCTCCACCAAGCCGGGCCTGCCCGACGGTGTCAGCGCCGGCGAGGTCCGGGGCATCCGCGTCGTCTTCCGCTCCAGCGACGGCGACAAGATCGTGCCGGTCGAGGGCAAGCCCAGCTTCAACGGCGCCTGCTCCAACGCCTCCGTCTGCTTCACCGTCAAGCCGCGCGAGACCTTGCGCTCGAACCCGGACAAGAAGATCCCCGCCTCCCTGGAGGACACGGTCAAGGGCAGCGGATCCAGCGACAAGCACGGCACGTTCACCATCCCGCCCGCCGATGCCACCCTGAAGGTCGACGACGGCGATCCGCGCCTGCGCGTGGAGAAGACGCAGAACGCCGTGGTCAGCCCGGGTGTCTCACAGCCCTTCACCCTGAGGGTCAAGAACACCGGGGACGCCCCGCTCAAGCCGCTCTCGGTCAGCGACCCCATCCCCGACGGCGTCACCTTCGACGACACCTTCGCCGGTGACGGCGGCATGCCGTACACGGTCACCGTCACCACCCCCGACGGCACCGCGAAGCCGAAGAACGTCAAGTTCACCACGGACAAGGACGCCGACGGCAACGTCACCGGCCTGCACTGGGACTTCCCCGACTGGACGATGTACCCGAGCGCCGAAGTCACCATCACCTTCCGGGTGAAGCTGAAGGGCGGCGTCCCCGCCGGGACGAAGATCCCCAACGTGTTCGGCGCGGGCTCCCCGTCCTACCCGGACATCGCCTGCGACCCGGACTCGCCCCGCCTCGGCACCGTCACCGACGATCCGTCCTACGGCGACGGCAGGTACTGCACCTCCACCGCCACCCTCACCACCGAGGCGGGCACCGCGTTCGACACCGCCAAGTGGGTCGCGGGCAACCCGGACCTCGGCTTCTACAACTCCGTCACCCACACCTACGTCCCGATCGGCGACCCGCGCTGCCCGACCAAGGTCTCCGGCGGCGTCACCTACACCCGCTACCCGTGCACGGCGCTCGTCCTGCCCGGCCAGAACTACAAGCACCTGATCACGGTCGAGAACATCGGCACCAACCCGGCCGCCTCCGTCGACCTCCTCGACGTCCTGCCGCACGTCGGTGACACCGGCGTCCTGCTGGGCGACGACGACCGCGACACCGCATGGTCCCCGCGCCCGCACCTGGCGGGCCCGATCACCCTCGACGGCGACGGCACGCTCGACGCCGAGTACAGCACCGTCGCCAGCCCCTGCGTGGACGACGTCCCCACCCCCGCGCGTGACTGCGAGGACGGCGACTGGACGCCGGACTGGCAGAAGGGCGACACCGCCTTCCACGGCGACGTCACCTTCGACGACCCCGGCCTGGCCCCCGGCGGCTCCTTCGGCATCGGCTTCGAGATGTCCTCGCCCGCCGACCTGAAGGACCCGGGCAGCCGCGACGACCCGTCGCTCGCCTGGAACTCCTTCGCCCACAGCGAGAGGGTCACCGTCGGCAACAACATCCAGGTCCTGCCGGTCGCGGAGCCGCCCAAGTCGGGTGTCGGCATGGTCTTCGGCAGCCTGCGGGTCGAGAAGACGGTGACCGGCCTGCCCGACGGGATCACCCCGGGAATGTTCGAGGTCGCGTACGACTGTGTCGTGACCCCGGACAGCGGCGACCCCGTGCACGTACGCCGCGGAAACCGGACCATCGTCGCCGGTGACCCCGTCACCCTGAACGACGTGCCCGCCGGGGCCGTCTGCCGGGTGTGGGAGACCGAGACGGGCGGCGCCGAGGGCAACCACACCGGTGAGCAGAACGCCGCCGAAGTCGTCATCAAGCCCGAGACGACCTCCTCCGACCCGACCGTCGTCGTGGTCGACAACCGCTACCCGCAGGCCCAGTTGACGCTCGTCAAGAAGGTCGACGACCCGTCCGGCGGCGAGCACGGCCCGTTCCGGTTCGAGGTCGACTGCTTCTACCGCGACCAGCACCTCGACGGTTATCCGCGCACCGTCACCCTCGACGGCCCCGGCCGCCGGGTGATCGCCGGGCTGCCCGTCGGCGCGGTGTGCACGGTCGGCGAACCGGGCAGCGCGGGCGCCGACGAGGTCACGATCACCGCCAAGCCGAAGGCCGACATCCCGGACGGCGCGAGCCCCGAAGACCCCACCGCCTCGGTGAGCGTCGGCGCGGACGGCGAAGCCGAGGTCACCATCGTCAACCACTACGACCACGGCCCGACGCCGTCCCCGAGCGAGAGCCACCCCGGCGACCACGGGGAGCTGCCCGACACCGGTGACTCACTGCCCTGGGCCCTGCTCGCCATCGCGGCGGCCCTGCTCCTCGCCGGAACCGTCACCCTGCTGATCCGCCGCAAGAGAGGAGCGCGCCGACCGGGCGCCCACGCCTGACCCCGCCCGTTCCCGCCTCGGCCCCGCCGCCCGCTCCCGGGTGGCGGGGCCGAGGCGGATGCACTGCCGGGCCAACCGCTCAGCAACTGCGGCCGGGGTCAGCCGCCCCGACGGGATCGGCCGGTGCGGCTTGTCCCTCAGGTCATGTCACCACCGGCGGCTGCCAGCGCACCCGCAACTCGCTCGGGCCGCGCATGAGACTCGGCCGCCACCTGGGTGTGGCGTCCCCGTCGAAGGCCAGGTGCGGGAAGCGGTCGAGGAGGAGGCGCAGGGCGAGCGTCGCCTCCAGGCGGGCCAGCGGGGCGCCCAGACAGTGGTGCAGACCGTGCCCGAAGGCGAGATGGGCGCGGGTGGTGGCCGGGTCACGGCGGATGTCGAAGCGTTCGGGCGCGGGGAAAAGCGCGGGGTCACGGTTGGCGGCGGCGATCGACAGGACGACCCGCGCACCCGCCGGTATGCGAACGCCGCCGAGGTCGACCGGTTCGACGGGGTAGCGGTAGGTGCCCGCGGGCGCCGGGGACTCCAGACGCAGCGTCTCCTCCACGGCACCTTCGAGGAGATCAGGTGCGGCGCGCAGGGCGGCGAGCTGCTCGGGGGCGCCGAGCAGCAGCTGTACGGAGTTGGCGATGAGGTTGACGGTGGTCTCGTGCCCCGCGACCAGCAACAGGAAGGCCATACCGAGAAGTTCCTCAGGCGCCAGCCGATCACCGCTGTCGCTGTCGCCATCGCTATCGCTGTCGCCATCGCTGTGGTGGGTGCGGACGAGCGCGTGCAGCAGGTCGCTCTCCGCGGCGTCCCGCTGCCGCCGCTTCTCCTCCGCGAGCCCGGCGAGGTAGACGGCCATCTCCTGTGAGGCCTTGGCGGACCGCTCGGGGTCGTCGAGGGCGACGACCCGCGTGGACCACGTCCGGAAGGCCGCGCGGTCCGCCTCCGGCACGCCGAGCAGTTCGCAGATGATGGTGAGCGGCAGCGGATACGCGTACGCGGCCACGAGGTCGGCCCGGCCGTCGGCGGCCACGGCGTCCAGGAGAGCGCCGGCCGCCTCCTCCACGCGCGGGCGCAGCGCCCTAACGCGGCGGGCGGTGAACTCCCGGGCGACCAGGGACCGCAGCCGGGTGTGGTCGGGCGGGTCGACCTGAAGCATGTTGCGGCCCACGGCATACAGCCCGTCGCCCTCGAAGTCGGCGGAGTGCCGTACGTCGTTGCGCAGCCGGGGATCGGCGAACGCGGCCCGCACTTCCGCGTGCCCGATCACGAGCCACGACTCGTCCCCGGTGGGGAAGCGGACGTGGTGGACGGGGCCGCGGGACCGCAGCGCGGTGAACGCGGAGTAGGGGTCGGTCGCGAAGTCGTCGGTCAGGTCGGCGAGTTGGACGGTGGGGTGCTGCTGCGTTGCCATGGCGACTCCCGGCGGAGAGCAGAAGCGGGGAGCGATCCCCGTTTACTTGTCGGGGCGACCGTAACATGAAGCGGGGAGTAGTCCCCGCTTGTTGGGTGTCAGGGCTGGCTGCCAGATCCTCGCCAGGCCGGCTCGCGCATGCCGGTGGTACACCTTGTCGTCGGTGCGCGCGTGCGGCGCTGTGCCCCAGCACAATCCCGCCGAGTCCTCGCTGTGCATGCGCCTCCGGAACGTCTGCGTCCCCTTACGCGGCGGTCGGCGGGCTGGTGCCATGCCGCGCATGTCTTGCGCGATTCAATCAACTCGGGGGCGGCACAGCCCCGTTCGTCGTGGGGTGGGGCGGTCGTGAGCGGGGGTGATGGGCAGGCGTTCGCGCTGGTGGTGTTTCTCGGGTTCGTCGCCGTGTCGCTGCTGCTGTGCGGGCTCGCGGCGGCGGACGTGGACGATCCCGAGCACTTCTACGCGGGCGGCAGCGCGGCCTTCGGGCCGGTCGGGGGCGGGCTCGCCATCGCCGGGGACTACATTTCCGCGGCCACCTTGCTCAGCACCACGGGCGCGGTCGCCCTCGACGGCGTCGACGGGATGCTGTTCGCCGCCGCCACCGTCCTCTCGCTCTACCTGCTCATGAGGTTTTTGGGCGAACCTCTGCGCCGCAACGGTGTGTTCACGCTGGGGGACTTTCTCACCGACCGGCTTGCCGACCCGTCCGTACGGCGCGCACTGGGCGTCGCGGGGCTCGTCGTCCTCGCCCCGCTGCTCCTGGTGCAGCTCACCACCGCCGGTCGCGTCATGGCCGCGATGTTCGGCCTGCCCGACGGCGCGCTCACCTGGTGCACGGTCACCGGTGGCGCCCTCATGATCTGCTACGCGGCGGTCGGCGGGATGCGCGGCGTCGGCTACGTGCAGATCCTCAAGGTGGGTGTGGCCCTGGCCGCCCTGCTGCTGCTCGCCGGCATCGTCCTCGCCCGGTTCGGCTGGTCACCCCTGGGCCTGTTCGACGCCGCCCGCGAGCGGTCCGGGGCCGGCGCCGACTACGCGCGGCCCGGCCTGCACTTCGGGCACTCGCTGACCGGCCGCCTCGACCTCATCGGCTTCGAGGCGACCCTGCTCATCGGCGCCGCCTGCCTGCCGCACGTCACCATGCGCCTGCACCCGCTCCGGGACGCCCGCACCGCCCGCCGCGCCGTCGGCTGGGCCGTCGGACCGGTCGCGGCGGTGTGCGCCGGGGTGGTGGTGGCGGGGCTCGGCGCCTGCGCGCTGGTCGGCCGGGACGCCGTACGGGCCGCGGACCCCGGGGGCGCTACCGCCCTGCTCATGGTCACCGGCGCGCTCGATCCCGTCGAGGGCGGGGCGCGGCACAGCATGCTCTTCGCGATCGTCGCGTGCGCCGTCTTCGCGACGACCCTCGCGGCCGTCGCCGGGATCACGCTCGCCGCCGCCTCCAGCATCGCGCGCGATTTCCGGGCGCCGCCCGCGCACGGCACGGGCGAGCGGTCGGCGGCGCGCGAGATCCGGCAGGCGCGCGTGAGCATCGTCGTCGTGGGCGCCGTAGCCGTCGTGCTCGCGGCCGTGCTCGCGGACCGCGGGACGATGACGCTGATCGCGCTGTCGTTCACGGTGGCGGCGTCGGTGCTCGCCCCGGTCCTGCTGTACGCGCTGTTCCTGCCGGGGTTCTCGGCGACAGGTGTGCGCTGGACCGTCTACGGAACCCTGCCGCTGGTCGTGGTGCTCCTGACCGGCTCCCCGGCCATGACGGGTTCGCCCGTCGCGGTCTTCCCCGATCACGACCTGCACTGGTTTCCGTTGCAGACGCCGGGGCTCCTCACCATCCCGGCCGGTTTCCTCCTGGGACTCGTCGGCCGCACACGTGTGAACGGGGCGCGCCCACACGTCCGTCCTCCTGGTGTGCGTGCGGGGCGCTGACCTCACCGCACACCGGCATACCTGCTGCGCGGGCGCGCGAGGCCCAGATGCCCGCGCAGGGTGTCACTCGTGTAGGCGGTGCGGAACGCGCCCTGGCGCTGAAGTGCCGGGACCACTGCGCGCGTGATGGCCGTCAGGTCGTGCGGAAGGACGGCGGGGCGCAGCCGGAAGCCGTCGAGCCCCGCGGAGCGCCGGTCCAGGAGGAGGTCGGCGAGTTCGTCGGGGGTGCCGGTGAAGATCTCGGCGTCGGAGGTGAGGGGCGCGCCCGCGAGGTCGTCGAGGCGGGCGAGGCGGCGCGCGGCCTCGCCGGGTGCGTCGTCGAGGAGGACGAGCAGGTCGGCGAGGACGAGGAGCGGCCGGGCCGCACGGTCGCGGCCGACCGCGGTGACCGCCGCGTCGACATCGCCGAGCACCGCCTTGGTGCCGGCCCTGTCGTGCGGGGTGACGAAGACGAGGTCGGAGGCGCGGGCCGCGAACTCGTAGGGCACGGAGGCGTGCGCGAGGCTGGCCACCGGCGGCTGGCCCTGTGGCGGGCGGGGGGTGATGGAGGGGCCGCGGACGCTGAAGTGCGGTCCCTCGAAGTCGATGTGGTGGATCTTCGCGCGGTCGATGAAGCGGCCGGTGGCGACGTCGCGGATCTCCGCGTCGTCCTCCCAGCTGTCCCAGAGCCGCCGCACGACCTCCACCGCGTCGCCGGCCTCGTCGAACAGGGGGCGGAGGCGGGCGGCTATGCGTTCCGGTTCGCGCGCCTCCTCGTCAGTGAGCTGCGGAGTGGTGCGGCGGCCGAAGTGGGCGGCGTCCGCGGCCCGCGACGCGATCTGGGGCCGCCAGCCCGCACGTCCCGTGGCGGCGAAGTCGAGGGTGGCGACGGCCAGGGAGAGGTGGAACGGCTCGGTGTGGGTGACGTTCGCGGTCGGGACGAGTCCGATGTGCCGGGTCAGCGGGGCGAGCCGGGCGGCGAGCAGCACCGCGTCGAGGTTGCCGCGTACCTGGTCGGTACGGTCGTCGGGGCGGTGAAAGGCGGCGGACTGGAGGCCGAGGGAGTCCTCCAGGGTGACGAGGTCGAGCAGGCCGCGCTCGGCCTCCGCCACCAGGGCGGCCCAGTACTCGGCGGTGAACAGCTCGGCGGGCCGGACCCCGCTCGCGCGCCAGGCCGCCGGGTGCCAGCCCGCCCCGTCGAGGGCGACGGCCAGGTGGAAGGGGGAACCGGTCATCGTGGCGTGCTGCCTTCCTGCGGGGAGGTACGGGCCTGAGCGCGGGGGCGCGCCGGGCCCAGGCCCAGATGGTCGCGGAGGGTGGTGCCGGTGTACTCCGTGCGGAAGACGCCGCGCTCCTGGAGCAGCGGGACGACGCGGTCGACGACGTCGTCCAGACCGTCGGGGGTCAGGTGCGGGACCAGGACGAAGCCGTCGGCGCCACCGCTCCGCACGAAGTGCTCGATCGCGTCGGCGACGGTGCGCGGGCTGCCGACGAAGGTCTGCCCGCCGTGCACCTCGGTGACGAGTTCGCGGATGCTGAGCCCGCGCTCCTCGGCCAGCGCCCGCCAGCGGCGCGCGGTCTCCAGACGGCCGGTGCGGAAGACGGAGTGGCCGCGCAGGAGGAGCGCCTCGGGGTCGGGGTCGATGTCCGGGAGGGGGCCGTCGGGGTCATAGGCCGACAGGTCGCGGCCCCAGACCCCCTCCAGGTGGGCGAGGGCGGTCTCCGGGCCGACCTGGGCGCGGGTGATCTCGTCGGCGTGGGCGGCAGCCTCGGCGTCGGTGTCGGCGACCACGGCGGTGGCCGTGGGCAGCACCTTCAGGTCGTCCTGGGCGCGTCCGTGGCGGGCGAGGCGGCCCTTGACGTCGCGGTAGAAGGCGCGCGCCTCGTCGAGCCGGTTGTACTTGCTGAAGATGACGTCGGCGTCGGACGCGGCGAACTCGCGCCCCGCGTCGGACTCCCCGGCCTGGATGACGACGGGGTGGCCCTGCGGGGCGCGGGGCGAGGTGAAGCGGCCGCCGATGTCGAAGTGCTCGCCCCGGTGCGCGAACCGGCCGGTGCCGGGGCGGCGCAGGAAGTGGCCCTGTGCCGGGTCGTCATGGAGGGCGTCGTCGGCCCAGCTGTCCCACAACGTCCGGGTGACGGACAGGAATTCGGCGGCGCGTGTGTAGCGGTCGGCCTCCTTCAGGAAGCCGCCCCTGCGGAAGTTCTCGCCGGTGAAGGCGTCGAAACTGGTCACCACGTTCCAGGCGGCGCGACCGCCGCTCAGGTGGTCGAGGGTGGCCAGCCTGCGGGCCACTTCGTAGGGCTCGTTGAAGGTCGCGTTGACCGTCGCGGCGAGCCCGAGACGCCGGGTGACGGCCGCCAGCGCGGCCAGCACGGTGAGGTTCTCGGGGCGGCCCGCGACGTCGAACTCGTAGAACGCGTCCTTGTGCTCGCGCAGCCGCAGGCCCTCGGCGAGGAAGAAGAAGTCGAACAGTCCGCGCTCCGCGGTGCGGGCCAGCGCGGCGAACGACTCGAAGGCGATCTGGCTGCGCGACCTCGGGTCGGACCATACGGTCACGTTGTGGATGCCGGGCAGTTGCGCGGCGAGGATCACCTGTTTCCCGGCCGGGGCGGTCACGGCTGTTCATACCTCCTGGAGTGGGGGTGTCCCGAGTGGTGGGGTGTGTGCCCCGAGTGGTGGGGTGTGTGCCCCGAGTGGTGAAGGGTGTGTCCGTGTGTGCCCCGAGCCTGCACGAACGCCGAGGGCGCCGCACAGGCCAACGCCCCTCATTTCACGCGGTGTTCATGACGGGGGGAACGGCGTAGGCGCGGTGAAGCGCACCGTGTTGTCGAGGGTGACGCCGTGGCTCTTGACGTCGATGGCGATGCGGTCGCCGTCCGCGATCCGGAAACCGTCGTGGAAACTCGCCTCGTCGGCGCCGAGCAGCAGATAGTTGACCAGCCCCGGCCTGCGCACGGCCGGGAAGGTGAAGAAGTGCGCGGCCATGTCGGGGATGCGGAAGTACAGGGCGTCGCCGCCGCAGTCGAAGGAGCCCTCCCACGCGGTGGCGCCGTCCCGGACGACGGTGGTCCGGCCGGTCACGGAGGCGGGCGGCGGGCCGAGGAAGAGCCAGGGAGCGAGCGCCGTGTCGCACAGTTTGCAGTACGGGTTGTAGCCCGGGTCCTTGCGGTGCAGGCCGATGTCGCACAGGTCGTTGCCGAAGGTGTAGCCGGCGTAGTGCGGGGTGCCGTCGGCGTCGTTGACGTAGACGAGGGTGACCTCGGGCTCCTCGATGAGCGCCACGGGAGAGGCGGGCACGACAAGGTCCTCGCCGGGCAGCCGTGCCCAGTGGCCGAACCCCTTGAAGAACCACTTCGGCGGGGTGAACTCACCGCCCTCGGGCGCCTTCTCGCCGCCCCACTTCTTGGTGTGGGTGCCCATGAATCCGCTCAGCAGCGCATGGCCCGCGGCCTCCGGCAGCAGGGGCGGGCGAAGCCGCAGCTCCGGGTCGTCGGCGGGCACGGTGACGGGCTCGGCCGTCGTGAGCGCGGCCGTCACCGCTTCGGGTGAGCCGTCGGTCGTGAGGAACGTGTGAGTGAGGGTGTGTGTCTCGACGGGGTGGAGGGTGAGCGCGGCGCCCGGTTCGGGCAGGCCGAAACCGACGTGGCGGCGGCCCTGGTACGCGGCTTCGAATAGCACGGCGGGCAGGGGGACGGGGGCCGTGGGCTCGGGCATGGGGATCCTCGATTCGTGGGAAGCGGGAAGCGGGAAGCGGGAAGCGGGAAGCGGGAAGCGGGAAGCGGGAAGCGGGAAGCGGGAAGCGGGGAGCGGGAAGCGGGGAGCGGGAAGCGGGAAGTGGGAAGTGAGTGAAGCGATGTGTGTCAGACGGGTGCGGTGAGATGGGCGAACGCCGCCCCGACGTGGTCGAGGGCGTCGGCGATCCACGGCAGCCGCAGCGGGTCCGGGGCGTCGAGCGCGGCCTGCCGCTCCTCGTCGGTGGTGCCGTAGAGGCGGCTGGTGGCGACGCGCAGCCGCAGCGGATCACCGGGCTCGCCGAACGCGCGGGCGGGCAGTACACCGACACCGTGCTGGTCGAGCAGCCAACGGGCGGCGGACTCACCACCGGTCACACCGAGCGCGGTCAGCCGCTCCCGCCGCGCTTCGAGGTCCGGGTAGAGGTAGCAGGTGGCGACGACGGGGGCCAGCGCGGCGCCGGCCTCCGTGAGCCGGGCGGCGACGGCGCGCGCCACCGTGGCGTGCAGCCGCCTGCTCGCCTCGACGCGGGCCACGACCTCGGGCGGTTCGGCCAGCGCGTAGGCGGCGGCCTCCTGCACCGGGGCGGGCGGGCTCGACCAGATCTGGCTGGCCACCGAGGCGAGCACCGTGTGCAGGGCCCGTCCGGGCTCGCCGTCGGGCAGCCGGGCGACCCCGGTGCGCCAGCCCCCGACGGCGAGGTTCTTGGTGAGACCGGAGGTGACGACGGTGCGCTCCGGCGCGTACCGGGCCGGGGAGACCGGGGGAGCGGCGGGGTCGTGCACCAGGTCGTGATAGATCTCGTCGGCGATGATGACGAGGTTCAAGTCTTCTGCCGCACAAGCCAGTTGCCGTACTGTCCCGGCCGGTGCCACGGTCCCCGTGGGGTTGTCGGGGACCGTCACCACCACCGCGCGCGGGTCGCGGCCGGCCGCGCGGGCGCGGGTGACCGCCTCGCGCAGCAGCTCCGGGTCGGGCACTCCGCCCCGCCCCGGCGCGACCGGTACCGGCAGCGGCGAGCCGCCCGCGAGCCGGGTCTGGGCGCCGTAGCTGACCCAGCCCGGAACCGGCACCACCACGTCCCCGCCGACCGCCAGTTGCAGCGCGAACAGCAGCGCTTTGCTGCCCGGTCCCGCCACCACCTGTTCCGGCGCGGTGGCCAGGCCGCGCCGCGTCCAGTACCCGGCGGCGGCGGTACGGAGTTCCGGACTGCCGGTGACCGGCCCGTACGCGGTGCGGTGTGCGGCGCGGGCCAGGCGGGCGGCGAGTTCGGGCAGGACGGGCAGGCCGATCTCGCCGCTGGCCATGGGCAGGATCCGTTGTCCGGCTTGCTGTCTGCGGGCCAGGACGGCGTCGGCCGCGAGCGTCGCGGACATGGGGACCGGGGTGGGCATCAGTGCTCAGTGCTCCCTGTCGAAGTGGCCGTATGGCCTTACGGCCGGGTGACCAGGTGGCGGGGTGACCAGCCGGCCTGGCGACCAGCCGACCGGGTGACCAGGTGGCCGCGTGACCAGGCGGCCGGGTGGCCGTGTCAGCTCGTGGCGGGTGTGAAGCGGGTGCGGAGCACGGCTTTGCGGACCTTTCCGGTGAGGGTCTTGGGCAGGGCGTCCACCACCTCGATCCGGTCGGGCAGGAACCGTTCGTCGTGGCCGAGGGCGCGCAGGTGGTCGCGGACGGCGTCGAGGGCGGGGCCGGTGCGGTCGCGGGGCACGACGACGGCGAGGATCGTCCCGTCGTCCAGGCCGACCAGCGCGGCCTCGACGGCCGCCGGATGCGTGCCGACGGCCCCCTCCAGCTGAGCCGCCGGGGCCACGTCCCCGTCGCGGACGATGGCGTCCCGGGCGCGGCCGAGGACCCGGATGCCGCCGCGGCCGTCGGGGCGGGCGAGATCGCCGGTGTCGAACCAGCCGTCCTTGTCGAGCTCGGCGGCGAACGCCTCCGGGCGCCGGTGGTAGCCGAGCGCCAGGGAGGCGCCGCGCACCCGGAGCCGGCCGACGCCGCCCGAGCCGCCGTGCGGCAGCGGGTCGATACGTGTCTCCATGGCGTCGATGGGCCGGCCGTTGCTGTGGGCCGCCCAGCCGTCGGGGTCGTCGGGGCGGGTGGTGGTCACCGGCCCGTTCTCCGACATGCCCCACAGCGAGTGGGCGCGGGCGCCGAGCGCGGCGTGCACCTCCTCGGCGAGGGAGTCCAGGACCGGGGCGGAGCCGATCACGACATGGCGCAGGCTGCTCGTGTCGCGCGGAGCGTCCCGCTGGGCCCGCGCCACGTCGGTGAGGGTGGCGGGCGGCCCGTAGAGCAGGGTGGCGCCGTAGCGTTCGACGAGGTCGAGCAGGGCCGCATTGTCGCGCAGGTCCTGGAAGGCGACGGTGCCGCCGAGCAGCACACCCGCGAGCACACCTTGCGCGAAGCCGGAGTAGTGGACGAGAGGGGTGGAGACGGCGACGACCCAGTCGGGGCCGAGCCCGAACGCGTCGACGTAGCCGCGCACCGCCGAGTGGACGGTGTTCTGGCTGTGCAGGACGCCCTTGGACTCGCCGGTCGTGCCGGAGGTGAAGAGGACTACGAAGGGTTCGTCGGCGGTGAGTTCGCGGCCGTCGAGCTCCTGCCCGCGCACCTCCTCCCACGGGGTCGCCACGAAGTGGCCGTGGAAGGAGCGGGCGACCTCGTGCGCCGCCCGGTCGTCGACCACGAAGACGTGCGCGAGGTCCGGCAGTTCGGCCCGCAGCCCGGTGACGGTGGCGGCGAGCGGAGTCCCTCCCCAGTCCGGCAGGGTCACGCACACCCGGGCCCGGGTGAGAGCGAGCCGGTGGCGCAGCTCGTCCTCCGGGCAGACGGGGGAGATCGGGACGATCACCGCGCCGACCCGGATGGTGGCGAACATCAGGGCCACCAGCTCCCAGCGGTTGGGCAGCTGCACCGCGACGGCGTCGCCGCGGCGCACCCCCAGGTCGAGCAGGGCCCCGGCGAACCGGTCGGTGAGCTTGGCCAGTTCGGCGTAGTCGAGGGTGTCGGTGCGCGACTCCTCGAGTCGGCGCGCCGCGATCGCGAGCTTGTGGGGCCGCTCGCGGGCCTGGCGGCGCAGGTCGTCGAGGAAGGTGTCGGTGCGCCACCAGCCACGTTCCAGATACGTGTGTCGCGGTGTGCCGGGGCGGGTGGCCTCCGCCGTGAGGGTGCTCATCGGCGCTCCGCGCGGTGGAGTGAGGTGTGCTCCGTGCGGGGGGCGGAGTCCCGCTCCGCGCGGCGGACGGAGAGCAGCTCGGCCAGCGGGTCGCCGGCCTGCCCCGCGGCGATCTCCAGCAGATCCCGGGTGTTGGCGCGCACCCGCTCCGCGACCCAGTCGAAGACCCACTCCTTACGGGCGTCGGCCGACAGGTCGAAGGGGACGACACGGGTGACGGCCAGTGCGGCGGAGGCGGCGCCGCCGATGTTGGCGATCACCCCGGGCACGAGGTGGGCGCCGGAAGCGGTGACTTTCTGGCGGGCGGCGTCGGTGGAGGCGAGGTTGGCGCCCTCGACGACGAGCCCGGCCCGCAGCCGGTGTGCGTTGGCCTCGGTGAGCGCGTGCTTCTGCGCGGCGAGGACCAGCAGGTCGGCATCGACGTCCAGCCATGCCTCGGGCTCGGTGGAGACGGTGACGTGCTGGGGCAGCCTGGTGCGGTCGATGCGGCCGTAGGTGTCGGTGACGGCGATCAGGTCGTCCACGGGGAGCCGGTCGGCGCTGACGGTCCCCGCGACGTCGGCGACGGCGACGATCGTGTGGCCGCGTGTCTCCAGGAAGCGGGCGACGGCGCGGCCTACGGCGCCGAACCCCTGGATGACGACGCGGGCGGACCCGGTGCCGCCCCCCGCCTCCAGAGCGGTGAGCGCGGCGGTCCCGACACCGTGCCCGGTGGCGTCGATCAGCGGCTCGTAGTAGGTGCGCCAGTCCACCGGCATGTCCGGGGCGCCAAGCCGGAAGCGCGGGTCGTACCCGGCCTCGGCGAAGAACACGGCCCGGTCGGCGGGGGTGACGCCCATGTCGATGCCGAGGTGGATGCCGCCGTGCAGCAGGGGCTTGACCGTACGGCCGAAGGTACGGAAGGTCTCCTCGCGGGCGGCGCCGTCGCTGTTGCCGCCGTCCGAGACGGTGCCGCCGTCGGAGACGATGCCCGCCTTCGCGCCGCCGATGGGCAGCTTGGCGAGCGTGAACTTGTGCGTCATGTCCCGGGCGAGGCCCGCGACTTCCTCCTCGGTGACGGTGCCCGTCATCCGGGTGCCGCCCATGGCCAGTCCGTCGACGAGGGTGTCCACCACGACCCAGCCGCGCAGCGGGCCGCCGCTGCCGTTGAGGTGGACGGTGAAGGCGGGTGGTGCGGTGTCTGCCGTGAAGCTCATGGGCGGGGTCCTTCGCGGGGTCGGGGTCTTCGAGGTGTCAGATGTGCGCACGTGTGAAATAGCAGGTGTGCGCATGTGTGGACTCAGCAGTGGTCTCAGCGGTACAGATCGGTGAAGCCGCGCAGGATCTCCAGGCCGTCCTTGCGGAACTCCAGGTGTGCCTGCGAGCCGTGAATACGGCCGTCGTCGGAGCGCAGGAACTCGACGGGTGCCTGCGCGGAGCGGCCGATGGAGCGGAAGCCGGGCGGGGCGGCCTCCAGATAGAGGGTGTGCCGGTGGAAGACGGTGACCTTCGGCTTCACGTAGGTGAAGAGCGGCTCGTCCTTGTCGACCTCGGCCTCGTGGCCGCCGACCCGTTGTGGGCCCGGGACGAGCCGTCCGCCGGCCTGGGTGGCGAGGAGCTGCATGCCGCCGCAGATCCCGAAGACCGGGAGGCGGGAGCCGAGGACGAGGTCGACGAGCGGCTTGTAATGGTCGAGGTCGTAGGCGCGGACCTTGGTGCCGCTGAGGACGACCGCCTGATAGCGGCCGTCGAGCCGGTCCGGCAGCGAGGTCACATCGGTCGTCTCGGTCCGCGAGCCCAGCTCCTCGAAGCGGGCGCGCAGTGGGGGCAGGGACAGGGTGCCGTTGTTGACGAGGAGGACGCGGGGTGGTGACAAGGGCACGGGGAGCGCTCCAGGGGCCAAGGGCGAAGGGGAAAGGGGGACCCGCCGGGTGTCAGGCCGCGGGCCTGCCCGCCTCGGGGACGACGACCGTGCCGGTGCGGGCCGCGAGGAGGTCGCTGACGCTGCCGCTGCCGAGCACCACGGAGGGCACCCCGCGCTCAAGCGCCTCACCGGCCGCGCGCAGTTTCTTGCGCATGCCGCCGGTGGCCTTGCGGTCGCGGAACCGGGCCGCGTCATCGGCGCCGATCCGGGTCACGGGCGCGTCGTCGACCAGCAGGTGCGGCACGTCCGTGACGAGGACCAGGGTGGCGGCGCCCACCGCCCCGGCCAGCGCGGCGGCGGCCCGGTCGCCGTCGGTGTTGACCTCTTGGCCCGCCGCGTTGCGGGCCAGCGGGGTGATCAAGTGGGCTTGTCCGGGGCGCAGTTCACCGAGCGGCCGGGGATCGACGCCGGTGATCGGGCCGACCAGGTTGTCCAGCTCGACGAGCTGCTTCTCGCGCCACCACCAGCGTTCACCGGCGCCCGCCGCGACGATCCCGTCGCTGCCGAGCAGCCGCCGCGCGGTGATGCCGCGCCGCTCCAGGCGGTCGAGGACGTCCGCGCCGAGCCGCGCGCTGACGGCCTTGATGTCGGCGATCACCTCGGGGGTGGTCCACCGGCTCTGGTTGCCGTAGCGGTCGCGCAGGACGGCGGCCGGGTCCGCGTGCCGCCCGCCGAGCCGCTTGAGCGGCTTGGACCAGCCGTGGACCAGGAGCAGCGGGCGGTGGCGGGCGTGCTCGGCGAGATCGTCCCACCAGGGTCCCGACAGGTCGTCGAGGGCGCTGCCGCCCAGCTTCACGACGAGGGGTGCGGTGCTCACGCGGGCATCACCGGCTGCATGGTCAGTCCTGTCTCCTCGGGCAGGCCGAAGCGGAGGTTGGCGGCCTGCACGGCCTGGCCCGCGGCGCCCTTGACGAGGTTGTCGAGCGCGGCGAGCACCACGATCCGGTCGGCGTCGGGGTCGTGCAGGGCGGTCACGTCGCAGTAGTTGGAGCCGAGGACGGCCTGCGGATCGGGCACCGGGACGAGCGTCTCGGTGTGCCGTCGCACCCGTACGAACGGCTGCCCCTTGTAGAAGCGCAGGTACGCGCGGTGCAGTTCGCGCTGGTCGACCGGCCCGGCAGGGAAGGCGTACGTGCTGGTCAGCAGGCCGCGGACGTGTGAGACGCCGTAGGCGGACATGCTGAGGGAGCCGATCCTGCCGCTCCGCCCGCCGGCCTTCGCCTCGTGGGTCTCGCGGGTCTCGTGGCTCTCGCGGGTCTCGCGGGCGAGGAAGTCGCCGACCTCGGCGGCGTGCCGGTGGCCGGTCGGCGCGTACGGGGCGATGGCGCCGTTGCGCAGGGCGTGCAGGTCGGTCGCGCGCAGCTGGAGGCCGCCGCCGCTGGAGCCGCTCTTGCCGTCGACGACGACCGTCGTGAGGTCCAGGCCCAGGCCGAGCGTGAGCGGGGCGAGGCCCAGGGTGAGGGCGGTCGCGTAGCAGCCGGGCAGGGAGATGAGCGCGGCGTCCGGCAGCCGGTCGCGGAC
The DNA here is from genome assembly GCF_043523415.1 of Streptomyces sp. SGAir0957. Lineage (NCBI taxonomy): Bacteria > Bacillati > Actinomycetota > Actinomycetes > Kitasatosporales > Streptomycetaceae > Streptomyces > Streptomyces sp. SGAir0957. Next base: position 8,083,070 of record NZ_CP027293.1, read on the forward strand.
GAGTTCGGGGACCCCGTAGACGAAGCGTTCGGCGAGGTCGGGGCGGCGCTGGACCTTCGGGTACCAGCGGTCGTGCAGCTCGGGGGTGCGGATGCGGAAGGCGCCGCTGAGGTCGACGAGCGCGGGGACGCGGTCGGCGAGCAGCGCGGCCAGGTCGGCGGAGACGGGTGCGGGGGTGGCGAGGAAGAGGACGTCGACGCGGTCGGCCACGTCCTCGGTGACCGGCTCCACGGCGAGCCCGAGGTCCTGGCGCAGGTTCGGGTGCAGTTCGGCGGGGCGCCTGCCGATGTGCGAGGAGCCGCCCAGGAAGGTGAGGTCGAACTCCGGGTGCTGGGTGATCAGCCGGATGAGGTCGCCGCCGGCGAGCCCGGAGGCGCCGACGATCCCTGCGCGGATCATGCGAGCAGCTCCTGTACGTAGCGGCCGACGGCGGAGGAGACGTCGGCGCCGGTGGCGGTGGTCACGGCCCGGAAGCCGGGGGCGTGGTTGACCTCGTTGACGACGAGTCCTCCGGGGGTGCGGAACAGGTCGACGCCGTAGATCCCGGGGCCGAGGACGTCGATCACCGCGTCCACGGTCTTGGCGATCTCGGGCTCGTGGTCCAGGGCCGCGCGGTGGTGGTCGCCGAGCGCGGCGTTGTTGCGCCAGTCGGCGCCGCCGGGCTCGAACTCGGCGACCGCGACCAGCTCCCGGCCCACGACCAGGCAGCGGACCGAGCCGCCGCCGAGGAACGGTTCGACCAGCGCGGCCTGTTCGAAGGCGTGGCCGAGGTCCTCCACGTAGTCGTAGACGGACTGGGCGGTGTCGGCGTCGCGCAGCAGGGTGACGCGTTTGCCCATGCCGCCGAAGACCGGCTTCAGGACGACCGGCGGGGGCAGTTCGGCGAGGGCGCGGGTGAAATCCTTGCGGGACAGGACGAGCCGGTGTTCGGGGACGGGCACGTCGGCGGTACGCAGCGCGGCCCGCAGGGCGGCCTTGTTCTCGCAGGCGTGGATGGCCGCCGCGGTGTTGAGGGTGGGGACCCCGGCGGCCTCGGCGAGGGTGGCGACGAGTCCGCCGCGGGTGTAGCTGCGGCTGCGGACGAGGAGCAGGTCGAAGTCGGCGATCGAGGGCGCGTCCGTCGAACCGAGGCACAGGGACTCGTCGTTGACCCAGGTGACGGAGAGGCCGAGGACGGGGCCTGCCTCGATGAGGCGGCGCTCCTCCCAGGCGATCCGGTCGGCGACGACGCCTACCTTCGGGGTTCTCAGGGTCATCTCACTGGCCCCAGTCGCGCAGCTGGACCTCGACGGTCTCCAGGGTCAGCACACCGTCGACGACGCCCTCGACGCGCAGCGTCAGCAGGCACTCGGGGCAGGACAGGGTCTCGCCCGGGCCGATCGGCGGCACGGTCAGCTCCGTCTCGCACTCGGGGCAGACGCCGGAGAGGGTGGCGGTGGTCATGAAGGACTCCGATGATGAGGAAGAGGTGGGGGATGGGACGGAGAGGGGGTGGGGCGGGGTGAGAAGGCGGGGCGGCCGGTCAGGCGGCGGTGAAGTCCACGGCCGCCTTGCGGATGGCGTCGCGGTCGAGCAGCGGGCGCCCGTTCTCCTCCTGGCGCGCGGCCAGCCAGGGCGTGAAGGCGGTGACGTCGACGTCGATCCCCGAGTCGGCCAGGGCCCAGCCGACCAGGGCCGGCGTGAGCCGGGTGCGTACCTTCAACTCGCGTGTGTTGCCGACGAGTTCGGCGGGCAGCGTCTCGTACGCCTCCGGGTGGGTGAGCTGGCCCGGGAGTTCGTAGGCGAAGGCGTGCGGGGTGGTGGGGCCCGGCTGGAACGCCTCGCCGAGCTGTGCTCCGCGCAGCGCGAGACGGGAGAGTTCGGTGAGGTGGCTCAGGTCGAAGCGGGTGTCGCCGTAAAGGACGCGGAGCGCGGTGAGGAGTTCGGCCAGGGGTGCGTTGCCGCCGCGCTCGCCGATGCCGCCGACGGTGGCGGAGACCCAGCGCGCTCCGGCGCGGACGGCGGCGAGCGAGTTGGCGACGGCCAGGCCGAGCATGTTGTGCGAGTGGATCTCGATCTCGGCGCCGTCGATCTCCGTCAGGTCGCCGATGACCTTCTCCATCTGCCAGGGCGACAGATAGGCGACAGTCTCGGCGAGGCGGAAGCGGTCGGCCCCGGCCTCGAACCCGGCACGCACGTACGGCACGAGCCGCTCCGCCGGAGTGCGTGCCCCGTCCTCGCCGCTGAACGTGACGTGGAAGCCGCGCTCCTTCGCCTGACCGACGGCCGAGCGGACCAGAGCGGTCAACAGCTTGGCGCTGGGCGTGCCGAGCTTCAGGGCGGCGTGCTGCTCGGAGGTGGGGATGGAGTACATCACGTGCCGTACGCCGAGCCGTTCGGCCTCGTCGAGCGCGGTGGCGACCTGCCGCCGGTCCCGTACGACGAGCAGGGTCATGCTGCGTTCGGGGCCCACGGCCTCGTGCGTGGCGAGGACCAGGTCCGCGTCCTTGGCGCCGGGTCCCGAGACCATGCCGACCTCGACCAGCTCGACGCCGGTGGCCACGAGGAGGCGGGCGATGGCGGCGGCGTCGCGCGGGCCGAACTCGACACCCGCCATGTGCGCGGAGTCGCGCAGCGTCGCGTCGGATATCCGGGGCGGCACCGCCGGTTCTCCGGCGCCTTCCACTCCTGTCATGTCACTCACTCCTTTTCGTTCCGCGCGGCACTTCGACGCGGTACTTCGACGCGGCACTTCCGCGCGGTACTTCGACGCGGTACTCCGGCGCCGCACTTCGGCGCCGCACCGCAAACAGCCTCCGATTTCACCGCCGCGGAAAACAAGAGAGGCCGGGTGAAGCCTTGAGAAGAAGTGTCAAGGAATGTCAGGGGCGCAAGATGCGACGAAAGAAGGGTGCGGCCGCGACAAATAGTCGGCGGATTCCTCCTCCGGCCTTTCCGCGTGCCCTAATGTGCGCGCATGGACCTCTTCCCGCTGCCCCGACTGGGCATAGTCGTGCCGCCGGAGAACCCCACGGCGGAACCCGAGTTCCACCGGTTCCTCGGCGGCCGCGTCAACGTCTACACCGCGCGTTTCCCGCTCACCCCCGGCCTCGGACTGCGCCGGATGCTGGAGACCTACAACGACGTCCTGCCGGACACGCTCGGCGCCTTCGGGGCGTTGCGCCTCGACGCCGCGGTGGTGGCGTGCAGCGCCTCGCACTACCTCCTCGGCGCGGACGGCGACCGGGAGTTCTGCGCACGCCTTTCGGCACGCTCCGGCTTTCCGGTGGCCTCCTCCACGCAGGCGGTCCTCGCGGTCGCCGCACGCCTCGGCCTGCGCCGGGTGACGCTGGTGTCCCCGTACGAGCCGTGGCTGACGGACACCTCACGCGCCTTCTGGGAGCGGGCCGGTCTCACGGTGGACGCGGTGGTGCGGGTGGCGCTGCCCGACGGCGGGCACGACCCGTACCGGGTGACGGCCCAGGGCCTCCTCGACCGGCTGGACACCGCACTGCCCGACGACGACCGGCCGCTGCTCTTCACGGGGACGGGCATGGGCACCCTCGCGGTCCTCGCCGAACTGGAACGGCGCCGGCCCGGACGGATCGCGCTCACCTCCAACCAGGCGTCGGCCCGATGGGCGCTGGACGTGGCCGGCGCCCCCTCCGTCACGACGCCGGACGTGGCAGGCGCCCGCCCCGTCACAGTGCCGGACGCACGTGTCCCATCCGGTAGCCGACACCCCGCACCGTGATGATCCAGCTGCTCGCCCCGAGTTTCGCGCGCAGACTGCTGACATGGGTGTCGATCGTGCGGCTCGCGTGACCCCATTCGCTGTCCCAGACCCGGGCCATGAGTTCCTTGCGGGAGACCACCGTCGCCGGGGTCTCCGCGAGCAGGTAGAGCAACTCGAACTCCTTCGCGGTGACCGGAACCAGCCGGTCGGACACCCGGACCTCGTGCGTGCGCGGATCGAGGTGGAGCGGATCGAGGGAGATGGGCTCGGCGCCGCGCGGAGCGGGCCGGGCCCGGCGCAGCACCGCCTCCGCGCGCGCGGCCAGTTCGCGGAACCCCCAGGCGCGCACCACGCAGTCGTCGGCGCCCGCCTGCAGGGCGAGGACCCGGCCCAGCTCATCCTCGCTGTCGGCGATGGCGATCAGCGGCACGTCACCGTCGTCGCGCAGCGTGCGGCAGACCCGTAACCCGTCCAGGTCGGGCAGTTCGAGGGAGAGCAGCACCAGGTCGGCCGCGCGGTGGGCGCGCAGCGCCATCGCGCCCGTGCCGACGCTGCGCGCCGCGTATCCCTGGCGCCGCAGGTTGCGCATGGTCTCCTCGGCGGTGTCCGGATCCCGCTCCACCACCAGCACGCTCCTCATGACCGTGTTCGTCCTTCCCCGTTGTCGTCGTACGGGCCCGGTCGGTGCCGGGGCCCGCTCATTCGTGGATGCTCAGGCGCGGGTACGCGTACGCGGCCGAGAGCAGCGTCATGTGGTGGTGCCAGCCGGGGAAGGAGCGGCCCGCGAAGTCGGCGAGGCCGTACCGCGCGCGCAGCACCGCCAGCGCCTCGGCGGTACGGAGGCGGGCCCGCACCAGCGCGAGGACCTGCTCGACGCCCGCGGCGGCCACATCGGTGAGCCAGTGCCGGGCGGGCCCGTCCCCGCCGGGCGGCGCGCAGCCGAGGAGGCGGTAGGCGCGTTCGGGTGCGGAGCCGGGCAGCCGGACCGGGCCCTGGTGGACGTGGACCGCGGGGTACGGGCGGCGCAGCAGCAAGGGGTCGAGCAGGGCGCCCGCGGTGCCGGTGCCGGTGCGCGGCCGGGTGTGGCGCAGCTCCAGGTCCGGCGGCACCTCGGCGACGACCGCGCGGTCCAGGCGGGCCAGCGCCGCGAGGATCGCTCCCGCCTCGGCGTAACGCGAGAGATCCAGGACCCAGGGCAGCCCGGCCGGTCCGGTGCGGGCGGGGGCGCCGGTGGCCAGGTCGAGGATGTGCAGGCCCGCGGGGCGCGGCAGTTCGGTGAGCGGCACGCGCGCGCGGGCGCGCAGGGTGCGGTCCGCCGCCCAGGGGCCGTCGAGGACCAGGTGCCAGTCGACGGCGAAGGCGGCGCCGGGCGCGGCCAAGAACAGGCCGAGCGCGCGCTGGGCGTTGACGGTGCGTCCGGTGCGTCCGGTGCGCCCGTCGTCCGGGTCCGTCCTGACGCGTACGCCCACCGTGTGTGCCCCGGTCTTGGGCACCACGAGATCGGCGACCGTCCATGCGTACGGTCGCCCGTGCGCGGTCACGAGGCCGGTGAGCCGGGGCCGCACCGGGCGCCAGTCCCAAGGGCTCGCGTTGACGAACTGGTGCAGTCCCTTGGCCGCCGAGGGCGGCAGGTTCAGCGTCCGCACCAGGCGGAGCGGGGTCTTGCGGCCCGGCGTGCGGGCGAGGGCGCGCAGATGGGCCTGCGCCCACCGGCGCTGTTCGGCACGGCGCAGCGAGCCGAACACCTCCGCCGTGAATCCCCGCAGCGCCGCGTCGTCTTCCTCGCGGGTGCCGGCCTCGCTCGACGCCATGTGACGCGCGCCCCCCTCGTGATCTCCGGACCGGACGCAAAAAGTACCGTCTGGCGACGGCATTTCGGCCACATGTTCGTGGACTTTCCCATGTGCGGCCCTGAGCAGCGTGAATGGGGGGCGAGCCGGTCCGGGCGAGCGTTCCCGAGGAGGTGGGTGACCCTTTATGAAACCTGTTCGGGTGCCCTTCTGACCTGCTTGTTGAGCCACATGTCAAAACCGTGTGAACGGGGTGTGGCAAACGCTATCGCTGTGTGGCAAGTATCTGTCGCCGTCATTTCCTTGCCCTGGACACTCCTCGGAGCCCTGGCGGCGCCGAAGCTTCGCCGAGGGCTCCGAGTAGGGTTTGAGGAGGGCTCCGAGGAGAGTTTGAGGAGGGCTCCGAGTAGGGCTTGAGGAGGGCTTGACAGAAGGCTTCCGTAAAGGCGGGAAGCGGTTTCAGGAAGCGTCTGCGTGACGCGCGGGGAAACCGGCCGAGCGGGCGTACAGCACGACTACGAGGACCGGGGCGAGCAGCCCGAGCAGCGTCCACGGGAAGGACTCGCTGCCGACGGTGTCGAGCAGCACACCGCCGATCACGCCGCCCACCGCCATGGCCACGTTCCACAAGGTCACCAGCATCGCCTGGGCGCCGTCGGCGTGCTCGCCGCCCGCCTCGCCCGCGGCCGTCTGCAGCAGCGTCGGCACGCCGCCCCACCCAAGACCCCACAGCACCGCCGCCAGGTAGACGAAGGCCGTGTGGTCGGCGAGGACCCCGAGGACGGCGGCCGCGACCGCCACCAAGAGCGTGCTGGCGACGGTCAGTTGACGCAGATGCCGGTGGATCCGGGCGCCGACGACCCAGATGCTCGCCAGCGAGGCCACACCGAAGACGAGGAGCACCAGGTCGGTGTCGTCGCCCAGGCCGAGGTCGTCGAGGAACGTGGCCACGTACGCGTACAGGATGGTGTGCGCCAGGACGAAGACCAGCGTCACGAAGAGGACGGGCGGCACGCCGGGCACCTTCAACGCCCGCAACATACCCGGGCGTTCGCCGTCGCGCTGGCCGGGGTAGTCCGGCACGGCGGCGACGATCCACAGCAGCAGCACGAGGGTCAGGCCCGTCATCGCCAGGAACGCGACCCGCCAGTCGGTCACCTTGCCCAGGAACGTCCCGGCGGGCACGCCGAGGGACAGCGCGACCGGGATACCGGCCATGGCGATCGCGATCGCACGGCCCTGCAGATGCGCCGGAGCCATCCGGCGCGCGTACCCCGCGAGGAGGGCCCAGGCGAGACCGGCCGCGACGCCCGCCACGAAGCGCGCGACCATCGTCAGGCCGTACGCCGACGAGACCGCGGTGACGCTGTTGGCGACGGCGAACCCGGCCATCGCCGCGAGCAGCAGCCGCTTGCGGCGCCAGCCGGAGGTCGCAGCGGTCAGCGGGATCGCCGTCAGGGCGGTGCCGAGCGCGTAGATGGTGACGGTCTGGCCGGTGGCCGATTCGCTGACGTTCAGGTCACCGCTCATCGCGGGCAGCAGGCCCGCGGGGAGCGTCTCGGTGAGGCTGGTGATGAAGACGGCGGTCGCCAGCGCAAGCAGCGCGAACAGCGGCAGCTTCTGTGGATCGCCGGTCCGCTGCGCGTCCGGCTGCGCGAGCGCGTCGGCCGCGGTGTCCGGTGCGGTGCTCATGGTGTGTGCTCCAGGTTGGTTGGTCGGGGGTGATCGGGCGTGATCGGGGGTTCGGGTGCCGGCACCGGTTCTGGTGGCGGTGCTGGTGCTGGTGCCGGTTCTGGTGTCGGGCCGAGGCCGCCGTCCACCGGGAGTCGCGCCCCGGTGGTGAACGTCGCGTCCGTGGCGAGGAACAGCGCGGCCCGCGCCACCTCCTCCGCGGCGCCGAGCCGGCCGAGCGGCGGCAGCGGTGCCGGGGGCCCGTGCGGCGCTTCGATACAGGCGGGGACGACGGCGTTGACCCGGATGCCCCGGGCCGCGAGGCTCCCCGCGAGGGTGTGCGGCTCGGTGCCGGACGGGTCCGGAGCGGTGAGCACCACGGCGGCGCCGGGCCCCAGCCGGGGCAGGAGCGGCCGGGCGAGCGCGGCCGTCGCGGCGAACAGCCAGTCGACCGGGGGCTCGGAGCCTTCCGCGTCGAGGAAGGCATCGAGGGCGTCCGGGGCCACGACCTGCGCGGCGGAGCCCAGTTCGGCGCCGAGCCGGTCCCGCTCGGCGACCGGCGCGACGACCAGGACGAGGGCCCCGCCCTCGACGAGGCGCTTCGCGATGGCCAGACCGGTCGCGGGCGGGCCGCCCACGACCACGGCCCTGCGGCCTCCGTACCTGGTCATGCGTCCGCCGCCTTCCGTGTGCCGGTCCCGGTGAACCGAACTGTGCGCGCCCGCGCTTCGGAAATCCTTCGGATCCGCTTCGGGGCCGCCCCGCCCCCCGCCCCGCGCCCCGCCCCGCCCCGCGCGCCCGCACCGGCATCCGGGCAGGCGGATAAGGTGACCGGCATGCAGTTCGGGGTGCTCGGGCCACTCGTGGTCCGCAATGACGACGGGGATGAGGTCACGGTCCCCGAGGCCAAAGTCCGGGCCCTGCTCGCGATGCTGCTCAGCCAGGACGGGGGCACCGTCCCCGCGGACCGGCTCATCGACGCCCTGTGGGAGACCCGACCGCCCGCCAACCCGGCCGGCGCCCTCCAGGCACGTGTCTCACAACTGCGCCGCGTCCTCGGCAAGAACCGCGTCGTGCACCGCCCTCCCGGCTACCACCTCGACCTCCGCGCGGACGCCATCGACGCGGCAAGGTTCAGGGAGCTGACGGCCCGCGCCGCCACCGAACCGGCCCCCGCGGAGCGCAGCGCCCTGCTCACCCAGGCGCTCGACCTGTGGCGCGGGCCCGCGTACGCGGACTTCGCCGACGCCGGGTTCGCCCGCCCCGCCGCCGCCCGCCTCGCCGAGGAGCGGCTCACCGCCCTGGAGGAGCGGGCCGCCGCCCGCCTCGACCTCGGCGACCACGTTTCCCTCGTCGGCGAGTTGGCCGAACTGACCGCCGCGCACTCCCTGCGCGAACGCCTCCGCGCGCTGCACCTGCGCGCCCTGTACGCCGCCGGGCGCCAGAGCGAGGCCCTCGCCGCCTACGAGGAACTGCGCGCCCGGCTCGCCGATGACCTGGGCGTGGACCCGGGGCCCGAACTGGCCGCACTGCACACCGCGCTCCTCCGCCAGGACCCCCGTCTGTCCCCGCCGGCCGGCGGGCGGGCCTGGCCCCCGCCGCCGCCCCGGGCCGGGGACCGGCCCGGCCGGCCGCTGACGTGCGGCCACCCGCCCCGTCCGGGAACCTCCCCACCCCGCTGACCGCGCTCATCGGCCGCGACGAGCTGCTCGCCCAGGTACGCCAACTCGTGGACAGCGCACGCCTGGTGACGCTCACCGGGCCCGGCGGCGTCGGCAAGACCCGGCTCGCGGTCGCCGCCGCCACGGCCGCACAGGACAGCTGGCTCGTCGAACTGTCGGGGGTGCGCTCCGGTTCGGCCGCCGATCTCGCCAACGTCGTCGCGACCGTCCTCGGCGTACGCGACGACACCCGGACCGCACGCGGCGCGGACACCGACAGCGGTTCCTTCCCCGCGCAGTTCCTCGTCACCGCGCTCCGCGACCGCCACGCCCTCCTCGTCCTGGACAACTGCGAGCACGTCGTGGACGCCGCCGCCGAGCTGGCCGGGCGTCTGCTGTCGGCCGCCCCCGGCCTCCGCGTGCTCACCACCAGTCAGGAACCGCTCGGCCTCACCGGCGAGGCCGTCCTGCTGGTCGAACCGCTGAACTCGGAGGACGCGATCCGCCTCTTCACCGAACGGGCCGCCGCCTCCGCCCCCGGCTTCCCCGCCGACCCGGCCGCCGCCGCACCCGCCGAACGCGCCGCCGTCGCCGAGATCTGCCGCCGCCTCGACGGCATCCCGCTCGCCCTGGAACTGGCCGCGACCCGCGTCCGCGCCCTCGGCGTCCAGGCGCTCGCCGCCCGCCTGGAGGACCGCTTCCAGGTCCTCACCACCGGGCGCCGTGACGCCCCCGCCCGCCAGCAGACCCTGCGCGCCGTCATCGACTGGAGCTGGGAGTTGCTCAGCGCCCCCGAGCGCATCGTGCTGCGCCGCCTCGCCGTGTTCAGCGACGGCTGCGACCTGGCCGCGGCGGAAGCCGTCACCGCGGGCGACGGCGTGACCGGACCAGAGGTCCTGGACCTGATCACCCGGCTCGTCGACCGCTCCCTGGTGGTCGTGGCCCCCGGCCCGGCCGGACCCCGCTACCAGCTCCTGGAGTCCGTGGCCGTGTACGCCGTCGAGCGGATGCACGAGATGGCGGACCTCGCCGCGACCCGCGAGAGGCACCTGACGTACTACCTGGAGCTTGCCGAACGCGCCGAGCCCGGCCTGCGCGGCCCCGACCAGCGCCACCGCCTCGACGCCCTGGACGCGGAGGCGGGCAACCTGCGCGCCGCCCTCGACACCGCCACCCACCTTGCCGCCGACGGCGACAGCGCCCGCGCCGAACGCCTCACCGGCGCCCTCGCCTGGTGGTGGCTGCTGCGCGGCCGTCCCACCGAAGCCCGCCGCGCGCTGGGCGCCGTTCTGGCCCACGTCCCGCCCACCGCCTCCGGCGGGCCCCCCGAACTCCTGCTCCTGCGGCGGGCGTTCGCGCTCCTCACCGAAGGACGCGGCACCGCCCCCTCCGTCACCGCGACCGACGGCTGCGTGCCCGACGCCCCCGACCCGTCCCGCCGCGCCCGCGCGCTGTGGCTGTGCGCGTACGGGCTCTTCAGCGCGGGCGCGGCCGACGACGCCGACGCGCTCAACACCCGCGCCCTGCACCTCTTCGAAACCCTCGACGACACCTGGGGGACGGCCGCCGCGCTCGGTCTGCGGGCCCGCCTCGCCCTGGACCGGGGCGACCTCGTGGGCCTCGGCCGCGACGGCCGGCGCAGCGCCCGGCTCTTCCGCGAACTCGGCGACCAGTGGGGCGAGGTGCAGACCGTCCCGCCGCTCGCCACGCTCGCCGAGATCAAGGGCGCGTACGACGACGCCGAACGGTTGCAGCGGGACGGGCTGCGCATCGCCCGCGACCTGGGCCTCGCCGCCGAGATCCCCGCCCGCCTCTCCGGGCTCGGACGGCTCGCCCTGCTGGCCCGGGACTGGGACCGCGCCCGCACCCTGCACCAGCAGGCCCGCCGGATCGCCGCAGAGCAGGGGTACACGTACGTCGAGATCCACGCCGAGATGGGCCTGGCGCTCGGCGCGCGCCGGTCGGGGGACCACGACGCGGCGGAAGGCCATCTGGAGCGGCTGCGCGACCGGTTCGCCCAGGCGTCGTCGCCCGCGGGCGAGCATCTGCGCCTGGCCGAACTCGGCTTCCTCGCCGAGCAGCGGTCCCGCCCCGACGAGGCGCTCGCCCTTCATCTGCGGGGCCTCGCCGTCGCCCGCGCGCTCGGCGAACCCCGTGCCCTCGCCCTGTCCCTCGAAGGACTGGCGGGCGCCTTGGCCTCCCGGGCCCCGGTTGCCGCGGCCGCGCTCCTGGGCGCCGCGGAGGCCGAACGGCTCGGCGCCGACGCCCCGTTGCCGCCCGCCGAGCGCGGGGACGTGGACCGGATCGCCGCGGCACTGTGCGCGGCCCTGGGGGCGCAGGAGTACCGGCGGGCCTTCGACGACGGCGCCCGGGACGGTGGCGAACGCACGCTGGACCGCCTCGACGAACAGCTCGCCCCGGTCTGACAGTCTCCGAAGCGCTCGCCGCCGCCCCGCGGTGGGAGAGCTTCCGAAGCGCTCGCCGCCGCCCGGGTCTGAGACGGCGCACCGAAGTGCTCGCCGCCGCCGCCCCGGTTGTGACACGCGCATGGCGGCGTCATGACCGGGCATTGCAGTCTCGTGCATTCCAACTGCCGTCAGTTGACCGGCAGTTGCGGGCCTGACTAGCTTCGGCCGCATGTCGATCACCACGACCGTCGCCCCCTTCGAGATCCTCCGGACCGGACCGCGCTTCGGCGCGGAGATCACCGGCATCGACCTGACCGTCCCCGTCGACGACAGCACCGCCGACGCCCTGCGCCAGGCCTTCCTCGACCACAAGGTGCTGGTCTTCCGCGACCAGCACCTGACCCCCGACCAGCACGTGGCCGCCGTACGCGTCTTCGCCGAGCCGTTCGACCACCCGACCGCCGCCAAGGACCCGGCGAACCCGCTCGTCTACCCGTACAACGTGAGCCAGACCGGGAAGGCCAGCACCTGGCACATCGGCGGCCTGTGGCGCGACCCGGTCTTCGCGATCGAGTCGCTGACCTACGAGGTGGTGCCCGAGATCGGCGGGCACACCCTGTGGGCGGACCTGCAGGCGGCGTACGACGACCTGTCGGAACCGTTCAAGGTACTCCTGGAGTCAGTCGGCGCCGTGTACGACGGGAACGCGGAGAACTACGCGCAGGGCAGCAAGAAGACCGCGAGCGGGCCGACGACCGAGCACCCGGTCGTCCTCACGCACCCGGACACCGGCCGCAAGGGCCTCTTCATCAGCACGTCGGCGACCGGCCTCACCGGGGTGACCCCCGCCGAGGGCAAGGTCCTGCTCGACCACCTCCTGCGCCACGCGTCCTCGCCCGACTACACGATCCGCTTCGGCTGGCGGCCCGGCGACTTCGTCCTCTGGGACAACCGCGCCACCTGGCACTACGCCATCGACGACTACGGCGACGGCGCGCGCGTCTACCGCAAGGTCATCGGCGTGGAGCGGGCGGCGGCGGGGGCCGGGGACGGCCGGGAGATCAAGTAGGGCCAGTTTTTGACCGAGTGCGAGCAACTGTAAAGGTCTTGTTCCCAGTTGGGGGAGAGTGCGTGATGATGCTGGTGACGCCGTAGGGACGGGCGTCGCCGTCGTCGTCGACCGCCGACGACGGGAGGTGCGCTACCGCGCCGCCGCCGGTCCTCGGGTCCTTCCGGCCCTCCGTCGCGGCGTGCGCCCGACGGAGGGGGAGTACACGTGGCTGCTGTGCCCGAAAGACCACTGGCCGCTGGACCCGCACGACCACGACGGCCGCTGTCCGGGTGGGGGCGGCGTCTGACGCCCTTCGCCGCGGCCGGCGCCCTGACGCTGTCCGGGCTCGCGGCGCTCACGACGCCCGCCCACGCCGCCGAGGGCCCCTCGGCGTACGTGGCCAACTTTCACGGCGATTCCCTGTCGGTGATCGACACCGGCACTAACACGGTCACCCGCACCGTCGGCGTCGGCAACAGCCCCGTCGGCGTGGCGGTCGACCCCGCCGCGACCCGTGCCTACGTCACCAACTACGACGACAAGACCGTCTCGGTGATCGACACCAGGACCGACGCGGTCACCGCGACCGTCCCGGTCGGCAGCAACCCCCTCAGCGTCGCGTTCACCCCGTCCGGGACCCGCGCCTACGTGGCCAACAGCGGCGACGAGACGGTGTCCGTCATCGACACGGCGACACACGCGGTCACCGCGACCGTCCCCGTCGGCGGCTCCCCGAACGGGGTGGCGGTGACCCCGTCGGGCGCCACCGCATACGTGTCGAACAACGCCAGCAACACGGTCTCGGTCATCGACACCGCGACCAACACGGTGACCGCCACCGTCGCCGTCGGCAACGCCCCCTCCGGCGTGGCGGTCAGCCCCTCCGGGGACGTCGCCTACGTCGCCAACAACAGCAGCGACGACACCGTCTCCGTCATCGACACGGCGACCAACACCGTGACGAAGGACATCGGGGTCGGATCCGGCCCGCACGGCGTCTCGTTCGACGCCACCGGAGAGACGGCCTACGTCACCGACCGGGGCAGTGACGACGTCAAGGTGATCGACACCTCGACCCACACGGTGACCGCGACCGTCCCGGTCGGCTCGGGCCCCGCCAAGGTCGAGGTGAACCCCGCCGGTACGGCCGCCTACGCCACCAACGTGGACGACGGCACCGTCTCGGTGATCGACACCGCGACCCATACGGTCAGCACCACCATCACCGGTCTGGACGGTCCCTACGGCATCGGGTTCGTCCCCGAGCCGTCAACGGCGTCGTCGGCGGACATCGACGTCAAGCTCACCGCCCAGCCGCATCTCGGGCTGCTCGTGCCCTATCTGAGCTACACACTCAGCGCCCGCAACACGGGCCCCGAGGCGGTGACCTCCGCGACGCTCACCGTGAAGCTCCCGCGCGGCACCTCCGCCACCGGTCTGGCCCCCGGCTGCAGCGCCGCCGGTACCACGGTGACCTGTGCCTTCGGCGCCATCGCCGACAAGGCGAGCGCGCAGAAGACGTTCCGCGTCCCGCTGCACCTGCTGACGCTCGGCCAGGTGAAGCTCACGGCGCAGCGCACCGCGTCGGCACCGACCGACTTCAATGCGGCCAACGACAGCGCGTCCGTCTCCTGCACCGCCGTGTCGGTGGTCCTCGTCACCTGCTGACACCACCGCTCCGGACGCCGCGTCTCGGCACCTATGGCAGCGCTGCGACAGCAGCGCTGCCATAGCTGGCTCAGCGCTGTGACATCTGCGGCCCCCACCTCACTACGGGCCCGTACCCCCCTGATCCGGTACGGAGACGTGCCCCCGCGACACATGTCTCGTTGTCCGGATATGGACAACATCATCAGCCGAGCACTCAGCACGGCGGCCTTCGCCGGAACCGCCGCCCTCATGGCCGCCGCGCCCGCCGTCGCGGACGTCTCACCGTCAGGACTCGACCTCAACACCGGCAAATCCCCGTTGCAGTCCGTCACGCACGCCAAGCCCATCGAGATGATCAAGAACGCGAAGGTGCTGGAGGACTCACTGAAGATGGACTGAGGCGCGGCAGGCCGCCGTGCACCCGCGAGCGCGCGGCGGCTCCCACGCCCCGTTCGGCGGTCGCCTTACGGCCCCGCGTACGACGTGACGTCGTCGACCGTGGCGTTGCCGCCGCAGACCACCAGGCCGAGCCGGGTCTGCGTGCCCGTCTTCGCGAGGACGCGGCGGGCGGCCGGAAGGAGGCAGGCGGCGGCGGGTTCCGTCCACACCTTGGCGTGCTCCGCCATCTCGCGGACGGCGGCGAACGCCTCCTCCTCCGGCACCACGAGCACCTCGTCGACCAGATCGCGCACCATCTCGTACGTCAGCGGGGACACGGTGGGCGCGCCGAGCGTCGTGATGCGGGAATCGACGTCCACCGCCACCGGGCCGCCGTGCGCCAGCGCCTGCGTCATCGCGTCGGCGCCGGTCGTCTCCACACCCCACACGCGCACCTCCGGCCGCAGCGCCCGCAGCGCCGCCGCCACACCGGCGATCAGGCCGCCCCCGCCGATGGACACGAGGACGTCCGTCAACGGGCCGGAATCGGCGCCGAGTTCGAGGCCCACCGTGCCCTGCCCCGCGATCACCACCGGGTCGGCGAACGGATGCAGCAGCGTCAGCCCGTCGGCCTCCAGGCGCTCCATGAGCGCGAACGCCTCCGCCATCGTGGGGGCCAACCGTACGTCCGCGCCGGCGGCCCGCGCGATCGCCACCGAGCGCGCCGGTGCCGTACGCGGCATGACCACCGTGGCCCGCACCCCCAGCGCGGCCGCCATCTCGGCCACCGCGACACCATGGTTGCCGCCCGACACGGCGACCACCCCGGCCGCACGCTGCTCGTCCGTGAGCGTCAGCAGCTTCGCGGCCGCGCCCCGCGCCTTGAACGAGCCGCTGCGCTGCAGCAGTTCGAGCTTGAGCGTGACCGGCACCCCGAGCAGGGCGGTCAGCCCCGGGCTGGGCAGGGTGGGTGTGCGCACCACATGCTCCGCGATCAGCGCCGCGGTGGTCTCCAGCTCCTCGACACCGATCATGATGTGCCCCCAGGTGTGTCGTGTGTGTCGTGCCGTCGCCCTGCACGATACGTGGCGGCGACAGCCTCCCGGTGAGCGCCAGTGCGGTGCGAGGGGGCCGGGATCAGGGCGTCGGGACGGCCGCCAGCAGGTCCGCGGGGACGCCGCCCTTGTCGGGGGCGTAGTAGTTCTTGATCTCGGCCTCCCACACGTCCACCCGGACGCGGTCGTCGGCATCGGGCCCGAACGCGTTGAACAGGGCCTCGATGTTGGGCAGTTCGAAGCCGACGCCGCGCATCATGCCGATGAAGACGGGCCGGGCGACGGTGCCGCTGCCGTCCACGTCGCCGAAGTGCGAGAAGCCCGCCGCGAAGGCGTCGACGGCCCCGTCGAAGCGTTCCGGTGACAGGACGCACGCCTGGAACTCGTCGTAGGTGATCCGGCCGTCGCGGTTGGTGTCGAGCTCCCGGACCAGCGTCTCCCAGTAGCGCTGGAAGCCGGCGCGCATGGCCCGGGTGCGTGCCTCGTCGGCGTCGGGCACCGCCGCGGCGACGCGGTCGGCCATGAGCGTGAAGTCGTCGGCTTCCAGGACCCCGTTGCCGTCGGCGTCGAACAGGGTGAAGACCAGCTTCACACGTGTGACTGCTTCGGTCCGCATGTGTGTTTCTACCTTTCTCGCGTCCAGAGACGGCCATGTGGGCCGGCCGAGCAGTAACTATGTTGACCAGCCGACCCCGGCGTCCCGGGAAGGCCGGCTGGTCAACATAAAGAGTGAAGATGGTGTCGCGGCAGCATGAACGGGAAGTGGAGGCGATTGCACCGGCGCGCACGGCGCACTCGTCCCACGGGCGGCACCTCCCTCTGATTTCACGCGCCCTACCGGTGCTCATGGGCGGCCGCTGATGATGAACGGACCGCGAAGGACGACCGCAACGGACGACAGCGCGTTCGCACACCCCTGCCTGCTCTGCTGTGCCGGGTGGCTCGTGCGAGGGCGCGGTAAGGGGCACACGTTGTTACTTCTGATCTCCCCGGACAGCGTCGAGGAAGCCGTCGAGTGCGCGAAGGCGGCGGAGCACCTCGACATCGTGGATGTGAAGAGACCCGCCGAGGGCTCGCTCGGCGCGAACTTCCCGTGGGTCATCAGGGAGATCCGGGAAGTGGTCCCCGCCGGCACGCCCGTCTCCGCCACCGTGGGAGACGTACCGTACAAGCCCGGTACCGTGGCCCAGGCCGCGCTCGGCGCGGCCGTCTCCGGAGCCACCTACATCAAGGTGGGGCTCTACGGATGCACGACACCCGACCAGGCCATCGAGGTCATGCGGGGCGTCGTGCGGGCCGTGAAGGAGTACCGGCCGGACGCCTTCGTCGTCGCCTCCGGGTACGCCGACGCCCACCGGATCGGCTGCGTCAACCCGCTCGCCCTGCCCGACATCGCCGTGCGGTCGGGCGCGGACGCGGCCATGCTCGACACCGCCATCAAGGACGGCACCCGGCTCTTCGACCACGTGCCGACGGAGATCTGCGCCGAGTTCGTACGCCGGTCCCACGAGGCCGAACTCCTCGCCGCCCTCGCCGGCAGCGTGCGGGCGGCCGACCTCGCCGCGCTGACCGGCATCGGTACCGACATCGTCGGGGTGCGGGGCGCGGTCTGCGAGGGCGGGGACCGCAACACCGGCCGGATCACACCCGAGTTGATCGCCGCCTTCCGGGCGGAGATGGACCGGCACGCCCAGGAACACGCGGCCGCGGCCGTCGCCGCGGGCTGACCGCCGGCATGTCGAGAAGGTTCGACGCGGCGGTCCTGCGCTCACCCGAGAGCCGGTTCACGCTCGAGAAGGTGCTGCTGCACTCGGGTCCTTCCGAGGACGAGATCCTGGTGCGGATCGCGGGCTGCGGCATGTGCCGTACCGATCTCGCGGTCCGGTGTTCCGCGGGCCGCTCGCCGCTGCCCGCGGTCCTCGGCCATGAAGGGGCGGGCATCGTGGCGGAGGTCGGCGGGCCAGACACCGGCCTGCGCACCGGCGACCACGTCGTCCTGAGCTTCGACTCGTGCGGCCACTGCCCCAGCTGCCTGAACGCGGCCCCCGCCTACTGCGACTCCTTCGCCGCGCTCAACCTGTTCGGAGGGCGCAAAGAGAACTCCGCCAGGTTCACCGACGCGGCGGGGGAGACACTTGCCCCGCGCTGGTTCGGGCAGTCCTCGTTCGCCGAGTACGCGCTCGTCCCGGCCCGCAACGCCGTCCGGGTCGACCCCTCCCTGCCCCTCGAACTGCTCGGCCCCCTCGGCTGCGGGTTCCTCACCGGCGCCGGAGCGGTCCTCAACTCCTTCGGCGCCGGGCCCGGTGAGACCGTCGTCGTTCTCGGCGCGGGCGCGGTCGGCCTGGCGGCGGTCATGGCCGCCACCGCATCCGGAGCGGCGACCGTCGCCGTCGACCAGTACCCCGAACGCCTCGTCCTCGCGGAACGGTACGGCGCGACACCCCTGCCCGCCGCCACCCCCGACCTGCCCGCCCGCATCCGGCGGCTGACCGGCGGCGGCGCCCACCACGCCCTCGACACCACCGCCGACCCCGCGCTCATCAACGACGCGCTCAAGTCCCTGCGCCCGACCGGCCATCTCGGCCTGGTGGCACGCCTTCGCACGCCCTTGCCCATCGACGTGGGGGCACTGGACCGCGGCAGGCGCCTCTCCCACATCTGCGAGGGGGACGCGGTGCCCGGACTGCTGATCCCGCGCCTGATCGACCTGTGGCAGGCGGGCCGCTTCCCGTTCGACGACCTGATCCGGACGTATCCGCTCGCCGACATCAACGAGGCCGAACGCGACTGTGCCGCCGGCCGCGTCGTCAAACCCGTCCTGCTGCCGCGGGAGCGGAGCCGCTGAGCCCGAAGTCACCCCGAGGCCACCCTTAACGCACCCCAAGTCACACCCACGCCGCACCCAAGTCACACCCACGCCGCACCCATGCCACATTCATGTCGACGGAGGAAACGTGGTCGGGACAACGCAGTACGACACCGGCGTCCGAAGCGGAGTCGGGACCACCGCGCTCCTGGTCGCCGCCGCACGAGCCATCGAGACCCACCGGCACGACAGCCTCGCCCAGGACGTGTTCGCCGAACACTTCGTGCTCGCCGCACCGGCGTCCGCCGGATGGCCGACCCACCCGAAGCACGTGCCCGACGGGGACGCGAATCCGCTCTGGGGGCGTTTCGCGCGCTACTTCGGGCTGCGGACACGCGTCCTCGACGACTACCTCCTCGAATCGGCGACCGCGGGGGGCGCCCGCCAGATCGTCCTCCTCGGGGCGGGCCTCGACACCCGTGCCTTCCGGCTCGACTGGCCCCCCGGCAGCGTCGTCTTCGAGATCGACAGGGCGGAGGTGCTTGCCTTCAAGCACAAGGTGCTCGACAGCCTGTCGGCCACGCCGCAGGCGAAGCGCGTAACGGTCCCGGCCGATCTCCGCGCCGACTGGGTCGCGGCCCTCACCGACTCCGGCTTCGACCCGGGCGCCCCGACCGTCTGGCTGGCCGAGGGCCTGCTGTTCTACCTCCCCGCCGACGCCGAGAGGACCCTCGTCGCCACGGTGGACCGGCTGAGCGCGCGCGGCAGCGCCCTCGCCTACGAGGTCAAGCTCGAACCTGACCTGCTGACCTACCGCGACAGCCCCCTCTACATCTCCACGACCGCGCAGATCGGCATCGACCTCCTCGCCCTGTTCGCGAAGGAGCCCCGCCCGGACTCCGCGGGCGCCCTGGCCGGCCAGGGCTGGTCCACATCGGTCCACACCCCCTTCGAATACACCCACCACCACGGCCGCGGCCCACTCCCCGAGACGAACGACGCCTTGGCAGGCAACCGCTGGGTCTTCGCACACAAACCCTGACCAATGGCAGGGGCCGTCGTGGTTCTTCCATTACGGGGACGGGACCGGGGACGTGACCACTTATCTGTTCCGGTGTCGGGTGTGTGCGGTCCACCTCAGTTACGTCGATGGTTCCTAGCTGCGCTTCGGGGCACGTCCCGGCCGAGATTGCAGATCCTGCATTTTTGCGTACCATGCAAGATGTGGAAGCGAAGGGTGCCCAGGAGGGCGGTTGGCGGGAGCGGAAGAAGCGGGCGACGCGTGCCGCGCTCGTCGAGGCGGCGGTGCGGCTCGCCGCCGAGCACGGGGTGGAACATGTGACCGTCGACGCGATCAGCGAGGCGGCGGGTGTCTCCCCGCGCACCTTCTTCAACTACTTCGACTCCCGCGACGAGGTCTTCGTCATGATCGGCGCGGAGTCGAGCGCCCGCGTGCGCCGTGCCGTGCTCGACGCACCGCCCGAACACACCGCGCTCCAAGCGCTGCGCGACGCCTTGGCGCTCGAACTGGCCGAGGTCGAGCAGCAGCAGGAGTTGTGGCAGCTCCACGCAGACGTACTGCGCCGCTCCCCGGAGCTCCTCTCGCGCAGCCTCGGCGCACACCTGGCCGACGAGGTCGGGCTGGCCGAGGTCATCGCCGTACGGATCGGCGCGGGTTCCCCGCTGTTCACCGACGAGCGGCGGACCCGTACGCCCGCCGAGGACGAGCAGCGGCGCCGGGCCCTCGGTCTGTACCCCCGGCTGCTGGCCGCGGTCGGCGCGACGGCGTGCCGCGTCGCCGTCGAGCACTGGTGCGTACGGCAGGACGCGACCACGTTCAGCGACGTGTTCCGTGAGGTGTTCGAGCACCTGGCCGCCGGGCTGCCGACGCCCCCTGCCACGTCCGACACATACGACACGTCCGACACATCCGACGCGTCCGACGACTGACAAGGCCGAAGGCCGAAGGGCGAAGACCGACCGAGCGCTACGGCCGACCAAGACGTTCCACCATGCCGCCCGGCGGCGCGCGCCTTCGCCGCGCCCCGCCGGGTGCCCCCCGCACGCGCGGACGTGTCCCACGCCCGCCGTCAGATTCCGAAAGAGAAGCAGTGACTGCATCAGCGGTGCCTGAAGAGGCGCCACCGACCTCCATGACCAACCGGCAGATACTCCAGGCGATGTCCGGGCTGATGGCGGGCATGTTCGTGGCCATCCTGGCCGGAACCGTGGTCTCCAACGCGCTGCCCAGGATCATCGCCGACCTCGGCGCGAGCCAGTCCTCCTACACCTGGGTCGTCACCGCGGAGCTGCTCGCCATGACGGCGACCGTGCCGCTGTGGGGCAAGCTCTCCGACCTCTTCAACAAGAAGCTGCTGCTCCAGCTGTCGCTCTGCATGTTCGTGGTCGGCTCGCTGCTCGCCGGTTTCTCGCACGACGTGGGGCTGCTCATCTTCAGCCGTGTCGCGCAGGGCATCGGCGCGGGCGGGCTCACGGCCCTGGCGCAGGTCGTCATGGCCGCGATCATTCCGCCGCGCCGCCTCGGCAAGTACGCGGGGATCTTCGGCGCCGTGTTCGCCGTCGGCACCGTCGCCGGCCCGCTCATCGGCGGTGTCCTGGTCGACACGGACTGGCTGGGCTGGCGCTGGTGCTTCTTCATCGGCGTACCGTTCGCGCTGCTCGCCATCGTGCTACTGCAGCTGACCCTGAAGCTGCCCACCGTCCGTCGCGAGGTGAAGATCGACTTCCTGGGCGCCTTCCTCATCGTCGCCGGTGTCTGCGCGCTCCTGATCTGGGTGTCGCTCGCGGGCAACCAGTTCGACTGGGCGTCGTGGCAGACCGCCGCGCTGACCGGTGGGGGAGTGCTGCTGCTCGCTGTCGCCGTCTTCGTCGAGTCACGGGTGCCCGAGCCGGTCATCCCGCTCCGTATCTTCCGCAACCGCACGGTGTCGCTCACGACGCTGGCCGGCCTCTTCGTCGGTCTGGCCATGTTCGGCGGAACGGTCTTCCTGTCGCAGTACTTCCAGGTGGCCCTGGGCAAGTCCCCGACCGTCGCGGGCCTCATGAGCCTGCCCATGATCCTCGGCCTGCTCGTCTCCTCCACGGTCGCCGGGCAGATCATCAGCGCCACCGGCCGCTGGAAGCGGTACCTCGTCACCGGCGCGACCGCCATGGCCGTGGGTCTCGCCTTGCTGTCGACCATCGACGCCGAGACCCCCTTCGGGCTGCTCAGCCTCTACATGGCGATCCTGGGGATCGGCGTCGGCATGATGATGCAGAACCTCGTCCTGGCCGCGCAGAACGACGTTCCCGCGACCGAACTCGGCGCCGTCACGTCGGTGTTGTCATTCTTCCGCAGCATGGGCGGCACCATCGGCACCAGCGTCCTCGGCGCGATCCTCGCCAACCGTGTCGCCACCGAGATGACCAAGGGGCTCGCCGCCTCCGGGGTTCCGGCCGGCGCCTCGCAGGGCGGGGGCCACAGCGTTCCGGACATGACGAAGCTGCCTGCCCCGATGCGGGAGATCGTGGAGCACGCGTACGGGGTCGCCACCGGTGACCTCTTCCTGGTGGCCACGCCGTTCGCGCTGCTCGCGCTGGTCGCCGTGGTCTTCATCAAGGAGAAGCCGCTGAAGGACACGAGCGGCATGGAGCGCCTGGCGAAGGAGACCGAGGCCGCCACCGACGTGCCGGTGGCTCCGGTCGCCTGATCGCGACAGCGCCTCGGCGAAGCCCTGGGGGCGGCCGGTTCACCGCCCGCCCCCAGGGCTTTCTCGTACGCGGGTGAGGTTTGCCGGCCGTGCCGACTCCGTCAGAGAACGGACGAGGAACGCGCCGGACTCGACGGGGCCGGGCAACGGCTCCGAGAGGTCGCTGAAGCCGCCGGTCTCGGCGGTGAGCGTCTGCGGGGCGGCCGTACACACATGTCGCCCCGCCACCCGGATACGTCCGCGGGGATGCGGGCGGGGCGGTGGTGCGGTGGACTGCGGGGGAAGGGTGTCCGCCGGATGAAGTGCGGGCGTTCGAGGGCCCCGACGGGAGTGAACAGGACTGTGCCTGGTGAGCTGGCAGGGCTGGACGCGCTGCTGAAGGCCGCGGAGGATGCCGCGCCCGTCGAGTCGGTGGACGTGGTGGCCCGCGCCCTGGAGCGGCGTTTCGGCGCGGACGGCGTGTCGTTCCTGTTCCTGGACGTGGTCGGGCAGGAGGTGGTGCGGCTGCCCCGGGCCGGTACGGCGAGGCAGGCGCGCGGCGTGGCGGAGCGGATGCGGTTGCCGGGCAGCCGGTACGAGCGGGTGCTGCGCACCCAGGAATTGCTGCAGGAGGACGAGGAGGACGAGGAGGACGAGGAGGGCGAGGAGGGCAAGGAGGACGAGGAGGGCGAGGAGGGTGAGCGGGACGGGGGCCGGGCGGCGGTACCGGCTCGTCGCGCCGGTGACGAACCGCGGCGACTGCATCGGCGTCCTGGAGCTGGTCGTGCCGCGCGCGGACGACGTCGTGCGGGACGCGGTGGCGCAGGCCGCGCACGCGCTCGCGTACATCGTGGTGACCGACCGGCGCTTCACCGACCTCTACCACTGGGGCGGTCGCACGTCGGGTATGAGCCTGGCCGCGGAGATCCAGCATCAGCTGTTGCCGTCGGCGTCGACCTGCGAGGCGGCGCAGTTCACGCTGGCCTGCGGTCTGGCCCCGGCCAACGACGTGGGCGGCGACACCTTCGACTACAGCCTCGACCAAGGCAGCCTGCACCTGTCCATCACCGACGCGATGGGCCACGACACCGCCTCCGCGCTCCTCGCGACGCTCACCGTCAACGCCCTGCGGCAGTCCCGGCGCGCGGAGGGTGGCGTGCGGGAACAGGCGTACGCCGCGCACGAGGCGCTCGCCCAACACGCCCGCGGCATGACGACGGGCCAGTTGTTCTGCGTGGCGCTGGAGACGGGCGAGTGCCAGCTCGTCAACGCCGGTCATCCCTGGCCGCTGCTGCTGCGGGACGGCCGGGTCGAGGAGGTGCGGCTCGCGGTCAACCTGCCGTTCGGCGTCCCCGCCCCGGTCCGCTACGACGTGCAGCGCTTCCACTTCGCACCTGGTGACCGGCTCGTCCTGCTCACGGACGGGATGCGCGAGCGGGAGAGCGCCGACATCGACATGCCCGGCATTCTGCTGGCCACGGCGGACGAGCATCCGCGGGAGGCGGTACGGGCGCTGATCGACGCGGTGCACGACGTGTGCCGGGAGGGGCTGCCGGACGACGCCACGGTCATGGTCCTCGACTGGCAGGGCAGCCGCTCCGGACGTCGTCACACCGACGCGGGGGCCGACACATGAGGCCGGAGCGGTGCGACGCCGACGCGACCTGATCGCGACGCAGCGTCAAGTGACCGTTGCCGTACGTGGGTTGTGCGGCCCGTGTGGAGAAATGGCCGATAATTTTCAGCTCAAACTTTGAAACAGTCACAGTAAGGTCACTAAGGTCGGGCTCGGGCCTCTCCAAGATCACGCACACGAGGTGGGTGACGGGGGAGGGCACCGCCCGTGGACCGTGCCGTGGGCGGCAGGAAAGAAGGAGCTCGCCTCCGTGTCGTCCCACCGTCGACCCAAGCAGCCCGGCCGCACACGTGTGACCGTGCTCACCGCGACCGCCACCGCCGCCGTGGCCCTGTCCGCACAGGGTGCGAACGCGGCCCCCAAGCCCACCAAGACCGAGGTCAAGGCGCAGGTCGACAGGTTGTACGCGGAGGCGGAGCGGGCCACCAACCAGTACGACGGGGCCAAGGAGAAGCAGGAGAAGCTGGAGAAGGAGATCAGCCTGCTCCAGGACAAGGTCGCCCGTGAGCAGGGTGAACTCAACGAACTGCGCACGGGCCTCGGCGTGATGGCCAGCGAGCAGTACCGCTCCGGCGGCATCGACCCCTCGGTCCAGCTCTTTCTCTCCGCCGACCCGGACGACTACCTCGACAAGGCGTCGACGATCGACTCGCTCTCCGCGCAGCAGCTGGAGTCGCTGAAGCAGGTGCAGGCCAAGCAGCGCGAGCTGGCGCAGGAGCGCGCGGAGGCCGCCGAGAAGCTCAAGGACCTCGCCGGGACCCGCACCGAACTCGGCAAGAAGAAGACCGAGATCCAGGGCAAGCTCAGCAAGGCGCAGAAGCTCCTCAACACCCTCACCGCCGCCGAGCGCCGGCAGATGGCCGAGGAGGACGAGCGCGCCAGCCGCTCCGCCACGACCCGGGTCGAGCTCGGCAAGGAGGTGGCCGCCTCCGGGATCGGCGCCGCCGCCCTCAACGCCGCCGCGTCCCAGATCGGCAAGCCGTACGTCCGCGGCGGCACGGGCCCCAACTCCTACGACTGCTCGGGGCTCACCCAGTGGGCGTACGCGCAGGCCGGGGCCCACATATCCCGGGTCACGTACACGCAGGTCAACGAGGGCCCGCACATCGGCATGAGCGCACTCAAGCCCGGCGACCTGGTCTTCTTCAACAACACCGAGCACGTGGGCCTCTACGCGGGCAACGGTCAGGTGCTGCACGCGCCGTACCCGGGCACCTCCGTGCGCTACGAGTCGATGAGCACGATCGGCAGCTTCCAGTTCGGCGTCCGCGTCAACGGCTGACCGCGCTCCGCGAGGTCACACGGACGACCGGGCCTCCCGCAACAGTTCACGCATCCGCTCGGCGGCCCGCACGGAGGCGTCGCCGCAGCAGTTGTTGAACAGCACGTGCATCCGCTCGACCTGTCCGGCGAGTTCCCGCAACCGCGGCAGCCACCCGGACAGTTCGGCGTCGTCATACGTGTGCCGGAAGCGGTCCTCCTTGCTGCCCCGACCCCAGGACGCGCTGCGCCCGTGGAACCGTACGACGGTGAGGCGCGGGTCGCCGACCGGGGTGACCGGGGGGATGGAGGACGGCAGACCCTGGGCCATGTCGACGGCGACCGCGGCCATGCCCAGATTCGCGAGGCGCGCACACGTGTCCTCGGCCCGCCCCGCACGCCACCAGTCCGGATGCCGGAACTCCACGGCGACCGGCCAGCCCGCGGTGCGCCGCGCGGTCCGCGCGAGGACCCGGTCGGCCCGTTCGCCGGGCCGCAGCCACGGCGGGAACTGGAACAGCACGCTGCCGAGCCGGCCGGACTGCCGCAACGGCGTCACGGCCTCGGCGAACCGCGCCCACACCGCGTCGAGCACGCCGTCGTCCCCGGCGTCGGGCGGCAGCCCGTCCGGCATCACCGCCGCACGCGTGGGATGTCCGGTCAGCAAGGAGAACGCCTTCACGTCGAAGGTGAAACCGTCCGGGGTGCGCTCGGCCCACATCCGGCTGACCCGCTCCTGCGGCAGGGCGAAGTACGACGCGTCGGCCTCGACGACCGGGAACCGCCCCGCATAGAACCGCAGCCGCCCTTCGGCGTCCCGGTGCCCGGCCGGATACCAGCCGCTGCGTACCAGCGCCGGGTCTGTCCACGAACACGTGCCCACGAGTATCTCGCCCATGGCGGTTCCCGTACCCGGGGATCGCGCGTCCGTGCATGAGCGCCGGTGCGCCGGTGCGGGCGCCGCGCCCACGACTTCCCTTTGCGCACGAGGCCCTCCACGGCACCGTCTTCTTGCGTCATGCGCAACCTTGTATACCTTTCAGGCAAGGCACACCTAACGTCGGAACACGAAACACATGTGCCGTGTACCTGAGGAGAATCCATGAGTGATCCGCAGCCGTCCCGCGCGGCGACCGTCCCGCCCGGCGACGCGAGAACGCCGGACGCGCGACAACTGCGTACGATTCTGATCGCCGTCTCGATCGCGCTGATGGCCGTCATCGCGTCGGTGTCCGGACTGAACGTCGCACAGACCCACATGGCGGTGGAATTCGGCGCCTCGCAGAACACCGTTCTGTGGATCATCAACATCTACACCCTGGCCCTGGCCGCGCTGCTGCTGCCGCTGGGCGCGATCGGCGACCGGATCGGCCGCAAACCCATGCTGCTCGCGGGCCTGACCCTCTTCGGCGCCGCCAGCGTCGTGGCGGGTCTGGCCCCCTCGGCGGGTGTGATGATCGCCGCGCGTGTGGCCGCAGGGGTCGGCGCCGCGACGATCATGCCGATCACGCTGGCCGTCATCACCTCCACCTTCCCCGAGGAGCGGCGGGGCAAGGCGATAGGTGTGTGGACCGGCGTCGCGGGAGGCGGCGGCATCCTCGGAATGTTTCTCTCCGCGCTCCTCGTCGACGTCGCCGACTGGCGCCTGCTGTTCTTCCTGCCCGTCGTCCTGGTCGTCGTGGCACTGGCGATGACCTGGAAGGCGGTGCCCAACTCCCGCGAGAGCGCGCGCCACCCCCTCGACGTGACGGGCGCCCTCCTGTCGGCGGTCGCCGTGATCGGCCTGATCTTCGTGCTGCAAGAAGGCCCCGAACGCGGCTGGACCGCACCGGCGACTCTTGCGGGGCTCGCGGTCGGCGTCCTGGCCGCCGTCGCCTTCGTCGCCTGGGAACTGCGCCGCCGCGACGCCTCGTTGCTCGATGTGCGCCTGTTCCGCGAGCGCGGCCTGGCGAGCGGATCGGTCACCCTGCTGGTCGTCTTCGGCGTCCAGGCGGGTATCGCCGTGGTCCTCTTCCCGTTCTTCCAGGCCGTTCTGGGCTGGACGGGTCTGCTGTCCACGGTGGCGATGATGCCGATGGCGGTCATGATGATGCTGACGTCGGGCCTGGCCCCGAAGCTGGCAGCCAGGATCGGAGCCCGCTCCACCATGGGGCTGGGCGTCGCCGTGGCCGCGCTCGGCCTGGCACTGATGGCCCTGTTCGTCTCCGTGAGCGGCGGATACCTGTCCATCCTGGCCGGCATGATCGCCATGGGCATCGGCATGGGCCTGTCGATGACACCGTCCACCGAGGCGATCACCGGTTCCCTGCCCCGCGCCCAGCAGGGCGTGGCCTCCGCCCTCAACGACGTCACGCGTGAGTTCGGCACCGCCCTCGGCGTCGCCATGCTCGGAGCCCTTCTGTCGGCGGGCTACCGCGACGCCATGGACGGCCGCCTCGCCGGCATCCCGGACGACGCCGCGGCCCCCGCCCGCGAAGGTGTCGCCAACGCGGTCGAGGCCGCGCCGCGAGCAGGGGCCCGAGCGCAGGACGTGGTCGCCGCGGCACAGCAGTCCTTCGTGCACGGCTGGCAACAGGCCATGTGGGTGGGTGCCGCGGTCATGGCCGGGCTGCTGGTGTACGTAATGCTGCGGGGCCCGGGGAACGGCGTCGGGCAGGAGCAGACCGCAGTGGCCGACGCGCACGCCGACGAGCGGGTCACGGCGCGGGCGGCCGAGCCGCGTCAGTAGCTCGCGGGACCGGCGCGGCCGGGGCGAGGATCAGGACGGACGGCGACGGCCGCGTCGGCGAGGGGCGCCGCCAGCCTGCTCCGACTCCATCCTCACCTCCACCTCCACGTCCATGTGGTCGGCGAAGTCACCCTGATAGACCGGCGCCTGGAACAGGTTCTGCCACTGCGGCTTGACCTCGGCCGCCCCCGGCCGGGCCACCGTCTCGACGCGTCGACCCTGCGTTGCCTCACGCATGCACACACACCTCACTCACCTACGAAACACGCACCTACGAACACAGCACCCACGAACACAGCACGTGTGCACACAGCACGTGTGAACCCGGCACCTGTGAACCCAGCATCTGTGAACAGGACACCTGCGAACGCGGCCCCCGCGGACCACTTCCCGCGGGCCGGGCCGCACCGCAGCCTCCGTACGCATGTCCTGTCAGGCCGTCCCGCTAACCTCCTCGGAGCGACCAATTCGGCCGAGCCGGCTACGTCTCCCCGGCCTGGTGATTCACGGCGCCTCCAGGAAGGGGTTGCGGTGAGCGCACTCTCTCATCGCAATGTCCGCCGTCACGGCGACTTGAGTAAGAACTTCGTCGGCGACACCCCTACGATGATCAACCGGAATCCGCTCGGAAGGGATGGGCAAGATGGCCAAAGCGGTGCGTGCGTCACTGGGGGACATGTGGATTTCCTGCCAGGTCTGCAAGAGCGATCTCTTCCGTGAACGAGGAGTGAAACTCAACAGCACGGGCGGCGAGTTGTTCAAGCTGGCGTGGGCGGACGAAACCGCTACGGGACTGATCTGCTGGCACTGCGGTTTCGTGCACCTCTTCGTGAACCGCGAGATCAAACTGCACCGCGCCGAGGACTGACCGCTTCAGGAAAAGGCCGGGCCAGGCCGGCCAGGAAATCGTCCAGCAAAGCGATCTGGCGATCCGGCGGAAACGTCTCCGGCGCGAACAATGCCTGCACCACCAAACCGAGTACGAATGATTGCGCCGTGGCCGCGATGTGCGCGGGGTCGCCGCCCGGCAGTTCGCCGCGTTCTTGAGCGGCGGCCACCCGCTCGGCGAGCCTGTCGCGGCTGTCGGCGTACTTACGGGCGTAGTCGTCGCTCAGTACGGGGTCGGAGAGCGAGGCGTCCCAGGACGAGACCCAGATCCGGTTGCTGTCGGTGGCCTCGGGAGTCAGCGGCAGGATGTCGAGAAGCGCGGCCCTGAAGGCGGCCAGACCTTCGCCCGCCGCACGCCGGGGACGGGAGAGCGTGCGCTGTTCGAGCAGGTCGAGCGCGTACTCCACCAGGGCCCGCTTGGTCGGGAAGTAGTGCGTGAGCAGCCCGGTCGTCGCCCCGAGTTCGGCGGCGACCGCCCGCAGGGTCAGACCGGCGAAGCCGCGGGTGGCCATCACCTGCCAGACCGCCGCGGAGACGTCGCGTCGGCGGGCCTCGTGATCTCCCTTGGTGCGTGCCATGCCGCCACGGTACATTGCCGTAACGCCTGTTATGTAAATGGAAGGTGCCGGTGCCCATGTTCTCGCTGCCCCTGCGTGACGACGCCCGCCTCGGCGAACTGGAGGTCTGGCACGCCGAGGAGTTCGCCGCCCACATGGACCGGGCGCGCGAGCACATCCGGCCGTGGGTCGGGCCCGCGTTCGTCACCGGCGACGTGGCCGGGGCGCGGGCCACGCTCCAGCGGTACGCCGAACGCCGGGCCCACGACGGCGCCCGCCTCTACGGCATCTGGCAGAACGGCGTCCTGGTCGGCGGCGTCATGTTCGTCGCCTTCGACGCCGCCGCCGGTACGTGTGAGATCGGGTGCTGGCTGGAACCCGCCGCGGAAGGGTACGGGCTGATCACGCGGGCGTGCGACGCGCTGCTGGACTGGGCGTTCACCACCCGGGGACTGCACCGCGCCGAATGGCACTGCCGCGCCGACAACGACCGCAGCTCGGCGGTGGCGAAGCGGCTCGGCATGACGCTCGAAGGCGTACGGCGCGAGGCGTGGAAGTACGACGGGGCACGCCACGACAAGCAACTCTGGGCGATCCTGGCCCCGGAACGACAGCGAGCCGAACCCGCGCCCGGCCGGCCCCGGGGCCACGACCCCGTGGAGAGAGTCCGCGCCGCCCTGCGCCGCAGCGGCGCCACCGAGGAAGTGGTCGAACTCCCCGCGGAGGCGCGCACCGCCGCCGCGGCCGCGGAGCAAGTCGGCTGCCCGGTCGGGGCGATCGCCAACAGCCTGATCTTCTCCGTCGACGGCGAACCCCTGCTCGTCGTCACCAGCGGGGCCCACCGCGTGGACACCCGCCTCGTCGCCCGCCTGCTGGGCGTGGCACGCAACAGAATCCGCCGCGCCGACCCCGCCTTCGTACTCGCCGCGACCGGCCAGGAGGTCGGAGGCGTGGCACCCGTGGGCCACCCGCGCCCGGTGCGCACACTGGTCGACACGGCCCTCGAGGAGCACGGGCAGATCTGGGCGGGCGGAGGCATGCCCCACACCCTCTTCCCGACGACGTTCGAGCAACTGCTGAGCCTGACCGGGGGAGAGGCGGCGGTGGTCGCGTAGCGGCTGACTCCGAGCGGCCGAGGCTCGGCCTACGAGGTGGACCAGCCGCGGGCGGACAGCACCAGCAGATACCCGTCCGGGTCCCGCACTGTCACACCCCATGTGTCCCAGTCCGGGTTGTGGCACCCAGAAGCGCTCCCGCCGCCCGGAGGTCGAGCGAGGGCCGAGCGATACGTAGGGGCGCTGCTCCTGGTCCTGCGAGCCGAGGACCGGGGCGGGGGGTACTGCTCGCCGGTGCGGCGGTGGCCCTCAGCGACGGCGGCGCAAGCGGCGGGACGTGTTGCGGAGGCGGCGCCTCAGTTCGGTCAGGCGGGGGTATTTGTCCTGCATCTCGCGGGAGCGCAGGTCGAGTTCCTCCACCAGGCGTGCGGAGCGCTTCTCGACGTCCATCTCGTCCAGGATGCGGTCGGCCTCGGCCAGCAGGGCACCGTGCAGCTGCCACTGCCCGGGGTGGGCCTGGACGAGGTCGAGGAGCATGTCGGCGACCTGGTCACGGCTCTTGCGTCCGGCGGCGAGTTCCTCGGTGAGGCGGGACTCGGCGTCCTCCGCGTTCGCGCTGACCTGCGAGGTGATGAGCACGGCGAACGCCTGGAACGCGCCGCCGATGTGGGTGTACATCTCCTGGAACGCGGCAGCGATGTGCGCCGGGAAGAGCGGTTCGCCCGCGCGGGCCTTGGCCAGATCGGTGAGGGTCCGGGACGACACCCGCAGGACCACCGAGCAGATCTCGAGCGTGTCGAGGCCGGTGCGCAGGACGACCCGGGAGAGGAGCCCCTCCTTGACCCGCGGGTTGAGCCGCAGACTGTCCTCGGCCTGCCGCAGCGCGGCGTCGACGTCGGCGATGTCGTTGTCGAGGCGGCGCGCCTCGTGCAGTTTCGTCGCCGCCTCCGCGACCGACACGGGCCGGGCGAGCTGTTCCTGCATGCTGCTCGCCAGCCGGCACATCCTGCCGGACAGGTCGAGCAGCGACTCTCCGGCCGTCGACACCCACACCGGAGGGACGAAGAGGGTGTTGAAGAGAAGGCCGACGACCGCGCCGATCAGCGTTTCCAGGACGCGGTCCCAGGCCGCGCCCGCCGCCTGGGTGACGCCGAGGACCAGCATCGCGCTGATCGCGACCTCGACGAGGAAATCACCCGCTTTGACGAACCGTCCGATGGTGAGCGCCGCCAGGATGATCAGGCCGAGGCTCCACCAGGTGAGCCCGACGAGCGCGCTGAAACCGATGGCGATGAGCACGCCCGCCACGACGGCGTTCACCCGGCTGATGCCGGTGCGGATGGTCGCGTAGAGGGTGACCTGGACGACGAGGAGGGCGGTCAGCGGAGCGGTGAGCGGGACGGGTTCGCTGCTGAGGTGGAGGGCGACG
The DNA here is from genome assembly GCF_043523415.1 of Streptomyces sp. SGAir0957. NCBI lineage: Bacteria > Bacillati > Actinomycetota > Actinomycetes > Kitasatosporales > Streptomycetaceae > Streptomyces > Streptomyces sp. SGAir0957. Next base: position 8,114,497 of record NZ_CP027293.1, read on the forward strand.
ACATAGGAGATCACGGCCGCGGCGGTGGAGCGCACCGTCTGCACCACGGCGGGTTCCTTGCCACGCTTGACGAGGTTGAGAAGTGGGTCAGTTGCTTCGCGCACGGGGTGCCCCTTCCCCCCGAAACGATCACAGACACCCGGGGCGCACGGTGCTGACGTGCGGAAGAGGCGCCGGACGATGCGCGATAGTGGGCCGCATGCGTCTGCTGCTGATGTCGGACACCCATCTGCCGAAGCGAGCGAAGGAGCTGCCCGCGGAGCTGCTCGAGCAGATCGCGCGCGCCGACGTCGTCGTCCACGCCGGTGACTGGGTGGACACCGCGACGCTCGATCTGCTGGAGTCCCGCTCCCGGCGCCTGATCGGCGTCTACGGCAACAACGACGGCCCCGAGCTGCGGGCGCGTCTGCCGGAGGTGGCCCGGGCGGAGCTCGGCGGGCTGCGCTTCGGCGTCGTCCACGAGACGGGCGCGGCCCAGGGAAGAGAACGCCGCTGCGCCGACCGCTTCCCCGACCTCGACGTCCTGGTCTTCGGGCACAGCCACATCCCCTGGGACACGACGGCCCCGGGCGGGCTGCGCCTGCTGAACCCGGGATCGCCGACGGACCGGCGCCGCCAGCCGTTCTGTACATACATGACGGCCATGGCGGACCAGGGGGAGCTGACCGAGGTGACGCTGCACAGACTGCCGCCCCGCGCGGGGTGAGGGATCCGGGCCCGGGTCGCAGAGGAAGCCGGGCCCGGGTCTCAGGGGAAGCCGGGTCCGCTCTCAGACGACATCGAACTCGTTGCCCTCGGGGTCCTGCATCGCCGTGGCGTAGAACCCCGTGCCGGGATCGTCCTTGATCCGCAGCACGGTGGCACCCGCCGCGACCAGTCGTTCCACCGTGTCCTTGACCCGCTGTGCGCGCACGTCCAGGGGGACGTCGCGGCCGCCGCCGACCTTCAGGTCGAAATGCCAGCGGTTCTTGGCGGTCTTCGCCTCCGGGACCTGCTGGAACCACACCCTCGGCCCGTACCCGGCGGGGTCGACGATCGACTCGGGGACGTCCCCGGCCCCCGTCGGCAGCTCCGCCTCGGGCACCCCCGTCGCCGCCCAGTAGGCACGCCATGTGGCGTGCCCGGCCGGCGGGGGTTCGGGAACGTATCCGAGGGCCTCGGCCCAGAAGGCCACCATCCGCTGAGGATCGGAGCAGTCGATCGTCAGCTGCACGGCCATCTCCATGCCCGTCTCCATGTCCGTCTCCGTCCCCGTCCCTGTCCCCGTCTCCGCGATCGTCTCCATTCCCGGAGCATCCCAGACGGGTCTGACAGTCGATCGGCCCCGAGGGAACGCCTCGTAGCCGCTAGCCCTAATGCGGGAAGCCGCGCGGCGGGCGCGTCACGACGGTGTCGCGGTAGTCGGCGATACGTGTCTGCACCTGGCGCATCAGATACGTGTCCTCGATGCGGTCCAAGTAGAGGCAGCGGGCGGCAAGGGCCGGCAGTTCGAAGGCGAAGTACAGGGACATCAGCGGGTTGACGAAGAGCTCGCTGCCCCGGGTGCGTTCGGTGAACCGGACGTCGCCGAACTCGCCGCGCACCGCTGCCGCGACGGAACCATTGACGATGCTGGGGTGCTCGGCGGTGCGCTGCTGCGCGTGGGCCACCGCGTCGAGATAGAGGGCGCCCTCGCGGGTGGAGCGGGGGAGTGAGAAGGCGCCGAGATACGCGCTGTCGCGCTCCAGTGCGGCGATGTTCTCCAGCACCTGCACATGGTTGACACCGTGGTATGCGTCCACCCCGAACCCGACGGACACGACGAGCCGGATCGCTATGTCGTCCAGCGCTGCCAGCGCCGCCACGCTGGTCAGGTCCTCCTCCGGAGTGCCGAGACCGGCTTCGTCACCGCGCATGAGGATGTCCGTACCGCCGTCGACGAGGACGACGGCGTCGATGCCCCGCAGTTCGACCAGCGCCTGGTAGGCGGCGCGCAGAGGACGTACCCCGGTCTGCGGGAAGGCGTACACGGTGGACGGATAGCCGTGCCCCTCCAGCCACTGGGCGAGCGTCCGCTCCGGGAAGTAGCGCTGGTGCGGGGCGGAGTCGGGGGTGACGGCGGCCAGGTCCGGGGCCGCCCACTCATCGGCAGGGAGACCATCGAGCGCGCTGAAGGAGAGGTTGGCGAGCGAGACCTCCTTGCCCTGGTGCAGGAGGGAGAGAGCCAGTGGCAGGCCGGAGTAGATGTCGAAGCCGCCGCCCGCGCCCGCGACGAGGACGTGTCTCGCGTCGGCGAGCCGGGTGAAGAGCGGGTTGAGGTGGAGGGAGGTCATGGCGATCATTGTGCGGGGGGAGGTTCCCGGTGCGCGCCCCGCATCCGCACATGTGTGGCACCAGGTATGTATCAGGCGCACCACCGTGCTCGGTGTCGGCGGGGCAGGGCCCGGCCAGACGCGATTCGCCCGGCCCGCGGACGATGAGTTTCCGGGTCGGTGCCGGTCACCACCATGACACGCGCCCACGTACGGAGGGAGAGTTCCGATGGCAGACCTCATGGTGGACTTCATCATCTCGCTCGACGGCTACGCGTCCGGAGAGGGCTGGCCGGGGTTCTGGGGCATGGAGGGCCCCGAATACCTCGGCTGGCTCGACAGTGACGGCGAGAAACAGCACACCAGCCTGATGGGTGCCACGACCTATCGGCTGATGTCCGGGTTCGCCGCGCAGATGCCCGACGACCCCGGCTTCGCCGAGTTGAACACCATGCCCAAGGTGGTCTTCTCCTCGACCCTGGAGACGCCGCTGAGCTGGCAGAACACAGAGCTGGTCAGGGGCGACGCGGTGGAGGCGGTACGTGACCTGAAGAAGAACTCCGCGCGCCCCCTGCGCACCCTCGGCAGTCTCTCGCTGTGCCGGTCACTGCTCACGGCCGGTCTCGTGGACCGCTTCCGCGTCGTGCTCTTCCCGGTCATCACCGGCGCCACCGGCCAGGAACGGATCTTCGACGCGTACCCCGACATCCGCCTCGACCTCGTCGAGAGCCGCACCTTCGACGGCCGCCTCCAGCTTCTCGAATACACCCCGACCATCCTCGAAGGACCACCGGGCGGGGATGTCTAGAGCGGGGGTCGTGGCACCGCCCCGCACGGGTTCGCCGCTGAGCCAGCACACCCGCTCGGGGGCGCCGTCGCCAGTGTCGAACAGACAGCACACCGCGCCGCTGGCGGCGGCGAGCCCGGTGAACGCTTCCCGGACGCTGCCCGACCGCCCGAACAATCGCCTCATCCTCGACGTAGCCGCCCAGCACTCCACCGACGCGTAGTCGGGGTACAGGAAGGACTCGAACCGGATCGTCGCGTAGATGTACCCGATCCGCATATGTCCGCCGGTCCGGCAAGCGGGGCCACCTTCCCGCTCGTACTCGCGCAGCGCGTCATCGACCGCGAACGTCAGGGACATGTCGAGTTCGAGGGTGCCGCCCGTCCAGCAGTCGACCGGATCGCTCTCGAAGCGGGAGGTGAAGGGCAGGACGATCCGTTCGCCGCCGGGCAGGGTCACTTCGAGGGGCGGCACCGCGCGCCCCGGAGCCGCCAGCTCCGCCAGGTTGGCCAGCGCCCTGGCGACGTTCCGAGGGCGCAGATAGATGTCGTAGCCGTGAATGAGCCCCATGTGTCCCCCTGCCCTGACCGAACCGCACCCTTTCACGCCCGCCCCCTCGACGCTCACGGATTTCGCGCCTTGAGCACCGCGCCGGGCGGCGCTGGTCGGTCGAGCTCCGCTATGGCGGGCGCCTGCTCGTGGAAGTGGCGGCGCAGATGCTGCTCGATGAAGCGGTCGCCGCGGCGCTCCAGGTGGGCGCGGCCCCTTTCGGTGCGGCCGAGCAGATGGTGGCGCACGAGGTTGGCGGCGATGACGGGCGGCACGGCCCAGGGGAGCGTGAGCGGCAGGTGCAGGTCGCGCATGCCCTGGCGGCCGAGGAAGTAGCGCAGCATGCTGAGCAGCCGGGCCCGCGCGTAGGCGTGTCGCGCGCGGGCGAAGTGGTCGCAGTGCAGGTGGCGCTGCGCTTCGACGAGCGCGCCGGCCAGGGGCGGACCGGCCGGACCGCCATAGCTCTGGGTGAGCAACAGGTGGTAATTGAGCCGGTGTTGCTCCGACTCGCGGTCGCACAGCCAGTCCGCGTCGACGCCCATGAGATGACCGACGTACTTCCACAGGTGCATGAAGGCGCGCGACTCCGCGCGACTCACCCGCACACCGAGGAGACGGACCCCGAACAACTGGACCGCGTTGAACAGGCCGAGCGTCGAGGCGAGATCGGACTGGTTGACCGGCAGCCCCCAACGCTCGGTGTCCCAGCGGCCGTCGCGCTCGTACGCCTGATTGACCAGGGCGTGCATGACGCGGACCTGCACCGTCAGGCGGAACCCCTCGCCCGGGCGGCGCAGGGCGCCCGGAGCGGTCACCGCGGTCGCCCACTTCTGTGTCTCGGCGATCCTGCGCAAGGCGGAGTCCCCGAGCAGCCCGCCCGTCTCGACCAGCAGCCGCGGCGGCCCGTCGAAGCGGTACGAGCCGATCAGCGCGAGCTGCAACAGCACATCGGCGGCGCTGCGACCGAACCTGCGCGCCACCCGTCCCCCCTCGTCGACCAGGTCGAAGTCCACCCAGTCCGGCACCGGGTCGACCGCGGCGAAGAAGTCCCGCAACGCGGCGGGTGGTTCGGGCACGGCGTCGATGCCGTCGGCGAGCGCGTGCCGGAACTCCCGCATCGTGACCCGGCCGGGGCCGGCGGCGTCGACGGGGCGCATGGCGCGCGCCAGGGCGGCGGCTACCTCGTCGCGTGCTGTCAGCCGCTCGCCGATCGTGGCGAGAAGCCGGTCGTCGACGGGGCCACGGCTGAGGCGCAACAGCCGCAGCGGCCGTCCCACACGACGGTTGCGGCGCTCGGTCTCGCGGAAACGCCTGGGGTATACGGGGGAGGGCGACGGGCTCGTCGGGGGCGTAAGGGCGGACCGGTGCGGTGAAGGCGTCCGCGTCGGATTCGGCTCGGCCGAGGGCTCTCGCGACAGGTGCTCGTGTGCGACCATGAGTCGATGCTGACGGCCTCTCATATTCGCGTTCAACTCGCCTTCTGATGCCCAGGTCATCGCCCGGACCGGGCGCCCCTCGCGCACCCCGCGCTCGCGTTGCCCCGCGCAGGACCCCGCGTCAGGACCGGTCGCGGGCGACGGTGCGGCGCATCCTGGAGGCCGGCGAGCAGGTCCTCGCCGAGCACGGGTACGAAGGCGCCTCGACCAGCCGCATAGCGACGGCGGCCGGTCTCAGCCCCGGCTCGCTGTACCAGTACTTCCCGCACAAGGACGCGATCGTCTCCGCCGTCCTCGAGCGCTACAGCGACCAGTTGGTCGCCGGGATCACGGCCCGGATGACGGGCCAGTTCGAGCAGCCCGCGCCCGTGCTCGTCCGGGCCACGCTCGCCACGCTGCTCGACGGCCTCGACGTGGAGCAGCCGTTCCTCCGCGCCGCGGTCGAGCACGGCCCCCGTCTCGACGACGGCCGGGCCCTGCGCGTCTTCGAGGACCGCATCGGCGAACTGGTCCTCGCCTACCTCACCACCCGCCGCGACGAACTCCGCCCGGACGTTCCGCTGCACGAGGCCGCGTGGATGCTGGTCCGCACGGTCGAGCATCTGACGGTCCGCTACCTCCTCGACCGGCCGCCCATCCCGCGGGACCGCTTCCTGGCCGAGCTGACCCAACTGGCCTTGAACTACATCCGTACGTCACCGCCGGAGTGAGGCCCAAGGGGGGAGCGAGGGTGGGTGTCCGGGTCAGCGGATCCGGTCGTAGACGAGGGACAGGGTGCCGTGCTCGCCCGCGTTTTGGTGGGCGAGGGCCCACTGCCCGGCGGGCAGGCCGTCGTCGAAGAGACGGGGGCCGCCTCCGAGCGTGACGGGGAAGACCGTGAGTGCCAGTCTGTCGACCTGGTCGGCGGCGAGCAGCGCTTTGATGACGCTCGCGCTGGACAGGACGAGGATGTCCGCGCCCTCGGTCCCCTTGAGTCGGGCGACCACTTCGGCGGTGGGCCCGTCGGCGAGTGTCGTCCGCTCCCACGGTGCCTCGCGGAGGGTGGAGGAGAGGACGACCTTGTCGCTCTCGACGAGCCACTTGGCGAAGCCCTCGTCGCGCGGGTCGGCGCCCTCCATGCCGATGACGGTGGGCCAGAAGCCCAGGAAACCCTCGGCGTTGACCCGCCCGAGCAGGGCCGTCGACGCGGACTCCCATAGGCCGGTCAGGTGGTCGCGGGCGATGTCGGTGACGGCGTACGGCATCACCCAGCTCATGTCCGACGGGTCGTCGGGCTTGGCGTAGCGGCCGTCCAGGGACAGGGCGATGTTGGTGACGACGCGGCGGCCGCCGCCGGTCCGCTGAGTCATGAGGTGCTCCTTGGGTCGGTGTTGGTGTTGGTGTCGCTGTCTGTGCCCGTGCCCGTGCCCGTGCCCGTGCCCGTGCCCGTGCCCGTGCCCGTGCCCGTGCCCGTGCCCGTGCCCGTGCCTGTGCCTGTGCCCGTGCCTGTGTCGGTGTTGGTGTCGCTGGTGGTGTCGATGGGGCGCTCGCCCGTGCCGCTGTCCTCGGTGCGCCGGTCTGTGCGCGCGAAGGCCGCGGCGAGCTTGTCGAGGCTCTGGCCGAAGCCGATCTCGATGCCCGCGACGAAGTCGGCCGAGTCGACCGTGCTGTCCGTGACCCGGTAGTGGACGTCCAGCTCCGTGCCGCTGTCGCTCGGGTGAAGCCCCAGGTCGACGTGGGCGGTGAAGGCGGGGCTGCCGTCGGGCAGTTGCGGGGAGAGCCGGTAGGTGAGGTGCTCGCCCGGGCGGACACCGTCGACGACGCCTTCCGCGCGCCCGGCGGCCGGTTCCGAGCCGTCGACGTCCTCGGCGTCGCGGTACTCCTGCACGATCCGCCCGCCGGGGTGCGCCTCGAAGATCAGCTCGGAGACGCGGAGGTCGTCCGGCGTCCACCACAGGGCCAGCAGTTCGGGGTCGGTCAGATGGTGCCACAGCAGTTCGGGGCGGACGGGGAGCGGTCGCCGGAAGGTGAAGGAACGGCCGTCGGCCCACCCCGGGTCCTGCGCGGCGAGCCGCTCCGCGTGCAGGGCGAGCCCGTACCGGTCGAAGGTCCCACGCGGCCCGTCCTCGGCGTCCGCGCGGTCGGCGAGCAGGCTCAGCGCGGCCGCCAGGTCCCGCAGGGGATCGGGGCGCAGCGCGTAGACGCGGCGCTGGCCGGTCCGCTGTGAGGTGACCACACCGGCCCGCTCAAGGGTCTGCAGGTGCTTGGTCGTCTGCGGCTGACGCGCCTCCACCAGCTCGGCGAGGACGCCGACCGGGCGGGGCCGCTCGGCCAGAAGGTTCACGAGCCGCCAGCGCGTCGGGTCGGCCAGCGCCGAGAGGAGTGCGTCCATGGCTCCAGTATTCTCCGCGGCGAATATTCCTGTCAAGGAATAAGCTCCGGCGAAAATCGGGAGCCGTGAAAGGCGCAGGCGATTCTTGCGTGGTCGGAGGCGCGTCGTTCAGGCGCGCCGGTGCTCGGGACCGCCCTGCGGTGAGCGCAGCACGAGCAGCGTGATCTCGCTCGGGGCGAAGACGCGGAACGGCGGGCCCCAGAAGCCGGTGCCGCGGCTGGTGTAGAGGAGGGTGCGCGTGCCGTGGCGGCTGAGGCCCGCGAGGGCGGGCTGGTCGAGGCGGACCAGGTGGTGGAAGGGCCAGATCTGGCCGCCGTGGGTGTGTCCTGAGAGCTGGAGGTCGACGCCGCCCGCGGCCGCCCGGTCGATGAACTTGGGCTGGTGGGCCAGGAGCAGCACCGGCAGCTCCGGGTCGGCGCAGTGGAGGGCTTCGGCGAGGTCGGCGCGGTGACCCGCCAGGCCGGAGGACTCCGCCGTGACGTCGTCGACGCCCGCCACCACGAGGGTGTCGCCGCCGCGTTCGAGGAGCAGGTGGCGGTTGCGCAGCGGTTCCCAGCCCAGTTGGTCCATCAGGTCGACCCAGCCCTGGGCCTCGCTGTAGTACTCGTGGTTGCCGGTGACGTAGACGCGCGCCCAAGTGGCTCGGACGGTGCCGAGCGGAGCGGCCTGGTCGTGGCGGCGCTCGGCCGTGCCGTCCGCGATGTCGCCGGTGTGGCAGACGATGTCGGCCTCCAGGGCGTTCACCGTCTCGCACACCCGTGCCGACCAGCGGGCGCGGTCGAGCGGGCCGTAGTGGGTGTCGGTGATGAGGGCGACACGGACGCCGTCCAACCCGGCGCCAAGGCGCGGCAGTTGAACGTCGAGGCTGCGCACCCGCGGCACCCGGCGTGTCTCGGCGTACCCCCAGACGAGCAGCGCGGCGGCGACGCCGAGGACCGCCCAGGTGACGATGCGGGCGCGGTCCTGGCCGTCGCCGACCCCGGCCGCGACCAGAGCGAGCCGCAGCAGAACGCCGAGGATGACGGACCAGGTGAACAGCGTCCAGCTCGCCCCCAGCAGCGTGTCCCCGACGATCGCCGCCCGGTCGCGCTGCCGTCGCCCGTGGCCGCGCACCATCGCGAGCGGCATGGTGACCAGTCCGAGGACGAACAGCGCGGTGCCGCCCAGCGTGACGGGCAGCGGCCAGTCCTGGCCCGCGTACAGCAGGACCCCGCACGGCACGCTCCACAGCAGGACCGGGGCGATGAGGGGTATGTAGCGCATCAGCCGGCGCAAGGCGCTCGGTGGCGTCTCGTCGGCGGGGTCGGCGGGTTGGGTCCTGCTCGCGTCGGTCACGCTGCCCCTCCTGGTACAACCGGGTCTCGCGCGCACTGTATCCCGCGGTCGCCGGGCCGCTCACCCTCCTGCCGGACGAGCCGGACGAGCCGGACGAGCCGGGTGGACGAGGGTGCGGGGCCTTCAGGGACGTACGAGGCGGCGCAGTGCGACTTGCGCCAACGGTGCGTAGGCCAGGACGACAGGCAGGGGCCCCTCGACCGTCAGCCGTGTCGCGCAGCCCGTGGTTCCGTACGGTCGTACGGCGTGCGACAGCCGCATGCGGACCGGGCCCGCCTGTACGCGCCAGCTCCATGTGCGGGCCTCGGGGTCGACGGAGGCGATGACGAAGGCGACGGCCGGCCCCACCACGGGCCGCACGCGCCCCCGCATTCCGGCGCGCAAGGTGTCACCGGTCTCCACGGAGCGGATCTGCGGCGCCCAGGTCGGCCAGAGTGCGGGGTGCAGATAGCGCTGCCAGGCCGTGTCCGCGTCCGCCGCGCCACGCGCGCGTAAGGTGAGTTTCACTCGGCCAGCGTGGGCGCGCGGCGTCGCCCGCGCCACCCGTGCGGCTTCGGGGGAGGCGGGCCGGCCCGCGTTCACGGCGCGCAGGGGGCTGTCTCCCACGGCAGGGCAGGGGCGATCTCGAAGCACGCGCTCAGATCCGTCATGCGCAGGACGCGCAGCACATTCTCCTCGGCGGTCACCAGGCGCAGGCGTCCGCTGCCGGCGACCGTCCGCGTCTGCGCCCGGCACAGGGCGCCCAGGCCCGCGCAGTCGACGAAGGTCACCTCGCGGAGGTCGACCACGACATCGGGGAAAGGGGTCGTGGTCAGCGCGTCGAGGTGCGCCGTGATGCGGGGCACCGCCGCCACATCGATCTCCCCGTGCAGGGCGACCACGTGGGTGTCGCCGACGGAGTGCTCGGTGAGGACGGAGGCGGTGCCGCCGTGGGTGAGCGTCATGGCTCCACCCAACCCTGCGGGGGCACCGTCCTGGCAGGGACATCAGGCCCCGATTGCCGTCATGATCGGGGCCGTTCGGCCCGCATTCCTGTTCGGCGGCACAGAGGTGTGCACGGCCGATACGGGGGCACTCGGAGAGGGAGCGGGCCGGTGCATCCCCCGTCACCGGGCCCGCTCTTACCCCGGGCGGGCGGCTTCTCAGGTGGAGTCCGGAAGCCGCCCGCCGCGCCGGGCAAGGACGGGGGACGGCCTCGGGCGCGCTCGGCCCCCGCCCCGTCGGCCGGGTGGCACCCGTCGGCCGGGTGCTCGCGCGGTGGACGCCACTGGCGCCGCACCGCCCCGTTCGTCAGGATGGCGGGGTGAAAACGATCTCCTTCCCCCAGACCGAACTGCGGGCCTCGAACGTCGTCCTTGGCCTGATGCGCATCGCCGATCTCGACGACGACGCCGTCCGCGGGCTGTACCACAGTGCGCGGGAGGCCGGGATCAACACGTTCGACCACGCCGACATCTACGGCCCCTCGCGCCACGCGTGCGAGGAGCGCTTCGGCCAGGCCGTCAAACTGACGGGTGCGGAGCGCGAGTCGATCCTGATCCAGAGCAAGGTCGGCATCAGGCCCGGCTTCTTCGACTTCTCCAAGGAGCACATCGTCCGCACGGTCGAGGAGTCGCTCGCGGCTCTGCGCACCGACTACCTCGACGTCCTCCTGCTGCACCGCCCCGACACCCTCGTCGAGCCGGAGGAAGTGGCCGCCGCCTTCGACGCACTCCACGCGGCCGGCAAGGTCGTGAACTTCGGGGTCTCCAACCACACCCCCGGACAGATCGAACTGCTCAAGACGGCGGTCCGCAGGCCGCTGGTAGCCAACCAGGTGCAGCTGAGCATCACCCACTGCCCGATGATCGCTTCGGGGATCGCCGCGAACATGGGCGGCCTCGACCAGTCGGTGGACCGCGACAACGGCCTGCTCGACTACGCGCGCGTGAACGGCATCACGCTGCAGGCGTGGTCGCCGTTCCAGAAGGGCTTCTTCGACGGGGTCTTCCTCGGGGACCGTGAGAACTACGCCGAACTGAACGACGCGCTCGACGAGTTGGCCGAGAAGTACGAGGTGACGCCGACCGGTGTCGCCGTCGCCTGGATCACCCGCCACCCGGCGAACATGCAGGTGGTGCTCGGCACGACCAACCCGGGCCGGGTAGCGGAGTCCGCCGCGGGCTCGGACATCCCGCTCACCCGGGAGGAGTGGTACCGGCTCTTCCGGGCCGGCGGGCACGTGCTGCCTTGACGCGGGCGGCACGGCACCCCGGGGCGCCGGTCCCTCCGGCGCCCCGCCACGTACTCCGTGACGGGGCGCCCGGCGGCGCCGGTCAGCCGCGGCGCCGCAGCGCGACGGCCAGCGGCGTGGCGGTGAACATCGAGGAGTACGTGCCCACCGCCAGGCCGATGAGCAGGGCGAGCGCGAAGTCGGTCAGGGTGTCGCCGCCGAGGACGGCCAGCGCGGTCAGGATGAACGCGGCGCCCATGCCGGTGTTCACGGTGCGGGGCAAGGTCTGCAACAGCGCCTGGTTGGCGATGCGGTCGAAGGGCGCCTTGCTCTCGCGCCGGGCCAGCTCCCTGACCCGGTCGAAGACGACGACGGAGTCGTTGACCGAGTAGCCGATGACGGTCAGCAGGGCGGCGAGGAAGACACCGTCGATCGGTTTGCCGAGCCAGGCGAAGACCCCGATGAGGATGACGGCGTCGTGGGCGAGCGCGGCGACCGCCGAGGTGCCGAGGAGCCAGCGGAAACGGGCCGCGAGGTAGATCAGTTGCGCGCCCAGGGCGACGGCCAGGGCGATGAGAGCACCGTCGCGCAGCTCCTTGCCGAGGCTCGGGCCGATGGCCTCGTCGCGCACCTTGTCGGCCCCGTGGGCCTTGTCGGCCCCGTCGGTCAGGCCGGTGACGGCGTCGGTGACGGCCGCGGCCTGGGCGTCGGTCAGCCGCTGGGTGCGGACGGTGAGGTGGTGCTCGCCCGAGGTCTGCACGACGGCCTGCGGGAATCCGGCGTCGGCGAGCGCCGAGCGGACCCGGTCCGGGTCGACGGCGGAGTTGGTGGAGTACTCGATGAGGCGGCCACCGGTGAACTCGACCCCGTAATCGAGCCCGCGCACGGCGATGCCGGAAGCGGCAAGGGCGAGGACCACGGCGGAGACGGCCAGCCAGCGGCGCGGATGACGCAACAGGTTCGGGTTCGTCCGGGCCAGCCGGGCGCGGACGGAGCCCGTGTGGGCGATGCCCGTGAGGCGGGGGCGGCGGCGCAGACCGGGCCGCGCGAAGGCGAGGTCGGCGAGGGCGCGGGTGATGACGAGCGCGCTGAGCATGGAGGCCAGGACACCGATGCCCAGGGTGACGCCGAACCCCCGTACGGGCCCGGAGGCGAGGAAGAACAGCAGCCCCGCGGCGATGAGCGTGGTGATGTTGGAGTCGGCCACCGCGCTCAACGCCTTCTTGAACCCCGTGGCCAGGGCCGAGCGTGGCGTGGAGCGGTGACCGGCGACGTACTCCTCGCGGGCGCGTTCGAAGACGAGCACATTGGCGTCGACCGCCATGCCGATGGCCAGGACGAAACCGGCGAGGCCGGGCAGGGTGAGAGTGGCACCGAGCGCGGCGAGAGCGGCATAGGCGACGAGGCCGTAGCAGGCCAGGGCGACGGTGGCGAGTAGCCCCAGAATCCGGTAGACGACGATGATGAACAGCGAGGTCAGCGCGGTGCCGAGGGCGGCGGCCCAGGCGCTGGCCCTGATGGCTTCCGCGCCCAGGGTGGGTCCGACGGTCCGCTGCTCGACGGTCTCGACCGGCACGGGCAGCGCGCCGCCGTTGATGAGCAGGGCCAGCTCCTTGGCCTCGCGGTCGTCGAAGGAGCCGGTGATCTGCGTGGAGCCGCCGCTGATGCCGGAGCGGCAGGAGACGGACGGGTCGACCTGCGGCGAAGAGATGATCTTGCCGTCCAGGGCGATGGCGACCCGGCGGGCCGGATCCCCGGCCGCGTGACAGGCGGCCTCGCCGGTCAGCCGGGCCCACCCCGCCTTGCCCGCTCCCGCGAAGTCGACGGTGACGTGCCATCCGGCGCCGCTTTCCTGGTCGAAGCGGGCGGCCGCCTTGTCGACGTGTCTTCCGGTCAGCGCGGCCGTCTTGAGGCGCAGGGGATGGCCGGACTCGTCGGCCATCACGTGCTCGTTCCTCTGCTCGTTCGCCTGCTCGTTCGCCTGCTTACTCGCCTGCTCGTTCTCCTGCTGGTTCTCTTGGTTGTTCACCTGGCCGTCCTGCCGCTCGGGCAATGCGCCTCGGTCGCCGGAAGCGGCGCCGAGCACCTGGTGGAAGGAGAGTTGGGCGGTGCGTCCGAGCACCTCCGCCGCTTCACGGGGATCCTGCACGCCGGGCAGTTCGACGACGATCCGGTCGCTGCCGGAACGGGCGATGGTGGGCTCGGCGACACCGAGCGCGTCGACACGGCCGCGCAACACCTCCACGGTGCGGTCCGTCGCCTCACCGTCGTCGGCGGCGGTGGGGCGGGTCTCCAGCACGATCTGGGTGCCGCCCCGGAGATCGAGGCCCAGATGGACGGGGACGGTGAGTGCGACATACAGGGACAGGGCGACGGCGGCGAGGGCGATCAGCCCTCTGAGGCGGTGCGATCGGGTTCGGGGTCGGGTTCGGGAACGGGTCACGGGAGCCTCCGGCGGGCACACCGCGGCCAGGCCGTGACCGCGGTCAAGAAGGGAGGGAGGAAGGAGGGGCGTACGACGTGCCGGAGAGCGCGGGCGGCGCCCTGACCCCGTGACGGTGTGCCGGTCGGACGGGCGCGGGCCGGTCTTCCGCCGCGACCGGGGGCCGCGCGGGGTGGAGCGGCCCGGTTTCCGCGTCAAGTGACGTGCCAGGGGCGGGAAGCGGCGGGGCATGACGCTCGCCCGTGGCGTCCCGCTGGTTGCGCAGGGCGGCCGCGGCGGAGTCGGCCGGATGCGCGGCGTCCACGGTGGCCGTACAGGACTCGCCGACCGACGGACGGGGGTGCTCGGCCCCCGGAACGGACGGGCCGAGGAGAGTGAGGAGGAGGGCGAGGAGGATCGTCCACACGGCGGCGGAGCCCTCGTTCAGGCTTCGATCAGGCCGACGCGGATCGCGTACCGGGTGAGTTCGAGGCGGTCGCGCAGACCGAGCTTGTGCAGCAGGTTCTCCCGGTGCCGGTGGACGGTCTTGATGCTGATGAAGAGCAACTCGGCGATCTCCTTGGAGGAGTGGCCCTCGGCCACGAGCTTGAGGACCTCCTCCTCGCGCGCGGTCAGCACCTGCTCGGGAGGCTCCTCGCCGTTGCGGACACGGTCGAGGTAGTTGCGGATGAGGGCGGTGACCGCGCCGGGGTAGAGGAACGGCTCGTCGCGCATGGCGGCCCGGCAGGCCGCCACCAGATCGCGGTCGGCCACGGACTTCAGCACGTAGCCGCTGGCGCCGGACTTCAGCGCCTGGAAGAAGTACTGCTCGTTGTCGTGCATCGTCAGCATCAGGACGCGCAGGGACGGTTTGAGCGCGAGCAGTTCACGGGTGGCCTGCAGGCCCGTCATGCGCGGCATGGCGATGTCCATCACGGCCAGGTCGACGTCATGGGCGCGGGCCACTTCGACGGCCTCCGCGCCGTCCCCGGCCTCGGCCACGACCTCGAGGTCCGGCTCCTGGTCGAGAATGAGCCGCACTCCGCGACGTACCAGCGCGTGGTCGTCGGCGAGGAGGATACGGATCGCGGAGGTGCGGGGCGTGGTCATGGCTGCTTCCTGGAAACCTGGGGGGTGGGCACGGCTGTTGTCACGGCTGTTTCCTGGCTGGGCTGTTTCCTGACGTTCCTGACGAGGGGCACGGTCAGCCGGACCGTCGTACCGGCCCCCGGCTGTGAGGTGACGTCCAGACCGGCCCCGATCAGCAGTGCTCGCTCGCGCATCCCGCGCATGCCCGCCCCTTCGCGAGCGGCTCCGGTGCCGCGGCCGTCGTCGACGACGGCCAGCTCCACCGCGTCCCCGGTCCGCCGCAGGCCCACCTCGACCTGGCTCGCCCCGGCGTGCCGGGCCGCATTGGTCAGCGCTTCCTGCGCGACGCGGTACAGCACCAGTTCCGTCTGCTCGTCGAGGGCAGGCAGGCCGGTCTCGAAGCGGCGCACCACACGCAGCCCCACATGGGTGGAGAACTCGCTGGTCAACGAGGTCAGAGCGCTGACGAGACCGAGGTCGTCCAGGACGCCCGGACGCAACCTGCGCACCAGACGCCGCACCTCGTCCAGGCTCTCCCGGGTGATCTCCTGCGCCTGACGCAGCTCGCCGCGCAGCGGTTCGTCCGCGTCGTCGGCGGCCCGTTTGAGCGCGAGGAGGATCGCGGTCATGCTCTGGCCCACCTCGTCGTGCAGCTCCTGGGCGATACGGCGCCGCTCCGCCTCCTGCGCGAACAGGGCGCGGGCGCTACTGGAGGCCCGCTCGTGCTCAAGGCGTTCGAGCATGGCGTTGAAGGTGCGGATCAGCTCGGCGGTCTCACCGCGGCCCCCTTCCGGCAGCCGTTGCCCGGGGTGCAGCAGATCGACGGTGGCCATCAGCCGGGTGAGCCGGTCCAGCGGGGACAGGCCGATCCGGAGCAACGCCGCGTTCGCGACGAGCATGACGGCGAGTCCTCCCACGAGGATGACCGCCTCGGTCAGCACCACCGGCACGGAGACGGTCACCGGAGCCCACAGCAGCAGCGCGGTGGCGCTTCCCAGCACGACCGCGTTGAGCGCGAAGATCCGCCAGAACAAGGACACCGGGGTGACGCCTTTCCTAGGAAACGGGGCTTTGTCTCTACTTTCGGTCACCGCGCACCCGGCACGTGCACCGCGTCCCCCGGTCTCGACGGGCCTGCCGACCAGCTCGACGGGCCTGCCGCCCAGCTCGGAGGGCCTGCCGCCCAGGCTGCCTGGTCCCCGTACCGCAGTCGATGGGCACCAATGCCCATTTCCGGAGCCCCGGCCTGGCGGAGCAGGCGGGGCCCGGCCCGGCAGAGGCAGAGGCAGGGGCAGAGATGGGTATCGCGCCCGATGGGCTTCGCGTGCCATCCCGGCCAGGGTGGGAGCAATCGCTGCCAACCGTGACCGAAAGAGGACCGACCATGTCCCTCGATACGTCCTCCCAGCCCGCACCCCGCCTTGCGCGGCTGACACCGCACGAAACCCGTGAGCGCCTGGCGCACGAACGGACCACGCGCCTCACTCAGCTCCGGGCGATCGACGAGGCCGGGGCCGACTCGGAGGAGGGGGTGCTGTCCGCGCAGAGGGACACCGTGCGGCGGGTCCTCACCGAGATCGACGCGGCCTTCCTCCGCCTCCAGGACGGGACGTACGGCGTCTGCCCCACCTGCGCCAAGCCCATTCCCGTCGAGCGACTGGAGATCCTGCCCTACACGCCGTTCTGCGTGCCCTGCCAGCGCAAAGCCGTCTGACCCCCGCCTCTCCGCGACCTCCTTCCGCCCTGCCCGAGGGGTGACCCGGTGACCCACCTGATGCACCTGACCCAACTGAGCCAACCCACCCGACAGTCCATCGACGAGGACCGCATCACGACCCTGTCGGCCGAGGACCTCGCCGCGCTGCGCGAGAACCTGCACGAGCAACGCCTCTTCCGCCGTGAGCAGCTCCAACAGCTCATGGCCTCGTCCCGTGCGGACGCGCTGAGGGCCCGTCAGACGCCCTCCCAGACGGAGGTGCGGGTCAAGCTCGCCGCGTCCGCCCGGATGGTCCTCGCCGACGTCGAGGCGGCTCTCGCGCGCATGGACAAGGGCCTCTACGGCGTCTGCCACCTGTGCCGCGGGGCCATCGCCCGCGAGCGTCTGACGATCGTGCCGCAGGCCCGCTACTGCGCCCGCTGCCAGCAGGTCAGGGAGGCCGGCCGATGACTGGCGGCCCCGGCCCCGGCCCTGGCCCCGGCCCCGGTTGCGAGCCCGGTCCCGGGACCGGGCCTGGGACCGCTGGTGTACGCCACCGCGCGTGGCCCTGGTGCCGACGGTGTTCCGGCATCGCCCTCGACCTGGGCAGCGCCCGTACGCGCGCGTGGGTCTCCGGGCGGCGCATGATCCTCGACGTGCCCACGGTCACCTTCCCCGGCGACGGCGCCACTTACCCCATCCAGCGGGGCACCATCGTCGACACCGCCGGAACCGCCCGGATGCTCGACCGGCTGCTCCGGCCCCGGCTGCCCCGGTTCGGCAGGCCCCTGCTCATCCTGACCACGCCCGTACTGGGCGGCGTCGCCTACCGGGCCGAGGCCCGCGCCGCCGTCGAGGTCCTGCGGCCCCGCACCGTGCTGACCGTCCCCGCCGCGCGCGCCGTGGCCGAGGCCGCTGACGCCGATCTCGCCCACCCGGTCCTCGTCGTGGACCTCGGCGCCCACGTCACCGAGGTCACGCTCCTGACCGACGGCGCGGTGACCGACGCCCGCCGCACCGCCCTCGGCACCAGCGACCTGGACTGCCTCGCCCCGCCCGCGCAGCTCACGGACGCGGTCGCCGCCATGGTGACCGGGATGCTGGACCAGGACAGCACCTCCCAGATGTCCGACGCCCTGCGACGCGGGGCGCTTCTCGCGGGCGGAGGTGCTCTGCGTCCCGACGTCACCTGGCATCTCACCGGGCGGTTGCAGGTGCCCGTACGGCTCGTCCCGTCCCCGCACACGGCAGCGGTGCGCGGCGCCGCGAAACTGCTGCGGGCGGCGCACGGCCACCCTTCCGCGACCCCCGGGACGGCGGACGCGGCGCACCACCGCTGGCCCGGACCCGTCCACGGCCCGAAAGAAACGCGGTGCTGACAACTGACAGGGCGGTTGACGGACGGCAGGGCGGTTGACAGACGGCAGGGCGGCTGACAGCTGACTCGAAAGGAGAAACACAGTGGACCGCGAGATACCCCCGGCCCACCCGCCCGAAGAACTTCCGCGCGTGGTGCTGTGGCGGTGGCGGCACAACCCGTTGCGCCGCCCGACGGACCTCGCCCAGGCGTGGATCGCCGTCGGCCTCTTCCTGGCTGTGCTGGCCGCGACCCCGGCCGCCATGTCGCTGGTCGGCGACACGGTGCATCGCCGGCTGACGGAAGCGGCCCGGCAGCAGACCGCCACCGGGCACGCCACCTCCGCGGAGCTGCTGCACGACGCTCCCCGCCACCCCGAACCGGGATCGGACGAGGCGAAGGAGGCCCGGTATCCGGTCACCGTCCGTTTCATCGATCCCCGGGGAGCCGTTCGTACGGCGCGTACGGACGTCGAGCCCGCGTCCAGCGCGGGCAGCACCGTCCGCGTATGGGTCGACGCCGAAGGAAGGATCACCGACGCGCCCCTGACGACCCAACAGATCCGTGACCGTGCCATGGGGCGTGTGGTCATCACCGCCATCGCCGTTCCGCTCTTCGCCCTGGGCGTGTACGCCTACGTCGACCGCAGGATCGAGCGGTACCACCTCGCCCGTTGGGGGGCGTCCTGGGCACGCGTCGCCCCCGGATGGACCGCGCCCCGCTGAACAGTTGACGTGGTGTCAGGCGAATGCCACGCCGCGGTGCGCGTGCGTCACCCGAGCGCGCCGCCCTGTCACCCCAGGGCGGCGCTGAGCATGCGCGGGGAGCCGTGCGGGGCCAGGCTCATGGGCGTGTGGAGTTCCGGCCGCCTCCACCGGCCCCGCGGCGCACAGCCCGCCGGGGTCCGTCCGGGCCGGTGAACCCTCCGAAAGGACCGCATCTCATGCGCAGCATTGCCACGTACCTTGCCGTCGGCGCCCTGGTCACTCCGTTCGTGATCGGCGGCGCGGGTCTCGCGTCGGCCGACACGGGGCCCGCGTACGGAGGGGCGGACAACTCCGCGACCGTGCACGGCGGGACGTGGTCGAAGACGAAGAGCGGCTTCACCGATGCGGGCGAGGCCTACTTCGTGAAGGTGTCGAAGACGATCCCCAGCACCACGAGCCACACGACCAGCGTCACGACCTCGCACTCCTGACCTGCCAGCAGCCGCGCCGGGGCATGTGGCCCAGACACGACACGGACGCCTGACGGGCGCGGCACTGCGTGCGTCATGACGCGTTGCCCGCGTCATGGAAACCGGACGACACAGATTTCCGGCAGCCCGATGATGTCCGCACCCCAACCGGCAAGCACGCGCTGCGCCAGCTCACGGGCGCGGCACCACCCTGGGTCGTCACCGAGAGCCGCTGTCGCCCATCGGGCCCCGTCCGCGCCCTGCTCGCTTGTCATCTCGTCGAAGATGGCCTCGATCGCTCGCAGGTCGGCAAGCACGTCACGAGCGAGGAAGCCCTCGTCCACGAGTCGGCCGGCGATGAGGCACGCGTGCTCGAGGTCGAGGGCGATCTCGTCCGTCGCGACACCGTATTTCTTCAGCCAGGCCGTCTGGTCGGGTGCTGACGCCGCGACGACCGTCAGCGCTTCGCGCACAAGGCGCAGGCGAAGCGAAGAACCCGAAGTACCGATGGGGAGCCCGTCCCTTTCCTCGCCCTCCGCGCCAGGGAGGGCCGTCGTGCCCTGCCGGGCCGGTCAGTCGGCTGATAGCGGGTTCGGCCACGCCCCGCGATTCAGCAACTCCAGGACGAGCGCGGCGATGTTGAACGCGTCGTCCTCACCCCGGTGATGGCGTCCTTCTAGTGGCAGGCCGGCGATCTTGAGGGCGCCGTCCATGCCGGGGCGCCTGCGCAGGCCGTAGGCCTCGGCGAAGACGGCCTTGGCGTTGGTGTGGGTGCGCTCGGGTGGGGTGCCGAACGGGTAGGGCACCTGGTCCGCCCGGCACTGCCGCACGAACTGCCGGCGGTCGTAGTCGCCCCAGCTGGCCCAGGGACGCTGCGCCGCCTCGAACTCGTCGGTGAGCGTCCGGCACGCCTCGGCGAAGGTGACGCCCCGTCCGACCTCGTCCTGCGTCAGCCCGGTCAGTTCGGTGCAGAAGTCGCTCACTGTCGACCGTACGGGGCGGACCACGATGCCGTGCCGGGACAGCCGGCGCCGCGCCGACAGGTCGATGACCGTGAGGCCGATCTCGATGATCTCGTGCACGGAGCCGGGCGGCGGGGCCCCGTCCCAGCAGGTGGCTTCCACGTCGATGACGTTCAGGAGGGTGGTGTCGCGGGGCATGGGGCCGAGCGTAGGGATACGCGACTGCTCTCCGCACCCTGATTAAGCTGCCGGGGCACTGCCGGGTCATTGCCGCGTCACTGCCGGGTCAGGTGACCTGGCGCACCAGATACGCCGTGCCCACCTGCGCCGCCTCGGCGGAGTCCGCCTGGATCGCGAAGCGCGGTGCCGCCGTGGTGAGGTCGAACGTGTTGGTCATCGACCGGGCGCAGTCGACGCGTACGGCCTTCTTGGCGGAGCCCGAGACCGCGGTGAAGGTGACCGAACCGCGTCCCGCGCACGTCACTTGTACCTGCAGCTCGGTGCCGCGGCCGACGCGCTCGTCCAGGTTCTCCCCGGGTATCGCCAGTGAGCCGGAGGAGACGAAGTCCGCGCCGCGCTCGTCCAGTTCGTCCGGGGCGCCGAGTCGGGTGCGGGCTTGCTCGTCCAGCCTTGCGCGGGTCTTGTCCTCGGCCGAGGGCGACGACGCGGTCGTACGGCTCGCTGTCTTCCGCGCTTCCGGGGCCGTCGGCGTATCGGGTGCGTCCGAGCAGCCGGAGGCCACGCCCGTCAGCAGCACGACGGCGGTCAGGGCTTCGAGGGTGTGACGGGTGGAGCGGTACATGGGGTCCTTTCGATGGCGGGACGGCAGGCGTCCGCCGCCCCGCCGCATGAGCGGGTCGGGCACCGCGAGCCGCGGCGCCTGACCCGCCCGGGGACGACTAGGCGCGGCCGTTCGCGTTCCTCCGGCGCAGGACGACCAGCACGCCGCCGCCTATGGCCAGCAGAGCCGCGGCGGTTGCGGCGATCGCGGTGGTGTTGCCGCCACCGGTCTGGGCGAGGTCGCCGTCGGCGGCCGGTGCCGAGGTGGAGGGCGACGCGGCCGGGGTGTCGGCGGCGGCCGGGGCGCTCGTCGAGGTGGCGGGGGTCGCGGACGCGCTCGGGACGGTGGACTCCGTGGCGGGCGCCGCCGGGGTCGAGGTGGCCGGGGCGGGCTCTTCCTCGGCCGGGGTCGAGGCGGACGGGGTCGGGGTCGGCGATGCCGTCTCCGTCGTGCAGTCGCGGGTGCCGCCGTTCCACCAGGCGACGTTCTTCTCCTTGATGACGGCCCGGTCGGGACCCTGCGGCAGGTCGCCGTGGACCAGACCGTCGTTCGCGTCGGTGAGCCCGTCGTACTTCACGCTGCCGCGGTAGAGGTCGACCTGCGCGTAGCAGCCGGCGTCAGGAACGGAGATGTCCAGGGTCCCGCTCTCGCCCGCCTTGACGGTCACGGTGTCGAAGTCGTGGAAGACCTGCAGCCCGGAGGTGTTCCACGTCGCGCCGTGGGTGCGGTACGAGGCGAGGGAGACGGTGCAGCCGTCGCTGCCCCCGGCGGGCCGCACCTGCACGTGCACCTTGCCGTCGGTGCCCGGCTTGAGGGACAGGTCGTCGACCTTCACGGCGGCCGCCCACACCTTGCCGTCCAGGGAGAACTCGCAGTCCCCGCTGGTGTCCTGGGCCGGAGTCGAGCCCTTCGCCGTGTACGCGCGGGCGTCCTGCCGCTCCCAGCCCTCACCGCCCGGCGTGCCGTGCGCGAACGCGCCGGCACCCCCGGCGACCACCAGGCACACGGCGGCCGCACCGCCGACGACGGCGCATCGCGCCACTACTGCTGCTGACATAGGTGTTCTTCGCTTTCGAGCTGCCCGGGCCGCGCGCCGTTCCCCGCGCGCGTCGACCTGAGGTGAGGTGAGGTGAGAAAGGAAATGGCCACAAGATCGCTGATGGCCGCATTGATCGTCAGGCAGCCAGACATGTCCGTCAACGCCAGGTGCTTAACAAAAGCATCACAAGATCTCCTCATCTCGTGACGGCACGCGATGCGCTACGGCTCACGACGCGCTATGGCACACGGTGCGCTACGGCACACAATGCGCTCGCCGTGCCGACACCACGCCGGTAAGGTGACGATCTTCGGGCGGCAGGCCCTCCCGGAGTCCCGCAAGGCGGACGACCATGACGCACTCCGACCGGTCCCGTGCCAGGCGCCGGCTCGACGCCGCGCTGGACGGCCTCGCGGTCACCTTCCAAGGCATGACCGCCCACCCCGACGAGCACAACTGTGAGTGCCATTGGGGCAGCGCGGAGGAGCTCGCCCAGCTCAAGGTCGCGGACACGGAGCTGGATCCCGACCTGTTGGAGCGCACATGGGAGGCGATCGACTGGAGCGATCACGCGTCGGTGCTGCGCAGGATCCTGCCGCAGTTCGCCCGGGCGCTCGTCGGCGGCCGCGTCGAGGCTCTCTTCGGCATGGAGACGGTGGGACGTTCGTTCGCGCTCGGTCATTGGCAGCGGTGGCCCGCCGAGCAGGCCGGGGAGGTCGGCGAGTTCCTGCACGCGTGGTGGACCCACACGCTGACCGACCCCGAGCCCTTCGTCCCCGCGTACGAGGTCCTCAAAGTGCTCGCCGAGGCATCGGGCACGGTGCGCCCGTGGCTGCGCACCTGGGAGGTGCTCGCCGGGCCCGCGGCCGATCAGCACCTGGTCGAGACGGTGACCGAGTTCGAGTACGAGCTGCTCGGCGATCAACTTCCCTGGTTCGCGTGGGAGAACGGGGAGGAGATGCGCGTCGAGCTGAGTCGCTGGCTGTGCCGCCACGCCCTGGCCAGGTTGCGCGCCATCGGCCGCTGCGACGAACTACTGCACCGCGTACGGTTGTTGGGGCTCACCGGTGAGGAGCGCTGGCAGGACCCGCACTGGCCCGGCCACCGTTACTGACGGCCACCACCGACAGCACATGGGCGGACGGGCGGTTCAGACGTTGTTCCCCGGGATCAGGAACAGGTGCACCGACTGGTCCTTCGCGCGGAACCGCTCGTTCTGGGGCCCCTTCTTCGCCCGGTCGGAGACGATCACCACATGGTCGGCGGAGACCCAGGAGACGCCCTCCGGATTGCCGTAGAGAGTACGTCCCTTGCTGTCGGTCGGGAGACGGTAGACGGTGCCTTCGTCGACCTGCCATTTGCGGGTGGAGACGCGGCCCACCCACAGCGCCGACGACGCCTGGGAGAGGACGGCGATCCGTCCGTCGCGCACGGACACGCTGCTGTAGTCCTCGAAGGGGAGTGACTTGGGCAGCCGGATGGTGGCGGTGTTGATCCAGCGTTTGCCCCCTTGCCGGAACACCTGGATGCGGCCGCCGCCCGGCTTCCTGCCCTTCGCGCCGCCCGCGCACAGGTTCCCCTCGCAGAGGCCTAGGAGGTACCCCCGGCCCGAGCGTTCGACCCACTCCAGGCCCTCCATGCCCTTGTTGGCGTCCGCCAGGTCGAAGTCGAGGGGTGCGGAGCCGACGGGGCGCAGCTTCGCGTCGTACTCCTGGACGCGGGCGCGGAACTTCTTGGGCTTGACCGGTTCGGCCTCGCTCAGCGTGTAGAGGTGGTCGTGGCGGGTGTCGTGGGCGATGTCCTCGTAGCCCTGGTTCGCCGCCGACGCGGCGGACTTCTTCGTGGTGCGCGTCCGCTTCCTGCGGGCGTTGACGAGGCCGTTCTCCGGTGCCTTCGGCGACAGTTCGCTGCTGACCCGGATGAGGAAGGGAAGGTTGTCGCAGACGATCAGGAAGACCCCGTCGCGGTAGAGCACACCGCTGGCCTCCAGCCGGTCACCTGCGGTGTCGCCGATCAGGTCCCGGATCTTGGCCTCTTTGACCAGGCGCAGCTCGTGCGTCGTCTTCTTGTTCGCGGTCATGAGGGCAGTGCCTCCATCGCGGTCGGGAAGAGAGCGCCGGCGGCGCCTTCGGGGTAGGTCTTGCGCAACTCGGCGAGCTGCTCGCGCGCCCGGTCGTAGCGCATCCGGGTGTAGTGGTAGATCCCGTACGTGAACTGCGAGCCGCGGCTTAGCTCCCACTGGCGGTACCCGGCGCGGTACACCTCGTCATTGGTGAACTGCCGCCCCGTGTAAGGCTGTCCGTGCGGGCTGACGGACTCGCCGTACGCGGCGGGCGCGACGAGCTGCCACAGTCCGTCGGTGCGCCCAGAGCCCTCCGCGCCGAGGAGCGCGGCGATCTGTTCGGGCCCGAACTCCGTGTCGAGGAGGAATTCCAGGTGGTCGAGGTAGTACTGGGCGAAGTCGTGGTGGCGCAGGAGGTTGGTGAAGAGCGGCAGCTGTGACACCTCGTGCGGGGCGTGCGTGATCCGGCAGTAGTCGCGGCTCATCGCGGGCCAGTCGAGCAGGTCCGTGTATTGCCAGGGAGTCGAGAAGAAGTCGATGCCCGAGCTGTTGTCGTAGTCCCAGGGGATGAACGTGAAGTACGGGCGGGCCATGAACCCCGTCGGGTCGCCGAGCCGCCCCGCGTTGTAGAGGTAGTAGTTGGACGGCGTCGCGAAGTAGTTGTCCCAGCTGCCCAGGAGGACGTTGGCGCCCGCCCAGCGCAGGAACGCCCGGACGTTCAGGACCTCCTCGACCGACGCGCGGAAGGCGTCGGTCGTGAACCGCTTCTCGTCGCCCTCCAGTCGTACGCCGTTGATCGCCCGGACGAGCGTGGCGAGGTCGTCGTAGGTGGCGGCGGCCGGATCGTCCTCGTTCGTCTTGAGGCGGTACGTACGGTCGTCCGGTAGGGAGCCCGCCGTGAAGTACTGCCGACCGCCGTCGGTGCCGTCCGTGCCGGACCGGTGCTCAAGGGTCGCGCAGCCGACGTCGCCGCAGTAGGCCTTGTAGAGGTTGCCCTCGGCGTTCTTGCCGAAGTGGTCCTTCAGGAACTTCTTGTCGACCTGCTCGATGACCGAGTACAGCCCCATGTAGCGGTCGTTGAGCGAGAACGTCGCGTACGTGTGCTGCGCCGCCGGTATGCCCGCGCG
This sequence comes from Streptomyces sp. SGAir0957, assembly GCF_043523415.1. Classification (NCBI taxonomy): domain Bacteria; kingdom Bacillati; phylum Actinomycetota; class Actinomycetes; order Kitasatosporales; family Streptomycetaceae; genus Streptomyces; species Streptomyces sp. SGAir0957. The sequence goes on from NZ_CP027293.1 coordinate 8,139,190, forward strand.
CTCCAGGAGCCGCCAGGCGACGGCCTCGCGCATCTGGGAGGGGTCGTTGTACATGGACTTGAGGTTGATCCGCTCCATGCCGTAGAGCCGGTCCTCGCTGTCGCCCACCTCGAAGTTGATCTTCCAGGAGCGCTTGGGCGCGTGCGCCGTCATGTTGCCGCTGTTGACCATGGAGAACGACGGGGTCGAGAGCAGCGTGTCGTCCGCCGCCGCGCCGCTCCTGGCCAGCGTCAGGCGCGCGCCGGGCGGAGCCTCCATCACCTCGTCCGCCGTGAACACGCCGGACGGCCATCCGGTGACCTTGACCTGATACATGTCCTGAGCGAAGAACTCCGTTTTGTCCTCCGCCGCGTCGAGCAGCTCCCCGACGATCCGCCCGACCGCAGTGGGCCGCCCGTCCGGACCGAGACATACGAGGCTGTCGTCGGCCGGGGCGCCCGCCGCGGCCCGCTGCTCGGCGAGCAGCAGGTCGTACAACGCGTTGAACTCGGCCTTGGTGCGCAGCGCGGCGTCCGACGGACCGGCCGTCGCGTTGGCCCGCCGCGCGAGGTCCCGGCCCGCGCCGCGCGCCAGCGCGGACAGCGCGATGCTCCGGTTCTTGAACGCGTCCCGGAACGTGCCCTTGGTCATGGTCGTGTCCACGAGGCCTCCCTGGGGTACGCCTTTCTCTCTACGCCCGGGGCCACATGACCGCCAGACCGAGAATCGGCCGGGCGGCGCCGAGGTCAGGTTCCGGCGCGGGATCCGGACGCGGGGGCGAGTCCTGGCACGGTGACCGGCAGCGCCACGATCGCGGCCTCCCGGACGGGGCGCCGGGCCTCCTCGAAGAAGTCGGGCGCCGTGCACGCGAACAGGGTCCTGCCGTCCGCGCCGCCCAGCGCGCACGCGTACACGTTGCTGCCCGGCCCGATCTCCTGGGTGATCGTGCCGCCCTCGGTGACCCGCAGCAGCCGCGCCCCGGTGGCGTCCGCGATCCACAGGCCGCCCTCGGCGTCCAGGCACGCCCCGTCGGGGCTGACCACGAGCTGCGACAGCACCTCGCCGAACTCACGGCCGGCCGGGACCTCACCGAACCGCGCCCACACGCGCCGGTCGCCCAAATTCCCGTCCGCGTCGACACTGAAGGCGGTGACCCGGTTGCCGAACGTCTCGTTCACGAGGAGCGTCCCGTCCGGGGTGAGCGCCATGCCGTTGGGGAACCACAGGTCCGTCGCGGCCTCGGTGACGCGGCCGTCGGGATCCACGCGGTGGAGGGCGGCGGGGGCGAGCGGCGCGCCGCCCATCAGGTCGAAGCCGAAACTCCCGACCCAGGCCCGGCCGCGCGCGTCGACCACCATGTCGTTGGCGTACCCGCGCGCCCGGCCGCCGAGGTCGGCGTGCACCACCAGTTCGCCGTCGGGCTCCCGCCGCAGGATCTTGGCGTCCCGCATCGAGACCACCACCATGCGGCCGTCGGGGAGCCAGCCGAGGCCCGACGGCTGCCCGGGGACGACGGCCTCCACGCGTACGTCCGAGCCGTCCTCGGCCGCCGAGAAGACCCGCTCCTGATAGAAGTCCGAGAACCACAGACGGCCGGCACGCCAGCGCGGCGACTCGGTGAAGGCGAATCCTGCGAGCACGGTGGTGGGCTGGGACATGCTGCTCCTCTTGGTCGCACGTTCGGATCGAAGTCGAGGCGGTCGCGGCGCGCTGAAGAGTTGGGCGTGCGGACATGGGCGTGCGGAACAGTACGTACGGCCGCACCCTGGGCAGGTACCCCCCGAGACCGACCCCGTACCCCGGAGACGCAGCGTGCAGCCAAGCCCACAGCTTTCGGCGGAGGCGGAAACAGCGGAAACAGCGGAACCAGTGCAAACACCGGTGGCTCACACGTGTGAGCGGGTCCACGCGTATCTGGACGACCTCATCGACGGTTACCGCCCACGCCACGCACCCCTGGGCAAGGCCTTGAGACACCTAGTCACCCGGGGCAGGCCGTCCCCCCACGAACTGTCGCTGCCCCTCCTGGTGCACGCGGCGGTCACGGGGAGCGCCGAGCCCGCCGTACCGGTCGCCGCGGTGCACGCGCTGTGGTGGCGCGCCGCCAACACCTTCGACGACGTCACGGACACGGACGCGGGTCCGCGCATGTACGGGTTGCCCAGCGGCGTCGCACTCACGGCGGCCCTGGAGTGCGGCTGGGCGCTGCCGTTGCGCGCCTTGTCGGCGATGAACGCGCCCGCATGGCTGCGTCGAGGTCTCCGGCAGGACTACCTCGCCGCATGGACCACGGCGAGCAACGGCCAACTGGGCGACCTCCTCGGCGACCCGCACGCCCTGACGCCGGACGCGGTCCTCGCCGTCTACCGGGACAAGAGCGGGGCCGTCTACGCCATGGCCTGCACCATGGCGGCCCGCCTCGCCGCCGGGCAGGACGAGAGCTCCGCGGTGCGGGCGGCGATCGCCGACTGGGGCCGGTTCGGTCACCTTCTCGGGATGCTGGCCCAGTTCCGCAACGACGAGGACGACCTGCGCACCGAGGACTGCGAGGACCTGCGCAACAGGACGGCCACCTACCTCCTCGTCCACCTGCTGCACCGCACCCCGGAGCCCCGGCGCGGCCAGGCGCGTTCGCTGCTGGCGCGGGCCCCGGCCTCGGCGGCCAGCCGCCACCGGCTGCGCGCCATGATGCTCGACCCTGCCACCCTGAGCGGCTACCACGATGACGTGACGCGGCTGCGCGAGGAGGCGTACGCACTCCTCGGCCGACTTGCCCCGGCAGGCCCTTTCGCCGCCGCGCTGCGCGCCTGCGTCGCGGCGGAGACCCGCCACCTGCCGCCCCGCCCCATCGCATTGCGTTGATGAACTCGCCCCACCGCATTGCGTTCATAAAGAAGATGCAGTGCGTGGGCAAGGGGAGTCCTGCGCTGGGCTCCGCCCCTCCCTACGCGTCTGACATGCGGGTTCATGCCCTCGTACGGCACAACGTGTCGCCCGTTTCGCCCACTTCGCGCCGCCAGAAGGTGAAAGGACGGGCCAACAAATCTGGTGCCGGGGGATGCTGCGGCGAGGCTCCGCGGCGTTAAGGTCCCGACGGCCGGTCAGGAGGAAGCCGCTGCTCCGGATTCCCGCCGGCCGAGCCCTGGTCCGACGTCCCGATCGGAGTCCTCATGCGCCTGCGCACTTCCCCGCTCGTCGCCGCGCTCACGGCGGCCCTGGCCGCGATCGCCCTCACCGGGCCCGCCGCCGCGTCGGCCCCGCCCGAACGGACCGCGTCCGCCGCCGGGTCCGCGGGCTGCGCCGCCGAACGCCCGCGGCCGCAGCCACCGGCCGGGCGGAGCGTCGACCGTACGGTCACCGTCGACGGACAACCGCGGACCTATGTGCTGCACGTCCCGGCCGGTTACGACCCGGCCACCCCGACCCCTCTGGTCCTCTCCTTCCACGGGCACGGCCGTACCGCCGCCTACCAGGAGAGCCTCACCGGCATGTCGGGCCTGGACGCCCTTGTCGCCTATCCGCAGGGCGTCGTGGGCACGGACGGCAAGACGGCCTGGCAGGGCGCCCCGTACTCGGCGGACGTCGACGACATCGCCTTCACCCGGGCCCTGATCGACCAGGTCGCGGACGAACTGTGTGTGGACGGGCGCCGCGTCTTCGCGTCCGGCAAGTCCAACGGCGGCGGCTTCGCGGCCCTCGTCGCGTGCCGCCTCGCCGACCGGGTCGCCGCCGCCGCGATGGTGTCCGGCGCGTTCTACCCGCAGGGCGGCGCGTGCCGGCCCGCGCGTCCCGTGCCCGTCCTCGACTTCCACGGCCAGGCCGACACCACGATCCCGTACACGGGGAACGAGGCCAAGGGGCTGCCCGCCCTGCCGGACTGGCTCGCCGACTGGGCGCGGCGCGACGGCTGCCGCGCCACACCTCGGACCACCCGCGTCGAGGCCAACGTCGTCCGGCAGCGGTGGACCGGCTGCGCGGGCAAGGCCGCGGTGGAGCACTACCGCATCGAGGACGGCGGCCACTTCTGGCCCGCCACGACCCCCAACGAGGACTCGGCCACCCCCACGACCATCGACGCGACCCCGCTGATCTGGACGTTCTTCAACGGCCATGCGTTGCCGAAGCGCTGAGACGACGAGCGATGAGATACCGGCCCGCGCGGTGAGCGCGGGTCACGGACGCAGGATCAGGCGGATCGGGTCGTCGGTCTTGTGCTCCAGCCGCTCGACCGCCTCGGCGGCCGCGGACAGCGGCAGTTCCCCGCTGATCGACGCGGAGAAGTCGAGGCGGCCACCCTCGATCAGGCGCAGCAGCTGCGGCAGCGCGACGGGCATGTCCGAGCCGTAGTGGCCGAGAATCTGCTGCTGGAGGTAGCTGAACCGGGTGCCGTCGGTGACGGCCAGCGGCTTGTCGGTCAGGCCCACGAGGACCAGCCTGCCCTTGGGCGCGAGCACCGAGAGGGCCTGCTCCCGGACCGCCGGTACACCGGCGAAGTCGAAGGCGGCGGTGAGACCGGCGCCGCCGGTCGCTGCGCCGATCCGGTCGCGCAGCGCGGGGTCGGCGGGGTCGAGCGCCAGGTCGGCGCCCTGGGCGAGGGCGCGCTCGCGGGCGGTGGGGTTCGGGTCCACCGCGATGACGGGGCACGCGCCGACGGCCCGCAGCAGCTGGACGGCGTGGACGCCGAGCCCGCCGACGCCCCAGACACCGACGGCCTCGGCGGGCTTCACGGCGCCGGTGACGGTGATCGCGCCCCACGGGGTGGAGACCGCGTCGGGGATGATCGCGCCCTGGTCGAAGGGGATGCCGTCCGGCAGTTCGGTGAGCGCGTCCTCGGAGGAGAGCGCGAACTCGGCCCAGCCGCCGTCGTAGTCGACGCCGCGCGTATAGGTGACGCCCTCGCGGACCTCACCCGCGTACAGCACGACCCGCTGCCCCGGCTTCCAGCGGGTGACCCCCGGCCCGGTCCGCGCGATCGTGCCGGACACCTCGTGGCCCAGGGTGACCGTGTCGCCGTCGAGCAGCAGCGGCGTGAGCGTGCCGTCGATCAGGTGGACGTCCGACAGGCAGACACCCGCGGCCTCCACCGCCACCAGGACCTGGCCGGGACCGGGTACGGGCTTGGCCACTTCCTCGATCCGCAGGGTGCGGCTGGGGATGTGCAGCCGGGCGGCGAGCATCTGCTCCATGACATGTCCTCCTTGACACCACGGCGACCCGGGAGCGTGAACCCTTAACGCAAGTCGCCTTGCAATGAAACGTACGCCCGGCCTCCTCGCAAAGCAAGTGGTCCTGCGTTAGCCGGTCGTCCTGTTCTAGGCTGAGGCCATGGCCTCGTCCGATCAGACCGCACCGCCCCTGCGCCGCAGAGGGGTCCGTATGCGCTCCGCCGTCCTCGCCGCCACCGTGGACGTCCTGGTGGAGCGCGGGCTCGCCGGAACCACCGTCGGCGCGGTCGCCCGTGCCGCCGGCGTCCACGAGACCTCCGTCTACCGGGGCTGGGGGACGCGCGAGAACCTGATCCTGGAGGCGCTGACCGACCAGCTCGACGCGGCCATGCCGGTGCCGGACACCGGACGCGTCCACGACGACCTCGTCGCCTACTTCGGCACGCTGGCGCGGCTCCTCGCGACGACGCAGGGCGAAGCGCTGCTCCGGCTCAGCGCCGAGCGCGACGAGACCCTGCCGGACCACCGGCTGTCCTACTGGAGCGAGCGTCTGGAGCGCGGCGCCGTCATGGTCCGCCGGGGGATCGAGCGCGGTGAACTCAAGGCGGGCACGGACCCCGGGCTCGTCGTCGAGGCGATCAGTGGAGCCCTGTTCACCCGCGCCCTCATCAGCGGCGCATCCCTCGACGAGGACTTCGCCGAGCGCCTCGTCGCTCTCGTCCTCGCCGGGGCGCGTCCCTGAGTGTACGGACGTACGCTCTAGAGCGTACGATCGTACGCATGACCGTGGACCACTTCGCGGACGATCCGCGCACCAACCTGCAACGCATGCTCGCCGGTGACCTCTACATCGCCGACGACCCGGACATCGCCGCGCGGCAGCAGCGCGCCATGCGGCTCGCCGCGCGCTACCAGACCGCGTTCCTCGACGACCCCGCAGCCGCCCGGCCGCTCCTCGGCGAGCTGCTGGGCTTCGCGGGGGAGGGGGTCGAGGTGCGGCCGCCGCTGTACGTGGACTACGGCAGCAACATCTCCATCGGGGCCCGGACCTTCGTGAACTACCACCTGACCGCGCTGGACGTCGCCGCGATCACCATCGGCGAGGACTGCCAGATCGGCCCCAACGTCCAACTCCTCACGCCCACGCACCCGTTGGAGCCGCAGCCCCGGCGCGACAAGCTGGAGGCAGCCCGGCCCATCACGGTCGGGGACAACGTGTGGCTCGGGGGCGGCGTCATCGTCTGCCCCGGCGTGAGCATCGGCGACAACAGCGTCATCGGGGCCGGTTCGGTCGTCACCCGGGACATCCCCGCGAACGTCGTCGCCGTCGGCAGCCCCGCGCGGCCCGTCCGCGCCCTCTGAACCGGCGACCGCGTCATGGCCACCGGACACACCGACCCCCAGCGGCGCGAGCGCATCCTCGCCGCCGCTCTCGACCACATCGCCGACGAAGGGGTCGCCGGCGTCTCGCACCGCAAGGTCGCCGCGCGCGCCGGGGTGCCGCTCGGCTCGATGACCTATCACTTCAAGGGCATCGACGAACTGCTCCACGAGGCGTTCAGCCGCTTCGCCGACCACGTCGCCGCCCTGTTCGAGCTGCGCCTCGACGCGGCCGACAACCCGGAGCAAGCCAGGGAAGCGGTCACCGACCTCATCCACGAACTCTCCGGCGGACCGCAGCGCGACCTGATCCTCACCCACGAGCTGTACACCCTCGCGGCCCGGCGCCCCGAGTACCGGGAGCTGACCCACCGGTGGATGCTGCGCAGCCGACACCTTCTCGAGCGCCACTTCGACGCCGCGACGGCCCGCCAACTCGACGCGCTCATCGAGGGCCTGGCCCTCCATCGCGCCCTCGACACCGCACCGCACGACCGGCGGCTCACCCGTGAGGCCGTCCGGCGCATCACCACCACGACCGCCTGAAGGCGGCCCGCGAACTGCCTGCGGGGGCCCGACCCTGACCCCGGGCCCCCGCAGGCGCCCGCACCCCTTTCGCCCAGCCGGAGTCTTGCAGCTCAATAGCCGGGCGTCTCAATAGCCCGGCGTCCACCGGGTCTTCCGGATCGCGGCGCGCAGTGCGTCGTCGGAGGCGTGCGGGGCGACACCGTCGGTGACGGCCTGCCGCGCCACGGCCAGTGCGATGTCATCGGCGACGTCCCGGACGTCCGCCCACGCCGGGAGCAGCGGCGCCTCGGCGTCCGCCAGTGCGGGGGAGGCGTCCCCGAGGGCGCGGGCACCGGCCCGCATCATCGCGTCGGTCACCCGGCTCGCCCGCGCCGCGGTCACCGCGAGCCCCACGGCCGGGAAGACGTAGACGTTGTTGCACTGGGAGACGGGAACGTCGGCGCCGTCCCGTCGCAGCGGCGGGAAGGGCGAACCCGTCGCGACCAGTACCTTCCCGTCGGTCCAGGCGTCCAGGTCGGCCGGCCGGGCCTCGGCGTTCGCCGTGGGGTTGGACAGGGGGAAGATGATCGGCCGGTCCACCTTGGCGGCCATGGTCCGTACGACGTCCTCGGTGAACGCGCCCTGTGCCGTGGACAGCCCGAGCAGGACCCCCACCCGTAGGTTCTCGACGACATCGGCCAGTTCGGGGGTCCCGCCGGTTCCCCAGCTCTCGACGTCGGCAGGATCGTGCGCGAAGGCACGCTGGTCCTGGGCGAGGTCGTCGCGGTCCGTGGTGAGCAGACCCTGGACGTCGACGATCCAGCAGCGGGCACGGGCCTGCGCGTCCGAAAGGCCCTCGTCGACCATCTCCTGGCGCACCATGTCCATCACACCGATGCCCGCGGACCCCGCGCCGACCATCACCACGTGCTGCTCTTTCAGAGGGGTGCCGACCACCTTGGTCGCGCCCCGCAACGCGCCGAGCGCGACGGCTGCCGTGCCCTGGATGTCGTCGTTGAAGGTGAGCAGCCGGTCCCGGTACCGGTCCAGGATCGGTGCCGCGTGCGGACTGGCGAAGTCCTCCCACTGCAGCAGCACCTCCGGCAGCTCCGAGCGCACTGCCTCCACGAACGCGTCGACGAAGGCGGCGTACTCGTCGTCGCCGATCCGGCGGTGCCGCCACCCCAGGTAGAACGGGTCGTCGAGCAGATCGGCGTTGTCGGTGCCGACATCGAGCAGGACCGGCAGCGTACGGGCCGGGTTGATCCCCCCGATCAATGTGTACAGCGAGAGCTTGCCGATCGGGATGCCCATGCCGCCGACGCCCTGGTCGCCGATGCCGAGGATGCGCTGCCCGTCGGTGACGACGATGACGTCGACGTCGTCGTGCGGGCGGTTGCGCACCATCTCCACCAGGTGCTCCCGGTGCGGCCAGGAGAGATAGAGGCCGCGCGGGCGCTGCCACAGCTCCGAGAAGTGCTTGCACCCCTCGGCGACGGTCGGGGTGTAGACGAGCGGCAGCGCCGTCGGTACGTCATGAGCGAGCACGGCGTAGAAGAGGGCCTCGTTGCGGTCCTGCAAGGCGCGCAGGTACACGTAGCGCCGCAGGTCGTCGGGTTGCCGGGCGATCTGCTGCCAGCACCGGCGGACCTGCTCGTCCAGGCTGGTCACCGCATGGGGGAGCAACCCCCGCAGCCCGTGCTCGGCGCGCTCGCGTTCGGTGAACGCGGTGCCCTTCGTGCGGAGCGGGTCGGAGAGCAGGGCGGGGCCGGTGAGATCGTTCATGGCCCCATGGTCATGGGCGCACGCGGTCCGCCGCGCCGTCGACACGCCCCGGGGTGGCCTCGTTCGTGGCCTCGTTCCGCGCGAGGACGGCTCGTGCCGCCTCCAACAGGCCCGCCACGGCCGGGCGTTCGCGGTTGCCGGGCATCCACACCAGCACCGAGGAGGTGTCGGGGGCGTCGGCCACGTCGACGTAGGCGAGGCCGGGGCGGGCGTAGAAGTGGCGGGCGGCGGCCGGCAGGAAGCTCATGGCGGCGCCGCGGGCCACCGTGTTCAGCAGTGCCTCGATGTCCGAGGCGACGGGACCGAAGCGCACCGGTGTGCCGTCCGGGCGGGGGTTGATCGCCCAGTTGTCCCACCACGTCCGCGACGACGACGCGGGGACGTCCACCACGAGGTGATCGGTGAGGTCGGCGAGCGTGACCGGTCGGTCGGCGGCGAGCGCGGCCAGCGGATCCGCGGCGGACAGGCAGGCCACGCGCGGCTCCGTCGACAGTGGCAGCGAGCGGAAGCCGTGGGGGAGTGGCGGACGCAGGAACGCCGCCTGGACGTCGTTGTCGGCCAGGGCGTCGAACTGCTCGTCGAACGGCAAGGAGCGCAGTTCGGTGGTGATACGGGGGTGACGGGCGCGCAGCTCGTCGAGGATCGCGTGGGTGGTCGGCATCGCGGCGTCCCCGGCGATGAAGCCCAGGACGAGGTGGTCGCGCAGTTCTCTGCTGTACGCGGTGGCGCGACGCCGCAACTGCGCCATGGCGTGCACGACCTCGCGCGCCTCGGGCACCAGCGCTCGCCCCATCGGCGTCAGGGCGACCCTGCGGCTGGTGCGGTCCAGGAGCTGTCCCCCGAGCTTGGTCTCCAGGACGCGGATCTGGCGGCTGAGCGCGGGCTGCGTCATGAACAGGCGGGTGGCGGCGCGGCCGAAGTGCAGTTCCTGGGCCACGGTGAGGAACAGGCGCAGCTGATGCACGCTCGGTTCGCCACCGCCACCGCCACCGCCACCGCCGCCACCGTCACCGCCGTCGGGTCGACCCGGAACGTCCGGCAGCGGCACCGCACGCTCCCCGCTGTGCTCATGATCCATGCATTCAAGTGTATGGAAGAGCCGCAGAGGTTGATCGAATCACTGTTCCACTCCCACGCGGGGCTGATGAAGAATGAATCGGCAGGGGCGGTCCGACGACGCGACCGCCCTGCGGACGGGGGAATTGACGGCCGGAACGCTGCCTTGCCACGCGCGGGGCGGCACGGGGGGCCGGTCGTCACTCATCGGCGCCATGGGTACTGCGCAGCACCAGGCTGACGAAGCCGAAGCTGTCCCGGTAGGTGCGCAGCCACTCGGAGCGTCGTTCGGCGGCCGTCGCGAGAAGCCCGGAGCTGTCCGGATCGTCAGGATGGTCCAGGGCCCACGCGGCGAGCGACCCCCAGCACGCCCATTCGTAGGCGTCCAGCTCCCGGCGGCTGCTGATGTGGCCATGGAGGGGCACCCATCCGTCCGCTGCCACCTCGTCAACGGTGGTCGCCAGGTCGGTGAGGTCGCCGAAGATCTCGACCGCGTCCGCGGAGGGCTCCTGCTCCCAGTAGCCGTCGCCGATGAGGACACGTCCGCCCGGAGCCAGATGGGCGCGTGCCGCCGCGAGTGTGGGGAGCAGGCCACCGAAGGCGTGGCTGGCGCCGACGTTGAGCACCAGGTCGAAGCGGTGCGGGGCGACGAAGTCGGCGGCGGGCATGTGGTGGAGCGCCAGGCGTTCCCGGACGCCGAGACGGTCCGCGGCCTCGCGGGCCCGCGCCAGTGCGTCCGCGGAGGTGTCGACGCCCTCGGCCCGCAGCCGAGGGGCGGCGGACAGCGCGCGAAGCAGCCACTCTCCGCCGCCGCAGCCGAGGTCGAGCACGCGCGCGTCCGGTCGGGAGATCCCGTGCTCCAGCAGTTCGCGCACCGCGTCGTCGTCGAGGGGAGACCTGATCGGGTGCCGGGTATGCGCGATAGTGGACATTTGGTCACGGTTCACGCATGCAGCCTGCCACCGCCCCCGGTCGGCGCGCACCTTCATTTCGTCGCCGCGCTCGGTTCACCGCCCCGGTCGGCGGCAGCCTCGGCCACCGGGGTCGTCTTCCGGGCCGGGCCGCGGTCGAGCCGGTCCCAGAGGGACAGCAGCGGCGACGTCATCACCGTCGTCACCAGGGCGACGATCACGAGCACGCCGAAGAGCGCCGGAGAGGTGATGCCCGCGGCCAGGCCCACGCTGATGGCGATGAGCTGCATCAGGCCGCGCGCGTTCATCAGTGTGCCGACCCGGACGGCGACGTCCCGCGGCTCGCCGAGGAGGCGTGCGGTGGCCCAGCAGGCGCCGAACTTGCTGACGACGGCCACCAGGACACATGCGGCGGTGAACAGCAGCATCGTGCCGCCGGACAGCAGAGTGAAGTCGGTGTTCAGGCCGGAGTAGGTGAAGAACAGCGGCAGGAACACGATGCGGCTGACCGGCTCGATGGCCTGCACCGCGCGGGTCACCACCGGGTCGCGAGGGAAGACGACACCGAGGCTGAACGCGCCGAACACCGCGTACAGACCGATGCGGTCGGTGTACCAGGCGGCGAGGAACAGCACGAGGACGACGACCAGCAGGGTGTGTTCCTCGGTCAGCCGCCGCGCCCAGTCGAGCGCCTTGGGCCGCAGGCGCACGAACACGGCGAGGAGCACGCCGAGGCCGACCGTGCCGGCCGCCGCCAGGACGAAGGTGCTCGCCCCGCCGCCCGCCAGGCTCAGCACCGCCGCGAGGAGAATCCACGCCACGGCGTCGTCCAGCGCCCCGGCGGCCAGCGAGACGGAGCCGAACCGCGTGTGGGTAAGGCCGCGTTCGTTGATGATGCGTGCCAGCATCGGGAAGGCGGTGATGGCCAGGGTGACCCCGATGAACAGCGCCCCGACCAGCGGCGAGACACCGTCCGGGTAGATGTCGACCCAGTGGTGCGCGACGGTGGCGAGGCCGACGCCGAGGACCAGCGGTACGGCGATCCCGGCTGCGGACACCGAGACCGCCGTGCGGCCCACCGACGCCAGCTTGTCGGTGCGGAACTCGTAGCCTGCCAGGAACATGAAGGCGGCGAGGCCGATCTGACCGGCGACGTAGAGGATCGGCCGGAGTTCCTGCGGGAAGAGGTACTCCTCGGCGCCGGGCGAGACGAGGCCGAGCACGGACGGGCCGAGGGCCACGCCCGCGACCATCTCGCCCACCACCGGCGGTTGTCCCAGGTAGCGCAGCAGCCAGCCGACGAGGCGGCAGGTGACGAGGATGACGGCCACGGCGAGGAAGAACGCCGGACCCAGCTCGGTGGTCGACAACGGTGACTCCTCGGTCAGGTCCGGCCCGTGTACGGGCAGACGTCGGCGGCGCCGGTAGCGGCGTGCGCGCCTTGCAGCGGGCGGCCTTCGGTGTCGTGCTCGGCGAAGAAGCGCGTAGCGGGCCTGGTGCGACGGGCGTCGAGGACCATGTACGTGCCGAGGACGAGCTGCGTCAGGCTGCGGCCGACGTCCTCTGCCCGGTCCCGCACAGCCAGCGCTGTGCGCAGGACGCGGTGCCTCGGTGCGTCCACGGGCCGGTCGCGGGGGAGGAGCAGACACGGCGCGCGGTGCGGGATGGAACGGGTATGGCTGACGGGCGAGTCCAGCGCGAAGCGGGCCAGGACCTCGCGGGTGGCGGCGCGCATGGCGATCGGCGAGAGCCGCCAGGCGGGACAGGGCCGGTTGGCGGCGATGCCGAACGGGATGTGGTGGGCCTCCTTGGCGGAGAGCGTCTCCCAGCGGCCCGGGTCGAAGCGCTCGGGTTCGGGGTGGCCCGTGGCGTGGTAGTCGGGGTAGCTGAAGGTCAGCACGGAGCCCGACGGAATACGGGGCATGCCCTCCAGGTCGATGTCGGCGGTGGTGATGCGGTGGGCGACGCCGAACAGGGGGAACAGCCGGAACGTCTCGTTCATGACGTGCGACAGGTAGCGGTCGTCGTCGCCCGCCGCCACGCGCTCCTGCACGCCCGGGTGCTGGGCGAGGACGAGCAGCAGGTGCGCCATCGCCTCCGACATCTGGACGACGGCGGTGTTGAAGAAGGTGCCTTGCAGGTAGTACGCGTGCTGACGGCGTGTCAGCCCGGCCGGAAGGTCGTGCGGTACGTCGCCGGCGGCCAGCCTGCGCAGCAGATAGCGGGTGAGCCGGTCGCGGCGGCGCGGGTGCCGCAGCCTGGTGCACTTGAGGGCATTGACCACGTCCTCGGCGTTGTCGACGATGAGCTTGCGTGCCTCGGGCGGGCACTCCTCCCTGAACACCAGCGTGTAGAAGAAGTCCGCCCACACCGGCATCATCAGGTCCGTAGCCGCACCGCCCGTACGCCGTCGGCGGGCAGGGCGTCCAGAACGCGCCGGGTGCTGCGCGCGGCCGCCTCGTACAGCTCGGCCGAGGTGCCGGAGAGGAGGGCGAGGGTGCGCCGCGACACCTCGTCGTAGCGGGGGCCCGGCTCCAGGTGTTCCTGGTGGATGTCGGCGCCGGGCGCGAGCCAGTACCAGAACAGGTCGGACAGTGCCGCGCCCTTGCTGCGGCCGTTCGCGGCGGCCTGGCCGTAGATCTCCTCGAAGCGCTCGGCGCCGCCGTACTCGTCGTGCGGGAAGGGCAGGCCCTCGTCGCCGTTGATCCGGGCGAAGAGCTTCATCCGTACGGTGACGACCCGGCGGGGCAGCCAGGCGGGGGAGGAGAGCAGCAGGGCGCTCCCCGCGGCCAGGGCCGCCACCGTGGACTTCCTCAGCATGTCCGTTCTCCTGTCGTCGCCCGCCGGAGCGTGCCGCGTTCGACCACCTGGTCGGCCGTGAGGTCGCCGGGACGGTGTCCACCGCACAGCGCGAGCACCTGGTCGAAGTCCGTGCGCAGCGCGGTCAGGTACTCCCGGACGCCGTCCTCGCCGCGGGCGGCGAGCGCCCACAGCACGGGCCGCCCGACGCCGACGGCACGGGCGCCGAGAGCGAGGGCCGTGGCGATGTCACCGCCCCGGCGGACCCCGCCGTCCATCAGGACCGGCACCCTCCCGGCGACGGCCCCGGCCACGGCGGGCAGGGCCTCCACCGACGCGGGGGCGGTGTCGAGCTGGCGTCCTCCGTGGTTGGAGACGAGCAGGGCGTCCATGCCCTCCTCGACGGCGGTGCGGGCGTCCCCGGGGTGCAGGACGCCCTTGACGACGAGCGGCAGGCTCGTGGTCTCGCGCAGGCGGCGCAGGTCGTCCCAGCCGGCCGGCCACATGGGGATGGGCAGGGTTCCGCCCGGTTCGCCGCCGGGCAGGTCCCGCATGTTCTCCGTGGTCAGCCCGGCGGGGAGGTCGTGGAAGCCGTTGCGCAGATCCCGGGTGCGGCGGCCGAACACGGGGGAGTCGACGGTGACGACGAGCGCGGAGCAGCCCGCCCGTTCCGCCCGGCGGACCAGCTCCGCGGTGACCTCGAACTCCGGGTGGAGGTAGAGCTGGAACCAGACGACGGGGTCGGCGTCCCGCTCGCGGGCCGCCGCGACGACGTCCGTCACGGCGGTGGTCGCCGCCACCCCGGTCACCAGCGGGACGCCCGCCGAGGCGGCCGCGCGGGCGGTGGCCGCTTCGCCGTCGGGGTGGGCGAGCCGGTGGAACGCGGTGGGCGAGACGAACAGCGGGGCCGGCCACTCCCGGCCGAGGACGTCGACCCGGGTGCCGCGGTCCGTGCCGCCGCGCAGCACCCGGGGGACGAGGGCCAGCCGGCCGAAGGCGTGCTCGTTCTCCCGCAGCGCGGTCTCCTCACCGGCGCCGCCCGCGAAGAAGTCGTAGTGCTCCGGCGGGAGTCGTTCGCGCGCCAGGTCGGCAGGATGGTGGCTCGGAGCGGTCTCCTGGCCGCTCATGGCCGGGGTGCGGCGAGCGCGTCACCGGCCGGGGAACCGTCACCGGCCGCGAGGCGGGCGGTGAGGAAGGAGCGCAGCGGGCCGACGTGCACGTCGGGGTTGTCCCACTCGTTCTCCAGGTTCTCCGTGATGTGGTGCTCGGCGACCGGCTTGCCGCTGCCGTCGGGCAGGAACTGCCGGACGACGGGGTGCAGATAGCGGGCGTCGAGACCGCTCGTGTCCTGCTGGTTCATCCGGTTGACGCGGATGTCGAAGGGGTCGACCTGGTCGTGGTCGGCGCCGTACTCCAGGGTGACGCTGAAATAGGCGGACAGTGGCCCGAAGTCGCCCCGCGCGGCCGCAGCGTGCAGGTGCTGCACCGGCACCTCCTCGCAGTAACGGACCTGGCCGTCGGCGTCGACCAGGACGGCGTCGCCGAGGAACCCGAACATCTGCCACAGGGCCGAGGTGCGGTTGACGCGCGCGATGACGGCGTCGGCCACGGCGGTGCCGGTGGCGGGCACATCGGCGTGCGGCCAGGGCGCGTCGTGGTAGCGGCGCTCCAGGATGCGGGACAAAGCCTTCACGCCGTACCGGAAACCGTGGATGAATCCGCTGGTGGACTTCTTGAAGTCGAGGGACTGGGTGATGGTCCCGGCGAAGTAGAGATCGGGTACGTTGACCGATTCCCAGGCGTCCGTGAGGTGCGGGAAACGTTCCTTGATGATCAGATCCGGTCGGCATTCCTCGGCGAATATCGACGCGTCGAACCGGAAACCTGTGGCCAGAATGACACGGTCGTACGGGATGTCTTTCACCACCTCGTCGACGCGCGAGAAGCTGACGCTCACCACAAATTTTCCGTCGTCATTCCGCTTGATGCGGAGAATATTGCCGTCCAGGATCGCGTTCTGCGATTTCAGCTGGTAGGTGTCGAGGAAGTTGTTGTTCACGGCCCGAAGATGGCCGACGAAATGCGTGCGCCAGGCCAGCTTCAGTGAACCGGGCCCGGCCACATGGATCACGGCGGCGGTCTCGATGAGGTTGTCCGCAGTTTCGAACGCTGAATTTCCCCGGCCGATGATGAGAACCCGCTGGTCCACGAAGTCCTGCGGATCGACCGTCACTTCGTCGTAGCGCTCCGCCTCGGCGGCGCCCTCGATGGGCGGCAGATAGGGCCGGGAGACACCGGTGGCGACGATGACGCGCCGCGCGCGGACAACGTTGCCATGTTCGTCCGTGGCCACGAACTCGCCGCCGTCCGGACGGGTTACGCGGCTGATGCGGGTGTTGTACCGGATGTTCAGGCCGTGCTCGTGGGCAAAGTCGGCCAGGTAGCGGACGATCTCGTCGGCCGGCGGGAAGTAGCGCGGGGTGTAACCGGTGAACAGGGGGCCCTCGTCCGAGAGCAGCGAGTTCCAGTCGACGCGCAGGCGCAGTTCCGGGTCGCTCCAGCCGGTGTGCACCTTGTTGCTGGAAATCAGGGTCCGATGTCTCGGGAAACGGGTGAAGAAGGCGCCCGGGGCGTCGCTCCCCTCCACGACGAGATAGTCGCGTCCGGATTTCTTGAGTAAATACCCGGCTTGCAGACCTGCGGGTCCTGCGCCAATGACGAGATAGTCGACACGGACTGAATCAGACATTCCGGTCCTGCCTTCCGTGGGGGTGCCGCAGACAGTACTTGATGGTTAAAGCACGCTGCCACCCCGCCTGTCTGTGACCTAGGTCACAGGCTTTGGGAATAGGTGAATTACGCGTCTCGGATAACGTGTGGGGGCGATCGGCGGCCCATGGAACTCTTTGCGCCGACCTTTACACCGGTCATTACGATCGCTTTCCGTCCATACACGCAGCCTTTACGTCGGCAGTTTTCGGCCAAGAGTGGAGATGAAGTGGACGAACAGTCCGGAGGCACGTTTCCCCAGACACTCATCGACGCGTTCCGCGCCGCCCCCGACCGGCCCGCCTTCGAGTACGAAGGGCACACGGTCACCAGGGGAGCGGTGCTCGACGCGGTCGCCGGGTACGCACGCGGACTGCGCGAGGCGGGCCTGACCGCCGGTGCGACCGTGGCGCTCGACACCGGGGTCTCACCGGAGGCGTTCGCCGTCCGCATCGCCGCCCATGCGGTGGGGTGCACGGTGATCGGGCTGCGGTCCGGGCTGACCCGGGAGCACGTACGGGCCATCCTGGCGCGCGACGTCTCCGCCGTGATCGTCGATGAGACGTCGAGCGGTGGGGAGCTTCGGGGCGAGGCGGCTGAGCTGGGTGTACCGGTGCTGGATGTGGCTGTGCTGAGGGCGGGAGGCGAATCGGGAGCGGACGTCGGTGGTCTCGTCGCGCGGGGCGCCCCCGACGACGTGGCCGTCATCCATCTCACCAGCGGCAGCACGGGCCGCCCCAAGGGAACATTGCTGACCTACGCCGCACTGTCGGTCAACTGGGCTTACACACCCGCCCTTTGGAACGACCGCGTCCGCAGACTTGCCGCACGCTACGAGCGGTTCCTGCTGTTCGGCACGTTGAACAGCGCCGTGGTCTTCGAACATCTGGGCCTGTGTCTGATGGGTGGCGGCACGGCCGTCATCCCCGCGCAGCCGCTGAGCTTCCCCGGGGTGTTCGGGCAACACCGCGCCACCGCCTGCCTGCTGACGGTCCCGAGGCTGTACGCCATCCTCGACGCCGTACGCGAGAGTGGCGCGGACCTCTCCTCTCTGCGCAACCTCCTCGTGGCCGGTTCCCCCCTTCCCCCGCACCGGCTCACCGAGGCCGCCGCACTGCTCGGCCCGGTCGTCCACCACGGCTACGGCCAGACCGAGACGGGCATGCTCGCCGTCCTCGAACCCGAGGAACTGGCGGCTGAGCCCGCCCTGGCGGACAGTGTGGGGCGCCCGCTGGAGAGCGTCGAGGTGACAGTGCGGGACGGCGAGGGGCGCGACCTCCCGGCCGGCGACACGGGCGAAGTGTGGGTGCGCAGGCCGGACTTCTTCCACGGCTACTGGGACGACGCCGAGGAGACCGCCGATGTGCTGCGGGACGGCTGGGTCCGCACCCGCGACCTCGGCAGCCTCGGCGCCGACGGTCGTCTGCGGCTGGCCGGACGCATCCGCGACATCATCATCGTCAACGCCATCATCCACTACGCCGGGCCCATCGAACGGGCCCTCGCCTCCCACCCCGACATCGACCAGGCCTATGTCGTGAGCGCCCCCGACGAGCACACCGGCGAGGCGATCCACGCCTTCGTCGTACCACGCCCCGGGGCCATCGCTCCCGAGGAGGAGACGCTGCGCAAGCTGGTGGCCCGGGAGCTCGGGGCGGCCAGCGTGCCGGTCGGCGTCGTCCACCTCACCGAGGTACCGGTGGCCGCCAGCGGGAAGCCGGACAAGGCGGCGTTGCGGGCGATGGTGACGTCGGGTTGAGCGAGATCAGGGGGTCCGGGGCCGCCGTTGCCCGGTGCGGGCCGGGCTGGTCGCGAACAGCAGTGTCCAGGCCGCAAGCAGCAGCTCCTGGAACCGCTCCGCCAGACCCGCCCACAGATTGACGGACCGCGTCATCAGATGGATCACCGCGATCATCAGCCAGGCGTTGTACAGCACGGCGGACACCATTAACAGCCCGCTGATCAGCTGGGTGGGCGGGCGTACGTGGCGCATGTGGACCACGCGGAGCACCGATGCGCGAACGGACATGACATAGCATCGATGTATCGGAGTAGAAACGTGCTCCGCGGCCGACCGGATGCCGGGACCGTGGGTACGCGTATACGCGGCATCGAGCGATCCGCCACTTCTTCCACGCAAGGAGTGTGTCGTGAGGGCAGCACAGTTCAGCCGGTTCGGCGGCCCCGAGGTACTCGAGATCGTCGACCTCCCCGATCCCCACCCCGGCCCCGGCGAGATACGTGTCAAGGTACGTGCGGCGGGGATCAGCGCCGGCGACTGGAAGAAGCGTCAAGGGCTGCTGGACCAGGAACTGCCGCAGACGCTGGGATACGAGGCCGCGGGCATCGTCGACGAGATCGGAGACGGCGTCCCGGGCGTCGCGATCGGCGACCGGGTATTCGGAGCCACTCCCTACGGAGCCGCGCAGGCGGAGCTGGCCGTGTTGTCCTTCTGGGCGCCATACCGTGCTCGCTCGACTACGCGAGCTCCGCGGCGATCCCCGCCGCGGCCGAGACCGCTGCCCGCTCGCTCGACCAGCTCGACGTCACAGCGGGCAGCACTCTGCTCATCAACGGCGCGTCCGGCAGCGTCGGAAGCGCGGCTGTCCAATTCGCCGTGGAGCGCGGCGCGCGCGTCATCGGCACGGGCAGTCCGGGCACGCACGACGCCCTTCGCTCGCTCGGTGCCGAGCCGGTGGCCTACGGCGCCGGGATGGCGGAACGGGTGCGGCGCCTGTCGCCGCGGGGCGTCGATCTCGCCCTGGACGTCGCCGGGAGCGGTGTCCTCCCCGTACTTGTGGAGCTTGCGGGCGCAGCGGAGCACGTGATCACGGTCGCTGATTGGCCCGGCGCGCGACGGACGGGCGTCCGCTTCAGCCGGGGCGACACCGGCCGCGCCACCTACGCGCTGACCGAGGCCGCCCGGATGGCCGGAGCGGGACGCTTCTCCCTCCAGGTCGGCCGGACGTTCCCCCTGACCGAGGTGGCCCTGGCGCACCGGGTGGGCGAGGCCGGGGGCGTGCGCGGCAAACTCGTGCTGCTCGTGGGCTGATCGGCCGTAGTGGCCCTGCGTGAGCGTCGAGCTTCGCCCACGTGATGTCGCGCAGGGTCCGGGTCGGTAACGGCTCGGGATCACAACCCTTCAGGCCGCCCGGAAACCGACATGCTCGCGTCATGGAGAGATCGGACGGGGAGCGCAACGGGACGAACGGGGGATGCCTCTACGACGGCTGTCTCGCCGTGCTGGTGCTGCTCCTCGTCTGCGTCGTCGACCGTGACGGTCGTGAGGTCACCGTGACGGCGGAGGTGGTGGGTGTCGGGCCGGGGGCCGGCTTCATGGCGGACCGGACGCTGGTGAAGGGGTGTTTCGCCTTCGACGTCAGGCTGGGCGGGCCAAGGCAGCCCGCGGTCACCGTGAGGGAGCCGGGCGCGCGAGGCGGGGTCCGGTCCGCGTGCGGGGTGCCTGGGGCGCCGCCCTCCGGCATCGCGCCGAGCGGCTGAACGGACTGCCGAGGGCGCACGGTGACAGGCCTGTGACACAAATGAGGGCAACGGGCGCGCGGTGACGCGGGTCGTATGGGGTGAGACCGAACGAACCTATACGGGACCTACACGGGGGAGTACCACGATGAACGCACAGCTCCGCAAGGGAACGATGGCGCTGGCCGCGATGGCGGCCGTGGCGGGCGCCGTCGCCGCGACGACTCCGGCGGCGGCCGCCGCCGAGCCGCGATTCCTCGCACCGTCCGAACTGCCGCCGCACCCGCGGTCCGCGTGGGTGGCGGGCCCCGTCACCGCCGGGCAGCCCGACCCGCTGCCGATGTGCGTCGGCGACGCCCTGCCGTCGACCTCCGTGCACCGCGCCTACTACACCGACTACGACACGTCGGCGCTGCAGGTGACCGTGGTCGAGCGCAGCGTCCAGCGCGCCAAGGACTTCGCGGCGCTGCTGCGCACGCACATGTCCGACTGCCCGCACGAGCTGGTCGAGCAGGACCCGGAGGTGACCGCGACCGAGCGGTTCTACGGCAAGCTGGCCGTCGGGGACGGCGCCGACGTCTACGGCATCAACACCACGACCACGTGGGGCGCCACCGACATCAACCTCTTCTCCGTCGGCCGCAAGGGCAACGTCGTCACCGTCGTGAAGTGGGGCGAGATGGGTGACTTCACGAACGCGCCGGTCGCCGCCTTCAAGAAGACGACGGTCACAGCGGTGAACAAGCTGGGCTGACGATTCGCCGTCGAGCCCGGGGGCGCGGCGCGGTGCGGTGAGCGCCGGGCCGCGCCCTTTGGCGCGGGGAGCGGGCCCCGTTCGGGGCTGCCGGGCGTACGTCGGGCGGGCGTCGGGCGTGCGTGCGTCGGGCGCACGTCGGGCCTATCAGGTGCGGTCGTGGAGCGTGACGTGGTAACCGTCGGGGTCCGCGAACGTGAAAGTCCGGCCGAAGGGGCCGTCGATCGGTGCGGAGACGATGGTGTGACCGTCGGCGACGAGGGCGTCATGAATGGCCTGGACGTCCGTGGCGTGGAGCCAGATCGCAGCACCGATGCCGGGCCGGGCGACGGAGGCGAGGTCGGTGCCGGGAACGATCTCGCGGAGTGCGAACGTGATCGGCTTCGTCTCGAAGACGACGGCGTGCGGAGGGCCGGCCTGCGAGCGGACGAGGCCGAGGTACTGCTCGTAGAACGCCTGCGAGGCGTCGAGGTCGCGAGCTTGGAGGGAGATGAAGTCGGGGCCGGTGGCGGGCATGGTGATGCTCCTTCGCTCTGCGCGTGTCAGCCGGGTGTGTGGCGTCGGCCATGCGTGTCAGCTTTCTGACACGCACCACGGTATGTCAGAATACTGACATGAGTCAAAGCGGAGACGGCATCGACCTGGACACGTCACTGGGCTACCTGCTCAAGGAGGCGTCCAGTGCCTTGCGCGCTGCCATGGAAGAGGTGCTTCGGCCGCTCGGGATGAGCGTCACGCACTACTCCTGCCTCGAACTCCTCGCGCAACGGCCGGGATTGTCCAACTCCGAGCTGGCACGCGGCGCGTTCGTGACCCGGCAGACGATGAACGTGCTGCTCCAGACCCTTGAACGGGACGGCTACGTGACCAGGCCCGCACAGGCACCCGTCGGAAAGGCCCTTCCCGCGCGGCTCACACCGAGCGGCCGGCGGAGCCTGGAGAAGGCGACCGTGGCGGTCCGGTCCGTCGAGGTCAGGATGCTGGCAGGCATGACGGAGGACGAACGGGCGGGCGCGCTCCGCGTCCTACGGAGCATGATTCGATCTCTGCGCGCAGAGAACGCCGAGAACGCCGAGGCGTAGCCGACCGCCGGCCCGCGTCCGGACACGCCGTGCGCCGTGGGCCCGGCCCCCGAGGCCGTCACTCCTGGTAGAAGTCCTCGTCCTCCTCGCGCGGGTGCGCCGGGGCGAACTGGCGCAGTTCGCCGTCCCGGATCATCCACAGTCGGAAGAACAGCTCCTGCTGATCCATCACCAGGAGCTGCACCGCGTTCGGCTCGCGCCAGGGTGTCGCGAACATCCGCTGCCTGAGGGCATCGAGGTCGGCATGGTTCAAGGTGCCTGCCCACACCTCGCACTCAGGGTGCTTCCAGCCGCCCCACTGGCTGCTCTCCGGCCGGGTGAGCGGCTGCAAGTAGCCGACGCCGCGGGTCTGCGACCGCCCCTGCTGAGGGGCGTCCGTCCGCAGCCAATGACTCAAGGCCTCGACCGTCGCGCTGTCAGCCATGTCCACCGAGACCATCACGTTCGCGACCCAGCTCATAGCGATGGTTGTACACCCGCGGGAGGTTGCGCGGCATCCCTGCTCTGGTGACGTGCCCGGCGCTCGGCTACAACGGCCTCTATGACGGTCTTCTCCTGCACGAAATGCGGCGCTGAGCTGACGCCGAACCTGCGGCAACTGGCAGCCATCCCCGAAGCAGCCGTGCAGGTCATGTCCCGCGAATCCCGGACACGACTGGCTCCGTCGACTGTCCCCCGGGGGCATTTCGCCATCGACCCGGAACCGTGGGGTGCCCCTTTCACCGCAGTACCGCCACAGCGGCGGCGCCGCCCGGAAAACAGCCGTGCGCTGCTCATGCCCCCCGGAATGAGTGACTTCGAGTCTGCGGGACCGAAGAACTCTGCGATCGTCCACCCGGACGACGTGCCGTCCCTCCGCCTCTCCAACAATCTGGGCATTCGCCAGGGATGTTGCGGCCCGCTGGGTACCGGAGGCCGCAACATGACCTGCGCCTGTGGCACCCTCGTGGCCACGCTCGCCGCGGACTGCCTCGGCCCCCACGAACTGCACCTCGATCCGGTCCGCGTATACGGCTACGCGGAGGCAGGCGGCGACACCTGAGCACACTCCAAGGCGGACGTCGCGGCGTCCGGCGCATCGTCCCCGGATCCGCGTGGTCAGTTTCCCGTCCGGGACGTTGTCAGTGCCCGTCGCTAGTCTCCACACCATGACGACCAGTGGCCCTGTCGACGCGCGCCTGGCACACATCGTGAGCGGGTTGCCGCCCGCGGCTGGATCCCTGCTGTCGGGGACGGACTGGGGTTCGCTTCGACACGCCTACGGCCCCGCCGAGGACATAACGGCTTCGCTGTGCCTGCTCGTGGACGAGGATCCCGAGGTGCGGTCCGAGGCGCTGGCGGTGCTGGACACGGACGTGCTGCACGAAGGCTCGTTGTACAGCGTCACCGCGCCCGCGGCGCTGTTCGTGGCCGCGCTTCTCGACCACCCCGTGGGCCTCGCCGAACACGAAGGCCACCTCCCGTGGGACAGCGGGCCGCCCCGCAGCCTGCGGTTCGCCCTGCTGGGCTGGCTCGGGCAGGTGGCCGAGTCGGCGGCCTACGGTGAGGATCCAGCACGGGCCCGGTCCCGCTGGGACTGGGAACCATGGCAGGACGGTGTACGAGGCGAACATGATCCGGATGACGTCGCCGCACTACAGGCATGTCTCCAGATACGCCCGACCCTGTTCGAGGCCGTCGAGCCGCTCCTCTCCGATCCCGATCCCTCTGTCTTCGAGGCCGCGATCGGGGCCGTCCTGCCGCTCCTCTCCGCTCCGGTGCTCGCGGACCGGATACCACGCGCAGCCGCGCGGCTGCGGGCCCGACTGGACCAGAAGACAGAGCGTCGGGAGCGAGCCGCTGTGGCGCGGGCGCTCGGCGTCTGGGGGATGAGCACCTCCGAGCTGCTCGCCGACGCGGACCCGGCCGTGCGGGTCTGCGCCGCACTCAATCCCGTCCGTGCCGACCGGCAGCGCGCCCTCGCCGTCCTTCTCGACGCGCTGCGGGACCCCCGTACGACCGACGGCTGGTTCCCGGAACCGCTGGCCGGGCTCGATGGATGGTTCCGGTTCACCGTGCTGCGTTCCGCGCTCGACCTGGCCGAGTCGTTCGAGGAGGTGGCACCGGTCGCCGTCGCCATAGTCGCCGCAGGCAGCACGCCCGTTGTCGACTTCGAAAGCGGGCCGATCCTGTTCAGCGCCTTCCCTGGCGGTTATGTCCCTGGCCGCCCGCTCACTCCCGCCCAACGAGACGTGCTGCGGGCCTTCGTGGACACTGATGAGGCGACGGGCAGCATCCATGGGAACCTGTTGTGGTTCCGCGAGGTGGGGTTGCCCGAGGAGCGGGAAGGGGTCGCGGCGCTGCTGGGGCGAGGTTCGAGCGGGGTTGACCAACAGCTACGTTGAGGTGATCGCCGCGGATACGCTTCCACGGCGTCGCCGGTGTCGGGCAAGGGGGAGCCATGGAGAGACCGCTGCTGTTTCTCGATGTGGACGGGCCGCTCAACCCTTACGCGGCCAAGCCGCAAAGGCGGCCCGACGGATACACCACGCTCCGAGTGCCTCGCGAGAGTTCGAAGGACGACGAAGACCTCTTGGTCCGGCGACGGTTCCTACGGGTCTGGCTCAACCCCGAGCACGGACCAGCCCTGCTCCGCCTCGACTACGAACTGTGCTGGGCCACCACATGGATGGGCGACGCCAACCGCTGGATCGCTCCGGTGCTGGGCCTCCCCGAGTTGCCCTTCGTCGACTTCGGCGCCGCCCTGCTCCAGGAACGTTCCGACGGGGTCCACTGGAAGACCCGCGCTCTCGTGGAGCACGCGGGCGGCCGTCCCTTCGCCTGGGTGGACGATGAGCAGAGCGAGCTCGACGAGCGGTATGTGACCGCTCATCACCGGGGGCCCGCGCTTCTCCACCACGTCAACCCGCGAGTCGGCCTGCGCGAGGACGACTTCCGCAAGCTCGCCGAGTTCGCCGGGCTCATGGACACGGGGTCGAGCCGACGCTCGTGAGGCGTCGGCTGTGAGACCGCACCTCTACGGTTCGCCCAGGGCATCGCCGCGTCGGCGACGGAGTGCGAATGCCCAGGTGAAGTGTGGTTCGGCGGTGCCCGCATGATAGGTGGATGCAGCACATCGCCTCGGCTTCCGCACCCGGCCCCGCCCCCGTCATCCTTGCCGTCGACGATCTCAGGGCGCTGCCCCAGGCGACCCGGATCGCCCGCACGAGCCGGGAGGGAGTTCGGCTCCTTCGGGAGCACCGTGATGTCGTCATCGACGAACTCTGGCTCGACCATGATCTCGGCGGGGACGACAGCATCATGCCGGTGGTGACAGTGCTGGAGGAGGCCGCGTTCCAGGGGAGCCCGTTCCGGATCGGAACCGTCTTCGTGCACAGCGCGAACCCCATCGGAGCCGAGACGGTGGTCCGTTCACTGACGCACTGGGGGTACCGCGTGCGCCGCGCCGTTGCCTCCTGAGGAGCAACAGGAGCATCAGTGGAAAAAGGAGCAACAGTGCTGTGGAGTGGCGAACAGTACGGGTGCCAATCCCCGCCGCCTATACAGTTCCGCAGCCTCTCTGTAAAAAACTCCCGATGCCATGGGCCTTGATGCCCCAGTAGCACCTCGGTCAGAGTCGGGGCGTGGCGAACACCCCCCATACTTTTCGCCGCCGGGCAAGTGGCCCCCTTTTCTGTGGTGTTGCGCTTGCCTGCTACTGGAAGGAATCAGTGTGCGCATTTCGCGTAAGTACGCCCTTGTGGCGACCGCCGGAATTCTTCTCTCGGTCTCCGCTGTGAGCGGGGCCCAGGCCCAGGACGGCAAGGACGGCGGCGCCTCCCCGCGTTACCAGCCGGCGATGGTGCAGGCGCTGGCCGACTCGCTCGGTGTCAGTGAGGCGGCCGCGGTCCGGCGTCTCGACCAGCAGGCGGAGCAGCAGGACAGACTGGCGGGCCTGGCCGGGAGCGGGATATCCACCGACGGCGCGTTCTTCACCTCCGCCGGCAAGCTGACCGTCAACACGCACAATGCGGCGGCTGCCGAGAAGGTCGAGAAGGCGGGTCTGGGCGCGCGTGTTCCCGACCGCGGCCAGGCCGAGCTGGACGACATCAAGGCGAAACTGGATGCCTTCGCCGCCAAGCGCGTGCCGGCCGGGGTGAATGCGTGGGGTGTCGACCTGGCGTCCGACACCGTCACGGTCGAGGTCGCGAACGGGAACAGGGCCGCCGCCAAGGCATTCCTGGCAGAGGCCGGAAAGTACGGGTCCGCGGTCAAGGTCGTACGCGGCCACGAGGAACTCGTTCCGCAGGCGGTGATTTACCCGGGCAGCCGGATGACGTTCAACGGATACATCTGTTCCGTCGGATACGGCGCCCACGACAGGAGCGGCAAGCAGTACCTGGTCACCGCAGGCCACTGCGTCGAGGACCTTCCCGTGCTCTCGTACGACAACGTGCGCTTCGCCAAGGCCACCCACACGCGGTTCGCGCTGGGCTCCCGCAGTGTGGACATGGGCGTCGCCGCCATCGACGCCGGCAACTCCATCGCCACCAGTGTGGGCACATGGGGCAACAGCAGCCCGGTCGCCGTCCGCGGCAGCCAGCGCGCCGCGTCGGGGGCCGCGCTGTGCAAGTCCGGCCAGACCACCGGCTGGACCTGCGGAAAGGTCAGCTCCTACAACGTCAGCGTGACGTACACCGACCAGAACGGCGGCCCCGACACCGTCGTCACCGGACTCGGCAGCTCCACCGTCTGCACCGAGGGCGGTGACAGCGGCGGCGCCTACATCTCCGGCAACCAGGCCCAGGGCATGACCTCCGGCGGGCCCACGGGACAGAGCTGCACCGGAGGCGTGAACTCCCGCGGCTCCTCCTACTTCCAGCCGCTGGACGACGCGCTCAGCTACTACGGGCTGACGCTGAACACCAACTGACCCCGGCCGACCCAGGGACCGTTCACCGGCTGCGGTGAGCGGTCCCTCCGTCATGGGGCCCGGCCCTCGTACCACGCCCGATGCCCGAGGCCCCCATACCTGACACCTGACACCTGACACCTGATGCCTGACACCTCATACTCGACACCTGACACCTGACACCTGACACCTGACACCTGACACCCGCACCTGACACCTGACACCGATACCTGTCAACCGGCACGGCCCCGCGTCCCCGTAGAAAGACATCATGCCGAGCGACCTGAACCACGCACACAGCGCGCCCGAGACGAACTTCGCCCTGACGCTCCGGGACGCCCTGCGCCGTCGCGGACTGCCCCTTGAGCGGATATGCGGGCGCCTTCAGGAGCAGGGGATCACCGTGAGCGTGGCCACGCTCAGCCATTGGCAGCGGGGGCGCAGCCAACCCGAGCGCATGAAGTCGCTGCAGGCCGTCGACGCTCTGGAGCCGTTGCTCGGCCTTCGCTCCGGCACTCTGCGTTCGCTGCTCGGACCGCACCGGCCGCGGGGTCGATCGCAGCCCGTCGACCCTGCCGCCGCGCGCTGCGTCTACGGTGACGCATCGGATGTCGAGCAGGCCCTCGGGGAGGCGTTCGCGCACTTCAACACCGATACGCACCTGCTGATGAGCCACGAGACCGTGACCCTGGACGCGCATCGCGCGATCCGTGAGACCGCCGTGACCAGCGTCGTACGGGCCGTCGCGGACGGGGCGCGGCACCTCACCGTCGTCCATTTCCTGGACGCGCTGCCGACCGACGACGTGGACATCGACGTGCACAACGGGGAGATGACCGGCCGCAAACTCCTGCCGGACCTGCGCAGTGTCGTGGCCGACATCTCCTTCGGGCGGCCCCTGGCCCGCAACGAGACGGCGGTGGTCCAGTACACCCTGCGGGTCGGGCCCACCTCCGCGGTCTCGTACGCGCATGAACGCCGTATCCGGGATCCGCTCAGGACCTACCTCCTGCACGTACGGTTCCATCCGCTCGCGCTGCCGACGCGCTGTCACTACTCCTACCGGGAGCGACTCGGCGCCGAACCCCGCCGGCGCCACCGGGTGGAGCTGGACACCTCCCACACCGCCCACCTCCTCCCGGCCAAGTGCCCGCCGGGGGTGTACGGGCTCGAGTGGGAGTGGGAGTGAGGTGTTTCGGTGGAGGTGAGCGGGAGTAGTTCTGCTGTGGTCCAGGGGGTGGCCCAGGGCATGAGTGGTGGTTCACCGGGCATCAGCCTTGTTCGTACGCGTCCCCGTACTCGTTGAGGAGGACGTACGAAGGATCCAGCGCCTCGGCGGCGCGAGCCCGGGGCAGCAACTCGGTGAGCGGGCCCACCGGCAGTCCTAGCCGGTCGAGGAGTTCGGCCCGCCGCTCGGGCAGGTCGTCCAAGTCGGCTGCCTCCCTCAGCTCCTCGTCCTCCTCAGCCCGCAGCGCCAGCAGCAGCTCCTCGTCCACTTCACGCCCCTGCTTCTCCAGACGCAGCGCGCGGTCGGCGCAGGGCAGTGCCGCCATCAGCAGCAGCGCGTCCCGCAGGGTGGTGCCGATGATGCCCGCGGAGCCCTCGGAGTCGGCGAACAGGACCGGGCGGTCCTCCCCGTCGCCGGTGCCGCAGAGGAAGTATGTGCCGCCCGCGCCGTTGTGGGCGATCGCCTCCAACGGCTCGCCCGAGGCCAGATGCACCGGCTCCACATGGGTGATAGGCCCGTAGCGTGCGACGTCGGCGTCGAGGTCGACGAGCACGGCTGCGAGGTGTGCGGCTCGCGGATCGCCGCGGAGCAGTTCGAGCAGGGTGGGGGAGGGCAGCGAGGAAGTCATGGCGGAAATCGTAGAGCTCACGCGGGTTCGGGCCGTCCGGCGGGCGATCAGTGCCGCGGAGTGAGGTGGCTGCACGCCGCCGTGCCGCTCGCCGGCTGACAGCGGAAGCCCGGTGATCGATTTCAGTCCGCCGTTCGGCGAGCCGATGACGCGAGGCGGTCGGCGAGCGCGGCGACGAGGTCACGCAGTGCGTCAGGGCGCTCGATGACGAACGGCCGGTCGAGCGCGGCGAGCAGGGGCGGCAGCCAGTCGAGGCGCTCCGCGCGCAGCTCGACGCGGCGCCAGCACTCGGCCGTCCCGTCCTGTTCGTGGGCGGGCTCGGGTTCCGCCAGGCGCGCGAGGGTGGCGGGCAGGTGGGCGCGGATCTGCGCGACCGTCCCGTAGATGCGCAGGGTCACCTCGTGCCGGTACTCGGCCCTGGCGAACGCCGACAGCAGGCGCTGCGCCGGGTCGGGATCCTCGGGCGCTTCGAACGTGCCGGGCAGCGCCCGCGCGTCCGTGATCCGGTCGAGCCGGAAGGTGCGGTCCTCGCCGATGTCGGGGTCGTTGCCGGTGACGTACCACCGGCCGCCATGAGCGACGATGCCGTACGCGTGCAGGGTGCGTTCGCTGCGCCGTCCTTCGCGGTCGGTGTAGCGGAGCGCGACCGGACGGCGGTGGCTCACCGCGTCGGCGAGGGCGAGCAGGACGCCGCTGTCCGGGGCGTCGAACTCTTCGGGCCGCTGTTCGGTGAAGGCGAGCGAGTCCAGGAGTGTGTCGAGGCGGCGCGCGCTGTGCGCGGGCAGCACGCGCCGGATCTTCGCCGAGGCTGTCTCGTTCGCCGTGCGCTGCGCCGTCGTCAGCCCGGCCCGGCGCCCGGCGACCAGGCCGAGCAACACGGCCAGCGCCTCGTCGTCGCTGAGCATGAGCGGGGGCAGCCGGTAACCGGGAGCGAGCCGGTACCCGCCGTAGCGGCCCCGCACCGACTCCACGGGCACGTCGAGTTCGAGCAGCTGGTCCACGTACCGCCGCACGGTGCGCCCCTCGACGCCGAGCCGGTCAGCAAGCTCGGCGACCGTACGGGTGCCGCCCGACTGCAACAGCTCCAGGAGGGTCAGCACACGGGCGGTGGGGCGCGGCATGGCACAACCTAACGCGAGGACGGAGTCGAGTCAGGACCGGTAAGGACAGACCTATACGCGGCCGATACAGGACCGATTCTGTCCACATTCTCTCCTAGCCTGCGCAGTGCACGACATCAGTACAGCCACTGCACCGCTGTATGACCGCACAGCCGAAGGAGATCCCCATGGAGTTCGTCTCGATCCGCATCATCACCGGCGACGTCGCACGCCTCGTCGCGTTCTACGAGCGGGCCACCGGAGCGCGGGCGGCATGGGCCACGCCGGAGTTCGCCGAACTCAGGACGAAGGGCGCCACCCTCGCCATCGCCGGCACCGGCACGGTTCCGCTGTTCGCCCCGGGATCGGCCCGCCCGGCGGACAACCACAGCGTGATCACCGAGTTCCTCGTCGAGGACGTGGACCGCGTCCACGAGGATCTGACGGGCTACGTCACCGACTTCGTCGCCGGGCCGACCACGATGCCCTGGGGCAACCGGTCGCTGCTGCTCCGCGACCCCGACGGCAACCTGGTCAATTTCTTCACCCCGGTCACCGAGGCGGCTGTCGCGAAGTTCGCGGCACGCTGACGCCCGGCACCGCTGTCACGCGGGGGACCACAGGTGCCGGGTGCCGAGTCCGGCGACGTCGAGGGCGAGTTCGGCGTACATGGCGTTCGCCCAGGAGAACCAGGGGCGGGTGAAGCGCTGGGGGTCGTCCTTGTGGAACGACTCGTGCATCTGGCCCGTCCCCGCGTCGGTGGCGAGGAGGGTGTGCAGGGCTGAGTGTCGCTCCGTACGGTCGGTGCTGGTCAGGCCCTGTACGGCGATCGCGATGGGCCAGATGTGCCCGTCGGGGGTGTGCGGGCTGCCGATGCCTTCGGCGGCTGTTCCCCGGTGCCAGGTGGGGTTCGCGGACGAGAGGACGAACCCGCGGGTGGCGAGGTAGACGGGGTCCGTGGCCGGGATGTTCGCGACGAGGGGCAGGGAGAGCAGGCCGGGCATGTTGGCGTCGTCCATGAGGAGTGTGCTGCCGTGGCCGTCCACCTCGTAGGCGTAGATCACGCCGTGCTCGGGGTGGTGGACGGTGCCGTGTCGCAGGACGGCGGTACGCAGTTCCGACGCCAACTGATCGGCGTCACCAGCGAGTTGCGTGTCGCCGGTGAGGCGGGCCAGTTCGGCGGTTCCGTCGAGGGCGGCGGCGGCACACAGGTTCGCGGGGATGTTGTAGCCGTAGGCGCACGCGTCGTCGCTGGGCCGGAACCCACTCCAGGTCATCCCGGTCCGGGCGACGGGCGTACCGCGTCCCGCGTCCGGCAGGGTGTCGCTCGGCGGGCAGTTCCGGCGGAGGAAGCGGTACGTGGAGCGGTGTTCGTGATCCTGCTCCGTGCGCCACACCTCGATGGCGGTGCGGGCCGTCCGGAGTGTGGCGGCGACGTGGTCGGTGCGTCCGGTCGCCGCCCAGAAGCGACGGGCGAGGAGGAGCGGGAAGGCGAGGGAGTCGACCTCGTACTTCGCCTCCCACACCCACGGGTCCTCGCACAGGTCGTCGGGGTCGTGGGCGCGCCCGGACGGTTCTGCGTTGAAGGCGTTGGCGTAGGGGTTGCGGGCGATCTGCTGGAATTGGCGGCGCAGCACGGCGAGTACGAGGTCCTGCAAGGCCGCGTTGTCCTCGAGGAGCGCGAGGTAGGGCATCAGCTGTGTCGAGGAGTCGCGCAGCCACATGGCGGGGATGTCGCCGGTGACGACGAAGGCGGTGCCGTCGGGCATCGGCCGGATGGTGCGGGCGAGGGTGTCGTCGAGGCAGCGCGTCAGGGTCAGGCCGAGGCGCGGGTCGCCGAGGTCGTCGAGCCGTCGTACCGCCTGCTGGACGATCGGGTGGTCCTTGACGCTGGTGGGGAAGCGCATGAGTGGGCCTTTCGGCGGTCGGGCGGAGTGGTCGTGCCCCGTGTACGTAAGGCGTGCACGGGGCGCGGCATACGTGCACGGGCCCGGCACACGTACATGTGGCATGGCATGGCATGGCAAGGCATACGTACGTGTGGCGCGGCATACGTGTGGCCGTCGCCCCGCCGGAGCCGGAGCCGGAGCCGGAGCCGGAGTCGGAGCCGGACCGGGATCCGGAGCCCGACCGGTCCAGAACCGGACCTGGACCCGGACCCGGCCTCGAAGCTGTCAGGAGCCCTCGCGCGAACGCCCCGGCCCGCCCCCACCAGTCACCCCATGGCGGACGACCCGGGTGGGAACGGTGACGCGCCGAGAAGCCGGCGGAGCCGTATCGCGTTGTTCGAGGCGGTCGATGAGCAGACGCGCGGCCTGGCGGCCCACCTCGTCGGCGTCGTAGGAGACGAGCGTGAGCGGCAGGCCGAGGACGTCGGACAGGTCGAAGTCGTCGAAGCCGGCGACGGGCAAGGTGCGGCCCGTCTTGTACAGGGCGCGGATGGCGCCTTGGCTGATGCGGTTATTGGTGCAGAACAGGGCGGTGGGCGGGGTGGGCAGGTCGAGGAGTTCGAGGGTGGCCCGTTCGGCTGTCGCGGAGTCGACGAGGCCCTGGCGGATGAGGGCGTTGTCCGGGTCGGCGCCGACCTCCTCGTGCGCGGCCCAGAACCCGCGCAGGCGTTCGGCGCCGGTGTAGAGCGCCGGCGGGTTGCCGAGGAAGGCGACGCGGGTGTGTCCCTCGGTCAGGAGGCAGGCGGTCGCTTCACGCGCGCCGTGGAAGTCCTCGACGAGGACGCAGTCCGTGTCGATCCCGGCGGGCGGCCTTGCGGCCAGGACGACGGGGACGTGGCGCATGGCGGCTGCCAGGTGGTGCTGGCGGCTGCCCGCCGGGACCACGATCAGCCCTTCGACCTGGTGGTCGACGAGCCCGTCGATGAGTTCGGGCTCCCGGTCGGCCTGTTCGCCCGAGTTGCTGAGGAGCATGCGGAAGCCGTACTGCGTCGCGACTTCCTGGACGCCGAGGGCGAGGCGCGAGTAGAAGGGGTTGGCGAGGTTGGTGACGACCAGGCCGATCATTCCGCTGCCGCCGAGGCGCAGGCTCCGCGCGGTCTGGTTGCGGCGGTAGCCGAGGCGGTCGACGGCGGCGAAGACCCGTTCCCGGGTCGCCTGCGACACGCCGGGGTCGTCCTTGAGCACGCGTGACACGGTCATGGCGCTGACCTGTGCGAGCTTGCCGACGTCCTGCATGGTCGGCCCGCTGCCCCGGCGAGCGGTCATGCCCCTGCCCCTTTCGCTGCCTGCCTGGTCCGGCACGCTGGTCGTCATGTCGCGTCCCGCGCCCAGTGGGCGGCCCCGATCAGCGGGGCGGCCTCGGGCTGCCGCGCCGGCGACACCGGTACGTCCGGTCCGCCGGCCGAGGCGAGCCCTGCGGTGAACGCGGGGTGGATCAGCTGCCACGACCGGGCCATGGAGCCGCCGACGACGACCGCGGTGGCCTCGAAGCGGTCGATCCACGGCGCCAGCGCCTGGCCGAGTGCGTCGAAAGCGTAGCGGAAGGTCAGGGCAGCGGCGGCGTCGCCCTTCTCGGCGCGCACGGCCAACTCGTGGACGTCGGGGGTCCCTGGCCCGTCCGGCGCGGGGGAGAGGCGTGCGTAGTGGGCGCGGATGCCCCGGCGCGACACGGTGTCCTCCAAAGGGCCGCCGTGGACGCGCAGATGGTGCACGTGTCCGCTCGGCGGGACCGTCGGGCCGGTGTGGACGGGGCGGCCGTGGGACAGGAACGAGGAGCCCACGCCCGTGCCGAGGGTCAGGCAGACGACGCGGTCGTGGCCCGCCGCGGCGCCCGCCCTGTGCTCGCCGATGGCGAACGCGTCGGCGTCGTTGAGGAAGCGCAGCCGCCGCGCGCGTCCGCCCAGTCGCTCGCGCAGGCCGCGGCCGACGTCCACGCCGTTGAGGGATTCGAACTTGCCCACGCCGGTGAAGCGGCCGATGCCGGTGGCGTAGTCGAAGGGGCCGGGCATCGCCACACCCCAACAGGGGTCGTGCCCGGAGGGCAGGGCGGATGCCGCCTTGGCGATGGTGTCGAGGACGGCGTCGGCCCCGCCCTGCGCGCCCAGGGGCAGCCGGATCACGGTGGAGGGCGCTGGGCGGCCCGCGCCGACGTCGACGAGCGCGGCCGTGACATGGGTGCCGCCCACGTCGAGGACCGGGACGGGCGCCGGGGGCCGCCCCGCGGGAACCGTCGTCACGCGTCGACCACCAGGGCCTTGACGACGCGCACCTCGGCGTCGCCCAGCGCGCGGACCCGGTAGGGGCCGACGGCGGCGGGGATCGTGAGGGTCTCCGCGAAGGCGAGGGAATGGGTGGCGCCGTCGCCGAACTCGATGACGGCACCGGCTCCCGCGGCCACGTTGAGGATGTGGAAGCGGCCCGCGGTGTCGTCGGGCAGGGCCGCGCCCGGAGCCACGACATGGCGGTGCACCGCGTAGAACATCTCGGGGAGCGCGCCGATGACCTCCTCGCGCCAGCCCTCACCCGCGCGCAGGGTACGCGGCTCCTGCACGAGGTCCTTGGTGACGTCCTCGCCGCGCCGCGCGGTGTCCAGGTTGGCGAACCCGTGTTCGTAGGGCAGGGGCCGGGACGCTCCGGTGGCGTCCTTGCGGAGCCAGTCGTACAGCCGCAGGGAGTACAGGTACGGGGTGGCGCTGACCTCCAGGACGAGGTTGCCCGCGCCGGACGCGTGCGGGGTGCCCGCAGGGATCATGAACAGCTGCCCGGGTGTCGACAGGTGTGACTGGACGTGTTCCTCGACGGGCATCGGGGTGGCGTCGGCGATGGCCTCCTCCACCTGGCGCCGCATGGTGTCGAGGTCCGCCTCCGCGGTCAGGCCGAGCAGCACGCGGGCGCCCTCCTCGCAGGCCGTGACGTAGTACGTCTCGTGCTGGGTGTAGGGCCAGCCGAACACCTCCCGCATGTACCGCTCCTGCGGATGCAGGTGCAGGGACAGGTTGCCGCCGCCCATGGTGTCCAGGTAGTCGAACCGGATGGGGAAGGAGGTGCCGAACCGGCGGTGCACGTCCTCACCGAGCATGTCATCGGGGTGTCCGGCGCACAGCAACTGGAAGGGGATCTCGACCTGGGGGCCGTCCTTCTCGCCGACGACGACACCGGCCTCGGGCGCGATCAGCTCGTAGCCGAGGGCGGTGTTGCCCGCCTGCGGGGTGAAGCCGAGTTCGCTCGCCGCCCACTGGCCGCCCCACGGCGTGGAGTTGAAGTACGGGCGCGTGCGCACGGGCCCGCGGGCCAGCCGCGCGAGCGTGCCGCGCAGCGCCGTACCGTCCAGCGAGGCGGGGCCGGCCGGGTCCTGCACGTCGATCCAGCGGTCGACGCGTGCGGCGATCGCGTCCCGGTGGCGGTCGAGCACGGGCCAGTCGGTGTAGAAGAGGCGGACCAGGTCGCCGGGTTTGCCCGGACGCCCCAGGTTGGCGCCGACCGGCAGCGCGCGCCCGGCCACCGCCGCTTCGGCGTACCGCTTCGGCAGGTCCGCGTACCAGAGCAGGTCCGGACCGCACAGCGCGGCGCCCGGCCCGAAGACCACCGTCACCGCGGTGCCCGTCGGCCGCTCGGGTCGCGGCACCGCGTCGAAGAGGTCGGCGACCTGCCCGCGCGACAACGGCGTGAAGAACGGGTCGTCGGCGGGGACGGGCTCGGCCGCTATCCGCTCGTGGGCCGCCGGTGCGTAGTGGTCGCGGACGTCGAGCAGCCGCACCTCGCGGCCCGCGGAGCGCCCGGCCGCCGCGAGGCCCTCGGCCAGCGCGGCCCAGTCGAGCGCGGCCGGTCCGTCGACGGCCAGGACGAAGGGGCCTGCCGGTAGCGACGAGACAGCGGCGGGCCAGCCGCCGACCACCTCTCCGGCGGCCGGCGGGTAGGTGGGGAGGGGGTCGTACGTGCGGGGCGCGGGCACAGATGCTCCTTCATGGGCTGCGAGGCGAGCGAGTTAACGATAACAATGGCTGGCCGAAGGTGTCCATGGTCGTTCCGTCGATCCTCCGCCTGAATAAAACAGCTATGACCTGCGACTCTTCTGCGGCCAGCCTCTTGAGCTGCATTCTTTTCGGCGTGAAGCCTTGCTACCGCAGGAATGGTGTCGTTAACCTCCACGCAACACACACCGGGCAGCTCCCCTGTTCCGTCGGCGTCGTGGGTGCCCCGTGACGCACATCCGGCCATACAGGTGGCCCGCTTCCGTGAAGGTGATCCATGTCAGCATCGGGCAGGACCAGCAGTGCGGCCGTACCGCTCGCACGGCGCCGCTTCCTCGCAGGGGCGGCCGCCGGCGCGGCCGTTCTGGCCGCGGGAGGCTGCGCCCGGGGTGCGAGCACGTCCGCGCAGCCGGGAACCACGAGCATTTCCAACGACAACGCCACCTGGGACGAGGGCTACCGCTCGGCGGGCCGTGAGCTGGAGAAGATCACCGGCTACGCGCTCAGGCCGCTGTCGAACCCGTCGGTCACCTCGTACCAGCAGGTCGTGCAGATGACCCTGCAGACCTCGAAATCCTCCGACCTCGTCAAGTGGGCCTCCGGGTACCAGCTCAAGCGGCTGGCCCGGGCCGGAGGGCTCACCGACCTGTCGCGTGTCTTCGAGCGGTACGCGGCCAAGGGGTGGGTGCGCCGCACCGCGCGCGACGCCGTCTCCTACCGGGGCGCCGCGTACGGCATCCCGCTGTACGAGTCGTACTACGTGCTCTTCTACAGCAAGCCGGTGTTCGCCAGGCTCGGCCTCTCCGCCCCCACCGACTGGGACGGGCTGCTGCACTGCGCCGAGGTTCTGAAACGCAACAAGGTCACGCCGTTCCTCGCCAGCCAGGCGGGCGGCTGGCCCGCGATCGAGTGGTTCCAGGAGCTGGTCAGCAAGGTCGACCCGGACTTCTACCGGCGCCTTGTGGCCGGTGAGGCGTCCTACACCGACGAGCCGGCCCGCCGGGCGATGGACCTCTGGCAGGACTTCATGCGCAAGGGCTGGATGACACCGCCCGACTTCGACCAGGCGCGCGGCCCCGGCGCGCTGAAGGAGGGCACGGTCGGCATGTTCCTGCACGGCACCTGGCAGGCGTCCGGCATGTCGGCGGCGGGGCTGAAGCCTGGCACCGGGTACGGCGCCTTCATCCTCCCGACGGTGCGTGCCTCGACCCCGAAGAGTGTCATCGCCGAGTCGGGTGTCTTCGCGGTGCCCAGCCGCGCCTCGTCGCACGACGCCGCGATGGCGAACGTGGGGGCCTGGCTCGACCCGTCCGTGCAGCGGGTGTGGAGCGACTTCCTGGAGGACAGCTCCGCCAACCCGACCGTGCGCGCCGGCAACCCGGTGGTGGCCGGGCTCCAGCGGGACATCGCCCGCAACCGCCGTACGGCCCTCGTCCGTTACTGGGAGGCCAGCCCGCCGAGCCTCATTCAGGGCAACACCAACGACCTCGGCGGCTTCATGGCCGGGCAGACCTCTCCCGCCACCACACTGCGCCGGATGGAAGAGCGCGCGCAGAGCGAATGGGCGGCCTGGAAGCGAGACGAAGCATGAGCACTTCTCTGACCGAGCACCGCCCGCCGAGCCCGCCCGGCGGACCTGCCGCACCCCGGCGCACGACCGGCCGCCCTCCCCGGGCGCACACCTGGGCGGGCGCGCGAGAACGCCTCGCGGCCGGCGGGTTCATGGCCCCGGCCGTCCTCCTGGTCACGCTGTTCCTGCTGGCCCCGTTCGTGTGGACCCTCTACCGCAGCTTCTTCAGCGACACCCGGACCGCGCCGTTCAGCTGGTTCGACAACTACACACTGTTCGCCTCCGACCCAGCCCTGTCCCGCTCCATCCAGAACACCCTGATGTGGGTGGTGGGGACGGTCGCGCTCCCGTTCGTGCTCGGGCTCGCCATCGCCTGCATGACCAACGCGAGCCGCCTCTCCCGGCTGGCCCGGCTCTGCGTCGTCCTGCCGTACGCGCTCTCGGGGTCCGCCGTGGCCGTGGTGTGGAACTTCATGCTCACCACCGACGGCGCCGTCAACCAGGTCCTCAACGGTGTCGGGCTCGACTCGCTCGCCCAGGGCTGGCTGGTCACCTGGCCCGGCAACACCCTCGTGATGATCCTTGCCAACGCCTGGCAGGCCACCGGCGTCGCCGTCATCCTCTTCCTCGTCGGACTGCAGTCCATCCCGCCCGAGACGCTGGAGGCCGGTGCGCTGGACGGCGCGGGCGGCTGGCAGCAGTTCCGCCACATCGTCCTGCCGCAGCTCCGGCCGGTGTCGATCATCGTGATCGGCATGAGCCTGGTCAACGGCCTCAAGTCGTTCGACCTGATCTGGGTGCTCACCCAGGGCGGTCCCGGACGGGCCACCGAGACGCTCGCCGTGTCCATGTACAACGAGACCTTCCTCGAACTGCGGCCCGGCGCGGGAGCGGCGATCGCGGTCGTCCTCACCGTGATCGTCCTGGCCGCCTCCTGGCTCTACCTGCGCCGCCAGCTCGACGTGAAAGGCGGATGACGATGTCACTCGGCCGCGTTCTGCGCAACACCACTCTCGTGGTCCTCGCCCTGCTGTGGCTCATCCCCACCTGGCTCCTGGTCGTCAACGCCCTGGTGCCCGCCGCGAGTTACTCCGGCAGTCCGCACTGGCTGCCCCAGGACTTCGGGCTCTTCGACAACATGGCGCAGGCCTGGGAGAAGGCCAACCTGGGCCCGGCCTTCGGCAACAGCCTCCTGTACTCCGTGGTCAGCGCCCTGGCCGCCGCGGTACTCGCCGGATTCGCCGCCTTCGCCACGGTCATCATGCCGGTCAAACGCCAGGCGTGGTGGTTCTGGGTGATCTACTCCGGCACCCTGCTGCCCCTCCAGGTCTTCATCCGGCCCCTGTTCCTGTCCTACGCGCACACCTCGCTCTACGACACCCAGCTCGGCCTGGTGCTGATCTACACGGCGATCGCGGTCCCGTTCGCGTTCTTCGTCCTGCGCAACTACGCGCTGACCCTGCCCCGGGAGGTCGTCGAGGCCGCACGCATGGACGGCGCGTCCTGGTGGCGGGTGTTCTGGCAGATCCACGTCCCGCTGACCCGGTCCGCCATGATCGCCGTGTTCGTGTTCCAGTTCGTGGCCGTCTGGAACGACCTCATGTTCGGCATCACCATGGTCACGAGCCGCAACATCCGGCCCGTCATGGCCGCCCTCGCCGACCTCCAGGGCAACTACTCCAACGTCGGACCGCCCATCGTCCTCGCCGGCGCCCTCCTGGTCTCACTCCCCACCGTGGTGCTGTTCTTCTGCGCCCAGCGCTTCTTCGTCAGCAGCCTGAAGATCCATCGCTGAGCCCGCACGCCGTCTCCCACTCCTCCACCCTCGCGAAGGGCACCCCTCATGCTGCGCTCGCTGCTCACCCGTGCCGCCGCCCCCGTCCTCTGCGCGGGGCTGCTCTGGACCGCTGCCCCCGCCCACGCCCAGAGCCCCGACCGGGCCCGCCCCGTCCCCTCCGACACCTGGGCCGCCCGCGCCACCGACACCTATCGAGCCCTGCAGACACACCTGTACGAGGGTGACGACCAGCACGGCCTCTACCTGGAGCACACACCCCGCCAGGACGGCGACCCCGCCCACTCCTTCCTATGGCCGTTCCGCGAGGCCGCGCAGGCAGCCGTCGACATGCAGCAACTGCCGCGTACCGGCGCCGCCTACCGGCAGGACGCGGCCGACCGCTTCGACACCGCCGAGCTCTACCACACCTCCGGCGAGCGGCCGGGCTACGCGTCGTACCTCCCGGCCCCGCTCGGCACCGGCGGCGACGTGTACTACGACGACAACGCCGTCGTGGCCCTGACCCAGCTCGACCAGTACGAGGCCACCGGCGACACACGTTTCCTGGACCGGGCCGAGCAGGTCATACCCGTCGTCTCCCGCGCCTGGGACGGCGACACCGGCAAGAGCTGCGCGGGCGGCATGGACTGGTACGACTCGCCCGCCAACACCATCCGCGCCACCAACGTCACCGCCCTGTCCGCCCAGCTCGCCGCCCGGCTCTACGCACACACCCACGACCACACGTATCTCGACAAGGCGCGGCAGTGGTACGGCTGGGTGTACTCCTGCATGCGCAAGGCGCCCGGCCTGTACGTCAACGACCGCGGCGACGACGGCAGTGTCAACGAGACCCTGTGGACCTACAACTCGGGCGCGATGATCGGCACCGCCACCGCCCTCTACCGCGGCACCGGAGACACCCGGTACCTGAAGAAGGCCGTGGAGGACGCCCGCGGCTCCCTCGCCCACTGGACCGAGGGCAGCCGCCTCCATGACCAGCCGGCCGTGTTCAACGCCTTCTACTTCAAGGACCTGCTCGACCTGGACTCCGTACGCCCCGACCCCGCCTACCTGAAGGCGATGAGCGCGTACGCGGACAGCACGTACAAGTCCAACCGCGACGCCACCACCGGCCTGTTCCGCTTCCAGCCGTCCAACGGCGGCGACTACGACCCGGCGGCGCCGGCCGCGACCCTCAACCAGTCGGCGATGGTCCAGATCTTCGCCACCCTCGCCGAAGCGACCGGTCCTGAAGCGACCGGTCCCGAAGCGGCCCGCCCCGAAGCAGCCGACCCCCGCGCCACCTCCTGACGC
This sequence comes from Streptomyces sp. SGAir0957, assembly GCF_043523415.1. Taxonomy (NCBI): domain Bacteria; kingdom Bacillati; phylum Actinomycetota; class Actinomycetes; order Kitasatosporales; family Streptomycetaceae; genus Streptomyces; species Streptomyces sp. SGAir0957. Next base: position 8,179,288 of record NZ_CP027293.1, read on the forward strand.
AGCGACCTGCCCCACCGCACCCGCCCCACCGCATCCGCCCCACCGCTCCCGCCCCGACGCAAAGGACCCTCACGCACCATGCCCAAGCCGCCGCTGACCAGGCAATCCTGGTGGGACTCCGACATCGCGCGCGACCTCTTGAAGGAGCGCGTCGCCACCACCACCGGCCTCGCCGGCCTCCAGGTGCGGCTCTCGGGGGAGCCACTGCTGCGCCACGACGGAAGGGGAGGGCTGCTGCAGTCCGTTCGGCTCGCGGTGCTCCGCCCCGGCAGCACGGCCCCGCTGCCGCGCGTCACCCGGGCCCATGTCACCACCACCGGTGGCACCCCCGTCCCCTGCGAGATCGCGCCGGGCCCTGGCGACGACCTCCGCCTCCTGGTCCCGGAGGTGACAGCGCCCACCTCCTTGCTGGTCGAACTCCCCGACCTCGAAGAAGGCACGCGGATCGCCTTCCAGGTGACCCCGCAGCGCCACTGGACCCTGCACCTCGTCCAGCACTCCCACCTGGACATCGGCTACACCGATCCGCAGGGCCGGGTGATGGCCGAGAGCCGCGCCTACCTCGACTCGCTCCTCGAACTCTGCCGGGACACCGACGACTGGCCCGACCCGGCCCGGTTCCGCTGGGCCGTCGAGGGCTTCCACTCGTTCCAGGACTGGCGGGCCAACCGGCCCCGCCGCCAGGTGGAGGACTTCCTCGACCGGGTGCGCGAGGGCCGCGTCGAACTCACCGCCATGCCCTTCAACCTCCACACCGAGACCTGCTCCACCGACGAACTCCACGAACTCCTGCGCCCGGTCACCGAGTTGTGCGACCGGCACGGCATCGACATCACCACGGCCATGCAGACGGACGTGCCCGGCCAGGTGGTCGGCCTGCCCGACGTCCTCGCGGACAACGGCATCCGCTACCTGTCCGTCGCCCACAACTGGGCGGGCCGCGCCGTCCCCCACCTCGTCGGCGGCGAACACCTCCCGCGCCTCTTCCGCTGGCAGACGCCGAGCGGCAACAGCGTCCTGGTCTGGCGCACGGACACCCCGCACGGCCTCGCCTACATGGAGGGCTCCATCCTCGGCTTCGACGAGTCCTACGACCACGTCGACGACCTGCTGCCCGCCTACCTCAGCGCCCTGGCCCGCTTCCCCTATCCCCACCAGGGCCGCGGCATCCCCGGCTTCTCCGCGCTCGACCTGCCCGACACGGCGGACCCGTACCCGTGGGACGTGCTGCACCTGCGCGTGCTCGGCAAGTTCGCGGACAACGGCCCGCCGCGCCGCGTCATCTCCGACACGGTGCGCCGCTGGAACGAACAGTGGGCGTACCCACGGCTGCGCGCCTCCCGCAACCAGGACTTCTTCGAGGACGCCGAGAAGCGCGTCGGCGACCGCCTGGAGACCTACCGGGGCGACTGGACGGACTGGTGGGTCGACGGCGTGGGCGCGGGCGCCGTCCCGCTCGCCGCCATGCGACGCGGCCAGGCGGCCCTCGCCGAGGCACAGACCGTGGCCGGTTACGCCTCCCTCATGGGCGTGCGCGGCGGCGCGGAAGTGACCGGCGAAGCACCGGGCATCTACCGCTCCGCCTCCCTCTTCAACGAACACACCTGGGGCGCCGGCGACCCCTGGACCCACGGCGACCACGGCCACGGCTCGGGCGAGACGCAGTGGCACTGGAAGTACTCCCAGGCCCTGCGCGCCCACGACGACGCCGAGACGCTCCTGGACGCCGCCTCCGCCCTCCTCGGCGAAGCCTTCGCCGCGGCGGACGACGCGTCGGCCTCCTTCTACGTCGTCAACACGTGCAGCTGGCCACGGACCGAGACCGCCCGCCTCTTCCTGCCGGAGAGCACCGTCGCCCTCGACGCGCCGGTCCAGGTCCTCGACGCACGCGCCGGCAGCCCGCTGCCCTGCGCCGAGGAGGCGCAGAGCAACGAGCGCCACCGCGCGGCCGGCCGCTTCCTGCACGTGCCCGTCGCGGACGTGCCCGCCTGCGGGGCCGTCCGCCTGGACATCGTCGTCAGCGGCGCCGCGTCCCCCGTACAGCACGACGCGCCCACCGAGGCGGGCGTCCTGGAGAACGACCACCTGCGCGTGACCGTCGACCTGCGCGAGGCGTGCATCGCCTCCATCGTCGACAAACGGACCGGCCGCGAGATGGTGCGCCAGGACGCCGTCGTCGGCTTCAACGGGTACGTGTACGACGAGTACGCCACCGCGGGCGGGTTCAACCACCAGTCCAGCAAGACCGTCGCGGACGACTCGATGCACCTGCTCGCCTCCCGCAGCACCGCCCCGCCCGCCGCGCTCGTGGACCGCACCGCCGACGCCACCGGCCAGACCCTCGTCTACGAATGCGCCCCGGCGGGCACCCGGCGCCTGCGCGTGCGCGTGCACCTCCCGCACGACGCGGCCCGCGTCGACATCGAGAACCGCATCGACAAGAACGCGACCCTGACCAAGGAGAGCGCCTTCTTCGCGTTCCCTTTCGCCCTCGACCGCCCCGTCGTGCACACGGAGGCCACGGGCGGTGTGCTCGGCACCGACCGCGAGACCGTGCCGGGTTCGGCCGCCCACATGCGGGCGATCCGGCGCTGGATCAGCCTGAGCGACGGCACCCACCACGCGGCCCTGGCGACGGCCGACGCACCGCTCGTCCAGCTCGGCGGCATCGCGATCCCGTACGTCCCCTACCCGCAGTCGCTGCCGCAGGAGGAGCCCGGCACCGTCTTCTCCTGGGTGCACAACAACATCTGGGACACCAACTTCCCCTCCCAGCAGGGGTTCGACCATGTCTTCCGGTACAGCGTCGGCTTCACCCAAGACACAGCCACAGCCACAGCCACAGCCATGGCTACAGCGACAGCAACAGCCACAGACACGGCCACGGCCACGGCCACAGACGCGACCACGGCCGAGGAGAACACCGACGCCGACGGATTCGCCGCACGGATCGCCGCGGTCACCAGCCATCCGCTGGTGCCGGTACGGGCCCGGGGCGGTGCCGGGACCGACAGTCCGGCGCGGACCCACTTCCTGGACCTGGACGATCCCCGGGTGCGCCTGGTCGGGGTCACCGTCCCCGGCGACGGCACACTCCTGGTGCGGTTGCAGTCCCTTGCGGACACCCCGGTCACCTGTCGCCTGCGCACCCCGTTTCCCGTGGCGCACGCCGCCCGCACCACCTACCTGGGGCTGACCCCGAGCGACCTCGACCTGGACGAGGACCGGGCGGTCCCGGTCGAGGTGGAGCCGCTCGGGACGGCGGCCGTGCTCCTCACCCTGCGCTCCTGAGGGAGGCGGGCGCCCTGCCGGGCCTACGGGTGCGGCAGGGCCGCGCGGCCGCGGTCCCTGACCGACCGCTCGATGGCGAACGCCGCCTCGGTGAACGCCTCGACCTGCTCGGGCGTCAGGTCCCGGACCGAGATCTCCTCCAGGCTGCGCCACATGGCCTCGATCGGCTCCCGCATGGCGCGGCCCTTGTCGGTGAGATGGACGATCATCACCCGCCGGTCGTACGCGGCCGGCTCGCGCACCAGCAACCCGGCCTCCTGCATACGGCGCAGCGACTTCGAGACCGTGGAGTGGTCCAGGCCCACGCTGTCCAGGAGCTCGGACTGGGTCTGGCCGTCGCGGTCGAAGAGCTGCATGAGGAGCAGCTCCTGCCCCGGGTGCAGGTTCATCTCGCGGAGCATGGCGGAGGCGTGGGCACGGTGGGCGCGGGCCAGCTGGAAGATCGCGTAGCTGAGGCGGCCGTCGCGCGCCGTGCCGGGGAGCCTGGACGCCGGGTCTGTCATCGTGTTCCTTCTGCGCTGCTCAGGGCGGGGTAGTCGGTGTAGCCGCTCGCGCCGCCGCCGTAGAAGGTGGCCTGGTCGGGGGTGTTCAGCGGCGCCCCTGAGCGTAGCCGCTCGACGAGGTCCGGGTTGGCGAGGGCCGGCGCGCCGACGGTGACGACGTCGGCGAGGCCGTCCGACACGTCCCGGGCCCGCGCGCCGAGTTCGGCACCGGCCCGGTTGAGGAGCAGCGTCCCCGGCCACAGCGACCGCAGGGTGCGCAGCAGTTCCTCGTCGCCGACGTGCATCAGGTGCAGGTAGGCGAGGTCCAGCGGGGCGAGGGCGCGGACGAGGGCCGGGTACACCTCGTGGGTGTCGTCCTCGCGGATGTCGTTGTACGGGTTGCCGGGGGACAGGCGGATGCCGGTGCGGTCGGCGCCGATCTCGTCGGCGATCGCGGTGGCCACGTCGACGGCGAACCGGATGCGGTGGGCGACGGAGCCGCCGTAGCGGTCGGTGCGTTCGTTGGCGTTGCCGGACAGGAACTGGTGGACGAGGTAGCCGTTGGCGCCGTGGATCTCCACGCCGTCCGCGCCCGCCTCGACGGCGTGGGCGGCGGCGCGGCGGAAGTCGTCGACGGTGGCGGCGACTTCATCGGTGGTCAGGGCGCGGGGCTCGGGCATCTCCCGCATCCCGGCCGCGGTGAACATGAGGCCCGCGGGCCGGATCGCGGAGGGCGCCACCGGCTGCCGGCCGTGCGGGGTGTTGTCGGGTGGGCGATCCGCCCGGTGTGCATCAACTGGACGACGATCCGGCCCCCCGCGGCGTGTACGGCGTCCGTGACCTTGCGCCAGCCGGCGACCTGCTCGGGGGAGTGGATGCCGGGGGTGAGCAGGTATCCCTGTCCGTCGGCGGAGGGCTGGGTGCCCTCGGTGATGATCAGCGCGGTCGAGGCACGCTGCGCGTAGTACTCGGCGTTCAGTTCGGTCGGCACACCTTCGGGGGTGGAGCGGCTGCGGGTCATCGGTGCCATGGCCAGCCGGTGCGGCAGCCGGAGGCTTCCGGCGCGGGCGGGCTCCCACAGGGCGTCCAGGGCGGGGTCGACGTTCTCGGGCATGGGTTCTCCTCTGCAGAAGGCGGTGTGCGGTGTGCGGTGCGGGGGTGTGGGGGTGTGGGGCGTGAAGGGGTCAGTCGACGGTGAGGACGAGCTTTCCGCGGCTGTGTCCGGCGTCGCTGGCCTGCTGGGCCCTGGCCGCGTCGGAGAGCGGGTGGGTCGCGCCGACGGTGATGACGAGGGTGCCGTCGGCGGCCTGCTGGGCCAGTTCGGCGAGGCGGGCGGCCGAGCGGCGCTGGGGTCCCTCGGAGAAGACGACGCCCAGTTCGCGGGCGCGGAAGTCGGCGGTGGTGACGATCCGGTCGGTGGTGCCGCGCAGGGTGATGGAGTCCTCCAGGGCGCCCTTGCCCGCGGCGTCGAGGACGGCGTCGACACCGTCGGGGGCGAGGTCACGGACCCGCTCGACGAGGTGGTCGCCGTAGACGAGCGCGGTGGCGCCGAGGGAGGTGACGTACTCCTGGTTGGCCGGTCCCGCGGTGCCGATGACGCGGGCGCCGCGGGCGACGGCGAGCTGCACGGCGACGGTGCCGAGGGCGCCGGAGGCGCCGTGGACGAGCAGGGTCTCGCCGGCCTTGACGTCGAGGATGTCCAGGGCGCGGTCGGCGCCGTCGCTCGCCACGGGCAGGGCGGCGGCGTGCGTCCAGTCGAGGCCGGCGGGCTTGAGCGCGAGGACGGTCGCGTCGGCCAGGGCGTACTGGGCGTAGGAGCCGGTGTCGGACCAGCCGAGGACGGCGTCACCGGCCTTGAGGTGGTCGACGCCGGCCCCGACGGCGTCGACGACACCGGCGATCTCGCCGCCGGGGATCGCGGGCAGCGTGGTGGGGAAGATCGCTTCCATGGCGCCGGAGCGGATCTTGCCGTCCACCGGGTTGACGCCTACCGCGTGGACCCTGACCCGGACCTGGCCGGGCCCGGGCTGCGGGATCTCCAGGTCCGCCTCGTGCAGGACCTCGGTGCCGCCGAACGTGTCGAAAACGATGGCCTTCATGGCTGCTGTCTCCTTGTGAGCCGGGCGCCCGACCCGAATATGTGGCCGGACACATAAAACGTAGCAGCCATTGCGTGGCTAGCCAAGTGTTTTCTTGTGGCTAGCCAAGTTTCTGGGTGGGCGGCGCCCGGCCTACCTGACGCGGTCGAGGAAGGCGAGCACCCGCTGGACGGCCCGCGTCGCGGCCCGCTCGTCGTACGAGGGAAGGCTGCTGTCGGTGAACAGGTGCCGGTCGCCGGGGTAGAGGAACAGCTCGGCGTCCGGCGCCTTGTCGACCAGGGCGCGGGCCGCGTCCACGTCCCCCTCGCCGGAGAAGAACGGGTCCGCGTCCATGCCGTGGATCTGCACCGGCACGTCCTCCGGCCAGACACCGCCGAACTCGGAGACGGGGACACACGCCTCGATCAGCACAGCGCCCTTCGCGCCGGGACGGGTCTGGGCCAGTTTCTGCGCGGGCAGGACACCCAGGGAGAACCCCACGTGCACGAGGTCCGCGGGCAGTTTCCCGGCGGCGGCGGTTCCGCGCTCGACGAGGGTCGCGAACCCGACGCTCTCGGCGTGGGCCATGCCTTCCTCAAGGGTGTCGAACACCCGGCCCTCGTACAGGTCCGGGACGTGCACGGTGTGTCCGGCCCGTCGCAGCTCCCCGGCGAACGCGCGGACGCCCGCGGTCAGTCCGTGCCCGTGGTGGAAAACCAGCACCTCGGCCATGTCGCTCCCCTCGTCGTGCGGCAGCCGGGTGGCACCGCGGCACGAGTATGGACCGCGGCGCTGACATCGGCGGGTCCGCACACGTGTCGGTCCCAGCTCCGCACACTTGTCGCTCCCAGCTCCGCACACGTCCCGCTCTCAGCAGATACGTGGCAACTGCTCGCCGAGCGGCATGTCGATGACGCGGCGCCCACCGACCACGGTCCGCAGGTGAACGCGCCCAGGACGGCCTGGCGCGACCTCGCCGATGCGGACGGCCTCGGCTCCTTCCGGCAGCGCCCGCAAGGCCCGCAAGGCGGCGTCGGCCGCCCGCGGGTGGAGGAACGCGACGAAGCATCCTTCGTTGGCGACTTCGAGCGGATCGAGGCCGAGCAGGTCGCAGGCGGCCGACACCGGGCCGGGGACCGGCAGGGCCGCCTCCTCGATCTCCATGCCGACCTGTGCGTCCCGCGCGATCTCGTTGAGGGCCGCGGCCAGGCCGCCCCGGGTGGGGTCGCGGAGCGTGTGCAGGTCCGCGCCGCAGGGGGCGAGGGCGCGGACCAGGCGGTGCAGCGGACGGGAGTCGGAGGTGATCGTGGCCTCGAACCCGAGCCCTTCCCGCGTGGAGAGGACGGCGGTGCCGTGGCGTCCGAGGGAACCGGACAGCAGGAGCACGTCCCCGGGGCGGGCGTGTGCGGCGGAGGGGGTGAGGCCGGGGACGCGGCGGCCGATGCCGGTCGTGGTGAGGAAGAGGCGGTCGGCGGCGCCCCGGCCGACGACCTTCGTGTCGCCCGTGACCACTCGCACCCCGGCCTCCCTGGCGGCCTTGCCCGCCGAGGTCAGGACGGTGCGCAGGTCGGCCATGGGCAGGCCCTCCTCGGCGATGACCGCGAGCGTGAGGGCGACGGGCAGCGCGCCCCGCATGGCGAGATCGTTGACCGTGCCGTGCACGGCGAGCGCCCCGATGTCGCCGCCGGGAAAGACGAGGGGGTCGACGACGAACGAGTCCGTCGAGACGACCAGTTCGCTCTCGCCCGGCAGGAGGGCGGCGTCCTCCAGGACCGCGTCCGGCGCGGTGCCCAGGGCGGGCAGAACGAGGTCGTGGAGGAGTTCACCGGTGAGGCGGCCACCCGCTCCGTGCCCGAGCAGGAGGGCTTCGCGGTCGTGGCGCGGGGTGGGGCAGGCGGACGTCATGGTGTGCTCCCGGACGCACTCCCGGTCCGGCCCACGGCGCGCCTGCGGCCCGCCGAATGGAAGGCGGCGCAGGTGCCCTCCGCGGAGACCATCGGTGCGCCCAGCGGGGTGCGGGGGGTGCAGCGGGTGCCGTAGGCGGTGCAGTCGGTGGGCAGCGCCGCGCCGGTCAGGACCGCTCCGGCGATGCAGGCCGGGTCCTCGGCCGGCCTGAGGCCGGTGACCTCGAACCTGCGGGCGGCGTCGAACGCGGCGTAGGCGGGCGCGAGTTCGAGACCGCTCGCGGGCAGGGTGCCGATGCCGCGCCAGGCCCGGTCGGTGGTGCGGAAGACACGCGCGATGGCGTCCTGGGCGGCGGGGTTGCCCTCGCGCCGTACGGCGCGGACGTACTGGTTCTCGACGGTGTGGGTGCCGTGCTCCAGTTGGCGTACGGCCATCAGGACGCCTTCGAGGAGGTCGAGCGGTTCGAAGCCCGTGACCACGACGGGGACGCGGTACCGCCGCGCGAGGGGTTCGTAGGCGTGCCAGCCCATCACCGCGCAGACATGACCCGCGGCGAGGAACGCCTGCACCTCGCAGTGCGGGTCCTCCAGGAGCGCGGTCATCGCGGGCGGCACGAGGACGTGGCTGACCAGGACGGAGAAGTTGGCCAGGCCGAGCCGGGCCGCGTGAAGGACGGCCATGGCGTTGGCGGGGGCCGTCGTCTCGAAGCCGACGGCGAGGAACACCACCTGCCGGTCCGGGAGTTGTGCGGCGAGGCGCACCGCGTCCATGGGGGTGTAGACGACCCGTACCTCCGCTCCCCGGGCGCGCAGGGAGAGCAGGTCGGTCGAGGTGCCGGGGACGCGGAGCATGTCCCCGAAGGAGGTCAGGACCACGTCGGGGCGGGCGGCGATCGCCATGGCCCGGTCGAGGGTCTCGAGCGGGGTGACGCAGACCGGGCAGCCGGGGCCGTGGATCATGCGGATGCCGGCCGGGAGCAGTTCGTCGATGCCCTGCCGGACCAGGGTGTGGGTCTGGCCGCCGCACACCTCCATGATCCGCCAGGGGCGGGTGGCCGTCGCGGTCAGTTCGTGGAGGAGGCGGCGGGCCAGGTCCGGGTCGCGGTACTCGTCGAGGTACTTCATGGGCCGTCGGGGGAGGGGAAGTCCATGCGGATGTCGACGACGCCCTCGACGGCGCGGGCGAGGCGCGCGGCGACGGGGACGAGGTTGCGGTTGCGCAGGGTGCCTCCGAAGGTGACGACGCCCTCGCGTACGGTGACGGTCACGTGCTGGCCGGGGAAGAGGTAGGCGACCACGGTGCGGCTGACCTCCTCGGCGATGTCCTCGTCGGCGCGCAGGAACACCTTGAGGAGGTCCGAACGCGAGACGACCCCCTCCAGCATGTTCTCGGCGTTGACGACGGGCAGGCGTTTGATCTGCCGGTGGGCCATGGTGCGGGCGGCCTCGGCGAGGGTGGCGTCGGGGCGGACGCAGACGGCGGGGCTCGTCATCAGCTCGCCCGCCGTGACGGCCCCCGCCTTGGCCAGGTCGGCGCGGCGCCGCGCCTGTTCGCGCCGGTCGGGGTCGGCGTCGCGGAACTCCTCCTTGGGCAGCAGGTCGGCCTCGGAGACGACGCCGACGACCCGGCTCTCGCCCTCCACGACGGGCAGGGCGCTGATCCGCCACTGCTTCATGAGGGCGACGACCTCCTTGAACGGGGCCTCGCGGCCCACGGCGACGACGGTGTGCGTCATCACGTCACTGACGATGTGCGGGCCGGTCCTCACGGCTGCCTCCCTGACGGGTGAGGGGCGCGCTCGACGGTGAGGTCGAGGAAGTGGGTGGAGCAGGAGATGCAGGGGTCGTGGTTGCGGATGGCGCGTTCGCACAGCCGCGTCAGGGCGTCGTCGTCGACGTGCTCCCGACGCAGCGCCGCCTCGGCGAGGCGGCGCAGGTCCTCCTCGATGGCGCCCTGGTTCTGCGCGGTCGGCGGGACGAGCCGGGCGTCGGTGACCGTGCCGTCGGCGTCCAGGGTGTAGCGGTGGTAGAGCAGTCCGCGCGGTGCCTCGGTCGCGCCGTGCCCGGTCCCGGCGCGCGGGGGCACGGGCACGGCGGGGGTGCGGGGCGGTTCGTAGCCGTCGATGACGCGCAGCGCCTCGTCGACGGCGTGCACGACCTCCACGGCGCGGACCACGATGGAACGGAACGGGTTGCGGCACGGCCGTTCGAGCCCGGCCTCCCGCGCCGCCTCGCGCGCCACCGGGGAGAGCAGGTGCCCGCTGATCGCGTACCGGGCGAGGGAGCCGGTGAGGTGGCGGCGGCCGCGCAGGGTGGCGTGCAGCGCGGTGGAGTACGGGACCTGCTCCTCGACCACCTCGTCGGTGAACGTGGACAGCGCGAACCGGCGTGGTGTCGCGTCTCCTCGCCGCAGGACGGCCGGCGTCCCCGAGGCGACGGCGTAGTGGTCCGGCTCGGACAGGGCCAGGAGGTCGTGGTCGCAGTCGGCGTCGGGGAAGGGGAAGGAGGCGACCCAGCGCACGGTCGCCAGGGCGTCGTCGAGGGCCGACCGCAACCGGTCCGCGAGCGGCCGGAGTTCCGCCTTCGTCGGCGTCCGGTAGAAACCTCCGACGCGTACGTTGACGGGGTGGACGGCGCGCCCGCCGATAAGCTCCATCACGGCGTTGCCGGTCTGTTTCAGGCGCAGCCCGCGCTCCACCTCGGTCCGATGGGTGCGGGCGAGCTCCACCGCCCCGTCGCAGCCCAGGAAGTCGGGGGCGTGCAGCAGGTGGATGTGGAGCGTCTGGCTCTCGATCCACTCACCGCAGTACAGCAGCCGGCGCAGCTGTCGTATGCCGTGCGGTACGTCGACGCCGCACGCGTCCTCGATCGCGGCGCACGCGCTCATCTGGTACGCCACCGGGCAGATCCCGCAGATCCGCGCGGTGATGTCGGGCGGCTCGGTGTGGGCGCGGCCGCGCAGGAACGCCTCGAAGAAGCGCGGGGGTTCGTAGATCTGGAGCCTGCTGCCGGTGACGGTGGTGCCCTCGACCGTCAGGTGCAGCGCGCCCTCGCCCTCCACGCGGGCCAGGGAGCCGACGTGCACGACGCGCCGTCCGCGATGGGTCACGGCCCGCTCTCCTCCTCGACCTGGGCGAAGGCGGCGGTGTTGAAGGTGTGCAGCAGACGGTCCCGGTCCCGGTCGTCGAGTCCGTCGCGGCGCAGTACGGGGATGAGCGCGGGCAGGTTGACCGACCCCGAGGGGCCGAAGCAGCCGTAGCAGCCGCGTCCGTACGCGGGGCACAGGGCGCCGCACCCCGCGTGGGTGACGGGGCCAAGACAGGGCGTGCCGTGGGCGACGGTGACGCAGACGGTGCCGCGCCGCTTGCACTCGAAGCAGACGCTGTGGTCCGGGATGTCGGGCTTGCGGCCCGCAAGGAAGGCGGTGATCACTTCGAGGAGCTGTCGGCGGTCGACGGGGCAGCCGCGCAGCTCGAAGTCGACGTCCACGTGCGCGGAGACGGGGGTGGAGGTGGCGAGGGTGTCGATGTACTCGGGGCGGGCGTAGACGATGCGGCGGAACTCCTCGACGTCGGCCGCGTCGCGCAGCGCCTGGATGCCGCCCGCTGTCGCGCAGGCGCCGATCGTGACCAGATGCCGGGCGGCGGCCCGGATGTCGCGGATGCGCAGCGCGTCGGCCGGGGTCGTGACCGAGCCCTCGACCAGCGCGAGATCGTACGGCCCGGACTCGACCTTGCTCGACGCCTCCAGGAAGTGGGCGATGCGCACGCGTCCGGCGAGGGCGAGCAGTTCGTCCTCGCAGTCGAGGAGGGTGAGCTGGCAGCCGTCGCAGGAGGCCAGCTTGTACACGGCGAGGGTGGGGGCGTCGGCGGTCGTCATGGCGTCACAACTCCCGGACGGACATGAGGGGTTCGGCACGGTCGAAGCCGATCACCGGGCCGTCCCTGCACAGCAGCACGGGGCCGAGCTGGCAGTGGCCGCAGTGGGCGGTGGCGCAGCGCATGTTGCGTTCCAGCGAGACCCGGACGCGGTGGGGCGGCACACCCCGGTGGGCCAGATCGCGCGCGGTGGCGCGGATCATCGGTTCGGGGCCGCAGACGCAGGCGGTCGTGCGGGCCGGGTCGAAGGAGGCGTTGTCCAGGAGCCGGGTCACCAGGCCGATCTCGCCGCGCCAGGACGGGGTGGGGTGGTCGACGGTCACGCCGGTGCAGGTGGTGGCCCAGCCGCTGATCTCGGACGGGAAGACGAGGTCGTCCGGTGACCGGGCCCCGATGAGGACGTTGACGCGGCCGAACGCCCGCGGGGTGCCGACGGCGTGCCGGATCAGCGGGGCCAGCGGCGCGAGGCCGATGCCGCCGGCCACCACGACGAGGTCCTGCCCGCGCGCCGCCTCCGGCTCCCAGCCCGTGCCGAAGGGACCGCGCAGACCGACCACGTCACGGACGCGGGCGCCGCACAGGGCCCGGGAGACCGCTCCGACGGCGCGCACGGTGTGGGAGAGCCGGCCGTCGGGCTCGATGGCGCTGACCGACAGCGGGATCTCGCCCACTCCGAAGGCGTACACCATGGCGAACTGCCCGGCTGCGAACGGCGCGAGGGGCGACCGGACGGGGGCGAGGGACAGCGTGACCGTGTCGCGGGTCTCCTCCCGGCGGTCGACGACCCGGTAGGGGACGGGGACCGACGGCGTCATCGGACCCCGCTTCCGTGCGGGGCGTACAGGTCGAGCAGCCGGATGCGGGCCGCGAGCAGACGGTGGGCGAGGACGGTGCCCACCCACACGGCGATCTCACGGCCGAACTCCTGGTCGCGGGCGCAGAGGTCGCGTACCTGTTCCGCGTCGAACTCGTAGGCGCGCACGGGGCTCATCGTCTCGGCGCCCAGCTGCCACACGTACGGGGTGAACAGCCAGGACCAGCCGACGAGTTCGCCGAAGCCGATGCTTTCGATGACGGCGGCGCGGCGGCCCGGTACGTGCAGGTCGAGCAGGACGCTGCCGGTGCGGATGATCCAGAAGCGGTCGGCGTGCCCGCCCTCCTCGAAGAGCCGCACCCCGGCGGGGAAGGAGACCTCCCGGGCCAGTGCCATCAGCTGGACGCGGTGGGTGTCGGGCAGGGCCTGTGCCATGCGAGGGGTGGATGTGGCGATCATGACCGGGCCTCCTGTGCGAGTGCCGAGACCTCTTCGGTGAGGTCGATGCCGACGGGGCACCAGGTGATGCAGCGGCCGCAGCCGACGCAGCCGGTGGAGCCGAACTGGTCGTACCAGGTGGAGAGTTTGTGGGTCAGCCACTGCCGGTAGCGGCTGCGGGACGAGGCGCGGACCGGCCCGCCGTGCAGCTGGGAGAAGTCGAGGTCGAAGCAGGAGTCCCAGCGCTGCCACCGCTCGGCGTGCCCGCCGGTGAGATCGGTGACCTCCTCGGTGGTGGTGCAGAAGCAGGTGGGGCAGACCATGGTGCAGTTGCCGCAGGTCAGACAGCGGGAAGCGACGTCGTCCCAGCGGTCCGCGGCCATGCTCGCGCCGAGCAGGGCCCGCAGGTCCACGGGCGGCATGGCGCGGCCCATCCGGTCACGGGCGGCGTCGACGGCTCCCCGCGCGCTCTTTCGCGTGGGCTCGTCGGCCGGCCGGGACGGGACCCGTTCGAGGACGCGGGCCCCCGCCGCGCTGCCGACGCGTACGAGGAAGGTGTGCCGGTCGCCGTCGGTGATCTCGGTCAGGGCCAGATCGAACCCCGCGTCTGCGGCGGGGCCGCCGCCCATCGACACGCAGAAGCAGGTGGCGCCGGGTTCGGTGCACTCGGCGGCCACGAGGAACGCCCCGCTCCTGCGCCGGGCGTACCCGTCGTCCGCGTAGTGCCCGCCGGTGAGGACCCGGTCCTGGACGGCGATGGCCCGCAGGTCACAGGGGCGTACGCCGAAGAAGGCGTACGACGGCTGCTCCGCCTCGGCCGGGCGTACGGTCAGCTCGCCCTCGGGGCTCCGCTCGGCCTCCCACAGCTTCTCGCGCTCGGGGTGGAGGAAGGTCTTCCACGACTGCGGGCCCGAGGTGTGGGCGAAGGCGGCGCCGTCCGCGCGGCGCACGAGCCGGTAGCGGCCCGCCTCAAGTTCGCTGCCCCAGCCCCAGGGCAGGGCGTCGGCACCGTCCAGCGGTGCGAGGACGATCGCGCCGTCGCGGACCGTCGGGCCCACGACGGTGCGGCCGTCGGCGATCAGGGCCGCCACAAGGGCGTCGATCCCGGCACGGTCGAGGACCGCGGTGGTGTCGGTGGCCGGCATGGTGCCCTCCTCACGCAGGTGTTCCCGTCACGTCCAGCGTCGTGCGGCGACGGCGGACGCGGCAGGGGCCGACCGGCCCCACGCCCGGGGACCTCGGGCGGTGGTTCACCCCGGTCGTGCGGTGCCCGTCCCGGCCGGCAACTGCCGGGCGATGGTCTGCGCCCACGCGGTGATCTGGTCAAAGTCCCGGAAGTCGCCGCCCTTCCCCGACTTGACGATCATCCGGGCCATCCGGCCGCGCGCGTGCTCGTCGAGGCGGCCGCCGAACGTGATGTGATCGCGTGCGTCGAGCCGCGCGACGAGGCGGCGTACGCCCGGCACGGGGGCGATGGTGCGGCGCGCCGCCGAGTCGTCGAGCGGGCCGCTGCTGAACAGCCACACCGGGCGGGCGCCGATCCGGGTACGGGCGCGGCGGGCCAGGCGACGGGCGTCACGGTGCCAGCGGCCGGCGTAGAGCGCGCCGCCGATGACCAGGGCATCGTAGGCGGACAGATCGGGGCCCGCCTCACCCGCCGCCGTGACGTCGACGATGCACCCCGCCTTGCGCAGGGTGTCCCCGATGTGGTGCGCGATCTCGCCGGTGGCACCGTACTTCGTGCCGTACGCGACGAGTACGCGGGGCTCTGTGCGATCCATTCCGGTCGACCTCCCTCGACTCTCACAGCCTGTACAGCTCTCAGCCTGCACAGCTCTCATCCGGCGTCCGGCGCCGCGCGGGTGCCGGGCAGGGCCTCGCCCAGCTCGCCCTCGACGGCGTCGGACATGGCGCGCAGCACGTCGAGCGTGCGGTGCGCCTCCGCCTCGTCGACCTCGGTGATCGCGAACCCGACATGGACGATGACGTACGTGCCCGACGTGGCGTCGGGGGTGTAGGCGAGGCACACCTCGCGGCACACACCGCCGAAGTCGACGGTGCCCATCCGCAGCCCCGCGTCGTCGCGCACCTCGGTGATCCGTCCGGGAATGCCCAGGCACATACGTGTCACCCCTTCGCCCGCGAGAGGCGGGCGGCGGCGACCGCGGCCTGCCCGTAGGAGATGCCGCCGTCACCGACCGGCACGGCACGGCCGACCAGCACGCGCAGTCCTTGCGCCCGCAACAGCCGCCGCACCTCGGTGAGCAGCCGCTGATTGACGAAGCAGCCGCCGGCCAGACAGACCGTGCGCGGGGCGCCGGCCTCCACGGCGCGCCCGACGAGTGCGGCGGTGGCCCCGGCGAGCGCGCGGTGGAAGGCGGCGGCGAGCAGCGGCACGCTCTCGCCGTCGGCGCGCCGGCCGAGGAGATCGGCGAGGGTGGTCGTGGTGTCGTAGACCCACAGCCCGTCGGCGCGGACCAGGCGGTGGGCGAGCGGCACGGCCCGCAGACGGCCCGCAGCGCTCTCCAGGGCGACGGCCGCCTCACCCTCGTAGGACACGGTGTCGACCAGTCCGAGCAGGCTCGCCACGGCGTCGAAGAGCCGCCCCGCGCTCGACGCGACAGGGGAGTTGAGGCCACGCTCGATCATGGTGCGCACGGTCGTGACGGCGCGCGGGTCGAGGCGGTCGGTGAAGTCGCGCGGCGGCCGCGGTACGGGACCCGGCCGCTCGAAGTGTTCGGCTCCGTACAGGTGGCCGAGGGCGGTGCGCCACGGGTTGCGGACCGCCGCCTCCCCGCCGGGCAGCGGGGCCGTGGCGAGACGGCCGACACGGCGGTACGCGGCCAGGTCGGCCACCAGCACCTCGCCGCCCCACAGGGTGCCGTCGTCGCCGAGCCCGAGCCCGTCGTAGGCGACGCCGGTGAAGGGCCGGGTCCACCCGTGCTCCGCGGCGCAGGCGGCCAGGTGCGCGTGATGGTGCTGCACGGCGATCCGGGGCAGCGCACCGGCCCGCGCCCACTGGGTGGAGAGGTAGCCGGGGTGCAGGTCGTGCGCCACGGCGCGGGGCCGGATGGTGGTGAGCCGCCGCAGAGTGGCGTACGAGGTCAGGAACGCCTCATGGCCGGCGGCGTCGCCCAAGTCGCCGATGTGGGCCGCGAGATGCGCCCGGTCGCCCTCGGCGAGGCAGAACGTGTGCTTCAGCTGGGCGCCCGCGCCGACCAGCGGCACGGGCGAGGGGTGCGGCAGGGGCAGTGTGGCCGGGGCGAGTCCGCGGGCCCGCCGGATGGTGAGGACGGTGCGGCCGGTGACCGCGGTGACCGAGTCGTCGTAGCGGGCGTGGACGGGCCGGTCGTGGCCGAGGATGCCGTCCGTGATCGGGGCGAGCGTGCGGGCGGCGTCGGTGTCGTCGATGGCGAGGGGCTGGTCGGCGCGGTTGCCGCTGGTGACGACGAGCGGCCGGGCGAGGTCGCCCAGCAGGAGGTGGTGCAGGCCGGTGGTGGGCAGGAACAGGCCGACGCGGTGCGTGCCCGGGTGGACCGCGGCGGGCAGCAGGTCGGGGCCGAGGGGCAGAAGCACCACGGGCCGTACGGCGCCGACGAGTTGGGCGCGGGCCGTGCCGCCGACGCGGGCCAGGCGGCGGGCCGCCTCGACGTCCCGCACCATCACCGCGAACGGCTTGCCCGGCCGGTGCTTGCGGCGGCGCAGCTCGGCGACGGCGCCCGCGTCCGTCGCGTCGCACACCAGCTGATAGCCGCCGAGCCCTTTGACGGCGATGATGCCGCCGTCCCCGACGGTCCGCACCGCCGCCCGCAAGGCGTCCTCGCCCCGCAGCCCGTTCCAGGACAGGCGCGGCCCACAGGCGGGGCAGGCGATCGGTTCGGCGTGGAAGCGCCGGTCGCGCGGGTCGGCGTACTCGGCAGCGCAGGCGGGGCACATGGCGAAGCGGCGCATGGTGGTACGGGCGCGGTCGTAGGGCAGCGCCTCGATGAGGGAGGCGCGGGGCCCGCAGTCGGTGCAGCTGATGAAGGGGTGGCGGTAGCGGCGGTCGCGCGGGTCGGACAGTTCGGCGAGGCAGGCGTCGCACAGGGCGGCGTCCGGCGGGACCTCACGGACCGGGCTCGCGTCCGCGGGGGAGGCGTCGCTGCCCCGTATGACGAACGCGCGGGGGGACACGGGGAGCGCGTCGTGATCGCGGAAGCGGACGGCGTCGACCCGGGCGAGCGGCGGGGCGCCGGTGCGCAGCCGGTGGACGAAGCGGGCGAGCGCGTCCGGTGCCCCGCGCACACTGCCCTCCACGTGACCGTCGACGTTCGCCACCCACCCGGTGAGGTGCAGCGCGGTGGCGGTGCGATGGACGAACGGCCGGAACCCGACACCCTGCACGATGCCCGACACGGTGAAGTCCCGCACACAGACGCCCTGTTGCTCACTCGTGTGCCGCGGCATCGCGCTGCACCGCCATCTCGTCCTCCACCGACACGGCGAGCGGCGTCACCGCCCGGCGGACCGCGTCCGACATCCCGACACCCAGCGAATGGTCGGCGCCCTCCACCGCGTAGACGATCAGGCGCCCCGGCAACCGGCCGAGCACCCGCGCCAGTTCCACGGCCTCACCGAGACCGAGACCGTGCGAGCTGGCGTGACGCTCCGCGCCGCCCAGGGCGTCCGCGCCGAGATCGATGCGGTGCACCCGCCCCGGGCACGGGGGGTGCGCGTGAGCGGCGTCCACGACGATCGCCACGTCGGCGCCCTCCCACAGGCCGATCAGCCGGCCGGGGTCGCCGTCGCAGGTGCGCAGCGCCGTACCCGGTGGCAGCGGACGGGCGCGGGCGCGCTCGCGCAGCAGCGCCACGACGGCACAGCCCACACCGTCGTCACGGCGGAACGCGTTGCCCACGCCGATGACCGCGACGCGGGTCCGTGCGGCCATGGCCGTCTCCCCTCCATGCCTGCGTGGCTCCTTCGCGGCCCGTCTCGGGCCTCCGCCACGACCGTGCACCCGTACGCGGTTTCCGGCAGGGGGCCGAACGTCCCTGCGGCGGGGCCGGTTCGCCTCTGCAGTACCGCCGGTGCGGCTGCCAGCGTGGAAACACACCCGAGAGGAGGCGAGCACCATGGAGGAACGCCCGCTGATCGTGGGGGTCGACGGCTCGGAGCCCGGCATGCAGGCCCTGGACTGGGCGGCCGACGAGGCCGCGCGCAGGGGAGCGCGGCTGCGGATCCTGCACGCCTCGCGCTGGGAGCGCTACGAAGGACACGCGCCGTCTCTGGGGCTCGGACGCGAGGGAGGCAGGCAGCTCGCCGAGCACATCGTCGCGCAGGCCGCCGAACGTGCCCGCAAGCGTGCGCCCGGGGTCGGGACGAGCGCGCAGGTGACGCCGTCCGACCCGGTCGGCGCGCTGGTCGAGGCGAGCCGCGACGCAGCCCTGATCGTCGTCGGAAGCCGGGGTCACGGCACGTTCGCCGGTCTGCTGCTCGGCTCGGTGAGCCTGCCGGTCGCGGCCCGCGCGGAGGCGCCCACCGTCGTCGTGCGCGGCCACGACAAGAACGTACAAGGCGGCTTCGACGAGATCGTTCTCGGACTCGGCGACCCCGAACGGGCCTCGGCACCGGTCGAGTTCGCCCTGCGGGAGGCGGAGCAGCGCGGGGCCGGGCTCCTCGCGCTCCGGGCCTGGCGCTGTCCCGCGCACGAGGTCCCGGACTATCCGACGGACGACATCGGGGCGCATCGGGTCCGGGCCGAGAACGAACTGACCGCCGCGCTGCACAAGGCGCACGCGGCGCACGCGGGCGTCCCCCTGCGGGAGGCGCCCAGGGAAGGGAACGCGCGCGATCTCCTCGTGGAGGCCTCCGCGCTCGGCGACCTGCTGGTCGTGGGCGCGCGACGCCGTCGCAGCGGGGTGGGGCTGCAGCTCGGCCCCGTCGGTCACGCGGTGCTGCACCACTCCGCGTGCCCGGTCGCCGTGGTGCCGCACGACTGAGAGCACGGGCGAGGGCCCGCGCCGCCGCCCCCGCGTGAGGGAAGGAAGGTCCGCGATGAGCACGCCCGCGCAGTACGTGTACGCGTTCGCCGACGGCAACCGGGACATGGCCGACCTGCTCGGCGGCAAGGGCGCGGGGCTCGCCGAGATGAGCCGTCTCGGGCTGCCCGTGCCGCCGGGCTTCACCGTCACCACCGCCGCGTGCCGCACGTTCCTGGCCACCGGTGAGGAGCCGCCGGAGCTCGGCTTCGAGGTCGCACAGCATCTCGCGGCCCTCGAAGGGGCGGTCGGCCGCACCCTGGGCGCCGCGGACGACCCGTTGCTGGTGTCGGTCCGCTCCGGGGGCAGGTTCTCGATGCCCGGGATGATGGAGACGATCCTCGACATCGGTCTGGGCGACGCGAGCGTGGCGGGCCTTGCGCGGGCCACCGGGGACGAGAGGTTCGCCTGGGACTCCTACCGCCGCCTTGTGCAGATGTTCGGGCACACCGTCCTGGGCGTCGGGGCCGAGCTGTTCGAGGGCCTCATCGAGGACCGCAAGGCGGCGCACGGCATCAAGGACGACCGCGCACTGGACAGCGCACAACTACGGTCCCTCGTCGCCGACTTCAAGACCCTGATCCGCAAGGAGAGCGGCGCCGACTTCCCGCAGGACCCGGTGGTGCAACTGCACCTCGCCATCCGCTCCGTCTTCACGTCGTGGAACAGCGAACGGGCCCGGCTCTACCGCTCGCGCGAACACATCCCGGACGACCTCGGCACGGCGGTCAACGTCCAGGCCATGGTGTTCGGCAACCTCGGCGAGGGCTCCGGGACCGGTGTGGCCTTCACCCGGGACCCCGCGACCGGCGCGCACGGGCTGTACGGCGACTACCTGGCCGACGCGCAGGGCGAGGACATCGTCTCGGGGGCACGGGACACGATGCCCCTCGAAGCACTGAAGACGGCAGGGCCGGGCGTGTACGCCGAACTCGCCGGTCATCTGCGCGCCCTGGAGCGGCACTACCGCGACCTGTGCGACGTCGAGTTCACCGTCGAGCGGGGCACCCTCTGGATCCTGCAGACGCGGATCGGCAAGCGCACGGCGGAGGCCGCCTTCCGCATCGCCCACGACCTCGTCGACGAGCGCCGCATCAGCGAGGACGAGGCGCTGACCCGCGTCGACGGCGCGTCCCTGAACCGGCTGATGTTCCCGCGCTTCGCCCACCGGCCCCACGACCTGCCCCTCTCGCACGGCGTGCCCGCGTCACCCGGCGCGGCCGTGGGCGCGGTGGCCTTCGACTCCGCCAGTGCCGTGCGCGGGCACCGGGAGGGCCGTCGCGTCGTCCTCGTACGCCCGGAGACCACCCCCGACGACCTGCCCGGCATGGTCGTCGCCGAGGCGGTCGTCACCAGCCGGGGCGGGAAGACCAGCCACGCGGCCGTCGTGGCGCGGGGCATGGGCAAGGTGTGCGTCTGCGGTGCCGACACGCTCACGGTCGACACGGCGGCCCGCCGGCTCACCACGCCCTCCGGCGCGGTGGTGCGGGAGGGCGACACCCTGTCCGTCGACGGCACGGCGGGAACGGTGCACATCGGGGCGCTGCCCCTCGCCGACTCCGAGGTCCGCGAGGCACTGGAGAGCGGAGAGGGCACCGGCGCGCTGAGCGGGGCGGTGCGGCGCGCACTGCGCCACGCGGACCAGGTCGCGCGCCTGGAGGTCCGGGCCAACGCGGACACCCCCGCGGACGCCGCGCTCGCACGGCGCCTCGGCGCCCGGGGCATCGGGCTGTGCCGCACGGAGCACATGTTCCTGGGGGAGCGCCGCGTCCTGGTGGAGGACATGATCCTCGCGGCCGACGACGAGGCGCGGACGAAGGCCATGGCGGCGCTGCTGCCCCTGCAACGCGACGACTTCACCGGCATCCTGCGGGCGATGGACGGCCTGCCGGTGACCATCCGGCTCCTCGACCCGCCGCTGCACGAGTTCCTGCCGGACCTCACGGAGCTGTCCGTCCGGGTGGCGACGGAGCCGGACCCGGACCCCCGGGCGCGCCGACTCCTCACCGCCGTACGCAGGCTGCACGAGCGGAACCCCATGCTCGGCCTGCGCGGCGTACGCCTGGGCCTGGCCGTACCCGGCCTGATGGCCCTGCAGACCCGGGCCGTCGCGGAGGCCGTGGACCGGCGGCTGCGCGACGGCGGAGACCCGCGGGCCGAGATCATGATCCCGCTGGTGGCGACGGAGAACGAACTGCGGACGGCCCGCCACGAGGTGGAGCGGGTGCTCGCGGAGGTCGGCCGCGAGACGGGCCGCCGCCTCGACTGCCCGATCGGCACGATGATCGAGCTGCCACGCGCGGCCCTGACGGCAGGCCGCCTTGCCGCCTGCGCCGACTTCTTCTCCTTCGGCACCAACGACCTCACGCAGACGGTCTGGGGCATGTCGCGCGACGACGCCGAAGCGGCGTTCTTCCCGCTCTACCTGGACCGCGGCATCTTCACCGTCTCGCCCTTCGAGAGCATCGACGAGGAAGGCGTGGGCGAACTCGTGCAGCGGGCGGTCGAGGCCGGACGCCGTGCCAGGCCCGGCCTGCCGGCCGGTGTGTGCGGTGAACACGGCGGTGACCCCGCCTCGGTGCGCTTCTTCCACCGGGCCGGTCTCGACCACGTCTCCTGTTCCCCGTTCGGGATCCCGGCGGCACGACTCGAAGCGGGGCGGGCGGCGCTCGGCCCGGCGACATCTCGGAGGGCGAGGACATGAGTGACAAGGCAGCGAGCAGGGTACGGCACGCGTTGCTCACGGACGGCACGACCGTACGCATCCGACCGGCGACCGGCACCGACCACGACGCGGTGCGGTCCTTCTACGAGGAGATGTCCGCCGAGAACCTGCGACTGCGCTTCTTCGGCCTGAGCCGGTCCTCCGCAAGGATGGCCGCGGACCGCATGTGCGGGGCCACCCGCTCCGGTTACCACGGGCTGCTCGCGGAGGCCGAGGAGCGGCTGATCGGTGTCGCCGAGTACGAACGGACGGCGGACAAGGACCTCGCGGAGATCGCCCTCGCCGTGTCGGACGCCTGGCACCACCGCGGCGTCGGCACCCTGCTCCTCGAACACCTCGTGTCCGCCGCACGCCAGGACGACATCAGCGCGTTCACCGCCGACGCCCTGGCGGAGAACCACGAGATGCTCAAGGTCTTCGCCGACCTCGGGCTGCGCACGGCCCGCCGGTTCGACGGACCGGAAGTGCACTGCACCGTACAACTCGCCGCCGACAAGGACTACTTGGCGGTCGTGGAGGAGCGCGGTCGCGCGGCCGACGTCGCGAGCCTCCTCCCGCTGCTCCGGCCGCGCTCGGTGGCCGTGGCGGGCGCGGGCCGCACACCCGGCTCCGTGGGCCGCGCCCTCCTGCACAACCTGCGCACCGGCACCTACACGGGCAGCCTGTACGCCGTCCACCCGCAGGCGGCGGCCATCCTCGGCGTGCGCGCCGCCCCGACCGTGAGCGCCCTGCCGCGCGTCCCCGACCTCGTGGTCGTCGCGGTGCCCGCCGCCGAGGTCGGCGCCGTCGCCGCGGACTGCGGCAAGGCGGGCGTGCGCGCCCTGGTCGTCATCACCGCAGGGCTCGACGCGGCACAGGCGGCGACGCTCCTCGACACCTGCCGCACCCATGGAATGCGCCTGGTGGGGCCCAACTGCCTCGGCCTGGCCAACACGGAGAAGGACCTGCGCCTCGACGCCACGTTCGCGGCCACCCACCCACAGCCCGGAACGGCCGGGGTCGCCGCGCAGTCCGGCGGCGTCGGCATCGCCCTCCTCGGCGGCCTGGCACGCCTCGGCATCGGCGTCTCCACCTTCGTCTCGCTCGGTGACAAGTACGACGTCAGCGGCAACGACCTGCTCCAATGGTGGGAGAGCGACAAGCGCACCGATCTGGCGCTGCTGCACCTGGAGTCCTTCGGTAACCCGCGCGCGTTCTCGCGCACCGCCCGCCGCGTCACCCGGCGCATGCCCGTCCTCACCGTCGACGCGGGCCGCACCGAGGCCGGCCGCCGGGCGGCCGCCTCGCACACCGCCGCCGCGGCCACCCGCACCATGACCCGTCAGGCGCTCTTCGCGCAGGCCGGTATCACCGCCACCCGCACGATCCCCGAACTCCTCTCCACCGCCGCCCTGCTGCACGCCCAGCCCCTGCCGTCCGGCGGCCGGGTCGCCGTCGTCACCAACGCGGGCGGCGCCGGAGTCCTCGCCGCCGACGCCTGCGCCGAGGCCGGGCTCACCGTCCCCGCGCTGAGCGGCGCCCTCGTCGACCGGCTCCTCGCCGTCCTGCCCCCGGGCGCCACCGCCACCAACCCGGTCGACGCCACCGCCGCCGTCTCCGAGGACGCACTGCGGGCCTGCCTTGATACCCTCGCCGCGGCCGACACCGTCGACGCGATCCTCGTCGCCCTGGTGCCGACCGCCGTCTCCACGGCGACCGGCGACGACCTCGTCCGGTCCCTCACCCGCGCCTACGGCCGCCGCCGCCCCAGGACGCTCACCGCCGTCCTGCTCGACCAGGCGGCCCCCGTCCGCCTGCTGCCCGCCGACGACGGGCGCGTCCCCGCCTACGCCGACCCCCAGGCGGCCGCGCGCTCCCTCGCCCACGCCGTCGCCCGCGGCCGGTGGCTGGCCCGCCCGCCCGGCACGCTCCCCGAACCGACCGGCACCGACCCCGGCCGGGCCGGAGACGTCGTCGACGCCTACCTCGCCGCACACGCCGAGGGAGGCTGGCTCGACCCACGGACCTGCGCCGCGCTCCTCGACTGCTACCGCATCCCCCAACTCCCCTGGGCCTGGGCCGAGACCGAGGACGACGCGGTCCTCGCCGCCGACCGGCTGCGCGGCCCCGACGGCCTCGTCGTCCTCAAGGCGTACTGGCCGGGCCTCCTGCACAAGAGCCGCCAGCACGCCCTCCACCTCGACCTGCGCGGCGACTCCCAGGTCCGCGCCGCCTACCGCGACCTGGAGACGCGGTTCGCCGGACTCATGACCGGCGTGGTCGTCCAGCCGCTCGCCCGGCGCGGCATCGAACTCGTCGCGGGCGTCGTCCAGGACGAGGTGTTCGGCCCGCTGGTCCTCTTCGGGCTCGGCGGAACCGCCACCGAGGTCCTCGCCGACCACGCGGCCCGCCTCGCCCCGCTCACCGACCACGACGTGCACGACCTGATCACCGCGCCGCGCTGCGCCCCGCTGCTCTTCGGACACGGCGGCGAGGGCCCCGTCGACCTCGAAGGCCTGGAACAGCTCCTACTGCGCCTCTCACGGCTCGCGAGCGACGTGCCGCAACTCGTCGAGGCGGACCTGAACCCGGTACTCGCCCGCGCCGGCGAGATCACCGCGCTCGACGCCCGGATCAAACTGGCACCGGTCCGCGCGGAGGACCCGTACCTGCGTCGCCTGCGCTGACGGCTGCTTCCCGACGCGGCCGCCGTCACCGCGGTGGCCGCGTGCCGGCCGGCCTCGCTGTCCTGAACGGTGCGGCGGGACCGCGCTAACCCAACGTCAGGTCCACCCGGACCGGGCCCGCCGGCGCGGCCCGGTCGCCCGGGCGTACGGAGACGGTGGCCTCGGCCGTGCCGGACGCGCCGAGGACCGGGTCCGCCCGGCACATGAGGGTGTACGTGCCCGGGGACGGAGCGCCGAGGGAGAAGCGTCCCCCGGCGTCCGTCAGGGCAGCGATGTCCGGCAGCGGCCCCGGGCCGTCGGTGAACAGGACGCGCGCGCCGGCCACCGGTGCGCCCGAGGCGTCGCGGACGACACCGGTGATCTCCACCGCGGAGCTGCTGCCGCTCATCGGGTCCGGCTCACGCCTTCCAGGACACGTAGTTGTTGAAGACCGGGGTGGTGAACCGTGTGCCGGAGTTCACCCGGGAACCGCCGTAGGCGTGGATGGCGAAGCCGTAGCGGTTGTTGTTGCTGTCGATGCGGTAGACGGAGCTGCCGCTCTGTCCACCGGCGGTGTCGATGTCGTAGTACACCTTGCGCGCGGCGACGGAGTCGACCCCGCGCGCCGCGTACCAGAGGGTGCCCGAGGGCTTGTCGCCCGGGTAGCCGGCGATGTTGCCGGTCGTCTTCAGCAGATCGGAGTCCGAGTACACGCCGAAGCCGAACCAGCCCACGGTGTCGCCGATGTTGTTCGGCGTGACGATGGCCCCGTAGTCGAAGTTCTCGTCGCCGTTGTCCGTCCAGCCGACCACGGAACGGAAGCTGGTGCAGGTGATGCTGCCGTACGGCAGCGAGCCGCCGCTGCGTCCGGGCATGACCTGGATGCTCTTGACCCAGCCGTCCCTGCCCGCCACGCCGCTGCCCTTGATGTAGACGCAGTGGCCCGCGGTGGCGAGCGTGTGCGGACCGAGCAGCCAGCCGGTGCCCTGGTAGAGGGTGTTGTCGCGGGCCGTGATCAGCAGATAGCAGTGCACCCGCCACGGGTACACGCTGGTGTTGGAGATCTGGACGCGGTCGTCGGGGCCGTGCACGGTCTCCGCGGCCGGGGGCGGAGGACCGAACGACGCCTCCCCGATGTCGGGCAGCGTCGCGGTCGGGGCCGACCACGCCTCCGGTGCGAAGTGCTCCGGGCGGCGATAGCCCTCGATGTGCTCCAGGCCCTCGTCCGTCGCGTGCTGGGGGGTGCCCGCCGTTCCCTGGGAGGCGGGCTGGAGCACCGCTTCCTGCTCGGCGGCGATGGAGGTGGCGCCGTCCTCGGGTTCGTTGCTCACTGCGCTGTGCGGGTCCTGCGGCATGCGTGATCACCTTGCTTCTCTGGTCTCTGAGAGCTGCGATGTGATGCCTTGCTGGACGCCGCGGCCGCAACGTGTGGACGTAATGCCCCTTCTACTGCCGTCGGACAGACCCCGCAATGAACCTTTTGCGCCGACGGGTCCGGGCCGGGGCCGCCCCCTCGCACGGGCGCGTCGCCTGCCCGGCCGCGCACTCCGCGGGCTCAGCCGACGCTCCCGCCAACGGCCACCCGCACCGCCTCACCGGGCACGCACGGTCCGGGCCCCAGCAGCCCCGCCACGGCCCCCGCGCCCCGTACTCCGCACGACGGACGTGGCTCAAGCGCGGACCTGACCATGGGTGGCGGCGGAGATCTTGCTGGCCATCTCGGCGAACTTCTCCCGCTGCGGATCTTCCCCATTAATTCACATGAGCGAGTTCCGCGTTCCGTATTCCGTGTCCCGCATTCCTTGCTGAAGGATCAATTCCGCTCCTTTGTGTGAGGCCTGTGGTTTCAGTCAAGTGTCGGTTGAGGCGCAGGTGGTTACGGCTCGATCCAGCCATGTTGTGTTTCGTGGGAGCTTGATTCACTTATTCCGGAGAATATGTCCCTGGCTTTGTGCGCCTGATTTTCCAGGAGATCAATAAGCCGCAGGGTGCTGTGCTGCCCTGCGGCCCAGGCATGTCTCCTGCCGTTGACCGGGAATGGAGGGGGAATGCCGACGCTTCCGACTTATCCGGGCGTGTACGTCGAAGAGCTTCCCAGCAGTGTCCGCACCATCACCGCCGTCACGACCTCGGTGTGCGCCTTCGTCGGCCGGACCCGGCGCGGCCCGCTGAACAGCGCCGTCACGATCACCAGCTTCGCCGACTACGAGCGGCGCTTCGGCGGGCTCGACCCCGAGAGCGCGGTCGGCCACGCTGTGCAGCAGTTCTTCCTCAACGGAGGGTCCGTCGCCGTCGTCGTACGGGTCGACTCGGGCAGTGGGAAGGCGGCCTCGACGACCCTGTCCTCCGCCGAGATCACCCCGGCCACTGAAGTGCTGCGGATCAGTGCGAAGGAGCCCGGCGCCTGGGCATCGGGCCTGCGGATCTCCGTCGACCACGACACACCCGCGCCGGGAGAGACGTACAACCTGCAAGTATTCGACGCCACGGGCGGCGTCCGGGAGACATTCACCGGACTCGGTACGGGCCAGGGCCGGCCCGACTCCGCGGATTCCAAGGTCAATTCCGGTTCCGCGGTGATCAGCGTGAAAGTGCTGAACGGTGACGGGCGGCCCGATCCGGTGGGTACGGTCTCCAAGAAGTTCGACCATGTGCCCTCCGCGGAAGCCCTTTCCAAAGCCGTCGATGTGAAGATCGGCGAAAAGGCGCACACATTCAAGATCTACGACGCGGACAAGGACGGGGAAACCCCGCCGACCACCATGACCGCGCTCGCGCTGCTCCTGGAACGCAAGCTGCGGTCCCTTCCCGACCTGCCCGGCAAGCGGGTCTTCGCGGGCGCCAGGGTCACCTCCTTCGACCAGCGGCTGCAAGTGGTCGCGGGCTCCGAGGACCCCGCCGACACCGTCCGCTTCACCGGGGAGAACGCCAACGACCTCGGCCTCGAAGGGTCGGTGAACCCGCCCGTCTTCCTGCTCGCGGGCGGCGTCGACGGCGGCGCCCCCGGCCTCTCCGATCTCATCGGCAGCGAGGCGGGCAAGACGGGCATCCACGCGCTGCGCGCCGTCCAGGACGTCAACCTCCTCTCCCTGCCCGAACTCGCCGCGCACGACAACCTCGACGACACGCTCGCCGTGATCTCGGCCGCCGAGGCGCTGTGCCGCGAGAAGAGGATGTTCCTGCTCGTCGACGCCCCTGCCGCCTGGACGGACATCGACTCCGCCCGCGTCGGCCGCGCCGCCTTCGACGTGGTCCGCAGCGACCATGCGGCCCTCTACTTCCCCCAGTTGGAGGCGGTCGACCCGCTCACCGGACGGCTGCGCGGCTTCCCGCCCTCCGGCGCGGTCGCCGGGATCATGGCGCGCACGGACAGCGAGCGCGGCGTGTGGAAGGCACCGGCCGGTACCGAGGCCCTCCTCAACGGGGTCCGTGCCCTCACCGTCCCGATGACCGACCGGGAGAACGGCCTGCTCAACCCCGTGGCCGTCAACTGCCTGCGGTCCTTCCCCGTGGTCGGTCCGGTCGTCTGGGGCGCCCGCACCCTGGACGGTGCCGATGCCCTGGGATCCCAGTGGAAGTACGTCCCCGTACGGCGGCTCGCGCTGATGCTGGAGGAGAGCCTGTACCGGGGCACCCAGTGGGTGGTCTTCGAGCCCAACGACGAGCGGCTGTGGGCGCAGATCCGGCTCAACGTCGGGGCGTTCCTGCACACGCTGTTCCGGCAGGGCGCCTTCCAGGGCACCTCCGCCCGGGAGGCGTACTTCGTCAAGGCGGACAAGGACACCACGACCCAGGACGACATCAACCGGGGCATGGTCAACATCGTGGTCGGCTTCGCGCCGCTCAAGCCCGCCGAGTTCGTGATCGTGAAGATCGAGCAGATGGCCGGACAGATCCAGACGTAGCCCGAGACCGGCACCCGCAGCGGTTCCCCGGCGCCCCGGCGCACAGGCACGAGAGGCATAGGAGCTCCATGGCCGAGTTCACGGTCAACGCGCAGCGGTTCGACCCGTACAAGAACTTCAAGTTCCTCGTCCTGTGGGACGGGCGCGTCGTCGCGGGCGTCAGCAAGATCAGTCCCCTCAAGCGGACCACCGAGGTCGTCAAGCACCGGCACGGCGGCGACCCCAGCTCGCCGCGCAAGTCCCCCGGGCGCACCGAGTTCGAGGCGGTGACGCTGGAGCGCGGGGTCACCCACGACCCGGAGTTCGACCGCTGGGCCAACAAGGTGTGGCAGGTCGGCGCGGGTCTCGGGGCCGAGGTGTCCCTGCGCGACTTCCGCAAGGACATCGTCGTGCAGGTCCTGAACGAGGCCGGCCAGGTCGCCGTCGCGCACAAGCTGTACCGGGCCTGGCCGAGCGAGTACCAGGTGCTCGGCGAACTGGACGCGAACGCCAACGCGGTCGCCATCCAGAGCCTGAAGCTGGAGTGCGAGGGCTGGGAACGGGACTACGAGGTCCCGGAGCCGGAAGAGCCGGTCTTCACCCAGCCGGCGTGAGGAACACGAGGCGGCCGGCATGGAGCGCACGGGACCAGCGGCCCTTCTCGCCGCATGGGAGGAGGGCCTCACGGCCGGGCACGGCGGCCGGGCCCTGCTGCTGCACGCCGTGGCACGGCCCGCGTCGGACACCGGGGAGCTGCTCTCGGTGCCGGTGGGACAGCGCGACGCCGACCTGTTCGCCCTGCGCAGGACCCTCTTCGGCGACCGCCTCGCGGTACGCGTCGAATGCGGGGAGTGCGCGGAGGAGATGGAGTTCGACTTCGACCCCGCCACCCTCACCGGACCGGCCCAGGACCGGACGGACGGGGCTGGACAGCCTCGGGCGGACGGGGGAGGACAGCCTCAGGCGTCCGGGGGAGGACCACTTCGGGAGGACGGAGGAGGCCCGCTTCGGGCGGACAGGGGAGGGCAGCTGCGGGTGGACGAGGACGGCTGGAGCGTCACCTTCCGCCTGCCCACCGCCGGTGACCTGGCCGCGGTCGAGGCCGCCGAGCCGGACGACCCGGCACGCGCCCGGTCCCTGCTGATCACGCGGTGCGCCGTCGCCGCCGAACGGGACGGTTCGCCGGTCGCCGTCGGCGAACTGCCCGCACTGCTGCCCGAACGGGTGCGGCACCGCGTGGCCGAGGCCGCCGCGCAGGCCGACCCCGGCGCCGACGTGCTGCTCAACGTCGCCTGTCCCGACTGCGGCCACCACACCAGGGCCGAGCTGGACATCGCCTCCTACCTGTGGACCGAACTGGACGCCTGGGCCCGCGACACCCTCCTCGACGTCCATCTGCTCGCCACCGCGTACGGCTGGAGCGAGCCGGAGATCCTGGCGCTCAGCCCGCTGCGGCGCCGCTACTACCTGGAGCTGTGCGCTGATGGCTGACTACTTCGACCGGCTCCTGGCCCGTGGCGCCCCCAGGCCGCCCACGTCCGGTGACGGCGCCCCGGACGTGGTGAGCGTGCGCCCACGCCTGCCCGGACCCTTCGAACGCATCGAGGCACTGGGCTCCCGTAGGCCCTTCCCGCCCGGCGACGAGGGTGCCGACGACCGCCGTCCGCCGGTGTCCGCGGGCCCCGCCGTGCCGGAACGCATCCGGCCGCAGGACCCGACGCCCGTACGGCCGTCGGCCCGTCCGGCAGCCGAGACGCCGACCGGCGCGCGTGCGGCGGCCGTCCGTCCCGGCCCGCCCGCCGCACCGGCGCCGCTGCTCGTTCCGCCGCCCCTGTCGCCCGCCGCACCTGCACGTGCCGCCGGGCCGGAACCCGTTCGCCTGCGCGGACCGGTCGCGAGCCGTCCCGGCGCCACCGGGCGGGAGGTGTCCCGCGAGCGCGGCGAGGGCGGCGCCCCGGCTCCCCGCCCGGCCGCGGCGCAGGCCCGGCCCGCCTCCGCGCAGACCCGCCCCGCCACGCCGACCGGCGCGGGCGGTGGCCGTACCGCGCGACGGGCCGCGCGGGAGAGCCGCGGCGGTCCGCCCCCGCAGCGGACCGTCCACGTCACCATCGGCCGCCTGGAGGTCAAGGCCGCGGGGCGGCCCGCGCGCGACCCCGGCCGCGACCGCACGGCAGGCCGCGGCCCGTCCGCGCGGCCCACACCCGCCATGAGCCTGGACACCTATCTGTCCCGGTCCGGCGGTTCACCCAACGGGCGCGCGGGGGAGGGGCGTTGAGCAACTTCCTGGCCGTGGCGACGGTGACCAGGGCCCTGTGCCTGCTCGTCGGCGAGTCCCTGACGCCCGACATCGAGTTCGCCGTCCAGATCGAACCCCGCAAGCCGCTGACCGAGCCCCCGGCCATCCCCACCATCACCGTCTTCCTCTACCAGGTCACCCCCGACCCGGCGCTGCGCAACCTCGACGCGCCCACCCGCGGCCCGGACGGCACCCTGCTCACGAAACCCGCCGCCGCGCTCGACCTGCACTACCTGATCAGCTTCTACGGGGAGGACCAGGAACTCGTCGCCCAACGGCTGCTCGGCTGCGTCGTACGCCGGCTGCACGAGACCCCGGTCCTGCCCCGGGAGCTGATCGCGCAGGCCGCCACATTGCCGCATCTGGTGGGCACGGACCTGGCCGCGTCGCCCCAGCGGGTCCGGTTCACCCCGACGCAGATGGACGTCGACGACATGTCCAAACTGTGGTCGACGATGTTCCAGACGCCGTACGCGCTCTCCGTCGTCTACCAGGCCGCCGCCGTCCTCGTCGAGAGCAGCCGGGACCCCGCCGCCGGAAAGCCGGTGCTGCGCCGCACGGTGCGCGCCGTCCCGGCCCGGGGCCCCCTCATCGACCGGGTGCTGTCCCGCCCGGCGGGCTCGGACGAACAGGCCCCGCCCGCGGAGGGCCCGGTACCCGGCGACCACGAACTGGTCGTCACCGGGACGGGGTTGCGCGCCGACCATGTGACGGCCCGCCTCGGCAGCCGCGACGTGGCCGTCCCCGCCGACCGGGTGCGCGCGGACCGGGTGGTCCTGACCGTCCCCGGCGACCTGGAGCCCGGCGTCCACCCCCTCCAGCTCCTGCACGGCCTCGACCTCGGCGACCCCGCGACCCCGCATCACGGCATCGAGTCCAACGTGCGGACCTTCGCCCGCCGGCCGGGCCTCGCCGCCCCCGTCGACGTGACGGAACGGACCGACGACGACGGACGGGTCGCCGCCCGGCTCGTGCTGGGCCTCGACATGCCGGTCCGCGACGACCAGCGGGTCCTGCTCCTCCTCGACGAGCTGGCGCCGCCCACGGGCCGGACCGGTCACAGCTACCAGTTCCGGGCGCCGTTCCCGCCCGGCGACCGGCCCGACCCCCGCACGGTCCAGGTACGGATCACGGGGGTGCGCCCGGCCGCGTACCTGGTCCGCGTGCAGGTCGACGGCGTGCCGAGCGCGCTGGAGCAGTCCGCGCAAGGGACCTTCACCGGCCCCGTGGTCGACCTCACGGCAGCGGGCTGACAGGGCGGGGAGGGGCGGTCATGGGGGAACGGGGCGAGGTGCACGACGCGGACCACCGGGCATTGTCCGCCGCGGTGACGGCTGTACTGGCACGCCTCGACGCCCATGCTTCGGACGGCCTCCCGAACGTTCCCGCGCGCCCGGCCGACGCGACCGTCCCGGGTGACGCGCCCGTCCCGGGTGAGGCGACCGCCCCGGCCGACGCGCCCGCCCGGGCCGACGCGCCCGCCCCGGCCGACGCGCCCGCTGCTGGCGACGCGCCCGCCCCGGCGGACACCGGCACCCCGAGCGCCCTCGACACCCTGTGCTCCTGCTTCGCGCTCACCCCCTTCGAACGCGACATCCTCGTGCTCACCGCGGCCGCCGAGGTCGACACGAGCACCGCCGCCCGCTGCGCGGCGGCCTGCGGCGACCCGGCCCGCCCCTACCCGACGTTCTCCCTGGCGCTCGCCGCGCTCGACGCCCCGCACTGGAGCGCGCTCGCCCCGGTCAGCCCCCTGCGCCGCTGGCAGCTGGTCGAACCGGCAGACGACGCCCCGCTCACCACCGCGCGCCTACGGATCGACGAACGCATCCTGCACTTCCTCGTCGGCGTCCCCTACCTGGACACCCGGCTGCACGGGCTGCTCGGCCGCCGCGTCCCCGCACCCGACGCGCACGGGCCGGGCCGGCTGCCCGCGGCGCACCTGCGGGCCGCCGAGTCGGTGGCCCTGACCTGGTCACGGGCCGCGTTCGACGGACTTCCGCACGTGGAACTGGTCGGCGCCGACCGGGTGACACGGCGTGAGGTCGCCGCGCGGGCCGCCCACGACTGCGGGCTCGACCTCTACGCGGCCGCCGCCGACGACCTCCCCACCGAACCCGCCGACCGGGACCGGCTCGCCCGCCTCTGGCAGCGCGAGGCCATCCTCCTGCCGGCCGGACTCCTCGTGGAGATGGGTGGCGAACGCGCGGGCGGCGCGGAACGCACGACCGCCGCCGCCGAGGCGTTCTTCGCGGAACTGGCCGTACCGCTCGCCGTCTCCAGCACCGAGCCGCAGCCCGCGCACTCCGCGGTCACCGGCCGCGACCGCGTCACCGTCGAACCCCTCGGCCCCGAGGAGCAGTTGCGGCTGTGGGCCGACGCACTCGACGGAGTGGCGGACCTGGGCGAACGCGACCTGCGCGATCTGGTCGCCCAGTTCTCGCTGCCCGCCCATGTGATCCGGGGCGCGGGGGTCTCCGTACGGCGCGCCGTCGAGGATGCCGGACGTTCCGCCGCCGAGGCAGACGAGGCGGACGAGGCGGACGAGGCGGACGAGGCGGACGAGGCGGACGAGGCCGCCAAGGCCGACGCGGACTCCGGTGCGGGCGGCGCCGCCCGGCTGGCCTGGCTGGCCGGGCTCACCGAGGCCCGGATCGCCCTCGACGAGTTGGGCCGCCGCATCGAACCGCGGGCCGGCTGGGAGGACCTGGTCCTGGCCGAACGGCAGCGCGAGACGTTACGGGAGGTCGTCGCCCACGTACGGCAGCGCGCCACCGTCTACCAGGAGTGGGGCTTCGAGTCGCTGCTGCGGCGCGGCCTCGGGGTGACCGCCCTGTTCGCGGGCGGCTCCGGTACGGGCAAGACGCTCGCCGCCGAGGTCATCGCCAACGAACTCGGCGTCGACCTGTTCGTCATCGACCTCTCCCAGGTCGTCAGCAAGTACATCGGCGAGACCGAGAAGAACCTCCGCCGGGTCTTCGACGCGGCCGAACGGGGCGGCGCGCTGCTGCTCTTCGACGAGGCCGACGCGCTGTTCGGCAAACGCAGTGAGATCAAGGACAGCCACGACCGCTACGCCAACCTCGAGGTCAGCTACCTGCTGATGCGGATGGAGGCCTACCGGGGTCTCGCCGTGCTCACGACGAACATGAAGAAGGCGCTGGACACGGCCTTCCTGCGGCGCATCCGCTTCGTCATCGACTTCCCGTTCCCCGCCGTCCCCGAACGCGCCTAGATCTGGCGCCGCGTCATCCCCGAACGCACCCCGCGCAAGGGGATCGACGTCGACCGGCTCGCCCAGCTCACGGTCACCGGCGGCTCCATCCGCAACATCGCGCTCGCCGGGGCCTTCCTCGCCGCCGACGAGGGCTGCCCGCTGCAGATGCGCCACATGCTGGCCGCCACCCGCACCGAGTACCTGAAACTGGAGCGCTCCCTGACCCCGTCGGAGGTCAGCGGATGGACCTGACGAACGCGCGCGCGGGACGCATCGACGTGGAGATCGGCGAACTGGTCCTCGACGGATTCGCGCACATCGACCGCGACCGGATGGCGGAGGCGTTCCGGCGCGAGCTGGCCAGGCTGGTGCGGGAACACGGCGTGCCGCTCGCCGACACCGCCGACCAGGACGAGGGGCGGGGCCCGGACACCGCACTCGCCCTCGACGAGGTGTCCGGGCTGCCCCTGCTGCCGCACACGGTCTCCTCGTCGCGGCTGGGCGTCGCACTCGCCCGCTCCGTGCACGCCGGACTCACGACAGGGCGCGGCCCGCGTCCGGAACCGGGGCGCCCATGAGCGGCACCCCCACCTACGCCCCGGGCTCCGCCGCGCACGAAGCGGGGCAGCGCCGTCAGGCCAAGTCCCGTACGCGCAAGCCTCGTAGCCGCGTCCCGGAGCCGAAAGAGATCATCACCGCTGCGGGCCATCCGCTGGACCCGGGGGTGCGCCGGGAGCTCGAAGCCCGCCTCGGCCACGACTTCAGCCAGGTCCGCGTCCACACCGACCGCGACTCCGCCGCACTCGCCGAACTGGTGGGCGCGGACGCGGTGACCGTCGGCCAGGACATCTTCTTCGCCCCCGGCATGTTCCGTCCCGGCTCGGAGGACGGCCGCCGCCTCCTCGCCCACGAACTCCTCCACACCGTGCAGTCCCCGCACCAGCCGGGCGCCCTGCGGGCCGGACGGGACCTGGGGGCGGTCAGCTCGCCCCGCGACGCCGCCGAACGGGAGGCGGAGCGCGGCGCCCGCTCGGACGAGCCGCACCCCGAGGTGGGCCACGACCACACTCCCGGCTGGCTGCGCTACGCGACGGTCAGGGCCGACCGGTTCCGCACCGAGCAGCTGGACCCCGCCACGCTCGTCGACCGCCTGACGGCCGGCATTCTGCGCTCGCTGCGCGGCGACCCGGCAGACGCGACGGGCCGGGTACGGCTGCAACTGTCCAGCTTCGCCGACGAGTTGCGCGGGGCGGTCGTGGACCGTCTTGAGCGCCGGTTGCCGTCCGCCGACTATCACCGGGTGCTCGGGCTCGTCGAGGAGAGCGCGTACGGGCCGGCCGCGACGGACACAGGGCGCGCCCCGGAGCCGGTCCCGGACCCGGCCGGACGTACGGGCCCCGCGGCTGAGACGGGGGACAAGGCCGCCGAGCCGGAACGGGGGGAGGCGGAGGCGAAGGGCGGTCGGACGCGGGCCGGGGAGCAAGAGGGGCCGGGCAAGGCGGAGGACGGCAAGAAGGGGGATCAGGAGCGGCCGGGCGAGGAGAAGCGGGCGGAGGGGAGGGGCTCGGAGGGGAAGGGCTCGGAGGGGAAGGACGCCGACGAGGAGGCCGCCGACGAAAAGGGCGTCGACGAGAAGCGTGTCGACGAGAAGCGTGCCGACGCGCGGGAGAAGTCTCGGCAGGCCGCCCGGGAGGCGCGTCAAGGCACAGCAGCCGCAGATGCGCGGGCCGCCACCGGTGTCGTGGGAGCGGAACCGGCCGGGGCGCCCGCCGCCGCACCCGCCGGGGAATCGCTCCTGGCCGCCCCGCAGCACCAGCCCGCGCAGGGCGCCAGACCGACGGAACCCGACCGGCGCCGCGACGCGGAACCGGGCCCCGCGCGCCCCGAGCAGGTGGACCGGCTCGCGGAGGCCGAGGACAGCCCCCTCAAACGGCACGGCCTCCTCGACGACGACAAGGCCGACCCGCGCGAAGAGGAACAGCCGCTCGACCTCGAACCCGGGGCGGGCGACGAGGTCGAGCCGGTCAAGGATGACGAGGAAGCCGCTCCGGCGCCCCCCGCGCAACCGGAGCTCAAGCCCGAGGACTTCCTGCCCGGCGGCGACCCGGACATCTCCGCGGTCCCCACCGCCGACCGTTTACGGCTGCCGTCCAGCGGATCGCCGCCCGCTCCCGAGGAGGCGCCGAACTTCCCCGAACCGCCGCCGACCAAGGCCGAGCAGGTCGAGGAGGAACGAAGGAACGCGCCGCAGGACGAGACGGAGGACGAGGCGGAGGGCGAGCCGGAGGACGCGGCCCCGCAATCAACGGCGCCGCGCCCCGAACCGCCCGCCGGGCGGCCTGAGGCCGAGGGCGGGCCCCCCACGCCCGCCGCCCCGGAACGGGCGCCGAACCCGGCATCCGTACGGACGACCGAGGCGGAAGCGGACAACCGGACCGCCAGGGATCTGCAACCTGCGGGGCCCGTCGAGCACGAGGTCGGCCCCGACCCGGGAGCGGCGGAGCCCGTCGCCGCCGACGGCCGCGCGCCCGGTACGGCGGACCAGGCCGATGAAGCGGGCGCCGAGTCCGGGGCGGCTACGGGGCGGCCGTCGGCCGGAGCCCCGACCTTCGGGGCAGGGACGGCGACGGGGACGAGGACTGGCGCAGGGCCGGGCGGGCCGGAACCGAAGGAGCCCGGTGCTGCCGGGGAACGGGCGGGTGGCTCGCCCGCCGCCCTGGACGCTCCCGGGTCCCAACCCCCGTCCCCCGATGCCTCGTTGGAGCCGGGAGGCGGTGGCTGCGCCGGGCAGCAGCAGCCGACCACCGAGGGCGAGAAGGCCGAGGGCGGCGGGGGCGGCTGCGGGGCGGGCCAGGGCGGCGGGGAGGCCGAGCAGAAGGAGAAGCCCGAGCCGCCGGACGTAACCGGCCAGGATCCGCAGAGCGCGCTCGCCACGGCAGGGACGCTGCCGCCCGACCAGATGCGGTCGACGCTCGACGGGGTGGACGGCGCCGTCGACCGTTCCGTGGGCGAGCAGCACGCCGCGCTCGAGGCGGACGCGCCGTCGGCGCAGCGGCCCTCAGGCGCCCCGCGCACCCTGTCCGGTACGCCGCAGGAGGCGGCGCCCGCCGAACAGGTCCGGGAGCGGGTGGAGCGCGAAGGTGCCGAGGGCGGCAAGGAGCAGCAGAAGGCGGAGGGCGAGAAGGCCCGGGGCCAGAACCCGGCCGCCGACGTCAGCCGCCCGAACGTGGCGGACGACGCCGCCAACAAGGTCACCGCCGACGACGTACGGAACATGCAGAACGCGGTCGGCGAGGTGCCGACGACCGACCCCGCCCTCAACGCCAGGGTCGAGGCGCCCAAAGTACAGCTCACCGGTGAGAGCGACCCCCAGCGGACCGACCAGCAGGCCGACAACCTGAGGAAGACCTCGGGCCGCATCCTCGCCGTCGGCCGCGAGGACACCGCCAAGCCGATGGGCGAGGACCAGATCTACCCGGACGTCCCCGCGGAGACCCTGACCGGGAACGTGCCCGGCAGGGGCGGTGCGGGCGGCCGTCGCCGGGGCCCGACGGGAGCGGCCGGAGGCGGGGCCGAGTCCGGTGCCGCGATCGTCGCGCAGCAGGAGCGCGGTCCGCAGATCCAGGCCTCGGTCGGCCAGGCGCAGGGCCGGATGACCACCGAGCAGACGAACCAGCAGCAGGCGGAGACCGAGGAGCGCAGGCGCAGCCAGGAGGAGCAGGACAAGGCCGTCGCCGAGAACGCCGAGGCGCAGAGCGGCGAACGCGGGGAGGCCGCCCGGCAGGTCAAGGCGGAACGCGCCCAGTGGCGGACCGAGCAGGACCAGCGGACGGACCAGGCGGACACCGACGCCGCCCGCGAACACACGGACAGAAACAAGGAGATCGACACCAAGCGCACCGACACCGACAAGGAGGTCGGCAAGCGCCAGGACGAGGACAACCAGAAGATCCAGGACAAGAGGGCGGAGGCCGAGGAGAAGGCCCGCAAGGAGAAGGAGGACAAGGAGAAGGAGTCCGACAGCTGGTGGGGCTGGGTCAAGTCGAAGGTGAAGGCGGCGTTCGACGCGCTGCTCAGCGTGATCACCGGGATCTTCGACTTCTTCCGCGGGATCATCAACGGGATCATCGACAAGTTCCGTGAGTTCGCGAACTGGGCCATCGACCAGGCCAGGAAGTTCGCCGTCGAGCTGATCAACAAGCTGGCGGACGCGCTGATCGCGATCGGTGACGTACTCCTCGCGGCGTTCCCGGAGTTGCGGGACAAGTTCCGCAAGAAGATCCAGCAATGGCGCGACCAGGCGATCGCCAAGGTCAACGAGTGGGCGGACAAGCTCAAGGCTGCGGTCAACAAACTCCTCGACCTGCTCGCGGCAGGGCTGAACAAGCTGCTGAACCTCCTTGAGGCGGGTCTTAAGGCCGCCGTCAACATCGTGCGGGACGCGGTCGTCGCGGCGATCGAGTTCGCGCAGAAGGCGATCGCGGCGCTCGGACAGTTCGCGGCGCTCGTGGCCGACATCGCGCCCGACCCGGGCGGCTGGCTCGCGAAGCTCGGCAGTTCGGCGAAGGAAGGCGTTCAGAACCACCTCTGGAGCGCCGTCAAGACAGCGGTCAAGCAGTGGTTCAACGAGAAGGTCGAGTCCGTGCTCGGCCTCGGCCGGATGGTCATCGACGTGCTGGTCAAGGGCTGCGTGTCGATGGCCCAGATCGGGCGGATGGCGTGGCAGGCGCTGGTGCAGTCCCTGCCGATGATCATCATCTCGATCGTCGTCGAGAAGGTCATCTCGATGATCGTCCCCGCGGCCGGGGCGATCCTGACGATCGTGCAGGGCCTGATGGCGGCCTGGGGGACGATCAGCCGGATCATCGCGGCGTTCGGAAAGTTCTTCACCTATCTGAAGGCGGTCAAGGCGGGCCCGGCGGCGTGCCTGTTCGCCGAGGCCGTGGCGGCGGGGGTCGTCGCCCTCCTCGAATTCATCACCAACTTCCTCCTCTCCCGCCTGAAGATGGCGGCGAAAGGGGTCGGCGGCCGGCTCAAGGCGATGGCCCAGAAGATCATGGCGGGCCTGAAGAAGGCGACGAAGGGGCCGCGGGCGGCGGCGGGCGCGGCGGTGAACCGGGCCCGCGACGCCCTCCGCCGAGCCCGCCAGTCCTTCACGTCCCCACGCCGGCGCACCCCACGTCCGGCAACGAGCCGCACCCGGCCCTCCCGCCGCACGGCCGCCAAGCGCCCCACCTCAGCGGCGGGCCGCGCCCTCGACTCCACCCGGAACGCGGCGAAGAACGCCCTGAAGAGGGTCGGCGACGCAACGCGCCGCTTGGGCCAGAAGCTCAAGAACAGCAAGGTCGGCCGCGCCCTGACGAACAGCGCGCGCAAGGTCCGGGACGCGGTCAAGAGGCAGCGGGACCGGTTGCGCGAGCGGTGGAACAGGCGCAAGGCGCAGCGGAAACAACGGCGGGAGGAGCGCAGACAGCGCGAGAACTCCCCAGAGGCGAAGGAGAGGCGTCTCGCGCTGATCCTCGCCCGCATTCGGCCCAAGATCAAGAGATTGCTGGGCCGGGGCGTACCGAGGGTCGTGCTGCGTTCTGTCCTGGCGGGCATGCGCGTGTGGTATCGGCTGTCCGGCCTCTTCCTGCGTGGCGACGACCGGTTCGGCATCAGGGCGCTCCTCAACCCTGAGGATCTGGTGCTGGAGGGACTGAAACTCCGCATTCCGCAGCGCGAAGTGCTGCAGTTCCTCCGGACTCTGGCGACGGAGATCGAGAACCATCCCGCCATAGTCAGGGCGAGCGAGCACGTGGACGTCGTGAAGAAGGTTCCGGGCACCGTTCCGAGGCACACCGTGCGTCAGCCTGTGCCGCCTCCCGCTGTGACCCGCAAGACGCGGGCGCTCGATCCGCTCAAACGGCGTGAGCAGGACGCCCTCGACTTCGTGGAGGCGGGCGGGGTCACGTCCCTGCGGCGTACGCAGAAGGGCGCCGCGACACCGAAGAAGGTAGTGGTGGGCGAAGGCGTGCTCTCGGACGAGCAACTGAGCCACACCTACCTCACCAAGGTCGTGAAGGGGCAAGAGAAGATCGGAATGGCCGACGAGTTGACGCGAAAAAACCAATGGGAGGGGTTCGTCACCTACGCGGACAATTTCTTCCGAGGTAAGCCACAGCCAAAGGACATGCCGAAGAAGGAGCGGACCGACATGTTGAAGGCGGCCTGGCTTATGGGTGGGCAGGAAGTGGAGCGAGACCCCCAGGCGATGGTGACGAACGCCCTCACGGTGCAACGTCTCGTCAGGGCCAATGAGCAGAAGCGGGGCAGTGGTGAGCTGGAGACCATATTCAAGTCGATGCCCGCGGCCTTCGCAGGGTCCGAGGTGGCGGGTGAGATGTTGACGGAAGACCTCGCCGGTGGCCGTTCCATAGACGAGCGGCGGAGCGAGGTGCAGACGCAACGAACGCGTGAACTGGAACGGATCAAAGAAGTGGCGGCCAAGCCGGGGATAAACCGGGAGGAGATCGAGGATTCGCGGAAGAGATCCCAGAAGTCGTACGAGCGGAAGATGCGTCCCATTCGCAATGCCGAGAAGCTCGGGGACCGGCATGTCCAGTCGGTAGCGGCCTGGATCAAGGACTTCAACGTGGAGGACAAGGTGAAGGCCGCGATCGAGAAGGGGGAGACCCTTACTGACCAGCAAAGCGTCGAAAGGGCGAAGGATCTGGTGTTCGCGCAGATCAGGGCGGCGGTGATCGAGATGTACACCTCCTCGCATTAAGAGCAGTGCAAATCGTTGGCTGACGGGAAGTCCGAGGTGCATACCGTGGTTAGTGAAGGTCATCGGTCAAGACGGCATGTGCTGCGTCCGGAGACAACAGCTGACGAGGTGGACAACTTCGCCACCGGCCTGGGCTGGGAGCTTGTCACCGAGATCGAGCGGGACAGGGAAGGGGGTGTCGACGGGCAGCTGATCTGGCAGGGGCAACTCGATGTCGCTCTTCACTTCATCGTCGACGCCACTTCCGGGGTTCCGTACGTGGTTCTGACCGGCGCTGAAGAGGAGGAAGTGCGGCCGGTGGAGGAGAGGTTCATCGCCCATCTGCGCCCGCTGACACTGGACGCCGTGATCCGTGACTTCGATGCCGCCGACGATGACCGTGACCGTGCGCGGGGAGTCGTGCGCATGGGACTTGCCGCGCCTGAGGAATTCCATGCCGGCGCTTTCCTGCGGATTTGTGAGACCTACTCGGAAACCGACCCCAGGGTGCGTTACGCGGGACTCTGGGCCGCCACGTACACCGGATACCAGCAGTTCGTCGATGTGCTGAGGGAGATCGCGCAGAACGATCCGGAGGAGTATGTACGGTCCAGGGCTGCGACCATCGTGACCGCTTTCACGTCGGAGAGCGAGGAGGCATGACCCGCTACGCCGACCTCCCCAAACCCATCCGTTCCGGCCTCGTCCTCATCGACCCCCTGCGCGGCACGCCGCAGCGCGTCATCGTCCTGCAGTTCAACCCCGACTCCCTGGAGCGGTCGCTCGCTCCGCAGGGGGCCGGGGCCGAGGGGGCCGGGGATCGGACCGAGGCGTTGCGGATCAAGGGGCCCGCGGTCGAGTCCTGGAAGTTCACCGCGGAGATCGACGCGACCGACCAGATGGAGGTCGCCGCGCCCGACGGGATCCAGCCGGAGCTGGCCGCGCTGGAGATGCTGGTGCATCCGCCCTCCGCGCAGGTGCGGCAGAACCAGGCCCTGGCCGCCCTCGGCACGCTGGAGATCACCCCGGTCGAGTCCCCGTTGACGCTGTTCACGTGGGGGAGCAAACGCGTCCTGCCCGTTCGCCTGACCGAACTGACCGTCACCGAGGAGGCGTTCGACGTGGAGCTGAACCCCTTACGGGCGACGGTCGGCATCGGGCTGCGGGTGCTCAACGTCAATGACCTGCCGACCGGGCATCGGGGAGCCGAGCTGTATCTCGCGCACCTCGCGCAGAAGGAGCGACTGGCCGGGCGTGTGGCGCCGGGGCGCACCAGCGCCCTCGGTCTCGGGAACAGAGGAGCGTTCTGACGATCATGACCATGACCACCGCCATGACCACCACCATGACTACGACCGCGACCTCGACCACCGGTACAGGCGGTGTCGGCACCGTCCCCACCGTCACCACCTACCCCCGCACCAGCCGCTACTACAACAACCCC
The DNA here is from genome assembly GCF_043523415.1 of Streptomyces sp. SGAir0957. Classification (NCBI taxonomy): domain Bacteria; kingdom Bacillati; phylum Actinomycetota; class Actinomycetes; order Kitasatosporales; family Streptomycetaceae; genus Streptomyces; species Streptomyces sp. SGAir0957. The sequence goes on from NZ_CP027293.1 coordinate 8,221,149, forward strand.
GTCGCCGTGCACACCGAGCCCGACGGGCGCGAAGTCCCGTACTTACGGCGTCGGTTACTGCCCGACCCGGGCACACTCGGTGTCGTCGCCGAGCACACCGTCAGCACCGGCGACCGCCTCGACCTCCTCGCACACCGCTACCTGGGCAGCGCCGACCAGTGGTGGCAGATAGCCGACGCCAACCCGGCCCTCGACCCCGCGGAGCTGACCCGTACCCCGGGCCGGGTGATCCGGATCGCCCTGCCCGCCGGCGTGCCCGGGGCGACGGGGGACGGGGGTCTCCATGGTTGATGTCGGCGGCGGGCCCGTCCGCCTCACCCTCCTCATGGGGCCGCAGATCCCGGTCCCGGTCCCCGCGCCGGTCACGGACGCGCTGCTCTCCGCGCAGGTCACCGTCGCCTCGGGGCAGCGCAGCGGCTTCCAGCTCTCCTTCGACCTGTCGAAGAACGGGCTGATCAACACCACCCTGCTGCCCGCCGGGTTCTTCGACCCCAAGATCAGGGTGGTTCTCGCGGCGACCGTCCAGGGCGCGGTGACCGTCCTGATGGACGGGGTGCTGATCCGCCAGGAGGTCGGCGTCAGCAACCAGCCCGGCCAGTCCACGCTCACCGTCACCGGCGAGGATCTGACCGTCCTGATGGACCTGGAGGAGCGGGCCGCGGTGCCGTACCCCGCGATGGGGCCCGCCGCCCGTGTCGCCGCGATCATCTCCCAGTACGCGCAGTACGGGATCACCCCGCTCGTCGTCCCCGAACTGGTGCCGCAGACCCCCATGCCGACCCAGCGCATCGAGTTCCAGAAGGGCACCGACCTGGCGTACGTCACCGACCTCGCCAAGGCGAACGGCTACGTCTTCTATCTCGACCCCGGCCCCCTGCCCGGGATGAGCCGCGCCTACTGGGGTCCTGAGGTGCGGCTCGGCGTCCCGCAGCACGCGCTCAACGTCAACATGGACGCGCTCTCCAACGTCGACCAGCTCACCTTCGCCTTCGACGGCACGGCCCGCGAGGAACCGCAGGCCCGCGTCCAGATCCCGGCGACCCGGGTCTCCGCCATCCTGCCGGTCCCGGAAGTGAGCGTGCTGCGGCCGCCGTTGGCCCTCAAACCGGCGCCCGCGCTGAAGAAGAAGGTCATCGCCGACACCGCCAAGAAGGACGCGGGGCAGGCGCTCGCGGAGACCCTCGCCAAGGCGGCGGAGTCGGCGGACGCCGTCACCGGCTCGGGCCAGCTCGACGTCGTCCGCTACGGGCATGTGCTCAGGCCGCGGGAGCTCGTCGGCGTCCGCGGGGCGGGGATCACGTACGACGGCCTGTACTTCGTCAAGAGCGTCACCCACAACCTGCAACGCGGCGCCTACACCCAGAACTTCACCCTCGCCCGCGAGGGACTCATCCCGCTCACCCCGGCCGTCGTCCCCTGACCTGACCTGACCTAACCCGCCCCGACCCCGCCAGCCGACCTAGCCCCCGACAAGACCCGACCGATCCGACCGACCCGACCGACCCGTACGACCGTCCAGGAGCCCCCGTATGGCCGCTGATCCGTCCCGCCGCTACCTCGGCAAGTACCGGGGCACTGTCGAGAGCACCGCCGATCCGCAGGGCATCGGCCGTATCACGGCGAAGGTGCCCGACATCCTCGGCGACGAACCGTCGACCTGGGCCATGCCCAGCTTCCCGGTCGCGGGGCCCGGCATGGGCCACTACGCGGTGCCGCCGTCCGGCGCCGGGGTCTGGATCGAGTTCGAGCAGGGAGACATCAACTACCCGATCTGGACCGGGTGTTGGTTCGGTACGGCCGCCGAGGTCCCGCAGGCCGCTGACGCGGGCGCGACCGGCCGCAGGAACGCCGTCCTGCAGACCGGCCTCCAGTGCCGGATCGTCCTCTCCGACGACCCCGAGACCGGGCTGACGCTCAAGGCCCCGAACGGCGCCTCGATCGTCGTCAACGACTCCGGCATCCACATCGACAACGGCAACGGGGCGAAGGTCTCGCTGTCCGGCAACAAAGTGACCATCAACGACGACGCGTTCAGCGTCACCTGACGGGGGAGACGCCCATGCCCGGAAACGTGCTGCACGCGAACGCGACCGTCACCTGTCCGCACGGCGCTCCCGCCACCGCCCAGTCGGCGCAGTCCCGCGTCGTGGTGGACGGGCGGTTCGCCTCTGTCACCGCCGACCTGTACACGGTCACGGGATGCCCGTTCACCGTCGGCAACAAGCCCCAGCCGTGCACCACGATCCGGTGGCAGGGCCCGTCCTCCCGGATCCGGGCGGGTGGCTCGCCGGTCCTGCTCCAGTCCTCCACCGGGACCGGGCACAGCGCGGAGCAGGTGCCGCAGGGCGACGCGACGGTCTCCCTGGTCCAGCAGCGGGCGGTGGGCCGGTGAACCTCTCCCGCGCGCGGCGCACCGACATCGCCTTCCCCTTACGGATCGACCGCAGGGGACGTACTGCCGAGGCCGGCTACGACGACCACGTCCGCGACATGATCGAGCAGCTCCTCTTCACCAGCCCGGGAGAGCGGGTGATGCGCCCCGACTTCGGCTGCGGCCTGCTCGACCTGGTCTTCGCGCCCAACAGCCCCGAACTCGCCGCCACCCTCCACCTCTCCGTGCAGGCCGCCCTCCAGCGCTGGCTCGGCGACGTGATCACCGTCGAGGCGCTCGACGTGGAGAGCGAGGACAACGCGGTGCGGGTGCGCCTCGTCTACGAGGTCCTGCGGACCGGCACCCGCCGCGACGACACCTTCGAGGGGCCCGAGGGGAGGGGAGCCGCGTGAACAGGGACAACGGCCCCGGCGGTGCCACCGAGTGCCGGGGGACGGAGCGTCGCAGGGCGGATGTCCGCGCGGCCCGGCTCAACGGTGTCGACGGCGTCGAGGTGAGCGACGACGGCCGCACCCTCACCGTCACCTTCCTCGGCAGGGCGCCGCGCCACCTCGGCCCGGAGAACATCCGCGTCGACGGCGGACGCCGCGTCACCGGCATCCGCGCCGTCGACGTCGGCGTGGAGCGGGCGGAGGACCCGGAGTACGACGACCTGATGCACGTCGGGCTCGACCGGGCGGGCGACACGTCCACGTACCGGCTGAGCGTGATCGAGAGCGACGCCTACGGGCGGCCCGGCACGCTGCCGTACCACGGCTTCGATCCCCGCTACGACGGCGCCGACTTCACGTTCGGCCCGTCCTGCCCCACCGCCCTCGACTGTGTACCGGCGCCCCGCGTGTGCGAGCCCGTGAGTGCCGACCGCCCGGTGATCGACTACACGGCCCGCGACTACGACAGCCTGCGCCGCCTGCTGCTCGACCGGATGAGCCTGACCACGCCCGGCTGGACCGAACGCCACGTCCCCGACCTGGGCGTCACCCTCGTCGAACTGCTCGCCCACACCGCCGACCGGCTCGGCTACGAGCAGGACGCGGTGGCCACGGAGGCCTACCTCGACACGGCCAGACGCCGGGTGTCGGTACGCCGCCACGTCCGGCTCGTCGACTACGCGATGCACGACGGGTGCAACGCCCGCGCGTTCGTGGCCCTGGAGGCCGAGCGCGAGGTCGCACTGCGCGCGGGCACCTACCGGTTCGCGGCCATCGACGTCAGCGGCCTCGACCCCAGGGAACGCCCGGAGCTGGGGACGGTCGTCGCCGACGAGGACCTGGACGCGCTCGCGGCCCGCGCCGCCGTGTGCGAGGTCTTCGAGCCGCTGGGCACCCGCGACCTCACCGTACGGCCGCAGCACAACGCGATCCGGTTCTGGACCTGGGGCGACGAGGAGTGCTCCCTGCCCGTCGGCGCGACCTCGGCGACCCTGCGCGACGCGTGGGCGGACGAGGAGGCTGAGGACCTCGGGAAGGGGGAGAGGCGTGCGCGGCTGCTCGCGCTCGCACCCGGCGACCTGCTTCTCATCGAGGAAGTGCTCGGCCCCCGTACCGGCGCGCCCGCCGACGCCGACCCCGCGCACCGGCAGGCCGTCCGGCTCACCTCCGTCATCCCGCTCGTGGACGAGCTGTACGACCGGCCGGTCGTCGAGGTCGCCTGGGACGCCGCCGACGCCCTGACCTTCCCGGTGTGCCTGTCCGCGCGCGGCGGCCCCGACTGCCGCCTGATCGACGACATCAGTCTCGTACGGGGGAACGTGGTGCCGGCCGACCACGGGCGCTCCCTGACGTTCTGCGGCAGCGCCCCCGAACGCTTCCGGGTGCCACCCGAGCCGGTGGTCCTCCCGCCGTGCGGGCCGCCGGAGTCCGGCTGCGGCGAGCGGGACGGGGGCAGCGCCACCGCCCAGGACCTGCACCGGCTGCTGGCCCTGGCCGAGGCGGGGCACCAGCTGACGCCTGACCGGGTCAGGGAGTTGCACGCCCTGGTCGGCGAGGAGGCGGTCACCCGCGCCGGGATCGAGACGCACCTGCACCTCGCCGCCGGTTCCGAGCCCGAGGAGCGCGTCGCACCGCCCACCGCGGACGCCCAGGCCGACGCCCTGCGGACGCTGCTCGCCCAGGTGACGTATCCGGGTGTGCCGGTGCGCTTCCGTCCCGTGCTGCGGCTGACGCCGGTCACCCAGGCTGTGCCCTACCCGGATCCCCGGCAGATCGCGGCGGCGCAGGCGCGGCTGCTCGCCGCCGTGCCCGAGCGGGTCCGCGTGCGCCTGGAGGAGCTGTGGCGCCGGGCGCGCGAGCACCACGAGCCGTCCCGCGCCGAGATCGCCGAACTGACCCTCCTGTTCGGCGCCCGCGTCCTCGACGAGGTCCGGCTGACGGAGCATCCCGTCCGCGCGCTGCGGGACCTGCTCTCCCGCCGCGAACGGCTGCTCGCGGGCAAGCTGCGGCGGCTCGCGGTGCTCGTCGCGCGGGCCAGGGCCGGCACCGTCCTCGGCGCCAGGACGGTCTGGGAGGTCCGCCACAGCTGGGGCCGCGCCTACGCCCGCGGCCTCGACCCGGCCGAGCCCGCGCTGACCGGCCCCGCCGCTGCGCTGACCGCGCCCGACCCCCGTACGGCGCTCCCGGCCGTGACCGCGGCCGTCGGCGACGCCGTGTGGACGCCCCGCCGCGACCTGCTGTCCGACGGGCGCCGTGAGCGGCACTTCGTGGGCGAGCTGGAGGACGACGGCCGCCTCGCCCTGCGCTTCGGCGACGGCCGCCACGGGGCGCCGCCCCCGCCCGGCGCGGACCTCGACGTGTCCTACCGGGTCGGCAACGGCCCCGACGGCAACGTCGGCGCGGAGTCCGTCAACCACCTCGTCCTCTGCGCGGAGCACTGCGAGCGCCCCGACGGCCTCGTACGGGTGCGCAATCCGCTGCCCGCCGTCGGCGGCACGGCCCCCGAGTCGCTCGCGGACGTCCGGCAGTTCGCGCCGCTCGCCCTGCGCCGCACCCGGCTGCGCGCGGTGACCGCCGCGGACTACGCGGAGCTGGCCACGGCGGTGCCCGGGGTGCAGCGCGCCGCCGCCGACCTGCGCTGGACCGGCAGCGGCGTGGAGGTCCACGTCGCCGTCGACCCGCTCGGCGACGCGGCGGCGAGCGCCGGCCCGGTGCTCCTCGACGCCGTGGCCGACACCCTGGAGCGCTACCGGCGCATCGGGCACGACGTGGTGGTCCACCCGGCCCGCACGGTCCCGCTCGACATCGAGCTGACGGTGTGCCTCGCCCCGGGCCGCCTGCGCGGGCACGTCCTCGCCGAACTGCGCCGGGTCCTCGGCACCGCACGCCTCACCGGCGGCAGGACCGGCCTCTTCCACCCGGATGCCCTGACGTTCGGCGACCCGGTGCGCGTCAGCCGTCTGGTGGCCGCCGCCGCGGCGGTGCCCGGCGTGCTCAGCGCCCAAGTGACCCGGCTTCGCCGGCTGTTCCGCGACGACGACGGAGAACTGGAGGCCGGGGTACTGCCCCTGGGCCCCCTGGAGATCGCCCAGTGCGACAACGACCCCGACCGGCCGGAGAACGGCCGGCTCGCCCTTGTGATCGGAGGCGGCCGATGACCGGCATCTGCTCCTGCGGCTGCGCGGACGCCCGGGACGGCGCCGGAGCGGTCCCGCCGCCCGGCGCCGACACCCTGGCGCTGCGGACCGGCACCCACGCCGACTTCCTGTCCGCCATGCTCGCCCGCCTGTCGAGCCCGGCCTATCCGGCGCTGCGCGCGCTGACCGCCCGGACGCCCGACGACCCGGCCGTCGCGCTCCTCGACGCCTGGGCGGTCCTCGGCGACCTGCTGACGTTCTACTCGGAGCGGATCGCCAACGAGGGATACCTGCGCACCGCCACCGAGGAGCACTCCCTCGCCCTGCTCGGCAGGCTCGTCGGCCACAAGGCCAGGCCCGGCGTCGCGGCCGACACATATCTCGCGTACGGCCTCGACCGTGATCCGCGCGCGGGCGAGGACCCCACGGTGACCATTCCGCGCGGCGCGCGCAGCCAGAGCGTCCCGGGGCCGGGCGAGGAGCCGCAGCCCTTCGAGACGTCGGAGGAGCTCGCCGCCCGCTGGTCGTGGAACGAGCTGCGGGTCCTGCGCCGCCGCCCGTACCGGATCACGGCGCGCTCGCTCCAGGAGCGGCAGCGGCTCGTCGTCGCGGGCACCGCCAACAACCTGAAGGCCGGTGACCAGTTGCTGCTGGTCTTCAGCGCGGAGAAGACCGCGGACCGTTCCCTGCGCACGCTGCTCACGGTGTCGGACGTGCGCGTCGAGCGCGAGGACGCCGTGACGGTCGTCGGACTGCCGGGGCCCGCCCTGCCGTCCCTGGAGGATCTGGTCGCGGAGGCCCGGCAGTGGGTGACCGACGCGGAGAGCGGGCCCAACAGCCCCTGGCCCGCCGGGAGCCGGCTCGTCGTGGACTTCGACGACCAGGTGCTCACCCCGCTCCGCGCGGACCTGGACGAGCTGACGACGCCGACCGCGTTCGCCGCACGCCTGGACGCCACCGTCGAACGCGCCCATGAGGCGCAGGAGTTGGCGCGGGACCACGACGAGGTGGCGGACTGGTTCGCGCGGCTCGCGGAGGGGCTCGACCGGCTGAGCGAGCAGGCACGCGCCCTCGAACCGCCGCAGCCCGACGAGGACCCGGGCGGTCCCGCCCCGTCCCACCCCGCGCTCGCGGCCCTCGGCGCCCTGCTGCCGGCCCTGCGCATGGCCCCCGTACGGCCGCCGCTCACCGCCCGCCACCTGGCCCGCGACCCCGCGCAGATCTTCGCGCCCGGCGCCGACCTCGCCCCGCACCTCCTGGCCGGGCTCGACCCGCGGCTGCGCGAGGGCCTCTTCGAGGCATGGCGGCGGACCGACGCGACGGCGCCGTCCGCGCTGCGCGAGCTGCGGGCGATGCGGGTGACCGCCACCCCGTTCGGCGCGACCGCGCCCCTGAAACCCGTCTACCAGGGCAATCAGGTCGTCCGCTACGAGGACTGGCCGCTGACGGGGTCCAAGTTCATCGGCATGAAGGTCGGCTACGACGACACGGGCGTGCCCGACCGGGTCGACTTCACCTATGTCGAGGGCGGCGGATCGGTGCAGGCGGGGTACGCGCTGCCGTTCACCGGCACGGTCGACTTCGGCCCCGGCCGGATCAGGCTGACGACGATCCGGCCGGAGCCCGAGCCGGGCCCCGGAGCCGCAGAGCCTCCCGAACCCGGCGTCAAGGCGGAGCTGCAGGCCGAGTTGCCCGTACGCACCCTCTTCGTCTCCCAGCGCGGAGGCATGGAGGACGACTTCGTCCACGTCACCGTCGCCAACGGCACCACCCTGGAGCACCGCCTCGCCCCCGGGGAGCAGGCGCCGCCCGCGGACCACGGCGGCCTCCGGGTGACCATGGGCCGGTCCGCGGCCGGGCCCGACCCGAGCGTGGAGATCACCCTGACCTCCCAGCTGGCACAGACCTCCCGCAAGGTCATCGCGCTCGACGCCGTGTACGAGGGCATCGCCCCCGGCAGCTGGGTGGCCGTCCACCGCCCCCGCAAGGGCGCCGCCGGGCAGATCCCCGGGGACCCGAAGCTGTCGCTCGTCATCACCCGCGTCACCGGGATCCGGGTGCTGTCCCGCGCGGACTTCGGCATCACCGGCAAGGTCACCGAACTCACCCTGGAGGACCGCTGGCTGGACGAGCACGACGTCCTGCTCTCGCACATCAGGGACACCACCGTGTACGCGCGCGGGGAGCCCCTCACGGTCGCCGACGAGGACGTCACCGACGACGTGCGCGGCAACCGGATCGAGCTGGCAGAGCTGTACGACGGCCTCGACCTCGGCCGCTGTATCGTCGTCACCGGCGAGCGCACCGACATCCCCGACACTCCGGGCGTGAAGGGCACGGAGCTGACGATGATCGCCGGTGTGGAGCAGTCCGTGGACCCGCAGCTCCCCGGCGACGCCGTGCACACCACCATCACCCTGAGCGGCGCCCTGGCCCACAGCTACCGGCGCGACACCGTCAAGATCCTCGGCAACGTCGTGCACGCCACCCACGGCGCCACCCGCGACGAACCGATCGGCAGCGGCGACGCCTCGCGCACGGGCCAGACGTTCGCCCTGTGGCAGGCCCCGCTCACCTGGCTCGCGGCCGACACCCCGCTCGGCGCGAGCAGCACCCTGGAGGTGCGGGTCGACGGGGTGCTCTGGCACGAGACGGACAGCCTCGCCGGCCGCGCCCCCGACGCGCGGGTGTACGTCACCGGTGTCACCGAGGACGGCCGGACCACGGTCACCTTCGGCGACGGTGTGCACGGGGCGCGGCTGCCCACCGGGCACGAGAACGTCCGGGCCCGCTACCGGGTCGGCGTCGGCCGCGCCGCCAACGTGAAGGCGGGTCGCGTCACCCAGCTCACCACCCGCCCGCTCGGCGTCAGCTCGGTCGTCAACCCGCTGCCCGCGACCGGCGGCGCCGACCCGGACGGACCGGGAGCCGCGCGCCGCACCATCCCGCTCGCCGTCACCGCCCTCGACCGGCTCGTCTCGGTGCCCGACTTCGAGGACTTCGCCCGCTCCCGCGCCGGGATCGGCAGGGCGAGCGCGCGCCAACTCTCCGACGGGGCAGGGCAGATCGTGCACGTCACGGTGGCGGGCGCCGACGACACCCCGCTCACCGGCGACTCCGACGTCGTCCGCACCCTGCACTCCGCGCTCACGGCGCAGGGCGACCCGGGGCTGCCGGTCGTCGTCGCCGTCCGGGAGCCGGTCCTGCTGGTGGTCGTCGCCGGGATCAAGGTCCACCCCGACCACCGGTGGGACCTTGTGGAGCCGCAGGTACGGCGCGCGCTCCTGGCCCGGCTCGGCTACGCCGGACGTGAACTCGGCCAGAGCGCCCACCTGTCGGAGGTGCTGGCCGCCGCGCAGGCCGTGCCGGGCGTCGATTTCGTGGACGTGGACGCGTTCACCGGCGTGCCGGGCGGCATCACCCCGGCCGGTCTGGAAGCACTGGGCGAGCGGCTGTCCGCGCCGCAGGCGGTGGTGGAGGCCCACCTCGCCCGCTACGACGAGGAGTTCCACCGGGTGGTGCGGGACGGGGAGACCCTGACCTATGTGGCCGCCCGGCACGGCATCACCGTGGCCGAACTCCTGCGGCTCAACCCCGACATCACCGACACCGCACCGCTCGACAAGGGCCGTTCGGTGTGCGTGTTCCGCGGTGTCCGCCCGGCACAGTTCGCGCTGCTGTCCCCGGACGTGCCGGACACGCTGATCCTCAAGGAGGTCCGCGCATGACCAGGGAGCCCGACGGGCTGTACGGGCTGCTGCCGCAGTGGCACCGGCTGCGCGACGCCGAGACCGGGGAGACACTGCGGGCCCTGCTCGCCGTCATCGCCGAACAGGCCGATCTCGTCCGCACCGGCATCGAGGCCGCCTACGACGACTGGTTCATCGAGACCTGCGCCGACTGGGCCGTGCCCTACCTCGGCGACCTCGTCGGCCACAAGCTCCCGCCCGGCTACGAGGAAGCGCTCGCGCTGCGGCCCGGCGGCCCGCTGGCCCAGCGGCTCGCCCCGCGCCGGGACGTGGCCGCGACCGTCGCCAACCGCCGCCGCAAGGGCACCCTCGCGCTCCTTGAGGAGCTGTCCGCGTCGGTCGCCGAATGGCCCGCGCGCGCCGTGGAGTTCTCCCGGCTCCTCTCGGCCGCCCAGCCGGTCCGCCTCTACGGGGCGGGCGAGGAGGCGGCCGGCGCGCGCCGGCTGACCCGGGGCCGCCTCGCCGACGTGCGCGACGGCGCCGGACTCGACCTGCTCGGCGGCCCGTTCGACCCGTCCGCGCACACCGCCGATGTGCGCCGGGCCGGGTCCGCGCGACGCCAGGGCGGATACAACCCCGCGGGCGTCGGTCTGTTCGTCTGGCGCCTCAAGCCGTACTCGGTCACCCGCGCACCGGCCTACTGCGTCGACCGCGCAAGGAACCTCTACACCTTCTCCCTCCTCGGCAACGACACCCCGCTGGTGGCCCGCCCGGAGCCCGAACCGTCGCCGTCCCACCTCGCGGGCGCCGACCACGTGCCCGCCTACCTGCGGCGCCGTGCCCTCGCCGACGGACTCACCGACCACTACGGGCCCGGCAAGAGCTTCACCATCTGGCGCGACGGACACGAGGAGCCCGTCGCCCCCGCCGACATCGTCGTGGCGGACCTGACCGACTGGACGTACCGGCCCCGGCGCGGCCAGGTCGCGGTGGACCCGGTGCTCGGCCGGATCGCCTTCGGCAGCCGCTCCGCCCCGCGCCGCGGTGTCTGGGTCACCTACCACTACGCGTTCGCCGACGACACCGGGGGAGGGGAGTACCCGCGCGAGCGGGTCACCCCGCGCGGCGCACCCGTCTACCGGGTCGGTCCGGGCCAGCCCGACGACCGGATCACCGACGCCTTCGAACGATGGCGGGCGGACGGCGGCGCCGAAGCGGTCATCGAGATCACCCACAGCGGCACCTACCAGGAACAGCTCGACTTCGACCTGGAACCCGGCGACCGCCTGGAACTGCGCGCCGCCGAGGGCACCAGGCCCGTCATCCGCCTCCTGGACTGGTACAGCAACCGCCCCGACGCGCTCAACATCCGCGGCAACCCCGGTGACGGACCCCCGCCGCGCATGGTCCTCGACGGCCTGCTGATCACCGGCCGGGGCGTCAACGTCACCGGGCCCGTCGGCGCCGTCGTCATCCGGCACTGCACCCTGGTGCCCGGCTGGTCCCTGGAGCCCCACTGCGAGCCGCACTCCCCGCAGGAACCCAGCCTCGTCCTGGAGTGCACCACGGCCTGCGTCCAGATCGAGCGGTCGATCCTCGGCACGATCCTGGTCGCCGGGGACGAGGTGGGCACGGACCCGGTCCACCTCCACCTCACCGACAGCATCCTGGACGCCACGGGCCCGGACCGCGAGGCGCTGTCCGCGCCCGAGTGCCGGCACGCCCACGCGGTGCTGCACGCGCACCGGTCGACCGTCCTCGGCGAGGTCCACGTCCACGCCGTCGAGCGCGCCGAGGACAGCATCTTCACCGGCCGCCTGCACGTGGCCCGCCGCTCCGTCGGCTGCATGCGGTTCTGCTACGTCCCGCCCGGCTCCCGCACCCCGCGCCGCTACCACTGCCAGCCCGACGAGGTCCGCGCCGCCGCACGCGAGCGGGCGCGGCGCGACGGCACCGACCCCGCGGACCTCCCCGCCCGCCAGGGCGCCGAGGCCCAGCGCGTACGACCGCTGTTCCTCAGTGAGCGGTACGGCACACCCGACTACGCCCGGCTCGCCGGGCGCTGCGCACCCGAGATCACCCGTGGCGCCGAGGACGGCAGCGAACTCGGCGTCTTCCACGACCTGTTCCAGCCGCAGCGCGAGGACGGTCTGCGCGCACGGCTCGACGAGTTCGTACCGGCGGGCACCGACGCCGGGATCATCCACGTCACCTGAGCGCCCCGCTCCCGCACGCCATCTTCCGCCTCTTCCCGCGCGACCTCCCAGGGGGACCAGACCCATGCACGCAGACCTCTCCCGCGTGACCTTCCGGCCGGACAAGCACTACGCGGCGGTGCTTGCGCAGCAGGGCCGCGTCCAGCTCGACGCCGACGCCAACGAACAGACGGCGATCGCCCTGCACCGCGAACGCACCGCCGTCGCCGACCTCGTCGGGCGGTACGGCGGCCCGGCGGGCGCTCCGGGCTTCGCCATCACCTACAAGGCGGGCAACCGGGTGCCGGACGACCTGACCATCGGCGCCGGACGCTACTACGTCGACGGCATCCCCCTCGACGCCACCCGGCCGCGGCCCGGCGTTCCCGCCGAGAGCGGGGAGGGAGACCAGGCGCCGGGCGCGGACGACGACACGCTCTGGCGGTACTGGACCCAGCCCGACGGCTACCGCGACCCGGAACGCGAGTCGGACCGGCTGCCGGACAAGTTCCCCTACCTGGTCTACCTCAAGGTCTGGGAACGGTCCGTCACGGCGGTGGAGGACCCCGAGATCCGCGAGGTCGCCCTCGGCGCGGCCATGCCCGACACCGCGGCCCGCCGCAAAGTGGTGTGGCAGGTCCTCGCCCTGCCCGCGGCGGAACTCGACGTCCCCGTACGCAAGGGGGCGGCGCCCGAGATCCGCGAGGCGTTCGACAAGTGGGCGCAGCAGCGCGCTACGTCGGGCGCCTGGCTTGCCGCCCGCGCCGAACGCCCCTCCCGCGCCGACGAGGACCCCTGCGTCACCCACCCCGAGGCCCGCTACCGGGGCCCCGAGAACCAGCTGTACCGCGTCGAGATCCACCAGGGCGGCACCGCCGAGCGGGCCACCTTCAAATGGTCCCGGGAGAACGGCTCGGTCACGGTGCCGGTCGCGTCCCTGGACGGCGCCTGGGTCACCCTCGCGACCCTGGGCGCCGACGACAAACTCGACCTCGGCGCGGGCGACTGGGTCGAGGTGTCCGACGCCGCCCACGAGAGCCGCGACGAGCGGACACCGCTGCTGCGGGTGGAGGAGGTCGACCTGCCGGGCCGCCGCGTGCGCCTGTCGGGGGAGCCCGCCCCGGGCACCGGCCGGGTGGCCGCCCGCCGTCCGTTCCTGCGCCGCTGGGACCACCGGGGCGGCACCGGCCGCGGCGCCCCGCGCCTCGTCGACGGCGCCCTCGCCCTGAAGGGCCGCGAGGGCACCTGGCTCGACCTGGAGGACGGCGTCCAGGTCTCCTTCGCCGCCGAGGGCACCTACCGGCCCGGCGACCACTGGATCGTCCCCGCGCGCACGGCCACCGGAACCGTGGAATGGCCGCGCGACACCGCCCGGCGGCCCCTGCTGCAACCGCCCGCCGGCATCGAGGTGCACTACGCCCCGCTCGCCTGGGTCCGCGGCAAGGCACAGGACGGGGTGACCGACCTGCGCCACGTCTTCGGCCCGCTGGCCGTGCCGGTCGAGTCGACCAGGTAGCGCGCCCGGGGAACGCATGTCACGTCGGCGGCGCCAGCGCGGTCCGCGCCAGATCGCGGAGCCAGGCGTGCGCGGGATCGGTGTCGTAGCGCTGATGCCATGACAGATACACCGCGGCCATGGGCAGTTCGAAGGGCAGGGGGAGGAGGGCGAGTCCGAGCGCCCCGGCCGTCGCACGCGTCGTCGACTCCGGCGCTGTGACCACGAGGTCGGAGCCGCGCACGAACGCGAACGCGCTCGCCTCGGTGGGCGCCGTCGCCACCACCTGCCGGGTGAGGCCGAGCCGCGCGAGCGCGTCGTCGAGGGCGCTGGTGAGCCGTCCGCGCCGCGAGACGGTGAGGTGCTCGGCCGCGGCGTACCGCGCGGCGGTGACGGCCTTGACCCGGGTGAGCGGGTGCCCCTGCCGTACGACGACGACGTGCCGCGTCTGCGCGACCCGCTCGGCGCGGAGGTCGGGCGCGGTCGGGCGGTTCGCGTTCGCCTCCAGGTCGACCTCGCCGCGCCGCAGACCGGGTGTGTCGACGCTCGACTCCGCGACGAAACGCAGCCGCACGCCCGGCGCGTGCGCGCGGACGGCCGCGAGGAGCGGGGGCCCGCCGAGGGCGACGAGCGCGTCGTGCCAGCGCAGCGTGAAGGTGCGCTCCAGCGTCGTGAGATCGAGCGCGCGGCTCGGGGCAAGGACACCCTGGACCTGTTGCAGCAGTTCGTGCACCTGCTCGCGGACGGCGATCGCGTACGGGGTCGGGGTCATCGTGCGGCCGGTGCGCACCAGGATCTGATCCCCGGTCGTGCGCCGGATCCGGCCGAGGCTGCGGCTCATCGCGGGCGCGGTGACGTGCAGGCGCGCGGCTGCCCCGGCCACGCTGCCTTCCTCCAGGAGCGCGTCGAGCGCGGCGAGCAGGTTCAGATCCAGTTGCATGGGAGTCATGTTAGGCGTGCTTTACATGCACTTGTAGTTAATGCAGAGCTCTCCTACCTTCGAGATGCGGGCACGGAAGAGCCACGGCAAGCGACACGGTCTCCGCCGCCCGGCCCGCCCCATCACCCCTTCCTCGCACGGGAGTTCCGCCATGCCTGAATCGCCTGGATCGCCTGGATCGCTTGGATCGCTTGGATCGCCTGAATCGCCGCAGGCCGTCACCGGGACCGCCTCCGACGAGGAGTTGCTGACGCACACCACAAGCGCCGTCCGCGCGGCGGCCGCGGTGCTGCTGGAGCGGTTCGGCGACGTGGTCCGCTACGAGACCCGCGAGGAGCTGATGGCCGCGCTCGCCGCCAACGACGACGCGGCCCTGGACGTCCTGCGCCCCCGCCTCGCCCTCCTGCGTCCGGACGCCCGCTTCGTGGAGGACGAACTCGCCGGCGGGGCCCTGCCGCCGGGCGAATGGTGGGTCCTCGACCCGGCCGAGGGCAACGTCAACCACCTGCACGCACTGCCCGAGTGGGCGGTGACCGCGACGCTCGTACGCGACAACCAGCCGGTGCTGACCGCCGTCCACCTGCCGCTGACCGGTGAGACCTACACCGCCCTCGCCGGTGCCGGCGCCCGGCTCGACGGCCGCCCGCTGCACGTGTCCGGGACCACGGACCTCGGCCTGAGCCTCGTGGCCACCAGCCAGGCGCGGCCGGACGAGGACGAGAAGGTCGTGCGGCGCGTCGGCGCCTCGATCACCGCGATGCTGCTCGACGCGCTCGTGGTCCGCACCTCCGTGCCCGCCACCCTGCACCTCCTCAACGTGGCCGCCGGCCGCGTCGACGCCTTCTGGCAGTTCGCCGGGGCCCGCGCGGACCTGCTCCCCGGGGCGCTGCTCGTCACCGAGGCCGGCGGGCGGATCTCCGACGCCGAGGGCCGCCCCTGGACGCCGGAGAGCGACAGCTTCCTGGCCTCGGCGCCCGGCGTGCACGCCCAAGCCGTCACCACACTCTCCCGCTGACCCCCTCACCCCTCGCGAACACGCAGCAAAGGACTACGCACCATGACCCAGATCGCTGTTCTCGGAAGCGGCCGCGTCGGCGGCGGCCTCGCCCGCGCCCTGACCCGGGCCGGGCACGAGGTGACCGTGGCGGACCGCTCACCGGGCTCCGCCTCCGACGCCGCTCGTGCCGCGCGCATCGTCATCAACGCCACCCCGGGCGCCGGTTCGCTGGAGCGGCTCAGCGCGCTGCGCGAAGAGCTGCGCGGCAAGATCCTCGTGGACGTCTCCAATGCCACCGTCGACGGTCCCGACGGACTCCCGGCGGCATTGCTCCACCCCGGATCGAGCCTGGCCGAGCAGGTGCAGGAGGCGCTCCCCGACACCCGTGTCGTCAAGACGCTCAACACCATGCTCTACACGGTGATGACCGATCCCGCCGCGCTCGCCCAGCCGCCGACCGCCTTCCTCTCCGGCGCGGACGCGGAGGCCAAGGAGACGGTGCGCGGGCTGCTCGCCGACCTCGGCTGGCACCAGGAGTGGATCACGGACCTCGGCGGGACCGAGACCGCGCGGGCCACCGAGGCCGCCGTCCTGTTCGTGCCCCACGTGATCCGGGCGAGTGGATTCGCGCCCTTCGCGATCTCGCTCGCGCGCTGACCGCCGGGGCGGTGCTCCGAGGGCCTCAGGACGGGTCGTCGGGCACGGCGGACAGGAGCCGGTGCAGGATCGGGCCCGCCGAACCGCCGCCGGTGACACCCTGTTCGACCACGCAGGCCACGGCGACGTTTCCGCGCCGCGCCACCAGCCAGCCGTTGTTCGGCTCGCCCTCGGCGACCTCCGCGGTGCCGGTCTTCGCCCCGATCTCGCCGGGCAGATCGGCGAGGACGTGCGCGGTCCCGTCGGTGACGGTGGCCCGCATCATCGTCCGGAGCTGAGCGACGACCGGGTCGGGGAGGGGCGTGGTGGAGGTGGTGTCCTCGGTGCCCGGCACGATCGTCGGCTGGTGGAAGCGGCCGGACGCGGCGGTCGCGGTGACCGAGGCCATGATCAGCGGGTTGGCCTGGATGCGGCCCTGCCCGATCATCGCCGCGGCCTTCTCCGTCGCGTCCTTCGGCACCGGCACCGAGCCGTCGTAGGAGGGGATGCCGACATGCCACTCCTGGCCGACGCCGAAGTACTTGGCGGCGACGTCGCCCGTCTCGGCGTCACCGAGCTTGCCGCGCAGGCTGATGAACGCCGTGTTGCAGGACTCCATGAAGTCCTTCTGGAAGGTGGCGCCGGGGTGCTCGGAGGTCTCCACGTTGTGGAACTCCTTGCCCACCGTGAGGTACTTGGGGCAGTCCACGACGGTGTCCGGGGTGACGGCGTTCTTCAGCAGCAGCGCGCCACTGGTGACGATCTTCCAGGTGGAGCCGGGCGCGTACGTGCCGGAGACGGCCCGGTTGAAGCCCGTGGCGGGGGAGTTCGCCATCGCGAGGATCTCGCCGTTGTCGACGCGGAGGGCGACCAGCGACGCGTTCTTGCCGTCGGCCTCGCCGGTGAGCGCCCGGTCGGCGGCCGACTGCCAGGCGGCGTCCAGTGTGGTCGTCACCGGGCCGTCACCCGGCTCCGCGTCCTCGCCCTTCTCCTTCCGCTGCCCGAACGTGGTCTCGGTGCCCTCGACCTCCCCGGTGACGCGGTCGATGAGCCGGATCGCGCCGCGCGGCCCGCCGTCGCCGCCCGCGAACTGGGCGAGGAGCGGTTGCAGCGAGGGATAGGCGTCACCCGCGAGGGACGCGCCGTGCCGGTCCTCGACCTCCGGCACGGTGGTGTCCTCGCGCTCCAGGCGGAACTTCGCCTGATCACTCAGGTGCGGATGGACGAGCCCGAGCGACCAGTCGACCTTCCAGGCGCCGTCCTGCTCCCGCAGCGGGACATGGGAGGAGTACGTCCAGGTGCCGAGCCCCGTGACCGGCATCTTCGCGGTGAACGCCACGCGCACGGTGTCGTCGTCGGCCCGCTCGGCACCCGACGCGGTCAGCCGCGGCTTCTCGATGTCGAGACCCGAGGTGAAGCTCTGCAGTACCTCCTCGGCCCGTGCCGGGTTGGTGGTGCGGGCGGCGGCCCCGTCGTAGCGCCCGCCGGACCAGTCGGCGAGGAAGGCGCGCGCCTGCGCGGCGGCGGCCGGATCGGGAGCATCTGAGCCCCGGTCGAACGGACCGAACCCGGTGGCGTACGCGCCGCCCGCGGCGACGCCGCAGACCACGACGACAGCGGTGACGGCTCTGAGCGCGGGGCGGGCGGCTCTCCCGCGGGTGGTGGTGGAAAGGTGTGTCATGTCCGGAGGACAACAAAGGAAACCGACCCATGTCCAAGTCCGATATCGATCAGCAATCAATCAAAAATGGATATGATCGCTGGTCGTGGACCTGATCCGACATCTGGAATGCTTCGTGGCTGTTGCAGAAGAGTCACACTTCGGCCGTGCCGCAGCCGCCCTGGGCATGGCCCAGCCACCCCTGTCCCAGCGCATCCAGCGCCTGGAACGGGAGCTGGAGGTACGGCTCTTCGACCGCACCAGCCGCCAGGTCACCCTCACCAAAGCCGGCACACTGCTGCTGCCCGAGGCCCGCGAACTGCTCGCCCGCGCCGCGACCCTGCGCGCCGCCGCACGCCGCATCCGCGACGGGGAGAGCGGACTGCTCCGCGCGGCGCTGCCGCCCGACATCGCGGGCGCCACCGTCGCCGCCCTGCTCACGGAGTTCGGCCGCCGGTGCTCCGAGGCCGAACTGGAACTGCACGAGCTGTCGACCGCCGAGCAGCTCGACCGGCTCGGAGCGCATGAGCTCGACGTCGGCCTCGTGCACCACCCCTGCGACGTCACCGGCCTCGAACTCGGGCCGGTGCTCCGCCGCGACCTCGGCGTCCTCCTGCCGCCCGGCGCGCCCGCCGCCGAGCACAGCGAAGTACCCCTCGCCGCGCTCACCGGCCACGACCTGGTCCTCTTTCCCCGCGCCGGCTCCCCCGCGCTCTACGACGACCTGCTGACCACCTGCGCCCGCGGCGGCTACACGCCGCCCGCGATCCGGCACGGCCGGGGAGCCAGCTTCGTCCGCGGCCTCGTCCTGTCCGCCGCTGCCGTCGCGTTCGCTCCATGCGACACCCAGGGCGACAGCACGGGACCCGAACTCGTGTGGCGCCCGCTCGCCGGGGCGCCGCTGGCCTGGCGGCACTCCGTCGCCTGGCCCCGCGGCCACGGCGACGCCACCGTCCGCGCCTTCACCGAGGCCGCCGAGCACGCCCTGCGCACCACGGCCGGCGCCCGCCCCGACACCCCCACACGCCCCATGCATCTGCGCCCCGCAGCGGAGTACTGGCTATGACCGACACGACCACCGCCCTGCGCACCGCCTTCGCCGACGCCGGGGTCACCGGGTGGCTGCACGCCCTCGACATCGACTCCGGGGCCGAACTCGACTTCCACGGCGACCAGTTGGTGTGCACCGCGAGCGTCCACAAACTGCCCCTGCTCGTCGCGCTGCACGAGCGGGCCGCCGCCGGGGACCTCGACCTGGCCGACCAGGTCGACTGCCCGCCCGCCGGGCGCTCCGCCGGGCCGACCGGCCTCGCGGCCATGCTCGACACCGCCCGGCTCTCGCTGCGCGACCTCGCCTACCTCATGATGGCCGTCAGCGACAACGCCGCCGCCGACCTGCTCCTCGCCCGCGTCGGCCTGGACGCCGTCAACCGCACGACAGCCCGCCTCGGCCTCACCCACACCCTCGCCGTCCACTCCTTCGGCGCGGCGATGTCCATGGTCAAGGAGGACGCGGGCCCCGGCGGCGCCCAGGCCCTGGCCGACCCGCACGTCATCGCCCGGCTCCGCGCGCTCGACCCGGCGCAGGCCAACCGCAGCACCCCGCGCGACCTGACCGGGCTGCTCACTGCCATCTGGCGCGACACCGCCTGCACACCCGGACACGGCGCCGCGATCCGCCGCCTTATGGGCCTTCAGGTGTGGCCGCACCGGCTCGCGTCCGGGTTCCCCTTCGACGATGTGCACGTCGCGGGCAAGACCGGGTCGCTGCCGACCCTGCGCAATGAGATCGGCGTCGTGGAGTACCCCGACGGCGGCCGCTACGCCGTCGCCGTCTTCACCCGCACCGTACGCACCGCAGCGGTCCTGCCGGCCGCCGACGCCGTCATCGGCACGGCGGCCCGCATCGCCGTGGACACGTTGCGCGCGAACAGGGTCTGATGCGCAACGGGCTCTCTTTGCAACGCAGTTGAAGCCAGTGCGCCGCCGGGCCGACCCGGTCGGCGCCGCTCAACGAGATCACGCGATCGCGACGGCGGAGCCCCGCTCACGTCACCGCGCGGCGCCGCTCCGGTGCGCGACCTGAGCCGCGCAGTAGTTCCGCACCCGCGCGTACTGCCGCGCCGGATCGCCGTAGTAGGACCACGGTGTCGTCCCGGCGTACCCGTCCACCGCGCGGAACTGTTCCAGCGCCTCCTCGTACCGGTGCTGGTGGTACAGGAAGTGGCCGAGCATGTGACGGGCCGGCGGGACGGCCCGGTGGTGCGGGTTCTCGGTGTGCGCGGCGGCCACGTCCGCGAGCGCCGCGTCCGTCGCCGCGACGATGTGCGGCTGCTGGTAGTACGTGCCCGGGTTCAGCTTGTCGTCGGAGATCTCGTACTCGAAGTACGCGTCCAGGACGATCGTGGACAGGAGCTGTCCCGGAGCGCCCTTCGCGGCGGCGGCCTTGCCGAACTCCTCCGCCGCCTCGTGCGAACCCCGCCACTTCGCGCACCAGTACTGCAGCGCGGAATGGTGCGCGCCCACGTGGTACGGATCCCGCTTCTCGACCTCGGCCCAGATCGCTTCGAAAGCCTCGTGGTCGTAGCCGAGCCCCATCGCCAGCGGCAGCTCCGCGACGTAAGGGCACGGGTCGTCGCCCGCCCGCGCCTGCGCCGCGGTGAACGCCTCACGGGCCTGCGCGAGGATCCGGTGGAACCCGGCGAACTGCTCCCGGGTCGTGGCCCCGGCGACGCCGCCGCCTCGGATCTCCCACGCCAGGTCGACCAGCGACCGGGCGTTCACGAGCGCCGCCCCGGGATCGTCGCGCCGCGCGGTGCGCCAGGCGAGCAGCCAGCCGTCGTCCGTGACGGCCTGCGCCGCGAGGAGGTTGGAGCGGCGGGTGCGCTCCGCCCAGTCGCGCCCCGCCTCCTCCAGATACGCGGCCCCGACCTGCCAGTCCCCGGCCCGGACCGCCGACTTGACCTGCTCCGCCCGCGGCTCCGGGGCCATCGCCGCCTCGCCGTCGATCTCCTCGACCGGGACCAGACCGAACTGCCGCTCGGCGGAGCTGAGTTGCTTGTCGCTGAAGGAGCCGACGCGGTTCGGACCGGTGCCGCGCCGGTTGCGGAAGAGACCCATCAGACCGCCTCCTGCTCTCGCGTGCTGCCCGCCCCGCCGGCCGGGGCAAGGTCGAACAGCTGCCGCAGCCCGGCGGTGTCCGGCACGTCCGCCACCGCCGCGTCCAGAGCGCGGGCCAGCTGCTCCTCGGAGGCGTCGTGCAGCCGCAGCAGCGCCGAGTCCGTCCAGGACAGCTCGAAGTGCGCGCCGCCGCGGGCGATCAGCTCGGCCACCGTCAGGTCGCGCAGCAGGTCGTGCAGGCGCGGGCGGACGAACTCGCGGGCCGCACGGCCCGTCGCGGCCGCCGCCTGCGCGGACTTGGGCAGCCGGTCCGCGACCTGCCACAGCGCACCCGCCTCGATCGCGGCGAGCACCGAGCCGAACGAACCGTCCCCGCCGGTCACCTCGCGCACCGCCTGCCGCAGCGGCTGCGCGGCCCCACCCGCGTAGGTCGTCATCGACTCGTGCACGAGCTGCTCCCAGTCTGCGGTGCGCCGCATCTTGAGCGCCTCGGGCGTGAGCGACACCTGCTCCAGGGCGGCGAGCGCGGCGGCCGGGTGGTCCAGCAGGCCGAGCGCGGACCCGGCCGCGTCCGCCGTGCGACCGTCGTCGGGGAACTGCTCGACGCGGGCCACCCGGTCGGCGATCGGCGGGTGCGTGTCGTACGCGGAACGCTCCTCGGGCGGCAACCCGGCCCGCAGCTCGTCCAGTTCGGCCGAGCGCGCCTCCAGAAGGCGGTGCAGGCCGCCGTAGACCTCGCCCTGGGGCGGCAGTAGCCCCGCGTTCGCACCGAGGCTCGCGTACGACTTCATGTAGAAGCCGAACGCGGCGTCGAGCACCGGGACCTCGCGCAGCGCGGACGCCGTCGCGGCGCGGCCCGCGATCCGGGCGGCGGCCAGGTCGGCGGCGTACTCCTGGCGGCGCATCGTGCCCCGCATGGAGCGCACGTAGAACCTGCCGTACCAGATGAAGGGCTTGGCGGCGAGACGGAAACTCAGGCCCGCGCTGCCGGTGCTGACCTCCCGCGCCGCCTTGCCCTTGGCGACGCGGCGCGCCTCCTTCTCCTCCGCCTTCACCCGCTCGTCGTTCACCTTGGCGGCCGAGCGCCGCATCAGCGTGGCGACCGTACGGGACATCTGCTCGAAGCCGCGCCGGTTGATGGCGCCGAGGCGGGTGTCGGCGTTGGAGTAGTGGCCGAACTCATGGGCCAGTACGGAGATGAGCTGGGCCTCGTCGAGACCGCTCAGCAGCGGCATGCCGACCAGCAGCACCCGCCGCCCCCGGAACAGGCCGAGCAGCCGGGCCTCCTCGTAGACGGCGGCGTTCACGTCGGGCACCAGATAGATCTCGTCCGGCGCGCGGGTGCCGGTCTGTTCGGCGAGGCGGCGCACGGCGGCCCACAGGCGCGGCTCCTGCCGCTCGTCGACGCGGAGCCCGTCGGCAGGCGGCTCGAACCGTGGACCGCGCAGCGCGAACATGCCCTGCACGATCGGAATGCCGACGATCAGACTGAGGAAGAGGAACTTGAGCCCGGCTATGCCGTGGACACCGTCCTCGATCAGCCACCAGTCGGCCAGGCCCAGGGCACCGAGCATCACGAGCCCGACCACGTAGAAGCCGAGCAGCAGCAGGAGAGCGCGCACGGCGCGCAGAGTAGAGCCCATCGGGCGGTTCCCCCCACGGGAAGAGAGCCGGCCTCACGGGGTGAGCCGCGAACGGGCTGACCGGAGGAAGGCAGGAGACAGCAACTAGATGTGGGGGGAACGGAAGTATGGCACAGGGCCGGTGATCCGGCGAGCGGCTATCGCAGGACCGAAAGCCCGCTGGTGTCAGGGGGTACGGGTGTCCTCGACGGTGATGGTCACGGCGGGAGAATTCGGTGGAGCCGCACGGGCGGATCCCGCAGGATGAGGCGCATGAGTGAGTCGACCGGCACCCACCGGGTGGAGTTCGTGCGCCATCCCGACCTCGACGCTCCGCACCTGCTGACCTGGGGCATCCGGATCGACGGAACCGACCTGCGCGTCCTGGTCGCGCAAGTGACCCGCGCCTCGTGGGCTCTCGAACTCGACGAGGACGACGACACCCCGCGGGAGCGCGAGGAGTTCCTGGTGCGGCAGCACGCGCCGCTGTACCTCGGCGAAGAGGATGAGCGCGCCCACGCTCATTTCCTGGGCGGCACCGAACCCTATGTCCACGACCCCGACACCGGCGCCCTGTGCCTCCTGGGCTGTCACTGCGGGATCCCGGCCTGCTGGCCCCTGCTCGCCGAGGTGTGTGTCACGGCGACCGAGGTGACCTGGTCCGGCTTCCGCCAGCCAGAACGGCCGGAGTGGGGCGAACTCCCCTTGGGCCCCTACGTCTTCCCACGCCCCGCCTACGAGGCGGCCCTCACCACCCCGACTGTGCTCACACGGGACCCCCTCGCTCCGCTGCCGGGTGCGGGATAGACGTGGACCGGAAGGCCATGTGAGCACGTCCGCGGGACGGCACATCGGACCGTCAACACGACCGCACCCCCCCGGTGACAGGATGACGTGGTGCCCGACTCCCTCCCCGCTCTGTGGCTGCGCGGCCTCGCTTTCAACCCGGCCGCGCCCGCCGACGTACTGACACGCCTGCTGGATCGAGCGGCCGGCGACATCGGCCTGCGGATGTGCGAGGGGCGCGACCTGCCCGGCGCCGTCGTCGACGCAGCCGTGCGCCACCCGGCCGAAGCCGTTCGCCAGGCGCTCGCCCGCAACCAACACGTGGACCCGGCGCGACTGACACCGTTGGCGACGGACCCCTCGGGCCTCGTCCGCGCGCGGCTCGCCTCCGGCTGGGGCGGCCCTTTCCCCGGCCCCCGTCGGGTGCGACCGCTGCCGGACGACATCCTCGTCACGCTGCTGACCGCGCAGGACGGAGGCGAGGACCGCCGGCTCACGGCGGACGAGGTCAGTTCGGGCCTTGACCTGTCCCGGCAGATCCCGCTGTCCTTCCGCCGCTCCCTCGCCGACCGCGCACACCCGGAACTGCGCAGAAGAGCCGTCTACGACTGGACGGGACTCACTCCGGCACAGCGGACGGCCCTGCTCCACGATCCGGACCCCGAAGTGCGCGAAGCGGCGCGGGACCACAGCTGGGTACTGGATGCCGAGCAGGTGGAGGCGAGGCTGCCGTCCTACGAAGCGCGCGGCATGGACTACATCTACGGCTGGTGCGCCCTTTCACCCGCTCTCGTCGAACGGTGCTTCGCGGACGGCGCGGAGCGCGCCCTGGCCCGCAACCGTCACGCCCCGGCCTCCGCCCTCGCCCGGCTCGCACGCCATCCCGACGCCTCCGTCCGCGGCCTGGTCACCACCCGGCCCGACCTGGGGCCCGACCTGGTGGCGGAGTTGCGCACGGATCCCGATGACCACGTACGTACGCGCGCACGCCTGAACCCCTTCTCCCGCACCTGGACCGAGTACGACATGATCCACAGGGTCGTCGGCCACGGCCCCGACTGCACCTGCCCGATCACCGAGGTCGTTCCCCGGCCGTCGGCGGACTGGTTCGCCGCCTGCGCGGCGGCCACGGAGCCGGTGCTCCGCCGGATCGCGGCGAGCTGGTGCGGCCTCCCCGCGGAACTCGCCGCACGGCTCGCTCGGGACGAGGACGAGGAGGTACGGATCCGGCTGGCCTGCCATCACCCACTGGCGCCGCCGCACCTGCTCCTGGACGTCTTCCTCACCCGCCCGGACCACCGGCCGCACCTCCTCACCCTGCCCGCGTTCCCCCGTACCGGCACGAGCCGTCTCATCGACCACCCGGACCCCCAGGTACGCGCCCTGGCGGCGGCCGACCCGGCTCTGCCGCACCCCCCGGTCGACGACCCCGACGCGTCGGTACGCCGGGCAGCGGCCACCAACCCGGGCCTGACCCCGGAGGCCTTGGAAACCCTCCTGGCCGACCCGCACAGCGCGGAGGCCGCCGCGTCGAACCCGTCTCTCGCGCCGGATCGCATGCGCGCACTTCTCGACCATGGCCTGAGCGCCGTCGCCACCCGACCGACGCCGTCCTGACGCCGAGGGATGCGCCCCGCGTGGGGCGGGGGCGCTCCTGCGACGGGTCAGAAGAGGCCGTCGTTCGCACGATCCGTGACGCGGTCGAGGACCTCGCGAAACCACCGGCTGCGGACGGCCGGAAGCCTGGCCAGGGTGTGCCGGAACACCTCCCGGTCGATCCAGAACAGATGCAGCGGGTGCGGGGCGGGCCTGTCGTAGTCGTCGCGAAGGGCGTGGCCGGGCAGGACACCCGACACGGGAAGCGGCGGCTCCGGCCTGGGGAAGGCGAGCCACAGCCATATCCCGAGCGGGAGCGGGACCAGGTACGGCAAGCGGGGAGCGGTCGTGGTGACCGCTCCCCGGACGAGCTACGGGTGGTGCCCCGGAATCAGCAGGTGCGGCCGGTGTACCAGGCGCCGTCCACGTCGGAGGCGGAGCCGATCCAGGTCACGCCCGGTCCCACGCACTGCTCGCTGTTGGGCCCCCAGTCGTCGATCTCGATGACGATGTGGGAGCCGTCCGAGGTGCAGTGGTTGTAGTAGGCGTCGGAGTGTGTCTCGTAGAAGCCGCAGGGATCGGCGGCGGCCGGACCGGCACCGACGACGGTGACGGCTCCGGCGGAGGCGAGAACGAGGGCGACGGAGCTGAGAGCACCGGTCGCGATACGACGAAGACGCAAGACGAACTCCAAACCGTAGAGGGCGAGCGAGCCCGAACCGCCAGCGTGTGCCGGTCCGTTGACGACGCCTGAGATTCGCAGCTCAGAGGGGGCCTGCCGAGAGTAGAGGCCGGCGTTCACCCGGCGGATCGATTCACTTGTGCGCCGAACGACTGGTCTTGGACGGTTCACGGGACAGGGCGGGTCGGCGAGGTATGCGTCACTCGCTACGGGAACCGGAACGCCTGTGACAGAACGAAGACGTCGCGGTCGGCCGCCCGTGACTCGGTGCGGGATACAAAGATTGCAGACAGCACGAAGGATTACCAAGCATCACGAGGCACCGTGAAGCATCACGAGGCACCGTGAAGCATCACGAGGCACCGTGAAGCATCACGAGGCACCGTGAAGCACGAGACCACACGCATTGCACGCGCCACACCGTTCCTGGGGGAATCGTGAAGCACACCCGCACCGCCGCACTCGCCGCCCTCGGCGTCGCCGCCACCCTCTCGCTCACTGCCTGCGGCAGCGGCGACTCGGCGACGCACTCCTCGGCCAAGGGCGCCTCGTCCTCGTCGGCTTCGTCCTCATCGGCCTCGTCTTCTTCGGCCACGGCCGACGGAGCCAAGACGCCGGACGACAGCGCGAGTTCCGGTGACGCACGGACCAGCAACGACGTGAAGGCCGACTCGGGCAAGGGCACCGACGACAGCGGAACGGCAGCGAACGGCGCGGCGCGGACCGCCGGCAAGGTCGGCTTCTGCAAGACCGCGGACCTGGCCATCGACGCCGTGAACGCCGCGCCCGACGAGACCGAAGGCCGGATCGACATCACCCTCGTCAACCGGGGTTCGGCCACCTGCTCCGCGACCGGCTTCGCGGGCGTCGACATCACGGACGCCGACCACACCACGAGCCCGATCGAGCGCGGCCCCGCCCAGCCGCGTGTCACGACCCTGAAGCCCGGCGAGTCGGCGATCTTCAACCTCGCCTACACCATCGACAAGAGCGGCAACAGCCTCGCGTCCCCGACCGAGATCCTGGTGACGCCGCCGAACGAGACCCACACCGTGACCCTGAAGTGGCCCGCCGACGCGGGTGACATCAGGGGCGCCTACACCGACGTTCAGGTGTACCCGACCCACACCACCAAGTAGCGGCCGCAAGTAGCGGCAGCGCGCCGGTTGGGCCCAGCGGAGTCGGCGCGCCCGGCCGTTCTTCCGATACGTTCCCACCATGATCCATTCGCTGGACACCGCCGAGGGCGCCGCCGAGTTCGCCGCATCCTTGCTGGCCCCGACGGGGGACCGGTGGGCGCGTACACAGGCCGTGGCCGCACGGGCACGGGAACTGCGGTGGACCGTCGCCGACGAGGAACGGGAACTGCTCGTCGCGGCGGCTTGGCTGCAAGGCGTGAGCGGCGCAACCGAGGTGCGCCGCTCAGCAGTGCACCCTGGCGACCTCGCCCGGTACCTGGAGGACCACGGCGCTTCGGAGCGTCTGGTGCGGCTGATCCGTCTGGTCACAGAGGGCCGGAGCGCCGTCGACACCCAGCGGTACCCCGGAGAGACGTCCGGACCTGCGTCGGTGCCGCAACCGCAACCGCAACCGCAACTGCAACCGGAACCAGTTCTGCGCGCGGGCGAGGACGCCCCACTCCTGGACGCACTGCTCTTCGCTGACGCGGTGACCGGCCCCGCAGGTCAGGCCGTCGACTTCGCGGCCGGAGAGGCCCCCGCGGCCATGCACCGGACCGGGACCGCCCCGCACCTGGCCGAGGTGATGGAACGGGTGTGGCGCCGGTTCGCCGTGTACGCCTCGCTACGCCCCAGCCAGCGGACGATGATCGACGAAAGTGGCTGGTGGCCGCCGACCCTCTTCGCGGCGGAGCACCTCGACGCGGACCTGATGGCGCACTTGCTCGACGCCGGAGCGGACCCCGACGAAGGAACCACGGCCACACCGCTGACACACACCATCGACTCCGAGGGCGACGCGACCCTGCAGAGCGGCGCCCCCCTCAGCGTGACCACCACCGCGGTGCTGCTCGCTTATGGCGCAGACCCGGAACTGCCCGACGGGAACGGAACCACGCCACTGATGGTCGCGGAGCGCTACGACCACACCCTGGCGATCAACCTCCTGCGCCGACACATTTCGTGAGGATGAGGTCGAGCGCGACGGCACGCGCACATATATGGTCGGCGATCTGCCGGACCAGTGCGTCGGTGCGCACCTTGATGCACAGGGTGACGTCGCCGCCCACCAGGAGGGGAACCCATGGCGAACACGGCAGCAGACCACGCAGACCACGCAGACCACGCCGACCGTTTGCGCAGGCCGGCTGAGATCCGTTCGCTGCAACTCGGTGACACGAAGGTCTCCTACGTACCGGACGGCGACGTACGGCTCCGGCCCCGGGCCCTCTTCCCGGACACCACAGACGAAGTCTGGGCGGCCCACCCCGAACTCCTCGACACCTCGGGCCACCTCGTGGCAAGCATCGGTGCTCTGCTGGTGGAGCACGGCGAACGCGCCCTGCTCATCGATGCGGGCTTCGGACCGCGAAGACTCCCCGCGGCTCCGGACGGCCCGCGCGGTGTCATTCACGGGGGCGGCTTGCTGGAGAGCCTGGGCCGGCTCGGCCGTCGGCCGGAGACGATCGAGGCGATCGCGTTCACCCACCTCCACCCCGATCACGTGGGCTGGGCCGTCCACCCCGCCGCGGAGGGTGAACGGCCCGCTTTCGCCCACGCCGACTACCTGGTGTCCGCACCGGAGTGGGCCCACCGCGACGTCCTGGAGCACCAGGGCATGACCGCGGAAGTCGCGGCGCTGGCACCGCTCGTACGTACCGTGACGGACGGACAGGAGATCTTCCCGGGCGTGCATGTCCGAACGACCGCGGGCCATACGGCCGGGCACGCTGAGTACGTCATCACGTCGGGGCGGCAGCGCCTGATCGCCTTCGGCGACTCCCTGCACTCGCCGATCCAGGTGGACCACCCGGAATGGTCGTCGGCCTTCGACCACGACCCCGCCGGGGCTGCCGTCCACCGCCGGAGCCTCGTCGCCGAGTTGGAAGAACCCGACACGTTCGGCTACGGCGACCACTTCGCCGACGCGGTCCTCGGAAAGGTCCGGCAGAACGGCAGCGGCCGCGCCTGGCACCCCTTGGACAACGGACAACTGACAACCGACAACTGCCCTCGTGCGCCCGGGCGTTCGGGCGCTCGGGGGCGTCAAAAGCCCCCAGACTGCTAGGGGTCAGGAGAAGACGACGGAGCGGACGAGGAGGCGGTCGGAGGCGCCCTTGCCGGGCGGCAGGGTGTAGTAGGTGCCGCCTTCGCAGTCGGTGCCGAGGAAGACGGTGGCTGTGGCGTTCGTGCGGTTCTTGGGGGCCCGCGAGGCGGCGCCGGGCTCGGACGCCGCGGGTGCGAGGTTGACGCACTGACCGCTGACGGGGTCGTTCAGGAAGCCGACGGCCTCGTACCCGTCCGCGGTGGTGTACGAGTAGCGGAACTGGCCGCTCGCGGCGGTGGCCGAACCGGACATGGCCGTGAGGAGTACGGCGGCACCGGCGGCGACGGTGAGGGAGCGCAGGGGCATGGCGGGTCCTTTCCGTGGTTCATCTGGTCGCCGCCAGAGATGCCCCAGGTCCGTCAATGCGGAACGCGCCGTCCCTCGTTCGGGGTCGGCCGAATCGATTCTTCACCAGCAGATGGCCCCGCTTCGGCGCGCGCTTTGATGCCGCTGAGGGTGGCCTCCATCCCGGCGCGCAGCTCCTCCAGCCGGAGGGCGATGATCTCCTCCTCCCGGTCCGGCCAGCGTTCGAGGGCCAGCGTGACGCCGCTGCGGCCCGGCCCGACGAGGGCCGACTGCCGCAACCGGGTCCCCGAACCCTCGGCCCCGATTTCGTAGCGCCAGGACGCCATGGAGTCCGCCGGGTCGAGCGCCGGTGCTCCGTAGCGGCCGTCCGCGTCCGTGACGGCCCAGGCGAACACCCGCTGTTCGACCAGCTCGACGACGTGGGAGACGGTGCGCCACTCACCGAGGTGCTCGTGGCGGTTGTAGCCCTCGAAACGCGCGCCGAGCGCGGGCCCCGCGACACCGTCGAGCCAGGCAACGCGCTGCAGCTCCGGGCTCAGCGACGCGGGCAGACGAATGTCGGTGACCAGCTCCCAGACCCGCGACAGGTCCGCCTCGACATACACATCACAGTGCACGCTCGGCCCGTCGGTGAACAACATGTGGCCCCCAGAGTCACGCCTCGAATTCCATCATGGCCCGGTGCTCCGCTTCCGCGACGGGCCCTTCGGGGTCGTCACGCCAGCGGCTAGTGTCCAGCATGTCAGTACTCGGCGGTCGCCGCGGTTCGGGGGCGTACGGGGCCAGCTGACCAGGGGCGCAAACTCCCTTCAGCTGAAGCCGAGTTCGGCGAATGTGCAACCCCCGCGTTCGGCGTAGGGCAACACTTGTCGGGACACGTGTCGTGGAACCTGCCGGAAGTACTGGTGGAAGCCGGAGGCGCGGAACTTCAGGTCGAACGCGTGACCTTCGATGTGCCAGAGCGGGCAGGACGCAAAATTCGGGCGGACGTCGTCCGGCGTCAGCCGGTGCACCTTGTCGATCTCCAAATCCAGGCCCAAACCTTTGAAGTCGAGGTCGCCCTCAAGGTCGAAGACATCGTCGAAGACGAGCGTCGCCGGTGCGACCCAGAACGAGAAGTACGTTGCGGGCGGGACCGGGTGAACCCAGCGGACGATGTAGTCGATGTCGAGGAGAAGGCGCGGCAGGATGTCGTCGGTCGGCTGAACCGACAAGCCGTGCAGGGTGGCATCATGCCAACCCATATCGTCGAGATCCGCGTCGCTCCAGACGCTTTTCGAGAGCCCTGAATCCTCGTGGCTGCCGTTGCCCATGTCCGCATCCAACCGGACTTCGCAACGGCATGAGTCACCCGGCCGGGCGTGGACGCATCGCCCAGCGGATCAGGGTCCCGGACCGGTCCGGGACCGACTGCCTGCAACGCGGATGGAACTCGTCAGGGACGTACGGCGAAGGAGAGGTGAAAGCCACGTTCTTGGAGGAGAGGAGCCCGATGGCCGTCGAGCCAGGTGTCCGCGCGGCGAGGGAGAGTGATGCCTCGGTGATCGCGCGGTCCCGGGATGAGCCCGAGGCGTTCGCGGTGCTCTTCGACCGCTACGCGCACGAGGTACATCGTTATGTGGCCCGCAGGCTCGGCGGTGAGCCGGCCGACGACCTCATGGCGGAGACCTTCACCACCGCGTTCCGGTTGCGGCACCGCTACGACCCTTCGCGCGCCACGGGTGACGGTGTCCGGCCCTGGCTGTTCGGCATAGCGACGAACCTGGTCAGTCGGCACCGCAGGGCGGAGGCCCGTCGTTTCAGGGCCATGGCCCGCGTCCCGGCTCCGGCCGATCACGAGGAGCCGCTCGCCGACCGGGCCGCTGCCCGGGTAGGAGCGCAGGCCGTGGGCCGTGAGCTGGCAGCGGCCTTGGCCACGTTGCCCGCCCGGCACCGGGACGTGCTCTTGCTGGTGGCCTGGGCCGGTCTCGGTTACGAGGAAGCGGCTCAGGCCCTCGGCGTGCCCGTCGGCACGGTCAGATCCCGGCTGCACAGGGCGCGCGGCAAGCTACGGGACGCGTTGGGCGGCTCCGATCCGACGACACTGCGAGAGGCACCCGACCATGACTGACGAACTCGACCTCCTACGGGACTGGGACGTCGACGCGGCCCCGTTGACGGAGCCGGCCCGGGCGGAGGCCCGCCACCGCCTGCTCAACGCGATGGCCGACACCCACCACCAGCAACGGCGCCCTGCGGCCGGCCCCAGCCGCCGCCACGCACTACGCCTTGCGGGAACCCTTGCCGCGGGTGCCGTGGTGGCGACGGGCACGGCCGTTCTGATCACCGAAGGTGGCGCCGACACGCAACGCCCCGAACGTGCGGACCGCGCCCCGGACGCGGCGACCCCGCGCATGAGCAACGTCAGCGCGGTGACGGTTCTGAACGAGGCGGCCTCGCGCGCGGGCGGGCACGAGGTGAAGAGGGCGCCGCGCGACGACCAGTTCGTCTATTCGAAGCGGATCATCAAGGAGAGGGAAGGCAGGACCGGTGCGGTGAAGACCTACGTGGACGAGAACTGGGACTCGGTGGACGGCTCCCAGCGCTCCCTCACGATGGAACTGGGCCGGGTGATCTGGGAGGAGCCCATGCGGAAGGGTGAGCAGGTGTGGCCGCCTCGCCAGTGGAGTGGCCTGAAAAAGCTGCCGACCGACCCGAAGAAGCTCATCCCGGTCATCGCCGCCGGCGGACCGACCAGTCGACGGATCAACGACTTGGCTCAGCAGGACTGGTACAGCACCTACTTCCTGCTCGGAGAGCTTCTGAAGACACCGGTCCTGCCTCATGGACTGCGTCCCGCCGCCTACAAGGCGCTGGCGCTGGTACCCGGTGTCACAGCGACCGAGGGAGTGAAGGACTCCGCCGACCGCAGCGGAGTGGGGATCTCCCAGCCCAGTAACCCGCTCGGGCAGGACAAGTACCTCATCTTCGACCCGAAGAGCTACGCGTTCCTGGGCTTCAAGGACGAACGGATCTCCGCCTCCGGCGACAAGACGTACATCCAGCTCTCCCACGTGGAGAAGTCGGCGATCGTCGACCGAGTGCGGCAGCGCCCCTGAGGCATCACCCCGAACGGCGGCGCCTCAGCTCACCTCAGGAGCGAAGACGCCGTCAGCCGCAGGTGCCGTCGGCTCGGAGAGAGGGCTCCGCTGCGTCATATGCTGCAATCATCTGAGGGGCGGGGGTGGGAGCGGTCATGGCGAGCGAGTCGTTCTTGCTGGTCTGCGACGACCTGCCGTACACGGTAGTCCTGACTGACTCCGGTCCCCGAGTGATCGACGTCGTGAAATTGCTGCGCACGCAGACCGGCTTGAGCTTGTGGCGCTGCAAGTGCCTCCTCGACGATCTGCCGACACGCATCGTCGAGGACGTACCGGAAGAAGTCGCCACCGTCATGGCGGCCGAACTCCGCGCGACGGGTGCCGGCGCTCATGCAGAAGCGAGCCAGTAGGACCCGGGCGCCTCGATCATCACAGGGTTCCCGGCCAGCGCCGAAATACGCGAGCGCCACGCGCGGGGCGGCTTGTTGAATGGCCGGCATGAATGAGATGGCTGCTGTTCGTCTTCGTCAGGCCGTTGGGCACATTCAGGCCGCCACCCGTGAACGTGCGGTCACCGGGCGCGGTGTGGAGGAGGCCGACGACGTCGCGGGCACGTTCGCCACGGACGGCGCTCTCGGCTTCGACCCGTTCCCGCTTCTGCGGGCGCTGTACGAGGCCGGTTCGCGCGCGGTGGTCATCGGCCAGGTCGCCGGGATCCTGCACGGCTCGCGGGAGTCGACCGGCGATCTGGACCTGCTGTGGGACGGTACGCCCGTGCAGGCCCAGGCCCTGCGCGACGCCCTCACCGCCACCGGTTGCACCGACGTGCCCGACCTCGGCCAACCGCAAGCGGCCTACACGACAACTGGCGTGAGCGGTGACCTGTGTACGCCCGCTCTGCCCTGGGGCGGCATGGATGTCGCTGGTTGCCTGGCACGGGCGGTGAGCACCCGGGACCCGGCGGGTTTCATCGTCCGCTATGTCTGTCTGACCGACCTCATCGACATGCGGCGCGCTCTCGGCCGGCCCAAGGATCACCGCCGCGCCGACGAACTCGTCCGCCTGCTGCCCTGACCCGACATGGCTGCCAGGCACCCGGACTCTTGGTCGGTTACTCGGACATGTGCCGGGAGGGCAGGGCGAACTCGATCCGGAAGTCGGGGTGGTCCTTCCACAGGCGCGCCATGTGCCGCAGGGTCTCCCATGCGTCTGCCGGCCGGGAGCTGAACACGTCGGCCCGCAACAAGCTCGCGGCATCCGCGGCGCGGGCGATCTCGTAGTGCAGCGCGTCCAGGGCGAGGGCGGCATCACGGGCGTCGGCCGGCAGCTGCGCGCGGGCCTCGGCAAGACGCTGCTGCAGGAAGCCGCTGAGACGGTCGAAGTCGTCCGCTGTCACTGTCATGCCGCTCCCCGGATGTCGTCCCGATGTCGTCTCGATGTCGTCTCGATGGCGTCCCGCGATCTCCGCGTGGTGAACCGGATGTAGTTCTACCAGGGCCGGTCGGTCGCATCGCAGGACGAGTTCGTCGAGGGGTCCGCCCTCGGACAGGGCTCGGTTGTCAGTGGGGCCGCCTACTCTGCGTCAGGTGAGACGACACGAGGTGGAGGAGTGGGCCCTTGAGGCCGCGGTGCGTGACGCCCGGCAGGCGCTCGCTGTGCACGACGGAGCGTTGACGTGGATGCGCAGACCCGCCACGTCCCTGGAGGGGCCCCTCGCCGCTGAGGTGTGGGCCTTCGACCGTGCCCTGGCCAGTGTCCTGCTGGTGCGGCACCGATGGCGCGGATGGGTGGCCCCTGGTGGCAAGGTCGAACCGGGCGAGACGCCGCGCCAAGCGTCACGCCGGGAACTCTTTGAGGAGACCGGGGTGTCGGCCGGCCTGATGACGGCCCCGGCCGCCGCCACAGTGCGCTCGTATCACCCGGACTGGCCGGCCACGGGCGGCATCTCCTATCTGGCGG
The DNA here is from genome assembly GCF_043523415.1 of Streptomyces sp. SGAir0957. Lineage (NCBI taxonomy): Bacteria > Bacillati > Actinomycetota > Actinomycetes > Kitasatosporales > Streptomycetaceae > Streptomyces > Streptomyces sp. SGAir0957. The sequence continues at coordinate 8,255,157 of NZ_CP027293.1, forward strand.
TCGTCGACGAGCGGACGCGGCTGAAGTCCGAGGACGGCCAGCCGGCTGCCTGGCATCCACTCGACGAGCCCTGGCAAGGGTGGTTCGCCGACGACCGTCTTCACATGCGGCGTTGCGCTCTCCGGCTCGGACGACAGCTACGCAGACGACCGCTTCACCCGAGCCGCGACAACACGTCGATCGCGCGGATACGGACTCTGCCCGACAATGTGGCATCCATGAGTGAGGCGCCCAGGGGCTCGCGCTGACGCAGGTCGGAGGCGAGGGGCCGGGGGCGGATACGGGAACGTGGCGGACGCGCGACACAAAGGAGTGGTGCACATGCGGCGCATCGACGTGGCGGAACGACGGGCGCGGCTCGGCGTACGGCACCGGCTGGCGGTCGCGGCCCGCGCGAAGAGCCCGGGCGAGGTGGCGGAGGACCTCGTCGCGCTGCACAGCACCGATCCGTCCTCCGTCTACCTCGCCATCTGGGCACGTATGAACGGTGGTTCGGTCCGGGACGTGGAACGCGCCTTGTACGAGGACCGCTCCCTCATCCGGCTGCTCGCCATGCGCCGCACCGTGTTCGTGACCACCCTTGACGTGGCCCCGGTGCTCCAGGCCGCCTGTTCGCGGGCGGTGGCGGCCCGGGAACGCCGCAAACTCCTCGGGTACCTGACCGCGTCCGAGGTCGCGGACGACGAGGCCGGGGTACGTGCTTGGCTGGCCGAGACGGAGGACATCGCCGTCCGCGCACTCGCCGCACGCGGGGAGGCGACCGCCGCCGAACTCGCCGGAGACGACCCGCGTCTCAGCACGACGGTCGTCCTCGCGGCCGGCAAGACCTATGAGGGCACGCAGAAGGTCGCGAGCAGACTGCTGCTTCTGCTCGCCGCCGAGGGCCGCGTGGTACGTGGCCGGCCGCGCGGCTCCTGGACCTCGCACCAGTACCGCTGGGCCCCGCTGACCGACTGGTCCCCGGGCGGCCTCGCCGAGTGGGACGTGCACCGGGCGGAGGAAGAACTGGCCCGGCGCTGGCTGCGCTCCTACGGCCCCGCCACGGCCGAAGACCTGCGCTGGTGGGCGGGCTGGACGAAGACACAGGTCAAGCGAGTGCTGACGGCACTGAAACCAGTAGAGGTCGATCTCTGCGACGGCACGACGGGCCTCCTCCTGCCCGACGACCTGGAGGACACCGAACCGCCGGAGCCGTGGGCCGCCCTGCTCCCCGCGCTCGACTCCACCCCGATGGGCTGGCACGCCCGCGACTGGTTCCTGGGCGACCACGGCCCGCGCCTCTTCGACCGGGCCGGGAACATCGGCCCCTCGCTGTGGTGGAACGGCCGCATCGTCGGCGGCTGGGCCCAGGACAGCGGCGGAGAGATCGTGTGTCGCTTCCTGGAGGACATCGGCGCGGACGCCGAGGCGGCGGTCCGCGCGGAGGCGAACCGTCTGGCCGCCCCTCTCGGCGACGTCCGCCTGACCGCCCGCACCCGTGGCCGCACGTGGCTGGAGGACGAACTGGCGGGTTGAGCGGTCCGGAGGGCGCGGATCAGGGACGGGACGATTTGTTCGGTGGGGCCGCCCGCATCCGGGCGTATGCGGCGCGGGGCAGTGGCTGGCGCCCGTCGCCCAGGGTGGTGAGGAGGACATGGCGGGCCAGCGGGCGGATGACGTTCCGCACCGGATCTGTGGCCAAGGCGTCGGCCCAGTGAAGACGCCGCGATCAACCGGTCCCTCGCAGCCGGAGTTGCACTTCAGACGGCGCGGCCCAGAGCTACGTCGTGGATTCCGGGTGTGAAGTCGTCGAAGGACTGGTGCCAGGATTCGCCCGGCCAGTGATATGTCACGCGGCCCTCGACAGGCCGGTAGAGGGCTGTGTAGAGCGTTCCTGGCCCCTGCTGCTCGTCGGCGGACCGGTACAGCGGCGGCTTCAGCATCGCCGCGACGTCCGTGCCTGCGGCACGCATGGCGCGTAACCGCTCCTGCGTCCGCGAGGCTCGTTCCTGCTCGTCGCTGACCGGGAGGTGCTGATGGTTCGCGGCGCAGGCATCGGGGGCCGTCGTCGGCGGCATGTCCGGCCCCACGAACACCGTCACCGCCTTCGCGGGATCGACGAGAGTGAGGTTCTGCGGTACGGCGATCGGCAGGGACCGCAACCTGTCGAGCGCCTCGTCGACGGTGTCGCAGGTCTCCAGCAGGTAGCGCACCACGACGAGAATGGCGAAGCCGCGTCCGTGGACGGAACGGCCGCCGAAGGTGAGCGAGATCGCGAGTCCGGCGTCGTTCATCCCGTCCAGCAAGCCCCACAGCACGTCCTGCATCCCGATCACGGGGCGGAGGAAGCACGACGAGACAATGGTGCCCTCGCACTGATCGGGCGGGAAGTCGTAGTTGCGCAGCAGCGTGCCGATGCCGCCGATCTGGGTGCAGGCCGGGGAGAACGGTCGCAGCGCCGCGTGGGTGAGGAGGACGTCCGCCTCGGGGCTGTCGAGTTGGCCCGCCAGGCGGTGCAGGACCGGGACCAGTTCCGGCATGTGCGTACGGAACAGCTTCCGCACACGGCGCGCGCCTTCCGGAGTCCTGCCCTCCGCGGTCAGCAGGTCCTCCATGTCCGGCCAGAGCCCGCGCGCGTGGGTGGCCCACCGCCCGTCGCGGCCGTCGCCGACCTCGATCGCCCGGAAGGTCTTGTGCTGGTGCCGCATGGCAGACATCGCATTGCCCCTTTGAGGAACCGACGAGGACGGAGTGAGGGCAAGTTATTGAAATCTGCTGCGGATTCACCAGATGGCGGCGATTGGCGCTGTGCGACGGACGGGCAGGAGCGCTGTCAGCGCAGCGCCTTCGAGTAGAGGGAGAAGCGCCTGTTGCCCGACGCCCCCTGGGTGAAGCCGTAATAGAGCCGTCCGTCGCTGCGCCGTACGGCGAGTCCCTCCGGCTCGCGCGGGCTGAGGTGCGGGGCCGTGCGCTCCGGGAAGGTGATGTGCGACGTGCCGGTGCGCCAGTTGATGCGGCTGAGGTAGGTGTTGCCCCCTGCCTCCGGTGGATTGAGGGCGTCGTAGCCGCTGCCCATGAGCTGATACAGCGTGTTGCCGTGGAGCGCCATGCCCTGGAACGGCAGCCCGAGATGGGCGTCGGGCTGGGCGAAGTCGGCGAGCGGACGGTAGTCCCGGGCGACGAAACGGGCGAGGTCGTACACCGCGAAACGCGGAAGGCCGTGAGCTTTGTAGCGCAGCAGGAGTCGGCGGCCGCGCTGGTCGAGGGTGACACTGTTGCTGGAGGAGCCGGGCTTGGGGTGGTAGGTGGTCAGGCGGGCGCTGGAACGGGAGAGGGTGCGTCCGCTGACGAACCGGAACCAGCAGACGCCGCGGCCGTAGCCCGACGCGGGGTGGGCGTCCCACTCCGTCCACAGCCTGCTGCCTCTGCCGTGCCGCTCGACGCCCATGGCTCCGCCGTGGCCGAAGCCCTTGAGGAACATGAAGCCCGTGAGGGCACCGTGCAGGTTGAGCCGGTTGAGGCAGAGGTCGCCGCGACGGGCCCGCTCGTCATGCGTGTACGCGCGCGATTCGCCGCGCAGCCGGATGCCGCCGCGCATCACCTGAAGCGCGTACAGGCAGTGGTGTGCCTCGTCGAAGGCGAAGGACTGGATCACGGTGCCGTGGCGCAGCCGGAGACCGGTGCGCCACGGGACTCCGGGGGCGGCGAGTCCGGAGGGGCCGGGCCGGGACCGCGCCGTGTCGGTCTGAGCCCGAGTCTCGGTCTCGGCCTCGGCATGAGCGGCGGCGGCGGTGTGGGGCAGCAGGCAGTTCAGGAACGTGAGAGCGGTGATTCCGAGCGCGTTCCTACGCGTGGGGGAGTGGGGGACGAGCCGGGCCATGGGCCACCTCTCGGCTTGTTCACGTATGTCGGTCCGACCGGCCCACAGGGTGGCGTGGACGGTCTTCTCGTTGGTCGGAACGAAGCCGAGGTGCGCAGGTTACGGATCTGGGTGACACATGTGGCATACGGCGCATGCAGCGTGTGGCCGCGCGCCGGCGTGTTTGGGTCACGCGACAGGGCCGGGCGCGCTGGGCCGTCTGCTGGTGTCCCGCCGGGAGACGGCCTCCGCCACTTCCTTGAGGGCGGTGCGCAGGAAGGCACCGTAGGCGTCCGGCGCGAGGTCGGGAACGTGTTTGCCGGCCTCGGTGAGGTGTTGCGCGGCCGGGTCGAAGGAGCCCAGGCGGCGGTAGTTGTCGGCCAGGTTGAGGTGGAGGGAGGGGTAGAACCCGCCGATGCGGAGGCCCGCGTGGTGCTCCTCGACGCGCTGTTGCGTCATGGCGTCGGCGGCGTCCAGGGCCCGGATGTCCCAGGCGAGGGCCCGGGCGGGGTCGTCGTAGAGGTCCGCCAGGTAGTGGGCGAGTGAACAGCGGTGCAGCGGATCGCCGGTGACGCCGATCGTCGACCAGAGGCGCAGGAGCTTGTCGCGGGCGGTATGGACGTCGCCCGTCCGGCCTTCGGCGACGGCTTGACCGATGGCTTCCATGGTCGGGTCGGGGGCGGCGGGAGCGGTGGTGGACATGAGGTTCCCAGTGGGTCGTGGCGGGGCCGTTCTCAGGCCGGGTGGTCGAGCTCGACGGGCATGGCCAGGGTGGTGAGGGTGCCGCGGTCGGCCGAGCGGATCGTGACGGGCTGGTCGTGTCCTCGCAGGTCGAGCATCACGTCGGGGCCGATCGCCGTGCTCACGGCTGGATAGAGCGTGGTCATCTCGAACCTGATGTGCAGGTCGTCCGCGCCCGTCCTGGTGGCGGCGAGCGGGGTTCTGGGGTGCTCGTGGCCCGAGGACTGGACGTGCACGTGGCGACCGGTGATGTGCAGCGTGACGTGTTCGCCGGGGTGTTCCTCGAGAGCGCGCAGCAGCAGGTCCTTCGGGACCGTGGCGCGGGTGGTGACCTCGGCCAGGGAAGCGAGCATCAACCGGTGGTCGGGGTATTGCTCGGGCAGCGTCCGGCAGTACTGGTCCTCCCGTTCGGGCGGCAGGCGGAGCCAGATCCCGTGCGGCACTGTTTCGATGCGGACCAGTGCGCTGCGCCGGACAGCGGTGAGTGCGGCCCGCAGGTCGTCACCGTCGACCGTGCCGGCCCAGGACTGGCCTGTCGGCCCTGTCTGCTGTGTCGGCCCTGTCGGCTGCGTCGGCCCTGTCTGCTGCGTGGGCTGTGTCGGCCGGGTCGGCGCCAGGGTCCGGGTGGAGAGCCGGTAGCGGTCGGTCGCCGTCAGGGCGATCGCCTCGTCACTCGCCTCGATGTGGACTCCGGCGAGCACCGCCATGCCCGGCTCGTGCGCGGTCGCGGCCAGAACCTGCTCCACCGCATCCGCCAGTACGGGGCCCTTCAGCGTGGCGATGAGTACGCCGGACACGTGGCTGCCGAGCGCGGACTTGATGCCCGCGGCCGTCTGCCGTGCCGCCGTCGCGTCCGCTTCGACCTTGGCGACATGCTCGTCGAGCAACCGTGTCGCCTCCTCGGCCCTGGCGCCGAGAACCGCCTCGACCGCGGCCAGCGGCATGGCGATCTCGCGGAGCCGACGCAGTGTGGTCGCCCGTGTCAGCTGGTCGGCGTCGTAATAGCGGTAACCCGTGACCGGGTCCACTTCGGCGGGTGGCAGGAGCCCGGAGTCGGCGTAGAAGCGCAGGGCGCTGGAGGTCAGGCCACTGCGCTGGGCGAAGACCCCGATCGGCATCAGCTCGGAATTCGGCACGCCGCCATCATCGAGGTTCAACCAACTCGAAGGTCAACACAGCCGCGTCAGCACAGAAAGGTCAACACAGGCGTGCCGGATCGGGCGTGCGGTCGCCGGCGGGGTTGGGCGTAAAACAATGTCGGGTCCGGTTCGCGGCGAAGCTAAGCTCGAACGCCGCAAGGCTGAGCGGGGGCGGTGAGTGAGCTGTATGCACGTGACCTGACGTGGGCGGATGTGGATCCGGCGCGGCATCCGTTCAAGATGGACGACGATGCGGCGCAGGAATTGGCGAGCGCTGTTGTGCCGTGGCTCCCCGGCGCTGATGTCGCTCGCCAGGACCGCTGGCTATCGCTGGATCGGGTCACCGGTCTCCTCGTGGCGCGGTACGGCCAGTGGGCCTGCGGATGGAACTGGTCGGTCGGCGAGGGGGACGTCGACGGGGGCGTCGTCGAAGTGTGGTGCTGTGCGTCCCATTCCATGAAGGCCCCGAACGCGACCGCCCCACTGGTCGCCGAGGCCCTTCGAGAATGGCGTGGATGGCTGGAGGACCTGGCGGAACGGTTCGCGGCTCTGACCCCGCCGGGGAACACCCCGGTGGCTGCGACGGACCCCTGGTACTGGGAGCGAGCATGCACCCGCCTGGTCACCGTGGTCGCCGACCGCACGCAGGCCGAGAGCGGCTGGTACGGGCATTGCCTACAGGTCCTCCGATGGTTCCTCGGGTACAGCGGCATCGACGAGGCCGAGGCCGAGAAGGTCGTCACGAACGTGGTCGGCGGCCGGTTCGAGAGCTGGACCGCCCCTGACGTCGTGGTGGTCGACGCGGTCAGCTCACGGTTCGCCGGTGGCGTGGACGGAATGGGATGACCCCCGGGCCCGGCCGCCGATCGAAGGACAGCCTCGACGACTGGTTGCTCATCCGCCCGAAGATCTCCTGGCCGACCTTGCCGACCTTGCCGACCTTGCCGACCTTGCCGACCTGGCCGACCTGGCCGACCTGGCCGACCTGGACATTCAAGCCGTCCTGGCGCGCCGGGCCCTCCGCGTCCGTCTCCGGGGTGCTGACGCGCGACGCCTTCCGGAGCTACTTCACCTCCACACGAGGCGCACGTGACAGAGAAGGAACCGCGCGGCTCCTGACCGCCCTCGACCTGGTCTTCGCCGACGCGGAGCAAGGCGGGCCGCTGACCTTCGACCGCATGGCGCAGTGGCAGCCAGTTGTACTGGGTCGCGACCTGGTTGGATTCCGCACGATGCCGGCCTTCGCGAAGGGCGGACGGGAGCGCTACGGTCTCGCCCCCAATACGCAGGCATTGTTCGAGCACTGCCTGTCCGAGAGCCTGCAACCGGCTCTGCCGCTCCCGTCACGCGCTGCCCGAACCTACCTCGACGTCCTCTTCTTCCACCCGTTCGAGGACGGCAACGCCCGGGCTGCCATGCTGGCGTTGGCCTTCGTCCTGGCACGCGAACGCGTCCTCCTCGATCAGGTGCACCCCCTTCAGACCACCCGCTGGGCCGACGACCCGGAGGGCGCGGCCGATCTGGCGAGGCTGCTCGGACTCTTGATCAGCGCCGCGGAGCGACGTCGAGCGCAGGGGAGGCTGTCATGAAGGCGCGCGACGCCGTCTCCGACGTGCTCAGTCCCACCAGAAGTGCCAGCGATGCGCGCCAGTGATCCGCGAGGCGTATGCGGCCAGCGTGAATGGACTGTCGCCCTGCCAGACGTTGTCGGGGCAGAAGGCGAAGTGCTCGGCCGCGACCCGGAGCGCGTCGTCCTCGTCGACAGGGGGTGAGGCGACGCTGAGATGCAGCGTGGAGAAGCCGACCGCGACGACCCGGGCGCCGAACCGGTCCTCCCAGTCGCGTACGACCGCGGAGAACTTCGCGGTGTCGTTGTCGTGGTTGCAGGGTCCGGACCAGCCCGCGGCCGTCAGCGCCTCGGCGCCTGTCGCCGCGGCGATCAGCCCCAGACGAGTGTGGGGGCGGGCGGTGAGAAATCCTTGCGCGGACTCGGTGGCCAGTTGATCGGGGTTCGTTGTCGTCCGCCGACTCGGGGCCGGACCGGGCCAGGTCTGTCCGAAGGGGGCAGTGACGGCGAGGCGCGTGTCGGTGTCGAGCATGTCGTCGTCCTCGCCGGTCGTCGTGCAGGCGTGCCACCACCGGGCGAGAAGAACGGCTGGGTCGTGATCCGCCGGAGAGGACATCATCTCGGGAAAGACCTCCCCGGATCCCCACGGGCGGAATGCGCTGTCGTGCGGGTCCAGCTAATCGAGCAACAGCGGCCACAGGCCGGAACGCGGATGCTCGGCACGCAGCCGCTCCCACAGCCCGACCGTCACCGGCCCGTCGCTGAGCCACAGGGGCTGTATGCCGCCGCCGCCTTCATCGGCCGTGACGATTCGGCCGGGTGGAAGACGGAGTTCAGATAGGTCGGCGAGCGCACCGGGTAGGTGTCCAAGGTTCATGCGGCACAACCTAGTTGGGAGCACTGACAACGGGGCGTCTGCTCAGCGGGGGCGGGTGTCTCGTGCTTCGTCGTTGTTTCGCGGGACCGGTAATGGCGCCGACGGGCTCGAACCGGATCCGTAGGTCGTTGCTCTTGCCGAGACAGATCGGACGACGGCGCTGGGCGGCCGCGGGAAGGCGGACCGCTCAGCTCCTCACGTCGTGCGCCGGCAATAGTTCCACCAGGGCGGCCACGGCCACAGCGGCGTGGGGAGTGGTGAGTACGAGTACGGGGTCGGGCTTCCGGAGAAGCAAGCCGCCCCAGACGCGAAAGGTGGGGCAGCGCTGCGGGCTCCGGGTGTCGAAGGAGATGGACCCGGCCAGCTCCGTCACGCCGTCGTGCGCGCCGGGTAGCCAGGACACGGGGCCGTTCTGGAACCGGAGGTAGTTGTGGCTGGTGAACGGATACCACTGCCCCAACGCGCTCGCCCTGGCCGTCAGCACCAACTCCTCCGCGACAGGAGGAACCCAGGAATCGGCTCCTCGCACCGCGGCGTCGGCGGACCGGGCGCATTCCACCATCCAGTCCCAGGCCGCTGGCAGGGACCCCTGGGCGCCGGAGGTCCAGCGCGGTGACCGTGTGAGCGGCCTGCCGAACGCGGGCCGTACCGTCAGCTGCGCGGAGCCGTGGGGGCATCACTGAGATTCTTCGCGTGATGTCGCTGGTCTCAGCTGCCGGAACAGCAACAATGCTCGATCCACGAACCACTCCGCCCAAGGATCATCGGTAGGAGCGGGAGGGGAAGGGCAGTCCTTCGAGCCGCGTTCCCGCGCGTTGTCGGCAGCTGCCCGTACGCTCCCGCCATGGGTTTCGTGACGTCACCGTGGGAGTCAGCTGCGCGAGTTGACCACATACGGGAGCTGGCAAGCAAGGGCGAACTCGCCGAGCTGTCGCGTGCCCTGCTCCTTGCGACGGACCCATGGCACGAGGGCTTCGGAGTGACGACGGTGCTGCGCGGTCTGCCAGAGGCAGACCGAATCGCACTGGCCCGGTCGTTCGCCGAGCACGCAGTAACGACACCGGCAGACAGCGGGGTCGGTTGTCGCGGGCTGGTGCTACTCGCCGCAGTCTCGCGTGACATCGTCGACGCCGACTGGTGCGAGGCGTGGGAGGCCCTGTTGTCGGATATGGCAGATCGGCTCTGGTCCTGTGGAATCAGCGACGAGCTGTGGACGTGCAGCCAGGCTCTGCTGGACGCCGGCAGGCACGTACCCGAAGCGGTTGTCGCCCTGCTTCGCCGCTCCGCGCTGGAGCACGCCTGGCCCACGGAATGCGTGACACCGGTGCTCGACCGCCTTCGCGGCCCCGTACTCAACCCCGGCGAGCCGTGGGCCGATGTGTTGCTTACCGACTTGCCCTCGCTCGGCGAGCCCTGGCCCGGCATCATCGGCCACGCTCTGCTCGCGCCGGTGGCGCGTCCCACGCGCGCCTGGGACCGCAGGGCGCTGGCCCTCATCGCCCCGATCGGCACCGAGGAGATCCGTCGGACGGTGACGCCCTGGCTGGACCTCGCCGCCGACGGCGGGGGCCGCTGGGACGGCGCCTACGACCCGTACAACCTGCCTGCACTCGCCGGATTCACCTGGCTGCTCTCCTTGCTGCCGCCGCGCCCCGCATCCATCCGCACCCTAGGAGATCTGGTCGAACGTGCACCCTTGCGAACTCCGCTGACCGGCACTGCCGTACGCGCCCTGGCCCGCGTCCCCCAACAAGCGGGTCGGTCCGAACTGGAGCGGCTTTCTGGCTGCGTCCGGCACAAAGTGACGCAACGACAGATCCGTAAGGCGTTGGATGCTTGAGCCGAGAATGCCTACTGGTGATCTTTGGACGTAGCCGTTCATGGATCGAGCATTGTTGCTCGTCGGCAGTGCTGGTCCACCGGGTGGGTCGGTCGGGCTGCCGGGTTCTGTCAGCTGTGTCCGGTGCCGTAGAAGCGTACGTAGTCGATGGTCATGCGTGCGGGGAAGCGGGTGGTGTCGTCGGGGGAGCCGGGCCAGTCGCCGCCGACCGCGACGTTCAGCAGGAGGTGCATGTCCTGTTCGAAGACCCAGTCGCGCGGGGCGGGCAACGTGTCCGGGGTCAGGGTGAAGTACCGCTCTCCGTCGACGGACCAGGTGATGCGGTGCGGCTTCTTCTCGACGGCGTAGGTGTGGAAGGTTCGGGAGGCGTCGCCGGGGAGGGTGGTGGAGTCGCCGATGCCGTTCTCGTTGTAGTACGTGGGGCCGTGTGCGGTGCCGTACACCGTGCGGGGTTCACCGCCGACGACCTCGCTGATGTCGATCTCGCCTTGGCGGGGCCACTGCTCCCCGTTGACACCGAGCATCCAGATGGCCGGGAGCAGACCCTTCCCGGTGGGGAGCTTCGCCCGGACCTCCACGCGCCCGTTGCGGAGCGAGACCTTCTGGGCGGTCGTCAGGCGCGCCGAGGTGAACGGACAGAAGTCCTGTGTGTAGCAGGGGAGTTCGGCGTCTTCGGGAGCGCGCCGCGCCGTGATGACGAGGCGGCCGGAGCCGTCGAGCGCCGCGTTGGCCGCGTCGTCGGTGTAGTACTGCAGCTCGTTGTTGCCCCATCCTTCCTCGTCCCGGTTGCCGGTCTCGGTGTTCCAGTACGCGGCCGACGGGCGGGTTCCCGCCGTGCCGTCGAACTCGGCCTGCCAGAAAGGCCTGTCGCTGTCGGGAGCGGGCCGTCGCGTGTCGGCCGGTGTCGACACGCAACCGGTCAGCAGGGCGCCGACGACGAGCATGAGGGCGGCCGGGCGGACACGATGCTTCACTACGGGGCTCCGTAAGCTGAGAAGGAACGCGCAGGTGGCGGGTGTGCCCCGGCCCGCGTCAGGGACCTCCGGGAGCCTAGCCGCTGATTCGGCGACTACTGCCGACGGGCGGCCGACTGAGAGACGAGCAGTCCGTGAGCCGCGCCCCCTCGCTGACAGTCGCGTTCCGTACCGCTCCGCTAGGCTCCGTTCCGCTCCGCTAGGCTCCGTTCCGCTCCAGGGTGACCCGGATCGGTCGGACCGCTCCGCTATCTTTTCTCGGATGCAGCCACAACAACCCCACACCGTTCCTGTTCCCGGTCAAGCGGTCTCGCCGGCGGCTCCGCCCCCGCGCGGCAGCCGTACGACCGCTATGGTCGTCTCTCTCGTCGTCGGACTCGTCATCGGTGCCGGGGGAGTGGGCGCTGCCTGGCTGTTGCGCGGCGACGACAGCGCACCCGCCGAGGGCGGAGCCGCCGGTGACGCGCGCGCCGCCTGCCAGGCGCTCGACGGGTTCGACGAGTCCAAGTACACGCAGAAAGGCGCGGCCGGCGAGATAGCGCTCAACCGCTACGCCGCAGCCGGCGCCCTCTCGGCTTCCGCGGCCGCCGCCGACGCGACCTACAAGCCGCTCGCCGAGGCCATTCGCCGCTCCCAGCTTCGTCACGCCCGGGTATTCGAGTTCGACGCGACGGCAAAGGGGGACCTGGACAAGGCACGCAAGCTCTGCGGCGACCTTTGACCCGGTGATGACATGGCCACCCGGATGAATAGTGCGTGGTCGAACTGCCCTGGGACGACAAGTCCTGGGCCGACGTGTTCGGCTCGCCCGCGCCTCCATTCGAGCGACTGCATCGGCTCGTGCACCTGGTCCATGCCCACATCGAGGAGTGGGTGGGACACGAAGGCGTACAACCGGAAGTCGGCGAAGAGGGGACGCCGAGTCACCTGACCCGGGAGGGCCAGGGGCCCGGGGGACAGGGCGAACAGGGGGAACAGGGGGACAGGGGGACAGGGGGACAGGGGGACGGTGACCGTCCGGCGCCGTTCGCGGGCACGGGCACCCACCTGTGCGTCTAGGCTCTTGCGATGCGCCTCATACCTGACGACCCGTTCCCCGAGGTCGGCCACCCGTTCACCACCGACGTGAGTGCGGACGGCCGCTGGATCGCGGTCAGTTGCCCTGGGCGAGGACGCGGCGAACGAGGCCGGATCGCCGTCTACCGGTCGAGTGATCTCGCCCTGTGGGACCAGCTCGTGCTGGAGTGCGGCGTCGAGGCGCTCACCTTCCATCCGCTCCTGCCCTTGCTCGCCGTGGGCACGGAGGACGGTGACGGTCTCTTCGACCGCCGGGGCGGGCTCCACCTGTACGAGCCGGAGACCCGGCGCCGCACCGACGTGGTCGTCGCCGGAAGCAGCGTCAGTGCTCTGCGCTGGTGGGACGAGCGCCGACTGGAGGTGACGTTCGCCCGGCCCGTCATCGACTACGAGGACGAGGGGCGGGAGACGTACACGCGGGCCGTCGCCGAGTACGGAGACTGGGGAGCTGTCACGGCCGGCCGGCTGGCGGCGCTCGTCTCCTGGCCGCAGGTGCCCGTGGAGATCGACTGGCACACCGCCGAGGGACCGCGGATCCCCCGGCCGCAGGAGTTCCTCGCGGCCACGGCGGCCGAGCGGGACCTGACCTGGACCCGCAGGGCCGGTGTCGCCCTGGTGAAAGTCCTGCGGGACGGCCGCGTACTTGCCGCGGCACAAGTCGGCGGCCCCCTGCTGGAGTGCTGGTCCCCCGACGGCATCCTGTTATGGTCCGTGCCGGAGCCGGAGGACACCTTCGAGCGCAGCGGCTGCCGCTGGTACGTGACCCCCGACGAGGAGAGCGTCTGGATCACCGTCCTCGTCGGAACCAGCGACCACCGGCGCACCCGGCTGTGCCGGTTCGCCCTCGCCGACGGGGCCCAACTGGCGGAACTGCGGCTCGACTTCCCGGTGGCCGTCACCGCACGCACGGACGGCGCCTGGGTGGCCCGGGACTCCAGGGAGCTGTTCCCCTACGCGCGCTGGCCCCCGGACGAAAGCGTCGTCCTCACACCGTCCGGGCGGCAGCTGGCCACCCTCGCACTGGGGGAGAGCGGCAGCGGCTACGACTTCCCGGTGGGACGCTCGCCCCATCTGCTCTTCCTCTACGGTGTCGGCGACGCCGACGCGCGCCCGGAGACGCTCGAGAAGTGGGTCGTACGGGCGAGCCCCGACGGCATCGAGCGGCTCTTCCGGTTCGCCTGGGACGACTCCGCGGGCCGTCGCCCGGACGGCGGTCCGGCGGTGTACGTCGACGACGCCGCCGGGCCGGGACTGGTGCACACGTGTGCGTCGAGCGTCGACACCTATCTCGTACGGCGCTCCTACCCGGACGGTGCTGTCGTCTGGGCGCACCGCGTCGACGCTCGGATCACCGGGCTCGATACGCACGGTGGTCTCGTCCACGCCGTGACCGGGGCCCGCGAACTGCTCACACTCCGGGCCGTAGCGGGCACGGTGGCGGAACGCAGGCCGCTGGCCCTGGGTGGGCACGTCTACACACCCACCTGCCTGAGCGCGGGCCCGGACGGTGACCTGGTCATCGGCACGGCCGAGGGGCGGCTGATCAGGACACACCCAGAGTCCGCGGCATCAACATCAACATCAGCATCAGAAGAGGGAGGAGTGGAAGCGGCAGCGTCAGCGTGAACTCCCGGCGTGCCGCCTGGTGTCGTGCCGTGCCGTGCCGTGCCATGCCATGCCGGTGGTCGCGGGAGCAAGCGGTCGCCTGCGCTCTTGTGGGGTGACACGGCCCGCGGCTACCTTCCATCGGTGCCTCCCCTTACTCCCGCTTTGCCGTCCGGCCGTGTCGTCGCCCGGGCCTGGGTGGACCGGCGCTCCGAGGTGGACGTCCATCCGGAGCACCGCGGCCGGGGCCTGGGGGCCGCGTTGCTCGGCTGGACGCTGGCGCGCGCCGGGCAGGTCGGCACCGCCCGCGTCGTGCAGACCGTGCCGGACGCGGACGCCGAGGGCACGGCACTGCTGCGTGCGCACGGCTTCCAGCCGCTGGTGACGGCCTGGCTGCTGCAGTTCGTCATGCCGGCCGAGCCGGACGTGCCCGAGACCCCGGCGGGTATCACAGTGCGGCCCTTCCGCGTCGGCGACGGACCCGCCGCGCACATCCTCGTCCAGGACGCGTTCGACGAGTGGCAGGAACGGCGGCAGGCGTACGGGGAGTGGGCCGCCCACACCGTTGAGCGGCCCGCGTTCGCCCCGCGGCAGTCGGCCCTGGCGTTCGCCGGGGACCGTCTCGTGGGCGCCGCCCTGGCGCTCAGGGTGCCGGGCACGAGCGAGGGCCACCTCGAACAGGTCGCCGTACACCGTGACCACCGCGGCCGCGGGATCGCCCGGCTCCTGCTGCGCCACACCTTCCGCGCCTTCCACCGCACGGGACTGCGCTCCTGCACCTTGTGGACCCACTCCGACACCGGCGCGCTCGACCTCTACCTGCGCGTCGGCATGACCGTCCGGCACAGCTCCACCGTCCACCGTAAGCACCTCGACGCACAGCGGTGAGGGAGCGGAGCCGCCCGTGCCACCTCATCGCGTCGGTTCGTGCTCATCGTGCTCTTTCGTGCTCAGTCCTCGCAGCGCCGCCGCGCGAGATGGACGGTGATGTCGGCGGTCATGACGACGCTGTCCGGCAGTACGCGCATGACCTGCCTGACTGCCTGTTCCCGTTCCGCTGTCGGCAGGACGCGATAGGCCGAGACGGTCGAGAGGTGGCCGACGTAGTCATGAGCGCTCAGCGTCATGCGGCGCTCGATCACGCACTGACGCTCATCCGTGAACCACTCGGCCCGCTGCAACTCCGTACCCGGCCATTGCATCTCCTCACCCGGAGGCGTTCCGTCGGGCGAGGGGATCTCGTCACTGGCGAGGAACGGCGCGCGTGCCGCGCGGACGGCTTCCTCGACAGCCGGGTCGGCCAGGCGGAACGGCCCGACGCACGAGGCGAACACGCCCCCCGGTTCCAGCAGCGCGGCCGCACGTGGCCATCGGCCCTCCGGGTTCGTCCAGTGCAGCGCTGCCGTCGCATAGACCAGTCCATAGCGTTCGGCCGGTCGTAGCTCCTCGAACGCCGCCTGCGCCGTCGTGACGTTCGCCGGTACGTGTCTGCGCAGTTCTGCGAGCATGGCCGGGTCGGGGTCGGTGGCGGTCACCATGATCCCGCGTCCGGCGAACAGGCGGGTCGCCTTGCCCGTGCCGGCGCCGATCTCGAGCGCGGTCCGTAGCGGACGGCCGGCGTAGGCGGTGACCACGTCGAACAGTTCGGCCGGGTAACCGGGCCGGAACCGTTCGTAGGCCTCCGCCACAGCTCCGAAACTCAACGCACGCCCAGGCATAGACATCCGGCCATACTGCCATCAGCCGTGTGCGGCGAAGGGGTGCGCAGGCTTCAACAGTTGGCCCGTACCAATCTCTTGACGCCCCCCTTACTTCACTCCTTAAATCAACAGGCGAAACGCTTTCACCTCCATTCCGGTCGGCCCCCTTCGTGCCCGACCGCCCCGGAAGGACCGAGACGTGACTCCCCACCGCCTGCTCCGCAGATGTTTGCTCGCCGCCTTGTCCGCAACGCTGGTCGCATCCGCCGCGACCGGCGTCGCCCGCGCGGAACCATCGGATGCCACCGCCGCCACCGCCGCCGCGGTGACGTTCTCCGACACCTTCGACGGCGCCGCGGGCAGCGCGGTGAACTCGTCGAAGTGGACGCTCGAGACCGGCGACAACGTCAACAACCACGAGCGCCAGTACTACACGTCCGGCACCAACAACGCCGCCCTCGACGGCCAGGGCCATCTGGTCATCACGGCCAAGAAGGAGAACCCGGCCAACTACCAGTGCTGGTACGGGACATGCCAGTACACCTCGGCCCGGCTGAACACCTCCGGGAAGTTCAGCGCCCAGTACGGGCACGTCGAGGCGCGCATGAAGATACCGCGCGGGCAGGGCATGTGGCCCGCCTTCTGGATGCTCGGCACGGACATCGGCTCGGTCGGCTGGCCCAACTCGGGTGAGATCGACGTCATGGAGAACGTCGGCTTCGAGCCCTCCACCGTCCACGGCACCATCCACGGCCCCGGCTACTCCGGATCGGCCGGTGTCGGCGCCGGGTACACGCTGCCGGGCGGTCAGGCCTTCGCCGACGCGTTCCACACCTTCGCCGTCGACTGGGCGCCCAACTCGATCAAGTGGTCGGTCGACGGCGTCGTCTACCAGACGCGCACGCCCGCCGACGTGAGCGGCAAGACCTGGGCCTTCAACAAGCCGTTCTTCCTGATCCTCAACCTGGCGGTCGGCGGCTACTGGCCCGGTGACCCCAACAGCTCCACGACCTTCCCCGCCCAGCTCGTCGTCGACTCGGTGTCGGTGACCACGAGCGACACGCCCACCGGTGGTGCGATCAGGGGCCTCGCGGGCAAGTGTGTCGACGTCGCCGCGGCGAACTCCGCCAACGGCACCCCCATCCAGCTCTACGACTGCAACGGCACCGCCGCCCAGCAGTGGACCCGGGCCTCCGACGGCACGCTCCGCGCGCTCGGCAAGTGCCTCGACGTGGCCAGCGGCGGCACCGCCGACGGCACGCCCGTCCAGCTCTACGACTGCAACGGGACCGCCGCGCAGAAGTGGGCGGTCAGCTCGGCCAACGACATCGTGAACCCGCAGGCGAACAAGTGCCTTGACGTGACCGGCAACAACTCCGCCAACGGCACGCGACTGCAGATCTGGACCTGCTCGGGCGGCGCCAACCAGAAGTGGACCGTGGGCTGACCTTCGGGAGGCCACGGCGATCGCCCGGCCGGCGGCCGTCACTGCTCGGGTGACGGCCGCCATCGCCGGAGTGGGGCGACCGCCGAGGCATGTCACAGCGGCTCGGAGCTCCCAGGTCAGCAGTGGCAAGGGCAAGACCAGCACTCGTAGGATCAACAGTGGCAGGACCAGCACTCGTAGGATCAGCACTCGCAGGAGGGGCGCCGACGTGGTCGGTCACGTGGAAGTGCAGCAGGTCGAGGAGGCGAACCTCGACGAACTCCTCGCCGTGGCTGTCCAGGACGCAGCGCCCGAAGAGGTGATGCCTGCTGTGGCGGGACCGCCGGGATGGACGGCCGAGCGCCGGGAGAGCTTCCGCGAGTGGCATCGGGATCGATGGCCTGGCCTCCACGGCCCCCTGCGCGAGGCCACCTTCGTGATCCGATACGAGGGGAAGGCCGTGGGATCGGCCCGTCTGGCGCGTCGTGACGGTGAAGACGTCCTGGAGACCGGCATGTGGCTCGGCCGTTCGCATCGCGGACGCGGCATCGGCACGGCCGCGCTCGGCATCGTCCTGGCCGAAGCCGCGAGAGCCGGAGCCCGTGCGGTGGTCGCGGACACCACGCAGGACAACACGGCGGCACTGGTCGCCCTGCGCCGCAACGGCGCGACACTCAGCGCCGGTCATGACGGCACCGGGACCCACGCCGAACTGACCTCGAACTGACGCCGAGCCGACCGGTGTCGCACGTGTCAACGCGACCGTGCCGATCCCGCCACGGCGGGCGAAGGGCCAGACCGCGCCTGGCGTCGGAGCGGGAATTCCCCGAGGATCGGGAGTCGGCAGGCCAGGTGGCCGTCCCCGGCCACCGGCGCACGCGCGACGACGCACGGACAGGAGCCGTCATGGCGGACGGTGCGCGCTCAGGGGCCCCGGGCCCGGTCAGGGTCTTCCTCCTCGACGACCACGAAGTCGTGCGCAGGGGAGTGCGCGACCTTTTGGAGGAGGCCGACGACATCACCGTCGTCGGCGAAGGCGCCACCGTCGGGCAGGCACTGGTCCGCGTGCCCGCACTCCGCCCCGACGTCGCCGTTCTCGACGTCCGGCTGCCCGACGGTGACGGAGTCACGGTCTGTCGCGAACTGCGCACCCTGCTACCGGAGTTGAACTGCCTGATGCTGACCTCGTTCGACGAGGAGGAGGCGCTCCTCGACTCGATCATGGCAGGAGCCTCCGGATACGTGCTGAAGCAGATCCAGGGTCCGGACCTCGTCGACGCCGTGCGTACCGTCGCGTCCGGGCAGTCGCTCCTTGACGCCGCCGCGACCTCCCGGCTGCTCGCCCGCCTGCGTACGCGGCATGAAGCAGCGGCGGAACCCGACGAGCCGGCCGAATTGACGGCCCGCGAACGCGAGATCCTCGACATGATCGGCGACGGGCTCACCAACCGGCAGATCGGCCGGCGTCTCTACCTGGCCGAGAAAACGGTGAAGAACCACATCTCGCGGCTGCTCGCCAAGCTGGGGGTCGAGCGGCGCATCCAGGCCGCCGTCATCGCGACGCAGATCCGCGAACGGCACCCGGACACCGCTCAGTGATCCGCGCCTAGCGTCCTCTCGGGGTCAGCCCGTCCAGGACCAGTCGGCGATCTCGGGAAGATCCGTACCGTGCGCCCGGATCCAGGCGCGGTGACGGGTCCGGGCGTCGGACATGGCCTGGCGGACGGCGGCGGCCCGGACGGAGAGGCCGGGCACACGGTCGATGACGTCCATGACGAGCCGGTACCGGTCGAGGTCGTTGCGCACGACCATGTCGAACGGGGTCGTCGTCGTCCCCGACTCCTTGTAGCCCCGTACGTGCAGGTGGCCGTGGCCGGTGCGGCGGTAGCCGAGACGGTGGATCAGCCACGGGTAGCCGTGATAGGCGAAGATCACCGGCCGGTCGGTGGTGAACAGGGCGTCGTACTCGAACTCCGTCATGCCGTGCGGATGGTCGTCCCTCGGCATGAGCCGGGCGATGTCGACCACGTTCACGACGCGGACGGCGAGGTCCGGCAGCTGCCGGCGCAGCAGATCCGCGGCCGCGAGGACCTCCTGGGTGGGCACGTCACCGGCGCAGGCCAGCACCACGTCGGGTTCGTGGCCGTCGCGCTCGGTACCCGCCCACTCCCAGATCCCGGCGCCGCGCGCACAGTGCTCGCGGGCCTCCTCCAGGGAGAGCCAGTCGAAGCAGGGTTGTTTGCCGGCGACGACGACGTTGACGTAATCGCGACTGCGCAGCACGTGGTCGGCGACGGACAGCAGCGTGTTGGCGTCCGGCGGCAGGTAGACGCGGACGACGTCGGGGCTCTTGTTGAGGACGTGGTCCACGAAGCCGGGGTCCTGGTGCGAGAAGCCGTTGTGGTCCTGGCGCCACACGTGTGAGGTGAGGAGGTAGTTGAGGGAGGGGACGGGCGCCCGCCATGGGGGGGACGGGCGCCCGCCATGGCAGCGTCCGCGCCGTGCGCAGCCACTTGATGTGCTGGTTGACCATCGAGTCGACGATGTGGACGAACGCCTCGTAGCAGGAGAACAGACCGTGCCGGCCGGTGAGGAGGTAGCCCTCCAGCCAGCCCTGGCAGAGGTGCTCGGAGAGCACCTCCATCACGCGGCCGTCCTGGGCGAGGTGCTCGTCCGTCGCCACCGTTCGGGCTTGCCATGCCTTGCCGGTCACGTCGAAGAGGGCCTGCAGACGGTTGGAGGCCGTCTCGTCGGGCCCGACGACGCGGAAGTCGCGGCGCCCGGCCGTGTCCCGCATGACCTGGGCGAGCAGGCCCCCGAGCACCCGGGTCGGTTCGTGCAGCGTGCTGCCCGGCTTGTCGACGGGGACGGCGAAGCGCTCCAGGGACGCGAGGGGCAGTGCGCGGGTCAGCAGGCCGCCGTTGGCGTGCGGGGTCGCGCCCAGCCGCCGTGCCCCCTCGGGCACGCACTCCAGCACCCGGGGCACGGGCCGGCCCTGCGGGTCGAAGAGTTCTTCGGGCCGGTAGGAGCGCAGCCACGCCTGCAACTGGCGGAGGTGCTCGGGGTTCTCGCGCACCTGTGACAGCGGTACCTGGTGCGCGCGCCACGTCCCCTCCACCGGCTGTCCGTCGACGACGCGCGGACCTGTCCATCCCTTCGGCGTACGCAGCACGATCATGGGCCAGCGGGCGCGGCCCCGGTGCCCGGCCGCGCCGGTGCGGGCCTCGTGCTGGACGGCGCGGATCCCGTCGACGGCCCGGTCCAGCGCGCGGGCCATGGCCTGGTGGACGCGGAGCGGGTCCGCGCCGGTGACGTGCAGCGGTTCGTGGCCGTACCCGCGCAGCAGCTCGTCGAGCTCGGCTTCGGGGAGGCGGGACAGGACAGTCGGGTTGGCGATCTTGTAGCCGTTGAGATGCAGGATCGGGAGGACGGCGCCGTCGTGCGCCGGATCGAGGAACTTGTTGGAGTGCCAGGACGCGGACAGCGGTCCCGTCTCCGCCTCTCCGTCGCCGATGACGCAGGCCACGAGCAGCTCCGGGTTGTCGAGAGCGGCTCCGTACGCGTGCGCGAGGGAGTAGCCCAGTTCGCCGCCCTCATGGATGGAGCCGGGAGTCTCCGGCGCGACATGGCTGGGGACGCCCCCGGGGAAGGAGAACTGCCGGAACAGCCGCCGCATGCCCGTGGCGTCACGGGTGACGTCGGGATACGTCCGCGTGTACGTCCCTTCCAGCCAGGAGTTGGCGAGTACCGCGGGTCCCCCGTGGCCGGGTCCCCAGACGCACAGGGCATCCAGTCCGCGCTCCGTGACGATCCGGTTGAGATGCGTGTGCACGAGGTTGAGCCCGGGGGAGGTGCCCCAGTGGCCGAGCAGCCGCGGCTTGACGTGCTCGGGGCGCAGTGGCTCGGTCAGCAGGGGATTGTCGAGCAGGTAGATCTGGCCGACGGCCAGATAGTTCGCGGCGCGCCAGTGCGCGTCGAGCGCGGCCAGCCTGCGCTTCGACAAGTCCTTCACCATCGGATTCCCTCCACAAGCACGCGTAGCGGGTTCGGATGTGCGGGGCGGGACGCGCCCCCGCCGGGCCGGGCCGGGCCGGGCCTGGCCGCGTCGCGTCGCGTCGCGGCGCGTCGCGTCGCGTCGCCGAGCACGCTGCCACGCGCGCCGGGCGGCGTTAAGGGACGATCCGGCCTCGCGCCCGGAGGCCGGATCTCCCGGCGCGGGGCCCAACGGCACACTCGGCCTTCCTACGGACGCGGATCCCGAGTCCGTCACCAACCGGTCAGCAGCAGATGGTTGAGGGTCAGCGCCAATACCGCCTGTGCCACGAGCCAGGCCCGGAGCCGGGTCCGGGGGAGGAGGGCCGGCGCGGCGAGCAGCCACATGGTGAAGGGCAGCCAGATGCGTTCCGTCTCGGCCTTGCTCATGCCGGACAGGTCGGCGGCGAGCAGGGCCAGCAGCGCGCTCGTGGTGAGGAGGGCGAGGCGGGCGCGGGGCGTCAGGGGCCGGGGGAGTGCACGCGGAAGGAGTTGGCCGACGGCCCTGCGCAGGCCCGCGACCGTGGCCGGGCCCGCGATCAGCACCGTGCAGGCGAGGTTGGCCCACACCCAGTACCCGTAGGGGCGGACGCCGCCCGCGCCCTGGTAGTAGCGGGTGACCAGAAGATGGTAGGCCTCCCACCAGTCGAACCCCGCGAGGGTGAACGCCGCCGGGACCACCGCGACACCGGCGACCAGCAGGGCCAGGAGCACCGGCCGTTCCCGTACGCGGTGCCGCCCGAGGAACAGCACCGCGGCGCCGATGACGGCGAAGAGGGTGAGCCCGTACGAGAGGTAGCAGACCAGGCCGAACAGGAGGCCCGAGCCCGCCGCCCACCCCACGGACCGGCCGCTCACCGCGAGGGCGAGCAGCGCCACGGCCCAGGCGGCGACGGCCGCGAAGTAGGCGTCGGCCGACGCGCCCATCCACACCGCCGCCGGTGCCAGGACCAGGAACGGTGCCGCGCGCCGCGCCCAGTCCTCGGAGGCCAGCGCCCGGACGGCGGTCAGTACCGCCGCGCAGGCCGTCGCGCCGACGACGACGCACCACATTCCGGCCCATCCGCCGCCGCCGAGGCCGATCCGGTCGAGGAGGACGAAGGTGAGCGGTGCGGCCGGAGGGTGGCCCGCGGTGTGCGGGGGCCAGTGGTCGGGGGAGTCGATGAGGATGTGGTGCGTGTAGTCCCGCAGGGTGGCCGGGATGTCGTGGAAGCGGTCGATGACTTGGAGGTACTCGTACTTGGTGGTGAGGCGGCGGGCGATGCCGCGATGCCACCCGTCGATCAGGGCCAGGCTCAGGATCCAGGCGGTCGCGGTCGCCCAGGACGTGGCGAGGAGCGCGGGCCAGGAGAGTCGTGTCGTGAGCGCGGGGCCGTACGCCACGACCGCGGCGGCCACGACGAGCGCCGCGGGGGTGCCGGGGCCGGCATGGGGCAGCCAGTCGGCGTACAGAGGCGGCCAGCCGACGTGCAGGGTGTGCCGGGTGAACTCGATGTGGCGGCCGATCAGCACGGCGGCCACCACGAGCAGGGCGGCCCCGGCGACGGCGTACAGGTCGCGGCGGCCGGAGCGGGGTGCGGTCCGGGCGGACCTGGGGGGAGCGTCGGTGCGGGTCACACGGGAACGCTAGGACGCGTGGGCGCGCGAACGGCGGCGCCGGGGCCGGACGTCAGCGTTTCGTCATGGGTCGTGCGGGCGGATCGGGCGGGGATCGGGCCTACGGTCGCACCATGCGCGACACCCTTCGTTCTCCCACTTCCCCCGGATTCTGGCGCAGCCCGCTGCGCGGTTCCGGTTTCACCTCGGTGCTCGGCCTCGTGCTGCTCCTCGGTGTTCCCGTGCTGTTCGTGACGGGCCTTCTCTCCTACGCCGCGTACAACCCGGACCTGGCGGCGGTGAACGACAAGACCCCCGGCAAAGGGCTGCTCGGCTTCTACCTGTTCGCCTGGCCGACGCACCCGCACTGGCTGTACCGGCTGACGCAGGGGGTGCATGTCACGCTCGGCGTCACGCTGATCCCGGTGCTTCTCGCCAAGCTGTGGTCCGTGCTGCCCCGGCTGTTCGCGCTGCCGCCGGTCCGCTCCCTCGCGCACGGTCTGGAGCGGCTCTCGCTGCTTCTGCTGGTCGGCGGCGGCCTGTTCGAGTTCGTGACGGGCGTCCTCAACGTCCAGTTGGACTACCTCTTCCCCGGCTCGTTCTACCCGCTGCACTTCTACGGTGCCTGGGTCTTCTTCGCCGCCTTCCTGACACACGCGGCGCTCAAGACACCTGCCGCACTGCGCAACGTACGGACGATGCGAGCCGGCGCGGAGAAGGCGGAGGTGGAAGAGGAGCTGGTCGCCCCGAGCCCCGGTCCGGCGACGGTTTCGCGGCGCGGCGCGCTGTGGTTCGTCGGCGGCGGATCGGCACTGCTCTTCGCGACGACCGTCGGGCGGGGCTTCGACGGGCTGCGCCCGACGGCGCTGCTGGCCCCGCACGGCGGCGCCGAACCCGGCGAAGGACCGAACGGCTTCCAGATCAACAAGACCGCCGCCTACGCGGGTGTCGGCGCGGCCGAGACCTCCGCGGACGCGTGGCGCCTGGTCGTCACCGGACGCGGCGGCACGGTGCGCCTGAGCCGGGCGCAGCTCGACGGGATGGTCCAGCACAGTGCCGCGCTGCCGATCGCCTGCGTGGAGGGCTGGTCGACGTCCGACCAGCGGTGGCGCGGCGTACGGCTGCGGGACCTCGCGGCCCTCGCCGGCCACGACGCGGACGATCCGCCGGACGTGTTCGTCGAGTCCCTCCAGCGCCACGGCGCGTTCCGGCACGCCGCGCTGCGCGCCAACCAGGTGGCCGATCCGCGCTCCCTGCTCGCCCTGTACGTGAACGGGGCCCCGCTCTCCCCCGACCACGGCTACCCGGCGCGGATCATCGTGCCCGCCGCACCCGGAGTGCTGAACACCAAATGGGTGACCCGGCTGACGTTCGGAAGGCTGTGAAGACGATGACAGGCAAGTGGACCAGGGTCCGGCCGCGACTCGGAAGCCCGCTGCAACTCGCCCTGCTGACATGCTCGTTCGCGCTCGCCGCCTACGCGGGGCTGCGGCTCTTCGCCGGTGACTGGCTCGGAGTGGCGCTGTGGATCGTGGGGGCGGCGCTGCTGCACGACCTCGTTCTGGTGCCGCTGTACTCGGCGGCGGACAAGGTGCTCCTGGCGGTGGCGGGCAGCGCGGGACAGCGGGCGCGGGCCGGATACGTCCGGGTCCCGGCCGCGCTGTCCCTCCTGCTGCTGCTCGTCTGGTACCCGTTGATCAGCGGGTCGATGGACGCGCGCTACCGGTCGGCCACGGGGCTGTCCGCCTCCCCGTTCCTGCCCCACTGGCTGCTGATCACCGCGGCGTTGTTCGGCGGCTCGGCGCTGGTGCTGACCTGCTCGGTGCTGCGGGAGCGCAGGGCGACGAAGCGCCGCCCGCCCGCGGACCACTGAGCGTCGACGGCCAACCCCGCCGGTGCCGCGTGCCGCAGCAGGGCCTCGGAGCCCAGGCGCGCCCAGGGGAAGGGGCGGCCGTCGTCGTGGGCGCCGGACGGGACGTCGACGACCTGTACCTGGGCGCGTTCGTCGACGTCCACCGGCGCGGTCTCCGCGATCAGCAGGCCGCCGGGGAGCAGGAGGTGCGCCACCCGCTGCAGGAGGGCGCGCGGATCGCCGCCGATGCCGACGTTGCCGTCCATCAGGAGCACGGTGTCCCAGCGGCCCTCGCCCGGCAGCGGGTCGAAGACGGAGCGGCGCAGCGCCGGGCCGCCGAGCCGCTCCGTGCGGTCGACGGCGGCCTCGCTGACATCGATGCCGAGCGCGGCACTGCCCCGGGTGGCGAGCTCCGCGACGAGCCGGCCGGGACCGCAGCCCACGTCGAGGACCGCCCCCTCGCAGCGGTCGAGAACCTCCCGGTCCACCGCGTCGGCCCGCGCACACCAGCGCTCCACCTCCAGAGGCAGCAGCCAGCCGTCGGCGCGGCGCAGGAACAGCGGGCCGCGGCCTGCCCGCAGCGCGTACGCGTACGGGTCGGCGCTCGCCCAGGACGGGGTGACGGGCGGCGCGCTCATCGGCGTACCGCCGGCGAACAGTGCGCCAGGCGCGCGGCGAACCTGCTCGCCGGGGCCAGCTCGGCGACGGCGTGGGCGTCGGCGGCGGTGTCGACGTCGCGCAGGGCGGGCAGGTCGCGCACCCGCAGTCCGGCGGCGACGAGCCGGGCCCGTTGCAGCTCACCGGTGTGCGGGGTCGACATGGGGACGCCGCGCAGCAGCCCGGGATCGGGTGCGGCGAGCCCGAGGGCCCAGAATCCGCCGTCGAGTGCGGGCCCGAACCACGCGTCGCAGGTGTCGAAGCGGACGTCGAGGAGGGCGGGCGTGACCTGCGGGGTGTCCATGCCGACCAGCAGCGCGGGGCCCCGGCACCCGGCGAAGGCGGCCGCGAGGCGTGCGTCGAGCCCGCCCGCGCACTGCGGCACGATGTCGAAGCCGGGCGGCACCCACGGTCCGGGCCGCCCGTCGAGGACGAGGACGCGCCGGTCCGCCGGGGCGGCGGCGACCGCTCGCAGGGTGTCGGTGAGCGCCGCCTCGGCGAGCGCGGCGGCCTGCGCGGGCGTGAACGGCGGGGTGAGCCGCGTCTTGACCCGGCCGGGGCGCGGCTCCTTGGCGATGACGAGCAGCGTGTTCACCGCGCGCCTCCTTCCCCCGCCGAGGCGGCTGTGCGGACGGGCCCGCGCCCGGGCGGTTCGGCGAGGACGCGGCGCATGTCGCGCACCGCGTGCCAGGTGCCGCGCCAGGTGCCGGTCACCTTCGACGCCCCGCTGCGCGGCAGGTACGGCACGTCGTGCTCGGCGATCCGCCAGCCCGCGTCGGCCGCCCGCACCACCATCTGCAGCGGGTAGCCGCTGCGCGGATCGGTGAGGTCGAGGTCGAGGAGGGCCGTGCGACGGGCGGCGCGCAGCGGGCCGAGGTCGCGCAGCGGCACGCCGGTCCTGCGGCGCACCATACGGGCGAGTGCGAGGTTGCCGACGCGGGCGTGGGCCGGCCAGACACCGCGGCCCGCCGGGCGGCGCCGTCCGAGCACCAGGTCGGCGCCGCCCGCCCGCACCTCGTCGACGAACGGCGTCAGGCGGGCCGGATCGAGGGAGGCGTCGCAGTCGCAGAAGCAGACGATGTCGGCGCCGGCGGCGGCGAGACCCGCGCGGCAGGCGGAGCCGAAGCCGCGCCGGGGCTCGTGCACGACCTCGGCGCCGAGCGTGCGGGCGAGGTCGGCGGAACCGTCCGTGGAACCGTTGTCGACGACGATCGCCCGCCAGCCGGGAGGAATGCGTTCGATGACCCAGGGGAGGGCCTCGGCCTCGTTCAGGCAGGGCAGAATCACGTCGACCGGTGGTGGTGGGGTTGTCACGGCTTTCACCCTACGAGCGCCAAACGGACAAAACGGTCCTTGGCTCCTTACGAAACGCGGACGTCCGCTCCCGCGCGCCCTCCGGGACCCGCCCCGCGGCTCCGAGGGTGTCACGCTGGAGCGATGCACGAGTCATACGAGCCCGCGAAGAGCGCCACCGACGGGCCGGGCCCCCGGGTCCTCGTCGTCGACGACGACCCGACCGTCGCCGAGGTCGTCGTCGGCTACCTGGACCGGGCCGGCTACGCGGTCGATCACGCCGGCGACGGCCCCGCGGCGCTCGCCCGCGCCGCCGCCGGCCCTCCGGACCTCGTGGTGCTCGATCTGATGCTGCCCGGCATGGACGGCCTGGAGGTCTGCCGCCGGCTGCGGGCCCGCGGCCCGGTCCCGGTCATCATGCTGACCGCGCGCGGCGACGAGGACGACCGCATCCTGGGCCTCGAGGTCGGCGCCGACGACTACGTCACGAAACCCTTCAGCCCGCGCGAACTGGTGCTGCGGGTGGAGTCCGTCCTGCGCCGCGCCCGCCCCGACGCGGACCGTCACCCCGTACGCGCGGCGGGCCTCACCGTCGACCCCGCAGCCCGCCGCGCCACCCGCGACGGCACCGAACTCCCCCTGACGCTGCGGGAGTTCGGCCTGCTCGCGTTCTTCCTGCGACACCCCGGACGCGCGTACAGCCGGGAGGACCTGATGCGCGAGGTGTGGGGCTGGGACTTCGGCGACCTGTCGACCGTCACCGTCCACATCCGGCGGCTGCGCGGCAAGATCGAGGACGATCCGGCCCGCCCGCGCCTGATCCAGACGGTGTGGGGCGTCGGCTACCGCTTCGAGGCGGGCGGTCCGGTGGCGTCGGAGGTGGGCGGTTCGGTGGCGTCGGAGGTGGGCGGTCCGGTGGCGTCGGAGGTGGGTCGTCCGGAGGCGTCGGAGGCCAGCCGTCCCGAAGCCTCGGAGCCCGGCCGTCCTGAAACGTCGGAGCCCGGCCGTCCTGAAGCGTCGGAGGCCTGACGGTGCACGCCAATCTCCTCATCGCCCTCTACTCCTTCGCGGGCGCCGCCTGCTCCGGCCTCGTCGGCGCCGTCGCCCTGCGGCTGCTGCGCCGACGCTCGCTCACCGTGTCCCTCGCCGTCGTCTCCGCCGTCGGTGTCGTCGCCATGCTCGCGGGGACCCTCGCCGTGGCCTGGGCGATGTTCCTGTCCCCGCACGACCTGAAGGTGGTCACCACCGTCGTGGCGATGGCCGCCGTCGTCTCCCTCGCCACCGCCCTCGTCCTCGGGCGCCGGGTCGTCGCCCGCAGCCGTGAACTCGCCCTCGCGGCACGCTCGTTCGGCGACGGCGGCGACTTCGCCGCCCCGCACCTCCCCGCCACGGCCGAACTGGAGGCGGTCAGCCGCGAACTGGAGGCGACCAGCATCCGGCTCGCCGCCTCCCGTGAACGCGAGCGCGCCCTGGAGACCTCCCGGCGCGAACTCGTCGCCTGGATCTCGCACGACCTGCGCACCCCTCTCGCCGGACTGCGCGCCATGGCCGAAGCCCTGGAGGACGGTGTGGCCGCCGACCCCGGCCGATACCTCACCCAGATGCGCACCGAGGTCGAACGGCTCAACGGCATGGTCGGCGACCTCTTCGAACTCTCCCGCATCCACGCGGGCGCCCTGCCCCTCGCCCCCGCGCGCGTCTCCCTCTACGAACTCGTGAGCGACGCCCTCGCCGGCGCGGACCCGCTCGCCCGCGAACACGGGGTGCGGCTCGTCGGGCATCAGGTCGAACCGGTGCCGGTCGAGGTCGACGGCAAGGAGATGAGCCGCGTCCTCGGCAACCTCCTCGTCAACGCGATCCGCCGCACCCCCGCCGACGGCACGGTCGCCGTCGCCGCCACCCGCGCCACCGGCGGCGTCGTCGTGTCCGTCACCGACGGCTGCGGCGGCATCCCCGAGGAGGATCTGCCGCGCGTCTTCGAGACCGGCTGGCGCGGCAGCCACGCCCGGACCCCGCCCGCCGGGGCGGGCCTCGGCCTGGCCATCGTGCGCGGCATCGTGGAGGCCCACCAGGGCCGGGCGACCGTCCGCAACATCCCGGGCGGCTGCCGGTTCGAGGTGACGCTCCCGACGGCCCCGTGAGCCCTGTTCGCCGCCCTGCTCAGAGCCCTGCTGCTCGGGGCCCTGCCGCTCAGGGCCCTATTCGGTGGCGAACTCCCGCATCCCGTCCTCGAAGGACACCTCGGGCCGCCACCCCAGCTCGTCACGGAGCCGCGAGGAGTCGGCGGTGATGTGCCGGACGTCCCCGAGCCGGTACTCGCCGGTCACCACCGGCCGCGGCCCGCCGCACGCGTCGGCCAGCGCCCGCGCCAGCTCCCCGACCGTGTGCGGCACCCCGCTGCCCGTGTTGTACGAGGTCAGCGCGGACGGAGCGCAATCAGCGGCCAGCGCGACGACATTGGCGGCCGCCACGTCCCGTACGTGCACGAAGTCCCGCCGCTGACCGCCGTCCTCGAAGACCCGCGGGGCCTGTCCGCGGGCGAGCGCCGAGCGGAAGAACGAGGCGACACCGGCGTACGGGGTGTCGCGCGGCATCCGGGGACCGTAGACGTTGTGGTAGCGCAGCGACACCGCCACCCCGCCCGTGCTGCGGGCCCAGGCCGCGGCGAGGTGCTCCTGCGCCAGCTTGGTCGTCGCGTACACGTTGCGCGGATCGGCGGGGGCGTCCTCCGTGACGCTTCCGGGCGTCAACTCGGCTTCGCACACAGGGCACTTGGGCTCGAAACGGCCCGCGTCGAGGTCCTCCACGGCGCGTGGCCCCGGCCGCACCGCCCCGTGCCGGGCGCACGTGTAGCGGCCCTCGCCGTAGACGACCATCGACCCGGCCAGCACCAGTCGCGCGACGCCCGCCCGTGCCATGGCCGACAGCAGTACGGCGGTCCCCAGGTCGTTCCGCGACACGTACTCCGCCGCGTCCGTGACACCGTCACCGAGCCCGACCATGGCCGCCTGATGACAGACGGCGTCCACACCGCGCAGCGCACGGGCGACCTGTTCGGGGTCGCGCACATCGGCCCAGGGTTCGTCCCGCACGTCAAACACCACCGCCTCGTCCCCGCGGGCGGACAGTGCGTCCACGACATGGGACCCGATGAAACCGGCTCCGCCGGTGACCAGAACACGCATGCCGGACACGGTAGGCCCGGGAAGGCGCGCGGAGCCGTTCCAAAGCATCCGACGGCGCTTCGGTCATACATCCGTAAGGTTCCGCACCGCTCAAAACCCTTCGACCGATGCCCTGCATGTCCGGCAGGCTCCGATCCATGACCACCCCGTCCACCACCCCGTCCGCCGCACCTTCCACCACCCCGTCCACCGCACCGTCCACCACCCCGTCCTTCCTCCCCGGACTGGAACTCTCCCGCCGCTTCTACGGCGAGGCCGTCCGGCCGCTGCTGGCCGAGGTGCTTCCCGGCGTCACCCACTCCGCCGCCCGGCTCGGCAGCGGCTCGGAAGTCCTGGGATTCGACACCGCCCGCTCCGCCGACCACGAGTGGGGACCCCGGCTCCAACTGTTCCTCCGCCCGGACGACGTCGCCCGCCACGGGGCGGCGATCGACGACTTGCTGGCCGCGCGGCTGCCGAAGACCTTCCTCGGGTACCCGACCCACTTCGCGGCCACCGCCGAGGCGGGCATCCGCGTCATGCGGGCGACCGACGGGCCGGTGCACCACCGCGTGCACATCACCGACCCCACCACCTGGTTCACCGAGCAACTGGGCTTCGACCCCGGCCAGGACGTCACCGTGCCCGACTGGCTGGCGACCCCCGCGCAGCGGCTCGCCGAGGTCACCGCCGGTGCCGTCTTCCACGACGGACTCGACCGGCTCGGCCCGGCCCGCGCACGGCTCGCCTGGTACCCGCACGACCTCTGGCTCCACCTGCTGGCCTGCCAATGGCAGCGCGTCTCCCAGGAGGAAGCCTTCGTCGGCCGGTGCGGCGAAGTGGGCGACGAACTCGGCTCCGCCGTCGTCGCCGCCCGCCTGGTCCGTGATCTCATGCGGCTCTGCCTGCTCATGGACCGCCGCTACCCGCCGTACGACAAGTGGCTCGGCAGCGCCTTCGCCCGCACCCCGCAGGCCGCCGTCCTCACGCCGCTGCTCACCGCGGCCCTTGCCTCCACCGACTGGCACACCCGCGAACACCACCTCGCCCGCGCCTACGAGACGGTCGCCGCCGCCCACAACCGGCTCGGCCTCACCGATCCGGTCGACCCCGCCACACGCCCGTACCACAGCAGACCGTTCAAGGTCCTGCACGCCGAACGCTTCACCGCGGCCCTGACCGCCCGCATCACCGACCCGGCCGTCCGCGCGCTGCCACTGACCGGCACCGTCGACCAGTTCGCCGACACGGTGGGCCGCCCAACCGAGTGGAGTGTGTGCCGCGAACAGGTGGCACACGTGTGCGCCGGTCACGGGGCGGCCATGTCTCCAGGTGTCCAGTCCAGCCATACGTAGTCGCGCGTAGTTGCACGTCGCTACATGTAGCCGCACGTCGCTACATGTAGCCGCACGTCGCTACCCGCAGCTTTGCGAACTAGGAGTGTCATGCGCCGTCTTGCCACCGCACTCGCCATGGGCGCCGCCACCGCCGCCCTCATGGGATCCGCCGGAGTCGCTGCCGCCGTGGGGCCAGGCGACCCGCCCGTCTCCGAGGCGGAGTGCGAAGCCCAGAACGGCCTCGTGGTGCCGCTGCCGAACCATGACTTCTCCACCGCCTGGGTCTGCCACGCCCCCGGCAACGCCGAGTTGAGCGGCACCCCCGTCACCCTCGACGAAGACAGCTAAGACGGCTCAGACAGCTGAGACAGCTGAGACAGCTGAGACAGCTGAGACAGCTGAGACAGCTGAGACAGCTGAGACAGCTGAGACAGCTGAGACAGCTGAGACAGCTGAGACAGCTGAGACAGCTGGGATTGCCTTGGTCAGGCGTGGTCGGTCAGCCGGGTGCGGTCGGCCTCGTCCTTGACCAGGACGGACAGCAGGGACGCGACGGGGACGTCGGCCTCGGCGGGGTGGCGCAGAACTCTGGTGGGGTCGATGGCGTAACGGTTGCTGCGGCCCTCGCGCACATGGGAGAGGTACCCGGCGTCCTCCAGGTCGGTGATGATCCGCTGGACGGCGCGTTCGGTGAGCCTGCAGTGCACGGCCAGATCCCGCACGCGGACATGGCGGTCATCGGCGATGGCCGCCAGGACCCGTGCGTGGTTGGTCAGGAAGGTCCATCCGCTGTGCGCTTCACTTCGTCCCTGCATAAGGCCAGTTTACGAGGCTTTACATGACACACAAAGCACGACATGGATTTCGTGTATCGGTTGACGTGACGTACTGTTCCCGTGATCCTGGTCACCACTGGAAACCGCTGGACACCGGAACGTGAGGGGTAGCTGTGCCGGAACACGCTGACTGCGCTGCCCTGCCCGCCGCCGCATACTCGGCGCGCGTCGAGGTGCGTACACGGGGAGCGCGTACCGTCGTGGCGGTCGACGGCGAGGCGGACATGGACGCCGGGCCGCGCTGGGAACGGGAACTGTGCCGCGCCCTCGACGACTCCGCCCAGGGGCTTGAGCTGGACCTTGGGGCACTGCGGTTCTGCGATCCCATGGGTTTGGCGGTGTTGCTGCGGGTGCGCCAGGCCGCGCTGGCTGCGGGCAAGACGGTGACGATCCGCTCGGCGAGCCCGCTCCTCACGCGTCTGCTGCACCTGACCCACACGCACGCCTTGTTCACCGACGCTCCTGGCCGTGCTCGGTCCGGCGCGGCGGACGGCCCACCCGCCGCGACAGCCCCGGCGATCCCCCAGCAACACCCCCAGGGCGCCTGTCAACCCGAACCGGCGGGACCGGCGCGGGCCGGCGTCTGAGACCACCCGGAAGCGTTCCGCGACGACGAGCGAAGCCGCCCCGCAGGGACGAGCGAAGCCGTCCCGCAGGTCTGTTGAGCCGACCGGGGTTCCACACAACCTACAAGCCTCCAGGTGCCGCAGATGCGTCATCTATTGAGTGATCAGCCAAGCATGAGCTAGCCCTCTAGGGTTTCTGTCCTCGCAGGTGCAAGATGGTGATGTTCCCCGGGCCGGGCGGTCACCGTCCCGGTCAGGTCCCGGCCCCCACGAGGCGAGGTTGCCCATGGTCATGCGCACTCACGACGGCGGCGCCGGTGACGCCGCCCCCGGCATCGCCGACCCCGGCGTCGTCCGCCACGGCGCCCTCGGCTACGGCCCGTCCTCCTTCCGCCGCCCCGACGCACGTATCGCCCAGACCATCGCCCAGGCCCTCGGCGACGCCGACACCGTCCTGAACGTCGGTGCGGGCACCGGGTCCTACGAGAATCCGGCCCACGCCATCACCGCGGTGGAGCCGTCCCTGGCCATGCGGGCGCGGCGCCCGGCCCGGCTGGCGACGGCGATCGACGCCGTCGCCGAGGACCTGCCCTTCGAGGACGGCCGGTTCGACGCCTCCATGGCCCTCTTCAGCGTCGACCAATGGTCCGACCCGGCAGCGGGGCTGCGCGAGATGCGCCGAGTGACCCGCGGCCCCGTCGTCATCCTCACGTGCGACCCCGCCCTGGTGCGCGAGTTCTGGCTCTACGACTTCGCGCCCGATGTCCTCGACACGGAGGCGCGCCGCCACCCGCCCCTCGCCGCGCTCACCGGGGCCCTGGGCGGCACCGTGACGGTCGAGTCGGTCCCCGTCCCGCTGGACTGCACCGACGACTTCAACGAGGCGTATTACGGCCGCCCGAGAGGCTCCTCGATCCGGCGGCGCGGCGAGCCTGCTCGGCGTGGAGTTTCATCGACGACCGCGCGCGCCAGGAGTTCGACATCTCGCTGCGCAGGGCCCTGGGCTGCGGCGCCTGGGACGAAGCCTATGGACACCTGCGGGGCCGCCCCACGTACCGCGGCTCACTTGTCCTTGTGCGGTCGACCATGTGACGACGACCGATGCCGGCCGATGCGAGGATCCGCCTCCACGGCGCGCTGGGCGCCGTGGCAGGGGAGGGCCGACCCGTCTCCGGGGGGCGCATAACTCCCGCCGGGTGAGCGCCAGTTGGTCGGCGTCGTCCGCCAGTTCCCGGGCAGCAGGCCGTGTTCCGTGCTGCGGAGTTTGCCGGAGCGCTGCTTGAGGATGAGGCCGAACCCGACCCCCGGCGGCGCGCCCGTCGGCGTCAGCCCAGTGCGGCGAGCAGTTCCTCGCACGCCTGCTCGCAGCGGCGGCAAGCCTCCGCGCAGACGCGGCAGTGCTCGTGCTGGTCCGCGTGCCGCGCGCATTCGTCGGCGCAGGCCTTGCAGGCCACGGCGCACGCGGTGAGGACGGCGCGGGTGACGCCGGCGTCGTAGCCGGTGCGGCGGGACAGGACGGCCGCGGTCGCGGCGCAGAGGTCGGCGCAGTCGGCGTCGGTCCTGATGCACGCGGTCATCTCGGCGACCATCTCCTCCGCCAGACAGGCGTCCGCGCACGCGGTACACGTCTGGGCGCAGGCGACACATTCCTCGATGCAGCGGACCAGCTTCTCGCGGTCCACACCGGCCAGGTCGGCGGCGGGGTGGGCGGCGAGCATGTCCTTGACCGTCGTACTCATGGAGACCTCCGTGTGCGACGCGGGTGCGGGCCGCGCGGCTCGGCGGCTGCCTTGTACGCGTAACACCGGGCGACGAGCGGGAAACCCGCCCGGACCCGCCTGGCCCCGCCCGAACCCGCCCGGACCCATCTGACCGGCTCGAACCCGCCTGGACTCGAAGGGCTCAGGGCGGACCGGGGGCGGACCGGCTGCCGGCGCGACGCGGGTGATGCTCAGACTGCCGCCGGGGTGAATGCCGTGATGGCGTCGGCGAGCCCTCCCGGGGCCTCCAGCGGGATCAGGTGCCCGGTGCGGGGGAACACAGTGAAGTCGGCTCGGGAGAGATAGGGCATGAGGTTGTCGCGGAGCACGTCGACGGGTTCCACCTGATCGTGTTCTCCGGCGACGACAAGGGCGGGAACCTCGATCATGCGGGTGCGCTCGGTGATGTCCTGCGCGATGCCGCGCAGCGGCCACTCGCCACGAGCGGCCTCGGCGGCGGATTGCGAATCGGTCACGACCTGGTCCTTGAGCCGGGCGGGCAGGTCGGTCGCGGTGAGGACGTGGTCCCGCGCCCCGGCCACGGACTCGGCGGAGTCGTAGGCGTGCGAAAGAGTTTCCCGGTACTCGGGGGTGACCTGTGCCGCAGGCTTCGCCGGGCCGGAGCCGACGAGGACGATGCCGCGCAAGCCCGCGGGCCGGGTGGCCGCGACCAACTGCGCGACCTTCCCGCCCATCGAATGCCCCACGAGGACGTGGTCGGCGACCCCCGCATCCGCGAGGACGGCGAGCGTGTCGTCGGCGAACTGGCCGAGCGTGTAGGGACCGGGCAGAGCGCTCGACCGGCTCCACCCGCGAAAATCGACCGCAAGCACGTCACGGCCCGCCAGACGATCGACGACGAGATCCCAGGTCCGGGCGGAACCGCCCCAGTAGTGCAGAAGGACCAGGGTCGGTCCGGTACCTTGCCGATGGTCGTAAACGGGCAGATGCTTGCGCTGCGTGGTGCTCATGATGGCGCTCCGAGTCCTATTCTCCGCGCGGCGGCCCTGCTGCGGCCCCGCGACGGTTCCTGCGGCGGACCTGCGGCGGACCTGCGATGGTCCTGCGACGGCCCTGCGATGGCTCCGCGAATGCGTTGCCCGATCATTGAATCCGCCGCACTCGGACACGGCATCGGCGTAACTGGTCGCCGCATGGTGAAAACTGGACACGTGCACGAGATCCGGCAGATGACCTACCAGCCACCGGGAAGCCGCGCCGCCACGGTCGAGACGTTGACGTTCGGCCGCCTGCGCGAGCTGAACGACGGAGCCACGCAGCGCGCCGACTTCCACGTCCTCGCGCTCGTCGACTCAGGCCCCGGCGCCGTCACGGTCGATTTCCTCCAGCACCCGCTCGAAGACCGGTCGGCGGTGTGGATCCCGCCCGGCGCGGTGCACCGGTGGGACGACATCGCCCACGTAGCGGGACATCTCGTGCTGTTCGCGCCGACCGCGCCGGTCACCGATGCCACCCGGGAACTTGTCGCCTCCCCGGACCTGGCCGCGCACTGGAACATCCCCGACGCCGCCCGGCCCTTCGTCGACATGGCGCGCGACCATCTCCTCCTCGAAGCAGCCGCCGCACACCCCGACTCCCTCACGGAGCTGCCCGCGATCCTGCTCTCCGCGCTCCTCGCCCGGCTCCGCCCGCCACACGCCGACGCAGGTCTCGCACATCCGCTGTTCCAGTCGTTCCGCGCCGATGTCGAAGCGCACTTCAGGCACCACCACGACGCCACGTACTACGCCCGCGCGCTGGGCTACGCGCCCCGCACCCTCTCCCGAGCGGTCCAGCAGGCCACCGGCCGCACCGCGAAGGCGTACCTCGTCGAGCGGATCGTCCTGGAGGCCAAACGGCTCCTCGCACACGACCGCCTCACCGCCGCCCGCTGCGCCGCCGCCCTCGGCTTCCCCGACGCATCGAGCTTCTCGCTGTTCTTCTACAAGGCGACAGGACAACGCCCCGGCGCGTGGCAGCGTCTGGCCCGCTAGCCAGGGTGTAGTCAGGGCGTAGCCGGGGCGGTCGGTGGTCAGGCGCGGCGGGCGGCCCACACGGTGCGCTCCGTGCGTACGGTGAGGTCGTCGCGGCGCAAGATGCTGTGCGGGCCTTCGCTGTCGAGGAGTGCGTCGAGCGCGGCGAGATCGCCGGGCGCGAGCGCGTCGGCGACGGCGCTGCGAATGCGCTGCAGAACGCCGGTGGCATAGCGGCCGATCGCTTCGCTGTGCGCGCCGTCGAGGTGGACGGAGAGGGTGCGTTCGCCCTCGACGGTGAACCCGGCGGCGATCAGCATCGGCCCCCAGTCGGCGCCTCGGTGGGGCATGTGCTCGGCTTGGCGGCGGTCGGCCGCCGCGTGGGCGCGCTCCTCCAGGCCGGGCCGCTCCTCGGGGGCGTTCCCGGGCAGGAACCGGGGGTGCCCGGCCAGTTCGACGACGGCGAACAGGCCGCCGGACGCGAGCGCTTCGTGCACGTTGCGCAGGGCCCGGTCGGGGTGTGCCATGTGGTGCATTGAGGCCGACGCCCAGACCAGGTCGGGGGAGCCGAGGTCCGGCCAGGAGGCTTCGTCGAGGTCGGCCCGTACGGTGTGCACGCGCTCCTCGACGCCGAGGGCGCCCGCCTTCTCCTGCAGGCGTCGCAGGTGTTCCCCGGACGCGTCGACGGCGGTGACCTGCGCGTCCGGGAAGCGCTCGAGCAGGGCGAACGTGCCCGCTCCCGTCCCGGCGCCCAGGTCCACGATGTGGCGGGGCGAGGTCTCCAGGGGCAGCCATGCGGTGATCGAAGCGGTGTGCTCGGCGAGGACTTCGGCGTCGAGGTCGAGGATCTCCGCCTGGGAGTCCGTCTCGGGCGCGTGGCTGTGGGCGTGCGTGTGCGTGTGCGCGTGCCCGTGGTGGTTGCCGTGTTCGTGGCCGTGGTTGTGGCCGTGCGCTGGAGAGGGCTGGGAGGGTGCGTGGTTCATGCGTTTCACGGTACGGCGGTCATGCGCGAATGGCAGCAATCATCCCGAACGACGCAAGACAGTGGTGGCGGTTGCTGCTCCGGGCGCAAGAACGTGCCCCTCGCAGTTGTCACTCATTACTGTCACTTACTGCTGTCGCTGTCGCTGTCGCTGTCGCTGTCGCTGTCGCTGTCGTTGTCGCCGTCGCGCTGATGGCCCCGACGGGCGTCACGGTCGAAGATGCCCAGGATCTCGCAGGGTCCGCCGTCGGCTCCGATGGCGTGCGGCATCATCGTGGGAAACTCGGCGGCCTGGTTGGTCTCTAGCCGGAAGCGGCGCTGCCCGAGCATGAGCGTCGCCGTGCCGGACAGGACGACGAGCCATTCCCGCCCCGGGTGCGCGCGCATGCGCGCCGGATTGTCGGGAGGCGGCTGGGTCATGCGCTGGCGCACCACGCTCATCCCGGGGTCCGCCTTGACGGTCCAGCGCATCCGGCCGTGGGCGCTGTCGATGGTGGGGCTGGTGACGACGTCGTCGGTGGCGGTCTCCACGAGCTGGTCGAGTGTGGTGTCCAGGGCGCGCGCGAGGGTGACCAGCTGATCCAGCGCGAGGCGACGCTGCCCGTTCTCGATGCGGCTCAGCGAGGACTGGCTGAGGTGGGCGCGGGAGGCCAGCTCCTCCAGGGACCAGCCCTGCGCCACCCGCAGTGCGCGAATGCGCCTCCGGACGAGGCTGTCCAGATCTCCGTCGTCTTGCGTCATGGGCAACACCATATGCCTCAGGCGCTCCGGAGGGGCTCCCGAGGCGCTCCCGGGAGGCACCCCGAGGGGCTCCTCAGGGGTTGTCGTCGAGCGAGAGGGATGTGCCAAAGTCTGCGCATGCTCAAGATCGTGGTGAAGACGGAGAACGCGGAGCGGTACGTCCGCGTGTCCATCGAGGAGTTGGCCGGTTGGTGCGGCGCATCGGCGGTGACGGTGACCGGTTCCTGGTGGTCCAGCGGATACCTGACCTGCCCGACGTCTTCGCCCAGGTCTGGCACCAGGCCGGTGGTGACTACACGTTGGAGTACCGGGACGGTGCCGCCGACCGGCACTTCCAGGTCAGGGTCGACGGGCCCGAGGCCGTCATCGCGGCGATGAACGGTTGGGCGCGCCAGGAGGCCGGTTGGGGCGGTGGTCTGACCTGGTCGCTGCTGGACATGGGGCCGAGCCAGGAGGTGCCGCCGCTCGACCTCGACGAGGACGAGCGCGGGGAGTTGGAGAGGCGCGTCCGCGAGGTGCTGGTCGGCGGCTACGCGGACCGTGCCGAACTGGCCGAACTCGCCGAGGAGTATCTGGTCACCCGGGACCGCCGCCCTGTTTCGCGGGAGCAGGCGCAAGCCCTGGCCGATCGGTTGTGGCTGGAGCGCGTCGCGGAGCAGGCCGCGTGGCACGGCGAGACCGACCCTGAGCGGCTCACCCGCGCGTTCACCGCGCTGCGAGAGGCGGGCATCACGGCCCGGGAGAACTTCACCTGTTGCCGTAACTGCGGCCAGTCGGAGATCGGTGGTGAAGGCGAGCCCGGCGCCCGCGGCTTCGTCTACTTCCACACTCAATGCACGGATTCCGCCGCGACCGGCCATGGACTGATGCTCCTCTATGGCGGTTTCGACGGCTCGTCCGAGACCACCGCGGCCATCGGTCAGGAGGTCGTGGCCGCACTTGAGGCAGTCGGCCTGCGGGCCGAGTGGGACCGTGACCCGAGCCGGGCGATCGCCGTCACCCCACTGGCCTGGCGCCGCCGCCTCGTCGGCTAGCCAGGGGCGGAGTCGAGGCGTGCGAAGGGGATCCGCCGTCCGGCCCGCCGGTAGGAGTCGGTGCTGCCGTCGACGTCGACGTTCATGAAGGCGCATGCAAGGGCAGCAGACGCTGGCCGATGTGGATCGTGCTGCTGCGCCGTCATCGCGTGCCTCCTCACGTGCTGCGTCGCGGAATCGGTTTCGTAACGAACGCCCTTCAGATGTCGTGCTGCGACTATTAGGTCATGCAAGCTTTGCATAGTCTAAAACTCGGGGAGGGGAGAGAGCCGTGGCCACGAGGAAGTCACGCCGACCGTTTCCGCACGACGACGCGGCCGCGCTGCCGCAGCGCCACAGGTGACGGCGGGGCGGGAACATGGACAGGCGGAGGGCCGGCCGTGCCGCGGGCAGGGTAGAAAAGGGCCATGGCCAGGAAAGCGGCTCCGGCGGAGCCCATGGACGACGTGGATGCGGTGACCCGTGCGGTCCTCACGGCATCGCGGGTGTTGGTGGCGGTGTCCGCCCGCTCACTCGCGGAGGTCGAGGACCGGGTGACATTGCCGCAGTTCCGCATGTTGGTGGTGCTCTCCTCGCGCGGGGCGACCAAACTCGTCGCCCTGGCCGAGCTGTTGGGCGTGGCCCCGTCGACGGCCATGCGGATGGTGGACCGGCTGATCGCGGCCGGCCTCGCCGACCGGCAGACCAACCCCGACAACCGGCGCGAGACGTTGCTGCGGCTCACGGACGAGGGCCGGCGCACCGTCGAGGACGTCACCGCCCGGCGCCGTCAGGAGATCTCCGCGATCGTCGAACGGCTGGCACCGCGTCAGCGGACCGCGCTCATCGACGCGTTGACCGACTTCAACCAGGCGGGCGGCGAACCACCGGCCCCGTCGCCGGACGAGGGCACCGGACCGCACCCGCTGGGCTGGGGCGAGGCGCCGAAGGCAGGCTGACCCACGCCGACGCGTTCCTCCTGCCCCGCATCAGCGACCCAGGACAGGAGGTACGGAGCACATGACCGCAAGGTCCCGAGAGCCCCGACAGTCCCGAGAGCACCGGCAGTCACGACAGTCCCGAGAGCCCCGGCAATATCCACAGCAGTACGCGCGTGGACGGGCGGGCTCGGCGTACGCGTGGCCGTCACCACCCCTCGGCGACCGGCGTGCGCCGTCGCCCGTCGTGGTGCACGCGGCGCAGGACGGCTACGGGCGACGGGTCACCCTGCGCGGCAGACAGGCCGGGGTCGCCCACTGCCTGGCCGATGTGATCGAACTGCTGCGCCTGGTCGGCGTCGACCTGGACGCGGAGGAGGCGGTCACGTCACCACTGATCGACTGGCGGGGAGGCGGTCCTGATCTGTGGTGGTCGCCGTGAGAGGTCGAACGGCCCCGTGAGGCGTCGCCGGTTGCCGGTGCCCGGCAGCATGGCCCCCGCCGAGCCGTCCGGCGCCGCTCCATGCGTCGCGGCCGGTGCGCGGGAAAGGGTGGACCCGGCAAAGGCAGGCACGAAAGGGGGCGGTATGCGGGCGCGGCGTCGGGACCCGTCGGCTTGCCGTTCGACCGAGCACGGCCTCGCCGAGTGCCTGCGAAGCAGCCTGTGGGGGCCCGCCGAGTTCATGGGCGTTCCGTGCCGATGGCTGGCCAAGGGGCTCGCGGCGGGAACCGGTGCGGCTGCCGCGGTCGTCGCGTCGCCCTTCGCCGGGATGCTGGGCGGCCCCGAAGGGTTGGTCACCGGCGAAGGCGGCCTGCTGGTGGTCGCCGCCTTGGTCCTGTACTTGATGGTGCTGCGGGCCGGACGCGTGCTGATCGGCCTTGTCGCGGCGGTGGGCGCGGCCCTCGCCGTCATGGCACCCGACGTCGCGGCCGGGGCGGCGCTGCACCAGCGCGGTGTCGTGGAGCCCGCGCGGGTGGCCTCGGTCCAGGCGTCGGCTCGACACGGGCGCGCCGTCTGCGCGGTCACCGACCCCGAAGCGGCCCCGGCCGGGATGGCCGTGTGGCGCGGCTGCGCCGCGTCGACCGCACCGGGGGACACCCTGCCCGTGGTCCACGACCCACAAGGCCGGGCACCGGCGCGAGGAGTCGCGGCGCCCGGCGAACTGCGCGGCGCGTCCCTCCGACTGGCCGCGTGCGCTGCCGTGTTGGTGGGCGGGTGCGCGGTGGCGGTGGTCCGTTCGTACCGGCTGCGGACAACGTAGCGGACGTGGCGACCCCCCCCGACCTTCGGCCATGCGACCGCCCCGCCCCTGGGCACTGCTGCTCCTGCTACGAGGTGAACAGTGCGGGCGTGCGGCCTTCCTCGGGGTGACGCAGCGCCCGCAGCACACCCTGGTGGCTCAGCCATCCGACGGGCTCGCCCGTGTCGGCGTTCAGGACCGGCAGGCCGGTGCCGGGAGCGGCGAGGCGGAGACCGGACCAGGAACGCTCATATGCCCAGCCCGGCCTCCCGCTTGCGCAGACGCAGTACGGGCTCGCTGAAGAGGTGTCGACTGCGGTCGAGCAGGTCACCCACCTCCGCGTCGACCGCGCCACCGCGCCGCTCGCCCGGCAACGGATGCCAGCGCTGCACCGACTGCGCCGCCCACGTGCGCAGCTTGTCGTCAGGGTCTTCGAGCAGACCGACCGCCGCCCGGAGCGCCACGACGCCGCCGCGCGCGTCCAGCAGCCGGAACGCACCGACGCGGACGTGCCGCGGCTGCTCAGAGTCGGTGCGCTGCAACAGCCAGTCGGCGGGCAGGTCCTTGGCCGAGGGCAGCAGGGCCGTGACGGTCTCCCGGACGACCGCGGGGGCCGGGTCGTCGAGCAGTGGCCGCAACTGTTGCGCATCCGCGCGCTCCAGTGCCCGCAACCCTGCCACTGCTCGCGCCCGCACCCCGGCCGCCGGGTGCACGAGCAGCGGCCGCAGCAGCCCGGCGTCCGCGCGGTCCCCGCACTCGGCCAGGCCGATGACCGCGCCGGGCGGCAAGGCGGGGTCGTCCGGCGCCGTGCACTGCTTCCGGTACCAGGCCGCCGGGTCGCCGCCATGCTGTCGTACGACATACCGCGCACAGGCGCGTACGAGCGCGGAACGGTCGGCGAGAAACGGCTCCGCCTGCTCAGGCCGCCCCGCCCGTCTCAGCGCGGTGACGCCGGCCGAACGGGTGCGCGGGTTGCGTGCGGACAGCAGCAGAGGCAGCACACTCTCGTAGGCGTCCCCGTCCCCGTCCCCGTTCCCGTCTCCCTTCCTCTCCCCGCCCCTGTCCTCGTCCGCCAGAGCCGCGAGTGCGGCTGTGGCACACAGGTCCTGGACCACGGAGTCGTTTTCCGTGGCAGCCGCGCGGGCCAGCTCGGCGTGGCCCAGCAGCCGGCCCTCGATCGCCAGCCGGTAGGCGAAGCGCCGGACGACGCGGTCGGGGTCGGCGAAGAGAATCGCGAACTGCGCGTGGGACGCCCGGCGCAGGGTCTCGCCGAGTACATTGACGGCGAAGGCCCCTCTGTCGCGGCGGCCGACGCGGAGGATGAGCGAGGCGAGGCCGGGGGCGGAGTCCAGGCTCAGGGCCTCGCGCAGCAACGTCCGGGCGAGTTCGCGCACGGGGCCGGCCCAGTCGGCACAGCGGATCACGACCAACGGCAGCAGACCGGGGGAGCGGACCGACTGCCTCAGCGCCTCCTGACGGATCCGTCCGTCGCGGTGGCAGAGGGCGAGTGCGAGCCGGGACTCGTCGAGCTGGGTCAGGTGTTCCCACGCAGGCATGAACTGCGCGCGATAGTAAGCCACTTCACGCACCCCCGCGTCCAGCGCGAGCCAGTCGGAGGGGTCGGTGACATCGAGCGTGCGGCGAAGAGGGGCACCTCCCGCGAGCCGCGTCGCCGCCGTTGACCCGCCCTCGACGTCCTCGACGTCCTCAAGCATTTCCGCCCCTTTCCGGCAGCCGTACCAGGTGATCGTAGGGGGCGGGGTGCGCGGGGCGCGCTCGAAATATGGCGCCTGACAGGGCCGAGGTCCGCCGCCCAACACTCCCCTCACCAGCAACTGAACGCGCTCCGATCCTCTGTCCCACCGCAACCGTGGCCTCACTAAGCTTCAGCCCCATGACCAGCACCAGCGCCGGCGGTGACGTCGGGACACGTGTGCACACACGCCCAGTAGGCGAGCGCCCCGTCATCGAGCTGGAGCCCACCGACCATCCCCTCGCCGTCGAACAACGCAGAGGCATCACGCTGGACCGCGTGCGGGAGATCGCGGCGGCTGTACTGCACTCCGGCGACGGCGACGTGGGCGGCGAGCTCAGGGACAGGGACAGGGACCGTGACGCGCGATGACGGCTGACGACGCGGTGTCGCCCATCTCGGTCGCGCCCGTCGGCCTGAGTCGCCGGGCCCGGCAGTTCGTCGAGGCAGACGGCATACGTCTTCCTCGCCAGGACCTCCGTCGACACCGCGACGTCTGGCTCGCGCACGGGATCCCCGCTGCCGAGGCCGAACGGGCCGCGACCTTTCAAGACCGCTGGGGCGGCCTCGCCCTCCCGCCTGCCCCGTTCTACGAGGGCGGCCCGCGCGTCCTGGACGCCGACTGCCCCGAAGGGGCGGTGGCGGAGGGCTGGTCTTTCCCGGCGGGGGACTGCAGGGTGTCCATGGCCTACGGGTTCATGATCGGCCCCGACGGCGCGTTCGGGATCGACGCCTCCCGCTGGGCGCCCTTGCATGCGAGCACGGACGGATGGGTGGAGTCCTTGGCGCTCGCCGCACATGCCCGGCGCTGGGCCAAGACAGTCACTCGGCTCAGGGGCGAGGCCGTCGCGGCATTGGACCTCCGCGGCTACGAGCCGGTGCCCGAAGTGCAGGGTGTCACCGATACGTGGTGGCGTGGCAAGGACTCGCTCGTCGCCCTGTACCGCGGCGAAAC
Organism: Streptomyces sp. SGAir0957; assembly: GCF_043523415.1. NCBI lineage: Bacteria > Bacillati > Actinomycetota > Actinomycetes > Kitasatosporales > Streptomycetaceae > Streptomyces > Streptomyces sp. SGAir0957. Next base: position 8,298,630 of record NZ_CP027293.1, read on the forward strand.
CATGGGCCTCGACGCCCCGCGATGCCTGGAAGCGCATGTTTATCAGGGGCTCGACGAGTGGGGGCTCTACGGCGGCTGACCGGCGGGGCCGAGATTGAACGAGCGGGCCCGGTGTCAGTGGCGCCCCGTACGGTCTGCGCATGGTTGATGAGCAGTGGGGCGGTGTCCGGCAGCGTGTGATCGCGCTGGGCGCCCAGTCGTCGAGCAGCGAGGTGTTCGGCTCGCACGGGCACAGGTGGGTCCTGGAGGACCCGCTGACCGGCGCCGAACTGGCCGAACTCGAAGCGCAGATGGGTGCGCGGTTGCCGGACGACTACCGGAGCTTCCTCACCTCCGTGGCCGCAGGCGGCGCGGGCCCCGCGTACGGCCTGTTCCCCGTCCGCCGCATCCAGGGACGCTGGCGCTGGGAGGGAGACGGCGCCGACCTGGCCGACCTCGGCTTGCTCGCCCAGCCCTTTCCTCCCCACGGCCCGGACCCAGAAGCCCTCGACGCACTTCTGGCCGTGCGTCCCGAGGAAGAGGACGTCGAGGAGATCGAGGACTTCGACGACGCCATCGAGGCGTGGGACGAGCGCTGGGAAGCCCTCATGTTCGCTCCCGAGCGCACCGCCGGCGCCATCGTGATCTCCCACCTCGGCTGTGCCCAGAGGGAGTGGCTGGTCATCAGTGGTGTCCATCGCGGCACCATCTGGTCCGACCGGCGAGCGGACGACATCGACCTCGCCCCGCTTCTCGGTCCGGATGGTGAAGCGATCACCTTCGCCCGCTGGTACACGGACTGGCTGCGACAAGCGGAGCTCATAGGGGGCGGGGCAACGGGTGAGGGCCCGGACCGGACCGGGCGGGGCTGAAGGTCAGGAGCTCTCCGGCTCTTCGTAGTTGGCAAGGGCGAGCCCGAGCGCGAAGAACGTCGGCGCCCACTCTCCGACGAAGATGCCCCAGCGGTCGGCGCGCTCCGTGCATTCGCTGCGGTTGGAGGCGACCCAGGAAGCGATGGACAGCCCGATGGAGCCGACAGCGGCGCAGTAGGCGTGCTCGCTCTTCACTCCGGCTTCGTGCAGCTTCTTGACGATCATGATTGCTCCAGCGGTGGTGGGGTGCGCTCGTGCACAGCACATGCGGTGACGAGCACCTTCCTAGCCATTTCGGTACAAAAGGGTCAGGTGGATGCGGCGAAATAGTTACCGCCGCGCAGGCCGCAGCCGACTGGGCGTGCGGACAGCCCTCAGCCCGCCGTGCCGTCGAGCAGCCGGTTGTAACGCAGCCGCAGGGCCCGTTCCGTACCTGCCGCCAGCGTGATCAGGGTCAGGACGGCGTTGACCCGGAGAGACGGGTGGACGGGGGAGGTGAGGACGCCGACGCGTGCAGCCACCACGGGTATCTCGGTGACCTTCTCGGCGAGCTGCGCGATCAGCAGGACCAGCGCGATGAGCAGCACGCCGAGCGAGGCGGCGCCGATCCCGCGGCTGAGCGCCGGGTGCGCCCGGTCGAGGTGGGCGCGGCGCCCCTCGGCGGAGTCGCGGTCGGGGACCAGGAGCTGTTCGGTGCCCCGCGAGGTGACGTAGTGGCAGCGTCGCAGCCCGAAGGTGCTCAGCCGGACCTCGACGGTGCCGCCCGGCACCGGAAAGGCGGCGGGGAGTCTCGAGCGGGCGTGGTGACTGCCGTCGAGGTACAGGTCGGCCTTGGCCTCGGGAGAGGTCTGGTCCTGGCCCCGTTTGACGTCCACGGCGTAGACGACCTGCCTGCCACCCGTCTCGGTGAGGCGGAGGTAGAACAGGGAGCGGTAGGGCAACTGCCACCAGCGGAACCGTTTGAGCGGCCGTCCGTCCCCCGGGGTGATCCGCCGGGCAGCCCGGCGTTCCTGTATCTCCTTGAACATGTGCGGCACCCCTGTCGATCTTCAACTCGCCTGTACGTGTGCACACGTGTCGAGCGCGCCCACCTGACGCCCCGTCTTCACTTGCTCGGCTCCGCCGCACAGGCGAGGTCGTGCGCCGGGCGTTCCCCGGTGGTCAGGAACGTCGTCGCCGCGTCATTGGCACACGTGTTGCTCCCGTACGGGTAGACGCCATGGCCGCCCTGGTCGGCCGTCACCATCGTGGCCCGCTCGCCGAAGGCCCGCCGCAGTGCGCGGGCGCCGGTCAGCGGCGTGCCGGGGTCGCGCTCGTTCTGCACCATGAGGACGTTCGACGGGCCCCGGCCGGTGATGCGCACCGGGGGCTCGGTCCGCTCGTCGGGCCAGAACGCGCACGGGGTGACGCTCGCCGTGGAGCCGCCCAGCATCGGATACTTCAGCCGGTCGACGGCGACATTGCGCTGATAGTCACGGACCCGGTCCGGCCAGCGCGAGTCGCCGCAGACCACGGCCGACCGTGCGGCCAGGGCGTTCTCCGTGCCGGGAGTCGGTTCGGGCAGCGGCAGTTTCTTGCCGGTGTCGACCGCCTGCCAGAACGCGGCGAGCTCGGGCATCGACGCGTCGGCGTAGAGCCGCTCGAACGTGTAGGCGCGGAACCCGGTCCCGTCGACACCCTGGACGGGTTTCGCGTCGAGCTTCGCCACGAGTGCGTAGAACGTGGCGGTGATCTGGCGCGGCGTGGCGCCGAGACCGTACTCGGGGTGCGCGGCGGCGAAGGCGGCGAAGTCCGGGAAACGGTCCGCCATCCCCCGGGCGAACAGCCGCATGGCGGTGACGTCGTAGCCACCGGGACCCAGGTTGCTGTCGAGGACGATGCGGTCGCCGCGGCGCGGGAACAGCGTCGTGTAGACCGCGCCGAGGTAACTGCCGTACGAGGCGCCGAGATACGACACGTGTGACTCGCCCAGGGCCGCCCGGATGCGGTCCATGTCGCGTGCGGTGTTGGCGGTGGTGGTGTGCGGCAGCATCCACCCCGTTCGCGATCCGGCGCACTGGTCCGCGAACTTCCTCGCGTACGGCGCCTCGCGCGTGACGTCGGCCGCCGTGTACGCGTACGCCGGGAAGCTGCCGCGCCACTGCTGCTTCTCCGTGAGGTCGCAGGTCACCGGGGTACTGCGGCCGACACCGCGCGGGTCGAAGCCGATGATGTCGTAGGAGTCGAGGACGTCCTGCGGGAGCCCCGAGGCGGCGAGGATCGCCGGATACGTCAGGCCGGAGCCACCGGGCCCGCCCGGGTTGGTCAGCAGGACACCGCGCCGCTTCGACGGGTGCTCGCTCGGGAGGCGGGAGACGGCGACCTCGATCCGCCGGCCGTGCGGATCGCGGTGGTCCAGCGGCACGTCGAGTGTCGAACACTGGAGGCGGGGCGCGACGACGCCCTCGGGGCACGGCCCCCACCGCAGGGCACCCGGCGCCGCGTCCGGCAACGACATCGAGGACGCTAACGCCGACGGCGCCGACGGCGCCGACGACGACGCGGACGCGGGGAGTGCGGTCACGGCCAGCGCCGCGGCCGTGAGAGCCAGGGACAGACTTCTGCGCATGAGGTGTCCTCCTGCGGTCGAGGTGGCAGCCCGACGGGGTGACGTGGTGGTGGGGTCCGACGGGGTGGTGTGGTGGCGGGGCCCGACGAGGCGTCGTGGCTGTGGGGGCCCGACGGGGTGTCGTGGAAGTGGAAGCCCGACCGGCACACGAACGAGTCTGTGCACCAGGCGCCCCCGGCACATCGACCCGGCGGACGGGACCGGCCCCGACCGCGGGACAGGCCCGAGTCGGACCTGCGTCGTACCTGGCTCGGACCCGAGGTGGACCTGGGTCGAAGTCGCCTCGGTCTCCGGTCTGATCCACCCCCGGCACGAGGTGGCGACAATGACCTGGTGAACACGGACGTGATGGCGCGGCTCGGGATGTGGCAGCAGACGTGGCGGCTTACATTGGCCGCGGTCCTGAGCCTGCCGATCTGGCTGTCGACCCTCGCGCTGATGCGGCAACAGCCCGGCGGCCCGACCCACTGGGTCCTCGTCGGCGACCCACTGGTGGCAGCCGGCTGCCTCGTCGTCCTCCTGTGGCGGCGACGGTGGCCGCTCGCCGTCGGTCTGTCGGTCGCGGTCGCCTCGACCGTGTCGGCGCTCGCCACCGGCGCCGCGCTGCTCGCACTGTGCTCGGTCGCCACCCGCCGCCGCCCGGTGGAGATCGGGGCCGTCGTCGTCGCCTACGTCGTGGCCTCGCAGCTCGCCATCGGGATCTATCCGCTCGACGAGTCGGATGACGCGTGGTGGTGGGTCCAGCTCGCGGTACCGGCGCTGACCGCGGGCATCGCGGTGGCCGCGGGGATGGCCGTCGGGGCGCGCCGCGTCGAACTGCGTTCGTTGCGGGAGCGCGCGGAGAGCGCGGAACGGGAGCAGCACGCCCGTGCCGCGCAGGCACGGGCCATGGAACGCAACCGGATCGCCCGCGAGATGCACGACGTCCTCGCCCACCGCATCTCCCTCATCGCCATGCAGGCCGGGGTCCTCGACCATCGCGGGGACCTCCCGGCCGAGCAGAACCGTGTCCTGGTCCGCGGCATCGCCGACGGCTCGCACCAGGCGCTGGAGGAGTTGCGGGAGGTTCTCGGCGTGCTCCGCGCCGACCCCGGCCGCCCCGAACCACCACAGCCCTCGCTCGACGGCATCCCCGGCCTCGTCGCCGACGCCCGGACCTCCGGACTCGACGTCGGCCTCGTCGACTCCGTGACCGCGATCCCGCCCGACAGCGTCGGCCGCACCTGCTACCGGATCGTTCAGGAGGCTTTGACGAACGCCGCTAAACACGCGCCCGGCGCCGTCGTGGAGGTCACCCTCGGCGGGGCCCCGGGCGGTGACCTCGCCGTCGGCGTCCGCAACGGCCCGGCCGCCCGCCGTACCGCCCCGCCGCCCTCCTCCGGCTTCGGGCTGCTCGGCCTGCGCGAACGGGTCACCCTCGCAGGCGGCGAACTCGACCACGGCCCCACACCCGCCCCGGAGGGCGGGTACGTTCTCACCGCACGCGTGCCGTGGCCGGACGGCACTGTCCACAGCAGCCGGCAACGTCCCTGAACAGAGCCACAGTTACGAAAAGAGCGCCTGAGTGGAGAGCCGACGGACCCCCGACGAGCAGCCGCCCGTACGGATCGCCATCGTCGACGACGAACAACTCGTGCGCATGGCCCTGCGCCTGGTCATCGACGGCGAACCGGACCTGACCGTCGTGGCGGAGGCGGCCGACGGCGACGCCGCGCTCGCGCTCGTGGCGGAGCGCCGGCCCGACGTGGTGCTGATGGACATCCGGATGCCGGGCCGGGACGGTCTGGAGACGACCCGGGAACTGCTGTCCCGCCCCGCGCCGCCGCACGTCCTGATGCTGACCACCTTCGACTCCGACGACCTGGTCCTCGGGGCGCTGCGCGCCGGTGCCCTCGGGTTCGTCCTCAAGGACACCCCGCCCGCCCGGATCCTCGACGCGGTGCGCACGGTCGCGGACGGCAACCCGGTCCTGTCTCCCGCGGCCACCGCCCGGGTCATCGCGGCGGCCACGGGTCCGGACTCGGCCCACACCCGCGACCGCTTCCGTGAGGCCGCGCGCGAACGGCTCTCCGCGCTGACCGACCGCGAACGCGAGACCGCCCGGGCCATCGCGGACGGCCTCGGCAACCCGCAGATCGCGGAGCGGCTGCGGGTCACCGTGGCGACGGTCAAGGCGCACACCGGCAGCCTGTTCGCGAAGCTGGCGGTCGAGAACCGGGTGCAGATCGCCTTGCTGGTGCGCGACGCGGAGGACTGAGAGCCGGTTGCGCACAAGGGACTTACGGTTCCGGCCCGTTCGGCCGGGTCAAGGGCGGGGGCGGGCCGCCTGCACCGCGTCGGGGAGGGCGGGGAAGATCCGGAACATGCTCGTGGCGTGGGTGAGGTCGAAGAGCCTTTGGGCGGGCTCGTTGAGCGGGCCGGCGATCCAGGGGCGCGAGACGCCGTGGTGTTCGGGTTCGAGGAGTTCGGCGAGCAGGTTCAGGTTCATGTAGTGCACCCGGGACAAGTCGGTCACGATCTGCTTCCCGCTCTGTCCGGCGGACGCGAGGGCCAGCCTGACCAGCTCCATGTGCCGGGCGCCCTGCACGTCGCCCTGCAACAGGATGACGACCACGCGGGTCCACTCCGTCATCAGCGCTACGGGGCTCGTAGCCGGTGGTGGCTGCGCAGGAATCACGCGCGTGTTCCCTGTCCCTTCCTCTTCAGCCCCTGCATCCGGTGGAACGAGCGCTCCTGAGCCGGGGCGCTGTGAAGCGTCCCCGCGGGGGTAGGGGCAGCTGGGCAGTACAACTGGTGCTCTATGGAAACAGATTTAACGCTCACACAGGCACGAACGCACCAGGAAGCCGCCGGGACCGGCCCCGCCGACGCCGGGGCCCTGGTCAGAGGGGTGGCGGCGGCGAAACCGGGGTGCGGAGAGGGTCATCGCGCTGGGATACTGCGCCGATGACCAACATGCCGACCGGTGTCCTCGATTCGCTGTACGGGCTCGCGTTCGGCGACGCGTTCGGTGATCGCTGGTTCGCCATCCTGCGCAGGCACGGTCCGGCCGCCCTGGAGGCACGCACGCTGCCCCCGGAACCGGTGTGGCGGTGGAGCGACGACACCGCTCAAGCCCTTGTTCTCGTCCGGGAGCTGGTCGAGGGCGGGGGCATCGTCGACCAGGACCGCCTCGCCCTGCGCTTCGCGGCGGCCTACGCCGAGGACACGCACCGCGGCTACGGAGCCTCCATGCACGACGTGCTGCGCCGGATCGGTGCCGGAGAGCCCTGGCGGGAGGTGGTCGCCGGACAGTTCGGCGGACTGGGCTCCTGGGGCAACGGCGCGGCCATGCGCGCCGCCCCGCTCGGTGCGTGGCACTGCGCCGACCTCGACGCGGTCGCCGAGCAGGCCTCCCGGCAGGGCGCGGTCTCGCACCACCACCCGGAGGCGGTCACCGCGGCGGTGGCGGTCGCCCTGGCCGCGGCGCTGGCGACCCGCAGCCGAGGCGGGCCCGCCCCGGCCCGGCCGGACTTCCTGCAGGCGGTCGCGGACCGGCTCCCCGACAGTGACGTGCGGTCCGGAGTGCGGATCGCGGCCCGGATGCCGCACCACACCTCGGTCAGGCACGCCGCGGAGGTCCTGGGCTCCGGCTATCGCATGTCGGGTCCCGACACCGTGCCGTACGCCCTGTGGTGTGCGGCGGGACACCTCGACGACCTGCACGAGGGCCTCTGGATCACGGTCGCGGGCCGCGGCGACATCGACACCACCTGCGCCATCGCGGGCGGAGTCATAGCCGCCCGCACCGGCGTCGCCGCTCTCCCTCCGCCCTGGCACACGGCTCGCGAACCGCTGCCCCCGGTGATCACCGGGCCGGGGCGGACGGCGTGCGCGCCGTCTGCGTAGAAGCTGCCGAGGACGGGCGCGGCCCCTACTGCGGGGCTACGGCGCGCCGGACGCTGTCCCGCAGGAGGGCGCGGCGTTCGTCATGCACCTCGGCGGGCTCGTCCGCGGTGGCCGCGTAGACGTTGCTCACCGGTGACCAGGCCATGGACATGGCGATCACCAGGGCCATGACGTCGAACGGGTTGCCGTCCCGTACGCGCCCGGCGCTCTGGGCCTCGGCGATGCCGAGGAGCTTGGGGTGGTCGTAGTGCTCGTGCCGGTCGGTCAGGTGGCCGGTCGGCTGCCGTTCCAGGCGGGCCCAGGTGGCGAGGCGGATCAGGTCGGGGCGGTCCAGGTAGGCGTCGTAGAGGCGCACCGCCCAGTCGGCCAGATCGTCGACGTCGATGGGGGCCACGTTGGTGATGCGATCCAGCGAGGCCAGGAAGATCGTGTCGAAGAGCCGGTCCTTGTTGCCGAAGTAGCCGTACAACTGCGCCTTGTTGGTCCGGGCCGCGGAGATGATGCGTTCGACGCGCGCCCCGGCGATGCCGTATTGGGCGAACTCCTTCGTGGCGGCGTCGATGATCCGCTGGTACGTCGCGGCTCCTCGGCCGCTGGATGGCTGTTCCGGCATGATCCGCAGGCTAACAGACAAACCAGTCTGTTTGATTTCTGGGCGCGGCCTGCTTAGGCTCAAATAGACCGAACAGTTTGTCTGTGCCTGTGTTTGTGTCTGTGTCTGTGTCTGTGTCAGTGGAGAGTCAGGAGAGTCATGCGCACCACCACCGGCTGGCAGGCGGATCCCGCGAAACAGTCCCTGCGTCGCACCACGCTCCAGCGACGGGACCTGCGCCCCGACGACATCGCGGTCCGCGTCGACTACTGCGGGGTCTGCCACAGTGATCTGCACGCCCTTCACGCCCTGCACGCTCACCAAGGCGATGCGGAAGGCGTCCTGGTGCCGGGCCACGAGTTCACCGGCACCGTCCGCGAAGTCGGCAGCGCCGTCACCGGCTTCGTCCCGGGCGACCCGGTGGCCGTGGGGAACATCGTCGACGCCTGCGGCACCTGCCCCATGTGCCGGGCGGGGCAGGAGAACTTCTGCCGCGACTTCCCGACCCTGACCTACGGCGGGCGCGACCGGCAGGACGGCACGACCACTCTCGGCGGCTTCTCCCGTGAGTACGTCGTCCGCGACGCCTTCGCCTACCACCTGCCCGCGGAGCTCGACGCGGCCGCGGCGGCTCCGCTGCTCTGCGCCGGCGTCACGGTCTGGGAACCCTTGCGCGCCCTTGGCGTGGGGCCGGGCAGCACGGTCGCCGTGGCCGGCCTGGGTGGACTGGGGCACCTCGCGGTGAAGCTGGCCGTCGCTCTCGGCGCCACGACGACCGTCATCAGCCGCACCGCGGACAAGGCGGACGAGGCGCGGAAGTTGGGCGCGGACGCGTTCGTCGTCTCTTCCGACGCTGCGCGGATGGACGCGGTGCGGGACGCGTTCGACGTCGTCGTCGACACCATCTCCGCCCCGCACGACCTCGCCCCCTACCTGCGTACGGTCGCCATGGACGGCACCCTCAGCCTCCTCGGTCACCTCGGGCCCGTCACCGTGGAGGCCATGGACCTGCTCATCGGCCGCAAGAAGCTCAGCTCCGCCGGCAGTGGCGGGCGCCCGTCCACCGACGCGCTGCTGCGGTTCTGCGCCGAGCACGGCATCACGGCCGACATCGAGTTGCTGCCGTCGTCTCAAGTGAACACAGCGCTGGACCGCCTGGAGCGGAATGATGTGCGCCACCGCTTCGTGCTCGACATGGGCGACCTGGACTGACCGGTCCGGTCTGCGGCGCCCGCGTCCCCCAGGGCCGTAGAAGCCCAAGTGGCAATGTGATATGCCTCACACTTATGGGCGCGTGCGTTTCCGGCGTGCACCCGAAAGCGGGCTCGACGCGTCGGCGGCGCCGCGTTTTTCGATGAGGGCGAGGGGTGTTCACTCCCTGGCCGCCTTCGAATCAGGTGCCCGGCGTGCCTGGGTGGGGGCTGAGGTGCAGGGCGGCTCGCTGGCGGCTGGGCAGCGCGAGACGTGCTGCCTCTGCGGTGCCCGCTGAGGCGGAGAGGGGGCCGGGAAGCGGTCTCCGTTTTCGGTTCACGTCGCGACGGCATTCGTCATCGTTGTAAAGAGGCAATTTGAAGCGCGACGAGAAGTGGATTCTCCAGGGCCGGGGTTCGTGAGGCGGGTGGGGGCGCGACAAAGGCCATTGTCACGTGGCGGGTTGACGGGAACACTGTTCTTCACACGGAGTCGCTGCCGCATTTCCGCATTACCGGGAGCCGGTGACGACGCGTGGAGAAGGTGAGGTGAAGTCACATGGGTATGAAGATGACGATGACCACCCGCTGTTCGATCTCTGTGCGCTGGCAGCACGTGCGAGTGGTCATCATCGTCATGATCCTCGTGTTCCTGAGTGTGCTGACTCGCGGAGACGGTGACATGACGCTGGTCGACGCGCTGTTGCCGCGCGTCTGAGGGGCGAGCAGGCCCCTCCGTGGGGGGCGGTTGCCGGAAGTCCGGTGACCGCCCCTTCACTTTGTCAGGCTAGCGCACAAAGTCCGGCCGATAAAGAGGAATCCGCTCGATTTTCTCCGCCTGCTCTTGGAACTATCCGGTAGGGGCCCCGGCAGCCGTCGGACACGTACGAATTGAACACTGCGGTGAGAGGCGGAGGGTGAGAGAACTCTTCCGCCTCTTTCCACCTCTTCCCGTCCCCGGATTTTCCAACTGATCAGCTCACGGAAAGGACGCGGCGGAAATCGGTGGTGCCGTACTCGTCCGGCGAGGCGATGGCGACTCCTTGCGCCTCCACCCACGCGTGGAAACGGTAGGGATCGTCCGCCGTGCCGATGCACCACACCACCCGCCGGCCGGTCAGTGCCAGGAGCCCGAGCGTGGCCAGCGACAACTCCAGGCAGGCGGCGCGGCCGGGATACCACCGGGCTGCCCGCCGCACCGCCGCGAGGGAGGCCGCGGCCTGCTCCGGCGTGGCCTCCCGGCGGCACCAGATACGGGCGGTCCAACGGACCGTACGGGAGACGGTTCTCAACGGCAGCCGGATCAGCAGCAGGGCTCCGAGGAGTGCGAACAGGCCGAGTACGGCAGTCGCGGCGCCGCGAACGGAGCGGCTGCCGTCGTCCCGTACCGGTGCGGCGGCCATGTTCATCTGGGCCGGGGCAGGAGGCACTTCTGCCGGTGTCTGCTCTGCGGGTGCCTGCTCCGCCGGAGTCTGCTCTGCCGGGGGAGGTGGAGCGGCCGCTGCCGGATACCGGTCCCTGTGCTGTCCCGCCGCGGAGGGCGTCCGGGGTGAGGCGTGTGCGGTGAGGAGGCCGAGGTGGATCAGATCGTCGGCGAGTTGCTGTGCGTCCGCGCGGATCCGGTCGTGCCGCACATCCGGGTAGCGGCCGGCCAGTACCAGTACGGCGGAGTCGAAGTCCCCGCTGCGGTGCCATTCCTGCCAGAGGGTGTGTGCCATGGAGTTCATGGCGAAGCAATGGCCGGACCGCACGTCCAGCAGCACGCCTCCGCCGTGGGGTGAGGTGCTCTTGCGGACGTGCTCGGACACGCTCAGCCGCGTCATGACCACTCCTTCCCGCCGGCGTCGGCCGTCAGCCACAGGTCTGCGCCGAGCAGGCGGTTGAGCGCGGGGAAGGGGGCGGGCAGACCCGCCACCGCCCGTTCGACCGAGGCGATCACTCGCGAGGGTTCGATGATCCCGAGGTCGGCCAGTGGGGACCGGAGGAGCCGCGCTCTGAGCTGTGCCGCCGAGCGGCGGACCCCGCGGTAGTTCTCGGCCGTGTAGTCGCCCTTGGTTCTGCGCCGCAGTACGGGGTCGGGGACCAGGCCGGTCAGGGCGGCGGCCAGCAGCGGCTTGGCGGTGAACGGGTCGACCCGGTGCGGCAACGGGAGGCCGGTGCAGACCCGTACGACCTCGCTGTCCAGGAAGGGAGCGTGCGGCCAGACTCCGAACGGGCGGGCAGTGGAGATCAACTGAGCCTGTGTTGCGGCCGATGCGCGCAGCTCGCACAAGACCGCCCGGGTACCCGGTGTCGTCGTGGTGGGACCGGACGCGAGGTCGGCCGATCGGGCACGTTCCGCGGCGAGTTCGGCCAAGTGACGGCGTGCCTTGGTGGTCAGCCAGGCGGTCTCCGGTCCCGGGGCGGGCCACCAGGCAACCGCGTCTGCCCACTGCGGCGGGTGGTCGAGGGGTTCGTCGAGGCGGGAGGCGAGGTCGGTCAGCGCCTCGTGCAGAGGAGTGCGGGCAAGGCGCCTGGCCCGCAGGATGACGTCCGCCGGTGAGAGTTGACGTAAGCGGGCCAGCGCGCGCCCGTCGCTCAGGAGCCGGCGCAGTCCGGCCGTGGCGGCGACGTCTCCGAGGTAGGAGGGGGGCGCGGCCAGCAGGGCGTCGCCGCCCTCGCCGGTCAGGTGGATGCCGGGGCCGCCGTGCGCGATGTCGTTCAGGCGCACTCGGTGCCGGGCGTCGATGACTGCCGCCGGGTCGGGCTGGTCCGCCGAGCCTTGCTCGAACAGGCCGCCGTAGGGGAGGCAGTCCTCATTTCCGCGGGTCACGGCGAGCCGGATCCATGGGGCCTGTTCGGCGTAGACCTGGGCGTGGGTGAGATCGCCCGCGGGTGCGTCCGGGTGGTGGTAGACGAAGGCGTCCAGCGGCGGTCGGCCGGTGGTGCGGGCGGCCAGGAAGGCCAGGGATGTGGAGTCCAGGCCGCCGCTGAAGTCCGAGGTGATCCGTGGGGCGCTGTCGGTGCGCAGGCCGACAGCGCGCGTGAGGGCTGACCGCAACTCGGCCGCGCTGTCCTCGAACCGCGTGCCCGGGTCGGGGGCGAGGTCCTCGTACGTCCACACGGTGCGGCCGCCCGAGGGAGTGACTCTCAGCGCCTGACCGCCACCGAGCCGGTTGATGCCGTCGTACGCCGTGCGTCCCTCTGTGAGTTCGGGAACCGCGGGGCAGACGATGTGCGCGGCGAGCGCGGCCGTGTCGGGTCGGCAGGCGGCTCCGGACAGGGCCGCCGCGGTCCTCGCCCGGGTGGACAGGACCGTGTGTGCGCCGTGGCGCCCGTAGTAGAGGGGGAACTGGCCCGCCGGGTCGGCGTACGCGGTGAGGTGGCCGTCGTCCTGGAGCACGATGAGCAGATAGGCGCCGGGCCATCGGGTCAGGCGCTCCAAGCAGCCGTCCCGCACAGCGCGCCGCAGGTCGTGACGCATCGTCTGTTCGTCGGCGAGACATGGGCCGACGGTGGCGAGCCGGGCTTCCGCGCTCTGTACGGTGCGGACCTCACCGGGGTGCCATGCCCCCCAGGACCAGAGCAGGCGTTCACCCGGCCACAGCCGGGCGGCTCCACGCGGCGCCGGGGCAGGTACCGGCGACAGCAGTCCCGCGATGGTGGGACCGTCGGGAGGGGGAAGGTCAGGAGACGGGCAGCGCAGGTCCATGGCTGCGGCGGCGGCCGCGGGGCGGGGCATGACGGCTGTCCGGAAAATCAGTAGTAGTACTGGGCGTTGGCATCGGCGATCCCGCTGGGGGAACTGCCCAGCGTCACCTCACGGACATGACCCAGGTCGACCACCATCGGCGGTTCGTAGGCGGCCGATTCCTCCGGGGAGGGCACGGCTCCGGCCGTCACCGCTTGCCGCGGATATCCGAATTCCTCGTACGGGGATACGGCAATGGGCTCGTAGGTCATGAGGCCGCCTTGGGTCAGGGGCATCGGCTGCCCCGCAAAAATGATCAGAACGGTGAAGATATGTGCGCCGGACATTCCGGCGTCGTCGGGGCCCAAAGTGTAGCCATGCGCCGACTGCTCCAGGTGCCGAACTGGCCCGCGATCGCAGGTGCTCCAGCCTGGCAGTTCCCGCCCTTGTGTCCTGGTGACAGAAAAGTTTCCGGAACCGCCGACGGGTCGGCTGACGGGAGGCCGACTCATTCACTCAAGGGCGCTCACTCATTTGAACGAGCGCAGCGGTGACATGGGGTCCGCGGCGCCATATCGAAGAAGAGAGCGGCTTACGGGGGAGGTGGACCATCGAGCCACTCCGTCGGCGCTTCCGGTGGCGGAGTCACGCGTCCGAAAGCCGTCTCTAGGCGCCGTTGACCGCCTGCTCCATGCCGCGCAGTCCCAGGATCAAAGCGCCTTGCGCTTCGGCCCGGGTGCCCAGTTCGCTGAGGTCGAGGACGAACTTGGAGTCCTCGGCGACCGCACCCGGCAGTGCGAAACGGTGCAACGACTCCTTGCAGCCGTCCAGCAGCAGCGGACTCTCGGCGAGCTGCCCGCCGATGACGACGAGGTCCGGGTTGAGCAGGTTGCACAGCTGGGCCAGGGACTGCCCCAGGCGCCGGCCGGCGTCGTGGATCACCCGCATACAGACCGCGTCCTGCGCATGGGCGGCCGAGATGACCTGTTCCAGCGTTTCCGGCGCGGGCACGCTGTTGCGGGCCCGCGCGGCACGGACCTGCGCGATCAGCGCTTCGGCACCGATCACTGTCTCCAGGCAGCCGCGTCCACCGCACTGGCAGACCGCGCCGTGCGGGTCCACGGTGAGATGACCCAGTTCCCCCGCCATGCCGCCGTGGCCCCGCAACACGTTGTTGTGCACGATGATGCCGGCGCCGACACCCGTCGACGCCTTCACGTAGACCACCGTCTCGGGGTGTTCCCGTGTGCCGTAGGTCTGTTCGGCCAGGGCGCCGAGGTTGGCGTCGTTGTCGATGAGGGCGCGCACGCCCAGCCATGTGCCCAGGTCCTTCGCCGGGTCGTCGCCCGTCCGCCAGGGCGGCAGGATCGGCGGGGTGAAGCCACCGGTGCGCGGGCTGATCATCCGGGGGACGGCGATGCCGAGGGAGAACACGTCGGAGCGGCGCTGCCCCGTCCCGTGGATCGCCTCGTCGATCATCTGCTTGACCTCGGGCAGAGCCCGGGACCAGCCCCTGCTGACGCCCGCGGAACTGACCCGTGCGGTCACCTGGTCGAATTCCTTGTCGAGTCTGCGGGCGACCACGGTCATGTGATTGAACCCGAGGTGCACGCCCACGCCGACCGCGTCCACAGCCGAGAGGCAGACCTTGCCGCGCTCCTTGGCGCCGGGCACGAGTCCGGACACCGCGAGTTCGCGGACCGAGGCCGACACGGTGGCCTGTGACAGCAGGGTGCGGTGCGCGATGTCGGCCTGCGTGCCGGACTTTATCGCCACGGCGAGGAGGACTTTCTTGCGGTTGGCCGTCCGGGTGGGGCCGGCCTTGGGCAGTCGGCTCAAAAGATCGTCCGCGTTCGCCATTGGCCCCCAGCCCCCGTGCCCGCACCCGTATCTCGATTTTTTGGATCGAAGAGAAAATAGTACCAGCCGGACCTTCAATTCGAACCAGCTTCTGCTTCGAATAGTTGAGTGGCGCTGGGGTGACTGATGGGGCTTCTGAGTGCTTCCCTGTTCGGAGGCGATCTCCTTACCGGTCGGAAATTGGCTGAAATTGTCCAGGGAAAGTCGTTGCCGTGGGCGTTTTTGGTCAGGATGCCTATCGGTTGATCGACGGGACATCTCGCACCCCGAACCCCGCAGTGGCCGGTGGAGCTGATCCACCGTGTCCCGTACGGTCGATGCGTGATGATCACCACGGGCGCTTTGCGCAGCCTCGGTCTCCCCGACTCCGATGCGCGGTTGCGCTTCGACACGGAGTTTCACGCGACCAGCGGCGGCCCGCGGCGCAGGCTGCTCATGGTCGACGACGCGCCTGCCTTCGAGCTCAGCTTCTACTGCGGGACCTGTCCGTTCCTGTTCCGCAGGCTGGAGACCGCGACGCAGAAACTGTCCCTGGAGAGCGTGCAGGAACGGCTCACCCGTGCGCTGGAGGATCCGGACGAGGGCGGCGTCATCGACGCGTTCGGCACGCTGCTGCCGCAGGGCGAATACCTTCCGCTGCTCCTGAGCGTGCGCCCGCGGCTTGTCGTTCCGGGCAAGGAAGGTGACTACTTCAGCGGCGAACAGGTCACGACGTGGGGGATCGATCAGTTCTGGGGCCTCCCGGAGTACCCGCACACCCCGTACTACCGCACCTTCGAGACCGCCGTCGACGCGAACGCCCACCTGTACGAGTTCGTCGTGCCCATGGTCCCCCCGACCTGGAACGACAGGGAGCGCGTCGAGGAGTACGTCAGGCTCATGGAGGAAGGAACGGTCCCCACGGCGGTGGCGATCTCCACGCTCGACGTGTGCGAACCCGCCGCCGGGGCCCCGGTCGACCACTACCGGCACTGGGGCCTGACCCACTTCCTCCTCGACGGGCACCACAAGCTCGAGGCCGCTGCGACAGCCGGCCGGCCCGTGCGGGTCCTCTCCCTGCTCGCGCTGGGCGAGGGCCTGGCCGGAGCGGAGGACTGCGCCCGGGTGCCCGACCTGCTCGCTCAGCCTCGTTCGGCGCGGGCGAGTGGTAGTTGAGCTTCTGCGCCGGACGCCAGGTCAGGGGTGGCCGACGCGCCCCGTCCCTCGTTCGACGGTCCAGGCAGGCGGAAGCCAAGCCACGTACAGCAAGCGGCCCGCTGTCCTGGGACCGATCATGAAGGGTCCGGGCACAGCCAGACGATTGACCAGACCGTCGACCGTCGACCTGAACGACCCGGAAGACCGGGTGCTCGCACGGAAGAACGGGGAACCCCGTGGAACTGACCCTCGTCGTCATTCTGGGCATCATCAGCATCGTGGTGGTGGCCGCCTTCTCCGAGCGGCTGTCCCTCGCCGCCCCGTTGAGCCTGGTCGTCGTCGGGATCGGCCTGAGCTTCATCCCGGGCGTCCCGCACCCCGAGGTGGAACCCGAACTCATCCTGGCCGGAGTGCTGCCCCCGCTGCTCTACTCGGCGGCCGTGCACATGCCCGTGGTCGACTTCCGGCGCGACTTCCGGACGATCAGCGGCCTCGCCGTGCTGCTCGTCGTCGTCTCGACCCTGGGCGCCGGGTGGCTCTTCCACTGGCTGCTGCCGGAGATCGGCTGGCCCGCCGCGTTCGCACTGGGCGCGGTGATCAGCCCCACCGACGCGGTCGCCGCGACCTCGGTGGGTCAGCGCCTGGGGCTGCCGCACCGGCTCCTCACGGTGCTGGAAGGCGAAGGACTCGTCAACGACGCGACCTCCCTCGTCCTGCTGCGCTCCGCCGTCGCCGCCCTCGCCGGATCGGTCTCCCTGTGGGGGATCGCCGGGCAGTTCCTCTACTCGGTGGCCCTGGCCGTCGGGATCGGGCTCCTCGTCGGGATCGTCAACGTACGGATGCGGGCCCTGCTCGGCGACGCCGTGTTCAACGCGGCGATCTCCTTCGTCGTCCCCTTCATCGCCTTCCTCCCCGCCGAGGAACTCGACGCGTCCGGTGTCCTCGCCGTCGTCGTCGCCGGCCTGGTGACGGGCCACCTCAGCCCGCGCTACCTGCGGGCGCGCGAGCGCATGGCCGAGTCCGTGAACTGGCGCACCGTGTCCTTCCTCCTGGAGAGCGGGATGTTCCTGCTCATGGGCCTCAGCGTGAAGACGCTCGTGGACCAGGTACGCGACAGCGGCACGGACACCGGGCAGGCGCTGCTGATCGGGCTGGCCGCATCGGCCCTGGTCATCGTCGTACGCATCGCGTTCGTCGCGCCGCTCGTCGCGAACCTGCACCGTGAACAGCGACGCGCCGCGGCGTTCAAACCGCGCCTGGACTCGGTGCAGGCCACACTCGAGGGCGGGGGTGACACCCTCGATCCCAGGGTGGAGGAGCGTCTGAACCGCGCGTCGGAGAAGCAGGTGAAACGGTTCCGGCACCGCGTGGACCGCGCGTCCGCCGACATCGAGTTCCGCCTCAATCAGCTTCTCGGCTGGCGCGGCGGCGTCGTTCTCGCGTGGGCGGGTATGCGCGGCGCCATCACCGTCGCCGCCGCGCAGACCATGCCGCAGGACACGCCTCACCGTGCCCAACTCATCCTGATCGCCTACGTCGTCGCGACCACGACGCTGCTGCTGCAAGGACTGACCCTGCCGGCGGTCATCCGCACCGTTCGGGTCCCCAAGGACGACCCTGCCCGTCTCCGGGAGGAGTACTTCCGCCTCGGCGCCGAACTCTCCGAGGCCGCGCGGTCCGTGCTGGACGATCCGGGCACCGACCACGACGGCACACCGTTCAGCGAACCGGTGAAGGACAAGGTCCGTACGGACTCCAGAGCGGACGCCCGCGTACCCGACGGAGCCGGCACAGCGGACCGGGACCACTTCTCGGACCGCGATCAGTACGTGGAGCTCCGGTTGAAGGTGCTGTCCGAACAGGCGGAACGCCTACAGCGGGCCCGCGCCAAGGGCACATACAGTTCCCTCGCGCTGAACCAGGCCCAGAACGTCCTCGACGTCGACGAAGCCCGGCTCCAGTACGCGGCGGACGCGGCGGCCGACATGAAGGACGACTGATACGAACGTGCCCCGCGTCCTGTCGTGCGGGCCCACCTCCTCCGTCATCGCGGGTCGTGACGGAGACCGATGCCCGCGGCGAGCGGTGCGGTTGATCGTCTGGATCTACTGACCTGAGCCGCCCCGCCCCCGGCCACGAGCACTTCCCCCGAGTCGCTGCGCGTCGGCGTCGCACAGGTGCTGGTCCACGAGCGAGAGCATCGCCTCCTCGGTGTCCGGACCGCCGTCGCTCGTGACGTACACCGAGGCGGCGCGGGCTCCGTCCCGCGTGGCGCCGGTCCAGGTGCGGTAGCCGAGGAGTTCACCGCGGTGGCCGAAGTAGGTGCCGCCGCAGGAGAGCGGGATCTCGGCCAGGCCCAGCCCGTACCTGAGGTTCGGTCCCAGCTCGGCTGCGGGCACGGTGCTGGTCATCGCCCTCAGCTGAGCCGGTTTCAGGAGGCGGCCGGTGAGGAGGGCCCGGTAGAACTCGTCCAAGTCGTGAACGGTGCTGATGAGCGCGCCGGACCCGACGGCCATGCTGGGATCGAGCACGGTCACATCGAGCTCGTTGCCCGCGCCGAACGCGGTGTACCCGTGGGCGTGCGGGCCGAGCACCAACGGGAACGTGCCCGGGGCGCTGGTGTCCGTCAGCCCGAGCGGACGGATGATCCGCTCCTCGACCTCCGCCGCCCAACTCCGCCCGGTCACCCGGCGGATGATCATTGCCGCGAGGACGTAGTTGGTGTTGGAGTACGACCAGGCCGGCCGGGCCTGAGGAGCGGAGGGCTCCCGCAGCGCCATCTTCACCAACTGCTCGGGGCGATAGGTGCGCAACCGCTCGGCGCGGTAACCGTCCGCGCTGCTCAGGGCGGGAATCCTGGGCAGGTCGGGGATGCCGCTGGTGTGCTGGAGCAGATCACGCACGGTGACGCGGCGGCGGTCGGGGGAGTGGGTGCTGGTCCTGATCACGCCCGGCAGCCATCGCTCGACGGTGTCGGCGAGGGACAGGCGCCCCTCGCCGGCCAGTTGCAGTACGACGGTGGCGGTGAACGTCTTGGTCGCGCTGCCGATACGGAAGCGGCCCCGCGCCGGGACGGGCCTGCCGGTGCCTCTCACGGCCGTACCGGCCCGCGCGCCGGTCCGGGTGTCCGGTGCCACCGTTTCGGCGGCGACACCGACGACGCCGGTGTCATGAATCGCCTCGACCTGTCGCGCGAGAGCGCTGGAGTGCCGCTGCTCCACCGCGCCGCCGGGCCCGGCCGACGCGGCGAGCACGGCCACCGCGGCCAGTGGTGCCAGGACGAGCCGCACTGGTGGACGTCTTCGAGCCACCTGCATGAAGATCCCCTATGCCGTTGAAGCTGTCCGCCCGACGACATGCGTCAGCCGGAACCGACAGCTCATTTCCTGCGAAGCCGACGGCCCGGGAACACTCCATCACCGCAACGGGACCGGTCCCATGGGGCTGCCCCCCGGGGCGGGGCCATGCTGCCTGCAGGGCGGGCCCGGGGGTATTCCCCACGGGGCCGGCGAGGCCCCGGCGAAAAATTCGGCGTGCGACCCAAAATTATTTTGTGGTGCGGGCCAACTGTTTTTCTGTGCTACTGTCCAACACAGTTGCAGTTGTGGTTCCCGAGCTTAAAGTGGCCCTATCCAGATCCTGCCGGAACCTGCCGGTAGAGGCGCTCCTGTGTTTCCGGTCTTTTTCCGGACGGGGTAATCATCGCGGCGACACGGCGTCCGCGCAGCGTGGATTCCGATGTACTGCCCCGAAGGAGAATGGCATGGCTGCCGGCACCGTGAAGTGGTTCAACGCGGAAAAGGGTTTTGGCTTCATCCAGCAGGACGGCGGCGGCGCCGACGTCTTCGCCCACTACTCGAACATCGCCGCCCAGGGCTTCCGTGAGCTGCTCGAGGGCCAGAAGGTGACCTTCGACCTCGCGCAGGGCCAGAAGGGCCCGACGGCCGAGAACATCGTTCCGGCCTGACGCTCACGCACGTACGGCAGCTGGGGCCCGCATCCTTGGGGGTGCGGGCCCCAGCTGCATTCTCCCGCCGCGGTGGTCAGGCCCGCGGCGTGACGCGGAGCAGTCAGTCACCCTCATCTCCGGGCCCCGTTCAAGGGCGCCACAGTGTATCGAGGGGCAGCGGCCCGGTCGACTCGGCCCGCGGCTCTCTTTCCCCGTCTCCGTCGCGTCGTCCGTACCGATACCGGCGCCGCACGAAAATTCCGCGGCCGAATGTGCCGCCTTTTCCCGGTCCGTACTTGCGATTCGCCGTGCAACGTTTTGCCGCGGGAATTTCTTGCTATGTGCCGCACCGAGGAAGGTTCCGCAATGAACCGCACACGTACGAATGACCGCTCCACCCGTACCCGTGGCGTCGGCGCCGACTTCGAAAAGAGTGCCGACCGCTTCGGCCCGCCGGCGCAGCGCCGTTCCGGCGGTCACGCCCGCTCCGGCGGTCACGCCCGACGGACGGTCACGACGCGCGGTGAGTTCGCGCTCCCCGAAACCGTCACCGCGCCCCTGCCCGCCGTCGAGAGCTTCGCCGAACTCGCCATGCCCGGGCAGCTGTTGACCGAACTCGGCAGGCAGGGCGTGCGCGTACCGTTCCCGATCCAGGGCGCCACCCTGCCGAACTCGCTGGCGGGCCGCGACGTCCTGGGCCGCGGACGCACCGGCTCCGGCAAGACCCTCGCCTTCGGCCTCGCCCTGCTCGCCCGCATCGCCGGGCGACGGACCGAGCCGCGGCGCCCCCTCGGCCTGATCCTCGTACCGACGCGTGAACTGGCACAGCAGGTGACCGACGCGCTGGTGCCGTACGCCCGCTCGGTCGAACTGCGCCTCGCCACGCTGGTCGGCGGAGTGTCGCTCGGCAGGCAGGCCGGTGCGCTGCGCGGCGGGGCCGAGATCGTCGTCGCGACACCCGGCCGGCTCAAGGACCTCATCGACCGCGGCGAGTGCCGGCTGGACGACGTGGGCGTCACGGTTCTCGACGAAGCCGACCAGATGGCGGACATGGGCTTCATGCCCCAGGTCACCGCGCTGCTCGACCAAGTACGCGCCGAAGGGCAGCGGATGCTGTTCTCCGCCACGCTGGACCGCAATGTCGATCTGCTGGTGCGCCGTTACCTGACCGACCCGGTCGTGCACTCGGTCGATCCCTCGGCCGGCGCGGTCACGACGATGGAGCACCACGTGCTGCACGTCCACGGCGCCGACAAGCACGCCGCCACCACCGAGATCGCCGCCCGAGACGGCCGCGTGATCATGTTCCTGGACACCAAGCACGCCGTCGACCGGCTCACCGAGGACTTGCTCAGCAGCGGAGTACGGGCTGCCGCCCTGCACGGCGGCAAGTCACAGCCCGAGCGCACCCGCACTCTCGCGCAGTTCAAGACCGGGCACGTCAGCGTGCTGGTCGCGACGAACGTCGCGGCGCGCGGCATCCACATCGACAACCTCGACCTCGTCGTCAACGTCGACCCGCCGAGCGACCACAAGGACTATCTGCACCGGGGCGGCCGGACGGCCCGCGCCGGTGAGTCCGGCAGTGTGGTCACGCTGGTGACACCCAGCCAGCGCCGCCGCATGGCCCGTCTCCTGATGGCCGCCGGAATCCGTCCGCAGACCACGCAGGTGCGTGCGGGCGAGGAGGCCCTGAGCCGGATCACCGGCGCCCAGGCCCCCTCCGGCATTCCGGTCGTCATCACCGCGCCGGTGGTCGCCCGCGCCAAGCGCGGAGTCTCGGCCCGGAACCGGCGGCGCCCCTCTGCCGCGGCCCGGCGGGCGGCGCTGCGCGAGAGCGCCACCGTCAACCCGGCGGCCTAGAAACATGGTGCAGCACGGAACGAACTCCGTCCTCCAACCACCCACGCAGGAGACACCTTTGACGCTGGTTCAGGAACACCACCGCTCGGCGGGTATCGGCCTTGTGCGACGCATATCGATCGATGCTGTCGACACGGCCGGACCACACGTGTGGGACGACATGAGCGTCGAGGTGGCGCTGGCCGTCATGTCCGCCGCCCGCACCGGCCGTCTGGTGATCTGTGACCAGGACGGCCGGCATGTCGGAGAGGTCACCCGAACCGAACTCGCCGCCGTCCGCGACAGCGCCGCCTACACCGACCGCGTACGCCTGCGCGACCTCCACGTCGGCCGCGCACGTACCACGGACACCCCGTCCCCCTGAAGCGAACAGCGTCACCCCGGCGGGACCCGCTCCCGCCCTACCCCCTATGAGGCCACATGCGCTGCGTCATCGCCCGTTTCCCCTTCGACTTCACGAAGGACGGCGTGCTGGAAACGATGAAGGGGCTCAAGCCCGAACCGGACACCGGTGAGTCCGTGACGATCGGCCGCCGCCGCTATCCGGCGAAGCAGGTCGGCGAGGCCCTCACCCGGCAGGACCGACGTGACTTCAGTGCCGCCGAGGTACTCCGGGCGATGACCCGGCTCGGCTTCACCTGCCACACCGCGGCCTCCAGGGCGGCACCTGTGCGCAGCACACTCAGCCCCCTGCAACAGGCCTCGGCGCTGCTGGGCGGCCCGGGCCCGGCCTGAACCGCCCGGCGAGCGCCCGGCGACCGCCCGGCGCGGACGCGGCTGCCGGGCCGCCGCCGGCCTCGACCGATCGGTTCAGCAGGTGACGACCTTGCCGTAGGAGCCGCGGCCCCAGTTCCACTCCCACTGCTCACCGGGCTGGTAGGTGAGGCACGGCGAGTCGTTGCCCCAGTCGATGACGACCTTCAGGTGCATGGCCTCGTTGCAGTTGTTCGTCACCTTCACGTACTTCCTGTGCTTGATGACGTCCCGCTTGACGCAGGCCGGGGCGGTGCCCTGCGTCGCAGCGGGGGCCGCCGACGCGGTGGGGGCGGCGACGAAGCCGGCGCAGAGGAGAGCCGACGCGGCGACGAGGCCGCGGGACAGACGCTTGCGATACTTCATGTCCTGTTTCCTTTCAGGCAGCCCGAAGGCCGGGAGACGCGCGTCGTTGCGCCGCAAACTCTGCCGATCGCTTCGCCGCCGAAGCCATCGAAATGACTGAAGTGCATCCTTTCGGGGCTTTCTGGCGTGCAACGCGCTTGATCAGGTGCTCTGTGACATGGGCACGCACGAACGTTTTTCCATGGCTCGCTCGGACTCCGGCGTGCGGCAATGGAATAAACGCCCTCCCACGTGCGTACGGTGAAAGGGTCGGGTAATCCGCAGGGGCTCCGCTTGGGAAAACAGGCGACGACGTCCCCTCGCTTCGCGGGCGTACCGATGGGTGACGTGTCCGGCCGGACGCATCGTGTGGCGCGGCTGGCCGGACACGTCCCGTCCTGTTCGCAGGCCCAGTTGAGCGACCGCGTCGGCGGCGCGACCGGGCCTGCCTCGACTGCGGGAACCCGCAGACGGGAGGCCGCCGACGCCTTCCCCGGTACGGGTGATCCTCACACCTCTTCGGAATTCGAGGGAAAATCACTCCTCCGTATATGCAACACCGCAATTGCGTCCTCTCGGTTGTCGGCGTCATGTGCGGAAAGCACTTCGTGGATACGAGACTTGGCGCCGCGAGGGGGCCGGATACTTACGCGCCCCCGTTTTCGTCCTTCGCGAGCGTCTTCCTCACGCCGGGCGTGCGATGCGCGGGCGGGCGTGCGTTCTACGGCCACACAACCTGTCGCCAACGCGGCCAGGGCGTGATCGCCTTAGGCGCACAGGAGCAGCAGCACGTCGAGCCGGGCCGTGGCGGGGTGCCGCACACACTCGCGCGACGACCGCGTGACCCGACGGCCTTTCGGCCGGGTGCGCGGAGCAGGAGACTGAGGGGGCAGCAGGCAAGGGGCGCTCTGTGAAAGGGTGCGTCGAAGCACACTTCGGAAAGCGGGCGGGAACATGGCCGAACTGCCACACGAGGAGCAGTTGGCGGCGGCATTCGTCGATCTCGCCGACACCCTGGTCCAGGACTTCGACGTCATCGGCTTCCTGCACACACTGGCCGATCATTGCGTGCAACTGCTCGACGTGGCGGCCGCCGGCGTCCTGCTCGCCACCCCCGGCGGCCTTCTGGTGGACGCCGCCGCCTCCGACGAGCGCACCCGTCGGCTGGAGGTGGCCAGCCTGGAGTGGGACGAGGGCCCCTGCCGGGACTGCTACCACTCCCGGCATCAGGTCCCCGACGTCCTGCTGGACACGCCGGCCGCCCGCAAGCGGTGGCCCCGGTTCGCGCCGCGCGCCGTGCAGCTCGGCTTCGCCTCGGTCGTGGCCTGCCCGCTGCGGCTGCACGAGCAGACCATCGGCGCCCTGAACCTCTTCCGCGACCAGCCGGGCCCGCTCGGCCCCTCCCAACTGCGCCTCGGCCAGGCGCTGGCCGACACCGCCACCATCGGCGTCCTGCACCAGCGCGCGGTCAACGAACAGATGACGCTGAACGCGCAACTCCAGGCAGCCCTGGACGCCCGCGTCATCATCGAACAGGCCAAGGGAAACCTCGCCCACCGCCTCGACATCGACGCGGAGGAAGCGTTCAGAGTGCTGCGTATCCACGCGCGCCGGCGCCAGATGCGGCTCACCGACCTCGCCCGGCAGGTGCTCCAGGGCACGGCCGATCCCACGCTCCTGCAGCGGCACGGTCAGTGAACGGCCCGAAACCCGCCAGGAACGTGCCCACCGTGTCCCGGTCGTACAGCGCCCCGCCCGGAAGGGGGCGGCCCCGGTGACGCACCCGGCCCTCACCTCCTACCTGCACGCCCTCAGTTCCCACACCGGTCCCGGCATGGCACCCCTGCCCCTGGAAGCCTTCGCCCACATGCTCGGCCTGGACGGGCTCGCCCTGCTGCGCTCGCCCAGCCGTGGCCCGGCCGAACTCGTCGAGTCCCACGGCAAGCACACGCTCGCCCTCGAGGACCTCCAACGCGTCCAGGGCCAGGGCCCCAGCCTGGACGCGGCCCGCCACGGAAACCTGCAGCTCCTGCCCGACCTCCGCGGGCTCGGACACGAGAGGTGGCCCGGCCTGCCCGCCGCGATCCAGGCCCTCGACGTGCACGCCGTCTTCTCCTTCCCCTTGCGGATCGGGATCATCCAGCTCGGCGCCTTCACCGGTCACCGCACCCGCCCCGGACCCCTGTCGCCCGGTCAACTGGCCGACGCCCTCACCCTGGCCACCACCCTCGCGCAGCTCACCGTCGCCATGCAGGCGCACGCCCATCCGGCCCGGATCGCGCTCCTCGACGAGCCGCAGCTGCACTTCGCCGAAGTGCACCAGGCCACGGGAATGCTCGCCGCCCAGCTCGACAGCGACTGCGACGAGGCGCTGATCCGGCTGCGCGCGTACGCCTTCGGCCACGACCGCCCGCTGCTGCACGTGGCCCGCGACGTACTCGCCCGACGCCTCCACCTCGGCGACAACGGCACGGCCCAGCCCTGAAAGCCTGAGAGCCTGGGAGCGGCCAGCGTTACGGCGCGAGTGACCTTCACTAGTTGCAGCTCGCCCTCGACCCGCCGGACTCCGCCGAGCTCGATGTGGTGCGTCGGCGCCTGGGTGAGCAACCCGCCGTTGCCAAGGCTGGGCTCGGACCCGTCTCTTGACGTGAACCTGTCGACAGTTCTACCGTCCCGAAAGGCACGCGCCCCGCTCCCGCGCAACTGAGCGCTCCGCCGTGCACGGAACACCCCAAGCAATTTCGCCTCAACGGCGCTCGAAGCTCCCCGCTCATCGGGGACAACGTTGTCAGAGGCGTCCCGCACAGTCCTGTCCCGCACGCTGCCCGCCGGTCCCCGGACCCGGTGGACACCAGCACAAGGAGATCAAGGACATGAGACGCACCCCCCACCCATCGGTGTCCCTGGGCACCGGGCTGCTGGCCGCGACCGCGCTCGCGGCGTCGTTCCTCGTCGCGCCCGGAGCCGCGGCGGCCCCCTCCGCCCCAGCCCTCGTGGCCGCGCCGGCGACACTCGTCAACCCGTTCATCGGCACGTCGAACCAGGCCAACGACTTCCCCGGCGCCGACGTTCCGTTCGGCATGGTGCAGTGGAGCCCCGACACCCCCTCGCGGCCCCCGGGCGGCGGCTACGAGTACAACGACAAGTCGATCACCGGCTTCAGCCTGACGCACATCGCGGGGCCCGGCTGCGGCGCCGCCGGGGACGTCCCGGTGCTCCCGACCGTCGGCGCGGTCAGCACCTCGGCGACCGACAGCTTCAGCCACGCCAACGAGAGCGCCTCCGCCGGGTCCTACAAGGTGGCCCTTGACAACAAGGTCACCACCGAGCTGACCGCCACCAGGCGCAGCGGCATGGCGCGCTTCTCGTTCCCCTCGACCACGCAGGCCAACCTGGTCTTCAAGCTGACCGGCAGCCAGAACGGGGCGAGCAACACGCAGTTCAACGTCGTCTCGTCCACCGAGGTGAGCGGCCAGGTCACCAGCGGGCGCTTCTGCGGGGCGGGCAACACCTACACGGTCTACTTCGACATGGTCTTCGACCAGCCCTTCAAGACCAGCGGTGCCAGTGCCGCCGCGTCCACCCTCCGCGAGCCGGCCGGGCAGGGCGCCGCACAGAGCGCCGTGGAGAAACCCAACAAGCCCGTCCTGCACGGTGAACCGGCCACCGCCTCTGACGCCGGCACACGTGTGGGGGAGAAGGCGCAGGCCGCACCCGCCCAGAACGGTTACGTGACGTTCGACGCGACCGCACATCCCACCGTGCAGGCCAAGGTCGGCATCAGCTACGTGTCCGTCGCCAACGCCACCGCCAACCGCACCGCGGAGAACACGGGCTGGGACTTCGACGCCACCCGAAGCGCCGCCCAGAACGCGTGGAACAGCGAGCTCGGGAAGATCCAGATCGGCGGCGGCAGCGCCGCCCACCAGCAGATGTTCTACACGGCGCTGTACCACTCCCTGCTCCACCCGAACATCGTCAGTGACACGAACGGGCAGTACGCGGGTTTCGACGGCCGCACACATACCGTCGACTCCGGGCACCAAGCGGTCTACGGCAACTATTCCGGGTGGGACATCTACCGCTCCCAGGCGCAGCTGGAGGCGCTCGTCGACCCGCAGGTGGCTTCCGACACGGCGCAGTCGATGCTCGACGACTACCGGCAGACCGGCATCTTCCCCAAGTGGTCGGAGTACAACGGCGAGTCGTATGTGATGGTCGGTGACCCAGCCGCCGCGATCATCGCCGACTACTACGCCTTCGGCGCCCGGCGGTTCGACGCCGCCGAGACGCTGAAGGGGCTGGTCGCCCAGGCCTCGAAGACCAACAACGACCGCCCAGGACTCACTTACCTGAACTCTCCCGGCTGGATGCCGCACGACGGCAGCTACGGCTGCTGCAACTTCTACGGCCCTGTCGCCACCACCCTCGAGTACAACACCGCGGACTTCGCCCTGTCCGCGCTTGCCGGCGCCCTCGGTGACACCGCGAGCCAGAACACGTATGCCGCCAGGGCGCAGAACTGGCGCCACGTCCTCAACCCCGCCTCCGGCTTCGTGGAGCCGCGCAACGCCGACGGAGCGTGGACCGGCGGCTTCGACCCCACCAGCGGTACGGACATGGTCGAGGGCGACTCGTGGATCTACACGGGCATGATCCCGTTCAACGTCGCCGGTCTCGCCAAGGCCAAGGGCGGCAACACCGCCATGAACCACTACCTCGACACCGTGCTGCGCAGCTTCACCGGCGCCAACGGCTATGCCTGGGTGGGCAACGAGCCGAGCATCGAACTGCCGTGGGAGTACGACTACACAGGCGCCCCCTACAAGACGCAGAGCACCGTACGGGCCATCCAGAACCAGATCTGGTCCACCGCGCCGAGCGGTCTCGCCAACGGCAACGACGACCTCGGGGCGATGAGCGCCTGGTACGTGTGGTCCGCGCTCGGCATGTTCCCGCAGACCCCGGGCACGGCCGATCTCGCTCTGGGCTCGCCTGTCTTCCCGCAGGCCGTCGTCACCCTGCCCTCGGGCAAGACGCTGACCATCAATGGGAACGGCGCCGCCGACGACGCGCCGTACGTCCAGTCGGCGTCCTGGAACGGGGCCTCCTGGAACAACGCCTACGCCCCGGCCGCGGCCGTCACCTCGGGCGGCACCCTCACCTACAACCTCGGCGCCACCGCGAACACCGGTTGGGCGTCCGGCAGTTCCGCCGCACCGCCCTCCTACAGCGGCGGCGTCGCGGCCCCGGCCACGCCCCGGATCGGCCCGCTCGCGTCGGCCGTCGCGGGCACCAACGGCAAGCTGTGCGTCGACGTCGCCAACTCCGGCACGGGGGACGGCACACAGCTCCAGACCTGGGGGTGCAACCAGACCTACGCCCAGGACGTGACCGTCGCCGCCGACAGCACACTCCGCGTGCTCGGCAAATGTGTCGACGTCAGCAACAGCGGAACGGCCGACGGCACCCTCGTCCAGCTCTACCGCTGCAACGGCACCGGCGCGCAGCAGTGGAAGCCGAGCGGCAACGGTTCGCTCCTGAACCCGAACTCCGGGAAGTGCCTGGACATTCCCAACTCGGCGCCGTCCGGGGGCACGCAGCTGCAGATCTACACCTGCAACGGCACGGGGGCGCAGAACTGGACGCTCCCGGCGACTACGACTACGGCTGGGACTATGACTACGGCTACGGGTGCGGCCGGGAGCGGGAACCGCTAGCAGGGCCGTCCATGGTGCGCGGTCCGGGGTCGTGGTTGCCGACCGGGTCACTCCGGCAGGGGCAGGCACTCGTCGAGCAGGTCGAGGACGTCCCGCCAGGCCCGCTGGGCGTGCCGCGGATGGTAACCGACCCCGGGTCGCACGGTGTGGTCGACCGGGGGGTGATGGAAGGCGTGCAAGGCACCGCCGTAGACCGTGAGGCGCCAGTCGACGCCCGCGGCCCGCATCTCGGCGGTGAACGCCTCCCGTTGCGCAGGCGGCATGATCGGGTCCTCTGACCCGACCCCGGCCCACACCGGGCACTGAATGCGGGCCGTCTCGCCCGGCCGCCCCGTGGTCAGCGCGTTGACGGTCGCGATCGCGCGCAGGTCGACGCGGTCGCGCCCGAGTTCCAGCGCGATCGCGCCCCCGGTGCCGTAGCCGATGGCGGCGATCCGGCGGGGGTCGGCCCGTGGCTCGGCGTGCAGGACGTCGAGCGCCGCGTGGCCGATGCCCCGCATCCGGCCGGGGTCGGCGAGCAGCGGCAGGCAACGGGCCAGCATCTCCTCGGGGTCGTCCAGGTAGCGCCCGCCGTGGAGGTCGAAGGCCAGCGCCACGTACCCCCGCTCGGCGAGCGCGTCGGCCCGGCGGCGTTCGATGTCGCTGAGGCCCACCCCCTCGGGCCCGACCAGGACCGCGGGCCGGCGGTCGGCACCGGTGGGGAGCGCGAGATGCCCGCTCATCGTCAGGCCGTCGGCCGCGTATGCGACCGTGCGCGTGGTAATCGTCGTCATGGGGCTGGACCGTAATGATCGTCGAGCCCGGCCGGGCCGGTGTTCTGCCGTCGGCAGAGGGCGTACTCCCGCGTCACCCCGTCGGCGTCCGGAACCAGCCAGTGGCGGTCCGCGCGGATGCGCGCAGGACCCTGGCCCCCCGCTGCCGCCCGGTGGGAACCTGCCGGAGCGTCGCGGGCCTCCCGCGCGCACGCCCGCAGCGGCCCGGTTCACGAGGGGAGCCGACATGAATGCGCTGACCACCCGCCTCACCGAGAGGTTCGCCGTCCGCTATCCGTTCGTGTGCGCCGGGATGGCTTTCGCGGGCGGCACCCCCGAGCTGGCAGCGGCCGTCTCCGGCGCCGGGGGCATCGGCGGCGTGGGGGCGGGGCTGATGCCCCCGGACACGCTCCAGCAGGTGATCCACGAGCTGCGCAAGGGTGTGGGCGACGCTCCGTTCCACATCAACCTGATCACGTACTTCGACACGAGTGAACTGGTCCGCGTCTGCGCCGAGGAGCGGGTGCCGATCGTCTCCTTCCACTGGGGCCATCCGCCGCAGGACCAGCTCGCGCAGTTGCGTGAGGCGGGGGTGTCGGTGTGGGAGCAGGTCGGCTCCGCCGACGCGGCCGGGCGGGCTGTCGAGGACGGCGTGGAGGTCGTCGTCGCCCAGGGCTGGGAGGCGGGCGGTCACAACTACGGCGGACTGCCGACCATGGTCGGCGTGCCCGCGGTGGTGGACGCCGTGGGGGAGCGGGCGCTCGTCCTGGCGGCGGGCGGGATCACCGACGGACGGCAGGTCGCGGCGGCCCTGTGTCTGGGCGCCGACGGCGTATGGGTGGGGACGCGTCTGGTCGCCTCCGACGAGGCGCACGTACATCCGGAGCATCATCACCGGCTGATCGCCGCGCGGGGCGAGGACACCGTACGCAGTGGGGTGTTCGGCCCCGAATGGCCGGAGTTCAATCCGATGCGGGTGCAGCGTGACCGCGTCGTACGGGAGTGGAGCGACCGGCTGGACGAGGTGCCGACCGACCGGGACGGACTCGACCAGGTCGGCACCACGGTCATCCAGGGCGAGGAAACCGTGTTGCGCAAGTTCAACGTGCTGCCGCCGACCCCCGCCACCCGGGCGGACTGGGAGGAGATGCCCTGGCTGATGGGCCAGGGCGTCGGCCTCGTCCGGCCCGCCGCGGACATCGTCCGGGAGCTGATGGACGAAGCCGAACGGGTCCTGACGACGCGCCTCCGTCCGTGAGGGACCGTCGGGGCATTCAGGCATTCGGGCATTCGGGCATTCACGCACTCGTGCGTTCGTGTCCAGAGGCAGAGGTCAGCCCGTCACTCGCTGCCGTGGGTGGGGATCGCCCAGGAAGGGGAAGTCGGCGCGAAGGTCGGTGTGGGGGCGTAGGCCGTCGTGGGGTACGGCGCCGTTGCTCAGTTGGGCGACTCCCATGTTGATGACGTCGTCGGTGAGGTTGCGGCCGTTGGGGAAACCTGCGGCGTTCGTGCAGTCGTACGTCAGGAGATCGGGAAGCAGGCTCTCCGCGAGGGCGAGGGCCCGGTCACTGGGGTGGCCCGCGTGCTCGAAGACGTGCGCGAACTTGGCGAGGAAGCCTTCGCGGTCGTGGGACGGTTCCTGCTGGTTCCAGATCCGCTTGTCGTCGTCGCTCTGGTTGAAGTTGGCGTCGATCCCGGGCCGTCCGACGCGGTCGCCCTGGACCAGCCGGCCGTCGTGCGGTACGAGAACCCGGGCCTAGACGCCGACCTGTGGGTTCGGGCCGAGGGCGCTGTTGGGGACTTCGAGGACGATGCCGAAGACGTTCTTGTCGGCGAAGAGGTCCTTTCCGGTCCACTGGAACTTGTCGGCCGCGCCGACGGGATCGGCGAAGAACGGGTCGCTGCGGAGCCCGGCGAAGAACCTGAAGTCGCCGGCCGTGCTGATCTGCGGCTCGGAGCCGAAGGTCACGGGGGCGTCGCGCAGGATGGTGTCCCCCGCGTCGAGGTCGGCGGCGGCCTCGCGGCCCGTGGCCAGTCGCAGGGTCGCGGTCTGTGCGCCCTCTCGCACCGGTGAGAAGCGCAGACGGAAGGCGATGTCGGTGACCGCGTCGGCGTCGGTGTCCACACCTATCTCGTAGACCGACTCGTGGTCGACGGCGTCATCGGTGATCGGTGAGGTCGGGTTGATGTCGACGACCAGGATGGTCCTGGTCGCGTCGCCGGGCTTCTGGAACACGTAGAGATCGGTGATGTGACTTCTGGGGTCCATGCTCGTGGGGCTGATGCCCAGGCCGGAGACGTGGTGCGCCATGGGAGAACTCCTGTCGGCCGACGGTGCGGAGCGGAGCGGGCGGCGCGCGGCATCGCACCCGAGCTTCGACGGTGCGTCGATGCCGACTGCCTTGGAGGTGGGTTCGATGTACGTGGTCCGTGGATCGTCGACAGCAACGGTCATGGAGCGGCGGTCCGCTGTACATCCGTCATCCGACGTAATTGCGGGGCACCACTGTGCCGACTGATGCCGGGCCGTCAGCGCAGCGTCCTGAAGGCCGCGCGGACCTCCTGGGAGAACAGCCGCGGCTGCTCCCACGCGGCGAAGTGACCGCCCTTGTCGACCTCGTTCCAGTGGATGAGGTTGCCGTAGGCCCGCTCACCCCAGCTCCGGGGCGCCGGGTAGATCTCACCCGGGAACACCGTGACCGCGACAGGGACATCCGGGATGTCGACGGCGTCGAAGGGGCCACCGCCCCCACGCGCGGCCTCCCAGTAGAGCCGGGACGACGAAGTCCCCGTATTGGTCAGCCAGTAGAAGGAGATCGCGTCGAGCATCTCGTCGTAGGTGAGGACCTTCTCGGGTTCGCCGCCGCTGTCGGTCCACTCCGCGAACTTGTCGTAGTTGAACGCCGCCGTCCCGACCGGGGAATCGGCCAGGGAGTAGCCGATCGTCTGCGGACTCTGGTTCATCATCGCCGCGTATCCGTAGCCGTCGCGATAGAAGTGCAGCAGCCGGTCGTAGGCGGTCTTCTCGCGCTCCGACAGTCCCGCCGGCGCGGGGTCGTAGTTGCGCAGGTGTCGGATGATGTCGGGCGGCACGGTGCCGGGCATGTTGACATGTATGCCGAGCAGACCGGGGACACGTTGCAGTGCCAGTTGGTGCGAGACGGTCGAACCCCAGTCACCTCCCTGGGAGACGTAGGTCCGGTAGCCGAGGCGCTGCATGAGCGTGTCGAAGGCCCGTGCCGTGCGGGCGGGGTTCCAGCCGGTGGAGGAGGGTTTGGCGGAGAAGCCGTATCCCGGCAGTGTCGGCAGGACGAGGTGGAAGGCGTCCTCCGCGCGCCCACCGTGCGCGGTGGGGTCGGTGAGCGGTCCGACCACCTTCAACAGCTCGACGATCGAGCCGGGCCAGCCGTGCGTCATCAGCATCGGCAGGGCGCCGGTGTGCGGTGAGCGGATGTGGGCGAACTGGATGTCGAGGCCGTCCAGCTCGGTGATGAACTGCGGCAACGCGTTGAGCCGGGCCTCCACCTTGCGCCAGTCGTAGCCACTGCCCCAGTACTCGACCAGCGGGCGGAGCTTCGCCAACTGCACGCCCTGGGTCCGGTCGTCGACGGTCTCTCTCTCCGGCCAGCGTGTGTCCCGCAGACGGCGCCGAAGCGCGGCGATCTCCCTCTGAGGGACCTTGATACGGAAGGGACGTACGCCTTTGACGCGCTTCACCGGTGCCGCCGAACGGGCGGTTCCGGGCGGGGGGACGGCCGGCTGCTCGCCCGTCGTCGCTCCCCGCGCCTGGAAGGGAAACCCGAGCTGAGCGACGAGGGCACCGCCGGCGGCGAGACCGAGCAACCGCCGACGCCCCGAATTGATCTGACCGCTCTTGCCTTTCGCACTCATCGGAAGCTCCTTCTCCCGGTGACGGCGGCGGGTGAACGGCTCCGCGTCACCGTGGAACGAGGTCTTGGGCGCGCCCTGAATCCGCAGTCGCGAGAGGGACGGTAGAACATCGAGCGCCGATCCCTGGCGGCCTTGTCAGCATCCCGTCAAAAGTCACTCCTGCGTCTAGCGGGCCGTGCAGGTACTGGACGAGAAGGACGGAGCGACTCTCGGCCTGTCTCGTCCTGTGGGGTCGGCAGGGCGTACAGCGGGCGCAGGAACGGGGCGACGTCGCTGTCGGTGATCAGCGCGGTCAACTCCGGTGCCCAGCCTCCGCATCGCGTCCGGATACGGTGGCGGGCCGTGTTCAGACGCGCGTCGATCGAAAGGCAGGCCTTTGTGCGCACCCTCTACGTCGTCACCCACCCGGAGGCAACGCACCACGTCGAGGGAGTCGTGGGCGGATGGCACGACTCGCGCCTGACGCCTTCCGGCGTTCGTGCGGCATCTTCCATCGCCGAGGCGCTCAGGGCCCGGATACCCGACGGCGCGGAAGTCGAGCTGTTCTCCTCGGACCTGCGGCGCACACGGCAGACCGCCGAGGCGGTGGCCGCCCTGTTCGGCGTGGAGCCGACTTTCGACCGCAGACTCCGGGAGAAGTCCTACGGCGAGGCGGGCGGGATGCCTCAGGAGTGGCTGGACCAGCGCTTCGTCCCGCCGCCGGCCGTCGGGGAGCGGATGGACCATGACGAGGGTGTGGAGGGTGCTGAGACGAAGGCGCAGTGGGTGCGTCGCGTCTACGAGGCCATGGACGAGATCCTGCGGCGCCCCTGCGCACACCAGATCATCGTGACGCACGGCGGTTCGCTGACCTTCGTCCTGGCGTCCTGGATCAGGATGCCGATCGAGTCGGCCGACTACGTCAGCTTCCGGGGCCCTTCCGGCAGTATCACCACGCTGCGCGAGGACGACTTCTTCCACAACCGGCAAGTCGTCAGTCTCGGCGACACGCGCCATCTCGACGTCGCGCGACATTGAAAACCCCCGCCGTCTTCCGACGCCCTGGGCGCGGGGTCCGGGCACCCGGGGCGTCGGCCGCGGCCGGGCCGAGCGGGTGTCCCGTCGGTCGGCACTGCGGAAGGGCTGGTGAGGGCCCTGGGGCCACGTTAGGCAGAAGTTCCGGCGGACACAGTCCGGTCAACACACGTCTTGATCCGTTGAGCGCAGCCGATCGGTCACAGCGGCACGCGTTCGGCGCAAGCCCACGCGGCGGGGCGGCAGAATTGTATGAATGCGCAACCATTCTGTGTCCGATGTTCCGCGGGAACACGTGATTCCGTCGCCCTGGCCGCGGTCCGTGCCGACAGACCGGCATGAGGCGGGCGATGCGCCGGAGCGTCGGGACGGCGAGGCGGTCTCGGCTCTCCGCGCCGACATCGCCCGGCCGGTCCGACTCCGCACCGGTGACCTCGACGAGGCCCGGCACCTCATCGGGCAGAACTTCTACAGCAACGTCGTCGACCTGCTTCAGCCGTCGGCCGCCCTCTGCGGACGCTTCGCGGTCAGCCGACTGCACGGGGTGGCGCTCGGCACGCTGGAGTTCGGCGCGGACCTGCGTATGCGCTTCGGCGAGCTGGACGCCTACCACGTCGACATACCGTTGTCCGGGTCCATGGCGTGGCACCAGGGAAGCCGCGACCCGCTCCTCGCGACCGTGGACGAAGCCGCCGTCTTCGAGCCGGGCCGTAACACGGTGCTGGACCGATGGAGCGGCGACTGCCGGCTTCTCGCGGTGAAGATCGAGCGGCCCGCCCTCGAACTGCAGCTGGAGCGCCTGATCGACGCCCCGGTCCGGCTGCCCCTCAGGCTGCACCCCTGCATGGACGTCTCGCGCGGCCCCGGGCGCAGCTGGGCCCGGCTGGCCCTTATGGCGGCGGAGGACGCACAGACATCGCGCGGGCTCATCGGGCAGGAAGCGGTGGCCGACAGACTGCATGAGGCGTTGCTGATCGGCCTGCTGCTGGCGACGCACCATCCTTACCGCGAAGAGCTGTCCCGGCCGGTGCGGCCCAGTCGCCCCGCCCCGGTCAAACGCGCCATCGACGCCATGGAGGCGCATCCGGAGCAACCGTTCACCGCGACGGCCCTCGCGGAGATCTCCGGGGTGGGCATCCGGCGGCTGCAGCAGGGGTTTCGCCAGCACGTGGGCATGTCCCCCATGGATTACCTGCGCCGAACACGCCTGGCCCGGGTCCATGAGGAGCTGCGCGCGAAGGAAGCGGGGGAGGTGACCGTCACCGATGTCGCCTACCGCTGGGGCTTCACGCACCTCGGCAGGTTCGCCGCCGCCTACCGACAGCGCTATGGCGTGACGCCCTCGACCACTCTCTCCGCGACCCGCCCCTGACGCGGCGGCGCCGGGTGTGCGGGGAAGCGTGTCACCGCGGATCGCGGCCTCCCGTCGGGCATCATGTCGCCACATGTGCGCAAGCAGCAGTCGTGAGGGGTCGGGGCATACGAGTCCGTCGTCTTCGAGGGTGACGGTCGTCGCTCTGCTGGCGGATCCGGACGCGCCGACGGAGGTCGCGCAGCGAATGGTCCGCGTTCTGCCGGACCGGCTGGCCGAGAGAGCCGGCTCCGGGCTACGGTTCGACGTCGAGGTGGTGAGTGAGGCCTTCACGTCGGGCAGCGAGGAGCCGCCCACGTTGATGCGCCGGATCAGGGACCGCGCGGACGCGGAGAACTGGGACGTCGTCGTGGCGCTCACCGACCTTCCGCTGCGCGCCGAGGGGCACACCCTGGTGGTGGACGTGCAGCACGGGCACGGGCTGGCCCTGCTGTCCCTGCCCTCACTGGGCGGCCTGCGCCTGCAGAGGAAAGCCGGGCAGGCCGTGGAGGAAGCCGTGCTCGGCCTCATGGACCCATCGGCCGGCGAGGACGAGGAGGGCTCGCCACGCCCGCCGTTGTCGGCACCGATGGCCGGACACATCGTGCCTGTCCGCCCGGAACCCGATGGCGCCGAGGAGTCGCCCGATCTGCTGTACGTCGTCAGCGGCAGGCGGGGCCGCCTGCGGGTGCTCGCGGGGATGGTCCGCGCCAACCGGCCCTGGCGGCTGGTGCCGGGTCTGTCGAAAGCGCTGGCGGCCGCGCTGGCGACCGGGGCCGTCGCCACCGTCAACTCGACCGTCTGGAGCCTCGCCGAATCCCTGAGCACGCCCCGTCTCGTGATTGCCACGATCGGCTCCATCGCGACCATGATCGGCTGGCTGATCGTGGACGCGCAGCTGTGGCACCGTCCGTCGAAGAGCTCACCGGAGGCGCGGCAGAAGGCAAGGCTGTACAACGCCTCGACGATCGTGACCGTCGGCATCGGAGTGGTCGCCTGCTACATCGGCCTGATGGTGATCAACTTCGTATGGGCGCTGTTCATCCTCAACGACCGCGTCTTCTCGACGCTGACCAGGTCCCCGCTGGACGCGGCGGATTACGTGACGCTGGCCTGGTTCGTCGCTTCGGTCGCCACGGTGGGCGGTGCCCTGGGCTCGGGCCTGGAGAGCGACGAGGCGATCCGGGCGGCCGCCTACTCCAAGCGTGAACAGGAACGCCGTCGTATGCTGGAAGGAGACCACGGCGACTAGCGGGTGACTTGGGCCGAACAGGCATCCAGGGCCGGCCGTTGGACATCAGAACATCGGCCGAGCGAACGGTGAACGATCGTCTCCGCCGGACCGGCTGACGCAGTCCCTGTCTGGGCTCTTGGTTCGCCGAGCATGTCCGAGCCGTGAACCCCCGCGTAGACGCGTCGACGGGATCGTGAGCCGTCACCGCCGTGTCGTGACACCAAGGGGAGTCATCATGAAGGCAGCGGTATACGACGGACCGCGTACGGTCACCGTCAAGGACGTGCCGGACGCGAAGATCGAGCACCCCTGCGACATCATCGTGAAGATCACCACCACCAACATCTGCGGCTCGGACCTGCACATGTACGAGGGCCGCACCTCGTTCGAGTCCGGCCGCACCCTGGGCCACGAGAACATGGGCCAGGTCGTCGAAGTCGGCTCGGCCGTCAGCAAGGTGAAGGTCGGCGAGTACGTCGTCCTGCCCTTCAACATCGCCTGCGGCTTCTGCAAACAGTGCGAGCGAGGGCTGACGAACTACTGCCTCACCATGCAGCCGGAGCCGGACCTCGCGGGCGCCGCCTACGGCTTCGCCGACATGGGCCCCTACCAGGGCGGCCAGGCCGAACTGCTGCGCGTGCCCTACGGGGACTTCAACGCGCTGCGTCTCGGCGAGGACGCCGCCGAGCGGCAGAGCGACTACGTGATGCTCGCCGACATCTTCCCCACCGGATACCACGCCACCGAGATGGCCCACGTCAAGCCGGGCGACCAGACCATCGTCTACGGGGCGGGACCCGTCGGACTGATGGCGGCCTACTCCGCCGTCCTCAAGGGCGCAGGCCGCGTCTGGGTGGCCGACCACCAGCCCGACCGGCTGGCCAAGGCGGAGGAGATCGGCGCCATCCCGATCAACACCGCCGAACAGAACCCGGCCGACGTCGTCAAGGACGCCACCCTCGGCCTCGGCGCCGACAACGGCTGCGAATGCGTCGGCTACCAGGCGCACGACCCCCGGGGACAGGAGGACGCCAGTCTCACGCTCAACGGCCTGATCGACGCGGTCAGGTTCACGGGCGACATCGGAGTGGTGGGCGTGTTCCTGCCGGAGGACCCCGGCGGGGCGGAGGCCCAGGGCGAGCTGGAGGCGAAGGGCAAGGTGCCGCTCGACTTCGGGACGATGTGGTTCAAGGGGCAGCGCATGGGCACCGGGCAGGCGCCGGTGAAGCGGTACAACCGGGCGCTGCGGGACCTCATCGCCGGAGGGAAGGCGAAGCCGAGCTTCATCGTCTCCCACGAGCTCGGCCTGGACGAGGCGCCGAGCGCGTACGAGCACTTCGACGCCCGTGACGACGGCTGGACCAAGGTGGTCCTGCACCCCGACGGACAGGGCAACGGCCACAAGCGGTGAGGAACGCTTGAAGTGAAGCCGGGTGCGGTGCCGGAGCGAAGTCCCGGCACCGCACCTTGCTGTTGCGTTCCTGATGGGGCGTTCCTGATGGGGCGTTCCTGATGGAGCGTCAGAACGTCAGCGCCGCAGGGTCAGCAGTCCCGGACGGTAGGGCAGGAGTCCGTAGTCGCCGCCCGACGAGGGGCTGCGGCCCTGGTAGAGCAGCTGGAGATTGCAGGGGTCGACGGTCATGGTCTGATCGGCGCTGGTACGGAGCAGTTCACCGTGGCTGATGTCGTTGGTCCAGGTGGCGCCGCTGTTGGCCTTGCCAGCGAAGGGGTTGCTCTCGGTCGCGGCCTGGGGCGTCCAGGAACCGTTCAGGCTGGTGGCCGTGAAGGAGCGGAAGTAGCGGCCCTGCGAGCCGATCGCTTCGACGATCATGAGGTAGCGGTTCTGTCCCTGCAGCTTGTAGACCTGCGGGGCTTCGAAGAGGTTGTTCGTCGTGTCGCTCATGACGGTGGTCGAGGTCGAGCCGAAACTGCCGGGGAAGTTCCCGATGGGCATGCTGGCCCGGTAGATCTTGCCGTTGTCACCGGCGAAGAACAGGTACATGTTCGTCCCGTCGCCGATGAGCGTCTGGTCGATGGGTCCCGTGCCGGAGCCGGAGATGCTCCCCGAGAACAGCACCTGCGGTGACGACCAGCCGTTCGGGTTGGTCGGGTCGCTCGACGTCCGGTACGAGAAGGCGGTCCCGCCCCACTGGTAGGTGAGCACCCAGATGTTCTTCGGCGCGAAGTAGAAGAGCGTGGGTGCGACCGTGGAGGCCGACATCGTGTTCTGCCGGGCCGATCCCATGTCCGACCAGTTGGTGAACAGGTCGAAGTTCATGGAACCCCAGCTCGTCCCCGTGTCGTGCGTCGTCGCGTAGACGAGTTGCCTGCCGTTGTAGGGGACGACGGTGAAGTCCTTGAGCGAGACCCACCCGGACTTGGGCTGCGCCAGTGCGCCGGTCGACGTCCAGCGGTAGGAGGACGGGAGATCGCACACACCGGGGTTGTCGCCGCTGCCGACCTTCACGAGCTGCCACTGCTGGTTGGCGCCGTTCCAGTCGTCGTACTGGACGACGTTCGCGTTGTCGGCGGTGGAGGCGCCCTGCACTTCGAGGGCCTTGTTGCTGTGGCGCGAGATCAGCCGCACATAGCCGTCCGAGGTGTCGACGAGGCGCCACTGCTGGTTGGCGGCGTCGAGGTCGGACCACTGGACGATCGAGCCGCCGTTCGCGGAGGACCAGTTGTAGATGTCGAGGACCTTGCCCGAGTGGCGGGACTTGATGCGGTAGTAGCCGTCACCGGAGTCGACGAACTGCCACTGCTGCTGGGCCTGGTCGTTGCGGGTCCACTGGGTGATGCGGGCGCCGTCGCCGGTGGCCAGGTTGTAGACGTCGAGCGCTTTCCCGCTATTGCGGTTGACCAGCACGTACGAGGCGTTGGTGTCGACGGTCGCCGCGCTCGCCGGCTGTGCGCCGAGAAAGACGATCAGCAATAACAGAGGCGAAAGGAGCGCGAGCAGTCGTCTGGCGTGAAATCGACGGATCGGGGACGGGTGGCGGACCCTCATCGGAGAACTCCTTGAGGCGGGGGCGGGAGTGAGCTGGCCGGACCCACCGGGCAGCGGCTACTCGGGATCGAAAATTGCGAAACATTTCGGAGAGATCCCGGAAGGTGTGACGCCACAAGCTAGGAACGCTCGCCTCCCGGGTCAAGGCCTCTCGCCATTCTGGCCGCATACGATGCCTGCGGCTCATACTCAACGCCGCAGGTGAAAGCTGTGGGGAGGGTTAAGCGGCACGCATGGGGAAGATGTCGCCGCGATCCCCCGGCCGACCTGCCGAGTTCGAGTCTTTCGGAAACAAAGCCGAAACTTATTCCGCGCAACCCATTGACGAGTCACCGTCAACGACTCGATCATCCGTGTCTGAGAAACCGGCCGCAGTTCGACACCTCGAACGTCAGGGGTCGGGGCCACCTGTTTCGCACCACCCATCGCATCCCCGGCGCTGTCCCGGTCGAGGGTGCGCGGCCCGCACGGCTATCCGGCTGAGCAGCGAGGGAGGACCCGGAGATGTCTTCGTCGTCCGTGCTGCGACGCCCTTGCCAATGCCACGCGTCGTCCGCCGACCGACGGCGTGGCACACGTACCGGACTCGCGTCCGCGTTTCCCGGCCGCGAGTCCGGTACCGCCGTACCGCCCCGATCCCGGCCCGCCCCTGTGATGTCTAGCTTGGAGGCACAGCCATGGGCTCGTACGCCCTGCCCAGACCCGTTGTCCGACCCCCCGCCCGCCGCAGGACACGCGAGGCGTTCCTTGCGCTGGTCGTCGGCGTCCTCAGCGTCGTCCTCGCCCTGGTCGCACCGCCGCCCGCGCACGCCGCCGAGAGCACGCTCGGTGCGGCGGCGGCGCAGAGCGGCCGCTACTTCGGTACCGCCATCGCCTCGGGCAGGCTCAGCGACTCGACGTACACGACCATCGCGAACCGCGAGTTCAACATGGTGACGGCCGAGAACGAGATGAAGATAGACGCCACCGAACCGCAGCGGGGCCAGTTCAGCTTCTCCGCCGGTGACCGCGTCTACAACTGGGCGGTGCAGAACGGCAAGAAGGTCCGCGGCCACACCCTGGCCTGGCACTCCCAGCAGCCCGGCTGGATGCAGAGCCTCAGCGGCAGCACCCTGCGCCAGGCGATGATCGACCACATCAACGGCGTGATGAGCCACT
The DNA here is from genome assembly GCF_043523415.1 of Streptomyces sp. SGAir0957. Taxonomy (NCBI): domain Bacteria; kingdom Bacillati; phylum Actinomycetota; class Actinomycetes; order Kitasatosporales; family Streptomycetaceae; genus Streptomyces; species Streptomyces sp. SGAir0957. The sequence continues at coordinate 8,339,463 of NZ_CP027293.1, forward strand.
ACAAGGGCAAGATCGCGCAGTGGGATGTCGTGAACGAGGCCTTCGCCGACGGCAGTTCGGGCGCACGGCGCGACTCCAACCTGCAGCGCACGGGCAACGACTGGATCGAGGTGGCCTTCCGTACCGCCCGCGCCGCCGACCCGGCCGCCAAGCTCTGCTACAACGACTACAACGTCGAGAACTGGACCTGGGCGAAGACCCAGGCCATGTACAACATGGTCCGTGACTTCAAGCAGCGCGGCGTGCCGATCGACTGCGTCGGCTTCCAGTCGCACTTCAACAGCGGCAGCCCGTACAACAGCAACTTCCGCACCACACTGCAGAACTTCGCCGCCCTCGGCGTCGACGTCGCCATCACCGAACTCGACATCCAGGGCGCCTCGCCCACGACCTACGCGAGCGTGACCAACGACTGCCTGGCCGTCTCGCGCTGCCTCGGCATCACCGTGTGGGGCGTGCGCGACTCCGACTCGTGGCGCTCGCAGGACACCCCGCTGCTGTTCAACAACGACGGCAGCAAGAAGTCCGCGTACACCGCCGTCCTCAACGCGCTCAACGGCGGTACGTCGACGCCGCCGGGCGACGGCGGCGGACAGATCAAGGGTGTCGGATCGGGCCGCTGCCTGGACGTGCCCAGCTCCAGCACCACCGACGGCACCCAACTCCAGCTGTGGGACTGCAACAGCGGCACCAACCAGCAGTGGACGTCCACCGACGCCGGTGAGCTCAGGGTCTACGGCAACAAGTGCCTGGACGCCGCCGGCACCGGCAACGGCGCCAAGGTCCAGATCTACAGCTGCTGGGGCGCCGACAACCAGAAGTGGCGGCTCAACTCCGACGGATCCATCGTCGGCGTCCAGTCCGGCCTCTGCCTCGATGCCGTCGGCAACGGCACCGCCAACGGCACCCAGATCCAGCTCTACACCTGCTCGAACGGCAGCAACCAGCGCTGGACCCGCACCTGACGAGGCCGGCGCGAGGGACAGCGTGACGTAGGACGCCGTAGATCAAGGCCCGGCGCCTCCAGCCCGACCGACCGCCCTACAGCGGCGAGAGGGGGGAGGCGCCGGGCGCACGCGCGATGGCGCTCCACCGGATCTCTCCTCCGCCCGTGCCCAGGGCGGTCTGTCTTGCGCGGCTACTTACGCGCGCGGCCTCGGGCCGTCAGCGTCGTGCCGGCGATGACTACCCCGATGGCCAGGACTTTCGCGGCCCCGTAGTACGGGGACCAGCCGTCGCCGTCCGTGCCGCCCCACATCAGCCAGAGCAGCAGAGCTCCTCCGATCGCGACGAGGACGACACCTCCCACCAGGCCGAGCCCGGCCCACCAGGGGGCGTCCGCCGCCGGCCGGGTCTCGTCGTTTCGACCTCGTTCGGGCGTGCCCATCGGGATTCCTCTCCTGCAACCTTGATCTTTTATGGCAGGACGTTCTCCACTGGGTCGGGGTTCCCGACAGGGCGGAGCAGGGGCTCGTTGCCTCCCACGCGGATGGCGGCCAACCTCTGAACGTCCTCAATTCGGCTGCTTTCCACCGGGCCTGTGGCGCATCATGCGCCCATGATCATGAAGTCGAGCCGTGAGCTGAACGTCCTCGTCCTGCGGGACGCCGACCGCATCGCCGACACGGTACGGGCTGCCATCGAGGCCGCGTCCGAGGCCGAACGCCCAGGTCTGGAACGGGCCGCCGCCCTCATCGCCGAGGCAGCCGCACGAAGCGACGCGGAGCTGCGCCGGGATTGGGTTCGCGCCCGCCTTGCGGAGGCGGGGTACGACGGACCTGCCGACTCGGTCCAGGCCATCAAGATCCTTCGGCAGGCGGAGCCGAGTCTGAGTCTGTACGCGGCGGTGCGCCTGGCGAAGGGCGGTGCGCAGGACGCTGAGTGAACCGGCCGCGCACCCCCGGTCGGCGCGGTGCGGTTCCAGTTCGACTCGCCTACCGAGGGCACATGGCAACTCCGTTACCGGTTCTCAGCCCGTCGGGTGCCAGCCCAGTGCTGGGCCGAGCCCCTGGGCGATGTCCGTCAGGATCTGGACGTAGTCCTCGTGGTCGAAGGTGAAGGGCAGTGCGAACGCGACCTCGTCGACCTCCTGGAACGCCACGTGCGCGTGCAGCCGCTCGGCGATCTCCGCGGACGTGCCGACCAGGTCGGGTGCGAACATCATCCGGGCCGGGCCCTGCGGGGCAGTGGTGCGCGGGGTGCGCGCCCGGGCGTACTCCTCGTACTTCTTGCGCTGCTCGGGCGTGGCGTTGTCCGTGGGGATCACGACGAGGCCCTGGGAGACGCGGGCCCGGTCGCGGTCGGGGTGGTGGGCGCGGAAGGTCCGGATGTGCGACAGCTGCACCTCGGCGAAGTCCTCCGATTCCTCGGCCTTGACGACGCTGCTGGTCAGCAGGTTCATCGCGTGCTCACCTGCCCAGCGTGCCGAGCGCAGACTGCCTGCCCCGTACCACATGCGGCGGCCCAGACCGGGCGCCTGCGGCTGGACGCGGTCCGAGAACACCTCGAACCCCTCGACGCCGCTGAAGTCGGTGGCGGGCGTGCCGCGTACGAAGTCGAGGAGGCGCCGCACGCGGCCGTGGCCGAAGTCCTCCGACCCGGCGGTGTCGGGGTAGAGCGCGTCCTTCACCGTCTCGAAGTGCATCGGGGGGCCGACGCTGACGCCGGGGTTGAGCCGTCCGCCGGACAGCAGATCGACGGTCGCCAGGTCCTCCGCCAGCCGCAGGGGGTTCTCCCAGCCGACCGGGATGACCGCGGTGCCCAGCTCGATCCTGCTGGTGCGCTGCGAGGCCGCGGCCAGGACGGCGACGGGGGAGGAGATGCCGTACTGCAGGTGGCGGTGGCGCACCCACGCGCTGTCGAAGCCAAGGCGTTCGCCCAGTTCGATGATCTCCAGCGTCGACTCGTGGCCGCGTCGGGGATCGGCCTCGTCGAACAGGCCGATGGTGAGGAAGCCCAGCTTCCGAAGAGGCGTGTTGGTCGGTGGCACGGGACTCCCTCATCGAGCGGTCAATGATCACCAGGGCAACACGGTCGCCGGGGTGAAAGATTCCGCGGGGCGGTCCGGCCGGTCGCAGCGCGGTGGTCGGCTCACTTGGAGGTGAGGTGGCCGAGCGGGTGATCGCCGGTGAGGGCCGTTCGGGCGTGGTGCCAGTCGGTGGAGTCGATGCCGGTGACGTGGCGCAGGTAGGCGAGGGTGACCTGCTGGACGAGGGCGACACGGTCGGGGTTCTCGTCGGTGGTCTCCGCCGACCGGTAGCCGGAGATGCCGCCGAGGAAGTGCTCGCCGCCGCGCACGGTCAGCAGGCTCTTGTCGCCGCGACCGAGGGTGTAGGGGTCGGTCGTCCAGGACGGGCCCCGGGTGGAGAGCGGAAGGTCGTCCTTGTCACCGGCGACGACGAGGCCGGGGGCGGTGATGTGGGAGAAGTCCTGGTCGCGCAGCCAGGGCAGGTTGTCGTGGGCGAAGGGGGTCAGTTCGTCGCCGCCCTTGCCCGCGGTGGCCAGTTGGATGCTCGCCATGACCCGGGGGTCGGACAGGTCCTCCGAGGCGCCGGTCGACGGATCGGTGACGCGCAGACCTACCAGGATGCCGGCGGTCTGGCCGCCGAAGGAGTGCCCGGCCGCGACGACGCGGCGGTGGTCGACGCGGCCTGCCAGCCCCGGCACGCTCGCCTCCAGGTTGGTCAGCTCGTCGAGGATGCGCCGCATGTCCCGCACACGGTGGAGCCACATCCGGGGTCGGCGCGGGTCATCGGCCGCAAGGCCGAGCCGCCGGGAGTCCAGGTGGGTCGCCCGGATGACGACGAAGCCGCCGGATGCCCAATGCTCGGCCAGCGGGGCGTAACCGTCCAGGTCCGAGCCGAAGCCGTGGGCGAACAGGACGACGGGCAGGTGGGTGCCGGTGGCGGGGGCGGTGACGCGGACGTGCAAGTCCGCGCCGCGTTCGGACGCGCCCAGCACGAGCGGTCCGACGGACACCGTGGCGGTGGGGGAGGGGCCGGTGAGACCGGTGACGGAGTGTGTGGGCATGTGTGTGTCTTTCGTTCGGGGCGCTGCCGCTGCCGCTGCCGCTGCCGCTGCCGCTGCCGCTGCCGTGCTGGTGGAGCGCGTCCCTGCGTGGTCCGCGGCCAGGCCGTCGTCTCGTCCCGACTGGGTTGCGACATACCTGGGTTGGCGTCGCCGTAACGTCGCCGTCGCGGGTGGCAGGTGGTGCCTTCGGTGCTGGTCATCCGCCCGTTGCGGACATGTGGGCTACCGTAAAACTTGACGTTGACGTGAAGGGCAAGCGTGTGTGGCGCGGACCACGCGGAAGGGGGCCGGAATGCGCATCGGGGAACTCGCCCGCCGTACGGGCGTCACCACGCGGGCCCTGCGGTACTACGAGGAACAGAATCTGCTCACCGCCGAGCGCAGCGGCAGCGGCCAGCGCCACTACGCGGAAGACGCCGTCGAGCGGATCCACCTCATCCGTCAGCTGTTCGCCGCCGGACTGAGCAGCAAGGCCATCGCCGAGCTGACGCCCTGCGTCATCGACGGCCAAGCCACCCCTGAACTCCTCCAGCGCCTGGCGATCGAACGCGAGCAGCTCGACCGGCGCATCGCGGACCTGACACATGCCCGGGACAGGCTCGACTCCGTGATCGACGGTGCCTCGTCCAACATGCGCACCGGCGCCTCCTGCCGACGAGGCCCGCGGCAGACCTGAAGAGCGGGCCGCGAAGCCGCGGACGACGGCACGTGTGGTGCCGTCGTCCGCGAACGATCAATGTGAGCGCCAGCCCAGTTCCGGCGATCGATGTGAGCGCCGGCCCAGTTCCAGCCGAGCTCCGGCGACCGATGTCAGCGCCAGCCCAGCTCCGGAGCGACATGCGTCAGGATGCTCTCGAGCACATGCGCGTTGTACTCCACTCCGAGCTGGTTGGGCACCGTCAGCAGCAGGGTGTCGGCCGCGGCGACGGCCTCGTCCCCGGCGAGCTGCTTGACGAGCACCTCGGGCTCGGCGGCGTAGGACCGCCCGAAGATGCTGCGCGTGTTGGCGTCGATGTAACCGATCTGGTCCTCGGAGTTCCGGTCCCGGCCGAAGTACGCCCGGTCCCGGTCGTCGACGAGCGCGAAGACGCTGCGGCTCACCGACACCCTCGGTTCCCGCGTATGGCCCTCGGCCTTCCACGCCTCGCGGTACGCCTCGATCTGCTTGCGCTGCTGAACGTGGAGCGGTTCGCCGCTCTCGTCGTCCTTCAGGGTCGAGCTCTGGAGGTTCATCCCGAGCCTGGCCGCCCAGACCGCGGTCGCGTTCGACCCCGAGCCCCACCAGATACGGTCCCGCAGGCCCTCGGAATGGGGCTCGATCCGCAGCAGCCCCGGCGGGTTGGCGAACATCGGCCTGGGGTCGGGCTCCGCGAAGCCCTCGCCCCTGAGCACGTCAAGCAGCCTCTCGGTGTGCGCGCGGGCCATGTCGGCGTCGGTCCCGCCCTCCGGCGGTACGTGCCCGAAGTGCCGCCAGCCGTCGACCACCTGCTCCGGGGACCCCCTGCTGAGGCCGAGCTGGAGCCGGCCGCCCGAGATCAGGTCGGCCGCGCCCGCGTCCTCGGCCATGTACAGGGGGTTCTCGTAGCGCATGTCGATCACGCCCGTGCCGATCTCGATCCGGCTGGTGCGCGCACCGATGGCGGCGAGCAGCGGGAACGGCGAGGCGGCCTGCCGGGCGAAGTGGTGGACCCGGAAGTAGGCGCCGTCCGCACCCAGCTCTTCCGCGGCGACCGCGAGGTCGATCGACTGGAGCAGGGAGTCCGCCGCGGACCGCGTCTGCGAGTGCGGCGACGGCGTCCAGTGCCCGAAGGACAGGAACCCGATCTTTTTCATATCGCTTTCAACAAACTGGGGTCGCATTCATTCCGGGCAGCTCAGGACGCTATACACGGCATGTATACACAGTATGTATAGTCTGCCGCATGACTTCCGCGTACCTGTTGCCCATGAAGACAGCCGCAGCGCTCTTCCCGGTCCTCGCCCTGCTGCTGTTCCTCCCGACGGCGGTCGTCCTGTACCGCCGCCACGGCACCATGTCGCAGTGGCGCGCCCTGTCGCTCCTCGGCTTCCTCTATTACGCGATCACGGCTGTGTGCATGACGCTCGTTCCGCTGCCGACGCGTACGACCGACATGTGCGTAAGGTTCGCGGCGGTCGCCCCCCCGCAGTGGATCCCGGGCAACACCTTCGGCGACATCTGGAAGGAGGCGCACCACAAGGTCACACTGAACGCGTTGGTACTGCAGAACCCGGCGGTCAGCGGTGCGGTCCTGAACCTGGCCCTGCTGCTCCCGCTGGGTGTCTTCGTCCGCTACCACCTGCGGCGGGGCGCCACCGCCGCGGCCCTCGCGGGTCTCGGAGCCTCGCTGTTCTTCGAGGTCACGCAGGGTACCGCGCTGTGGGGCGCTTACCCGTGCCCGTACCGGCTGTTCGACGTCGACGACCTGCTGCTCAACACCGCGGGAGCGCTCATCGGCTGGTACGTGGCCGGACCGCTCGACCGGCTGCTGCCGACGCGGGAGGCGCCGGACGACGCGACGTCGGCCCGTCCGCCCATCACGTCCGGACGGCGCCTGGTGGCGTTGCTGGTCGACCTGACCGGGGTCACGGCCGTCACCGTCCTCGTGGTCCTGGCCACGGCACAAGATATGTACCGCGCGTCCGAAGCCGCACCCCGGGTGACGTTCGTGGTCTTCGGCCTGTGGTTCGTCGTCCTGCCCTGGCTGACGAGGACGACCCCGGGCAAGCGGCTTCTTCTGCTGAAGCTGGCACCGGCCGAAGGTGACGGGCGGCCCGCGCTGTGGAGGCTCGGCGTCCGTACGTCGCTGCTGGGCGTGGTGGCCCTCCCGCTGATGGCAACCCTCGTGACCGCGGCCATCATCCTTCTGAACGGGCCGTCATGGGTGGTGCGCCGGGTCCGGGACGCCACGGCGGCGGACGCACGACTGATCCAGTGGCAGCTGATCGACCACTTCCCGCAGGTGCTGCTGATCGTTCTCGTCGCGGTCCTGCTCGGCGGATACGCGCTGATGGCCTGGCGGCGGGAGGCGGGCCTCTGGGTGCACGAGCGGGCATCCGGGCTGCGCACTGTGGCGCTGACACACACCCGGACTCCCCAGAGCCGGAGTTCGACCCCGCAGGTGGTGCGGGCGACGAGTTCGAGCTGACTCAGGGTGGTGCCGAAGGGGGACGGGTGGCTTGCCGGTGGCGGGAGGAGCGGGCCCGGGATCAGGCTGTCCCGGGGGCCCACTCGCCCCTCCACCCCCCACGTGTCTTGCTCGGGGCACAAGAGCAGGGGCTGATCCTCCGGTGCCCGCCACCGGTGCGGGTAAGCGCGGTTCACCCGTAAGGAGGTTGCCGTGTGTGGCCCGTAGCGGCGCTTCGGCCGAGCACAGCGGGGAGCGCCCGAACCCCGGACACCGCCATCTGGCGGACGGGGCGCGGACTCTGCACTGCTCGGGGGGCGGGGGCTGGCGTCGCTGGAGCGCGGGGGTTCTCCAGAGGGACGGGGCCAAGCCGTCAGGGGGCCTGGACCAGCCCGTCCAGAAACTCCGTGACCTTGGCCGTGAGCAGAGCCGGGTTCTCGGCGGGCAGGCCGTGGCCGCCGGGGATGCGCAACAGGCGGGCCTGCGGGATGCGCTCGGCCAGTTCGAGCTGGTGGTGGGGTGGGACGAGCCGGTCGTCGGCGCTGGACAGCAGCAGCGTCGGGGCGGTGATGTCCGGGAGCAGACCGGTGAGGTCGACGGCCATGTCCGTCGTGGTCTGCCGGACGAAGCCGTCCACGGCGCCCGTTATCTGCTCGGCGAACCCGGCTGCCGCCTGGGCGAAGGTCTCCTCGTCCCAGGCGCGCAGCGTGTCCTTGCCCAGCGCGGTGAGCAGGATCAGCCGGGCCAGGGCGTTCGGGTCGGTGCCGCCGAGCTGCCGCCACAGGTCGAACTGGAACGCCATGTGGGCGTCCGTGCGCACCCAGCCCGCGTGCGCGGTGAGCGAGGCGACGTGGTCCGGGTGCAGGGCGGCGCACGTGGCCGCGACCGCCGCGCCCAGCGAGTGGCCCACGAGGTGGAAGTGGTCGAGCCCCGCGTCCCGTGCCGCCGCGACGACCACGGCCGCCATGTCGGACAGGGTGATCGGGCCACCAGGGTCGCAGGTCTCTCCCGAGCCTTGCAGGTCCGGGGCGACGATGGTGTAGCGGTCGCTCAAGTCGGCCATCAGCGGCGACCAGTTGCCCGCCGCGGTGGCGCCGGTGCCGTGCACGAGGACCAGGCCGGGGCCGCTGCCGGTGACGAGGTAATGCGCCTTGGTGATGCCGCCGGAGGTGGGAACGTCGACGAAAGGCATGAGGAACTCCGTGAGGGGGCGAAGGGCGGGGGATAGGGGTGGTGCTCAGAGCAGGCCGGACAGGGCCGTGCGCAATGCGGCATTGAACCGGTCCGCCTGGTCCTGCTGCGCCATGTGTCCGGCGCCGTCGATCACCGTGAGGCGACTGCCCGGGATCTGGGCGGCGAGTTCCCGGGGAACCGAAAGCGGCACCTCGGTGTCGAGTTCGCCGTGCAGGAAGTGGGTGGGCACCCGCAGTGCGGCGACCCGTTCGCGCGGGTCGTAACCGGCCTGGTCGACGACGAGACCGTCGATACGGAAGGTCGACTCCAGCAGCTGGGCCACCGTCCAGTCGATCATCGCGCCGCTCACGCCCGGCCGGTACCAGTGGGGCACGAAGTCGGCGAGCGTGCTCGCACGGTCGGCGCGCAGGTCCGCGAGCAGTTTGTCCACGGCCTCCGGATGCTGGGAGAAGTGGTGGACGCCGGCGTCGACGGGGATGATCGCCCCGAACCGGTCGGGCGCCGCGAGGGCCGCCTCGATGACGAAAGCGCCCGCGATCGACGAACCGATCAGCACCGGCCGGTCGAGCTCCAAGACGTCGACGAACTCCAGCACATCGCTGGTGAGTTGGCGGATGGTGTACCCGTCGGCAGGCCGCTCCGAGCGCCCGCAGCCCCGCCAGTCGAGGGTGATCACGCGGTGGTCGGCCATGAGGTCGGCCGCCTGCGCGTCCCACACCCGGCCGCTCGTGCCCCATCCGTGCAGGAACACCAGGGGGCGGCCCGCGCCGAGGTTCTCGTAGTGGAGGGCGGTGTTGTTGACCGTCGTGTACGCCATGCGAATCTGCCTTCCCTGCCGGCCCGGCCTGTCCGGCCGGGCGCCTTGTGGTGATGGGCAGATTCCAGCGGACGGACGCCCGTCCACCAATGAGGAATCCGCTCCTACACTCATCACGGTTCGTGATGAGTCGTGCCGAGTGATGACGCGACGCGAGGGGCGAGAGGGTCGGAGGCGGGGCGGCGTGGAGTTGCGTCAGATGAAGTACTTCGTGGCAGTGGCGGAGGAACTGCACTTCGGGCGGGCCGCCGAACGGCTGTACATCGTGCAGCCCACGGTCAGCCAGCAAGTGCGGCGTCTGGAACGGGAGTTGAGTGTCACCCTCTTCGACCGCAGTACGCGGGCCGTACGGCTGACCGAGGCGGGCCGGGCCCTGCTGCCGCACGCCCGCGCGATGCTCGCGGCCGAGCGGGCGGCGGTCGACGCGATGGACGTCGTACGCGGCGAGCAGCGGTCCACTTTGCGCGTCGGGACGAGCGTGGGGCTCGGGCTGCGCCTGGACGGAGTGCTGACCGCGCTGTCGGAACGGGCGCCGCGGCTGCTGGTCGAACTGGTCAGCGGCCCCACGACGACACGGCTGCAGCAGGTGCGCGACGGGGACCTGGACGCCACGTTCGTGCGCGGCACCGACCGCGCCCCGGGCCTGGAACTGCTGCCGCTCTGGCGGGACGAACTGGTCGCGGCGCTGCCCGCGGCGCATCCGCTCGCCGAGTCGGATCAGGTCGACCTCGCGGACCTGGCCGCGTTGCCGCTGCGGATCGCGTCCCGCGAGAGCAACCCGCATCTCGTCGACGCGGTGGTGGATGCCTGCCGGGCGGCCGGGTTCGAGCCGGTCATGGGGCCGGCGTTCACCACCGATCAGGACACCCTGGCGGCGATCGCGTCGGGCCGTCCGAGCTGGACCGTCTACTTCGCCTCACAGGCCGCCGTGCAGCCCGCGCACCGGATCGCGTTCCGCCCCTTCACCGACCCGGCCGGCGCGCCGTCCCTGCCGACCTACCTGGCGGTACGCCCGGATCCACCGTCCCGTCGGCTGGCGGCGCTGCTCGCGGCGTGCGACGAGCAGGTGGGGCAGACGTAGTCGGCGGACGGCCTGAGGGGTGCGCCGGGGCGCCCCGTCCCGGTTCGCTGTCCCGGTGTCCCGGTGTCCCGGTGTCCCGGTGTCAGGAGTTCTGACGCGGTGCGGAGCCGAGTGAGATCGACGACTTCCTGGCCGAGTGCGAAGCGATACGCCCGCACATCGATCACCTGGCCGAAGCCAGCGGCTACGACACGACGTACATCACCCCGTGCCTGAACAACATCGTCGACGCCGCTGTACGGGCCAAGACCGAGGGTGGCGGTGTCATCATCTGGTGAGTTACCCCACGCGTTCGACCTGTGTGTGCAGGGCTGTCAGGAGCCAGTCGTGTGCCGATCCCGGTGTCGGTTCCGGGCGGTGGCCCAGCGGGGTGACGGCCTGTTCCACGAGGTCCCAGTAGATGTCGAGGCGCGGGTCGTCCGCGAGTTCCCGGGCCAGCCGCCGCCGGAAATCCGGGGTGTCGCGCTGCCCTTGAACCCGCGCGTACGTGTCGACGAACCCGTCCAGCGCCCCGCCCGCGCGCGGAGCAAGACCGGAACGTATGTCGACCGCCGCCAAGTCGTACGCCTGCGCCAACCCGCTGTAGAGCAGACCCACTTCACGCGGGCCCGCGCCCTGGTGCGCCGCGGGCTGGGTGGGCCGGCGGTCCGGTGTACAGGGGCGGGACACGAGGGCGTTCAGGTGGGCGAAGGCGAGGACGTGGCCGGACTCGGGTGCCTCCGGCAGCTGGGGGACCGCCGCGTCGAGGAACGCCGCGGTGACCTTCGCGGGCGTGCGCGCGGGCAACCACGCGCGCCAGAACCGGGCCACCGCCTCCGTACTGGGCGGGCTGCTCAGCGAGCCGATGAGGCGCAGCCGCTCCGCACGTTCCTCGGGCCCGCACTCCTGGACCAGCCGGAGCGCCGCCTCCTGCCAGCGCATAGCACTGAGCTGGGAGCCGAGGGTACGCAGCCGGGAGGCGACCGCTGCCTCGAACGCGGTCCCGGTCCCGGCGCCGGTACCGTCGTGCACGCCCTCGTCCAGCATCTGGCGTACCTGCGTCAGAGACAGCCCCAGACCTCGCAACGACTGGATCAGACGCAGTTGTTCCAGCGCCTCGGGGCCGTAGCGGCGATGCCCGCCACTACTACGGGGGCGTTGCGGAAGCAGGCCGCGCTCGGAGTAGAAGCGGACGGTCTTGACGGTCGTGGCCGCGTGTTCGGCCAGCTCTCCGATGGTCCACGACGCGTCCCCCGACCCGGCACCCGCAACCAGCACTTGAACCTCCCCCAAGAGGAGTTCCTAGCGTACCCACAGCCGAAGCCGAGAGGCGGTCCGGACGGCCGCGGGGCAGTTGAGCAGGGAGTGAGCATGAGCGTATTCATCCTGGTGCCGGGGTTCTTCACCACCGGCGAGGTCTGGGCAGAGGTCGCGGGGCACCTTGAGGCGACGGGCGCCGAGGTGCACGTCGTCGACCCTGTGCGCTCCGACGCCTCGGGGCGGCGCGACATCGTCCTGGACACCCATGTCGAGCAGGTCGTGGCGGCGATCGACCGTGCCGGCTCGGCCCCGGACCGCGACATCGTGATCGTCGGGCACGACTACGGCGTGTACCCGGCCCTCGGCGCGGCGGATCGCCGCGCGGAGCGTGTGGCCCGCCTCGTGTACGTGGACGCCGCCCCGCCCCCGGACGGCGTGCCGGCCCTCGCCGCCGTGCCCGACCAGGCGCTGCGCGCTCGCCTTGCGGCCGCCGTCCGACCTGACGCCGCAGGTTCTGACGCCTCAGGTCCCGACGCCGCAGGTCCCGGCGCCTCAGGTCCTGACGCCGCGCTCTCCGGTGACCCGCTCATCGGTGGCGCGCTGCCGCCCCCCGCCCCGCATGAATGGCAGGGCTGGGGCAGCACCCGAGGCCTCTCCGCAGCGGAACGGGAGCGGCTCACCGACCTGTCCGCACCGCACCCCCTGGGCACCCTGACCCAGCCCCTGAAACTCACCGGCGCGGCCGCATCCGTCCCCACCACCGGCGTGCTGTGCCACTACAACGGGTCCACCATCGAGTCCGTCCGCATGCTGGCCCGCTTGGGCACCCCCGCCCTCCAACCGCTCCTGCGCCCGGATGTCACCTTCTTCGAACTGCCCACCGGACACTGGCCGATGCTCTCCTGCCCCGGCGAACTCGCCGATGTCCTCGTCAGGGCGGCGGCCGACGAGGGCGAACGCCTCGCGACACCGGAGGCCACTGACCCCGACACCGACACCGCCGGGGCGCCACGGTCCTTCCTCCTCGACGTGCCGCCCCTGCCCCGGGAACGGCATGGCAGCACGGACCTGTACCTGCCCCCGCGACGACAGCAGGCCGGCCCGCTCCCGGCGGTCGTGTTCGTGCACGGCGGGCCGGTGCCGCCCGGCATGGACCCCCGGGACTGGCCGGTCATCCAGGGCTACGCGCGCTACGCGGCCTCCCGGGGCGTGATCGGCGTAGCCCTCGAACACCGTCTGCACGATGTGACGGACTATCCCGTGGCCGCGGGCGACGTGGCCGACGCCATCGAGGCCGTGCGGGCCGATGCCAGGGTCGACGCCGACCGGATCGCGCTGTGGTTCCTGTCCGGGAGCGGTCCGCTCACGGCGGAGTGGCTGGACGGGCCGCCGTCATGGCTGCGCTGCCTGGTCGCCGGCTATCCGGTCATGTCGCCGCTGCCCAACTGGGGCGTGCCCGCAGGACGGTTCCGTCCGGCGGAGACGGTCGCGGCCGCCGCCTCGTTGCCCATGGTCGTCCTCCGCCCGGAGCTGGAACAACCCGTGATCGCGGCGACCGTGGACGAGTTCCTGGCCGCGGCCGCCGCCCACGACGTGCCGGTCGACGTCATCGACATCCCCGGAGCCCGCCACGGCTTCGAGGACCTCGACCACACCGGTGAGGCCCGCGACGCGGTGCGCCGCGCGATGACCCACGTCCTGAACCACTTGGGCATCTGAGCGCGACGCATCGTCACGACCGAAGCCGTCGCAGCCGATGGCCTCGCGACGGCGGTACAACGGAGACGGCCCCTGCCGAACAGAAACGGCAGGGGCGCGGAAGGGGCGGCCCGGCTCACCGGGTCACTTGCACTCCGAAAGGTAAGAGTCGAAGGCGTGCTTCTTCGCCTTGCGCTCGACACTCTCGGAGTAGTCGTCAGCGTTCAGTACGCCGACGGCGAGCCGGGTGTCGTCCTCGATGTTCATCGTGTTCGCACACGCCGCCACCACGATCCAATCGCTGCGGTACGCGTCATCGGAGAGGCTGTGCTTGGACTCCGCTCCGGTGACCGTCTTCGACAGATCGTAGGAGACCATCGAAGCCTCCGACGGCAGGTCGCCTTCCACTTGGGCGATGGATTGGCCGACGAGTGAAGTCACGGGCCTTCGTGCGTCGTCATCGGCGCCGCACCCCGCCAGAAACACCGCTATGGTCGAGACGCCGACGACGACACCGACACCGGCACGGGCATACCTGAACGGGAAAAGACTGCGGCCGCGGCTCATATTCATATGACCTTGCAGCTTACCTTCGCGGGGGAGGGGTCGAAAGCGTACTTCCACCCGCTCGTATCGGCTTTGTAGTCGATGGGGGTGGTGATGTGCTTCTCGATTTTGTACTTGTACCGCGTACCGATCGGGTAGGCGACGAGCGAGTGTCCCTTGCCGACCTTCGCGCTGCACGTCACCGACACGGACTGCGTCTTGGCCTTGCTGATGCTCAGGCTCGATGCGACGCCGTTGTAGGTCATACCGAATCCCGCGTCGATCGTGCGCGTCGCCGACGCCGTTTTGTTGATCATGCAGGTCATGCCCGCGGTCTGCGCGGTGCAGCGGGCGATCTCGTTCTTGGTGTTCGTATAGTTCTTCTTCGACGTCTTCTGAACGAGCTTGCTGTAATGGCCGACAGCCGCCCGGGTCGATATCTGCCCGCTGGGCTCCTGAGAACCGGTAGCAGACGACGGGTCGGAAAAGTCATCGGTATCCGCGTGAGCCGCGGTCGTGCCCAGGGCGGTGGACAGAAATACCACCGCGACGCCGAGTGCTCGCAGATTGAATGTGCGCGACATAGAAGTCCCCCTTTTTCGTGTGAGTCGCGGCCATGGTCAGTAGCCGCAACGACCAAGATCGTACTGGTGAGAAGGGGGGAGATCGAATTTGCCAACGTTGCGTCGACTATGCATAGCCGCGCTACGAACCGGCGCGGGCGCATGTCAGTGCGAATAACGGCGTTGTGCTAAGCGGGTGTTGAGTCGGATGGTCGCCGGAGATCCGTGGGGCGGCGGCGATTATGGGGGCATCATCCACCGCGTCGCGGGCCGGGTTGTGTGCGGCGGAGGCATGGGTGTACTTGTAGGGGGCACTTATGCGGCAGGCCGGGCCGGTTTTCCCGCGGGGACTGTCGCGGCTCAGGCGTCCCGGGTCCGGAACCGCGCCCGGGGCGCTGTCCCCGCCCCGCGTACCGGCGCGTCTTCTACACGGTTCCCCAGTCCGGGTGATGTCCGTCGCCCCTTTCCGGCCACACGGCGGCTGTTGCGTCCTGATCGGCTGGAGGAGGCGGTGTTGCCCGTGGGGGTGGTGCCGATACGGTCGGGGGAGTGCTTCGGCATGTAGGCACGGCATGGACCACGGCCCTCTGGGTCCCGAAGGGCCAGTACGGACGGCTGTCCGTCGCGGCTTGTGGTCCGCAAGGGTTCCGTTCGACGACGGGGCCCGCCGGACGGAAGGCCTTGCCCTGTGCACACACCCAACGCATCCCCCTGCACGTCCGCCTCCGTGCCGGGCCCCACCACCGGCGGCGACCGTGTGGCGGCCCCGGTATGGCCGGCGGGTGAGGAAGCGCTGCTCGCCCAGGCGCGTTCACTGCACGAGCAAGTGATGAGCCTGCGCAAACAGGAACAGGCCCGCACGCGCATCGCCCTCGCCCAAGGGATGCTGATGGGCCGCTATCAACTCGCGGACCCGGCAACGGCGTTCACCTGCCTGCGACAGGCCTCCCAGCGCTTCAACATCAAACTGCACCAGCTCGCCGCCGCCCTGACCGCCACCCCCGCACCCCCACCGGGAGCGGTGCGCTGGTTCCCCGGTCGCACTGCCACCCCCGCGCCGCCCCTGGACGCCTTGCACGCCGGCACCTTGGATCCCAAGAACCAGGGCCAGGTCCTGGGCGCAGCGCTGGACCGCGTCATGCGTCTCACCCGTGCCGACGCCGGGAACGTCCAGCTCGCCGAGGCCGGAGTGCTGCGCCTGGAGAAACACCGTGGCCACCCCAGGCCCTTCACCGACTACTTCGCCTTCGTCTCCGACGGCACGGCCTGCTCCCGCGCCGCCGCGGCAGGGCGGCAGGTCACCGTGCGCGACGTGGCCACCACCAGCGTCTTCGACGACGAGACCCGGCAGGTCATCCTCGCCAGCGGCAGCCGCGCCGCCCACAGCATCCCCCTGATCGCCGGTGACGGCACCGCGCGCGGTGTCATCTCCACTCACCACATGCGCCCCCTGCCCGGGTTCGGTCAGGAGCAGCTTGCGCAGCTGGAGCAGATCCAGCGCGCGGTCGGCACCTGGCTGGAGTGGCATACGAACACGGTCGTCCTGGACGCGCTGGAACATCTCCATCGCACCGCCGCCGAGGCTGGTGCCCGGGTGGCGTCCGGTCCGCGGTGAACCACAGGGCTGGTGCGACGGGCGACGGCCTCGTCAGAAAGTGGTGCTGCCCTGAGCTGCTGCCGTCCCGGGAGGTGGCGGAAACGCCCCCGCACACCCGGACCCACATCCACACCCCGCACTGCTCACCGCTTCCGGAATCCGGTCGGGCAGGGCTGCACATGCCGCCGTCTCCGGGGTAACTGGACGGAGATGACACGCGGACGCCGCATCCCTCCCCAGCCCCCGGAGGTCCTCGATGTGTGACGCATCCAACCAGCTCGCCCGCCTGCAGGAACTGAAGGAAGCCCAGGCCCGGGTGGCGGAGCTGGAAAAGGAGAACAGGCAGCTGAAAGAGGCGGTCACCTCGCACGCCGACGTGGACCGCGCGATCGGCGTGCTCGTTGCCGTCGGCCAACTCCCGCCCGACCGGGCCTGGAGGGTGCTGCGGGAGATCTCCCAGCACACCAACACCAAGCTGCGTTACATCGCGCTGCAGCTCACCCACTGGGGCCACACCGGCAACCTGCCCACCACGCTGCGCGCCGAGCTGTACCAGCAGCTCCGCCACGCCCCCGTAGGCTGCACCAGCCGTACGATGCGCTTGCCCCAGCACTTCTGAGGAGCAGTTCCGAGGAGCATTGCTGAGGAGCATTTCTGAGGCAGCAGCTGTCACTGCCGCCCCGCCCCCGGGCCCCTCTAGAAGAGGCCGTCCTGCTGGACGCGAGTGACATGGCGGCGTTCGCGGCCCCGGCGACGGGAACCGGTCCTCTCCTCGCCGAACAGCGGTTCCGTGCCGAACTCGTCGGGGACGGCCGGTATGGTAGCGGGCCCGGCGTCGACGTCCGGACGCAGCGCGGCATCCCGGTCGAAGTCGTCGGGAGTCATGCGCGTCCAGTCGCGGCCGTGCTGCTCGCTCACGTCACATCCCCTGTTCGTCGCCGTTCGTGCGCGTCCCTAACTGTTCCCGGCATTTCCGGCATCAACACGGAGCGATCATGGACTTCATCCGCTCGCCGCGGACTGCGCCTCCGGTCCGCGCGCCAGGTCTAGTGACATTCAACCGACTTTTGGGCACGGGGCGTTGTCGGCGAGAGACGTCGGCTGCGAGCGTGAGTGAAGACCCGGGACCTGCGGGCGGCCGCCGACTCCCCCTGCGCCGCCGAAGCCCCCGGGCACGGTCCCTCGCGCGGAGGGGATCGAGGCGGAGAAGAGCGCGGCGGCCGCGGCCCGGCGACGCTACGAGGAGACCGGGGAGGTCGCCTACGTTCCGGTGGTGAGCGGCGAGGACGCCGCGATCCCCGACGGGGCCCGCCGTTTCCACGCGGCGCTGGGAGGGCCCTCGGGGTTCCTCTGGACCGAGGCGTCCAGTTCGACTTCTACGACCGGCCACGGCAGGTCTCGCTCGTCGCCCACACGGCAGCCGAACACTTCGCCCGCACGCTGCCACCAACCGTTGCCCCAGCTACCGTCCAGGAGTCCCCGTCATGCCCGAATCCGTCACCGTCGCAGCCAAGTACGCCGTCGCCGAGACCTGCACCCGGATGGCTGTGCACGCCGATCGTCGTGAGTGGCAGCAGTTGCGCGCGCTGTTCGCCGACAAGGTCCTGCTCGACTACACCAGCCTGGCCGGCGGCGAACCCGTCCAGCTCAGTCCGCAGGAGATCGTCGATGCCTGGACCAGGACGCTCGGCGGCTACGACGCCACCCAGCATCTCGTCGCCAACCATCTTGTCGACATCGACGGCGATCGCGCCGTATGCACGGCCTCCTTCCAGGCCACCCACCGCCTGGCCACCGCGTACGGCGCTTCGCTGTGGACGCTGGGAGGCGACTACCGGTGGGAGCTGGTCAGGGCCGGCGACCGCTGGCTGATCGACACGGTGGTGATGACCGCGGTCTGGGGCGACGGCAACCAGGCGCTGCCCGCGCAGGCCGCAGGCTGATGCCTCCCCGGATGCCGTGGTGAACCCGGCATCCGTCCGACGGGACGCACACCGTCCGTCTCGGTGGGGCGCCGGCGGTGGGGCTATCAGCCCTGTCAGGTGCGTGACGGGGCGCTGTCGAGGAGGGTGCCGATGGCGGCTCGCAGTGCGGCGGACTGGTCCTCGTCGCGCCACATCAGCGCGTACTCGACAGGGCCCGCGTCGTCGAACGGCACGTAGGCGACGTCCCGCCGGGCGTGATAGGCCAAGGCCCTGACCGGAGACCCGATCCCCGTTCGAACTCAGCGTGGTCCTCTGCCCTTGCCTGTTCGGACCGACCGCGCCCGACGAACAGTGGAGCGTGCGGAAAGTCGACTATCAACCGGCAGGTCAGGCGAGTCTCAGCGCGTCTCGGGCCGCCCCGCTCGGAACCGCCGCCCCGCTCGAAACCACCGCGCCGCTCGGAACCACCGCCCCGTTCAGAACCGCCGCCCCGTTCAGGGCCGACTCCTCGTGCGTCTGCCAGTCGCGCGGCGACACCCCGTACGCCGCACGGAACGCGCGGCTGAAGTGGCTGGCGCTGAGGAACCCCCAGCGGCGGGCGATGGTCGCGATCGCGGGCCGGACGCCGGGGGCCCGCATCAGCTCGCGGCGGCACCGTTCCAGGCGCTGTGTCTTGATCCACCTGCTGACGGTGACGCCCTCCGGCTCGAACAGCTTGTGCACGTAGCGCGTGGACAGGTGGTGGGCCGCCGCGATGGAGGCCGGTGACAGGGTGGGGTCGGCGAGGTGGCGCGCGATGTGCGCCTTGACCCGGGCCAGCATCGCCGCGGCCACCTCCGGTGCCCGCGGCTCGTAGCGACCGCGCCGCTCGTCGATGAGCAGGGCCAGCAGATCCAGCGCGGTCACGGCGTGGTGGCGGCCGACGGCCTCGCCCAGGACGGTCGCCTCGTTCGCCATACGGGTGAGGTAGGCGGCCACCAGCGCGCCGCTGCCGGAGCCCGGGGCGCCCGAGAAGGTCGTCGCCGTGAGGGCCCGCAAGTCGTCGTCTCCGACGCGCAGTTCCTCTCTGAGGAAGTGGAACGAGGTGAAGGAGAAGGCGCCGCCCACCCGTTTCCGGAACAGCCGCGAGGCGTCGGTCAGGGAGAACTCGCCCGGGCCGACCAGCGCCTCGCGCCCGTCCTGCTCCTTCACCGTGGTGCCCTGCTGCTGCAGCGTGAGGATGAGGTACTCCCGCTCGTCGCGCGCTATGAGCCGCTTGCTGCGCGTCACGGTCTGCGGCCCGGCCTGTACGCGGGTCACCTGCAGGGAGCCCACCCGTTCGCTCACCAGCTGTCCGGGCGACGGGTCGGGATCGGTGAACCGCACCTCCAGGGGCACGAAGGCGCGGGACACGGCTTCCCGCCAGTGTTCGGCCCGTTCGGCCGCGGACAGCTCCGCGGTGGAGAACACGACGGACACAGCTTCCTCCTCAAGCGAGTCTTCCCCGGAACGGTGCTGCCGGGTGCCAGGGCCGACCACTGCGCCGGGGCCGATGCCGCACGAAGCAATGCCATCACCCCGGTCGAGGCGGTACCAGGAAGAAAGCAGGCAGAAACGGCGGGCGGCCCTGCGGGCGGGTACGGGGCCGACCGCCGTGCGATCCCGGCCCTGCGGGCGGAAACGGGGCCGGTCACCGTGCGGTCCCGGCCTGCGGGGCGGGTGCGGGGCCGATCACCGTGCGCTCCCGGCCCTGCGGCCACGTACGGGCCGACCGCCGTGCGCTCCCGGTCAAGTGCCGGTGCGCTGCTCAGAAATCGGCCCTCGACCAGCGGCCATAACGTGACGGCGATGCGGTCGGAACGCCCGCCGGGCACGGCGCCGAACCGTATCGCACCCCCCTTACGCATCACACCGGGGCCTGGGTCCGGACGCGACCCACCTCATCCGGTCCCGACCCGCCCATTCCGACCAGCAGGAGGTTGTCGAAAGGTGTCCACGATGCCGGTCGGCGGGCTGACGCCCCGCGCCGCCGACAACGCTGCGGACCTCGTCGTCCGCAACGCAAAGATCCACACCGGAGATCGTCGTCTCCCGCAGGCCGAGGCCCTCGCGATCCGCGGTGGCGTGATCACCGCCGTCGGTGACGACAAGGACGTCGCCGACCAGGTCGGCCCGGCCACCCGGGTCGTCGACGCCCTCGGCCGCAGGATGATCCCCGGCCTCAACGACGCCCACCTGCATGTCATCCGCGGGGGCCTCAACTACGTACTCGAACTGCGCTGGGACGGCGTCACCACCCTGCGCCAGGGCCTGGCCATGCTGCGTGAGCAGG
This sequence comes from Streptomyces sp. SGAir0957, assembly GCF_043523415.1. NCBI lineage: Bacteria > Bacillati > Actinomycetota > Actinomycetes > Kitasatosporales > Streptomycetaceae > Streptomyces > Streptomyces sp. SGAir0957. The sequence continues at coordinate 8,359,609 of NZ_CP027293.1, forward strand.
CCGCGCGCACGCCCAAGGGCCAGTGGGTGCGCGTCGTCGGAGGCTGGTCGGCCGAGCAGTTCGCCGAACGGCGGCTGCCCACCGTCGCCGAACTCAACGCCGCCGCGCCGGACACCCCCGTGTTCGTCCTGCACCTGTACCAGTCCGCGATCCTCAACCACGCGGCGCTCCAGGCGATCGGCTACGACAGGAACACCCCCGACCCCCGCGGCGGACAGATCATGCGCGGGCGCGGCGGCGAACCCACCGGCATGCTGCTCGCCGCACCGAGCGCCCTGATCCTGTACTCCACCCTGGCCAAGGCGCCGACGCTCGACGAGGAACACCGGAAGACGTCCACCCGGCACTTCCTGCGCGAGCTGAACCGGTTCGGGCTCACCTCGGCCATCGACGCGGCGGGCGGCTTCCAGAACTTCCCCGACAACTACGAGACGGTCACCGCCCTCGCGCGGGAAGGCCAACTCTCCCTGCGCATCGCCTATCACCTGTTCCCGCAGACCGCTGGCCAGGAGATCGACGACCTCACCCGCTGGATCGGCATGGTCCGCCCCGAGGACGGCGACGAATGGCTCCGACTCAACGGCGCGGGCGAGAACCTCACCTGGGCGGCGGCCGACTTCGAGAACTTCGCCCAGCCGCGCCCCGAGCACGCACCCGACTACGAGGTCGAGTTCGAGCGGGCCGTACGCCTCCTCATGGAGAACGGCTGGGGCTTCCGCCTCCACGCCACCTACGACGAGACCATCCGCCGCGACCTCGCCGTGTTCGAGAAGCTCGCCGCGGAGGGGCTCTTCCCGGGCGGCAACCAGTGGCTCTTCGACCACGCGGAGACCGTCTCCGCCGACAGCCTCGACCGCATCGTCGCCCTCGGCGGCGCCATGTCCGTACAGAACCGGCTGTCCTTCCAGGGCGAGGCGTTCACCCGCCGCTACGGTCCCGGTGCCGCCGCCGACGCCCCGCCGATCCGCGCGATGCTGGCCCGCGGCCTGACCGTCGGAGCCGGCACCGACGCCACCCGCGTGTCCTCGTACAACCCGTGGATCGCGCTGCACTGGCTGGTCACCGGCCGCACCGTCGGCGACCTGTCCATGCGTCCGCCGCACAACCGGGTCGACCGCGAGACGGCGCTCGCCATGTTCACCACGGCCGGTGCCACGCTCACCGGCGAACAGGACCGCAAGGGCATCCTGCGTCCCGGCTTCCTCGGCGACCTGACGGTGCTGTCGGACGACTTCTTCGCCGTCGACGACGCGGAGATCCCGCACATCGAGGCACTGGTGACCGTCGTGGGCGGCCGCGTCGTGTACGCCGCCGGTGAGTACGAAGGCATCGACGAGCCGTTGCCGCCGGTCACCCCCGGCTGGAGCCCTGTGGCGCACTTCGGCGGCTACCAGGCGTCGCCCGCACCGGCACGCTCCGGCGTCCGCCAGGCGGAACTCCTCGGAGAGGCCGCCGCCGCGTCGGAGGAACACCGCCAGTGGCGCGCCCGGCGCGGCCTGGCCCCCGCGACAGCCGGCACCGGCACCGGCACCGGCACCGGCACCGGCCCCGGCAGTGGCCCGTGGTCCGACCCCTGCTTCTCTCCCTGAGCTTCTTCTCCGCTCCGACCACCCACCCTCACAGACGTCCTCAAGGGACTGTCCGACACCGAAAGGCACCCTCATGACCCACATCGCCGACGTCACCGCCGCCCCCTCCCCGGACCTGCTGACCCCGGACAACTGCGCGGTCCTGTTCATCGACCACCAGCCGCAGATGTTCTTCGGCACGGGCAGCGGCGACCGCACCGCGATCATCAACTCGACGGTGGGGCTGGCCAAGGCCGCCCGCGTCTTCGACGTGCCCGTCGTGCTGAGCACGGTGGCCGCCGAGTCCTTCTCGGGCCCGCTCATGCCGCAACTGGCCGACGTCTTCCCGAAGCAGCGGATCATCGACCGGACCACGATGAACGCCTGGGAGGACGAGGCCTTCGTCGACGCGGTCAAGGCGACCGGCCGCAAGAAGCTCGTCATCGCCGGCCTGTGGACCGAGGTCTGCGTCGTCCTGCCCTCGCTGTCCGCGCTGGCCCAGGGCTACGAGGTCTACGTCGTCACGGACGCGTCCGGCGGCGTCACCCCGCAGGCCCACGAACACGCCGTCCAGCGCATGACCCAGGCCGGGGTGGTGCCGGTGACCTGGGTCCAGGTGCTGCTCGAACTCCAGCGGGACTGGGCGCGCGCCGAGACGTCCTGCCCGTCATGGACGTCGTCAAGGAGCACGGCGGCACCTACGGCCTCGGGGTCGTGTACGCGCAGGCCGTCATCGGCGAGCACGCCGCCGGCTGACCCGCGCGACGGACGACGGACGACGGACGTCAGGAACAGGCGAGAGAACAGGCGATGGACAGCGGACTGTTGATACTCCGGGTCGTGATGGGCGTGCTCATCGCCGGTCACGGGGTGCAGAAAGTCAGTTTCCGGCTGGGCGGCGGCGGACTGGCCGGCGGGACGGAGGAGTTCCGCCGCGACGGGTTCCGAGGCGGCGCGTTCACCGCGCTCGTCGCGGGCGGCAGCCAGATCGGCGCCGGTCTGTTCCTGGCGGCCGGACTGCTCACGCCCGCGGCGGCGATGGTCGTCATGGGCGTGATGACGGTGGCCGGCAGCGTCAAACGGCACAAGGGCCTGTGGGTGCAGAACGACGGCTACGAGTACCCGCTCATGCTCGTCGTCACCGCCGCGGCCCTGGCGCTCACCGGCCCGGGCCGCTGGTCCCTGGACCGGCTCATCGGCCTGCCCGAGTGGCCGTGGTGGGTGTCCGTCGCGGCGCTCGTGATCGGCCCGGGCAGTGGACTGCTCACTCGCAAGGTGCTGCGGCGTCCCGCCGACCGCGGCGACAAGACGGAAGAAAGGACGCCGCCGCATGCGCAAGCTGCTGGCTGACGCCGCCCACACCCTGGTCCCGCCGAAGGACGACCGGCACGGACCCCTGCCACCACTGATGCTGACGCTGACGGTCGTGACCGGGCTCATCGACGCCGTGAGCTACCTGGCGCTCGGGCGGGTCTTCGTCGCCAACATGACCGGCAACGTCGTCTTCCTCGGCTTCGCGCTCGCGGGAGCGCCGGGTCTGTCGGTGACAGCTTCCCTGGTCTCGATGGCGTCGTTCCTCGTCGGGGCGCTCACCGGGGGCCGGTTCAGTACCCGGTTCGCGGCCCATCGCGGCCGACTGCTCGGCGCGACCACGGCCATCCAGGCCGTCCTGGTCGCCGCCACCGTCGTGGCCGTCGCGGTCGCGGGCAACGAGGTGACCAGCCCGGTCCGCTACACGCTCATCGTCCTCCTCGGCATCGCCATGGGGCTGCAGAACGCGGTGGCCCGACGCCTCGGCGTCCCCGACCTCACCACGACGGTGCTGACGCTCACCCTGACCGGCCTGGCCGCGGACTCCCCACCGGCCGGCGGAGCGGCTCCCCGGCCCGGCCGGCGCGTCCTCTCCGTCCTGGCCATGTTCCTCGGAGCCCTGGTCGGCGCCCTGCTCCTGCGCCACGCCGAACTGCTGCACATCCTGGCCCTGGCACTCCTCCTGCTCACCGCAACCTCCCTGGCGACCTACCGCCTGTCGGCGACGACCCCAGAGTGGACCAGACCCACGCCGTAGGCGATCGATCAACGGACCGGGCGGCCCGCACCGCCCCAGGGCGCGGTTCGGTCTCTCACTTGTTGCATGCCTCTTGTGTTCGCGCGCTCTGCCGGGGTGCCCTGGGCCTCAGCTGCCTCCGGTGGGGGAGGGGCGCACGCACGGAGAGGGGCGGGACAATGGTGAACACTGTCGTCGTGACGGGTGGGGCCGGATTCATCGGCTCCCATCTCTGCCGACGTCTGCTGGCGGAGGGCCACCGCGTCATCTGCGTCGACAATTTCCTGACCGGCCGCCGCGCCAACATAGCGAGACATCTGCGGCACGACCGCTTCGCCTTACAGGTCACCGACGTGGTCGACATGACGGAAGTGCCGGCGGCGGCGGGCCGGATCGACGCGATCCTGCACCTCGCCTCGCCGGCCTCGCCGATCGACTACCAGCGCCACCCGTGCGAAACCCTGCGCGCGGGAGGCCCCGGCACTCTTGCCGCGCTCGACCTGGCCCTCCGCCACCGCGCGCGGTTCCTGCTCGCCTCGACGTCCGAGACCTACGGGGACCCGCTCGTGCACCCCCAGCCGGAGAGCTACTGGGGGCACGTCAACCCCGTTGGCCCGCGCAGCGTGTACGACGAGGCCAAGCGGTACGCGGAGGCGGCGACCGCGGCCTATCGCCGCGCGCACGGGCTGTCGACCGTCATCGTCCGGCTGTTCAACACCTACGGCCCGGGGATGCGCCGGGAGGACGGAAGAGTCGTCCCGGCCTTCATCGGTCAGGCATTGCGCGGGCTGCCCCTGACGGTCGCCGGGGACGGATCGCAGACCCGTTCCCTGTGCTACGTCGACGACATGGTGGACGGACTCATGGCTGCCCTGGCCTCCGACCACAGCGGCCCCATCAACCTCGGGAACCCCATCGAGATGTCCGTGCTCGACCTGGCCCACCTGGTGCGGGACGTGACCGGGTCGTCCTCCGGGATCGAGTTCGTGGCCCGGCCGCAGGACGATCCCTGCCGCCGCCGTCCGGACACGGAACTGGCGCGCACCGTTCTCGGCTGGGAGCCCCTCGTGCCGCCTCGGGACGGCATCCGACGGACCGCCGAGTGGTTCAGGGCCACGGAAGGACGGTCCACGACACGCACCGCTGCGGCGACGACCTGAGTACGGGCCGCCCGACGTGAGGAGTGTCGGAGCCGGGCTCAAGAGCCGTCGAAGCGGCGGCGGAAGTCATCGGCCAGGGTGTCGCCCGCTGCTTCGACCAGGCGGCCGACCACCGGGTGGAGCACCAGGCCGGTGACAGCGGCGGCGAGAGCGGGAAGAGCGCGGCGAAACCAGCGCTGCACGTACTGCATCGTGGACAGGTCGGGTTCGGCTGCCGTGGCCGTTTCCTCCAGCTCGTCGAGGAGTTCCCGGGCTCGCCGCGCATGTGGTTCATCCTCGTCGACCAGATGGCGCACACGTGTGAACTCCGCACGCAGTGCGGCCAGTTCGTCGTCGGTCACCGGCAGAGGCGCGGGTGTGTGGGCGGTGGACTGCGTGGCGGTGTTGTGGCGGCCGACGATCACTTGGCCCGGGACCGCGTGTGTCCGTACGTCGTAGTGGACTGTCCGTACGTCGTAGTGGTCGGACCTCGCGTCGCCGTGCTCGTGTTCTTCGGCGGGGTGGTCGTCGTCATGGTCGTGTCCTGTGGCGCGCTGGTCGGCCATGGTGTCGTCTCCTCCTGGTCGATGGGGTGGAGGTGCTTCACGTCGTCGCGGGCAGCGGTTCGGTCGGCCCCTGGCGTGGGGTGGGTGTGAGCGGTGTCGGTGAGGTGGGTTCGCTGGGCGGCGGCGAGGGGGTCGGGGCGGCGGGGGTGCTCGGGGTGGGGTCGGCGACGCCGGTCACGTTCATCCACAGGTCGTCGTGGCCCCAGTCGTCCCGGATGGTCACCGTGGCGTGATAGGTGCCCGGCGCGCCGGGGTCGAAGGTCACGGTGAACCGGCACAACCGGGGGTCGGGGCGAGAGGGGCAGGCGGTACGTGCGACCGTCCAGTTGTCCTCGTCGTTCACCTTCAGCGACTTCTCGTCGTCGCAAGGCAGCCACGCGTGGAAGTCGACCTGGCGGGTCACCTTCTTGTGTTGCGTGGTGCGACCGAAATCGGGGGCCGTGATCGGAATCGGGACGCATCCCTGCGAGCCGTCGGTCGGGGGCACCCTCGCGCCTGACGTGGGCGGCGACTCGGAGGGCGACGACGGCCCCGCTTTGTGCCCGGGCGGCTTCGACGACGGCGAGGGGAGCGGCGGAGGGGTGAAGTGCGTGCTGGGTACGGACGCGACGGGCGAGGCCCCCGGACCGGTGGCGGCCGGTGCGTCGTCACCGGTGTCGGCCAGTGCGACGAAGACCCCTCCTGAGACCAGCGCGGCAACGGCCGTCGCGACCACCACGGGCTTCGTGGCGATCGAGCCCAGACCCGCCTTGCCGAGGGCTGCCGCGCTCTTGCCGCCCGACGCCACCGCGTTGTGGACCGCGGCGCCACCGACTCCGACGCCACCGCCGACCGTCACCGCGGTGATTGCCGCCGCCACGCCCAGCGTCTTCCTGCGGACTGCTTCCTCGTGGGCGAAGTAGGCCGCGTCCGCCGTCGCCCCGAGCGCCGCGGCGGCCACCCGGCCGTGTTCCAGGACCGTCCTCCAACTGCCCCAGCGCAGCGTGCCGGCCAGTACGGGGGCCGCGCCCCGTGCCAGGTCGAGAACGCCCGCGTGGTCCTCGCGGCGGGCCGCGTCGGACAACACCCCGCAGATCACGGCGGCTTCGGCCGCGGCCTGTTTGCGTGAGACACCGCTGCGCAGCCAGTCGGTGAGTGCGGCCGCGAACTCTCCGGCCTCCCCCTCCCCGCCCGTCTGTCTGACGACCGCGGCGGTGAGGTCACCTCGGCCGCGATACCCGGGGCCGTCCCGTTCGATCACCCGCGATCCCCGCAACTCCTCGGTGACGCGCGTGCCCGCCGTCGGGTCGACGCCACCGGCCAGCACGTGGAGAAGCTCGGTGGAAACAGTCAGCGGGGACAGGGCGGCCAGCACGCGCAACACCCGCACGCCGGTATCGTCGAGGCTGCTCGCCAGGCCCACCGCCAGCTCCGACTCACCGGCGGTGAACGCGCCGCCCGCCGGGCCGGCCCCGGCCGTCTCCGCCGCCCTCACCGCCGCCGACCTCTGGACCAGGGTCAGCGGGTGCCCGCCGACGGTGCCGACCAGCGCGCGGACGGCGGCACACTCGGCCTCTTCGAGATCACGGCGCACCTCGCGTTCGACGAGGCCCAGCGCCGCGGTCTCCGGCAGACCGCCCAGGCGCAGCGTCCGTACCTCGTCCGACGCACACCGGTCCACGGCCGCCACCAGAAGGTCGCAACCAGGTGCCGCGTTCGCGAGCGCAGCGAGATCCTGCGGCGAACCCGCGAAGTCGTCGACGACGAGGAGGGCTTGGACCGTGCCCATCAGCCGGCGCATCCGCGCCGGCTCCGGCTTGTAGTCCTCGGTCTCGAAACAGGCGTGGAAGAGATCTTGGATCACGTCCTCCACGGTCAGCCCGGCAGCCGACAGAAGGACGAGACCGCGGCCCAGCGCGGCCTGGTTCACGGCGTGGCGCCGCAGCACCGCGGACTTGCCGATGCCCGGGGGCCCGTACACCTGCACCACGTGCCCGTCGCCCAGCCATTCGTCCACTGCGGCGAGTTCGCTCTCGCGGCCGAGCAGCACCGCCGGGCGCTGCGGCAGCGCGAGGCCGGCGAAGTCCTCGCGCCGGCGCACCGGGGGAGGGCCTTCGGAGCGCAGTGCCGCGGAGGACCCGTACGGCCCGCCGATCACTACATTGTGGTCGCCGACGATGACCTGACCGCCGACATCTCCCTCGATGCGCACCACACTCGAAGTGGCCATGTCGCCCCCGTACGTCCACGCTCGTGCGACCACAGTGGCCGTGCGACGTGGTCACTGGCCCGGCAAGACGCATACTGCGGGGAAGCTGTGCGTTTCCGCCCGGGTGTGCTCTTGCCTGCACGCGGCATGGGCGTGCTTCGTACGGGTCGGCCCGCCGGACGGGAAACGCCTTGTGCGGGCTCCTATGTCCCCCGGTGACAGGTTTTGGACAAGGGCCTGCCCGGGGTCGGCCATTCCGCCGGGACCGGCGTCCCCGCCCGGACCACGGGGGCGAAGATCGCGCCGCCACCACTTCGGTGGTGCTCCAGCAGCTCGGCGACCAGGGGGATACCCATGCCCGTGTCCATGCCCGTGCCCGACTCCACGCCCGCGCTTGCGCCCACGAGGACCCGGACCGGCCGAGCCAAGCGCTCGGCGCCCCGCCGGCGCGTCCTCGCGGCGGCAGCCGTGCTGGCCGCCGCGGGCACCACTCTGACCGCCGCGCCGCAACCGGCCCACGCGGCACTGCCGCCGCAGAGCATCGCGGACCCCGTGCACTACTGGAACGACGTGTTCATGAACGTCATCCGAAGAGAGGGCGGCGGTCCGGGCCCGATGGCCAGGTCCGCCGCGATGCTGAACGCCGCCATCTACGACGCGGAATCGTCCTACCAGCTCAAGTGGAAGGGCAAGATCACCTCGGAGCCCTACCTCCACGCCGAGAAGTACGCGGGCTGGATCGAAGGGCCGGACGAGGAGGAGCGTGTCGTCGGCCGCACCGCGTACAACGTGCTGCTCGGGCTCTACCCGGGACAGACCTCGTACCTGGACGCCCGCTTCCGTGAGCGCTTCGGCACCGAACCCACGCAGTTCGACCTCCTCGACGCGACGGTCGTGGGGACGATGGTCAAGCAGATGCGGGACGCCCGCAACGGCGACGGGTCCGACAACGACCAGGTGTACGTCGCTGACAACAAGCCCGGCGCCTGGCGGCCCACCAGCTACCCCGACATGATCGATCCCAGCTGCGCCCAGGACAGTCAGGCGGTGACCCCGTTCTGGGGCCGGGTCAAACCGTTCGCCCTGACGTCGGGCGCGCAGTTCCGGCCGCCCACCCCCGGCCTGTACGGCACGTACGAGAACCTGCTGGCAAGCGACGCCTACAAGCAGCAGGTGGAGGCGGCCCGCACGGCCGGTGCCGACCGGCCCACCGCCAGGACGCCCGTCATCAACCGCACCACGGACCAGGAGGCGGCGGCCTGGTTCTGGGCCAACGACCTGGACGGTACGTACAAGCCGCCGGGTCAGCTGCTGCAGGCGACCCGCGACATCGCGACCCGGCGCAAGCTCACCCCGTACGAGAACGCCCGGCTCTTCGCCCTCGTCTCCCTCGCCCTCGCGGACGCCGGGATCGCGGTGCGGGACGTCAAGTTCCTGACCCCGATCGATCTGTGGCGGCCGGTCACCGCCATCCGCGAAGGCGGCCTCGACCCGCAGTGGAAACCGCTGCTCAAGACGGAGTCCGGAGTGAACGTCACCCCGTGCTTCCCGGCCTGGGCGTCGGGGCACGCGACGTTCGGCGCCGCCTGGGCCGGAGTGATGAAGCGCTACTTCGGCAGTGACAACGTCTCCTTCACGATGTCCACCGACGAACCGCAGTCCCCGGTCAAGTACCGCTCGTTCACCAGCTTCGGCCAGGCTGCCCGCGAGGACGCCCAGAGCCGGATCTGGCTCGGGGTGCACTTCCCGTGGGACGCCGAGGACGGGCTCGTCCTCGGCGACAAGATCGCCGACTACGTCTACACGACCAAGCTCCGAGGATTGTGACGAGCGGGCACGAGCGAGGGCGAGGGCGAGGGCGGTGGCGTGGTGAAGGTGCGCGGGTCTTCACCACGTGCGGTAGAGGTGCGCGGGCCTTCGCCACGTGCGGTGCAGGTGCGCGGGCCTTCGCCACGTGCGGTGCAGGTGCGCGGGTCTTCACCGCGTGCGGTAGAGGTGCGCGGGCCTTCGCCACGTGCGCCGACGTCGCCGGAGCGCGCCGGGTCACCAGCGGTGGTGCACCTGGCCGCGGATCTTGTCGTCGTACAGGGCCTGGACGGCGTCGAGCGTCGACTGCGGCAGCGGAGCCAGGGCGGCGGCCTCGGCGTTGCCACGGACCTGCTCGGGGTTGCGGGCGCCGGGGATGACGGAGGTGACGCCCGGCTGCTGGATGATCCAGCGCAGGGCCGTCTGTGCCGGGCTGGCACCCTCGGGCGCCAGCGCGGAGAACTCGGCGGCGGCCTCGACGCCCGTCCCGAAGTCGACGCCCGCGAAGGTCTCGCCCTGGTCGAAGGCTTCACCGTGCCGGTTGAACGTGCGGTGGTCGTCCGCGGCGAACACCGTGTCCTTCGTGTACCGGCCGGACAGGAGCCCGCTGGCGAGCGGCACCCGGGCGATGATGCCGACCCCGGCCTCCGCGGCGGCGGGCAGGACCTCCTCCAGGGGCTTGAGCCGGAACGGGTTCAAGATGATCTGCACGCTCGCGGTGCCGGGCCGGGCGATGGCGGCCAACGCCTCCGCGCAGGTCTCCACGCTCACTCCGTACGCCGCGATCCGGCCCTCCTCCACGAGGGTGTCCAGGGCGTCGAAGGCCGCGTCGGAGGAGAACACCGGCGTCGGCGGGCAGTGCAGCTGCACCAGGTCCAGCCGGTCCACCCCGAGATTGCCGCGCGAACGGTCCGTCCAGGCGCGGAAGTTGTCCAGCGTGTACAGCGCCGGGTCCAGCTCGACGCGGCGGCCCATCTTCGTCGCCACCAGGACGTCCGCGTCCGGGCGCCGGCGCAGGTACGCGCCGATGAGCTGCTCGCTGCGGCCGTCCCCGTACACGTCGGCGGTGTCGAAGAAGGTCACGCCGGACTCGACGGCGGCATCCAGTACCGCCATGGCGTCCTCCTCCTTCACGTCACCCCAGTCGGCCCCCAACTGCCAGGTGCCCAAGCCGACCACGGACACCCGCTGCTTGCTCCTGCCGAAGGACCGCTGCTCCATGTTTCCCATCCTTACTGATGCCGCTGCCGTACATATGTGTCTGGTGGACGCCGGCCGAGTGCCGATCCCCGGTACCTGTGCGGACTCAGTCCCAGTTCAGGAGGTCTGCCGGTGCCGCCGTGCCAAGGTACACGGACGCCCGCGCGACGCAGGGCACAGCGGCAGCACGGGGGCCGTCGGGCAGCGGTGCCATCGGAGTGCGGAGGCCGTCCTCGGCAGGGGTGGGCGCCACCTGTGTGTCCGAGGGGCGACACATGATCGCCTCCCCGGACTTCGGCGACGGCGGAATAGGATCCTCGCCGACGGCCTTGTTCGAGGTGCAGGACCGAACCGCCCGACGACGTGACCGCAGTGACATCCGCCTTCGAAGGAGCAGTCCCATGGCCCTCACTCGCGAAGAGCGCGAACAATTCCTCGCAGAGCCGCACGTCGCGGCCCTGGCCGTTGAAGCGGGCGAGGGAAGGGCGCCGCTGACGGTCCCGATCTGGTACCAGTACACGCCCGGCGGCGATCTCTGGATCCACACCGGCAAGGGCTCCCGCAAGCACGAACTCATCGCGAAGGCGGGCCGGTTCACGCTCATGGTCGACCGCGTCGAGCCGACCGTCCGCTACGTGTCCGTGGAGGGCCCGGTGACCTCCACGGTCCCTGCCACCCGCGCGCACCTGGTCGAGATGGCCTCGCGCTATCTGCCCGCCGAGAAGGTCTACGGCTACCTCGAGTTCGCCGAGGCCAACCACGGCGAGGCGGTCATCATCACGGTCCGCCCGGAGCACTGGGTCTCCTCCGACCTGGGCACCGTCTGACCGCTCACGAGCGCCCGCGTCGCTACGCAGGTGGGGGTTCCCGCCGTGACAGGCATACGGGCGTGTGTTCTACGGCCACGCATGCTATTCGGGGCGGCCGCGGAGGGCTAGCGTTGGCTCCAGTCCGTGAATATGCCTCCGTCGTCAGCGCGGCAGAGGCCCATTCGGCGACCTCTCGGGCCCGGGGGAGGGGCCCTGCGCCGGCGGCTGCCCTGCGGGACCCTGCGCCCGCCACCCCGTAATCCACCGCCCGGCCCCAGCGTGGACGAGCACGACCCGGTCTCCCTCCGTGCTGAATGTGGTGGCGCGGTGCACGTCCTTGTTCGGAGCGCTGCGTATGCGCGGCTTTTTCGTCGACAACCTGCTGATGATCACCCCGATGCACCACACCGACGGGGTGCGCCTGTACGGCGAGGTCATGGGCGCCCACCGAATACCCCTGGCCCTGGCGGTGACCGACTGCGCGCGAACCGCCCAGGAGATAACGGTCGACCTCACCAGTGTCGACTACCTCTCCAGCGGCGCCCTGCAGACCCTCGTGGCCGTGGCCCGCAGCCTCCGCGCGCCGCAATATCTCTGCATCCACGCGGGCCCCGAACTCCGCCTCGCCGAACGGTGCGCCCAGCACGGCTGGGACCAGCTCGACACCCTGCGCCTGCGCTGCCCGTAGCCAAGGCCGCCCGGGCCCTGCTGCCGCGGCAGGGCGGGTGCTGCTGCCGCGGCGGGGCGGCAGGGCCCGGCCGTGCGCACGGAATCCGGCACCCGGGGGGCATGGCGGGCGTGCCCCGCTATGACGAAGCCGCGGGATCTCCAACGATCGTGATCTCGAAGACCTCACTCTCCAGCTCGGCATCGGGAACGATCATGATGCTGCCCCGCTCCTTCAGCCCGATGAGCACCGCGCGCGGCCAGTCCCGTAGGTCCCGCTAACCCTCCATAGAGCGCGCGGCGACGCCCGTGACGAAGCTCAGCAACTGCTCGTCGGTGGCTTGCTCGACCTGGGCGCCGAGAGGCGTCGTGACTCGGTACATCCTCCGATCATGAGCCGTGCCGGGCGGCGAGCCGCCCGACGCGGTGCAGTTGGCCTAACCGGGAGGGCGCTCCGCACTGGCGCGCAAGAGGTACGTGCTGGCTCAGAAGGGTTCGCTGCCTGATGCCGCAGTGATCTGTCGAGCGAAGGAAATGGGTTGCGGCCGAAGATCGTGACGCCGATGCTTCCCCCCATGAAGATGCATGCCCATCAGCTGACGGTGTCACCCGAGACGGTGCGCGCGTTGGTGGAACGGCAGTTTCCCGCGTGGCGGAGCCTGCCGGTCAGGAGCATCGCGTCCCAGGGGACGGTCAACGCCATCTTCCGTATCGGTGACCGGCTCACAGCCCGGTTCCCGCTGGAGTCCGGGGACATCGAGCCGACGCGACGCCGACTGGAGTCCGAGGCGGAGGCGGCTCGCGAACTGGCAGGTCGTACGCGTTTCCCCACGCCCGAGCCGGTCGCGCTGGGTGAACCCGGGGCCGGTTACCCGCTGCCGTGGTCGGTGCAGACGTGGCTGCCCGGCGTCGTCGCCACCGACGACGACCCAGGTGAATCGGCCGCGTTCGCCCGCGACTTGGCCGATCTCATCGGGGACCTGCGCGTGATCGACAGGCGCGGCCGCGCCTTCGCGGGCGCGGGCCGAGGGGGCGACCTGAAGGTCCATGACGAGTGGATGGAGACCTGCTTCCAACGCAGTGAGCGACTCCTGGATGTCCCTCGGCTGCGCCGGGTCTGGGCCATGCTGCGTGATCTGCCACGAGGCGCGGCGGAGGACGTCATGTCCCATCGCGATCTGATCCCTGGCAACGTGCTCGTGTCGGCGGGCCGGCTCACGGGGATTCTCGACGTCGGCGACTTCGGGCCGGCCGATCCATCGCTGGACCTTGTGAGCGCGTGGCATCTGCTGGAGGCGGGGCCGCGGCAAGTGCTCCGAGAGCGCCTGGGGAGCGACGACCTCGAATGGGAGCGCGGCAAGGCATGGGCGTTCGTCCAGTCGATGGGGTTGGTCTGGTACTACGTCGAAAGCAACCCGGCCATGAACCGGTTGGGGCGACGTTCTCTGGAACGCATCCTGGCGGACCACTCGCTCGCGTGACGTGAGGTGACGTGCCGCGGTCGCGGTGCCGAATTCCCGGAAGGGATCCCTCCGCGCAGATCGCTAGTTAATGTCCGTCACATGACAATCATGAAGAAGTTTCAGGCGCGCCGGATGACAGTGGCGCTGGTCGGCGCGGCGGCCGCGATGGTGCTGGGTGTGGGCGGGGCGATCGCCGTGACGGACCAGGGCGGAGCGGCCTCCGGCCGTACCTCTGTGTCCGTGGATCCGTCCGCCGACGGAGGAAGCGTCGGCGTCGACACCGGCGGTGGTGACGGCGGCGACGTAGGCGTGTCGAGCGGAGTGGACTCGGGCGGAGCGGACGGCGGGAGCTCCGGCGTGTCGGGCGGAGCGGACGGTGGGGACTCCGGCGTGTCGGGCGGAGCCGACGGTGGTGACTTCGGCGGGGTGACCGGTGACGTCTCCGGCGGTGCGAATGCGGGGGGCTCGGGCGGACCCGAACCGACCTCGGAGCCGACCGATCCCCCCACCCCCACGACCCCCGCGGACCTCGAGGAACTGACGAAGCGCCTCGACGGTCTGGAGAAGAAGGTGGACGAACTGCCCACCAAGAAGGAACTGGCCGACGCCCTCCGCGCGTTCGCCGACACACTGGAACAGCAGGGCTGAGCCAGCACAGCGCCTGTCCCGGTTCGCCTCCGACACGGCCCGCACCCTCGACGACAGCGACACACGCTCCCTCTCACTGCCGGGCACGTGTGCCGACAGACGGACCCTTCCGGGACGGCTACGTGTCCACACCTCGCGTCCCGTCAGCACCGTTCCATGGGCAACTCCGCCACGAACGCCGGCAGGTCGGGTGCCCCGGGCGGGTTCTGCCCGTGCGAGAAGCGCCGGTAGTGGGCGGCGACCAGGCGGCGCAGGTCCGCCTCGGCCGGTTCGTCGCCGCTGAGCGCGAGGGTCACCCGGTGCGGCTCGCCGCTCATGCGCAAGGGCCTGGCCAGGGCGTCGAACCCGCGGGAGTACTCGTCGGGCAGCTCCCACCACGCCTCGGCGGTGGCTCGATCCCGAAAGACGTACATGTAGTCGTCGTCATCGAAGAGGATGACGCGGCCGGTCGGCGTATTCACGGAGGAAGTATGGCGTGAGCAAGGCAGGAGGCCCAGCCCGGCCTGCCTGCCTTGTTCTCAGCGGGGCCGGGGCCTCGTGTGGCTGACCGGCGCAGAGGTCACCCGGCGTCCGCGCGGGCGGCCCGCGTCGGTACCTCGACGGCGAACTGGGCCCCGGCGAGCAGTGCGAGGTTGGAGACCCACAGCCACACCAGGAAGACGACGATTCCGGCCAGCGAGCCGTACAGCTTGCTGTAGGAGCCCAGTTGGGTGGCGTAGAGGGTGAACACGCCCGAGGCGGCGAGCCACAGCACTCCGGCCAGTGTGCCGCCCACCCAGGTGCGGCGGCGTTCGCGTGCGGCGGGCGGACCGGTGCGGAACAGCACCAGGACAAGCACCGACACCAGGGCGACCAGCACCGGCCAGCGCAGCAGCGCCCAGACGTCGGCGCCCACGGCGCCGTAGCCCAGCGCCTGTCCTACCGTCTGCGCCAGGGAGCCGCTCATGGCCAGCGCGACGGCGCTGACGACCAGCAGCACGAGCAGCGAGACCGAGGTGATCGCGAGGCGGTGCACGGTGCGCCAGACCGGGCGCGTGTCCGTGACGCCGTGCATGGCATGCAGGGCACGCCGGAACACGGCCGCGTAACTCGACGCGGACCACAGGGCACTGACCGCGGAGCCGACGATCACGGTGAGCGCGGCGGAGCGTTGCCGCGCCATGTCCGACAGCGCGTCGTGCAGCGCCGAGCCCGACTCGGCAGGGGCCCACGCCGTGATGTGCGAGATCACCGAGGCGGAGGTCGCCGGGCTCGCGAGCCCCACCAGGGAGACGGCGAGCAGCAGGGTGGGCAGCAGGGCCAGGATGGCGTAGTAGGTCAGGGCGGCGGCCCAGTCGGTGACGTCGCCGCGCCAGAGCTCTATCGGTGTACGGCGCAGCGCACGGCGCAGATCGGCGACGGAGAGCCGAGAGTGTGCGTCGGGGCGGAGGACGGCTTGGGGCTCAGCGGGCGCGATGTCGCTCACGACGGCCTCCCTCGATCCGGATGTCGGCGCTCAGCGGCTTGGGCGCGAGTGCCCCGCGGGCGGTCGGCAACACCTCGCGGGTGAGGGCGTCAAGAGTGTCCGCCGGTCCCGCGCGGCCGTCGAGCGTCAGGGCGAGCCGCAGTCGCGGAGCATGCGCGGAGCCGTGTGCGTGCACGCGCGCGTGCGCGACGCCGGGCAGGGTCCGCAGGTGGTGTTCCAACGCTCGGGTCAGGGCGCGGGCGCCGAGGGTGAGGCCGTCCCGGCCCAGCGGAAGGCGGGGCAGCGCGGCGCCGCGGATCTGGCGCCAAAGGGCCCACAACAGGAGCGCGAGCAGGAGGGCCAGTGCCGCGCCGACCGCGAGGGGCCACCAGCCATGGGCCCGTCCGCCGTCCCACGCCGAGGGGTTGATCCAGGTGACTTCCCCGACCGGCGTCCCTGGCCCTTGGCCGAGTGCGGGGAGTCGGCGTGCGGGGTGCTCGGCGGCGACGAGCACCAGGGCGCCGAGTGCGCACAGGACGAGTCCGGCCACGCCCAGCACCATCCGGTTGAGGACGTTACGCATGGTCGGCTCCCGTCTCCTGCCACGATTCCTGCCGCGCCTTCGCTTCGCCCGTAACTGCGGTGCCCGGCAGGGCTACTGAGGTGCCCGACACCGCGACTGAGGTGCCCGGCGGCTGCCACGACGGGGACCGCGTCATGCGTACGGTGACGCGCAGGGTCCGTCCGGTGCTCAAGGCCTCGGCAGCCGCGCGGGCAGCGGCCAGCGCGGCGTCGCGCGCCTCGGTCGGATCGCCGAACTCCAGACGGGCCCGCACCACGACCACGCGGCGCCGTCGCACCTTCGTACGGGCCGACCCGATCCCCGGCACGTCCTGAAGGACCCGTTCCACCTCCCGGGCGGTGGCCCGGCGCGTGATGTGCGCACGTACGTCCGCGTCCTGCGTGCGCAGCGGCAACTGGCCGCGCCGGCCAGGGGTGACGGCAAGGATCAGCAGCCAGATGCCGCACGCGGCCACCAGGCCGGCGACCAGGGCGCCGGTCGAGCCGGGACCGTGCTCGCCGAGCCAGTCCACCGCCTTGACCCGCCAAGGGGAGGCCGCCTCATGTGCGGCATGGACCCGCACCACGTCCACCAGCAGAGCCGCGCACGCGGCCGCGGCGAGAAGGAGGAGGCCGGTCACCGGCAGGCGCCGGGGCGACCAGGAACGCCGGGCGGCGCCCGCGGGACCGTTCTTCACGGGCACCGCCGCCCACACATCGTCCTCTGCCACCGTGCTCCGCGTCCGGTCCAGCCGCAGCTCGCCGATCCGCACCCGGGCCGGTTTCACCCGCAGCCCGGTCAGGCTCGCCGTGCGGTCGGTGATGTGCGTCCGGACCTGGTCGGCGGTGTCCGCAAGGGCGGTCGGGTACGGCAGGCAGACGTCGGCCGTCACCGTGGCGCGGTCGCCGTCCACCGTGGCGCCGGTCCGTACGGAGGAGGCGCCGGCCTCGGCCGCGGCCCGCTGGGCGACGCGGCGCACCACCCGCTCGGTGATGACGGTGCGGCCCCGTTCGCCCGGCGGCACCGTCGCGCCGGCCGTCACCGTCGCTCCCGGTCGCGCGGGGTCAGCAGGGAGCGCAGGTCGGCCCCGCCCTCGACGAGCCGCCCCAGGCCGAAGCCGAGCGCCCCCAACGCGCCCACCAGCAAAAATGCGGCGAATCCGCCGAACCATGCGGCGAAACCGAGCGCCATGCCTGCCAGCAGGCCGACGACAGATCTGTCCATGCCGTGTCTCTCCGAACTTCTCGCACCCGAACGCCGACCAACGCCGTACCGCGTCGTCCTTCTCACTCCACGCGGGCGTCCCCGGCGTGCTGCGGCTCGTCGTCGTCCGGCAGCCGCACGTCGTTCACCGCGACGTTGACCTCGACGACCTCGAGGCCGGTGATGCGCTCCACCGCCGCGATGACGTTCTCCCGCACCTCGCGCGCCACGTCGCTGATCGGGACGCCGTACTCGACGACGAGCTCCAGATCGATGGCGGTCTGCCGCTCGCCCACCTCGACCTTGACCCCGCGTCCCACGTTCGGGCGGCCGCCAGGGACCCGGTCCCGGACCGCGCCGAGGGTGCGGGACAGACCACCGCCCATGTCGAACACGCCCGGGATCTCCCGCGCGGCCATGCCGGCGATCTTCACGACCACGACGTCGGCGATGGAGGTCCTGCCCCGCCCGGCCGCCGGCTCGCCCGCACCGGTGGCACCGGCCTTGATGGTGGTCGTCCGGGTGCCCGCCGGGCGCTCGGCGGACAGCTGCTCGGCCGGCTCGCTCACGTTCTGCGTCGTCATCTTCGGTCCCTCGTCTCGCGGTCGGACTGTGCTCCGTCACCTGTTCCGACACCGCGATCGGGCCGCTGTTACGCACGGCCGGAAAAAATCTTCGACGAATTTCGGGCCGGCCGCGTAACAGACCGCCTTGCCGCGGTGTCCTACTCTCGGACTGATCGAAAGGGGTCGATGCGTGCCGGGCGACCGGGGCAGTACGTCACAGCACACGGAGCCGGTGCGGAGCGACGCGGACACCGAGGAACGGCTGCTGGCCACACGAGCGGGCGAGGGCGACGAAGAAGCCTTCGAGACGCTCGTGCGCCGGCACGGGCCGGGCCTGGTGCAACTCGCCGCCCGGCTGCTCGGCAGCCATGCCGAGGCGGAGGACGTGGTCCAGGACGGGTTCGTGGGCGCCTGGCGCAAGCTCCCCGAGTTCCGCGGGGACAGTACGTTCCGCACCTGGATGTACCGCATCGTCACCAACCGCTGCCTCAACGTCCTGCGCCGCCGCCAGGCCGTCGTGGACCTCGACTCCGTACCGGAGCCCGCGGCACCGGAGCACACCACCTCACCGGTCCGCACCGCCGAGGCGCGGGCGGCCATGGACGCGCTCGCCCAGGCGATGGGCGGACTCTCCCCCGAACAACGGGTGTGCTGGATCATGCGGGAACTGCAGGCAATGCCCTACGAGACCATCGCGGACCTCGTCGGCATCTCTCCCCAAGCCGTACGCGGTCGCGTCTTTCGCGCGCGACGCCATCTGACGGAGGCGATGGTGGCATGGCGATGAACCCCGAACAGCGGCCGGACGTGCCCTTGCCGCCGTCCCCCGACGACCCTGACGGCCCCCATGGCGCCCAAGGCGCCCAAGGCGCCCATGACCCCCACGGCCCCGACGGCCTCGACGGATCGGAGGCGGACGAGCGACTGGCCTGCGGTCGCCTGCTGTCCGACGTGTGGGCGCGCTGGGACGACGGCGCCGACGACCCGCACGCCGCCACCTGCCCGCACTGCACCGCGGCCCTGAACGATCTGCGGGCCCTCGACGCCGCCGTCCACGCACAGCCCGCGGGGCCCGAGCCCGACGTGTCGAACCTCGCCGCCCGCGTCATGGACGTGGTCCGCATGGAGCTGCGTCCCGGACGTACCCTCCCGCTCGGCGACCTCGACGAGGACCTCTGGATCGTCGAAGCCGCCGTCGCCAGGGAACTGCGCGCCGCCGCCGAGGACGTGCCCGGCGTACGGGCCGGCAGCTGCCGCGTCACCCCGCCGACCGGAGCACCGCGCCCCGGATCTGCGCAGTCGGGGGCGCGCGGGCCCGTCACCGTGAGTCTCGACATCGCGGTCCCGCCCGTGCCCGACCTGCAAGGCGTCGCCGCCGAGGTCAGAAGCCGCGTGACCCGCGCCGCCGACATGGCACTCGGGCTGGCGCTCGCCCAAGTCGATGTGACCGTCGTCGACATCCTCGACCAGACCGACGAGAGGGGATGAGCGATGGCAGCGCATCGCCCACCAGACGTCCCGCCGAGCCGCAGCCGGATCTACGAGCTGGAGGAGCGGATCGCGCGCGCCGTCCTCGACGTGCCGGGCGTCGCCTCACTGCGGCCGGGCCTCGCCCAGCTGTTGAAGGCCTCCGCCGGGGCCCGCACCGGCACCGGGACACCCGCGTACAGCCGGGCCGGTATCCGTATCGGGCAGCGCGTCTCCACCCGACCGACGCGAGTCGAGGTGTATGTCGTGGCGCGCGGTCGATGGCGCGCCGTGGACGTCGCACGGGCCGTGCGCCGGGCGGTCGAGGACATCGTGTCCGACGCACAGGTCAGCGTGACCGTGACGGGAGTGGCGTCCACGTCGGGGTGAGCCCGGCCCCTGTCCGCCGGGTCGGCATGGGGGGCGATAGGTATGCGTACTCATGCGAGGCGCCGCGCGGGAGCCGAAGACTATGGCGCATGACACGAACTCGGCTTGCGGGCAACACCCTTGTCTCTTCTCGGAGCGCTCTCACGGCTGTCGTTCTCGTCGCCGCCACAGCGATGCTGAGTGGTTGCGGAGAGGAGAAGTACAGCAAGGAAGACGGCAGGGGGAAGCAGAACCTGAGCGTCCGCTCCACGACGAGCGCGACACCCCCCACGCCGGCGCAGGCCGCGTTCACGGCCCTGCTCGACGAGGTCGCGCGCGCGTGCGCCGCGATGGACGCGGAGAGACCCGCGACGACCGACCGGCACCAGGGCGGCGGGCCCGCCGAGCCCAGGCCCGCGAGGCCGACCGGCCGACCGGAAGCGGAGCGAAGCCTGGGTCCCGGCGAGACACCGCCGGACGGGCCGGTCGAGCCGGGCGTTCTCGACGACCCCGCGTCGCGGCTCAACGACCGCGACCACTGCGCGAGCACATTCCACGAGCAGCGCATCATCGAGGCCCTGCAAACGGTCTCCCGTCCCACCCCCGCCAGAGTCCGTGCAACCCTGAACGGCCTGGGATACATGGACGCGCGTATCCACGGGCTCGTGCAGGACGGCACGAACACACGGTTCTCGCTCGACCTGAGCGAGCGCGGGAGCCGGCTCTGCGAAGCGGGTGTGGCGGCGGGCGACGCGACCGACGTCACCGTGTGCGCGAGCCGGGCCGACGGGCAGGGGAACGGGTCCGCTGCTGACGCGCCGCAGGAGGGATAGAGGTCAGCCGGCGTCGAGGATGCGCAGGCCGAGCGGGGTGGCGGTGTGGACCATGTTCTTCCCGGTGCGGTGGCTGCTGAGCAGACCGCTCTCGCGCAGGATCGCGATCTGGTAGGAGAGGCTGGACTGCGCGACACCGACGGCTCGGGCGACGTCCGACGAGGTGCGGCCGTCCCGGCGCGCGACGGCGGACAGGATCGAGGCGCGGGTACGTCCGAGCAGCCGGACGGCGCCCGTTCCCCAGGTCTGGGCCAGGTCCCAGGGCCGTTTGGCCACCGGGTAGACGAGGGTCGGCGGGAGGGCGGGGTCCGCGGGTGCGGTCGGACGCCGCCAGCAGAAGAAGGAGGGGACGAGGACAAGCCCCCGGCCGTCGAGGGACACGTCCCGGTCGACCGGGTAGTCCACTTCGAGGACCGGGTCCCGCCACCGGGCCAGCGGGGCCAGGCTGTCGAACAGTTCCTGCACCCCGCCGTCGAGCAAGGCCCTCGTACGGACGTCGACATCGGATGCCACCAGCGCCCGCATCCGCGGCCAGTGCGGTCGCAGCGTCGTCTCGAAGTACGTCTCCAGGGCTCCGGCGACGACCAGGGGATCGGTGGCGTCGGGACGCGGTGACGTGCCCCGTCTGCCGAGTCGGCGCTGCGCCGAGTCCAGTCTGGTCAGCTGGTGCACGACGTCTCGACGTGACGTGCCCCGGATGGTGTCCAGCGCCGCGGGCAGCGCCTCGGAGGCGCTGGTGACGTGCGCGGGGACGGCGGGGGTCAGGAAGTCGGGGATGTAGCCGCTGCTGGGCACAAGGCCGCGCAGGGGAGACAGTGTCATACGGAGCCGCTCGTCACGCAGCAGTCTGGTACGCGTCGCGCTGCGCCACGAACCGAACGCCGTCTGCCCCTCGTCGGTCTTCAGACGGCACATACTGCAGATGATTTCCCAGGTGGGGTCGGGGTTCCGCAGAATCCGGATTCTCTTCAGGTCATCGGTGGTGAAGTGCAAGCGGAGCAAGTGTGCCTCTTTCGCAGACGCTCCCGTCGCGGTTGGTCAGGCCGCGACGCCGTGCTTCTTCCGCCCCGCCATGCTGGGCCACAACACAGGCGCGCAGATAGGGAGTTGAGGGAAAGGAGACGTCGGCTTTTCGATAATGTCGGCGTTATGGTTGCGGGAGACAGGCGTCGTCGACGCCTACGCGAGCCGAGCGTTCATCAACTGCGCCTGCTCCTGGCTCTGGCGGAGGAACTGCACTTCGGGCGGGCCGCCGCTCGCATGTTCATCTCGCAGCCCGCGCTCAGTCAACAGATCCGGACCCTTGAGGAGCGCCTGGGCGTCCCACTGGTCGAGCGGGGAGCGGCCCCCGTGCGGTTGACATCCGCCGGCCTCGCGCTCGTCGAGCAGGCCAGGACGGTCGTCGAAGGAGTGGAGCGGCTGTTACGGGTGGCGGACGCGCACGCCGGGGCGATCACCGGCCGGTTACGGGTCGGCTCACTCGGTGCCGAGGCCGCCATGCCGCACGCCGACGCGGTCCTCAGCCATCTGCGTGACCACCACCCCCACCTAGAGATCGAGGTACGCAACCTCGGCTTCGTCCAGCAATTCGACGCGGTGTCCGGGGGAGAGGTCGACGCCGCCTTCCTGCGCGGCCCGCTGCCACCGGGGCTGCAGAGCCTGCAACTGGCCACCGAGGCACGCGTGGTGTGTCTTGCGGCCGACGACCCCCTCGCCGGCGAGCGCACGCTCACCCTGGCCCAACTCGCTGACCGCATGGTCGTCGACATGCCACGTGAGGTGCCGCGCTCCTGGTGGGACCATCTGACCGTCAATCCCCGGCCCGACGGCACGGCGGTGCGCTTCGGTCCCGTGGTCCGGGACACCGAGGCCATGGTCCTGGCGGTGCTGCAGAAGCGCGCCATCACCTTCCTCCCGGCGTCGGCACGCCGCCTCTACCCCCGCCCCGGCCTCGTCTACGTCGACGTCCCCGAACTCGGTGACTCCGTCTCCTTCCTCGCATGGCTCCCGGCCAACCGCGATGTCCCTGCCGTGCGCGCCCTGCGAGCGGCGGCCCGCTCGACCCAGCAGCCCTGACCCACGTGTGCGTCGCACACCTTTGCCGGGCCACTTGGGCTCGGGATCACGGACGCCTCCGCCTCCGTGCGGTAGCGCCCAGAGCGGACAGAAGGGCCTGGACTTGGGGGTTCACCGCCGGGGGCACGGCAGAGGTCACCGGGGCCACGGCCGAGGTCACCGCGCGATCTCCCAGATGTGGCCGCTCGGATCCTTGAAGCTGGCGGTCCGGATACCCCAGGGCCGGTCCATGGGACCGTTCAGCAGTGTCACCCCGCGGCTGGTCAGCTCCTTGCACATCGCGTCCACGTCGTCCACGGGGAGGGTGAACTGAACGCGCGAGCCGGCGTCCGGGGCGGCGACGCGCGCGGGGCCGATCAGCTCGTGTGCCGCGGTGGTGCGCAGCAGGTTGATGAGGGTGTCGCCGAAGCTGAACACGGCTGAGTTGTCGTCCTCGTAGGCCACCGGCAGGCGGAAGACGTCACGGTAGAACTGCTTCGTGGCTTCGAGGTCCTCTGCGAACAGGGTGATGGCACTGATCTTGCCGGGCCACGCGGTGTCGGTCGTGGTGTCAGTCACGGCTACAAAGGATCTACCAATGGCTGCCGCCTGCATAGGTGTGGCGGCGGAAATCCTGCGGGGCAGGAGGGAGTCCGCCCGGCCTTGGGCGACGGGGGCCGACGGGCTCCACGGCTCCACGCTTCTTCGAGCGCGCCGGGCAGCCCCACGACCGGTCCCCGCGTGCCGACCTGCCGGGTTTTGCTCGTGGCGCCGTAGCGCGTACCGTTAGCTTCTCGAACTGTTGACCTAGGGAAACTATTTGCCCGGCCATCGTCGTCGCGCAGTGGATCGGCCAAGGGAGAAACGATGAAGGGACGTGTCGGTGCCGGGCCCGGTGAGGGCGGTCATGCTGCGTACTCGATCCAGGTCGGCGCGGTGCGCGGTGTCAGGGTCGTCGGTGACATCGACGTGGAGGCGGTCAATCCGCTCGCCGACGCGGCGGCCGACGCGCTGCGCCTGCATGACGGCCCGATCGTGTTCGATCTGAGCCGGGTGACGTTCTGCGACTCGACTCTTCTCAACTGCCTGCTGCAGACCCGGATGCGGCGCACGGTATGGCTGATCGGGGTCACGGAACAGACGAGGCGTCTGCTGGACATCACGGGCACCGACTCGCTCTTCGACTACTACGCCAGTGTCCAGGACGCGGCCGCCGCCCTGTCCTGAGCCCGGACGGGGCGCTGAGTGGGCCGCTCCCCACACCTTCGGGGGAGCAACCCACTGCCGAGCCGGCCTCACGACGAGGACGACACCGGGCCACCGTTGGCCGAGCCCCCTACTGGCCGAAGGAGCTCGCCGCTGACACGAGCCCATTACCCGGCATCTTGGTCATCTATCAGAGGGACTGTCGCCCATTCGTGGTAACCGCGGTGCTACGGCTGTACGGGCGGGGGCCAGATGTCCGGCCGGGACGAGGGGGCCGTGTCACCCGGTGCGGGCTCCCGGATCCACCTCATTCGGCGCGGCCGGACGGTTTCCGGTCGACCGGCTTCGGGAGCGCCGCCCGCAGGCGGTCGAGAAGGGCCCGGGCCGCAGGGCTCGAAGGGCCCCCGGCCCGCCACGCGAGCGCGATGCGGGCACGCATCTCGGGCCGGACGATCCGCAGGCCGGGCGGCTGCCCCTCGAGCGGGGACGCGTCCTCATCGGCAGGCAGTACGGCAATGCCGAGGCCCCGCGCCGCAAACTGCAGGAGCGTGTCAGGGGTGGCCGCTTCGAAGGCGATGCGGGGCCGGAATCCGGCCTGTGCACAACCCCGTTCGAGCGCCGCGCGCACCCCGGTACCGCGGGGAAGGCAGAGCAACGGCCGATCGCGCAGATCGGCAAGCGCGACGCCCGCGTCCCGGTCACGGTCGAGAAGCGGATCGCCGGAAGCGACGGCGGCGACCAGCGGAACGTCGATCACCATCTGGAAGACCGCTCCGGGCGGGGCCGCGTCGTCCGCCGTCCCGACAAGGGCGAGGTCGAGTTCGCCTGCCAGGACTGCGGCCTGCATCCGCTCCGAGGTGTCCTCGGTGAGCGCCACCTCCACCGAGGGGCAGGAGGCGTGGAAGTCCGCGAGCAGAGCGGCGATGTCGAAGGCGTGGCCGGTGGCCCCGGAGACGAGCCCGAGCGTGACCCGGCCGCGCAGCAGCCCCGTGAACGCGTCGACCGTCTGCCGTACCGACTCCGCCGCGGCGAGTGCGGCGCGGGCGTGGGGCAGGACCGCCCGGCCCACCTCCGTCGGTGTGACCGACCGGCCGGAGCGGTCGAGCAAGGGCTGCCCCAACTCCCGCTCCAACTGGCGGATCTGCGCGCTGAGGCCGGGCTGAGCCAGATGCAGTCGCTCGGCGGCGCGGGTGAAGCCGCCCTCCTCGACCACACGGACGAAATACCGCAGCTGGCGAAGTTCCATAAGCGATCATTCTAAGCGGCAGCAGAACCATCTATTCGCTTTATCGGCCTGTCGGCATCAGGCTTGATCGCATGAACGACGCGACAATCCGGAGCGGGGACAGTGGCACCGTCAGGGCGGCGATCGCGGCCGAACGCCGGGAACTGGCCGACCTTTTGGACACATTGCGCGCCGACCAGTGGGACGAGCCGAGTCTCTGCGCGGGATGGCGCGTTCGTGACGTGGCCGCGCACATGTCGATGGGTTTCCGGCTCTCCTTGCCCACGATGCTCGGTGAGCTGGTCAAGGCGCGCGGCAACCTGCACCGTATGACCGACCGGGTCGCGCGCAGGGACTCCGCCGCCCATTCCACCGGCGAGCTGGCGGCCTTCCTGCGGGCTCATGCCCACCATCCGTGGACACCGCCGGTCGGCGGGCTCACCGCGGCGCTCGGTCACGACGTCGTGCACGGCCTTGACATCACCGTCGCCCTCGGCCTCGACCGGGACGTGCCCGGCAGGCGGCTGCGCCTTCTGCTGGACGACATCCGGCCCAGGAGCGTGAAGTTCTTCGGCGCCGATCTCGACGGGGTGCGACTGCGCGCCGACGACCTCGACTGGTCGTACGGCTCCGGCCGGACCGTGTGCGGTGCGGCCCAGGATCTCCTCCTTGTGGCCTTCGGCCGCAGACTTCCGGCCGGCCGACTCCGCGGAGAGGCCGCCAGTCGTTTCACCCGCACCGCCGCCACCGACTAGGTATTGATCCCGCGGGCTGTGGTGAGGGAGCCGCGGTCACCGCGGCGAGGGTGCCGAGGCGGCGCGAGACGGACCAGAGCTGGCACCGCCGACTTCACCACGGTGTCCACGGCGAAGGCCGCGACGACCAGGACGGGAGCGGCCTGCTTCCTCGGCCCTGCGTGCCGGCAGCGGACCGGGAGGCGGGTGCGGTGCGCCCCCGCCGGCGCCGGTGGCGGGGAGTCCGGCGGTGAACCGTTGGGGGCGTGCGTCCGACACGTTGACAGCGAGCTGCGAGGATAGGTGGATGGCTGGTGTCATCGCCGTCAGTCCTTGCGTCTGGTCGTGACCGGCCGGGCGCGCAGGGGGCAGCCGGCGAGTGACTACACTGACGTAGACGGTCTGCGTGACTGCAGACGATAGCGGGGCGAGGAACGTTCCATGACCGAAACCGACAGCACCGACGAACGCCGGCCCGCGGGCGAACTGGAGGCCGCCGTGATGGCCACCCTGTGGGCCGCCGACGGCCCGCTCACCCCCGGGCAGGTGCAGGCCGGGCTCGGCCGGAAGCTGGCCCGGACCACGGTCACGACCATCCTCACCAGGCTGTACGAGAAGGACATCGTCCGGCGTGAACGTCAGGGGCGCGGCTTCGCCTACGTCCCGGCGCAGGACGCGCCGGGACTGACCGCGCGCCGGATGCACACCGAACTCGACCGCGACGCCGACCGCGAATCCGTCCTGGCCCGCTTCGTCGCCGGACTCAGCCCCGACGACGAAGAAGTGCTGCGCCAGCTCCTCAAGGGCGAGGACGCATGAGCCCGGTACTGCTGCTCCTGGTGCCCCTCCTGGCACCGTTCGCGGCGCGGCCCCTGGCCCGGCACACGGTCCGGCGCCTGGCTCCCGTACCGGCTCTGTACGTGCTCACCGCGAGTTCCGTCGTCCTGGCCGCCACCTCGGTACTCGCGCTCGGGACCCTCGTGCTCACGGGGCTGCTCACCCTGCCCCGGCTGGCCGTCCTCGCCGAACTCATCCGCCCCCTGCGCACCCCCTCGGGAATGATCGTCCTGCCGCTGGCCGGGGCCGCCATGGGGGCACTCGCCATCAGCACCTGGACGCTCACCCGCTGGAGCCTGCGCCAACTGCGCGCCTACCGCTCGGCGACCGTGGCGGCCAACCACCGGCCCACCGCGGGCGACCTGTGCGTCATCGACTCGCCCCACCCCGACGCGTACGCCCTGCCCGGCCGCCCGCACCGCATCGTCGTCACCACCGCGATGCTGCGCAGCCTCGACGCCGCCGAACGCGACGCCCTCCTCGCCCACGAACGCGCCCACAACGAGGGCCGCCACCACTACGTCCTCGCCGCGGCCGAACTCACCGCCCACTGCCACCCCGCGCTGCGCGCCACCCGCACCGCCATCCGCCTCGCCGTCGAACGCGCCGCCGACGAATCCGCCGCCCGCGCCACCGGCAACCGGCGCCTGACCGCCCGCGCCATCGCCCGCGCCGCCCTCGCCGGGCACGCAGCTCGCTCCACGTCCGCACCGCGCCCGGACTTCGCCTCCGCGGCCACCACCGGCCCCGTCCCCCAACGGGTCGCCGCCCTGCTCGCCCCCGCCTCCCGCCCGCCCCACGCCACACGCTGGATCGCCGTCCTGCTCGCCTGCTGCGCGGTGCTCTCCGCCTGGGCCGGCGCCGACGGCGCGCTCACCTTCCACCACCAGGTCGAGGTGGCCCAGGGCGAAGCGTCGCGCTGAGCGGCCGAACCGCCTTTCGGCGGCCGGCCCGCGCGCGTCGGGCGCCCTGTCAGTCCGTCGTGCCCGCCTCGTCGGCGTTGTCGCGGTTGCCGGGCGAGACCGTGCACACCAATGCGTCGTCCCGTACGTCGCAGACGACGGTGTCACCGGGGCCCACCTGCCCGTCGAGGAGCATGGTGGACAGCCGGTTGTCGAGCTCCGTCTGGATGGTGCGGCGCAATGGCCTGGCGCCGAACTCCGGCTGATACCCCTGCTCCGCGAGCCACTGCTTGGCCGCGTCGGTCACCTGGAGAGTGACCTGCTGGGCGTGCAACCTGCGGCGGCTGCGTTCAAGGAGGAGGTCGACGATCCGTACGAGGTCGTCACGGGTGAGCGCGTGGAAGACGACCACCTCGTCGATGCGGTTGAGGAACTCGGGACGGAAGTGGCCGCGCAGCTCGGCCATCAACTCGTCGCGGATCTCGTCGACGGCTCCCTGATGGTTCAGGATGAGCTGCGAGGCGAGGTTGCTGGTCATGATGACGACCGTCTGGCGGAAGTCGACGGTGCGCCCCTGCGCGTCGGTCAGCCGCCCGTCGTCGAGGACCTGGAGCAGCAGGTTGAAGACGTCCGGGTGCGCCTTCTCCACCTCGTCGAACAGCACCACGCTGTACGGCTTGCGGCGGACGGCCTCGGTGAGCTGGCCCGCTTCGTCGTAGCCCACGTACCCGGGGGGAGAGCCGACGAGGCGGGAGACCGTGTGGCGCTCCTGGAACTCGCTCATGTCGAAGCGGATCAGCCGGTCCTCCTGGCCGAAGAGGATGTCGGCGATGGCCTTGGCGAGTTCGGTCTTGCCGACGCCGGTGGGGCCGAGGAAGAGGAAGCTGCCGGTGGGCCGGTCGGGGTCGCCCATCCCGGCGCGGCCCCGCCGCACCGCCTGGGCCACCGCGGTGACCGCCTCGTCCTGGCCGATCACCCGCTCGTGCAGGGTCTCCTCGAGGCGGATCAGGCGTTCGCGTTCGGTGGCCGTCAGCTGGGCGACGGGAATGCCGGTGCGCCGGGAGACGACCTCGGCGATGTCCTCCTCGGTGACCTCGGCGGCGGGTTCCCGCTCGCCGTCCAGGTCCGACAGCCGCCCCTCCGTCTCGCCGATCTGCCGTTTGAGCCCGGCGGCCCGCTCGAAGTCCTCGTTGTGGACGGCCTCGTCCTTCTCCCGGTTCAGCCGGGTCAGTTCCTGGTGGATCTCGTCCGCCTCGGGGCTGTCGGCGCCACCGCGCAACGCCACCCGGGCGCCCGCCTGGTCCATCAGGTCGATGGCCTTGTCGGGCAGGAACCGGTCGGTGATGTAGCGGTCGGACAGGGTGGCCGCGCTGTCCAGCGCCGCGTCGGTGAAGCGGACGCCGTGATGAGCCTCGTAGGAGTCGCGCAGGCCCCGGAGGATCTCCACGGTCTCCTCGACCGTTGGCTCGGGCACCATCACCGGCTGGAAGCGGCGGGCGAGTGCGGCGTCCTTCTCGATGTTCTTCCGGTACTCGTCCAGCGTCGTGGCGCCGACGAGGCTGAGGTCGCCGCGCGCCAGAGCGGGCTTGAGGATGTTGCCCGCGTCCATGGCGCCTTCACTGCCGCCACCGGCGCCGACGACGGTGTGGAGTTCGTCGATGAACAGGACGATGCTCTCCTGCGCCTCGGTGACCTCGTCGATGACCTTCTTCAGGCGCTCCTCGAACTCCCCGCGGTACTTCGAACCGGCGACCAGACCCGACAGGTCGAGGGCGACCACGCGCCGGTCACGCAGGGTCCTGGGCACGTCGCCGGAGACGACGCGCTGCGCGAGACCCTCCACGATGGCCGTCTTGCCGACCCCCGGATCGCCCAGCAGCACCGGGTTGTTCTTCGAGCGCCGGGAGAGGATCTCCACCGTCTGCTCGATCTCCTCCGCCCGGCCCACCACCGGGTCAAGGCGCCCCGCGCGGGCCTCCTCCGTGAGGTCGCGGCCGTACTCGTCCAGCGTGGGTGTGGCGGTGGAACCGCCCGCCCCCGAGCCGCCGGCCCCGCCGGGGCCCCCGCGGCCGCGGCGGGTTCCCGCAGCACTGTCCGAGCCGAGGACGCCGGCCGCGCCGGACGAGGGGTCCTCCACGACCGCCGCGAGAATGTGCTCGGGCCCGATGTACGACGCGCCCGCCTCCTGGGACTTGGCGTGCGCCCTGAGCAGGGCCCGCTTCGCCGCCGGGGTCAGCCGCGGTTCCTCCACCGTGCCGCCGGTGGGCAGCGACTCCTCGACCTGGGCCGCCAGCGCGTCGGGGTCGGCACCCGCCTGCGACAGGAGTTGCCGGCCGGGATCGGACTGGGTGGCGGCCCACAGCAGATGCACGGTGTCGAGATCGGCGCCGTCCTCGGCGGCGCGTCCGCCGGCCGTCGCCAGCAGCTCCTGCGAGGCGTCGCTGAGCAGGCGCCCGATGGGAACGCGCTGGACCGCGGGCGGGGAGGCGGCCGGGCTCGTGCCGAAGAAGCGGTTGAACAGGTCCGAGAAGGGGTCACCTGACCCGAAGGGCGAAGTCGTCACTGCGGTCGTCCGATCCTGACGGCGCCTTGCCCACCTGACGAGCCGGGTGCCGCGTTCGTGTTGTCGAGGAGGCGGTGGCTCGCGGACAGGGACTCACGCTGTCCGGCGCTGTCCGGCGCTGTCAGGCATTGCCGGTGCGCGGGCCTTTCCCCACTGTGGGAGCCGCCCGGTGCCTGCGCACTTCAGCCGCCGCACCGTTCAACCAGCCGGGTGACTCGTTCTCCGGGGGCACCTGGCACGGCGTGACGGTGCTCATGCATCGCTCTGTGTGACGGTCCCGCGCGCGTACGTCCGCTCCGCCGCTACCGGACGAGCCCGCCGCCGGGCGGTACGGAAATTCGAGATTAGATGCGCGCTACGTGGAAACCCCCGTTGTGTCCCACTTTGCGCCCCTCGCTTCTCGACTCGGGCGGGGGTCCTCCGTCCACCTCTCCGCACGTGGGGAGCATTGATGAAGACAGACAGCCGTTCCACCTCCCGGCTGCACCACGATCCGTTGGTCCGGGGGCTCGGCTGGGCCAGCGCGCTCCTGGGCGTGCCCCAGGTCGCGGCCCCGGCGGGCTTCGCCCGGGCCCTGGGCGTGGGTGACGCGCCCCGGCACCGCTACGCCACGACCGCCGTCGGCGTACGGGAACTGGCGGCCGCCACCGGCTTGCTGACGCGGCCGCATCCCGCATGGCTCTGGGGCCGCGTCGGCGGCGATCTCATGGATCTGACGATGCTGACCCGGGCCCTGAAGAACCACGACGGCCGTGGCTTCGGCCGCACCGCCGCCGCGACCGCCACGGTCGTCGCCATCACGGCCACGGACGTCTACGCGGCCGTCACCCGTACTCGTAGGAGCACCCCCATGCAACTGACCGCGGCCACCACCGTCAACCGGCCCCCCGACGAGGTCTACGCCCTCTGGAGCGACCTGGGGCGGCTGCCGGACTTCATGGCGCACCTGGACGAGGTGCGCGTCACGGGTCCCCGCACCAGTCACTGGCGGGCCGAGGCGCCGTTCGGCAAGACGGTCGAATGGGACGCCGAGACCACCGAGGACGTCGCCGGCCGGCTGATCGCCTGGCGGTCGGTGGAGGGCGCCGACATCGACAACTCCGGCGAGGTCAGCTTCGTGCCCGCCCCCGGCGACCGGGGCACGGAGATCCGGGTCAAGCTGCGCTACGACCTGCCCGCCGGGCCGCTGGGCAAGGCCGCGGCACGCTACTTCGGCGAGGAACCGCACCAGCAACTCGACGACGACCTGCGCCGCTTCAAGCAGATCGCGGAGACCGGCGAGGTCGTCCGCTCCGAGGGCGCACCCGGCGGCAAGCGGGCCCGCGGCGAGTTCCCGCAGCACCCGGCCCGACCCCTGACCGAGGACGAACTGAAGGAGGCCCTCGCATGAAGGCCAACTGCTGGACGGGACGCAACTCCGTCGAGGTGCAAAGTGTCCCCGACCCCTCCATCCTGAACAGCCGCGACGCCATCGTGAAGATCACCTCGACGGCCATCTGCGGCTCCGACCTCCACCTGGTCGACGGGTACGTCCCCACCATGGAAAAGGGCGACATTCTCGGCCACGAGTTCATGGGGGAGGTCGTCGAGGTCGGCCCCGGCATCAGCGGCGACAAACTGCGCGTCGGCGACCGGGTCGTCGTGCCCTTCCCCATCGCCTGCGGCGCCTGCGCGTCCTGCCGCTCGGAGCTGTACTCGTGCTGCGAGAACACCAACCCGAACGCCGGGGTCTCGGAGAAGTTCTTCGGCCACCCCACCGCCGGGATCTACGGCTACTCCCACCTCACCGGCGGCTTCGCCGGCGGCCAGGCAGAGTACGCCCGCGTGGTGCTCGCCGACGCCAACGCCCTGAAGATCGAGTCGGACCTCACCGACGAGCAGGTGCTCTTCCTGTCCGACATCCTGCCCACCGGCTTCATGGGCGCCGACATGTGCGACATCGAGCAAGGTGACATCGTCGCCGTCTGGGGCGCCGGGCCGGTCGGACAGTTCGCCATGGACAGCGCCCGGGTCCTGGGCGCGGAGAAGGTCGTCGCGATCGACAAGGAGCCGTACCGCCTCGACATGGCCGCCGCCCAGGGCTACACGACCATCAACTTCGAGGACACCGACGTACGGTCGGCCCTGCTGGAACTGACCGGCGGCCGCGGCCCCGACAAGTGCATCGACGCCGTCGGCCTGGAGGCCACCCACGGCGCCTCACACGTCCACCTCTACGACCGTGCCAAGCAGGCCGTCCGCTCCGAGACCGACCGGCCGCACGTCCTGCGCCAGGCCATCATGTCCTGCCGCAGCGGCGGTGTGGTGTCGGTCATCGGCGTCTACGGCGGCCTGATCGACAAGTTCCCGGCGGGCGCCTGGATGAACAGGTCGCTGACCCTGCGCACCGGCCAGTGCCACGTGCACAGGTACATGAAGCCGCTGCTGAACCTCATCGAACAGGGCAAGCTCGACCCCACCCGGATCATCACCCACCGGCTGCCCCTGTCCGAGGCGCCGACCGGCTACGACCTCTTCAAGAACAAGAAGGAACACTGCGAGAAGGTCGTCCTCACGCCATGAGGGACGCGGTCCCGAGCCGCGGATCCGCCCCCGACGCGTGCGTACTCACGCGTCGGGGGCGGCCTCTGACGGCGACGCGGGCCCGTCAGCGGCGATCGAGGGCCGCACGCACCAGGGCGAGCCCTTCCGCTCTCCAGTGGTCCCGGTCCGCCAGCTGGTCGTCCCGGCGCCAGCGCCAGGCCGAGAACAGCGCCCAGCCAAGGGCGCGGCACTGCCGGAGCAGATCGTGGTCGGCGCCCACGTAGTGCTTCCCCACTTCCTCGGGCGCATGGGCGAGGTCGAATTCGACCGGCCCGCGGCAACATGTGGCGAGGTCCACGAAGAGCGGCCCCCGCCGGGAGTCGAGGAGATTGCCCGGGTGCGGCTCGCCGTGCAGCAGCTGCTCGCCGGCAGTCCGCACGCTGATCGCGGCGCTCAGTTCGCGGAGCGTCGCGCTGAGGAACTCCCTTTCCGCGTCCGGGACTTCGGGGGAGCGTGCCGGGTCGTCCACCTCTCGCAGCGCCGCCGTGACCCGGTCGGTGAAATGCGGCGCGTCCACGTTGATGTTGCGCAGGGCGGCGTGGTGCCGCATGAGCACGTCCGCGTAGTCGGCCGGCGCGACCTCCGCCCTCACCGGCTCGTAGTAGGTCCAGAGCGAGACGGCGAAGCCCTCACGTACGTACACGCGCGGGTCGGCCCGGGGCTCGAGCTCGCCCACGGGCGCGCCGACGTCGGAAAGACGGGCAGCCACCGCCACCTCGAACGCGGACTCGGCCAGACGTCCCGAGGGAGCGACACGAGCCAGAACGTCGCACGGGACGAGGCGCAGCACGGCGCGGTCCGAGTTGCTGACGACGATCACGTCGTCGACCTGGAGACCCAGCTCCGCGGCCGTCGTCCGCCCGGCCTCGACTGCGCGACGGAGTTCCGAAGGCTCCATGATCACGCGGCCCGGAGGCAGAACGGGTGGCCGGCAGGGCTGGCGTAGACGCGGCTGCCGGTCCTCTCGGTGACGTCGGTGGTGGGCCGCAGCCGGACGGCGCCTGCGGCCGCGGCGACGCGATCCGCCTCCGCGAGGTCCTCGACGGCGAAATCCAGGTGCATCTGCTGGGAGGTGCCGTGCGGCCAGTCCGGGGCGACCTGGCCCGGGGCCGACTGAACGACGATGACGGACAGACCAGGGGTCCGGACGAAGTGGTGGGTCGGCGTGCGGTGGATCGAGCCGCCGAGCAACTGCTGCCAGAAAGCGCCCTCGGGCTCGATGTCGTCGGCGTCGATGATGACGGAACTCAGGGTGACGGTCATGGTGCGGTTCCTGTTCGTCGTGGGAGTGGGTGGTAGGGGCGGGTGGTCAGACGGTCGGGATGATGCCGCCGTCGACGCGGAACTGCGCTCCGGTGAGCCAGTTGGCGCGGCTGGAGGCGAGGAAAGCGATCATTTCGGCGACGTCCTCGGGGGCGCCGGGGCGGCCCATGGGCAGGTTCAGGTGGTCCACGATCCGCTGCGTGACCTGCTCGGTGGACACGCCCTGCTGCTCGGCCATCTGTCGCAGGTGGGCGGTGGCGCCGTCGGTGACGACGAAACCCGGAAGGACGCACACCACGCGCACCCCGTGCGCGCCCACCTCGGTGGCGAGTTCCCGGCTGTAGGTGTTCAGTGCGGCCTTGGCGGCGGCGTAGGACGCCTCGGTGCGCTGCGGCAGCCGGCTGGCGATCGAGGAGACGTGCACGACGACGCCGGAGCCCCGCTCGACCATCCCGGGCACCAGGGCGCGGTCCAGGCGCACGGCACTGAGCAGGTTCATCTCCAGATCCGCCTGCCAGGACGCGTCTGACCGGCTCAGCGTGGGGGCCGGGGCGCTCGCGGCGCCGGCGTTGTTCACGAGCACGTCCACGCCGCCGGCCTCGTCGATGACACGGCGGCCGAGCGCGGCCACCCCGTCGGGCGTCGAGAGATCCGCCGCGATGAACGTGGCCCCGCTGTCCTCCTCGGGCCGGCTGCGCGAGGCGGTGAGCACGGTCGCTCCCGAGGCGACGAAACGGCGCACGGTCGCCTCGCCCAGGCCGCGGCTGCCGCCGGTGACGAGCACGCGGAGCCCCGCGAGGCCCTCGTCGATGTGCTGCATGGAAGACTCCCTCATAAAATGAACCCGACTCCGGAAACGCTACACCGCTAAACGGAACCGGACTCACCTTATGGAGATCCTCATGCCACCTCCCCGCCGGATGCGCGCCGACGCGCGCCGCAACCGCGAGCTGCTGCTGTCCGCGGCCCGCCAGGCCTTCCTCGACGGCGACACCGGGGCACACGTGGAGGAGATCGCCCGCGGAGCGGGGGTCGCCGTGGGCACGCTCTACCGCCACTTCGAGACCCGCGAAGCGCTGATCGAGGAGGTCTGGCGCTGCGAGGTCGACGACCTGTGCGCCTCCGCCGACGACCTCCTCGCCCGGCACGCCCCGGACGAGGCGCTGCGGCGCTTCCTGCTGCTGCTCGTGGACCATGCCGCCGTGGGCAAAGGCATGTCCGTCGCGCTGCAGAGCATCATGGCCACCGACTCACCGGTCTTCGACGACGCCCGCACCCGCATGGCCGACGCCCTCACCCGGCTCCTTGACGCCGGCAGCGCGGCAGGCACGCTGCGGGGCGACGTCACCGGATCCACCCTGCTGCGAGCCCTGGGGGGCGTCTGCGCTCTGCGGGCGACCGAGGGATGGATCGACGAGGCCCGACAGATCGCCGCCCTGCTGCTCGACGGCCTGCGTCACGGTGCCGCACCGACGAAGTGATCCCGGCAGGCCGCCCCTCCCCGGCGAGGATTCCGAGCCGACGTGCGCAGTGCGCGGGCTGCCGCGGCGGCTTCTCCGCGTGCGTAGATGCGTGGACCTGGCGCAAAAGAGACGGGCGGGGCGCTTCTGTGGCGGTGCACTCTGTCGGTGCGGCCGGGTGGGGGAGTAGCGTGCGGAGCAGTCCGTGAAATGTGCCTCGGCGTTAGCGCGGCGGCGGCTGTTTCGGCGATCTCTCGGGCCCATGGACGGGTTCCATACGCCAGCGGCTGCCCTTGCGGGAACGTTCCCGCCTCATACGCACCGCTTCTTTCGACTGCATACTCCGACGTGTCGTCTCGCCGCTCTGCAGCGGCATGGCAGGCGATGTGGTGCACGGCCTTTCCGGGACGATCTATGCATGACCTCTTTGCCCACCGCCCGTTGCTCCTCATGGCTTCCGCACGCGGAGACGTCGGCGTGCGGGCGTCGGACGGCACGTCGGGCCACCTCGGCCCGCACCGAGCACGCCTCCTCTGGGCCGCCCGGGTGCGCAGCTTGGGCACGACAACGCCCCTGGGCATAGAGGCCGCTCCCGGTCTGCGACTGGCCTGGCAGTACGGCCCCTGTTGCTCCTCGTGCCACCGCCGCGGCCCCGGCCGCCCCGAACGGTTCCCTGCGTGCCCGGACCCCGTACGCAGGGAACTGCCCCACCTTTCGGCCGCGCCGCCCCGGGAGCAGCGCGCCGGGACCGCGCCCGTCCCGGAACCACCTGGGTCACCGGCCCCGGACGGCGCTGAGCCTCCGGCCCCCGCCCGCCAGGCTCTCGCGTCCGCGCACCAGCGACGCCCGGCCCTGGTGGCGCCGGCGAACGGGCTCTGAGACCGCGGACCCTGTCGGACCGGCGACGCGGGATCGCTCCAGGGGCGCTGAGGGGCCGGTGACGTGCGGGGTCATGCCTCGTGTCCGCAGCACGATTCCGCACCACCTGCTGAGAACTCCCGTGCGGCCAGCGGAAGTTCGGTTGCCGTAGTCGGCTTCACTGCCCGGACGATGGCGGAGTGCATGCCGTCCGCGACGCCGTGGGTCGCAGTCAGCTCGACGGCGGTGAATCCGGCGTCTTCGAGGCCTGCCCGGTACTCGGCGAAGGAGAGGGCGCCGGCGATGCAGCCGACGTGGTCGCCGCGTTCGGCCCGCTGTGCGGGCGTGAGAGTGTCCTCGGCGACGACGTCGGAGATGCCGATCCGGCCGCCGGGCGCCAGGACGCGGAACATCTCGGCGAAGACGGCGGGTTTGTCGGTGGACAGGTTGATGACGCAGTTGGAGATGATGACGTCGATCGTGCGCGCGGGCAGAGGGACGGCCTCGATGGTGCCCTTGAGGAACTCGACGTTGGTGGCGCCGGCCTTCCGCCGGTTCTCCAGGGCGAGGGCGAGCATCTCCTCGGTCATGTCCAGGCCGTAGACCTTGCCGGTGGGGCCGACACGGCGGGCGGAGAGCAGGACGTCGATGCCGCCGCCGGAGCCGAGGTCCAGGACCCGCTCGCCCGCCGCGAGTTCGGCGACCGCGGCGGGGTTGCCGCAGCCCAGCGAGGCGGCGAGGGCCTCGGCAGGTAGCCCGTCCCGCTCGTCGGCGGCGTAGAGGGTGGAGCCGAAGTTGTCGTCGACCTCGATGGCCTGCGGTCCGCAACAGGCTGTGCCCCCTTCGGTGACCTGGACGGCGGCCGCCGCGTAGCGCCGGCGGACGGTCTCACGCAGGTCGGTGTTCCGCTCGCTCATGACTCGACTCCTCGGATGACGGATGACGGATGACGGGACGGGGTACGGCCCGATCAGTCTGCATTGACGTTCCTCGATGCAACCTTGCGGTGTGAATCGAAGACTGTCAATATTGAGGAATGTCGAAACAAGAGCTTGAGGTGCGCGGCCAGGACAGCCCCTCCGGGTGCTGCCCGACGCTGCTGACCGCTCCGCTGGACGAGGAGCGGGCGGCCGAGCTGGCGCCGGTCTTCAAGGCGCTGGGCGATCCGGTGCGTCTGCGGCTGCTGTCGATGATCGCCTCGCAGCAGGGTGGAGAGATCTGCGTCTGCGATCTGACTCCGGCCTTCGAACTGTCGCAGCCGACCATCTCCCATCACCTCAAGCTGTTGAAGCAGGCCGGTCTGATCGCCTCCGAACGTCGCGGGACGTGGGTGTACTACCGCCTGTTGCCCCGGACAACGGACCAGCTGGCCGCGATCCTGAGCCGCCCCGGCAACCCGGACGCCCAGCCCATCCAGCCACTCGGCGAGCCCGCCGGGGCCGCTTCGTGAGCGGGACGTCCAACGCCCCGGGCGGTTCGGCCGTCGGGCGGCTGTCGCTGGTCGACCGGTTCCTGGCGGTGTGGATCCTGGCCGCGATGGCCGCCGGGCTCGGCCTCGGCCGCCTGGTGCCCGGTCTGGGCGACGCGCTCGCGAAGGTCACCGTCACCGGAGTCTCGCTGCCGATCGCCCTCGGCCTGCTCGTGATGATGTACCCGGTGCTCGCCAAGGTCTGTTACGACCGCCTCTCCACCGTCACCCGCGACAAGAGGCTGCTGATCCCGTCACTGGTCATCAACTGGATCCTCGGCCCGGCCGTGATGTTCGCCCTCGCCTGGATCTTCCTGCCCGACCTGCCGCAGTACCGGACCGGGCTGATCATCGTCGGCCTTGCCCGCTGCATCGCCATGGTCATCATCTGGAACGACCTGGCCTGCGGCGACCGTGAGGCCGCCGCCGTCCTCGTCGCCCTGAACTCGGTGTTCCAAGTGGTCGCCTTCGCGGGGCTCGGCTGGTTCTATCTGTCCGTCCTTCCCGGCCGGCTCGGACTGGAACAGACCACCCTCGACGCGTCGCTGTGGGAGATCGCCCGCTCGGTCCTGATCTTCCTCGGCATCCCCCTCGCCGCCGGATTCGCGACCCGCAGACTCGGTGAGAGGGCGCGCGGCCGGCACTGGTACGAGACGAGGCTGATCCCGAAGATCGGCCCGCTCGCCCTGTACGGGCTGCTGTTCACGATCGTGGTGCTGTTCGCCCTGCAAGGTGATGCGATCACCTCGAAGCCCTGGGACGTGGTGCGGATCGCACTGCCGCTGCTGGTGTACTTCGGCGTGATGTGGGTCGGCTCCATGGCCCTGGGCAAGGCCGTGGGCCTGGACTATCCCCGGACGGCCACCCTCGCGTTCACGGCGGCGGGCAACAACTTCGAACTCGCCATCGCGGTGGCCGTCGCGACGTTCGGCGCGACCTCCGGGCAGGCCCTGGCCGGTGTCGTCGGCCCGCTCATCGAGGTACCGGTACTGATCGGCCTGGTCCACGTAGCCCTCGCCGCCCGCCGCTACTTTCCTGCTGAGCCCCTGTCAGCCGCTGCCGCCGCTGATGCTGCCGCCGAGGAGGACCCTGCCCGTGTCTGAAACCGCTGCGAAGCCTTCGGTGCTGTTCGTGTGCGTCCACAACGCCGGGCGCTCGCAGATGGCCGCCGCCTTCCTCACCCATCTCGCACGCGGCCGGGTCGAGGCCCGTTCCGCCGGGTCCGCTCCCGCCGGTGCGGTGAACCCGGTGGTCGTCGAGGCGATGCGCGAGGTGGGCGTCGACATCTCCGCCGAGCTTCCCAAAGCGCTGACCACGCGGGCCGTCCAGACGTCCGACGTGGTCATCACCATGGGCTGCGGTGACGCCTGCCCCGTCTTCCCCGGCAAGACGTACCTCGACTGGAGACTCGACGACCCCGCCGGGCAGGGCATCGAAGCCGTCCGCCCGATCCGGGACAGGATCGAGACCCGCGTCCGGGAGCTGCTGAACGAGCTCCTGCCCGGCGCGGCGGCCTGAGCGGTCCGGCCGCCGCGCCCGACCATCACGCCTGCTCCGGTGTGATCTTCTCCCGGAAGAGCCGACGCCCAGTGGGGGAGCCGGTCGATACCTGCTAACTCTTGGGCTTGGCCGTCGGCTGTCGAGGAGCCGCAGGGAGGAACACGTGCTGGGTCTTGAGCTAGTCGTGCTGTTGGGGATCGCCGTGCTGGTCGGTTCCGCCATCGGGGACCGGCTGCGCATCGCGTCACCGGCCGTCCTCATGGCCATGGGCGTCCTGATCGGCCTGCTTCCGGCGCTCCGCGAAGTGGAACTGCCCTCCGAAGTCGTGCTGTTGCTGTTCCTGCCCGCGCTCCTGGCCTGGGAGAGCCTCAACACCTCGCTGCGCGAGATCCGTCGTCACCTCACCGACGTCACGCTGGCGGCCACCTTGCTGGTCGTCGCCTCGGCGGCGTCGGTGGCCTGCGTCGCCCATGCGCTCGGCATCGACTGGGGCCCCGCCTGGGCGCTGGGCGCGGCCGTCGCACCGACCGACGCGACAGCGGTGAACGTCGTGGCACGCCTCCTGCCGCGCCGGGACATCACGCTCCTGCGCGCGGAAAGCCTCCTCAACGACGGAACGGCGCTGGTCGTCTACGGCATCGCGGTCGGCGTCACCGTCGGGACCGAGCACATCACCGTCCCGCACGTCGGCTGGCTGTTCGTGCTGGGCTACGGCGGCGGCGCGCTGATCGGTTTCGTCACAGGAACGGTCGTGCAGTGGTTCCGGGTGCGGATGGCGGAGGCGGCCGCGCTGCGGGGCCAGGTGCTGTTGCTCCTCGCCCCGTTCTCCGCCTACCTCATCGCCGAGGACATCGACGCCTCGGGTGTGGTCGCCGTCGTGGTGTGCGGCCTCATGCTCAGCCAGAGCGGCCCCCGTACGGTGCGCGCGGAGGTCAGAGTGCAGGCGCAGCACTTCTGGGTGGTCGCGACCTACCTTCTCAACGGCTCCCTGTTCGTCCTGATCGGCGTCGAACTCGACTTCTCGGTCCGCACGATGGGCCACGACGAGCTCCCGCGGGCCCTCGGCACCGGACTGGCGGTGGCGGGCACCCTCATCGCCGTGCGCTTCGTCTACTACTTCGGCGTGGCCGCCTTCTTCCGCGTCGCCCGCAGAGGGAGCGCCCGCGCGTCGGGCACGACGTACTCGCCGCGGCGTCTGACCGTGAGCGCCCTGTCGGGCTTCCGCGGGGCGATCTCCCTCGCCGCGGCCCTCGGCGTCCCCGCACACCTCGACAACGGTGAGGCGTTCCCCTCCCGCCAGCTCATCGTCTTCGTCACCGGCGTGGTGATCGTCGTGACGATGGCGCAGGCGCTGATCCTGCCGTGGATCGTGCGCTGGGCGCAGCTCCCGCACGACCGGTCCGTCGCCCACGAGGAATGGCTCGCCGAGTCGGCGGCCTTCGAGTCCGCGCTCAATGCCCTGCCGGACCTGGCCGAACGCCTGAACACGGCCCCTACCGTGCGCGAGACGATCCAGCGGGCCCACCAGTTGCGGGCTGAGGCGGTGGCGCGCCGCTGCGCCTCGATGCCCGCCGCGCCCGAGGAGACGGCCCCGCACGCGCAGCAGCTCACCGACGACCACACGGCCCTCAGCCTCGCCCTCCTCAGCGAGCGCCGCACCATGGTCGTGCGCCTGCGCGACACGGGCGACATCGACGACACGGTGCTGCGCCGCCTTCAGGGCCGCCTGGACGCGGAGGAGCTGCATCTGCGCGGCCACGTCCCGGTGGAATGAGGCCGAACGCCCTGCCGACGGCGTCTTCGCTCGCCCCCGAGGGACGCTAACCTGAGGCTGGTTCTCGCATGTGTACAAGGGGGAAATCGTGGCCGAAGAGGTGCTCGAGTACGCCGTGGAGGACCGCCCCGAGTGGAACGCGGTCATGGCGGGGTCCGCGACCGTGCGGGTCGAGCCCGACGAGAGGGCCCCCGAGGTCATCCTCGTCGCCGCGAACTGCCCCCGCTGCCGGCACGACTTCGCCCACGTCGAACCCCTCGTCAGCTACCGGGCCATGAGCGGCGAGGACCCCCTGCGCCCCGGGATCGGCGCCCTGCTGCGTGACGCCGCCCGCCGCGCGGCCACCGCCGACCGCTCGCGCGACGTCTTCGGCTCGTGCACCTGCCCGGTCCCTCACCCGGGCTCACCGGAGGGGGCGACCGGCTGCGGCGCGTCCTGGTCCCTGCACGTCGAGTGGGGCGCCTGACCGATGGCGGTCCGTGTCACGCCAGGCCCGAGGGGCCCCTCCGAGGACCACCTGCTCTCCACGGCGTTGCGTGCCCGCACCGCCGTGGAGTTGCGTGAGGTGCGGGAGGCGGCGGCCAACTGGCGCACCGCGCTGGCGGCCATGCTCACCCTTGTCACCGCCGTCTCGGTGATCCGCGGCCGGGACACGATCGTCGGTCTCGCCCCGGAGGCCCGGGTGCTCGTCGGCGTTCTCCTGCTGCTTGCGGTCGTCGTCGCCTGCGTGGGCGCCTTCCTGGCGTCCCGCTCGGCGTTCGGGCTGCCGAAGGCGGAGCCGGCGGTCCGCGGGATCAGCGATCTGGTGGTCGCCGAACGCGCCCGCGTCCACCGTGCGGTCCGCGATCTGCGCGCGGCGATCGTCCTGACCTTCGTCACCCTCGGGCTCATCGTCGCCTCGGTGGGCGTGGTCTGGTACGGGCCCACCGCCTGATGCGCCGTCAGTCCTGCCAGCGCCGCAACGGTCGTACACCGGCCCGGTGCGCGTCGAGGAGGCGGGGCCGCAGGTCGGACCAGAGCATGTCCATGACCTGCTCC
The DNA here is from genome assembly GCF_043523415.1 of Streptomyces sp. SGAir0957. Classification (NCBI taxonomy): domain Bacteria; kingdom Bacillati; phylum Actinomycetota; class Actinomycetes; order Kitasatosporales; family Streptomycetaceae; genus Streptomyces; species Streptomyces sp. SGAir0957. Next base: position 8,401,619 of record NZ_CP027293.1, read on the forward strand.
ATGTTCTGGCCGAGCTCGATCGCGGCTCCGATCCGCGGCGTGTTCTCACGGGCCAGGACGGCGCGCAGCATCAGGCGCCGGAGCACGGAGGGCGGATGGGTCACGGCGCCGGTCGAAGGCTGCTTGTCCTCCCTCGGCTTCTTCTGGCCCTGGCGTCCGATCATGCGGCGCAAAAGGGAGGCCCGTTGCACGTCGTCGCCGTCGGGTCCGTTCTCATGGCCGTGGCGCAGCACGCTGATGGCGCGCTCCATGACATGCGTCATGGTGAAGTAGAAGTCGGCCCCCAGGAAAGCGATCGGAAGGTCGTAGCCCCTCGACCGCATCGCGGCGACGGAGAGGGAGAGGCCCTTGGCGTCGGCCTGGAACTCCTCCTGGCGGGTCCAGGCCAGCTCCTCGGGTGCGTCCATGTCCGGACCGCCGAGCCGGGCCGCGGGGCGCTGCCGGCCGAGGTGGCCCTCCAGAATGTGCCCGTATTCGTGGCCGAGCGCGAACAGCTCGACGGATTCGCAGAGCATCATGGCCCAGGTGTTGCGGACCGGGTCCTGGGCGTGCCGGGGTGCGTTGTACGGCACGCCCGTCTCCAGGTACGCGCGCGCCAGCCGGCCGAACCTGTGGGCCGACTCCGGGTGCTGGTCGAGTCGTTCGCGCACTCGGGCGGGTTCGAGGCTGAAGGCCGCCCCGCCTTCCGGGCTCAGGCGGTATGGCAATACCTCCGCCACGGCTTTCGCGGACAGGTGGGCGAACCCCAGGAACTCCGACTCGAACAGTACGAGGTGTTCGCGGGTGGCGGGCACGAGGAGAGTCATCACGTTCACCCGCCCGGTGGGAAGGGTTCCGAGCAACGGGCGCTCCGGCATCGGGAATCCCAGCGCCCGGCCGGACCGCTCCACCCTGTCGGCCAGCTTGTGCAGAGACTGGATGGTGCGTGCGTTCTCGTACTGGCTCACGGTCGTGCCGGCCAGAAGCTCCTCGTTCCGCAAGAGCCCGGCCCGCAGCGCCTCCAGTTGCTCGCGGCCGACCAGTCCGGTCCGCGTGTCCATCAGTTCGCTGATGAGCGACGCGGCGTCAGCGCTCTCCCCGGCCGCCGAACGCGGTTCCGGTGTCAGACCCACGCTCTCCCAGACGTTCTCATGCATACGGTCCAGAAACCGCCGAGCCTGTTGCGAAGCCACTCTCGCCTCCCGCGTCGAGCCGGTCCACGCTCCTCTAACGGCATCCGGTGCGAGAAGTAGTGGGGACACGCCGGGGCCTTGGGCACGAGGTCTTCCTGCCCGGGCCCGGAGCGGATCGATGTGAGCGGCGGGCCGCGCTCTGCGGGCGGGATCAGCGGGCGGCCTCGTCCTCGCGTGAGTCGAATACTTCGCGCGCCCGCTCGATGGCGGGCATGTGCTGAGACGCCCAGGCCAGCAGCACGTCGACGGGGGGCCGAAGGGTCTTGCCGAGCGGGGTGATCGCGTACCTGACCGCCACCGGGCGGGTGGAGACGACCTCGCGCTCGATGACACCGTTGCGTTCGAGGCGCCGGAGTGTCGCCGTCAGCGACTTCTGTGTCACCTGCGGGATGGCCCGCCGCAGTTCGTTGAAGCGGCACGGGCGCTCGCAGAGCTCGTTGAGGATGCTGAGCGACCACTTGTCGAGGATCTGGTCGAGGAGTTCGCGGTGCGGGGCGTCGATGCGGAGCTCGTCGGCGGTATCCATGGCGAAACCTGGTCTCGTTGAAGTGTCTTTCCGGTACTAGGTAGCTTCACGATACCTAGTACGGAGGAGAGAGACCCATGACCGTCCAGTACTTCACCCCGCAAGGCCTGCTGCAGCCCGTCCCGTACCACCACGTCGCCGTGGGCACCGGAACCAAGCACGTCCATGTCAGCGGCCAGATCGCGCGCCGGGCCGACGGGACCCCTGTCGCCACCGGCGATCTGGCCGGACAGGTCGCCCAGGCGCTGCGCAACACCGCCGTGGGACTGGCGGGCGCGGGCGCGACGTTCGCGGACGTACTGCGCCTGACGTTCTACGTGACCGGGTGGGCTCCGGAGAAGATCGGCGATCTCATGGCCGGCGTGGAGGCCGTCGCCGAGGAGACCGGTCTCGGGACTCCCATGCCGCCGGCCTCCCTCATCGGCGTCGACCACCTCTTCGAACCGGACGTGCTCGTCGAGGTCGAGGCGACCGCGCTCCTGGACTGAATCGCCGCGGGTGCGGCCGCCCGCGGCGCGAGTCCGCGCGCGGCGGGCGGCCCGACTGCCGTCTTCTCAGCAGGGCTTCACCCAGTAGACCCATGACCAGTCGGCGGAGGCGTCCGAGTCGTAGGCGCCGGTGTCCGTCCAGCGCGTGACGTGGTCGGAACTCCTGAACTGCGCGCGGGTCCCAGGGGTCTGGTTGTTGATCCACGAACCCATCGTCGTCCACGGGATGTCGTACTCGGTGCAGTTGTACATGGGGATGGGGGTGCCGGTGAAGTTCGCTCCCGGGTAGGCGCAGAAGTACTTGTACGGGCAGCTGGCCGCCGCGGCCGCGGCGGCTCCGGCGCCGTGGGTCGCCGCGTCGGCGGCGGAGGCGGTGCTGGAGCCGCCGATGAGTGTGCCGGCTCCGACGGCGAGCGCCACAGCTGTACGGGTCACGTGCTTCTTGAGTATCCGCATCAGGGAATCTCCCTTTCCGGGGCTCCACTGTGACGCCGGGTCGAGCAGGCGTCAGTGAGAACCTGCCATGCGGCCGACCCCCGTCATGCGCTGTGGTCGGCCTCTTCGCGTCACACCGTAGGCGCCACCCGTGACAGCCACTCATCCTTTCGAACCCCGTCGAAATGTCCCTACGGATTGCGGCGACGTCCACCGCGCTCCTCGCCTCTCACCAGCGGATGAGGTTCAGCTCGATGGCGAATCCCGGGCCCATCGCCACGACAAGACCAGGTGTGCCGGGAGGCGGGGGAGCCTGCATCGCGGTGCACAGCACGTCCAGGACGGACACGGAGGAGAGATTGCCCTTGGCCGCCACCGACCTGCGGGTGAGTTCCAGGGCCTGCGGTGGCAGGGCGAAGGCCTTCTCCACGGCGGTGAAGACCTTGGGCCCCGCGCCGTGCACGATCCAGCTGCCGATGTCCTGCGGCGTCAGTACGTGCCGGCCGAGCAACTCCCCGACCGCGCCGGGGAGGTGCTGTTCCACGAGGGCCGGGATCCGCGCGGACAGGACGATCCGGAAACCGTCGGAGCCGATGTCCCAGCCGAGTACCTCCGCGCTGTCCGCGAGCAGCAGACTGTGGGTGTCGACCAGTTGCGGACCCTGAACGGCTTCGGGCCGGTCTCCTCCCACGGCCACGACGGCGGCCGCGCCGTCTCCGAAGATGCTTCCGGCGACGAGAGCCGCGGCATCGGGGACGGCCCGGTAGTGCAGGGAGCACACCTCCACCGCGAGCAGCACGGCCACCGAGCCGGGGCGGCCCAGCAGACTGTCGTGGAGCCGGGCCAGCCCGGCGGCCCCTCCCGCACACCCGTTGCCGAACAGCGGAACACGGCGCACATCGGGGCGCAGACCGACGCGGTGGGCCAGCCGGGCCTCCAGCGAAGGCACGGTCAGGCCGGTGACAGTGGTGCTGATGATGGTGTCCACCTGGTGCGCCCGGATGCCTGCCGAGCACAGCGCACGGGTCAGTGCCTGCTCGCCCAGTTCCAGGGCGGTGGCCAGGTACACACCGTTGGTCTCGGTGAAGTCCCCGCGCCCGCAGAGCTTTTCGAGATCCGGCAAAGGGCGGGCCACGTGCCGTGTGGCGATGCCCGTGCTGGTACGGATCTTGCTCAGGAGCTGTCGTTGCGCCGGGCGCCGGCCTTGCAGGCGCTCCTGGGCGTCGAGGAGTTCGTCCTGGGGGTAGCGGTGCGGGGTGAAGGCCACCTCGGCAGCAGCGATGCGCGGAGCGCCTGTGCTTGCGACTGTGCCTGTGCCTGTGCCTGTGCCTGTGCCCGTGCCTGCGTCTGCGCCTGCTTCCCGGGCGGGGGGTTCTGTCGTTGGTTCCATCGGTGTGCCCTTGCCTTCCCCGGCATCTCTGGGTGTCAGTCGGCCGTGAACAGCAGGACCGCGTTCTGCCCGCCGAACCCGAAGGAGAAGCTCAGGGCCGTGCCCGTGGACACCGGGCGCGGGCGTCCCGCCACGATGTCGAGCTTGTGGTCACCGTCCGGGTTCTCGAAGTTCGCCACCGGTGGCACGCACCCGTGCCGCAGCGCGAGAACGGTGTAGGCCGCCTCCATCGCTCCGGCCGCGCCCAGCGAATGGCCGACGACGCCCTTGGCGGCGGTGACCGGAGGGGTGTGGTCCCTGAAGATCCGCGTGATGGCCGCTGCCTCCAGGGCGTCGTTCCTGGGGGTGGAGGTGCCGTGGGCGTTGAGGTGACCGATGTCGCCGGGCCGGCAACCGCCGTCCTCCAGCGCGGCGGTGATGGCGGCGAGCACACCGCGGCCGTCGGGGTGCGGGGAGATGGGGTGATAGGCGTCGGCGTTGGCCGCGAAGCCGCGCAGCATCGCCAGAACCGGCGCGCCCCGCGCCCGTGCCGCGGACGGCCGCTCCAGTACGAGGACGGCGGCGCCCTCACCGAGCACGAAACCGTCACGAGCCGTGTCGAACGGCCTGCTGGCCAGGTGCGGTTGCTCCCGGCGCCGGGACAGCGCCCGCATCCGGCCGAACGCCGCGGAGTTCATCCGGCTGCGCGCCGACTCGGCACCGCCGGTCAGCACGACGTCGCACGCGCCGGAGTAGAGCAGCTCCCGCGCGATCCCGATCGCCGTCGCCCCCGAGGCGCAGGCGGTGGAGACGATGAAGTTCGGGCCACGCGCGTCCAGGTCGATCGCGACCTCGCCCGCCGCCATGTTGGGGATGCTGCGCGGCACCGCGAGCGGGGAGACACGGTCCGCCTCGCCCGCGTTGAGATGGGCGTACTCGGTCTCGTAGGTGCTCAGACTGCTGCCCGTGACACCCAGGACGACGCCGACGCGCTCCGCGGGCCAGGCGAGCGGATCGAGGCCCGCGTCGGCGACGGCCCGCCGCGCCGCGACGACGGCGAACTGAGCGAAGGGATCGAGCCGCTGGGCCGGTCTGCCGAGTTCGGCGGCGACGTCCAGGCCCGTGATGCGGCAGGAGAAGTCGACGGGCAGCCCGTCCAGCAGCGGGTCGGCCGCGGCCTTCGACCGGCCCCGGCACAGGTTCGCCCAGTTCTCGTCCGCGGTGTGTCCGGCCGGGGTCACCAGGCCGAGGCCGGTGACGGCGATCTCACCGCGCCTCATCGAACAGCCTCGCCGCATCGCCGAGCGTGGCCGTGGCGGACAGGTCCAGCAGATGGTCGGGCAGAGCGAGCCCGTACGTCTCCTGCGCCGCCACCAGGAGCTCCATCAGCGCCAGCGAGTCGAAGCCGAGGCTCTCCAGCGTCGTCGAGGCCGCGAGCCCTTCGGGGGGTACCGCCACCTTCAGATGGTCGGTCAGCAAAGTGACGAGTCGCTCGGGCAGTACGGAATCCTCCGCCGGCTCGGTCATGACCATGGTGTGTCCTCTCGGTGAGGTCTGTCCTGCGGATGAGCGGCGCTCACCCGCCTGCCCGCGCCCTCGCGTAGAGGTCGCGGGCCCGTGCCGCCCGCGCCCTCAACCGCTCCTCGTGCGAACCGATGCGTTCCTGCGCCTGCCGGCCGACGGGGCCGAGTCCGGGCGCGGCAAGCACCGACAGGGTGCGCAGCAGGGGTGCGACGACGTGCTCGTGGTGGATGTCCGGGTTGTAGATGCCCGCCGCAGCGACGCGGGCGGCGCGCGATCCGAACCCCGGGATGCCGACCCCCGGCATCCGGAATGCGGAGAGGACGTCCGCCAGGGCCGTCATCGTGTCATCGGGAAACACCTGGAAGGCGTCGGTCAGCAGATCTCGGTAGAAGAGCATGTGCAGGTTCTCGTCGGCGGCGATCCTGGTCATCAGTTTCTCGCCCGTCCGGTCACCACACAGGGCACCGGTATTGCGGTGAGAGTGCCGGGTGGCGAGTTCCTGGACCGTGGCGTACGCCAGGGTGTGCAGCGGGGTCACCCAATGGTGGGCGGACCATCCGCTCGCCATGTTCCGCAGCCGCAGATCCTCCAGGACGACCGGGTCCACCGCGCGCCGGGCGTGGAGGAAGGCACGGAGAACGAACGAGTGCCGGTCCTCCTCGGCGGTCCACCGGTGAAGCCAGGCGCCCCAGGCCCCGTCCCGGCCGAGGCGGGCCGCGATCTCGAAGTGGTAGCTGGGCAGGTTGTCCTCGGTGAGGACGTTGATGACCAGTGCGTCCTGTACGGCGCGCGGCAGCGCCGACTGCTCCGGCTCCCAGGCGTCACCGCGCAGGGGCCCGTCGAAGTCCCGCCCGTCGCCCCACGGCACGTACTGGTGGGGCAGCCAGTCCCGGGCCACCCGCAGATGCCGGTTCAGGAGCCGTTCGACGGACGGCTCCAGTTCGCGCAGCATGCTGTCCGGCGAAGGGGTCGTCATGGTGTGCCTTTTCCTCCCGATATCCCGGCGGGCCGCTGGGGGCCGCCTGAAAAAGGGAAATCGCTGCGCTGATCGCACAGAACAATTCACGAGAGGCGGCGAAAAGAGGGAAAGACACACCGGAAAACAGGAAAGCCCTGGCTGGACGGGGGAGGCCGGCCAGGGCCGCTTGGGTGTGGCACGCGGAGGGCGGTCGCCTCGCGGCGAAAGGCTCCATGGGGCTTCAGCCGAACGATCGTCCCCATGGGCAATGGGTGAGGCCCGGGGACACTGTCCCCTCCGCGGCCACACCCCTCCCAACGCCATACCCTTGCGCGATGTTCCTTCGGCGAGGCCCGCAACGGGTACACGTCGGCCCCGCCGGCTCCCTCAGGCTGCCATCAGTGACGCCAGGGCGCGGTCCATCGCCGCGTTGAATTCTTCCGGTGTCAGTGGCAGGCGGGACTTGATGTCGCGGCTCCACTGGTCGGCGAGGACCTCGGCGGAGCCCGCTTCGACGCCGTCGAGCGCCGCGTCGGCCAGGTCGGAGGGGGCGATCTTGGCCACGGGCCAGCCCGCCGCCATGTCGGTGTCGGCCAGGCCGAGGTGTACCGCTGTGACGAGCGTGCCCTGCTCGGCGAGTTCCAGGCGGACGCCGTTGGTCATGGCCCAGGCGGCGGCCTTGGTCAGGTGGTAGGCATTGGCGCCCGCGCCTCCGAACCACGACATGGCGGAGAGGACGTTGACGATCGCGCCCCCGCCGTTTCGCGCGAGTGCCGGTGTGAACTCCCGGACCATGCTCAGGTGGCCGAACGTGTTGGTCTCCAGTTCGTACCGCACCGCGTCCAGCGAACCGGTCACCAGGTCGGTGCTCGTATTGATGCCCGCGTTGTTCACGAGGAGCGAGACGTCGGGGGCGGCCTCGGCGGCGGCCCTCACGGATGCCGGATCAGTGATGTCGAGGGGCAGCACCTGGACCCCGGGCAGGTCCACGGTCTCGGGTCGGCGGGCGGTCGCGTAGACCTTGCGGGCGCCCCGTTCGAGCAGGCGCTGGGCGAAGGCGCGGCCCAGGCCGCGGTTGGCACCGGTGACAAGGGCTACGGAGTTGTTGATGTCCATGCCCGGTACGCTAAAACCTGACGCTAACGTCAGAGGCAAGTGATGGCTGTCAGGAACGGGTCGAGAGGAATCACCATGACCGTCACGGAGGCTGCGGCCGACCGGCTCGTGCGCATCGGAGAGGTGGCACGGGAGGCCGGCGTCTCGGTGCGCGCCGTGCGCTACTACGAGCAGCAGGGCCTGCTCGTCGCGGAGCGCAGCCCGTCCGGCCAGCGCCTTTACCGGCGGGACACCGTCACCCTGGTGCGCTTCTTCCAGCAGATGTACGCGGCCGGTCTGACCAGCCGGAGGATCGCGGAACTCCTTCCGTGCTGGGACAGCGGGCACACCGATGCCGAGCAGCGATCCATGTTGCGCGCCGAGCGCGACCGCATCCAGGCCAAGGTCGACGACCTGCAGGCCGCCCTGGACCGTCTCGACGAGGTCATCGCGATCACGGACGCGCACCCGTAGATCGGCCGGTGACCGAGACCGGCGGGCGACGCCGAAGTCGTCGCGGCCCGGTCCGGCCGAGCGGGTCCCGGGGGCGCCGACCAGGCCGCCACCGCCAGCACCGCCGCCACCGCCAGCACCGCCGCCGCCACCGCATCAACAAAACGCTGATGTCGTCTCAGCGCGATGACGGTAGATGCGGCGGCAGCCCGCGCATAGGCTGAGCATCGTTCTCCCGGAGATGTGCCCTGTCGGCCGGGCCGGTCAGAGCCAGCCCTGTTGCGCGACCTTCACGCCTGCTTCGAAGCGGCTTTTGGCGTTGATGCGCTCCATGATGGTGGACATCTGGCGGCGCACGGTGCGCAGCCCGATATTGAGGCGTTTCGCCGCGGCTTCGTCCGTCATGCCCTGGGCGAGCAGAATCAGCAGTCTGAGCTGGGTGTCGCTGAGTCCCGTCTCGTACGGGGAAGATTCGTCGTCGGTGTACGGCGTGGCTTGTTCCCATGCCTGGTTGAACGTGGCGATGAGGGTGGCGACTATGCCGGGCTCCGAGGTGAGGAGCGCGCCCGCGCGGGAGTTGTCCGGGTCGATGGGGACGACGGCCACGGTCCGGTCGAAGATCAGCATGCGGGGCGGGAGCACGGCGGCTGTGCGGACCTGGGCGTTGTGTTCGGTGAGCCAGGAGGCGTAGGCGCGGGTCGGTTCGTCAAGGCGCATGGCGTCGTCGTAGAGGTTGAGCAGGGAGACGCCGCGTGCGAGCGCCTCCTCGTCGAGCGGCCGGGACGCGTCGAGGCTCGCCTGGGACTGGGCTCCGCCGGGAAGTATGGCGAGGCATTCCTTTTCGAGGTTCTGTGCGAGGGTTTCGAGCCGTGTCTCGATCGCGTCGATGCCGATGAGTCTCTCCGTGCCCTCATGTGCACCGTCGTAGGTATGGCTGAGGCGTGCCGCGGCCTCCACCACCGCGGCTCTCCGCTCGCTGAGCGCCTGTACCTGCTGGGCGAGTTCGGCTTCCTGATTGCGCAGAAGCGTCGTGAGTGCGACGGGAAAGCTGACGGCGCGGTAGCATTCCGGGTTTTCTCTGGAGGGCCGTATGAGCGTGGCTTCCTCTAGTTCTTCAAGGGCTGCCGCTATCTCTTGTGCGGAGCACCTTAATGCGGCCGCGAGTTCGGCGGGATGGGCTTGTGACTGACGGGTGAGAGCCGCGTAAACGGCTTCCGCCGTAGGGCTGAGACCCAGGTTGCTCAACATGGCCATCGTGCTCGCGCCCTTTCATGTGGCCGCCCCCGTCTCACACACAACGGGTCGAGTCTCCCAGTGGGGTGGCCCACCATCAACAGCGCCTTTGTGTACACGTGTTGGCTGGTGATGGCACCAACGTGCCTAGGCAGCTAGGTGCCGCCGGAAAGTGTTCCGTCGGAACAGACCGCTCGCGCAGACTGCTGGGAGTCGGTGGTTACTGCACGGAATCAGTGCCCAGGAACCAGCGAAGCCCGCGTTTTCTGTAAAGACGGCTAGAACTTGCCGCACACAGTGGACCAGGAGTGCTCCTCATGCCTAAAATCATCGGCCCCGTGGCCGCCCTTCTTGCCGCCGCCTCTCTCGTCGGCGCCGGGCTGACAGTGGCGGGAATCCCGGATGATGGCGGAATCGGTTGGGATCGCGTCCAGAATGCGCCGGCGGCACAGGCCGGGGCGCGGCCGGACCGGGCGCCTTCGGCCTCCTTCGGCATCGCCGAGTCGATCTGACGCCAGGACGGCCGGTTCAGAGTCCGCTAAGCCCCTTCCCCCCACTCTCCCGAAGGAGCCCTCGGTGAACTCCACGGAAGGACGCACCGCCCTGCTGGGTGCGGACGTCGCCCCCCACGCGATGGACGGGACCGTACAACTCGTCGTCCTGGACGAGGATCCGATCCTGCGCGCGGGGATCCGGGCCCTCCTCGACGACTACCCGCAGATCGACGTCATGGCCGATTTCGACTCGGCGCGGCAGGCGTTCGCCCAGCCGCTGCGGGTCCGGCCCGACGTGCTGCTCGTCGGCGGCGACTGTCTGAAGGACGACGCGGGGGCCGCGCTCGCCGAGCGGTTCACATCCGGCAGGCGGCCCGCGCTGGTCACCGTGATGCAGCCCGACGACGCGGACATGCTGCGCACGGCGGTGAAGTGCGCGGTGCGCGGGTTCGTGGACCGCAACACCAGCCACCGCGATCTCGGCATGGCCGTCCTGGAGGCGCACAGCGGACGGACCTATCTGTCCGCCTCGATCGCCGAGGTCCTGGTGGGCTGGATGGGAGACGGGATGCGGCGTGAGCATCTGTCGCTGCCGCAGGTCGAGCACGTGCTCACGGAGCGGGAGCTGGAGGTGCTCGAAGCCCTGGGCCACGGCATCACGAACACGGTGATAGCTCGGCGGCTGCACGTCCAGGAAGCGACCGTCCGCAGCCACATCTACCACATCCTCAACAAGCTGGATCTGCGCACCCGCACGGAGGCCGTGCTCCTGGGCCACAGCTACGCCAACACCCGTATGGGGATGCGCCCGGCCGGCTGAGTTCCGCCCTGACGCGTCGATGCCGGTGCCCCGTCCGGAAGTGGACGGGGCACCGGCATCGACGCGTCAGGGCGGGCCCATACACCTAGCGCGCGGCGGCGCCCATCGCGGCCGCCGCGCGGGCCGGCCGCAGCACGGTGGCGGCGGCCAGCGCGACGACCGCGGTCGCCGGGCCGAGGAGGAGCATGTGGTGCACGCTCACCACGGCGAGCAGCCCGCCGGCGAACGAGTAGCCGATGCTCTGCGTGGCCACGAGGACGCTGAACGCCTCCGACATCCGGGAGCGGGGGACCACGTAGCCGGGCGCCTCGGTCATGACGGAGTTCAGCGGCGCGGCGCACAGGCCGAGCAGGGCGAAGGCCACGATCAGACCCCACCAGCCGGAGACGGTGGCGATGACCAGGGTGGCCGCCGTCATCGTCACCAGGAGCAGGACGGCACGTGCCGTGAGGGTGACCTTGACGCGGGTCGCGTACCAGGCGTAGACGAGTCCGGCCGCGGCGCTGGCCGCGCCGAGCACTCCGATGAGTACCGCCGCCCGGGCCGTGCCGCCGCCCTCCTCCAGGACCCGGGGCAGCGCGCCGACCTCGGCTGTGCCGAGGAAGTGCCCGAACGCCATGGTCACCAGCGCCCAGAACAGGAAGGCCGGGTTGCGCCACACGCCCGTCGACTCGGGGACGTCGCGCGCGATCCCCTCCTCCTCGGCGGCGTTCTCCGCGCCGCCGTCCTCCCCTGTCTCGGACGTCGGTTTCGCCTTCGGCAACAGCAGGAGCGCGCCCGCCAGCATGGCCGCGCCCATGACGATCAGGGCGTACGCGGGGCTGAACACCGCGCAGGCGACGACCACGAACGGCGCGCCGACGACGACGAGTTCGACGAGTACCGCGTCGAGCGACAGCGCCGAGGCGATGAGCCGCTGCGGGACCGTGACGCGTAACAGGGTCCTGATGGCGCCGCCCACACCGAACGTGGCCATGTTGCCGACGAGCGACAGGACGAACAGGACCCAGACCGGTGCGTGCCCGACGAAGCCCGCCGCCACGCCGATCCGGGCGGCCCCGCCCAGGGCCATGACGCGCGGGGTCCAGCGTTCGCGGCCCAGCCTCTCCAGGAGGCGGCTGAAGAGCGGGGCCGCCAGGATGCAGGGCAGGGTCGCAAGGCCGACGAGCAGACCGCCGGTGGCGGGGCTGCCGGTGTAGTGCGTGCTGGCCAGGACCAGGGCCATCGGCGCCATGATCGGGGGCAGCCGGTGCAGCATCGTGGCGGCGACCCAGCGCCAGTAGGCCGCGTGGCGCACCAGCTCGACTACGGGCCGGTCCGGGCGTGGCTTCTTCGGTGGGGCGGTCGTCATGGTGTCTCCACGGTGGTGCTGGGGGGCGTGGCGCTGCCGTCCGCACCCGTCGCGGCCGCGACGGAGCGGTCGGGGTCGGCGGTGAACCGCGTGAGCAGTTTCTCGTACTCGGTGGCCAGTTCACGGACGGTGGCGTCGTCGAACTGGCTGGTGCGGTAGGTGAGGCCGACCTCCAGGCGGTCGCCGTGGTCCTGGATCACGCAGACCAGTTCGAACTTGGCGAGTCCGTTCGGCAGGATGGTGTTCTGATCGAGCGTCAGGTCCGAGAAGGAGCGCTCGAGCGCCTTCTCGTCCTCCAGCGCGAAGAGCACCTGGAAGTAGGGGCTGCGTCCCGGATGCCGTCGCGGGCCCAGCTTCTCCACCAGCTGGTCGAACGGGAGCGACTGGTGCTCGTAGGCGCCGAGGCAGGTGTCGCGCACCTGCGCCAGCAGGTCACGGAAGCGCGCCTCGGCCGGGATGCGCTGGCGCAGGACGACCGTGTTGTTGACGCAGCCGATCAGCCGCTCCGTGCCGGGGCCGCCGCGGTTGGCGACCGGCGTGCCCACGCTGACGTCGTCGCTGCCCGAGCGCGCGTGCAGCAGCGAGTAGAAGGCGGTGAGCAGCACCATGAAGGGGGTGACCCCCTCGCGCCGGGCCAGTGCGTGGACGGCGTCCCGCAGGGCGGGCGGCAGGTCGAGGGCGAGCCGCCCGCCGCGGTAGTCGACGTGCTGGGGCGCGGCGCGGTCGCCGCCCAGGTCCAGCGGGGGCGGCTCCGGATCGCTCAGCCGCTCGCGCCAGTAGTGCAGCAGCCGGTCCATGGCGTCGCCGCGCAGATGGCTGTGCTGCCACAGCGCCCAGTCGCCGTACTGGAGCGAGGGCCGGGGGAGCGTGGGGGTGCCCTGCGCGTGGAAGGCCGGGTAGCAGGCGGCCAGTTCGTCCATGAACACGTCGACGGAGACGAAGTCGACGATGAGGTGGTGGGCCACGAAGACCGCGAGATGTTCCGTCTCGGACCGCGAGAGGACCAGGACGCGCAGCAGCGGAGCCGACGCCGGGTCGATCGGCTCGCGGATCTCGCTGTCGCGCAGCTCCGCCAGCTCCTCCGGCCGCGCCGAGACGTCCACGTACCGTACGGGGATGTCCGCGGTCGGGGCGACGAACTGGACCGGACTGCCGCCGAGCAGCCCGAAGGACGTGCGCAGCGCCTCGTGCCGGGCGGCGATCTCCTGGACCGAGCGGTCGAAGGCGCCGCGGTCCAGGTGGCCGGTCAGCCGGCACTGCCAGGCCTCGTTGTAGAGCGGGATGTCATGGGCGAGCTTGCTCAGGACGAACAGGCCCTGCTGGGTGAGGGAGATGGGCGCGGCGCGGCGTCCGTCGGAGAAGCGGGCCAGGGACGCCTCGACGGCCGCGCGTTTGCGGGCCCACTGGGCGGTCTGCCGGTTCTCGGTCTCGGCCGCTATGCGGGAGGCCTCGGCCGTGCGTGTCTCGTCGCCGCGCTTGCCGTCGATGACGGCGGCGAGCTGGGTGACGGTCCTCGACGCCAGCAGGTCGTTCGGCAGGATGTCGATGCCGAACTCCCGGTGGAGCCTCGCGGCGATCTTCACGGCCTGGAGCGAGTTGCCGCCGAGCGCGAGGAACTCGTCGTCGGCCCCGACGTGGTCGAGTTTGAGGACCGAGGCCCAGACCGCGGCGAGGTCCGCCGCCGTGCCCGGACGCGGCGCCCGGCCCTCCGCGCTCACGCCCTCCGTCGTGCCCGGGGCGGCGGGCAGCGCGGCGAAGTCCACCTTGCCGTGCGCCGTCAGCGGGATGGTGTCGAGGACGGTCACGGTGGACGGCACCATGTAGGACGGGAGCAACCCGGCGAGGTAGTCGCGCAGTTGACCGCCGCGCGGGTCGTCCGCCCGCGCCGGGTCCTCGCCGGGCGCGGGGGTGACATGGGCGTGCAGGACCGCGTTCTCGCTGCTGTCGGCGCGCCGTTCCACGGTGACGACGGCGTGCCGGACGGCGGGGTGGCGCTGGAGGACCGCCTCGATCTCGCCGGGCTCGACCCGGAATCCGCGGATCTTGACCTGGTTGTCGGTGCGGCCGAGGAATGCGAGCTGGCCGTCGGGCAGGAGGCGGGCCCGGTCGCCCGTCCGGTACATGCGGCTGCCCGCCGGGCCGTGGGGGTCGGGCAGGAACCGCGCGGCGGTGTCGCCCGGGGCCCGGTGGTAGCCGCGCGCCAGGGCCCGGCCCGCGACGTAGACCTCACCGGTGTCGCCCGGGGCCACCGGGTCGAGGGCGCCGTCCAGGAGCCGGATGGCGGCGCCGTCGATGGCGGTGCCGATGGGCAGTGTGCCGTCCTGCCGGGGCTCGGTGCGGCCCGAGTGGTGGTAGGTGGCGGTGGCGGTGGACTCCGTCGGCCCGTAGACGTGGATGAGCGGCACCCCGGTCTCGCGCCAGGCAAGGACGCGGTCGGGGCGCACCCGGTCGCCGCCCATCACCACGAACTGGACGGAGTCCGGCAGGCGCTGGCCGGTCTCGGCCAGTTCGTCGCCGAGCTGGTGCCAGTAGCTGGTGGTGATCTCGAACCCGGTGACGGAGTGCCGCTCCAGGACTTCGAGGAAGTGCGGGATGTCGGGCAGCGCCCGGTGGTAGCCCGCCATCAGCAGTGTCGCTCCGCTGAGCAGCGGGGGGAAGATCTCCTCCAGCGCCGCGGAGAAGCTGACGGAGGCGAGCTGGAGGAACCGGTGGCCGGGGCCGAGGCCGAAGGTGCCCGTCGCGGCGCGTGCGAGGTTGGTCAGGCCGCGGTGGGTGATGAGTACGCCCTTGGGTGTGCCGGTCGAGCCCGAGGTGTAGATGACGCAGGCGACGTCGTCCGGGCCCGTCCCGATCGGCGGCGGGGTGGGGGAGCGGCCGGTGAGGGCGGAGAAGCCCTCGTCGAGGAGGAGGAGTTGGGCCGCGGAGGCGGGCAGCCGTCCGGCGGTCTCCGGCTGGGCGACGACGACGGCGGCGCCGGAGTGGTCCAGGAGGTGGCTCAGGCGTGCGGCCGGATAGTCCGGGTCGAGCGGCACGAAGGCGGCGCCCGCCTTCATGACGGCGAGCAGCGTCACCGCGAGGCGCACCGAAGGCTCCAGGCAGACGGCCACCCGGGTGCCGAGGCCGACGCCCAGGTCGGCGAGGCGGTGCGCCATCTGGTTGGCGAGCGCGTCGAGTTCGGCGTAGGACGCCTGCTCGGGGCCGCCCCCGGCCGTCCCGGGGCCGGGCACCGTGACGACGGCGGTGGTCTTCGGGCGCTGGCGCGCCTGCCGGGCGAAGACGTCGTGCACACCGTCGCTGTCGTACGTGTCTTCCCGGGGCGTGTCTTCCGGAGGCTGGTCCGGTGTGAGGAGGTCAAAAGGCGCGGTCATGCGGTTCCATCCTTGTGAGGCGGCGCTGCCGGACACGGGCGGGAGCGGACGGCGGTGTCAGCTCTGGAGCGCCAGGGCGGGCACGGCGTCGCGCCCGGCCGGCGGGCTGTACTTCCCGCTGATGTGGGGCGCGTCGTCGAAGACGTGGTACATCCGGTCGATGAGCTCCGGGGCGGGTCCTTCGCCGGGCCGGTCGTTGAACTCCATGATCTGCCGGGCCACCCGGTGGAACTCGATGATGTCGGGCATCTGCAGGCCCTTGCCCATCAGGTAGGGCAGGGCCCAGAAGTCGAAGTTGTAGCCCGGCATCCACAGGGAGTTCTTCACCTGGTCGAACAGGGCGTGGCAGGCGTCCACGGCGCCGTTGATGTCCATGGTGTTGTGGCGCCAGTCGTACTCGCGCCCGGTGAGGCCGAACTCGGCGGCCTGCTTCTGGACCGGCGCACGGTGGTTGTACCACCAGGGTTCGGTGCGCCAAAACGTCGGGCCGACCTCGTTGATGAACTCGATGGTGTTCTCGACGGTCTTCTCGGTCTCGCCGGGGAAGCCCGAGATGAAGGAGGCGAAGGTGTCGATGCCTCGGGCGTGGAGCCGTTCGATGCCGACGCGGTAGCGGTCGAGCGTGGCTACCTTCGACATGTTCTTGAGGATGCCGTCGTCACCGGCCTCGATGCCGAGGAAGACCGCGCGGCACTTGCTCTCCGCCATCAGGTTGTACGTCTCCTCGTCGCGGGCGGTGCCCGCGCGGAAGAAGGAGTACCACTGGAACCCGAAGTCGTTGCGGGCCATCATCCGGCACAGCTCCTTGAACCGGGGGCCCGGCACATTGAAGGTGTCGTCGATGAAGACCATCTGCGTGACGCCCATCCGGTCGAGCTGGCGCAGCTCCTGCTCCACCACGTCGACGCTGGTCAGGGTGAGCGCCCCGGCACGGATCGGGTAGTCGCAGAAGCTGCACTTGAAGGCGCAGCTGCGGGCGGTGCGGGTGTGCACGGTGGCGCCGAGGTCGGCGCCGAACCGGGACCAGTCGATGGCGCACTCGTCCAGGACGTTGGCCTCGGCGTGGAGTTTGGTGAGCTTGTAGTCGCCGGAGCCCGTGGGCAGCAGCAGGTTGGGGACGTCCTTCAGATCGCTGCCCTCGCGCAGCGCGGCGGCGAGCTGGGTGAGGGTGGTCTCGCCCTGCGACTCGTGGATGTAGACGTCGGCGTCCATCCAGGACAGGACCTCGGCCAGCTCCTCCCGGTCGAGGTCCTTGAGGAGGTTGCCGACGAGCGGGCCGCCCACCACGATCGTCGTCTCGGGCATCACCTCGCGGATGAAGCGGGTGATCTCCACGACCGGGTTCGGGATGATGTAGTAGGTGGTGGTGATGGCCACCATGCGCGGGCGCCGGGTCAGGAGGATGTCGCGGATCCGGTCCTGCTCGCACCCGAAGAGGCTGGTGCACTCGGCGCTGAAGCCCCGGTGGGTGAGGTAGTTGGCCAGGTAGTGGGAGGCGAGGTTGGGGGTCTCCCCGCCGTGGATGTAGACGTTCTCGTCGAGTTTCCCGGCGCGGTGAAGGACCTTGTTCATCACGTCCATGTACGGCAGCCGTTCGCCGTCGAACAGGAGGTGGTCGCGCATGAACATCAGGCGCTCGGGGTCGCGCGGCCCGCGATGGCTCACGCGGTTCCACTGCTGGGAGAACGGGACGTCGTTGTAGCCGATGATCAAGCAGTCCAGGTCGGATGTGAAGGCCATGGCTGTGCTCCGGTCTCTTGGGGAGGGGCGGGCGGCGAGAGGGGGAGGAACGGTCAGCTCGGGGCGTCGGCCCTCGCGGTCAGTTCGAGCAGGCCGGCCGAGAACGTCTCCACGGTGGGCTGACGCAGGAGGACGTCGAGCGGCACCTTGCGGCCCAGCGCGTCCTGTACGGCGCCCATGACCTGCACCGCGCGGAAGGAGTCGCCGCCGATGTCGAAGAAGTCCTCGTCCCTGCCGAGCCGGGCGAGGCCGAGCACCTCGCGCCAGATGCCGGAGACCAGGTCCTCCATGCGGGCGGGGGTGGTGAGGTCCTCGGCGGCCGGGCGGGGAGCGGCCTTCGCGGGGCGTTCGGCCAGGGCCCGCCGCGACAGTGACGCCCGGTCCAGTTTGCCGTTCCGCGTCAGCGGCAGGGTGTCGAGGACGAGCACGGCGGAGGGCAGCATGGTCTGCGGCAGCCAGCCGCGCAGCCGCTCGCGCACCTGGTCCGGCAGGGCGGCCGGGTCGGTGTCCGGCTCGGGGACGACGAAGGCGTACAGCCGCTTGTCGCTGCCGTCGCCCGCGGCGACCACGGCCGCCTGACGCACGCCGGGGCAGCGCAGCGCCGTCGACTCGACCTCACCGGTCTCCACCCGCACGCCGCGGATCTTGACCTGGTGGTCGATGCGGCCCAGGAACTCCAGTGCGCCGTCCGGGTGCCGGCGGGCGAGGTCGCCGGTGCGGTAGAAGCGTCCTTCGGCGCCGGGGACGTCGGTGACGAACCGCTCGGCCGTCAGTTCGGGGCGGCCGAGGTAGCCGTCGGCGACCCCGATCCCGCCGATGTAGACCTCGCCGGGCGCGCCGTCGGGGACGGGGGCCCGGTCCTCGTCCAGCAGGTGGAGCGTCGTCTCGGGGACCGGCGGGCCGATGAGTACGAGGTCGGGGTCCGGGTCGCGCGGGCAGGTCCAGGCGGTGGCGAAGACGGTGCATTCGCTGGGCCCGTAGATGTTGGTCAGCGAGGCGGTCGAGCGGGCGTGGAAGCGCCGGACCAGGTCGGGGGAGAGGGCCTCGCCCCCGGCGATGACGTACTTCAGGCCGTCGTAGCGCTCGTCGTCGCCGCGGGCGAGGAGGAACAGTTCGAGCAGCGAGGGGACACAGCAGAACGTCGTGACACCGGTGTCCCGGATCAGCCGCGCCAGATGTGCCGCGTCGCGCTGGCGCCCCGGCTCGGCGATCACCACGGCCGCGCCGGTCAGCAGGGGCCAGTACAGCTCGGCGAGGTGGAGGTCGAAGGTGCAGGCGGTGTGGTGCAGGACGCGGTCGCCGGGGCCCATGGGGTGGCCGCTCTGGAAGGCCGCCATCCGGGAGGCCAGGGCGGCGTGGCTGATGACGGACGCCTTGGGGCGGCCCGTCGAGCCGGAGGTGAACAGGACGACGGCCGGTGACGCCGGCGTGACGGCCGCCGGGGTGAAGCGCTCGGGGACCGGCCGCGCCGCGCCGTCGTCGGTGAGCAGGACCGGGACCGACGGGGTGAGGCGGGCCGCGCCCTCGCGGGTGGTGACGACGAGCCGGGGCGTGCAGTCGTCGATCGCGTGCCGGGTCCGCTCGGGCGGGTCGCCGACGTCGAAGGCGACGTGGGCGGCGCCCGCGCACACCACCGCGAGGAGGGACACCACGAACTCGACCGAGCGAGGCTGGTACACCGCCACCAGGTCGCCGTCGCGCACGCCGTGTGCGCGCAGGTCCTCGGCGAGGGCGAGCACGCGGTCCCGCAGTTCGCCCGCGGTGACGACGTCGTCGCCGCGGACGAGCGCCGTCAGCTCGGGGCGGCTCTCCCACTGCCGCAGAAGGAGGAGGTCCAGGCGCCGCTGGACCGCGGTCTCGGTCGCTTCCATGGCCGCGCACCCTTTCTCGTCGTGTGAGGTCGTGCGTTCCGGGACGGGACCGTCCGCGCGGGCGGTCGCGGTCACCGGAAGTGGTCCAGGTTCGAGGCGATGGCGTCCACCAGCTCCGCCGGGCGCTCCAGGAGCAGCATGTGTCCGCCGCCCTCGACGCGGGTCTGCCGCGTCCGCTTGGCGAACGGGGCCCAGCCGTCGACGCGTTCCGGCGGGCACAGCGGGTCGTCCGTGCCGGAGACCACCAGGAGCGGCGCGGTGAGCACGGGGTCGGGGCCGCTGTGGAAGTCCTGCACGGCGCGCATGTCGGCGACGATGGGCGGCAGGTAGGTGTCGGCCAGGTCCTGCGCCTCGACGTGGTCGGGGAGGTAGCCGAAGTCGCCGATGGCGGCGGCCAGTTCCGCCGGGTCGTCGCTGTCTGGCAGCAGCCGGGTGGTCCGCGGCGGATGGTCCACCGACCAGTACGAGACCACGACGAGACCGGCCACCAGGCCCGGGTCGCTGTCCTGGAGCGCCCGTACGGCCTCCAGGGCGATGACGGCACCGGCACACACGCCGACCACGAGGAGTGGCGCCGTGCCCGGCAGGGAGCGGGCCGTCGCCGTCACGTCGGCGACGAGGTTCGCCAGGTCCCCGACGGGCTGGAGGATGCGGGACTCCCGGCCGGGGAGTCGGGCGGCGGCCAGCTGCCAGTCCGGCGGCAGATGCGGTTGCAGGACCCGCGCGTTGGCCGCGCCGGCCCCCGAGTGCGGGACCAGGAGGACCCGCCACGCGGCCGTGTCCTCGGCACCGCCGATCGAGACGTAGGGTTTGCCTGCCACGGTGGCTCTCTCCGTTCGCTGGGTCGTCGGGCTCGGGTCAGCGGGGCGTCGCGGTCCCGAGGTCCGCCCGTTCGATGTGGGCCGCGAGGCGGGGACCGATGTCCGCGAGGACCTGCGGGCTGGTCATCTCCTCGTGCGTGCAGTGCGCCGTGTGCCGCACCAGTTCGCCCCCGACGTGAGGCAGCCACAGGTCGGCGACGAAGGCCCCGCCGTCGCGCCGGTCGGCGGCGGCGACGTGCACCAGGTCGCCCTCGTACAGCCGGGGCACGTGCCCGCGGGCGCCCCGGGCGACGGCCGTGTAGACCTCGGCGAGCCGGGTCCGCAGCGTCTCGGGGATGTCGAGCCCCGAGGTCTCCAGACGGAGGTCCTCGGCCTCCTGCTCGCGGGAGGGCAGGGTCTCGACACGGTCGGCCAGCGGGTAGCCGTCGAGGACCGCGACCATGCCCACCGGCTCGCCCCCGGCGCGCAGCCGTACGGCGATCGCGTGGGCGATGAGGCCGCCCGAGGACCAGCCCACGAGGTGGTAGGGGCCGTGCGGGGCGACCTCGCGCAGGCGGCGCAGATAGAGGGCGGCCGTCTCCTCGATCGTCCCCGGCACGGCGCCGGGGCCCTCGGCCAGGCCCGGCGACTGGAGCGCGTACACCGGGTGGCTCGGATCCAGATGCCGCACCAGGCCCGCGAAGGACCAGCCGAGGCCCATCCCGGGGTGGACGCAGAACACCGGGGTGCCGTCGCCCGTGGGCCGCAGCGGCAGCAGGACGTCGAGATCGCCGCCGGGCCCGTCCGGCGCCTCGCCGCGGTCGCGCAGCACCCGGGCCAGCTCCGCGACCGTGGGCGCTTCGAACAGGGTGCGCAGGCCCATCTCGACACCGAGGGCGTCACCGACCCTGGTGATCAGCCGGGCCGCCAGCATGGAGTGTCCGCCGATGTCGAAGAAGTCGTCGTCGAGGCCGACCGAGGGGACGCCGAGGACGTCGGCGAACAGGTCGCGCAGCACGGCCTCGTGGGCGGTTCCGGGTTCGCGGCCGACCGGCTCGGTGGCTGGCTCGGGGGCGGGCAGGGCGGCCCGGTCGAGGGATCCGTCGGGGGCGGTGGGCAGCCGGTCGTGGACCAGGACGGACACGGGCACCATGTGCGCGGCGAGCTGTCCCGCGACGTGGCGGCGCAGCTCCTGCGGGTCGGCGTGCGCGCCGGGGACCGCCACGACGTGGGCGACGGGCCGCGGCCCCCCGGCACCCGTGGTGATCGACACCGCCGCGCGGTCCACGGCGGGGTGGGAGAGCAGCGCGCCTTCGACGGCGCCGGGCTCCACGGGCAGGCCGTGCACCAGGATCCGGTGGTCGGCGCGGCCGAGGACCACGACTCGTCCCCGTGCGTCGAGACGCGCCAGGTCGCCCGTGCGGAACAGCCGGGCGCCGGGCGGCCCGTAGGGGTCCGGCAGGAAGCGTGCGGCCGTGGCGCCGGGCCGGTCCCGGTAGCCGCGTGCCAGCCCCGCGCCGCCGACGTACAACTCGCCGTACGCGCCCGGCGGGACGCGACGCAGGTCCGCGTCGAGCACCCGGGCCCGCCCGTCGGCGGCGGAAGCGGCGGAAGCGGCGAGGAAGCCGAGGACGGAGGTCTCGGTGCGCCCGTAGCCGATGACGGCCGTGGCCGTGTCGTCCGGGGCCGTGTCGTCCTGGGCCGTGTCGGTGAGGTCGAGCACGCGCACGCCGTCAGGGCCTACGAGGGTGAGCCGGTCGCCGGACGCGTCGCCGTCGGGTTCCTGTGCCAGCTCGGCGCCGGTGGTCAGCGCCGTGAAGGTCTCCAGGAGGGCGCGGCCGGTGCCGGGGGCGCCGTGCCCGCGAAGGGTGTCGCCCGGTGCCGCCGACAGGGCTCGGGCGGCCTGGCCCACCGCGGTGACGAGACCCTCGTGGGTGAGCAGGACGCCGTGTGCCGCGCCGGTGTAGAGCAGGAAAGCGGCCTGTTCCGGCTGCACGGGTGCGGGCGCGGGTGCGGGCAGTTCGGAGGGGACAGTGGGCGCGGTGTCGTCGAGGAGTACGACGTGCTCGGCGTCCAGGACCTCGCCGGGGACCGTCCCGTCGGTGACGACCAGCGCCGGGGAGGCGTCGGCGAGGGTGGCGCGCAGGGTGCCGGGCGTCGCCCGCGGGTCGAGCGGGAGGCAGACCCCGCCCGCCCGGAGCACCGCCAGGGCCGCCATGACCTGGTCCGGTGAGGACGGCAGGGCCACGGCGACGACGGCCTCCGGGGTGACGCCGCGCGCGGCCAGGGTGTGCGCGAGCCGGTCCGCCCCGGCGTGCAGGTCGCCGTAGGAGAGGGTGCGGGCGCCGTCCGAGACGGCGGGGAGGTCCGGGTGAGTCTCTGCCCGCAGCCGGACGAGGTCGTGCAGAGGGGTCGAGGGGGCGGCCGGGGCGGGCTGCCCGGTGAGCAGGGCGCGCTCCTCGGGCGTCAGCGTCTCCAGGGAGGCGAGGGGGGTGTCCGGGTGCGCGGTGACGGTGTCGAGGAGGTGCCGGTAGTGCGCGACCAGGCGGGCGATGCTCTCCTCGTCGAAGAGGTCGGTGGCGTACTCGACGCTCACGTCGATGGTGCCGTCGCGCTCGACCGCCGAGACGTTGAGGTCGAACTTGGCGCGGTCCAGTTCGATGGGGAGCAGCCGGCCCAGCGTCAGGCCGGTGAACTGTGTCAACTCCTGCCAGTCGTCCTCGTCGTGGGACTCGAACACCACCTGGACCAGCGGGTTGTGGCTCAGCCCCCGGTGCGGTGCCAGCTCCTCCACCAGCCGGTCGAAGGGGAGCGCCTGATGGTCGTAGGCCGACAGGAACGTGGACCGGGCGCGGCGCACCTGGTCCCGGAAGCTGGGGTCGCCGCTCAGGTCGGCGCGGAGGGCGAGGGTGTTGACGAAGTAGCCGACCATCTGCTCGAACTCGCTGCGGACCCGGCCGTGCACGACGGTGCCGACGAGGAAGTCGCGCTGCCCGCTGAAGCGGGACAGGACGACCTGGAAGCCGGCCAGCAGAACCGTGTAGAGGGTGCAGCGCTCCTCGCGGGCCAGCGCGCGCAGCCGGTCGGCGAGCTCGGCAGGGAAGAGCGCGGTGTGCTCCGCCCCGGCGTGCGACTGCTCCGCCGGGCGTGGTTTCCGCGTCGGCAGGGCGAGGAGGCCCGGCGCCCCGGCGAGCTCGCGGCGCCAGTAGCCGATCAGGCGCTCCAGGCGCGGGCCGGAGAGGTGGGCGCGCTGCCAGCGGGCGAAGTCCGGGTACTGCGGCGCCGGTGCGGCCTGCGGGACCGGGCCGCCCGCGACGAGGGCGTTGTAGACGCGGGAGAGGTCGTCCAGGGCCACGTTGACCGAGACGGCGTCGAAGACGATGTGATGGACGACCATGGTGAACAGGTGCTCGTCGTCGGCGACTTGGATGAGCCGGAACCGGGCGAGCGGCCCCTTCTCCAGGTCGAACGGGGCGACCTCGGCGGCGCACAGCGCCTCCGCCCGCTCCCGGCGCTCCGGCTCGGCCTCGGCGCGCAGGTCGTCGAAGGGGACCGGGATGCGCAGCCGCGGCCGCACCACCTGGAGCGGCCGGCCGTCCTCCACGGTGAACGTGGTGCGCAGCGCCGCGTGGCGGGCGACCAGCGCGTCGACCGCCGCGGTCAGCGCCCCGGCGTCCAGGCGGCCGGTCAGGCGCAGTCGCCAGCCGATCGTGTACAGCCGGTCGCCCGGGGAGATCTGGTCGATGAGCCACAGCCCCTGCTGGGTGACCGACGTCTCGTGGGTCCGGGGTTCGCCGCGCTCGCGCAGCGCCCGCTCCACCTGGGCGCGTTGCGCGGGCGGCAGTTCGTCGAGGCGGGCGAGGAGGTCCGTGAGGTCCATCAGAGCGCCCCCTGGCGTTCCGTCAGCGCCTTGTGCAGGCGGTCGAGGCCCGCGGCGAAGGTGTCCTCGGCCCCGCCGAAGCCGAGCCGTACGCGGTCGGGGTGGCCGAAACCGGATCCGGGCACCAGGAGCAGGTCGTACCGGGCGCCCAGGTCGCGGCAGAGGTCCTCGGTGTCGGTGATGCCGGTGAAGGCGGGGAAGGCGGTGACGCCGCCCGCGGGGCGCGACCAGGACACCAGATCGTTGTGGTCGTCGGCCCACGCGGTGAGGCGTTCGAGGTTGCGGGCCGCGCGGGTGCGGCGGTCCGCGAGGATGCGGTCGGCCCCGGCCAGGGCGCGTGCGGCGAGGTGTTCGGTGAGCGGGGAGAGGCAGATCGTCAGCGCGTCGCGCAGGGCCACGAGCCGCTCCAGGACGTCCGGCGCCGCCAGGCACCAGCCGACGCGGGTGCCGGGCAGCCCGTACGCCTTCGACATGGTGCCGAGGCTCACGCACCGGTCGTGGAGGACCGAGGGGTCCGGCAACGGCTCGCCGTCCCAGACGAGTTCGGCGAACGCGGCATCCCACACCAGACGCAGCTCCGGGTGGCCGTCCACGAGGTCGAGCAGGTCGTCGAACTGGGCGCGGGTGAGGTGGGCGCCGGTCGGGTTGTGCGGGAAGTTCACGACGATCATGCGGGTGCGCGGGGTGACCAGCGCGCGCAGCTCCGCCATGTCGGGCGTGAAGCCCGTCTCGGGCCGCAGCCGCCAGCGCACGAGACGGCAGCCGATGGCCTCGGCGACCGAGGTCAGCGAGTGGTAGGCGGGGTCGACCACGACGACCTCGTCACCGGCGGACAGCAGGGCGTTCATCACGACGAAGATCGCCTCGGTGGAGCCGTGGGTCGCCATCACCCGGTCGGTGTCACCGCCGGTGAAGCGGTCGGCGACGGCGCGGCGCAGCAGGGCGCCGCCGTACGAGGGGCTGTCGTCCAGCGCGATCGCGTCCAGCTCCTCGACCGTGATGCCGAGCAGTGCGCGCAGTTCGGCGAGGGAGTAGCACCGCACACCGCTGCTGCCCAGGTCGAGCGAGGTGTCGAAGTAGAAGTCACGCATCCAGTCCTCCAAGGCGGCGCGTGGCAGATGCATGGCGTGCTCCTGATTCGTGAAGGGATCGCGGGCGAGCGGTGCTCTGGTGCTCCTAGGCGGTCGCGGCCACCGGCTGCTTCCCGGCGCGGGCGGCGGGCGCGGCGCGCAGGTCGTGCAGCACCTGGAGCGCGGCGGTGACACCGCTGCCCGGCCGGACGGTCCAGCCGCTCTCGGCCAGGCCCAGTTCGACGGCGGACAGCGCGGTCAGGACGTCGAACTCGTCCACGTATCCGCAATGCCCGATGCGCAGCACCCGGCCGTCCAACGGCGGCTGCGCCCCCGCGAGTTGAATGGCGTAGCGGTCCAGGAGCCGGTCGACCAGGGCGCTCGCGTCCACACCGGGCGGCAGTTCGGCGGCGGTGACGGCGCTGTGGCGGTCCTCGTCGGGGGAGAACAGCCGCAGGCCGAGACCGCGCACCCCCGCGCGGGCCATCCGGCCGAGGCGCACGTGCCGCTCCAGGACGTTGTCGAGCCCCTCGTCGTGGAGCTGGCGCAGGGCCACGTCGAGCTGGCTGATCAGGGAGATCGCCGGGGTCCACGGGGTGCGGGGGACGTCGGCGCGGAGCGCTGCGAGGGTCTCGTCCCAGTCGAAGTAGAAGCGGGGCAGGCGCGCGGTGCGGTGCTGCTCCCACGCCCGTTCGCTGATGCTGGTGAAGGCCAGTCCCGGCGGGGTCATCAGGGCTTTCTGGCAGCCGCCCACGACGACGTCGATGCCCCAGTCGTCGGTGCGCAGGTCGCTGGCGCCGACACCGGACGCCGAGTCCACGACGGTGAGCAGCGGCGCGGACGCCGCCGCGAATCCCCGGATGTCGTTGACCATGGCCGTGGAGGTCTCGCAGTGCACGGCGATCGCGGCTTTGAGCCCGGGGGTGCGCGCCGCCTCGCGGATGCGGTCCAGGTCCAGCGGCTCGCCCCAGTCGTGCCGCACCTCGGTGACGCGCAGGCCGAACGCGGCCGCCATCTGGCTCCAGCGCTCGCCGAACGCGCCGTTGGTGACGACCAGGACGCCGTCGCCCGGCGCGAACAGGTTCTGCAACGCGCCCTCGAACGCGCCGGTCATGCTCGACGCGACCAGGAGGACGTCGTTGCGGGTGCGCAGGGTCCGCCGGAGGTTGTCGACGACACGTGTGAACACCTCGGCGTAGGCGTGGGTGCGCTCGTCCTCGACGGGGAGCACCGCCGCCGCGGTGACCTCGGGAGGTGTCGGGGTGGGGCCCGGGACCATCAGCCGGTATTTCCTCATGGGGTGGTCAGAGCCTTTCGCTGGGCCTGGCGGGGGAGTATCGGACGAAGGTGACGCGCGGGGCTCAGAAGATGACGCGGGAGCCGGCGCGCACCCGGGCGTCCCGGGACTTGCGCAGGTCGCGCGTGACGTTGACCCGGCGCAGCCAGCGGTCGCGGCCGTCGTAGCGGGCCCGGTACGGGTTCCTGCCGTGCACGGCCTTGTAGTTGTCGATGAACAGCACGTCGCCGGGGCGCAGCGCGATACCGGTGAGCCGGGTGTCGATCTCCTTGACGAGCGCCTCGAACGCGGCTGTCGCCTCGGCGTCCTCGGTGGTGCGGTCCATGAAGTACGGGTCGAGGCGGCCGTAGGGCGAGCGCGGGTCCCCGAAGAGGACGGGCACCCGCTCGGGCGACGCGGTGAGCCGCTCGATCAGGCGGATGCTGCGCTCCAGGAGGTCGGCGGGCGCGTCGAGGGTGCTGTCCGCGCCGCGGTGCTGCGGCTGGTGGGAGTTGTCGGGGCGGATCACGTAGTGCGCCCCGGCCAGCGTCCGCCGCGTCTGTTCGTCCAGGCGCAGGTCGTCGAAGAGGGCGTAGGTGGTCTCCACCTCGTCGGGGTTGCGCAGACACATGAGCCCGACGTATTCGGCCCGGTAGGGGTGGAAGGCGTCCTCGGTGTGCCACGTCAGGGGTTCGGCCGTCGAGGAGTTGAGCTGGGCGTGCTCGTGGCCCTTGATCGGGACGACGTCGTGCAGCAGCCGGCCGTCCTGCTGGGTGGCCCAGGCGATGGGGTCGCCGAGCAGCGAGGCACACATGAGGAGGAACATGTCCTCGCGCCGGGTGCGGCCGTCCGCGTCGGCCTCGCCCCAGGTCGCGGGGGTGGCGCCGATCCGGGTGTCGTCCACGGGCAGCCCGCTGATCACGCAGCCGCCGGAGGGCTCCTCCAGCCGGAAGGTGTTGACCTGGGCCCGCAGCCCGCGCGGCAGCTCCTGCGCGCGCAGGGCGACGGCGTCGAGCAACTCCTCGTCGGACGCGGGCCGTTCGGCCAGCAGCTCCGCGAGGAGGGGTTCGACCGCCTCGCGGTCGGCGTCGGTCAGATCGATCCGGTACATGCGTCCCTCCGTCGGTTCCGTCGGTCAGCCGCGGGCGATGCCGTCGGCCGGCGGTGTGTCCGGGCCCAGCAGGTTCAGCGCCTGTTCGTCGGAGAGCTGGTCGAGCCCCGCGAGCAGGTCCTCCAGGCTCAGTTCGTCCGCCGCGCTCGCGAGTGGCTCGGGCGCCGCGGGGTCGGCGCCCGACTCGACGAGGCTGTATGCGACGTCCAGTACGGTCGGCAGGTCGAAGAACTCGGCGAGCGGCAGATCGACTCCGTAGCGGTCGGCGATCCGGCCGATGAGACGCACGGCGAGCATCGAGTAGCCGCCCAGGGTGAAGAAGTCGTCGTCCGGGCCGATGCGCTCGTTGTCGAACGCCTCCCGCCACAGGGTCAGCAGGCCGCCGAGCACGCCGTACACGGCAAGGTCGGCCCGGTCGACGGAGCCGTCCTCGGCGCGGGGGAACTCCGGCACGGGCACGAGGGCGGTCTCGCCCGGCAGCGGGCTGCGCTCCCCATCGAGGTGATGGCGGAGCTCGGCGTCGTCGAGCGTGTGCCCCTCGGCGGGGAGGACGTACACGATCCGGCGGGCGTCGCCGGCCGCTGTGGCCTCGGCCCCGGCCACCGCCGGGTGACGGAGCAGCCCGGCCACGCAGAGGTCCAGAGTGTGCTCGGTGCGATCCATTCGTTGACCCAGACTTTCTGCTCGTCCTGTCGTCGATGCGTCCAGCCAGGAAAACCCTAGGAACGCCCGGGACACACGGTCAATGAACGGCCGGAGCAAGGCGGGTCAGAGGTTCGCGGAAAGGCATCAACAATATGCTGACGGCGCCCGGTTGCCCTTGCTGGCGACAATCGGAAACGGCCGCATAGGATTTTGGAACGCCGGACCGGTCGGACCCGTATCGGACCTATCGAGGAAAGGAATTCCGCCATGGAAACCCTGGACAACGCCGAACAGTACGCGGTGGTCGTCAATGACGAGGAGCAGTACTCGATATGGCCCGCCGGCCGTGAACTGCCCGCGGGCTGGCACGAGGAGGGCAGCAGGGGAACGCGCGAGGAGTGCCTCTCCCACATCGACACCGTGTGGACGGACATGCGTCCGCGCAGCGTGCGCGAGCGCGCCGCGGCCCGCGGCTAGGTGGCCGCGCGGGAGGGCGGCGGTCCGGCGCTATTCGGACTGCCGCCGCAGGCGCGCGAACGGGTCGCCGCGGCATGGTCCACGACGGCTGTGGAGACGGGGCCGGGCGCCGGTGCGGCGCCCGGCCGCGGCAGTGCGGCGCTCGTGTGGCAGGCCGAGGACGACGAGATCGAGGCGTTCCTGGCCGCCCACCCCGAGTGCCGCTGGCTGCACACCGTCGCCGTCGGCGTCCCGGCCCCGGTCCTGAAGCACGCCGCCGCGACCGGACTGACCGTCACCAACGGGGCGGGGACCCGGGGCACGGCCGTGGCGGAGCACGTGCTCGCGCTGCTGCTCGCCCACTGCAAGGGGCTCCCGCACACCCTCGTGGCGCAGCGCGAGCGGAGCTGGCGGGTGCCGCCCGCCGCCGAGCTGCGGGGGCGCCGCGCCGGTGTCCTCGGCCTCGGCGACATCGGCGGCCGCACGGCCCGGCTCCTGGACGCGTTCGGCGTCGAGGTGACGGCCTGCCGTCGCAGCGCGGGCGGCACCCGCCCCGGTCCGGGCGAACCGGGTTCCGGGCTGCGCGCGGTGTACGGGCCCGAGCACCTGGAGGAGTTCCTGCGCGGCCTCGACATCCTGGTGGTGGCGGTGCCGCTGACGCCGGGGACCCGGGGGCTGGTCGGCGCGCGGGAACTGGCGCTGCTGCGGCCGGGCGCGGTCCTCGTCAATGTGGGCCGCGGTCCGGTCGTCGACGAGTCCGCCCTGCTGGCCGCCCTGCGCGGCGGGCGGCTCGGCGGAGCGGGCCTGGACGTGTTCGCGTCCGAGCCGCTGCCCGCGTCGTCCCCGCTGTGGTCGGAGCCGGGCGTCCTGGTCACGCCCCACAGCGCGGACGCCACCCCCGAGACGGACGAGCGGTGTCTCGAGCTGCTCCTGGACAACGTGGCCCGCTTCCGCTCGGGCCGGCCGCTGCGCAACGTCGTCGACCCCGACCGGGGCTATTGACGCCGTGGCCGGGGCTATTGACGCCGTCCGGGCACGACAAGGGGGCCGCGCCTTGTGGGCGCGGCCCCCTTGTCGTGTGCGCCGCTCAGCCGGTCCGGGCCCGAGCGGTCGTGTGGGCGTCCACCTGCTCCTGGCCGTAGCCGTGCTCCAGGCGCTCACGGGCGGGGCGCGGCCGGGGGGAGCGCACCAGGACGCGCTTCAGCCAGCGGTCGGTCCCGTCGTAGCGCGCCTTGAACGCCAGTCTGCCGTGGACGGTCGCGTCGTTGTCGATGATCAGCAGGTCGCCGGGTTCCAGCGGCACGACATGGCCGTTGTCCTCCAGGGCGTGTCCGAGGCGGTCGTACGCCACCGTGAACTCCCGGTCGTCCGCGAGGTGGCGGGTGTAGGACGGGTCGTAGCGGATGCCCAGGGCGTCGCCGTCGCGGCGCCACAGCGTGGAGATCCCCACGGGCTCACACCCGCCCGCCCGCTGGTCGGCGTAGCTGTCGTCGGGCAGCACCAGCGTCAGCGGCCGCTCCAGCTGCGCGACGTCGGCCGCGCCGAGACCGATCCCGGTGGCGCTGGAGAGTCTGCTGCCGACGCCGTCAGGGTTGCGTACACAGGCGAGGAGGAGCAGGTCCGCCCGCTCGGGGTGGAAGGCGTCCTCGGTGTGCCAGACGAGCGGCACCACACTGCTGGCCCCGACCTGGAGCCGCTCCTGGCCGGGGCTGGGCAGGATGTTGTGGACGATCCGTCCCTCCTGCTGGTTGCGCCAGCCGAAGACCCGGCCGAGCCGGGACGCGACGAGGGCCAGCGCGATGTCGAAGGCGGCATCGCGCCGGGCGTCGGCCTCGCGCCAGTGCAGCGGCGTCGGGCCCGGGTCGTCGGTGGGGAGCAGTCCTCGGACGACGCGATGCCCGACGCGTGGATCGGGGGGCTGTGCGACGGCGTCGAGTTCCGCGGTGAGGCTCGTGGGGAGCCGTGCGTCGGGAGCGGACAGCACGGTGTCGCCCGTGGCGCCGCCGGCGGCCAGCGTCCGTGCCGCGTCGAGGAAGTCTTTTCCGAACTCCCGGTCCACGCGATTTACTTCCTGCACCGGCATGCGGTCTACCTTTCGGGGACCTGTCGGAAAGGGGATACCGGACCGGCTGGGCCGGACCGACTTTGTTGCAGGGCCACCATCCGGCGCCGAAAGAGCCCCGGTCAAGGGATCCGTGACTATTCCGCACTTTGTCGGCCGGGCCCTCGCTCGTTGAGGTAAACGGCACCAGCAGAATGTGGAGACGGCCTCCTCGTAAAAAGTGGATCCGGTTCGGTCATTCCGCCGATTTACGGGCGGGCCGTGCCGCCTAAAGTCGGTCTGCGAAAGCAACAGATCTTCTGAGGGTGAGAGGTGGTCTGGAGTTGATCGACAGCACTGTGGCCGATGCCCCTGGGGAGTCGCACTCCGTGTCCCGCCGCCCCGGACCGGACGCGGCGGACCCCGGCGGGGTGCTGCTCCACGAAATCGTCGCCGAACATGCCCGCCGAGCCCCGGAGGCGCCGGCCGTCACCTGCGACGGACGGACGCTCACCTACCGGGAGTTGGACGCCCGGGCGGAACGGCTCGCCGCCGAACTGCGGACCCGCGTACACGGCGAGAACGCCGTCGTCGCCGTCCTCATGGACCGATCTGCCGAACTGATCGTGTCGCTGCTCGCCGTCCTGAAGGCGGGCTGTGCCTACCTGGCGCTCAACACCGCCGACCCCGACCGGCGCCTTGCCGAGCTAGTCGCCGACGCCGGGGCACGGATCGCCGTGGCGGATGCCGGGGCCGCGGGACGGCTGCCCGCCGGCCTGCCGACGCTGACGCCGGACACCACCGCCGAGGCCGGCAACCCGCCGAGGACGGCGGCGACCGGCGCCCGGAGCGCCGACGACCTCGCCTACGTCTGCTACACCTCGGGGTCCACCGGCGCCCCCAAGGGCGTCGGAGTGACCCACCGGGGTGTGCACCGCATCGCGGTGCGGCAGGACTGGCTGCGTCTGACCCCGCGGGACGTCGTCCTCCAGGTCTCGTCGGTGTCCTTCGACGCCTCGACGCTGGAGATCTTCGGCGCGCTGTGCGCCGGGGCCCGCCTCGTGGTGCACCCCGGCGGGGGACCGGTCGACCTCGACGCCCTCGCCGGCACCGTCGCCGGACAGCACGTCACCGTGGTCAACCTGCCGACCGGGCTGCTGCACCGGCTGGTCGAGAGCCGCCTCCCGTTCTTCGCGGGCCTGCGCCACGTGGTGACCGGCGGCGACGTCGCCTCGCCCGCCCTCGTCGCCCGGCTCCTCGGCGCCTGGCCCGGCCTGACGTTCACCAACGGCTACGGCCCGACGGAGAACACCACGTTCACCACCCGCTGGACCACCACCGGGACCCCGCCCCCGGGCCCCGTCCCCATCGGCACCGCCGTCACCGGCACCGGAACCGCCCTGCTCGACGAGGCGATGAACCCCGTGCCCGACGGCGCCACCGGCGAGCTCCACACCTGGGGCGACGGCCTGGCCCGCGGCTACCTGGGGCGGCCCGCCGCCACCGCGGAACGGTTCGTGCCCTGCCCCTTCGGGCCGCCGGGCTCACGCATGTACCGCACCGGAGACCTCGCGCGGACGGCGCCGGACGGCGTCCTGGAGTTCGCCGGGCGCACCGACCGGCAGGTCAAGGTCCGCGGCTACCGCGTGGAGCCGGGCGCCGTCGAGGCGGCCCTGGCCCGCCAGCCCGGCGTCGACCGGGCGGTCGTCGTCGTGGAGCGCGACGACGCCGAGCACTCCCGCCTGATCGGTCACGTCGTCCACGGCCGGGCGGACGACGGGGCCGGGCCCCGGCTGCGCGCCGCCCTGGCCGCCGAACTTCCCGCCTACGCCGTCCCGGACACCATCCTCGTCCACACCACCCTGCCGGTCACGGCGCACGGCAAGGTGGATCGTTCCGCCCTCGCCACCGCGGGCCCGAAGCCGCGCAACATCGCCGACCCGTACGTGGCTCCGCGGACACCGCTCCAGCGGCGCCTGGCCGAGATGTGGAGCGCGTTGCTCGGCATCGCGCCCGTCGGCATCGAGGACGACTTCTTCGACCTGGGCGGCCACTCCCTGATGGCCGCCGAACTGCTCGAACTCATGCACAAGGAGCTGGGCGTGGAGATCCCCGCCACCGCCCTGTACCTGCGCTCCACCGTGGCCGAGCTGAGCGAGGCCGTGGACGAGGCGATGGCAGGACGGGAGACGCGACCGTGACCGTTTCGCAGGAGCAGGAGCAGGAGCAGGAGCACGGGCACGGGCACGAGCAGCAGCATCGGCCGACCGTGCCGCCCGCCGTCACGGGCTGCCCGGCGCACCAGGGCGCCGACACCCTGGGGCCGCTCGCCGACCTGGCCGACCCGGCGCTCTACAGCGACCGGGACCCGCACACCCTGTGGACCGGACTGCGCCGCGACGACCCCGTGGCCCGGCACGAGAAGGACGGCCACCCCTACTGGTCGGTGACCCGCTACGCCGACGTGGACCGGGTGCTGCGCGAGCACGCCACGTTCACCTCCCAGCGCGGCACCCTGCTGTACCTCCTCGGGCGGGGTGACCCGGCCGGCGGGCACCAGATGGCCGCGACGGACCCGCCGCGCCACACCTCGCTGCGCGAACCGCTGCAACGCGCGCTGGCCGTCAAACCGACCATGGAGCGGCGGGAGCAGATCCGTGCCGTCGTCACCGACCTCCTCGCACCCCTCGCGGACGGCGGCCCCTACGACCTGGCGGCCCACGCCAACCGGCTGCCCATGGCGGTCGCGGGTGTCCTCATGGGGCTGCCGCGCGAGGACTGGGACCGGCTCGTCGACCTGACCACCGCCTCGGTGGCGCCCGAGGACCCGCGCTACCGCGACGAGCGGGGCATCGACCGGGTCCTCAACCAGGCCCACCGCGGCCTGTTCGCCTACTTCCACGAGATGGTCCACGACCGCCGCGCGCACCCCGGCGACGACCTGATCAGCCTGCTGCTCCGGATGGAGATCGACGGCCGCCCGCTCTCCGCGGGAGAGGTCATCTCCAACTGCTACAGCCTGCTGCTCGGCGCCAACGTGACCACCGCGCAAGTGCCCGTGAGCACCCTCGCCGAGCTGATGGGCACCCCGGGCCTCGACGCGTGGGCCGACCGCCCCGACCTGATCGTCAGCGGCGTCGACGAGGCGCTGCGCTGGTCCACCCCCACCACCCACTTCATCCGCTACGCCACCCACGACGTCACCCTGGGCGGGACACATGTCCCGGCGGGCGACGCGGTGGCGGTGTGGCTGCCCTCGGCCAACCGCGACGAGGACGTCTTCCCCGACCCGTTCACCTTCGACCCGGCCCGCCGCCCCAACAAGCATCTGGCGTTCGGCATCGGACCGCACTACTGCGTGGGCCACACCGTGGCCAAGGTGACCCTGCGGCTCTTCTTCGCCGAACTCTTCAGCCGGTTCACCGACATCGCGCCGGCCGGCCCCGGCAAGCGCCTGTACTCCAACACGATCTACGGCTGGACCGAGATGCCGATCACGGCCCGCCCGCGGCCGCGCGTCCGCCCGGCCGCCTACTGACCCGGGCCGCCCCCGGGCGGCCGTCCGCCGAACCGAAGGCGAGGTCCTTCAGCCGATGCCCACCGCCGGTCGACCCCCACGCTGGTTCCTCAAGGAGCCGCTGCCGGACGCGCGTGCCCGGGTGTTCCTGCTGCCCTACTCGGGGTGCGGCGCGTCGATGTACCGCCAGTGGCCCACCGAGTACGAGGGCGTCAACTTTGTACCGGTGCAACTGCCCGGACGGGAGAACCGCCTGAAGGAGAAGCCGTTCGAGACCTACCAGGAGCTGGGCGAGACCCTCGCCGGGGTCCTGGCCCCTCATCTGGACCGCCCCTGGGCCCTGTTCGGGCACTGCAGTGCGGCGCTCGCCTCCTACGAGACCGCCCTGAAGGCGATCGACCGCGGCGCCCGCCCGCCGTCACGCCTTTACGTGTCCTCGGAGGTGGCCCCGCAGGACGGCCCCTACGGCCGGCACCTCCAGATGGACGACGAGGGGCTCGCCGAGGAACTGCGCACGCTCATCGTGCAGTTGGGCGGCACTCCGCTGCCCACCTTCGTCGCCATGACGCTGGGTGTGCTGCGCGCCGACATCGAGATCAACCGCCGCTACCACCTGGCCGATCCGCCGCGCCTGCCGTGTCCTGTCACCGCGATCGGCTGGGACGGGGACATCGGCATGGAACCCGAGCGGATGACCGGCTGGGCCGCGTGCGGCGAGATGGACCAGGTCGTCTTCGACGGCGGCCACTACGCCTTCATCGAGGGCCCCGAGAAATTGCTGCGGCTGCTGGCCGACGGCGTCAGCCCAGACCGGCCACCCACGGGGCCGGCGGAAGGAGTCTAGGAAGATGCTGATCCTGTCGTTCAAGGAAGGGCACGACAGCGCGGTCACCGCGATCGACGACGGCCGCCTGTTGTTCTCGATGGAGGCCGAGAAGGACTCCTTCCCGCGCTACGACACACTCACCGCGGACGTCCTGCTCGCCGCGGTCGACCGGCTCGACCGGCTGCCCGACGTGGTGGCGGTCGGCGGCTGGGTGAAGGGCGCCTTCTCGGACGAACCACCCTCGCGCACCGGGTACTTCGGTGTCGGCGAGGGGTCGGTCTCCGACGAGGCGGGCCGGTTCTTCGGCAAGGACGTACGGATCTTCTCCTCGACGCACGAGCGCTCGCACATCATGACCGCGCACGGCCTCTCGCCGTTCCCCGCCGGGCAGCCGTACTACTGCCTCGTGTGGGAGGGCAACATCGGCTCCTTCTACCGGATCGACGAGAACGGCGGAGTCACCCACCTGCGCCACGTCATGTCCGACCCGGGCAACAAGTACGCCTACCTGTTCGGCCTGGCCGACCGGTCGTTCACCGCCAACAAGGGCGTGCTGCGGCTCCAGGACGCGGGCAAGCAGATGGCGCTGACCGGCTTCGCCCGGAAGACGGAGACCACCCCCGCGGAGCGCGAGCTGATCGACTTCCTGCTCGCCCAGGAGCGCATCATCACCACGCTCGGCAAGGACGAGATGGGCTGGACGCCGTTCCGCGACATCGGCGTGGAGTCCCAGGAGTACAAGGACCTCGCCGCGAAGTACTCCGACGCCATCTTCGACCGCTTCCACGCCTACGCCGCCGAGCACCTGACGGAGGGGCTGCCGCTGCTCATCTCCGGCGGCTGCGGACTCAACTGCGAGTGGAACCGCCGCTGGGCCGAGTGCGGACTCTTCCCCGAGGTGTTCGTGCCGCCGTGCCCGAACGACAGCGGCTCCTCGCTCGGCACCGCCATCGACGCGCAGCTGCACTACACCGGCGAGGCGAAGGTGGAGTGGGACGTCTACGCGGGCGACGACTTCGTCACCGACACCGAGTTCGACCCCGAGCGCTACGAGACCCGGCCGCTCGACTACGCCGAGGTGGCCCGGTTCATCGCGGACGGCGGCATCATCGGCTGGGCGCGCGGCCGCTGGGAGATGGGGCCGAGGGCGCTGGGCAACCGGTCGATCCTGGCCGCGCCGTTCACCGCGGAGACCACGGCCCGGCTCAACAAGATCAAGCAGCGGGAGGGGTACCGGCCCATCGCGCCGATCTGCCTCGCCGACGAGGCGGGCCAGTGGTTCGAGGACTCCCTGCCCGACCCGTACATGCTGTACTTCAGCACGGTGCGCTCCCCGGAGCTCAAGGCCGTCACGCACGTCGACGGCACGGCCCGCACGCAGACGGTGACCCGCGAGCAGAACCCGGGTGTCGCCTCCCTGCTGACCGCCTTCCGCGACCTCACCGGCTTCAGCGTCCTGTGCAACACGTCGCTGAACTTCTCCGGGCGCGGCTTCATCAACCGCACCAGCGACCTGATCCGCTACGGCGAACAGCACGACCTCGACGGCTACGTGGTGGGGGACACCTTCGTGACCCGGCGCATGCCGCGTCCCTGACGCCGCGCACCCCGCGTGGCCCCGGTCGCCCGTGAACAGCACCTGCGTACGTGTGAAAGAGGAAACCCGATGCAGCAGAGCACAGTACGAGTGAGCGGACACCAGGCCGACAAGGAGTTCTTCCGCTTCGAGGAGCGCGGCGAACTCGACTACGGGCTCGTCCTTGACGTCCTGCACGGCCGCAGGCTCGGCGTCATCTTCCGGGACGTCATCCCCCCGTCGGCGCGCAAGGACCTGACCGACCGGTTCTGGGCCAGCCCGGCCCGCCAGCACCGGGAGGGCGAACCCTCCCACTACGTCGGCGCCTACCACTGGAACAAGTCCGCCGACACCTATCTCGACGAGTCCGCCGAGGTCGCCGAACACGTCGGCAAGGTGATCGACGCCCCCGACTCGCCCTGGCACGTGTTCCGCGACGGCGTGAACGAGGCGCTGCGGCCGCACGGCGCGTCGCTGCGGGTGGCGCGGATGGACGGCCGGTCGGCGTGCGCCGCGCTCATCCGCGCCTGGGACAAGGAGGGCGACTTCTCCCTGGACCCGCACGAGGACGAGGCCCAGTGCAAGGACCCGCGCCAGGCCGGCTTCGAGATCCAGCGCGTCCTGGAGCACGACATCTGCGCGGTGAACATGTGCATCGAGCACACCGCGGGCGGGCGCCTCGTCATCTGGAACATCAGGCCCGACGACCGGACACGGCGTTCGCTCGGCATCGAGCTGACGGGGCTGCCGTACACGGCCGAGGACCTGGCGGACTTCGACGAACTGCGCCTCGACATCCGCGAGGGCGATATCTACGCCTTCAACGGCGCCTTCGTGCACGCGGTGGACGCCAACACCGGCAACCGTACGACGGTCTCCTTCATCATGGGCCACACCGACGAGCGGACCGTCGTCAGCTGGACCTGACCGGCCGGTCCCGCGCGCCCTTCGAGGCCGCGCAACACGTCCAGGGGTCCGTCTCCCCGAGCGTGCGCCCCCACCGCGCGACGCCGTCGCTGCCCCGACGCGGGAGGCGGACCCCTGGCGACCAACCCCCCACGGAGAGGCGGGAAGAGGTGGACGTGCAGGACTCGTCGAGGCCCGCGCCCGACGGACCCCACAGCGACAGCGACGACTTCGACAGCCACGACCCGGCCCTGGCCCAGGATCCCTTCCCGGCCTACGCGCGCCTGCGCTCCCGGTGCCCCATGTCCTGGAGCCGGGCCTGGGACGGCTACTGGGTCGCGGCGCGGCACGCGGAGGTGTCCCGCGCGGGACGCGCGCCGGAGTTCCGCACCGGACACGTGCGCCCCGACGGCACGATCCAGGGCGTGACGATCCCGCCGCTCGGACAGACCGGCCGGCTCGTCCCGCTGGAGGCGGACCCGCCGCGCAACCTCAGGTACCGCAGGCTCCTCTCGTCGTTCTACGCGCCCGCCTCGGTGCGCGCGCGGATGCCGGAGCTGCGGCAACTGGCCCGGGAGAGCCTGGACGCCGTCGTGCGCGAGGGCGCCTGCGACCTCGTCACCGCGCTGACGCTGCGCGTGCCCGGCATCGTCACCATGCGCGACCTGGGACTGCCCGACGAGCGCTGGTTCGAGATCGACTCCCTCGTGCAGCAGGCGCTCCTCGCCGCCCCGCACGACCTGCCCGGCGCCCGCGCCCACGCGCAGAGCATCACGATGGCGCTGATGGAGGAGCTGGACGTACGCCAGGAGTACGGCACCGGCAGCGACGACCGCAGCCTCTTCCCGTACCTTCTGGACGCCACCGTCGAGGGCGAGCCGCTGTCCGACGAGGACATCCTCGCGATGCTCTACCTGATCCTCCTCGGCATCGACCCGGTCTCCTCGCTCACCGCGACGGCCCTCCTGCACCTCGCGGACCACCCCGACCTCAAAGAACGCCTCATCGCCGACCCGTCGCTCATCCCGAAGGCGGCGGACGAGTACGCCCGCTGGATGTCACCCGTGCAGGGCACCAGCCGGACCGCCGCCGAGGACACCGAGCTCGGCGGACGCACCCTGCGCCCCGGCGACCGGGTCTTCGTCAGCTGGGCCTCGGCCAACCGCGACGAGACGGTCTTCCCCGACGCGGCCACCGTCGACCTCGACCGCGACACCTCGGGCCACCTGGCCTTCGGGGCCGGCTCGCACTACTGCCTGGGCGCCTCGCTGGTGCGCGCCCTGTTCACGGTCATCCTCGAAGAGGTGTTGACACGTGTCCCGGACTACCGGGTGAGCGACCGTGCCGCCGTCACCTGGTTCCCCGACATCACCTCCTTCTACGGAGTGACGTCCCTGCCGGTCGAGTTCACCCCGCACCGGCCCTGACCCAGCCCTCACCCCCCTCGACAAGGACGGCCATGACCGAATTGATGAGCACCACGGACGCGCTGCGGACCGCGTCGGTGCCGCAGGCGCTCGCCTCGTTCGCCGCGGTGGTGCACCGGCACACCGGCCAGGACGACGTACCGGTCCACTGCCGCGTCCCCGGCGACGGCGCCGTCCGCTCCGGCACCGTCAGTGTCGCCCTCGGCGACGACCCCGGCTTCTCCGAACTGGTGCGCCGCGCGGCACAAGCCCTGGACGCGCTCCCCGAGGAGGAGGACGCCGAGGAGTCGCAGGACGGGATGTTCGCCGACCACGCGCTGGTGCACGACGGCTGGGACGCGACGCTCCTCATGTACGGCAGCGCCGCCCCCGGCATCGAGGCCGAGGTGCGCGCCGCCGTCGCGTGCGGGATCCACCACCCCGGCCGCGCGGTCTCGGCGCTCGACCTGGTGCCCGACGCCCGTAGGCAGGACCTGGCCGCCCTGGGCACCGGCGCCCCGTCCGCGCCGGTGGCGCGCTGCGTGCACGAACTCGTCGCCGAACGGGCCGCCGCGGCACCCGACGCCCCGGCGGTCGGCCGCGGCGACGACGTCCTGACGTACGGGGAACTCGACGCGCGGGCCGACCGGCTCGCCGGGGTGCTGCGCGCGGCGGGCCTCGGCCCGCGCCGGGTGGCCGGTGTGCTCCAGCGCCGCTCCCCGGAGCTCGTCGTGACCCTCCTCGCCATCCTCAAGACGGGCGGCGCCTACCTGGTCCTCGACCCGCGGGACCCCGCCGAACGGCACACACGGCTGCTCCGCGACGCCGCCGTGCACCTCGTCGTCGCGGAGGACGGCCCGCGCGTCCCCGCGGGGCACACCGTCGTCGACCCCGCCGCCCCGGCCACCGGCCGGACGGTCGAGCCCGCGGCCCCCGCCGGACCTGGCCAGGACCCGGACTCGACGGCCTACATCAGCTTCACCTCGGGCTCCACCGGCGAACCGCGCGGCGTGAGCGTCCCGCACCGCGCCGTCTCCCGCCTCGTGCGCGACCCGAACTGGATGGACATCGCGCCCGAGGACGTCTTCCTGCAACTGGCGCCGGTCGCCTTCGACGCCTCGACCCTGGAGATCTGGGCGCCACTGGTGCACGGCTGCCGCCTCGCCGTCGCCCCCGACGGCGCCCTGGAGGTCGGACAGCTCGGCGACGTGCTGCGCCGCGAACGGGTCAGCGTCCTGTTCCTGACGACCGGCCTCTTCCACCAGCTCGTCAGCAACCACCTGGACGCCTTCGCCGGCCTTCGGCACCTGATCGCGGGCGGCGAGGTCATGTCCCCCGACCACCTGCGACGCCTCCTCGACGCCCACCCGGCGCTGACGTTCACGCACGCCTACGGGCCCACCGAGAACACGACGTTCACGACCTGCAGGACCGGCCGCGACCTGCCCGGCGCGGACATCGTCCCCATCGGCCGGCCCGTCACCGGCACCCGCGTCGCCGTCCTGGACAGCCTGCTGCGCCCGGTGCCGCCCGGGACCCGCGGCGAGCTGTACGCGGCCGGCGAAGGCCTCGCCGAGGGCTATGCGAACCGCCCCGGCGCCACCGCCGAGCGGTTCCTCCCCGACACCTTCTCGGGCGTCCCCGGCGCCCGCATGTACCGCACCGGCGACCTCGCCCGCTGGAACGCCCAGGGCGACCTGGAGTTCCTGGGACGCGTCGACGAGCAGGTCAAGATCCGCGGCTACCGCGTCGAACCCGGCCAGATCGCGGCCGAGCTGAACGGGTTCCCCGAGGTGGGCGACGCCGTCGTCGTCGCCCAGGCCGACGGCTCCGGAGGCAAACGGCTCCTCGCCTACGTGGTCCCCGCCCCCGGCACCGGCGAGGACGACGGGGAGGACCTCGGCACCCTGCTGCGCGAACGGCTGCGCGCCACCCTGCCCCCGTACCTGGTGCCCTGGGCCGTCCTCGTCAGCGCCGCACTGCCGCTGAAACCCAACGGCAAGGTGGACCGCGGACGCCTGCCCGCCCTCACCCGCGGCCCCCGCACCGTGCGCACCCCGTACGCGGCCCCGCGCACGGAGATGGAGCGCCGCCTCACCGACCTGTGGGGCTCGGTCCTGGAGATCGAACCGATCGGCGTCGACGACAACTTCTTCGACCTCGGCGGGCACTCCCTCAACGTCGCCGAGGTGCTCGCCACTCTCAAGCGGACCCACGCCATCGACGTCCCGGCGCGGCAGTTCTACCTGAACCCGACCGTCGCCGAGTTCGCCAAGGGGCTCGGCCGGTGACCGCACCGCCGGCCGTGCTGACCGGCTGCCCCGCCCGCGCCGGGCGGCTCGACCCCGCTGACCCTGCCGTGCACACCGACGACGGCCGCGAGGCCCACGCGCTCTGGCGCGAACTTCGCCGCCACCGCCCCGTCGACCGGCGCACCACCGCCGCAGGGAAGTCCTACTGGTCGCTCACGAAGTACCGCGACTGCGACCGCGTCCTGCGCGACCACACGGTGTTCACCTCCGAGCGCGGCAACCTCCTGCACATGCTCGGCACGGAGGACCCGGCCGGCGGCAAACAGATGGCGGTCACCGACCCGCCGCGGCACGCGCGGATGCGCGAGCCGCTGCAGCGCGCCCTGTCGATGAAGTCGGTGGACGCCC
Organism: Streptomyces sp. SGAir0957; assembly: GCF_043523415.1. Lineage (NCBI taxonomy): Bacteria > Bacillati > Actinomycetota > Actinomycetes > Kitasatosporales > Streptomycetaceae > Streptomyces > Streptomyces sp. SGAir0957. The sequence continues at coordinate 8,442,686 of NZ_CP027293.1, forward strand.
ACCGCGAACGGATCCGCGCCACCGTCCTGCGCGTCGTCGAACCGCTCGCCGACGGCGGTGTCTTCGACTTCGCGCAGGCCATGACGCTCCTGCCGATGGCCGTCACCGGCGTCCTGATGGGCATACCCGAGGCGGACTGGGCCCCGCTCACCGACTTCACCAGCGCCTGCGTCGCACCGCAGGACCCCCAGCTGATGCTCCCCGACGGCCCGTCGGCCACCCTGGAGCGGGCCCACCGCGAACTCTTCGCCTACTTCCAGGACCTCGCCCACGAACGGGAGAAGGCGCTCGGCGACGACCTGCTCAGCTTCCTGCTGACCCTGGACCTCGGCGGCCGCACCATGTCACCCGGCGAGGTCATGTCCAACTGCTACAGCCTGCTGCTCGGCGCCAATGTGACGACGGGCCACGTGGCGAGCAGCGTCCTGGCGACCCAGACGCACACCGGCGTGCTGGAGGACTGGGCGGCGCATCCCGAACTGACCGTCCGCGGCACCGAGGAAGCGCTGCGCTGGTCCTCGCCCGCCGGACACTTCCTGCGCTACGCCACCCGGGACACGACCCTGCGCGGTGTGCGCATCGACCGGGGCGACGCCCTGGTGACCTGGCTGAACTCGGCGAACTTCGACGAAGAAGTCTTCACCGACCCCTTCACCTTCGACATCCGGCGCCGCCCCAACCGGCACATCACCTTCGGCGCCGGAGCCCACTTCTGCGTCGGCCACACCGTCGCGAAGGTCACCCTGCGCCTGCTCTTCGCCGAACTCCTCAGCCGCTTCGAGGACTTCGAGGTCGCGGGCGAGCCACGAAGGCTCTACTCCGCCTTCGTCCACGGATACACCCACCTGCCGATCACCGCACGCGTACGCGCCCGGCGCGGACCCCTCGGCTACTGACGTGCCGAACCGAGACACGGAGATGGTTGCGATGCCCAGCCCACCGGACCGGACCCACGCCCCGACGCCCTGGCTGCTGAGGGAGCCCTCCCCGGACGCACGGGCCCGGCTGTTCTGCATCCCGTACTCCGGCTGCGGAGCGAGCATGTACCGGCAGTGGCCCCGCTTCGTGGCGGACGACGTCGAGACCTGCCCCGTGCAGCTGCCCGGTCGCGAGAACCGCATCCGGGAACGGCCGCACGCGACGTACCAGGAGCTCGCCGACGACCTGGCCGAAGGGCTGCTGCCGTACCTCGACCGGCCCTATGGCCTGTTCGGGCACTGCGGCGCCGCCCTCGCCGCGTACGAGACCGCCGTACGCCTCGTCGAACGGGACCACCCGCGCCCGGCCCGGCTCTTCCTCTCCTCACAGGTCGCCCCGCAGCACGGCCCGCGCGGCCGGTTCCTGCGCCTGAGCGACGACGAACTACGAGCAGAACTTGGGGAGTTGATGGTGAGACTCGGAGCGGAACCGGTGCCGAGTCTGATCGACTTCACCCTCTCCATCCTGCGCGAGGACATCGAGGCCAACAAGCGCTACCACGTCCCCGACCCGCCGCGCCTGCCCGTGCCCCTCACCGCCGTCGGCTGGCACGGCGACGTCGAGGTGCCCCACTCCACCATGGGCGGCTGGGACCTCTGCGGCGACACCGACTTCGTCGTCCTCGAAGGCGAGCACTACACCTTCACCGAGGCACCCGGGACCCTGCTCGACGTGTTCTCGGCCGGGCTGCTCCCCGCCCCCGCGGGACAGCCGCGATGACCGCCACCCGCCGCCGCAACCGCTGGGTCAGGCCGCTGAACCCGAGCGGCACCGCGCCCCGCTGCCGGCTGTTCTGCCTGCACTGCGCGGGCAGCGGACCCGGCATGTTCCGGGAACTGCCCGCCCTCGTGCCCGCCGACGTCTCCGTCGAGGCCGTACTGCTTCCGGGCCGGGAGAACCGGATCGCCGAGCGCCCCTACGACCGGATGGGGCCGCTGGTGGACGCCCTCGTCGAGGCGCTCGGCCCGCACCTGGACCTGCCGTACGCCTTCTTCGGCTACAGCATGGGCGCCCAGGTGTCCTTCAACCTCGCCCACGCGCTGCGCGCCCAGGGCCTGCCCCTGCCCGCCGGACTGTTCGTCGCCGCCAGCCCGGGCCCCTACCTGCAACGCGAGGTACCGGCCTGGAACGAGTCCGACGAGCGGCTCGTCGCCTACCTGCGCGACCTCGGCGGCACCGCGCAGAACGTCCTCGACGACCCCGACCTCCTCGACCTGCTGCTGCCCACCCTGCGCGCCGACCTCACCGTGGTGGCGACCTGGCCCTACCGCGCCCGGCCCGCCCTGCCCATGGCCATCCGCGCCTTCTCCGGAGCCGAGGACGGACCGGCCTCCCCGGCCCGCATGGAGAAGTGGGGCATGGAGACCGGCGGCGCCTTCCGCCAGACCGTCCTGCCAGGCAGCCACTTCTTCATCAACGAGTCCCTGCCGCACATCGCCGACGTGATCACCGCCGACCTGCGCGAACTGGTCCCGCCCACCGACACCTGGAGCCACCGATGAACCCGCAGTCCTCGGACTTCTCCCTGACACAGGCCGAACTGGAGCAGTTCCACCGCGACGGCTACCTGGGCCCCTTCGACCTGTACGACGAGGACGAGATGGAGCAGCACCTGCGCCTGCTCCGCGCCGACCTGCTCGACACCGACCTGGCCGCCTACAACGCGGACGACGGCTCCTCCGGCGTCACCAACCTCTCCAACTACGACCGCCACCTGGACATCGACTTCCTGTCCTCGCACATCACCCGCCCCGAGATCGTCGACCGTGTCTCGTCGATCCTCGGCCCGGACACGATGTGCTGGCGCAGCGAGTTCTTCCCGAAGTACCCCGGCGACGAGGGCACGGACTGGCACCAGGCCGACAACTTCTCCAACGTCGCGGGCTCCAAGCACCCTCAGATCGTCTGGCCCGAGGACGCCGACTTCGGCGGCACCGTGACGGTGTGGACCGCCTTCACCCCGGCGACCGTGGAGACGGGCTGCCTCCAGTTCATCCCCGGCTCGCACCGCACGATGAACTACGACGAGTCCAAGACCATGGACTACGACCCGGCCGCCATCAACCAGCGCGAGAAGGAAGGCGTGCGCCGCGGCTTCTTCGGCTACGACTACCGGCAGCTCCAGAAGGACCCGAACTGGCGGCCCGACGAGACCGCCGCCGTCTCCCAGGTGATGCGGCAGGGCCAGTTCGTCATCTTCTGGTCCACGCTCATGCACGCCTCGCACCCGCACGCCGGGCTCAGCAAGCAGATGCGGCTCGGTTTCGCCGGCCGCTACCTGCCGACGTCGGTCCAGGTCTACCCGCACTCGACGACGCTCCAGGAGTTCGGCGGCAGCGCCTCCCTGGAGAACTTCGGCAACGTACTGGTCTCCGGGCGCGACACCTACGGCCACAATCGTTTCGTCCAGACGTCCCGGCGCGGCTACCCGTTCCCGGTCCGCGACTACGTCGGCATCGCGTAGCGCCACCCGCCACCCGCCACCCGTCACCCGCCACCGGGCTCACGGCTCACGGCCCACAAGTTCACGGTCCACGAAAGGGAGCGGCATGCCGCCTCACGCCGCCGCCACAGTGACGGCGATCCCGCACGACCCCCTGCTGGTCCTGCTTGTCCAGATCGGCGTCCTGCTCGCCCTCGCCACCGCGCTGGGCCGGCTCGCCGCACGGTGCAACCTGCCGCCGGTGGTGGGCGAACTGGCCGCGGGCATCGTCGCGGGCCCGTCCGTCCTCGGCCACCTCGGCCCGGGACTCTCGCACCGGCTGTTCCCCCCGGATCCCGGCACCACCCACATGCTCCTTGCCGTGGGCCAGTTGGGAGCCCTCTTCCTGGTGGGCATCACCGGCGCACACATCGACCTGCCCCTGCTGCGCCGCAAGCGGTCCGCCATCGGCTGGGTGAGCGCGGGCAGCGTGCTGCTTCCGCTGGCGGCCGGGGTGGGCCTGGGTTTCGTACTCCCGGACGCGCTGCGCGGGGAGCACGGCAGCCGCACCGTCTTCGCGCTGTTCATCGGCGTCGCCGTCGCCGTGAGCGCCCTGCCGGTGATCGCCAAGACGCTGCTCGACATGAAGCTCATGCACCGCGACGTCGGACAGCTCATCATCGGCGCGGCGGCCGTCAGCGACATCGTGGGCTGGTTCCTGCTGTCGGTGGTCTCCGCGACCGCGACCGCGGGGTTCCGGGCGGGCACGGTCGCGAGGACCGCGGGATGTCTGCTGCTGATCCTCGTGCTGACCGCGGTGGCGCGCCCGGTGACCGTGCGCCTGCTGCGCAGCGCCGAGAGGTCGCGGAACGCCGAGGGCGTCGGCGTCGCCACCGTGGTCGTCCTCCTCGTCCTGGCGTCCGCGGGAACCCACGCGCTCGGCATGGAACCCATTCTCGGCGCGTTCCTGTGCGGCATCGTCGTGGGCGGTTCCGGGGCGGCGGGGCGGCGGTTCCTGAACCTGGCCCGCACCTTCGTCATGGCGGTGCTCGCCCCGCTGTTCCTGGCCACGGCGGGCCTCCAGGCCGACGTGTCGGCGCTCGCACACCCGCCGGTCCTCGCGGCGGCGCTGCTCACCCTCGTCGTCGCGGTCGGCGTGAAACTCGTCGGCGGTTACGCGGGGGCCCGGCTGAGCGGGGCGGACCGCAACGCGGCGCTGGCCGTCGGCGCGGGACTGAACGCGCGCGGAGTGGTGGAGATCGTCCTGGCCTCGGTCGGCCTCGGCATCGGGCTGCTCACCACGGCCTCCTACACCGTCATCGTGCTCGTGGCGCTCGTCACCTCGGTGATGGCGCCGCCCATCCTGCGCTGGACCACCGGCCTGATCGACGTGACGGACACGGAGCTCGAACGCGAACGCCTCTTCGTCGCGGAACCGGTCCGGCCCGGCGCGGTCCTGACCGGGGGAGCGGTGACCCGAGAAGACCCGCAAGTGAAAGGAGCGCGACACACATGACGGCGCACGACGTATCGCACATCGAGGTCTACGTACGGGACAAGAACTCCGTCATCCGGCGCCTGGTCCGCGAGTTCGGCTTCGTCCGGGTGGCCGACTCCGTCGAGGTGGACCGCAGCTCGGTGCTGCTGCGACGCGGCGACGTCAGCGTAGTGGTCACCTCGGGCTGGGCGACCCGTCGCGCCCGCGGTCCCCACGAGGACCGTATCGCGGACATCGCGGTCACCTGCGACGACGTCGGCGCGACCCAGGACGCGGCCCTTGCGGTGGGCGCCACCGTCACCCGCTCCGCGCGGGGCCACGTGATCGTCTCCGGCATCGGCGACGTCACCTGCACCCTGATGCCGGCGGACACGCGCACGGGGCTGCCCGCCGACGGACGGAACTGGGTGCCGGACCACCGCCGCCCGGCGGACCGGGACAGGACCGCCGCCGCGCCGGTGACGCTGCGCTTCGACCTGACGGTGCCGAAGGCGCACGCCAGGTTCTACAACGAGGTGCTGCACAACAGAATCCTGAACACCGAGATCCCGAACGGTAAGCCCCTGCACGGCAAGCCCTTGAACAGCAGGCCCCTGAGCAGCAAGTCCCTGAGCAGCAAGCCCCTGAACCCGGCGAGCACAGCGCCGGATGCGTCACGCACCGCCCCGGTGGACGATCCCGTACGGACCCCTGCCCCCGATGGACACACCCTCGCTCTGCGGAGCGCCTCAGGACGTGTGTCCGCGGTCCTCGTCGCCGACACCCCCCACACGCGTCACTCCTCGAAGGAGTCAAGGTGACACCTCGCCCTCTTCGCGTCGCCGTCGTCGGTTCCGGCCCGGCCGGGATCTACGCCGCCGACGCTTTACTCAAGTCCCCGGTCGCCGCCGCCCCGGGCGTGTCCGTCGACATCTTCGAGCGCATGCCCGCCCCCTTCGGCCTGATCCGCTACGGCGTGGCGCCCGACCACCCGCGCATCAAGGGCATCGTCACCGCCCTGCACCAGGTCCTCGACAAACCCCAGATCCGCCTCTTCGGCAACGTCACGTATCCGACGGACATCAGCCTGGACGACCTGCGCAGCTTCTACGACGGCGTCATCTTCGCCACCGGCGCCACGGCCGACCGCGCGCTGTCCGTCCCGGGTACCGACCTCGACGGCTCCTACGGCGCGGCGGACTTCGTGTCCTGGTACGACGGCCACCCGGACGTGCCCCGCACCTGGCCGCTGGAGGCGGAGAAGGTCGCCGTCCTCGGCGTCGGCAACGTCGCCCTGGACGTCGCCCGCATCCTCGCCAAGACCGCCGAGGAACTCCTGCCGACCGAGATCCCGCCGAACGTGCACGAGGGCCTGCAGGCCAACCAGGCGCGCGAGATCCACGTGTTCGGCCGCCGCGGCCCCGCCCAGGCCAAGTTCAGCCCCATGGAACTGCGGGAGCTGGACCACTCGCCCACCATCGAGGTCATCGTCAACCCCGAGGACATCGACTACGACGAGGGCTCGATCGCCACGCGCCGCGCCAACAAGCAGGCCGACATGGTCGCCAAGACCCTGGAGAACTGGGCGATCCGCGATGTCGGCGAGCGCCCGCACAAGCTGTTCCTGCACTTCTTCGAGTCGCCCACCGAGATCCTCGGCGAGGACGGCAAGGTCACCGCGCTGCGCACGGAGCGCACCGAGCTGGACGGCACCGGAGGCGTCAAGGGCACCGGCACCTTCACCGACTGGGACGTCACCGCCGTCTACCGCGCGGTCGGCTACCTCTCCGACGAACTGCCCAAGCTCCCCTGGGACGTCGCCACCGGCACCGTCCCCGACGAGGGCGGCCGCGTGATCGAGGAATCCGGCGAGCACCTCCGGTCCACGTACGTCACGGGGTGGATCCGGCGCGGGCCGATCGGCCTGATCGGCCACACCAAGGGCGACGCCAACGAGACGGTGGCCAGTCTTCTCGCCGATCACGCGGCCGGCCGACTGCACACCCCCGCCTTCCCCCTCCCTGAAGCGGTCGACAGGTTCCTCGCCGACCGCAACGTCCGCTACACCACCTGGGACGGCTGGCACCGCCTCGACGCCGCTGAGAGAGCACGGGGCGAACACGAGGGCCGCGAGCGCGTCAAGATCGTGGAACGAGAGGAGATGCTGGACGCCAGCGGGGCGTGACACCGCATCGCCGACATCGGCCCGTCAGAGGCCCTGGTGAAGTCGTTCTGGAGAAGTCGTTCTGGGTGAAACTACCGCGGGCGCCACGGCACTCCGCGGACACCGGTGGCGAAGATGCCCGGACACCGGGGAGTTGCCCGGGTCGGGGCAGGCGTCAGAGCTGGGAGCCGCCGCCGTCCACGGCCAGCTCGGCACCGGTGGTGAAAGTCGCCTCGAACGCGAGAAAGAGCACCGCCCGCGCGACTTCGGCGGGGTCCCCCAAGCGCCCCATGGGGTTCTCGGCGGCCATCTGCGCCTTGGTCCGCGCGGCGGCCTCAGCGGGCATGGTCTTCTCCAGGATCCCGGAGTCGATCGGGCCGGGGCTGATCGCGTTGACGCGGATCTTGCGGGGGAGCAACTCCCGGGCCATGCTGCGCGTCATCGAACGCACCGCCGCCTTCCCGGCGGCGTAGGCGCTGAGCATGGGCAGCCCCAGCACGTTCGCCACGGAGGTGGTGAGCACCACGCCGCTGCCTTCCGCGAGCAGGGGAGCGAGCTTCTGCACCGTGAAGTAGGGGCCCTTGGTGTTGACGGCCATGAGCTGGTTGAACAGTTCCTCGCTGGTCGCCTCCAACGGTGCGAAGCCGTTGATCCCGGCGTTCACGAACAAGGCGTCGACGGTGCCGAACTCGGCCTTCACCCGGTCGGCCAGCGCATCGACGTCCGGCAGCGAGGCGGCGTCGCTGCGGACCGCGAGCGCCCGCTCGCCGAGCCGGTGGCGGGCGGTGTCCAGGGCTTCCTGGTCGCGCCCGGTGATGAGGACCCGAGCCCCCTCGTCGACAAGAAGCTGGGCGGTGACGAGGCCGAGGCCGCTGCTGCCGCCCGTGATCACCACACGCTTTCCCGCGTACTTGTTCATCTCGGACACACTCCTTGTGCTTCTGCGAACCGAACCGAGCCGAGCCGAGCCGAGTCGAGCTGACTGCCGGTCCGGAGGGACATCCACGAGTCAACAGCCGTCCCAGTTCCGGCGTCCAAGACCTGTTTCGCACCACGACATGCACAATCCGCATGACGAGAAGACGGTGAAAAGACGCTGAGAAGGCGGCGAGAAGTCGGCGCGTGGGCGGCGAGTAGGCTGCGGGCATGTCCGACGAAGCGCCTGCGCAGGCGCCTCTCCCTGATCTGGATCTGCGGCTGGTGCGGTACTTCACCGTCATCGCCGAGCACCTGAACTTCGCGCGGGCCGCTGCCGCGCTGCACGTCGCCCAGCCCTCCCTGAGCCGCCAGATCCAGCGCCTGGAGGACAGCCTCGGCGTGCGCCTGCTCGAACGCACACCCCAGGGCAGCCGACTCTCCGCGGCGGGCGCGGCCTTCCTGCCGCAGGCGCAGGCGCTGCTGCACACCGCGGACCGGGCGGTGCTCGCCGCGCGCGGCGCCGCTCCGGCACGCGCCCTCACCGTCGGATACGTCGAGGACCTCGTCATCACCCCCGCGGTACGTCAGCTGCGCCGCCTCCACCCCGAGGCACACATCCGCACCCGCCATCTGGACTGGGACGAGGCCCGCGCCCTGCCCGACCGTCAGGTCGACGCGCTCGTCCTCCGCACCCCGCTGCCGATCCCGGCCGAAGACCTGGAGGTGACCGCGCTCTACGAAGAACCCCGGGTGCTGCTCGTGCCCGCGTCGCACCGCCTGGCCGGCAAGGAGGCGGTCACGCCGGACGACTTCGCCGGCGAACCCCTCGTGGCCTGTGCCGGCATGGCCGCGCACTGGACGGGTTTCTGGCGGCTCGACCCGCGTCCGGACGGCAGCCACGCGCCGCTGGGACCCATGCTCGTCGACACCTTCGAGGACAAGCTCGAGGTCGTCGCCGACGGCCGGGCCGTGGCTCTCGCGCCCGCCGACGACCCGCGCTTCTCGCTCCGGGACGACCTCGCCATCGTCCCCGTCATGGGCATCGAACCCTGCGAGGTGGTCGTCGCCACTCGCGCCGACGACCCCAATCCCCTGGTCACCCTCTTCCGGGCAACTGCCAAGGAGCTTCTCGTACGCCCCAGAACGGCGCGCGGCGAGTCCTGACGGCGCCGAGGTGCACCACCGTTCCTGAGGTTCGGACGACTCAGAGGTTGTTCACATAGAAGCTGGTGAGTCGTTCGATGGCGGCGTCGACGTATGCGGGTTCGTCGTACATCTCGTAGTGGCCGGCCCCGTCGATCACCATGAGGTCGACGGGGTTGGGGGCCATCTTCCACAGCTGCATGCCGGCCTCGTAGGAGCCGGTGTTGCCGACGCGCCCGGCGAGGACGACCTGCAGCGGCTGGGTCATCAGCGGGTCGACCAGGTGGAACGCGTCGTAGCCGAGCAGGAGGGAGTCACCGCGGGCGAGGCGGCGGTTGGTCGAGTGCTCGTTGCCGCCGCGCTCGGTGCGGTAGTAGGTGATGGCCTGGGTGGTGTCGATGTCGGTCAGTCCGGCGGCCGCCGCGGCCTCCAGGGTGTCGGGCAGCCAGTTCAGCCGGGTCTGCTCCCCGGACAGGTTCTCGTCGAGGCGTGCGTCGGCGAGGGCGTCGAGCGCGGCAACCGGTCCGTCGGCCTGGAAGCCGCGGAAGGAGGTGCCCATGTTGCCGGGGACGACTGTGCCGACCGCCTTGATGCGGTGGTCGGTGCGGGCGGTGTGCACGGCGTAGCCACCACCCGCGCAGATACCGAGGACGCCGATGCGCCGCGGGTCGATTCCGGGAGTCGTGGAGAGCGCGTCGATGGCGTAGGAGATGTCCTCGCCCCGGCGGTAGGGGTCCTCGAGATCTCGGGGTTCGCCTTCGCTCTGTCCTTGGTGGGCGGGGTCGAAGACGAGCGCCGCGATGCCGCGGGCGGCGAGACGGGAGGCGTAGTTGGCGCCGATCTGCTCCTTCACGCTGCTGCCTGGGGTGGAGAGCACAACGGCGCGCAGCGGTGCGCTGGTGTCGGCGTCGTCGGGCAGGTGAAGGTCCACGGCGAGGGTGAGGGGACCGCGCGGGATCGTGAGGTGCTGCAGCATGCTTGGCGCCCTTCGCGAGTCTTTGTTCCCTGAGAGTCGAGCTGCCACTCAGTGACTGATACAGTTTGGAACTAGTACGAGAATGTATCAGATGGACGGGAGCTCGCATGTCGGTCGACGGGGCGCAGCTGTGGACGCTGAACCAGCGGCTGCTGGGCGTCGTGTTGGATGCCTGTACGCGAGAACTGGCCGAACTCGATCTGGAGGCAAAGGAGTTCTTCGTCCTGGCCGAGGTGGAGGCGTCGCCGTACCCGGCCGAGATCGCGACCGCGCTACTCCTGCCCAGGGCGAGCGTGACGGTCTACGTTCGCAACCTCGTCGCCAAGGGCTTCATCCGGCGCGAGATCGACGAGGCGGACCTGCGGCGTCATCGACTCGTCCTGACCCCCGCGGGAACGCAGGCACGCGATCGAGCGCTTGCGGCCCTCGCGGCGGAGTACGACCGCAGGCTGGCGAGGGTCACTCCCCAGGACCGAGTTGAGCTGCAACGCATCCTCACGACGATGCTCGACTCACCCGGGGCAGACCGCGTACACGAGTGACTCGTTTGTTCGGTGCCGGCACCTGAGGCTGCGTCGCGTGAGTCGAAGTGCGTCCGGTGGCTCGAAGCGCCATCGGTGCGGCCGCGCTCGGTCGGCCCTGGAAGCCGCCGGGATGTCGGGCCGCAGCCGCGAACGCTAACGGTAACCGTAACGGTAACGGTGAGGGTCAGGCCTGCACGGTGGGGCGGACGACGATCTCGCTGACGTCGATGCCCTCGGGTTGCTCGATGGCGTAGCCGATGGCGGAGGCGATCGCCGAGGGCGGCATGGCGATCTCGTCCCGCTGCTGGGTCATCGCTGCCGCGACTTCGGGGCTGGCTCCCTTGCCGACCCCTTCGGTATGCGTGAAGCCGGGGGAGACGAGGGTGACGCGCAGGTCGGGCCCCGACTCCTGGCGCAGGCCCTCGGTGAGTACCTTCACCGCCGTCTTGGTGGCCGCGTAGACGGCCTGAGGAGTCTTGACGACGTAGGCCGCGGTGGAGGCGACGTTGACGAACTGGCCGAAGCCCTGCCGGCGGAAGACGGGCAGGGCCGCCCCGATGCCGTTGAGCAGGCCGGTGATGTGGGTGGAGACCATGGCGTCCCAGTCGTCCTGACGCAGGTCGTCGAAGGGGGAAACGGCCATCGTGCCCGCGTTGGACACGAGGACGTCGAGCCGGCCGTACCGGTCGAGGGCCGTCTCCGTCAGGCGTTGGAGGTCTTCGCGGCGCGTGACATCGACGACTAGGCCGGTGGCGGTGCCGCCCTTCGCGGTGATGCCCTCCACGACGCTGCGGAGCCGGTCCTCGCGCCGGGCTCCGAGCACCAACTGAGCACCTTTCTCCGCGAGGTAGGTGGCGGTTGCCTCACCGATGCCGCTGCTGGCGCCGGTGATCGCGATGACTTTGCCCTGGATGCCTGACATGAACGGCTTCCTTCGACGGGGTGCGCGCAGGTCAGTGCGGTGACCTACAGTGAAACCGGAGGTGTCCCCAGTTAGCTCACCATAAGTGGGGGCGTGTCCGGTTAGCAATTCGCAACGCTTGGAAGAGGGGAATGGCGAGCACGGATGAGCGACGGAACGCTCCGGCCATTGCGGGCCGACGCACGGCGCAACAGGGAGAAGATCCTGGCGGCCGCTGTACGCGTCTTCTCGACGCAGGGGCTGGACGCCCACCTGGAGCGCATCGCCAAGGACGCAGGCGTGGGCAGCGCGACCCTGTACCGCAACTTCCCCACCCGCGAAGCCCTGATCGAGGCGGTCTACCGCAACGAGGTGGCCCGCCTGTGCGAAGCCGCTCCCGCCCTCCTGGCACAGGAGCCGCCGGCAGAAGCCCTGCGCGCGTGGACACGCCTGTTCCTGGACTACGTCACCGCCAAGTACGGCATGATCGACGCCCTGCGCGCCATCGCCGCGACCGGAAGATACCCGTACGGTCACAGCCGGGAGATGATCCAGGCCGCCCTCACCTCACTCATGGACGCCTGCACGGCCGCGGGGGCGATCCGCACCGACATCCAGCCCACCGACATCGCCGCCGCCCTGGAAGGCATCGCCCTCACCTCGGCCGGTGCCGAACACCGACAGCAAGCGGAACGCCTGCTCGACCTCATCCTGGACGGGCTCACGGTCCGCCCATGAGAGCGGTGGTGGGAGCGGAAATCGCGGTTCCTCGGAGCGGCCCGGCCACTGCCCACGGCCGAAACCGTGCGACGCACGGGACCTGGCCCTCTCCTCGGCGCGGCCTGAACCTTCTGGCGACTGAAACCGTCATGAAGTCGACGAGGTTGAATGGCTGCATGGTGAGACGAGAAAGGGAGAAGGAGAGGCGCCCCCCTGTTTGTATGCGGGGTGCCGTGGCGGACATGGTCGTGAGCCTCGCACGGGACTTCCACGAAGTACGGGTCGACGTGGACTGGGATCCGCCCCGGGGGCCGGGTCCTGGACCGCCCAGGTCACCGTTGCCGCGACCTGATCCAGGCGTTGCCCTTATCGGTGTTGGCGAACCAGCATCCGTCCCCCCGAGGGTTCCAGTCGAGTTCGTCGCACTGGCGCACCACACGGCTCACCACCGAGGGTACGTCTCCCTGCCATGGAATGATGCGATCCCCGAGATCTCCGACTGTCACGAGCTTCTGTTCGAGCAGAAAACCCAACGCTGCCGCCAGCACGTCACGGGGGCGATCTCCGGAACCAGCGGCTTCGTCCTGTGCCGCCCAGGCGAGACTGTGCAGCGGGACCCAGTCGTCCAGCCCGTCTTCGAGAATTGTCTCGGCGATGTGGGGGATGTCCATGAGCTCATTTCAGTGAGTTCGATTACGCGCACCGCTATCGGCGTGCCGGACAATGTTCTGTCAGTTGGTCTCGATCACCCATCGGGATTCGGGGGAATTCTCTGGTACTGCGACCTCGGGCTCGCCGACGAAGTGACGGAGGAGATGGGTGCCGATGTGGCCGACTCCGTCTGGGTTTCATTGAACCCGAACCCACCGGTCAGGGACCCGAAGGTACTGTCCGACCCCTGGACCCCCTACTTCTTCGATCGCGTCAGTGTCCTGCCTCTTCCCGTCGTCCGGGCGACGATCGAAGACTACTTCCGTGAGGCAACCGGATTTCGTCCAGCGAGAGTTCAGTGGGCTGTGGGGCATTTCACCGGTGAGCTGTTCGACAGATAGCGTGGCGGTTTTGGTTCGGAGGGGGGTTCGGGGTGCTGGTCATGCCTGGGCGGCGGACGTCGACGATGGAGCTGTTGGCCGTCGAGGCGGCGGGGCGGGGGATGTCCGTCAGGGCGGCGGAGGACCCCGGGCTCGCGGGACCTGCGTACTGGTACGGCGGACCGGTCGCGGGTGCGCGGCTGGGAGCACGGCTCGGATTGGCGTTGCTGGAGCCGGCGGACGGCTGGCTCACCGAGTTGCCGGAGGAGTTCACCGGCCGCCAGATACGGGCAGTGACACTCGCGGAAGCGCGCGGGATCGACCGGCCGACGTTCGTCAAACCGCCCCGGGACAAGTCCTTCCCGCCCGGGGTGTACACCGACGGCGCCCGGCTGCCCTCCGCTCTGGACCCGGCAACTCCGGTGCTGCTGTCGGAGGTGGTGACGTTCGCGGCCGAGTACCGGCTGTTCCTGCTGGAGGGCCGGATCGTGGCGGCGAGCCGGTACGCGGTGTTCGGCCGACTGGATGTCCGCCCGCTCGGTTCGGACCGCCCGGACCGGGCCACCGCCGCGCAGATCACGGAGTTCGTCGACAGGCTGGCCGACGTGGCAGGGCAGACGCTGCCCAGTGCCGTCGTCGTGGACGTCGGGCAGTTGCTGGACCCCTACCGCCCAGGCCACCGCTGGGCCGTGGTGGAGGCCAACATGGCGTGGTTCTCGCACGCCTACGCGGCCGACCCCGCACGAGTGTTGGACGTGGTCCTGCGGGCGGCGGGGCCGCGCGAGCACGTGCGGCCGCGAGATCTGGCGTTCGAACGGCACTGATTGGCACCGCGTGAACCCGGCTCCCGAACCGAGATGGCCGGAGTAGGCCCCGGCGGCGGGCGGCAAGGTCGGTCATGTCCCATGGCATCCGAATGTTGCCGGGCCCCGAGCCCCGGACCCCGGGCCCCGGACAAGGCGCGAGCGTGTTGTCGACGTCCGGACCGGTGCGGCAGGATGCGGCGACAGTGATCGGCGACAACGGGGGGCGCGGGATGGCGACGGACAGCGGTGAGATCACCGAGGCGATCGAGGAGTTGCGCACGCAGCTGGCCGCAGCGCAGGAGTACGGCAAGGACGCGCGGCTGCAATTCCGCATCGCCGAGGTGGAGATGGAGTTCCTCGTCGAGGTGCGCAAGGACGCCGGCGCGTCGGGCGGTGTGCGGCTGGGTGTGGTCAAGCTCGGCGCGGACGCCAAGGTCTCCGAGGGCACGACCCACAGGCTGCGCCTCAAGCTCGACGTCCACGACACCCTGACCGGGGAGTCGGCCACCGTCTCCGGCCGGCGGTGACCTCACCGGAGACCGGGCGCGCGCACGACGGGGCCGCCCCGGAGACCGGGCGCGTGCACGACGGGGCCGCCCCGGAGGCCGGCCGCGTGCATGACGGGACCGTCCCGGAGACCAGGCGCGCGCACGACGCGACCGCACCGCTCCACCCGGGACTCGTCGCGGTCACCGCGGGTCCGGAGGACGCCGAGGGGCGCAAGGAGTTCTCGTCCGGACGGTTACTCGCGCCGCTGCTCGTCCTCACCTCCCGGCACGGTGTGACCTTCGCGGACGGCAGGCCACGACCGGACATCACGGTCAGGTCGGTTCTCGGCGGGCGAGGAGCGGTGCGCATGGCCGACCCGGTGCCGTGCACGGTCGCATGGCAGGGGGACGCCGGGCTGGACGCGGCGCTGTTGCGGCTCTCCTGCGAACCGTTGTCGCGGCTCTCCGCCGAGGGGCTCGGCACGTCCGGCGCGCCCGCCGTCCCGGAGCCGCGCTGGGCCGAGGTGGCGGGCACCGAACCGGTTGCCGTCGCCGTGACCGGCATGTCGGCGGCGGCCGCGCGCAGCACGGGCGATGGCACGGAGACCGAAACGGTCCGGGGTGTCCTCGATCCGCTGACGTACACGCGCAGCGACCGTTACGCCATCGACGTGTCCACTGCCTGGCCGGCCGGCTGGGACCAGTGGTCGGGCATGTCCGGTAGCGCTGTCGTGCACAAGAGCGGCGCCCTGCTGGGCGTCGTCGCCTGGAGCGACCGGCCGTACGAGGGGCGCCGGTTGACGGCTGTTCCGGTACGGGCCCTGCTCGCGGACCCGGGTTTTCGGGGCGTACTGCGGGAACTGACCGGTCGCGACGCTGTCTTGCGCCCTCTGGATCCCGAACGCCCGGCGGAATCGGCACGGGTCGCAGCCGGTTCGCAGCCGACGGTGTCCGTGCGGACCACCCTCAAGGCGCCGCCGCGCAGGATCGTCGACAGAAAGGCCGAGCGCGCCCGGCTGCCCGAACTGGTCGCCGGGAATCTCACCGGTCGGCCCGAACTCGTGCACGCCATCGTCGGCATGCCCGGCGTCGGAAAGTCGGCCCTGGCCCGGCATCTGGCCCACCAGCTCGCCGTCGACTTCCCGGACGCGCAGTTCGAACTGGACCTGTACGGGCACACCCCCGACCGGGCTCCGCTGACGGCGCAGGCCGCGATGGAGGCCCTCCTCACCTGGGCGGGCATCGGCGGCGACGACGCCCCGGACCTTGACGCGAAGGCCGCACTGTGGCGCAACTGGCTGCACGGCAGACGCGGCCTGCTGCTGCTCGACAACGTGGCGTCGCTGGAACAGGTGGCGTCCCTGCTTCCCGGCGACGACAGCAGCCTTGTCCTGATCACCAGCCGTCTCGCGCTGCACGATCCTGACCGCATCACGCTGATGGAACTCGACGTGCTGCCCGCCGACGAGGCGGTACGACTGCTGGTGGCGAGCGCCGGGCTGCCCGCCCTGGAGCCGACGGATCCGGCGCTGGGGGAGATCTGCCGGGCGTGCGGATTCCTCCCCTTGGCGGTGCAGGCGGTCGCCGCCCGGCTGCGCTTCGAGGAGCCGGAGGAACTCCTGGCGGCGATGCGGGAGACGGACTCCTCGCTCATCGAGATACCCGACGCCGACCGTCGTGTCGGTGCGGCGTTCGCGGTGTCCTGGCAGGCGCTGGAGGCAGCCGACCCGTTGCAGGCCGACCTGTTGCGGGTACTGGCCATGCATCCGGGTTCCGAGCTGGAGGTGGAGGCGTGCGCGGCGATGACCGGGACGACGGCGCGCGAGTGCCGCCGCCGGATGGCCGACCTGGCCACCCGGTACCTGCTGCAGCTCCTGGGGCGCGGGCGCTTCGGCTTCCACGATCTCTTCCTCGCCTACGCCCGCAGCCGTGCGGTCCGGCAGGAGCCCAGGGAGCGCTGGGACGAGGTACTCGACCGGCTCTTCACCCATCTTCTGAGCCAGGGCGATGCGGCGCTGGCCGCGCTGACCACCAGCGAGGGAGACCCGCGCGTCGCTCGGGCCTGGCTCGACAGGGAGCGCACCAACCTGATCGCCGTGACCGTGGCCGCCGTCGAACGCCGCTCCGCCCATGCCAGGCGGCTCGCCGCGATGACGCACGTTCTCCTCGGCGGTCTCGGCGCCACCACCGAACTCGCGAGAATGTGGAGCACCATGAGGGACACCGCCAGGACCGATCACGACCGTCCCAGCCGGGCCGACGCCTTGCGAGGCCTGGCCGACACCGAGCGTACGAGCGGTGACTTCGATGCCGCCCGGGACAACTATCTGGGCGCCGCCGGCCTCTACGAGGAACTCGGCGACCGGCGCGGTCAGGCCGACGCCCTGTGGGGCCTCGCCGAGACCGAACGTTCCCGCAGCCGCTACCAGGACGCGCGCGCACTGTTCGGCAGTGCTCGGCGCCTCTACGAGGAACTCGACGACCGCGCGGGCCTCGCCGACACGCTCTGGGGCATGGCCAACGTCGGTGTCTCTTTGGGCCGTTACGAGCACAGCACCGAGGAGTTCCGGCGGGCGCGTGAGCTGTACACGGGGCTGGGCGACCGCAGGGGCCAGGCACAGGCCGTCCGGGGCCTGGCCGACATCGCGCGCAACCAGGGCAGGGGAGACGACGCGCGTACGAGCTACCGAGCGGCCCTGACCACGTACGAGGAGATCGGTGACCTGCGCGGACAGGCCCAGTCGCTGCGCGGCCTCGGTCACGTGGCCCGGGCGGACGGCCGCCTCGACGAAGCCGCCGACCTGTTCACCCGGGCCCGTGACCTGTCCCGCCGCATCGGCGACCGGCGCGGTGAGGCCAACATGCTCCGCGGGCTCGGTGACGTACAGCGCCTGCAAGGCGACTACGCGCAGGCCCGCGAGACGCTCACCCGTTCCGCCGACATGCACCGGGACCTGGACAACCCCGGCGGTCTGGGCTTCACCCTGCGCGCGCTCGGCGACACGGAACGCGCCGACGGACGACCGGAGCGGGCGCGAGCCGCCTACGAGGAGGCACGCGCCGCGTTCCGTCGCGTCGGCTCCCGCCGCGGCCTCGCCGACACCCTGTGTTCTCTGGCGGGTGTACTTCCATCCGGCGCCGAGACGCGAGCCGCCTACACCGAGGCCCTCGCCATCTACGAGGACTTGGGCGCGGTCACCGCGGCGGGCATGTGCCGCGAGCGCCTGACGGAGCTCGACGGTGCTTCGCCGCCCGGGGAGAAGTAGGGGCGGCGTACACACCGGCTGGGGGCGCGACGGCCCTCAGGAGGCCCAGGGCCCGAGCATGTCCTTCATCGCGTCCGTCATGGCGATCTGCAGCAAAGGGCCGTAGGTGATCCGGCCGACGCCGAGGCGGCGGAAGCGCGCGAGGTCGTGCTTGACCGGGTGGGCGGTGGAGTTGACGGGAACGGCGACGGCGCCGGTCACCGCCGTGAGCAGGTCGTCGTCGTCCTGGATCGTCACCGGGTAGACGCTGTCGGCGCCGGCCTGCTCCAGGGCCCGCAGCCGCTCGATCGCCTCGTCGAGGACGTCATGGGCGTCCTTCGCGTGCAGGAAGAGGTCGGTGCGCCCGTTGACCCAGATCGGGACCCCTGCCTTGTCCGCCGCCGCGCGCAGCCCGGCCACGTAGTCGGCGTGCTCCTGGGTGCTGCGCACGCGGCCGTCCTGGGAGTGGACGGTGTCCTCGACGTTGAGTCCGACACCGCCGACCTCGATGAGTCCGGCAATGAGGTCCGCGGGCTCCTGCCCGTATCCGGCTTCCAGGTCCACGGAGACGGGGACGTCGACGGCCGCGATGATCGGCCTGACGGCGTCGAGCACCTCCTGGAAGGTCTGCCCCTCGTGGTCGTCGGCGCCGCGGGAGTCCGCGAGCGGGTGGCTGCCGATCGTCAGCGCGGGGAATCCGGCGCCTGCCGCCGTCCGCGCGGACCAGACGTCCCAGACGGTCGGCAGCACGAGCGGCTTGTGGTCGGCGTGGAGCTGCTTGAAGCGCTGAGCGCGCTCGATGGTTGTACGAGAGTCCATGGCGAGGACGTTACCCCCGCGAGGCCACCTGCTCCGGCCGGTGGGCGGTCGAGAAACTTCGTCAAGGACTCACGGGGTGGGTTTCCGGTCAGTGACGCGTCGGATGGCCGTAATCGTTGTGCTGGTCACCAGCTGAGTTCCGCGCCCCGCGGCGACGTAGGGTTCAGCGAATCATCCTCGCTGACGACCGACGAGTTTCGGGCCCTGGGCCGGTCTGCACAGGTATGGAGACTCACACACTCAAGGCAGTCGGCGTGGACCTCGTCTTTGACGTTCGCGGTCCGCTGCCGACCGTGGATGGACGCCCGCCGTTGTTCATGATCGGGCAGCCCATGGATGCTGCCGGTTTCGCCGCGCTCGCCACGCGCTTCCCCGAACGGACCGTGGTCACCTACGACCCGCGCGGCCTCGGGCGCAGCGCCCGTCACGACGGACGGGTCGACCACACGCCGCAGACCCAGGCCGACGACGTGCACGCCGTGATCGAGGCTCTGGGGGCCGGGCCGGTCGAGATGTTCGCCAGCAGCGGGGGAGCCGTCACCGCGCTCGCGGTCGTGGCGAGGTATCCCACGGACATCACCACCCTGGTCGCGCACGAGCCGCCGCTCCTCACCCTCCTGCCGGACGGCCCGGCGGCCCTGCGGGCACAGGCCGGGGTCCGGGAGGCATACGAGAAGCGGGGGCGGGGGGCCGGGATGGCCGCGTTCGTGGCGATGACCTCGTGGAAGGGAGAGTTCACCGACGCGTACTTCGCTCAGCCGCCGGCCGATCCCGTCGCCTTCGGGATGCCCGCGGAGGATGACGGTTCACGTGACGATCCGCTGCTGTCCGACCGGTCATGGGCGGTCAGCAGCTATCGGCCGGACGTCGACGCGATCGCCGCCGCACCGACCCGCGTCGTGATCGCTGTGGGCGAGGAGTCCGAAGGCGTGCTGACCGGGCGCACGGCCGTCGCGACCGCCGAACTGCTCGGGCAGCGGGTGACCGTGTTCCCGAGCCATCATGGCGGGTTCCTCGGCGGGGAGTTCGGGTACGCGGGCCGGCCGGACGAGTTCGCACACCGGCTGCGTGACGTCCTCCACGGCCCCTCGTCGGCCGGTCGCTGACCGAGCGGCTCTCCGATCCCGGAGCTCCGGCCTCAAGCACCTTGAGAGCTGGGCAAGCGCAGCGGTACCTGCTGAGGAAGGTCCGGGCGTACGGCGACACGGGTCACTGGTTGCGGCCGAGACCGGCTAGCACGCTGATGGCGGGGTCACCTTGGAGGGCTGCCTGTAGCCCCCTGCCGGTGCACGGCATGAGCGTCGATGCCCGGGCCATCAGTTCGCCTGTCGGTGGCTGCTTCTACGCTGCGTGCGATGAATACGGATGATCTTTCGTGGCAGGTCGGCAATTACGGGGGGCTTGGTCCCCGGAAGGTGGCTCTGCTCCTGGAGCACGATCGTCTGGACCTGCTGATCGGGGCGGCGAGGGAGCGCGGTGAGTGGTTCTGCGCGGAGGAGGCGGCGCGTGAGCTGTGCCGGTCGGGGGAGTTCAGGCGGGCGCTGGAGGTGATGGAGCCGTTCGCCGCGACGGGGTGGCCGGCCGCTGTGTGGGTGAAGGCGGAGGTTCTGCTCCGAGCGGGCCGGGTGGAGGAAGCGCTGGCGCTGGTGGACCCGGGCGGGGAGGGCGGCGCCGCACCGGTCGTGCGTGGTGGCGTCGTCGAGCTGCTCGCCCGGGCGGGCCATGTGGATGAGGCCATTGACCTGCTCGTGCCGCACCTGGGTGCGGCGTGGAGAAGGACGGCCCTGGTGGAGATCACCGAAGGCGGAGACCGGGACGAGCGGGTGCTGGAGCTTCTCGCCCCGCACGTTGCAGCGGAGCGCCAAGCTCACGACACGGGGCGAGAGGCCTCCTGCCGCTCGGACGCGCGGGAACTGAAGGCCCGGGTGCTGGAGCGAGCGGGCCGCGCGCAGGAGGCACTTCGGGTCTACGCCGAGGACATAGCCGGATGCCACCCCCTTTCGGACGACACCGTCGTCGCCTACGCCGGACTGCTGGCGCGTCATGGCCGTCTCGACGACCTGCGCGTGCTGGTCGCCGAACAGGACGCGCACACTTTCCTGGACATCTACGCGGGTGCTCTGCGGGAGCACGGCCGGGCCCAGGAAGCCGAGATCGTGATGCGCGAGGCCATCGCCGCCGACGACTGGGTGGGCTACCAGGCCTGGCTCTCCTCGGCCCTGTTGCACGATGGCCGGCTGGACGACGCGATCGCCGTGGCCGAACCCGGGTTCAGCGGGCACGACTGCTCCAACCTCCTGGTTCCACTCGTCCACTGCCTCCTCGAGCGGCCCGCGGAGCTGCTCCACCTCCTGGACCATCCCCTCACCGTGCCGCACCACGGCCATGAGGAGTTCCAACATCGGTGGCGGGCCTTCGCTCTGGCTCAGCTCGGCCGAGTGGAGGAAGCGATGGCCGTGGTCGAAGCCCACCCCGATCCGTTCGCGGACCCGCGCATCGTCCGGGCCGGGCTCCTCGGCGCCGCCGGCCGACTTGCCGAAGCCGCCGCACAGTTGCGGGAGGTGGGCACCCTCGAAGCGCGGCAGGAACTGTTCGACGTCCTGGTCCGGCAGGGGCGGGCAGCCGAGGCGATCTCCATCCACCCCACCGTCCCCGAACAGCGGGCGGCCCGGGCAATGACGGAACCTGTCCCTCGCAGGGAGGGCTACTCCGCGGAGCCGCCCGCATAGCGTGTCACTGGCTGGATCGAGCGCCCGGATCCGCCGGCTCAACGAGGTTGAGCCCTGGTGTCCGGGACCCGCGCGAGGATCCGCGGCCGGCGTGGCCGGGGCCACGCCGTTACGCCCCCGTCATCCCTCGTCGCCGTGACGTAACACAGGCCGGGAAGACTTCGCGGCATCGCGCAGCGCCCGGGTTCGGACCGGGGCTGCCAGCTCACGACGCGTCGGCAGCAGGGTCGGCGCGCGCGTGCCCCGTCCGCCGTGTGCGGACAGGTGGAAGTGATGGGGGCGGTGACCTCACTTCGTTCACCCGGCGCGGCCCTCGTTCCCTTCCGTGGTCGCGCCCGCACCAGGGAGAACCACGTTGACCACGCACCAGAACACGCACCAGGACGCGCACCAGAACACGCACCAGGACGCGTACCTGAACACGCACCAGGACGCGCGCCTGAACATGCCTCACGCCCCGCACGCGGAGGCGGAACTCGACCGGGAGCGGCGGATGGGCGCCGGCGCGGGCACCGCTACGGCGCTGCGCGAGATCAAGGTCGTGGACTTGACCGACTTCGACGCCCGCCGCGCGCAGATCACCGAGGAGCTGTGGCAGGCGGCCACGATGACCGGCTTCTTCCAGTTGTCCGGGCATGGCCTGTCACGGGCCGAGACCGATGCGGCGTTCGCGGCGTCCGAGGCATTCTTCGGTCTGCCCGAACGCCTCAAGAGCCGCCATGCGCTGAAGAAGGGGCTCAACGCGGGCTGGGAGTACCGCAGTCAGGTGCGGCCCTCGACGGGCACGCCCGACGAGAAGGAGTCCTTCCAGCTGACCCGTCCGCACATGGCGGGCCTCTGGCCAGCCGAGGACGAACTGGCCGGTTTCCGCGACACGTTGCTCGGGTTCGAGTCCCGCTGCCACGCGCTCGCCATGCGCGTACTGTCGTGCTTCGCCGAACGCCTGGGCCTGGAGCGGGACTTCTTCGCCGAGCGGCACGTCCCGTCCGACCCGGGCCACCAGTCCACTCTGCGCCTGCTGCACTACTACGCCGTGCCCGAGGAGGCCCGCGGCAGTGACGAGGCGGGCTGGCGGGCCGGCGCCCACACCGACTTCGACTGCCTGACCCTCCTCTTCCAGCGGGACGGACAGGAAGGGCTCCAGGTGTGCCCGGGCCGGGAGGCCGACACCCGGGCCTGGACACCGGTTCCGGCCCGTTCCGACCTGATCACCTGCAACATCGGTGACATGCTGATGCGGTGGAGCGGCGACCGTCTGCTCTCCAACTTCCACCGCGTCGCTCAGCCGGGCCCCGATGCGGACCAGGGGCCGCGGTATTCCATCGCGTACTTCGCGCAAGCCGACCGTGACGCCGTGATCGCCTGCCCCGACGGCCACCACGCGCCGGTCACCGCCGCGGAGTATCTGCGCCAGCGCATCGCGGCCAACTTCGGCGGCTGATCCGCCGCGTCCTTTCCTGCCCGGGGCAGCCGCCTGAACGGTGCCCCGGGCCCCCTTCCCACAAGACTCGGACCGAAAGCGGGATGCCTCATGCCCGAACCGCGCCCGTGCGCCTTGCTGTTGTCCGGCGCCCAGGTCGTCACCGTCGATGACGAGCGCACCGTATACACCCGTGGATCCGTGGCGGTGGACGGCGACCGCGTCGTCGACGTCGGCCCGGCCGACGAGGTCGACGCCCGCTGGCGGGCCCGCCGCACCGTCGACTGCCGGGGCCGCGCCGTCCTGCCCGGCTTCACCGACACCCACACCCATCTCTTCCAGTCCCTCGCCCGCGGCATCGGCGAGGGCCTGCCGATCTGGCCCTGGCTCAACCACTTCATGTGGCCGTACGCCCTCCACCTCGACGCCGAGGACGCCCGGGTCGCCGCCCGGCTGGGCGCGGTGGAGGCGGCCCGCGCGGGCATCACCACGGTCGTCGACCACCACTACGCGCCCACCGACCCCGAAACGGTTCTGGCGGTCGCCGACGCCATCGAGGAGGTGGGACTGCGCGGCGCGGTGGCGCGCGGCATGCTCGGCGACCGTACGAAGGTCGCCGACGCCCGTGGACTGCCCGACGGGCTCTACCGGTATGGCACGCAGGAGGAGCTCGACCTCACCCGGCAGTGCATGGCCGCCCGCGGCGCCGACGCCAGGGTGCGGGTCTGGCCCGCGCCCCTCAACCTCTCCTACTGCGACCAGGACCTGCTGCGCGGCGCGGTCGACCTCGCCCGTGCGAACGGCATGCCCTGGCACACGCACTGCAGCGAAAGCGCGAAAGATCCGCTGAGCTACCTCGACGCGTACGGAGTGCGTCCCGTGACATGGCTCGAGCACGAGGGTCTGCTCGACGAGCACGCTACCCTCGCGCACGCCATCTGGCTCGACGAGGAGGAGACGGCGGCGATCGGCTCCCGCGGCGCCGGGGTGGCCCACGCCCCCTGCTCCAACGCCTATCTGGCGTCCGGAACCATGGCCTGGGGCGCACTGCGCTCGGCCGGGGCAGTCGTCGGGCTCGCGACGGACGGGCCGAGCGCGGGCGGGCGGCAGGACATGTTCGAGGCGATGAAGCAGATGGTGTCCGCCCAGCGACTGGCCGCCCTCGACCCGGCGGCGGTGCGCTGCGAGGAGGCACTGGAGGCCGCCACCCGCGACGGCGCCCGGTACGCGGGCCTGCCGGAATCCGGGCAGATCCGCATCGGTGGCCTCGCCGACCTGGTCGTCGTCGACCTGACCGCGCTCGCGCTGCAGCCGGTGCACCGCGCGGTGTCCTCCCTGGTCTACGCGGCGCGGGCGGCGGACGTGGTGATGACGCTGGTCGGCGGCCGCGTGGTGTACGAGGACGGCCACTGTCCCGGCATCGACGAAGAAGCCCTGTGCGCCGACGCGCAGGAACGGGCCCGGCGGTTGGTCGCACGGGCCGGGTTCACGCCGCTGACCGAGCCGTGGCAGCTCGGCACACACCGACAGGGGGAACTCGTATGACGGACACCTTGACGCGCGCCGGCTCCGGGACCGGCGCGGCGCACGGCCATGCGGTGGACGCGGTGCCCGCCTGGTGGCGGCTCGCCGTACTCGGGTTCCAGCACGTGCTGGCCTTCTACGCCGGAGCGGTCGTCATGCCGCTGCTGGTGGCCCAAGGGCTCGGTCTTTCCGGGCCGGACACCGCGGCGCTGATCAACACCGCGCTGGTCGCCTGCGGCGTAGCCACGTTGCTGCAGACGGTCGGACTGCCGGGTATCGGCATCAGACTGCCGGTGGTGCAGGGGATGTCGACGGCGGCCGTGCCCTCGCTGGTGTCGGTGGGCGTCGCCGCGAACGGCGGCGGGGAAGCCGGTCTGCCGACCGTGTTCGGCGCGGTGATCGCCGCCGGAGTCGTCCTCTTCTTCATCGCGCCCCTGTTCAGCCGGCTGGTGCGGTTCTTCCCGCCTCTGGTGACCGGCACCATCGTGATCATCGTCGGTGTGACGCTGATGGGGGTGGCGGCGCGTCAGGTCGGTGGCGGAGACCCGGGTTCGCCCGGCTTCGGCACACCCGCGCAGCTCGGGCTCGCCGGGGCGACCCTGCTGGTCATCGTGGCCCTGTACCGGTTCGGGAGAGGTTTCCTGGTCTCGGTCGCGGTGCTGCTCGGGCTGCTCGCCGGCACAGGGATCGCGGCGCTTGCAGGACGGACGGACTTCTCGGGCATCGGCGACGCCCGCTGGTTCGGCATGCAGGCACCCCTCCACTACGGGGCGCCCAGGTTCGACCTCATGGCCGTCCTCGCGATCGTCCTCGTCATGGTGATCATCGCGATGGAGTCGATCGGCCAGTTCTTCGCCGTCGGGGAGATCGCCGAGCGTGAGGTCGACGCGCGGGCCCTCACCCGCGGCCTGCGCGCCGACGGTCTGGCCACGGTGGTCTCGGGGCTGATCAACTCCTTCCCCACCACGGTGTACTCCCAGAACGTGGGTCTGCTCCGCCTCACCCGGGTCACCTCCCGGTGGATCGTCGCCGCCGCGGGCGTGATCATGCTGGTGCTCGGGCTCGTGCCCAAGGTGGGAGCGATGGTCGCCGCGATGCCGCCCTCCGTCCTCGGCGGGGCGACCCTCGTGCTGTTCTCCACCATCGCCGTCGTCGGCGTACAGATCCTCGTCAAGGCCGACCTGAGCGACGCCCGCAACACCGTCCTCGTCGCGGCGAGCCTCGGCATCGGCTTCCTGCCCACCGCGTATCCGCAGTTCGCCGAGCACATGCCGACCCGCCAGCTCCAGGCACTGTTCGACAGCGGCATCATGCTGGGCACCTTGACCGCCGTCACTCTCAACCTGTTCTTCCACCACCTGCGCCCACCGGCCCGCCCCGGCCGCACCCCGGCAGAGCGGCAGCGGGACGATCCCGACGACCCGGCACCGACACCCTCAGCGCCTTCGCCGCGCGTCACATGAGCTGAAGTCCGCGGTCACATGAGCTGAAGTCCCAGATCAAGGACTGTCGCGCTACGGCTGGTACCAGGCGTCGCCGCCATCTCGTAGCGCGCGGTGGAGGTAGTCCTGCAGATTGTTGGCGACCCACCGGCGGCTGTCGCTCTCGTGTTCCCAGACGAAGATGTCGGGACGTTCAGGCGTCTGCACGAAGGCGAACTGGTCACCGCCCCCGTTGTCCCCGAAGAAGAGGAAGGGGGTGAACGGCATGTAGAGCTGCGCGAAGGTCTGGTCCGACCAGAACTGGAGGTTCGTCTCGACGATCTGATCGACGGACCAGACGGTGTCCACGTCCAGGTGGCCGATCATCCCGTCGGTCTCGAGAAGGAGTTGCCGAAGCTCCGACGGGAGTGTCCGCCCGAGTCGCGTCTGTGCCGCGAGGAGAACGGACGCCTGCGCCGGTTCTCGTAGGCCCACGCCGGGGAAGACGGCTGTCGCTGCTTCTGTCCACATGAACCGGAGCTTAGCCAGCCACCTCATTCGTAGAAGCAGGCCGCCCTCAACATGCAGGCGATCAAGCTCCAGTCGGGCTGGTCCGGGACGGATCCTGTTCGATTCTGCGCTCGGGGAGAGGCCGCCGCCTGGTATGGACGTCCCCTCGGGCTCGGGCCACTACCGCACTCTCGAGACCGATGAGGGAGCCGCAAGTGACTGACAGCACGCCGTGCTCGCACCGCAGTTGACCTGGATCCAGGACGCCATGCTCACCCGGCCCGGGACACCCCCTCTTCCTCTCCGTTCCGCTCAGCCAACTACCAGTGGATCTGAACCCGAGCAGACGTCAGCTTCGAATGTCACGCCCTCAGTGCACCGAGCGCCCCATGGGGTCAGGCCGACCGGCCCGAGCGCGGCCGCGCCGCCGAAACCGAGTAGCTTCCGCCGGGAAGCGCGTCTGCCCTCGCGGCGAGACAGGCCCGCGCTGTGGACTGCCCGCGCCGGTCGACGTCGCGCGGGCCAGCCCCATGGGGTGGTCGACGCGCATCGTCACGCAGGGGGCGCTCCGCGCCGGATGGTCTCCACGGCAAGTACCGCGTCGGGGGGCTTCACGAGTTCCCTGGTGGCGACGGCCACGAGGTGGGCGGGCGCGTCACCCTCCAGTAACGCGGTCACATACGCGACGGCCTCGGACGGCGAGAACACCGGCACCCTGCGGCGCAAAGCCCGCACGGCGTGCAGGCGTCCGCGCGTAGACGCGAGGTCGCGGAGCACATCGTGCAGATCGTCCACGGCGGTGCGCACCGGCAGCCCGCGTATCCGGGCGCGGTAGTCGTCCTGCCACTGGTCGTCCAGCGCGGAGACGACGCCGATCTGGTGCAGACCCCCGTCGACGCGGTCGACCAGGTACGGCCCGTTGCCCGCCAGCTCGAACCGCC
Source organism: Streptomyces sp. SGAir0957 (assembly GCF_043523415.1). NCBI lineage: Bacteria > Bacillati > Actinomycetota > Actinomycetes > Kitasatosporales > Streptomycetaceae > Streptomyces > Streptomyces sp. SGAir0957. The sequence goes on from NZ_CP027293.1 coordinate 8,469,843, forward strand.
GATCCCCAGTGCGCACGAACTCCTCGGACGTCCAGTAGACGATCCACACCAGCTCGTGCTCCTCGACGTCCAGCACTGCCATGCGCAGCACCTCTGCGCCTTCAGCACGCCACCGTTGGTAGTCGCGCTCCAACTGTTCCTCGACGGCCCGAACGGCGGCTTCTCGCTCGATCACGCCCGCAGCGTCCCGCACGGGCCCCCGAGCCGGCCAGCCCTTTACGCCCCGTATGCCATCCGCTCGCCGCGCCCGGCCTGCTGTCCGGGAGACCGGCGGCGAATCCCACCGCTCACACCCCGCCAGTACCGGGCCGCCACCAGCGCGGAAAAAGTGGGGCAAATTGTCGATAGGGGCGCGTGGTGCCGGGTACCCGGCGGCGGCTGGACCCGCACACCGGAACGGAGAGCAAGCCATGGCGCACGGTACGAGTGCCCGGGAGGTCGTGGACGCCCTGAAGGACGTCGACTTCCCGGCGACCAAGGACGAACTGGTGGAGGCCGCCCGACGGTCGGGCGGCGGATCGGAGGAGGTCGTCGCGGCGCTGCGCGCCATCCCGCCGGACGAGTACGCGAACAAGGACGAGGTGGCGCGGTCGGTACGGGTGGACCCCGCCTCCGACCTCGACCTGAGCCCCGCGCAGCGCGCTGAGCAGGCACGCAAGGGCGGCAGGCCGGGCCAGTCCCAGCATCTGCGGGACGCGCCGAAGCCGCCGATCCAGGAGGAACTGGACAGCTGACTCGCACCGGCGGAACGGCCGAGCACGAGGACGGGAGAGCATCATGGTCGGCAAGAAGATGGAAGGCAACGAGGAGCAGCGCAGGGCCGCGGCCCGTGAGGCGGCGGCCGTCGGCGAAACCCCCAGCGCCCGCAACGAGACCACGGGCGCCTCCAAGCAGCGGACGCATCTGCGCCACGGCGGTTCCGCGACGCACGAGGACCGGATCGCGGCGCAGCACCGTGGGAAGCAGCAGTGGCGCCCCGGTGATCTGGCCGAGGAGCCGGTCAAGGACCCGGCGGCGGCCGGCGCGGAACGCACGTTCGTCGAGGGTGAGCGCCAGGAGTACACCCAGGAGCACGAGCGGGTGTTCCAGGCGGTGACGGCGGCGCAGGCGGCGCACGACGGCGAGGCCGTGCTCCTGGACGACATCGCCCGGCAGGCGGACATGCCGCCGGACGAGACGCGGGCGCTGCTGCACGATCTGACGCGGGTGCACCGCCTGGTGACGGAGCTGGCGGGCACCGACACCCCCGACATGGGCCCCCGCTGGGAGGCGAAGCCCCGGCTGTGACCCGCGGCGTCACCCGGTCACATACGGTCACCGCACCCCGCGCGTGCCCGACGTGCCCCGTGCTGCTCAGCGGCCTTGATCCGGCTTTGAGGCCCGGAGGAGCGGTGTTATGTACGCTCCCAGCACAATGGCCGCACAACGGCGGGGGAATCGTAGACCACGACTCGGCGTTATGGCACGCATGGGTGATATATCCCGAGACGGTCAGGAAGGCAGCCCGCCCTCGTACGCAGCCGCCCTCGCACGCCTGGACGAGGACCGCGCCGGCACGCTGGCGCGGGTGGCCGCGCTGAGCCGCGACTTCGACGCGATCGTCGCTGCGAACGCCTTGGTCGCCGTCGACGACGAGCACGACCCTGAAGGAGCCAGCACCGCCTTCGAGCGGGCTCACGTGGCCGCCCTCCTCGCCCAGGAGCGCGAGCACCTGGAAGAACTCGACCAGGCACTGGGACGCCTGGAGCGGGGCGAATACGGGCAGTGCGCGGGCTGCGGCGGGACCGTCGCTCCGGAGCGCCTGGAGGTCCGTCCTGCGGCAACCACTTGCATCCGATGCGCCCAGTCCGACCCGCGTCGGCCGCGACGCCCGGCCTGACGCGTTCGATGCCTTGCGGGCGGGCACCGACGAAGCCGGGACCGCCGCAGCTACGAGCCGAGTGCATCAAGGAGCTGGAGTGCGTCCGCAGCGAGTCGGGCCCGCTCTCTGGGCGCATGCTCGATGGATGCCCAGCCGTTTGCAGTTTCCCAGGGGTCTGTTCATCGTCTACCGGGCTTCCGGTGCGACCTGCCAGGCCCTTCGTCGATGCGCAGGAGCTACTGCCGCAGGGTGTGGATGAGGTGATCGACCACGTCGGGGAGGCGGTTGCGCGGCTGGTAGGCCGCTCGTTGGCGGTCCGCACCTGTGCCGCAGGCTCGCAGGCGTGCCCAGCCGGTGCGGACGGTGTCCAGGTTGCCGTCGTGTTCCAGTACCGGCGCCACGTGGGTGAGCAGCCGCTGGACGAGGTGGGTGGCGGGGGCGAGGCGGTGGGTGTGCAGGTCGACGCCGTTGCCGGTCAGCCCGTCATGGGCCGCACGCCAGCACGCCGTGCGCAGCATTTCCGGCAGGGGCCGCGGGGGCGGCGTCCCGGCATCGATGTCGGTCAGTGCTTTCGCGGCCAGCGCTCTGATGACGGCGGCCAGGAGGAGGGTGTCCTCCGGGCTGCTCGCGGCGTCGGCGACCCTGATTTCCAGGGTGGGCAGGTGATGCGAGGGACGGATGTCCCAGTAGAGGCCGCCGCGGTCCATGATGGCGCCGGTTGCCGTGAGGTCGGCGACCAAGTCCTCGAAGTGGGCGCGAGACTCCAGGAACGGGGGAGGGCCGGCGGCGGGCCAGCGGGCCCAGGCCAGCCAGCGCCAACTCGCGTGCCCGGTGTCGCGGCCCTGCCAGTACGGCGAGTTGGCCGAAAGTGCGATCAGGGCCGGCAGCCAGGGTCGCAGGTGGTTGCTGACCCGCAAGGCCGTGTCCACGTCCGGCATCCCGACATGGACGTGGCAGGCGCACACGCTCTGTTCGTCGTCCAGGGCGCCGAACTGCGCGACGCTTCGTGCGTACCGGCTCCCCTCCGTCCAGGGCGGCGGCATCGGCTGTCCCAGTACGGGCGTGCCGCTGGAGATGACACGTAGCCCGTGGTGCGCGGCGGCCCGTGTCACCGCCGCGCGCATCGAGCGGATCTGCTCGGCGAAGTCGGCCAGGCGGGTGTGCGGATCCGTGCGTGCCTCGATCTGGTACCGGGTGAGCTCCGTGGTGACCCGGTCACCGAGCTCGGTGGCCGCCTGTGCCACCACCTTCTCCGCCTCCGGGCTCACCGCGCGCGTGACCGGATCGACCAGCAGGTACTCCTCCTCGGCCCCCAGGGTCGGACTCCGACTGGACACGCCTGCATTTGGTGACGGGCGCGAGGAGTCGCTGGCCCGGACCGGCGGGGAGTGCTGCGCATCCGGTGCCGGGTCCCCGGTGCCCGCCGCGGCCCGCAGCTCTTCGCTGGACATGGTGACCATGGTGTCACAGCGCGTGAGGGACGGCGGGGGAGGGAAGACTGGAACCCGGTGAACGCGGCGGCCACGCCTCGTAGTCCGCGTGCAGGCCCGCATGGAGGAGCAGCATGCCCGAGCAGCCCCGTACCGGGAACCGGACGCAGATCCTGATCGCGGGCGGCGGTCCGGCGGGATCGACCGCGGCGACCCTGCTGGCCCGGCAGGGCTTCGCAGTGACGCTGCTGGAACGCGACCGTTTCCCGAGATACCACATCGGCGAATCTCTCCTGCCCTCCCTGCTGCCCCTGCTGGATCTGATGGACGCCCGGCATCTGGTGGAAGGCCATGGGTTCGTCCGGAAGAGCGGGGCCTTCTACGGATGGAGCGGCCAGGAATGGTCGCTGGGCTTCGACGAGCCGGGCCGTCCGGCCACCTACAGTTTCCAGGTGGTCCGGTCCCAGTTCGACGCTCTGCTCCTTCGCCACGCACAGGCTCAGGGTGTGGACGTGGCGGAGGAGACCAGCGTGCGGCACGTCGCACTGGACGGCGGCCGGGCCGGTTCGGCGGCCTGGGCCACCAAGGACGGACGCCGAGGAGAGACATCTTTCGCCCACTTCATCGACGCCTCCGGGCGAGCCGGCGTGCTGGGCGCGCGGCAGTTGCGCACCCGGCACTTCCACGATGTGTTCCGCAACGTCGCCACCTGGGGATACTGGCGCGGGGCCGCACCGTTGGAGCAGGCTCCCGAAGGGGCCATCGGGGTGTTCTCGCTGCCCGAGCACGGCTGGTTCTGGGCCATCCCGCTGCACGACGGCACGCTCAGCGTCGGCCTGGTCACCGACAAGCGCTCCTTCCAGCGAGCCCGGCAACGGCTGCGCACGACCGACGCCGTCTACCACGAAGCGCTCGCCGATTGCCCCCTGCTGGGCCGCATGCTCGCCGACGCCCGCCTGGCCTCACCGCTGAAGGTGGAGAGCGACTACTCGTACGTCAGCGAGAAGTTCTGCGGCCCCGGCTACTACCTGGTGGGGGACGCGGCCTGCTTCCTCGACCCGCTCCTGTCCACCGGCGTTCACCTGGGCATGTACAGCGGCCTGCTGTGTGCCGCCGCCATCGGCAGCATCTTGCGGGAAGAGGTGACCGAGGACGCGGCCCAGCGCTTCTACCAGATCGCCTACCGGCACGCCTACGAACGACTCCTCATCCTGGTCAGCGCCTTCTACCGCATCCACGACGGACGGGACACCTACTTCCGCGAAGCCCAACGCCTCAGCCACCGTGACCAGTCGGGCCTGCGGCTGCACGAGTCCTTCCTCAACATCGTGACCGGGCTGGAAGACCTGCGCGACGCGGGCGAGGACGCCGTCGCTACCCTCCACGAAAAGCTGCGTCAGCCTCTGGAGGGCCGCGCGTCCCACGGCCTCGGAGGCCACGGCACCAGCCACATGCTCCCGCTCCCCACGAGCGCGGAGCACGCACAGGCCGGCTTCTACCTGACCTTCGAACCCCACCTCGGCCTCCGCTCGGCACGCGGGCGCGGGCGCCGCCGGTGACGGGCGGTTCTCACCGACCGTCACCGGCGGCGTTTCCGGTCAGGGGCCGGTGTCGCCGGGGTGGGAGCAGAGTCCGCCCTGATAGTTGCTGTCGTACCAGGCGCCGGTGGCGTCGGCGTCCAGGTTGGTGCGGCCGGGCCCCACGCAGCGGTGGTAGTTGGACCGGGGCCACCGCTTGACCTGGATCCACACGTTGGTGTCGGTGGCGCAGTGCTCGTAGTAGGGCCGCTCGCCGCCCCGCCCCTCGTTCCAGCCACACCCTGCGACGGAGGAGCCCGCACGAGCCGCGGAGGACGTCTGGATGACGGAGGTCGGGGCGGCTGACGTGCCGGCCGAAGCCGGCGCCGATGTCAGTCCGCCGATGGTCAGCGCCGCTGTGATGGCGATGGATGCGCAGTGCCTTGCCCTGAGGAAAGTCATAGCAGCATGGCTATCGGGGTACCGCGTGGCACGGGAAGGCATCGAGGAGGAAACCCCTCAAACGAGGCACTTCACCTTGCGGCTTGACCGGCACGCTGCAGCAGCTTCACTGAGCGGCGCTGCCCGGAGGCAGGGGGTCACTCGATGAAGACCTTCACGGAGTCGGCGTTCCCGTCGTTTCGATTGACGCCGATGAAGAAGTCGCTCCCGATGTGGGTAACATCTTCGATCTCGTCGGCCAGGCTGTTCCCTGGAATTCCGATATCGCTCTCCACGTCACCTCCGGACCAGTTGTACTGGTACACCCAGTTCCAACCGGTTTCCGGCGTTGAGGTGTTGATGGACTTGGTGTTCCAGATGTAGTTCTCGGAGCAGTCAATTCCTTGGTCGGAACGATTGTCGTGACTCGTCAGATCGCTCTTCACCAGCGTCCATCCGCTCGTCAGTGAACCGGCGCCGGGATGGGTCCACAGATTCCCCGAGCGGCGGGCAGCGTATTTGCCGGCTCCGCCGGCCGCCGTCGCGCTGTAGCAGAAGCCGCTGATATTGCCGATGGGCAGCCGGACTACCTCGCTTGCGCCAACAGAACCCGACGAGTTCAGGTGGACGATCGTCACATCGGGGCTCGGGTAGGCCGATTGACTTCCTTGGGTGGCGATCAGGGCGGGCCCCTGGCCCTGATAGTTCGGCTGGTAGGCGAGATCGTTGCCGTGGCCTAGTGCGGGTATGGAGGTCGGCGCGCCGGCACAGGTCCAGCTGGCTCCGTCCCAGGTTGAGCCGTCGCGCAGCCATCTGGACAGGACAGGCTCCGCCCCGCCCGCCTTGGTGAAGATGATGTAGAGCTGGCCGCCCGGACCCGCGACCATGCCTTGCATGACAGTGCGGCCTGCCCTGCACGCACCGCTGTTGGGAATGTTCAGCCGTTCCGCCCCGCTCCTGTCCGTGGCGGCCTGGGCGGACGTTGTCGAGGCGATGGCGATTCCGGTCAAGAGTGCCAGTACGGACGCGAAACTCAGTAGTTTCTTCACTCGGCGCCTCTCCATTGTGGATAAGGGGATAAGGGGAGGAGGCTAGCATTTGGCGTGTACCTTGCATGCGAGATCACAACAACTGGAATAGCGCATACCGGTCGTGACAGACAGACAGACAGACAGACAGACAGTCAGACAGTCAGACAGTCAGTCAGTGTCGAGCGCTCTGCCATCGCTTCAAAGGTAGATCGCTGTCGACTGCCGCCGCCTCGCCCACCTGTCCCTCGGCGCCACCCTGCAGACCCTGCACACCCTGCTCGCCCTGCACACCTTGGCCGCCCTCGCAGCCAGCCTCCGCCTGCCGCAGACCCAGCGCATCCACCAGTTCGGCTGCCCCGAGCCGGTCTGTCCCTCTACGGTGTCCGTGCTGTGATCCATCGAGGCGAGGAGACAACGCCGTGGTCCCGTCAACGTTACGTCGACCCTCCGGATCGACCCCGCGCCCGAGCCGTCGTCCCCGGCGGATGGCGCGTCGTTCCGTTGTCAAAGGCTCTCTCACCGCCGCGCTCGCGGCGCTGGTGCTCGCCGCGACCCAGTCCGCTGCCTACGCCGGAGGCCCCTACCGGTGGGCGCAATACAGCGACGTCGGCAAGCGCCTGACCGTGTGCGCTCAGACGCTCGATGTCCGCAGCTCCTACGGTGGCACGCCGTTCGCCCAGCTCACCAGTGGACAGACGTTCACCGTCTACCAGAATTACGCGGAGTTCGGCAGCGAGTACGTGCGCGGCTTCGCCTGGGGCAATGTCAACGCGGAGGGATTCGTGCAGAACGGATGGTTCTGCTGAGGAGCCCCTCCCGAGCCAGGACGGGGACCCGGCCGGGTCCCCGTCCTGCGGTGACTCCCGGCGCCGGGGCGGCTCGGACGTGGTGGCCCCCTACGATCTTCAACTCCCCACTGATGAACGCGAGTCGTGGAGGTGAGTCATGAGCGAGCGTGCCGTGCATACGGTGTCCGTGCACACGGTGGAGGTTCCGCTGGACGGCGACGGTGACGCATACGTGCGGGTCCAGATCAGGGACGTCGACGAGTCGCTGGTCCGGGTGGGCCGGGGCGGTCGCCCACTCGCGCGGGCGGAACGGTCGCTCGGGCAGATGCTGGACACGGTACGTCCCGTGGCGGAGAGCTTCGTATCGCGGTTCAGGGGGCTTGCGAACGCACCGGACGAGATGACCCTGGAGTTCGGGGTGTCCCTGTCGGCCGAGGCGGACGTGGTCATCGCCAGCACGGCGACGGAGGCGAACTTCTCCGTGAGCCTCACGTGGAACAGGGGCGTTGCCGGAGATCGGAACGCGGGTATGGAATAGGGGAGTTGGTGCTGCCGGTCCACAACGCGGCGTGGTGGCGGGGGAGGGCACAGTGGCGGATGCGCAGGGCCGTGACCGCGAGGAGGCCGAGGCGGCGCTCGTCCCGGCGGTCGTGCGCGTCAAGGGGCTCGACGGCGCGATCGGTGGGGCCGGATTCCTCATCGCCGCGGACCTGGTGCTGACGTGCGCGCATGTCGTGTCGGACGCGCTTGACCGGCCCCGGGACGAGATGATCGCCCCCGGCACCGGGGTCAGGATCGATGTACCCCTGGCGGGCAACGCCGACGGCGTCGACGGAGGCGAGCAGAGCGCCGAGGTGCGGCACTGGATCCCCATCAGACCGGATCAGACCGGCGATGTCGCGGTGCTGCGCCTGCGGCGGCCGATCGGTGGTGCACGCCCCCTTCCCCTCGCCGACGCGCACAACGGCGTATGGGATCACGATGCGCGCGCCGTGGGCTTCACCGACGACCACCCCGACGGGATCTGGCAGAGCGGCAGGTTCCGCGGTCCCACGCGGCAGGGCTGGATCCAGCTCTCGCGCGCCGACAACGAGGCCGTGCACGTCAAGGGTGGTTTCAGCGGCAGCCCCGTCTGGGACGACGAACTGGGCGCGGCCGTCGGGATGATGGTGGCGGCGCAGCCGGTGCGGGAGGCGCAGCAGGCGTTCGTGCTGCGGACGCGAACCCTGCTGAAGGAAGTGCCCGAACTCGCCGCGCACGTGGACCCGCCCACCCCCTTCCGCGGCCTGGCCACGTTCCAGGAGGAGGACGCGGACGTCTTCTTCGGCCGTGACGACGACATCGAGCGCGTTGTCACCGCCCTGCGGGGCGAGCGGGCCGCGGTCACGGTGTACGGGCCCTCGGGTTGCGGGAAGTCGTCCCTTGCCCTGGCCGGTGTCGTGCCACGCATGAGGCGGCAGGGTCACGTCGTCCTTCAGGTGGACGCCACCCGCTGGACGTCGCTGCGGGCCGCTCTCGCCACCGAACTGTTCGAGAAGGTGCGCGCGGCGCCGGCGGATCCGCCACGGGCCACCAGCGTCGACCAAGTGGAGTCATGGCTGGCCGAGTTGGGGCTTGCGGACACGGTCCACCGCACCCTGGGAGCGTCGGCGGGTCCGCTGCTCGTCGTGCTCGACCAGGCCGAAGCGCTCCTGGGCAGGTCCCGTACGCTGGCCGACGAAGCCGCCGACCTGCTGCTGCCCGAGCGGCCGCAGCCGGGGACGCGGGTGCTCCTCACGTTGCGGGCCGACCTGATGGACGAGGCGCTCAGGCATCCGCGCCTGGGCCCAGCCCTGAAGCGGGGCGTGACGGTCCCGCTCACACCGATGTCCCGGGAGCAGCTCGCGGAAGTGGTCAGCCGGCCCCTCCAGCAGGTGCCGACCGTGGAGTACGAGCCGGGGCTGGAGCGTCGCATCCTCGACGACGCGGGCGGCGAACCGGGCATCCTGCCGCTCCTGGGCTTCGTCCTGGCGCAGTTGTGGGACCACAAGCGGGCCGGCCGGTTGCGGGTCGCCACCTACGAGGCGAACGGGGGCGTGTCCGGTGCCCTCAGACACCATGCCGAGCAGGCCTGGCGGGAGTGTGTCGGCCAGGAGCACGCGGACAGCGGTGACGACGAGGAGGCGGAGGCGCTTCGGCTGCTCACCGGCCTGGTCCAGGTGCTGCCGGGCAGTGAGGTCCCGCTGCGCCGCCTGCTCACCCGGGACGAGACCGGCGAAACCCGGTGGCGGATCGCGCAGGCGCTCGCCGCCCGGCGGCTGCTCGTGCTGCACGGGGACGAGGGCGAGCCGCAGAGTGTGGAACTGGCGCACGAGGCGCTGGTCGGCGCGTGGCCCACGCTCGCCCGTCAGGTGCGGACCGACGCGGAGTTCCTGGCCGGGCGGGCGGAGCTGGAGCACGACATCAGACGCTGGCTCACCGCCGACAAGGCAGCCGATCTGCTGCCCGGCTCGGTACAGCTCGTGTCGTTGCGGGGTCAACTGCGCGGTCGGGAGAGCGAACTCACCACGCAAGAACGGGAATTCCTCCACCTGGCCGAGCGACGTCACCGCGAGCGCCGCACCCGAGTACGGGCCGCCTGGATCGCGGCCGCTGTGGTGCTCGCGCTGCTGGCGGGCCTGGGTACGTTCCTCGTCTACCAGGAGCGGATCAGCACCCAGCGGGACGCGGAGGGGCGCTCGCGTGCTCTGGCCGTGCAGTCGGACGGGCTGACGGACAGCAACCCCGGCAAGGCCGCCCTGGCAGCCCTCGCGGGATACGAGACCGCCCCGACCCTGGAGGCCCGTAGCGCGCTGATGCGACGTTACGAGGAACTGCGGGACGCGGCGTGGATGCTGACGGGAGCCGAGGGGCCGATCCAGGACGCCGCCATGAGCGCCGACGGCGTGGTGTCGCTGGTGACGACGGAGACCGGCCGCGCGACCCTGTTCGTGCGCTCGGCGAAGGGCCGGATCAGGCAGGAGCAGCTCCGCCTGGGCGTGAACGTACTGGTTCCCGCCGTCAGCCGGGATGGGCGGCGCATCGCCTACGTCCACGACGCCGACGGTACGGTGACCTGGCACGACGTACACCCCACCGGACGTCGGCTCCTCGGGCCCGCCCACCGGCTCAGCGGTGAGCTCCCGGACATCTCGATGGGCGCGTACGGACTCGACGTCAAGATCATGGATTTCTCCCCGGACGGCAACCGACTGGTCGCCGTATCGGCGTCGTCGGCCGAGCGTCCCGTACGGGTGTGGGACCTGCGGACCGGGCGGTTCCGGCAGACGCCGGGGCGAACCTCCGGACTGTCGGAGGTGTGGTCAGGACCGGACCCGAACACCATCGTCGCCCGGCGCAGTGACGACGACGGCACGATGCTGACGGTCGACCTGCGCACCGGCCGGCTGCGACAGCTGGCCAAGAAGACCGAGCTCGACGGCAACGCGGTGTCCGGCGACGGCAGCGTCGTGATCACGTGCCGGCTGGAGAAGAAGGGCCCCGACGACCTCGGTGAAGCGCGGTACCAGGCCATGCGTGTGTCGGACGGCCGGATGCTGAACACCTACAAGCGGGGCGAGAACGCGAGCTGCTGGGACATCGCGGTCAACGAACGGGGCACACACTTCGCGGTGATGGGCAGTACCGGGGAGTGGACCCTTGTCGAGACCCGACGGGGCGGCGCAGCCAAGAAGTTCCTCGGCCCCACCTCCACGGAGGAAGTCAAATCCCTGCCCTTGCTGGGTACTTCCGATCGTCCCGTTCTGGTGTCCCGGAGCAGCGAGGCGGTGACCGGGTGGGCGATGGTGCACGGCGACGGCAAGACCACCTTCAGCCCGCCGCACCTGCTGGACAACGGGAACAGCATGGTCGTCCGCCTGGGTGAGCAGGCCGAGACCCTGCGGGTGATGCGGACGGAAGGGGAGAACCAGACCCTCGCCGAGGTGAGGATCAAAGCCGCCGTCCCTCCCAGCGCCAAACAGGAGCTCCAGGTCAACGACGACGAAACCCTGGTGGCGGACGTGTCGGACCGCAACCGCGTCACCGTCAGGGAACTCCCCTCGCTGCGCCGGGTGGCACAGTTCACCACCGCACGTCTTCCCGCCAAGAGCGGGAAGAGCCCGAACGAGGGGCTGGACCTCACCGGCCCTGAACTGCTGGTCTTCCGCTTCCTGAACGACCGGCAGCTTCTCACGGTCTCCGGCACACGTGTCGAGCAGTGGGACGCCCGCACGGGCCGACGCCTCGCGCGGCCGATCGACCTGCCCGACCTGCACCTCAGCAAGAAGAAGAAGCCGGCCTTCTTCGTCGGGCGGCACCGGGAGCCCGGTCACCTGTCGGTGACCGTGCACGGTGAGCCCTACGTGTTCGCCATCGACAAGCGCACGGGCAAGGAGAACGAGAAGCTGCGCCTTCGCCTCGGCGACGACCTCGGCACAGCCATCTTTCTGCGCGATTCCCGGTACGCGGCGGTGTACACCGTGGGCGGCATGGTGGAACTGTGGTCGGCGCCGCCCGGCCGGACGCCCGAGCGAGTGGCCGGGCCGCTGGGCCCGCTGAACGAGAATCGCTGGACCGGGGGCGGCTTCGGGGACACGGGTTTCTTCGTGGCGAACGACAGCTCCGTGCGCTTTCTGAAGGCGGACGACCCGGCTTACCAGGACTGGTACGAATTCCAGAACGCGCAAGGCTTCCTGGCCGCGAGCGAGGACGGCAAGGCCCTGCTCAAGTCCCCTGAGGCGGGCGGCAGGGTCGACCTGCTCCGGCTCGACCCCGCCCGGTGGAGACGTCATGTGTGCGCCGTCCTCGGCCGCGACCTCACACCGGACGAACGCGGCAGCCTGCCCAGCGGCCTGCCGGACGAGGTCTGCCCCGACTGATGCCCGGGGACTTACTCGTGCACGTGTGGGCTACTGATGCCCGCGCGGGGCTATGCCTCAGCCCGCGCTGTGTCTGCCGACGGCATGGCCGGTCGGTTCCGTTCGCGCATCCGGAGGCTGATCAGCGCGGTGATGGCGAAGACCGCGGCCTCGTAGCTCATGGCGTGCCGAAACGCGGCGCCCGGGCTTGCAGCGGGTGCGAAGTAGACGAGCCCGGCCGCTGCCACCCCGATCGACCCGCCCAGTTGCTGAGCCGTGGGCAGGAGCCCGGACACAGAACCGGCCGCGCTGGCGTCCACGCGCGCAAGCACCAACGCGAACACCGAGGCGGTGAACGAGCCGAAGGCGGCACCGCCGAGAGCCAGGACCGGCAAGACCGCCCAGCGTCCGGCCTCCGTGCCGATGAGCGGTGCGAGGGCCAGGGCCGTCCCCGCCAACACCAGCGCAGAGACGGTGAGGACGGCCGACCCGTACCGGCGGGCCGGCGCGGGCGCGCGACGGCTGCCCAGCACGGCCGCCGCCGCGAACGGAGCCGACGTCAGGGCGGCCTTGAGGGCGGGATACCCGAGGGCCGACTGCAGATGCAGGAACAACAGATACGTGAAGGACGGCACCCCGGCGTTGAAGACGAACACCAGCAGCACCCCTGCCCGCGCCCCGCGGTCGTGGAACAGCGACGGATGCACCAGGGGATCCGGCCGGTGCGGGAGCGTCAGGGCGAAGCAGCCGAGGACGGCCACGGACACGGCCAGGGAGGCCCACGTCCACCAGGGCCAGCCGGCTTGTCCTCCCACCGCGAGCGGCAGTACCAGCGCACCGAAACCCACGGTGGTCAGCAACACGCCCACCCCGTCCACGCGCCGTCCGGCCGCGCCTCGCGTGCGGGGCAGCACGGTCGCACCCGCGAGCGAGACGAGTGCCACCGGCACCGTGACCAGGAACACCGAGCGCCAGCCGAGCCCGAAGAGGTCGGCGCCGACGAGAAGTCCGCCGATCAGCGGACCGGCCAGTGACGCCACTCCCATCGTGGCGCCGAACAGGCCGAGAGCCCACGGACGCCGGGCCATGGGCACGGTGACCTGGATGATCGACAGAACCTGCGGGGCGACCAAGCCGCTGCCCGCGCCCTGGACCAGCCGCGCCGTGACGAGGAACGTGGCATCGGGAGCACACGCGGCAGCCACTGAACCGGCCGTGAAGACGACAGTGCCGAGGACGAACAGCCGCTGGTAGCCGTACCGGTCGCCGAGGCGCGCGGCCGTGATGAGCAAACAGGCGTAGGTCAGGGTGTAGCCGGCCAGGATCAGTTGCACGGCACCTGAGCCGGCGCCCAGGTCGCCTTGGATCGCCGGGGCGGCGATCTGCGCGACGGTGACGTTGAGCAACTGTACGAAGGTCGCGCTGAGCACGACCGGCAGGACGAGCCGGTTCACAGGGCGAGGGCCGCGGCGAGTTCGCCGGGCCGGGCGGCGAACGGGCTGTGGCTGCCGGGCAGGGTATGCACGGTGAACGGGCTCTCAGGGAAGGCCCGGTCGGCTTCCGCGATCATCACGTCCTGCACGGCGGGTGCCAGTGCCCGGTCCTCGGCGCAGCGCAGGAAGGTCCGCGGTATTCGTCCCCACCGTGCCGCGCTCAGGGTGACTGGAGCCGACGGAATCGCCAGGGGCAGATCAGGGCTCAGCACGGACCGCCACCGGTCGAAGCGGTCCAGGGGAGTGTCGTGGTAGTGGGTTTCCCGCAGTTCGTCGAGGTAGGCGGGGTCCGTCGAGAGCGGATTGATCCGTACGGCGCCCAGGGCCTCGGGGTTGCCCAGGTTCAGGTTCTGGCCCAGCGCGGAGGTGTTCTCGGGTGAGCCCAGGTAGTCGAAGAACCGCGGCCGCCCGCCCGGGACGAAAGCGGACAGGTAGACGATCCGGTCCACCAGTTCGGGCGCCCGCTCGGCGGCCAGGGACGCGGGACCGCCGCCCGCGCTGTGCGCGACGAGCACGACCGTGCGGTGGTGGCGCACCTGGCGCAGGACGCCCAGCACTGCCTCGGCGCAGTCGTCCATCGTCAGGCCGGCGAGCTGTGACTTCTCCGTCAGCAGGCCCGGCTGGCCGGGCAGCAGGTATCCGCTGGGCAGGGGCGCGTCGAAGCCGTGCCCCGGCAGGTCGACGGCCACGCTCGCGGCGCCGAGTCCGGCCAGGGCGCGTTGCGTCGCCGCCCACTGTCCGGAGCTGTGCCAGGCGCCGTGCACGAAGACGTAGACGGTGTCGGTCAGGAAGACGTTCTTCATGCCTCCACTTCAGACGGAACGCATCACGCCATCCACTCATAGATCTCATAAGTGGCTTGGCGATATCTTCGAGGTATTGCCGGCGGACGAGGGGAAGGACGGGGAGCGGTCATGGAAGCGCGGCACCTGCGGTACGCGGTTGCTCTCGCCGAGCACGAACACTTCGGCCGGGCGGCCCGCGCACTGGGCATCGCGCAGCCGCCGCTGTCCAAGCAGATCGCCGACCTCGAGCGCGAGGTCGGGGCCCGGCTGTTCGACCGCACACGTCACGGGGTGTTCCCGACCGCCGCCGGCGAGGCGTTCCTCGCGCGGGCGCGCCGGGCGCTCGACGAGATCGCGGCGGCCACGGTCGACGCGGGCCGGGCCGCGCGCGGCGAGACGGGACGTCTGCGCCTCGGCTTCATCGCCTCGGCACTGCTCGACCCGCTGCCGGGCGTCCTGAGCCGGTTCGGCCGTGAACGACCCGATGTGAGACTGGAGCTGCACGAGATGGCGACCAGCCGCAGCAGCCCGGCTCTCGTCGCCGGGGAGCTGGACGTGGCCTTCACCCTCGGCCCGCCACGGGGCGCCGGAGCCGAGCATCTCGTCTCCGTCCCCGTCGGACACGACCACGTGATCGCCGTGGTGCACACGGCACACCCGTTCGCGGGTCAACAGGCGGTCTCAGCCGATCAGTTGCGGCGACAGCAGCTGATCGTGTCGGCCGGTGAGGACGAGCCCGCCGTCGTCGCCGGGCTGTGCACCCTGCTGGGCGCGGACGCACCGGCTCTCGGCGGCGCGACCGTCGCGAGGGACGTCCACACGATCATCGGCCTCGCCGCCTCGGGCGTCGGCGTCGGCCTGGGACCGTCCCGCATGAGGGCGGTCCCGCGCCCGGGAGTGCGGTTCTGCGACGTGACCCCGCGCACGCCCCTGCCCGATCTCGTCCTGTCCTTCACGGCCCGCGACCACTCCCCGGTGCTGCGCGCCTTCCTCGACACCATCCGGAAGAACTGCTCCGACGTCGGCGCCGCGCTCGACGACCGTCTCCGGCCGCCCACTTGATCCGGTCACGATGTGACGATCTCCCTCGACGGCTTCATGCTCATCGGGGACCGGGAGCGGCTGCTGGACCACCTGGGGGACGGAATCCAGGGTTACCGGGTGTCCGAGCTGGTCGGCTCGCCGACCGTCACCCACGCGGTGCTGGTCCGTCGCTGAGCCGCGTCCTGCCCTGCAACGGGCCCGGTTGATGGACCGGCGTGCTCGTCAGCGGCAGGAGGAAGTGGTGGCGCCGTCATCGTCCTCGCGCTGGAGGGGCGGCCTCGGCCTTTTGGGCCTCAATGGTCCCCACGTCCGGTCCGGTGGAACCCGTGGTGACGGCGGCAGCATGGTCGACCCGGGCCGATCTCGTCTTGCGGCGCCGTCCGCGGATCAGCGCCGCGGAGGCGGGGGTGTTCCGATGGGCCCCTGGAGCTGGTCGTCGTCGTGGATGGGCAGGCGGCACCAGGCGGTGGCGCCGTGGTTGGTGAAGCCCCAGTCGCCGCCCAGTTCCTCGACGAACACGGAGGTGAGGAGCAGACCGCGCCCGGACTCCTCCATCGGCGCGACCACTTGGGGCTGAGGCGCCTCCTCGATCTCTGTTCCGTTGTCGATCTCGAGATGGATCAGGCCCGGCTGCGGTGACCAGCTGCGATAGCTCACCGAGTGCCCCTTGCCGTGCAGGACGGCGTTCGTGAGTAACTCGGAGAGGACGACGAGCACGTTCTTCAGACGCTCCTCCGGCATCCGGCACGAGTTCCGTAACCACGCGGCTCCGATGCGGCGGAGGCGTGGCACGACATGCGGCTCTCTCTCGCCCGCGGCGGCGATCTGCGAGGGCATGACGGGCGGCATCACGGCAAGCGGAACGCGGGACTGACGTGCGGGCTTGCTCCGTCGCTGCTGCCCGAGGGCCGCCAGATTGCTGACGCTCACGGTGCTGGGGCGAGTTGACAGGTCCATCTGGTGCGCTCCTGCTCATCGGTGTGGCTGGCACCACAAGCGAATCGCTCATGCACTGGTCCCGGTACCTGGGCAAGGGGTCCAGGGTGAACAAAGTGAACAAAGATCATCTCCGCCCCGTTCCCCGAATGGCTGACTTCCCGCCAGCGCCACGATGGGCGGGTGGAAAGGAGCGGTAGCGTGAGCGAACGTGCCGGGTCGGCATGCTGCCAAGCCAGGTCGCACCAACTGACCAGAGGTCGTTTTCCACTGCGGGAGAGCCCACGATGGCGCGCGAGAGAAACGAGCGGCTCCAGGCACTGCTGCTGGAGGCCTGCTGGTCACGAGCGCAGGCAGCTGCCGCGTACAACCGAGTCGCCGGGGAGACCCTTGACGGCGGCGAGGCGGTGGAGAACTCCCACATCGGGCGCACACACGTAGCCGCGTGGGTCGAAGGCACGAAACCGACGGGCGTCGCATCCGCTGTGTTGTGCGAGGCGTTGTCCCGCCGTCTGAAGCGTGCAATCACGCCACAAGCGGCGGGGTTCGCAGTTCCCACCTCACCAGCGCAGGAGGCGCTGGACTGGCGCGTCGATCCGTTGATTGCGCTGAGCGAACTGGGGAGTGGAGTGGACGCGAGCCGGCGTCGCCTGATCACTGGCGGGGTGTACTCCGCCGCAGGGCTTGCGCTGCCTGACCCGACCTGGTGGGAGACCATGTCGGAGGGGCCGAAGGTCGACGCGCCGGTATCCGGGAAGCGCGTCGCCGGCGGGGACGTGGGAACGGTGCGTGAGCTGACCGTGGCGTTCTCCAGCATGGATCAGCGCCGGGGAGGCGGGCACGGCAGACGGGCGCTCGACGAATACCTGGAAGGCGAGGCCGCACCGTTCCTGAAGGGACGCTTCCCCGACGATCGTGTGCGGCGGGACATGTTCGGCGCGGTCGCGGAGCTCACCTACGTGTCCGGCTGGATGGCGTTCGACAACAGTGAGCACGACGTGGCCCTCAGACGCTTCAACGCTGCGGTCAAGCTGGCCGCCCGGGCGGGCGACGCTCCGTTGAGCGGGCACATTCTGAGAGCGATGGCTCACCAGGCGCTCGACCTCGGGTTCCGGGGCGAAGCCCTGGAGATCGCGCAGGCGTCTGTGCAGGGCGAACGGTATGCCGCCGCCACGCCGCGCGAGCGGGCACTGCTCGGCGTCGTGCACGCGCGCGCTCTAGCCGCCAACAAGTTGAACAAGCAGGCAGCACACGCACTGCTCCGTGCCGAGGACGATCTGAGCGAGGCACACGACGGTATTAGGGAGCCGGAACGCACCTTCTTCTTCGGAGAGGCCTCACTCGCGCACGAGACGGCGTGCACACTCCGGGACCTGGGCGACCCGGAGCGTGCCATCAGGCAGTTCCGCCGATCTGTGCGAACGCGCGGGGCCGCGTTCCGGCGCACGAACGCCGTGACCCTCGGATACCTGGGGGCGACGCAGATCGGTCAGGGAAGAGTCGAGGAGGCCTGCGCCACGTGGACGAGAGTCCTGGACGCCGTGGAGGAGGGCATGTACTCCGGCCGGGCGCGACAGGCGGTCGAGGACATGCGCACGTTGCTCAGTCCGTATCACCGGCGCGGCATTCCGGCCGTCGGCGTTCTCGACGCCCGGGCAGCGTCGTATCTGTCGGAAGTAGATTGACCCGGGCGGTAGTGGCGACGGAGTGGAAGGATCAGGACATGGCCTTGGAGCTCGAGCCGATCGGGGAAGTCGTCGAGGGCCGCACCGAGGTCGTGGACGACTACTGGGGCGGCATCGAGTCAGTGATCCAGCTCGACGAGAAGTTCCCCCTCGACTCCGTGCAGGGCCTCCCTGAATTTTCCCACCTGATCGTCTTGTGGCACTTCGACCAAGCCTCGCCCGAGGACGTCGAGTACCACGCCCGAAGCCCGCGCGGGAACGCCGCCTGGCCGGCCACCGGCACCTTCGCCCACCGGAATCACCGCAGGCCCAACCAGCTCGCGCAGTCGTTCCCGCGACTGCTTCAGATCGACGGCCTGCGGCTTCGCGTCACCGATCTGGACGCGGTCGTCGGGACGAACATCTACGACCTCTCGCCGTACTTCGCCGAGATGGGCCCCCGAGGGCCCATTCGCGAACCGGCCTGGCCCGGGGAGATGTTGGCCGACTACTGGACGGAGAAGTAGACGCGTCCGTCTTGCGGGGTGGCGCATTGCGGCGACTTCGCCGTTCGTCCCTGATCGCAGCCTGGCAGAGGCCATCCGTACCTGAGGGAGGCCGCCGACGTTCTGGCGGTCGGACTCGCCGTGGCCGGCACGTTCGGCGGTTGGGACGCCCCGCCTGTCGACGCCGGACCGTCTCCATTTCCGGCCGAACGACGGGGGCTGGGCGGAAAGGGTTTGTCCCAAGGCCGGAGGTCGACGATGATCTCCGCATGACGACCAGAAAGGGCCATGCCCTCTAGGCGCCCTGTTCGGCTCTCCACCGCTCGCGCGCCGCCGGCCGCTGCTTTTCGCAGCGCCGATCGCCGTGACCCGCCAGCCCAGGAGAGCCCGCCCATGCACCAGACCACCCTCGTTCCCTACGCCCGCCTTCCCCGAGCACACCGTGACCGCCACGTCCTGACCAGTACCGTCGACGTGTTTGGTGCCGCCCATTGGCTGCTTGCCGACCGCGTACCGCAGCCCGGCGGCGAGGTACAGCCCTTCGACGCGCTCGTCGTCTCCGTCGAGCCGGGCGGCGATGTCGAGTTCACCGAGCTGAGCGCGGTGCGGTCCCGCTGGCCGCGCCTGGATCGTCTGCCCGACGGCGGGTTCGTGGTCGCCGCTCCCCGCACCCGCCGGTATCAGGACTCCGACCAGGTCCAGGTCTTCGACGCGCTGGGCCGTGAGACCTCGTCCTTCTCGGTCGGGGATGCCATCGAGCATCTGCTCGTGGACGAGGCCGGCTACGTCTGGGTCGGCCACTTCGACGAGAACCCGGACGGGATCCGCCGCTGGACCACCACCGGCCAGCCTGTGTGGAGCTCGTACGGCGCCGGTATCCCCGGCCTCTTCGACTGCTACGCCCTGAACGTGTCGGGCACCACCGCCTGGGCGTGCACCTACACGGACTTCCCGCTCATCGAGATACGCCCCGAGCGAACCGACCGGACCGTGCGGGTGTGGGCGAACGACATTCGGGGTGCGCATGCGTTGGCTGTCCACGGCGAACGGGTCGCCTTCTACGGTGGCTACGACGGGGAGCGGGACCGGCTCGCCTGCGGGGAGATCACCGAGACCTCGGTCGAGCCGACCGGCGTCGGCGTGCTGAGCCTCCCCGACGCCCCCGCCCCCGCCCCCGCCCCCGCCCCCGCCCCCGCCCCCGCCCCCGCCCCCGTCCCCGGCCGCCGACGGGCCGTCAGCCGGGGTAGCAGGATCTATGTGCAGGCCGAGCCGTTCACCGCCTGGGGCGTGTTCGATCTCGACAGCTGACGCTCGGCAGTGCCCCGGGGCAAGTCCTCCGTCGCGGCCGATTGGACCCGGCCATGTGAGAGGCGACCGCGCTGGTTCGGGCGGCAACCACATGCGATCACTTTTGCAGCGGGTCCGGGTCCGCGTGCCTGCTCACCGGTAGATGTCGGTCGCGCAGGCACGTCGGCCGACACGTCATACCCGGGGAAACTGCTGCACGCGTCCTGGGGACCGTCACTGGAAGACCGACTCCTGCTGGCGGCCGCGTACCGGCGGACGAACGACGGCCCGAAAGTACGGTCCGTTCAGGGTTCGAGGGGCAGGAGCTGGACCAGGCCGACCCAGTTCTCCTCGTCCACTTCGGTCTGCATGGCGCGGACCCTCCAGCGCCCGGCGGGCAGAGGGACGGGTGCCTCGGCGGGCAATCCACCACCGGGGTACTCGATGCCAAGGTCGGAACCCGCTTCGGCGGAGTCCATGAGCACCGCCGGGCCATCGGAGGACCAGGTGCCACACTGCTCCCACACCGTGGCCGGGTCGGCGAGGACGGTGTCCGTCGCGGCTCTCAGTCCGGCCTCGGAGTCGGCGGCGCGCCACCGCAGGAACGCTCGGTGCTGGGGCAGATAGCAACTGGTCGCCGGCTCGTCCGCCAGCACCAGTGCCTGCGCACCGTTCTCGTCGATGGGGATCACGCCGGCCAGGTCGTCCACCGCGCAGGCCCGGTCGTAGTCGTCCGGGGCAGCGCCGTCTCCCGCCATGAGGCCCTTCTCCGTGCACCCGCCCCAGGAGGCCAGGGCGGAGACGGGGACGACGATCAGAGGGCCGCCCATCGACTCGACCCAGACAGGGGAGAGGCCAGAGGCGTCGTTTGCGACGGATGAAGAGGTGATCATGCACGTCAGTGTGGTCTCACCCACTGACACAACGTTCCTGAGCCAGAGGAGACCGCTCGCGGCCATCAGCTGTGGGCATCTTCGTCGGCGGCTCAACTCCGCGACGCAGAAAGCGAGTTCCAGCCTTTGTCCTGATAGCGGAGAAAGAAGACGGGCGTGCGCGTCAAAGGGCTTCCGGGATCGGACCAAGGCCGCTAACTTCCTTGAAATGAACCGGTCATACTTCGCGTAGTCCGGTGCTCCACGGCGCGACGGCGCGCGCCGAGCTCTCCCAGCCCGACCTGGTTCAGGAACCCCCCAACGGAACCCACCCCCCAACGGGAGGCCCCCGTGCGCACACGTACGCCCAGATCCACGAGAGCACGACGACATCCCAGACTCCGCCGCCTGCTCGCGCTGGCCGTCCCGGCCCTGCTCGCGGCAGGCGGGCTGACCCCGGCCGCGATCGCCGCGGAGGCGCCGCCGGCGGCGGCGGTGGCAGACACGTTCCAGCAGGTCACCCTCGCGAAGGGGGTGGCCGAGACGGGCGAGCCGATGACCCTCGCCGTGCTCCCGGACCGCTCGGTCCTGCACACCTCCCGGGACGGCACCCTGCGGCGCACCGACGCGGCGGGCACCACCGCCGTCGCCGGGAAGCTCAGCGTCTACAGCCACGACGAGGAGGGCCTGCAGGGCGTCGGGGTGGACCCCGGCTTCAGCTCCAACCGCTTCGTCTACCTCTACTACGCCCCGGTGCTCAGCACGCCCGGCGGGGACGCGCCCTCGGACGGCACGGCGGCCCAGTTCACCCCCTTCGACGGTGTCAACCGGCTCTCGCGCTTCGTACTGAAGGCGGACAACAGCCTCGACCTGGCCAGCGAGAAGAAGATCCTCGACGTGCCCGCCTCGCGCGGCATCTGCTGCCACGTCGGCGGTGACATCGACTTCGACGCGGCGGGCAACCTCTACCTCTCCACCGGCGACGACTCCAACCCCTTCGCCTCCGACGGCTACACGCCGATCGACGAACGCTCCTCCCGCAACCCCGCCTACGACGCACAGCGCTCCGCCGGCAACACCAACGACCTGCGCGGCAAAGTGCTGCGCATCAAGGTGAACTCCGACGGCTCGTACTCCATACCCAGCGGCAACCTGTTCGCGCCCGGTACCGCGAAGACCCGGCCCGAGATCTACGCGATGGGCTTCCGCAACCCCTTCCGGATGACCGTCGACAAGCCCACCGGAATCGTCTACCTCGGCGACTACGGCCCCGACGCCGGAACCGCCAGCGCCACACGCGGGCCCGCGGGGCAGGTGGAGTTCAACCGGATCACCTCGGCGGGCAACTACGGCTGGCCGTACTGCACCGGAAACAACAACGCCTACGTGGACTACGACTTCGCCACCAGCACCTCGGGCTCGGCCTTCAGCTGCGCGGCGCCGAAGAACACCTCACCGCGCAACACCGGCCTGACCGACCTGCCACCCGCCCGCGCGGCCTGGATCCCGTACGACGGCGGCTCGGTACCCGAGTTCGGCAACGGCTCCGAGTCGCCGATGGGCGGTCCGGTCTACCGCTACAACGCCTCCTCGACCTCGGACGTGAAGTTCCCGCAGGAGTACGACGGCGACTTCTTCGCCGGCGAGTTCGGCCGCAAGTGGATCAAGCGCATCGAGCAGGACGGCAGCGGCACCGTGCAGTCCATCAACGCCTTCCCCTGGACCGGCACCCAGGTGATGGACATGGCGTTCGGCCCGGACGGCGCGCTCTACGTCCTGGACTACGGCACCGGCTACTTCAACGGCGACGAGAACTCCGCCCTCTACCGCATCGAGTACGCGGAGAACGGCTTGGCCCCGATCGCCGCGGCCAAGGCCAACGTCACCTCCGGCAAGACGCCGCTCGCCGTCTCCTTCTCCTCCGCGGGCAGCTCCGACCCGGAGGGCGGCGCGCTCGGCTACTCCTGGACCTTCGGCGACGGCGGTACCTCCACCGCGGCGAACCCGTCCCACACCTACACCGCCAACGGGCAGTACACGGCGACGCTCAAGGTCACCGACCCGACCGGCAAGTCGGCGACGGCCTCGGTGCAGATCACGGTCGGCAACACGGCCCCGACGGTCAAGGTCGACCTGCCGCTCAACGGCAGCATCTACGACTTCGGCGCGGCGATCCCGTTCAAGGTCACCGTGACCGACCCCGAGGACGGGACCGTCGACTGCTCCAAGGTCAAGGTGACCTTCATCGTCGGCCACGACAGCCACGGCCACCCGCAGACCTCCACGACCGGCTGCACAGGCACCCTGCAAACCCTCGCGGACGGTGAACACGACCCCAACGCCAACATCTTCGGCGTCATCGACGCCGAGTACACCGACAAGGGTGCGAACAGCCAGCCCGCGCTGACCTCGCACGCCCAGGCCATCGTCCAGCCCAGCCACCGCCAGGCCGAGCACTACGGCTCCACCTCGGGTGCCAGTGTGGTCAGCCACACGCCCGCGCACGGCGGCAAGACGGTCGGCAACATCGAGAACGGCGACTGGATCTCCTTCACGCCGTACACCCTCGCGAACGCCACCTCCTTCACCGCCCGGGTCTCCTCGGCCGGCGCGGGCGGCACCATCGAGGTGCGCGCAGGATCCAGCACAGGCACCCTGCTGGGGACCGCGACCGTGCCGGTGACCGGTGACTGGGAGACCTTCCAGGACGTGACGGCCCCGCTCAGCAATCAGCCGGCCGCCTCGACCTCGCTCTACCTCGTCTTCAAGGGCGGCAGCGGATCCCTCTTCGACGTGGACGAATTCTCCTTCGCGACCTCCACCTCCTCCCGCACGGGGGAGATCAAGGGCGTCAACGGCAAGTGCCTGGACGTGCGCGGCGGGGACACCGCCGACGGCACGCAGATCCAGATCTACACCTGCAACAGCAGCTCGGCGCAGAAGTGGACGGTCGGCTCGGACCAGACGTTGAAGGCGCTCGGCAAGTGCCTGGACGTCTCCGGTGGCGGCAGTGCGGACGGTACGAAGGTCCAGCTCTATACGTGCAACGGTTCCGGTGCGCAGAAGTGGGCGCCGCAGTCCGACGGTACGGTCCGCAACCCGCAGTCGGCCAAGTGCCTGGACGCCTCGGGCGGCACCTGGCCGGACAGCACGCCAGTACACCTGTGGACCTGCCACGCAGGTGTCAACCAGAAGTGGACCCTGCCGTGACGAACCCTGCCGCAATGAACGGAGGTGACAAGCACATGCGTACGACACTGAAAGCGGTCCTGAGCCTGTGCGCGGGCGCCGCGCTGCTGCTGGCACCCCAGACCGTCGCGCCCCAGGCCGTGGCGCAGTCCGCCCCACCGACTTCGGCCCGGGCCGAGGCGCGGCCGATGGCCGACCCCGCCTACAAGATCCTCGTCTTCTCCAAGACGGCGGGCTTCCGCCATTCCTCGATCGACGAGGGCATCGCCGCCCTGCGCACCCTCGGCTCGGCGAACAACTTCACGGTGGACGCCACCGAGGACGCGGCGGCCTTCTCCGGCAACCTCACCCAGTACAAGGCGGTCGTCTTCCTCTCCACCACGGGCGACGTGCTGAACGCCGCCCAGCAGACCTCCTTCGAGAACTACATCAAGGGCGGCGGTGGTTACGTCGGCGTCCACGCGGCAGCCGACACCGAGTACGACTGGTCGTTCTACGAGGGCCTCGCCGGGGCGCTCTTCCAGTCGCATCCCGCGATCCAGTCCGCCACCGTCAAGGTGGAGGACCGGGCGCACGCGGCCACCGCGCACCTGCCGAGCAGTTGGCAGCGCACCGACGAGTGGTACAACTACCGCACCAATCCCCGTACCACGGCCCATGTGCTCGCCTCGCTCGACGAGTCGAGTTACTCCGGTGGCAGCATGTCGGGCGACCACCCGATCGCCTGGTGCAAGGATTACCAGGGCGGCCGCGCGTTCTACACCGGCGGAGGGCACACCGAGGAGTCCTACAGCGACCCGGCCTTCACCCGTCACCTGCTGGGCGGCATCCGCTACGCGGCGGGGATGACCAAGGCCGACTGCCGTGCGGAGACCGGTTACACGCCGCTCTTCAACGGCGCGTCCACCACCGGCTGGAAGCAGGCGGGGCCCGGCGGGTTCACCCTGGCGGACTCCACGCTCACCTCGTACGACGGCCTCGGCATGCTCTGGTACAACGCGAAGGAGTTCACCGGCGACTACTCGCTCAAGCTCGACTGGAAGCTGGCCGGTGACGATAACTCCGGTGTATTCGTTGGCTTCCCGGCCTCCGACGACCCCTGGTCGGCGGTGAACAACGGCTACGAGATCCAGATGGACGCCACCGATTCCCCCGACCGCACCACGGGCTCCGTCTACGGCTTCCAGTCGGCGGACATCGCCGCCCGGGACGCCGCGCTGAACCCGCCGGGGGAGTGGAACACCTATGAGATCAAGGTCACCGGCGAGCGCCTGGAGGTCATCCTCAACGGCCGGAAGATCAACGACTTCACCAACACGGATCCGGCGCGCAGCCTGAAACAGGGATACATCGGGCTGCAGAACCACGGGACCGGTGACGACGTGGCGTTCCGCAACATCCGGATCAAGCAGGAGGGCACGACGCCGCCGACGTCGCGCACCGGCGAGGTGAAAGGGGTGAACGGCAAGTGCCTGGATGTCCGTGGCGGGGCGTCCGCGGACGGTACCCAGGTGCAGATCTACTCCTGCAACGGCAGTTCGGCCCAGCAGTGGACGGTCGGCTCGGACCAGACGTTGAAGGCGCTCGGCAAGTGCCTGGACGTCTCCGGTGGCGGCAGTGCGGACGGTACGAAGGTCCAGCTCTATACGTGCAACGGTTCCGGGGCGCAGAAGTGGGCGCCGCAGTCCGACGGTACGGTCCGCAACCCGCAGTCGGCCAAGTGCCTGGACGCCTCGGGCGGCACATGGCCGGACAGCACGCCAGTGCACCTGTGGACCTGCCACGCAGGTGTCAACCAGAAGTGGACCCTGCCATAACGGATCGGCGCGTGATCGGCACGGCGTGACGAACGCGGCACGGATCCCCCCGGGTTCCGTGCCGCGGTTCGCCGACCGGGCAGCTGGGGAGCGATCATGGGGCGAGCACGACCGGACCGTAGAACAGGGAACCCCATGACTCTGCAGGAAGGCCAGCGGGTCAAGCTGGCCGCCGATCTCCGCCTGACCGACCCGATCGAGGTGTCCGGGGCGGTCATCGGCATCCTCTCCCTCGCCGCCGACACCGAAGGCACCGTGGAAGAAGTCGTCGAACATGTCCGGGAGGACGCCGATGTCCGCGAGTACGAGCGGCTCAAGGCGCTGCTCGACTCCTACGGTGACGGCATGCCCCCGGAGAGCAGGAGGCAGCTGGAGCAGAAGGTCGGCGGGCTGTACCCGACGTGGGTCGCGTTCCAGGAACAGGGGCCGATGGTCACGGTGCGGGTCCGCTTCGACAACGGGTTCGTCCTGAGTGCGTCACCGCAGGACCTTTACGTCCCCGTGTCGCCGGACGCCTAGGACCTGAATTTCTACGAGGGCCAGGCCCCGGCCGGCGTCGTGGCCGGGACCTGGGGGTGGCTCAGTCGGCCTGATTATCGGCTTGGCCGTCGGCCTGCTTGTCGGCTTGGCGGTCGGCCTGCTTGGGCAGGCAGAACATCAGAGCCCACATCAGGGCGAGAAGGCTGCCGACCCACCACAGCACGTTGAGGAACGCGTCGCTGTTGAGCCCGGCGTCGGGTGAGCCTCCGGTGGTGGCGAAGAACACCAGGGCGGTCAGCGCGGTCCCGAGGGCGATGCCCAGATGCATGACGGTGTTGAACAGGCCCGACGCCGACCCGGCGTCCTCGTGCGGAACCCTGGCCAGTGACATGTCGGCGAGCGGGCCGCCGACCATGCCGAGACCGAACCCGATCAGTACCACCGGAGCGGTCATCGCCAGCAGGGTCAAGTGCGCCTGGCCCGCGCCGACCTGAAACCCGTAGGCGGCCACTGAGACGAGCGTGATCAGGGCTCCGGCCTGCGGCAGACGGCGGGCGAAGCGCCCGGCGGTCTTCGCCGTGACCGTCGCGCCGCCCAGTTCTCCGACGGAGAGCAGTACGAAGGCCAGGGCCGCGTGGAAGGGGCTCATGCCCAGTCCGCGCTGGAGGTAGAGGCTCCAGGTCATGAAGAACAGCCCGCACAGCAGGCCGTGCATGAGCTGCGCGGTCATGCCGCCGGAGAACTGCCGGCTCCGGAAGAGGGTTAGGGCCACGAGCGGGGCGTCACCCTGCTTGCGCTGCTGGTGGCGCAGGAAGACGCCGAGGACGAGGAGGCCCGCGGCGAGCAGGGCGAAGCACCACAGCGGCCAGTGATGAAGGTGCCCCTCGGTGAGCGGGAAGACGATCAGGACGATGGCCGTCGCGGACAGCAGCATGCCGGTCAGGTCGAGCCGGGAGGCCCTCTTCACGGTCGATTCGGGGATGAACCGGTGTCCCAGGAGGAGCACGGCGAGGCCCACAGGCACGTTGACCAGGAAGATCGGCCGCCAGGACAGCCCGAACAGGTCCGCCTCGGTCAGCAGACCGCCCATCACCGGGCCCAGGACATTGGCGAGCGACATGACGGCCCCGTACAGGCCGAATACCTTGCTGCGGTTCTGCCCCTCGAAGGTGACGTGGAGGGTGGCCAGGATCTGCGGGATCATGACGGCCACTCCCACACCCTGGAGGGCGCGGGCGCCGATGAGCGCACCCGGCCCGACAGCGAGGCCGCACAGCAGCGAGGCCGTGGTGAAGACGACGGTGCCGACGAGGAGGATCTTCCGCCTGCCGTAGAGGTCGCCGAGGCGTCCGCCGGTCATCAGCCCGACGGCGATGGGCAGGGAGTAGCCGGTGGTCAGCCACTGCACCACGTCCGGTCCTGCGCCGGTCGACTCCTGGATCGCGGGCAGGGCGGTCAGGACGACCGACTGGTCGATCATGTCCATCAGCTCGGCGCCCAGCAGCACCAGGAGCGCGATCCAGGCGGCCAGGCCCATCTTCGACAGGCCAGGTGAGGGGTGGTTCGGGGGCGGGGTGGTGTGCGGCTCGTTGCCGAGCGCGGAGGAAGACACGACGAGGAGACTCCTGATCCAAAGGAATCGGGGAGCCCTGCCGACAGCCGCACCGGGGCCGGAGAACACGAGACCCGGGGCAGACGGCAGAGCCGCACCCGGGAAAGACTGAAAACAGGGGAGGGTGACGCAACTCAGGCCAGCGCGACGTCCGCCCCCGGACACGTGCGACACAACAGCACGCGGGGAACGCGGACGACTACATGGCCTGGTGGATAGGACGTCACCTCAAGATCGACACAGCAGGAACAGGAACTCCGGTCACTGCCACCGACACCTCGGCGCAGGAACCCGGTCACGATACGACATCCTCCGGCTCCGTCGCACATGAATTAGCGGGCCCGCCCCGGCCGGACCGTACGGCTTCGGCCCCGTAGGTGCCCAGGCCGCTCCGGGGCATGAGAGGGCGTGGCCGCGCCTGTGCGCAGTCGCCTGTTCGCGAGGTCAAGGAAGATCAAGAGGCGTGCGGCGAAGCACTGTGCAGGCCGCACGCCGTCATGACACTGGGAGCGAGGCAGAGTGGATAAAACGTTGCAATATCCTGATATTCGTGTGGTGGTCATAGAAGGCATTCCCCTGATCCTCGACGGTTTGCGCTCCGCGCTGGAAAGCGGCGGGATGACCGTCGTCGCAGGGACGCAGCACGCGCATGAGGGGGCCCGTGCGGTGCGCGAGGAGAGGCCTGACGTCGTCATCGTCGACCTCGACCCGCCCGGTCGCGCGGGGATCGAGCTGATGGAGCAGTTGCGCCGGCAGTATCCGGCGGTCCGGCTGATCGCCTGGGTGTCCCCTGAACACGACGACAACAAGCTGTTGTTGACCACACTCATGGCGGGAGGTACGGGTTACTTGCTGAAGAACACGGAAACGACGGACCTGCCCCCCACCGTGCGGGCCGTCGCGCAGGGATACGTCGTCGTGGGGACACGGGGCGGCGGCGAGTTTTCCGCTCTCTTGACAAGCCTGGCAACGGAGTTCCGGGAGATGCCGTTCCCGGTGCTCACGAACCGCGAACGAGAGGTCCTCCGGTTAGTCTCCTTCGGTTACGGGAATCGCCGGATCGCCCGGGAGCTGTTCATATCGGAGAAGACCGTGCGCAACTACGTCTCGGTCATCCTGCCGAAGATCCAGGTATCGAGCAGACAGGAGGCCATCATCGCGGCGCAGTTGTCCGGTCTGCAGACCACCGACTCCACCGGCCCGCGCACAGAAGCGCGTACTGGTCGCAGGCCGGCGGACGAATAGGCGCAGCACCGGGCCGGGGGACAGGGCGGCTCGGCCGTGACCGGCCCTCCGGACGTTATCCGCCGTGGGTGACGAGGCCCGCCGCCAGGAGCCGGCGCAGACTCCCGTCCACCTGCCGGGCGACCTCCGGTGAGTCCACCGGAAGATCCGCCGCGCGGGCGTAGGCCGTGCGCAGCGAGCCGGGGCTGCGACCGTCGCACAGGGAGTAGACCGTCCACGAGCGTGCGTTCAGCCAGTGCATGCGCGCGGACAGGGTGGTGCTCACGACGAGTTGTCCGAGGCTGGGCAGGGCGCACGCGTCGACCGGTGCGACCCGCTCCAGGACACCCTCCACGGGAGCCTCCGGCACGTGTGCGGCCTCCTCTGCGGGGGTGGCCGCCACGGCGGTGGTCCGCGCCGGGGGCTCGGGCGCCTCGTCGTCCACCAGCCGCAGGGCGGTGAGGAGCCAGTCGGCGAACCGCCGCCCGTTCTCGGTCAGGGCCTCATCGGGCAGGGACAGTACGCACTCCGCCAGGTAGCGGGCCCGTTCGACGGCCGTCCGGTGCGTTCCGTGCTGCGCGGCGGGGGTATCGGGGCTCGGCTCGTCGATCTCCTCCACCGTCGGAGGCGCGCCGAACCGCTCGCGCACCGACTCGCCGGCGGTGGCCGCGGCGGCGCGGAACACCAGCACATGAACGTAGAAGTGCAGGGCGACGAAGACCCGGATGAGCGTCCAGGAACCGATGCGCCACGGGATCGGCACCCGCTCGGTGGGGTTCGCGACCAGGGCGCCCGTCCGAAGGGCGTCGAAGAGTTTGAGGTGGGCGCCTTCGTGGAGCAGGCTCTCGGCGGCGAGCCACGGACTGGCGCAGCGCTCGGGCGCCAGGAGCACCGCCGAGGGGAGCGGGTCACCCCCGGACATCGACTGCAGGGGTCCCTCCTCCGTCTCGCGGTGAGTGAACCCGACCATGGTGACGTGCCCCAGCACCCCGGCTCCGGAGGAGGGCATCAGCGTCGCGAGGAGGTCCGCGCCCCCGCGCAGGCCCGCCAGGACCTCGTCCGTCGGGCGGACCGGCACCGTCGAGCCGCTGCCCACCGCGTCCCGGTACAGCTCCATGAGCCGCTCGCCCAACTTCTGCAGGGCGTCGTCGCGCGGGGGCGGCTCCGTGAGGACCCAGGTGTCGCCGAGGTGGGGCCAGGCGCGCACAGGGGGATCGGTGAGAGCCTCACAGGGGCCCATGGGAGGCGGTGTGTCCGCCGCGCCGTAGCCCAGACAGACGGCGAACGAACTGCGGTCGAGTCGGCCGCGCTCCAGCTCCACGAGGTCGACTTCGAAGCAGTTGCGCAGCACCGGGTCGTACAGCAGCGGGCGCAGTTGCTCGCCCGACGCCGCTGCCATGGTCCGCAGCAGGTCCGCGGCCGCGGCGTCGTGGTGCGCCAGCATGGTCAGGCCCAGCCGGAACCGCGCGAGGTTCCGCTCGCCGATGGCGGCGGAGTCGCCGAACTGCCGGTCGGCGCTGAGCAGGGCATCGGCGCGGGCCACGGTGTCGGCGTCCGGTCCGGCGCCCTTGGTGTCAGTGGACCTGACGGCGCTGATGGTCCCGGTGGAGAAGGAAGCGGACATCACGAACCATCCCTTGTGCTGGCTTTGCGTGTGCGGGCCGCCTGGCGCTCCGCTTCGGGGTGTCCGTGGGGCACCTGCTCGAAGGGCGCAGCGGGGCGCCCGTCCGCCGGGAGCGGTGGAGGGGTGTGCGCAGCGGCGTGGGGAAGGGGCGGGGCCGCCGGGGCGCCGGGCCGGGCCGCGACGGACGCCGGGCCCTCCGGCTCCGGCGTCCAGCCCGGGGCGCCGCGGATCAGGCGGTCAGGGCCGCCTGGTAGGACGGCAGCCAGGCGCGCTCCTCAGGAGCGTCGACGGCGACGGCCGAGGCATCGTCGTCGAGGTATGCCTCAGGAGCCAGGACGGGGGTCTCGATGGTGTCCACGAGCATGGTCAAGCCCTTCGGTCGTCGGTGGGGACATGGAGCGAGCCGGGTGGGCCGCCGTGCGTTCCGTCCGGCTTCGCTCATTCTCCGATGTGATCGTCCCGCCCTGATGGGGCCGTTGTCCCGAATCTTGTCCCGGGTACCAGCGGTGACGGTGAGCCAGCTGGGATTCCAGTGAGGCGGGTTGTCCCCCTTCCGGTCCGTCCAGCAGACTCCTGCCGGTGACCTCCGACCACTCCACCGGGACAGACGGCACCACGTACGGGCACGGGACGGACCGCACCACGTACGGGCACGTACTGGCCGACAGGCGCTTCCGGTTGCTGCTGGCCACCCGGGCGCTGACGGTGACCGCCGACGCGCTGCGCGTCCTGACTCTGTCGGTGCTCGTGTTCGCGGCCACTGGTTCGCCCCTGCTGAGCGCGGTGACGTTCGGCGCCGGCTTCCTGCCGCAGCTCGTGGGGTCCCTGGCCCTCGGTTCGCTCGCCGACCGGATGCGGCCGCGCGGGCTGCTCGTCGCCGGTCATGTGATGCAGTGCGGAGCGGCCGCGATCCTGGGCACGGTCGACTTGCCGGTGACGGCTGTCCTGGTGCTCGTCGCCACGGTGGCCGCGCTGACCCCTGTCTCCACCGGCGCGGCCAACCGGCTCGTCGCCGACACCCTCACCGGGGACGCGTACGTCCTGGGTCGCTCGCTGCTCAACGTCTGCGCGTCCTTGGCCCAACTGCTCGGCCTGGCCGTCGGCGGCGCCGCGGTCGCGTTCCTGGGCCCGGGGAACGCGCTGCTGGTGAGCTCGGCCGTGTACCTCGCCGCCGCGGTCGCCGTCCGTGTGCGGCTCCCCGACCTGTCCGTACGGGAAGGGGCCGCGGAGCCGAAGCCGCGGCGCGGGCGCGGATCGGTGCTGCGGGACAGTTGGTCCGGTGGCATGGGCCTGCTCGGCGATCGAAGGGTCCGGGCGCTGCTTCTCGCCCAGTGGCTGCCGCCGTTCTGCGTCGCCGGAGCCGAGGGCCTGGTGGTCCCTTTCGCGGAGGGCCGCCGGATGCCCGACGGTGCCGCCGGTGTACTGCTCGCCTGCCTGCCGGTCGGCATGCTCGCCGGAGACCTGGCCGTCGGCCGCCTGCTGCGGCCCGCCGTCCGTGAACGGCTGGCCGGACCCCTGGTGGTGGTTCTCGGGCTGCCGTTGACGGGTTTCGCGCTGGACCCGCCCTTGGTGGTGTGCGCCATGCTTCTGCTGGTCACCGGAGTGGGTTTCGCGTACGCCCTGGGGCTTCAGCGCGCCTTCGTCGAAGCTGTTCCCGAGGCGTGCCGCGGACAGGCGTTCGGGCTGCTCACGGCGGGGCTGATGTCCGTACAGGGCATCGGCCCGGTGGTCTTCGGAACCGTCGCCGAACTCACCGGCGTCGGTGCGGCCATCGCGCTCGCCGGTCTCGCCACGGTGTGCGCGGCGATCGCCACAGCGGCCGGCCCGGTGCGGCGACAGCGCCTGAGGGCGGACAAGCCGCCGACCCGGTGAGGGCCCGCGCGGGGCGCCCGGCACGGCACCCCGCCTCGCGAGCGGAGGTGCGCTTCACCGCACGTGGTGCATCCAGTTGTCCACGTCGGGGATGCGGCCGTGCTGAAGGTCGACGAGGGTTTGGCGCAGCTGACGGGTGACCGGTCCCGTGCCACCGTCGCCCACCGTCCAGTCGCCGTCCGTGTCGCTCACGGAGCCGACGGGGGTGACGACCGCCGCGGTGCCGCACGCGAAGACCTCGGTGATGTCACCGTTGGCGCATCCGGTGCGCCATTCGTCCACCGAGACGGGGCGTTCGGTGACCCGGTGCCCCAGCCGCGCGGCGATCCGCAGGAGGGAGTCGCGTGTCACGCCGGGCAGCAGGGTGCCGGTCAGCGGTGTCGTGATCACCTCGACGTCCCGGTCGTGCTGTCGGACGAAGAAGAGGTTCATGCCGCCCATCTCCTCGACCCACCGTCGTTCGGTGGAGTCGAGCCACACCACCTGCTGGCAGCCGGCGTCCTGAGCCCTGCGCTGCGCGACGAAGGAAGGGCCGTAGTTCGCGGCGCACTTGACGTCGCCGGTGCCGTCCGGCATGGCGCGGCTCTGGGTGCGGCAGATCTGCACCGACACCGGGCGCACCTCGTCGCCGAAGAACCCGCCGGCGACGAACGCGAGCACCAGGAACAGGTACTCCTCGGAAGGGCGCAGCATCAGGTTCACGTCGGTACCGAACATCAGCGGACGCACGTACAGACTGTGGTCCGGATGGTGGGTCAGCTCGTCCTGGTCGGCGGCGATCACCTGGTCGACGCCTCCGACGAACAGGTCCTCGGGCAGCTCGGGCATGGCGAGCCGGGCGGCCGATCGCCGGAAGCGGGCGGCGTTCTCCCAGGGACGGAAGACGGCCATGGAGTCGTCCGCCTGCCGGAACGCCTTCATACCCTCGAAGATCACCTGACCGTAGTGGAGCCCTATGGTGGCCGGATGGAGCGAGAGGTGGTCCATGGGCTGCAAGGCGGCGTCGTGCCAGCCCGATCGGGGGGAGTAGCGCAGGGTGTAGAGGTGGCGCGTGAAGGCGTCGCCGTGCCCGGGGGAGGTGTGCTGGGGGGCGAGACGGCCGGCGGTCGTGGTCATGCGGGTCTCCTGGGGTCGGGTTCCGGTCGGACGGGGAGGGGCGGCCTCCGGTCGGTCGGGGGAGCGGGTCCGCTCAGACGAGGGGCGCGGAGAAGAACGTCTCGCGTCGGCTGATGGTGCGGTCCGGTGCGAGGGTGAAGAACTCGGCGAAGCGGTGCTTCGCGGGTGTGCCGTCGTGCAGGACGCCCGCGAACGATCCCCGGACGGCGACCTCGTCGCCGCTGACCACCACGGCGTCGAGTGCGTGCCGCCCCTCCCGGATCTTGCGGGTGTGGGTGTAGAAGTGGCGCATCCCCGAGCGGCCGTGCACCGGTGGATAACCGGGCCGGTGATAGACGGCGTCCGAGGTGAACAGGGCGACGAGTCCGGGGACGTCGCCGGCGTCGACGCGCCGGTAGAACTCGTGCATGAGGGCTTCGGTCATCGGGTGTCTCCCACTTCCTGGAGGTAGCGGTCGAGTACGGTCCCGATCTCGGAGATCGGGCCGGGCCCGGCCATGTCGCCGTGCCGGCAGTCGATCAGGTGCACGTGCATGCCGCGGACGTGGGGCAGCCACGTGTCGGGCTTCGGGGTGGCGTCCGTTCGTCCCGCGGTGGCCTGGAAGAACAGCACGGGCCCGGGGTGGTGGGGCGGTGTGCCCGCGCAGCTGAGTGTCAGGTTGGCGGCGAAGGCGTCGGCGAGCCGTGCGCCCGTGCCGAGGGATTCCTCGAACTCCCGGGCGGCGGACGGCGTGTGGCCCAGGGACTCGCGCAGGGCCGCTCGGACGGACGGGTCGTCGGCGGTGTACGTCTCGCCGGTGGCGCGCGGCGGATAACCGTCCATCATCGCGAGAAGCGCGACCTCTTCGCCGCCCGCTCGCAGGGTGGCCGCCATCGCGTGCGCGACTGCCGCCCCGAACGACCAGCCCAGCAGGTGGTAGGGCCCGGCGGGCTGGACGGCGCGGATCTCGGCGAGGTAGTCGTTCGCCATCTCCCCGATCGTGGCCGGTGCGCGGTCGGCGGTGACCAGGGTGCGAGCCTGGAGCCCGTACACCGGACGGTCGGGCAGATGGGGCAGCAGCCCCGCGTAGACGGATCCGACCCCGGCCGCCGGATGGACGCAGAACAGCGGTGGCCGTGTGCCGTCGGTGCGCAGCGGCAGCAGGACGGACGGCGCCCGGTCGGCGGGGGAGCCGCTGAGCAGCCGGGAGGCGAGTGCGGCCGGTGTGGGTGCCTCGAACAGTGTCGTCACGCCGATACGTGTGCCGAAGTGTGTCTCGATCCGGGACATCAGCCGGATCGCCAGCAGGGAGTGCCCGCCGAGGTCGAAGAAACCGGCGTCGGCACCGACCGGCCCGGACCTTCCTAGGACTTCGCCGAAGAGTCGGCACAGTGTCGCCTCGTGCGGGCTGCTGGGCGCGCTGCCACGGTCCGGCTCGTCCGCGGGGGCGGGCAGTGCGTTGCGGTCCAGCTTGCCGTTCGCCGTGTACGGCAGGGTGTCCAGGGGCACGACGGCGGCCGGCACGAGATGGTCGGGGAGCCGGGCGGCGAGATGGGCGCGCAGCTCCGTGGCGCCAGGCGCAGTGCCCTCGCCGCAGGCGGCGTAGGCGACGAGCCTTCTGTCCCCCGCGCGGTCCTCGCGCACCGTGACGGCGCACCGGGCGACCTGGGGGTGTGTGGCGAGCACCGCCTCGATCTCCCCCGGCTCCACTCGGAACCCGCGCACCTTGACCTGCGCGTCCGCGCGGCCTAGGTAGTCGAGGGTGTGGTCGGGGCGCCACCGGACGATGTCCCCGGTGCGGTACATCCGGGCGCCCGGTGATCCGTACGGATCGGCGACGAAGCGTTCGGCGGTCGCGGCGGAGGCGCCGAGGTAGCCGAGTGCCAGGCCGCTGCCGGTCAGGTACAGCTCGCCGGTTCCGCCGGGCGGCACGGGGCGCAGCCGCTCGTCGAGGACGTGGGCGCCTTTGCCGGGGAGCGGTCGGCCGATGGGGATGCGGGGGCCGTCGACCGACGTCACCTCGTGGACGGTGCTGAAACCGGTGCTCTCCACGGGGCCGTAGCCGTTGACCAGCCGCACCTCGGGGAACGCGCGCCGCGCGTGGGAGGTGTGCGCGGCGGAAGCCGGTTCGCCGCCGGTCATCGCGCACCGGACGGTGGCGAAGACGACGGGATACTCGTCCAGGACGTGGTTGAACAGGCTTGCCGACGCGTCGAAGACGGTGACCTCGTGCTCGGTCACGAGGGTGGCGATGACCGCTGGGTCGAGGTGCGTGCCCGGGTACAGCACGCAGGTACCGCCGTGCAGCAGCGGTCCGAACAGCTGGGTGCCGAAGGCGTCCCAGGACACCGGTGCACTCTGCAGCCAGGTTTCGCCGGGTCCGAAGGGCGCGTAGTCCTGCCCGGTCAGGGTCGTGCTGATGGCGCGGTGGGAGGTGACCACTCCCTTCGGGGCGCCCGTGGAGCCGGAGGTGAACATGACGACCGCGGGATCTTCCGGGCGTGCGACGGGCCGCGCGGGCGGTGCGGGTGTGTCGGGCACCGACGCGAGGTCGACGCAGGCCCGGCCGAGCACCTCCGCCGATGCGGCCGTCCCGACGACCGTCCGGATGCCGGTCCGGTCCAGGACCGTGCGCAGCCGCCCGGCGGGGAACCCGGTGTCGAGCAGCGTGTAGCAGGCGCCGGTCTTCAGGACGCCCAGGAGCGCCGCCACGAGGTCGGGCCCGCGGTCGAGATGGAGGGCGACCACGTCACCGGGGCCGGTGGCGAGGTGCTGCGCGATGCGGTCGGCGTGGTCCTCCAGTTCGGCGTACGTGGTCCGACGGCCTTCGTACAGGAGCGCGGTCGCGGTCGGTGTCCGCGCGCACTGTTCGGTGACGAGGTCGTGCAGACACCCCGCGCGGACGTTCCGCTCCGCCGGGTCCGGTGACAGCGTCGCGGACTCGTGGCCGTCGGGCGCGACGAGGTGACTCAGCCGCCGGTCCGGGTCGCGGGCGACCTGGCGGAGCAGGTGTGCCAGGCGTCCGCAGAGGAGTTCGGCGGTCGCCGCGTCGTAGCGGGCGGTCGCGTACTCCCAGGAGAGCTGGAGACCGAGGGGGTCGCCCGCGGCGGTACGGGACTCCTGGACGCCGATCGTGGTGTCGAACTTCGCGCAGCCGTTGCCCTGGTGGTGCAGCTCCGTCCGGAGGCCGGGCCAGGCGGGCGGATCCCCGGTCCGGGTCGTCAGGACGAGCATCACCTGGAACAGCGGGTGGCGGCCCGGGGTCCGCGCCGGGTTGACCGCTTCCACGACCTGTTCGAAGGGGACGTCCTGGTGCGCGTAGGCGTCGAGGCCCACGGCCCGGACCCGGTCGAGGAGCTCGGTGAACGACGGATCGCCCGAGGCGTCCGCGCGCAGCACCAAGGTGTTGACGAAGAAGCCGACCAGGTCCTCCAGCGCCTCGTCGTCACGTCCGGCGACGACCGTGCCCACCGGGAGGTCGGTGCCGGCGCCCATACGGGTCAGCAGCGCCACGACGGCCGCGTGCACGATCATGAACAGGGTCGATCCTGTCCGGGCGGCCAGATCGAGCAGGGCCCGGTGCTCGACCGCGTTCAGTGACTCCGGGACACTGGCGCCGCGCTGGTCGAAGCGGACGGGACGCGGCCGGTCGGCGGGGAACCCGCACTCCTCCGGCGACCCCGCCAAGGCCCGCTTCCAGTAGTCCAGTTGGCGGGAGACGAGGCTGTCGGGGTCTTCGGGACGGCCCAGCAGGTCCTGTTGCCAGTACGTGTAGTCCGCGTACTGCACGGCCAGTTCTGGATAGTGCGGCGCGCGCCCGGCGAGCCGGGCGGTGTACGCCGTGGCGAGGTCCCGCAGGAGCGGCTCGACCGACCATCCGTCGCCGGTGATGTGGTGGACGAGGACGAGCAGCAGGTGCTGGTCCGTGTCGTTCACGCGGAACAGGGTGGCGCGCAGGGGAGGGGCCTGCGTCAGGTCGAAGAGGTGCCGGGCCGCCCTCTCCAGCGCCGCCTCGGGGTCGTCCACGGCGATCACCGGCAGCGGCACCGCCGCCGGGGGCATGATGCGCTGGCAGGGGGCGCCGTCCTCCTCGGGGTAGGCGGTGCGCAACACTTCGTGCCGGGTGACCACGTCGGTGAGGGCGGCACGGAGCGCGTCGTGCGACAGTTCCCCGCGCAGGCCCACGACGACCGGGATGTTGTAGGCGGGGCCCGGCGTGGCGCGTTCCAGGAACCACAGGCGCTGCTGGCTGAAGGAGAGCGGAGCGGCCTCGACGGCTGGTGAGAGTGGTGTGGTCCGGGTGGACGTCGTCATCGTGTCTCCTCCCGGCTGGCGCGGCGCCTGAGAGCGGGGCGGGCCCGAGGGCCGTCGGTGAGCCGTGCGGCCAGGGTGGCCACGGTCGGGTTCTCGAACACCGTCTTGATCGAGAGCTCCGTCCCGAGCACGGACCGGACCCGGTTGACCAGCCGGCTGACGAGCAGTGAATGGCCGCCGAGGGCGAAGAAGCTCTCGTCGAGCCCCGCGCCGCGCGTTCCGAGCAGTTCGTCGAAGAGTGCGCAGAGCGCCTTCTCCTCCCGGGTGCGGGGCGGGCGGCCGGACGGGGGACGGCCGTCCTGGTCCGGCACGGGCAGGGCCGCGCGGTCGAGCTTGCCGTTGGCGTTGATCGGCAACTGGTCGAGCAGGACATAGGCGCCGGGACGCAGGTGTTCGGGCAGCCGGTGCTCCATGTGTGTCCGCAGCGAGGCGGGATCCAGGTCCGCGGTGGTCTCGGGCACGACGTACCCGACGAGACGTTTGTCGCCCGGCCTGTCCTCACGGACCACGACGGCACAGCGCCGGACCAGCGGGTGGCCGCTCAAGGCGGCCTGGATCGCGCCGGGTTCGACACGGAAACCGCGGATCTTGACCTGGTCGTCCGTGCGGCCGAGGTACTCGACGGCTCCGTCCGCACGCCACCTGCCGAGGTCCCCGGTGCGGTACATCCGCTTCCCGTCGGGCGCCGCCACGAACCGCTGGGCGGTGAGCCCGGGTTGTGCGAGGTAGCCGTGGGCCAGGCCCGGGCCGCCCATGTAGATCTCGCCCGCGACGCCCGGCGGCACCGGGCGCAGATCGGGCCCGAGCACCCAGGCCCGTTTGCCGGGCACCGGCCTGCCCACCGGGACGCTCGCCGCGTCCGGGGGGATGTCATGGGTCAGGGTGAAGATCGTGTTCTCGACCGGCGAGTAGCCGTTGGTGAGGCGCAGGTGGGGATGGTGCCGCAGCAGGGCGCGGACATGTGCCACCGAGGCCGCCTCGCCGCCGGTGAGGACCGAACGCACGGTGGCGAACGCGTCGGCGTGTTCGTCGACGAGGTGGTTGAGCAGGCTCGCGGAGAAGTGC
The DNA here is from genome assembly GCF_043523415.1 of Streptomyces sp. SGAir0957. NCBI lineage: Bacteria > Bacillati > Actinomycetota > Actinomycetes > Kitasatosporales > Streptomycetaceae > Streptomyces > Streptomyces sp. SGAir0957. Next base: position 8,508,667 of record NZ_CP027293.1, read on the forward strand.
GCCGTGGTGACGCCGTGTTCGGTCAACAGTTGGGCGACCAGGCCCGGGTCGGTGAGGTGCCCCGGCTGCAGGACACAGGTGGCGCCGTGCAGGAGGGGGCCGAAGAGTTCGAGGGCGAAGGCGTCCCAGGAGACCGGAGAGCACTGCAACCACACGCGGTCCGCGTCGAAGTCGGTCCAGTCCTGTCCGGTGAGGGTTCCGACGAGCGCGCGGTGGGGTGTGACGACGCCTTTCGCCGTGCCCGTCGAGCCGGACGTGAACATTACACACGCCGTGTCCTCGGGCGAGACCGGCACCCGCGGGGCCTGTCCGGACGCGCGCGCGATCGACGCGGCATCGGCGTCCACCAGCACAGTACGGGCCGCCGGCACGCCCGCGGCGAGCGCCCTTGTGCTGATGACGACATCGGTGCCGCATCGCTTGAGGACATCGGCGAGGTGCGGTGCGGGGAAGCGGGGGTCGAGCATGGTGTAGGCGGCGCCGGTGCTCAGCACACCGAGCACGGCCACGGCCGTCTCCTCGTCGCGTTCGAGCAGGACACCGACGACGTCACCGGGCCCCACGCCGCAGTCGATCAGATGGTGGGCGAGCCGGTTGGCCCTGGTCACCAGCTGTCCGTAGGTGACCTGACGGTCCTCGCAGCGCAGCGCGGTGGCCTGCGGGCGCAGGGCGGCGTGCTCGGCCACCAGTTCGTGCAGACCGCGTGCCACAGGGGCGCGGTCCCGGCCCGTCCACCGGGTCGTGACGTCGAGGCGTTCCGCGGACGCCATGAGTTCGTAGGAGCCGATCGGCTCGTCCGGGCGGGCCACCGACGCGGCCAGCAGCCGCTCGAACCGCTCCACGGTCCGCTCGGCGGTGCCGCGGTCGAACAGGTCGGTGGCGTACTCCAGATAACCGGCCAGAGCGCCCTCGCTCTCGTGCAGCGACAGGGTCAGATCGAACTTCGCCACCTCATGGGGAACGGGTACGGGAACACAACGCGTCCCGGTGAGGTCCGCGGACGCCGCGGCGTTGTTCTGCAGGACGAGCATGATCTGGAAGAGGGGGTGGTGGGAGAGGGTGCGGTCGGGGTTGAGGGCGTGGACGAGGTGGTCGAAGGGGAGGTCCTGGTGGTCGTAGGCGGTGAGGTCGGTGTCGCGGACGCGGGTGAGGAGGTCGCGGAAGGTGGGGTTGTCGCTGGTGTCGGTGCGCAGGACGAGGGTGTTGACGAAGAAGCCGACGAGGTGGTCGAGGGCTTCGTCGGTGCGGCCGGCGACGGGGGTGCCCAGCGGGATGTCGGTGCCCGCGCCCAGCCGGCCGAGCAGGGCCGCGAACGCCGCCTGGACCACCATGAACGGGGTGGCCCCGAGCTCCCTGGCCAGTCCCGTCACCCCCGAGTACACCTCCGTGGGCACGCGCACCGGCAGGCACGCGCCGCGGTGGCTGGGACGGGCGGGCCGCGGCCGGTCGGGGGGCAGGGTCACCTCCTGCGGCAGTCCCGCCAGCCGCTCGCGCCAGTACGCGAGCTGGGTGGACAGCACGGAGCCGGGGTCGTCACCGCTGCCCAGCACGGTGCGCTGCCACCGGGTGTAGTCGGCGTACTGCACGGGGAGCGGCTCCCACCGCGGGGGCGCGCCGGTCAGCCGTGCGGCGTAGGCGGCGCCGATGTCGTCCAGGAGGGGCCGCAACGACCAGCCGTCGCCCGCGATGTGATGGAGCGTCACCAGCAACAGGTGCTCGTGGGCACCGGTGCTCAGCAGCCGGACGCGCAGGGGCGGCTCCTCGGCGAGGTCGAACCGGTGCCGCGCCTCGGCGGCGACCACCGAGGTGAGGTCAGCCCGTGCGACGGGGTGCGCGGCGAAGACGCCCGTCAGTTCGGCGGCGGGCAGCACGTGCTGGTACGGCGTTCCCTCGTGAGCGGGGTACACCGTGCGCAGAGCCTCCTGGCGGACGGCCGTGTCGGTCACCGCGGCCCCGAGGGCGTCGGCGTCCACCGCGCCGGTGACCTCGACGGCGAACTGCACGTTGTAGGTGTCCGTCCCGCCCTCGGTACGGTCGAGGAACCACAGCCGGGACTGCGCGGGCGACAGCGGCACGCGGGCCGGACGCTCGCCCGGTTCTAGCGCGGGGCGGACCGGGGCGCCCGCGTCGAGGACGTCGTCGAGGGCGCTGGGCGTCCGGCGGCTGAACAGGTCCTGGATGCTCAGCTCGCAGCCCAGTGCCGCCCTGATCCGGTTGACGAGTTTGGCGGCGAGCAGCGAATGGCCGCCGATCGCGAAGAAGTCGTCGTCGCCACCCACGTCGGGAAGGTCGAGCACCTGCGCGAACAGGCCTCGCAGGATCTCCTCCCGGGGGGTGCGGGGGGCCTGCGCCGATGACGCGTCCAGGGTGGGCGCGGGCAGTGCCGCGCGGTCGAGTTTGCCGTTGCCGGTGAGCGGCAGCGCGTCGAGCATGACGTAGGCGCCGGGCCGCAGGTGTTCCGGAAGGTGTTCCGCGGCATGATTTCGCAGCTCGGCGGTGGACAGCCGGCCGGCGGGGACGACGTAGGCGACGAGCGTCTTGTCGCCCGGCGGGTCCTCGCGGACGACGACGGCGCTCTGGCGTACCGCGGGGTGGCTCCCGAGGGCGGCGCCGACCTCCGCGGGTTCGATGCGAAAACCACGGATCTTGACCTGGTCGTCGGTGCGCCCGAGGTACTCCACCGCACCGTCCGGCCGCCACCGGCCGAGGTCGCCCGTGCGGTACATACGTCGTCCCGGTTCGAACGGGCAGGCCACGAAGCGTTCGGCTGTCAGGCCCGTTCGGTGCAGGTACCCCTGCGCCAGCCCGGGGCCCGACATGTAGATCTCGCCGGGTACGCCGACCGGTACCGGGGCGAGGAAGCGGTCGAGGACGTACACCGACTTGTCCCGCAGCGGACGCCCCACCGGGACGCCGCCGGCGGTGTCGTCCGGGGTGATGGTGTGGGTGAGCGTGAAAACCGTGTTCTCGACCGGCGAGTAGCCGTTGACGATCCGCAGCCCGGGCTGGCGGGCGAGGAGCTTCGCCACGTGTGGGGGAGACGCCGGTTCACCGCCGGTCATCACCTGCCTCACCTCGTCGAAGAGATGAGCGTGCTCGTCGACGAGGTGGTTCAGCAGGCTCGCCGAGAAGTGCACAGTGGTGACCCGGTGCCGTACGACCAGCTCGGCCACCCGGGCGGGGTCGGTCAGGTGCCCGGGGTGCAGGACACACGCGCCACCGTGCAGCAGCGGCCCGAACAGTTCGAGGGCGAAGGCGTCCCAGGAGACGGGGGAGCACTGCAGCCACGTCTCGTCGGGACCGAAGGCGGCGTAGGTCTGGCCGGTCAGGGTGCGCCACAGCGCCTCGTGCGGGGTGAGGACGCCCTTGGGCCGGCCGGTGGACCCGGAGGTGAACATCGCGCAGGCGACATCGCCGGGACGGACCGTCACCCCGGGCGCGGTACGAGGTCGGTGCGCGACGGCGTCGTCGTCCACGCGCACCCCGCCGGGCAGCGGCAGGGCGGCCCCGGTGAGGACGTGGGCGATGTCGCCTTCCGCGATGAGTGCCTCGAGCCGCGCCCGGGGCAGCCGCGGGTCCAGCATGGCGTAGGCGGCGCCCGCCTTGAGTACGGCCAGCACGGCGACGACGAGAGGGCGGTCCCGTTCGAGCAGGATGCCCGTCAGCTCCCCGGGACGCACGCCCGCGTCGATGAGGTGATGCGCCAACTGGTTTGCGCGGGCGTCGAGTTCGCCGTAGGTCATCCGGTGTGCACCCGTGATGAGGGCGGTGGCGTCAGGTGCACGCAGCGCCTGCTCGGCGACGACGTGGTGCAGGGTACGGGGGGACCGCGCGGCACCGGTACCGCCCTCTCCCGCCGCCAGCAGCTCTTTTTGCTCCGCTGTGGTGAGCAGTGCCGCCCGCTCGACCGTCGCGTCCGGGTGGTCGGCGAAGACGGCCAGTGCACGGGAGAGCAGCCGCGAGATGCGTTCGGCGGTCGTCCGGTCGTACAGCTCCGTCGCGTACTTGACGGTGCCGGTGACGCCGTCGGGTGTCTCGGCCAGGTCGAAGGTCAGGTCGAACTTGGCCACGTCCAGATCGACCACCCGGTGCTCGGTGCGCACCCCGGGCAGGTCCGGGGAGGCGGGCGGGGTGTTCTGGAGGACGAGCATGATTTGGAAGAGGGGGTGGTGGGAGAGGGTGCGGTCGGGGTTGAGGGCGTGGACGAGGTGGTCGAAGGGGAGGTCTTGGTGGTCGTAGGCGGTGAGGTCGGTGTCTCGGACGCGGGTGAGGAGGTCGCGGAAGGTGGGGTTGTCGCTGGTGTCGGTGCGCAGGACGAGGGTGTTGACGAAGAAGCCGACGAGGTGGTCGAGGGCTTCGTCGGTGCGGCCGGCGACGGGGGTGCCCAGCGGGATGTCGGTGCCCGCGCCCAGCCGGCCGAGCACCGCCACGACCGCGGCGTGCAGCACCATGAACATGGTGGTTCCCGTGGCCCGGGCCAGGTGTCGCAGCTTCTCGTGCGCGGCCGCGTCGAGGACGAAGGGGACGGCGTCGCCGTGTGTCCCGCGGACGGCGGGCCGGGGCCGGTCGGTGGGCACGGTGGCCTGCGCCGGCAGCCCTGCCAGGGCGGACCGCCAGTAGGCGTCCTGCCCGGCCAGGACGCTGCCCGGATCGTCCGGAGCGCCCAGGGCCGTCCGCTCCCACAGGGCGTAGTCCGCGTACTGGACCGGCAGATCGGGCCAGTTGGCCGGGCCGCCGCCGGTCCGGGCCCGGTAGGCGGCGCCGAGGTCTCGCAGCAGCGGGGCAGACGACCAGCCGTCACCGGCGATGTGATGCACGACGATCAGCAGGACGTGGTCGTCGGGCGCGACGCTCAGCAGGTGGCCCCGCAACGGCGGCTGCCGGGACAGGTCGAAGGGGTGCGAGGCCAGCAGCCTGATCCGGGCGTCGAGGTCGTCCTCCGGTACGTCGGCGACGCTCCAGGCCACGTCGACGTGGTCCAGCACGCGTTGCACGGGCACCTCGTCGACGAGCGGGAAGACGGTGCGCAACACCTCGTGACGATGCGTCAGGTCGTGAAGCGCTCCGCGAAGGGCGTCGGTGTCGACCGCCCCGCGCATCCGCAGCGCGATCGGGATGGTGTACGTGGCGCCGCCCTCGACCTGGTCGAGGAACCACAGCCGGGACTGTGCCCGCGACAGAGGCGGGTGCGCCGGCCGGTCGCCCGGCACCAGGGCGGGCCGGGCCGCTCGAGCCTTGCCGACGGCCGTCGCCAGCGCGCGCGGTGTGCGAGCCGCGAAGACGTCCGCCACCCGCAGTTCGACACCCAGTACCGAACGGACCTTGCTGATCAGGGTGGCCACCAGCAGGGAGTGCCCGCCCAGGGCCAGGAAGTCGTCCTCGGCGCCGATGTCGGGGACGCCGAGCAGCGTCGCGTACAGCCCGCACAGCGCCCCTTCGGTCGCGTTCGCCGCGGCACCTCCCGCCCCGGTCGTCAGGGCCGGTGCGGGCAGCGCGGCACGGTCGAGTTTGCCGTTGGAGGTCAGCGGCAGGGCGCCGAGCGGAACCACTGCCGACGGGACCAGATGCTCCGGCAGCAACTGGGCGACATGGGCGCGTATCTCCTCCGGCGCGGGCAGAGCGTCCCCCACCACGTATGCGGCGAGCCGGTGGTCGCCCCGTGCGGCCTTCCACGCCGTGACCGCGGCCTGGCGTACGGCCGGGTGCGTGGTGAGGGCGGCCTGTACCTCGGCGGGCTCGACGCGGAAACCCCGGATCTTGATCTGGTCGTCGCTCCGGCCGAGGAATTCGAGGACCCCGTCCCGAAGGCGCCCGAGATCGCCCGTACGGTACATGCGGCCACCGCCCGGCGCGGCGAGGAAGCGCGAGGACGTCAGCCCGGGCCGGCCCGCGTAGCCGTGGGCCAGGCCGCTGCCCGACATGTAGATCTCTCCCGTCTCACCCTCCGCGACCGGCCTCAGGTCGGGGCCGAGGAGGTGGACGGACTTGCCTCGCAAAGGCCGGCCGACGGGGACGGGGTCGTCGGAGAGGCGGATGCGGTGGGTGAGGGTGAACACGGTGCTCTCGACGGGCGAGTAGCCGTTGGTCAGGCACAGGTCCGGCCGCCGCCGCAGCAGCGTCCTGACGTGGCGCGGGGACGCGGCCTCGCCGCCCGTCATCACGTGGGTGACGTGGTCGAAGGTTTCCGGTCGCTCGTCCAGGAGGTGGTTGAGCAGGCTGGCCGACACGTGGACCGTGGTGATGCCGTGCGCGGCGACCAGTTCGGTGACGAGCGCGGGATCGGTGACGTCACCGGGCTGCAGCACGCAGGTGGCGCCGTGCAGGAGCGGTCCGAACAGTTCCAGGGCGAAGGCGTCCCATGAGACGGGGGAGCACTGCAGCCACACCTGGTCCGCGTCGTCGCCGATGAACGTCTGGCCGGTGAGGGTCGCGGTCAACGCCCGGTGAGGGGTGATCACGCCCTTGGGAGCGCCCGTCGACCCCGAGGTGAACATGACGCAGGCGACGTCCTCCGCGTCCGCCGTGACGTCGGGCGCCGTGCCGGGACGGGCGAGTACGGTCGGCAGCGAGGGGTCCACGGTGGACCACCGCGGCCCCGAGAACGGACCGTCCGGCGCGGTCAGCACGACGCGGACTCCGGCGTCCGCCGCCACAGAGGTCAACCGCCGCGCCGGAAAACGCACGTCGAGCATGGTGTAGGCGGCACCGGCCTTGAGCGTGGCGAGCACCGAGACGACGAGGTCCGTGCTCCGGGGCAGACAGACACCGACCACGTCGCCCGGAGTCACCCCGTCGTCGATGAGGTGGTGGGCGAGCCGGTTGGCGCGCCGGTCCAGTTCACCGTAGGAGACCCGGCTGTCGCCGCAGACCAGAGCGGTCGCGGACGGGGCCTCGGCGGCCCTGCGGGCGAACAGCTCGTGGACACACACGTCCCGCGCACCGCCGTCCTCCGCACTCTCCCTCCCCAGGCCTTCCCTGTCCGTCGCTTCGGCTTGCTGTGACCTGCTCAACGCATTTCACTCCTCAACCGTGTCGTGGATCGGCGCTCCGCCGTGGCGTCACCCGCGCAGCGCGGCGAGGCTTGCCGGCCGCAGATCCGTCCAGTGGGTCTCGACGAACTCCAGGCACGCGGCCCGGTCGTCCGGCCCGTGCTCCACCGTCCAGCCGGAGGGGATGTCGATCGTCGCCGGCCACAGCGAGCGCTGCCGCTCGTCATTGACCAGGACGAGAAAAGGCGCGTCGGACTCGTCGAAGGGGTTGGTCATCGTCAAGCTCCTTCTCCTCGGGACTCCACGTCGAGGGGCGGCGGTGGCTTTTGCGACGCTCTCCGCGTCGAGCGCGGACCGCTCTCTCCCGGGCTCCGCCGCGAAGGCGAAGCGCCGTACGCTCGGGGGCATTTGACACCCGTACGCGCGGGGTCACTTGAGACCCCGTACATTCGGGATCACCTGAGATTCCATACGCTCGGGATCACTTGAGACTAGGCGTGACCGGAGTCGTCCTCCGGCAGTCCCGGCGGCAGTTGGGCGGCAGATTCAGTGCCCGAGGCGCGGAAGGGGCCGTGGCCCGCAGACCGCCTCGACCGCTCCGGCGATCGCCAGGACGTCGTGCGTCCTCGCCGGGCCGAAGACCGAGACGCCGACCGGGAGCGGCCCGTGCGTACCGGCCGGGACGCTCACGTTCGGGAACCCCGCCAGCGCGGGCAGCGTAGTGGTGTTGCGGGCCGGCCGGTCTCCGCCGCGGTGATCCACCGGCCAGGCGGGGTCGCTGGTCGGCGCGATGATCGCGGAGACGGCGTGGGTGGCGAGCACCTCGCCGAGCACCTTGCGGGCCCAGTGGCGCGCACGGGCCCGCTTGGCCGCCGCCGCGGCACGCCGGTGGCCGGTGACCGCCTGCGCGCGCTCGAACAGGTCTTGGCCGAACGGTGCGGGCAGGACCCCGTTGCCCTCGATCAGCGCCGCCAGTGTCGACGGGGCGCCGCGCCGGGTGGCCAGGTAGGCCTCCAGAGCGGGCCGGAACTCCGCCGCGAGGGCGTCCAGGGCCGCGCGGAACACGTCGGCGTCCACGGCCAGGCCGACCGGCCGCACCACCGCTCCCGAGGCGCTCAGGCGCGTGGCCACTTGGTCGATGACCCGTTCCGCGGCAGGATGCATGGACTGCCCCGCCCACACCCCGAGCCGCAGGTGCGTCGGCGGTGGCACACGGACCGGCGGCTCCCCGGCCAGCGCCGTGAGCACGGTGACCGCGTCGTCCACACAACCGGCGAGTACTCCGGGGGTGTCGAGCGCGGGGGAGACCGGCACGATCCCGGCGAGCGGCAGCAGACCCCGCTCCGGCGTCACGCCGACCACGCCCGTGACCGACGCCGGGCAGACCACCGAGCCGTCCGTCTCGGTCCCGACCGCCAGCGGGGCCAGACCGGCGGCCACCGCGACCGCCGATCCGGACGAGGAACCGGCGGGGCTGTACCCGGCCGCGTGCGGGTTCCACGTCTGCCCGCCGACCCCCGACCATCCCTCGATGCCCCGCGTCGAGCGGTAGTTGCCCCACTCCGACAGGTTCGTCTTGCCGACCACCACGGCGCCGGCGCCACGCAGCAGAGCCACCACTGCGGCGTCCGCCTGCGGCGGGACCGCCGCCAGGAGCGGGGATCCCGCTGTGGTGGCGAGCCCGCGCGTATCGATGTTGTCCTTCACGAGGACCGGCACGCCCTCCAGGGGCCGCGCGCGGCCCTGCGCGTACCGGCGATCGGCCGCGCGCGCCCGCGCCATGGCGGACGGATCGAGGGCCAGGACCGCGTGGAGCTCCGGGTCGAGGGCGGCGATGCGTGTATGGCACAGCTCCACCAGCCCGACCGCGCTCGTCTCGCGCCGTCGCAGCTGACGGCGGAGCGGCGCCAGTGCGGGCCACGCAGCGGTCAGGTCAGTCAAGGCGGGCCCCCCGGAGGGCCGATGAGGACAGGAACAGGGCGAGCGCCGCGGCGGCGGCCACAGCGTGCAGTGCCAGGGTCACCGGGAAGCCGAAACCGTCGACGGCCGCGCCCAGCGCGGCGTTGCCGATGGTCGGCGCGACGAAGTCCAGCAGCGAGACGATCGCCATGACACGGCCGCGCATCGGTGTCGCCGCGTGACGCTGGATCAGCGACACCAGGACGAGGCTCGCCTGGGCTCCGGCCGCCCCCAGTGCCGCATAGCAGACCGCGGCCGCCACCACCGACGCCACCTGACCGAGCAGCAGCAGCGCCGCGGCCTGCGCTGTCACGCTGACGACGACCCCGACGCCGGGGTGCCGGCGGACCGGCAGCACCAGGCTCACCAGGAACGCCGCCGCCGCGCCCACCGTGAACGCGGACAGCAGAACACCCGCACCGGCGGCGCCCGCCCCGAGGTGCTCCGAGAGCAGGACCAGTCCGATGTTGATGGGCCCCGCGCCCGCGAGCCCGACCAGCCCGCCGGCGGCGAGCAGCAGCCGCAGCTCCCGGTGGCCCGCCGCATACCGCAGACCCTCGGCGATCTGCTTGATCAGCTTCGGCCGTGCCGTCGGCGGTTCGGCCGCAGCCGGGGGCCGGCTGCGCGACACCGCGACGGCCGACACCAGAAAGCTCACCGCGTTGGCCCCGGCAACCGCCACCATGCCACCGAGCCCGAGCAGCCACGCTCCGACGGGCCCGCCCGCCGTCTGGCCCGCCCGCAACCCCATCAGGTACAGGGCGTTGCCCCGCACGAGCTCCTCCGGCGGCAGCAGCAGCGGTCGCAGCGCGCCACTGGCGGGCAGGAAGAAGGCGCCCAGAAGACCGAGCAGCGCGGCGACGGCGATGAGCAGCGGCACCGACGGCCCGATGGCCAGGACCGCGAGCGCGGCGGCCCCCATCAGAGCGCAGCGCACCACGTCGGACGCCACCATCACCCGGACGGGGCCGTACCGGTCGGCGACAGCCCCCGTACCGAGCAGGGCGGAGATCCGCGGCACACCGGCCAGCGCCAGGACGGCTCCGGCGGTCGTCGCGTCGGTCTTCCCCACGACCGTCGAGGCCAGCGCGATGGTCCACGCCGCGTCGCCGATGCTGGAGAGCCCGATGCTGCCGACGAAGGAGAGGTAGCGGGCGGACATCGGGCCGGAGCGCGCTGCGCGCGGCACCGTCTGATCACCACTGCGCATCGCTCAGCCGACCCGCGCCGGTGCGGCGTCCGGCACCTGCGGCTCGGACGGTACCCACAGGTCGTCGCCGCACAGCGTGTCCACGCGGTACTTGCCCAGCGCGCTGACCAGCATCCGCATCTCCAGGGCCAGGCATTCCACGAGCCTTGTCAGGCCCGCCTCCGGGTCCTCGTCCGCGGCCAGCAGCGCCGCCCGCCCGAGGCCCACCGCCCGCGCCCCCAGAGCCAGGCACTTCACCGCGCGGGTTCCCTCCCACATCCGGCCGGACACCAGCAGGCAGCCCTCCGGGGTTCCGATGCGGCGCAGGCACTCCGACAGTGGTAACCCGACACCGGACAGGAACGCGCGGGGTGCCCAGCCGCTGCCGCCCTCGGCTCCGTCGACCGTGACAGCGTCGGCGCCCGCGGCCCAGGCGATGCCGGCCGCGTGGCCCACGTCCCGGCCCGGCGGGAGCTTCACCCAGACCCGGGCCCTCGGGTAGTTGTTGCGCATCAGCCGGATCTGCTGGCGCAGTACCTCCTCGGTGAAGGTGCCGGGGCTGGCGCAGCGCAGCAGCCGTCCCGTCGCGGCGTCGAAGACCGGCTCCACGACGAACTGCTCCGCGAGCCGTGCGGCCTGGGAGCTGTCGACGACCGTCAGACCGCCCAGGCCCGGTTTGGCGCCCTGTCCCACCTTCAGCTCCAGGGCGAGCCGCCCGCTGTCCAGCAGCGGCCTGGCGGAGGGGTCGCTGTAGACCAGGTTCCAGACCTCGGCGTCGGCGTCCTCCGTGCTCTGCTGGATGACGACGCCGCCCACTCCGTCGGGCACGGTGTCCGCGTAGGCGCGCACTCGTCCCAGCAGCCCGGACGTGACGTCGTCGCAGAGCCGGCCCGAGCCGTTGACCGGTGCCACGTTCTCGCCGATCACCATGGGGACGCCCAGGGCTCCGGCCTGCGCGCCGACCGCGCGGCCCAGGCCGGTCCCGGCGACCTGCGTCGAGCCGAAGGCCGACACGTACAGGGGCAGTGCGGAGGCGAACCCGCCGACGGTCGTCCGCAGATCCACGTCGCTGTGCAACGGCTCACGGGCCAGCTCGATCAGCTTCTCGAGCCGCTCGGGCACGAAGACCGGGGGCGTCAACCGGGCCGCGTCCAGGGGATCGCGCTCCTGGACCGTGGACGCGCCGAAAGCCGTGCCCGCACCGGAAACCGTGCCCGCACCGAACAGAGCGTGCCCGTAGTCCTCGACGTCGGGGAAGGCCGCCGCCGGGCCGCGGCGGGCGCGGGCGCGGACCGCCTCGGCGGGGAAGCCGTCCGCTCGCAGGCCGCTCACGGGGACACCACCCCCGGGGTCTTCGGATAGGCACTGGCCTGCCACACGGCGTGCAGACCGGCCACATACCGGGTCAGGCGCTCCAGGCCGATGCCGAAGCCGGCGCTCGCGGGGATGCCTTCGCGGACCATCTTCAGATACCAGGCGTACTTCGCGGGGTTCTCACCGGTCTCTCGCATGCGGGCAATGATCGTGTGATATTCGTGTTCCCGCTCGCCGCCGCTGCACAACTCGCCGTATCCCTCGGCCGCCAACAGGTCGAAGTTGCGCAAGGTGCCCGGCGTGTCGCGGCTCTCCTTGTCATAGAAGCCGCGTGACCCCTTGGGGTAGTCCGTGACGAAGAACGGGACGTCCGACCCTTTGGAGAGCAGCGCTTCGCCGACCCAGTCGATCTCGGCGTCCGGACTCTGCGCATGACCGAGGTCGTGCAGGTCGGCCACGGCCGAGGCGTGGGTGCGCTGTCCGAAGGGCGTCCCCGTCAGCAGACCGGTGAAGGCGTCCGTGTCCCGCCCGAGCGTGGCGAGTTCCTCCGCGGACCGCTCCACGACCCGGCGCACGGCGTGCCGCACGATGTTCTCCGCCACCGCCATGGCGTCCTCGCGCGAGGCCCCGGCGATCTCCACGTCGATCTGGTGGAACTCGGCCAGGTGCCGGCCGGTGTCACTGGTCTCCAGTGGCTCCAGACGGACGTTCGGCGCGATGCAGAAGATCCGGTCGAAGGCCGTCAAGGAGGCCTGCTTGTACAGGATCGCACTGGTCATCAGCTTGTAGCGGTGGCCGTAGTAGTCCACGTCGACCTGTTTGGCGCCCCGGGCTCCAGGGTCGGTGACCGGTCCGATCACCGGCGGCAGCAGCTCGGTGAACCCCTGCTCGGACAGGTACTCACGGACCGCGGCGAGCATCGTGTGCTGGACGCGCAACACGGCACGGGTGACGGGCGACGTCAGGTGGTCCCGCGGGTCGGTGGGCGGCAGAGGGGTTTCCACAAGGGTGTCCATGGCGTGCGGTCTCCTTGGTGTCGTGTGACGTGTGGCGTGTGTCGTGTGTCATGAGTCGTGAGTCGTCGGCCCGTGCTCAGGGAAGTCAGCGGTTGCTGAGCCGCCGCTGAGAGGCCGTCATGGTCTGTTCGAGGGCCGCGTCGTCGAAGGCGCGCTCCACGTAGGTCAGGGAGCGCAACAAGTGCTCCGCTGTGGTGTCTTCGTCCCTGCCGCGAACGGTGTCACCGAGCGGCATGGCGCCGGTCTGCGACCAGCACAGCCGGCCCGTGGCGTCCACATGGGCCCGGGTCCGGCCCACGTTGTCCGGATGCAGGCAGTACGGGATGTCGAGGTAGCCCCGCGCGACCGCGCGGACCAGGGCGGCACCCAGATCGGCGTCGAGATCGAGTACGGCTTCCACGAGCGTGCGTGCCTCGGCGAGGATCCCGGTGTCCGCCGCGGCCGGCCGCACCGTCGCAGCGGCCCGACCGGCCGCGGCGCTCGCCACACGCAGCGCGGTGACGTTCTCCGCGATGTCGGGAATCCGGTGCGCCTCGACCACGGTCTTGACGATCAGCCGTTCCGTGCCGGTGCGCACGGCCAGCCGGGCGGCCTCCTCCAGCAGCGCCGTCGCACCGCCCGGGGTACGGGGGAAGACGCCCATGTAGCTGTAGAGCACGACGTGCCAGTCGAGGTCCGCAAGGAATTCGGCGGCCAGCGTGCGCAGGGCGTGGATCGCTTCGGCGTCCTGGTCCGGATGCGTCTGCTGGGCGTAGCTCAACGACACGCTCCGCAGGCCGTGGTGGCCGAAGAACATCCCCTCCAGGACACTGATCGCCACCAGAAGGCTCGGCGGGCACAACTGCCCCAGCATGCAGCCGCCGAAGGATTCCAGATGCGGTTCAAGTCCGTGCGCGCGTTGCTCGGCGAGCACCCGGCACGACTCGGCCCACGCGCGCACGGCCTCCGCCACCGGGACACGGCTGTAGGGCAGGCAGTAGGAGAGCGGCCCACCCTCGGTGGCATGCAGCCCGCACGCGCTGAGCTTGGCGAAGATGTCCTGTGGCCGCGCCGAACCGTGCCGCACTTGAACGGGGAAGGACGGGTCGTGCACCCCGTCCAGCACCCCTCGGGTGACCCGCGGCGCGTACGCCACGATCGGGTAGCCGTTGAGGTCGTCCCCGGCGGCCAGCGCCGCCCGCGCGGCCGCGTGGTCGCCGACGCGGGTGAAGCTGTCGAGGGTGATGGTGCCCGTCGCGCAGACGCCCGCCTGGCGTACGGCGCGCAGGCCGGCCCGCATGTCCGCGGGGTCCGCCATCCCCATCCGCGGCTGCACGACGAGCCGCCCGTCGGAGGCCGCCCGCGCGACGAACGCGCCGAAGGAGGCCTGGGCGGGACGCCGGGGGCCGTTCACGACGGCACGCCCTGCGGCATCCGGTCCAGGAACGCCCGGAAGGGGGCCATTCCGCCGCTGTCCTCGAAGACGCCGTCGAAGCCGGCCTCCGTCAGCGCCGCGACCTGGTCGGCGCCGCCCGGGCCGCTGATGCCCAGCTTCCCGCCGATGACGACGGCGACCTGGGCGAGCTCGTCGCGGGCACGGATCTTGCCGATGATCCGTTTGCCTTCCTGGAATCCGTGGCCGTTGACGCTGCTGATCACGATCAGGTCGGGCGTGTACCGGACGCAGGCGTCGATCAGCGACGCGTCGGGGACACAGGCTCCCAGGTTGTGCACGCGGTGCCCCCACTCCTCCAGCATGAGCTGGAGGTGCACGAGGTTCCAGGTGTGCGCGTCCGAAGCCAGACTCGTCACGACGGTGCGTAGGTCACGTGGCCGGCTCTGGCTGTGTGTCTGTGGTGACTGCAAGACCTTGCTCGTCTCTTTCGTCGAAGCGGTGAGGTACGGCAGGTCGCGGAAGAGGTAAGCACCCGCGCCTGAAAAGGGGGCGGCGGACCGACGATCGCCGCTTGCCGGACGGAACGGCGGGTCAGCGGCTGAGGCTGCGCTCCAGGAACGCCACGCCCTGGTCGACACTGATCAATTGCCATCGCTGCCGGCCCATGCCGGTGAGGGCCTCGGCCCACTGGCCGTCCCCCGACTCCGGGGACAGGGCGCTGAGCAGTACGGTCGCGTACTCGTAACCGGTCTCGTGCCGGGTCGGGGACGGGTGGGTTCGCCGGGCCACGTACTCGAAGGTGTGGCGGCGTTGTCCGTCGAGCCGAAGAGCGTCCGCGAGCAGCCGAACCGTGTCCCGGCGGGGCCGCTCGGCCCGCCCGTGCTCCAGGTCCCGAATGGCTCGCACGCTCGTCGCGGAAAGGTCCGCGAGTTCCTTCTGAGTCAGTCCTTCTTCGGCGCGATAGCTCTGGAGCAGAGATCCGAAGCCCCACTCTTCACCACGGGTGTGTGCCTGTTCGCGCTGGCGGGTCGAAGGCCCGACGTACGCGTCCCTCCTCAACACGATCTCTCCCTCCCTCCCTTGCCTGCGGTTCCGAGGGAGCGACGGAAAGGAAGGCAATGGTAGGTGTAAACGGCAATGGACAATGAGCAGGCTTTGTCCCCCCGGGGTCGCGCACCCTGAACCGGAAATTGCCGCTGTTCACCGGTGCGGCCCCCACCCTGCGGGACGACGGGGACGCTTTCCCGCCGCGAGAGCAACGCTGCTGCATCGCACCGCGGTTGGCTACCGCGGACCGCCGTCCTGATCCGGCCGCGGCAGAGACCGTCCACGGCCGTCGGCCGCCTCCTCGGCTCCGCTGACCAGATCCGGCCACTCCACCACGGAACAACGGGGAGCGTCGGAGCAGCGAAGGAAAACATCGAGGTCAACGGCGCGCACAATGACCGTACGTGAGACGGTCCGGGCCTCGACGGCGGATGCCGCGTCGATGAAGAGGCCGAGGATCAGCGGTCCCGTGCCGAGATGGACACTGATGTGCTCGACATGGTCACCGGGCCGGGCGCAGCAGCGCACCAGCGCCCGCAGTCGCTCAGGGTTCGAGGTGGCCGCAGCGGTCAGGCCCCGTACATGAACCAAATACATACGGGGAGTGTGGGCGGGGCGTAATGCGGACGCAAGGCGAACTCGGGGGCGGACTGTGCCAATGCCAAAAGAGGCCGCCGTCGGTGTTGCTCGCTCAACTTTGCTGATTACAGCCTGAGTTGCCGGGTACCGGAGGGACCGGAGTAAAAGCCGAGAAGGACGGCGAGAAGACCAGGGGGCCACGTGTTGGACGCATTGGGTCTGGACGATACGTGCGTGCGGGTTTACCGGGCATTATTGGTACGGCCGCAAGTCGGTATGACGGAGATCCGTAAACAGCTGGACCTGTCCGACAGCGCTTTGCGCGCGGCGCTGGACAGACTGAGCGAGTTGGCTCTGGTCCGCCCTTCTGTCGATGCCTCACGTGTCTTCCACGCCGTCGATCCGGAACTCGGCATTCAAGCACTGATCACCAAGCAGCAGGAACAGCTCGCCGCGGAGCAGCACCGTATGGAAGAACTGCACGTCGCGGCGGTGGCCTTCGCGGATCTCACCTCCGACCGGCCACGCCAGGCCTCGCACGACATCGAGCAACTGGACGGCGCCGAGGAGATCCAGGACCACATCCGGGCTTTCATGCGCCAGGCGGGGAAGGAGGTCATGACGTTCGTGCCGGGCGGCGCCCAGTGTGCCACCGACATCGACGCGGTCGAACCGCAGTACGCGGAGTTACTGGAACGCGGGGTGCGCGTACGGGCCATGTACCTCGCCAGCGCGGTGAACGACCCGCCCACGGCGGCCCACATGACGAGGCTGTCGAATCGGGGCGCGGAGGTGCGGACCACACCGACGCTACCGGTGAGGCTGACCATCATCGACCGGGACATCGTCATCCTGCCCACGGAGGGCAAGGACGCGGGAACGGACGAAGGCCGCGGCCGAAGACCGCAGGCACTCCTGATGACAGCCAAGGAGGTGGGCGACGTGGTGTGTGCCCTCTTCGACAACTACTGGGCCACAGCGGCCCCTTGGGGCGCCAACCCGCGGGACAGGGACGGCGGAGATCTGACCGCCCAGGAGTTGGAGGTCCTGCGTATCCTCAGTCGCGGCATGACGGACGAGGCCGTCGCCAAGCGCCTCGGAATCTCCCCGCGCACGGCCCGCCGCATCGCGGCGAACCTGATGGAGAAGCTGGGAGCCCGCAGCCGCTTCCAGGCCGGCGCCAGCGCGGTGGCGACGGGATGGCTGACGGGGGAGGAGTGAGGGGGGGCTTAGCAGCACCGGACCGGCCTGGTGCGTCCCTGCGCGGTCCCCCTGTCGAGCTGCCGCGGGCGGTGGTGTCAGTGTCGGGTCGTCAGGGCCGCGCCGCCGGCGCGCTCATCGCTGCCGTCAGGAATGTGATCGCCCAACGCCGGGCCGCCTCGCCCGCTACCGGGGACGCGCAGCCAGGGGAAGGCTGCTGGTGGACCTGGAGGCGGTCGATGGCCGTCACGGCGAAGATCCCCCGCATACGGAAGGACAGCTCCTCCGGGGAAAGACCGGGGAGGGCGCGTGCGAAGGCTGCGAAGTAGCGCTCGCGGACCGAGTCGTCGGCCGCGCCGGTCCAGCTGCGTGCCTCCTCGGCGGGGTCGCTGAGGATCGTCACGATCAGCCGGGACCTCCGGGCGCCGCCCTCGTCGTCGGCCGGCATCTCGTCGAACAGCGGTCCCGCGAATGCCTCCACCAAATCGGCGACCGATGGCTCGGGGGTGCGGGCGAGCACCTTGTCCAGCCCGGCGTGCTGGGCAGCGGTGATGGGTTCGATGACGCGGCGGACGACCGCGGCCATCAGCTCCGCCTTCGAGCCGAAGTGATAGCCGACGGCGGCCAGGTTCGCTCCGGCGCGCTGGGTGACCGCGCGGATCGAGGTGCCGCGGTAACCGTGCTCGGCAAACAGGTGCTCGGCCGCGTCGAGGAGCTGGGTGCGGGTGTCGGGGGTCGCCACACGGAGGACTCTACATATGTTTGAATGAAACGAACGTATGATTATAACGAACGTATGAAAGAGGCGTGTCGTGAAGCTGCTCGTCTACGGCGCCGGAGTCTGCGGCAGCCTGTTCGCCGCCCGCATGCATGAGGCCGGCCACGATGTCTCACTCCTCGCCCGGGGCAGGCGCCTGACCGCCCTGCGCCGGCAGGGAGTGCAGCTCGCCGAGGAGAACGGCCCTGTCAGGAGCGTGCCGGTAGCGGTGACGGAGCACCCGGGCGACAGGTACGACCTGATCACCGTCCTCGTCCGTACCCACCAGGTGGATGCGGTGATGGAGGCACTCGCTGACGTGCAGGGGGATGTGCTGTTCCTGCTCAATTGGGCAGCAGGCCCGGAGGCGCTGGGCGCGGTGCTCGGCCACGAGCGGGTGCTGCTCGGCTTCCCCATGACGGGCGGCACGATGGACGGCGACGTGGTCCGCTACCGTAAGACCAACGTCGTCACCCGCCGGGTCGCGATACCGCTCGGTGAGCCCGACGGCCGCACCACCCCGCGACTGGAACGAATCGTGGGGAGGTTCCGCACCGCCGGGATCAACGCCAAGGCCGAGCCGCACATGGGCGCCTGGCTCAGGACACACGCCGCGTTCGAAGTGCCGCTCGGTCAGGCGGTACACGCGGCGGGCGGCCCCGTGGCGCTGAGCGACGACCCGGCCGCGGTTCGCTCCATGCTCCGCCTCATGCGCCAGAATCTCGCCGCGATGGAGACACCACCGGTACCTCGGGCGTTCGGCGCGTTGCGGGTGCTGCCAGAAGGGCTCCTTGTCGCCGCGCTCCGGCGCTTCCTGAAGAGCCCGACGGCCGTGCACAGCGGACTCAGCGACCGCTCACCTGCCACGGTGGCCGAACTCGAGCGGCTGGCCGAACAGCTCCGCACCCCTGCGGGAGCCCGCTGAGCGGCCCGGGGCGGCAGACTCCCCCCGCACGTCGCCGCCCGTCCCGCGGCCCGCCTCCGCTTTCTTCAAGGACGAAAACTTCTGATCCCGTGACTCCATGACTCCGTGACTCCATGACCCCCTGACTCCATGACCGCGTCGAGGTCGACGTCGCGTCGCTACGGTGGGCGAATGCCGATGCGAAGCCCGGAGGACGAAGCCCTCGCCGAGGCGTGGGACGCTCTGACCCGCTGGTTGGCGGAGCACGCGCCCGCGTCGTATGCCTCCCTGCTGCCGCCGGCGCCGGGGGAGGACATCGCCGCGGCGGAGGGTCGGTTGAGGCAACGCCTCGGGTATGCACTGCCCGCCGAGTTGACGGCGCTGTGGCGGCTCTGCGGTGGGGTGGAGCACCTGGAGATCGACGGCGACGAGCAGGAAGAGGTCGCCTCCGGAGCCTTCCTCCCGGGCGGAGTCCTCCTCACTCCGGGGCAGGCGATGTCCGCGGTGTTTCTCGGCGGTGACCACGGGTGGGGCGCGCCGGTCGTTCCCTGGCTCACCCGGGACGAGGCCGGGCCCGAGTCCGGCCACTACGCGGGCCCCGACGGCGTCGGCTCCTGGGAACTCCCCGAGGGGATCGACGCTCCGCGGTACCCGTCGATTGCCGCCTACCTGACGGCCGTTCACCGCACCCTGACCGTGGGGCCCGCTGATCTGATGGGCTCGTCGGAGGTGCCGGGCACCGTCTACGGCTGTCTGATCTGGGACGATCCAAAGAGTTCGTGGCTCACCCGGGCGGCCGACGACTGGGTGGCACTGCACTGAACGTGGTCGGCCGCTACCGGCCGGCTTGGTCCCAAGGGTCTGGCCGCCGTGCGAACAAGGTCGGCCTCGGTAGCGCCGCAGCCCTTGAGCCGGGCAGTGCCCGGGTCGGATCTGTCCCCGTTCTGATATGCACCCGGTCTGATCGATGTGATCACCGTCGGCCAGGACCGACTGACGGTGATCGTTGTGCCCCGGCGGAGGTGGTCAGCCTCGCTCACGGCGTCCGCCGAGTGTGTGTGGTTCAGGCCCGGGTGTAGCCGCCGTCCGCGAAGAGTTCGGCGCCGGTGACGAAGGAGGAGGCGTCCGAGGCCAGGAAGAGGGCGGCTTCGGCGATCTCGTCGGGGTCGGCGAGGCGTCCCAGGGGCACGGTGGCTTCGGCGAACTGGTCGGCGTCCGGTCCCGCGGCGCTGAGCAGGGCGGGGGTGCGAGTGGGTCCGGGGCTGAGGATGTTGACCCGGAACCGGCGCTCCCGTGATTGCCGGGCCCAGTTGTGCACGAGGTTGCTCAGCGCTGCCTTGGAGGCGCTGTAGACCTCGAGTTGGTCGTTGGGCCGCACGCTGTTGCTGGAGCCGATGACCAGGATGGAGGCGTTTCGCGACAGTAGCGGGAGCGCCTTTTGCACGGTGAACAGCGGGCCCTTGACGTTGACGGCTAGTGTCAGGTCGACGTTCGCCTCGGTGTGGGCGCCGAGCGTGGCGTCCGCGACGATGCCCGCGTTGGCCACCAGGACGTCGATGCGCCCGGCCTCCTCGCCGACGCGCGCGTAGAGCGCGTCCAGGTCGTCCAGGACCGAGACGTCGGAGACGACGCCGGTGGCCGCAGGGCCCAGCTCTTGGAGTGCCGCCTGCAGGCGGTCGGTGTCACGGCCGGTCACGAAGACCCGCGCGCCCTCCCGGATGAAACGGTGGGCGATGGCCAGCCCGATCCCGCTGGTCCCGCCGGTGATCACGGCCACCTTCTCCTGCAACACGCCTGGCATGTCGAACCCCTTCGGTTCTGGACTGGATCGTCCACAACCTAGGCCGTTATGGACGATCCAGTCAAGAATGGGTACGCTGGCACCATGCCCCGACCACGCGCCTTCGACGAACAACAAGTCCTTGAGCGGGCCCGGGAACAGTTCTGGGCATCGGGCTACGCCGGAACCCGGATGGATGACATCGCCCGCGCGACCGGCCTGGGCAAGGGCAGCCTGTACGGCGCCTTCGGCGACAAGAGCCAGCTGTTCCACCGCGTGTTCGGCGACTGGTGCACCGCCATCGTCGAGGTCGCCGAAGAGCGGATGGCGGGCGGTCCGGACGCGGAAGCCATGGCCCGGCTCTCCACGTACGTACACCTCATGGCAGAGAACTCCGCTCGGGACACCGAGCGCCGCGGATGCCTGCTGGCCAAGGGGGCGGCGGAACTGGCCCAGAACGATCCGACAGTGGCCGCACAGTCCACCCGGACCATGACGGCGCTGCTGACCCTGCTGCGCAACGAGATCAGCGCGGCCCAACGCCACGGCGACATCGACAAAGCCGCAGACCCGGAGCAGTTGGCGGCATTGCTGCTGACCGTCGTCCGCGGTATCGAGGCGGTCGGCAAAGCCGGCCTGGATCCACAGACGCTGCGCGCCGTTGCGGACACCGCACTGGCGGTCCTCCCCAAGCCCGAGGCGTAGGGAAGCCCCGCGTCCCAGGCGCCGTGCGCCCGCGCGGCTGTCGGCTGATTCAGATGCCTCGGCGGGGGCTGTATGCAGGCGGCCGGACATGAAGCGACGCCTCTGTTCATTCTCTTGACTGCATTGGTGCAGACCTCTAGGTTCGGCGCACGTCGAGTTCACAAGAGAACTCAACCTTCAGATACGTGAACGCGAAAAGTCGCCCCAGCCCTGGAGGAACCCCCCATGCACCGCACCAGAATCCAGTCCGCTGCCACGGTCGTCGGCATCGTCTCCGCCCTCGCCCTGTTCGGCGGCCCCAGCGCCAGCGCCGCCGACCCCGGCAAGGCGCCCGGCGGCAACTTCGACCTGTCCGTATGGCAGTTGCAGGAACCCGTCGGCTCGCCGGGTTCGCCGACAACCATTCCTTCGTCGCGACTCCAGGGTGCGAACGGCTTCCAGGACGCGTACTTCTACACCGACACCCGCGACGGCGCGATGACCTTCTGGGCGCCGGAGAAGGGCGTCACCACCCCGAACTCGAACTACGCCCGCTCCGAGCTACGGGAGATGAATCGCAGTGGCAGCGCCGCAGACTGGTCGCTGGGCGGCAGCCACAAGCTGAGCGCGACCCTGCGCGTCGTCTCGGTCACGTCCAACGTGTGCGTCGGGCAGATCCACCTCGGCACCGGCGGAAGCTCCACCAAGCCTCTGGTGGAGCTGTACTACCGGTCGAGTGGTGACATCGTGGTGGGTACGGAGAACTCGCCGTCGGGCGGCCAGACGACGCACACGGTGGGACATGTGGCGGTCGGCAAGACGTGGAGTTACACGATCGCCGTCTCCGGTGGTGACACGCTCGACGTGACCGTCAACGGCAGCACCACCCACTACGACATCCCCTCGTCGTTCTCCCCGTACAAGCAGTACTTCAAGGCCGGCTCCTACAACCAGTCCTCGTCGAGCAGCACCACCAAGGGTGCGCGGGTCGCCTTCTACGGGCTCAACGTCTCGCACGGCTGACAAGGTGGTGGCGACAGCCTCCCCGACGCGTCGACGCTGAGCATCTCGATGTCCCGAGCGTGTCGCCGAAAGCGTCGCCCCGGCGCGTCACACAGCCCGGCCGTGTCCAGATCGCGGCCGGGCTTGTCCGTAGTACGTGAAAAGGGCATCGTCATCGTGGAGTTGGCCTTGCCGCCCCTTGCGCCGTGTGAAGCTATGCCCATGGATGATGTGAATGCTGATGTGAAGAGCAGGCTGCAGACGGACCGCCCGCACTCGGCCCGTGTCTGGAACTACCTGCTGGGCGGCAAGGACAACTACCCCGTGGACAGTGAGGTCGGCGACGCCATTCTGTCGACCTTCCCGGAATTCGCGGCCGTGGCCCGGCTGCAGCGCGCCTTCCTCACGCGTGCCGTGCGCTTCCTCACGGCCGAGGCGGGCATCAGGCAGTTCCTCGACATCGGCACTGGGCTGCCCACCGCCGACAACACCCACGAGGTGGCGCAGCGCATCGCGCCGGACAGCCGGATCGTCTACGTCGACAACGACCCGCTCGTTCTCGCCCACGCCCGTGCCCTGCTCACGAGCAGCCCGGAAGGGGCGTGCGCGTACATCTCGGAGGACGTGCGCAACCCGGAACGCATCCTGGCCGAGGCGGCGAACACACTGGACTTCAGCCGGCCGGTCGCTCTGACCCTGCTCGGCATCATGGGGCAGCTGTCGGACGCCGACCGGCCCCGGGAACTGGTCGCCGCGTACCTGGATGCGCTGCCTGCCGGAAGCTACGTGGCCTTGAGCGACGGGATCAACACCAACGAGGCGCTGAACGCCGCCGTGACCGCCTACAACGCGCAGTCGGCCAACACCTACCACCTGCGCTCGCCGGAAGAGATCGCCGCCTACTTCGCGGGCCTTGAGGCCGTGGACCCCGGCGTCGTCACGACGTCGGCCTGGCGGCCGGACGACATGCAGCCGACGGAGGATGCCGTGGACGTCGCGTACTGCGGTGTGGCACGCAAGAGTTGAGGCCCTGGCGTTGTTGCGACGCCGAGCCTGTACACGTACGTCCATGTGTACGTGAGGTCTGGACGTGTCCCGCCTGTTGTCACAGGCGGGACACGTCGGCGTCTCCGCAGCAGCGGACCAGAACCGCGCCCCGGTCGCTACCGAAAGGCAGGGCGTCCAACCCGGGCCTATGGCCGTAGCCGACCCGCCCTTGCTCGCGGCGCTCAGCAGCGCCGCGGTTCAAGGGCGCGCCGCTGTCAGCTGCTTGAGCTCGCGGCGGCTGCGGCCGCGGCCGCGGTCTGGCGCTGCTGCATCGAGAGGACGATCAGGCCCGCGAAGACCTGCACGGGGACGGGCACGTCAGTGAAGTCGGCGGTCAGACCGCTGCCGAAACGACTGGGCCGGAACTCCCCGACCACGACGTCCTGCGACACCAGTTGCCTCTTGCCGCGGAATGCCGATGGTCGCTTCAGCTCGTACTCTCCTGACGCGTCGGAGATGTGCCAGCGCCGGCCGGATCGGTGGGCCCGGGACCGGAGCGTTCCCTCTGCGCTCCCTTCCAGCATCTCGAAGGAACGTCCCCATCCGGAGGACCGCAACTCAAAGGTTTCGCCCGCCAACTCCACCCGTCCGCCTGACTTCCAGGCACGCATGGACCACTCCGCGATCCGCCTGCCATCGGAGAAGATCTGGTAGGTGCGTCCAAGGGCGCGTTCGCGTCTGATCTCGAGCATCAGGAACTCCTAGTGGGGGATTCGAGTTCGGAGCCGGCCTTCGTCTCCTTCCCACGGAGATCCTGAAGATTCCACATAAAGATTCCCCATAAGCGCCTTCTCGAGCCTGGCCGACACGTTCGACGCGACCGGCAGGAGGCCGACGCCGACGGCTCGTCCCGTGCCGCGCTCGGCGAGGTAGGCCCGCGAGGCCCGTGCCCGCGCCGAAGACCGTGGCGTGGAGCTACGGGAGCCTCTCACCACGATGATTGATCTCGGAGGACGAGGGGCACCCGTAGACGGCCTCCGCGACCCGGATCTCGGCGGGGAGCGCAGCACGTATAAACACGTAGCCACCTCATGCGAAAGGGCTGTCTGATGAGCGAATTCCTGACTGTCGAGCGGCTGACCGGACTGACCCTGTACGACGCTGTGGGGGACGAGGTCGGGGCCGTCGCGCATGTGTATCGCGACACCCATTCCGGGGCGGCGGAATGGGTGTCGGTGAAGACCGGTCTGTTCGGTGACGCCGAGTCCTTCGTCCCCCTGTACCGGGCGCGGGCTGCGGAGGGCGAACTGCATGTTCCCTACGCCAAGGAGCTCATTGCGGAAGCCGCGCGGGTTGCGGGGGACAGCCGGTTGGAGGCGCAGGAGGAGCGGGAACTGTTCGCGCACTACGGGCTGCGGGTGTCCGCCCCCGTGGGCGTGGCCGGCAGCGCTGCGGGCAACAGTGGCCACCGGCCCGACGACGTCACAGGTGAGACCTCTGGAGGCGCCGTCGCGGAGGCACAGCCGGGGGAGGACGAGTACACCCGCTCTGCACCCGTAGGCGTGGCTGGAGCCGCCGCGACTACCGGAGACGACTCTCGTGACGACGCACACCACAGTGGCAGCCGGACCGGTGAGGCGCGGCTGACGCGTATCGCGATCGCCGAGAATGTCCACACGACGGTTCCGGCCAACGGCGGCGAGGCAGGAGCCGGACGCGACAGCGGAGTGTGAACCCCGCTGCACCGCAGATGAGGCAGCGCTGCCCGCCCGCGTCCCACGCCGGGCACCAGCTGGGGTCGACGGTCCTGGATGCGTGGCGGCGACGGTGTTCTCCGGCCGAGCCCGCGAGAGGGGGGCTCAGTCGGAGAACATCGTGTTCATGTCGGTGGCCTTGTTTGCGGGGAAGAACAGACCGTCATCGCCGGATGTGCCGTCCTGCCCTTCCTCACGGGCGGCCGTATGGCCGTCACCGCGTCCCTCACCGGCCTTGACGTGTTCGCCGGGTGGGCCCGGAACCGACTGGCAACTGACACGGCGCCTGTGATCGCAGGAGATTGATCATGGCGTGGTAGAGCTCCGCGCGGGGTGGGGCGTCCGGTATCGGTGTGAGAGGCGCGTTCGGGGTGGCGAAGGCGCGCAGCATCTGGGCAGTGAGGCGACGTAGGGCGTCGGACGACGTGGTGCCGATCGCGCTCATGACGCCGGAGTTGGCGATCAGCAAGATGGTGAGGTCGCGGTCGCTGAAGTCCTGTCGCAGATGACCGGCTTTCTTGGCGCGCGAGATGAGCTCGAGCACACCGCGGCCCGCTGCGGCGCGTCGGGACTCGACGGCGCTGGAGGGGAGGGCGATGGTCAGGACCTCGACGAAAGCCGGGTCCGCCGCCTGCAAAGTACAGACGCACTGGACGTAGTCTGACGCGTCGTAGTACGCGTGGACGCCGGGGTCCAGGAGGATACGGGCGTCCACGGCGAGCAGGACGATCGCGGGCCGGCGTCCGCGCCGCAGGGCCACGAGCCCCAGGAGGATACCGAGGGCCATCTGGGCGGGCCGGTCCCACCAGGGGGTGCCGGCGGTGTGGACACCGAGCCAACGCAGCGCGGAGGCGGGGTGGTTGCGGATGGTGAACCGGGCGGCCGCCGTACTGGTCGGGTTCGAGAGATAGAAAGGGAGCCACGCGGCGGCGACCAGAGCGGCGAGCAGAGCGGCAGGCCGCAGCCGTGCGGAGCGCGGCATGGCCAGAAGCAGCGGCAGGAACCCGACCGCCCAGGGCTTCGAGTCGATGGCGAGCGCGAGGAATAGCGCGACGGCGATGGCGTGTCCGCGAAACAGGGCGTGTACGGCGAGGGTGGTGAAGAACAGGGCGAGGACGTCGTCGAGGTGCCCGAAGCGGACCGCGACCTCGAGCCACATGGGGGCGAAGGCGGCCCCCGCGATCAGAAGACAACGGTGCAGGTGACGGGTGTCGATGCCGGTGGCACGGTAGTGGTCGGCGGCGACCCGGCCGATCAGCACGAGTATGCACAGACCGAGGACGAACATGAACGCATCGGCGAGTTCCTCGCCGGTGTGAAAGCGGAACGGGGCGAAGAGGGCGGCGGTCAGGAAGCTGACCGGGCCGATCTGGAGTTCCGGGTGGTGGGCGTACAAGGCGAGTCCGCCCCCGGGTGTGCCGTTGAACAGCAACTGCTCGCCGGTCCTGAAGTAGTGCCAGGAGATGGCCTCATGGAGTTCGGCCGCGGGGATCCACAGGGCCGTCCACGCCGCAAGGACAAGGTGATGCCACCGCAAGGGAATGCGGCCGATGCGTCCTGAGTGCAAGAGGTGCCCAGGTGTTCCGTACCGTTCGAGCCGGTGCGTCATGCCCCTCCCGTCTCCATGCCCGTCTACTGCCTGACCGTCGTGGTGGGAGGACCATCTGGTCCGCAGTCCGACTGATGGCCTCTTTCGAAGGTCGCGTGAGGGGTGGGCCGTGCGTCCCGCGGGCGGGAGCACGATGGAAGCACGCACTCATCGCCTCTCGAAGATGTCGCCAACCGGGCTGCGACGAGGCGTGAACGCCGACTCTCTCACTGAACTCTTGCCGCACTCCGGGTCTGCCCTCATCTACGGGTGTGCCGTGGTTCACCCGCCGGGCAGGTGCACCACGAACCGTGCTCCGGGCGCATGCGCGGCGTCGTATGTCACCGTTCCGCCCGCGGCGAGGGCGAGGCGGCGGGCCAGGGGCAGGCCCAGGCCCGCCCCGCTGTGGCCGTCGGCGGGGTCCGCCCGGCGGCCGGGTTCGAAGAGGTGCGGGGCGAACACGGAGGGGATGCCGGGGCCGTCGTCGGTGACATCGACGCGTACGCCGCCGTGAGCGGGCCGGGCGCGGAGATGGACGGTGGCGTGCGCGTAGCGGCAGGCGTTGGTGAGGAGCGGGCTGACGATGCGTTGGAGGAGGGCGGATGGAACTCCGGCCACCAGATGGGGCCCTTCGATGGTGATGGCGACGGGGCTCGGTGGGTGCAGGGTCCTCGTGAGGTGGCGCAGGGTGGGCAGTACCTCGGCTGTGCCGGGACCGGTGTGCGCGCTGTCCCGGGCGTCGTCCAGAAGCGTGTCACAGATGGTGCGCATCGACTCCGCCGAGTCGGCGATGACCTGGTGGGTGGCGTGCGTCTGCTCAGCGGTGCGGGGGCGGGTCCGCCACCAGTCGAGCTCGGCGATGATCCGGCTCAGCGGGGTGCGCAGCTCGTGCGAGAGTTCCCCGGTGAGCTGCCGCTCGTGGCGCAGGACGGTGCGGATGCGGTCGAGGATCGAGTCCAGCGACGCGCCGAGCCGGGCGAGTTCGGCCGGGTGCCGGGTGCTGGCGAAGCGGTCCTCGGATGCGACGGCGCTCCACTGGATGGCTTGGTCGGTCATGGTGCGCACGGGGTGCAGGGCGCGGCCGACGGCCAGGCGTGTCAGGGCGTAGGTGCAGGTGAGCATGATGATGTCGAGGGCGAGTGAGCCCAGGAGCAGGGTGTTGGCGGAACCGCGGTAGGGGGAGAGGTCGAGCGCGGTGACGACGGTGGCCGGGCTGGGTGTTCCGGGGAGCGGGGAGGAGCACAGGCGGAGGGGGCCGTGGACGTCGGTGGTCAGGCACCGATGGCCGCCGTGTCCGGCGAGGGCGGTGGCGACGCGGGTCAGGCGGCCCGCGGTGGGCGGTTGTTCGAGGAGGTGGTGGCCGGCGTAGATCCACACGTTGGCGTCGAGGAGTCCGTCGTGGGAGGTCTCCAGGACGCGCACGGTCGTGCCTTCGGTGTCGATGGTCGTCGCGACCGCGGCGGCGCGGGTGCGCAGTTCGTCGTCCGCCTGGTGCTGGAGGCGGTGCTGGGCCGCCGTGTTGAAGGCGATGGTGAGGACCAGCACGACCAGGGTCGCGGTGATGAGGGCCAGCAGGGAGAGCCGGCCGCGCAGGGTGCTGGGGGCCAGTCGGTGCAGGGCGGTGGCGTGCGGGCGGTCGTGGACGTCGTTCATGCCAGGCGGTGGCCGATCCCTCGGGCGGTGGCGATCGATTGCCCGCTGCCCGCTTCGCGCAGCTTGCGGCGCAGCCGGGTCAGGTACTGGTCGAGTGTGTTGTCGTGGACGAGGGCGCCTTCGGGCCATGCCGCTCGGACCAGGTCGCGGCGGCTGACGAGCGTGCCGGACGCGGCCATGAGGGTGGCGAGGAGGCGAAATTCGGTCGGCGTCAGGTCGATCGGGGTGCCCCGGACGTCGACTGTGTGCCGCGTGGCGTCCAGGGCCAGGTCTCCCGTCGTCGTGGGGAGCGGGGGCGCGGCCCGTTTGAGGAGGGCCCGGACGCGTGCGCTGAGTTCGGCGAGGTGGAACGGCTTGGGCAGGTAGTCGTCGCCTCCGGCCGCGAATCCGGAGAGCCGGTCGGTGAGGTGGTGGCGGGCGGTCAGGAAGATGACGGGGGCGGCGAATCCGTTCGCGCGCATCGCCTGGCACACGTCCCGGCCGTCGGCGTCGGGCAGCCCGATGTCGAGGACGACGGCGGCGATGCCGGTGGTGGCAAGGCGCAGGGCGGTGCTGCCGTCCGGCGCGGCGACGGTGTCGAAGTCCTCGTCGCGCAGCCCCCGCAGCAGCACGTCACGCAGGCCGTGATCGTCTTCCGCGACCAGGATCGTCGGGCGCATGGTCCTCCTCGTTCTTTCGTGCCTGGACCGTCCGGCGCGCTTCCGTGCCGGAGGGGTGGGTGGCGGCGCCGGGCGCACCCGTGTCAGGCGTGCGTGGCGTCCGGAGTTCGGGCAGCCAGCGGACCGTGGCAGCCAGGGACACGCCCAGCCAGCCGAGCGCGAGCAGCCAGCCGCCGAGGACGTCGGTGAACCAGTGCACGCCCAGGTAGACGCGGGTGAGTCCGACGAGCGCAGCCCAGCAGCCGATGGTCGCGCACAGCATCGTCCGGCCTCGCGGGTCGCGGACGAGGACGGCGACGATCAGCAGCCCCGCGGTGAGGGCCGCCGTGGTGGTGTGTCCGGAGGGGAAGGCCCAGCCCGAGGCGTGGGTGCGCCAGTCGTCCTGCGGCGGGCGGGGCCGCTCGACGAGCGTCATCAGCCCGTAGCGCAGGGCCTGGCCCGCTCCGAGGCAGGCCAGGCAGAGCGGGACGGTGAGCGCGCGCTGCCGCATGGTGCGCCCTGCGACGATCCCGGCGAGCACGGCCAGCACGTACGGGACCACGGCGGTCCCGGTGTCGGT
The DNA here is from genome assembly GCF_043523415.1 of Streptomyces sp. SGAir0957. Taxonomy (NCBI): domain Bacteria; kingdom Bacillati; phylum Actinomycetota; class Actinomycetes; order Kitasatosporales; family Streptomycetaceae; genus Streptomyces; species Streptomyces sp. SGAir0957. The sequence goes on from NZ_CP027293.1 coordinate 8,537,662, forward strand.
CAGTGCGCGGGCGAGGGCCAGCACCACGGCCGGGCTATGGTCCACGGACCAGTCCAGAAGGCCGTGGTCCACGGACAGCGGTTTTCCGTCCTGGCCCGCCACGACCATGGTCAGCAGGCCGAACGCCGTCCACGCGCCCAGGCAGCAGCCGCCGGCGCGGACGAGGACGCCGCGGCGCGTCATGGCGCCGCAAGGAGTGGACGCAGGCGGGTCGCCGCGAGGCGCGGGGCCAGACGCTGCGCGCCGGCGCGTGCGGCCGGCAGGACGAGCAGCGCGGTGAGCGCGCCGACGACGACCCCGGCGAGCACGTCATGGGGGTAGTGCGCGCCGACCCAGACACGCGAGACCACCATGGCAGCGGCGGCCGGCACCGCGACGACGCCAAGTGCGCGCGACACGAGTAGCAGGGCGACGGCCGCGGCGGTGGCGATGGCCGCGTGATTGCTGGGGAAGGACCAGTCGTCAGGGGCCGGGCATGCCTCCAGTGTGGTGACGTGCAGACTCCGGCAGGGCCGGTCCTCGCGCACCACCAGCTTCAGCGCCGCGTCCACGGCGAAGGCCCCGGCCACGATCAGCGGGACGGCGAGCGCCGTCACCGCCGCACCCGCGCTCACCTGCCGGGCCCGCCACCAGGCGATGACCATGAGTACGGCGAACAGGGCCAGGCCGTACGTCGACCATGCCGCGACAGTGTCGTTCAGCCACGACGGAGCGTGCCGGGCCCAACCCACGACGGCGATGGTGGACGAGCCGTCGATGGACGAGCCGTCGAACGCGGTGATCATCGCTGGGCCTCCTTCCGTGCCGCGTTCTGCGCGGCAGCAGGCGCCCCCCGGCGGGAGCGGAGGACCTCGAGGACGAGCGGGATCAGCGACAGGGCCACGATCGCCGCCACCAGAGGAAGCAGGTACCGGTCCACGTTCGGCACGGAGGAGCCCAGGGCGTAGCCGGCCAGAACGAGTCCGATGCTCCACACCAGTCCGCCGCAGACCTGCCAGAGGGTGAACGTCCGCGCCGGGACTCCCAGGGCGCCCGCCATCGGGTTCAGGACCGTGCGTACCACCGGGACGAAGCGGGCCAGCACGATCGCCTTCGCGTGCCCGTAGCGGGCGAGCAGTTCCTCCGCCCGCCGGGCTCCTTCGTGCAGGCGGGGCGAGTGGCTGCGGTTCAGCAGTGCGCCGCCCGCTCTGCGGCCCAACAGATAGCCGCACTGCGAGCCTGCCAGGGCCCCGGCCGCCGCGGCGGCCAGGAGCGGGGCGAGGGACAGCTGCAGTCCGCGGTCGGCGCTGCCGGTGCACAGCAGCCCCGCCGTGAACAGCAGCGAGTCACCCGGCAGGAAGAAGCCGAACAGGAGCCCTGTCTCGGCGAAGAGCACTACTCCCACGCCCAGTGCGCCGAACGCGGACAGCAGGGAGCGGGCATCCAGCACATTGACGGCGATCTGCGACGACAAGTGCATGGCTGGGGTCATCGTCGTGGGCTCCCTCGGGTGGGTCGCGCCGGATGTTCCTGTGCGGCAGCACCCGGCCGTGCGACTACAATTCTGTAGACGGTCTACGTTACTGTAGACGCTAGCGCAAGGAGGAGCGTTCCCGTGACCGAGGCGCGCGACGTGGTGGCGGCCTGCAGGCGAGCTGGAGAGCGCCGTCATGGCGGCGCTGTGGGCCGCCGGAACCCCGCTCACACCACAACGGCTGCGCAGCGAACTCGGCTTCGGCCTGGCCCGCACGACCGTGGCGACGATCGTCAATCGCCTGTACGAAGAGGGACTCGTCCGCCGGGAACGACAGGGACGCGGCTTCGTTTACGCCCCGTACAGGACGCCCCGGGACTGACGGCGCGGCGCACGATGGAGCCGGAGCCGACCACCTTGCCGGCGCCGAGCGGGACTGGCTGTCGGCGGCCGCGGCGGCGACGCTGGCGACCTGGGTGTGCGCGGCGATCACTCAACAGGGCGCGGTGGCTGAACGGCTGCGCTCCACCGTGCGCCTGACGGTGCGCGACCTCGAGGACGCGCTCGCCTTCGACGTGACGGACGAAGGCACCATCGACGGCGAGGCGACGCCCCTCTTCGATGGTGCCGGTAGGCCGCGCCGAGCCGCGGGACAGCGCCTGACGAGCACATGCCGGGGCGCGCCGGCCGCTACGTGGGAACTGGCCGAGGACCGGTCACGACGCGTCCGGCGGCCATCTTCTGCAGCACTCCGTATGCCAGAACCGGCAGCAGCAGATGGGGCCTGTCGGGCAGCGACGTAGTGATCAGCACCGCGCCCGCGCTGCTGTTGTTCATTCCGCAGGCCAGCGTCAGCGAAGAGGCCACAGGCGTGTCGAGGCGCAGTACCCGGGCGGCGACCCGGCCGAGGGCGAAGGAGAGCAGGCACACCAGGGCGGCGACGGCGAGCGCCGCGGCGAGCAGGAGCGGGCGAGGGTGGGCGAGGAAGGACCCGAGAGCACCGCTGGCGTTGACGTACGTGAGCAGGAGCGAGCCCACCAGGGCCAATGGCACCACGCCCCGCAACAGGCGGGCCAGCACCACCGGCGGCAGCACCAGCGTGCACAGCAGCCCCGCGGCGCAGGGCAGGACGACGGTGGCGAGGGTGAATCCGCTGTGCGCCGAGTGGCTGATGCCGGTCAGGGCTTGTGCGTAGTCTTCGCTGAGCAAGGGCACCGTCGCCGCCAGCAGGACCGGGGTGGTGAGGGGACTGAGCAGAGTGGAGCCGAGGACGAGCCCCACCATGGTCGGCTGGTCACCCTCGCCCTTGCTCGTCCATACGGTGGCGCCCGCGGCCACGGGCATCGCGACCACCAGGGCCATGGCGGTCAGCAGTCCGCTGCCGCCGTCGGAGTCCGGGGTGCGCCGCAGGAGGAAGGCGACCACCGGCAGAACGAGCACCGGAATCAGCAGATGCAGCACGAGCCCGGCCAGCATGGCCATGGGCCTTCGCACAATTTGGCCCATGGCCCGCACGGGTACTTGGAGCCCGGCCGCGAACAGCACCAGTGAGAGCAGGAACGAGGCCGTGCGCAGCGTCAGGTGGGCCGGGCCCGTCGGCGGCACGGTGTGTGGGTGGCGGAGCCACAGGCCGGGGCCGGGCAGCAGCAGGGCGGCGGCGTAGGCGATGAGGACCGCGAGGCCGAGACGACGGCGCAGATGGTCGGTCGCACGGTCGAGGAACGAGGGAGGAACGGGCAGGGGAGGCACGGTGGTCTTCTTCCGTCACATCGGGCGGGGCGGGACGGAACGCCGATATCCGCGGGTGCAGTCGATGCCGGTGCATGTGCCCATCATGCGCGCGGGGCACGCGGGCGGACGGTGATCACCGCGGGCGGTCAGGAAACGTTCAGGTACCCGGTGGCACCTTCGTCCCCCATGACCTACGAACTCTCAGAAACCCCGGACGCCGCGCGGGACACCAGCGGCCCCGCCGGGCACGCGCGTCGCCTGCGACTGAACAAGGTCCCCGAAGTCACCGTCTACTTCTGGGTCATCAAGGTCCTGTGCACGACGGTCGGCGAGACCGCGGCCGACCTGCTCAACGAGAAGATGGGGCTCGGCCTGACCGGTGTATCGGTGCTGATGAGCGTGCTCCTCGCCGTCGCCCTGGTCGTGCAGTTCCGCACCAGCGCCTACCGGGCGGGCGTCTACTGGCTGGCCGTCGCCCTGATCAGCGTCGTCGGCACGCTGATCAGCGACAACCTCACCGACAACATGGGCGTGCCGCTGCAGACGAGCACGGTGGTGTTCGCGGCCGTCCTCGCCGTCGTGTTCATCGTCTGGTACAGGCGCGAGCGGACCCTGTCGATCCACAGCATCGACACCACCGGCCGTGAAGCGTTCTACTGGCTGGCCGTCCTGTTCACCTTCGCCCTCGGCACCGCGGCGGGTGACCTGGTCTCGGAGCGGATGGATCTCGGCTACTGGCTGGCCGCGCTCCTGTTCGCCGCGGCCATCGGCGCCGTGGCCGTCGCGCACTTCGCCCTCGGCCTGAACGCGGTGTGGAGCTTCTGGATCGCCTACATCCTCACCCGCCCCCTGGGCGCTTCGATCGGCGACTACCTCTCCCAGCCGAACGGTGACGGTGGTCTCGGCCTCGGCACCGTCGTCGCCAGCGGGCTCTTCCTGGCCGTCATCCTCGCCCTGGTGGTCTACCTGTCGGTGACGCGCCGGGACGTCGCGCCGGTCGGACACGACGCGGCGGCCGCGCGGCAGTCGGGCTGAAGCTGATGCGCCTCGTCCCGGAGGGCGCGGTGGATCGCACCTCCAGGGGTGGGTGTCAGCCCGGGGCCACCCTGGTGATCGTGAACCCGATCACGGCTCCGCCGCCCTCCCGCCGGGCGGCGAACGGTACGCCGCCGTGGGCCGCCGCGACCTCCCGGACGATCGACAGGCCCAGGCCGGAGCCGGGCAGGCTGCGGGCGGCGGGTGCGCGGTAGAAGCGGTCGAAGACGCGCTCGATGTCGACGTCCGACAGGCCGGGGCCGCGGTCGAGGACCTCCGCGCGGAGGTTGCCCGCCCCGCCCCGGGTGACGACGATCTCGACGGGGTCCGTGCCGTGCGCGTCGAACTTGGTGGCGTTCTCGACCAGGTTGGAGAGGGCGCGCTGGAGTTGCGCCGGTCGGCCGATGACGGTCGTGTCGGATGCGGAGCGCACCCTGACCGTGCGGCCGGTGCGGCGGCGCGCCACTGTGGCGACGTCCTGGGCGATGTCGGCGAGCGCCACCTCGACGGGCGGCTCGTCGTTCTGCTGTCCTGCCGCGAGGTCCACCAACTCGTTGACCAGATCGGTCAGTTCACGGGATTCGCTGGTCAGGTCGTCGACGAGCTCCTCGCGGGTGGCCCGGGGCAGTTCGTCGATACGGCGCAGGAGCGAGATGTTCGTCCGGAGCGAGGTGAGCGGCGTGCGCAGTTCATGGCCCGCGTCCTGGACCAGGCGCCGCTGGTCCTCCACCGAGCGGGCGAGCCGGCCCAGCATCCGGTCGAAGGAGCGGCCCAGGCTGGCGACCTCGTCCCCGCCGGTGACCGGCACCGCGACATCGAACCGGCCGGTGGACGCCACCTGTTCGGCGGTCTCCGCGAGGCGCACGAGCCGCGAGGTGATACGGCCGGCCAACCACCAGCCGAACAGGCCCGCCGCGAGCACGACCGCGGCAGCGAACAGCAGCGTGCGCTTCTGCAACTCCTTGAGCAGGTCCTCGGTGTCGCTGAACTGCTGGGCGACCTGCACCGCGCCCCGCCGACCACCGAGCGCCACGGTGGCGACGCGGTACTCGTCGCCGTCGATTCGTACGGCGTCGGCCTTCGTGAGGGCGCCCGGGGTGGTGGCGCCGGCGGTCCGGCGGGCCTCGACGTCCACGGGGAGCGCGGGACGGCCCCGGTCGGTCGGGGCGCCGAGGGCGTCGAGTACCTGGACGTCGGTGCCCAGGCGGCGGGTCAGTTCGTCGCGGGGCCCGTCGTGATCCGGGTCGCCGGAGGCGAAGTCGTCCGGCGTGCGTGCGTGCTGGCGCACCTGAACGCGCAGATCGTGCACGACCTCGTCGAACACGGCCTCCTGGTCGACGCGGACGAGGCGGGCCGCGGAACGGTAGGACAGGACACCCACCAGAGCAGTGACACCGATCGCGACCAGCACGAACGCGATGGCCAGCGTCGTGCGCAGGCTGCCGGCCCGCCGTCGTTCGAAGCGCTGGCGGTGTGGTGTGGGGGAGCGGGCGTCGAACGGTGCGGCGCCGGCGTCCCCACGAGGGTGCATCTCATGCCTCCCGCAGCACGTAGCCCACGCCTCTGACCGTGTGGATGAGGGGCGGCCGGTCCGGCTCGTCGACCTTGCGCCGGAGGTAGCCGACGTAGACCGCGAGGTTCTTCGAGCCGGGGCCGAAGTCGTAGCCCCAGATGCGGTCGTAGATCGTGGCGTGGTCGAGGACGATGCCGCCGTTTCGGACCAGCAGTTCCAGGAGGTCGAACTCCGTGCGGGTCAGGCAGAGTTCGCGTCCGCCGCGCCAGGCGCGCCGGGCGGCCGGATCCACCCGCACATCGGCGGCGGTGACCTGGTGGCACGACGCCTCGTCCGGTACCGGTACGGCGCGGCGCAGCAGGGCGCGCAGGCGGGCGAAGACCTCCTCGACGTCGAAGGGTTTGGCGACGTAGTCGTCCGCGCCCGCGTCGAGCCCCGCGATCCGGTCGGGGGTCTCCACGAGGGCGGTCAGCATGAGGATGGGTGTGCGGTCGCCCTCGGCGCGCAACACCCGGCACACCTGAAGGCCGTCGATGCCCGGCATCATCACGTCCAGGACGAGGATGTCGGGCGTCGAGCGGTGCGCGGTGGCCAGCGCCTCGATGCCGTCGGCGACGGCCGTGACGGCGTAGCCCTCCAGGGTGAGGGCGCGGGCGAGCGCGTGGCGGATCGCACGGTCGTCCTCGGCGAGCAGCACCGTGGCGGTGGGCGTGGTGGGCGGAGGGGCGGCGGGTGACGCGACTGGACGTGACACATCCCCAGTCTGCCCCGGTGGCCTTGCCGAATCGAGTGTGCGGCGGTTTCCCGGGAGGCTTCTTACCCGCCTCTCACCGGGGACGATCGGTGGATCGGGCGTTTTGGCCGGGCCGGTTGCCCGAGGCCTGTCCCCACAGCCCCGGGCAACGGGCGAACACCGTCTCCCGGCACGGCGCCGGGGGAGGCCCCCGCATGAGCCGAGGCATGGAGGGCACGGCCGTGCCGGGTGGGGCAGTCCGGCTCGTGCCGTGCCGCCGACGCGCGGCGGGAGCCGGAGGTGTCCCGTGGCCGGGTGTTCCACTCCATGGTGGCGGGGGCGGGCAAGCCCCGGGCCAAGGGACGGCAAGACTACGGTGAGAATGGCGGTGAGAATGGCTCAGTGCCCGCCGTCGTGCAGGTGTTCCCCGGCGACCGCCGGTTCCGCGGGGGTGCCCGGGTAGCGGTGTCGCGCCCATTGCCGGAGTCGCTCGGCGGGCCTGGGAAGGATGACGAAGGCTTCGGCCTGGAGGCAGGCCCAGCCGATGCGGGGGAGATCGCGGGCTGTGGGGTAGACGACGAAGCGGGGCTGCCAGCGGGGCCGGAATTTGGCGTTGAAGCGGTAGAGCGACTCGATCTGGAACCAGCGGGAGAGGAAGACGAGCAGTGCCCGCCAGCCGCGCAGCACCGGGCCCGCGCCGATGCGTTCGCCGCGCGCCAGCGCGGCGCGGAAGACGGCGAAGTTGAGGGAGACGCGGGCGATGCCGAGGCCGGGTGCGGCGCGCAGCGCGGCGACGATGAGGAGTTCGTTGAGGCCGGGGTCGGCGGTGCGGTCGCGGCGCATGAGGTCGAGGGAGAGGCCGTCCTCGCCCCAGGGGACGAAGTGCAGCAGGGCGCGGATGCGCTGGGTGCCGTCCGCGGCCGTCTGGTGGGCGGTGACGACGACGCAGTCGCTGTCGGACGGGTCGCCGAAACGGCCGAGCGCCATGGAGAAGCCGCGTTCGGTGGCGCTGCCCCGCCAGGCGGCGGCGGCCTCCCGCAGGTGCTGCTTCTCTTCATCGCTCAGGGCGCTCACGCGGTGCACTTGGCAGGTGTAGCCGCTGCGTTCGATGCGGTGGACCATTTGCCGTACGTTGCGCATCGCACGCCCGGTGAGGGCGAAGTCGGCGCAGTCGACGATTGCCTCGTCCCCGAGCTCCAGGGCGTGCAGGCCGCCTTCACGGGTCCAGATGTGTGCGCCCAGTTCGCTGCAGCCCATGACGGCCGGGGTCCAGGCGTGCCGTGCGCACTGGTTGAGGAAGTCCTTGATGGCGCCCGGCCAGGCCTCCGGGTCGCCGAGTGGGTCGCCGCCGGCGAGGGCGACACCGGAGACGATGCGGTAGGCGATGGCCGCTTTGCCGGTTGCCGAGTACAGGACGGTCTTGTCGCCGCGCAGGGCGAAGTAGCCGAGGGAGTCGCGCCGGCCTTCACGCGCCAGGAGGGCGCGCAGGCGGGAGCTGTCGTCGTCGGCGGTGAGCCGGACGGGGCGCAGGGCCAGGTAGGCGGTGGTCGAGGCGGTGAGCAGGCCGAGGGCGAGCAGGCAGGCGCCCACGATGTCGCCGACCCGGTCGTCGTCGTACGTCAGCGGCCCCGCCATTCCGGCGAGCCCGTAAAGGACCTGCTGGAGGCGGTCGGTGAAGGAGATGCCGTGCCCGGCCTCCTGATCGGCGCGGATGCCGACGATGAGCAGGCCGAGGCCGATGCTGACCGCGCCGAGGAGCAGCAGGTTGCCCAGGGCGCGGCTTCTGCCGCGCGGATCGCTCTCGGCCCGGAACTCGGCGCGCAGCACGACGAGGGCGGCGCAGAGCAGCGCGGAGACCGTGGCCGCGACGAAGGCGTGGTGGCGTACCCCCTGCACCAGCGCGCTGACGGCGAGGAGGGCGACGGCCGCCTCCCACGCCCGCCGTTTGCGGCGGCGCAGCCCCCGGGCGAGCAGGACGAGCAGGACGCCCGCGACGAGAGTGGCGGCGCGGGTCACGTCCTCGGTGAGGCCGGGGACGTAGGGCGCGACGCGTTCGAGGCGGCCGGCGCGCACGTGCGGGGAGATGGCCGTCGCGATGTCGATGAGCCCGATGAACAGGCACGTGTGGCCGGCCATGGTGGCGGGGCGAGGTTTCACGGCTGCTCAGCGTAGGTGTGCTGGTCATCGGCGAGGTAAGAGCCGGTGAAGGGGACGGTGAGAACGCGCGGCGGAGCAAACCGGCCGCGCGGTGCGGGCCTCTTTTCGAAGGACAGCTGTCTTCGAGGGCAGCTGTCCTGTCCCCGGTGAGAGGTGGAGCAGAGATGGGTCTGACGAGTCGGACGCTGGAGTGCGTGACGGTACTGGTCGCCCTGGCGTGTTCGGGGTTGACGGTTTGGGTGTGGCCACGGCTCGCCCGGCGTGGCCCGGCAGCCGTCCTCGGCCGGCTGGGTGCCATCGCGGCCACGCAGCTGGCGATCCTGACGGCATGCGCGGTCATGGTGAATGTGCATTTCGACTTCTACGGCACGTGGGGCGAGCTGGTCGGCCACGTCCCTACGGCGCCCGGACACCTCACGGCCTCCGGCGGCGGGGGCGGCGTGTTCGGAGCGCAGAGCGGCCTCGTGGAGGCGGCCGGGCCGCAGGGGCTCGACCGGGTGACGGGTCTGCCGGCCGGGCCGGCCGCGCGGGCGGGCCGGGTCGAGTCGGTCCGGATCGTCGGGCGTCGCACGGGAGCCGTCGTCCCTGCGTTCGTCTATCTGCCGCCGCAGTACTTCCAGCGTCAGTATCACCGCCAGCGGTTCCCGGTGATCGTGGCGATCAGCGGTTATCCCGGCGGCATCGTCAACCTCGGCCAGCACCTCCAGGTCCCGCAGACAGCCGCCGGGCTGGAGCGGAGCGGCAGGCTCCAGCCGACGGTGATCGTCATGGTGCGGCCGACGATCGCGCCGCCGCGCGACACGGAGTGCGTGGATGTGCCCGGCGGGCCGAAGGCGGAGACGTTCTTCACGAAAGACCTGCCCGCCGCGGTGAAGTCGGCGTACCGAGTCGGGCACGACCCCAGTGCGTGGGGTGCCCTCGGCTACTCGTCGGGTGGTTCCTGTGCGCTGCAACTCGCCCTGCGCGACCCCGGGGCGTACACGGCGGCTGCCGCCCTCTCCGCCGATTACAAGATCAAGGACGACCTGGCGACCGGCAACCTGTTCGGATCCGGGCCGCGGGCGCGGCACCTGCAGGAGGGACACGATCTGGTGTGGCGGCTGCGGCATCTGCCGGTGCCGCGGGTCTCGGTCCTGGTGGCGAGCAGCCGGCACGGCGAGCGTGACTACGGTCCGACGCTGCGGTTCCTCAAGGCCGTGAAACCGCCGATGACCTCGGCACGGATCATCCTGGACAGCGGCAGCCACCACTTCACCACGTGGCGGCGCGAGATCGGGCCCGCCACCGAGTGGATGGGCAGGCAGCTGACGTTTCCCCAGGACACGGCACCGGCCCGCAAGCCGCGGCGCACCGCCCAGGCGGCCTCGCCCGGAGCGCGGCCCGTCCTGGGCCGCTGAGCGGCCGGCGCCGAGGGCGCGCCGTGTTCGTACCGTGCTCTGGCGCCCCTGCTGTCCTGCTCTTACCTCGTGCGACAACGCTGGGCCGGGTTCTGTCGTGTTCCACCCCCCCAGACCTCGGGACCGCTATGCACTTCGCAGACCCGTCCGCACCAGGGCGCATCAGTGTCGTGGTGATCGTCCACAACGACGCCGTGTGCGTCGCCCACGCGGTGCGTTCCGCGCTCGCCCAAGGACAGTCGGTGGCCGAGGTCGTCGTCGTCGACGACGCGTCGGTCGACGGCACCCCCGCGACACTGCGCGCCCTCGCCGAGGACACCCGGGTACGCCTGGTGACCAGAAAACGCAACAGCGGCGGCTGCGGGTCGCCGCGCAACGACGGGCTCACCGTCGCCCGCGCCGAGTACGTGATGTTCCTCGACAGCGACGACGCGCTCGCGCCCGGAGCCGTCGACGCGCTGCTCGTGGCGGCGAACGTGCATCGCGCCGACGTCGTGGCCGGCCGCTGTCTGCGCCGCGAACTCCCCGACGGCCGGGCGACCGTGTGGCAACCGCAACTGTTCGACCGGTCCGCGGGCGCCGAACTGCCCGGCCGGGTGTTCAAAGGCATCGGCAAGCAGCCGGAGTTGCTGTGGGACACCCTGTCGGTGAACAAGCTCTACCGCCGGGCGTTCCTCACGCGGCACCGTATCCGTTTCCCCGAAGGCGCCTTCCCGTACGAGGACTTCGTCTTCACCGCCCGGCTCTACGCAGCCGAACCCCGCCTCGCGGTCGTGGAGCGCCTGGTCTATATCTGGTACGTCCGCCGGCACGCGGCGGACCTGTCCGTCTCCCTGCGCCGCGCCGCGATCGCCAACTGGGAACAGCGGATCGCGGCCCACCAACTCGCGGTGGAGGTCCTGCGGGACGCCGGACACCGCGGCCTTGCGGCCGCCGCGCAGGGCAAGTTCCTGGATCACGACGTGCCCATGTACGCGCGGGAACTGCCCCTGCGCACCCGGGCGTACCAGGACGCATGGTGGCGACTGACCGCCGACTACCTCGGTACCTTCGACGCCGTCGGCTACGCGGCCGCGCGGGTGCCCCACCGGTGGCTCGGTCGCGCTCTGGAGGCGCTGGCGGAGCCCGCGGAGCTGGGCCGCCTCGTAGAGCTGGCGGCCCGGCCGCCCCGCTTGGTCCCGCCGTACAGCAGGGCCGGTTCGGTGCCGGTCTTCGGCGCGGGGGCGGCGGCAGTGCCCTTGGCGGGGCTCGATCAACTGGCGCCGCACGAACTGCCGATCGCGGTGGACGGGCAGGTCGCCGTCGGCCGGGTCGCCCGCCTCGCCCTGCGCGTCCACGACTTGTACGGCAGGCTCGGCGCCCTGGACCCCACATCGGTGCGGGTCGTGCTGCTCGAACGGGCCGGAGCGCGTCCCGAGTACGCGGTCGAGGCCCCGCTGGTGCCGGACGAGGGCGGCTGGACCGCCGAGGCACCGCTGCGCATGACGGAACTGACCGGTCCGAAGGAGGTCATGGCCTGGAGCCTGTCGGCGGAGGTGCGGTGCGCGGGCGGCGAGGTCGTTCCGGCCGGGGTGCGGGCCGCCGCAGCCGGCCAGGCGCGACGCAGGATGGTCGTACGGCTGGGGCGGCCGCTGTTCGTGCAGGTGCATGTGGCGCCCGGGTCGGCGCTCGTGCTGCGTGTGGTCGACAGCGCCCGCGGTCTCGGTCGTCTCGCCGAGGGGCGCGTACGCAGGTTGCGGCGGCGGTTACGCGGTTAGCGCGGTGGGCCGTGCCGGGCGCGCGCCCGGCACGGCCGCGTCGTCACCGGGTGCGGCCCGAGAGGGCGCGCAGCGTCGGCAGGTGCGGTTCCGCCCTCGCCAGCAGGCCCGTGCGTTCCCAGGTGATCTGCAGGCGGCCGCTGCCGTGGCCCTCGGGCCCGACGGTGACGAGATGTCCGCCCGGTCGGCGCCGGCCGGGGATCTTCTTGCCGAACGGGGGAAAGTCCAGCGGAGCGAGGAGGATGCCGGTGTGGTGGCGTCCGTGCTCCTTGAGGGCGAGCACCGGATGGCGCCGCCCGGAGAATCCGTGCGGCGGGAGCGGGACCGCCGCGAGGTCGAGGGTGACGGTGCCCTCGAAGAGGCCGGGGCGGACCGGATCGAGCCGGAAGGAGGTGCGCAGGCGTTTCCTGCCCGGGGCGAGACACAGCGTCGCGGCGACCGGGCCCAGCGGGAGCTGCAAGCCCGGATCGAAGGTACGCACGTCCAAAGTGACGCGGGCCCCGTTGCCGGGGGTGACGCGGGTGATCTCGTGCCGCAGCAAGGCGGAGCGGAACGGCCGGGTGCGCAGCGCGAGATCGGTGATGTCCAGTTCACGGGCCGCGTCCGGGTCCGCGGGGCGGAACGGACCCCAGTGGACGCGCCCGTCGCGGCCCTGCGCCACCTCGCGCGGACCGATCTGCCGGCCCATGCCGCGCGCCGCCTGGCGCGCCTCCTCGTACCGGCCGTCGCGCACCAGCTGGATGACGATCCGCTGGTCCCGTGGCAGGCGCTGGAACGCCTCCGGGGCGAGCGTGGCGAGGTAGGGCGTGATCTCGGCACCGAACTCCTTGATCCACTCCGTGCGGCGGTAGGGGAGGTCGCCCGTGTACATCCGCAGGTCGTGCTTGAGGAACTTGTAGTCCTTGTGGACGGCGATGTCGTGGTGGCCACTGTCGTCGAGGAAGGCATCGATGCGCCGGGCGACCTCGATACGGTCGCGGACGTTCGCCATGCGGTGGCGCTGGTTGGAGATGGACTGTGCGTCGTCCGCCTCGTACGGTGCGATGTGCCAGCGGTAGACCGGGTCCGGGACGATGGTGAAGGCGCGGGCGAGGCAGTACGCCTGCGCCGAGAACAACTGGTCCTCGTAGTGGGGGCCGAGCGGGAAGCGCAGTGTGTGCCGGTCGATGAACTCCCTGCGGTACATCTTGTTGGTCGACAGGTGGTCGAAGAGCAGGCCCGGTTCCTCCCGGATGCCGCGGACGGTGCGCCGGCAGCCGAACAGGTGCGGGTGCCACCACCCGCGGGTCCCGGTGTCGGTGCGGATGCGTTCGGTGGCCCCCGCGGCGAAGTCGGCCTCGTCGTCGGCGCGCAGGGCGTCCAGGAGAACCTCGCAGGCCCGTTCGGGCAGGACGTCGTCGCTGTCGAGGAACATCAGGTACGGGGCACGGGCCTGTTCGATGCCGGCGTTGCGCGGGGCGGCGCAGCCGCCGCTGTTGCGCGGCAGGCGGTGGTAGCGGACCCGGTCGTCCTGGGTGGCCAACGCCCGTGCGACCTCGGGGGTGTGGTCGGTGGAGTGGTCGTCGCAGATGATGATCTCGATGGTGCGCAGGGTCTGCCCGCGCAGGGAGTCCACGGCGCGCCGCAGCCGCTCGGCGTCGTTGTACCCGATCACGGTGACGGTGACGTCGGGGGCGGCGGGCATGGGTCCTCCGGTGGGGAGCTGTGGGTGAGGGCGGTGGCTCGCCCGGGGTCAGGGGCGGGCACGCGCTGGTCGAGCGGGACGATCGGGGGGACGCCCGGCTGTCCGAGGAAGACGTGGCGGACGACCCGTTCGGCGGCGTGCCCGTCGTCGAACTCGCAGAAGCGGCGCCGGAACGCGGCACGCCGCAGCGCCGCTTCCGCGCTGCGCCAGGAGCCGTCCAGGAAGAGTCGCTCGATCTCCTCATGGGAGGAGGCGACGGCGCCGGGGGCCTGGCGGGGGAGGTCGAAGTAGACGCCGCGGGTGACCGAGTAGGTGTCCCAGTCGTCGGTGTACAGGACGATCGGGCGGTCGAGGTTGGCGAAGTCGAACATGACCGAGGAGTAGTCGGTGATCAGCGCGTCGGAGGCCAGGCACAACTCCTCGACGGAGTCATACCTGGACACGTCGACGATCAGGCCTTGTCTGTGCAGCTCCGTCAGCGGGGAGGGGCCGCGGTCGTAGAAGTAGTGGCCGCGCACCAGCAGGAGGAACGCGTCGCCGAGGGCCTCGGCCAGCCGTCGCAGGTCCAGGCGCGGGGTCCAGGTGGACTCGTAGTCCCGGTGGGTCGGTGCGTAGAGCAGGGCCTTGCGGCCGGGCGCTATGCCCAGCCGCTCGCGGACGCGCAGGACGTCCTGGGCGCTTGCCGCGTAGTACGGGTCGTTGCGCGGGTAGCCGTAGTCGAGCGAGGTGAACGGTACGGGGTACGCCCGCGTCCATGTCTCCGTGGAGTGCCGGTTGGCGGAGACGCTGTAGTCCCAGCGGGCGCATCGCTGAAGCAGCGCCGCGTAGTCCACGCCGCGCGAGGTGGCCGGGTAGGGGACCTGGTCGACGCCCATCCGTTTCAGCGGGGTGCCGTGGTGGGTCTGCAGATGGACCTGGCCGGGCCTTTTGATCACCGAGTCGGGGTAGTTGACGTTGTTCACCAGGTACTTCGCGCGCGCCAGCACACTCGCGCACCTGCGCGACCCGGGCGCCACACAGTCGGTCCCCGCCGGGACCAGCGGCAGGTCCGCGGGCCTGACGACCCACACCTGACTTATCCACGGCGCGAGTTCGGCGAGCTTCGCGGAGATCGCGGCGGGGTTGCAGGTGACACCGCGGTCCCAGTACGCGGAGAACACGGCGAGGTGCTCGTCGACCGGGTGGTGCACCGGTCCGCGGTACAGCCCGTCCGTGGCCGCGGCGGCGCCCCTCCTCTTTGCGGTGGCGGCGATCGAGCCGACGTCACGGCGTGTGCGGTTGGCCAGTTGCGAGGTGCGGTAGGCGGTGTACGAGCCACGCTCGAGCAGGGCGTGGCGTACGCCGTTGAGACCGGCGGGGCGCTGGTAGCCGTCGGGCTTGTAGCGCGAGAAGTGTGCGCAGGCCCGACGGAAGAAGAGCGCATGGTCCGGCGTCGGCGTCCCCGGCAGAGCGAGGACCTTCAGGTAGCGGCGCACCATGCCGCTGAAGACGATCAGGGCCTCCTCGGTCCTCGGCGGACCCGGGGCGAGCAGCTCCCACACCGCCTCGTACTGGGGGAAGAGGTTGAGATATGTGTCTTCGTCCCGCGACGCCTCACGCGGGTTGCGGCGCAGGAGCACCGCGTCGGTGAGGGCGATCCGTTCCGCGGCGAGCAGGGAGCCGAGCGCCGGGAGGACCTCGGTGTAAGCGTCCTGAGCGAACAACTCCTGGTGCGCGGCATAGAAGTCGGCGCGCAGGACACGATTGGCGAGGGTCGGCGTCAGGTGCAGTGTCCTGGGCCGTTCCGTAAGGGCGAAGGCCGTACCGTCCACAACGCCCAGCAGCCACTCGTCCTTGCCGGCGGTCGCCTGGTGGTCCCAGGCCGCGTCGGCGTGGTCGAAGGCGATCACATCGGGCCGTGCCGTTTCCTCGACGCGGCGGGCGAGCACCGTGAGCGCGTCCGGGACGAGCGCGTCGTGTCCCTCCAGGAACAGCAGGTACTCCCCGCCGGCCCGCTCTGCTCCGGCCGCTCGTGCGGCGCCGGCCGGGCGCCGGTGGGGCAGCCGCACCGCGCGGACAGGCTCGTCGCGCTCCACGAACTCGTCGAGGAGGGAACCGGTGAGGTCCGTCGAGCCGTTGTCGACGACGACGATCTCGGCACCGGGTGAAGCCGAGGAGCCGGCCAGGACGCTGTCCAGGCACTCGCGGAGGAAACCCTGTGCGTCTGCGGCGGTGACGACGACACTGAACCGGCTCATCGCGTGACTCTCCCTGATGACGGAGTCCCCCTCGAAGGCGGGGCGGACGGGGACAGCGTGCGAGGCGCCGGTAAGGGACCCGCACGCTCCGGGTGAGAGGCGGGTGTGAAGCCCGGGGCCGGGGGAGGGTCCTCATGTCCGAGGGGCGATCTGCGGCCGCCAGATCCACGGTGTGCCGTCGGGTGCGAGACCTATGACCGACGCGGGGTGTCCGCGCGGAGCGAGGAGGGACGGCGAGCCCACGGCGACCGGCTGGGCCGGGCAGGCCAGAGGGCGGTCATGCGGTGAGGTCCCGTACTGGATCTGGGGGCGGCCTCCGTCGGCCGAGCCCAGCAGTACGAGGACGGCCCTGTGCTCGCCGGGTTGAACGGCCCTCTGGGCGGTGATGGTCCCGTAGCCGGCGAAATGCGGCAGAGCGGTGCCGGTAGCGCGGGCGGAGGTGCCGGAGATGTACGGGGTCGCGGTACCGGCGGCGCGGTAGACGAGCTCGATGTGCCCGTCCGGCCGCAGGACGGCGCCGGGCGGGCCGTCGGGGGGCGGATGTCCGGTCGGCCCACGGAAGACGACCGGTCCGCCGGGGCGGCTCTGGGACCAGTGGTGCACGCTGTCGTGTCCGGCCGCGAAGACGTGGACGCGTCCCGCCGCGTCGAGGAGAACGGCCAGTCCGTCCTGGACCTGTTGGCCGCCAAGGTGTTGCCATCGGCCCCAGCGGCCGGAGGCGTCGCGTATGCGCGTGGCCAGGCCCTGGTCGGCGGTGCGGGCGAAGACATGGACACGGTGGTCGGGCGTGGCCACGGCGACGGGGCAGCCGACGTGCCGTCCCCTGACGGCATCGGCCTCGGGCGTGCCGAGTCCCCGCCAGGCGCCGAAGCGGCCGTTCGGGCCGTGCTGCTCCAGGACGACTATCTCCCGTGTGTCGGCGCGGCCCTGGCCGTCCAGCGCGGAGAAACGCAGGCTGAGGACGAGGTGTCGGCCGGCGGCGTCGGCCACCACCGACAGGGCGGGGGCCAGTGGTCCGCCGCCGAGATCGTCCGGGGCGCCGAAGCGGCCGGTGCCGGGTGCGGTCTCCTGCCACCGGACGGCCTTGGTGCCGAGTATCCCGTAGGCGACGATCCGGCCCGAGCGGTCGGACAGGGGCACGGAGGAGGGGCCCGGGTAGCGGCGGTGGGTGCTGCGGGCCCAGCCCTTGCGGCTGGTGAGGGCGTGGGCCCCGCCCTGGCTGTAGTCGCCGCAACCGGCCGGGTCGTCGCAGGCCCAGCGCGGACTGCCCCCGTAGGCGGCGATGTAGCGGACCTTCTGCGCGAGTACGGCGGGCGGGAGGTTGTGCGGCCAGCGCTGGTTGTAGTAGCCGCGAAAGGACGCCGTGGTGAAACGCGGGGTGGGCGCGCCGCCGCGGTCGGAGTCGGCCACCCACTGCGCGATGGCCTTCCAGGTGAACAGGGCCGTCGGCGTGTGATCGCGGTGGTCGGAGAAGTGCGGCTGGTCGCTGCCCTTCGGCTGGGCCGCGTCGTGCACCTGGTAGTCGGGGTCGGGGTCCATGGTGTGGATGACGGTCGGGCGCAAGCGGTCCATGAGCCAGGCGAGTACGTCCACCAGGGCTTGATGGTCGTAGGTGTGCACGCGCGAGACCGGGGAGTCGGTGGCCCGCAGGGTGTGCAGGACGGTGCCGGGTGTCTCCCACAGGGCGGGCAGGCGCACGCCGTGGGCGCCGCGCATGGCGATGTTGAGGAAGATCAGCCGCGCCCGGCCGTTGGCTGACGCGAGGCTGTCGGTCTCCGCCGTGATGCCGTGCGGCAGGGCGAGGACCGTGCGGTCCCAGGTGGTGAAAGGGTCACGGCCGAGCATCTCGGCGTAGGCCTGGCGCATGCCTTGCTGCCGGGCGCCGGAGTACCCCGCCTTGTCGGACGTTCTCGGCCGGGGCTCACCGGCTGTGCGGTTGCGGCCCGCGGCCTCTCCTGCCGTGACTACGACGGTGACCACCGGCACCCCGGCGGTCAGCAGGTGGACGCCGTCGGGGTTCATGAAGAACAGGTCGTCGTCCGGGTGGGCGATGACCTGGAGCAGCAGGCTCCTCCCCGTCGCGGTGAAAGCGTTGGTCGCTTGCGGGTCCTCGGCGTGCACGGGCGACACCGGGGCAGCGGGCTTCCCGGGCCCGCACCCGGCCAGCACGGCGGCGCCGAAGACGCCGATGCCTCCCGCGAGTACCTCCCTGCGGGTTGCCCGAGGCGCCGGTTTCCTGGGTGTGCTGTCCTTCACCGTGGCCCCCGTCCGCCTGTCCGCTGTCACGAGTTCTGGTGATCGTGGCCAAGGGGCTGCCCCGTCGCGCCGGGTGCGAGCATCCGGCCGGCGTCGTGGCGCCGGGAATGCGTGGCGCCGGAGTCGATGGCCCAACGGGCGACCAGAAAGGAAAGGGGCGTGGCCAGGACTCCCGCGCCCAGAGCTGTCACGTTCTTTCCTGTCCCGAGGAAGTGGACGCCGAAGAAAAGGAGCGCACCGCTGACCGTCATGGTGACGAGGCCCGAAAGCGGAAAGCGGAGGAAAGCCTGCCAGGTCGGCTGTGTGCGGCAGGTGAGATAGGTATTGAGCAGGAATGAGCCCACGAGGCTGACCGTGAAGCCGACGACGTGAGCGGCCAAGTAGGGGATCTGCTGATTCAGCGAGGCGTACACCGTGAGATAGACGGCGGTGTTGACGACGCCGATCGAGGCGAAGATCAGGAATTGCCGCGCGGTACGGAATCGGGTGGACAGCCGCGTCGTGGTCGTCGGCCGTGCGGGCGTCGGCAGGGTCGAGGGCGCGTCTGAAGCGGCTGCGGGGCCGGCCTCGCTCCGGCAGGGATCCTCCTCGGTCTCGCGCACGACATAGAGCGGGCGGCGTTTCGTCTCGCCGTAGATGCGGCCCACGTATTCGCCGATGACGCCGAGGGTGGCGAGCTGGAGTCCGCCCAGAGCCACGATCGCGATCAGCAGGGTGGCGAACCCGGGTACGTCCACGCCGTGCAGGACGACGTCAGCGGCGATCCACACTGCGTACGCGAAAGCCGTGCAGGCGAGGGCGATTCCGGCGTAGATGACCAGGCGCAGCGGGCGGCTGTTGAAGGAGATGAGGCCGTCGATGCCGTAGTTGAGGAGGCGGCGGCCGCCCCACTTCGAGCGCCCCGCGACACGGCCGACATTGTGATAGGTGAAGCTGGTGGTGTCGAAACCGATCCAGGAGAAGATCCCCTTGGAGAACCGGTTGGCCTCCGGCAGCGCGAGGACCGCGTCGACGGCCCGCCGCGACAGCAGCCTGAAGTCCCCTTCCCCGTCGACGACATCGACGTCCATGCACCGCCCGACGGCCCGGTAGTAGGCGGCGCTGAGCGTCCTGCGCAGCACGCCCTCGCCGGACCTGTCCCGACGGGCGACGACCTGGTCGTAGCCGTGCGTGCGCAGTTCCAGCATGCGGTGCAGCAGACCGGGCGGGTGCTGGAGGTCGGCGTCCATGAGGGCCACGGCGTCGCCGTGCGCCATGCGCAGTCCGGCGAGCATGGCCGCTTCCTTGCCGAAATTGCGGCTGAAGGACGTGTAGCGGACACGTGGATCCGCGGCGGCGAAAGCGCGGAGACGCGTGCGGGTGCTGTCGCGACTGCCGTCATCGACGTAACAGACTTCGAAAGACCGCCGGGTGGCGTCGAGGACGGACATCAACGCGCAGTGGAAGGTGGTGATCACCTCTTCCTCGTTGAAACACGGCACGACGACGGAGATCTGACACGCATCCATTTGCCACCTCAGCCGGTGCGGGTGCGACCTTTCCGGCCGCGAGTGCCAGCATGGCGCGCCTCTGCAAGACGAAGGTAAGAGAACGGTCCGGATCGGTGTGTTCTCGGTATGCCGGCTGGAGAGGGAACGTTGCGTCGTGATGGAAACGGAGACATGGATTCGTCGCCGCGTTCTTTTCAGAACAACACGCGGCCTGTGACTCAGGCGCAGGCAAAGACCCTTGAAAGCCGACCGGACGGTGGCGGCCCCGACACGTGGAAGGCGGGCGAGGGGGCCAGGGGATGGGTGGGGCTTCTCTGGCTCCTGCCGCTCACCGTGTTCGTCTTCGCGGGGGCCGACGCCCGCTGGGTGCGTCCAGGCGGTGACGACTGGTGCTTCTTGCCCGTGGTCCGCGACGGCGGACTGTCCGCCATGACGGGGAAGTTCTACTTCCATGACAACGGGCGCCTCACCAACGCCGTGCTGGTCTGGGCCTACGCGCGCTTCGGCCCCGCCGGACAGCAGTGGTTCGCCCCGCTCAGCGGTGCGCTCATGCTCGTCCTCTGCTGGGCCTTCGTCGCCGCCGTCCTGCGCGCCGCCCGGGTCACCGTTCCCCGAGGCGTCCCGCTCCTGGTGGCGTCCATGGCGCTGGCCCTCTTCCTGTTCGGCTCACCCAACACCTACAAGACCTTCTACTGGCCCGCGGCCTCCGTGTCCCACACCCTGCCACCGGTGTTCGCCTGTGCCGCGGCCATCCCCGTGCTACGGGCGTCATCGCGCCGCGCGAAGGGCCTCGCGCTGCTCACTGTCGTCCTCACCGGGGTGTCACTCGGCCTCCTCTCGGAGGAGACCAGCGTCGTCGTATCGACCGTCCTGGTGTGCGCACTGCTGGTGAGCCGTCCTCTCTTTCCGGAGAACCGGCGCCGGTTCCTCCGGGTCTGCTGCTCCGCGGGCCTCGTGAGCGTCGTTGTCGGCATCACGATCCTGTACACGTCGCCGGGCTCACTGAACCGCCGGAAACGCAAGCACTCCTCGACCATGTTCGACTCCGACTCTCTCCTGGCCTCTTTGCGCGGATTCCGGGAGATCCTTCACGTCCTGCTGACGACGTGGCCGTACCTCGGGGCGCTCGCCGCGGGAATCCTCCTCGGTCTGCTGGCTCGTGGCCCGGCGGGCGGATGGGCCCCCGGCAGGAGGGACGCTCTCGCCTTGGGGGCAGGCGGGTGCGCCCTGCTGGTGTCGGGATACGCGTGCACGGTCATCACCTATCCCGTCTTCGGGGAGGCCGTGGTGTCCTCGACGCGTCTGTGGAACGACTATCTGCTGCTCTACGTGCTGCTGCTCGTCCACTTCGGCACGCTCGTCGGCCGCGTCGTGCGCGGCTGGACCCGGCACACGGGTCCGGTCGTCGCCGCCGGAGTCGTGATGTGCGCGATGGTCAGCGTCGTCCTAGCCATGTCACTCGCGGGACTCGAACTCCAGATGATCACCCGTGCGCACGACTTCGACCGGCAGGACCGCTGGATGCGCAGTCAGGCCGCCGCCGGTGTACATGTCCTGCCGTACAAGCGGCTGCCGTTGAGCGACATGACCGAGCCGTTCCGCCATGGCGGGCGCGCGAAGTGGCCCGCTTCGTGCATCGCCGACTACTACGGGGTGCGACGCGTCACCCAGGGCTTCGAACTGCCCTGACCGGCCGTCGGACGCGGGCCGCGCCGCCGAGGTCTCCCGCCGGCACGGCATCCGCCGTAACTCCGCTGCCTGTTAAGCAAGTTGTGCCCCGGGCGACGCCTCACTTCGTAACGGGGGCATGTGCCTGCTCAACCGGTCTTCGTGTCCCGCTTCGAGGCAGCCAGATACCCGACGAACCCGAGAATGGCCACCGTCCAAGACGCGGTGACGGGTCCGAGGCCGAGATCGAGTCCGCCGCGGTCGTGCGAGAGCGCCATCCAGTCGGCGAGCGAGGCACCAAGCGGGCGGGTGATGACGTACGCGGCCCAGAACGCGCTCACCGCACCCAGCGCACGCAACCGGTGCAGTAGGGCCGGGACACAGATCGCGAGGGCGAACAGGACGGCCGAGCCGAGGTAGCGCAGGCCGATCGACGCCGTCAGGTCACCGGCCGCGGTGCCGAGCGCGAACGTGGCGAGGACCGCGGCCCAGTAGAAGAGCTCCCTGCGCCGTACATCGATGCTGTGGATCGACAGGGTGCGCTCCCTTGCGTGCCAGAGCGTGAAGACGGCGGCCAGCAGGATCATGAAGATCGGTGTGGAGACGACGTACGGGACGCCGAGCGCGACGTGCAGCACGTCCGCCGCCATCGTCCCGAACACACTGACCATGACGATGGCGGTCCAGTAGATCCACGCCACGTACCGGCGCACCGTGAACTGCAGGGCCAGCGCGGCGGTGAAGGCGAGCGCGCCGAGGCCGACCGCCAGGACGGGGTTCAAAGTCTTGGCCAGCAGGTCCGACGCGGTCTCGCCCATGCCGGTGGTCAGCACCTTGATGATCCAGAAGTAGACGGTGACTTCCGGAACCTTGTTCGCCAAACGGCGCACGCGGGCATGGCCGACGGGACGGTCGTCCCGGTGGTCGAGGACGTGCTCTGGATTCATGGTGCGCACCATGCCACGGCGAACAACCCGCTCCCCACGCCCCTTTACCAGGGATTTGAGGCATCCGGTGCATGTGTTTCCCAAGCTCCGCGCGAGCCTGAACACAACCTGAACATGGCACGCCCGGGTCTTGCCGGGTGCCTTCCGGCGTCGATACCAAGAGGGGTTGACGCGCGCGGATCCGCGCAGCCGCGCGGACGGAGTGAGAGCGCGCGGCACGACCGTGGGACGTGGCCGCCGTCGGAAGACGCGGCGGGGACCGTGACAAAGGCATGCTGGGACGATCCCGACTCCAGATAACAGGTCTACATCGAGCGCGGCATCCACGGATTGCGGCCTCGGTACGCCTATCCGCTGATCCGGCTCGCCCACACCGGACCACTCACCATTCGTGAGCTTGCGAAGTCGCTGGACCGCTCGCACTCCGCGATCAGCCAGACCATCGCCGCCATGCGCAAGGAGGACCTGGTCACCTCCGAGCCGGGGCGCGACGCCCGCACCCGGCGGATCGACCTGACCGAGCGGGGCCGGTCGCTGGTGCCGTTCCTGGAGGCGGAGTGGCGCGCCACCCGCGAGACGGTCGCCGAGCTGGACGGCGAGATCCCGTACGCGATGACCACCGTTGTCGAGGAGGTGCGGCGGGCGCTGGAGCGCCGGTCGATGCGGCAGCGGATCCTCGACCGCCTTGCCGAGCCACCGCGATGAGGGGGCGCGTCCGTGTCCGGTTCCTCGACACCCGGGCTGCGAGGGCGGACGTTCTCAGTCGCAGCATCAGCCGCTGACGGTCAGTTGCTGCTGGATGGTCTGGGCGTCGCTTGTGCGGAGCCAGATGATGAGTGCGGCGAGGATGACGGCGCCGAGGCAGGTGTAGGCCCGCTTCTCGTGGCGCACCCACTCGATACCCGTAGGGGCATCAAACTCGCCGTCCGCTACGAAGTCACCATGCTGGTCGCGGCCCTCAACGAACGGCTGTGACCAGCACGTTCACCACAGACCCTGGCCCGCCTTCTCCTCCAGCCCTCGAGTAGTCGGCCGCTCACGCCCCCAGGCGGCCAGCGGCTGGAGTGCGTCGTTGAGGCGCTTGCCGTCCTCGGTCAGCGAGTACTCGACGCGGGGCGGCACCTCGTCGTAGGAGACGCGGTGCACGACGCCGTCCGCTTCCAGCTCACGCAAGTGAGAGGCGAGCACCTTCTCGGTGATGCCGGGAAGCAGTCGGCGCAGTTCGCCGAAGCGGCGGCAGGGGTGCTCGTGGAGCGCCCAGAGGATCAGCACCTTCCACTTGCCACCGATCACCTCCATCGCGGCGTCGATCCCGCAGACGTGTCCGTCTGGTGCGCCCGGCCGGTTCAGCGTCGTCATGCCCCACCCCTCTGACGTGCTCGCTCACCCCGGGGTAACCACCTACTACCAAGTGCGTACTTGATCACCTCGGGGCCTGCGACCAGCCTAATCGGCATGACGCAGAACACTGTTGGGAAGACTCCCGTCACGTTGCTGGGCCTCGGCGCGATGGGCACCGCGCTGGCCCGCACCTGGCTTGCCGCCGGCCACCCGCTCACCGTCTGGAACCGCACCCCGGGCCGCGCGGCGACACTCGCCGCCGAGGGTGCAAGGGTCGCGGACACCGCCGCCGAGGCGGTCGCGGCGAACACCCTGGTCATCGTCTGCCTGTTGGACGACGCCTCGGTCGGGGAGGTGCTGGCCGGCGCCGATCTGGCCGGCCGGGACCTGGTCAACCTGACCACCAGCACCCCCGCCCAGGCCCGCGCTCGCGCCCAGTGGGCCCGCGAGCGCGGCGCCCGCTACCTGGACGGCGGGATCATGGCTGTCCCGCCGATGATCGGCGTCCCACAAGCCGGCGGCTACGTCTTCTACAGCGGCTCGCCAGAGCTGTTCGAGCGGCACCAGGAAACCCTGGGCGTCCCGGTCGGCACCACCTACGTCGGCGAGGACCCGGGCTTCGCGGCCCTGCACGACGTGGCCCTGCTCAGCGCCATGTACGGGATGTTCGCCGGGGCCGCGCACGCCTTCGCCCTGATCCGCAAGGAGGACATCGACCCCGCGGCGCTCGCCCCGCTGCTCGCCGACTGGCTCGTCGCGATGGCCCCGGCAGTGCACCAGACCGCCGTTCAGCTGCGCAGCGGTGACTACACCAAGGGTGTCGTCTCCAACCTCGCCATGCAGGTGGCCGGCGCGCCGAGCTTCCTGAGCACCGCCGAGCAGCAGGGGGTCAGCCCGGAACTGCTCAGCCCCTACTTCGAGCTGATGCGCCGCCGCCTGGCCGAGGGCAGCGGCGAGGAGGACCTGACGGGCGTGATCGACTTGCTGGTGCACTGACCGGCCACTTGCCGCCACCGCAGCGACCGTGCTGGTCACAGTCCTCTGCGAGACCTTGTGCCCAGCACTTTCACCACACGCCCCAGTCTCGCCCAGTCCCGCACTGCCGACCATCACGTCTCAGGACACATGTCGCCGAAGGCGGCCGGGTTTGCGGAACACTTCATGTCAGTTGAGCTGTCACCCCGGTCTGCGGGCTGTCGGCAGGTCTGTCCTCCTCGCCCATGGGCCCCGCCATGCTGTCTGGCGCGGGGGACCAGGATGTCCCGGCTTCGTGGATCACCAGGTCCGATCGCCGCCAGACGTGGCGGCGACAGGGACGCAGAATGTCGGTGTGCCGGACTTCGAAACCTATTACCGCGCCATGGCCAGCAGAGACTCCCGGTTCGACGGGTCCTTCTACGTGGCGGTCACCACGACGGGGGTCTACTGCCGTCCGGTGTGCGGCTCGCGCACTCCGAAGCGGGAGAACGTGCGCTTCTTCCATGTCGCCGCGGCGGCCGAGGCAGCCGGTTTCCGTGCCTGCCGCCGCTGCCGCCCCGAGGTCCATCCCTCCTCGCCCGAGTGGGACGTGCGCGGTGACCTGGTAGGCCGCGCGCTGCGGCTCATCGCGCGCGGCGCCGTGGACGAGGTCGGGGTGGCCGGTGTCGCCCGCCGACTCGCCGTCAGCGAACGCCATCTGCACCGCCAACTCGTCGCGGAGGTCGGAGCCGGCCCGCTCAATCTGGCCCTGAACCGCCGCAACCAGATGGCACGCATGCTCCTCGAAGGCAGCGAGCTGCCGCTGCCGGACGTCGCCTTCGCCGCCGGATACTCCAGTCTGCGTCAGTTCAACGATGGGATCCGCGCCGCTTTCGGCTGTCCGCCGCGAGAACTGCGCCGCGCGGGCAGGACGCGCGGGACACGGGGAGATGACCGGACCGCGCCCGTCAGGACCGGCGGCACCTCGCAGCCCGGGGCGCGGCCGGAGTCGCAGCCGCGGCCGGAGTCGCAGCCGCGGCCGGAGCCGCTGGTGCTCCGGCTGCGTTACCGTCCCCCTCTCGCGGTGGAACCCCTGCTCTCCTGGCTTCGCGACACGGCACTGCCCGGTGTGCAGGACGTCGAAGACCGCCGGCTGTACCGAACCCTCAGGCTGCCGCGCGGCCAGGGCCGGGCCGAGCTCGATCTGAGGGACCTGCCCCCGGTTCCCCTTCCCGACCCGGGCGCGAAGCATCAGCAGGTGACCGTGCGGCTGTGGCTGTCGGACCTGAGGGACGTCACCGCCGCCGTTCGGCGCTGCCGCGACCTCCTCGATCTGGACTGCGACCCCGCAGCGGTGGCCGGGACACTGAGTGCGGACGCGCGGCTTGGCCCGCTGGTCCGAGCGACGCCGGGGCTGCGCGTACCCGGCTGCGCGGACGGTTTCGAACTGGCCGTACGCCTCCTCGTCCAGCAGTACCTGACCCGCGACCACGCCCGCCGGCTGTGCTCATGGCTGGTGACCCGCTACGGCGATCCCCTCACCGGCCCCGACGGCGCCCCCGCGCGGCTGTTCCCCGGCCCCGCGATATTGGCCGACGCCGACCCGGCCGGGGCCCTTGTGGCAGCAGCGACAGGCACACCCGAGGACACCTACGCGGACAGCCTCGCCTCCGGCCCGGCCGCGATCCGGGCGTCGGCCTCTGCTGCCTGCAGCGCCCTGCACGCGCTGGCGCACGCCGTGGCCGATGAACGCCTCCTGCTGGAGCGGGACACGGACCGGGAAGCGGCCACCGCCGTTCTGCTCCGGCTGCCCGGTGTCAAGCCCTGGACCGGGCTCAGACCCTGCGCATGCGACGCATCCCGCCGGAGATGCACGGCCGGGCCTTCGCCGCCCTGCGCACCCTGATGCAGGGGACCGCCCCGCTGGGATCCGCCGTCGCGGCGCCGCTGCTGCTCCACGGCGGGGTTGGGTGGACCACGGCCGTCATGGTGGCACTGGCCGGCCTGCCCGGCCTCGGGCTGCTGCGGTACCCGGACAAGGAGAAGAGCCGCCCGGGCGCAGGCGGCATCACCTCGCAGGACCAGCAACGAAACACCAGATAGACGCACGCGAGGCGCGCCGCGCACCGAGGTGTTCTCGAAACTCAGCGACATCGCTCTCCCGTGGACCGGGCGTTCCTGCCGCTGAGCATCAGACGTTCTTGGAACTCGGACAGGTTCAACTGGTCGGAGTGGCTTGGTGGAAGTACATCCGCCAGCCCGTATCCGTCAGGCGCCACAGAGAACTCCGCCGCGCCCGGCGGCCCTGGTTGTCGGCAAAGTAGGTCAGATGAACGATGCCCGGAGCGAGGACGACTCCAGCCATCTCACTGACCTTGACCGGAGACTCCAGAGACACCGAGCCTCCGCTCGTCACCGTGAGGATCGACTCCGCGTCCCACCGGCGCCCAGAAGCCCCGAACTCGATGAACTCCGGATCCAGCAGCTCCAGGACACGGGCCGGGGAAGCACGCACCTCGGGATCGAGAAGCCGCATCTCCCCATCGACGGCTGCTTGTACGGCCTGTACGGCCCGCTCATCCTCATCTGTCATGCGCGAACCCTACGGAGGCCGCTTGCCAAGGCACAGTGAATTGAGCACTCGCCGCGACGACGGGACGGTGCTGTCGTCAAACGCGAACGAAGCCGCACACCTACGGCTACCGCATCCCGATCGTGGCGCCCCAACCGCAGCTTCTGCGAACCGCACTGCCGTGTCTGACGGACAATGCCGGGATGACTCAACCCAGAATCCGTGTGGCTGCTTACGTGATCCGGCACCGAACCGTTCCCGAACTGCTGGTGTTCGATCACGTGGGGATGCCGGACGCCGGCACTCAGGTCCCAGCAGGGGGAGTCAGCCCGAGCGAAGGATGGGAAGAAGCGGTTCTTCGAGAGGTCGCCGAGGAAACCGGTCTACGGACAGCCACGGTGGTCCGGCGAATCGTCGTCGAGGACAAGCCCCATCCCGTAACGAGACAGCCACGACGAACGAGCTTCTTCCACCTCCAGGCGCCCCCGGACACTCCCGATGCATGGGAGCACAAGGTACACGGCGGCGGCGAGGACGCTGGTCTCACGTTCGCCTGCCGGTTCCTCTCGCTTCCTCTGGAGCGGCCACTGGCTGACGATCAAGACGCGTGGATCGGCCGCATCGACCCACAGTGGTCCACTCACCCCGCGACCGATTACTGAGTTTGTGGGCGTGATGTCGTGAGGGTGAGGCCGGTTGCGGTGAGGCATGCGTCGATGAGATCGGGGCGGTACTGAATCTCGCGGAGTGTGCGGCGGAGTGACCGGATCAGGTGGTCCGGGTCGCTGAACGCGGTGTTGCACTGCGCCGAGCGCCGGACCAGTGACCAGACACCTTCCACGGGATTCAGATCGGGTGCATACGAGGGGAGTTGGAAGGAGGTGATCCAGTCGTGGGCGTCGATGAAGGCCCGCAGTCGGGCGTCCAGATGCACATTCAAATTGTCCCAGACCAGTATCAGCGGGGCGCCGAGCTGTTGATGGGCGGCGACCAGCAGGTCGCGATAGTCGCGCCAGGTGAAGCTGCGCCGGCCGCCTCGCTTGTGATCGAGATGCTGTTTGGGCCGGAAGATTAGACGTGTTCGTTCGCCGGGCTTGTAGCAGGCCAGGGCGGCGATGGAGAAGCGGCGCTGGGAACGGCCTCGCACCCGGACCACGGGCGTGTGCCCCCGCCTGGACCAGGTGCGGGAAGTGGGCGGCGTCATCGAGAATCCGGCCTCGTCTTCGAAGACGATGAAGGCGTCGAGCGCCGCCGCGGTGCTTCCACCTGTGGCCATGTGTCCTTCACCCAGCCGGTCACCTTGTCCTCGTCGCGCTCCAGGGCCCGCTTGGCCGGGACTTGGTGGCTCCAGCCGTGGCGCCGCAGCATCTGCGCGATGGTCGACAGGGTGATGGTCTTATGGAACCGGCGCCCGATCAGCACCTTGATCCGCTCCAGGGTCCATGTCTGGTCCTGCCAGCCGTGCGCAACAGGCCCCTTGGCAAGTTCCTCCTCCAGCACCGCGAACAGCTTCTCGCTCAGCTTGGGCCGGGCCGCCGAGCCCCTGGAAAACAGGAAGCCGTCCCCGCCAGCCTGCCAGGCGCGGCGCCAGCGCTGCACTGAACGAACGCTGACTCGCAGCTGTTTCGCCACCACCGTGTTGCCGTCACCTGCGGCGAACATCGCGGCTGCTTGCAGGCGGACTCCCTCGCGAAAGGCCCGCCGCTCGGCCGTCAGGCCACCACCTTGCGGATACCTCATGGTTCCGGCCTACCGCGACTGACTTCCTCTGTCAGCCCTCCCGACATCACGCCCACAAACTCAGTAGCGGAGCTTGCAAGGCCAGATGAGCCCGGATCGTTCCGAGGACGGCCCGAGCCGGCGCCCTGCTGAAGCATCCAGACTGCGCTTATGTAGCGCGGGCCGTCGCGTAGGGTCCGCTGGGAGGTGTGGTGATGAGTTTCCGTTTGGCGGCGTACGCCGTATGTATCCAGGACGAGCAAGTGCTGCTCGCCCGTCATGCGCCCGCGGTGGGCGAGTCGAACTGGACGCTTCCGGGCGGCCGGGTGGAGCACATGGAAGACCCGTTCGACGCGGTGATCCGTGAGGTCGCCGAGGAGACCGGCTGTCAGGCGGTGGTCCAGCGCCTGCTGGGCGTGGACTCCAGGGTGATTCCTGCTGCCCAGGTCCGTGCCGGAACCGAGCATCAAAATGTCGGGATTTTCTACGGGGTCCGTATCACCAGCGGGCGGCTGCGGCCCGAGCCGAACGGTGAGACCGCTGAGTCGGTCTGGACCCCGCTCTCGGACGTTGCTCGCCTGCGCCGGTCATCGCTGGTCGATGTCGGCCTCGCTCTGGCGCAGGGCCTGCCGGCAACCGGACATGTTGCTCCCGTCCCGGTCGGTGGTTTGATCCAACACTGATCCCGGTCGATGCCACCACGCACTCAAGTCCGCCGACGTGCGGTGTCGGCGGTGAGCGGAGCGGGCCGGGGTTGTGGCGGGCCGATCGAGCGGGGGCCGATGGCCGTCGACGTGATCGGCGGGCATCGCACGACGGTGTTCCATCACGCGGTACAGGGCCGGCGGCTGTCGCGCGGGGCGCGGGGTCTGCTCGTCGAGCTGCTCAGTCAACGCGAGGGCTACGGGGCGGCGTTGGCGATGCTGCTGGGCGCGGGGGTGGAGAGACGTGATGCGTTGCGGACGGCAGATGCTCGTCCTCTCGATGTACGGGCAGGAGAGGGGGAGCGACCCGTGCGTGCGCGCCGCTAGGCGGGCTGTTCACCTTCGATGGGCAGGCAGACCCATGCGGTCGTACCGTCCTCGGAGTAGCCCCAGTCCCCGTGCAGGTCCGTCACGAGCAGGTCCACAAGGAGCAGTCCTCGCCCCGATTCGGCCAGGGCGTCGGTCTGCCGGGGCTGCGGAGGGGGAGCCGTGGTCCCGTTGCCGATCTGGATGCGGACCATGCCCGGCCGCGGGGAGTAGTTCAGGTACTGAACGGAGTCCTCGGTGCCGTGCCGCACGGCGTTCGTGAGGAGTTCGGACACGACTACGAGCGTCGCTTCCACACGGTCCTGCGGCATCCGGCATATCTGTCTCAGCCAGGAAGCCGCGACCTTACGGACCCGGGAGACGTACTTGGGGGACTGCTCGACGGACATCGCGACCCGTGAGGTGTGTCTTCCGGGCAGCTCGGCAGTTCCACACGAACGGCCCGTTGCAGGCATGCTGCTCCGCTGCTGTGCGAGGTCGGCCAGGCCCGCGGCAGTCACCACGGGTCTGCCAGTCGTAGGGTGCATGGGAGTGCTCCTGCTCGTCGGTGTCCTGCCTCCGCTACCGAACCGCTGAATCAATGCGGTAGGCACGGGTCCAGGGCCCGGGGTGGTCAAGGTGGTCAGAGACCACCCGGGAATGCGTTGCCCCCGCGAGATACCTCTGCCTCTTGATCACTTCCGGCAAATTCTGTCACTTAGGTAATCGCCCGGTGGCAGTGCGCGGGTACCTTGAAAGGAGAACAGTCGCGTAAACGCCGTAAAAGCTGTCGGAGCTGTCGGGAGATACGCCATGCCATCGAGTCCGCGTACGCCAAATTCCAGCCTCAGCGCCCTACTTGACCAGGCACAATGTCAGCGTCAGGAACTGGCGAGCGCCGTGAACCGGATGGGGCGGCTCGCCGGCATACCACTGAACTACTCCGGCCACACGGTTTCGATGTGGCTACGCGGACACCAGCCGAAGTGGCAGGTCCGGCCCCTCGTTCTCGCCGCACTCTCCGAGAAGTGCGGTCGACCGATCACCCACGAGGAAGCCGGTCTCACACCACCGACATCCCCCAGTGGGCATCAAGACCTCGACACTGTCGAGCAGTTGCTCATTCTCGGAAGGGCGGACATGGATCCATCCCGACGCGGCGTACTCGCCGCAGGAGTCTTTTCCGCAGCTCTGGCGGTCCCCGTCTTCGGCTCTGCCACCCAAGCCAGTGCCGGCGAACCGGTGTCGACTGGTAAGGCGACTGCCCGGGTGGGCGCCTCGCAGGTCGCAAGCCTCCGGCGTACCACAGGGAGGATCGCCGACATCCTGGACGAGGACGGCGCCGGCCACGCACGTCCGATGGCGGCCGCGTATCTCGTCAACACCGTCGCGCCGTGGCTGCGCGCTCAGTCCACCGCAGCAGTTGCGAACGAGATGAAGGCGGCGGCCAGCGACCTGACGTATCTGACCGGCTGGATGGCGATGTACGAGAAGAACCATGCCGCAGCCCAACGCTGGTATCTCAAGGCCCTCGACCTGGCGGACGAAGCCGACGACCACGTCACCTACTGCCGTACGTTGCGCGGCATGTCCCTGCAGATGACGAGCCTGCGCCGCGGCTCGAAGGGGCTGGAGTTCGCCGACTCGGCGGCCGAGGCCGCTCCATCGGCCGGCCCGCGGCTGGTGGCGTTCCTGCGCGGCCAGCAGGCGCATGCCGCATCCATGGTCAAGGACAAGCGGCAGGCCCACATGCGGCTCAGCGAGGCTGAGAACGCCCTGTCGAAGGCGGACAGCCGACGCGACGCCGTAGGCGGCTACGACCGAACCGCCTTGCTGTTCCACACGT
Organism: Streptomyces sp. SGAir0957; assembly: GCF_043523415.1. Taxonomy (NCBI): domain Bacteria; kingdom Bacillati; phylum Actinomycetota; class Actinomycetes; order Kitasatosporales; family Streptomycetaceae; genus Streptomyces; species Streptomyces sp. SGAir0957. The sequence goes on from NZ_CP027293.1 coordinate 8,569,165, forward strand.
CGCATGTGCTCATGGAGGAGAACGATCTGCGCGGTTCGATCAAGGCCTTGCAGGACTCCATCGCAGTGCAGCCAGAACAGGAACGCCAGGGGCGCGTGCACTCCTACGCCCTGCTCGCGCAGCGCCAGTTGGCACTCGGGCACGTGGACGCCTCGGCGCACTCCTGGTGCCGGTTCCTTGCCGAGTACGAGCAGGTGTCCTCCGCGCGCGGCGATGATCACTTCAAGACGATGCGCAAGGAGATGCGCCCTCACCAGAGGTCGCACGTGGTGCGCGAGCTGGCGGACCGGGCTCGCGAGGTGGCAGCGCTGAAGGCGTAACGCGCGAGTCCCCCGGAGGAAGCTGTCGGCAAACCCCCGGGGGACGGCGCCAGCCTACTCGGGAGACGTCCAGCGGTCAGCCGCTGAAGCACCCGGTCTCTGTCCGGCCGATATCCGCTCGGTCGCCTTTTCGCCGCCGCGCGACGGCGAAGAGGCGGCGCCGGGCAGCCCGGACCTGCCTCCGGCGGCTCCCGGCGGTTCCAGCTGCGCCCTGCCGGCGGCCTGGCGGACGCTGCGAGAGCAGCAAAGACGCGCTTTGCGGAGGTGGCGACCGCTGCCCCCGCGCCGCCGACCTCCATGAGGTGTGCCCGCGCCGTGGCCGGTGCGCGCGACGTCGCAAGGCTGCGCCACCGCGAAGGGCAGGGCGAGAGGCGAGCCGACACAAGACGACCCCCACACCAGATCCGGCCCGTATTGGCAAACGATCGAGCTATCTGTCAGTCCTGGCCAGCCTGTAGAAAGATCCGATGACGGATTTCGCGCAGTACGACGGTTACAAAAGGGACTTCGACTTCTGTGTCGGGCCCGCGCGGCCGGACGGCTTCCGGAGCAGAGAATTCGGCGACCGCCTGTGGGCGGACGTCTCAGGGTTGCTGGGAACACCGTTCGACGGCGCGACGATCAGACCTAAGGCCCACGAGGGGTGCAACTACTGGTTCGACAACGAGGACCTGAGCGCCTCTGCCTACTCGGTTCCACTGGAGGGCTCGGTGAACCAGGCCGCCCGCCATGCCGCTCGTCACCGTGGCCGGACCCGGGTCAGCGCCGCGCTTGCCAGGACGATCGCCGCGCCGCCCTCGTCGGCTCTCGGCCCACTCGGAGCTGTCGCTTACCGGCCCGCAGCTGCTGCCGGGGTGCGGCGGCCGTAGACCCAGCCGGCCGGATAGCCCGGCGGGGCCGGCTGGGCCGTCGCGGTGCCGCCCGCGTCCAGTACGGCAACGGTGCGGCTCGAGGCCGCTCACCTCCGTGGGGGAGACGTGCAGGGAGACGTGCGACGCCGCCATGTAGACGATCGCTTCGCGGCAGTAGCTCTGCTCGCCGAGCAGGCATGCCTCGAAGACGACCTCGTCACCCGACTCGAAAGCGCGTGCCCGTCGGCGCTCCCGGCGGCCGCTGAAGTCCGGGGCGAGAACACTCGCCACGAAGCCGATCACATGGTCAAGCATCTTGACGCCCTCCTCGATCAGCGAAGCGTGTAGTTGCCCGGGCGGGCCAGGCCACTGCCTGGCGGCCTGTGGGACCGGCAGCGCTGAGGAGCGCCGGTCGCGCAGCGGCACGCTTGGTATGTCGTTTGCCGACGCGGTACGGAATGCCGGCGATATCTCTGTGCCGGAAGGGTGCTCCCAAGCATCGCCGGACGGATATGGGTTCCTTGTCCGTCCGGCGACTGGCGAGGTGGCGGTGGGAGGCGCGGACGTGCTCAGGCGCGACGGAGGCGGGGCGCGCGGTGACCCCGCCTCACGTCCGCCGTTCCGCGGGACGCACGGCCCGGTAGTACAGGTCGAGGCACATGAGCAGTTCGGTCCGTTCCACGCCCGGCAGGGTTCTGATCTCGGAGTCGATCAGTCGCATGACGTCCTGGGCGTCGCGGCAGACGGCCTCGGCGAAGATGTCGAAGCGGCCGGCGCAGGCCACGACATAGGTGATGGACGGGATCTTGGTGAGGAGCTGGGCGAGGGCTTCGATGCCCTGGCCCGGGCGGCCGCGGATGGCCACCCAGACCTGCATCTCGAAGCCGAGGCTGCGCGGGTTGGCGATGGCGGTGATACGCAGAACGCGGTCGCCGAGCATGCGGGTGACGCGCTTGCGGACCTGGGACTCGGAGATGCCTACCGTCTCCGCGATGCCCTGGAAGGGGAGCCGGCCGTCCAGGCTGAGTTCCCCGATGATCTGCCGGTCGGTGGCGTCGAGCGAGGCGGCCTGCGTGCTGTCGCCTTCCTCCGTCCGCTGCGGCGCCGCCTTGTCCTGGGCGACGTCCCAGGCCGGTTCCTGGTAGTGGAGCTGGAGGTAGGGGAAGACCTCGGCGGATCCGACGCCCGGTGTCCGGGTCAGGGTGTCGTGGACGACGGTCAGCAGTTCCGCCGTGTCACGGCACAGCACCTCCACGAGCGCGTCGTAACGGCCCGTGGTGATGACGGCGTAGTCGACGGCGGGCAGCTCCGCGAGGGAGTTCATCAGCGGTTTGACGGCCTGTCCGCCGTCGAAGCCGAGTCCGACAAGGGCCATCACCGGGAATCCGAGGAGGCCGGGGTCGGCGACCGCCGTGATCTGGATGACGTTGTCGTCGAGGAGCTGGTTGACCTTGCGGCGGACTGTCTTCTCCGGTACGCCCAGGTCACGGGCCATGCCGGCGAAGGACTGACGGCCGTCCGCCTGGAGGAGGCGGATGAGTTGGCGGTCGAGTTCGGTGATCCGCGAGTCCACCTCGTCCTGGTCGGGCAGCGGCAGCGAGCCGTCGAGAAAGCTGGAGACGAGGTGAGAGGGGCCGCGCATGGCAGTCATCGTATCGGTGCGGCTTCGTGGACGAGGCGCCCGGCGAGATACACCTCGTCGACGCGGACGTCGAGCAGTTCGTCCGCCGAGCAGGCGAAGGGGTCGCGGTCCAGGACGATGACGTCCGCGTGCTTGCCCGCGTCCAGAGAGCCGTAGTTGTCGCCCTCGCCGAGGGTCCGGGCGGCGTTGATGGTGTGCATGCGCAGGGCCTCGGCGAGGGTGATCTCCTGGTCGGCGTCGAGGATGTCGCCCAGGAACGACTGGCGGCGCAGGGTGCACCAGATGCTGAAGAACGGGTTCGTCGCGCGCTCCTCGGAGCCGATCCAGACGTCCGAGCTGCCGGTGATCGGCCAGCCCTCGTCCAGCAGGCGCCGGAACGGGAAGCGGCCGAGCCGGCCGTAGTCGCCGAGGTAGGCGGGGAAGAAGTCGCCGAAGGTGTAGAGGAAGACCGGCTGCGGGACGGGGATGATGCCCGCCTTGCGCCACAGTGCGGTCGCCGCCGGGTCCGGAAGGAAGTTGCCGGCGTGCTCGACGCGGGGCGCGGGGACTCCGGCGGGGGCGCCGCCCGCCGCGGCAATGGCCTCGCAGACCTCTTCCTGGGCGCGGTCGCCGTTGGCGTGGACGGCGAGCTGGAGGCCCGCCTCCGCGGTACGACGCAGCGCCTCACCGATCTGGTCGGGGCTCAGGGCCACTTCGCCGCGGTGGTGGTGGCCGGCGTGGTCGTCGTTGACGTAGGGCTGCTTGACGGCGGCGCTGGCGGCGGAGTAGCCGCCGTCGGCGAACATCTTGACGCCGTGGATGCGCAGCAGCTCCTCGGGGGCGCCCAGGTCCAGCCACTCGCGGTGGGTGCACGCCTCGTCCAGGGAGACCGTGCCGGGGGCCCAGAGATAGACACGCAGCCGGGTGCCCAACTCACCGTCTTGGTGCAGGCGGTCCATGGCCCGCAGTCCGTCCACCGATTCGGAGATCTCGCCGATGGTGGTCACTCCGTGGGCCGTGAACAGCTCGCGCACGCCGCGCTTGAGGGCGTGGTGCAGCGCGTCGCCGGAGAGGCGGGGGAGCGGCAGGAGGTTGTCCATCTCCTTGACGACGCCGGTGGGTTCCCCGGAGTCGTCCCGCAGGACCGTGGGCAGTCCGGTGATGCTGTATTCGGCCTCACGGTAGTCGCGGTCGATGCCGGCCAGCTCCAGGCCGCGGCTGTTGAGGACGGTGATGTGGCCCCCGGCGCGTACGGCGACGGCCACCTCCGTGCTGACCGAGTCGAGTTCGGCGCGGGTCGGCAGGCGCTTGTCGGTGAGCTTCTGGTCGAAGAAGAGGTTGGCCTGGCCGACCAGCCAGCCGTCGACCGCCTCGTCGAGGTGTGCGCGGAGGGTGGCGAGGACGTCGGCGACGGAGCCGCAGCGCGGTGCCCGGCAGTCGACGGTCTGGTAGTGCGTACGGGCGGCGACCTCCATATGGGCGTGCACGTCGACGAAGCCCGGCATGACGGGACGGTCGCCGACATCGTGCACCCGGGTGCCGGGTCCGGTGTGGGCCCCGGCGTCCTCCTTGGGGCCGGTGGCGACGATGACCCCGGCCCGCACGGCGACGAAGCCGGGGCCCACCGGCTCGCCCTCGGCCATCCGGATCAACTTGTCCGAGATCAGGACGAGTTCCGCGGTGCCCTCGCTCATGTACGCCTCCTCGATGGTCTGCCCGACGGGGACTTTTGTTGAAGCGAGAACGTAATCGCGCGCTCCGACGCATGTCAATGACTAATTCAACCCGCAGGGCTGCCACACATAACGAATTCAACCCTTGACAGAGGGCGTGAGGACTGATTCCGTTCGGGCACCGCGAAACGTGCAGCCTTTCCCTCGCCGCTCGCCCGGTGATCTCCCACGGCATCGCCGTACGGGACACCGCCGTACTGGACACCGCTGTACCGGACACCGCCGTAGCGGACCCCGCGTCCGGACACCCGCACTCATCACTTCCGCATGGAGGCCCCATGTCATCGCCCACCCGTCACGCCGAGATCGCCGGAGGCGGCCTGGCCGGCCTGACCACCGCCGCCGCGCTGGCCCAGCGCGGCTGGAGCGTCCGTCTGCACGAACGAGGCCGCGACCTGCGCGACATCGGCGCGGGCATCTTCATGTGGGAGAACGCCCTGCGGGTACTCGAAGGCATCGGCGCCTTCGACGAGGCCACCCGTCGCGCCGAGCGCATCGACAGCTGGCGGCTGTACGACGAACGGCGGCGCCTGCTCCAGGACGACTGGATGAAGGGCGGCGAGACCCGCCTCTTCACCGTGCTCCGTCCCGACCTGCACCGGGCCCTCGGCAACGCGGCCACCGAGGCCGGGGTCGAGATCGTCACCGACTCGCTGGTCGCGGGCGCCACCCCCGACGGCGAACTGCTGCTGGAGTCCGGCGAGAGGCTCAAGGCCGACCTGGTCGTCGGCGCCGACGGCGTCGGCTCTCCGGTGCGCAACTCCGTCGGCCTCAACCTCGTCGTCCGCGACCTCCAGGACGGCTGCATGCGCAGCCTCATCCCCCGGCTGCCGCACGACCCCGTCGACAACGCCCTGGAGTACTGGAACGGCGGTCGGCGCGTGGGCATCGTGCCCGTCACCCCGGAGCAGACCTACGTGTACACCTGCTGCCCCTCCAGCGACCTCGTCGGGCGCGAGCGGCCCTTCAACAAGGAGTCGTGGACGGAGTCGTTCCCGACCCTGCGGAGCATCTTCGACCGCATCCCGGACGTCTCGCGCTGGGCCTCGTTCTCCGACGTCCGCTGCCACAGCTGGGTCAACGGCCGCGTCGCCCTCGTCGGCGACTCCGCCAGCGCCATGTCACCCAACCTCGGACAGGCCGCCTGCCTGGCGATGACCAACGGCTACGGCCTCGGCCTGATGCTGGAGGGCCAGTCCGACGTGCCCCGGGGCCTGCGCGCATGGGAGGCGCGCCAGCGCCCCGTCACGGACGCCACCCAGCGCTACTCCCGCCTCTACGGCCGCGTCGGCACCCGCTGGCCGCGCCCGGTCGCCGACCTGCGCTCCGTCCTCGTCTGGGCCGCGGGCCGCTCCAAGCGCTGGCAGGAGCGGGTCAACGTCGCGGCGCACCAGGGTGCGGAGTCGGTCCGCCCGACGCAGCGCCGCGCCGCCTGACCCGGCCCCCGCGAACGGGGAGGCCGCGCCGCACCCGGCACCCCGTGCACGACGCACCACCCACCACAGAACAAGGACACCTTTCGCATCATGCACGACCCAGGAGGAACTCGACATGGCGCACATGGCACACACGGCAGACATGGCAGACATGGCCTCAGGTGCCCGGATAGACGGCGTGGAGAAACGGTCGATCGACTACGTCCCCGCCACTGAGCGCCACGGGAAGGCGTGGCACCAGGGCCCGTTCTGGCTGACCGGCGGCTTCATGCTGCCGTCCCTGCTGGTCGGCTTCCTCGGTCCGTCCATGGGCATGGGCTTGGGCTGGTCACTGGCCGCCGTGATCTCCGGTATGGCCTTCGGCACCCTGTTCATGGCCCTGCACGCCAACCAGGGCCCCCGCCTCGGCCTGCCCCAGATGATCCAGTCCCGCGCCCAATTCGGGTCGCGCGGCGCGTTCTTCCCGCTGGCCATGGCCGTCTTCATCTACGTCGGCTACAACGTCTTCCAGATGGTCCTTGCCGGCGACGCGCTGTCGATGTTCCTGCCGGGCCGGAAGATCTGGTACGTCGTCCTCGCCGTGGTGGCCGTCGTCATCGCCGTCGTCGGCCACGACCTGCTGCACACCGTGCAGCGCTACTTCAGCTACCTCACCATGGCGATCTTCGCGGTCGTCACGGTGGCGGCCGTCGTGTACTACCCGCTCGGCGACGCCGTCCCGGTCGCCGCGGGCTTCTCCGGCTCCGCGTTCCTCGCCCAGTTCGCCGCCGCCGGCGGCTACCAGATCAGCTACGGCATCTACGTCTCGGACTACTCCCGCTACCTCCCCGACGACATCCCGGACGGCAAGCTCATCGGCTGGACATTCCTCGGCGGCTTCACCGGCGCCGCCTGGCTGGGCAGCCTCGGCGCCCTCTTCGCCTCCTACGTCCCGGCGCCGGACGCCCTGCGCCAGCTGCACCTGGTGGGCGACACCGTCTTCCCCGGCTTCGGCGCCGTGGCGGTCCTGGCCACCCTGCCCGCACTGATCGGCACCTCCGGCGTCAACGCGTACGGAGCGATGCTCAGCGCCACCACGGTCCTGGACGGCATCAAGCGCGTGAACCCCACCCTGCGGCTCCGCGTCGTCGGCGTATGCGCGGTGGGCGCGGTGGGACTGGGCATCGCCCTGAGCATGCCCGCCGACTACATGCACAGCTTCCACACCTTCATCGCCGTCATGTGCTACCTGCTGGTGCCGTGGACCGCCGTCAACCTCGTGGACTTCTACGTGGTCCGGCGCGGGCGCTATGCCATCGCCGACATCACCGATCCGCACGGCCGCTACGGCCACTGGGCCTGGCGCGGACTCACCGCGTACTTCGGCGGCTTCGTGTCCATGATCCCCTTCGTCACCCTCAGCTTCTACACGGGTCCGGTGACGAAGGCCCTCGGCGGCGCCGACCTCGCGTTCATCGTCGGACTCCTCGTCTCCGGGGCGCTCTACTACTTCCTCGCCCGAGGCGCCGAGCAGCACGGTGCCCCCGCCCCCGCCGAGGAGGTACGTGTTCCCGCGCTGTGACGCGCCTCGCGCCCGGCCCGCTTGAGGGCCGGGCGCGACCGTGTCACCAGCTGCCGCTCATGGCCGGTGGTCGGCAGTCAGGGTGGTCAGGCCCAGCGCGTTGAGGTCGCCGAACATGTGGTGGCCGCGCCGCCCGGCACCGGGCTGCGGGTCAGCCCTTCACCTGTACGACGACCACGCTTGCGGCCTTGTCGTGCCAGCCCTGACTGCGGCCGGACTTGTCCCACAGGGGTGAGAGGTAGACGGCCATCTGGCCGAAGCCGCAGGCGAAGATGCCAGCCGTCGGAACCACCCAGCGCACGAAGCTGCTGGCGAGTCCCGGCTTCGCCCCGTTCTCCACCTTCAGGACCCGCACACCGACGGCCAGCTTGCCGAGGGTGGCGCCGACGAACGCGATCATCAGCCATTCGTAGAGGAAGGCGATGCCCGCCATGATGAGGGTCAGCGGGATGATGCCCACGTAGAAGTCCAATATGGCGTCTTGTGCGCAACTGTTGAAGGCGGCGGGGTCATCCGGATCGCACTTCATCACGGCGTCGATGTAGTCCACGAACAGCGGCGCCATCAGGATCAGGTTGATGATCCCGAGCGGCACTCCGTCGATCACCCGCGCTGCCAGCCGTCGCCCCATGGTGGCGAGCGGCGGCACACCAGGCATACCCGGATACGGCACATTGGGATGTGGGTATGCGCCGTACGGCATGCCCTGCTGGGGCATCCCCGGCTGTTGCGGATAGCTGTAGCCCTCGGGAGAAACGCCCTGAAGAGCGGCCTGTTGACCATAAGGGCCCGGGTTGGTGACCGGCTGCGGGGGCTGCGGTCTGTAGGGGTCGTTCGGGCCGCCGAAACTCATGGCGCGCTTCCTTCGGGCTGTCGTGGATGACGCCGCGGACCGACGGAGGACGGCACGTCGGCACAGCCGCGAGCACGGCTTGATCCCCCGCCGTTGTCCACGACACGAAGTGATCATGTTCCCCAACCGGTCGCGCCCTGTCCAGAGAAGGCAGGCGTCTGTTGTGCAACGGCGACACGGACAAGGGCACGCCGGCGCGATGCCGACGGGAGCCAAGTTGCTGACGGTTGCGGGACATAGTGCATCAGCGCCGGATGTGCGGCACGCACGCCTCGGCCGACCCACTCCGAAAACACCCTCCACCTCACGCCCGGCAGCGGCGGCACGCGACTCGCACCATGGGGGAGTGCTGCCCCGGCCGCCCGCCTGATAGCCGTTCGGATCAGGCGCTCAGCCGATGGGCTCCGCCACGACGAGCTGGAACCGCTGGAAGGACAGCTTCACGGTGTTGTGCTGAGCAGTGGCGGTTCCGAGTGACGTGCCGGTGAACGGGTCGGTCAGGCGGTACCGCGTGCGGCCCAGGCCGCGCAGCTCGACCGTCCCGTCCCACTGGTCGGCGTAGAAGGCGTAGTGGAGGGTCCGCTTCGTGGCCACGACATGCGCCTCGGGCTTGTCGAAGCCGATGTCGTACAGCTCACCGCGGTACTCCCCGGTGGGCAGCATGTTCTTCTCGTACAGGGACACCCACTTGCGCCAGAGGGTTTCCTTCTCCGGGGTGAGGTCGGTCGCCTTGTCCGGGGCTCCGGTTCCGGGGAGGGTGAACTTGGTCGACAGGACGGCCCCGACCCCGTAGGAGGAGGCGAAGTCGTCGCCGCCGTCGCTCAGTTCGACGTGGTCGCCGGCGTAGCTGCTGCCCGTGCCCATCAGCGCCTTCATCGACTTGCCCTTGCTGCGGACCTGGTAGGAGGACTCCGGGTCCGAGCTGGGGTACTGGTCGACGTAGGGCAGGTTGTGGAAGGCGAACGCGGTGCCGCAGGGGCAGAGTTCGACGAGGGCGTCGGGGTTCGCCGCGTGTGCGGCTTCGTGGATCGCCTTCCAGAACCGGGCCACGCCCTCGGTGGACTCCTCGGGGCGGGCGTGCCGGTGCTTGGGGTTGTAGCAGGGCGCGACGCTGTTGAGATGCTGGCCGTCGATCTTGAGCCCCTCGTAGCCCCAGTCGCCGATGAACCTCTTCGCCTGCTCGACGAAGTAGTCCACTGTCGGCTGGTAGGCCGGGCAGAGCGTGTAGGCGTCCCACCAGGTGACGTCCTGCTTGTTGCCGTCGCGGTCCAGCAACAGCATGTCGGAGCGGTCCCGGATCAGGTTGCTGTCGGGGTCCGCCGCGAGCGGGGCCCACCACAGGCGCGGTCGCAGGCCGGCGTCCCGTATCTCCTTGGTGAAGGCCCGCATGTCCGCTTCGCCGCGCGGGAACTTCGCCGTGTTGATGTCCCAGTCGCCCTCATTGGTCTGCCAGCCGTCGTCGAGCGCGACCCAGCGCAGGCCGACCTCACGCGCTTTCGGCAGTGTTGCGGTGACCTGCTCGACGGTGAAGTCGCGCTCGTAGCCCCAGGCACACCAGATGGGCTCGAAGGCCGACGCGGGGACTTCGGGGGCGCGCTGGCCGACGTCGCTCATGTAGTCGCGGTACCGCTGGAGCGGCACGAAGTGGTCGCCCGGGAGGGCGGTCAGGAACGTGGTGTCGGTGCTGAGCCGACGGCCCGGCTTCAGGGTGCGGGCGGTGTCGTCCTGGATGGCGATGCTCGCCCCGGCGGCCGTCTTGCGGACCGGCATGCGCAGGATCGTCGCGACGGGCTCTACGTGTCCGACGGAAAGGCCCGCGCCCCGGCGCCAGACGGTCGCCAACGGGGTGCCGCCGCCGTAGTCGGAGGAGTCCATCCCCAGCGAGTTCTCCTGGACGTAGCCGTCCTTCACCGGCATCACCCAGTCGCGGCGGTCCGTGTACGTGGTGCCGGAGAAGGTGTAGAAGCCGCCGGGGGTCTCCAGGAGTTCGTGTGCTCCGTTGCGCCACCCGGTGACCTTCAGCGCGGTGGAGGACCTGTTGGTGTAGGTCACCTTCATCACGATCATGCCGGCCAGCCGCTCGAAGGAGGTCAGCTCGACCGTCTTGTGCACGCCTTCCCTGGACGTGCCCTCGATCGTCACCCGGACGCCCGCGCCATGGCGGGGGTGGCGGGTGCTGCGGGTCCGGTGTCCGCGGTAGGCGAATGCCTCGATGGCCTTGTCGCCCACCAGCAGGGCTTCACCGGCGTCGAAGCGGGTGAGGGCGACGCCCTGCAGCGCCACCCGGCTGCGCAGTCGGTCGTCGAACTCCAGGGTGATGGAGGTGTCGCCGACTCCGACGAGGTCGGGATGCGAGTTCGGTGCGGCGGCCGCGGGTGAGGAGCCCAGGGCCACGGAGGGGAGGGCGGCCAGGCCGGCACCCCCCAGCGCCACCTTCAGTACGCTGCGCCGGTTCATGTCCGTCATGTCGAACTCTCTTTCGGTCGTGCGTGCCCGACTGGGGCAGCCGCCTTCTGTCCGTCGTGGTGGATCGTCGGAGTCGAGCCGCGTGCTCGCGACGAAGCGACCGTCCATCGGGCTGGTCGATGCCTGGTCCGCTAGCGGTTTACGCAGGGGGTCGGTGGGGTCGGGAAACGAGGTGCCGTCCGAACGGGCGCCCCGGTGCGAGGTCGCCTCCGGTAGCAGTGCGCGGCCATCCTCGGTGAGCTGCGACAACGTTGCCCCGATCACCGGAGGGTGCCCGGGGCACGGCGACATGGAAGGTCGCTCACACGGGCTACTTCTTCATCACCGGGTGGCCTGCTTCGAGAACGTAAGTGGTATTCGACTGGCATGTCAACGGGTGCGCCGCCCAGGACGAGGGTTGGCGGCGTCATCGGATTGGTATGGTTCTGGTATGACGGATGCGAGTACGCCGATGCCCAGAGGTCTTTTCGCCGACGACGCTCTCCCGTTGTACGAACGCACGGCCGCGCGGCTGCTCGACGACCTGCGCGCCGCTGCCGCCCGCCCCGGTGACCGGCTGCCCTCCGAGCGGGCTCTGGTCGAGCGGTACGCCGTATCGCGGGTGACACTGCGAGCGGCCCTCGCGCAATTGGAGACGCGGGGCATCGTGCGGCCGTCGTCGTCGCGCGGGTGGTTCGTCGCCGAGCTGGGCCTGCTCCCTGATGCGGCGATGGCGTCCACCGCGGCGGTGGCCCCCCAGGTCCAGGGGTTCGCCGACTATGCCCAGGCCAACGGCCTCACGACGGCCGGCAAGGTGCTCTCCGCCACCGTCCGCCCGGCCACGGTGTCCGAGGCCGAGCAGCTCCGGATCGCTCCGGGCGCCGACCTCTTCGATCTGCACCGACTGCGCTCCCTCGACGGTCTGCTGGTCGTGCTCGAGCACAACCGGCTCCCGTTGGCGGTCTGCCCCGCTTTGGCCGAGACCGACTTCAGCACTGCCTCGCTCTACGCCACTCTGCGCGCCGCCAACCCGCCGCAGCTGCCCCGCGTCGCCGACTACTCGGTCGAGGCCCGCCATCCGACGCCACGGGAGATGGAGCTGTTCGGGATCGGGGACACCATGCCGATGCTCGTCGCGACCCAGCTGACGTCCAATCAGGAGTCCCGCCCGATCGAACTGACCGTCCAGGTCTACCGGGGGGACCGCTACCGGTTCCGGGCCTCGATCACCAATCAGGGCTGATAGATCACCGCAGGCCTTCCGGGCGCTCTCCTCCTTCACCACGTACCCCGGCCGTGGGGCGGACGGAGCGTCCGCCAAGGAATACCAGATACAGACCAGAATAAGACTATTGACGGCCATGAATGAGACCAGTACTGTCCCCACTGGGCTCCGGGCCAACGTCGGCGAAAGGGCCCAAAACGCACGTTGAGTAAGGGGTTGGCAATGCAGAGCCCATTGAGCGAGGTGGTCCGGCGGCAGAAGGCCGGACAGCCGCAGGGCATCACCTCGGTGTGTTCGGCCCATCCGCTGGTCATCGAGGCGGCCGTGGCGCAGGCGCTGGAGAGCGGCGGTCATGTTCTGGTGGAGGCGACCTCGAACCAGGTCGACCAGTACGGCGGTTACACGGGCATGCGGCCCGCGGACTTCCGCGACCTCGTGTACGGCATCGCGGCCGAAAGTGGTCTGCCACTGGACCGCGTGATTCTCGGCGGCGACCACCTCGGACCGAACCGGTGGCAGTCCCTGACGCCCGACGAGGCGATGGAGCGGGCCGACGCCCTGGTCGCCGCCTACGTGGCGGCGGACTTCACCAAGATCCACCTGGACTGCAGCTTCGCGTGCGCCGGTGACCCCGTACCGCTGACCGACGACGTGGTCGCCGAACGCGCCGCGCGATTGATCAGGGTGGCCGAGGAGACAGCCGGTCCCGAGCGGGCCGAGCGGATCCGGTATGTGATCGGCACCGAGGTACCCACGCCCGGCGGCGCGCACGAGACGCTCGGCGCTCTCGTCCCGACCACGCCCGAGGCGGCGCGCACCACTCTGGAGCAGCACCGCAAGGCATTCGCCCGGCACGGCATCGAGGAGGTCTGGCCGCGTGTCATGGCCCTCGTCGTCCAGCCGGCCGTGGAGTTCGACCACCTTCAGGTCGTCGACTACCGGCGGGAGCTGACCGAGGAGCTGCGCAAGGTCCTCGACGACGAGCCCACCATGGTCTTCGAGGCCCACTCGACCGACTACCAGACCGCCGAGGCGCTCACCGCGCTGGTCGAGGGCCACTGGGCGGTCCTCAAGGTGGGCCCCGGGCTGACCTTCGCCCTGCGCGAGGCACTGTTCGCCCTCGCCGCGATCGAGGACGAACTGGTGCCGGCCGCCGAGCGGTCCCGGCTTGCCGAGGTCGTCGAGCAGCGGATGCTCGCGGAGCCCGCCAAATGGGAGGGCTACTACCCGGGCGCCGCCGCCGAGCAGCGCCTCGCACGCCGCTACAGCTACAGCGACCGGATGCGCTACTACTGGCCCGACCCCGAGATCGAAAAGGCCCAGGCCCAGCTCCTGGACAACCTCTCGGCCGTGGACATCCCCCTGCCGCTGCTCAGCGCACATCTTCCGCTCCAGTACGCCCGTGTCCGCCACGGCGAGCTCGCCGCCCGGCCGCGCGACCTGGCCGTGGACCACGTCCGCGATGTTCTGCGCGACTACGACCGCGCCTCCACCCCGAAACAGAAGGAGTACGTGTGACCACGCCCTCCGGCACGCTGTCCTTGGACGACGGCGCTGCCCACACCGTCCGCGAGATCGCCCAGCAGCCCGCGCTGTGGCGCGAGGTCGACAAGATCGTCTCGGCTTCCCGGGACTCGCTGGACGCCTTCCTGCGTCCGCTCGTCGCCCGCGACGACCTGCGCGTGGTGCTCACCGGCGCAGGCACCTCCGCCTTCGCCGGCCAGGTGCTCCAGCCCGCCCTGGCCCGCCGTCTGGGACGGCGCGTCGACGCGGTCGCCACCACGGACCTCGTCGCCGACCCCCGCGGTTGTCTCGCCGAGGACGTGCCCACGCTCCTTGTCTCCTTCGCGCGGTCGGGCGACAGCCCCGAGTCCGTGGCCGCCACCGCCCTGGCCGACCAGGTTCTCTCCGAGGTGCACCACCTCGTGATCACCTGCAACGAGCAGGGCCGCCTGGCGCGCGAACACGCCGAGCTGCCGAAGTCCCGCGTGCTGCTGATGCCGCCCGGGTCCAACGACCGCGGCTTCGCCATGACGTCGAGCTTCACCTGCATGACGCTCGCGGCCCTGCTCGCCCTGGGCGGCAGCGCCTACGACGGCGTCGCCGAACGCCTTGCCCGGGCAGCCGAGTCGATCACCGAGAGCAGCGCTGTCGACCGCACCGTCGGCGCCCTCCTGGAGAGCGCGCCCGAGCGGATCGTCTTCCTCGGCAGCGGCCCGCTGAAGGGCCTTGCGGAGGAGTCGGCGCTGAAGGTGCTCGAGCTCACCGGGGGGACGCTCATGGCCGTCGCGGAATCCTCGCTGGGATTCCGCCACGGTCCCAAGGCGGTGCTCAACGACCGTTCGGTCGCGGTGGTGTACATGTCGAACGACCCGTACACCCGCAAGTACGACCAGGACATCTATGCGGAGCTACGCGGAAATCTGCCCGCCGGCAGTGTCGTCACGGTCTCCGCGGACTCCGGCGCGGGAACGCAGGACACAGGCACAGGCACCGACGCCTGGCCGCTGCCGGGCCTCGAGGGCGTCGAAGATGTCGCCCTGGCGCTGTCCGCCGTGGTGTACGCCCAGCTCACCGCCCTGCGTGCCTCCCTGGCCCGGGGCCTGCGGCCCGACAACCCGTTCCCCTCGGGTGAGATCAACCGCGTGGTGCAGGGCGTGACCCTGCACTCCTTGCACAACTGATCAAAGGCATCGACGGCGCGGATCAAGGGCGCCGGACGGAGGTACAACGATGTTCCTAGGTGTCGACGGTGGCGGTACGAAAACCGCGTTCTGCATGGTCGACCGGTCCGGACACGTCGTGGCGCGAGCGCAGGCGGCAAGTTCGTACTACTTCTCCCACGGCATCGAGCTGGTCGAGCGGGTGCTGAAGGAAGGCGTCGAAGCTGTCTGCGCGGCGGCCGGGCTGAGCCCCGCCGACATCGAGTACGCCTTTTTCGGGCTGCCCGGTTACGGGGAGGCGGCCCGCGATCTGCCCGTCCTGGACGCGACCCCGCGAGCGGTGCTCGGACACGACCGCTACGCCTGCGACAACGACATGGTCTGCGGCTGGGCGGGTTCCCTTGGCGCGGTCGACGGCATCAACGTGATCAGCGGCACCGGTTCGATGACCTACGGCGAGCGACTGGGCCGGGGCGTGCGCATCGGTGGCTGGAGCGAGATGTTCGGCGACGAGGGATCGGCGCACTGGATCGCGGTCCGGGGCCTCAACGCCTTCTCGCGGATGGGCGACGGGCGGCTCCCCGAGGGCCCTCTGGCCGAGGTGTTCCGGCGCCACCTGGATCTCGCCTCCGACCTCGACGTGATCGACGTCGTCCACAACCAGTGGCAGGGCGACCGGAGCCGGATCGCCGCGCTCAGCCGCTCGGTGGCCGAGGCGGCAGCTCAGGGCGACGAGGTCGCCACGGAGATCCTCACCGACGCCGGCCGGGAACTCGCCCTGCTCGTCGAAGTCACCCGCGAGCGGCTGGAGTTCGGTCCGGACGAGACCGTACCGGTCTCCTACTCCGGCGGCACCTTCGGCGCCCGCACGGTGCTGGAGGCGTTCGCCTCCGGACTCAAGGAACGCTTCACCAACTACGAGCTGCGACACCCTCTCTACGAGCCTGTCGTAGGCGCCGCCCTGTACGCGGCGAAACTCGCCGGAACCCCGCTCGACCAGCCCGCGCTCGACGCGCTGCGCACGGCCCCCGGAACCCCCGCCTCAGGAGAGGACGCCCGATGAACAGAGGCACGAAGAGCTGGATCCTGTACGCGTCGCTGCTGGTCCTGTTCTGGGGTGTGTGGGGCGCCTTCTCCAGCGAGCCGAACAGCAGGTACGGCTACCCCAACGAGATGATCTACATCATCTGGGCCTTCACGATGCTCATCCCCGCGTACTTCGCGATGCGCGGCAACACTTTCGACCGCCGGCCGATAGCCGCGGTGTACGGACTGATCGCGGGGCTGACCGGCGCCGGCGGACAACTGCTGCTGTTCCACGCGCTCGCCAACGGCCCGGCGTACCTGATCTTCCCCCTGGTCTCGCTCTCCCCGGTGGTCACCGTCCTCATGGCGATGGCGCTGCTGCGTGAGCGGATCAACCGGCTCGCCCTCGTCGGTGTCGTCGCGGCGCTCGCGGCGATCGTGCTGCTCAGCATCCCCAGCTCCAAGGACGACTCGAACTCGCACGGCCCGTGGCTGCTGATGGCCATCCTGATCTGCGTCGCCTGGGGCGTGCAGGCGTTCTGCATGCGCAAGGCCGCGGTGGTCGGCGTCAACGACGCGACGACCTTCGGCTGGATGACCATCAGCGGACTGCTGCTGGTGCCGGTGGCGTTCGTGATGATGGGCGACTTCCCGTCCGACGCCCCCTGGCAGGCGCCCGCGCTCACCGCGGTGACACAGGTCCTCAACGCCGTCGGCGCGCTGTTCCTGGTCATGGCGTTCAGCCGGGGCAAGGCCACGGTGGTCGCCCCCGTCACCAACGCACTGGCGCCGGTGCTGACCATCGTGCTGTCCCTGGCGGTCTACCAGACACTCCCCAACGTATGGGGCACCCTCGGCATCGTGCTGGCCCTCGCCGGCTCGACCCTGATGGTCTACAGCGACGAGAAGAGCGGCGAGAGTTCCGTTGCCCCGGGGGCGGCGGACGACGGCGCGGACGTGAGCCCGGCCCCGCAGAAGTCCTGATCGCCCACGTATCCGTACCGGCCGAACCACATATCCGTACCGGCCGAACGACGTAGCGGTACGGGCCGATACCGGCCCGCACTCACCGGCCCGTACCTACCGGCCCGTACCCACCGAACCGACATGAAAGCGAAGGGACACCCTCATGCCCCTGGTTCCCACGCGCGAACTCGTCTCGAAGGCCGCCGCCGCGCGCCGGGCCGTCGCGGCGTTCAACGTGATCACGCTGGAGCACGCCGAGGCGATCACCGCCGGCGCAGCCGCCGCGGGCGCCCCGGGGGTGATCCTGCAGATCAGCGAGAACGCCGTACGGTTCCACGGCGGCCGGGTCGAGCCGATCGCGCGGGCAGCGGCCGAGGTCGGCAAGGCCTGCGACGTCGACGTCGCACTGCACATGGACCATGTGACGGACATGCGGCTGCTGCGCACGGCGGCCGACGCGGGGTTCTCCTCCGCCATGTTCGACGCCGGGGCGCAGCCGTACGCCGAGAACCTCGCCGCCACCCGCGCCGCGGCCCAGTGGGCCCACGGCGCGGGCCTGTGGCTGGAGGCCGAACTCGGCTATGTGGGCGGCAAGCCCGACGCCCCCGCGAGCGCCCACGCGGCCGGAGTGCGCACCGACCCGCAGGAGGCGGCGCGCTATGTCGCGGACACCGGCGTGGACGCCCTGGCCGTCGCCGTCGGCAGCAGCCACGCGATGACCGAGCGCTCCGCGACCCTGGACCACGCGCTCATCGAACGCCTGCGGGAGGCCGTGCCCGTACCTCTGGTGCTCCACGGCTCGTCGGGCGTCGGCGACGACGATCTGCGACAAGCAGTCCAGGCGGGCATCGTGAAGATCAACATCGGCACCGCTCTCAACGTCGCGTTCACCGGCGCGGTCCGCGAGACGCTGGCGGAGCGCCCCGACCTGATCGACCCCCGGCCCTACGTTGCCCAGGGCCGGGAGGCGATGGCGGAGACGGTCCGGGTCCTCCTCGGTGTGGTGAGTGGCTGAACGGTTCGGCCGGCGCGATGCCCGTGCGCCGGGCACGAACCGCGTGGCCGGGCCGTAGCCGGTGCTTCACATGCGCATGCCCGGCAGAGTCGGTCGCGCGTCCCGCGGCGGCGTGAACCTCGCGTCGCCGCGCGCCGTGCACGGCGACCGCACCAGGGAGTCGTTCCTGGCGGAGAGGGCCGCTTGAGGGCGCGGCGGGCCGGTACGGTGGGCCTACGGACAACTTCGTAGGGGGTTGTATGGAAGCGGAGTTGCTGGCACTGGCCGCCTCGGGTGCCACGGCGGTCGTTCAGCAGATGGCGACGGATTCCTGGGGGCACATGCGGGACCGCATCGTGGCCTTCTTCGTCCGGCGCGGCGACACGACGGAGGACGTTGTCGCCCGGCAGCTGGAGGAGTCGCGCGGGGATCTTGCGGCCGCGGCGGCGTCCGGGGACGAGCAGGGCGCCGCGGACGTCGAGGCCGAGTGGCGCGTCCGGCTGCGGCGCAGGCTGCTTGCCGACCCGGCGGCCGCGGCGGAACTCAGGGCGGTCCTCGACGAGTTGCCGCGCCCCGCCGGGCAGGAGGTGGTGCAGGTGCACAACACGATCGGCGGCGGTGTGCAGCACGGGCCGGTGATCCAAGCCGGCACGGTGGGCTCGCTCAACCTCGCGGTACCGCCTACGTCTCCCGTGTCACCCGAGCCGCCCTCCCGGCCCACGCGGCCCTGACGTCCCGGCCGCGCCCGGGATCCGCTGTGCGCGCCGCCCGCTGGTGGATACCCTCGGAGGGAGGCGGGACGAGAGCGCGCCGAGGGGGACCGCATGACCCATCAGCCGGACCGTTCCGCGGACCCCCGAGGGAGTGAGGTCGTCAACGCGGTCCACGCCTCCGCCGGTGTGGTCGTCCAGGCGGGCCGGATCGACGGCGGCGTCCGGGTGGAACGCTCCGTTCCGGAGACCGGGACGCCGCGTCAGCTCCCGGTGCGGGCGGGGCTTTTCGTCGGCCGTTCCGCTGAACTCGCGGCACTGGACTGTCTGCGCCGGCCTCCCGGGGCCGGACTGCCGAGGATCGCCCTGCTCTGCGGCCCCGCGGCCGCGGGGAAGACGGCGCTGGCCGCGCTCTGGGGTCATGAGGCCGCCGCCGACTTCCCCGACGGCCAGCTCTACGTCGACCTGCGGGGGTTCGGCCCGCAGGAACCGCTCCCGCCGCTCACCGCGCTCAGCGGATTCCTGCGCGCTCTGGGCCGCTCCCGCGCCGCGGAGAGCGGCCCCCTGGAGGAGCGCGCCGCCGCCTTCCGTACGGCGGTGAGCGGACGACGGCTGCTCGTCGTCCTCGACAACGCCTCCTCCGCGGACCAGATACGTCCGCTCCTGCCCGGCTCGGACACCTGCGCCGTGGTGGTCACCAGCCGGCGCAGGCTCAGCGGGTTCGGCGTGCACCACGCCGTACGGACCGTGGCGCTCGGAATGCTCGACCGGGCCGACAGCCTTGGCCTGCTCCACGCGGCCATCGGGGAGCGGGCGGCCGGCGAGGAGACGAGCCTCGGCCGGCTCGCCGACCAGTGCGCGGGCCTGCCCCTCGCGCTGCGCATCGCGGCGCAGAAAGTCGCCGCGCGGCCCGCCCGGAGCATCGCCTCCCTCGTCGGCGAACTGCACGCCGTCGGCCCGGGGCTCGACCTCTTCGAGACGGACGACGACACCCGCTCCACCCTGCGCACGGTGTTCTCCTGGTCCTACCGCGGTCTGCCGAAGCACGTACGCGACGCGTTCGCCCTCCTCGCCCTGCACCCCGGTGACACCTTCGACCGTCCTTCGGCGGCGGCCCTGCTCGGCACGGCGGAGGACGAGGCGGACCGCGTCCTGCGCCGCCTGTCCGACTCGCACCTGGTGGACGACGCGGCGGGGGAGCGCGGGGAGAGGTTCGCCCTGCACGATCTGCTGCGCACCTACGGGCGCGAACTGCACGCGGCCCTCGGCCCACGGGAGCGCGCCGCTCATCCGCTCGACGGGCTGTACGACTACTACCTGGCCGCGGCCGACCGTGCTGGACGCGTCATCATGCCGTACCGCTACCGCTTCCCCTGAACATGGCGGCGCCCGCGCGGACGGCGGAGACCGCGGGCCCGGAGAAGACGGTCACCCCGCCGCTGACGGACCGGGACGAGGCGCTGCGCTGGATGGACGCGGAGTGGCGCACGCTGGTGGCGCTCTGCCGCCTGGACGAGCCCACGTTCGACGTGCGGCGCTGGCAGCTGGCGTACACCCTGCGGGACTACTTCTACCTGGCCAAACGCCTGGACGGCTGGGTGGAGAGCCACGCCCTGGCCCTGGCGGGCTGCGCCCGGCTCGGTGACCGGCGCGCCGAGGCCGTCACCCGGAACAATTACGGGCGCGCGCTGCTGGAGACGGGCCGCACGGAGGAGGCGGCCCACCAGTACCAGCGGGCGCACGACCTCTTCGTGACTCTGGACGACGAGTTCGGCCTCAGCGATTCCCTGGTCAACCTCGCCTCGGTCCGCAGACGTCAGGGCGCGCACACTGAGGCCCTTGATCTGCAGCGGCGTGCGCTGGACACCTATCGCAGAACCGGATCCACTCGGAAGGTCGGCATCACCCTGCGGAGCATGGCCAAGGCGGAGACCGCGCTGGGCCGCACCGACGAGGCGGCGAGCCACGCCCACGAGGCGCGGACCCTCTTCTCCGCGCTGGGCCTCGACCTCGACGTCGCCCAGGCCGCGTACGCACTCGGGGCGGCCCGGGAGCGGGCCGGTGAGGCGTCCGCCGCGGCGGCCTACGAGGAGGCCGCCGAGTACGGGCGCCGGGCCGGGAGCCGGTATGAACAGGCGCGGGCGTTGCGACGGCTCGGCGACCTGGACGCCGCCGCGGGCCGGGTTGACGACGCCCGCGACCGATGGCAGCGCTCCCTCGACCTGTTCACCTCGCTCGGGGCGGCGGAGGCGGAGGCCGTGGCGGTGCGGCTGGCGCAGCCGACGGAGCCGTGAGGTCAGTAGGTGGGTTCCTCGCCCCTGGTGCCGAGGATCCAGTGGTGCAGGCTCCGGGCGACCTTCTGGTCCCTGGCGGTGACGGCGTCGGGTGACCGTGCCGCCCAGTCGTCGATGCCCTCGCGGGCATCCTGCGCCAGGAGCAGGGCCTCGTCGCGCTGCCCCTCGTACTGGTCGGCCGCGGCCAACGCGTGAGCGAGGCTCAAGGTGGCGCGCGCCGCCTCGGGCGAGTCGGGGCCGTGCAGGTCGACCTGCCGCTCCTGGAAGTCGATCGCGGCGACCAGGAGTTCGCTGAGCAGTTCGGTGTGGTCGCCGTCGAGATGGACGTCCTCGGGGGTGACGCCGTCGGGGAGCGCGCTCGGCTCGCCGAGGGCGCTGCCGGGGTCCTGCGGCGCGGGGAGGTCGGCCAGCTCGCCGCGGAGCAGCGCCCGCAGGGTCGTCACGGTGGCGGGGTGCATGGGCCCCTGTGTGCGGAGCCGGTCCGCGTAGAGGGCGTAATGGCTCCACTCATCGGGTGTGTCAGTCACGAAGTGGCCCTTCTGCGTGCGGTGATGATGTTCTCTCGGGCGTCGAGCGTGTCGGGGTGGTCGTCGCCGAGGTGGGATCGGCGGCGCCGCCAGACCTCCTCGAACGCGGTGCGCGCGCCTTCGGTGTCACCGAGGCGGAGCCGGTTGGCGCCGATGCTGAAGAGGCTGTCCACGGTGCCGCGGGCGTCGGGTCCGGCCGTGGCGGCCCATCGTTCGTGGGCGAAGGAGCCGATGCGCAGCGCGACGCGTGCCGCATACCGGCCGGGTCCCCGGCCGACCGCGATGACCAGGTTGTTCAGGGCCGTCAGGGTCTCCGGGGCGGTCGGGCCGCGGTGACCGCGCCAGCCGCGGTGGGTGTCCCGCAGGAGGGCACGGGCCGCCTGGAAGTCGCCGAGCTCTTGCAGGGTGTTGGCGAGGTTGTTCATCGCCCACAGGGTGTGGGGGTGGGGGCGGCCGAACGGGTCGCGGCCGTGCAGGGTCTCCAGTTCCTCGACGGTCCGCCGCTGGAAACCGAGCGCTTCCGTGAAGGCGCCGTCCTCCTGGAGCACGGCGCCGAGGCCGACCAACACGCGCAGTGCGGTGTACGGATCGCAGTACGGCGACGCGCGGCACGAAGTGTACAGGGCCCGGAAGTCCTCGACGGCGCCCGCGCTGTCGCCCAGGTGCGAGCGCAGCTGCCCGGACCGGTCGACGAGGGACCACTGGTCCATGCCCACGTCCCGGCCCTCGGGCGCCGCCAGATTCGCCACGGCTTGGACGTGCGCGAGCAGGCCGAGCGTGCGGGTTCTCGACGCTGCGTCGGGCTCCGCGGCGCCGAGCTGGTCCGCCAGGGCCCGCAGAGCATTGCGGGACGCCTCGGCCCGCATGTCGTCGTGCACCAGGACGCGCGCGGCGCGTCCGACGAGGGCGTGCACGGAGTACGTGGTGTCGAGGGTGTCGTCGGCTTCGTCTTCCCCTGCCGCGCTCGTGTCCCGCGTGAGGAGTCGGCGGCGTTCAAGAGCGTCGATGCCGTCCGCCACGCCGGCCGCGACGGACGCCGTGTCCTCGTCCCGGACAGGAAAGGCGGCCGTCAGCAGGGTACGGGGGACGGGCGCGGCGGCGAGCACGCTCGCGGCGGCGAGCACGGCGACGGCCGGGGCGGGCAGCGCGTGGAAGGAGCGCAGCAGTACGCCGCTGAGCGGCCGGGCGGTCTCCGCGGGCAGGTCGTGGCCCAGGTGGGCCGCGAGTTCGAGTGTGGGCTCGGCGTCCTTGCGGAGATCGGCGAGGAGAGCGCGGTATCCGGTGAACCCGTCCGCCGTCGTCAGCCCGGCGGTGATCCGCAGGGCGAGGGGGTGTTCGCGCAGTTCCTCGACGATGCCCCGGACGGCGTTGCGTTCGTCGGCGTCCTTCTTGGCGGGCACATGGCTCGCGGTCAGGAGCTCGAACCCCGGCCGTGCGCCGATACCCGACAGCTGCACGCTCTTGCGGACCCGGCCGTCCACGGTGCCGCGGCTGGTGACCAGGGTTCTGCCGTTGGAGCTGGGAGCGAGCAGATACGGGTGCTCGCGCAGGCCGACGGAGGAGGGAAGGTCGTCGACCAGCCAGAGGTAGCGCGGCAGGCACTCCAGGCGACGGGCCACGGCAACACGCAACTCCTCGCCGTCCACGCCGGACTCGGGCAGGGACAAGCGCCGGGCGATGGGGCGCAGCGCCCGGTCGAAGGCGTTGTGGACCGCGTCGGAGTCGTGCACGCCCGACGGATCGCTGCCGGCCAGCTGGACGACGAAGACACCGCCCGGATGGTCCTGGGCGGCCCATCGCGCGTACTGCCTGCACAGAGCGGTCTTGCCCGAGCCTCCAAGACCACGTACGGCGACGGCGGGCAGGCCGGGGTCGAGTGTTCCGTCGGGGTTCTGGAAGGCGTCGTGCAGCGCCCAGAGTTCTCGGCGTCGTCCGACGAACCCGAACTCACCGGGCAGGTCGCTCCTGACCCAGCTGGTTCCGCCGTCGATCACGTCGCCGAAGCGCCGGTCGTCGGTCTCCCGTACGTGGCGGACGGTGTCCGCGACGTGCTGCGCCAACTCTTCGACGGAGTGGCCCTCCAGGGTCAGCTTGCGTTTCTTCAACGCCTTGGGCCTGACCTTCGCGGGCGGCACCTTCCAGGTCAGCGGCATGACGCGGCGCATGGCCGTGCCACCGAGCGCCTTGGCGCAGGACAGGGCGAGATGCAGTTCGGACCAGCAATGGTCGCTCTCGTCGAAACACGGGGTGAGCAGAGGGACGAGGAAGCGCGAACCGAGCAGGGCCGCCTTGACCGACGGCAGCATTTCCTCCTCGTCCCACTCGGGCACCGAACCGTCGTCCTGGAAGACGTCCAGCCCCTCTTCGCGCAGGGCTTCGTACATGGCGTCGGACCATTCCTTGCCGTCCGCCCAGGTGTAACAGAGGAAGACGTCGTACTGCGCGCTCCGCACGCTCATGGGTGCCGCCGTTTCACGCGTCGTCGTGCCAGATGTCGAGCGGTAAGGTGCGCCCGTACTTGAGGAGTTGACTGTCCGGACTGGTGAGCGAGGTGTAGGTCTGGTCGACGAACTCCCGCAGACCGGGGCGGAGTGTCGCCCTGAAGGCCCAGAGGAAGTCGACCTCGTCGTCGGGCCGGTGCTCGGGAGACGGGTAGGTGTCCAGCGGGCCGCAGAAACGCTGCTTGAACACTTCTCCCGTACGCGGATCCTGAATGTCCTTGAAGATCCAGAGATTGCCCTGGAAGTACAGCATGGCGTGGATGTACTCGATCAAGGAAAGGATGTTCTGCCCGGTCAGCGGCTTTCCGTTCCGCGCCAGAACGGAGTGGTAGAAGTACGGGTAGAAATGCGGGATGTCGCGCTTCTTGGTGGGGTCGCGATCTCCCTCGGCCCAGAAAGGCGACACGTTCGCCGCGAGGGATTCGCCGGTGCGGGGCGCGGCAGAGGGTTGCGCGGCCGGGGACCGGATGTGGGGCGACCATAGAGCTTCAGGTAGAGGTCGGTGCCGGTGTCCTTCGCTTTGCGGGAAGCCATGAACTCGGCTGCTCCTTACGGAATATGGCGGATGAGGACGAGTATGGGGGCGGCCGCGCGGCTGTAAACCGGTTCTCCCCGTTTTTCTCACCCGGGTGTGACGTCGCGTGCGACACTCGTGCTTCGCTCGCATCGGTGCTGGGGGACAGGTGAATGAGGCCGAGGCCGACAGGCTGCGCATTCAGATGCAAGATCTGCTGCGGGTGCTGCCGCACATTGTGGACGGGGACGCCCGACGTATCGATCATGAAATCAAACAGGCGCTGACGGATGCGGACTTCACGGCGCTGCGCCGTGTGCTCGACTCGGATTCCCGATTGGCCGCGTGGGTGCGCGAGAGGGAGAGCGCACCGGGCGAGCAGCACAGGGCTCTGCCGAGCGGATATCAGGGCCCGCCCGGATCGCGCTCCGTGATCTCCGGCGGCACGGTCTACGTGTGTCTGACCGCCGGGTGCGCGGTGCCCGGCACGTTCGTCCGCCGGAACCGCATGGAGAGCGTCCCGGCCTGTCCCACCTGCAACCAACTGCTCAGCCGGGCCCCCTCGTGACCGCTTTCTGGAACGTCGCGGTCGGCAAACTCGTCGAGCGCTGGCTCGTGACCAGCTTCGCCGCCGCCGTGTACTGGCTGGCGCTTGCGGCCTTGTGGGCGCTCGGCAGCGACAGCCCGCGGGACGAAGCCGCCCGCAGGCTGCGGGAGTTCGGCGCTCTCAGCACCGGGGAGCAGGTGGCGCTGCTGGTGATCGGCATGGTCGTGCTGGCCGGCTCCAGTCTGCTCGTGACGTATCTGACGCTGCCCGTCCTGCGGCTCATCGAGGGGTACTGGCCCCGGTGGGCCGAGCCGCTGAGCCGCCGACTGCGCGAGCGGCACGTCCGACGCGCGACCCGCTACGCGGGCGAGGCGAACCCCCTGCTGCTGCGCCACCTGGGATACCCGGCGGCCCAGGGAGGAGGCCCGCCCCTGAACCGGAGCGATGTGGTGCGGCTCGTCCAGCTGGAGGAGATGCTGCGCTGGCTGCCCCGCGCCGACCGGATGCTGCCCACCCGCCTGGGCAACATCCTGTGCGCCGCCGAGACCGACCCGCTCGACAAGTACGGCCTGGACACCCTGATCCTCTGGCCGCATCTGTGGAACGTCCTGCCCGAGGTGTTGCGCCTGGACCTCGCCGCGGCCCGACGGCACGTGGACGGCGTGGTGGCGGCCGGGGTGTGGGGCCTGCTGCTGCTCCCGGCCGTGGTCCGCACACCGTGGGCACTGCTCGCGCTCCCGTTCGTGTACGTGATGTGGCGCGGCGTGCTCCCGGGCGCGGGCCGGGAGTTCGGGGTGCTGGTGCGGGCGGCGTTCGACCTCCACCGCTTCGACGTCTACCGGGCGCTGCGGCACCCCCTCCCGGCGGACGCCGCGGCGGAGCCGGCCGCGGGGGAGCGCCTGACCGCGGCCGTGCTCAGGGGCTCCGACGACCCGGCGCTCGTGTACGTCACCGGCTCCTGACCGTATGCCGCCGGCTCTGCCCGTATGTCCTCGGCTCCCGACCGGCGGCTTGCGCATCACGGCCCGTAGTGCGTGAACGGAGCCCACACATACGGCTCCGGACGCGTGCGCCGCACCTCCTGCACGGCCCGGTGCAGCGCGACCGCGGGGTCGACGCCTCCCCGGGCCGCGGCCTGACGGTGGAACGCCGTCGCGACGGTCGCCGCGACCGAGTCGAGGACGGTCCACTGCGCGGCGACCACGTGCCGGAAGCCGGACGCGAGGAGCACCCCGGCGATGTGCGCCTGGTCGTCGGCCAGGGTGAGCTGGCCGGTGGCCGTGCTGCACGCGGAGAGGAACGCCAGCTCAGCGCGGCTCAGGTCCAGCGCCTCCAGGGCGTCCGCGCCGATCCCGCCGTGCTGCGCCTGGTCATGGGGGACGAGCTGGGCGCTCCCCGCGACCTGCACGTTCTGGTGGCCGTGTCCGGCGAAGTGGAACCAGGCGTGGCGGGGCAGCCGGGAGACGACGCGGTCCTTCGTGGCCTCCGGCCCGACCAGCGCCGTGCAGTCGGGGTGCAGCGAACGAAGGGCCTCCAGCTCGCTCTCCGCCTGCTGCAGAGCGGGCAGGCCAGGCGTGCGCGGCACCACGACCAGGGGATCGCCGGGCGGGGGCGGCGCGACGCCGGACCCCCGGCCGGCCGCCTCGCGCAGGGCGCGCAGGGTCGGCGTGTACGAGGAGACGACCCGGTCGGCGGCGCACTCCCCGTCCGCCCCGCCGTACCGGGAGGCGTACTCCCCGGCGGCGTGCAGCGGCATGAAGGACAGCATGCCCGTCGGGCACCACCAGATCCGCGGCGGCCCGGACGAGCCGCCGGACGGCAGCGCGTCGAGAGCGGGGCGGACCGTGGTATGCCACAGCCATCGCAGCGCACCGTTCACGGCGACCTGGGAGCCCTGGCGGCGCTCCTCCGGCGAGCACGCGGGATCGGCACCCCGCTGAACGCCCCAGACGAACGTGGCCGCCTGCTGGTTGACGACGTCGTGCGTCACCTCGGGCAGCGGCACCGCGGTGACCCGCCCGTCGCGGACCAGGAGCGCGTCGCAGCGGTAGCGGCTCACGTTGAGCATGGCGACGGTCCGTCCGGCGGTGCCAAGGTCCGGGTCGCGCGGCCGGGATCCGGGCACGAGCAGCCCGCGGCCCCGTTCGAGCAGGGCGACGGCGTCCACCGGGTCGCCCGCCGACAGCGCGCAGGCGGCCGCTTGCGAGGCGAGGCCGAAGAACGAGGCGACCCCGTGTTCACGCACCGCGCGTTCGCCTCCGGTGAGCGCGGCGGACAGCACGTCGATCCCGGTGGCGAAGGCGTCGCGGGCCGCCCGCCAGTGGCCCGCGTCGGCGTGCAGCCGGCCGAGCGCGACGGCCGCCGAGACCCGCTCCGCGCTCGTCGTCCCGCCGCCGCCCGCGATGAGGCCGCGCAGCAGCTCCATGGCCTCGCGCGGGGGAGCTCCGGCGCCCAGGGCGAGGCAGCGGGCGAGCGCCACGGTCACCGTGGCGTCGTGCCGCGGCCCCAGTGGCGATGCGCCCTCTGTGGCCTCCGTGACCCTCGCCGCCGCCCGCGCCGCGCTGCGCAGCAGCGGCTCGGCCTCCTGGAGGAGCGCGGGGTCACGGTCGGTGTCGTACAGATCGAGCAGCGCCGCCCCCAGGTTGTACGTGGCGTGCTGGAAGGCGCTCTGCGAAGGGGTGCCCGTCCGCAGCACCTCGCGATACAGGCCTGCCGCGCGGCGGGTGGCCTCGGGGTCGCGCTGGCTCCTGCGGCGGATCACCGCCGCGAGGTTGTTGAGCGCCATGGACCGGTCCGGTCCGGGCCGGCAGGCGTCCACGGCCAGCTGGGCCGTCTCCTCGGCCTCGTCGAACGCGGCCCGGCGCTCCGTGCTGCCCACGAGCGTCGTCGCCCACAGCATCAGGGCGTGACCGAGGTGCAGGAGCGCCAGCCCGCGGGAGCGGCTGCCCGGCAGGCACAGCTCTTCGGCGCGCTGGAGCTCCCGCACGGCGACGGCCAGTGCGCGCGGGTCGCCGTCCACCTCGTAGCACCGCACCAGGATGCGGGCGAGCGTGTCGAGCATCGGCGGGGCCGCGGTGTCCCCGCGTGTGAGGGACTGGACGGAGAGCAGCGCGTTCTCCCGAGCGGCGCGCAGCAAGTCCCCGTCCCCGGTGCGCAGATGGTGCTCGAACTGCGCGTCCGCGAGGTCGCTGAGGTGCACGGCGCGCATGGCGTGGCCCGGCGGCAGCGATCCGGCGGCGCGCGTCAGCGCCTCCTCGGCGCGCATGAACACGGACGGGTCACCGGTGCGCTGGCCCAGCAGGAACAGCACCCGGCCGTGCCGTCCCAGAACGGTGTGGCGCTCGCCCTCGTCGGGAAGGAACGCGACGGCTTCCTCCGCCGACGCCAGCGCCGCCCGCAGCACCGCGAGGTCGTGGCTGGACACGTAGTGGTCGGACAGGACACGGGCGACCGTCGCGTGGACGAACGGCGCCGAGGGGCTTCCCGGGCGCAGCCGCCGCACGGCTTCCCTGCACAGGCCCACGGCCTCGTCCATCGAGACCGCCGAGGGCTCGGCACCGAAGCGGGTGCAGAGAATGTCCGCCTGCTGCGCGAGCAGCCGGGGGTAGTGGGCGTGTGCGGCGCTGATGCTGCGCAGCGCCTGGGCACCGGCCTCGGACGCCTCGCTCAGCTTGCGGGTGTCGCCGGTCGCCTCGAAGTGGTCGAGGAGGGTGACACACAGGTTGTACGCGGGCAGATGGGCCAGGACGTCGCGGGGCGGCACCATGCCGACCGCGCCGCGCAGGCACTCCGCGGCGCGCTCCAGGCGCCAGATCTCTCCCGGGTCGTACGGGTGGCGGCGGCGCAGGATCCTGCCCAGCAGATCGAGCAGGCTGTGCTCCCGGCCGTGCTCCGCGGCCGTGGGCCGGAAAGCGTCCAGAGCGTCGAGCCACCGGTCGAGCGCCTGCGCGTCGTGCGCCGCGTCGGCGGCCTCCATCCCGTTCTCCGCGTCGGCGAGCAGTTGCTCCAGCCGACCGGCCGGGGCGTCCTCGGGCAGCGAGGCCATCCGCAGCAGCGCCGCCACGTGCGGGGGCACCTCGTCGGGCAGCGCGCGCACGATCTTGCCGAACAGCTGGTACGCCAACTGCGCGTCGGAGCCGCCGAGATCGTCCAGCGCCATCGCCCGGTACTGGTAGAGCCACGCCGCCGCGGCCACCGATTCGGCGGTGGGCCGCTCCACCGCACGGGCCGCGTCCCGCTCGGCCGCGGGATCCAGGACCGCCGAGGCGTCCCCGGCCCGGAACCCCTCCAGCCGCGCCCGTACGGCGTCGAGCGCCCCGCCGACCGGCTCAGTCATCGTCTTCCCACATCCCGAAGGGCAGGTCGGGGCCGTAGCGCCACAGGCGGCTGCTGGGCGCGGTCAGGTCGCCGTGCAGGCGGGGTATCCATTCGCGCAGCGGGTCGTGGGCCCGGACGTGCCAGTCCCACAGGAAATCGATCATGTCGTCGGGGACCCGTTCGAGTGCCTGCTCCGGTCCGCCGCCGCCGCGAAAACGCCGGCTGAAGCGTGCTTCGGCCGCCACGTCGCCGGACTGGTGGAACCAGCCGTAGGCGTTGACGCTGATCATCTGGGAGACGTATTCGCAAAGCGCCAGAAGGTTCTGCGAAGTGGCCTCCTTGCCGACCCCGAACAGAACTCCGTGGAAGAAGTCGGGGAAAAGAGGCGGAATATCGCGCGGTTCCCCATCCCGGGGCTGTGCTCCGCCGGACGGCCTCGGAGCAGGCGCGTCCTCGTTCTCCCGCGCGGCACGGATCGCGAAGATGCCGAACCCCGCTATCCCGAGCAGGACGAGCACGATGAAGAAAGACATGCCGGATCCCCCGTCCCGCATCCGCCCCAAGGCGGTCCCGAGCCCCTCACTATGACGGAGCGCGGCATTGATCGCGTGAGTTTCCTGCCAATTCCCGCGGCCCTCGGCTGTGCACGGTGTTCAACGAGTACCTGACGCAGGGGCGCGAATCCGACCCGCAGCCTGTCAGGGCTGAGTCGCGCACGCGTGGCGTGTGATCCATCCATTCCAGCCTGCTCGGCGCCAGAAGCCTGTCTATGAGGCAGGGGCCGACAGCCGTAACTCGCAATGACGACTGCCCTGAGCAAGCAGCCGCTTGGATCTGAGTAGCCGTACTCAGGCGGGCTGCTGACCTTCTACCAGAGCATGGCGAAGGTGAAGTCACTAGCGGACCTTGGGCTGGCTGCGCTGCTGCCGGTGCTCGAAGCGGTGGCACTGGTGGGCTTCTGGTTCACTGAAGCCATGAAGCAGTGGGCCGCCCAGGGGCAGTGGGTACCCGATCCGACGGGCCGGTACTTGCTCGTGCTGAGTACGGGATCGGCGAGTGCGGCAGCGATCGCCTACGGCATGGCCTTGGTCAATCTCCCTGCGGCCTCCATCGCCCAGGCCGTCATGGCCACCCTGCTCGCGCTGCTGCTGTTCACGGTCGCAGCCAGCGCATGCTGCATCCGACTCAGGCGAGAGCGACGACGGCGCCGCCTTCGCCAGGAACGGCTGCGCTGGCACGCCTCCCAGCGCGACGGCAGCACGCCTGCGTCAGCATCGGTCCGCCGCCGGCCGTGGCGGCTGTGATCATGAACCACGATGACCGACCTACGCCCTCTACACGCGCAGCGATGGTCCCAAGAGGCATGACAGGACTGGCGAGGACCGGGGCCGGACAACTGCTCGCGGTGGTCTTGCGTCCGGTGCCAGTGGGCAAGGCCGGCTCCAGCGGCAGCTCCGACATGAGGTGCCCTCCGCAGTGGCCGCGTACGGTCTGCGGCCCCCTCCCGCCCCCGCCCGGTCGACGGGAGCGACCCGTCGCCGAGCGGATGCGGGAGGTAGCCTGGGGCGGTCTCACCTCACTACGACGTTGTCCCCGGTCGAGGTCGACGGTCCGGTGGTCGTGTTGCCGTAGTACTGCCAGCGCCAGGTACCGGTCTTGGAAGCTTTCACGGTCGTCCTCAGACTGCCCGTGCTGTTCGCGCGCACCTGCTTCACTGTGGTGTAGGACGCGCTGCCGGAGGGCTTGAACTGCCGGTTCACCAGGCGATCCGCGTAGGAGACGTACTTCCGCTTCTGCCAGTCGGCCCGCGTGACCTTTCCGGTGACGGTGATGGTCCTGCCCTTCGTCACCGGTTCGGGCGACGCGTTCACGCTCAGGCGGGAATTGCGCTTGACGTAGACGGTGAGGTTCTCGTCGTCGGTGTCACCGCCGCCGCCCGGGAAGTACACCTCGGCCGCGACCTTCCAGGCCCCGGCCTCACTGTTGTGCATCTCCCACTCGCTCGGATCGAAGTACATCGTCTCGCGGTAGTCGCAGACGCTCGAGCTCACCCGGATGCAGTCGCTCGTGTCGATGGCGTGCCACAGCTGCTCACCCGTGTTGCCGCGATACAGGAACACCGCCGGCCACTTGTACTTGTGCGTAGTCGTCACCCGGAAGGAGGTGGGTGCCGCGACCTCCGCCGACACCCCGATCACGATCGGCTTGCCGTCGTTCACCTTGACACGGGTGAACGAGACTCCGCCCTCGGCCGCATGGGCGGGCAGCGCGGCCGCGCCCATGAACAGAGCCGCCGCGCCTCCGGCCACGACGGCTCTCCAGACCTTTTTCCCCACCTGATCCCCGATCTCTGTCTCGACGTACGCCGAAGGTTCGTCCTCCGGCGCCTCCCAGACATGCGGGACCCCTACGAGGTTGTACCTTCGTGGATCACGATCGGGCATCGGACGATCTTCGCTGCGCGTCCCTACTCCGCAAGATGGCCGCAACATGGCCGCCTTGGGAGAATGGTCCTATGGCTTCCCTTCCCCTCGACCCGCGCCCGCTGCACGCCGACGAGCGTGCAGTGCTCGAACACATCCTCTCGGCGGAGTTCGCAGGGGCGGCGCAACTGCGGAGCCAGCTGGACCGAACCGAGGTGATCGCAGCCTGGGGGCCCGGCTCGGTCAGCGTTGACCTGCGGGTCCGGGAGCCGTGCGCACATGCGGCACTGGCGGGAAGCCTCGTACCGGTGAGCGCACCCGTGCACGGCCCGTCGGACGCGTACCTTGGCGAGATCCTCGTGTGGACGCAGCACGGCGCGACGCTCGTCGCCCTGGAGTTCGCCTGGATCACCGACGACATGCCCAGGTCCCTTCCGGCCGTCGTGGACGGTCGGCTCAGCTGGACAGCCTGACCGAGGGGCCGGCCCCTCCTAGCCCAGCATCGGCCCCTCGTACGAGGGCACCATCACCGTCTCGGAGGCGCTCGGCCTCGCCGCCTCGACGCGGCGGCCGTGGTCGGACAACGTCAGCGTGACCGTCATGCCCAGTCCGGCCATGTTCATCGTGGTGCGGGTCTGCGCGATCCGGCCCGCGTCATCGACCCAGGCGTCGGCGAACACGATGACCTGGCTGCCCGTGTACTCCACGATCTGGTCGTACTTGTCATGGATCTTCGGTGTGGTGCGCCGGACGAGCGCGGCGCGGTCGAGGATGCCGCGGTAGTGCGTCGTGCGGGCGCCGTCGACCCGCTCCGAGCCGACCTCGGTCGTCTTACGCATGGTCGCGATCTGTTGCAGCACGAACTCGGGATCGTTGAGCGGAGCGCGCAGGAGGGCGTGCGCCTTCGCGGTCGAACGAGAGGTGGCGCCCCACGTCTCGGACGCGAGGTCCTCGGTGCCGCGGACGTACACGGTGTCGCCGTCGAAGATCTCGTCGATGCTGCCGGTGGGGCCGCCGGGCATGCGTACGCGCAGGTCGCCCCGGTCGGCGGCCAGGTCGAAGCCGCCCGTGACGTGGATGCGGTAGGTGGTGCCCCGACCGTCGGCGACCTCGACCTTTTGATGGGTGTACGCGGAGGTGGTGCGGGTCGCTCGCACCGCGGATCGCACGACGGCTGTCGCCTCGGCGGCGGAGGAGGCCGAGGACTTCGCCGCCGGCGGGGCGGCATCGGTCGAACTGGTCGCACAGCCCGCGCACAGCAGGACGGCGGCCGTCAGCGAGGTCACGGTGAATGCAGGAGCGGCGCGCAAGAAGACTCCGGTCGACGTCCGGCCGGATACGGTGTGCGGCCTGTGAGAGATATGTGTGCCTAGCACCTTACCCGGAAGGGGCAGGGGACCTCCGGGCGGGCATCAGGCGCTGGTCCTCGGTCAGGTGGTCGGGGCGGCTCATCAGCCGCTGGGAGACGGCGACGGCGACGCGTGCCAGGAATGGAGGAGACAGGCCGGCGCCAACGCCATCCCCTGCTCCAGCAGCCGGAACAACTCCCGGCCGGTCTGCCTGCGCCGCAGCGCGACGGCCAGGCCGGGTATCCGGTGATGCGCAACCGGCGCGGCGCCTCCTGGTCGCTGGAATCTGCCACCCTCCATCTGTCCGAACAGGACCGCCTGGCACTCGTGTTGTGCCTGAGCCATCAGCAGACCGCCGAACTCCATACGACCGACATGCTGGCCGCCCTGCGAGTTCTGGGCACCGACAGCTGCGGCACGGAGATGACCGCCGACGGACACCCCGTGTGGGCCCTGGTGCCGCTATGGGTCGCCGCTCCCGGGACCGGCGGACGTACGGCCTAGGCGTATTGATCACGAGCGTTGTCAACGCTGGCTGGGCTTGATCATGACGAAGACCTCCGGTGTGGTGGAGCTGTTCAGGACTGCACCACACCGGAGGTCTTCGTGTCCCACTGTGATGCCCGGCTGGCCGTTCAGGGCAGGCGGCTGTTCATCGAGCGTGTCCGTGCCGGCCACCTCGTCGCGCATGGTGCGGCCGCATAGGCCGTGACGCGTGAGATTCCATGTCGCGGGCCGTGATCGGCGGGCGTGAGCGGTGGTTCAGCCTGGTCCACTTCTCGCACCCGGAGACCGATCGGGTCTCGGCGGTTCGTGACCAGTGCGCACCGGAGGCTGGCAGCGTCCTCGCTCGCCAGGTGTGCCGCGCGTTCGGTCGCGGGGGAGGGGTGAGCGCCCTCACGTACCCGGAGGGCAATGAGACGGGGCGCACGCGTCATAACTGAGGCGCGCCTCCGCTCCGCGGTGAGCGTGTGCGGGGGTACCGGTCCTCAGCCCGTCCACTTCTCACGCAGCACCTTCTCCGCGGGTTTGCCGCGCGGGCTGTAGGCGAGCCGCTCCGGGGTCTCGCCGCTGTCCGGCCAGTCGTCCCACATCCACCAGCACACCCCGGCCCACCAGCGCCTGTCGGCGAAGGTCTCGAGCAGCGCCCGGTAGGCGGCGGCCTGTTCGGCGGGGGCCGGGACCCGGCTGACCGTCCAGGAGTACGGGGCCGTTGTGGCACCTCGCTGGCTGACGTATCCCGCCTCAGTGAACAGGATGCGCCGGCCCTGCTCGTGCGCGTAGGCAGCGAGTTCCGCACGGATCGGTGCCCAGGCGCGGCGCAGCCGGGCGACGGAGCGGGTGGGCCGGTCCGACAGGGGCCAGTAGGCGTCGATGCCGATGAGGTCGAGATCCTGCCAGAAGTGGATCTTCTGGTACTCGTCGTAGTTGGCGGCGTAGGTGAGCGGCCCGTGGTAGCGGTCGCGGACGGCGTCGACGACGGCCCGCCAGGCGGTGCGGTCGCCGGAGACTCCGGCGAGTTCGGTGCCCACCGCGAACTGCTCGGCCCGGGTCGCCGTGGCCAGTTCCGCGTAGTGGCTGATGAAGTGCCGGTAGGCGGCGAACCAGGCGCGGCGGTCGCGCGGGCGGATCCCCGCGCGGTCCCCGCCGTCGGCCAGGTCGACGTGCGGCTTGAGCATCACTTTGAGGCCGAGGGTGTGGGCCCGGCGTGTGATGTGCCGCAGGCTGGCATCGCTCGCGCTCTCCTCGGTGGGGCGCATGACGGTGTCGGTGCGGCTGTGCTGGTACCAGGTCGGGGTGAGGGTGATCCAGCGGGCGCCGGTGGCGCGGATGCCGCGCAGGTAGCGGTCGGCGGCCGGGCTGTCGTAATCGCTGCGGTACCAGGAGGGCAGGGTGATGCCGCGCAGGGTGGCGTCGCTCCCGGCGCCGTGGGGCTGCTCGGCGGCGTCGGGCCGCGGGCCGCCGTCGGGCGTGCAGGCGGCCGCGGCGAGCAGGGCCGCCGCGATGGCGACGGCCCACCTCCTCGTGGCGAGGCTCGTCACAGGCTCGTCGGGCCGACGAAGGTGTAGCCCAGGGCCTTGATGCCGTCGATGGTCTCCTTCAGGGGCTGGGTCGGGTAGTACGGGTGGTAGAAGAAGCTGGCGACCCCGTCGCGGACGGCCAGGTTGGACTTGGCCGCGGCGATCAGGTCGGCGGGCAGGCGCGGCGGATGGTTGTTGTACGGGTCCGGCTCGTAGTTGCCGATGTTCTCGGGCAGCACCTTGGTGCCGTACACGTCCTTCACCACGTAGGGGAAGAACTGCCCGATGAAGACGTTGGGTCCGGCGGAGGTGCCGCCGATGGTGCCGGAGAAGTACAGCGAACGCTCCAGGCGCGCGGCGTAGTTGGCGCCGAAGACCTTGTAGTCGGCGGCGGAGCCCGCGTAGTGCGGGGTGGTCCACAGGGTCGGCTTCGGCAGGCCGGCGGCGGTGAACTCGGCCAGCGCGCTGGTCACCCGCCCCTGCGCCCAGGCGGTGGAGTCCTCGGCGATCGGGCCGTCGTACACCACGTTGTTCGCCGCGTCGATGTGCGCGCGGTAGAACTCGAAGTCGTCACCGGTGACGCCGTTGTAGGGGTTGGCCACGGTGCCGTACTGGTGCGTGTAGCCGTGGTTCATCAGGACCGCGCCCCGCGCCAGCATGTATTGCAGGGCGCTGACGACCTCGGGCCGCTGCGCGAGCGTGATCGTCTGCGCGACACCGTTGTTGTAGGTGCCGTACGGGTCCTTGTAGACCGGGATCACGTTGATGCCGTACGGGATGTTCTGCGCGGACAAGGAGTCGGCCATCGACCGCAGTTGGGCCGGGTCCGAGGCCGGGCTGATGTCCTCCAGGCGCAGCAGCGCGCGGTGCCGTTCGGCGGTGGTGGGGGCGAGGGCGTCGAAGAGCACATCCTCGACGGCGATGACGCGGTCGGTCTCGGAGACGTAGGCGAACGGGATCTCGCCGACGTAGGTGAGGTTGGAGGACCGGATCGCCCAGCCGAAGGTGTGGCCGTTGGAGCTGTCGAGGCCCTGGGCGAGCGTGGTGACCGCGGGGTAGCCGGGGCCGGTGAGGATGTTGGGGCGCAGCACGCCACCGTCCTGGCCCGCCGGGATCTTCCGGGTCAAAGCCTGATTCCGGTACGTCACCTGTGTCACGGTTCCGACGGAACCGCCGTCCTCGTAGTACGACGTCGTCGGATCCCAGCCGTACTTCTGCGTGAACTGCGCTACGCCGAGCGAGTTGGCCATGTTCCAGATGTTGGCGCCCATCCAGAGCACGGGTGTGGTCGTGGTGGAGACGTCCTGGTAGAAGGCGGCCGGGATCGCGTCGGGGGTGGAGCAGCAGTAGTACGTGGAGCCGATGTAGATCACCGCGGTGTAGGTCGCGGCCTGGCCCGCGGTGTACTGCGTGACCGGCTTGGCGGTGACGTCGCCGAAGTGACCTGCGAGGTTGGCGGCGGCCATGGCGTACAGCTCGCCGAGGTGGCCGTAGGCGCCTGCCGTGTCGTACAGCACGAGCGTGGTCGGGGTGGCGTCGGGGGCGGCGAGCGCGGCGGGAAGCGCCTTGGCCACGGGGCCGGCCGTGGCTGCGGTGGCCGTGGTCGTCGTGTGCGGCTTCTTCTTGCGTGCTTTGTCGGCTTTGACCTGCGCCTTCGCCCAGCCCTTGAGGTCGACGCCGCTGAGCCCGGACCGGTTGCCGACGGTCTCGTGCCCGTGGCGCCTGCCGCCGTCGGCGGTGGCTCCCGCGGCCATGAAGGTGCCGCTCAGCAGTGCGGCGACGAGCAGTAAGAGCAAAGAGAGCTTCGAAGTCGATCGTCTGCGGCGGCGTAACACTGGTCTCACTATTCTTCCCCTCCACTCCGCCATCAACGGCAAAGGTTTTCACGGTCAGGAATTCAGTGATTCTTGTGAGCGATCAAGAAAGCTGTCAAGGGGGTAACGGCGTATTGCGGGGGGCGTTTGACGCACGCCGCCGGGAGCCGGTTCCGCTTTTCTGATCCCTGCTTGAGAACGGCCGAAGGTCTGCTACGTTCCTTTCGCGTGCGGGGGACGCGCAGTGAAATATGGGGGGAAAATGTACGGACGACCCGCCCTGGGGGCAGTGCTGCCCTTGGCAGGGGCGACAGTGGCGCCGGAGGCACTACCAGGGCTTCCTCTGGCCAGGGCGTTGCAGGCCACGGCCGGGGCCGGTTTCCTTCTTTATTGTCTTCTGGCCGGTCTGATATTGCTCGCCCGGATACGCCTGCGCCGCCCTGTCCGGCCACCGCGGGCCCCGTCCGGGAGCGGCCATGATCAATGACCTGCTGCTCTGGTCCAGCGTCACGCTGATCGTGATGGCGGGCTGCTACAACACAACTCTATTCACTCTTTCGCGACGTAGAAACCGACCTTCCGAAAACGAGCGGCGAGAGCGGTTCTACGTATTCCTGCTGGCCTGCCTGAACGAAGAGAAAGTGCTGGCGGAAAGCCTGGCCCGTATCACATCCCTGCCCGCCCGGAATTTCATGGCCCTGGTCATCGACGACGGGTCCGACGACCGCACCTCCGACATAGCCCTGGCCGCCCACCCGGCCCTGGTCCACCTGCACCGGCGCAACCCGCCGAACGCGCGCAGGGGCAAGGGCGCCGCCCTCAACGACGGCGTGCGCCATCTCCGGGAGTCCGGGCTGCTCGCCCGGCACGCCGCCGAGGACGTGGTGGTCTGTGTGGTCGACGCGGACGGCCGGCTCGATCCGCACGTCGTGCAGGCGGTCGACCCGTGCTTCGACGACCCGCGCACCGGAGCGGTCCAGGTCTGCGTCCGTATGTACAACCGGCAGCTGGGGCTCCTCGCCCGCATGCAGGACATGGAGTTCGTCGTCTACGGCGACGTCTTCCAAAGCGCCCGCCGCTTCATCGGCAGCGTCGGCATGGGTGGCAACGGCCAGTTCATGCGGCTCGCCGCGCTCGACACATTGGACGGCGACGGCCCGTGGAGCGACAGCCTCACCGAGGATCTCGACCTGGGCATCCGGCTGATCGCCAAGGGCTGGACCAACCAGCACTGCACCGCCGCCGCCGTCTCCCAGCAGGCCGTTCTCAGCCTGCGGCGCCTGATCCGCCAGCGATCCCGGTGGTTCCAGGGGCACTTGCAGTCGGCCGGCCTCGTGCCGCTCGTCCTGCGGTCCGTGCCGCTACGGGCGGCCCTCGATCTGCTGTACCACCTCTCCAGCCCGGTGCTCATCCTGCTCACCTCGCTGCTGCCGCTGTCCTTCCTCGTCGCCCTTGCCGCCATCACCGTGGCCTCGCTCCGCGTCGGGCACCCGCTCGCCTCGCCCATGTGGCTGATCGGCCCGTACGTGCTGTCGTTCACCGCCGCGTACGCGTACGGCTTCGTGTACGCCAAGCGTGAGCGCGGCCTCGGGCTCGTCCGCTCCGTTCTCATCGCCCACGTCTTCATCTTCTACGGATACATCTGGTTCGCGGCCGGCTGGTGGGGTTTCTGCCGCATGCTGACCGGCCGGCGGACCTGGCTGAAGACCGCGCGCACCTGAGCAGCCGCCTCACGCCTCTTCTCACCCTCACGCGGTCGCCCGCGCGGCGATCGCGACTGCCCAAGGGGGGCTCGTATGTCCACTGACCCGTCAGCCGTGCCCTTACGCGCCGTGCTCGTGCTCGGCACCCGGCCGGAAGCCATCAAACTGGCGCCGGTGGCACGGGAGATGACGGCGGGCACCCAGTTCCTGCCGATCGTCGTCACCACCGGTCAGCACCGCGAGATGCTCCATCAGATGCTCGGCATGCTGGGCCTCGACAGCCGCGTCGCGCTCGACGTCATGCGCAGTCGGCAGCGGCTCTCCGACCTCACCGCCCGCCTCGTCCGTGAACTGGGCCGGGCCCTGCGTGAACAGCGGCCCGATCTGGTCCTGGTGCAGGGGGACACCACGACCGCCCTCGCCGGGGCCCTTGCCGCTTTCTACGAGAAGATCCCGGTCGCCCACGTCGAGGCCGGTCTGCGCACCGGCGTGATCGACAATCCGTTCCCGGAAGAGCTCAACCGCAGCCTCATCGGCCGCATCGCCCGCTGGCACTTCGCCCCGACGGCGGCCGCGGCCCGGCACCTGACCGACGAAGGGGTCCCCGCGGAGCGGGTGTTCATCACCGGCAACACGGTCATCGACAATCTGCTGTGGGTGCTCGCCGAGGGCACCGGCGTCTCCGCGTTCCGCACCGGTGCCCGCCGGATCCTGGTCACCCTGCACCGCCGCGAGAACCAGGGCGAGCGGATGCGCGACATGGGCCGGGCGCTGACCCGCCTCGCCGGGCGCGGCGACGTGGAGATCGTGCTGCCGCTGCACAAGAGCCCGGCCGTGCGCGACGCCCTGCTGCCCGTGCTGGCGGGCCGTCCGGGCATCGCGCTCATCGAACCACTCGCCTACCTCGACTTCGCCGCGACGCTCGCCGACTGCGACCTCGTCCTGACCGACTCCGGGGGCATCCAGGAAGAAGCGCCCAGCTTGCACAAGCCGACGCTGGTGCTGCGCACCACCACCGAGCGGCCCGAGGCGGTCGCGGCCGGCGCGGCGCGGCTCATCGGAACCTCCCCCGAGTCCCTGGTGACCTGGGCCGAGAGGCTGCTCGACGATCCGGCGGAGTACAACAGGATGGCGCACGCGGTCAATCCGTTCGGTGACGGCAAAGCGGCCGTCCGCATCCTCGGCCGCCTCGCCGAGGATTTGGCCGCCGCCGTACCCGTCGGGCGCACCACACCGAAGCCATACTCGACCGCATGACGCCGTTGCCCCCGCGCACCCGTCCCCGGATTCCGCCGCTGCCGCGGGAGCGGCGGCGGCGCCTGTTCACCGGCCTCGCCCTGACCGTCGCACTGACCGCGGCCCTCGCGGTCGGCCTCGCCCGGTGCGGGGACGGGGAGTCCGAGCCGCCGCCGGCACCATGGAAGGACGGCTCCACGCACGGCCGTTGGCTCTCCGTCTTCAACGGCCACGGCACGAACGTCGGCGACGAGGACTTTCTCTCGCTCTCCCCGATGCCGGCCGAGGATCCCGGCACCACGCACGCGGGCCTCGTCGTCAGCACCGCCTCGTACACGGACGTGCGTCTCGAGGCGCGGATGCGGACCGAGAGGCAACTGCGCCGCCCCGCGCCCAATCCCTGGGAAGTGCCCTGGCTGCTCTGGGCGTACACCGACCCGGAGCACTTCTACTACATCACCCTGAAGCCGAACGGCTGGGAGCTCGGCAAACGCGACCCCGCCTACCCGGGCGGCCAGCGCTTCCTGGCCACGGGCCATGGGGAGTTCCCGCTGGGTGAGTGGACCGAGGCGCGGGTGGAACAGCACGGCGCGACCATGTCGGTCGCTGTGGACGGCACACCTCTGGTGACGTACACGGACCGGGAGAGGCCCTACCGCACCGGTCGGGTCGGCGCGTACACGGAGGACGCGGCGGTGCGATTCGAGAAGCTCCAGGCGAGTTCGGGCTGACGGCACCTCGCCTACAGGTATGGCCCGACAGGTATGACCCGACAGGTATGACCCGACAGGTATGGCCAGGACGGGGCATGCGGGGAAGGCTGATGCATCCGGCCCGGCGTCCACGCCAGTCGTCTCCGACCACTTCAGGGTGCCTCCGCCACGCAGGACGGCTGACCAGCCGCCCGAGGACAACGCCTCCTGGCGCAACGCGGCACCAGCCACACGCGGCCCGGGCCACCGCCGCGTTTGTCACGCGCTCACCCGTCCCGAGTCACCAGGACCACCACGGTCTCTCTCACGGTGTGGTCGTCCTCTTTCATCGTGCGTCCCCCTCCATCGTGCGTCCCCCTCCGAGCGGCAACCAGGACGCCCGGAAGCAGTCGACGGCCATGGCCGCCTGGCTGGTCGTGGCGGCGTCGAGGCGCGCATTCAGGCCGATTGTCGAACAGCGGGGATTCGGCCAAAGGGCGTTCAACAAGCCCGGGTGAAGCTCAGTTCCGGAAGGCGTGTGGTCTCTTTGTGCTACATCCCGCCACTGGTTGAGTACTCAAAGTCACCCGAAACGTGTGCATCGCATGTGTGTTTCCGGAGCCGACTCAGCAGACTCGCCGCTGCCGAATCCGGCACCTAGACCCAAGCGGAAGGATGCACACCATGCCGATCACCGCGCGCCTGGCCACAACGATCACCCTCACGGCTACCGCCTTGTGGGGACCGCTGAGCGGCACAGCGCTCCCGGCTGCCACCCCCTCCCTGTACGCGCCGTCGGCGCTCGTCCTGACGGTGGCGCACGGGGATTCCGCGGCGAGCACGTCCCCCGAGCGAGCCGTCACCCTGACCTGCGCCCCCAAGCCCTCGGGCAGTCACCCGGCCGCCGGACCGGCCTGCTCCCAACTTGACCTCGCGGGCGGTGACTTCGACGGTCTGTCGGCTGACAAGGGCGCCGTCTGTACGCGCGTGTACCACCCCGTCACCGTCACCGCCCAGGGTGTCTGGCGAGGCACCCGCGTCGCGTACGAGCGCACCTTCGCCAATGAGTGCGTCAAGAGAACCGAGTCGTCGGCCGTTTTCGAGTTCTGACGAACATCTGAGGTAAGCGCAGGAAGACCTGACGGACCAGGAATCCGGGTCGGCGCGGCTGGCAAGCCGTCGGTTCGGTCACGGCGGCTCCGGCTCCACGAAACCCATCGCGTACGGTGTGTCGTCCTCGTCCGTGATGTCGTTCCACCGCACGCGGATGGCGTCGCCCGGCTCTGCCAGCCGGGCGACGGCCGCCTTGAAGCCGCGAAGGACATCACCGCGATGGCCAACGCCCGCGGTGCAGTACGCGCAGTGGGTTCGCAATTGCGGCAGGGTGCCAAGCGGGGTCACCCGCGCGTGGTCCCGGTCAGGATTCCGACGCGTTCAGAGCGGCCTTCGCGGCCAGATGGAGGTCTTCGATCAACGGGTTCAGGTCGCCTTTGCGGCTGACCAGGACGACCTGGCTGGCGGGGGCGTCGAGGACCGGGACGGTGACGAGGCCGGGACGGAGCGAGCTGCGCCGGTCGCCGACCGGGAGCACGGCGATGGCCTTGCCGCTCGCGACCAGTTCGAGCTTGTCCTCGTAGCCCTCGATGGCCGGCGCACCGGCCCCGAGGACTTGGTAGGAGCCCCAGTCAGCGGTTCCGAACGCGCACGGCGCCACCTCCTCGCCGGCCAGTTCCGCCGCGCTCACCGACGTGCGGTCGGCCAGCCGGTGGCCGCGCGGGACCACGAGCATCCGGGGCTCCTCGTACAGCGGGGTGATGGTCACGTCGTCGGTGGCGAGCGGGAGCGGCGCTCGCGCCACCAAGGCGTCGACGCGCTTGTCGGACAGGGCCACGACATCGCGGCAGCTCAAGTACCGCGTGCTGATCTCGGCGTCCGGCCGGCGGCTGCGCAGCTCCCGTACAGCGGAGGTGATCACCAGGTCCTCGACGTAGCCGATGGCGATCCGTTCGGTGCGCGCGTGGTCCCGTACGGCCTGCTCGGCCCGGTGCGCGGCCTGCAGCAGGGCCAGGGCCTCGGGGAGGAACGCCCGACCGGCCGGGGTGAGCCTGGCACCCTGGGGCACGCGGTCAAGGAGTGGTGTGCCGAGGTGTTTCTCGAGCCGCTGGATCTGGCGGCTCAGCGCGGGCTGGGCCACGTGCAGTTCGGCGGCCGCCCGACCGAAGTGCTGGTGCTCCGCGACGACGGTGAAGTAGCGCACGAGCCGCAGTTCCAGGTCCTGCCCGAGGTCGTTCATGTCTTCAGCGTACGGGCCATGCCGTTTCGGAATGACGTGGTTGCCGAACGGGTCTTGGACGGGCTCGGCGTCTCGGGGCTTGACTGGCCGAGCAACCGTTCCCGAGCGACGAGAAGGCGGTAGGCGCGATGAAGGCGATCCAGGCTCACGAGGCGGGCGGCCCCGAAGTACTGCACTACGACGAGGTGGCGACCCCGGAAATCGGAGCGGGGGAGGTGCTCGTACGGGTGCGCGCCGTGGGCATCAACCCGCCGGACTGGTACCTGCGCGAGGGGCTGAAGGTCATGCCGCCCGAGATGCGGCCGGCGCTCGACTTCCCTCTGATCCCGGGGACGGACATGTCGGGCGTGGTCGAGGCGGTCGCTCCGGACGTGCGCGGGT
This sequence comes from Streptomyces sp. SGAir0957, assembly GCF_043523415.1. Lineage (NCBI taxonomy): Bacteria > Bacillati > Actinomycetota > Actinomycetes > Kitasatosporales > Streptomycetaceae > Streptomyces > Streptomyces sp. SGAir0957. The sequence continues at coordinate 8,612,181 of NZ_CP027293.1, forward strand.
TCGCCGCCGGTGACGAGGTCTTCGGCATGCTGCGCTTTCCCGGCTTCGACGGCCGGACCTACGCCGAGTACGTGGCCGCGCCCGCGTCGGACCTCGCCCACAAACCGGCCGGCGTCGACCACGAGCGGGCCGCCGGGGCGCCCATGGCCCTGCTCACGGCCTGGCAGTACCTCATCGACCTCGGCCACGACGTACCGTCACCCTTCACCGGGCGGGTGCACCGGCCAGTGCCTCTCGCACCGGGAATGACCGTGCTCGTCAACGGGGCCGCCGGGGGAGTGGGCCACTTCGCGGTGCAACTGGCCAAGTGGAAGGGGGCCCGCGTCATCGCGGTGGCCTCGGGCCGGCACGAGGACTTCCTGCGCAAGCTCGGCGCCGACGAGTTCATCGACTACACCAAGGCGCGGGCCGTGGACGTGGTCGACGACGTCGATGTGGTGATCGACGCCGTCGGCGGTCCGGACAGCTCACGCCTGCTGACCGTGCTCAAGCGCGGTGGCACCATGCTTCCGGTGTTCTTCGCGGAATACGACCCCGAAGAGACGGCGAAGCTGGGCGTCAGCGTCTCCAACATCCAGGTCCGTTCCAGCGGCCCCCAGCTCGCGGAGATCGGGAGTCTGCTCGACGACGGCACACTCCGGGTCGGGGTTGACAGCACCTACCCGTTGTCCGAAGCGGCGGCCGCCCACGCACGAGCCGCGCAGGGCCATATCCAGGGCAAGATCGTGCTGACCGTGGCCTCGTGATCGCCACGGCTGACCGGACCCGCGCGGCGATGACAGCGGTCGGCCTCTTCCTCCCGCGCGTCGAAGTGATCTCGGGTTCGGTCACGCCCGTGGCTCGGCACCGCAAGTGCTCTGGAACCACTTTCCGACCGTCGCCGATATCGCCGATATCGCCGACGCCGCCGACACACAGCGATTCCGTGGAGAACCGTTACGAGTGGCGGGACCTGCGCTGGTTGCACAGTTCCCGCCGCTTGTAGAAGCAAAGGGTCCGCCGCAGTGCTCTCAGCGAGAACGGGCGCGTAATGGCTGATGAGTCGTGTCGGCGCCGCGCCTTTTCGGGGTGCGCTTTCTTTCCCGCCCGAATCTGCCTGAGCACATCCACACCAGGCACAGCCGGCCACGTCCTGGTGTTCAGCTCACGCCAGGCAGGTGGGGAAGTCCGTCACCACCATCCGCCGCACGTATTCGTCAGGCTGGAACACAGCCTGTTGAGCGCCTTGTCGGCGCTGTAGAAGCGAGCCGAGAAGGATGTCCTGTACGGCGCACCCCCGTCTTCCCTGGCCTGCAGGTAGACATTCGACGTGATCACGCCGGGGGTCTTGGGGTACCACTTGCCGTCGTAGGAGCCGGCACCGTTGGACCACCACTGCCTACAGATGTCGGCATGACCCCCACCGGGCGCGTACAGGGTCGTGCAGATCGGGTTCGCGCTCGCGTTGCCCGGAGACATGATGACCGCCGCACCAGCCAGTGCTGCGGTGGCGAGCGCGGTACCTAAAGTGACTTTCCGCTTACTCATTCCTGATCCCTCCTTTACAAGGGAGAGCTGTCCTTCCCGAGCAGGGAAGGGCGGCCCTGCGATGACAGTGCGTGCAGCCATCGGCTCGTCATCATCTGCCAGAAAAAATGAAGGCCTCAGAGGTCGAGGGCCAATGGCCGTTTAGCTCACGGAAATTTTTGGCAAGCGCCATGTCCGCAGTCAAGATCGTCCCTGTCCGGGACTGTCCGGGACTGTCCGGGACAATGTCCCTCCGCCGATAATGCACGCTCATGGTCAGCGCGTGCCGGGCAGGCGGGAAGCCCAACTGCGCGTTCTCCTCGGTCCATGAGGCCAGCAGCCGAAGCGCGGTTTCGAAGGGAAGCCGCGACGCCCCCTGCCCACTCCGGCGCCACTCGGGCGCCACTCGGGCGTTCGACGCGTTCCCTTTGTGCGAACGACCTACGGGCGAGGTGGTCACGTCCAGGGTGGTCCAGGCACCGTGCAGGCAGAGTTCGGGGCAGCGTCGTTGCACCGGATTGCCTCGTCGGACCGCCCGGCGGGAAACGGGGGAGTGGTGGTACCTCAACAGAGAGGGGAGTGTTGATCCTCGTTCGTGGATGGAGGCGCGAACCCCCTTGACACGTACATGCTGCAAGGGTCTGATGTGGCTGCTTTCGTTCGTCCTTGTTGATTTGTGCGCCACATTCCTCGTCTAGGAGCCGCACATGCCGCACATGCACAGCGAACAGCACAGTTGCAGACACCGTTTTGCGGCCTCGGTCGCCTCGCTGACCTTGGCTGCCGGGACTCTGACCGGCGCCGCCGCGGTGTCCGCGGGAGTCGCGGCCACCACTCAGATCGTGGCCGTGGCCGCCGCACCCGAGGCTGCCGCGCTGGAGAACGGTCTCGCTCGGACTCCGCAGATGGGCTTCAACAACTGGAACACCACGGGATGCGGAGCACAGTTCAACGAGGCGATGGTCAAAGGCATCGCCGACACCTTCGTCGAGAAGGGTCTCAAAGACGCGGGCTACACCTATGTGAATCTCGACGACTGCTGGGCCCTGCCCCAACGGAACTCCGCCGGCAATCTGGTCCCCGACCCTGTGCGGTTTCCGAACGGCATCAAGGCCGTCGCGGACTATGTGCACTCCAAGGGTTTGAAGTTCGGCCTGTACTCCAGCGCGGGCACCAAGACCTGTGCCAACGAGGGGTTCCCCGGCGGACTCGGGTACGAGACCAAGGATGCCAACCAGTGGGCCTCCTGGGGCGTGGACTACCTGAAGTACGACAACTGCAACAACACCGGCGCCGACGCACAGACCCGGTACAAGGCGATGGGGGACGCGCTCAAGGCCACCGGACGGCCGATTCTCTACAGTATCTGCGAGTGGGGCTCCAACTCGCCATGGAACTGGGCGCCACCCATCGGAAACAGCTGGCGCACCACCGGTGACATCAGCGACAACTGGTCCAGCATGATCGGAATCGCCCACCAGAGCCAGCGTCTGGCGCAATACGCCAAGGCCGGTGCCTGGAACGACCCGGACATGCTGGAAGTCGGCAACGGCGGGATGACCGACACCGAGTACCGCACCCACTTCAGCCTCTGGGCACAGATGGCCGCGCCCCTGCTCATCGGCAGCGACATACGTAGCGCGAGCGCGCAGACGCTGACCATCCTGAAGAACCCTGACGTCATCGCCGTCGACCAGGACCCCCTCGGCAAGCAGGGCACGGTCGTCTCCTCCTCCGGCGGACTCGTCGTGATGACCAAACAGCTGGCCAACGGCGACCGCTCGGTCACCCTCACGAACGAGAACAGTTCAACCGCCACTGTCAGCACCACGGCCACCGCGGCCGGGCTGCCGAGCGCGGCCTCGTACAGGCTTTCCAACTTGTGGTCCAAGGCGGTCACGTCGACGAGCGGTGCCATCAGCGCGTCGGTGCCCGCCCACGGCACCGTCATGTACCGCGTCTCGGCCGGAAACGGCAGCAGCATCGGCACGACCCACCCGTTGATCAGCGCCTCCTCCCAGCGCTGTCTCGACGCGGAAGGCGCCAGGACGACTCCCGGCACCAAGATCGAGATCTGGGACTGCAACGGTGGCGCCAACCAGGCCGCGACACTCACCCCCGTCGGCGAACTGCGTCTCTACAACGGCACACAATGCGTCGACGTCCACGAGAGCGGGACCACACCAGGCTCCGCGGTACAACTGTGGACCTGCAACGGCGGAACCAATCAGCAATGGAGGCTGAACCCCGACGGGACCATCACCGGCGTCCAGTCGGGCCTGTGCCTCGATGTCACCGGCGGTGACAAGCCTGCCGGGAACGTCAACGGCACCGCGCTGGAGTTGTGGACCTGTAACGGCGGCGCCAACCAGCAGTGGATCCTGGGCTGAGGCGTCGTCTCCCCATCGCTCAGCAGGGCTCCGCCAAGGGCGTCTGACGGGCAACTAGCCTGATCAGGCGCCCTTGTCGCGCCTATGCGCCTCGAGTGCAGTTCGCTGCTGTTGCGTTGATTCGACTGCGTCGGCGGGCAGGCCCTTCTCGACGGCCAGGCCGCTGCCGTCGGCACTGGTGCGGGCGCGTTGCGGGTAGTCCTTCCACTTCGCCTGCCAACAGATGAGCTCGGTGTCGTGCAATTCCGGGCCGAAGGGCGGCAGGCACCGCGCCGAGGTACGACCACAGGAGGAGTCCCCCTCCTTCCGAGGTCGCAAAACAGCCGTTGAGCCGGTGTGCTGGATCGCGACTCCGGTTGCATGCGATGGCGACCTCGGGTCGATGCGGCATCGCGTGTCCGGCCCCGAGGATGGCCGGATGACCGAGATCATCCCGGGGCTCTACCTGTCCCCCTTGGAGCTCTCCGCCGTGGCAGGTGCCGTGGTGCTGGCGGTGGCGCGCTGGCTTCCCCTCTCGGCCCGTCCGCGCGTCACGATCGTGGCGGGGACGGTTCTTGCGCTGTCTGTGACGGTGCTGAGTGTGGTGGGGATCCGCTGGCAGATGCTGCCGGTACTGGCAGCATCTGCCGTCTTGCTCCCGTTCGCGCTCTCCCCCGTGCTGCGACGCCGTACCGGCCGGCCGGCGTGGCGCGCCCGATGGTGGCTTGCGGTGCCGGGGTCGGTGGCCTGCGTCGGCCTGATCGCCATGGGCCCGGTGGCCGCTTGGGCCTTTCCTGTGCCCGTGTTCCCCGAACCGTCGGGCACCTTCGCGGTCGGCACCCGCGTGGTGCAGTGGACCGACCCGCACCGCCCCGAGACCTTCACCACCGACGCGCACGACCGGCGAACGGTCGTGGTCCAGCTCTGGTATCCCGCGCGAAAGAGCCCCGCAGGCGTCAAGCGAGCCCCATACCTCGGACGCACGGGCCACGAGGCGCGCACCGTTTCCCGTGCCCTCGCCCGTCAGGTCGGCTTGCCCGGCTTCCTGGTCGACGGCGTCCCGCGCGCCCGCACGCATTCGGTCTTCAACGCCCCGGTGGCCGGTGGTGGCGGACGGTTTCCCGTCGTGCTGTTCTCTCCCGGTTCGGGTGGAGTGCGCACCCAGAACACCGCTTGGGCGGAGGAACTGGCCAGCCACGGTTACGTGGTCGCCGCCCTCGACCACCCGTACGACTCCGCCGCTGTCGTCCTCACCGACGGCCGGACCATTCACACGAAGACCGTCTCCGCCGGCGACCGTGGCAAGGACCACGAGCTGGCGGCCGGCTGGACGGCTGTCCGGGCCGCCGACCTCGGCTTCGTCCTGACCCAGTTGGACCGCCTGGGCCGTGGTGAGATCAGCGGGTCGCTGACCGGACGCCTGGACACCCGCAATGTCGCGGTTACCGGACACTCCATGGGTGGTGCTGCGGCCCTTCAAGCAGCCCGGCGGGACCACCGGTTCGACGCCGTCATCGATCTGGACGGCTACCCGCACGGCCTTGCCTCCCCTTCCCTCCATCAGCCGGCACTCGCGCTCACCCAGGCCATCACCGCCGAGACCGATCCGCACTACAAACCCCGACTCACCAAGGTGCTCAGGCGCAACACCGCAACGAGCTACCTGCTCACCATTCCCGGCGCCGCTCACCTCACCTTCATGGACGGCCCCCTGTACCTCCCGCCGGTTCCCTCGATAGTTGGCTCCCTAGGGCGCTCCGAGAGCCCGCACATCGTCGCCGCAACCACGCTCGCCTTCCTGGACGCCACCTTGCGGCACAAACCTGGCGATCCGGCCGCCGCCCTGTCGACTTACGGCGACCTCAGCGTCTACCGCAAGAGCCAGCCGCTGACCGCCGAAGTCAGGGGAGCGGTGGTGCCGTGAGCGGCGGTTGTGATGGGCCGTTGTCGGCGAAGTGGCGCGGCTTCGTCTGGAGCATTCACCGGACGCGCGCAGGGGAGGGGAGCATGCGCTCAAACCATCATCCCCCTGGTCGTGTACACGGGGGAACGGTGGCTGGGGTGACCAGTGCCGCATCAAGCAACGTCCGGATCCAGCGAACTACCGGTGGGCAGGTGGCCCGGCCTGCGCGTGGCGTCGGGTGGCGTGCAGGGAGCCGAGGAGCCCGAGGGCCCGGGCGCTCGGGCTGCCCGGTTCGGCGTGGTAGATGACGAGTTGCTGACCGGGGGCGTCGCGCACGTCGAAGGCCTGGTAGGTGAGGGCAAGCGGACCGACCTCGGGGTGGTGGAGGTTCTTGGCGTCCCGGCTCTTGCCGCGCACGTCGTGGGCGCTCCACAGACGGTCGAACTCCGCACTCCCGTCGGCGAGTTCGGCGGCCAGCCGACGGAGTTCCGGGTTGTCCGGGTCGCGGCCGGCGCCCTCGCGCAGATTGGCCACGGCGGCCTGCGCCGCCCGCTCCCACTCCGCGTAGAAGTGCCGCCCCGCGGGGTCGAGGAAGATCATGCGGGCCAGGTTGTCCGCCTGGTCGAACGGGGTGAAGAGTGCGTCGGCCAGGGCGTTGGTGGCGAGGACGTCCAGGGTGCGGCTCAGGACGAACGCCGGGGTGTGCGGGTAGCCGTCCATCAACTGGCGCAGCGCCGGACTCACCCCGGCCGCCGTGTGGACGGAGCGTTCCGCACCGGGTACGCCGCCGGCCAGTCGGAACAGGTGCGTCCGCGCGTCGCCGTCCAGCCGCAGGGCGCGGGCGAGGGCGTCCAGGACCTGGGGGGAGGGGTTGCGTTCGCGGCCTTGTTCCAGGCGCGTGTAGTAGTCGGCGTTCATCCCGGCGAGGACCGCGACCTCCTCCCGGCGCAGTCCGGCGACCCTGCGCGTCCCATGGCTGACCATGTCCACGTCCCGTGGCGTGAGCCCGGCCCGTCGGGCACGCAGGAAGGCACCCAAGTGGTTCTCGTCCATGCGATACAGACTAGGCGGCTGTCCTTCGCGGTGCCTGGGTGTGTCGTACCCAGGCAACGCCCGTCCTGGTCCAGCGCTGACCGTTCCGCACAGACTCAGTTGCGCAGTCACCCGACTGCGCAACCATCCATCCACGAGAAGGACAACGTCATGACAAAGACCGCCAAGGTCGTCCTGGTGACCGGCGCGAGCAGCGGAATCGGTGAGGCGACGGCCGTGCGCCTGGCCGCCGACGGCCATCGGGTGTTCATGGGCGCGCGCCGTACGGAGCGCCTGGAGAAGTTGGCCGGGCGGATCGCCGCCGACGGTGGCACCGCCGACTTCCGGCGGCTTGACGTCACCGACGCGGGCGATGTAGGGGCCTTCGTGTCAGCGGCGATCGAGCGTTGGGGACGGGTGGACGTGATCGTCAACAACGCCGGAGTCATGCCGCTCTCGCCGCTGTCGGAGCTGAGGGTGGACGAGTGGGACCGGATGCTTGACGTGAACGTCCGCGGGGTGTTGCACGGCATTGCGGCCGCCCTGCCGGTCATGCGGGAGCAGGGCGGCGGGCACATCGTGAACGTCGCCTCGGTCGGCGCGTACGAGGTGGTGCCGACGGCCGCCGTCTACTGCGCGACCAAGTTCGCCGTGCGGGCCCTGTCCGAGGGGCTGCGCCAGGAGTCGGCCGGGGACATCCGGGTCACTGTGGTCTCCCCGGGCGTCACCGAATCCGAGCTCGCCGACTCCATCTCCGACCCGCGTGCGCGCGAGGACATGAAGACCTACCGCTCGGTGGCCGTTCCGGCATCCGCGATCGCCGATGCCATTGCCTTCGCCGTCTCCCAGCCCGCCGAGGTAGACGTGAACGAGATCGTGGTGCGCCCGGCCGCCAGTGCGCAATAGGGGGCCGGGCCGCCATCTGACAGGCCGCTGGACCTGGTGCGGAGTGGACACGGGCCGCACGCTCTGAGTGGCGTACGCGGGTGAGCCTCTCCACACGGGAAGAAGCCGGCTACCGGGTCATGGTTTGTGATGAGGTCATGGAAGGGGCTCCAGCCTGGAGGAAAGCATCGTGATCGGGGTGCGGGTGCGGGTGCGGGTGCGGGTGCGAGGAGCGTTCCCGTCGGGCGGCCCGGCGAACCATAGCTTGGCGGTAGGGAATGCGCTGATCACCGCGTTCGACGGAGGTCCGGTTGCGGACGAGGTTCAGTGGATGATGACGACTTTTCCGAAGCGTGGTCCCCGCTCGAAGTGGTCGAACGCCTCCGGCGCTTGACTGAAGGGGAAGACGGTGTCGATGACGGGCCGGAGGCCGCTGCGGGCAACGGTCCGGCTCATCTGCTCGAGCTCGCTGCGGCTGCCCACACTGATGGACCGGAGAGTCGCTGCTTTGCCGAAGAACTCGTTCACGTCCATGCCGTTGCCAGAGGCGAGGTTGCCGACCAGAGCGATCTGGCCTCCGTAGGCAAGGGCCTTGATCGACTGCTCCAACGTTCCGGCACCGCCGACCTCCAGGACATGTGAGACGCCGTTGCCCGTGAGTTCGTGTACCCGTACGCCCCAGTGAGGCGTCTCCTTGTAGTTGACGATGTCGTGCGCGCCAAGCGTTCTCAGGCGCTCAGCCTTGGCGTCGTCCGATGTCGTCGCTACCACACGCGCGCCGACCAGGCGGGCGAACTGCAATGCGAAGACGGACACTCCGCCGGAGCCCTGGACCAGCAAGGTGGTGCCCGGCCCGGTTCCGTCGACCGCCGACCATGCGGTGAGGGCGGCGCACGGCAGCGTGGCCGCTTCCTCGAAGGAGAGCGTGTCGGGGATTGCGACCAGACTCTGCTGGTCCAGGACGACGTAGTCGCGGAGCCACCCGTCGCAGTGCGTCCCGGGGAGCCCTGTCCATCCGGGATACGGCCCGTACAGCCACGTGGGATGGAAGGCCCCCATCACGCGGTCCCCGACGTGGAAGCGAGTGACCCCTTCCCCGACAGCCTCGACGATGCCCGCGCCATCGGAGAGCGGGACGCGGCCCTGGACGTTCACCGAGTATGTGTCGGAGACGATGAGCCGGTCCCGGGCGTTCAAGGAGGTGGCCTTGACCCTCACCTGTACCTCCCCTGCGGACGGGGCGGGTACGGCCCGCTGGGTCGTGAGTGCCAGACCGCCACCGGCCTGGACCGTGTAAGCGCGCATGTGCTGTGCAGCCTCTCTTTCGTGAGCTCATGCCAAGGTAGGCTGGCGGATCTGGACGATGTGTATCTTGGCGTCCGTTGTTTGGTGCAGAGCGTCCAGGAGGTGTCGTGGACTCGGTGGACGAGCTCCTTGCGACGATGCGGATCGAGGACGCGCGGTACGTGCGGATCGACGCACACGCACCCTGGGGCGTCTCCTTCTCTCCGCGGCACCTGGCCCGGCTGATCCACATTGCGGAAGGCTCTTGTCGACTTGACTCGCCCGTCCTGGAGCATCCGGAATACCTGCAGGCGAACGACTGTGTCCTGGTCCGCGCCGGTGTCGGCTTCACTCTCCGCGACGCGGCCGGCAGCGCTCTCCTGGACTGCGACGCCCTGGCAGCCGGGGCGTCCGGACACGTGATCCGCGTCGAAGGTGACGGTGAACTGACACGGGTGGTCTCGACACGATTCACTTTCGACAACGTCGCCGCAGAACCCCTCTTCGCACTCCTGCCACCACTGTTCCGACTGCGCCCGGACGGCACGTCCGGTGAACTTCTGCGCGCCACGTTCAGCCTCATCGAACGTGAAATCTCTGCTGACCGCCTCGGCTCGGGCTTCGTCATGAGCCGCTTGTCGGACACGCTCTTCGTTCAGGCGCTGAGAACTTTCTGCGCGGACGTCGGTACCGGCACGGTCGGTTGGATCGCCGCTCTTCGCGATCCACGCCTTGCGGTGGCCATTCAACGGATGCACGCAGACCTGGGCCATAGCTGGACCGTCGCCGAACTGGCCCGAGCGGCGGGCATGTCACGCTCGGCATTCGCCGCCCTGTTCAGTGAGCGAACGGGTGACACCCCATTGCGCTACCTGGCCACCTGGCGCATGTACCGGGCCAAAGTCCTGCTTCGAGAGACGCCGCTCAGTGTCCAGGAGATTGCCACTGAGGTCGGCTATGAGTCCGGAACAGCCCTGAGCCGGGCCTTCGCCAAGAGGGAGGGCATCTCGCCCGGAACCTGGAGGCAGAGAGCGCAAGCCGGGAGGGGCGTGGCGGGCTAGTCGTATTGACCATGAGCGCCGGTCTCTGGGGCCACCGCCGCCTGCTGCAGGCGCAGCTCCTGGCGCGTGCCCCGGTAGTCGGGGGCGCTGCGCCGGATGACCTTCTTCCCCGGAAAGATCCCCTCGCGCTTGCGTACCGGAACGAAGCCGACGCCGAGTTCGACGGCCGTTGCCGCGCCGAGCAGAAAGCCCCGTGACTCGATGCCGCAGACGGCCGAGATGCCCTCGCCCCGGAACGGTCCGGCCAGTGCGCGGACCACCGCGGCGAGCGCCACGGGATCACGGAAGATCGGCCAGACGTCGGCGTGGCCGTCGATCCAGCGGAAGTGTTCAAGGGCCAGGGCTCTAGCGTCGGACGTCATGACCGCGAGTCTGGGGACGGACCGGAAGTCCGGGCAACCGGATTCCTTCCCGCGCAACCCGCTCCTGCCTCGCACGCCCGACCTGGGCGTCGGCACCCTCCGCTCAGGAGGGGCCGGTCGGCGATGACGGGTCCGTGATGTCGAGGGTGACCTTCGATGTCGGGCAGCCCGTGCACGTGAGCACGTATCCGTCGGCCTTCTGCTGTGGTGTGAGGCAGTTCGGTCCGCTCTGCGCGACCTGGCCGCCGCGGAGCCGGACCATGCAGTCGCCGCAGTTGCCGACCGTGCAGGAGTACGGCAGGGGCAGTCCCGCGGCGAGCCCCGCCTCCAGCAAGGTCTGCCCGGGTTCGACCACCGCAGTGCCGAGTGTGTGTCCGTCCTCCTCGACCGTGAGCAGCTGCGGGGCGCTCGTCGTGGCCGAGGTGTCCGCGCCGCTGGTGTAGCGCTCGTGGTGCACCGACCCTTCCGGGACACCTAGCCCGGTCAGGGCTTCTCGTACGGCGTTCATCAGAGGTTCGGGACCGCACACGTAGTAGTGCGCCCCGGGGGCCGGAGACCGGCCGGCCACCCAGCGACGTACGCCGTCGGCATCGAGTCGTCCGTCCCGGGCGGTCAGGACGTGGGTGACCGACAGCCGGTCCGGATGGTCGTGCGCCAGCCGTGTCAGCTCCTCGGCGAAGATGATGTCCTCCGCGCCGCGGCTGCTGTACAGCAGCGTGATCCGGTCACGGGCGGACCGGTCGGTGAGCCGCGTACGGATCATGCTCATCATCGGCGTCACACCGCTGCCCGCCGCGACCAGCACGATCTCGTCCGGGGGCTCTGGCTCGGTGTGGAAGGAGCCCGAGGGGCCGCGCACCGCGAGGTGGTCGCCGACGCGGAGAGCGTCGTGCACGTGGGTGGAGAACCGGCCGCCCTCGATGCGCTTGACGGTGACCTCCAGTCGGGAAGCGCCGGGCACCGAGGAGGCCGAGTAGGCCCGACGTACCGGGTGGCCGCCGATGTCGGTGACGAGGGTGAAGAACTGGCCGGGCAGGAAGTCGAACGGCTTCCGGGTGCCGACGTCCTCGACATCCTCCAGTACGAGAGTGAGGGCGCTCGGGGTCTCCTGGCGTACCTCGGCGACGCGTACCTCGCGGAAGCGGCTTTCCGTCCCGCCGCCACCGGTAGGTCGCTGCTCTATGACTCCGCGCCGTCGGCCGCTCGCGCCTGTGCCGACGTCGTCGTAGCCCTCCTTGCGCAAGCCGGAACGGTAGGCGCGGTCGGCCGCTCTCCGTATCAGCAGGGTCAGTCCTGGAACGGCGGTGACGCGTTGCAGCAGCCAGGCCCACCTGCTGCCGCGGGCTGCCGAGTTGGCGGCCAGCTGGGCGCTGCCCAGGGCCATCATGTCGAGGGCCTCGCCGGGACCGGGCTGTCCGCCGGGGGCCCAGGGACGGGCGTCCGCCAGGGCGGCGTTGCCGGTCACCTCGGCATGTTCGACGTCGATGAGGAGCGCCAGATGGGGCGGCATCCCGCGCAGCGCCATGGTCGCAAGGAGGGTGGAGTCGTCGGTGATCGATGCGCGTCCGCGCAGGTGCAGTACGCCGCTGCGGCCGGGGACGACCGCGGCGAGCGAGAGCCGGTCGTCCTGCAACAGGTTGTGCAGGGTGTCGGCGCGCTTGTTGCCCTTACGGTCCGCGAGGACCAGGGTGCGGCCGTTCAGGATGCGGGCGACGGCCTGCCGGTCCCCGCGCGGGCTGGTGTCGCTGCCGCCGTCGGTGTCCCAGGTGGACAGGGCCAGGAAGGGTGCGGCGGCCAGGAAGTCGGCCACGCCGGGGCCGGTCAACGGGCCCTCGCCCTCCACCGGTTCGGCCACGGGCGCCTGGCCGGGCTGCTCCCACAGACGGGAGCGGATGACGGCCTGGGCGCAGTGGATGTACGCCTCCGCGATGTCCACGATCGTCTCCGCGCCGTCGTGGGCGACCGCCGAGCCGTTGACGCGCAGCACCTCGCCCACCCCCGGCAGCAGGAAGAACAGCGAGACGGGACCGTGGGCGACCTTCGGTCCCCGGACGGTGAAGCCGATCCGCGTCGCGGAGTGGACGCGCGCGAATCCGGGCGCTCCGCCGATGAACGTGGTCCGGGCGGCGCCGTCGGCGTCCCGGTGGCCGAGGGCCGCGACCGGGCTGTGGGCCAGGACGGCGCGGCAGCCTTCGTCCAGGGCGCTGAGCTGCTTGAGGCTGATGATCGCGGCCGGGTGGCCGACGACCGCTTCGACCTCGGCCGCGGTGGTGAGGCGGTGCAGGGTGTCGAGATGGGGTGCGTGCTGCATGGGATGCGCGTTCCTTTCCGTCGGTTTCTTTCCGTCGGTTCAGCCGGGGGTGGAGCGGCCCAGCCGCCAGTAGCCGACGAAGGAGACGTCCCGCCTGGGTACGCCGCGCTCGTTGACGAGATGTCGTCGCACGCCCGTGGCCAGCCGGGACTCGCCGGCCACCCAGGCGTAGAGGGGGCCCGGGGGCAGTTCGGCGGCGCGGACCGCCTCCAGTGCGCGGGTACCGGGCCGCAGGGCCTCGTCGTCGCGGGTGAGCCAGTGGACACGTACTCCGTGCGGAGTGCGGACGGGCCGGATGTCGGCGGCGGTCGCCACTTCGAGGAAGACCTCGGTGGGCGGCGGGTGCACGCCGCCGCCGTCCCCGACCTCGTCCTCGCCCCCGCTGTCGTTGTCGTTGTCGCTGTCCAGGATCGAGAGGATGGCCGGCAGCGCGGACGCGTCGCCGACCAGCAGCCGGCCCCGGGCGTACTCGGGCAGCCGGTATGTGGTGCCGAGGTCGAATATCCCGGCCGGGTCGCCCGGCCGGACGCCGCGCACCCAGGAACACATGGGTGACGCGTCGTGCAGGGCGAACTCGATGTCGATCTCCTGCTCGACGGGCCGCACGCGCCGGACGGTCAGATTGCGCACCCATGGACGGACCGCCTTGGGCATCAGCATCACCTGCGCCATCCACGCCTCGTTCGAGGCGGTCGGCATGCGCAGCGCGCTCTGCCCGGCGCGGGGGAAGAACAGGCGGACGGCCTGGTCACCGCCGACGGCGACCAGCTGGCGCACGCCCGGGCCGCCCAGGGTGACGCTCGCGAAGCCCGGGGTGAGCAGCTCGCTGCGGCGCACCTCCAGCGTGATCATCGTGCGCGCCGCAGGGAGGCGCACACGGGGACTCATGAACGGCTCCCGGACCTGGGGAGCTTCTTGTTTTCGCAGCTCATGGCAGTATTCTGAGCAAAAGCTCAGTTCTTTCGCTACTCGCTTTCCGCGCCCCGGAAGGACCCTCGGATGACGTCCGCCGACCGCCGTCTCGCCCCACGTCGCAAGCCCCGCCAGGTGCGCGCGGAGCTGACCCGCGAGCGGATCCTGTCCGCCGCTGCTCACGTTTTCACCGAGTACGGGTACGCCGCCGGCACCACCAATCGCATCGCCGAGCACGCCCGCATGTCGATCGGTTCGCTGTATCAGTACTTCCCGAACAAGGACGCCATCCTTGCCGAACTGCTGGTGCGGCACATCGACCGAGGCACCTGGACCCAGCCCGACCAGCTCGACCTGGAACCCGGCAGCCTCGACAAGACGATGCGCGCCTTGGTCCGCGACGCGATCGACAACCACCGCGACGACCCGCAGCTGCTCCGGATCATGATCGAACAGGCGCCGGTCTCCAGCGAGTTGATCGAGACGATGGACCGGCACGGCAAAGTGCGCGTCAGTCAGCTGCGCGATCTGCTCACCCGGCACCCCGACGTCCGCGTGCGAGATCTCGACGTGGCCGCCGAACTGATCCTGACCACGGTCGAGATAAACGCGCACAAGTTCATGGCGGACGCGCGGGGCGTCGAGGTCGAGCGACTGGAGAACGAACTGGTCGGCATGGTCACCCGGTACCTGCGCGGCGATCAGTAGCGCCGTGGCCGTCAAGGGCGGTGGCTGCTTTTCCCGTATACACGGCCGACCGGGAGCCGGGACCCTCGTTCCTATCGCGGGTGGGTCTCCGCCACCACCCAGGACAGGTATGCCTCGGACCCACCTGTCACCGGAAGCGCGATCCACTCGGGAACTTCATACGTGTGTTCACGCGCGACCCACGCCTCCAACTCGGGAAGCCGGTCGACGGTGGTCTTGTACGAGACGCGCCATTCCTGGGCGGTTTCGATGGCGCCGTTCCAGCGGTAGACCGCGGTGAAGGGGGCGTCGATATGGGCGCACGCCGCCAGTTGACCGTCGACGGCGCCACGCGCCAGCCCCTTCGCGCGCTCCTCGTCGTCGATGGTGGTCTGCGCGATCACGACCTCGCCGGCCATAGAGCTACCTCTCCTCATGTGTGCGGTTCGCACTCGGTCCTGCCGACCGTTCAGTCCGCGAACAGGTGCTCGCGGCCGAACAGGGATGCCGCCGCTCGTGCGCGGCGTGCCGGCGTCGAGATCCGCTCCGGCCTCCGGCAGCACGGCGATCACGTCGTCCGCACCCTTGCGTCTGCGGCTGGAAGGGATCGAGCCGGGGCTGTGCTACTGCGGGGTGTCCTCCACCGCCCACCTGCGGAAGAGGGTGAGTGCTTCAGTGAGGTTGCCTGGCCCGCATGCAGCATGGAAGGTCATGTCCGAGGTCCAGGCCAAGACCCAGTTGTCCTTGCTTCGGCGGAGATCCTGGCGGAGGAAGTCGTGCCCTTCGAGGTCGGTGTCCTCCAGGTCGATGCGGACTGACCAACCAGGGTTGTCGAGCGTGTCGATCTTGACACCCCACTCATGCTCCCAGTCCTCGTTGCACTGTGCGGAGTACCAACTCTGCAGCCAGTCCAAGACGTTCTCGGCTTCGCTCACGGCACATGATGCTAGGTCAGCCGCGGGGCCAGGATCCACGGCATCCCGCGTCGGTAGCCAACGGAAATCAGAACATCACGGGAGGTGCACATGCGAAAGGGTGAAAGCCGATCCGCTCCGAAAGCACACAGTCGGCCGGGGGACGGACTCACTTCCCGTCAGATAGCGAAGGGGCCCGACCGGCCACGTCAGCTCGCCTGCATTCACCACCGCAGCGCTTCGAGGACCTTCGCCAGCTTGCTGTAGGCCGGGGGGCAGCATGTCCTCGGGGTTTTCTCATTCTTCGAGGGATATCGGGACGATGAGCGGGGCGATTTCCCCTTGCCCGGGTTTCATGCGCAGGGCGCGTCCGACCATTTGCGCGGAATCGGCCATGGACCCGAGTGCTCGGAGTCATTCCGCGACAGGCTGACGGCCGGATCACAGTCCGCGTAGCGCCTCATACAGGTTGCCATAGGCACACCAGAGGTCGACGCTGCCGTCATCGTTATGGCTGCCCATGAACCAGTCATCGTCATCCACCCGCTTCACCAAGCAGAGGCCGTGGAAGCCGAGCACGATCTCGGCGTCCACCGGCTCGTCCTCCCCGGGCGGGTTGAGGTAGACGATCTTCCGGTCCGTGCGCAAAGGGATCGCCTCGCGGTCGCCGGACACGGCGCGGATCCTCTCCAGGGTCCACCCGGATGGGAGCTTCGGGGTGTGGTCCTCGAGTACCCCGACGCCATACGGCCGACTGCCCGTCGGGGCTTCCTTCGGTAGCGGAGTGCGTACGGACGGGATGTGCGCAGCGTCGCAGGCCCCGAAGGACCGGTAGTTGCGGCGTGCGGTGGAAAGGCTCAGGGCGCCGTTGGGGCCGCCGCGGACGGTGTCAGCGTCGTGATCGTCCTGTCCGTCGTCCTCCCAGAAGCAGACATCGCAGATCTGAAACCCTGCGCGCTCGCGCAGGGTGATGTAGCCGCAGCACGGGCATCGGTAGGGCCCTTGCTGCGGATCTCCGACGACGTTCTTGAACGAATCTGCCACGGTCGCATCATCCCTGATGCGACATAGGTGACGGTCATACGGATGATGATGCGGTGACAGGTATCAGGGACGATCACGTGGAGGTCCACTTCCGGCTGGAGAGAGACGAAAGCGGCTGGCCGCCGGCGAGCGTGAGCCTGGGGCGGTGGACCTCGGCGACGACACGGTCCGGTTGGACAACCCTCGTGGTTCGTGCGCGGGGTCGCCAGCGACGACAGCATCCGGGTCGATGTCGACGAGGGTGGTGTCCGCTGGGCTGGGGAGACGGTGCGGGCGTCGGAGAACTACACGATCCGGTTGATCGTTCTGAAAGACGACGGCTCGGGTGTCGCTCGGCAGACGGTGCTGGAGACTTCCATCGTCTGGGGACCACCGGTGAGGGGATCGAGCGGTTCCGGATGGTGGCTCTGGACGTCCCACCGGGCGCGGACCTGGCGCAGATTCGAAAGTTCCTGGAGCACGGTGCGGCCAAGGGCTGGTGGCACTGGGAGGAAGGGTGCGTCACCGCCGCTTGGCGAGCCACCTCCACCGGCTGACTGCGGTTCGGTGGTGATCGCTCCGTGGTGCCGTGTGCTCAGCCGCGGTTGCTGTCCGCCCATTCGTCGCTGTTCCACAGGACGGGCATGGCGCCGACGGGCTCGAAGGCGATGTCGGGGTCCTTGCTGTGCACCAGGCAGATGAGGCGGCGCCGGAGCACGGAGGCGCGGCGGGCCTGGTCGGCAACGATGTCCAGGACGACGTGCGCGGTCTGGGGGCAGGCGGCGGCGAAGTGGTCGTAGTCGGTGAGGGCCAGGACCAGTCCGGCGCCTTCGGGCGCGTCGTCGTAGCCGCCGTAGCAGGCCACATCGCCGAGACAGTCGTTGAACGCGTCGAGGTTGCGGCCGTAGTAGTCGGGGAAGGACAGGGCTTCCGCGAAGGCGCGGTGCATGTCCTTCTCTGTGGCCCACTGGTCGGCTGACATCTGGATGGTTCGGAAGCCCCGCAGCCGGAGTCTCTCAACCGACGCGTCGAGGAGCCGTCGGCGCCAGAAGAGGGTGACGAACGAGTTCAGCATGAAATCGACGCCGAGGGAGTCGCGCCCGGCGGCGTCCGGGGCGTTGGTGGTGGAGCTTGTGAAGGCGTCGAGTAGACGGAAGAACTCGTCGAGGGGTGTCGTCCCCTGTGGAGTCGCGCGCTCGATCTCCGCCGCCCAGCCAAGGGAACTGGCGAAGCCGAGGTGATCCTCAAGCCAGGACTTGAAGCTACCGCCGGGCCCGAAGGCAAAGGGTTCGTCGACCCCGTGGATGCCGAGCGCATAGTGGTATCCGTCGAGCATGGACTGCAGGTCCTGGAGTGAGCGGTTGGGCAGCCACATGCCCGGCCGCAGGCGGATCTGCTCGAGGAGGTCGTGCACATCCGTGCACTCTCGCCAGTGTTTGACGGCGCTCTGCGGGTGGTCCTCGGTCGACATGGCCCGAGCTTACGGACCGGACGCAGAGAGGTTCACGGCGGCCCGGAGCGGTGCTGCACTGCCACACCCACACCGGGGTCTGGCCGCTGGGCGGTGGAGGACTGCGGCGCCGGTGGCAACCGGGCGGGATGCGCTCTGGCTGTGGTCGTCAACCGTCTGAATTTGGGCGCCGGCAAACGGCCGGAGACGGGCCCGGCGGGAACCGGCACTCCTGCGCCTGGAACTCCGCCCGGCCTGCGACGCCAACCGCCCTGCCGCTCGCGCGTTCATCCAGGGGCACCGAGACACGGGCCGCGACCCCAAGCGGCTGCCGGAGCTGTTCGAGGCGCGGGAGACCGAGACCATGCGCACCCACGGCTGGGCGGCGCACCGCAGGCTGGAGCACCGCCCAGCCCACCTGCACGCCTGGGCGTGGTGCCGCGCGGGCGCGGCTGGCAGCACCGCGCCGCTCGTTGCCCCTTTCGGAGTGCACCCTCGGCCAGACGCCGGCTGGGTCCGGGCCCACAGGGCTAAGCGGCCGTCCAGAGCAACGCGCGCAGCGCTTGCACCACGGCTGGAACGAAGGCCTTCATCAGGTACGGGTTGGCCTGGGGCGAGAATCACAGCATCGGTTCGCCTTGGTCCTCACCGTCCTCACACAGCACGTGGTCCTCGATAAGCAGGACCGTATCCGGGTCCGTGCCCACCATGGAGTTGTAGACGGCCGTGCGGTTCAGGGGCTGGGCTGCGGTCGGCGACATCGCCGACTCCACCGCGGAGGGATTCACCGCCGAGCACGCGGAAAACCCGGGCGTCCGCGTCACGGTCACCGAATGGGGCGACGGCGGAGAGGCCGCCGCGCCGGTGGTCTTCTGCCGAGTAGGTACGCGTACTCAGGCGCCGGCAGACATGGTCAGCAAGTCTGATGCCATGCCGATACGCCGAGCAGCCGCCGCCCTTGTGGCCTTCGTCGCCGCCCTTGCCACAACCGGATGCTCCGCCGTCGACGACCTCTTCTCGAATCTGGACCCGAATCCGCCCAACTCGGCACCCCCCTCCACCACCGCCGGTGCCGAGCCGCCCGCAGGCGACACTCCGCCGAACTACGCCGACAACAACCGCGCCCGCCACCCGAAGAGCATGAGCTCCCGCGACCGGCAGGAGGCCGAGCGCAAGGCCCGCAGCATCCAGCACGCCCTGCAAGTGCAGCAACAGCGCGGACAGATCACCCCTGAGGAGATACGCCCCGTCCTCGAGCGCCTGGCGCGCCCGGGGCGGCTCGACCTCAGCGGCCGTACGGTCGGTACCGCGCAGAGTCCGGCTGACGGCAGTGACTTCGGCATCTTCGTAGGCGAGACCGCCTGCGTCACGGGAGCAGTCAGCACCACACGGATCTGGATCGACGTCAACGGGCACTACCCGGAGACCGGCTGCACGGCGCCACCTCCCACCCATTGAGCATCACGGCGCCGCCGTGCGCCGAGACGAGGGGGACGCACGGGTGCTTCTGCTGCCGCCAGTACAGCGCCCCGACCGGCACTGCAGCGGCCGCCACATGCTTCGGGCTACAGAACCGGATCCGACGCCTGTGGTTGCGCTGCGGGACGGCGGAAGAGGCAGATGAGTGCGATGCGCTCTGATGTCATTGCTTTGCCTTCGGCCGCGGTCATCGTGTCCAGCGTCCAGCCGAGCTCCTCAACGGACTGGATCTGTTCGGCCATGCCAGTCATGGGGCCCGTGGCCATGGAGTTCGTGTTCGCCTCGATGAACTTGTAGACCAAGACCGTGTTACCCGACTCAATGGCGTGTTGAGCAGCTCTGGCCGCTTCGTCGCCCTTGGACTTGTTGATCCATCCCATAGCCTGCTCCTCGGGTGGTGAGGGCCCAGCCATTTCCAGTACAGCACCATGTGAGGATGCGGTCATACCGGGCCCAGCGGACTTCCCGGTCGCGCACTGGAAGAAGACCTGGTCGACCAATCCACTGGAGCGGCTGAACCGGGAGATCAAACGCAGCGCGGACGCGGTCGGCGTCTTCCCCAACCCGGCCGCCCTGGCCCGGCTGACCGGCGCCGTCCTGGCCGAGCAGCACGACGAATGGCAGGTCACCGACCGTCGCTACCTCTCCGAAGGCTCCATGGCCCAAGTCGCTGCCGGCGAACCGGTGGCGCCGCCCGCACTCACCGGCGCATAGTCGAAACACACCCGCTGAGCGTCACGCGGTCAATCCAATTCCACCACTCAGCGGGACATGACCGTCAGCACGCTGAGTACATGCGATATGAGGTGAGAGCCAAGCTCACGGTCGACTCCGCGATGACCAAGTTTCTGTGGTTCGGCATCGGCCTGAGGCGCCATCGTCCTGGTCGAGACGGCCGGCTGTCGGGTCGCGCAGCGGGCGCAGTCCGCCGTCGACCGGGGTGGAGGCGCGGAAGCTGTAGCGGCCGAGGACGTTGAGGTTGGCGTGCCACCCGGGCACCTACCATCACGCCATGAGCGACCGATCAGCCCTGGCCCCGTTCCACCTGGACGAAACCGGCGAACCCGGCCCCTCCCACTGCCTCTATCTCTGCGAAGGCGACATGGAGCGGGTTGCCGACGTCTTCGAGCAGCACAACGCCGAGAGCCATGGTCATGGCTGGGAGTGGTTGGCTGAATCCCTGGTCAATTCCCGTATGCCCGCCAGCGCGGACACTTTCCACTTCGGATCAGAAGCCGGCACGTTCGTTGTTTTGAGCAGCGATCTCAAGGCCCTCACGGAGCTGTCCGTCCTCTTGCACTCCGCCTTCCACAACCGCGAACTCCTCAGCCAGTACATCCTGACGTCCGACCCGCGCTCCCCGGATCGATAGAGCCCGTGTGTGCAGGGCTACAACTGACCGGATGCCGGGGCCACAACAGGGTTCCGGTGGCGAATACTTGAAGCGGTTGCGGCTTCCGGTTTCGCGTGGCCCGGTCGACCCTGCTCAACCGCTGATCAGTCGTCGGCTTCTGGGGCGCGCGCCCATTCCTCGCGTGGCCGCAGCTTCGCCAGGATCTGTTGGGCTTCGCCGCGGACTCCTGCGTCACGGTCTGTTGCCAGCTCTCGGCACTGCTTGATCAGGCGGTCCGCGCCTTCGGTCGTCATCCATACGGGTTTGCAGTCCAGGGCAGCGCCGAGCTGGTCCACCACGTCGTAGCTGCCTGCCTGGCTGTAGGCCAGCAGGACGTGGCGCAGGCCGATGGTGTCCTCGCGTTCGAGCAATGCCTCGGCCGTTTCCTGGATGACCCAGGTGTCCTGGGCGTCCAGGAGAAGACGCTGGATGACACCCGCCACTTCCTCGATCCTGTCGGAACCCGCGATCCGCCGCCCGGCCGCCCCGCGGACAGCCCACTCCGGCGAGTCGGCATTCTGAATCGCGGTGCTCAGTTCTTGATCGTCGAGGGGCGCCATGCCCGCAGCCTGCCACGGAACGTGTTGATGCCCAGGCGAACTTCGCTAGTCTCGTTGCTGCTCGGCCCTGATCTGGCCGCGTCGATAGCACTCGGTGCCGGTTGCGAAGATGATGCCGTTTAGGGTCAGTCGATCAACGGTGGCGCCGTGCACCGTGCAGGTGGGCAGGGGACGGAACCGTTCCCGCGCCTGCGGGGATGTTCCCTGCCTTCGGCGGGATTGTCGACGGCTGCGGCCCTGCTCCCCGCGCCTGCGAGGATGGTCTGGCGGGCGCACCATGAGCGGTTCTGGCACAGCGAAGAGATGCGTACGACGTTGCAAGATCCCGCCCTCACCAGGGAGGACGCGCACCGGACAGCGCTGTCGCGGACCCCATCCGCTCACCGGCAGGGCGGGCCGGTGGTGCGCGGTGGGGGAGGGGGCAGTGTCGTGGTGGCGCGCTGGGGAAGTCGTAGCGGTCGGCCGGACCGTGGGCCCTGCGGCCTGGTCTATGGGCGCGCGAGCGCAGCGGCGGCAGGTAGGCCGTGGCGCGACAGGCGGGGGTGTCCAGCGGGTGGTCGCTGGCGGTCGCGTGGTGCTGGGCGTCGCGAGGTTGGGGCGCTGGCGGGCTGACCGCCAGAGGGCCTGTCCGAGGGGTCGAGTGACTCACCCGGGCGGCGGCTCGTTCCGGCTGATGTGGGGCGAGGAGAACTATCGGACGACGAGTGGGCCCTGCTTGAACCGCATCAGCCCAAGCAGGTTGGGCGGGGTGGACGTCGGCAGTGCCATCGGCGCGTAATCAAGCGAATGGGGGCAGGTGTTCGGTGACAAGGTCCTCGCCACGACCATCCTCGACCGGCTCCTGCACCACTGTGACGTCGTCTCCACCAACGGTCCGAGCTACCGGCTGAAGAACCGGCTCGCCGCCATCGAACGCGACATCAACGTGGCCTGATCACACCAACTGCCCGTCACCCGTCGTCATCCCGCCGGCTTCCTAGGCGGGCTGGCGGGGAGGCAGAGCCGCTCGGGCACGCCAGAATTCGCGTCGCGAGGGTCGGTGAGCCATCCGATCAGACGCTCAGCGCCTGCTTGGAAGGCGCGAGGCAGTGAGGTCTCCTCATCGACAACAAGCCTGAAGGCGTCGACGTCATGGCTGGCGTGATCGGTGTCGCACCAGCAGGCCACGTTCACCGCCGCGTCGACCGCGAGCTGGGCGAAGTCGGTCCACACGACTTGAAGCAGGAACTCCAGCTGATCGCCCCCGTCCGCATGCTCGATGACATCCAGGCCAAGCACGATGGGCGTCCACGGCTGCGGGCCCGGAAAGACCACGTGATCCAGTGCCCACTCCCACTCAGCCTTGTCTCCGTGCGCGCGAGCCGCATCAACTGCGCGGGCGGTTTGTTCCAGAGATCCCACGTCGGCAGGCGACAGGCGGGGGAAGAGCGTGGGCAACGGGACATCGTCGAAGGCGCCTCGCATGAGTCGATCATGCGTTCCCTCTGCCTCCAACGACAAGGGCCCACCGCCCTGACCTTTCCCACCACACAGGGCACCCTGACGATCACCAAGCTGAGCACGTTCATCCGTACCTGGCTGAGCACTTCAACCGCCGGCGGCCGCGTGCGCTGACGACCGGCACGACGAGTCAGCCAGTCACTCGGACGAACCGAATCCGGCCCCGTGCTATGTCCCCTGCGGGTGCAACCGCGTGGGGTTGCTCGGCGAAGGCATGACAACACCATCCCCCTCAGGGCGAGCCGGGTTAGCGCGCAGAATGCGCCGAATTACGCCGTTCGTCTGACGACTCGTGCCCTGGACACTGGCACCGTCGAACCACCGTCGCCTGCTCCGGCGCCGGGCATCTCTGCATCGGCGATAGCCCGATCCAGCGCACCACACAGTGCCAACGACACGGAGGAACCCCATGCACTTCAGGAGCACAGCGATATCCGGACTGTCCCTCGGAGCCGCAGTGGCGCTCGCGGTGCCCGTTACCGCAGACGCTGCTTCTGCCGCCCCGCCCCCACGGGCACAGACCTCCGCAGCCATTGCCTGCCCCCGCGGCTACGTGTGCATCTACCCCAGCATCAGCTTCCGGGGCCAGCCCTACGTCAAGCGTGCCTCGGATGGGAGCGTCAAGCACCTTCCCGACTACATCCGCAACGACGGCAGCTCGGTCATCAACAACTCCAGCAGGACCGCGCGGGTCTACCAAAAGGACAATTACCACGGGCGCCACGTCTGCGTGGGACGCAACGGAGGATCCATCCACGACCTGCGCTCCTACCAGCTCAACGACACCACCCACTCCCTCAAGAACAACACGACATCCTGCGGCGGCTGAGACCACGGCATAGTCCTGCTCGATGAACGCGATGGCCGTTACTGCTAGATGAACGGCGCCGGCGCGCTCGTCGTGCGGGCGCTGCTGCACGGCGCCACGCCCGAGCAGATCGCCCAGCAGCTCGCCGCCACCTGCCCCGTCACCCCCGCGCGCGCCGGCGCCGATGTCACCGCGCTCCTCGCCCGCCTGGTGCAGGAGAAACTGGTGAGAGACGCGGTGAGCCAGACGGTCTCACCGCCGCCAGAGCATGAGGCGCACGAGCGCTCCGTGCCGCCCGCCACCGCCGTGTGGAGCGACTACCCGGTCGGGAAGTGGGCGAAGAACATGCGCGACGCGGCCAAGCTCGCCGACCAGATCGCCGCACGCCGGGAAGCCGGGGAGCCGGTCGGGTCGGAAACGGGGGCGCTCACCGAGGAGCAGCGCCAACTCCTCGACGATATCGACCCCGGCTGGCGCCCGGCCTGAGACGTTGCAGGCAACGCTGCCTCCGCCTGGGTCATGTGTCCGAGATCATGGGCAGATTTCGCCACTTACCTCCTGGAGGGAATCCGGAGGTCGGGGCCGGCGTCTCGCTGACAGGAGCCGAGCGGCTGGAGAAGGTACTGGCCGGCATGGTCACCCGGTCGCCCTGTGCAGGCGCCGAGTCGCGCGGGCCGCCTGTCTGTCGCGCGTGCACTCCCTACGCCCGAGCTCATGGTGCAAAAGGTTTACCGAGCCGGGCTACGGCCCTTTTCTGCCGTTGGTCTTCGCCAGTTCACGGGAGACGGCGTGTTCGTCCTGTCCCCGCACCGTTTCTTCCAGGCTGTGGTCATCCCGGCGGGAGAACCGCTCGCCCTTGGCGAAGTCGTCCTCGCTCAGTACTCGGCCGCACCACTCGCCTCGCCCCGCCACATGGTCGTCGAACGGCACGGCCGCGCCCTCGCCGAGGACGATCCACCGGCCGGCTTCCCAGCGCAACGCGAGGAGATAGGTGTGACCGGTCTCCAGCCGGGGTGCCTCCGGCGCCGTGTCTTTGACCCGTTTGCCGCTCCGGTACACCGACCAGCCGGGAGCGGTCATCTCGAACGCGCTCCCCAGCTCCCGCCGGGCGGTGGCAGCGGACCACAACACCTTCTCTGTCCGGAGCGTTACCGCCCGGTCGAGGGTGTACCGCACCGCCCCCTTGGCCACGTCCTGCTTGTTGGTTTCCCGCTCGGCGCTCGGCACCGCCACCACCACGTGGTCCGCGCCGGCCTTCCAGTCCGCCGCGGTCTGCGACGGATAGGCGTCGTCGGCCGGGCCGCAGCCCACCACGGTGCGCAGTCCCTCCCGGCCGATCAGCACCCCTGCGGTGATACCTATCACAGCCACTATCGCCACAGCGGGTCTACCGGACAACAGGGGACGGACTGACGACCTCAACTCAAGACTCCCGTTCTCGAACAGCATCAGGCCATTCGGTTCGTATACATACCTTGATCACTTTCTTCGCCGGTTGGTTCCAAGAGACCTGCCGAGGAGGGAGGGACGTGGGAGGTCAGGCCCGTAGGCGGCGGCGAAGCAGGGCGGGGCCCCGTGCGCGAAGACATCGTGTGGTGCGCAGCTGCGGTCCAACTCGCCAGCGCTCCGCGGCGATGCTTCATGTGGCGCGCGCCTGCCCCGTCCGCGAAGTATGTTTTTCGGCCGGTCAGGCGGCCCGTGTGCGCGCCTGGCTTTGTCACTCCTCGTGGATGTCGTTTCGACGTGGGTTTGGGTGTCGCTTGCCAGGACGGTGCGTGATCGATTCGCCGGAGCCGCCCTGACGCCCCTCCTCGGCGGCTACCCCCGCCTCTTCGGACTGTCGGTGACTGCGCGGGCCGAGGACGAACCGGGATCCCGGCAGTTGGAGGGCGTGGCGGAGCGCTGCCCAGCCACGCTGCTGGCCACCGCCTCACTCCTCGCCGCGCTAATCGCCATCGGCCCAGCCCGCAACAAAGCGCCCAAAAATGCACGTCCAGCGCCGAGCTGACGGGAGCCACCGACCTGGCGAATCGGCGCGTGATCAACAGCCGTCTCGGTCGGTCGCCTTAACTCTCCTGGTGAAGGCCGGTTGTCGCGCTCCGCCAAGGCGGCCACACACCGCACGCCACCCGTACGACTCCGATTCCCGACCCCCATCTCGAGCTTGCCCTCAGCGGGACCCCAACGGCAGCGACCGCACACCTAACACCGTGCTGCCGACAAGGCTTCACAAACGTTGGTCAGTCGGGGCAGGCTGACCAACGCGCTTACAGGAACTACAGATTCTTGAGGGCCGATAAGTGATGGAGCTTGACCGAGCGGCGCGGCTGGCGCAGCGGTACGTGGCCGAGGACCCACTCAACTCTGAGGTGGATCTGGTGCCCGTGGACGGTGCCGTGGCCGTGGTCGGCGAAGTCGCCTACTTCGGGTTTCAGACCCGGGGATACCTGGAGAGCGGAGACCCCTCGCAGATGGCCATCGGCATCGGCCCCGTCCAGGTCGATCTGACGACGGGCATGTGCGCCATGCTCGGCTCTCTCGAGGCAATCGAGCTGAACCTGTTCGACCGGGACGAGGCCAACTTGCTGGGCCCGGGAAACTGGAGGCTCGTCCCGCCCGACACCGTTGACGCCTGGCGGGCGATCTTCGACGCCGACCGCGCGGCCCCGGACCTCACGGCACCGTGTCCGTGCTGCGGCGCGAGGGAACTCCACCAGTGGTACCGGGTGGATGCCCCGCTGGACGATGTGTTCGACGGGGTCCATGCGACCGCCTACGGGTGGCGCACCGAATGGTGTGCCGCGTGCCACGTCTGCCACGAGGACGGCGACAGCTTCGTCCCGGACCAATGGCGCTCCCCCTACGAGGTGCCCGAGGCTCACGAGATGAAGTTCGCTCCGCGATACGTCGAGGCCGCGCGTCAACACCACCTCACAGCCCCGGGACAGAACGATTAGCGAGACGACTTGGCGCCTGGCTGGTCTCGTCACCGGCTGCGCGGTCACCCGACTGGCCCCCGCCCTGCCCATCGTGACCCTCAGGCGGGGTGGTCATGAGGTGACCAACGGGTTGTCAGGAGCGAGGAGTTAGGGCTCGTGCACCTGTTCATGGCCGTCGCGGGGCCGAAGCCGAGGATCCCTGTGCCCGTGATCGAGGCCGCTGGGTATGACAGCCCGGTCGCCGTCTCCGCCGATCATCTCCGTTGTCGTCGGTGTCGACGCCTGCTGTGGGCAGTGGGGGACCGGTGGTTGTCCCGGGGTGGGAGGCGGGAGAACTTCTCGTTCTGGGCCGGGACTGGTCGCAACGTTGACGGCGCGGCGTGAGAGGCGCAGCGGGAAGAGCCGCCATCGTTGAACCCCGGCACGCGGATGGTGTCCCTCGTCGTGGTGTACGGGATCAGCGGCTGGGAGTGCGCGGGCGTTTGCCCGGGGCGCACTTCCACGGGTGAGTACCGCTCCCTGAACAGGGGGTGGGCCACCGCGTAACTCTCCTTGGTGAAAAGCCAGTTCAACCACGAGGAGTACACGATGGCCCTGTCCCAGTCTGAGCTGATACGGCTGCTTGAGTCACTACGCTCGACCGATGGAATCGAGCTGATCCGCGCCATCGCCGAGCGGATGGTGCAGGAGCTGATCGAGGCCGAAGCGACCGCTCACATCGGCGCGGAGTGGAACGAGCACACGCCGACGCGGACCAACCTCCGCAACGGGCACCGCGAGAAGGTGCTGACCACGCTGGCCGGTGACCTGGATTTGGAGATCCCCAAGGTCCGCACCGGCAGCTTCTTCCCGTCACTGCTGGAACGCCGGCGCCGCATCGATCAGGCCCTTTACGCCGTGATCATGGAGGCATACGTGCACGGCGTCTCCACCCGCAGCGTCGATGACCTGGTCAAAGCACTGGGCGGGGACAGCGGCATCTCGAAGTCGGCAGTCTCGCGGATCTGCGCGGCGCTGGACGAGCCGTTGACCGCGTTCCGCACCCGCCCGCTGGACCATGTCCGCTTCCCCTACGTCTACCTGGACGCGACCTATTGCAAGGCGCGGGTCAACCACCAGATCGTCTCGCGGGCCGTCGTGGTCGCCACCGGCATCACCGAGGACGGCAATCGCGAGGTCCTCGGGTTGATGGTCGGCGACAGCGAGAGCGAGGCGTTCTGGAAAGAGTTCCTGCGCTCGCTGCGTGAACGTGGCCTGTCCGGGGTCCGCCTGGTCGTCACCGACCAGCACTCGGGCCTGGTCGCCGCGGTCCGCAAGGTCATGCTCGGTGCCGCCTGGCAGCGTTGTCGTGTCCATTTCCTGCGCAACGTCTTCAGCGTGATCGACCGGGACTCCGGCGAGATGGTCGCCGCGACGATCCGCACGATCTTCACCCAGCCCACCGCCGACCTCGTGCGCACCCAGCTCGATACCGTCGCCGACATGCTCGGCACCCAGTTTCCCAAGGTCAGGGCCATGCTGCTGGACGCGAAGGAGGACCTGACCGCGTTCGCGGACTTCCCGCCCCGGCACTGGAAGAAGATCCAGTCGACGAACCCGCTGGAGCGGATCAACCGGGAGATCAAGCGCAGGACCGACGTCGTCCAGGTCTTCCCCAACGACGACGCCCTGCTGCGGCTGGTCACCGCCGTGCTCTTCGAGATGCACGACGAATGGATCGCCTTCCCCCGCCGCTACCTCCCCGAAGGCAGCATGGACGAGCTCTACCGTGAACTCCCCGAAAGCGCCCCCGCACTACCCGACACCCCGAACAAGCCAGCCAGTTGATCGCTTACACCACGACGAGGGGCACCATCGGACAGGGCGCACGGGGCGGTGGGAATCTTTCCGTAACCCCGGCCGCGGGCGGCGCGCAGCGAAGCGCCTTTCATCTTCGCGTCCTGCGCGTGAGACGTCCTCTGGACGCCGGATGAGGTGCGGGAGCTGCCTCGCCGGACGTTCGACACCCAGGGGGCGGGTGCTGGAGCCGCGTGGTCGGCGATGCGGCTCCAGCCGTCTGGGCAGAAACGGTTCGGGGCCGGAAACCGGCCCTTCCAGCTCGCTCGGTTCCCAGCCCAACCACCCAGGAAGGACAGACCCCGGCGGGGGAGTGTCCAATAGACGGCGGATCCGATGATCAAGGAGACGCCTGATGAGCGAGACCATCACCGAGCACGAGACCGTGGAGGAGCCGGTCGTCGAGTCGACTGCGGAGCCGGTGTCGGACGAGCAGTTGGTCGCGATGCTGGTCGACCGTGCTCGCTCCGAAGGACTGCAGCTGACCGGCGAGGGCGGGCTGCTGCAGCAGCTGACCAAGAGGGTCCTGGAGTCCGCACTGGAGGGTGAGATCACCGATCATGTCGGCTATGACAAGCACGACGTGACGGGCAGGAACAGTGGCAACAGCCGCAACGGCACCCGGTCGAAGACCGTGCTCACCGATGTCGGTCCGGTGGAGGTGAAGGTTCCCCGCGACACGGCCGGCACCTTCGAGCCGCAGATCGTGAAGAAGCGTCAGCGGCGCCTGACCGGCGTGGACGAGATGGTGCTCTCGCTGTCCGCGAAGGGACTCACGCACGGCGAGATATCGGCTCACCTGGCCGAGGTGTATGGCGCCGAGGTGTCCAAGCAGACCATCACCACGATCACCGACAAGGTCATGGAGGGCATGGCCGAATGGCAGGCCCGGCCGCTCGATCGTGTCTAGCCGGTGGTCTTCGTGGACGCGATCAACGTGAAGATCCGCGATGGCAAGGTCGCCAACCGTCCGATCTACGTCGCCATGGCCGTCACCGTCGACGGAACTCGCGACATCCTCGGTATCTGGGTCGGCGACGGCGGCGAAGGCGCCAAGCACTGGCTCCAGGTCTTCACCGAGCTGAAGAACCGCGGCGTCGAGGACGTCCTCATGCTGGTCTGCGACGGCCTGAAGGGCCTGCCGGACGCGGTCGAGACCGTCTGGCCCCGAACTGTCGTTCAGACCTGCATCGTTCACTTGATCCGCAACAGCATCCGGTACTGCGCCCGCCAGGACTGGGACAAGGTCGCCAAGGACCTGAAGCCCGTCTACACCGCACCGAGCGAGGCCGCCGCGACCGAACGGTTCCTGGAGTTCTCCGAGAAGTGGGGCAACAAGTATCCGGCCGTGGTCAAGCTGTGGTCCGATGCCTGGGCCGAGATGGTGCCCTTCCTCTCCTTCGACGTCGAGATCCGCAAGGTCATTTGCTCGACGAATGCGATCGAGAGCGTGAACGCCCGCATCCGCAAGGCCGTTCGGGTCCGCGGCCACTTCCCGTCGGAGGGCGCCGCGTTGAAATGCGTCTACATGGCGTTGATGAGCCTGGACCCGACCGGCAAGGGCCGACGCCGCTGAACGCCTTCCAGATCGCCTTTGAAGGCCGACTCACCCCCACCAGCCACTGACCCTCAACAACCAAGATCAGCCGTTGATTGGACACACCCTGCTCAGCGAGATGCACGACGAATGGATCGCCTTCGCCCGCCGCTACCTCTCCGAAGGAAGCATGGACGCGATCTACACGGACCACGACACGGGAGACGAACTCCCCACGGCTACACCACCACAGCGGACGTGACCGCTATCGGCCCACGGGGGGGGGCTGGTCGTTCTTTCGTTTTCGGGTCGATCGGTGATTGCGGTTTCGTTTGGTGGTACGGCCGACGGCAGAACCAATTGCCAGACTGGCAGTGCGGCAGTGTCCCCGGACCCTGGATGCTCCGCGCTGGACTCCGGGTTTCCCCGGAGTCCAGTCGGCGTAGACCGTCGGCAAGGGCGGGCGGAGTTCCTCCCGCAGTCGGTGGCGGGAGGAACTTTGCATCCTCCACTGCGTGTGATGTCGCCCGGAATGGTCCCAGGACGTCGCTGTCTGTCGGAGGCGGTCATCCTGCCTAGCGCGGCGTCTGGTGTTTGATGCTATGGGGCATCTGCCTGCCTGCCTGGCGTCATCAGTGGGATTGCTGCGGTCGGACGGTATGGCTTGGCAGCGATCGCTGTCATTGGCTGTGGGGCCAGTTGGCGCAGGCACGGCAGTTCAAGAGGCCGTCCATGATCTGGGATGGCCAGCCGTGGCGTGCGCGTCAGGGTGGGTGGTTCAGTGTCCGGCTGGGCGGGACTCTGTAGGCGGCTTGGTACAGGGCGGAGAAGCGCCGGCCGAAGCCCCAGCGGGCGGCGATGTCGCTGACCGTCGCATTGCAGGGATCGGCGGCGAGCAGTTCGGCGTGGGCGGCGTCCAGACGCACCCGTCGCAGGTGGGCGATGGGGGTGGTGTCGAGGTGGCGGCGGAAGGCGTACTGGAGGGCGCGAGGGGTGACGTAGGCGGCTGCGGCGACGTCAGTGAGAGAGATGCCTTGATCGGCGTTGTTTTCGATGAATGCTACGGCCCGGCGTAGGGTCTCGGGGGTGGCGTCAGCGCCGTCGGTGCGGGTGGGTGCCACTGTGAGAGTGGTGGGGAAGACCTTGAGTGCAGCGACGGCCGTCATGCGGGCAGCCGCTGCGGCGAGCAGGGGACTGGTCACCGCCAGGGGACTGTCCAAGAGACGGCCCACATAGGAGGTGGTGGCGCGCCACAAGTCGGCAGCCGCCTCGTCCACCGGCTCTCGAGCCAGGAACTGCCACGGTTTTGCCACGTCTTCCAGTCCGGCGGCCTCGGTGAGCAAGAGGCCGGGAAGCGTCAGGACCGACACTGTCAGGTTCTTCGTGACGCACCGGTAGTTCAGTCCTGGCCCGATAGCCGCGAAGATATCTCCTGCCGCGTACCGTTCGGGACCGTCGAGCAGGTTGATCTCGACCGTCCCGGAGTGGATCAACGTCAGGGCGAGCAGATCGTTGGACTCGATGAGGCCGACGAACTCGGGCCGCGTCGTGACCTTGGCCAGTGCCATCGGTCCGGCGGCGCACTGGCGGTAGGAGCAGAGCGGCACGCCGGACGGTTGTTCACTCACCCGCATCGTCGGCGCACCGGCCCAGGCCTGCTTCATAAACGCGTGTGCCGCGTCAGGGTCCGCCGTTTCGAACACCACAGGAGCACCCGGCGTGTCCGGCATACAACCTCCCTGCCAATCAGAGCCCCGGCATCCGCCAGCCTGGTCCCGGCCGTTCGCCCGCCAGCATCCCTGGTGAGACTCCCGGTCTGGCAGGCCTGCTGTCGCTTCTCCTTGCGTCCTACTCGACAGGAGCTCCCCGGCCCAAGAGCCAAACGGCCCGACAACCGACTCCACCCAACTCGGGGCAGTCCGGAGTCTCTACCGAATCCGGAAGAGCTGGGATCCCGCCTCGCCGAAGGCCGATCCGGTCAAGGTGATCCGTCGCACCCCGTGCGCGGTCGCGCCGAGGTCGGCCATGTCGAGAAGTGGCAGCTGGCCCTCGACATGATCGACGAGACAAGGTCCTGGGGCGTCGAGGTCCCCCAGGTGATCGCCGACGGCGGCTACGGCGACACCGCCGCCTTCCGGCTCGGCCTGAAAGAACGCGGTCTCACCTATGCGGTGGGCATCTCGACCACGACCACCGCACAACCCGAGCAGGCACGACCGTGCACCGCCGAGTACACCGGCCGGGGCCGACGACCGGGTGCTGCCTATCCCGAGCCGGCCCGGCGCGTGAAGGACCTTGTCATCGCCGCGGGCAAGGCGTCCGCCCGTCCGGTGCAGTGGCGAGAGGGCTCACGGCCCGGCAGCGGCCGCAGTGGCCACAAGCGCATGTACTCGCGCTTCGTCGCCTTGCGGATCAGGCCCGCCGGACGCGAGATCCGCAAGGCCACGGCCGGCACCGAACTGCCGGTGCGCTGGCTGCTGGCCGAATGGCCCGCCACCGAGGACGAGCCCGTGCAGTTCTGGCTCTCCAACCTGCCCGAGAACACCCCGCTGCCCGTCCTCGTGCGCACCGCGAAGCTCCGCTGGCGCATCGAGAACGACTACCGCGAGATGAAACAGGCCCTCGGCCTGGCCCACTTCGAAGGCCGCACCTGGCCCGGCTGGCACCACCACGTCACCCTTGTCTCCGTCGCTCACGCCTTCTGCACCCTCCAGCGGCTGACCCGCTCCCCAAAAGAGACGGCGTCGGCCTGAGCCTCTACCGAGTCGTCCGCGAAGTGCAGTTACTCCTCGCACTCTGGACCGGCGCCTGCCCCACCTGTCACCGCGACACCCCCGACCCCGCACCAACCTGACCAAGCCCTACTAGCCAGTACGAGTCGCGTTGCTACGGCTGTCCTTAACGGGGGCATTCACCCGGTGAAGACACTACGGCTTTCCAGATTTGCGTCCCCATGCCGATACCAGTGAGATTCCGGTATCGGTGAATCCCGGCGTTCGGTGGAGGGCGCGCATCTCGTCGATCTCCCGGTCCGTGAGGAAGCCTCCGTCCAGCAGGGCCGGGACGGCCTGTTCGAACGTTGCCGTCCAGAACGCGTCCGTGGCGCTGTTGTCGCCCACCGTGCCCAGCGCGGTACTCGAACCGACGTCGTGCAGGCCCAGGCCGTGAAGTTGCCCGGAGAGGGTGGACGCCCAGCGCAGATCGGAGCCCACCGTGGCGGCCAGCAGTTCCTCGCCCGCTCGCGTCACCCTTGTGAACAGGGTGTTCGGTGAGGCGTCGGCAGGCTCGACCGTCAGGTCCTCGATCACCAGCCAGCCGCCGGGGCGGAGCCAGTGCACGGCGCGCTGCAGTACCTCGTCGCGTTCGGGTAGATGGCACAGCAGGGCGCGGGCGTGAACGAGGTCGTAGGCGGCTGCTGGCAGGTCGTCGTGGACGACGTTGTGGCGGAGCACCTCGATGGGGGCGGAGGACGGGGCGGGCGGGACGTGCAGGAAGCGGGTGTCGGTGTCGGTGGCCGTGATGCGGCCTTGGGGGCGGTGCGTGCCCAGCCAGGCGGCGATCGAGCCCGATCCCGCGCCGAGGTCCAGGCAGACGGCGGTGGCGGGCAGGTCAATGCGGGTGAGAACGGTGATGCTGGCATGGTCGAAGGCGGCTTCCAGGGTGTGCAGCCGGGCCGCCTCGCCGGGGGTGTCGTGGGCGACGTAGCTGGTGCTGTAGCCGTGTTCGGATCTGTGAGCGGAGGTGGGGGTCACAGGCAGACCTCCAGCGTGGCGGGGCAGCGGTTGAGGAAGCCGGTCTCGGCCGGGCGGAAGCCGGGCGCCCAGCGCAGGTGGGGAAAGGCGTCAAGGAGCATGCGCAGCGCCGTGGTGATCTCGGCGCGGGCCAGATGCGACCCGAGGCAGAAGTGGCGGCCTGACCCGAATGCGAAGTGTGCGGCCGCGCCGCCGTACTCGCGGTCGATCCGGTCCGCGGCCCGGTCGAGTTGAAAGGTGTCAGGGTCGGTGAAGCGGCGGGGGTCGCGGTTGGCCGCGCCGATCAGACAGGCGACGGTCGCCCCCGCCGGGACCGTGCCGGAGGGCAGATCTGCCTCCTGGCGGGTCTGTCGGAGCACCAGTTGCAGCGACGGATTGCGGCGTAGGGTCTCCACGAGCGCGGCATCGATGCTCGCCGGGTCGGCGCGGAGGGTGGCCAGCAGGTCCGGCACCTCAAGCACGTTCATGATCAGGTTGGCAAGCGTGCCGTGGCTGGTCTCGCTGCCCGCGGTCATCAGGATCGCGCAGCAGCCCCGGATGTACTCCTGCGACAGGGGGTGGTCGTCCACCCGGGCGCGGAACATGGCGGAGATCAGGTCGTCGCCGCTGCCGTCTCTGCGGGCGTCCAGGTAGGGCTCGAGGTAGGCGTAGAAGTCGTCGCGGTTGGCCATCCCGTGGGTCAACAGGCCGGGATCCTGACGATAGTTGCCCATATACGAGAAGCCGACCGTGCACCACCGCTTGAGGCGGGCCACCTGCTCGGGCGAGTCTGCGGGCAGACCCAGCACACGGGCCATGACCCGCACCGGCAGGGCGTGGGTGAACTCGGCCACCAGATCGGCCCGCTCCCGGCCCCGCAGCCGTGCGATCAGCTCCCGGACGGTCTCCGTGATGGACTCCTGCAAGGCGACCAGGGCCCGGCTGCGGAACGCCGGGGTGAGCAGGGCGCGGTGGGCGGCGTGTTCTGCCCCGTCCATCGACACGATGCTGTGGCCGAGCAGCGGCCCGATCTGCCAGGTGTAGCTGTCGTTGCCGAAGCGCGGATCGCTGAGCGCGGCGCGTACGTCCGCGTGCCGGCTCAGCAGCCAGGTGTCGGTGGGCTCGTCGTAGGCGACCGGCATGGTGTCGCGCAGCCGCCGGTACAACGGGTACGGATCGGTCTCGTACGCCTTCGACTTCAGGGTGGGCGGCGCGTGCCGCAGGTCGACCGTGGCATTGGTGCGGATCCCGGACGGGGCTTGCAGGTGGTAGCGGGAGACCTGGGCATGCCAGTCCGCGGAGGCCCGCATCGCCTGCTCCAAACGTGCGGTCTGTGGGGCGGCCTGCGGCAGGTGGTCGAGGTGCCGCTGCTTGAGTTCGACGAAACGGTCCGCCGCCTTGGCGATCATCTCGCCTGCCGCCTGCAGCGACTCCAAGCGCGGGACGCGGTGTTCTTCGGAGTGGATCACCACCAGGTTGAAGGGCTCGCCGTGGACGAGATCCTTGGCGACCGAACACAGGTCGTTGGTCCAGGCGATGACGTCCGCGGCCGTCTCGCGCAGCTTCGCCCAGCAGCCCTTGCCGCACGGGTCGGTGCCCTGGACCGCGCCGTCCGCCGCCTCGATGAGGTCGAAGAACAGCAGCGCCCCGAAGGCGTGCCGTCGCTGCGCGCAGTACGCGGCGAGCGTGATCTGCCCACCGCTCTCGCGCAGTTCGACCAGGGCGTTCTGGGCCTTCAGGTGGAGCAGCAGGTGGCCGCGCAGCCGCTCCAGCCACTGCCCGTTACCCAACTTTGTTGTACGTGGCCAGAGTTCACGTGCCAGCACATCCAGTATCGGATCGGAGTGAGGACCGGCCGCCTTTGCCCGTACGAGCGCGGCGGCCTCGGTGTTGAAGCGCCCGAGCACGCCGCCCTCGGGCCATGGCCCGTCGTCGATCCGGTCGTCGAGGACCAGCGCCCACAAAAACCAGTCCATTAGTGTCCCCGCTCGCGGTAACGGGGCGTGACCGGTGAGCGTGACCCCCAGATCGAGTACCGGGGAGTCCGCAAGCCGGGTCCGGCCGCGGCGTCCGATCAGCCCGTGCCGCTCCGCCCAGGCGATGGCGTTCGCCCGCAGGGCATCTGCGTCGGCGCGCGGTGCGGGGGCCTCGAACGGCAGCCGTACGCGCGGGATGACGAATTCGGCGAAGGAGGTGTCCGGTCCGGACCGGGTCGGCACGTCGGACCCGGTGCGCACGGAGCGTTCGGCGCCCAGCCCGTGCTGGTGGTGGATGTCGGCCCGTACGGGCATGAGGCTCACCTTCGCTGACGACAGGGGCGGCGGCGGGGACCGCGGCGCCCGAACTCGCGCGGAGCGCAGCCCCGGCACGGGCCGCCTGGGTACGGCCCTCTTCATGATCACGGCCCGGGAGCACGTCCCAGCCGGCCAGCGCCCCGCGCCATTCCAACGAGTGAAAAGCGCCCGTTTCGTGCGTGAACGGCGATCGGCCGGGCCAGCCTCCCAAGACCGCTTCAGGACAGCAGAGAAGGATCTTCCATGACGACGGCGGAAACATCGGTGCTGGGCACCAAGCTCCACCGCATGTTCAACTTCCTCGACACCAACCAGGACGGCCGCCTGACCGAGGATGACCTGTCGGCCATCGCGGACCGCCTGGCCACCTCGGTGCCCACGCAGCCGGTGAAGGTCGAGCGGCTCCGGGGCGCGCTCGGCGCTATCTGGGAACAGCACCTGCGCCACATGGACTTCGACGGCGACGGGGCCATCGACCCGGCCGAGTACGAGCGAGGCGTGCGCAAGGCCATCGACACGGACGCGACCTCCCTCGTCTCCGCGCTGCACGGCGTCGTGGCATCCTGCCTGGACATCTGCGACCAGAACAACGACGGCCTGATCGACCTGAAGGAGTACACTCTGCTCGGCCAAGCCGTCAGCGGCGGCACCCACGAGGACATGGCCGCGGCCTTCGCCCAGCTCGACCTCGACGGCAACGGCACCCTGGACGCCGAGGAAATCCGCACCGCCGTGATCGAGTACTTCACGAGCGAGAATCCCGACGCGCGGGGCAACTGGCTGTACGGCCCGCTGTAGGACGCCGCTCGACAAAGCCAGAGGGAGCCGGGAGGACGGTTGACCGTCCTCCCGGCTCCCTGCCGCCACAGACGGACGAGGCCACCGCACCG
The DNA here is from genome assembly GCF_043523415.1 of Streptomyces sp. SGAir0957. Lineage (NCBI taxonomy): Bacteria > Bacillati > Actinomycetota > Actinomycetes > Kitasatosporales > Streptomycetaceae > Streptomyces > Streptomyces sp. SGAir0957. Next base: position 8,648,847 of record NZ_CP027293.1, read on the forward strand.
TCAGCAGCCACATTGGACACCACCACACATCCAACTAGGTCGTTTCTGATGGCTCTTGTCGGGTGGGTGGACCAAGCTTGGAGCCGGGCAGGCGTCGGGCATGGTGCGGCGGCATGAACTGACCGATGCGCAGTGGCGGGCGATCGAGCCGTTGCTGCCGGTCAATGGGCGGCCCGGTGGGCAGTGGTCCGATCACCGCACGGTGGTCAATGGGGTGCTGTCCCGGGCCCGTACCCGGGTGCCTGGCCGAACCTGCCGGAGCGGTACGGGCCCTGGCAGACCGTTTATGAACGGCATCGCCGCTGGTCGGCGGACGGCACCTGGCAGCGGATCCTGGCCGAGCTGCAGATCGAGGCCGATGCCTGCGATCCCGGACGCTCCCGGGGCGGACTGACCACCAAGGTCTACCTGCTGGCCGACGACCGGGCCCGCCCGCTGACCTGGCTCACCTCACCGGGCCAGCGGGGCGACAGCTCCATGCTCCTGCCGGTCCTGGAGACACTGCGGGTTCCTCGCCGCGGGCCCGGACGCCCACGCCGCCGCCCGGACCGGGTGCGCGGCGACAAGGCCTACTCCAGCCGCGGCAACCGCGCCTACCTGCGCCGTCGGGGCATCAAGGCGACCATCTCCGAGCCGGACGACCAGCGGGCCAACCGCCGGAACCGTGGCCGGGCCGGCGGCCGACCGCCTGCCTTCGACAAGGCCCAGTACCGTCGGCGCAGCGCGGCCGAGCGCTGCGTCAGCAAGTGGAAACAGTTCCGGTCGGTGGCCAGCCGCTACGACAAGCGCGACTACATCTTCAACGGCACCCTCACCATCACCGCAATCGTCATCTGGCTCCGCGACACCGTCCAAGAGCCGTCAGAAACGACCTAGCCGCGACCTTTACCCGGCGAACCTTTGCGGTCACAGCACTAAGTGGGCGTTCTGTGAGTCGTCGGTGTGGTTGTCCTGATTGAGGGCTTGCGCATGAGTGACGGTGCGGTGTGCTGGAGGAGTGGCTGACCGGCAGCCGTCCCGAGTGACCTGTCGGATGAGGCGTGGGAGCTGATCCGGCCGGTCCTCACGGCCTGGAAGGGCCGGCATCCGTCGGTCAGCGGCCATCAGGGCCGGTATGCGATGCGGGAGATCGTCAACGCCCTCCTGTACCAGGCCCGGGTGGGCTGTCAGTGGCGCTATCTGCCGCACGACTTCCCGCCCTACACCGCGGTCTACTACTACTTCGGGCTGTGGCGGGACGACGGTACCGACCAGGCGGTCCATGACCTGTTGCGCTGGCAGGTCCGCGAGAGCCGCGGCCGAAACGCGGACCCGACCGCGATCGTGATGGACACCCAGACCGTGCACGCCTCGCTCAACGCACCCAAAGAGAGCACGGGGCTGGATCCGGGCAAGAGAAGCCGGGGCCGCAAGCGGGGCATCGCCACCGACATGCTCGGCCTGCTCATCGCCGTGATCGTGGTCGCCGCGAGCGTGCACGACAACGCCATCGGCATCACCCTGCTCAACGAGGCCGCGGCCGACAACCCGTCGCTGTCCAAGAGCTGGGTCGACGCCGGGTTCAAGAACGCCGTCGTCGCCCACGGTGCCACCCTGGGCATCGACGTCGAGGTGGTCCACCGGGATCCGGCCACCACGGGCTTCACCCCGTCACCGAAACGGTGGATCGTCGAGCAGACCCTGGGCACGCTGATGCTGCACCGCCGCCTGGCCCGCGACTACGAGGCCCGGCCCGCCAGTTCGGCGTCCTGGATCCGCTGGTCGATGACCGGCGTGATGACCCGCCGGCTCACCGCCTCCACCGCGTTGACCTGGCGTGACCCGCCACCCGGCCCGCCCCGCGAGGTCAGCTCGAACGAGCAGGGGTAAAGCATGCACCAGTTCCTGGAACAGCTTGAACTACGCGAGGCCGCGGCCCGCGACCTGGCCGACAAGCTCCGCGCCCAGATCGCCGAGCTCACCGCTCAACTCCAGGCCACCGAAGCGGCCCTGCAGCGACTGCGCATCACCCGCGAGACCATCCTGGAGATCGCCCCTGACCTCCCCGGCGGCCTCGAGCCCCTGCCCTCGGCCTACCGCCAGATCCTCACGCTCTTCGAGGACACCGCCGACGGACTCCACCCCAAAGACGTCTGCCTCGCCCTGAACACCGGCACCGAACCCCGGCACGTCGAAGGCATCCGAGCCAAACTGAAACGCCTGGTCAGCCGCGGCATCCTCGCCGAACCCGAACCTGGCCTCTTCACCCTTCCCCGGCCAATCCCACGTCCGGACTAGACCCGGCAAACACTCGCAGAACACCCACTGAGAGCTGTCGGCGGTTGACCGAAAGTCCGGTGCCACGAAGCTCCTGGGAGGCGAGTGCTCATCTGACCATACTCGCCTCCCGGGAGCTTTGCTGCGCTTGCCTGCCGTCGTTGAGCAGCGAAGCCTCCGCCTCGGCACCGTCGCCTTCTTCGCCCTTTCCATCCTCCACACCGGCACCCCGGGGCGCCAAGCCCACACAGATGGTCTGGGAGCCCGTGCATTGGGATCCGCGGGCGTCCCCCTGTCTGGATCCCGGTCGGCGCAGTTCAACAGATCGCGTTGTTCGGAACGACGCCGATACCAGCATCGCCCGATAGGGCAAGTCTTGAGAGCCATCGAATCCCTAGACAGCTTTGACGAGCGGCGGGGCGAGTCAGTATTACGTCACCGATGTCCAGGGCAGCGTCATCGGCTTGGTCGACGCGAGCGGCAAGCGCACCGCGACCTACAGCTACGGCCCCTACGGCGAAGCCCGCACCACCACCGGCACCGACCAGCCCTACCGCTACACCGGCACCTACCTCGACCCGTCGGGCCTGTACAAGATGGGAGTCCGCTACTACGACCCCCAACTCGGCCGCTTCACCCAGCCCGACCCCTCCGGCAAGGAGAGCAACCTCTACGCCTACGCCGCCGGCGACCCCACCAACCGCATCGACCCGAACGGGCTGTCTTTCTTCGACGCTGTCGGCAAGGGATTCGACATCTACGACATAGGCAGCATGGCGAAGGACATTGACGAGGGTAATTACAAGGACGCCCTGGCCACGGGAGTGGGTATGGCCGCTGGCGCCGCCGCCGAGGCTGGGTGCGGCGCAGTAGCCGCCGCGGTGAGCGCACCGACTGCGGGAGTGGGTGGACTCGCGGTTGGTGCCACCTGCTTCGGGGCCGGGTACGCAGCAGGTGAGCTTGGCGAAAAGCAGCGACTAGCGTCCTCAACTAAAGAGGGGGTCGCGCACTGAGAGAGGAGACCGGAAAGATGGATGAGCTCGTCTTTTTGGCTAAGGGAGCAGGGGAAGGAACCCCTAGCTTCTGGATCATCGCGATCATCCTGATCGTAATCGTCGGGGTGGCTTTTTTGTGGAGTAAGGCCCGCAAGAGGTAACGGTCATGTACGCGCGGCGACTCTCTCCATGTGCATCAGAGAAAAACGAGTGAGCGGACAATCGTCACGTTAGTGCCACCGGTACGTGGGCGTCCTACTCTTGAAATGCGTAGGGCGCCCACGCGTATTTACTGGCCCCGGGGCCTCGGCCGAAGCAAGGCAGTATCAGCCTACCGTCGTCCAGGGCAGCGTCATCGGCTTGGTCGACGCGAGCGGCAAGCGCACCGCGACCTACAGCTACGGCCCCTATGGCGAAGTCCGCACCACCACCGGCACCAACCAGCCCTACCGCTACACCGGCACCTACCTCGACCCGCCGGGCCTGTACAAGATGGGAGCCCGCTACTACGACCCCTAACTCGGCCGCTTCACCCAGCCCGACCCCTCCGGCAAAGAAAGCAACCTCTACGCCTATGCCGCCGGCGACCCCGCCAATCGCAGCGACCAGAGCGTTCTTCTTTCTTTCGATATAGGCATAGAGGGGTGTTACTGACTTTGCATCGGGGGCGGAGTAAGTATCAACGAGGACGAAAGTCTGCACCCGTACGTGCAGTTCGGTGCAGGTACTCCCGGCGCCGGCGCCGGCGCCGATGCCAGCTTGGCGTCTGGTTCCGCCGACAGCGGTTGGACTGGTGAGGTTGCTTGTGGCGATGGCCCAGCAGAACTTTCCGTAGCCACCGACCGATCTGAGGGGGTCGGAACGGGAGGGAGCTCGGGCAAATGCTTCGCATCGGCGAAGTACACGTGGTGAAATTTAGACGGAGGGTGCGATGACGTCACTACTGCTGCTTGCAAACGACCGCCCAGACGGACCGTCATGGTCGCCTTTCCTGGCAATTGGAATGGTTGTCCTGTTTGGTCTCGGCGCCCTTTTTCTCTACTTGAGAAGTCGCCGGCGCAAGTAGATTCCGCTTGATAGAGGCGGAAATGCAAAAGCAGAGGAGTCGGCTGTATGCATATTCTGGTTGGGATCATCGTCGCGATGATGGGTGCTGCCATTGCGGTTTTCGGTCCACGATTCGGCCGGGAAGTCGGTTCACGGTCAGGGCGCCGATTTGAGGCATCGAACTCGATTGCATTTCGAGTTGTGGGTGTAGCGATGCTGATTTTGGGAATCGTGTATGCGGCTGGGGTGGCCAAGCTCGGCTAGGTAGGACATCTGTTTTGGGCGCCTTGTCTGCAGAATGGACGAGGCGCCCAAAAAGGAGGTCGGTGGCGCGTTCGATGCCGAGGCAATCCTGGGGGTTGGTGAAAACGCCGCGAAGGGCGACTGGGGCGGTGCCGCCGCGACTGCCGCGGGCGCTGTCGCAGGTGCTATCACCGATGCCACCTGTGTGTCGGCAGCTGCAGCGGTGAGCCTGCCGACGGCTGGCGTGGGCGGAGCGTTGGTCGGTGCCGGTTGCGGGTTTGCGGGCGAATTTGTCGGAAGCCAGGTGGAGGACGCGGATTCCGAATCCTGGTCGTAATCGAACCACCTAATTGTGGCGTGCTCCCGTCAGGCGGGAGCACGCCACAAGGTCAATCTGAAGGAGGGAATTCGCATGTTGTTCGCTGCTGATGGCCGCGGGAGTTGGATCCCGGGCGGGACCGCCGGATCCGTGGTCGCGATCCTCATATTTGTCGGAATCGTGGCAATGTTCGGCTTCGGAATCTGGAACAAAAGAAGGAAGGGGTGAGTCGTGATCGCAGGTATTATCGTGATCGCATTCGGCCTGGCTGTAGCGGCACTGAGTCGTCTCACGTCCTGTACCTATGCCCACTCGAAGGGCGGGCGTACGGCCCTCTGGATTGCTTGTGTAGTGGGCTTCACGCGCCTTTAACGTGGCCTCTTCCAAACTCTGCCGGAGCGCCTTATGTGTGCGGTGGGCTGACAGCACAAAAAATCCCCTGAGAGACGGGTTTTCGACTAAATGAATCGGAATCATTCCTGTCGTAACCGACGGGTTTTATGGGCGGATAAGTGTGGGCGGCGATGATCAGCCACGTCCAACGGTCGGCGGATGCGGAGTCGCGTAGGCGGGCCGGGTCCAACAGAACCCTGCTGTCCGCGAGGCGCGAAGAGGAGTGAGCACGTTTCCCGCCCTTTCCAGTACTCCGCCGCGGTCGAACCGCGGCGGAGTACCGGCCTTGGGCTGCATCGTGGCGCTCCTGACGCCGTTCGTCATCGTCCTGGTCATCGCCGGGGTACTGGTGGTCCTGAGCCGCGGTCAGGACAGCGCCAACGCACGCCACAAGGACGAGGCGTTACGGGAGACGGCCGAACTGGCGGACTCTTACGAGAGGGACGTCCTGAGCCCGGCAGCACGAGGGCACCCTCTTCGCCCACACGTCCTCGGGCCGGTCGCTGACGACCGTCGTCAAATTCGCCGCGACCTATGAGAGCACGACCCTCTTCGGCACCAAGAACACCTTCGCCCACCGCTGCTACTCGTTTCGCTTCGAGAAGATGCTCAGAGCGGTGTCCATAGGAAGGTTCTCCCTCTCCAGGAGTGCAACCGGATGTGGCAGCCGCCAGAGCAGGCGTTCACCGTCAGGCCCGAGGCTTCGGCTCCTTTAGGGGTGGTCGTCTGGTCCGACGAGCGCGACCGATGGACCATGACTGAGCGTGTCGCTCTACTTGATGGTGGTACGTAGGTATTTCCTGGTCCCGGCGTGTCGAGAGGGCCTTAGACGTCGTTTCTTTTGCTGTTCTCGGGTCGAGTCGTGCAGGGATACTGCTGTGGTGCTGTTGACGTGAATCGCTGAAGAGGCAGACGAGCCTCTGGCACTGGAGCCGACTGACCGGCGCGCGGAGTGGGAGACCAACACCTGGTCGCTGGGTGCGGATGAACAGGACAGGAGTTCGTTGTCCGTCGGTGAGGTGGTGGTTGCCTTCGAGCGGACTGCTGCTGCCGTCCGAGAACGCATTCGCGATCTGGGATTGTCCGGCGTGGCGACGTTCTACGTGTGGTCATGACGAACAGGCCAGCAGCCGCACCGCCATGCACCGCACCCTGCTGAAGATCAGACGACTACTCGAAGCGCAGAGCGTTGCCATCTCGCAGACCGCCACCCCGCCGACCGTCCTGGCAGGCCTTCAAGCCAGAGTCACTGCCCGAAGCAACGACTGCAGCTGCAAGATCAAGACTGCAGGTTATTGATCGGCAGCCCCTTGGGCGCTGTTTCTCGGATCTCATGACCTGGCGGGGCTGTTGTGGTCAGGCTGGAGGCATGGGTCGTGGGGATTTAACGAACGCGGAGGGGGAACGGCTGGAGTCGCCTCCGGGCGGGATGCGTGGAGGCCGGTGGAGTGATCACCGTCGGGTGATCAACGGGGTGCTCTACCGGGTGCGAACCGGTGTGCAGTGGCGGGACCTTCCCGAGCGGTTCGGGCCCTGGGAGACCGTCTATAAGCGGCATCGCCGCTGGTCAGCGGATGGCACCTGGAAGATGCTGCTGTCGAAGATCCAGGCTGCCGAGGATGCAGCGGGCCGGGTCGACTGGGACGTGTCGGTGGACTCCACCGCGGTGCGGGCCCATCAGCATGCCGCCGGCGCCCGCCACGCGCCGCCGCCCGCGCTCCCGTAAAGAGGGGCCCGCGCAGGGACGAACCAGGTCGATCCGGCGCTGCGGAGACTGGCCGTCCGGCTGGAGGAGGTGGTCGCCTCGGCGAGTGCCTGGGACGCTCCCCCGCGGCGGACTGACCACCAAAATCCATCTGTCCGCGGACGGACACTGCCAGCTCCTCGCGCTCCTGCTGACTCCGGGCCACTACGGTGACGGCCCCCAACTCAAGCCCGTGCTGCGGCAGATAGCCGTACCCCGTCTTGGCGTCGGACGACCACGCTCCCGGCCTGATCATGTCCTGGCCGATAAGGCTTACACGGCTCGCAGCAACCGCCGCTACCTGCGACGACGCGGGATCGCCCACACCATCCCCGAACGGCGTGACCAGCGCAGACACCGTCTCAACCGGGGCTCCCGGGGCGGCCGGCCGGCTTCGACGGCGAGCACTACAAGAAGCGCAGCAACACCGTCGAGCGTGCCATCAACCGCCTGAAAGGCTTCCGCGCTGTCGCCACCCGCTACGAGAAGCGGGCCTACATCTACCTCGGCACCGTCACCCTCGCAGCACTCATGGTCTGGCTCCGCACGACGCTCGGGCCGGTGCGCCGTGTGCGAACTGGACCGCGTCATCGCTCACCCGCCCACCACCGCAGTGGTGACGGACGACCAGCCGGTCCTCGAAGCCGTGCCGCGCGGGTTCTGCGGCGACTGCGGTGCCCACATGATGGTGATCGGCCCGGTCCTCGAGGACGGGCTGTGCAAGCACTGCCGCGAGCGGACACAGTCCCGCGCCGTGATACCGGCCCCCGCCCCGGCATCGGCCGCCGACACGTCGCCCCCGACCTGCTCGGGCGGCAGCGCCCAGGACCCGTGCGGGCGCCTGGCCCTGCCCGAGCGCTACGTGTGCGCCCGCCACCGAGCCCAGGGACTTCTCGCCGAAAAGGCGGTCGCCTGATGCCCGCACGCAACCTGGAGCTCGGGAAGTTCGGGGCCCGCGGCATCAAGGGCCATCAGGCCGTCGCCCGCCAGCTCGATGCTCTGGCCGGTTTCACGCCACACCCATCAGCCAGCGCCGCGGGCTGCTAACCCGCCTGCACTACCTCACCCGCTCCGAGCGGGCCCGCACCGCCGCCCGGGCCGCCAGCCTCACCGCGACCGACCGACCGACCGACCGCACCGTCCAGGCCTGGCTGGATGGACGCCGTACTGCGTCGAAGGCGAACCTGGCACGGATCGAGGAGGCCTACCATCAGGTGCGACGGCAGAACGCGGCCCGGCCACCTGGCCGCCCGCCTCATACGCTGCGGCCGCGGCACCCGCGGGGAGATACACCCACTCAATCAGTCCCAGGTCCTCCGTCCCCCAGCAGCGCGTCATCGAACACCGCACCCTCAACGTCCGGCACCGGGACGGCCTCGTGCAGGCCTGGGCCGACGATGACGACCAGGTCCTGGATGCCGCCTGGATCGACCACGTCGTCGACCTTGGCTCTCGCAGTGGGGCCAGTACGAGCACGTCACCAACATCGGTTTCGCCGCGTGCCGAGTCCCGCGCTGTTCAGGGGCCTGCGCCCGTAAGGCAGGCGACCTCGCCCCTCATACGAAAGGCGGTGTTGTCCGGGATGGTCTCGGCGGCGATGGCCAGGTTCTCGGCCTTGGCTCCGGCCAGGCGACGGGCGGCGCCGACACCGTGGCGTTCGGCCCAACGCTCGATGAGCTCCTGGCGCTCGGCGGCCGCCGGGTCCGATAGCGCTGGGGCGTCCGCCGGGGAACGGCGACCGTCGGCGGGCGCCGGCAGGGGCTCGGGCAATTACCCTCCCCGGATCGACCTTGGGTGGGTAGGCGGGCTTGCGTATGCGGCGGTGCGAGGTGGGATGCGTGACCCCGCAGGTGTACATCTGCTTGCCGTTGCTGACTGGGTCGTCCGTGGTGGCCTGGCGCTGCCCATCGGTGAAGTCCGCGTGCAGCCTTGACCAAAGCTGCCTGGAGCGGGATGCAGATCTTGCGGGGCTGTTGCCGACTGTTCGTGCGGTCGGCGGTCCAGGCGGTGAGCCCGGCGGCGGCCGAGCCGACAACAGGTCCTGCGAATGTGGCGATTCCCCTGGTTCACGTGATCTCCCCAGTAGCAGTCGAAGGATGAGCGGATCACGCAGGTTGACGCATAGTCGACAGATCCCCGACCGCGCCCTCCCGGACGGGGGAGGTTCTACATGTTCTTCTCACCGCGCTCTACGCGAATTGTGTATGGATCAATATCGTCACTTGCGTCCGTAGCGATAAATCCGGCAGAATTCAAGATTGCCAGGATTGCTCGATTCATTTCTGCAGCAATTACCTGACGATGGCGGATCTCGCGCATCCGTAGGTGCATGTCCCCTCTTTTTATGCTCTCCATGAAATCTCCCCCCGGGGGTGGGGCGGGCCTCCACGTGACGAAGACTCCACCCCCATCACCCATCTGGTCCACCATGACCTGTGCGCCGGGGATGGCATCTTTATTCGGGATTCGCGTCGCCGTGAGGCCGGCAAGCCTAAGCTCGCGGATTGCGACGTCGGCAATACTATTCCACTCAGTGATACTCTGTTCGTCAGCCTTGAGCTCTTCACACATGAGCTACGCCTTTCACTGCATGAGTTTCTCAGTAGCATGAGGGGGGGAGTACCTCCCTAACTCCACCCCTTCATGAGAAATCTATCCTTCCATAAATGGTCTGCTCATATCTTCCAGCGTAAGCCGCATCTCTATGTTCAGCTCTTTATGCGATCCGTAACCAACTGGCCAGTGAACGGGTGTTCTCGTCACGAGCTTACTCTCCAGTTCAGAGGCGCAAGCGGGCATGGTTGTCGCTCTGTGTATAGCTCCTCAATCTGTTTGGCTGAGAAGACTTTCTTTTCGAGTTTGTCGATGATTCCGATCTCAGAGTGAACGCCGGAATCTCGCTGACAGCGTATACGAAGTCACCGTGAACGGGGTCGTTCCAACCCGGAACCCTGGCTACGGCAACGTTTTTTTGGCGGTGTAGCCAGGTCTGGATCCTATCCGGACTTTGAGGGCCATGTGCGATATATCATTGCTGTTGTATGCGATCATGCCGATGCGTGAGTACTCTGGAACGGGGGTCCCTATGATCCTCGAGCCGAGAAGCTCGACAACCTCGACTTTTTGCAGTCTTTAAAGAATCGCTTGACCAGCTTGCGAGCAATTCCTGCAATTGCCGACTCAGGCAGTCGGGCAGCTCGCAGGGTCTTGAAAGCAACGGCGAGGCCGACACCAACCTTGAGGGATGCATCCGCAGCCTTGACGGCATCGGCCAGCGCCTTGAGCGCTGATGTGGCAATGAATCATCCTGCGATCCACGCGCACCCAGTCCAACTTCCGCCCTTGACTCCGGGTGTGATCTTTTTGCGCAGTCGATGAAGTCACCCAGTAGAATATCGACTGGGTCAATACTCTCGTTGAACTCCTCCATCGAGATAGTATCGGTGACTTTTTTTAGGCTGCGGGTCAGTCTTTTGGTTATCGAGGAAGATCAAATCGTCCCCCTGCTGAGCTGCAGGCTTTAGCAAAAGCCCTGCTGGTGTACTGGGCTCCGTGGTCGGTGTGCATGATCGATCCGGCGAGACTGCCGCGGGTGCGGACGGCGGCGGCCAGGGCGTCGGTCACGAGGTCCGTGCGCATGTGGTCGGCGATCGCCCAGCCGGCCAGACGGCGCGAGGCGAGGTCGATGGCGGTGGCCAGGTAGCAGAACTTCCCGCTGTCGAGGGGCAGGTAGGTGATGTCACCGACGTACTTCGTGTTCGGCGTGATGGCGGTGAAGTCGCGGCGGATCAGGTCTGGGGCCTTGGCTGCGGCCGGATCGGGGACGGTGGTGCGGTGCCGGCGGCGCAACCTGACCCCTTCGATCCCGGACTCTCGCATGATGCGGGCGACCCGCTTGTGGTTGACCGCCTCACCGCTGGTCTCGCGGAGCTCGGCGGTGATCCGCGGGACTCCGTAGGCGCCGTCCGATTCCCGGTGCACCGCCCGTAGCCGGGCCGCCAGTCGGGCATCGGCCGCCTGCCGGGCGGCCCGGTCTGCGGCTGTCCGGCGCCAGTAGTAGAAGCTCGAGCGGCTGCCGCCGAGGACGCGGCAGAGCCGCTTCACGCCGTAGCGGCGCTGCAGGTCGGCGACGCACTGGAAGCGGTTCACCAGCGCGTCTTTCCGGCGAAATATTTGGCCGCCTTCCGCAGGATCTCGCGTTCCTCCTCCAGCTCGCGGATCTTCTTCCGCAGAGCCGCGTTCTCCGCCTCCAGCGGCTCCGGCGGCTGGGCCGTCTCCGCCGTCCGGCGTCCTCGCGGACGGCTTGCTCCGGCAGCCCTCACCCAGTTCCGCAGGGTCTCCGGATTGATGCCCAGATCGGCGGCGACCGACCTGATCGTCGCCTCCGGCCGCGACTCGTAGAGCGCGACCGCGTCCGCCTTGAACTCCGGCGGGTAGTTCTTCATGACCACGAGATGTCCGTTCTCAGATCCTCAGGATCCAGTGTCTCGTGTGTCCAGCATCAAGGGTCAAGGCCCGCCTCCTGCTGGAGCAAGTTCGGCCCGCCGCTGACCCAGGGCAAAAGCGCCACGACCCGTGAGAGATGGCAGCAGGTGCACGACCTCCTCGACCAGGGCGTCGGCCTGCTCGCGTGCGCCCGCCGGTTGGGCGTGTCGCTCAACACCGTCAAGCGCTGTGCCCGCCACAGCGAGCCGGACCGCATGGTCCGCGCCCCCGTATACCGGGCCTGTCTGGTCGACCCCTACCGCGATCATCTGCGCAGACGTCGCACCGAGGACCCGGCCGTCCCCGTCACTCACCTGCTGGCGGAGATCCGGGAACAGGGTTACACCGGCAGCGTCCAATCTCCTGGTCCGCTACATCAACCAAGGGCGCGTCGAGGCCGACCATGCCGCCCTGCCGCCCCGCAAGGTTACCGGCCTGCTCACCTGCCACCTCGCCCACCTCTCCGGTGGCCAGCGCGCTCTGCGTGACCAGCTCACCGGCGCCTGCCCGGAGATGACCGTGCTGGCAGACCAGATCCGCACCTCCGCCGAGCTACTGGTTCCTGACGAGGACAACGCCGGGAAGCTGACGGCCTGTATCAACTGCACTCGCGCTGCTGACCTGCCCTTTCTGCACTCCTTCGCCAACGGCCAGATCTTCGCTTGTATGAGCCGAGAGCCGCACCCGTAAGTGATTGACAGGGTTCAGACAGTGATGACACGGTGCTCCCGCGTCTCACAGAGGCGCTCCATCCAACAACTCCCCGCTGACCACGGGGAACAAAGGGGGAACACATGCCTGTCACCGTCCCGATCAAGGCAGCACTGATTGCTACTGCGGCCATGTCAGTCCTGCTCGTTCCAGCAGTCGGCCCGGCGTCCGCCGCGTCGCAGGGGCCTGCGGATGGGGCCGTCGCGGCGGTAGCCACCAGCTTTGACGCCAAGTGCAGAAGCCACAGCCGTACCTACGTCCTGAAGAAGTACTATCGAGGCCCCAAGGTGATCACGCTCCGCTGCGGCACGAGCACATGGGGCTGGAAGCACATCAAGGCTCGGCACGGCTGGAACAGCACGATGGACCGCAAGATAAACGCGGCCATATGGTCCGGCGACGCCAACGGCCGCGGCGGCTACTCCACGTACCTCAACCAGTGCCCGCGCGTGGAGAAGTTCCGCACCATCATCGGCACCCCGGCCGGGACCAACGACCTTCTGACCGCCTACAAGGTCAACCAGACGGTCGCCGCCAGCGCGCCTCGCTGCTAGAAACAGGTGAGGGGACGCGGGACGAGATAGGAAGGGTGTTTCGACCATGGCAGAACAAACACCAGCCGAAAAAGCACTGAGCAGTTCATACGTGACTGCTGACGGGGTGCGGTTCGATGTCGAACAGCTGTCGGTCGAGCAGCATGCGGACCGTAGCGCGACACTGGCCTACCAGCTCGGCGTGAAACGCCATGGCCACCCGGATGAACACTGGGTTCTCGCTCTGCCCTGGGACGACAAGTCCTGGGCCGATGTGCTCACCTCGCCCGCGCCCCCTCCCGACCGACTGCACCAGCTCGTGCATCTGGTCCATGCTCACCTCGAAGAGTGGTGGGATACGAAGGGGCACAACCGGAAGTCGGCAAAGCTGGGCCGCCAAGTCGCCTGACCGGAAACGCGACGGGTATGCCGAACTCGAGCCATGGTAAGCCGCTTGGCCGGGAGGCCACGCGGTGCCTGGCTGTCACACGCCATGGCGGGAAGTCATTGGGAACGTCGCCCTGTTCTGCCGGTACTGCAGGTTCTCCCCGCAGACTTACTACACCTGATACCGCCGCTATCAGCCCGAAGGCGTCGAGGGCCTGCGCACCCGCTTGAGGGCGTGGAAGACACCTTCCGCACACCCTTCGCGTTCTTGTGGACGTACTGCCTTCCCTGCACACGGAAAGAGAGATCGGCCCGGGCGGCGGGCTCTGGGAATATCTCCATGCCTTCTTTTCCGCCGTGATGAGGCTACCGTCCGGCGCGGAAACACGAGAGAACGGGCTGAATGCCCCTTACCCGCCCTGTGGCGGCTTTCGCCACAGGCGGAGAACGCATGGAGAGGGCACCGTGCGGCAGACCTCGCCCGGCAACAGCCGGCGTACGAAACGAGCCCCTACCTCTGCATCGGGGCGGCGGTCGTCCACGCCGGCGCAGGCATGCGGAGAATGCTTCTCTTCCCCCTGAGCGGCGACGATGTGAAGAGCAACTCCTCGCGGCAAGAGCTTCCCTCCGCCGACAAACCGGTGCTCGGAGCCGGGGAGGACAAGCGCCGGCCGCTTCCGCGCACGTCCGCCGGTCCGGGCGCCGCGCCGACCCGCCCGGACGCCCCCGTCACGGCGGAGGGAACGGGAGACCACCGGCGCGGCAGGCAGCAGCCGTGACGGCAGGAACGTGCTGCCGCGGCAACGGCCGTCCGGACCGGCGTACGACGGCACCGGATCGTCCGCAGATGGTGGCCCTGTACCGGCATTGCCTGAGAAACTGGGCTATTGGTGACTGCCGATGGTGTATGCCGCGGAGGTGGTCTACGGGGGACGGAGGATCCAGGTGAGCAACTGGCACCAGCCCAAGGAAGCATGGCCCCGCCATTCCAAATCCTGGTGGCGCGAAACCCTGGAGTTCGCTCGCTCCTCTGGCTGGCATCTGAAGCCTTACGACGGCCATGCCTGGGGCCGGATCGTGTGCGACCCCGCCCTCGAGGAGCCGTGCGCCTTCCTCGTTCTCAGCACGGGCAACGGCGGCGAGGATGCAGCGCGCGATGCGCGCAAGAAGATCGAGCGGTGCCCCCACCTCGCGGCCGAGGCCGACGGACAGATAGTCGCCCGGGCTGTCGTCCTGCTCACGCAGGCGGACCGACTGATGGACGCCGCCGATGCCTGCCTGACGTCCGCGGACCGGCAGATGGAAGCTGCTGAGCTGCTGGAATGTGCGGATACCGCGGCGGCTGAGGCCGAAGAGCTCCTCGGCCGCGCCATCCACGCCCAGGAACAGTCCGACGCTCTGCTCATCACGGCCTATGAGGTGCTGCCGTCCGGGAGCGACCTGGGCTGCCCGCCCTCGGTCGGCGAGGTCGAGATGCTGGTGATTGAAGCCGGACACCGGTCCGACGAAGCAGGACACATGGTCGACGGCCTGCCCCGCCAGGAACCGGCCGCCGCTCTGCAGGACCGTATCGAGCAGGGCAAAGAGCGCAGAAGACTTCTTCTGCGGCGCATCCGGCAGCGCGGGAATGCGTCCGGATCCACTTGCGTTTAGCGTGTTGGATAAGTCCAACAACCGGGTATGGTGGAGTCAGGAGAAGGGGGTACTCCGTGACAACGTGCATTTCTCTCGTCATCCGAAACATCAACTTGGACGATGACGAGACCATCGAGCAGTTGGCACTCAGCCTCGGCGACCTGGGCTGGCAGGAGGCCGGCGGACTCACCACCGCAACCGTCTACTCCACCGGCTCCGATCCGGTGGCCGACGCCGTTGCAGCCGCCAACCACATCCGCCGTGTCCTGCCACACACGATCGTCGAACGCGTCGACGAACAGTTCGTCACACTCGCCGACATCGCAGCCCGCGCCGGCCTGACCCACGAAGCAGTCAGGCTCTGGGCAACCGGCAAACGCCGCACCGGCCGTGAGCCCTTTCCCGCAGCACGGACCCAGGTGGGCCAGGGCCGCTCCACATCCAAGATCTGGGCATGGCCAGAAGTCCTGATCTGGCTCAAGGAGCAGTACTGCCTCGACCTCGAGCCAGGCGTCACCTACCTCGACGCACGGCACGTTGCCCGCCTCAACGCCGCATTGCACGAGCCCAAGCAACAGCAGTGGCAGCGTACGAGCACCGCCGGGGTGACCCGTACGCTCGCCTCGCTCGAAGAAGTCCTGCAGGAGAACGCGCCCACCGCACGCCGGTTCGCCACCCGGGACACCTGCCCATGACCACCACGCCCGCACAACAAGAGGACCGGCTGCAAACGATCTCGTCACAAGAGGATCTGCGAGACCTGCACAGCCGGCTGCACCTGGACGACGTGCGTGTCCAGCGGCTGCGGGCCGAAGCGGTCCAGGACCCGCCCCTGGACGTGTCGACCATCGTCATCAGCGTCGGCCCCGGCGAAGTGCTCCTGGAACCGCCGCGCTTCGCCGTCCGCTTCACGCAAACGGTCATCCTGCGGGACGCAGAGGAACAGCCTCTGGCGGAGGTCGAGATTGTCGTGGTGGTCGATTTCACCATGGACGACGGCCCCTCTCCACACGGGAGGCCATCGACCTCTATGCCGAGTACAACGCCTACTTCATCGCCCACCCCTACCTGCGCGAAACGCTGCAGAACGTCACCTTGAAACTGGGGATCGAGCCTGTGGTTCTCGGCGTCCTCAGCCGCGGAGAGGCCCGGCCCAGCGAAGTGACCATGGTCAAGCGGGTCACGTCCCACATCTGAGGCAATCCGGCACTCCAACGCTGCCGCCGGACCCCGTCCCGGCTCCACTCGGCGCCGGCATACCGGACTGCTTCCGGCCGGTCTGCGGCCGCCGTGGCGCGCTCCCGCCACCGCCTCACGCCCGCACAGGCCGGCCGCAGCCGTCCGGCGGCAGCCGGTGCTCCTGCAGTAACTAGGCGCTGTTTCTCGGATCATGTGCGGAGCCAGATGATGAGTGCTGCGAGGGTGACGGTGCCGAGGTAGATGTAAGCCCGCTTCTCGTAGCGGGTGGCGACGGCGCGGAAGCCTTTCAGGCGGTTGATGGCACGCTCGACGGGTGTTGCGTTTCTTGTAGTGATCGCTGTCGAAGCCGGTGGGTCGGCCGCCGCGGGAGCCGCGGTTGAGCCGGTGTCTGCGCTGGTCACGTCGCTCGGGGATGGTATGGGCGATCCCGCGTCGTCGCAGGTAGCGGCGGTTGTTGCGGGACGTGTAGGCCTTGTCGGCCAGGACGTGGTCGGGCCGGGAGCAGGGTCGTCCGACGCCGATGCGGGGCACCGCTATCTGCCGCAGCACGGGCTCGAGTTGGGGGCCGTCACCGTAGTGGCCCGGAGTCAGCAGGAGCGCGAGGGGCCGACAGGGTCCGTCGGCGGCGAGATGGATTTTGGTGGTCAGTCCGCCGCGGGAGCGTCCCAGGCACTCGCCGAGGCAACCACCTCCTCCAGCCGGACGGCCAGTCTCCGCAAAACCGGATCGGCCTGTTTCGTCCCCGTGCGGGCCCCTTTTGAGGGGGCGCGGGCGGCGGCACTTTGCGGGCGCCAGCGGCGTGCTGGTGAGCCCGCACCGCGGTGGAGTCCACCGACACGTCCCAGTCGACCCGACCTGCCGCATCCTCGGCTGCCTGGATCTTCGACAGCAGCATCTTCCAGGTGCCGTCCGCTGACCAGCGGCGATGGCGCTTGTAGACGGTCTCCCAGGGCCCAAAGCGCTCGGGCAGGTCGCGCCACTGCACGCCCGTCCGCACCCGGTACAGCACCCCGTTGATCACCCGCCGGTGGTCACTCCACCGTCCTCCACGCGTCCCGCCCCGCGGCAGAAACGACTCCAGCCGATCCCACTCCGCATTCGTTAAATCCCCACGACCCATGACTCCAGCCTGACCACAACATCCCTGTCATGTCAGGAGATCCGAGAAACAGCGCCTAGGCCCAATGCCGTTGTTTTAGCTGCTCGGCGTAGGCTTCTGTGTACTGCTCCCGGGGTGGTGCCGGTGTCTGCGAGTGTGTCTGACTTATCGGGTCTGGGGCTGTTGACCTTGGTGTATCCGCCGGGTCTGGTGGATCGGGTGTTGGCGGCCTGCGGGCGGGTGGAGCAACGCAGACGCCTGCTGCCGGCCCGGCTGGTGGTGTACTTCGTCCTGGGCCTGGCGCTGTTCTCGCCCGCTCCCTATCTGGACGTCATGCGGCACCTGGTCGAGGGCCTGCGGGGCCCGGGGCTGCTGGGTGACTGGCGGATTCCGGCGAAGTCCTCGCTGTTGAGGGCCCGTCAGCGGCTGGGGAGCGAGCCGCTGCGGGTGCTGTTCACCGCGACGGCGAAACCGCTGGGCACCAAGGACACGCCCGGAGTGTCTGGCGGGGCCTGCGGCTGCTGGCGGTGGACGGCACCTGCTGGGACGTCGCCGACACGGTGGCCAACGAGGCCGCCTTCGGCCGCCCGGGCCACGCCCGCGGTGCGGACAAGAGCTCCTTCCCGCAGGTGTGGATGGCCTGCCTGGTGGAGACCGGCACGCACCTGGTAGTGGACGCGGAGCTGGCCGGCTGCCGCACCGGGGAGGTCACCCTGGTCCGCCGCCTGCCCCGCTCCTGCGGACCCGGCCAGCTTGTCCTGGCCGACCGCGAGTTCCTCGCGTGCCGTTGTGGCGGGCCTTCACCGCCAGCGGCGCCGACCTGTTGTGGCGGGTGCCCGCCAATCGCGTCCTGCCCGCCGACCGGGTGCTGCGGGACGGCTCCTGGATCTCCCGCATCCACGCCAGCACCGACCCCGCAAAGCAAGACCCGGTCACCGTGAGAGTCCTGGCCTACCAACTCGACCAGCCGGCCCGGCGGCGGACGACTACCGGCTGGTGACCAGCCTGCTCGATGCCCGCCGCTTCCCGGCCCGGCAACTGGCCGCGCTCTACCAGGAGCGCTGGAGGTCGAGTCGGTCCTCGGCGAACTCAAGACCCGCCAGCGCGGCGCCCACACCGTGCTCAGCAGCAAGACCCCGGACGGGGTGCTGCAGCAGATCTGGGCCCACCTGCTGGTCCACCGGGCCCTGCGCGAGCTGATGTTTCGAACCGCCACCTCCGGCGGCTCGGATCCAGACCGGCTCTCCTTCACCGAGACCCTGCGCTCGGCCCGGCGCAGCGTGACCGTCACGCCGGGCCGTTTTTCCCCCTGACCTCCTGGCCCAGGCACTGGTCCTGCTCGAACACGACCTGCTGGAGCGGCTCCTGCCGACCAGACGCCTGCGCAGCCAGCCCCGCGTCGTCAAACGCAAGATATCCAACTACCGGCTCAAACGGGCCGAACACCGCACCTGTCCCCAGCCCACCCGCGCCGCCGTCCGGGCCGTCCGCATCCAACGACCCCCACCCACGAGGACGTAAGGCAACGGCATTGGGCCTAGTCGGCCTCCCCCAGGCAGCGCAAGGCCTGGCGGAAGTCGTCGAGGGCGGACCCGAACTCACAGACGGCGGTGTGGAAGGTCGATCGGTCGATCAGGATCCTGGCCAGTGTCCGCGGCCCTCGGCCGGGTCGTGCTGAGACAGCCGACGAGCCAGGCTCACTGTGTCGTCGAACAGGGAGCGCACGCGTTCCGCGAACAGATGGGTGCGGTGTTCCCAGTAAACGGCGGAGCGGACGGTGAGGAGCCGATGCAGCCGGACCAGTTCGGTCAGATGCTGAGCCGGATCCTCGGTGACTCGCGCAGCAAGCGTGTCCACCTCTTCACGGAGGGCATGAAAGGCTGTCGAAGTAGCCGCCGCTGGGCATCGGGCGACCACTGCAAGGGCTCCGCCCCTGAAGGCGGCCGCGGTCTATCGGAGGAAGCCCGATCGCTTTCGGCGCCGGAGAAGGTCAGCAGCACCGCCCAGAACGACGCCGCATAACCACTCCAAGACTTCCGCTCACCGGTATCCGCCAGCTCCGTCAGCAGCGCGAGTGCCTCTTGCCGTACGAGGACCGCCTGCTCGCCCTGGCCATGGGTGTCGAGCATCTGCGCGTACCCGATGAGTGAGTAGAGGTGGCAGGCCGTCGGGCCGCGGTCGTTCGCGGCTTCGGCCGCTTCCATGCTGACGAGTGTCTCGAATGCGGCGAGGGCTTCGCCGGACCGGCCGGCGTCATGCAGAGCGCCGATCCACTCCAGCAGTGACCAGGCGAGAGCCCCACTGCGGGACCCGTCGGGCAGGACCGCCGCGACCAGCTCGGTCATGGCATCGGCAGCCTCGGCGTACCGGCCTTCCTCGGAAAGTCCGGCAGCCCACTCGCGCAGCCCTCTGACCATCGGTCCTTTGGACAGTTCGGCCTGCGCTCGGCCGATGGCGAGCATCTCGGCGCGCATGGCGAGCCCTTCGGCGCGCCGGCCCAGGCTGTACAGCTCCCTTTGACACATGTCGAGAGCCCGTACAGAACGTCCGCGCGGGCGGGTTCGGCCGGATCGATCGACCGCGGCCACGGTCACCGCCTCCTCACGCAGTGCGAGACAGGCAGGATGCTTCTTTCCGGAGCCAGTGTCGTAACTCAGATGTTGCAGTGCCCGGGCCAGGAGCGGCAAGTACGAGGCGGGGCTGACCTGAGCGAGCACCCGGTAGGCGTCGACCTCCTCGCGCGGCGTGCGGCGGCCCGACGCGAGCAGTACATTCCGCGCCCGGCACGATGTCGTCCTGAGCGACCTTTCCCCAAGTGACTCATGACGGAGATTCTGGGCGTCCCGGAGAGGGCCGAACAAGGCTCACCACCTGTGCCGTTACTCCTACGAAAACGCCCCCCGGCCTGTCATGATGGACGTGACATCACTTTCCCGGGGCCCACTGGCAGCCGCGGCTGTTGAGGCTCGTCGGCCAGACCATGACCACGCCGCCCCGCTGCCTGAACGAGCAGCGGAGAACACCCGGTTCCGCCCTGCCGTGCGGGGGGAGCGCCATACAGTGAGGCCATGGACATGAGCTGGATCGGCCCGCGTAGAAGCTCGCCGCCTTGCACGAACCGTGACGTCGTCGCGCCTGAGTGCGCAGGCATCCTGGGTAAATACAGAGCGCTGGATCCAGGGTTCTCATACGATCGCGATCGGGATGGGCTCGTAGCGCAGCGGTTGTCGCGCCTTCACCGCATGTGGGAGGACGCCGGTTCGAATCCGGCCGGCCCCACGGCTACACCATGCGGCAGGACCTCGGTCAGGCCGGACCGGCACAGCGGTCCTACACCCGCGACTCCGACGGAACGCTCCTGATCTCCGACTCCGCGACCGAGACGATCCACGGCCAGTGGCTCAATCACTCGGGCGGAGCGGGCCAGGGCGAGACGCAGGACTACACCTACGACGGGATCGGGCGGCGGCTCACCCACGTGGCCGACACAGCGGAGGGCACCTGCACCCGGCGTGGCTACGGCTTCGACAACAGGACCAACCGCACCTCGCTCACCACGACCGTGGGCACACCGGGCTCCGACTGCCCGACCACGGGCGGCACGACCAGGACGTCGGCCTACGACTCGGCGGACCGCATCGTCGACAGCGGCTACGTCTACGACACGTTCGGCCGCACCACGGCACTGCCGGGAGGCACCGCCGTCACCTACTACGCCAACGACCTCGTGCGCCGGCAGACGGCGGGCAACAGCCGCCAGACGTGGACGCTCGACCCGGCCAACCGATTCCGCGGCTGGACGACCGAGTCGAGTACGCCGCAGGGAACCCGGTCACCAATGTCGACCTCGACGGACGCAAGGTCTACCGCTACAGCAAGCGTACGGTCTACCGCTCCTGGGGCAAGGTGGTCCTCAAGAAGTGGACGAACAAGCACAACCTGCGCCGCACCGACAGCACCACCTACAAGCTCAACAGACTGTGGACGGGAAGGGTCGCGGACTACGGCTTCGTTCCGGCGGGAATCGCGGGCCATCGTAGCGATGATCTTCCCGCACCCCGCGGTCATCGCCGTGTGCGCCATCATCGCGGGAGCCTCCATCGCCATCCAGACGACGTTCGGCTGGACCCACTTCCTGTACTTCTACGGCTACGCCTATCCCTGGAGGGGAAGTTGCTAGGAGAAAAGATCTCGCTCGCGGTAGCCGGTGCGGTAGCTGCGTTGCTGGCCGTGGGCGGCATACTCGCAGTCCTCTTCTGGGGAGCACGTGAAGGAGCGGGCATCCTGCTCGTCGCGCTGATCTGGGTAGCCGTGGTCTGGCGTGCGCGCCAACGCGTCAAGACGGCCAGAACCGCCAACTGACCGGCCGACACAACGCCGGTAGCGTGCCGGCCGCCCGGCATCACCGTACTTGAGAGTGCCGTCCGCATCACCTGTAGCCGCGAGGGCTTCCTTCGTGGCTACAGTGCTGCGCGGACGCCACCCGGCACGGCAGTGAGCTTCGCGGCAGAAGGCGTTCACCGCAGGCTGCACTTACCTGACTGGTGGAGCGGGAGCCGTGCCGTGCGCCGTCGGAGGCATGGCGGTCGGTGAGGCAACGGACGCCGCCTATGAAGACGCCACCACTTGACACACCCACCCAACAGTGAGGGAGTCCCCATGTACCCGACCGCCGATTCAACCGTGCTGGCCTACAAAGGGCTCAGTGGTGTACCCCTGTGGCTCCTGGTCGGCATCGCCGTAATTGCTCTCGTCGCGTTCGCGGTACGAAGTCGCCGAGGAAGGTAACCCCGGGAACTTCAAGGTGGACCGTCGCACCTGGGACGGTCCACCTCGTTGCCCTGTGACGGTCGCCCCGATCCGCGGACGCACCAGCGGTACCGCCATGCCGGGACTGACACGAAAATGACCCGCAGATGCGTTGCTGATCAGCCTGAGGCGATGGGGGCGGGCACCCACTCGTCGCCCAGCACGGGGACACGGGGAGGGGCAGAAGAAGCCTTCGGCCCGCTCCCCATGTCCCACGTCCGGTCAGAGCCAGGAGTCCAGATGCCGTACGCCGTCGATCGGGTCTCGGCCTCGACGCCCAAGGCGTCGAACCGTACGACGCGGTAGTAGTACAGGCCGAGCCGGTCCTCGTGCACCGTGGTGTCCGTGTAGTACGCGGCGTCACCCATCGTGCCCTCCGCCAGAGCCACGTATGCGGATGTGACGGAGTCCCAACGCTCCACGCGGTAACTCGCGAACCGGGAACAGTCCCCGAGTCCGGAGCTCTCGGAGCAGCCGACGTACAGCTGCGGGTACTGGCCCTCACCGACCTCGGACTCCGTCCAGCCCGGCGGGCGGGTGTCAGGCAGGGTGACCGAGACGTCGGCGGGGTGGAGGACGTCGAGTGCCCGGTCGTCGTGCATGAGCCGGCCGTCCGTGGCTGCCACCTTGTAGACGTGGGTGGCACCGTCGGCAACCGTGGGGCAGAGGATCTCGGTCCTGGCCAGGGAGCTGCCGGACCAGCAGTTCTCCTTCCAGACCGTCTCACCACTGTCCGCGTCGGTGACGCCCTGCCATACGTGGTAGCCGGTGACGTCCGCATCGGCGGGTGGCGTCCAGGTCAGCCGGACGCCGAGCGGGACACGCTCCGCGGTCAGGTCCTGAACCGGGGCGGGACGCTGCGTGTCCGGGGTGGTCTCGGTGACGGGCGGGCCGACCTGCGACACATGTCCGTACCGGTCGGTCGTCACGACTCGGTACTCGTACGTCGTCTCCGACTTGCCCTGGACGTCCCAGCAACTGCCGTTGACCTGCTTGCGGGCGGACAAAGGAGCGTCGTCGTCCGCCCAGGTCCAGTACGCGTCCGGGGCATCCAGCGGCTGGTCCACCGAGGTGAACGGCTTGCACCGGTCAACGATGTCGGTCTCGCCGGTCGCGGTGTCGGTTCGAATGATCTTGTACGTGGGAAGGGGCTGCTCGTCGACGGTCCACGGGTCGACGCTGCTCCACTCGACCATCACGCCCGTCGAACCTGTCGGCAGTGGTCTTGAACGCGGGGATCGCCTCCGGCCGGTCTGCCATCTCCAGAGTGACCTCCACCGGCGCGGCAGGGTTGCCCTTGGCGTCCAGTGAGCGCACCGCGTACCGGTATGTGTCGGCGACGGCGGCCGACTGGGTCGGCACCACGTCGGTGCGGGTGGTGGTGGCCTCCGGGAAGAGCGTCGGTGTAGCCGCCGGTCGCCGGGTCGTACTGGAGGACCTGATAAGAGGCGGCCCCGGTGACGGGTGACCACACCAGGTGCGGAACGCCGACCTGTATTCGGCGCGGAGCCCTGTGACCGGGGCTGGCGGGGTCAGGTCGGGAGTGGTGAACGTCGTGGCGGCCGAGTACGCCGACCAGTTCCCGGCGGCGTCCCGGGCCCGCCCCCGGTAGGTGACCTTGCTGCCGTCGGCCCGGTAACCGGTGTCGCAGATCGCACCCTTGGTGCCGGAGTAGACGGTGCTCCAGAGCTTCGTGGCGGCGTCGAGCCGCTGCATCTCGTACCGGACGATGTCGGCGGCGTTCTGCGCGTGGTGACCAGCTGCGGTGCCGCGTAGGGCTGGTCGGCCGGACAGGCGTCCTGTTCGACGAAGGGCGCGGCGGGCGGCGTCCTGTCGACGGTGGTGACGAGCTTGTCAGGGCTGCCGCCGGAGACATTGCCCGCCTTGTCGACGGCACGCACCTCGTAGTAGTAGGTCGCCCCGGTCTTGGGCAGCGCGCTGTCGGTGTACGACGTCGCGGTGGTCGTTGCGAGCTGCTTGCCGTACGGCGCGCCCTTAAGCCGGCGGTAGACCCGGTAATTCGCCAGGTCCATCTCCTTGCTCCTGGTCCAGGTGAGCTTGGCGGCGCCGGTGACGGAGTTGTACGAGACGGCCGTGCCCGTCGGGATGAGGGGCTTGACCTTGTCGTAGGCGGCGGAGGTACGTGGCGCATAGGCGAACCTGACATTCGCGGAACCCGTCCAGTTGACGAAGTCGAAGCGGATCGTGTGCTTGCCTGCGGGGATCGTCACGTTGACCGTCTTCTTGACGGTGGCGGAGACGTTCTTCCATACGTCGATCTTGCGGACACCGTCGACATAGACGCGCATTCCGTCCAGGGCGGATGCCGTGAACGTGAAGGGGCCACCGGAGCCGAAGTCGCGCGTCACCGACCAGCGCACCCCGAAGTTGTTGGACGGCACGCCGGAGACGGGTGCTCCGCTGCCCCAGTTCTGGTCGATCGTGGAATCGCAGTCCGTCTTTCTTCGGCGTGCCCGAGAACGTCGTGTTCGCGAAGAACTGCCGTGTGAAGACAGGGGAAGTGCAGTTCACCGCCGCAGAAGCAGGTACCGCGGTGGCGTAGAGCACTCCGCCTGCCGTGGCCAGAGCCAAGGCGGTGGCGGTCGTGCGTCTGGCTGGGTTCATCAAGTCAGTCAGTCCTGTTCGGCGGCCGAGGTGATTCAGACATCGCCGAACAAGACAAACAAGAGGGCCGGTTGGTTGTACGAGCAGCCGCAACAGCTCAGCCGCTGGGGCACACGGTTTTCGCGGCGATTCCCGTGCCCCACCCGTGCCCGGCGGAGAGTGGCGGTTATGTGCGGTGACCTGAGAGGGCGTTACTGACTTCGGCTCGTTAGGGTGCAGTTGCGGGAAGTGCCTGATGTGTCCGGTGTGTTGGCTGTATTCCGTGGTGTGTGAGGTATGCGGAGGGGGGCGGGTTGACCGCCGTGGGGCGTGGACGCCGGGAGACCGTGCGGGTGCAGGCCGCCAGGTTGTTGGCGCAAGGCAACACGCCGATGGAGGTCGCGCGGCAGCTCCGGGTGAGCCGGAAGTCGGCTTAGACGTCGTTTCTTATGGCGTGATCGTTCGTTGATCCGTGCATGACTGATCTCGCTGAGCGCCTGGTGCCGGACGAGTTGTGGGCATTGTTCCGGAGGGTGGTGCCACCGACTGAGGTGATACGCCCGCAGGGCGGTGGCCGACGCCGGGCCGGTGACCGTGAGGCCCTGGCGGCGATCATCTTTGTGGCGACGTCGGGCTGCACCTGGCGGCAGTTGCCGCCGGTGTTCGGCCCGGCCTGGCCCACGGTCTACCGCCGGTTCGCCCAGTGGAGCCGGGACCGGGTCTGGGCGAGGCTCTACCGCGTGATCCTTGACGAGCTCGGTGCGCGGGGTGAGCTGGACTGGTCGCGGTGCGCGATCGACTCGGTCAGTCTGCGGGCGGCAAAAGGGGGCCTTTGACGGGACCGAATCCGACCGACCGCGGCAAACTCGGATCGAAGATCCACCTGATCTGCGACCGGAACGGACTGCCGCTGTCCCTGGGTATCTCCGGCGCGAACATGCACGACAGCCAGGGTCTGGAGCCGCTCGTGCGCGGCATCCCGCCCATCCGGTCCCGCCGTGGTCCCCGGCGCGAAGGCCGGCGAAGCTGCACGCCGATAAGGGCTACGACTACGACCCCCTGCGCCGATGGCTCCGCGAACGCGGCATCCGCCACCGCATCGCCCGCAGGGGCGTCGAGTCCTCGCAGAGGCTGGGCCGGCATCGGTGGGTGGTCGAGCGAACCGTGTCCTGGCTGGCCGGCTGTCGAAAACTCCACCGCCGCTACGAACGCAAGGCCGAACACTTCCTCGCGTTCGTCGGCATAGCCGCAGTCCTCATCGGCTACCGCCGGTTGATCAGGTGAGCCGGTCGGTCGGGAGCAACAGTCGGCCAGCACCGGTGATGTCAGTAGCAGCTCGTAGGGTGCGCTGGGATTCGACGAGGAGGTTCGATGGGCTTTTCCGGTCATCTGGTCTTTGCGCGCAGCGAGCGCCCACTGCTGAAGGCACCCATGTTCAACAGCACCGGTCCAGAGCTGAGGGACGACGTGCACGAGTGGCAGCCGCGACCGGGCGGTTGGCAGACCCTGCAGTTGGAACAAGGCATCTGGGAGGACGAGTACCTGTCCACTTTTGGTCGAATGGACCGGAGCGCCGGCCTGCGTCGCCGATGTCTCCGACAGCAGCGTCGCCCTCGTGACCGGCCTGGACGCCGACGGGCACCGCTGGCAGGCGTGGCTCAACCTGGACAACGCCGCCGCTCTCCTCGTCGAGGAACCGGAGGACGTGGACGACGTGAGTCTGTGGTTGGCCACCCCGGAGTTCGAAGAAGCCATCGGACACAAGCGTGCAGAACTCGATGCGGAGGTGCCGACCGACGCCGAAGGCGCTCTCGTGTGGGCTTCAGCGGGGTGCCCAGGCCGCGGCGCAGCGGTCTCGGATCGAGGAACTGCTACGCACACAGGAGACCTTCGTGGAGGAGCTGTTCGACGCGCTGCTGGACGAGCTGGGCTTCCCTGAAGCCGTCCACCCCGCACCTCAGCCATAAGAAACGACGTCTTGGTCCCTCTTAAGGGCTGTCCCGTGAATGATCTCTGACGCCTCGGGCGTGGTGGGCCGCCGTGCGGCGCGCTGGCCTATCCGGCGAGGGCGAGGTTGTGCAGGCGGGCGATGCCGAGTATGGCGTGGTGGACGCCGTCTCCTTTGAGGCGGCAGTCGCGGAGGATCTTCCAGGTCTTCATGCGGGCGAAGACGTGCTCGACGCGTGCCCGGACCTGCTTGTGGGACTTGTTGTGTTCCCCCTTCCAGGCTGGAAGTTCGGTCTTGCCGCGTTCTCTGCGGTGAGGGATGACGAGCCCGGTGCCGGGATATCCGCCGTCGGCGATCGTGGTGGTCTCGCCGACGGCGGCTTTGGCGCCGGATTCCTCCCACGCCTTGCAGTCGTTGCGGTTTCCGGCGAGTGGCCGGCCGACCACGACGACCATGCGGGTGTCGGCGTCGATGACGACCTGGTGGTTGGTGGAGTACCGGTAGTTCTTCGACCGCTCGGCGATCGTGTGGTCGCGGGTGGGCACCAGGGTGCCGTCCACGATGAGCACGGTGCCCTTGGCGAACCGCTTGCGGGGCTGGAGGGTGAGCCTCGGTCCGAGGTGGGCGATGATGCGGTCGGCTGCCGACTTTGACACCCCGAACAGCGGCGCGAGCTGCCGCATCGTGAGGTCGGTTCGCCAGTACGCCGCGACCAGCAGGAGCCGGTCCTCCAGCGGAAGGCTCCATGGCCGGCCCTTGCGGACCGCGTCCGCACCCGCGCAACGCAGACCCGTCACCAGCTTCCTGAAGACACGCGGGCTCAGCCCGGTGAACGGGGCTATCCAGGAAGGCTCCGACGCCTTGATCACACCAGCCACGCCGTGATCGTCGCACCTGGAGAGGCACGATCATTCAGATGCGGGAGCTCAGCCGCAGTGCAAGCAGGCGGCGTAGACGAGCAGAGGACCCTCGAAGAGTCCCGAGCTTTCTCACCTCGCCGGTCTCAAGCTCTGGCCGACCCGCGAGAGCAAGGACGGCGGCGTAAGGCCTTTCGCCCTCGTCAAGCTTCGCTGCAACGCCATCGAGCACAGATCGGAGAACTATGCGGTTTGCCTCCGGGTGTTCGGCCAGGAGGTGAAGGAGTCGGTTGTCGTTCCAGTCACTGTCGCGCGCCTTGCTCAGCTCCAGGAGAGCCGCGGGCGGGGTGTGAGGATTGGTGGCCAGAGCCTGCCAGACGAAGGGGTACGGACA